>NZ_JBMPSU010000001.1:1212500-3210000 GCF_049340465.1 Pseudoroseomonas sp. WGS1072 | reverse complement strand
GTCCGCCCCTGCCCGTCCGTCAGCCGCCCATCATCCAGCACCTGCAGCAGGACGTTGAACACGTCCTCGTGCGCCTTCTCGACCTCGTCGAAAAGGATCACCTGATAAGGCCGCCGGCGAACCGCCTCGGTGAGCGCGCCGCCCTCCTCATAGCCGACGTAGCCCGGAGGCGCGCCGATCAGGCGACTGACCGCGTGCTTCTCCATGTACTCGGACATGTCGATCCGCAGCAGCGCCTTCTCGTCGTCGAAGAGGAAGCTGGCTATGGCCTTGGTCAGCTCGGTCTTGCCGACACCGGTCGGGCCCAGGAAGAGGAAGCTGCCGATCGGCCGGTTCGGATCCTGCAGGCCGGCGCGAGCACGGCGCACCGCCTTGGAAACCGCCTCCAGGGCCTCCTCCTGCCCCACCACGCGCTGCCGGAGCGAGTCCTCCATGCGCAGCAGCTTGGCGCGCTCGCCCTCCAGCATCTTCTCGACCGGGATCCCGGTCCAGCGGCTGACCACCGCGGCGATGCCCTCCTCGGTCACCGCCTCGTTGACCAGCTTGCCGCCCTCGCCTCCGGCCTCGGCGATCTGCCGCTCCAGTCGGGGAATGACGCTGTAGGTCAGTTCGCCGGCGCGGGCATAGTCGCCCTTGCGCTGCGCCACCTCCACCTCGGTGCGGGCGCGGTCCAGCTCCTCCTTGGCCTTCTGGGCCGAGTTCAGCTTGTCCTTCTCCGCCTGCCAGGACGCCGCCATGGCATCGGACCGCTCCTCCAGATCGGAGATCTCGCGCTCCAGCTTGCCCAGGCGATCACGGCTGGCCGCGTCGTCCTCCTTCTTCAGTGCCTCGCGCTCGATCTTGAGCATCATCAGCCGCCGGTCGACCTCGTCCAGCTCCTCCGGCTTGCTGTCCACCTGCATGCGCAGGCGGGATGCCGCCTCGTCCACCAGGTCGATGGCCTTGTCGGGCAGGAAGCGGTCGGTGATGTAGCGGTTGGACAGGGTCGCCGCCGCCACCAGGGCGCTGTCGGCGATCCGCACACCGTGGTGCAGCTCGTACTTCTCCTTGATGCCGCGCAGGATGGAGATGGTGTCCTCCACCGTCGGCTCGCCGACGAAAACCGGCTGGAAGCGCCGCGCCAGGGCGGCGTCCTTCTCCACGTGCTTGCGATACTCGTCGAGCGTGGTGGCGCCGATGCAGTGCAGCTCGCCCCGGGCCAGGGCCGGCTTCAGCAGATTGGCCGCGTCCATCGCGCCATCGGCCTTGCCCGCCCCCATCAGCGTGTGCATCTCGTCGATGAAGAGGACGATCTCGCCCGCCGCGCTCTCCACCTCGGACAGCACGCCCTTCAGCCGCTCCTCGAATTCGCCGCGATACTTGGCGCCAGCCACCATGGCACCGAGGTCGAGCGCCAGGACGCGCTTGTTGCGCAGCGCCTCCGGCACGTCGCCATTGACGATGCGAAGCGCCAGGCCCTCGACGATGGCCGTCTTGCCGACACCCGGCTCACCGATCAGCACCGGATTGTTCTTGGTGCGCCGGGCCAGCACCTGGATGGCGCGGCGGATCTCCTCGTCGCGGCCGATCACCGGATCGAGCTTGCCCTCGCGCGCGGCGGCGGTCAGGTCGCGGGCATACTTCTTCAGCGCGTCGAAGCTCTGCTCTGCGCTGGCGCTATCCACCGTCCGGCCCTTGCGGATGGTGGCGATGGCGGCATCCAGCTTCTGCGCCGTGGCGCCGGCGGCGACCAGCGCCTTGCCCGACGGGCTGTTGCTGGCCGCCAGCGCGGTCAGCAGCCGGTCCTGGGCCACATAGGCGTCGCCCGCCTTTCCGGCCTGCTGCTGCGCGGCGTCGAGAACGCGGACGATATCGGGCGTGAACTGCGGCTGCCCGGCGCCCGCCCCTTCGACGCGCGGAAGCCGGTCCAGCTCCTGCTGCACCGCCGTCTGAACCGGCTTCGGATCGGCGCCGGCGGCGCGGATCAGCCCGGCCGCGGCGCCCTGCTCGTCGTCGAGCAGCGCCTTCAGCAGATGCTCAGGCGTGATGCGCTGATGGTACTCACGTATGGCGATGGTCTGTGCGGCCTGCAGAAAGCCCCGGGCGCGCTCGGTGAATTTCTCGATGTCCATAGAATCTGGTCCCTCCACATGAGGCAACCGTCGCCCGGTGTCCCGCAAGGCAACACCCGGTGCGGCATCCTGTCCGGGATGTGGTAAGGGAAGCGACGCGCCTTCAAGGGGTTGGCGCCAAAAAAGCAGGAGCTGAACCGATGCGTGTCGAGCATCTCTACCGCTATCCGGTGAAGGGTCTTTCGGCCGAGGCGCTGGAGCAGGTGGAGCTCCGGGAGGGGGAATGCATCGCCCATGACCGGCAATTCGCCCTGGTGCAGGGCGACGCGCCCTTCGACCCGGCCGCACCGCGCTTCCTGCCCAAGCAGAACTTCGCCTGCCTCATGGTCAATGCCCGCCTGGCGCTCGTCGCCTCCGCCTATGACGGGCGTAGCGGGCAGCTCTCGCTTTCCGTTCCGGGCGCGGCGCCGCTGCTGGCGGATACGCGCAGCCCCGAGGGGCGCGCCAGCATCGCCGCGCTGCTCAGCCGCTACATGGCCGATGAGGCGCGGGGCAACCCCTACTTCACGGAGGCGTCGGCGCACAACTTCACCGACCAGAAGACCAAGGGCATCTCGCTGATCAACATGGCCAGCCTGGAAGCCCTGGAGGCCGCCGTCGGGCAGAAGCTCGACCTGCTCAGGTTCCGGGCCAATCTCTATTTCACCGGCCTGCCGGCCTGGGCGGAGTTCGACTGGGTGGACCGGGAAATCCTGGTGGGCGGCGCGCGGCTGCAGGTGTTCAAGCGAACGGTGCGCTGCCCGGCCACGCAGGTGAACCTGCGGACCGGCGAACGCGACCTGGATATCCCGCGCCTGCTGCGCCAGCACTTCGGCCATGCCGATCTCGGCGTCCATGCCCGCGTGCTGGAAGGCGGGCGCGTCGCGCTGGGAGACTCCCTGGAGGCACCCCTCGACGCCTGAAGCGGCCCCCGCCGGCGAGGCCGGCGGTCACACCGCCCGGCCCCGGACGACGGGCTCCGGCCTACTGGATGGTCTCGCGCTGATCGGCGTCGCTGGCATCGGCGTCGCCTCCGAAGCCGGACTGGGAGTGGCCGTTCATCTCGCCCTCCCCCTCACCGCCTTCGCTGCCCTCGCCATTCGAAGCCCGGCGAGGCTGGCCCTGCTGGGCCGCGGCGGCCGCCTGGGCCATGGCGTTGAGAATGCGGAAATAATGCTCGGCGTGCTGGAAATAGCTCTCGGCCATGACCCGGTCACCGGAGCCGGTCGCGTCCCGGCCGAGCTGAAGGTACTTCTCAAAAAGCTGCTGCGCCGTGCCACGCAGCCGCATGTCCGGACCGCTGGAGTCGAAGACATGGTTGCGGTTCATCGGCTGATGGCTGGGCTGGCGGAACTGTCCGCCCCCGCCGCTGCCGCCGCCACCATGGCGATGGCCGCCACGGCCGCGCATGCGTTTCATATTCATCGGTGTTGCGTTCGCCGTCTCATGCTCGCGCCATGCAGCGCATCTGTCCAAAGGGACAAGCACACCGCGGGGCTTGCTGATGGTGTTGCATCGCTGCGGCGCCGGAGAAGGGCATGGCCAGTCTGCCATGCCAGATCATCCCGGCGGGTCCAGCCGGGGGACTCAACCGCCCGGGGCCGCCTCGGCACCCTAGCCGCGCACCGCAGCGCAGCCAAACGGTTTTTTCACCGTCTGGCCAGAACCAGGGCACGCTCGATGCCCGAGAGATCGGTTCTGATGTCGCGAATCGCAAGCCCCGCCCTTTCCGCCAGGGTGGAAACCGGCCTGGCCTGGCCTTGCCCCAACTCCAGCACGGCGCAGCCTTGCGGTGAGAGCAGGGCCGGCAACGCGCCGGTCAGGCTCCTGTAGGCCTCCAGCCCGTCCGCGCCGCCATCCAGCGCGCGTGGCGGCTCATGTTGGGACACCTCGGGCATCAGGGCGGCCAGCGCCCCGCTCTCGATATAGGGCGGGTTCGACAGCACCAGGTCGAACCCGCCCCTCAGCGATGCCGCCCAGTCGCCGGCCAGGAAGGCGGCGCGGTCCGCCAGCCGGTTGCGGGCGGCATTGCGGGCCGCCAGCGCCGCCGCCCCCGGCGAAAGGTCCACGCCGACGCCGAAGGCCAGGGGCCATTCGGACAGGACGGCCAGGAGCAGGCAGCCCGTCCCGGTCCCGAGGTCCAGCACGCGATGAGCGCCGGCCGGCATCGCGGCCAGGGCGGCCTCGACCACCGCCTCGGAGTCGGCGCGGGGGATCAAGGTGTCCGGAGACACCTCGAGGTCGAGGCTCCAGAAGCCCTGGTGGCCCAGGATGAAGGCCATCGGCTCGCGTGTCAGGCGCCGCCGCAGCATGGCGGCGAAGCGGCCGGCCGCCGCCGGCGGCACCGGGGCGCGGGCCATGCCGAGCAGCGCCGCCGGCTCCCGGCCCATGGCCTCGCCCAGCAGGAGGCGGGCTTCCAGCCTGGGATTCTCGATGGCGGCGGCGCGAAGATGCTGGCCGGCGCGGCAGAGGAAGGCGCCGACCGACCCCGCGGGATCGGCGCAGCCGCCGTCAGACATCCGCCGCCGCCAGCCGCGCCGCCTCGTCCTCGGCGGTCAGCGCGTCGATGATGTCATCGAACTCGCCCTGCATCACGCGGTCGATCTTGTGCAGCGTCAGCCCGATACGGTGGTCGGTGACGCGGCCCTGGGGGAAGTTGTAGGTGCGGATGCGCTCGGAGCGGTCGCCGGTGCCGACCTGGGAGCGGCGGTCGGAGGAGCGGGCGCTATCCGCCGCCGAGCGCTGTTGCTCGTAGAGCCGGGCGCGGAGCACCTTCATCGCCTTGGCGCGGTTCTTGTGCTGGCTGCGCTCCTCCTGCATCGCCACCACCGTGCCGGTCGGCAGATGGGTGATGCGGACGGCGCTGTCCGTCTTGTTCACGTGCTGCCCCCCGGCGCCAGAGGCGCGGTAGGTGTCGATGCGCAGATCGGACTCGTTGACCTGCACATCCACCTCGGCCGGCTCCGGCAGGACGGCCACGGTCACGGTCGAGGTGTGGATGCGGCCCTGCGTCTCGGTGGAGGGAACGCGCTGCACGCGGTGCACCCCGCTCTCGAACTTCAGGCGGGCGAAGACCCCCTGGCCCTCGACCTCGGCCACCGCGCCCCGGATGCCGCCCAGCTCGGACTCGTCGTATTCCAGCACGCCGAACCGCCAGCCGCGCTGGGCGGCATAGCGCTGATAGGCGGCGAAGAGCTCGGCGGCGAAGAGGCCGGCCTCATCGCCGCCCGCGGCGGGGCGGATCTCCAGGATGGCGCTGCCGGCGTCGGCGGCGTCGCGCGGCAGCAGCAGCAGGCGGATCTCCCGCTCCAGCGCCGGCACGGCGTCGCGCTGGCTGTAGAACTCGGCCTCCGCCAGCTCGCGCATCTCGGGATCGGCCAGGAGCTGCTCGGCCTCGTCCCGCGCCTGTTCGGCGGCGCGCAGCGCCCGCACCTTGGCGACCACCGGCTCCAGCTCGGAAAGCTCCCTGGCCAGGGCGCCGATCTGCGTGCCCTCCGCCGTCTCCAGCAGGGCGCGGATCTCGTCGGCCCGGTAGAGCAGGCGATCGAGCTTGCCGGCGAGCGTGCTGCCGCCGCTCATTCCTCGCCCGGCTCGTCATCCTCGGCGGCGAGTTCCAGCCCCTCCACCACCTGCTCAAGCATGGCATCGACCACGCCCGCGGCGGCGAGGGCCGAGAGCAGCCCCGCCGTGCCAACCCGCTCCTGCGACCCGTCCGCAAGGTTGCGCACCAGCACGACGCCCTCCGCCACCTCGCTCTCGCCCAGGATCACTGCCGCCTGGGAGCCGATCCTGTTGGCCCGCTCCATGCGCCGCTTGAGATTGCCCTTGTAGGCGATCTCGGCCGGGACGCCGGAGGCGCGCAGCATCTGCAGCAGCTCGATGGCCGGCGCCTCCTCCGCCTCGCTGACCGGCAGGATGGCGACGGGCCGCGTCGGCTCCGGCGATTCCGCCAGAAGCTCGGCCAGCCGCTCGACCCCCGCCGCCCAGCCGACCGAGGGCGTGGGCGGCCCGCCCATCTCGCTGACCAGCCCCTCGTAACGGCCGCCGCCCATCACGGTGCCCTGGGCGCCCAGGCGATCGGTGACGAACTCGAAGGCGGTGTGGCTGTAGTAATCCAGCCCGCGCACGATCCGAGGGTTTCGGCGGTAGGGCACGCCGAACAGGTCCAGATAGGACAGAACCTTGTCGAAGAAGGACTTCGCCTCGGGCGTCAGATGCGCATCGATGGTCGGCGCGGCCGCGACCAGCTTCTTGTCACCCTCATCCTTGCTGTCCAGGATGCGCATCGGGTTCTTCTCGAGCCGCGCCTGGCTGTCGGCGGAGAGCTGCCCGGCATAGGCCCGGAAATAGGCGACCAGGGCGGCGCGATAGGCATCGCGGCTCGGCGTGTCGCCCAGCGTGTTGATCTCCAGCACCACGCCGTCATCGATGCCCAGCTGCTGGAGCAACTGCCAGCCCATGGCGATCACCTCGGCGTCGGCCAGCGGCTCGGCGGCGCCGAGCACCTCGACGTCGATCTGGTGGAACTGCCGGAAGCGACCCTTCTGCGGCCGCTCGTAGCGGAACATCGGGCCGGTGTAGAACACCTTGCGCGGCAGGCCGCCCTGGGTCAGCCCATTGGAGACCAGCGCGCGGCAGATGCCGGCCGTGGCCTCGGGCCGCAGCGTGATGGAATCGCCGCCGCGATCCTGGAAGGTGTACATCTCCTTGCTCACCACGTCGGAGGTGTCGCCCAGGGACCGGGCGAACACCGCCGTGTCCTCGAAGATCGGCGTCGCCCATTCCTCGAAGCCGTAGAGGCCACTGACGTGGCGCGCCGTCTCGACGATGTGGTGGTGGCGGCGGAAGGTTTCGCCGATCAGGTCCCTGGTGCCGCGAACCGGCTGCATGCCGCTCAAGGTGCTTACTCCGCCGCCTGCTTGGCCAGAGCCTCCGCCGCCTGGATCTCGGCGGCCTTCCTCTCGACCAGTTCCACGATGTGGTCGACCATCCGCGCATCCTCCACGGTATGATCGGTCCGGCCGGCGCTATAGACCATATGGCGGCCGGCGCCACCGCCCGTGACGCCGAGATCGGTCATCAGCGCCTCGCCCGGCCCGTTGACGACGCAGCCGATGATGGAGAGCGTCAGGGGCGTCTCGATATGCGCCAGCCGCTCCTCCAGGGCCTCTACCGTCCGGATGACGTTGAAGCCCTGCCGCGCGCAGGACGGGCAGGAGATGATCTTCACCCCGCGATGCCGGATGCCGAGCGACTTCAGGATATCCCAGCCGACATGCACCTCCTCCTCCGGCTCGGCGGAGAGCGAGACGCGCAGCGTGTCGCCGATGCCGGCCCAGAGCAGCGAGCCCAGGCCGATCGAGGACTTCACCGTGCCGGTGCGCTTGCCGCCCGCCTCGGTGATGCCGATGTGCAGCGGGTGGTCGCAGGCCTCCGCCAGCTGCTGGTAGGCGGCGACGGCCAGGAACACGTCCGAGGCCTTCACGCTGATCTTGAACTCGTGGAAGTCCAGCTCCTGCAGGTGCGCGGCGTGCCAGAGCGCGCTTTCCACCAGCGCCTCCGGATTGGGCTCGCCATACTTCTCCAGGAGATGCTTCTCGAGGCTGCCGGCATTGACGCCGATGCGGATCGAGCAGCCGTGGTCGCGGGCGGCCTTCACGACCTCCTTCACCCGCTCCTTGCTGCCGATATTGCCCGGGTTGATGCGCAGGCAGGCGGCGCCGGCCTCGGCGGCCTCGATGGCCCGCCGGTAATGGAAGTGGATGTCGGCCACGATCGGCACGTTCACCTCGTGCGCGATCTCCTTCAACGCCGCCGTCGCCTCCTCCGTGGGGCAGGAGACGCGGACGATGTCGACTCCGGCCAGTTCGGCCCGGCGGATCTGGGCGATGGTCGCCTCGGCATCCTCGGTCGGCGTATTGGTCATGGTCTGGACGGAGAAGGGCGCATCCCCGCCCACCGGCACCTTGCCGACCCAGATCTGGCGGGACTTGCGGCGCTGGATCTGCTGATAGGGACGATAGGACATTGGCGGTCAGGCCTCCCGCTTCGGCATGCCGCCGATATGGCAGCATGCCGGCCGGTGGCCAAGCGATAACCGGAATTCAGCGGAAGGGAAGCTGCCCCGGCGGCGCCGCGCGGAGGCGCTCCGCATCCAGCGCGACATCACGCCGGACGCCGGTCAGCCCCTGGGTCGCGGCCGAGGCGACGCCGCCGACCTGGATGGCCAGCGCCTCGATGCGGCCGGTGTTGAGCAGCAGGCCGGGGGGCTCGGGCGGCACCTCGAAGGTCTCCCCCGGCTGCAGCAGGCGGCTCAGCAGGATGCGGCCCGAGCGGGGATCGCGGATCTGCACCCAGCACTCCTGCTCCGCTCTCAACACCACGGCATTGGGCGCCGGGGTGGCGTGCGTCTCGGCGCCTACGGCCGGTCCGGCGGGAGCCCCGATGGGAGTCCCGGTGGGCGCCGGCGGCGCGGGCGCGGCCGGCGGCTCAGCGGGCGGGGCGCCGGAGGGGACGGCCGGCGCGCCCTGAGGGGGCGGCGCGACCGGCGCCACGGCGAGCGGCGGCACGGAGACGGGGGGCGCGGCGGCGAGCGGCGGGGCGGAAGGCGCCGGGGCCACGCCCCCGCCGCCCGGCGGCACCTGTGGGCGAGGCAGCGGCGGCTGTCCCGCCTGCCGCGCCGTCTCCTCGAGGCGCGGCGGCAGGTCGGGGACGGCATCCACCGTCCGGAGGCCGGCGCCGTTCCATTGATACCAGGCGAAGTAGCCACCACCGGCCAGCAGCGCGCCCAGCAGGATCAGGAGGCCGGTCGGGACGCCGCGGTCCGGGACCGGCTCGGGGAAGATCAGCTCGCGACCCTGCTGCGGCGCTCCGGCCGCCTCCCGGAAGCGGCGCACCAGATCCGGCGCGTCCAGGCCCATGGCCTCGGCATAGCTGCGCACGAAGCCGGCGCCGTAGGCGGTGCCGGGCAGATCCTCGGGCCGTCCCTCCTCCAGCGCCGCCATGTAGCGCATGTTGATGCGCAGCCTCTGGGACATGTCCTCCAGGCTGAGGCCGAGCGACATCCGGGCCTCGCGCAGCGCCTGGCCAACGCGAGCCGCCTCCATGCCGGAGGCTTCCATCCGGGTCTGCCGCTTGCTGTCCTGAAGCACGGGACGAATGACCTCAGCGCTGGGCGGAAAGGCGATTCCGCATACACGCATGAGGCCATGTCTTGGCGGTGGCCGCAACCTCAAGCCATGCGGACCCGCGCCCGCGGCGGCCCCGCGGAGACTTAGTGGCCCGCGGCGCGCGCCGCCACGGCCGCTTCCGCCTGATCGAGCAGCTCGCCGATGATCTCGGCCACCGGCTGCTCCCGCGTCACCATGCCCACGCTCTGGCCGGCCATGAGGGAGCCGTTCTCGACGTCGCCGTCGATCACCGCCCGGCGCAGGGCGCCGGCCCAGAAGTGCTCGATGTCGAGCTGGGCGGCCTCCCGCGTCAGCTCTCCCCCCTTGTAGCGCCGGATCACCTCGGCCTGATGCGCCAGGAAGCGCTTGGTCCCGTCATTCTGCAGGGCGCGGACAGGAATGACCGGAAAGGCGTCGTCCAGCTGCACGGTGGGCATGGCGTCCCGCGCGGCGCCGCGCAGGAAGGCCCGCTTGAAGTTCGGATGCGCGATGCTCTCGGTGGCGCAGACGAAGCGGGTGCCGATCTGCACGCCGGCCGCGCCCATCTCCAGATAGGACAGGATGGCCTCGCCCCGGCCGATGCCGCCGGCCACGAAAACTGGCACGTCGCGGATGTGCGGCAGGATCTCCTGCGCCAGCACGGTCAGGCTGACCGGGCCGATATGCCCGCCGGCCTCGGAGCCCTCGATGACCAGGGCATCGGCGCCGGAGCGGACCAGCTTCTTCGCCAGGGCCAGGGCCGGGGCGAAGCAGATCACCTTCGCGCCGCCTTCCTTCGCGGCCTTGATGGCCGGGCCCGGGGGAATGCCGCCGGCGAAGACGACATGGCCGACCTTCGCGTCCAGGCAGACCTGCACCAGCTCCATCAGGTTCGGATGCATGGTGATCAGGTTGACGCCGAAGGGCCGGTCGGTCAGGGCCTGGGTGGCGGCGATCTCCTCGGCCAGACGCTCGGGCATCATGGCCCCGCAGGCGATGACGCCGAAGGCCCCCGCATTCGACAGGGCGGCGACCAGGTTGCGCTCGCTGACCCAGCTCATGGCGCCGCCGAGGATGGCGTGGCGCGAGCCGAGGAAGGCCGCGCCGCGCGCCATCAACGCCTCGACGGAGCCGGGCCGCACCGCGGCGGAACCGGCCTGCTCCTGGAGGGCCATCAGCCCTCGGCGTCCAGGCCGTAGGCGGTGTGCAGGGCCCGCACGGCCAGCTCGGTGTACTCGGCGCCGACCAGCACGCTGGTCTTGATCTCCGAGGTCGAGATGACCTGGATGTTGATGCCCTTCTCCGACAGCGCCTTGAACATCGTCGCCGCGACGCCGGCATGGGAGCGCATGCCGATGCCGACGATGCTGATCTTGGCGACATCCGGATCGGTCAGCATGGCCTCGAAGCCGATGGTGGCGCGCGCCTTCTCCAGCACGTCCTTGGCGCGCGGCAGATCGGTCTTGCCGACGGTGAAGGTCATGTCGGTGGTGCCGTCCGCGCCCAGGTTCTGGACGATCATGTCGACATTCACATTGGCGGCCGAGAGCGGCACGAAGACCTCGGCGGCGACGCCCGGCTTGTCCGGCACCCGGCGCAGCGTCACCTTGGCCTCGTCGCGGGAATAGGCGACACCCGTCACCAGCGGCTGTTCCACGATCTCATCCTCATCCACGACCAGAGAACCAGGGAGGGGCTCGCCCGGCTTGTCCTCGAAGGAGGACAGCACCTGCACCCGCACCCGCTGCTTCATCGCCAGCTCGACCGAGCGGGTCTGCAACACCTTGGCGCCGACCGAGGCCAGCTCCAGCATCTCCTCATAGGCCACCGCCGGCAGCTTGCGCGCGCGCGGCACGATGCGCGGGTCGGTGGTGTAGATCCCGTCGACATCGGTGTAGATGTCGCAGCGGTCGGCCTTCACCGCGGCGGCGACGGCGACGGCGGAGAGATCCGACCCGCCGCGCCCCAGCGTGGTCACGCGATTGTCCGGCCCGACGCCCTGGAAGCCGGCGACCACGGGCACCTGGCCCATCCGCATCCGCTCGATCAGGACGGCGCCCTCGATCTCCTCGACCCGCGCCTTGCCGTGCGCGGCGTCCGTGCGGATGGGGATCTGCCAGCCCTGCCAGGAGCGGGCATCGACGCCGATGGTCTGGAGCGCGATGGCCAGCAGGCCGATCGTCACCTGCTCGCCGGTGGCCACCACCGTGTCATACTCCCGCGCGTCATGCAGCGGCGAGAGCTCCTGGCACCATTTCACCAGCTGATTGGTGACGCCGGACATGGCGGACACGACGACGGCGACCTCGTTCCCGGCGTCGACCTCGCGCTTGACCCGGTTGGCGACGTTGCGGATACGGTCCAGATCGGCGACGGAGGTGCCGCCGAACTTCATCACGATACGGGCCATGCGGGTCTGAAGGATCGCTTCCGGTGGGGCTTCGGGGGCCGGCCACGGTTGCAGCCGGCGAAGGGCTGGGACAGATAACCAAGGCCGCGCCCCGCCGCAACCTGCAACCGCAGGCCGCCGCCGCGCCGGCGCCATGTCCGGAGGCCCTGCCATGCCCGCCAGCAATACCGCCAGCAATACCGCCATGGCCGGCGAGATCGCCAAGTTCGACGCCCTGGCGGCGCGCTGGTGGGACCCGGCGGGGCCGATGGCGCCGCTGCACCGGATGAATCCGCTGCGCTGCGGCTGGATCGCCCGCCGCCTGGCCGCCGCGACCGGGCGCGCCGGCGAGGATCTCTCCGGCCTGGCCATCCTGGATGTCGGCTGCGGCGCCGGGCTGGCCAGCGAGGGGCTGGCGCGGAAGGGCGCGGCGGTGACCGGCCTGGACGCCGCCGGCGAGGCGCTGGCGGCGGCCCGCGCCCATGCGGCGGCGGGCGGGCTCTCCATCGACTACCGCCAGGGCCTGCCGGAGGATCTCGCCGCCGAGGAGCGGCGTTTCGATGCCGTGGTGGCGCTGGAGGTGATCGAGCATGTGGCCGACCGCCCGGCCTTCCTGGCGGCCCTGGCGGCGGTGACCAGGCCGGGCGGCATGGTCTTCCTCTCCACCCTGAACCGCACGCCGAAAGCCTTTCTTTTCGCCAAGCTGGGGGCCGAGTACCTGCTGCGCCTGCTGCCGCGCGGCACGCATGACTGGCGGATGTTCGTGACGCCGGCCGAGGTGGGCGCCGAGGCCCGCCGGGCCGGCCTGCGGACCACCGACATCGCCGGCATGGTGCCCGGCCTTCCGCGTCAGGAATGGCGGGAGAGCCGGGACGTCTCGGTCAACTACATCGTGGCGATGCGCCGGGACTAGCGCGGCGCCGGGGGCCTCAGCCGTCCGCGCGCGGCACCCAGGGGAGCCGCGCGATCTCGATGCCCTCGTCCCGCAGGGCCTCGGCCTCGGCGTCCGAGGTCTCGCCGTAGATGCCGCGATGGTCGCTTTCGCCCCGGCGCATCCGGCGCGCCTCCTCCGCGAAATCGGCACCGACGTCCTCGCAGTGCCGCTCCACCTCGGCGCGCATCCTCTGCAGCAGGGCGAGCATCTGCGCCGGCATGGGCCCGGCCACGGCGGGCGCGCCGGCCTTGGGAGCCACGGGGGGCGGAGGCGCTGGCTCGGCCACCTGCCCCTTGCCGATGGCGGGCGCCATCAGGGCGCGCGAGACCCTGGTGCCGCCGCAGACAGGGCACTCGATCAGCCCGCCGCGGGCAAGCTTCTCGTAGGCCTGGCTGTCCTTGTACCAGCCATCGAAACCGTGGTCCTGATCGCAGCGCAGCTGATAGTGGATCATGCCTTCGCCAAGCCAATGACAGGGAGGAAGGGGCGGCTGCCGCCGGGACCGGCCTCAGCCGCCCTGCAGCATGGCATCGAGCTTGCCGGTACGGTCCAGCGCGAAAAGATCGTCGCAACCGCCAATCGCCTCGCCGTCGATGAAGATCTGCGGCACCGTGCTGCGGCCGCCGGAGCGCCGGATGGCTTCCTGCCGCTCCGCCGAGCCGTGCGGGGAATCGTATTCCCGGAAATCGACGCCCTTGCGGCCCAGCAGCAGCTTGGCGCGGGAGCAGTAGGGGCAGAAGGCGGTGGTGTAGATTTCGACCTGGGCCATGCAGCACAGATCGTCTCGCTCCAGGCGACGGTCAAGGGCGTTTCACACCCGTGGCCACACTGGAGCACGGGCTGTCACTGCCCCGCCGCGCGGGACGCCGCGGTGCGCGACGCCGCCAGCACATCCACCGAGGCGGCGCCGGCGGCCAGCAGCAGCCGCGTGCAGCCCCCCACCGTCGCGCCGGAGGTCAGCACGTCATCCACCAGCAGCAGTCGGCGGCCCTCGATCCGCCGTGCCGCCCCGGCCGAGAGGGTAAAGGCCCCTTCCAGCACCAGGGCGCGCTGCGCCGCGCCGAAATCGGCCAGCGGCGGCGTGCGCCGGGCGCGGAGCAGCAGATCCGGCGCCCAGGGCCGGCCGGAGAGGCGCGACAGGCGGCGCGCCAGCAGCGCCGCCTGGTTGTAGCGTCGCGTCAGCAGGCGGCTGCGGTGCAGCGGCACCGGGAGGATCAGCTCCGCCTCCGCCAGCAGTTCCCGCCCGGCCCGGACCATCTGCCGCGCCAGCAGGCCGGCCAGTTCGGTGCGGTCGCCATATTTCAGGGGCAGGATGAGCCGCCGGGAGCCCTCGTCATAAAGAAGAGCCGCACGGGCACGGCCGTAATCCGGTGGCCGCACCAGGCACTGCGCGCAGGCGAGCCCCTCCCCTTCCGCCGCTGGCAGGCCCTGGCCGTCATGCTGGAAGGGCAGACCGCAACGGTCGCAACAGGGCGAGTTGATCAGCGTCGTGGCGCGGAAGCAGGCGGTGCAGAGCGTGTCGTGGTCGAGCACCGGCTCGGCGCAGGCCATGCAGCGGGGCGGGAGCAGCAGGTCGATCGCGGCGGCGCCCAGGCGGCGCAGACCGGTGGAACAGGCGGGCGCGACCCAGCGGCGAAGCGTATTCACCATTTTGTGAGATTAGGCCTGCATCCCGATGGCGCACAAGCCGCCTTGCACGTCGCCGCTCCCGAGGGCATCTGCCCGGCATGGCGGATGCGATGCAGGTTTTCGATCGGGCTCTGGTGCGCCGCCGGCGGGACCGCGCGGCGGGCGGGATCGGCGCTGTCGCCCCCATCCTGGAGGCGGCGGCGGCCCTGTTGCTGGATCGGCTGGACGACACCACGCGCCGCTTTCACCGCGCGCTCGACCTCGGCGGCCGTGGCGTGGTGGCTCCCGCGCTGCGCGCGCGCGGCATCGGGCAGGTGGTGTCGATGGATCTCTCAGCCGCCATGGCGCGCCGGCCGGAACCGGAGGAGGGCATCCTGCCCCTGGCCGGGGATGAGGAGTGGCTGCCCTTCGCACCCGGCAGCTTCGACCTGGTCCTGGCCAACCTCTCCCTGCACTGGGTGAACGATCTGCCGGGCGCCCTGCTGCAGCTCCGCCGCGCCATGGCGCCGGATGGCCTGTTCCTGGCCAGCCTGCCGGCGCTCGGCACCCTGCAGCCGCTGCGCGAGGCCCTGGCCCGCGTCGAGAGCGAGCTGCGCGGCGGTCTCAGCCCGCGCGTCTCGCCCTTCCCGGAGCTGCGCGATGGTGCTGCGCTGCTGCAACGGGCCGGCTTCGCCATGCCGGTCGCCGACCGGGACCGGCTGGACCTGCGCTACCGCAGCCCGCTCGCGCTGCTGCGGGATCTCCGCGCCGCCGGAGAGGGCAATGCGGTCCTGGCGCGCGACCCGCGCGTTCCGCCCCGCGCGCTGTTCCCCATGGCGCTGGCGGCGCTGACCCCCGGCCCGGATGGCTTGGCCATGCCGCTGGAGATGCTGATCCTGACCGGCTGGGCCCCCGGCCCGGACCAGCCGCGCCCTGCCCCCCGCGGCAGCGCCGGCCTGCGCCTCGCCGATGCACTGGGGACGGTCGAGCACGGGACCGGCGAGCGGCCCGGGAACTAGGAGCGCATTCCTGCCGCCGGTGGCAGCCCTGCGCAGGCATGGCTTGCAACACTGCCCGTTGGCGCGCATTTTTCCCCGTCATGGAACAGTCTGGTGCAGAGGCGCGGCGGATCACCCTGCACGCGCCTGAGGATTTCGAAGGGATGCGGCGCGCGGGGCAGTTGGCCGCGGCCACGCTCGACATGATCGCCCCGCATGTCCGGCCGGGGGTGAGCACGGGCGAGTTGGATCGTCTCTGCGATGCCTTCATCCAGGAGAACGGCGCGGTCTCGGCCTGCCTCGGCTACCGGGGCTATCCGAAGTCGGTCTGCATCTCGCTCAACCACGTGGTCTGCCATGGCATCCCGGGCGACCGGGTCCTGGTGGACGGCGACATCCTGAACATCGACGTCACCGTCATCCTCGACGGCTGGTACGGCGACACGAGCCGCATGTATGTCGCCGGCACGCCCAGCACCAAGGCCCGGCTGCTGATGGACGTGACCTATGAGAGCCTGCTGCGCGGCATCAAGGTGGTGAAGCCCGGCGCCCGGCTTGGCGATATCGGCCACGCGATCCAGAGCTACGTGGAGAAGAACCGCTTCAGCGTGGTGCGGGATTTCTGCGGCCACGGCATCGGCCGCACCTTCCACGCCTCGCCCAACGTGCTGCATTTCGGCCGCCCCGGCGAGGGGCCGGTGCTGAAGCCCGGCATGTTCTTCACCATCGAGCCCATGGTGAACATCGGCCGCCCGGAGGTGAAGGTGCTCGATGACGGCTGGACCGCCGTGACGCGGGACCGCAGCCTCTCCGCCCAGTTCGAGCACATGGTGGGCGTCACCGAGACCGGCTGCGAGGTCTTCACCTTCTCCCCGGCGGGGCTCGACAAGCCGCCCTACGCCGTCTGAGCGGCGGGTGGAGCCCCAGGCGGCTCCGCCCTGCTCCCCTCAGCTCCCCCTCAGGGCGCGGTGGCCGGCACGCCGGCCTCGCGCAGCGCCTCGGCCTGGCGCGCCGCCAGTTCCTGCTCGTTGAAGTCGGCGATCAGCTCCTGGAACAGGCGGTGCCAATTGAGTTCGGCGCGCAGCCGCATGAAGGCGCTGCCCAGGCCGACCGCGCCACGATCCACCAGCACGAATTCGCGCGGCGGCTTGACCCCTCCGGTGCGCTTCAGCCCGGCATGCACCTCGGCCGCGACCTTGCGGCCGAAATCCGGGTCGTCCACCTCCTGGATCGGCCGCACGCGGTCGTCGAGCAGGGGTTCGTGCAGGAACCGCGCCCAGAGGCCGAGCACCTCCATCTTCTCCTTCGACAGGTTGGTGAAGCCCCAGATCCGGTAGGCCTCGGCCGCCTTGTCCCGGTCCTCGTCGCGCAGCGCCTCGTACAGCATGATGACGCCGCGCAGGAAGGCGGGGGGGAAGACCCGGATGGCGCCGAAGTCGAGGAGGTTGATGCCCGCCGGCCCCTCCTCCGAGGGCTGCCGCACCTGGTAGTTGCCGAGGTGCGGATCGCCATGGATCACGCCGTAGCGGTAGAAGGGCAGATACCACGCCTTGAACAGCGCCGTGGCATAGGCGTTCCGCTCCTCCTGCGAGGGCTCCTCCGCCAGCCGCTCGAGGATCGGCCGGCCGTCGAGCCAGCTCATGGTCAGCAGGCGGCGGGTGCAATACCCCTCGACCGGGCTGGGCGTGCGCACCTCCGGCACCGGCGCCAGCATCCGGTTGTAGAGCCGCATCTGCGCCGCCTCCCGGCCATAGTCCAGCTCCTCCCGCAGCCGGTCGCACAGCTCGACATAGACATCGTCGTGCTGGATGGCATCGTCCATCCGCGCGAAGATCCCCATGGCCAGCTTGAGCTGGCGGAGGTCCGCCTCCACCACGCTGGCCATGTCGGGGTATTGCAGCTTGCAGGCCACCAGCCGGCCATCGGGCAATGTCGCGCGATGCACCTGGCCGAGGCTCGCCGCCGCCGCCGCCTCCTGGCCGAAGCTGGCGAACTTCGACTGCCAGGCCGGCCCCAGCTCGGAGGACATCCGGCGGCGCACGAAGGCCCAGCCCATCGGCGGGGCATTGGCCTGCAGCGCGGCCAGCTCCTGCGCATATTCCGGCGGCAGGGCATTGGGCACGGTGGTCAGGAACTGCGCCACCTTCATCAACGGGCCCTTCAGCCCGCCGAGCAGCGCCTTGAGGTCGCCCGCATGGGCATTGCGGTCGGTGCGGATACCGAGGAACCGCTCCCCCGCCACCCGTGCCGCGATGCCGCCCACCGCGCCCGAGGTGCGTGCCATGCGGCGGATCTCGCCAAAGAGGCTGCTCGCCTCGCGGTCGTCAGCCATCGGCACGCTCCAGTTCGTCGATGAAGCCGGAAATGACGTTCAGCCCCTTGTGCCAGAAGGCCGGGTCCGAGGCATCGAGGCCGAAGGGCGCCAGCAGCTCGCGATGCCGCAGGGTGCCGCCCGCGCGCAGCAGTTCGAGATACTTGCCCTGGAAGTCCGGCACGCTGCCCTCCTGATAGACGCCGTAGAGCGCGTTCACCAGGCAATCCCCGAAGGCATAGGCATAGACATAGAACGGCGTGTGGACGAAATGCGGCACGTAGGACCAGAAGATCTCGTAGTCCGGCGTGAACTCGAAGGCCGGGCCGAGGCTTTCGGTCTGCACCTGCATCCAGAGCGCGCCGATCTCCTCGCGCGAGAGCTCGCCCCGGCGGCGGGCGTCGTGCAGCAGGGTCTCGAAACGGTAGAAGGCGATCTGCCGCACCACCGTGTTCAGCATGTCCTCGACCTTGCCGGCCAGCAGCGCGCGGCGGCGGCGCGGATCGGTCTCGGCGTCCAGCACGGCGCGGAAGGTCAGCATCTCGCCGAAGACGCTGGCGGTCTCGGCCAGGGTCAGCGGCGTGCCGGACATCAGATAGCCCTGCTTCGCCGCCAGCACCTGGTGCACACCGTGGCCCAGCTCATGCGCCAATGTCATCACGTCGCGCGACTTGCCGTGGTAGTTCAGCAGCAGATAGGGATGCGCCGAGGGCACCGTGGGGTGGGCGAAGGCACCGGAGGACTTGCCGGGGCGCAGCGCCGCGTCGATCCAGGGCCGGTCGAAGAACTCTCGCCCGACGCGGCCGAGCTCCGGGCTGAAGGCGGAATACGCCGCGAGCACGCGCTCCCGCGCCGCGTCCCAGGGGATCCGGCTGTCGTCCTCATCCGGCAGGGGCGCGTTGCGGTCCCAGTGCTGTAGCTTCGGCAGCCCCAGCCACCGCGCCTTCATGGCGTAGTAGCGGTGCGACAGCGCCGGGTAGCTGGCCGTCACGGCCGAGACCAGGGCGTCCACCACCTCGTCCTCGACCATGTTGGCGCGGTTGCGGCTGCTGCCGGGCCGCGGATACTTCCGCCAGCCGTCGATGATCTCCTTGTCCTTGGCGAGGGTGTTGGTGATCAGGGTGAACAGCCGCGCCTTGTCCCCGAAGGCGGCGGCGACGCCCTTCGCGGCGGCCTCGCGCACCGATCGGTCGCGGTCGGAGAGCTTGTTCAGGGCGCCGGAGACGTTCAGCGTCTCGCCCTTCACCGTCACCTGCATGGCGGTGATGGTCTCGTCGAACAGGCGGTTCCAGGCGGAGCGCCCGGTCACCTCCTTCTCGTGCAACAGGCGCTCGACCTCGTCCGAGAGCTGGTGCGGACGGAAGACGCGCAGGTCGCGCAGGAAGGGCCGCCAGTGGCGCAGGGCGGCCGAGCCGGCGAACTTCTCCTCCAGCCTCGCCTCCTCGAGCCGGTTCAGCTCCAGCGTGAAGAACAGCAGATGGGTGGAGATGCCGGTCACTCGCTCCTGCATGTCCTGGTAGAAGCGGCCGTTGGCGGGGTCCTGGGAGTCTCCCGAGAACAGCAGCTGGGCGAAGGACATCACCCGTCCCAGCACCTCGTCGATTCGCTGGTACGTCGCGATGGCCTCGGCCAGCCTGTCGCCGGAGAGGCCCTGGAGTTGCCCGGCATGCCCTTCGGCGAAGGCCCGGGCCTCGATCTCGGCGCGGGCGAGATCGGCCTCCAGCGCCGGGTCCGCGGTGCCGTCATAGAGGTCGGAGAGATCCCAGACCGGCAGCCCCGCCGCATCCTTTCCCCCCTGGGAGCGGGCGGCGGTGTCTCGGGTCGGATGGCGGAGAGAGTGAAGCTGCACGGGAGGCCCTGCGGTTGTGAGATTTGCTCCCGTGGATATAAGCCCATGGATGGGGAGGCCAAGCGCCCCCCGTCCGATTGCCGCCCGCCGCCAACCGACGCGCGCGCCATGAAGCCGGCCGCAGATCGGCTGCGCCCCGATTCCGACAGGCCCATCTCTGACAGGACGCTGGACGACCCATGCCCGAGCAGGACAAGAGCCACAGCATCCCCGCGCTGCTGCTGAACCAGGCCCGCCGCTGGCCCGACAGGCCGATGCTGCGCTACTGGCGCGACGGCGGCTGGCGGCGGATGCGCTGGGCCGAGTTCGCCCTGCAGGTCGCAGCCGTGGCGGCCGGGCTGCGGAGCCACGGCGTCGCTCCCGGTGACCGGGTGCTGCTGCTGGCGGAGAACCGTCCGGAGTTCCTGATCGCCGATACGGCGCTCATGGCGATCGGTGCCGTCACCGTGCCTGCCTACACGACCGGCACGGTCGCGGATCACGGGCATATCCTGCGGGACGCCGGGGCGCGCTGCGCCATCGTCTCCACCGCCAGGCTCGCCGCCAGCCTGCGGGAGGCCGCCGGCGCTGGCGGCCTGGATCTGATGGTGACCATGGAGCCTGTCGAGGAGGCTGTGGACTGGTCCGATCTGGCGGCGGCAGGCGGCGACCTGGCCATGCTCGCCGCCGAGGTGGATCACATCCCCGATGGCCGCCTGGCCTGCCTGATGTACACCTCCGGCACCGGCGGCCCGCCCAAGGGCGTCATGCTTCCGCATCGCGCCATGCTGGCCAACCGCCGCGGCATCGAGAGCTTCATCCGGCGGCTGAACCTGCCCGAGGATGGCTGCTACCTCTCCTTCCTGCCGCTGTCGCACGCCTATGAGCACACGGTGGGCTACCTGCTCTGCTCCTTCGGGATCGAGCTGGTGTTCAGCCGCGGCGCCGAACGGCTGGCCGCCGAGCTGACCGAGATCCGCCCGCATATCGTGACCGCGGTGCCACGGCTGTTCGAGGTGCTGCGGGCCCGCATCCTGGCCGCCGCCGAGAAGCAGCCGCCGCGGCAGCGGATGCTGTTCGAGGCGGCGCTCCGCCTCGGGCTGCGGCGCCTGGACGGGCCGGCGCTCGGCCTCTGGGAGCGGCTGCAGGACGCGGTGCTGGACCGGCTGGTGCGCCGCCGCATCCGGGGCCGCTTCGGCGGACGCATGATGGCCCTCGTCTCCGGTGGCGCGCGCCTCGACCCGGACCTGTCCGGCTTCTTCCTCGCCCTCGGCCTGCCGGTGCTGCAGGGCTACGGGCAGACGGAGGCCGGGCCGGTGGTCAGCGTCAACCTGCCCTGGGACAACGACCGGCACAGCGTCGGCCGCCCCCTGCCCGGCGTGACCCTGCGCATCGCCGAGGATGGCGAAGTGCTGGTCCAGGGGCCGCTGGTGATGGATGGCTACTGGGGCAATGCCCAGGCCACCGCCCAGGCGCTTCGCCCCGATACCCCGGAGGGGCCGCCCTGGCTGCACACCGGCGACACCGGCCGTCTGGAAGGAGGCCGGCTCTACATCACCGATCGCAAACGGGATTTCATCAAGACGGCGGGGGGCGAGATGATCAGCCCGGCCCGCATCGAGAGCCTGCTGATGGCCGAGCCGGAGATCCAGCATGCCGTGGTCGCCGGCGAGGGACGCCCGGGCATCGTCGCCCTGATCGTCCCGGCCGAGAAGGTGCCGGAGAAGGCGGTGGAGCAGGCGGTGGGGCGGGTGAACCGCAGGCTGGGCGGGCCCGAGCGGATCCGCCGCTTCGCGACCGTGGAGCCCTTCCGGGTCGAGGACGGGCTGCTGACCCCCACCATGAAGATCAAGCGCCGCGCCGTCCTGCAGGCGCGGGAGGAGCTGATCGCCAACCTCTATCGCTGAGGCTGGCGCGCCGCTGGCCTCAGCCGATGGTCTCGAGCACCAGGCGGCGGATCTCGGCCTGGCTCATCGAGGGGCGCGGCTTCGCCTGCCGCAGCAGGGCGGCGGGCAGGCCGGTCTGGAGGATGGAAGGGGTATGGGACGTGTCGTTGTTGTTCTTGTGAATCATGGTCACGCTAGTCATCTTTCCTGGCGCCCGCCGCAGCGGGCCGCCATGTCATCAACAGGTTAAGGATCGTCCTTCGGCCCAGGGGCCGGGATCCGTGAAAAGCCGCGGGTCCCGCGCAGGTTTCAGCGCGGACGCACGGCACCGACATCATCTTCGGGAGAAGGGCCGATCCGCCGCGACAGGCGCGGACAAGGCAAATGCCAGGGGCAGATGCCCGGGAGCGGCCTGAAACGGAGACGGATCAGACAGTATCTACTTGGCACTCCTGATCCGGGATATCAAGCCTGCCGGTCGGTTTCGCCGGCCGGAGCGGCAGCGGGCCGGCCCGGCGGGGCCTCGCCGTCTTCTGCCACCGTGCCGGCCTCCTCCGCCTGGGCGATCTCCTCGCGCTCCACGGCGGCCTCCTGCGCCACCGCCACGAGTTCGGTGCTGACCGGCTGCACCGGCATGACCAGGAAGTCCTCCTTCGCCTCGGGCGCGCTGCGCTGGCGCATGCGGTAGAGGCCCCAACCCGCGATCAATGCCTGCGCCGAGAGGATCAGCCAGCCCAGGCCGGACGGGCCGAGGCGCCCCATGGCGAGGCCGCCGGCGAAGGGCCCGAGGGCCGAACCGGCGCCCCAGAGGATCAGCAGCCCGCCCGAGGCGGCAGCGAATTCGGAAGGCGAGACATGGTCGTTCACATGCGCCAGCACGAGGCTGTAGGCCGGGATGACCATGGCCCCGAAGGCGGCGACCAGGCTGTAGGACAGCCAGCGCGGCGGATGGTCCGGCACCAGCAGGATCATGGCGAGCAGCGCCATCGCCGCGGCGCCGGCCAGGCTGACGACAAGCAGGCGGCGGTCGATCCGGTCCGAGAGCCAGCCGGCGGGCCAGGTCGCGGCGAAGCCGCCGAGCGACCCGCAGGCCATGAAGATGGCGACCGAGCCGGCATCCAGCCCGATGCGCTGCGCGAAGAGCGGGCCCAGGGAGTAGTAGGCACCCGTGCTGACGCCGATCAGGAAGGCCGCGACCACGCCGAAGGGCGACTGCTCGTAAAGCCGCCGCAGGTTCAGCTCGGCGGCGCCCTCGGCCTGCGCCGGCGCCTGGGCGCGGGAGAGCACGACCGGCACCAGGGCGAAGGAGATGATCATGGAGATCAGGCAGAACAGCACGAAGCCCCGTGGCGGGGCGGCGGTCAGCAGCATCTGGCCGCAGACGCCGGCGATCATGCCGGTCATGCCGTAGATGCTGAGGATGCGGCCGCGCACCGCCGAGGCCGAGGCCCCGTTCAGCCAGCTTTCCACCACGATGAACAGGCCGGCGAAGCAGAAGCCGGTCAGCGCCCGCCCGACCGGCCAGAGCCAGGGATGGATCAGCATCAGATGCAGCAGCGGCACCGAGGAGGCGATCGCCGCCAGTGCCGCGAAGGCCCGGGTGTGCCCCACCACCCGCACCAACTGCCCGCCGCGCAGCGAGCCGAGCATCAGCCCGATGTAGAACCCGCTGCCGACGAGGCCGATCTGCGTCGCGGTGAAGCCCTCCAGCCCGCCGCGCACCGTCAGCAACGAGGATTGCAGCGTATTGCCCATCTGCAGCATGGCATAGCCGAACAGCAGGGCGATGACCGGCGCCAGCGTGGCGGAGAGCGAGGCCACCGGCGCGGTGGCCATGGCGGGGGAGGAAGAGGAGGTAGAGGCCACTCGGCACTCCGCGGGCAGAGGGTGGATACCGCGGGCGGGGTCGCCCGGCGGGTCGCGGCCCGGCCGGCATAACCAGGGACGACCGGCACTTCAAGCCGCGGCCCTGACCACCTCTCGCAGGGTTGCGGATTGGGCCATCGCCGATAAAACCCTGGAAAATTTCCCTGGAAAATAAAAGGAAGGAAACGTCGCATGATCCGCTGGACCACCGGCCGCCGCGCCACGCTCGCGCTGCCGCTCCTCGCCCTCGCCCGCCCCGCCCTGGCCCAGGCGGCCTGGCCCGCGCGCGCGGTCTCGATGGTGACGGGCTATGCCCCGGGCGGCCTGACCGATGTCACGACCCGCGCCATCGCCCAACGGATGGAGCAGGAGCTGGGCCAGCCCATCGTGGTGGAGAACCGGGTGGGGGGCGCCACCTCCGTCGCCGCCACCTATGTCGCCCGCGCCGCGCCGGATGGCTACACGCTGCTGATGGGCGCCTCCTCCCTGGCGATCAACCCGGCGCTGCAGCCTGAGTTGACGCCGCGCGATCCGCAGCGGGAGCTGGAGGCGCTGGGCCTCGCCTACCGCAGTGCCTTTGTGCTGCATGTGCATCCCGACCTGCCGGTGCGCAGCACCGCCGAGTTCATCGACTACGCCAAGGCCAATCCCGGCAAGATCAACTTCGGCAGCAGCGGCACGGGCGCGGTGAATCATCTGGCGCTGGAACTGCTCCGCAAGCGGGCGGGAATCGATGTGCTTCATGTGCCCTATCGCGGCGGCGTTCCGGCCCTGACGGACCTGCGGACCGGCCGGATCCAGGCGATGTTCCAGGCGGCGCTGGAGGCGATGCCGGTGATCCGCGAGGGCGTGACGCGGGCCATCGCGGTGAGCAGCGCGCAGCGGATGGCACTGTTGCCGGACGTCCCGGCTGTGGCGGAGACCCTGCCCGGCTTCGACGCGGTCTTCTGGCAGGGCCTGTTCGCGCCGCCCGGCCTGCCTCCCACCGTGGTCGCGCCCCTCTCCGCCGCGCTGACGGCCGCCACCGAGGACAAGGGGCTGCGTGCGCGGATGGCCGAGCAGGGCGTCGCCATCGAGACCGGCGACGCGGCGGTCATGCGCCGCATCCTGGCCGAGGACAGCACGCAATGGGGCACGCTGATCCGCGAAGCCGGCATCCGGCCGGAATAGCCGAGAGGCCCGCCGTCACGGCGGCGGGCCCGGCCCTCACATGCCGAGGGCGCGGCGGTACAGATCGAGCAGCGTCTCCTGCTCCTCGATCTCCGCCGGCTCCTGCTTGCGCAGGCGGATCAGCTGCCGGACGACCTTGACGTCGAAGCCAGCGGACTTGGCCTCGGCGAAGATGTCCTTGATGTCGTCGGCCAGCGCCTTGCGCTCTTCCTCCAGCCGCTCCACCCGCTCGATGATCGAGCGCAGGCGATCGACGGCGATGCCGCCGACCTCGGATTCGGGATCGGCGGCCTGACGGTCACGGCTGGCCTTGGCGTCCTGCTCGTCGAAATCGCTCATCAAGGGTCTCCGGGCTGCCGAACACGACCGGCTCCAGGAAGCGGGCCGGGGCGGCGGCATATAACCGGCGGCGCCAGCGGGGGCAAATCCGGGCGCATTCAGATGGCGCCCCTCAACCCTCAGTCATCGCCGACGCGATTTCCGCCAGGAACGGTGGCCCAGCCGCCCTGCGCCAATAAAGAACGCGATGCAGGCAAGTTCCTGTTGTCCGCCCCTTCTGGCGGTCCTGGTACATCCCCGGGCGTCTGGTCACTCCATCTTCACGCCTCGGCCTGTTCCGCCGCTGTCCGGCTCCACGTGACTTCCGGGAGACTTCCATCGGGCATTCCGGCGCCGGGGATGTCAGTGCCCCGGGCTGGTGGCGGCGAACCTGGCCTTCTGCTCGGGCGTCGCCTCCTTCTGGTGGAGGGCCTGCCACTCCTTGTAGGGCATGCCGTAGACGATCTCGCGCGCCGCGGGGTCCGGCAGGTCCAGCCCCCGGGCCTCCGCCGCCTCCCGATACCAGCGGCTCAGGCAGTTGCGGCAGAATCCGGCCAGATTCATCAGGTCGATGTTCTGCACATCGCTCCGCTCGCGCAGATGTTCCAGCAGGCGGCGGAAGGCCGCGGCCTCCAGCTCCGTGCGGGTGGCGGGGTCGTTGACATCGGTCATGGGCGGGCCCTCCTTCCACCCCAAGGTGGGGTCGCCACCGCCCCTCTGCCAAGCCGGCCGCATCATCGCCCCTGCCTTTGCCTCCCCCGCCTCCCATATGCCCCGTGACCGCCCTTCCCCAGGGCCCGCCTCACACGCAGCCGGGAGACCGCCGCATGATCCGCTATTCCGTCCTGGACCTCGCCCCGATCAATCAGGGCGAGGAGGCCGCCGACGCCTTCCGCCATTCCGCCGACCTCGCGCGCCATGCGGAGGACTGGGGCTACCACCGCTTCTGGCTGGCCGAGCACCACAATATGCCGGGCATCGCCAGCGCCGCCACGGCGGTGGTCATCGGCCACGTCGCCGCCGCCACCCGCCGCATCCGCCTGGGCTCGGGGGGCATCATGCTTCCCAACCACGCGCCGCTCATGGTGGCCGAGCAGTTCGGCACCCTGAACGCCCTCTTTCCCGGCCGCATCGACCTCGGCCTCGGCCGCGCCCCGGGCACGGACATGCGCACCGCCCGCGCGCTGCGCCGCAATCTCTCCGGCGACGCCGACAGCTTCCCGCAGGACGTGGTCGAGTTGCAGAACTGGTTCGCGCCCGTGCAGCCCGGCCAGCCGGTGCAGGCCGTGCCCGGCGGCGGGATGGAGATCCCGATCTGGATCCTCGGCTCCAGCCTCTACGGCGCGCAGCTCGCCGCGATGCTGGGCCTGCCCTTCGCCTTCGCCTCGCATTTCGCGCCGCAGATGCTGGACCAGGCACTGGCGGTCTATCGCGAGGGCTTCCGCCCCTCCGAGACGCTGAAGCGGCCCTACGCCATGGCGGCGATGAATCTCTTCGCCGCCGCGACCGATGCCGAGGGGGAACGCCTCTTCACCTCGCTGCAGCGCCAGTTCCTCAACCTGCGGCGGGGCACGCCGGGCAAGCTGCCGCCGCCGGCGGAGGATATCGCCGCCCTGCAGCAGGAGGCGCGGCTGGCCGGGGTCGGCCACAGCCTCTCCTGCTCGGCGGTCGGCGCGCCCGCCACGGTACGCGCCGCCATCGAGGGCTTCCTCGAGCGGACCGGCGTGGACGAGCTGATGCTCACCGGGCAGATCTTCGACCATGCCGCGCGGCTGCGCAGCTTCGAGATCGGCGCCGAGGTGTGTCGTGCCCTGGCGCGGGAGCCGGCGGCCTGCGGCTGAGGCGGGCGAAAGGGGGAGCCGGCCAGGCCCCCCGCCGCCGCGGACGTGTCAGGCGTTGCCGGAGAGATAGTCCATGGCCGCCTTCACGCCCGCATCCTCGTGCGGCACCCCGGCGATGCGCAGCCCCATCTCGACGCCCGACAGCGTACCCATCAGGGTCAGGTCGTTGAAATCGCCCAGATGACCGATGCGGAAGACCCGGTCGTTCAGCCGGCCGAGCCCGTTGCCGAGCGACATGTTGAACCGCTCCAGGATGGCGGCGCGCAGCGCATTGGCCGAATGCCCCTCCGGCAGGCGCACCGCGGTCAGCGCCGAGGAATAGTGGCGCGGCTCGGCGCACTGCACCTCCAGCCCCCAGGCGCGCACGGCCCGGCGCGTGGCCTCGGCATGGCGGTCGTGCCGGGCGAAGACATTCTCCAGCCCCTCGGCCAGCAGCATGTCGAGCGCGGTATCGAGCGCGTAGAGCATGTTGGTCGCGGGGGTATAGGGAAAGTAGCCGGTGGCATTGGAGGCCAGCATCGGCTTCCAGTCCCAGAAGCTGCGCGGCAGCCGCGCCGTCTCGCTGGCCTTCAGCGCCTTCTCCGAGATGGCGTTGAAGGACAGGCCCGGCGGCAGCATCAACCCCTTCTGACTGCCGGCCACGGTGACATCGACGCCCCATTCGTCATGGCGGTAGTCGATCGAGCCCAGCGAGGAGATGGTGTCCACCAGCAGCAGCGCCGGATGCCCGGCCTCATCCATGGCGCGCCGCACCTCGTCGATGCGCGAGGTGCAGCCGGTGGAGGTCTCGTTGTGCACCACGCAGACGGCCTTGATGGCGTGGCCCCTGTCGGCGCGCAGCCGCTCGCCGATGGCCTCGACATCGGCCGCGCGGCGCCAGTCGGTCTGGATCAGCTCCGGGCGCAGGCCCAGGCGCTCGGCCATCTCGCGCCAGAGGAAGGCGAACTGCCCGGTCTCGCACATCAGCACCGTGTCGCCCGGCGAGAGCGTGTTGACCAGCGCCGCCTCCCAGGCGCCGGTGCCGGAGGCCGGGTAGATGATCACCGGCTGCCGCGTCGCGAAGACCGCCTTGACCTTCTCCAGGATCTGCGCGCCGAGCTTGCCGAAATCCGGGCCCCGATGGTCCATGGTCGGGTTGTCGAGCGCGCGCAGCACGCGGTCCGGCACGTTGGTCGGGCCCGGGATCTGCAGGAAATGGCGGCCGGCGGTGGGCCTGGACTGGAAATAGGCCATGATGGTTTCCTCCTCGGGGTCCGATGCGCCGAGGGTTAGGCGTAATCCATGCGTTTCGCCAATGAGTTCGCGTTGTCGGATTGATGAGCATTATAGATCGGACAGGCCTGCCGGCGCGCGCTAGACAGGGGCAGGACGAGACGACCGGAAGCGCCAGGAAGCCAAGATGAACGCCATTCACCAGTCCCGGGTGCGGCCGGGTGATACTGCCCTGGCGGCTCGGCTGCGCCGGGAGACCGCGGGCGAGGTGAAGTTCGCCCCGGCCGATCGTGGCCGCTACGCCACCGATGCCAGCATCTACCAGGTGGAGCCCATCGGCGTGCTGGTGCCGCGGAGCATCGAGGATGTGGCGGCGGCGCTGGCGATCTGCCGCGAGGCCGGCGTGCCGGTGCTGCCGCGCGGCGGCGGCACCAGCCAGTGCGGCCAGACCGTCAACCGCGCCCTGGTGATCGACTGCACGAAGTTCCTTCGCGAGGTGATCTCGGTCGATGCCGCGGCGGGCATCGCGCGCGTGCAGCCCGGCATCGCGCTCGGCGCGCTGAACGACGCGCTGAAGGCGCACAGGCTGTTCTTCCCGGTCGATCCCTCCACCTGGGCGCGCTGCACCATCGGCGGCATGGCGGGCAACAATTCCTGCGGCAGCAAGTCGATCCGCTACGGGCTGATGGCCGACAACGTGCTGGCCATCGACGCGCTGCTGGCCAGCGGAGAGCGCTTCACCTTCCGCGAGCTGGGCGACAATCTGGGCGATGACGTCCCCGCCGATGTCGCGGCGCTGATCCAGTCCCTGCGGGCGCTCGGCGCGCGCGAGGCGGAGGAGATCGCGGCGCGCTTCCCGCGGCAGCTCCGCCGTGTCGGAGGCTACAATATCGAGGCGCTGACGCCGGCGGCGCGGGCGGCGGGGCGTGGCAATCTCGCGCGGCTGCTGGTCGGCAGCGAGGGAACGCTGGCCTTCTCCGCCACGCTCGACCTCAAGCTCTGGCCGATCAAGCCGCGCAAGGTGCTGGGCATCTGCCAGTTCCCCACCTTCCGCGCCGCCATGGCGGCCAGCCAGCATCTGGTGACGCTCGACCCCGAGGCGGTGGAGCTGGTCGATCGCACCATGATCGATCTCGGCCGCTCCATCGCCCTCTATCGCGACACCATCGAGCGCATCCTGATCGGCGAGCCCGACAGCCTGCTGATCGTCGAATTCCATGGCGACGACGACGCGGCGCTGACGCGCGATCTCGACCGCCTGGAGGAGATGATGGGCGATCTCGGCTATCCCGGCCAGGTCGTCCGCGTCACCGACAGCGCCTTCCAGGCCAGTGTCGCCGAGGTGCGCGAGGCCGGGCTGAACATCATGATGTCGATGAAGGGCGACGGCAAGCCGGTCTCCTTCATCGAGGACACCGCCGTCGATCTCGCCGATCTCGCCGACTACACCGAGCGGCTGAACGAGGTCTTCGCGCGGCACGGCACCAAGGGGACGTGGTATGCCCACGCCTCGGTCGGCTGCCTGCATGTGCGGCCGGTGCTCAACATGAAGGACGGCGCGGAGGTGGCGAAGATGCGCGCCATCGCCGAGGAATGCTTCGCCCTCGTCCGCGCGTACAAGGGCAGCCATTCGGGCGAGCATGGCGACGGCATCGTGCGCTCGGAGTTTCACGAGCCGATGTTCGGCGCCCGCATCGTCCGCGCCTTCGAGGCGGTGAAGGACAGCTTCGATCCCGACGGGCTGCTCAATCCCGGGCGGGTCGTGCGCGCGCCCCGCATGGATGACCGCAGCCTGTTCCGCTACCCACCCGGCTACCGCGCCGAGGAGGGCATCAGGCCGGCGCTCGACTGGTCCGCCTGGCCGGGTCCGCAGGGCGGGTTCCTCGGCGCCGTCGAGATGTGCAACAACAACGGCACATGCCGGAAGTTCGACGCCAACGTCATGTGCCCTTCCTTCCGCGTCACGCGGGAGGAGCAGCACCTGACGCGCGGCCGCGCCAACACGCTGCGCCTGGCGCTGACCGGCCAGCTCGGCGCGGACGCGCTGGCCGGCGACGAGGTCGCGGAAGCCATGTCGCTCTGCGTCTCCTGCAAGGGCTGCAAGCGCGAATGCCCGACCGGCGTGGACATGGCGAAGATGAAGATCGAGGTGCTGCACGCGCGGGCCCGGCGCCACGGCATCCGGCTGAAGGACCGCCTGATCGCCGAATTGCCGCGCTGGGCGCCCTGGGCCGCGCGCCTGCCCTTCCTCGCCAATGCGCGGGACAGCATTCCCGGCCTTCCCGGCCTGACCGAGCGCTGGCTCGGCCTCGCCGCCGGGCGCAGCCTGCCGAGGTTCCGTCGCGACCGCTTCCGGGATGCCGAGGCGGTGCGGGAGGGGCCGGGCCGCGAGGTGCTGCTCTTCGCCGACACCTTCAACCGCCATTACGAGCCCGAGGTGCTGCGCGACGCGGTGAAGGTCCTGGCCCATGCGGGCTACCGGCTGCGTCCCGCCGCCGCGCCGGACGGGCGACCGCTCTGCTGCGGCCGCACCTATCTGGCCGCCGGCATGGTGGAGCGCGCCCGCGCCGAGGCGCGGCGGACGCTGGAGGCGCTGTCGGCCAGCGACGCGCCGGTGGTCGGGCTGGAGCCTTCCTGCCTGACCACGTTGCGCGACGAGTTCCTCTCGCTGCTGCCCGGTGCCGCGGCCGAGAAGCTCGCCGCCCGCGCCTTCCTGGCCAGCGAATTCCTGGAGCGCGAGGGCGCCGCGCCACCGCTGCGCGAGATCGGCGCCGCGCGGGCGCATATCCATGGCCATTGCCATCAGAAGGCCTTCGGCGCCTTTCCCGCGGCGGTGAAGGCGCTGCGCCGCATCCCGGGACTGGAAGTGACGCCGATCGCCTCCTCCTGCTGCGGCATGGCGGGCAGCTTCGGCTACGAGGCAAAGAACCTCGAGACCAGCAAGGCGATGGCCGGTCTCTCCCTGCTGCCCGCGGTACGCGCGGCGGCGCCGGGAGATGTGATCGTTGCCGACGGCACCTCCTGTCGCCACCAGATCGGCGACCTCGCCGGTCGCGAGGCCGTGCATTCCATCCGGCTGCTGGCGCGGGCTATCCCCCCCGCATGACCCAGCCGAACGACATCCTCGACTTCTGGTTCAGCGAGGGCCTCGACACCCCCCGCGCCGCCTGGTTCCAGCGCGACGATGCCTTCGACGCCGACATTCGCCAGCGCTTCGGCGATCTCCTCGCCCCGGCGCGCGAGGGCGCGCTGGACGGATGGACGGCGCGGCCCGAGGGCACGCTGGCGCTCCTGGTCCTGCTCGACCAGTTCCCACGCAACCTGCATCGCGGCCGGCCGGAGGCCTTCGCCAGCGATGCCAGGGCGCGCGAGGTCGCGCGCCAGGCGGTGCTGGCCGAGGCACAGGATCTGCGGCTGCCGCCCGCGGCGCGGAGTTTCCTCTATCTGCCCTTCGAGCATTCCGAGGCGATGGTGGACCAGGATCTCTCCGTCACCCTGTTCGAGGGGCTGCGCGACGAGCCGGCCTCGCGCGCGGCGGGCGGCAGCATCGACTATGCCTGGCGGCACTGGCGGGTGATCCATGCCTTCGGTCGCTTTCCGCACCGCAACGCGGCACTGGGCCGGGCCAGCACGGCGGCGGAAGAGGTTTATCTCACCCGCCCCGATGCCGGATTCTGAAGGCGCGCGGAAATCCGGGACCGGCCGGTTTCGGCGGGTCTCTTCACAAGTGAGTGCGTGGATGGACGCCCTGGGGGCCCGCTCCCTCCGTTAAAGGCGCAATCCGGCCCCTGACCAAGCCGATCGGCCCCGCGCGTGTGTTGCCGCCTGCCTCATCTATCGAAAGCTTTACCGCCGAGCCTCTGCCATCCGAAGGATATTCCATTTATCAAGGATTTGCGGGCGGTTTCCGGCGGCCACCCGCGACGGAGAGGTTCCGCCGCCCCGACCACCTCAAGTCTGTGTTCTTTCTGCCACAGTTCGCCGCGATTGCAGGAGGGAACCGCAACCTGGACCTGCAACCCCGGTTTTCTCGTCGCCCGCTCCAAAGCGTTGCGTTTCAAGGGACCACAACAATGACGCTTCGTCGCATCCTGCTTGCTGCCACCATTCTTTCCGTGCCGGGTGCCGCCATGGCGCAGGACGCCTGGTATTCGCCGACCTCCTGGCTGCCCACCGCCGCTGCTGAGCCGATTCAGGGCGTCTATCTCGGTGCCGGCGCCGGCTGGAACCATTCCGATCGCCGTGGCCTGACGGCACAGGGCGGAGCGGCCAACTACTTCGACTCCACCTTCAGCAACCGTCAGGGCAAGCTGGGCTTCGAGGAAGGCGCCATCGGCGTGCTCTCCCTCGGCTACGGCTTCGGCAACGGCTTCCGCACGGAGATCGAGGGCAGCTACCGCTACAACAGCGTCGACCGCATGGGCGGCTTCCAGAACCGCATCGGCGGCCAGCCCGGCGTGGCGATGAACAGCATCGACGGCGAGCAGCACCAGTACGCCGTGATGGCCAACCTGTTCTACGACTTCCAGCTGCCGCGCTGGTTCCCGAACATGCCGGTGGCCGTGGTGCCCTATATCGGCGGCGGCGTCGGCTATATGTGGACCGACATCAACAGCAGCGGCACGCAGATCGGCGCCGCGGGCAACCGCGTCGTGGTCGATGACAGCGCCGGCTCCTTCGCCTACCAGGGCATCGCCGGCCTGTCCTTCCCGATCACCGCCGTTCCGGGTCTGTCGATCACCGCCGAGTACCGCTACACCGGCGCCCTGCAGACCAAGTTCGACGGCAACGTGACCAGCCCGACCGGCGTGCGCTCGAACGGCAAGTTCGAGATGGATCAGGCGCACAACCACTCCGCCCTGATCGGCGTGCGCTACGCCTTCAACCAGCCGGTCCCGCCGGCCCCGGTTCCGGTCGCTCCGGCTCCCGCCGCCGCCCCGGCCCCGGCCCGTACCTATCTCGTCTTCTTCGACTGGGATCGGTACAACCTGACGGAGCGCGCCCGCCAGATCATCGCCGAGGCGGCGCAGAACGCCGGCCGCGTGCAGACCACCCGCATCGAGGTGGCCGGCCACGCCGACCGTTCGGGCTCGCCGCAGTACAACCAGCGCCTGTCGCAGCGTCGCGCTGACGCCGTGGCGGCCGAGCTGGTCCGCCTGGGCGTGAACCGCTCCTCCATCATGGTCGAGGCCTTCGGCGAGAGCCGCCCGCTGGTGCCGACCGCCGATGGCGTGCGCGAGCCGCAGAACCGCCGCGTCGAGATCGTGCTGCGCTAAGCAGCACGCTTCGATCGGAGCTGGAGGGAAGCGCCACGCGGCGCTTCCCTTTTTTCATGCGCCCTCTCCGGATAAAGGCGAGGCATGCCTTCGCGTCCTTCCGCCGGACCCCGTGCCCTCATCCGGGGCCGCCTGGCCGGCCTGGCCGGCCTGCTGCTGCTCGCCGCCTGCGGTCCGGACCCGGCGGCCGTGCCTCATCTCACCCAGGCCGTCGACGCCCGGCCCCATGTGGTCCCGACCCGGCAGGGACCCGTGCGCGGCGTCGCCACCCCGGAGGGGCAGGCCTTCCTCGGCATTCCCTTCGCCGCCCCGCCCATCGGAGAGCGGCGCTGGCGCGCACCCGGTCCGGCCGAGCCCTGGACGGCGGAGCGCGACGCGACGCAGCTCGGCCCCGGTTGCCTGGAGAACTACAGCCCGGCCTATCAGCGGGGCGGCTCCTCGCGATGGCTGATCCGGGGCGACGAGGACTGTCTGAACCTCAATGTCTACGCCCCCGCCTCCGCTCGGCCCGGCGACCGCCTGCCGGTCATGGTCTGGCTCTATGGCGGCGGGCTGGTGCTGGGCAGCAACAGGCAATACGATCCAAGCCACCTGGCCCAGGCGCAGCGGGTTATCGTCGTGGCGCCCAATTACCGGCTCGGCACGCTGGGCTTCCTGGCGCATCCCGGGCTGCGTGGGGAGAACGGCACGGCCAATGCCGGGCTGCTGGACCAGCAGGCGGCGCTCCGCTGGGTTCGCGACAACATCGCCGGCTTCGGCGGCGATCCGGGAAATGTCACGCTCTTCGGCGAATCCGCCGGAAGCTGGAGCGCCTGCTTCCAGATGGCCTCGCCCGGTGCCGCCGGGCTTTTCCACCGCATCATCCTGCAGAGCGGCGTCTGCACCCTGCCGATCTCGACCGTTCCCCTGGCCCGCGCCGAAGCCGCCGGCGCGGCCCTGGCGCGGGAGCTGGGGTGCGGCGAGGGCGAGGCGGGCGTGGCCTGCCTGCGCCGCAAGCCGGCGGCGGAGTTGGCGGCGGCGGCGGCGCGCACGCCTGGCATGCTGGGGGTCAGCAGTTGGGGGCCGGCGCACGGCGATGCCGTGTTGCCCCTCGCACCCGGCGAGGCCTTCGCCCGGCCGGACTTCCATGGCCCCCCCGTCATCAACGGCACCACGCGGGATGAGGGCCGGCTCTTCGCCGCCTTGTATCGAATGACCGGCGCGCTTTTCACCGAGGCCAGCTACGAGGCCGCCGTGACCCGCCTGCTCGGCGACCGCGCCGTGGCGGCGCTGCGGGCCTACCCTTCGTCACCCTCGGGCGGGCCGGCGCTCGCCTTCGCCCAATTGGTGACGGACGGCATATTCGCCTGCCCGGCCCTGCGCCTGAACCGCCTGCTGGCGGCCCGCCTGCCACTGCGTGCCTATCAGTTCGCCGATCCCAGCCCGGTCTCCAGCCTCCCGGCCCTGCCCTTCCTGCCGCCGCTCGGGGCGTATCACGCCTCGGAGATCCCCTTCATCTTCCGGACCCGCTGGATCCTGGCCGATCCGTCGGAGTTCTCGCCCGCGCAGCACGCCCTGGCGGAGAGGATGCAGGCGGCCTGGGGGCGGTTCGCCCGGAGCGGCGACCCCAATGGCGGTGACCTGCCGGCCTGGCCCCTCTATCGGGAGGATGAGGACACCACCCTGGCGCTTCGGCCGGCCGGCATCGGGCTGATCGGGCCGGATCTCTGGCAGACGCACCGCTGCGGCGTCTGGGAGGCCCTGGGCCTCTAGGTCCGGGCTCCCGGTGCGCGCGGGAGGTCAGACCCGGATCGGAGGCTCCAGCGGGGGATCGCCCACCGGGGGGATGTCCGGCGCGTCGGGCGTCGGTTCGTCGGGGCCCGGCGGGTCCTGGATGGGCGGCTCCGGCAGGTCCGGGCCGGGGGGCTCCGGCGGCATGGGCGGCACCGGGCTGGGCGGATCGCTCGGCGGAATGGGGATCTGCGCCCGCAGGGCGTCAGGGGCGGCGTCGGCCGGCGCGGTCATGGCATGCCCTCTCCTTCTTCGTCTCGAAGGGAGAAGAGGGGCAGGGCCCGTGAAGTTGCCAAGGCGTCCCCACTCCCTGCGATGCGGCAGTTTTTGTTGCAATGCACAATCCGCTTCGTCATAGAGTTGAAAAGGGAGGAACCCGTCCGCGGCTCCGCAAGCGGAGGTTCCCATGCGACGACGAAGTCTCCTGTGTCACGTCTCGGCCGGGCTGCTGGCCGCCCCGGCCCTTCTCCCCAGCGGCCGTGCCCGCGCGGCGGAGCCGGTGGATGTTGAGCTGGTCCTGGCCGTCGATGTCAGCCGGTCGATGGACAGCGAGGAGCAGGAGATTCAGTTCCAGGGCTATGCCCGGGCCTTCCGCGACGCCCGCCTGATCGACGGCATCGCCCATGGCGCGATCGGCGCCATCGCCGTCTGCTTCTTCACCTGGTCCGACTGGAACGTGCAGGAGCTGCTGGTGCCCTGGCGGCGGATCGACGGCCCGGCCAGCGCGGAGGACTTCGCCCGCGCCATCGAGGCCGCACCCCGGCGGACCCACCTCTACACCTCGATCTCCGCCGCCATCGACTACGCCTCCGGTCTCTTCGGTCAGGGCTATGAGGGCACCCGGCAGGTGGTCGACATCTCCGGCGACGGCGTCAACAACTCGGGCCGCCCGCTCGATCTGGCGCGTGCCGAGGCCCTGCGGAAGGGCATCGTGCTCAACGGCCTGGCGGTGCTGGACCACACCCCGCCCTCGCCGCAGTTCGCCGCGCTGCAGCCGCCGCTGGACGAGTACTACCGCGACCAGGTGATCGGCGGGCCCGGCGCCTTCCTGATGGTGGCCGAGGGCTTCCAGGCCTTCGAGGGCGCCGTCCGGCGCAAGATCATCCGCGAGATCGCCGCCCGCCCGGCGCCGGCCCCCCTGGTGGAGCGCGCCACCGCCTGACGCGGCGGCGGATGGCTGCCCTGCCCTCACCCCCCCTGGCGCGCCGCCGTGCCCCGGCGCAGTTTTCCGCCTGGACGACAAGGGACTCAGGGGCGGAATGGAGCGGGACACGGACGGGCTGCCGCAGCCGGAGCGGTTCTGGGCGGTGCTGGCGCTGGCGGCCTCGATCGCCCTCTCGGTGATGGACAGTTCCATCGCCAACGTGGCCCTTCCCGCGATCGCCGCCGACCTCGGGGTGGCGCCCGCCGATGCCATCCTCGTGGTGAACGCCTACCAGATCGCCGTGGTCATGTCCCTGCTGCCGCTGGCCTCCCTGGGCGAGCTGCTCGGCTACCAGCGGGTCTATCGCGCCGGCTTGGTGCTGTTCATCGGCGCCTCCTGCGCCTGCGCCCTGTCGGAGTCGCTGACCGGGCTGACCATCGCCCGCGCGGCCCAGGGGCTCGGCGCCGCTGGGTTGATGAGCGTCAACACCGCGCTGGTGCGCTTCATCTATCCGCAGCGCCTTCTCGGCCAGGGCATGGGGGTCAACGGGCTGGTGGTCGCGCTGTCCTCGGCGCTCGGGCCGACGGTCGCGGCCGGCATCCTGAGCGTGGCGCACTGGCCCTGGATCTTCGCGGTGAACATCCCCATCGGGCTGGTCGCCCTGGCGCTGGCCTGGCGCTTCCTGCCGCAGACGCCGCGGGCCAGCCGGCGCTTCGATGCCGCCAGCGCCCTGCTCAGCGCCGCCACCTTCGGCCTCTTCATGACCGGGGTGGAACAGGGGACGCGCGGCGGCGGCTGGCTGTCCGCGCTGCCGCTGCTGGGCGGCGGCATCCTGGCCGGCTTCCTGCTGGTCCGGCGGCAGGCGGGGCGGCCGGCGCCGCTGCTGCCCGTGGACCTGCTGCGAATCCCCATCTTCGCCCTGTCCGTCCTGACCTCGATCAGTTCCTTCGCGGCGCAGATGCTGGCCTTCGTCGCCCTGCCCTTCTTCCTGCAGCACGGGCTGGGGCGGAACCAGGTCGAGACGGGGCTGCTGATGACGCCCTGGCCGGTCATGCTGGTCATCATCTCCCCCCTCGCCGGACGCCTGTCGGACCGCATCTCCGCCGGCCTTCTCGGCGGCATCGGGCTGGCCGTGATGGCCTGCGGCCTGTTCCTGCTGGCCGGGCTGCCGCCCGCGCCGACCGCGCTCGACATCGGCTGGCGGATGGCCCTCTGCGGCCTCGGCTTCGGCCTGTTCCAGAGCCCGAACAACCGCGCCCTGCTCTCCTCCGCCCCGCGCGAGCGCAGCGGCGGCGCCAGCGGCATGCTCTCGACCTCGCGCCTGATCGGGCAGACCACCGGCGCCGCGCTGGCGGCGCTGGTGCTGCGCCTCTCGGGCACCGACGGCACCGGCACGGCGCTCACCGTGGCCGGCGGCATCGCCGCGGCCGCGGCCCTGATCAGCTTCAGCCGCCTGCGCGCCGGCTGAACCCCTCCCGCCTCTGCAACGGATCCCTGCCCATGTCCTCTGATACTCCGCAGCCTTCTCCCGAACTCCTGGCGGCCGAGATCCTGCGCCAGACGACGGCGCGCGGGCTGGAGAAATCCGTCTGTCCCAGCGAGGTCGCCCGCGCCCTGGCGCCGGGCGAGGCGTGGCACGGCCTGATGGGGCCGGTGCGGCGCGCCGCCATCGCGCTGGCCGAGGCGGGGCGCATCGAGATCCTGCGCAAGGGCAAGCCGGTACCGCCCGAGGCGGTGCGCGGCGCCCGCCCCCCGGCTGCCCCCCCCCCCCCCCCCGCCCGCGGGAAGGAGCCCCCCGCCGATGGCCATCCCCCGCTTCCCCTTCCTGCGCGACGCCTGGGCCCTCGCCCGGCCCTACTGGAGCAGCGAGGAACGCTGGCGGGCGCGCCTGTTGCTGGCCGTCGTCGTCGCGCTGAACCTGGCGCTGGTCGGCATGGGCGTGCTGCTCACCTTCTGGAACCGCCAGTTCTACAACGTGCTGGAGGCCCGGGACGCCGAGGCCTTCGGCGCCCTGCTGCTCCTCGGCCACCGCGGCGCCGGCGGCTTCATGCCGGGATTCGCGGTGATCGCCCCGCTGTACATCCTGGTCGCGGTCTATGCGCTCTACCTGCAGATGGCCCTGCAGATCCGCTGGCGCCGCTGGATGACCGAGAAGCTGATCGAGGGCTGGCTGGAGCACCGCGCCTATTACCGCATCGCCCTGACCGATCGCGGCACCGACAATCCCGACCAGCGCATCGCCGAGGACACCCGCCTCTTTGTCGATGACACGCTGAGCCTCGGCCTCGGCCTGATGAACGCGGTGGTGACGCTGGTCTCCTTCGTCTTCGTGCTCTGGAGCCTGTCGGGGCCGATGGAGATCCTGGGCGTCAGCATCCCCGGCTACATGGTCTGGGTGGCGCTGCTCTATTCCGTCATCGGCACCTGGCTGGCCCATCTGGTGGGGCGACGGCTGATCCGGCTGAATTTCCTGCAGCAGCGGGTCGAGGCGGATCTGCGCTTCGCCCTGGTGCGCTTCCGCGAGAACATGGAGGGCATCGCCCTCCAGGGCGGCGAGGCGCGGGAGCGGCAGGGGCTGCTGGCGCATTTCCACGCGGTGCTGGAGAACTGGTGGGGCATCATGCGCGTCACCAAGCACCTCACCTTCTTCACCGCCGGCTTCACGCAGGTCGCCATCGTCTTTCCCATCCTCGTCGCCGCCCCGGCCTTCTTCGCCGGGCGCCTCGACCTCGGCGGGCTGATCCAGACCTCCTCGGCCTTCCAGGAGGTGCAGGGCTCGCTCTCCTGGGCGATCAACAACTACGGCCAGCTGACCGGATGGCGCGCCACGGTGGAGCGGCTGACCGGCTTCAGCCGGGCCATCGCCCTCGCCCACGCCGCCGCCGGGGAAGGGCCGCGCCGCGTGGCGACGCCGGGGCCGGGGCCGGAGCTGCGCGCCGAGCAGCTCGACATCCATCTCCCCGATGGCCGCAGCCTGACGCGGCAGGCACGGCTCTTGGTGCGGCCGGGCGAGGCGGTGCTGATCACCGGCGCCTCGGGCAGCGGCAAGTCCACCGTGTTCCGCGCGCTGTCCGGCATCTGGCCCTTCGGTTCGGGCGAGATCGCCACCCCGCCCGGCGAGGCGCTGTTCCTGCCGCAGCGGCCCTACCTGCCGCTCGGCACGCTGCGCGCCGCCGTGACCTATCCGCGCGACCCGGCGGAAGTGCCGGAGGCGCGGCTGCGCGCGGTGCTGGAGCAGGTCGGGCTGGGGCGGCTCCTGCCCCGGCTGGACGAAGCCGAGACCTGGGACAAGCGGCTCTCGGGCGGCGAGCAGCAGCGCCTGGCGATCGCCCGCGCCCTGCTGCTGCGCCCGCGCTGGCTGTTCCTCGACGAGGCCACGGCCAGCCTCGACCCCGAGGCGGAGGAGGCGCTCTACGCCCTGTTGCGGCGGGAACTGCCGGAGACGGGGATCCTGTCCATCGCGCATCGCCCCGCCGTCGCGCGGCATCACGACCGCGTGTTGCGCCTGGAGGAGGGCGTGCTGCGCCCGGTTTGACGCCGGGCATCGCCGGAGGGGGCTTCGCGGCACCGGAAAAGCCGTCCATAGCTGGGGCGCCTGCCGCGCGAAGGAGCCTCGCCTTGAGTGCCGTGCTGACGCCTGTCATCGATCATGTGGTCGTCTCCGTCGGGGACCGTCTGGACGAGGCGGCCGAGACCTATCGCCGCCTGGGCTTCACGCTCACCGAACGCGGGCACCACAGCCTCGGCTCCAGCAACCACCTGGCGGTCTTCGGCACGGACTATCTGGAACTGCTCGGCCACGAGCCGGCCCGGCTGCAGGGCGCCGCGCCGCCCTGGCAGATGCCCGATGGCCTCGGCGGACTGGTCTTCAAGCCGCTGCCGACGGAGGACTTCGCCAGGCGGATCGCCGAGGCCGGCGTGCCGGTCGGCGAGTCCCGCGACTTCGCGCGCCCCGTCGCGCTGCCCGGCGGCGGCGCGCGGGAGGCGCGCTTCCGCGTCACCCACCTCGCGGCCGGGGCCAGCCTGGGCGGCCGCGTCTTCTTCTGCCACCACCACACGCCCGAGCTGGTCTGGCGGCAGGAATGGCAGCGCCACGACAACGCCGTGACCGGCGTGGCCGAGTTCGGCGTGACGAGCGGCGAGCCGGCACGGACGGCGGCGCCCTACCGCGCGCTGTTCGGCAAGGCCGTGGCCGAGATCCCCGGCGGCGTGGCGATCGCCGCGGCGGGGGCGCGGGTGTTGATCCTGACACCGGAGGCCGCGCGGGCCCGCTGGGGCCGGGCCCTGCCCCGGCTGCCGTCGGACGGCCGGGAACGCATGGTGGCCCTCGGCCTGCGCAGCGCCCGCCTCGAGGACAGCCGCGACCTGCTGCGGCGGTCCGGCTTCCGGCCCCGTGAGAAGGAAGGCCGCCTGTTGCTGCCCGCCGCGGAAACCGGCGGCCTAGCGCTCAGCTTCAGCGGCTGAGGGGCGCCTCGCTGGCCTCGGTGAAATAGCCGGCATGCCGGGCCTGGATCTCCGCGATCCGGCCCAGCGTGTCCGAGAGGTGGCGGCGCAGGCCGGCCACCGCCGCCTCCACCCGCCCCGCCAGGATCGCGCCGGCCAGCGCCTCGTGCTCCGCGAGGATCGCGGCGGCCTTCCCCGGAGCCGGCAGATGGAGGCGGCGCAGCCGGCGCAGGTGGCCGCTCCGGGCCTGCGCCAGATCCCAGAGCCCCGCGACGCCGGCGGCGGCATGCAGCTCGGCATGGAAGGCGTCGTCGGCGGCCGCGAAGGCATCGTGATCGCCCCCCTCGAGCAGCCTCCGCTGCTCCCGCAGATGCTCCTGCAGGCCGGCCCGCAGTCCGGTCGGGGGGGCCTCCGCCAGGTGCCGGACCGTCTCCAGCTCGATCGCGCGGCGCAGGAAGAGGGCCTCGCGGGCGCTGGCGAGATCGATCCGCGCCACCCGCGTCGAGGCGCTGGGCACCACCTCCACCAGCCCCTCGGCCTGCAGCCGCATCAGCGCCTCGCGCACCGGGGTCTGGCTGAGGCCGAGCTGCGCGGCGAGGGCGGCGCGCGACAGCACCGCGCCGGGCGCCAGGGTGAGGACCAGGATCGCCTCGCGGAGTGCGCGGTAGGCGAACTCTCCCGCCGAGGGCGGGCGGCCGAAGGGTCGCAGGGCGGCGATCGGCAGAGGCGCGTTCTGGTCCATGGCCCTTTATATCGTTCTTTACCGAAATCCGAAATATCGGCTGCTTGCCTGACAAGCTGATGTCCGGTATCAGGAACGGCAAGGCCCTGCTGCCAAGGGCCGATCATTGGGGGATGGACGTCAGGACGGTCCCGCGGGCCCACTGGCACCCCTGCCCTGCGCCGAGGAGTCCGCCATGCCCCTGCCCCGCATCGTCGTCGCCCGCCGTATCACCGAAGCCGCCGCCGCCCGTGCCCGCCAGGACTTCGACGCCCTGATGGCCGAGCACGACATGGACGCCGCGGAAACCATCGCCGCCGCGGCGGCGCACCGCGCCGAGGCCATCCTCATCGGCGGCACCTCGAAGCTGGACGCCGCCGCCATCGCGCAACTGCCCGATCATGTCCGGCTGATCGCCAACAGCAGCGTCGGCTACGACCACATGGACGCCGCGGCGGCCAAGGCGCGTGGCATCCTGGTCACCAACACGCCGGACGTGCTGACCGACTGCACCGCCGATCTCGCCTTCATGCTGCTGCTCGGCGCCTGCCGCCGGGCGCATGAATACGACGCCCTCATGCGGGCCGGCTGGCGCAAGAAGCTGGGTCTGCCCGACATGCTGGGAGTGAAGCCCTCGGGCAAGGCGCTGGGCATCGTCGGCATGGGGCGCATCGGCCGCGCCATGGCCCAGCGCGCGCGCGGCTTCGGCATGACGGTGCTCTACCACAACCGCAACCGCCTCCCCCCGGAACTGGAGCAGGGCGCGCGGTACTTCGCCGACCTGCGGGAGATGCTGCCGCATTGCCAGATCCTGTCGCTGCACCTGCCGGGCGGCGCCCCCAGTGGAACGATCATGACGCGCGAGACCTTCGCCCTGCTTCCCCGCGGCGCCGTCTTCGTCAACACCGCACGCGGCTCGCTGGTCGATGAGGAGGCGCTGCTGGAGGCCCTGACGAGCGGCCAGCTCTTCGCCGCCGGGCTCGACGTGTTCCGCAGCGAACCCGACTACGACACGCGCTTCGCCGAGTTGCCCAATGTCCTGCTGGCGCCCCATGTGGCCAGCGCCACGATCGAGACACGCGACGCCATGGGCTTCCGCGCCCTCGACAACATCGCCGCCGTCACCGCGGGCCGCGCCCCGATCGACCCTGTCTGAAGCCGGGATCCAACCCATGAGCCAGTCTCCCCTGCCCCGCGTCAAAACCGTCGAGGAGTTCCGCAGCCGCCGCTGGTTCGGTCCGGCCGACCTGCGCAGCTTCGGCCACCGCTCCCGCGCCATGCAGATGGGCTACGCGCCCGAGGAATGGACCGGCAAGCCGGTCATCGCCATCGTCAACACCTGGTCCGACCTGCAGCCCTGCCACGCGCACTTCAAGACCCGCGTCGATGACGTGAAGCGCGGCATCCTGATGGCTGGCGGCTTCCCGGTCGAGCTGCCGGCCATCTCGGTTTCCGAGAGCTTCGTCAAGCCGACCACCATGCTCTACCGCAACATGCTGGCCATGGAGACGGAGGAGCTGCTGCGCTCGCACCCCGTCGACGGCGTGGTGCTGATGGGCGGCTGCGACAAGTCGACCCCCGCCCTGCTGCTGGGCGCCACCAGCATGAACATCCCGGCGATCTTCCTGCCGGCCGGCCCGATGCTGCGCGGCAACTGGCAGGGCAAGGTGCTGGGCTCGGGCTCAGATTCCTGGAAGTACTGGGACGAGCTGCGCGCCGGCAAGATCACCGACCAGGACTGGCTGGGCGTCGAGGGCGGCATCGCCCGCAGCTATGGCACCTGCATGACCATGGGCACCGCCTCGACCATGACCGCCATCGCCGAGGCGGTGGGCATGGTGCTGCCGGGCGGCTCCTCCGTCCCCGCCGCCGATGCCGGGCATATCCGCCTGGCCAGCGAGAGCGGGCGGCGCATCGTCGAGATGGTCTGGGAGGACCTGACGCTGCAGAGGATCCAGACGCGGGAGGCCTTCGAGAACGCCATCGCCGTCGCCATGGCCATGGGCTGCTCGACCAACGCCATCATCCACCTGATCGCCATGGCGCGCCGCGCCGGCCAGGAGATCGGCCTCGACGACTTCGAGCGCTTCAGCCGCAAGGTTCCGGTCATCGGCAATGTGCGCCCCTCCGGCAATGCCTACCTGATGGAGGACTTCTTCTATGCCGGCGGCATCAGGGCGCTGATGGGCAATATCCGCGAGCACCTGCATCTCGACTGCCTGACCGTGACCGGCCGCAGCCTCGGCGAGAACATCGAGGGCGCGCGCGTCTACAACGACGATGTCATCCGCGGCACCGCCAATCCGATCTATGGCGAGGGGTCTCTGGCGGTGCTGAAGGGCAACCTCGCTCCCTCCGGCTGCGTCATCAAGCCGGCCGCGATGGACCAGAAGTTCCTGAAGCATTCCGGGCCGGCGGTGGTCTTCGACGACTATCCCTCGATGAAGAAGGCGGTGGAGGACGAGAGCTTCCCCTTCACGCCCGATACGGTGATGGTGCTGCGCAACGCCGGCCCGCAGGGCGGCCCCGGCATGCCGGAATGGGGCATGCTGCCGATGCCGAAGAAGCTGCTGAAGATGGGGCTGCGCGACATGCTGCGCCTGTCGGACGCGCGCATGTCCGGCACCAGCTATGGCGCCTGCGTGCTGCATGTCGCGCCCGAATCCTATATCGGCGGCCCGCTCGCGCTGCTCCGCACCGGCGACATCGTCGAGGTGGATGTCGATGCGCGCAGCATCAACATGCGGGTCCCGGACGAGGAACTGGCCCGCCGCCGCGCCGAATGGGTGCCGCCGCCGGAGCGCTACGGCCGCGGCTATGGCTGGATGTTCTCGAAGCATATCCGCCAGGCCGACGAGGGCTGCGACTTCGACTTCCTGAAGACCGAGTTCGGCCCGCCGGTCCCCGAGCCGGCGATCTTCTGACCGCCACGCCCCCTTTCGCCCGGAGCAACCAACGATGAGCAAACTCAAGCCCGAGACCCGCGACAAGCTGAAGCAGGTCAGCACCGCGACCCTGGCCACGGCGCTGTTCAAGCGCGGGCTGCGCAACCAGATGATCCAGGGGGTGCAGCCGCTGCGCCCGATGGCGGAGAGCATGGTGGGCGAGGCCTTCACCCTCCGCTACATGCCGGCACGCGAGGATCTCAACAGGATCGACGTCTTCCGCGACCGCGCCCACCCGCAGCGCAAGGCGGTGGAGGAGTGCCCGCCCGGCGCCGTGATGGTGATGGACAGTCGCAAGGACCCGCGCGCCGCCTCGGCCGGCGGCATCCTGGTGACGCGGCTGATGAAGCGCGGCGTCGCCGGCGTCGTCACCGATGGCGGCTTCCGCGACAGCGCCGAGATCGCCTCGCTCGAGATGCCGGCCTTCCACACCCGCCCCTCGGCGCCGACCAATCTGACGCTGCACCAGGCGATCGACATCAACGTGCCGATCGGCTGCGGCGACGCGCCGGTCTTCCCGGGCGATGTCATCGTCGGCGACAATGACGGCGTCATCGTCATCCCCGCCGAGCTGGCCGACGAGCTTGCCCAGGAAGCGACGGAGATGACGGCCTTCGAGGACTTCGTCACCGAGCAGGTGCGCGGCGGCCGCTCCATCCTCGGCCTCTATCCGCCGACCGACGAGCAGTCGCTCGCCGATTTCGCCGCCTGGAGGAAGGAGAAGGGGCGCTAGCCGCCGCCTCCCGCTTCCACGTCCGAGGAGATCAAGAAGAATGCACCGTCGCACCCTGCTGCGGGCCGGCTCGCTCGCGCTGCCGGCCCTGATCCTGGGCCGCCAGGCTCACGCCCAGGCCTGGCCGAACCGGCCCACCACCATGATCGTGCCTTTCGCCCCCGGCGGCTCCTCCGACATCATCGGCCGGGCCGTGGCGCAGCGCATGACCGAGGCGCTGGGCCAGCCGGTCGTGGTGGAGAACCGCCCGGGCGCGGCCGGAGAGGTTGGCGCGCGGCAGCTTGCCCGCGCCACGCCGGATGGCCACACGCTGCTGGCAGCGCCGATCAGCACCTTCGCCATCAACAAGGCGCTGCGGCCCAAGCTCGGCTACGATCCGGAGACGGATTTCACCAACCTGACGCTCTCCGTGACCACGCCGAACGTTCTGGTGGTCAATCCGAAGCAGGTTCAGGCCAACGACCTGAAGGCCCTGATCGCCTGGCTGAAGCGCGCGGGGGCGCAGGATTCCTACTCGACCAGCGGCGTCGGCTCGTCCGATCATCTCACCATGGAGCTGTTCAAGCAGCTCACCGGCACCCATGTCGCGCATATCCCCTACGCCGGCGGCTCGCCCGCGACGACCGACCTGATCGCCGGCAATGTCCAGCTGTCCTTCCAGAACCTGGGCTTCATCACGCCCTTCATCCAGGACAGGCAGGTCAAGCCGATCCTGGTGACCTCCGAGAAGCGGCATCCGCTGCTGCCGGACGTCCCGACCGCCGCGGAGGCCGGGCTCGAGGACTTCGTCGTCTATTCCTGGCAGGCCATGGCCGGGCCGCCGAAGATGGAACCGGCGCTGATCCAGCGCGTGCATGCCGCCATCGTCGCCGGGCTGAAGCACCCCGAGACCGTGAAGCAGATGGACCGTATCGGCTTCAGCGTCGTGGGCAACAGTCCGGAGGAGTTCCAGGCGTTCCAGCGCAAGGAGATCGCGCGCTGGACCGATGTGGTGAGGCGCGGCAACATCGAGGCCGCCTGACCCTCCGGAGGTTGAGGGTGGGCCGTGCGCCCCGCCCACCCTCCCCTCAGTCGAAGCTCAGGAAGCCCGGCATCTCGCGGATCGGCCGGGCCGCCTTCAGCTTCGCCAGATCGGGCACCGGCCGCGCGAGGGTGGCGTCGCCGCTCACCGCCGCCTCGATGGCCGCCGCCACGGCGATGACCTGCGCATCCGCCCCGCGCGCGCCGACGATCTGCAGCCCGAAGGGCATGCCGGCGCGGTCGACGCCCAGCGGCAGGCTGATCGCCGGATGCGCCGGAAGGGTCACGGCATAGGCCAGGGCCAGCCAGTGGAAGTAGCTCTTGGTCGGCTGGCCGTCGATCTCGGCCGGATAGAGCTCGCTCCACGGGCGCGGCGAGAGGGTGATGGCCGGCGAGAGGATGACATCCACGCCGGTCTCGAAGAAGGCCTGCCAGGCGCGGTAGATCCGGGTCTGCAACACCGAGGCGCGCGCCACGTCGCTGGCGCTGTAGCCCCAGCCTTCCTCGACATTGGCGCGCACGTTCGGGCCCACATCCTGCGGGCGCGCGCGCACCTTCTCCTCATGCCCCGCCAGGAAGCTCAGAGCCCGCAGGATGGCGAAGGCCTCGTCGTAGCCGCCGCATTGCGGGTGCTTCTCCTCGACCCCCGCGAAGAGCGGGCCGAGCGCCTTCACGCGCTCGGCGAAGACCTCGCGGATATGCCGCTCCGTCGGCGCGAAGCCGAAATCCGGCGTGGCGGCGACGCGGATCGTCGAGAGGTCGATCGCCTCATGCAGCGCCATGCCGCGCCGCACATCGATGTCGGGCAGCGTGTAGGCCAGCGGGTCGACGCCGTGGTCGGCCGCCATGGCGGAGAGCATCAGCGCCAGATCGCCGGTGTCGCGCGCCATCGGGCCGAGCACCGAGAGGGCCGACCAGCCCAGGGCCCGCCGCTCGGCCGGCACCACGCCGGGGCTCGGGCGGAAGCCAACGATGCCGTTGAAGGCCGCCGGATTGCGCAGGGAGCCTCCGGTGTCCGAGCCACTGGCCAGCGGCACCATGCCGCAGGCCAGCGCCACGCCTGATCCGCCCGAGGAGCCGGCCGCCGAGCGGGCCGGGTCGAAGGGATTGCCCGTCGCGCCATAGACGGCGTTGCGGGTATTGGCCCCGGCGCCGAACTCCGGCGTGTTGGTCTTGCCGAGGACGATGCCGCCGGCCTGGCGCAGATCCGCCACCATCGTGGAATCGCGCTTCGGCACGTTGTCGCGAAAGATCGGGCTGCCGAAGGTCGTGGCCAGCCCCTCGGTGTCGTCGAGATCCTTGATGCCGAGCGGCAGGCCGTGCAGCAGACCGAGCGCCTCGCCCCGCATGACCGCGGCCTCCGCCGCCTTGGCCTCGCGCCGCGCGCGGTCCTCATCCATCGCCACTATGGCGTTCACGGCATGGTTCACCGCGCCGATGCGGGCGATGCAGGATTCCAGCAGTTCGACGGGGGAGAGCTTCTTCTCGCCGATCAGGCGGCGGGCGGTGACGGCGGAGAGGTCGCAGGCTTCGGTCACGCGGAACGTCCTTCGGGCAAAGCGGGTGGGGAAGCGGGGCGCGCCGGGCGCCCCGCCGGAGTTCAGTAGCCGAGCGCGCAGCCATCCTTGCGCGGGTCGGATCCGCCGATCAGCACGCCGCGCCGGTGATCGATCAGGATCGCCTGGCCGCCGCCATGCGGCTTGTTGATGAACTCGCACTGGTGACCCATGCGGTTCAGCCGGTCGATCACCGCGGCCGGGATGCCGCGCTCCACCTGCACCTTGCCCTGGTAGGGGAAGAGCCGCGGCAGGTCGAGCGCCGCCTGCACGTCGAGGCCGAACTCGAAGTGGTTGGAGAGGAAAAGCGTCTGGCCCATCGGCTGGAAATGCCCGCCCATGACGCCATAGGGCATCAGCGCGCGGCCGTTCTCCATCACCATGCCGGGGATGATGGTGTGCATCGGCCGCTTGTTCGGCGCGATGCAGTTCGGGTGGCCCTCCTGCAGGCGGAAACCGAAGCCGCGGTTCTGCAGCATGACGCCGCTCTTCTCGGCCAGGATGCCGGAGCCGAAGCTCTCGAAGAGCGAGTTGATGAAGGAGCAGGCATTGCCCTCGGCATCGACGACGCAGAGATAGACCGTGTCGCGGTGCTTCGGCAGCATCTCCGCCATGCCGGCCGGCGGCAGCTCGCGCATCGCGACATCGTCGCTGATCAGCGCGCGCAGCTTGCGGGTGTAGTCCTCGCCGGTCAGCTTCGCCACCGGCACCTCGACCTGCGAGGGATCGGCCAGGAAGCCGTCCCGGTCGCGATAGGCGAGGCGCGCCGCCTCGACGTGGCGGTGCAGGCGCTCGGTGGAGAGCGGCCCCTGCTCGGGCGTCTCGAACTGACCGAGCACGCCGAGCATCTGCAGCACCAGCAGGCCCGAACCGTTCGGCGGGCACTGATAGACGTCGAGCCCGCGCCAGCGCGTCTGAATCGGCTCGACGAACTCCGCGACGTCGAGGCCGCGGGCGAAGTCGGCCTCGGTGTGGGTGCCACCGGCGGCGCGCAGGGTCGCAACCATGTCGGCCGCGACCTCGCCCTCGTAGAACGCCTTCGCGCCCTGCTGGCCGATGGCGCGGAGGGTGCGGGCCAGCGCCGGCTGGGCGAAGATGTCACCGATGCGGAAGGGCTTGCCGTCCTTCAGGAAGTGCTGCGCGGCCGCCGGATGCTTCGCCAGCTTGCCCACCGCCGCCTCCCAGTCCGAGGCGACGCGCGCGTGCACCGGGTGGCCCTCCTCGGCGAGCTTCGCCGCCGGCTCCAGGATCTCGGCGAGCGACAGCCGGCCGTGCGCCGCGTTGAGCTTGGCCCAGGCCGAGACGGCCCCCGGCACCGTGACCGAATGGGCCGAGGTGTTGACCATGGCGGTCAGGCCGTCGGCGCGCAGCTTCTCCGGCGTGGCGCCGGCCGGGGCGCGGCCGGAGCCGTTCATGGCCACGACCTTGCCGCCGCCCGCCGGGGCATACAGGCAGAAGCAGTCGCCGCCGATGCCGGTGGACTGCGGCTCGATCACCGCCAGCACGGCGGCGGCGGCGATGGCGGCGTCCATGGCGTTGCCGCCGCGGCGGAGAATGTCGATCGCCGTCAGCGTCGCCGCGGGCATGGAGGTGGCCGCCATGCCATGGGTCGCCAGGACCGGGCTGCGGCCAGGGGCATGGAAATCGCGGGTCGGGTAGTCGCGCATTGTTCTCTTTCGCGTCGGACGTTGAGGCACAGCAGCTTACCGCGCCCCGCCGGCCACCACCACCTGCGCGCCGGCACGGCGGGGGATGGCTTGCCACTTCCCTCGCCCAGCCCGCCGCGCTATCCGGAGACCATGGCAGCCACCGCAACGATCGAAGATTTCGACCGCCTCGACATCCGTGTCGGCACGGTGGTCGACGCGCAGCTCCTGGAGGGGGCGCGCAAGCCGGCCTACCGGCTGGAGATCGATCTCGGCCCGGAGCTCGGCCTCCGCCGTTCCTCGGCCCAGATCACGGCGCATTACAAGCCCGACCAGTTGATCGGCCGGCAGGTGCTCTGCGTGGTGAACTTCCCGCCCCGCCGCATCGCCGGCTTCGAGAGCCAGGTGCTGACCCTTGGCCTGCCTGACACCGAGGGCGCCGTCGTCCTGCTCAGGCCCGATATCGCCGTGCCCAACGGCGGCAGGATGTTCTGAGCATGGCACCGCGCTACTACACCGTCACCTGGGACCAGCTGCACCGCGACGGCAAGGCGCTGGCCTGGCGGCTCATCGCCAAGGGGCCCTGGAAGGGCATCGTCGCCATCACGCGCGGCGGGCTGATCCCGGCCGCCATCGTGGCGCGCGAGCTGGACTGCCGGCTGATCGAGAGCGTCTCCATCGTCACCTACGACGAGGAGACGCGCGGCGAGCCGGTGGTGGCCAAGGCGCCCGCCGCCGCCGGGGATGGCGAGGGTTGGCTGGTGCTGGACGATCTGGTGGACACCGGCACCACCCTCAGGGTCGTGCGCGGGCTGCTGCCGAAGGCGCATTACGCCACGGTCTACGCCAAGCCGGCCGGCAATCCCCTGGTCGATACCTTCATCACCGAGGTCAGCCAGGACACCTGGATCCTCTTTCCCTGGGACACCGAGCCGCAATTCGTGGCGCCGATCGCGCGCTCGGCCCCGCCGCAGTGAGGCGACCGGGGGCCGGCGGTCCCCGGCGCGGCACCCGGAGCAGATCCTGATCAGGTGGAAGCGCCTGATCGGGTGAAGCTGCCCGCAAAAACAAATGCTCTAGTAGCCGCGGTCCGGCCGCACCTGGTTCGGCCAGCCCTGGCCGGCGCGATGCGCCCGGATGTTCTCGAACAGGATGTCCAGGCTGATGTCGTTGTAGGTGTCCGGATTGTCCGAGGACATATGCGGCGTGACCAGCAGGTTGGGCGCCCGCCAGAGCCGGTGCTCCGGCGGCAGGGGCTCCGGCGTGGCCACGTCGGTCACCGCCCCACCGAGATGGCCGCCCTCCAGAAGGTCGCACAGCGCGTCCTGGTCCCACAACGCGCCACGGCCGATATTCACCAGCCGCGCGCCCGCGGGCAGCAGCGCGAGGCGGCGGCGATCCATCAGGCCGCGCGTCTCGGGCGTCAGCGGGCAGGCCAGCACGAGGTAGTCGGCGCGCGGCAGCACGCTGTCCATATCGCCCTGCGCCACGACCTCGTCGCACGACTCGTGCGGCGTCGCGCGGCTGCGGACCCCGATCACGGTCATGCCGAAGCGCTTCGCCCAGCCCGCCACGGCGCCGCCCAGCGTGCCGAGGCCGACGACGCAGACGGTGCGCCCCGCCAGCAGGGTGGCGAAGCGCGGGCGCCACTCGCCCCGCTGCTGCGCCTGGGCGAAGGTCGGGATATGGTTGGCCAGCATCAGCAGGGCCATGATGCCGTATTCACCGGCCTTGGCCCCATGAGTGCCGCGGTTGTTCAGCAGCGCCGTCCGCGCCGGCAGCCAGTCCATCGGCAGCAGTCGGTCCACCCCGGCGGAGGTGCAGAAGATCGCCTTCAGCCCGGGCGCGCGCTCCGGCGGCAGCTTGCCCTTCAGGCGCCGGTCCACCTCGGAAACCCAGGTGAGAAGGATGTCCGCCTCGCCCAGGCCGGCGGCGAAGCCGGCATCGTCATCGGCGAAGCTGACGGTCAGGCCGGTCATGTCCGGATGGCGGGTCAGCGCCTGGCGCCACTGCGCCTCCGTGATCGGAAACAGGGTTTCGCCGGCGGGATTCTGGACGTGGATGCGCATGGCGCGAAGCCTCGCATGGCGGGCGGCCACGTCAAGGCCGTTGCACAGGCGGAAGGCCTCCGGCGCGCCTGCCCTCGACGGTCCTTCCCGCGGCGGCTTTGATGCGGCCATGACCCCGGCCGCGCCCGCGCTGCGATCCTATTACCGGCTCTCCGCATAGAGAGCGGCCCGGTCGTCCCTGCCTTGAACGAGACACCCTGCCGCCCACCGGGCGGCAGTGTCATTTCGGACCCCTGGCCTTTCCGGTGGCGGCGCCAGCCCGCCGAGGATGCCAATGTCCCGCCTTCCCCGCCTCCGCTTCGGCCTGATCGGCCTCGGTGCCTTCGGCGCCTTCTGCCGGCCGCATCTGGAACGTCTCGGCCCCGTCGCCGGGCATGATCCCGCCTGGCCCGGCTCGGACTCCCTGGCCGAGGCCGCGAGCCGGGATATCGTGGTGCTGGCCGTTCCCGTCGCCCGGCTGGCCGAGGCGGCCCGTGCCATCGCGCCGCATCTGCGGCCGGGCGCCGTGGTGGTCGAACTCTGCTCGCTGAAGACGCGCCCCCTGGCGACGCTGCGCGCCCTGCTGCCGCGCCATGTCCGCGTCCTGGGGCTGCACCCCCTCTTCGGACCGCAAAGCGCGCGGGACGGGATCGTCGGGCTGCGCGTGGTGGTCGATCCCTCCGGCGGCGCCGCCGCCCGCCTCGCCGCGCGGCTGCTGCACCGCCTCGGCCTCGCCGTGGTCTGGATGACGGCCGAGGAGCATGACCAGCAGATGGCCTGGGTGCAGGGGCTGACCCATCTGCTGGCCCGGCTGGTACAGGGGCTGGACATGCCCGAACTGCCACACCGGACCCGCAGCTTCGATCGGTTGATGGACGCGCTCGGCATGGTCTCGCAGGACAGCGAGGCGCTGTTCCGCACCATCACCGAGGAGAACCCCTTCATGCCCGAGGTGAAGGCGCGGCTGCTGGCCGGGGCCGAGGCGCTGCTGCGCGCGCCCGCGGACCAGGGCGAGGACACCCTGGCCGCGTGAGGCCTCAGCCTCCCGAGTTCCGCTGCCGCTCCCCATGGCGGTGCAGCAGGAACTCGCGCCCCAGCTTGACCCGCGCCACGCCGTCATAGGCGACGATATCGGCGGTGGCGTAGGTCTCGCTCCAGGTATCGGGGATGAAGCTGCCGGTGCCGACCACGTCGATCGGCGCCCGGGCCTGCTGCATCACCCGGCACTTGCCGACGCCGAAGCCGGAGGAGGCGACGATCCGCACGCGGGGGAAGCCCGCCTCGTCCAAGGCCTCGCGCATGCGCCAGATCGCCGCCGCTGAGACGCCGGTGCCGACCAGGTGGCGCAGCTCGGTCTCCGAGCGGTAGCGGCGGATGGCGCCGGGCGCGTGCCGCTCCAGCACCGCGTAGGAGGCCGCCGGGTCCAGCCCTTCGAGGAAGCGGCCGCCATGGGTGTCGATCCGCACCGAGAGCCGCCCCTCCGCCGCCAGATCCGGAAAGCGCTGGCAGAGCGCCAGCGTGTCGGTCACCTCGCGGCCGAAATAGTCGACCAGCACGGTGAGCGGCTCGTCGGGGAAGGTCTCGTGGAACATCTCGGCGGCGCGTACGGTGCTGCGGGCATAGCCGATCAGGGCATGCGGCATGGTGCCATAGCCCCGCCCCTGACCGAACCAGTGCGCCGTGGCGTCATTGGCATTGCCGATGAAGCCCTTGGCCCCCTCCCGCTGCGCCGCGCGGCTGCCGACCGAGGCGGCATAGGCCATCATCTCCTGCATCTCGGCCCCGGCGCAGTGCCGGGCCTCCATGGCCAGGAAGGCGGCGCCGGGCAGTTCCAGGCACATCTGATAGGCGTTGTGCGCCGCGACGCAGGGCGGGCCGAGCTTCTGCAGGTAGAGCGTCTCGAGGTCGCCCAGCTGCACCAGGGAGCCGGTCAGGTAGAGGATCGGATCGCCCGCGCCGATCCACTCCCCTTCCTTGTGCATCAGTTCGATGCCGATCTCGATGCCGCGCGCCGCCGCCACGCGCTCCAGCCATTCGACCATCAGCCGCGGCGCCGAGACCACCGGCCGGCGCATGAAGACGGCATAGGTGACGCGGGCATCGCCGAAGCGGGCGACGATGGCCTTGGTGCGGTTGAAATAGGCGTCGGTGAGGCCGGCGATGGCCTCATCCGACGTCATCGAGCCGTGCAACGGCCCGGCCCCGGGGGGCTTGGTCATGAGGCCTCGCTCACTGCGCCGCGATGGAGGGGAAGGCCACCCCCTCCGGCCGCCGCGCCTTCAGCTCCTCGGCGACCAGGAAGGCTAGCTCCAGCGCCTGCTCGGCATTGAGGCGGGGATCGCAGAAGGTGGCGTAGTTGGCGGAGAGGTCGGCCTCGGTCAGCCGGTGCGCGCCACCGACGCATTCGGTGACCTCGCTGCCGGTCATCTCGACATGCACGCCGCCGGCCCAGGTGCCCTCGGCCTGGTGCGCGTCGAAGAAGCCGCGCAGCTCCGCCAGGATGGCGTCGAAGGAGCGGGTCTTGTAGCCGCCGGCGGTGTGGGTGTTGCCGTGCATCGGGTCGCAGATCCAGACCACCTCGCGCCCGGCCCGCTTCACCGCGCGCAGCAGCGGCGGCAGCTTCTCCATCACCTTCTGCGCCCCCATGCGGCTGATCAGCGTCAGCCGGCCGGGGCGGTTCTCGGGGTTCAGGATCTCGGTCAGGCGCACCAGCTCCGCCGCGTCGGTGGTCGGGCCCACCTTCAGGCCGAGCGGGTTGCGCACGCCGCGCAGGAACTCGACATGCGCGCCGTCCGGCTGCCGCGTGCGGTCGCCGATCCAGAGGAAGTGGGCGGAGCAGGCATACCAGTCGCCACTGGTGGAATCGACCCGGGTCAGCGCCTGCTCATAGGGCAGCAGCAGCGCCTCATGGCTGGTGTAGAACTCCGTCTCGCGCACCTGCGGCGCGTTCGACATGCCGCAGGCGCCCATGAAGCGCAGCGTCTCGTCGATGCGGGCGGCAAGGTCCTGGTAGCGCTCGGCCAGCGGCGAGCGGGCGACGAAGCCGAGGTTCCAGCGGTGCACCTCGTGCAGGTCGGCGTAGCCGCCCGTCGCGAAGGCACGCAGCAGGTTCAGCGTACCGGCTGACTGCATATAGGCGAATTCCATCCGCCCCGGATCGGGCACCCGCGCCTCGGCGGTGAATTCCGGCCCGTTGATGATGTCGCCCCGATAGGAGGGCAGCGTCACGCCATCGACCGTCTCGGTGTCCGAGGAGCGCGGCTTGGCGAACTGGCCGGCCATGCGCCCGAGCTTCACCACCGGCAGCGAGCCGCCGAAGGTCAGCACCACGGCCATCTGCAGCAGCACGCGGAAGGTGTCGCGGATGGTGTTGGCGCGGAAATCGTTGAAGCTCTCGGCGCAATCGCCGCCCTGCAGCACGAAGGCCCGCCCCTGCCCGGCCAGGGCCAGGGACTGCTGCAGCCTGCGGGCCTCACCGGCAAAAACCAGAGGGGGAAAGCTCGCCAGACGGGATTCCATGGCATTCAACCTGGCCTGGTCCGGATAGTCCGGGACTTGCCGGATCGGCATCTCCCGCCAGCTTCCGGGCTGCCACCCGCGCACCGTCATGACACTGAGCGTCCTCACTAGAGTTTCTGGCCGGCCAGAATAGACCGAGCCTGCCCCGCCGGGCTACGCCCCATCCGCAACCCAGCGTCCTGCCGGCTATTATGAACCGCGGTTCATTCAACAGGAAGGCAACTCCCCCATGCATCTGAGCCGACGCGCCTCCATGCTGGCATTGACGGGGCTGTGCCTGGCCTCGTCCCGCCCCGCGCGGTCCCAGCCCATGCCGCCCACCGCCCTGACGGGCGCGCGGCCTTTCGATGGCGAGCGCCTGGGGGAGCCGGCGACCGTCCTCATCCAGGACGGGCTGATCCGCGCCATCGGCCGCGAGGCCCCTCCCGAGGGCGCGCGGCGCGTCGACCTCACAGGGCATTGCCTGCTCCCCGGCATGACGGCGGATCACATCCACATCGGCCACACGGCCGGCGGGGCCTCGGGCCGGCGCTTCTACACGCGGGAGAACGTGCAGGCCCAGCTGGAGCTGTACCGCAATTTCGGCGTCACCAACGTCGCCGCCCTCGGGCTCAACCCGCCGCCCTTCCATGCGCTGCGGCAGGACAGCCGGGAGGGACGCCTGCCGGGCGCCCGCTTCCTGGGCGCCGGGCCCGGCATCGGTGTCCCCGACGGTGCCCCGCCCTCCGGGCCGATGCAGCTGTCGGAGGACCAGGTGGCGCGGCCGGACAGCGTGGAGGCGATGCGCCGCGCCGTCGATGCCATGGCGGAGCAGGGTGTGGATCTCATCAAGATCTGGGTGGACGGTCTGGGCGGCACCCTGCCGCAGATGCCGCCCGAGATGGTGCGCGCCGCCGTCACCGCCGCCCATGCGCGCGGGCTCAAGGTGGTGGCGCATATCCACGACCTGTCGCAGGCGCGGCTGGCGGTCGAGAACGGCGTCGATATCCTGGGCCACGGCATCCGCGACCGCGAGGCCGACCCGCCGCTGATCGAGGCGATGCGCCGTCAGGGCACATGGTACATTCCGACCATCCAGATCGACGAGGCCGAATACATCTACGCCGATCGGCCGGAGCTGCTGGAGGATCCCTTCTTCCGCGCCGCCGCCAATCCCGCTCTGATGGCCCGCCTGCAGGACCCCGACTGGCGGCGGAGCCAGCTGGAGAAGGCCGGCCCGCGCCGGGCCGCGGTGCGGATGAACCAGCGCAACCTGAAGCTTCTGCACGAGGCCGGCATCCGCATCGGCTACGGCACCGATTCCGGCGCGACGCCGCTGCGGGTCCAGGGCTTCGCCGAGCACCGCGAACTCGAACTGATGGTCGAGGCAGGCCTGACGCCGGCCCAGGCTCTGCGCATCGCCACCCAGGAGGCGGCGGCCCTGCTCGGGCTGGAGGATCGCGGCGCCCTGCGGCCCGGCCTGCGGCGGATCTGGTGGTGCTGGCCGCCGACCCGACGCGGGACATCCGCGCGACGCGCCGCATCCGCGCGGTGTGGCAGGGCGGGCAGGAGGTGGCGGGCCCCCTTGCCTGAGGACGCGGCGGGCCCGGAGCCGGTGGCTCAGCGCCCGCGCGTCACCACCCGCCCCGGCTTCTCCCCTGTTTCCCGGCCCCTGGCGAAGGTCGCCACGCCATTGGTCCAGACCTCCTCGATGCCGACGCTCATCTGCACCGGATTCTCGAAGGTGGCATTGTCCATCACCGTCGCCGGGTCGAAGAGCACCAGATCGGCATAGGCGCCCTCGCGCAGTTCGCCACGGTCCACCATGCCGAAGACCTGCGCCGCCCGACCGGTCATCTTGTGGATCGCCGTCTCCATGTCGAACAGGCCGAGCTGGCGGGTGTAGAGGCCGAGCACGCGGGGGAAGGTGCCCCAGAGGCGCGGATGCGGCTTCTCGTCATGCGGCAGCCCGTCCGAGCCGATCATCGAGAGCGGATGGCGCATGATGCGGCGCACATCCTCCTCGTCCATCTGGAAGGTGACGGCGCCGGCGGGCGTCAGCCGCTCAGCGGCGGCACGCAGATCGGTGTTCCAGCCCCGCGCGATCTCCGAGAGGTCGCGCCCCGCCATCTCCGGATAGGGCACCGACCAGGTGATGATGACACGGGTCTCGTCGCGCACCTTCTCCGGCATCAGCACGGTGGAGCCGGCGGGATAGGGATAGACGTCGAAGGCCACCTCCTGCATCGCTGCAGCCGCGCCGATCAGCGCCAGCGTCTGGGTGCTGCGGCCGTAATTCTCCGGCATCGAGCACTTGTGGTGGCTGATATGCACCGGTACGCCGATCCGGCGGCCGATCTTCAGCGTCTCCTCGATCGAGGCGCAGACCTTGTCGGCCTCGTCGCGCATGTGCGTGACGTACATGCCACCCGAGGCGCGCAGCGCCTCGCCGACCGCGATCACCTCCTCGGTCGTGGCCTGGGCGTTCGGCGGGTAGTAGAGGCCGGTCGAGAAGCCGGAGCCGCCCTCGGCCAGCGCCTGCTTCAGCCGCGTCTGCATGCGCAGGATCTCGGCATCCTTGGCCGGGCGGTAGACATCGCCGCCCATCGCCTCCATGCGCAGCGTCTGATGGCCGATCAGGGCATAGGTGTTCACCTCGCAGCCCTGGCTCTTCAGGGTCCGGGCATAGTCGCCGAAGCTGTCGAAGGTCCACCAGCTCTCGTCGCCCAGCAGGTCGAGCGGCGGCGGCGGGCGCCGGCTCATGCGCGCCGGCGAGAGGCTGATGCCGCAATTGCCGACGACGACGGTGGTCACCCCCTGGCTGACCTTGCAGAGCATGCATTGCGGCCCGCAGAGCACGGCGCGGTCGTCATGCGTGTGCGCGTCGATGAAGCCGGGCGCGATGGCCTTGCCGGTGGCGATCACCTCGCGATCGGCGCTGGCGCCGCCGAGGTCGCCGACGCCCACGATGCGGTCCCCGCTGACGCCGACATCACCGAGCCGTCGCGGGCCGCCCGTGCCATCGAAGATCGTCGCGTCGCGGATGATGAGGTCGCAGCGGAGCGCCATGCGGGCAATCCTTCACCGGTGCAGGGGAGAGGACAGGGATCATGCCCCGTCCCGGCCCTCCGATCCAGCCGCCGCCGGCGGATTTGCCACGCCCCGGCCTTGCGCCCGGCCCGCGCCAGCCTCAAGACCCTGCCAGGAGGAGGCTGCGCCATGGCGGAGGACCGGCTGTTCGTGCAATCGCTGCAGAAGGGGCTGGCCTTGCTGGAGGCCTTCGGGCGCCAGCCGGGGGAACTCAGCCTGAACGAGCTGGCGCATCTCTCCGGCATCGACCGCAGCTCGGCGCAGCGCATGGCGCACACCCTGCTCAAGCTCGGCTACCTGGAGCGCGGTGCCAACGGCCGCGGCTACACGCCCGGCCGCCGGATCCTGGACCGTGGCTTCGATTTCCTGCGCAGCCGCCCGCTGATCGAGCGCGCCAGCCCGGTGATCAACGAGTTGCAGCGCAACACCGGCGAACGGGTGGATCTGAGCCTGTTCGATGACGACACCATCGTCTATGCGCTGCGGCGGCAGAGCAAGCGCGAGACCTTCTATGCCACGCTGGTCGGCCGTCGCCTGCCGAGTTTCAGCACCACCGGGGGCCGTGCCTGCCTGGCGCAGCTGCCGCGCGACGCGGTGGCATCCTTGTTGCAGCGCACCACGTTGCGCCCGCATACGCCCAAGACCATCCTCGACCCCGATATCATCATGGCGCGCATAGACCAGGCCCGGCGCGAGGGCTTCGCCATCGTGCTGGAGGAGATGCTCATCGGCGAGATCGTCGTCGGCGCCGCGATCGTCGACCATGCCGGCCGGCCGGTGGGCGCCATACACCTCGCCGGCTCGCTCGCGGAATGGCCGGCGGCGCGCTTCGTTCCCCGCTTCGCGCCGCTGGCGGTCGAGGCCGCCCGCGCGCTGAGCGGCCTGCGCTGACATCGCGATGCGATACCACCCCGGCCGATCTGTGCCGGCGTGGATTGCGCGCGGCGCCCGCGGCTTCTAGCCTCCCCGGCTTCCGCGACCAGTGAGGGACGTGCCGGAGCATGATCGATTCCGCCAGCCAGGACGAGACCATCGCGCTGGAAGGATTGCGGCAGCCGGCCTCCATCCATATCGACCGCTGGGGCGTCGCGCATCTGCGCGCCGAGAACGAGCATGACCTCTTCATGCTGCAGGGCTTCAACGCGGCGCGCGACCGGCTTTGGCAGATCGACCTCTGGCGCAAGCGCGGCCTCGGGCTGCTCGCCGCGGATTTCGGTCCCGGCTACCTGGCGCAGGACCGCGCCGCGCGCCTCTTTCTCTATCGCGGCGACATGGAGGCGGAGTTCACCGCCTATGCTCCCGATGCCCGCGCCATCTGCGAGGCCTTCGCCGCCGGCATCAACGCCTATGTGGCGCTGACCGAGGCCGAGCCGCACCGCCTGCCCGTCGAGTTCGTCGCCATGGGCACGCGGCCGGCGCGCTGGGCGGCGGAGGATGTCGTGCGCATCCGCAGCCACAGCCTGACGCGCAACGCGATCTCCGAGGTGCTGCGCGCCATCGTGCTGTCGCGCGCCGACCTGGCGACCGACCTGCTGCGCAAGGATCTCGAGCCGATGCGCGAGCCGGTCCGCGCCGAGGGCCTCGACCTCTCTGCCCTCGGCACAGAGGTGCTGACGCAGTTCAGGCTCGCCACCGCCGCCGTCACCTTCTCCCCGGAGCGGCTGGCGGCGCCGCTCGAGGCGTGGCGCCGCTGGACCGGCATCACCGATCTCGGCGAGGTCGTGCAGGGCGCCGAGATGGAGGGCTCCAACAACTGGGCGATCCATGGCAGCCGCACCGAGAGCGGCCGGCCGATCCTGGCCTCCGATCCGCACCGCGCCCATGCCGCGCCCTCGCTGCGCTACATCGTTCATCTGGAGAGCCCGGGCTTCAACGCCATCGGCGCCGGCGAGCCGGCGGTGCCCGGCATCTCGATCGGCCATAACGGCACGGCCGCCTTCGCCCTGACCATCCACGGCGCCGACCAGGAGGATGTCTACGTCTACGAGACCGCGGCGGAGGACCCTGACCTCTACCGCTACGGCGACGGCCAGGAGGCGATGACGGTGCTGCGCGAGCGCTTCGCCGTGAAGCATCATCCCGACCAGGAGTTGTCCCTCCGCTTCACCCGGCACGGGCCCGTCATCGCCGAGGACCGCGCGGCGCGGCGCGCGGTCGCCATCCGCAGCGTCTGGTCCCTGCCCGGCTCGGCCCCCTATCTCGCCAGCCTCACCGCCATGCGGTCGCGCAGCCTCGAGGAGTTCCGCGCCGCGCTGCGCCGCTGGGGCACGCCCTCGGTGAACATGGTCTACGCCGATACCGGCGGCACCATCGCCTGGTCGCCGGCCGGCTACGCGCCGCAGCGGCCGAACTGGGACGGGCTGCTGCCGGTGCCGGGCGATGGCCGCTACGAATGGTCCGGCCTGCTCGACCCGGCGGAGCACCCCTGGCGCGTCGATCCGCTGGAGGGCTTCGTGCACAGCGCCAATGAGCAGAACCTGCCGCCGCACTGGCCGCATGCCGAGAAGACCTATGGCTATGAATGGACCGAGGCTTCCCGTGCCCGGCGCATCCGCGAGGCGCTGACGCGCGGCCCGCTGCTGACGCTGGAGGATTCGGCGGCGCTGCAGACCGACGTGACCTCGCTGCCGGCCCGCCGCCTCTGCGCCCAGCTGCTCTCGCTGCCCCGCGGCGGGGCGCCGGAGCTCTGGGCGGCGCAGACCCTGCTGGAGGACTGGGATCACCGGCTGGACGCCGACAGCCCCGCCGCCGCGCTCTTCGAGGTCCTGCTGACCCGGCACCTGAAGCCGCGCCTGCTGGCCGCGCTGGTCCCGGACGAGTCGCTGCACCCCCTGCTGGTGCCGCAGGACATGGAGAGCCTGCTGCGCGCGCTGGAGCAGCCCGATGACCGTTTCGGCCCCGATCCCGCCCGGGCGCGGGACGCGCTGCTGGCCGAATGCCTGATCGCCGCCTTCCGCGATTGCGAGAGCCGCATGGGCCTCTCGCCGGAGACGTGGCAATGGGGGCGGCTGCATCATGGCTATTTCAGCCATGCCCTGACCGGGCTGGCCAGCGAGAGGGCGGGCTCCCTCGCCGGGCTCGATGTCGGCCCCTACCCCGTCGGCGGGAGCGCGCAGACGCCGATGCACACCGGCTACCGGGCCACCGACTTCCGCTGCAACTACGGCGCCTCGGTGCGGCTGGTGATGGATGTCGGCGCCTGGGACAACAGCCTCTGCATCAACGCGCCCGGCCAGTCGGGCGACCCGGCCTCGCCGCATTACGCCGACCTGGCGCCGCACTGGGCGCGTGGGGAGTACGTGCCCCTGCTTTATACGCGCGAGGCGGTGGACCACATGGTGATGCGCTGCATTCACCTGGAGCCGGCCGGTCCGGACTGACGCTCCGCGACGCAACCCGGGGGCCGGCCTGGGTGTCTGCACCGCAGGAAGTCCCGCAGAGGAGTCACCCCATGGCCACGACACGCTTCGCACCCCCGGGCCCGCTCGGCTTCGGCGGCGCCCCGCTGGGCGACATGTTCGACAAGGTGGACGAGGCCACCGCCCAGGCCACGCTGGAGGCGGCCTGGGACAGCGGCATCCGCTACTACGACACCGCGCCGCATTACGGCGCCGGCCTGTCCGAGTTCCGCTTCGGGCAGATGCTGCGGCAGCGCCCGCGGGACGAGTATGTGCTCTCGACCAAGGTGGGGCGCCTTCTGGTGCCGGACGTCGAGGGCGAGATCGCGCATCCCTTCCGCTCCGCCATGGCCTTCCGCCGCGTGCAGGACTACTCCGCCGCCGGCGCCCGCCGCTCGGTGGAGGACAGCCTGCAGCGCATGGGCATCGGGCGGATCGACATCGTCTACGTCCATGACCTGGCCGCCGACCACCTGAGCGATGCCTGGGAGGAGGCTTTCGCCACCGCACGCGAAGGAGCCTTCAGGGAGCTGATCCGCATGCGCGAGGAGGGGCTCATCAAGGCCTGGGGGATGGGCGTCAACCTCACCGAGCCCTGCATCCGCGCGCTGAAGGAGTCCGACCCCGACGTCTTCCTGCTGGCCGGGCGCTACAGCCTCATCGACCTGGCCGGGCTTGACGAGCTCTTCCCGCTCTGCGCCGAGCGCGGCGCCCATATCGTCGTCGGCGGGCCCTACAATTCCGGGCTGCTCGCCGGCGGCACCACCTTCAACTATGTCGAGGCCGCGCCGGCAGAGGTCGAGGCGCGCAACCGCATCGCCGCCGTCTGCCAGGAGCTTGGCGTCGATCTGCGGGCCGCGGCCTTGCAGTTCTGCGCCGCGCATCCGGTGGTGGCGGCGGTCATCCCCGGCGCCAAGCACCCGGACCGCGTGCGGCAGAACGCGGCGCTGATGCGGGCCCGCATTCCCTCCGCCTTCTGGGCGGCGCTGAAGGCCAAGGGGCTGCTGCCGGAGGATGCACCCACGCCGGGCTGAGGATGGCCTAGTCCCAGTCCGTCAGGGGGCGCCAAAGGGTGATCGGCGGCGCGGCGGCCTCGCGGATCGCCGCCTGCACCTCGGTCTCCAGGGCGGCGAGAAAGCGCGAGCGGTCCGATCCGGCCATCGGCGCGGGCCCGCGCGTGGCGGCGCCGATCTCGCGCAGGTGGCGCGCCACCTCCCGCCCCGCCAGGGCGCTGCCGATGTTGTCGCGTGTCCAGACGCGGCCGTTCGGGGCGAGCGCGCGCGCCTGCCGCGCCAGGCAGCGCGAGGCCAGCGGAATGTCGGCGGTGACGCAGACATCCTGGGCGGCAATATGCTCCGCGATCCAGTCGTCCGCCGCATCGGCCCCTTCGGCCACGATGACCCGACGCACCCAGGGCACGTCCGGCAGGCGGATGCCGCGCGAGCCGTTGGAGACGACGTGCACCACGCGGCCGAGCCGCCCGGCCACGCGAAAGACTTCCTCCCGGACCGGGCAGGCGTCGCCGTCCACCCAGATCTCCGGGCCTTCCCGATCCGCATTCATGACCCGCAGGCATAGACGAGGAGCCGCCACGGGCCAAGCGGGCGGATCCGGGATGTATCTGGCCCGATCATTGCTTGGCCTTCATCAACCAACGCCACCCACACGGGCTCTCCATCAGGGATGCCCTCATGCTCCGACTGCGTCTGCCTGCCCTCGCGGCGCTGCCTCTCCTCGCCACCATGGCGCTGGCTCCCCCGATCCAGGCACAGCCTGCCCCCGCCGGATCAACCCTGGCCGCCGTGCGGGCCAAGGGGCTGCTGGATTGCAGCGCCAACCAGGGTTCGCAAGGCTTCGGCGTGCCGGACAGCCGGGGAGAGCAGCAGGGGCTGGACCCCGACATCTGCCGCGCCGTCGCCGCGGCCGTCCTCGGCCCCGACGCCCGCATCCGCTGGACGGTGCTGACCAGCGCGACCCGCGTCACCGCCCTGCAATCAGGGCAGGTGGACCTCGTCGCCCGTACCTTCACCTGGACCCATGCGCGGGAGATCAGCGCCGGGCTGCAATTCGGCCCCGTGACCTTCTATGACGGCCAGGGCTTCATCGTGCCGAAGCGCAGCGGCGTGAAGCGCGCCGTGGAACTGGACGGCGCTTCGATCTGCGTCAGCGCCGGCTCGACCAACGAGCTGAACCTGGCCGACTGGGCACGCACCAACGGGGTGCGCGTCAACCCCGTGGTCTTCGAGAACCCCACCGACACCCGCTCCGCCTACACCAACAGCCGTTGCGATGCCTATACGCTGGATGCGAGCCAGCTCGCCGGCTTCATCACCAGCCTGCCGCGCGACGAGCACGTCATCCTGCCCGACATCATCTCGAAGGAGCCACTGACCCCGGCGGTGCGCAAGGGCGACGGGCAGTGGTACGACATCGTCCGCTGGACCGTCTTCGCCCTCATCCTGGCCGAGGAGCACGGCATCACCCGCGCCAATGTGGATGCCATGCTGGAGAGCCAGAACCCGGAAGTGCGGCGCCTGCTCGGCGTGGCGGGGGATCACGGGCCGGCCATGGGGCTGGACCGGCGCTGGGCCTACCACGCCATCAAGGCCGTCGGGAATTACGGCGAGATCTTCGAGCGGCACCTCGGCCAGGATTCGCCGCTCGGGCTGGAGCGCGGGCTCAACGCGCTCTGGAACAAGGGAGGGCTGATGTACGCGCCGCCCATCCGCTGAAGCCGGCGCCGGAGGGCGGCCACCGCCGCCCCCCGGCCCGTCTCAGGCCGCGGCCTCGCGCAGCCACTCCGTCATCACCCCGCAGGCGGCGGAGAAGTCCTCCATCCGCATCGCCTCGTGCGGATTGTGGCTGCCGTTCTGGTTGCGGACGAACAGCATGGCCGCCGGAATGCCGGCCGCGGCGAAAGCGGCCGCGTCATGTCCGGCGCCCGAGGCCATCTCCAGGCTCGCGACCCCCGCCGCGCCGGCCGCCCGGGCCAGGGCGGCGCGCAGATCCGCATCCATCGGCGCCGCCACGGAGCCGGTCTCGGGGCCAAGCTCGAAGCGCACGCCGCGCCGCGCCGCGATCGCCGTCACCTGCCGGGCCAGCTCGTCGAAGATGGCATCGACACTGGCCGGGTTCACGCTGCGCACATCCAGCATGAAGGTCGCCTCGCCGGGGATCTTGGTGAAGCCCGCCTCGGCGGTGGTGGCCAGGGTGCAGAAGGTGCAGACCAGCCGGTGGCCCTCCGCCTCCAGCGCGGCCCAGCGGTCGTCCAGCGCCACGGCCAGCTCGGCCAGCGCGATGGCGGCGTCGCGGCGGTAGCGGCGGGGCGTGGCGCCCGAATGGTTGTACTCGCCCAGCACACGGCCCTGGCGCAGCCGCCGGCTGCCCGGAATGCCGGTGACGATGCCGAGCGGCACGCCCTCGCCCTCCAGCACCGGGCCCTGCTCGATATGCAGCTCCAGGAAGGCGGCGGTGTTCTCGGGCGTGATCACCGCCTCGCCGCGCGCGGCGAAGCCGGGATCGAAGCCTTCCTCACGCATGTGCTCGGCCAGGCTGCGGCCGCTGTCCTGGCGCTTCAGCTCGAGCTCGGCCGCCTTCAGCCGCCCGAGCGCGCCACGGCTGCCGGGATAGGAGGTCGGGAACCAGGCCCCCGCCTCCTCCGCCCGCAGCGCGATCACGGTGATGTCGCGCGCCGGCCGGAAGCCGCCCCGCTTCAGCCCGGCGACGGCGGCGAGCGCCGAGAGCACCCCCGCCGCGCCGTCGAAGTTGCCGCCATTCGGCACGGAATCCATATGGCTGCCGAGCAGCAGGCGCTTCGCCGCGCGATCGGCGCCCGGCAGCGTCATGTGCAGGTTGCCGACCGGATCCGCCGAGACCTCCAGCCCCAGGGCCCCGGCCTCGCGCCGCAGCACCTCATGCGCCATGCGCTCGCCGGGGCCATAGGCCTCGCGGGTGATGCCGATGCCGTCGAAGCTCCGCTCGCGCAGCTCGTCGAAGAGCCGCGCGGCGAGGCCGACATCCGGCACCAGGTTCAGCCGTTCAGACACAGCGCACGGCTCCGCCGTCGATGATATGGACGCGGCCGGTGGTGTAGGCGGCGCGGTCCGAGGCCAGGAAGGCGCCCATCGGGCCGAACTCCCGGGGCTCGCCGTAGCGTCCCACGGGAATGGCGGCGGAACGCTCGGCGACCAGGGCCTCGATGCTCTTGCCCGTCTTCTGCGCCGCCGCCGCCAGGGTCTCGCGCGTGCGGTCCGTGGCGAATGCGCCGGGGGCCAGGATGTTGCAGGTGATGCCCTCGCCGGCCAGCTCGGCCGAGAGCGTCTTGTTCCAGCCGACGATGGCGGCGCGCAGCGTGTTGGACAGCGCGAGACCCGGCAGCGGCTGCACCATGCCGGTCGAGCCCACGGCCAGGATGCGGCCCCACTTCCGCTCGCGCATGGCGGGGAGCAGCCGGTTGGCGATGCGGATCGGCGAGAGGACGATGCGCTGGAACCAGGTGACGAGGTCCTCCTGCTTCATCTCCAGCGCCGAGCAGGTTGGCGGGCCGCCATGGTTGAGCACCAGGATATCGACGCCGCCCAGCGCCGCCACGGCCGCATCGGCCAGCCGGTCCATCTGCGCACCCTCGGCGACATCGGCCGGAATGCCGACGGCCTGCGGCGCGCCCAGCGCCATCAGCTCCGCGGCCACGCGATCCAGGCTTTCCTGGCTGCGGCCCGAGACGGCGACCGCCACGCCTTCCGCCGCCAGCGCGTCGGCAATCGACCGGCCCAGCCCCTTCGAGGCCCCCATCACCAGGGCGCGCCGCCCCTGCAGACCCAGATCCATGGTCCCGCTCCTCATCGCGTGTTTCGCGCCGGACCCTGGACGCTTCGCCGCCACCTGACAACTCCCCTTCGTTTACAATCCTCTCCGGTCCCGCGCCCTCCCGTCCCAACGCCTCTGGCCAGATGCCGGCCGGCGGGTAAGCTGGACGACAAGCCTCGGGAGGAAAGAGAGACCATGGGAGCCACCGCCATGCCGCGACACCGGCTGGTCTGCGTCCGCCGCCTGCCGCCCGCCGTGGCCGCCAGGGCACGCGCGGAATACGACGCCGTGCTGTTCGACGATCGCGACATCGGGCGGGAGGAGTCGCTGGAGCTGCTCGCCGGCCGGGGCGCGGAGGCGCTGCTGTTCAGCTCCGGCTTCGCGCTGGACGCCGCCTATATCGCCGCCCTGCCCGACAGCGTGCGGGTCGCCGCCACCTGCTCGGTCGGCTTCGACCATGTCGACGTGGTGGCGGCGAAGGCGCGCGGCCTCGTCGTCACCAACACCCCCGACGTGCTGACCGGCTGCACCGCCGACCTCGCCTTCTCCCTGCTGCTCGCCGCCGCCCGCCGCCTGCCCGAGGCCGACCGGATGATGCGGCAGGACGCCTGGGGCCCCCGCTCGATGGGCGACTTCCTGGGCACCCGCGTCTGGGGCAAGACGCTCGGCATCATCGGCATGGGGCGCATCGGCCGGGCCGTGGCGCGGCGGGCGCGCGGCTTCGACATGCGCGTGCTCTATCATGACGTCGCCCCCCTGCCCCCGGCGCTGGAGGAGGGGGCGCATCACGTGCCCGACCTCGCCGAGCTGCTGCGCCGCAGCCAGTTCGTCTCGCTGCACTGCCCGCTGCTCCCCTCGACCCGGCATCTCCTGAACCGGGAGACCCTCGCCCTGCTGCCACCCGGCGCCATCGTGGTGAATGCCGCGCGTGGCGGGCTGATCGAGGAGGCGGCGCTGATCGAGGCGCTGCGCGAGGGCCGCCTCGCCGCCGCCGGGCTCGATGTCTTCGAGGGCGAGCCGCGCTTCGACCGGCGCTTCATCGACCTGCCCAATGTCGCGCTGGCGCCGCATATCGGCAGCGGCACGGTGGAGACGCGAGACGCCATGGGTTTCCGCTGCCTCGACAACATCGCCGCCGTGCTCGCCGACCATCCCGCCATCGACCCGCTCTGGAGCTGACCCCGCATGAGCAAGCCCGTCCTGCTTCTGACCCGGCGCTTCCCCGAGGCCGTCGAGGCCCGTGCCCAGCGCGACTACACCACCATCCCCAATCCGGCCGACACGGTGATGGACGGCCCCGCCATCCTGGCCGCGGCGCGTGACGGCGCGGCGGAGGGCATCCTCTGCGCCGCCGGCGACCCGCTCTCGGCCGAGACCATCCAGGCGCTGCCGGACAGCGTCAGGATCATCGCCACCTTCAGTGTCGGCACCGACCATATCGACCTGGCGGCGGCGAAGGCGCGCGGCATCCATGTCACCAACACGCCGGACGTGCTGAGCGTCGCCACCGCCGAGATCGCCATGCTGCTGATCCTGACCGCCGCCCGGCGCGGCGGCGAAGCGGAACGGATGCTGCGCGCGCGGGAATGGACGGGCTGGGCGCCGACGCAGCTCATGGGCGTGACGCTGGAGGGCAAGACGCTCGGCATCCTCGGCATGGGGCGCATCGGCCAGGCCCTGGCCCGGATGGCGCGCGGCTTCGGCATGGCGGTGCACTACCGCAACCGCAGGCGCCTCTCCCCGCAGGAGGAGCAGGGCGCGGTCTATCACGACAGCGACGAGGGCTTCCTCGGCGCCATCGACGTGCTGTCGATGCACATCCCGGGCGGCGCTGCGACGCGGCACTGGCTGAACGCGGAACGCATCGCACGGCTGAAGCGCGGCGCCATCGTGGTGAACACCGGCCGTGGCACCACCGTCGATGACGCCGCCCTCTGCGCCGCGCTGGAAGCGGGGCATCTGCGCGCCGCCGGGCTCGATGTCTTCGCCGGCGAGCCGCACATCTTCGAGGGCTACCACACCACGCCCAACCTGGTGCTGCTGCCGCATCTGGGCAGCGCCACCATCGAGACCCGTGACGCCATGGGCTTCCGCTGCCTCGACAATCTGGACGCCGTGCTGCGGCGCGGCGCGGCGCCGCTGCACCCCGCCTGACGGCCCCCTCCCCTCCCTGAACAGGACGCCCGCATGCTCTTCGACTTCGACAGGATCCCGACCCGCGAGGCCTACAAGCTCATGGTCTCGACCGTGGTACCGCGCCCGATCGCCTGGGTCGTCAGCCAGGACAAGGCCGGGGTGGTGAACGCCGCCCCCTTCTCCTTCTTCAACGCCTTCGGCGACGATCCGCCGGTGGTCGGCTTCTCCTGCGGCCCGCGCCCCGACGGGCCGGCGGCCAAGGACACGCTGAGCAATATCGAGGCGACCGGCCAGTTCGTGGTCTGCCTGGTGAACGAGGCGATGGGCGAGGCGATGAGCGCGACGGCCGCCGATTTCCCGCCCGAGCTGGACGAGCTGGCCGAGGTCGGCCTCACCGCCGTGCCGAGCACGCGAGTGGCGCCGCCGCGCATCGGCGAAAGTCCCGTGGCGATGGAATGCGAGACCTTCCAGATCGTCCCGGTCGGCCATCACCGGCTGATCCTCGGCCGGGTGCGGGCGCTGCATGTGCGGGACGACTGCGTCTCCAACCCCGAGAAGTACTATATCGACACGCCGAAGCTGGAGCTGCTGGGCCGCATGCATGGCCGTGGCTGGTATGCCCGCACCACCGACAGGATCGATATCCCGCGCGTCAGCTTTGCCCAGTGGCAGGAGAGGAAGGCCGGCAAGGGCTGAAGCCGCCCCCCGGCGCGCCGCCTCTCAGGGCCCGCGCTTCGTCGCCGCCGGCAGGCGCGCGGCGACGAAGCGCGCGATGGCCGGGCTGACCAGCATGACGATGAGGAAGCGGGCTGTCTGCATCGCCATGACGAAGGCGAGGTCGGCGCCGCTGGCGGCGGCGATGATGGCCACCGAATCCAGTCCGCCCGGGCTGGTGGCGAGATAGGCGGTGAGCGGGTCGATCCCCATGACGGCGCTGAGCAGCAGGCCGAAGGCGCCGCAGAAGGCGATGAGCGCCAGCATGGACGCTGCGATGCGCGGCAGGGCCCGCGCGACATGCAGCAGGATCTGCCGGGTGAAGCGCAGCCCGATGCTCCAGCCGATGGCGGCATAGCTGATCGCCAGCAGCCAGGGGGGCAGGACGATGGTCAGCATCCCGGCCGATTGCAGCGCCGCCGCCAGCGCCATCGGCAGCAGCACCGGGCCGGCGGGAATCGGCAGCACCTTCCCCAGCGCGGCGCTGCCCAGCCCGACCGCCAGGACGGCGGCGAGGTCCGCCGGGTCGACCGCGGGGAACCAGGGCACCGCCGCCACATCGGGCACCGGCAGGGCCCAGAACCGCGCCACCAGGGTGGCCGCCAGAGCGACCAGCACGACCCGCAGATAGATCATCACCGCCACCAGGCGGACATCGGCGCCATGCGCCTCCGCCATCACCATCATGGCGGAGGCCGCGCCGGGCGCCGAACCCCAGACGGCGGCGGTGCCCGGCAGGACCTGCCGCCGCGCCAGGAGCCAGCCGAGGAAGCTGCTGGCGCCGATGGCCGAGAACACGCCCAGCAGGAAAACCGGCCAGTCGGCCGCGATCTCCCTCAGGATGTCCGGCGTGATGGCACGGGCGATCAGGCAGCCGATCACCCCCTGGGCCAGGGCGAAGGGCCAGGGGCCGAGGCGCAGCCCGGTATCCCCCATGGCGACCAGGATGGCAGCGCCCATGCAGCCCAGCAGCATCGCGGCCGGCAGCCCCAGCAGCTCCAGCATCAGCACCACCGGCACCGAGACCAGGAGCAGCACGGCCCACTGCCCCGCCAGGGGAAGACCGCGAAGGCTGGGGAGACCGCCCTGTCTCAAGAGGACGGCGCCTCAGCGCGGGGCCGAGGCGGCACGGGGCACGCGGCTCAGGCAAGGGGTCATGAGGGTATCCAACATCCGAAGGTCGGGCCGCCCGGTATGCTGCGCCGCACACCGGACGGTCAAGCCTGGCCCCTTCCTCCCCCCTTGGAGGGGCGGCTCAGGCGCCGATGGCGCGCAGCCTCGGCTTGCGGCTGGCCTCGATCAACTCCTCATAGACGGAGACATAGTCCTCGGCCATGCGGCGGGCGGTGAAGCGCTGCTCGAAGCGGGCCCGCACCTGGCCGCGGTCCAGCGAGGGGATGCGGGCGACCGCCGCCACCGCCTCGTCCTCGTTCTCGACGATGAAGCCGGTCAGCCCGTCCTCCATCACCTCGGGCACCGAGCCCCGACGCATGGCGATGACCGGCGTGCCGCAGGCCATGGCCTCGATCATCACCAGCCCGAAGGGCTCCGGCCAGTCGATCGGGAACAGCAGGGCATGGGCGCCGGAGAGGAAATCGGGCTTCTGGCAGTCGCTGATCTCGCCGATGAACTCGACATGGCCCTGGCCCAGCAGCGGCGCGATCTCGCGCTCGTAATAGGCACGGTCGGCGCTGTCGATCTTGGCGGCGACCTTCAGCGTCACCCCGGCGCGGGCGGCGATGCGGATGGCCTTGTCCAGCCCCTTCTCCGGCGAGACGCGGCCGAGAAAGGCGAAGTAGCTCTGGTCGACCGGCTGCGGCGTCAGTCGGTCCTTCGGCATGCCGTGCAGCACGGTGCGCACCCAGTTCAGATCGGGGATCGGCAGGCGCTGGTGATCGGAGATGGAGACATAGGGCGTGTGGCCGTAGGTCTCGTAGATCATCTTGAACTCGGGCAGATCGAGCCGGCCGTGCAGCGTCGTCAGGAAGGGCGTGCGCTGACGGTCGAGCAGGCCCAGCGGGAAGTAGTCGATATGGGAGTGGATGACGTCGAACTCGCCGGCGCGCTGCGCCACCTGCTCGACCATGCGCATGTAATGCGCCACCCAGTCCTTCACCGTCGGGTCGAGACGCAGCGCCTCGCCGCGCATGGCGGCGAGCTTGGCCGCCGTCACGGAATCCCCGCTGGCGAAGAGGGTGACGTCGTGGCCCATGGCCACCAACTCTTCCGTCAGCGAGGACACCACCCGCTCGGTGCCGCCGTACAACTTGGGCGGAACGGCCTCGAACAGCGGCGCGATTTGAGCGATACGCATCTAGCGATCCCTTTTTCTCAGCACGGAGACTACCGTTACTTGAAACAGGCGCCGTTTGACTTGACCGAACGGGAGACTACCTGTACTCAGCCGGTAAACTACAAATCCAATATGGCGAAAAGTGGGCTGTCTTGACTGCGATCCCACCCCTGCGGCGCTCGGCCACGGCCTTCCTCCTCGACTATGTGGCCCGCCGGAAGGCGGGACATGCCCTGGTGTTCGGGACGGTCCTGGCCGCCATCCTCTGCGCGGTTTCGACGCAGTATGGGCTCAAGCACCTCATCGACCGGCTGGCCGCCGGGCCCGTCGGGTCCCTGGATGGAATCTGGCCCGCCTTCCTGTTCCTCTGCGCCCTGATCCTGGCCGACAGCCTGCTCTGGCGCCTGGCCGGCTGGGCGGCCGCGCGCAGCTTCACCGCCGTCGGCGGCGATATCCGCCGTGACCTGTTCGGCCATCTGGCCGGCCAGGACCCCGGCTACTTCGCCGACCGGCTTCCCGGCGCCCTGGCGGCGCGCGTCTCCGCCACCGCCCAGGCCGCCTTCACGGTGGAGAACACCCTGGCCTGGAACGTGGTTCCACCGCTCGGCGCGATTCTCATCGCCATCGGCTTCACCGCGACGGTCCATCCGCCCCTGGCCCTCGCCCTCGGGCTGCTGGCCGGGCTGATCGCCGCGCTGATGTACCGCCTGGCGCGGCGTGGCATGCCGCTGCACCGCCGCCTCGCCTCGCGCAGCGCCATGGTGGACGGGGAACTCGTGGATGTCGTGGGCAACATCGGCACCGTGCGCGCCTTCGGCGCGCTGGGGCGGGAGAAGGCGCGCCTGACCGGCTTCATCGGCGCCGAGATCGCCGCGCACCGGGCCAGCCTCTACAACATGGAGAGGCTGCGGCTGGTTCATGCGCTGCTCACCGCCCTGCTGACCGCCGCCGTGCTCGCCGCCGCGCTCGCCCTCTGGCAGCAGGGCCGCGCCAGCATCGGCGACGTCGCGCTGCTCGCCACCCTGTCGCTGACCATCCTCAACGGCACGCGCGACATCGCCGTGGCGGCGGTCGATCTCACCCAGCAGATGGCGCGGCTGGCCGAGGCCACCGAGACGCTGCTGATCCCGCATGCCCTGGCCGAGCGGCCGGACGCGGTGCCGCTGCGCCGTCCCGCTCTCCCGGATGCCCTCCCTGGCGCGGTCCCTGGCGCGGTCGCCTTCGAGGCGGTGCGCTTCGCCTATCCCGGGCGGCCCGCCGTGCTGGACGGGCTCAGCCTCGCCATCCCCGCCGGGCAGCGCGTCGGGCTGGTGGGCCATTCGGGCGCGGGCAAGTCCACCCTGCTCGCCCTGCTGCAACGCTTCCACGACCCGGCCGCGGGCCGTGTCATGATCGACGGGCAGGATCTGCGCGGTGTGACGCTGGACAGCCTGCACGCCGCCCTGGCGGTGGTGCCGCAGGACACGGCGCTGTTCCACCGCTCGGTGCTGGAGAACATCCGCTATGGCCGGCCTGGCGCGGACGAGGTGGCGGTGCGGCAGGCGGCCGAGGCGGCGCAATGCCTCGGCTTCATCGAGGCGCTGCCGCAGGGCTTCGACACGCTGGTCGGCAATCGCGGCGTCCGGCTGTCGGGCGGGCAGCGCCAGCGCCTGGCCATCGCCCGGGCGCTGCTGAAGGACGCGCCGATCCTGCTGCTCGACGAGGCGACCAGCGCGCTGGACAGCGAATCCGAGCGGGCCGTCCAGGCGGCTCTGGACCGGCTGATGCGGGGCCGGACCGTCATCGCCGTCGCCCACCGCCTCTCGACCCTGCAAAATTTCGACAGAATCATCGTGATGAATGCCGGCAGGATCGAGCAGGACGGCGCTCCCCAGGAGCTGGCCGGCCGGCCCGGTCCCTATCAGGAATTGCTGCGGCGGCAGCAGGCCGGCCTCCTGCCGGAGCTGCCCGCGGTCTGAGGGACGAGGCACGCGCATGTCGCGACTGGTCGTGGTTTCCAACCGTGTCGCCCCGATCACCGAGGGCGAAGCCACCGCGGGCGGCCTCGCCGCCGGCGTGATGGACGCGCTGCGCCACAGCGGCGGCTTGTGGTTCGGCTGGTCCGGCAACACGGTGCCGGACGTGGTGCCGCCGGGCACCCTGCCCCCCGGCCTGCCCCCGGCCATCGCCCGCAGCGGGCCGGTGACGCTCTACACCACCGACCTGACGCGCCGCGACTACGATGACTACTATCGCGGCTTCGCCAATGGCACGCTCTGGCCGATCCTGCACGACCAGACGGCGCTGTCCCGCTTCGATCGCGGGGAGTTCGCCGGCTATCGCCGGGTCAACGCGCATTTCGCCCGTCATCTCGCCGATCTCATCGGCCCGGAGGACGTGATCTGGGCGCATGACTACCACCTGCTCGGCCTGGCCGAGGCGCTGCGCGCGCTGGGCGTCACGAACCGCATCGGCCTGTTCCTGCACACGCCCTGGCCGGCTCCCTCCGTGCTGATGGCGGTGCCGGCCCATGCCGAGCTGCTCCGCGCCATGACGCATTATGACCTGATCGGTTTCCAGACGGAGCGCGACCGCCAGGCCTTCGGCGATTACGTCCGCCGGGAGATGGGGGGAGAGGAGCTGCCGGGCGGGGTGTTCCGCGTCCGGGAGCGGAGCCTGCGGACCGGCGTCTATCCGATCGGCGTGCAGGTGGAGGCGCTGCGCGCCGAGGCGCGCACCGCCGGGGCGGAACGGCTGCCGGCGCTGCGCGCCAGCCTGGCCGGGCGCTCCCTGGTGATGAGCGTCGACCGCCTGGATTACTCGAAGGGGCTGCGGCAGCGCTTCCGTGCCTATGAGCGCTTCCTCGCCGAGCACCCGGACTGGCACCGCCGCGTCGAGTTCCTGCAGATCGCCCCGCCCTCGCGCGCCGATGTCGAGGCCTACCAGGTGATCCGCCGCGAGCTGGAGGGCGAGGCCGGGCGCATCAACGGGCGCTTCGCCGAGCTGGACTGGACGCCGCTGCGCTATCTGAACCGGAGCTTCCCGCGCAACGCGCTAATGCCGCTCTACGCCGCCGCGCGGGTCGGACTGGTGACGCCGCTGCGCGATGGCATGAACCTCGTGGCCAAGGAGTATGTCGCGGCGCAGGACCCGGAGGACCCCGGCGTGCTGGTCCTCTCGCAGTTCGCCGGCGCGGCCTGCGAGATGGCCTCGGCCCTGCTGGTCAATCCGCATGACGAGGCGGGCGTCGCCGCCGCTCTGGAGCAGGCGCTCGCCATGCCGCTGGGGGAGCGGCGGGAGCGGCATGCCGATCTGCTGGCGGTGATGCGGCGGAACAGCCTGGAGCGCTGGCGCGACCGTTTCGTAGCCGATCTCCGGGGCCTTCCCACAGCGGCCCAGGCCGCCTGAAACCGCCATCCGGCGGGCGCCATGTTCTTTTTTTGATCCCTCCCCTGGCCGGCCGGCGAAGGCCGGGGCAAAGTGCCGGCATGCGCATCTATCTCGCCGGCCCCGACGTTTTCCTGCCCGATGCCGCCCTGGTGGCGGCGCAGAAGAAGCGTATCTGCGCGGAGCATGGCGCGACGGGCGTCTTCCCGACCGACCCGGTCGAGGACGCCGCCGCCGATGCCGCGACCGAGCGGTTTCTCGAGATCTATCTGCGCAACGAGGCGCATATCCGTGCTTGCGATGCGCTGATCGCCAACCTGACCCCCTTCCGCGGGCCCTCGGCCGATGCCGGGACGATCTATGAACTCGGCTTCATGCGCGCCCTCGGTCGGCCGGTCCATGGCTATGCCAATGTCGCGCAGGACTTCACGTGCCGCACGCGCGCCTTCCTCGGCCCTCTGGCGCGGCAGGATGCCACGGGCCGCTGGGTCGATGAGGAAGGGCTCCATCTGGAAGACTTCGGCTGCCACGACAATCTGATGATCGATGGCGGCATCCGCGCGGCGGGCGGCGCGCTGTTCGCCCGGGCGGTGCCGCCGGAGCGCCGCTGGCACGATCTGGAGGCCTTCGAGGCCTGCGTGCGCGTCCTGATGGAACGCTGACCGCGAATCATCACGCGCCTCCCGCCATGGCCCCCCTGGCATCGCCGCAAGGCAACTCCATCTGAGCTTCAGCGTTACATTGTTCAAAGAGGAGTATCGCTCATGGCCCTGCATGCCACCCGCAACGACCTCGGCGAGAATGCCAAGAAGGTCGCCGTCAATGTCCTAAATGGCACCCTGGTCGACATGAACGACCTGACCAACTGCGTCCGCATGGCGCACTGGACGATGAAGGGTCCGAACTTCATCGGTCTGCACACCATGCTGGAGGGCTTCTACAACGAGCTCTTCGCCGGCGCCGACGACGTGGCGGAACGGATCGTCCAGCTGGGCGGCACGCCCGACGGCACCAGCCAGCTGATCAGCGACAAGAGCCGGCTCAAGCCCTATTCGCAGGCGACCACCTACACGATGGACCATGTGAAGGAGCTGGCCGACCGTTTCGCCGCCTTCGCCAAGTCCGTCCGCGAGGGGATCGACAGCACCGATGAGGCGGGCGACGCCGACACCGCCGATCTCCTGACCGCCCTGTCGCGCGACATCGACAAGAAGCTCTGGATGCTGGAAGCGCATCTGGAGAAGTAAGGCGGCACCCCGCCGCGGGCGGACGCGTCGAGGGGCCGGGGATTTCCCCGGCCCCTTTTTCCTGCCGGGGTTGCGGGGTCCGGCCTCCCTTCGCTAGTTTGCCCGGCGAAGGTGTGAACAAGACATGAACGATCTCTTCGGCGGCCGCGGCGCCAAGTCCCAGCCAGGCACATCCTACTCGGCCAAGGACATCGAGGTTCTGGAGGGGCTGGAGCCCGTGCGGCGCCGGCCGGGCATGTATATCGGCGGCACGGACGAGAATGCGCTGCACCACCTCGCCGCCGAGGTGCTCGACAACGCCATGGACGAGGCCGTGGCGGGCCACGCCGACCGCATCGAGGTCACGCTCGAGGCTGGCAATCTGTTCACCGTGCGCGACAACGGGCGCGGCATCCCGACCGACCCGCATCCGAAGTTTCCCAAGCTTTCCGCCCTGGAGGTGATTCTCACCACCCTGCATTCGGGCGGCAAGTTCTCCGGCAAGGCCTATGACACCTCCGGCGGGCTGCACGGCGTCGGCAGCTCTGTGGTCAATGCCCTGTCGGAGCGGCTGGAGGTGGAGGTGGCGCGCGACCGCACCCTCTTCACCCAGGCCTATGCGCGCGGCAAGCCGCTGGGGCCGTTGAAGAACGCCGGGCCGGTGCACAACCGGCGGGGCACCACCATCCGCTTCCGGCCCGATCCGGAGATCTTCGGCGCGCAGCAATTCTCGGCGACGCGCCTGTTCCGCCTCTGCCGCTCGAAGGCCTATCTCTTCCGCGGCGTCGAGATCCGCTGGTCCTGCGATCCGGCCCTGGTGAAGGACGACACCCCGTCACAGGCGATCCTGCACTTCCCGGGCGGCCTCTCGGACTTCCTGGCGGCCGCGGTCGAGGCCGCCGGCACCGTCATCCCCACCCCCTGGGCTGGCGAGACGAGCTTTCCGGGCGGCGCCGGGCGGGCCGAATGGGCGGTGACCTGGCTGGAACGGGGCGAGGGCTTCCTCCACACCTACGCCAACACCATCCCGACGCCGCAGGGCGGCACGCACGAGGCCGGCCTGCGCGCGGCACTGGTGAAGGGGCTCCGCGCCTATGGCGAGCTGAAGAAGGAGCGGCGCGCCGCCAGCGTCACCGCCGAGGATATCCTGGGCGGCCTGGCCGGCATGCTGTCGGTCTTCATCCGCGAGCCGCAGTTCCAGGGCCAGACCAAGGACAAGCTGACCTCGCCCGAGGCGGCGAAGCTGGTCGAGGCCGGCCTGCGCGACCACTTCGACCACTGGCTGGCGGGCGATCCGGCCACCGCCGGCAATCTCCTCGCCTTCGCCATCGAGCGGGCCGAGGAGCGCATCCGTCGTCGCGAGCAGAAGGACACGCCCCGCAAGACCGCGACCCGCCGCCTGCGCCTGCCCGGCAAGCTCGCCGACTGCTCGCGCGAGTCGGCGGACGGCACGGAGCTTTTCCTGGTCGAGGGCGATTCGGCCGGTGGCTCGGCCAAGCAGGCGCGCGACCGCGAGACCCAGGCGGTGCTGCCCCTGCGCGGCAAGATCCTGAACGTCGCCTCGGCCAGCGCCGACAAGCTGCGGCAGAACCAGGAGCTGAAGGACCTGATCGAGGCGCTGGGCTGTGGCGCCGGCGAGCGCTTCGACCTCGCCCGCCTGCGCTACGGCCGTGTCGTCATCATGACCGACGCCGATGTGGACGGCGCGCACATCGCCGCCCTTCTGATGACCTTCTTCTACAAGGAACTGCCCGAGCTGGTGCGCCAGGGCCGGGTCTATCTGGCGCAGCCGCCGCTCTACCGCCTCGCCACCGCCGGCAAGACCCTCTACGCCATGGATGACGCGGAGCGCGAGAAGCTGCTCAGGAAGGCGTTCAAGCCGAACCAGAAGGTCGAGGTGAGCCGCTTCAAGGGCCTGGGCGAGATGCCGCCCGCCTCCCTGAAGGAGACCACCATGGATCCGCGCAAGCGGACCCTTCTGCGGGTGGTGCTGCCGCCGGAGGAGCGGGCCGCCACCTCCGAGCTGATCGAGGCCCTGATGGGCCGCAGGCCCGAGCTGCGCTTCCGCTTCATCCAGGAGAATGCCGCGCGCCTGGACCTGGAGGCGGTGGACGCCTGATTATAAGCGCGCACCAAACGGGAGACTCCGGCGCCATTCAGTAGACTGGCGCTCTCCTAACCCGTTGCTTTCATTGACAAAGGGCGCGGAATCCTCGCGCCCTTTTTGCTTGCCGAAACGCGGCGAGACCCTGCGCAAGCAGAGTCACCCGGCGCTGGCCTTCCGCCCAAGGAAAACGACAGGTTTCACCCTGCGCGTGCTGCAACCGGCGCCAGAGTCTCCCGTTTACCTTGCGTTATGGGAAGCAGCTCTGAACCCGGCGCCGTGATCGCCAATGAACTCGACGCCCTGCTCGCCAGCGTCCCCCCGCTGTTCGCCGAGGGCATCTCGACGTTTGCTTATGAAGTGGTCGAGCTCGAGATGGAGCAACTGGCTGCAGCGCGGGCGAAGGCGACGGCGTGGCTTGAGAAGGCACGTATCCGCAACGACGGTAACGATGTGGCATGCATTGCGGCGATTGCGGTCCTGGATGCCCGACAGGCACGAGTTATGGAGGGGCTCCGCACCCTATTGCGGCTGCAAGCGTACCTCGAGCGCAGGCGCGACCACATTGTGCCGCCATCGTCGGTGTCGCCCAAGAGCAAGCCTGACAGCAAGAACAGCCGCGTGCGAGATCGGGTCGCCGCCATCCTTGCAGAAGGCGGCCCGACACACCGGACGGAGCTCCTCAAGGTCGTACTGGCGGACGGTCTCCTGGGTGCGGAGCAACGCCCCATGAATCGACTGGCATCAATTCTGGCCAGCAATGGCCACCTATTCGGCTCCGACTCCAGGGGGACATACTTCCTGTTGAGCCCCGAGCCCGAGGAACAGACCCGGTCGCCTAGTCGTACCGGTCTGTCAGCGGGACGCCGCCCGGCGTTTCCCACGTCGCAACCGGAGCAAGGAGATGATGGCCATGCGAGCGCGTGCGCCGTTTATAATACCTAAGGCGGGCCTTCCCGCCTGAAATCCAGACTGTAGCCGCAGACTGAACGCAAGAAGGCACCCCTACCTGGATCTGACCATCCAGGTAGGGGCACCTCTTGTCTTAGCGCCTAGTCGCACCGTCATCAGAACGTGGCCAGGATCCCTTGGGTTGCACAGATGGCACCGGCAACCCGGTTCCTGAGGTTCTCCGGACAACCTGACGCGCCACCTCAATCATGTGGTGACTGCACCTCGTCCCATCTTCGCTGCCGCAGCCCGGCCCGCTACTCGCGCCAGTACGCCCAGGCGAGCCACAACAGCCCGGCTATTCCGCCCGCCGTCGCCGCCGACCCGGCCACCGTGAACACCACCACGGTCGCGGCCTGCCCCACGGTGGCGCCCGGATCCACGATGCCGTCCAGCCAGCCAGCAGGCATTGGCTCACCGCCGAAGACCAGAATCGCAGCGGCTAGCGCTGACACAGCCGCCATCTTCAGTGTGTAGGTTGCCAGCCCCATCGGTCGCTCCCTTGCCCCTGGCATCGAAACGTCCGGGCAGCATAGGAGGTTCATTGCCGCTTGCCAGGGCTCATGGCACCGGGGCTAGGCTCGGTCCGCAGGAGGACCGCCCATGCCGCCCTACCCAAGTGACCCAGCCATCCAAGCCGAGGCCCGGCGCCTCGCCTCCGAAGACCTGGACCGTGACCTTGGCGCCGTCGCCGAGATGCTGGCCGAGCGTGGCCATCATGGTCCCGATGGCAGGCCATACGCCGCACGCACCGTGGCCAACTTGCTCGACGAGGAACTCGTCCATAGGCGCGAGGACCGACAGCGGGCGCTCAGGGCCGAGGCAGGTGCCGACTTCAACCGCTGGCTTGCCCAGCATGGCCAGGGGTTCGTCGCGGGTGGTGCGGATGCCTTCCTTCAGAAGGCAGCCTCGCCCGAGCGCTGATTTCCTGACCTCCGACGAGGCCCTTGTCTGGCGGCGTGACCATCCCGTCCTGCACGATCTCGTCGCCGGTCGACTGGTCCGCCTGCCAGGTACGAAGCAGGCCGAGCTCCGGGAGGTCCCGGCCACCCTCGCCGCCGCGGTGTGGATGGTGGCGAGCCACCTCACGGCGAGCCGTCGGTGGGTGGCGCGGCCAAAGGACGAGTTTGGCGCCGTGCCACTCGGCGTGGCGGCGAAGGACTGTAGCGGTCTCACGCAGTTGCTGCGGTTGCCGGAGGCGATCTGGCCCGGCTGCACCGCTCCAACCCCGTTATGGCGCCGTTCGAGGTAGGCTTCCCGGGCGCCAGCTTGCTACGGGACAGCGGACGCTTTGCCGCTGTGGAAGTTCACCGCCGCTAACGAGTCGAGACGCTTGCGCCTTCGGCTCCGATGACGAGGGTCACACCCTCAATCAAGCGAGTACATCGTCATCGTATCCCTAGCGGACGCCTTCACCTCCAAGCTTAACCTCGAGCTCGCCACGAAGGAACGAATGACCCGCTTGGCAAACTCCTCATCCTCGAAGCCGTCCCGATAGAGCGCGCCAATCGCGGTCACGGCCATGATGGACTTCGCAGAGGGGCGGGAGACGCCAACGTCTGACATGCGCCATTCAAAGCTTGTCTGCGAGCCGTCTATCGCCGCCTGCAAAGTGGCGTCGTCACCATCCCGCTGCACCACGAAGATCTCGCTCCAAAACTCGTTCGCAGCGGCGAAGGCCCGAGGATACTTGTCCTCGCCCTTCATGAGGGACCCAATCACGTCCAGCATCTACACCTTCCAACGGCTCAGCCCAAGCAATGGAGATGGGGGGCAGCTTTGGCGCTTTCAATGAACACGTGCGCGACGGGCAAGTCTTCACATGGTCCAGTCTGGGCCACCTTCTGCTTCCGGAGGGTACGACCTCGTACTCGGCTCGTGCTCCTCGCTCGCGCCTCTTCAACAGCGTGGGGCAGTGAACCCAGGCATCGGTGACCGATGCGTGCGGTGCGGCCTATCCGGGCGCCGGATCCGCCCGGTTCCCCCTCGACACAATGAGCATGTCGGCATCCGGCAGTGGCCTCTGGAGTTGCTGGGCGACATCCCAGGGCGCCATCCACCTCAAGGCGATGCCGGTGATGCTGACGACACCGGACGAGATAGACACTTGGCTGCAGGCGCCGTGGGGGATCGCCCGCGAGCTGCAGCGACCATTGCCGGACAACGACATGCTCATCGTGAGCAAGGGTAACCGCAAGGATCCGGCCTAGCCTGGCGCGACCTGATTGGCGGGTCGTCTGGCTGGCAAGCGGCGACTGCACCTCCACACCACCCCTCGGTCATCCACGGATTCCGATTCGGCCCGGCTCTCAGGCGAACGCACCTTGAAGGTAGCAGTCAACGCGGCAGGAACAGGCCCTTGATGCAGGCGGAATTGCAGACGGCAATCTGGGTATGGGTCTTCAAGTAAAAGCCTCCGTCCGGGTAGACGGGCTCGCCTTCGGTGAGGAGACCGCGGACGGTGTCGAACGGGCCCGGCTTCTCGCTTCCGGCAGGCAGATCGTAATCCTCCTCCAAGATGGCATGGAGGCGGCGGATCACGGCGCAGTCCAGGTTGCGGAGCAGCTTGTCGTTGGTCGTGCTGCCCCTGACATCCCTATTACGAGGCAGCGCCTGCCCGCTCTTCTCCCGCGTGGCCACCAGACTGTCATAGGCGTTTCTCAGGAGATTGAGGTTCTCGCGGACCAGAAGGTCCAAGCAGTTGCCCAGGTCGATGACGGCACCCAGAACAAAGGGCTTCTTGTAATCGCCACGGGCGACCTTGTCCTCGGCCCACTCCAGTGCGCGTCCGGGATCGCCCTCCCAGAAGTAAACACCGGGGCCGAGCCAATCATAATCTTTCTCACTCCGCAGCAGGTTCACCTCACCTGCAAGGGCCTTCCTGCCCACCTTCTCATCGCAGTCGTGGTAGCCCAATACGAAGGAAGTGGCGTAGCGACTCAACTACGAGCTGCGGTTGGCTTCTTCGACGGCTTCTTCGGCGCCGGGCCACCGTATTCGGGGGCAAGACGACCATCGGCCGTCCGGATGCCCTCGCGGACCAGCGCTTCACGGGCAACGGCACGGGTGGTCGTGTTCACCTCGGTGTACCGCCTCGCCATGATCTCGAAGGTCTTGCGCTGGGCTTCCGTCATCTACCGCTCCTGTTGCCGGATAACCTAGTGCGCCCCAAGGCTTGAAACGACATCCGCGAGGCTTCCCCCGCAGCCCCACTCCGGGCGCAGGCGGTAACGGGCGTGCAAGGTATAGGACTGATTCAGCGGTGTCTCGCGCCATCCCAGGCGCCAGAGTCGCCCATCACTGTCCAATGTAGCCTTGATACCTCGCCCTCCAAGGCATAGGGTTCCGACATGTCGAAGGAACCCACCCTCCGCGCCGTCGCCCGACCTTCCCCGGACTTCACGGACCGGGCCTACTGGGCCGGGACCATCAAGATGGCGCTCAGCCGTTTCTTCGTCCTCCAGGTGCTGCACGACGGCCCGGCGCACGGCTACGACATCGCCCGTGCCGTCGAGCGGACCACCAACGGCTGCTGCTCGCCCTCCGAGGGTGCCCTCTACCCGACGCTGCGCGAGTTCGAGCAGGGCGGCTACCTGACATCCGCTTCGGAAATCGTCTCCGGTCGCGAGCGCAAGGTCTACACGCTGACCGACAGGGGCCGCGACGCCTTCAAGGTCGGCCTGGAGGCATGGATGGACGCCACGGCGGCCCTGACCGAGACCGACCGCGCCGCTGCTGCCCGCGACCAGGCCAAGGGTGCCTGCCGATGCTGACCGTTGGCTTGCCCACATACATCGCCCACCGAGGCATACCCAAGGGGAACGTCAAATGACGTCTTGCTGCTCCGCCACGCCGCGCCCTCAGAACAGGGCCTCTGAGGGCCACGCCGCCCTCGGATCGCTACCTGTCGCCATCATCGGCGGCGGTCCGGTCGGCCTCGCCGCCGCAGCGCATCTGCTGGAGCGTGGCCTCGAGCCGGTCATCCTGGAAGCCGGTCCCTCGGTCGGCACGGCGCCGCTTGCCTGGGGCCACGTCCCCATGTTCTCCCCCTGGCGCTACAACATCGACCGGGCGGCCCAAGCCCTGCTGGAGCGGCACTGCTGGATGGCGCCTGACGCCGATGGCTTCCCGACCGGACGCGAACTCGCCGACGACTACCTGGCGCCGCTCGCCGCGCTGCCGGAGATCGCTGGCCGCCTGCGCCTGAACACGCGGGTGACCGGCGTCGTCCGGCAACGCGTGGGCAAGGTCCGCGACGCCGGGCGCGAGGACCAGCCCTTCGAGGTCAGGTTCCAGGCCGACGGACGCGAGGGCCGCCTCCTCGCTCGCGCCGTCATAGTGGCCACCGGCACCTGGGGCAGTCCCAGCCCGGCCGGTGCCTCCGGTATGCCCGCCGTGGGCGAACGCGAGGCCGCCGAGCGAATCCGCCACGGCATGCCGGACGTGCTGGGCGCCGACCACGGCCGCTACGCGGGCAAGCGCGTCCTCGTCGTCGGGTCGGGCCACTCGGCCGTTGGCACCCTCATCGACCTCGCCCGCCTGGCCGAACAGGCGCCGGGCACGGCTGTCCTGTGGGCGGCCCGCGGCGCCGACCTGACGCGGGCCTACGGCGGTGGCGCCGCCGACCAGCTGCCGGAGCGCGGCGCCCTCGGCCAACGGCTGCGGCGCCTCGTGGAGGCCGGTGCCGTCGAGCTGCTCGCGCCCTTCGCGGTGGATGAGGTTCGCCGGGGCACCGGTGGTTCCCTGCAGGTCAAGGGTCTCGAAGGCAGGACGGTGGCGGCGGACGAGATGGTGGTCGCCACCGGCCTACGGCCCGACCTCGGAATCCTTGGCGAGGTCCGCCTGGACCTGGACCCGGCGCTGGAGTGCCCGCGCGTGCTGGCGCCGCTGATCGATCCCAACCTGCACTCCTGCGGCACCGTCCGGCCGCACGGCGCCTTCGAGCTCCAGCAGCCGGACAGCGGGCTTTTCCTTGCCGGGATGGCCAGCTACGGGCGGGCGCCCACCTTCCTGCTGGCCACCGGCCACGAGCAGGTGCGCTCCATCGCCGCCTTCCTCGCGGGCGACCTCGAGGCCGCGCGCCGTGTCGAGCTCGATCTGCCGGAGACCGGCGTCTGCAGCTCGAGCCGCGTGCTGCCCGGCGCCGCCGACGTGGTGTCCTCTTGCTGCGCTCCCGCGGCACCCCCGGTCGCCTGCTGCTCCTCGCGGCCGGAGCAGGAGCTGGTCAAGGAAACGACGTGCTGCGGGACCAACACCGCGCGGGCGACCGTACCGTCCGAGCCCGCCGAATGAGCCAGGCCACGACACCGGGAAGCGCCCTTGCCGGTGCGGCAGCAGGCCGCAACCGGCTGACGGTCGTCTCGGCCATCGGCGTCGGCCAAATCCTTGCCTGGGGTTCCTCCTACTACCTGCTAGCCGTCCTGGCCGGACCGATTGCCGCGGACACCGGCTGGCCGCTCACCTGGATCATGGGCGCCCTGTCTATTGGCATGCTGGTGTCCGGCTTGGCTTCGCCGCGCATCGGCCACCTGATTCACCGGCACGGCGGCCGCCCCGTGCTCGCCGCCAGCGCCGTCCTGCTCTCCGCGGGCCTGCTGCTGCTCGGGCTGGCGCCGAGCCTGCCGGTGTTCGTAGTCGCCTGGGTGGTGCTCGGGCTGGCCATGGGGGCCGGGCTCTACGACCCGGCATTCTCGACGCTGGGGCGTCTCTGTGGCGAGCAGGCGCGCTCGGCCATCACCCACGTCACCCTGTTCGGCGGCTTCGCCAGCACGGTCTGCTGGCCGCTCAGTGCCTTCCTGGTTGACCACCTGGGCTGGCGCGGCGCCTGCCTGACCTACGCCGCCATCCACCTCGCCGTGGTGCTGCCGCTCTACCTGTTCGGCGTGCCGCGCGAGTTGGCCAAGCCCGCTGCGGCACCCACGGCCGCCAAGGCTGCCGTGGCGCCAGGCCATGTGCAGGCGGGCCAGCGCTACGCCTTCGTCGTGCTGGCAGCGGGGTTCACCCTGGCGGCGGTCATCATGACCGTCATCTCCGTCCACCTGCTGACACTGCTGCAGTCGCAAGGGCTGGCGCTGGCGGCGGCCGTCGCCTTGGGCACGCTGATCGGCCCGGCGCAGGTCGGCGCCCGCGTGCTGGAGATGCTGTTCGGCAAGAAGGCGCATCCCATCTGGAGCCTGGTCGCGTCCGCGGTGCTGGTGGCGGTCGGCCTGGGCATGCTGGTGGGTGCGCCCGGCGTCGTGGCCGCAGGCATCGTCATGTACGGCATGGGCAGTGGCGTCCGCTCCATCGCCCGCGACACGGTGCCCTTGGCCCTGTTCGGCAAGGAGGGCTACGCCGTGCTGATGGGCCGCATCGCCATGCCGACCCTCATCGCGCAGGCAGCCTCGCCCTTTCTCGGCGCCTGGCTGCTGGACAGCTTCGGCACGCAGGCGACGCTGGCTATCCTGTGCGGGGCAGCGATGCTGAACATCCTGATGGTGCTGGCACTCGTGCCCAATGCGCTCCGGCGTTCCTGACAGTCATCCTCCATCCAAGAAAACGAGGTTCCCGTGCCTGAACTGATCACAACCGCCCTCACCAATCAGCCCGCCGAGGTGACCATCCGGCCTGCCAGAGAGGCCGACATGGACGCTGTTGCCACCATCTATCGGCACCACGTGCTCCATGGCACCGCCACCTTCGAGACAGAGGCACCGACGGCCGAAGATATGCGGCAGCGACGCATCGCCATCACCGAACGCGGGCTGCCCTACCTGGTGGCCGAGGACACCGATTGTCGCGTGCTCGGCTACGCCTACGCGGGCGCTTATCGGCCCAGGCCTGCCTACCGGAATACACTCGAGAACTCGGTCTACATCAGCGAGGAGGCCCGAGGGCGCGGCATCGGCCGCCGCCTGCTCGAGGCCCTCATCCAGGAGTGCGCCGCACTCGGCTACCGGCAGATGGTGGCCGTCATCGGCGACAGCGCGAACGAGGCGTCCATCCGCCTGCACAAGGCGTTCGGATTTCAGCCGATCGGCACCTTGCGCTCGGTTGGCCGCAAGCACGGGCGATGGCTGGATACTGTGCTGATGCAGTTGGCTTTGGGGGACGGTGACGAGACGGCACCCGAGGTGGAGTAAGGGCCTTCCCCCTGACATCCTTCGCCAGCAAACTGGCGAAGGCGGTACTCGGCATGGTGGGAACCAGCCTCCGCATCAGCAAATGCAGATCAGCTTGGCGACGCTGCCGATTTGGCCGCTATGCCCGACGCAATGGCCGCCACGACCACTCACAGCAATCGACTGCTAGCCCATGGCCCTCCTTGCGCTGCGCCTAGGTAGTGGCCGCTGTTCCCGACAAGGTCTCAATCAGTGGGCATGTGGCCTGCTCCCCGGATTGACATTGCTGCACGGCACCATCCAGTACACGCTCCATCGCCTGGAGGTCGGCAATTCGGGAGCGGACATCCGCGAGGTGTGCTGCGGCGATGCCATGGACCTCGGTGCAGGCGCCTGCACCAAGTTCGAGGAGCGCGCCCACCTCGTTCAGGGTGAAGCCAAGCTCCCGCGCGCGCCGCACGAACCTCAGCCGCCTGATGTCCTCCTCACCGAAGAGGCGGTAGCGCCCCCGGCGGGCCGGTATTGGAAGCAAGCCAATCCGCTCGTAATAGCGGATCGTCTCGATGTTGCAGCCCGTCCGCCGCGAGAGTTCACCGATGGCAACGCCGCTCTGCCCCATCCCATGCGCCTCCTCAGAAAGGACTTGAGTCTGTAGTCGCTACAGACGGTAGGTAGGCTGCATAGCTGAGACAAGGAGGCCGACCGTGTCCGACACCCAAGTGAATGCTACCCCGGCACATGGGGCGGTCCAGGAAGCCGGTGCGATGGTGCTGACGACGACGGGCATCGCCGCAGCCTTCGGTGCGGCCTCCTGCTGTGCGCTGCCGATGCTTCTTGGCTCCCTCGGGCTGGGAAGCGCTTGGCTCTTCGGGCTGGCGGTCCTTCTGGGGCCGTACCGCACGATCCTGCTCGCCGCCGCAGCCGCGTGCCTGGCTGGCGGAGCGGTCCTGCTCTGGCGCCAGCGGGCAGCGGTTGCCTGCGAGCCGGGCTCCGCCTGCTCCCCCAACCCAGCCCTCCGGCTTGTCGTTCCGGCAGGTTTGGCGGTCGGGATCATCCTGTTGGTGCTCGGTTATGCGTACGTGTGAGGACCCGATGATCCTGGAGTCGACAATCACCTGCCCGCACTGCGGCACGGCGAGAACCGAGACAATGCCGACCGATGCCTGCCAGTACTTCTATGACTGCACCGGCTGCGGAACGCTGCTCCGGCCCAAGCAGGGCGACTGCTGTGTGTTCTGCTCCTACGGCACGGTGCCGTGCCCGCCTGTCCAGGTGGACGGGAAGGGTTGTTGCCACGCGGAAGATCCGCCGCCAGCGGCTGGCTGACCCTTTCCCCGCGTGGTCGGCAACGGCGGGATGACCGTCACTCCGCAGCAAGGCCGGGGTTGGCGGGCACCAGCCTCGGCACCCAGCGGATGTAGACCAGCATGGCGACGAGTTCGACGAGCGTCTGCGTCACCACCGCGGCAGGCAGCAGCGCACCGGCTTCCGGGATAGCGAAGGCCAGCGGCAGGACGACCAGGGAGTTCCGGGTGCCGCCGCTGAAGGTGACCGCCCTCGCCGCGCCCGCCTCCAGGCCCGCATACCTGGAGATGACGCTACCTACGACCGGCATCAGCGCGGCGAAAGCGACGTAGACCGGCACCAGCATGGCGACGGAGCCTGCCTGGGCCGCCACGTTCGGGGCAACGGCCGCGATGACCACCAACAGCACCACGGCCATCAGGGGAACGGGCAGCCATCCCATGGCGTCCGCGACCGCCTTCCCGGCGCCGAAGCGCGCCGCCCACGCCTGAGTGGCCGCGGCGAGAGCCAGGGGCACGGCGATCAGCCAGACGAAGGCTTCGATGAAGGGACCGGGCTGCATCATCGCCATGGCCCGCTCGCCGATGAACAGGCCGAGGTAGACGGGGAGCAGCAGCATCTGCGCCACCAGCAGCACCGGCGTCGCCGCCAGGATGAGGCGGGCGTCCCCGCGGCCGAGGTGGGTGAACACGACCACGTAGTCGATGCAGGGCGCCAGCAGCACCATCAGGACACCCAGGCGCAGCACCCATTGCTCGCCGGGCAGCATGGAAGCCAGGGCGAACGCCACCAGGGGCGCGGCAACGAAGTTCACCGCCAGCAGCGTCAGCAGGAAGCGCCCGTTGGCCAGGCTCCTTCGCAGGTCCGCCAGCGGCACCTGGAGGAAGGTCACGTACAGCAGGGCCGCGAGGGCGGGGTTGATGACCGCCCCCCACGCCGCGCCGGGCGCGGCGACGGCCGCGATCGCGCCCGCCACGACGGCGGCGAAGTAGATGGCGACTTGGTTCTCTTCCAGGCCGGTGCGGGTGATGGCCAAGTTGTCGGCTCCTCCGTGGTGAGCGGGCAACCGATGTCACGCCGCGGGTGTGGTGACGTGGTTAGGCTCGCCAGCCGCAGCAGGCAGCCCGCTTTGCAAGGACCGGAACGGAAAGGTCTTCCAGGAAGGTGCACCGGCTGGCCGGGCCCCGGCGCAAGCCGCCGTGCCATACCCCAGGAAGCCGCGCCCTCGCTGTGGCGCCTGCCCACCTGCTGCTCCTGCCAAGGGCAGCAACGATGGGCAGCGCCGTTATCATCATGCCTGTTGCATGCACCACCAAGCAGGCAAGCTGATAAGTTGATGGCGGCTATCGGTCGGACTGCTGTTCTCCCTGGCCTGCCTTATCAAGGTCGCTACGAGCATCACGGATGATTGCCCAGGCGGATTGCAGGAACAGCCCGGCGATGACGAACGCCACGGCGAGGTCTGGCCACGCAGTTTCGGTCCACCAGACCAGGCCCGCCGCGACCACCACGGCCAGGTTGCCGATGGCATCGTTGCGACTGAACAGCCAGACGGCCCGGACGTTGGCGTCGCCCTCGCGGTGCGGCATGAGGACCGCTGCGGAGGCCACGTTCACCACCAGCGCGACGGCGCCGAAGAGGCCCATGAGCTCGGCCTCGGGCTGGTTCAGCACCAGCACCCGATAGCCGGTGGTGGCGAGCACGCCCACGCCAAGCACGGCAAGAAACAGGCCCTGAATGAGGGCGGAGCGGGCACGCCAGGCGAGGCTCCAGCCGATCGCCAGCAGGCCAAGGAAGCTGATTAGGCCATCGCCGAGGAAGTCGAGGGCGTCCGCCTTGAGCGCCTGGCTGCCGGAGATGAAGCCGCCGACCATCTCCACCAGGCCATAACCGACATTGAGGCCGACCACGATCCAGAGCGCCCGGCGGTAGGCGGGCGTGATGTGGGCGAGGTCCTTGGGCAGGTCGTCGTCGTCGCTCATCCGATGCTCCCGAGCCAAGACCGTACCGATACGTTCAGGGGGTGCCGGATCTGAAATAGCGGACCGGCGCGGCGCCCATGGCCATCAAGATGTCGCGTGCTACGAGGTGACGGGCGCCTTTCGTACATTGGAAAGACCTCAGCACCGCCACCCAGATGCACGGCCCAAGATGACCGTGAGCTCAATGCTGGGATCGCTGGCCGCTTCGGAGAGGCCGTCCAAAACCGGCCGATCATTCTGCGTCCATCGCCCTGGCAGCGCTCGTTCGAAAGCGGTCAATCGGCAGCTTCAGGTATGAGGTGCCATTCGCTTCCGGCTTCGGCAGACGTCCGCCGCGGAGGTTCACTTGCAATGCAAAGAGCATCATCGCTGGCAGAGGAAGCGTTCGATCACGTTCCTCCCGCAGCCGAACGAACCCGTCCTCTCCGCCGCTGTCCCGTAGGTGAATGTTGGTTGCCCGCTGCTCCGCTACGGTGGACTCCCAACGCGGTTCGCGCCCGCCCGGACGGTAATCGTGGCCGGTGAAGAGGCGTGTCGTCGGTGGCAACGCGAGGATGCTCTGGATGCTGCGGTACAAGGCCCGCGCGTTACCACCAGGGAAGTCGGCTCGTGCCGTGCCCGCATCCGGCATGAAGAGGGTGTCATGCACGAACGCGGCGTCGCCAACGACGTAGGTGACCGAGGCCGCGGTGTGGCCTGGGGAAAAAATCACCCTCACTTCCGAGGCGCCAAGATTGAAGCAGTGACCATCTGCAAACATGTGGTCCCAATAGTCGCGGCCACCGACCTCGAGATCGGGGATGTTATAGATGTCCGACCAGATCGCCTGAACTGCGAGGGTCTGTTCGCCAATGCCTGTTGGCACGCCAAGGCGCTCGCCCAGGTAGGCGACGGCAGAAAGGTGGTCAGCATGCGGGTGGGTGTCGAGCACCCATTCCGGGATCAGTCCGCGCTCCCGGATATGGGTGGCAATCTCGTCGGCTGGCTGGGTCGCAAGGCTGCATGAATTGCGGTCGAAGCTTAACAAGGGATCGATAACCGCGCATTTCTTTGTTTGCGGATCCGCCACGACGTAGGAGACGCTTCCGGTCTGATCATCGTAAAAGCCCCGTACGATCGGCTGAGACGGCATTCTGTTCTCCCTGTTTTTGCGCGGTGTCGCGGAAGCCGCGATGGTGGCCACCTTGGGACACCGAGCACGATGTCTTTCGGCAAGGGCGCACCCGGCGAGGGCCGAGGAGCGCTAAACCCAGCCGGGCGGAGTTGCATGCTTCGCGGTGTGGCTGACGGCGTATTAGGCGCGCTTCTTAGAATCCGCGGCGCCGCTCATCCGATGCTCCCGAGCCAGGGGAAGAGTTGGAGCATCAGGATGGCGAAGTCAGTCAGGTGGCCGGTAATCATTGCCACCCCCATCGCCACCATGATGCCACCCGCCACGATCTGAAGAACGCGCCCGACGCGTCGCAGGCTGCGGAACGGGCCGCGTAGAAAGGCGTCGGCGAAGGCGGCCACCAGCAGGAAGGGCACGCCCAGCCCGGCCGCATAGGCGGCCAGGAGCATGATGCCGAGGTGGCTGATTTCGCTGGTGGCGGTCAGCGCCAGGATGGCGCCCAGCACCGGACCGATGCAGGGCGTCCAGCCGAAGGCAAAGGCCAGCCCGAGCACGTAGGCGGAGAGCGGCGTGCCGCCGCTGAGAGTCGGCATGAAGCGGAGGTCGCGTTGTAACGGCATCAATCGCAGAACACCCGCAGTCATCAGGCCGAACAGGATAACGACCACCCCGCCCACGATCCCAGCCTCGTAGCGGTAGCGCAGCAGGGCTTGGCTCAGCGCCGAGGCGCCCGCGCCCATCGCCACGAAGACGGTCGCGAAGCCCAGGACGAAGCAGAGGCCGAGGCCGACCGTGGCGAGGCGATCCGGCGCGGTGCGCTCGGCGGCGACCGAGCGCCCGGCGACATAAGAGACGTAGCCGGGCACCAGCGGCAGCACGCAGGGCGAGAGGAAGGAAACCATCCCCGCCAGGAAAGCGGTCAGGAGGCCGGACATCTGGAGGAGCGGGTTCACGCCGGTCCCGCCCTCAGGGTCGCGCCACGGAGGTCGGCGCGCCCGCCGGTTCGCGCCGCCCGCTGACGAGGAGCAGGAGCGCAACGCCGACGAAGATCGCGCTGTCGGCGAGGTTGAAGGCGGGCCAGTGGTAGCCAGCCACGTGGAAGTCCAGGAAGTCCGTCACGGCGCCGTGCCGCAGCCGGTCGACGACGTTTCCCAGGGCGCCACCGACGATGAACCCGATCGAAGCCGCCATCCCGGGGCGCCGGTCGCGCGTCGTCCAGACGACGAGGCCTGCGATGACGGCGAGCGCGAGGGAGGACAGGAGCCAGGGCGTCGCGGGGTGGTCCGCCGACAGCAGGCCGAAGCTGACGCCCCGGTTCCATGCCAGCACCAGGTTGAAGAACGGGGTGACGGGGATGACGCGGGGCGGATCCATGAGATGGGCCAGCACCCACCACTTCGTCGCCTGGTCCAGCGCGAAGGCCAGCGCGGCCGTCCCCGCGCCCCAGGTCCAGGCGAGCCGCGCCCTAAGCAGGCCCTCAGCCATGCGCCATGCCCTTGAAGCGGTACCCGAGCAGGCGCATGGCGTTGAGGGTCACCAGCACCGTGGCGCCGGTGTCGGCCAGCACGGCGGGCCAGAGGCCGGTGATGCCGACCACCGTCGTCACCAGGAAGACCGCCTTGAGGCCGAGGGCGATGGCCACGTTCTGGTGGATGTTGGCCAGAGTCGCGCGCGACAGCCCGACCAGGGCGGCCACGTCCACGACACGGCTGTTCAGCAGCGCCGCGTCGGCGGTCTCCAAGGCCACGTCGGTCCCGCCACCCATGGCGATGCCGACCGAGGCGGCGGCGAGCGCGGGCGCGTCGTTGATGCCGTCGCCGACCATGGCCACGGGCGCCTTTGCCTTGAGGGCGCCGATCTCGCGCAGCTTGTCCTCCGGCAGCAGCCCCGCCTTCACCTTGAGGCCGAGCGCTCCGGCGATGGCCTGACCCGTGCGGACGTTGTCGCCGGTCAGCATGACGGCCTCGACGCCGAGGGCGTCGAGCGCCCGGATGCCCGCGGCCGCGTCCGGCCGGGGCTCGTCGCGCACCGCGACCAGGCCAGTGGGCGCGCCGTCCACAGAGACGACGACCACGGTCTTTCCTTGATTCTCCCACTCGGCGACCGTCCGCGTTGCGTCAGCCGTGAGCGGCGCCTGAGCGGCAGCGTGGGTGGGTGAGCCGACCGTCACGCGCTTGCCGGTCACGACGGCTTCGACGGCCTTGCCGGGGATGGCGCGGGACTCCTTGGCCGGGCGGAGCGGGATGCCGTCCGCGTCCGCCCGCTCCAGGATGGCGCGGCCGAGCGGATGGCTGGAGCCGTTCTCCACCGCGGCGGCGAGGCCAAGCATCGTGCGTTCCGAGCCAGACAGGGCGAGGAGGTCGGTCACGCGCGGGCGTCCCTCGGTCAGGGTGCCGGTCTTGTCGAAGGCGACGGCGCGGATCCGGCCGATGGTCTCCAGGGCGCCGCCGCCTTTCACCAGCAGGCCCCGCCGGGTGCCGACGGCGAGGCCGGAGGCGATGGCCGCGGGCGTCGAGAGGACGAGGGCGCAGGGGCAGGCGACCAGCAGCAGCGCCAGGCCGCGGTAGATCCAGGTGTCCCAGTCCGCGCCGACGATAAGCGGCGGCGCGACGACAACCAGGGCCGCCACGGCAACTGCGATCGGCGTGTAGATGGCCGAGAACCGCTCGATGAAGCGGGCGGTCGGCGCCTTGGCGTCCTGCGCCTCCTCCACCAGGCGGATGATGCGGGCGATTGTGTTGTCGGAGGCAGGCTTCGTCACCCGGACCTGGAGCGCACCGGAGGCATTGATGCTGCCCGCGAAGACAGGGGCGCCCTCCGCCTTGGGAACGGGGATAGACTCACCGGTCACCGGGCTCTCGTCGACCTCGGATTCGCCCTCGGCCACATCGCCGTCGGCGGAGACGCGGTCACCCGGGCGGACCAGGACGAGGTCGCCGACCTTGAGGCTGGCGGCGGGCACCTCCCGTGCCGTGCCGTCTTCGATGCGCAGCGCGGTCCTCGGCACCAGGGCGCCGAGCGCCTCGATCCCCGCGCGGGCGCGCCCGGCCGCGATGCCCTCCAGGAGTTCGCCGACAGTGAACAGGAACACCACCACGGCCGCCTCGGAGGTTGCTCCGATGGCGATGGCGCCGACAGTGGCGATCGACATCAGCATCTCGATGCTGAAGGGCGAACCGGCGCGCGCCGCGGCGATGGCCTTCCTGCCGAAAAAGACGAGCCCGATCAGGGCGGCGGGTACGTAGGCCCAGTGGTCCAGCGACGGGACGGCGAGCGAAGCGGCGAACCCGGCCACCATGAGGGCGCCGATCGCCGCGGCAAGCCGCGCCTTCTTCCCCTTCCACCAGGGCTGGCGTGGGCGAACGAGCGGTACGTCGGCGGCGACCGCGCCAGGCTCGCCCGCGACCACCCGCGGCGCCTCGACCGGGGCGACGCCGTAGCCGAGCTTGCGGATCCCCTCCTCGACGGACGAACGCGGGGTCGCCGCCTCGTCCAGCCGGAAGGCCAGGACCTGGCTGTGGTAGTTGACCCGGATGTCCTCGGCCCCGCCGAAGCGGCCAACGGCAGTTTCGATCTTCGAGGCGCAGGACGGGCAGTCCATGCCCTCCACGTGGTATCGCAGGGCCGCCCTGGACTTGGGGGCTAGTTGAGCCGTTCCGCCGTCAGCCATGGCTGTCATCCTGTTCCTGTTGGTTACGCCAGGGCCGCGACACCGTAGCCCAGACCGCGGATCTTCTCCTCGACGGCCGAGCGTGGCGTGGTCGCCTCATTCAGGCGGAACTCCAGGGTCTGCGTCTTGTAGTTGACCTGGATGTCCTCGGCGCCGCCGATCTGCTCGACCGCACCCTCGATCTTCAGGGCGCAGCCGGAGCAATCCATGCCCTCCACCCGGTAACGCAGGTCGACCGATGTTCCTGCTGCCGTGTCACCATTCGCCATCGCTTGCCTCCTTCGCAGGTGGGTCCCCGCTGGTTGCGGGGAACTGATGACGTCTTATATAGACCCTGTAGTCGCTACAGGGTCAAGGTGATGTCTTTGGAGAACTTGCTGAACATCGGCGCTCTCGCCAGGGCGACCGGGACGAAGGTGGAAACCATTCGCTGGTATGAGCGTGTGGGGCTGCTCCCGGCCCCGGCCCGCAGCGCCGGGAACTACCGGACCTACGGCGAGGCCCACCTTGGCCGCCTGAGCTTCATCCGGCGTGCGCGGGACCTCGGCTTCTCGCTGGATCAGATCCGCACACTGCTCGACTTGGCCGAGGACCGCGAGCGCTCCTGCGACGCGGTGGACGTCATCGCCAGCGAGCACCTGGAGGATGTGGACCGGAAGATTGCCGACCTCCAGGCACTGCGCCGCGAACTGGATTCCCTCATCGGACAGTGCCGCCACGGCAAGGTGGCGGAGTGCCGCATCATCGAAGCCCTCGGTCCCAGCACTGGCGCCTGACCGTTCACACGGCTCTTCCCAGCCGTGTCCACTCCGGGCCGTTTCAGCGGTTGCCCGCCGGAACGGCCATGATCTTAGGCGCGGATCAGGCTCACCGTGTCACCGTTCGGGTCCTCGGGCGCCGGGGCCGGAGGCTGGCCCTGGGCAGGACGCGGCGCCGAGCGGGCTTTGTTGCTGACATAGGCGAGCCCCGTGCGCCGATCCACGGCCACGGTGTTCGGGTGCGTGCCGGTCTGCAGGCTCGCCAGCACGGTCAGCGCGCGCGTGTCCACCAGGCTGACCGTGCCAGCCCCACGGTTGGTGACATAGGCCAGCGCACCGTCGGTCGAGAAGGTGACGGCCAGCGCGCCCGCACCTGTCTCCAGCACCTTGACCGGCTGGCCGGACGCGGCATCCAGCACGGCCAGTTGGCCGCTCTTCTGGTTGGTGCAGAACAGGCGCCCGCTGGCGGCGTGGAAGGCCAAGTTGATTGGCCCGTCCCCGCCGGAGGCGAAGCGGCGCACCCCGGCGCGGCGGGCAAGGCTCACTTCCACCACCTCGTTCGTCTGCAAGGCGGCCACGAAGACCCGGTCTCCCGCAGGGTCATGGGTAAGGCCCGAGATACCCCCTTCCAGCCCTTCCGTGATGACGCTGGCGAGGGTGTTGGCAGCCGTGTCCACCACCCACACGGCGCTCGGCTTCTCCCGGAAGCCGAAGTTGGAGACGAAGGCGCGGTTGCGCGCCTCGTCCACGACGACCTGCCGCGGATGGTTGTTCTCGCCCTCGCCGATCTCCGTCTTGACCTTGCCGGTGCGGAGGTCAATGGCGAGCACCCTGCCTTTGCGCGTGCCGGTGCCGAACAGCATGCCGGTGCTGTCGTTCACGCCGAGGCCGAAAGCTGTGTTCGCGCCGAGCTCGATGGTGGAGCGGACCTCCAGGGTACGCGGATCCAGGCCAAGGATCTTGGCGTCGTCGGCGCCGCGCGGGCCGGTGCTCGCCACATGCACAAGGCCTGTGGTGGTGCTGACAACCAGTTCGCAGAGGCCGGGCGCCAGCTTCACGCTCTTCTCCACCGCGGCGGCACGCGCCGGTGCAGTCCGCAGGGCAAAGCCAGCCGCGCCGAGCAGCGCGAGCGCGTGGCGGCGGCGAAGCGTGGGCATGGCGGGATAGGTGACGGAGTTCGTGTTTGTCATGGCGGGCCTTTCCCGGTGGACGGGTAGCTGAGATTAACTCTCGTTAACAATAACGCGCCGCACCAACAATCCTGTCAGCTACCTGAGCCCGGCCTTCTCGTGGGCTTGGTGTCAGTGGAAACGTCTTTATCCGTTCACGAGCAGAGGTTGTCCTCTCTTGCCTACTGTCCGCACGAGAGCTCCAGCGCCTATCCGACGGCGCCCGAGAGCTTAGCCAAGTCCGCCTTGGCCTGCTTCTCCGCCCGCTCCTTGCGCTCGCTGTAGCGGTCGGTCAGGTGGCTCGAAATGTCACGAGTCAGCAGGGTGAACTTCACCAGTTCCTCCATGACGTCGACGACGCGGTCATAGAGCGGCCCCGGCAGCATGCGTCCCGCCTCGTCGAACTGCTCATGCGCTTTGGGCACGGAGGATTGGTTGGGGATGGTGATCATCCGCATCCAGCGCCCGAGCAGGCGCAGGGTGTTGACGCTGTTGAAGCTCTGGCTGCCGCCGGAGACCTGCATCACCGCCAGCATGCGCCCCTGGGTCGGACGGACGCCGCGGCTCTCCAGCGGCAGCCAGTCGATCTGGTTCTTCAGGATGCCGGTGACGGCGCCGTGCCGCTCCGGGCTGCACCAAACCTGGCCCTCGGACCACAGGGACAACTCTCGGAGTTCCGCCACCTTGGGGTGGTCGGCGGGTACGCTGTCGACCACCGGCAGGTCGCGGGGGTCGAAGACCCGCGTCTCGGCGCCGAGGCGGCGGAGGATGCGCACGGCCTCCAGCGTCAGGAACCGGCTGTAGGACCGCTCCCGCAGCGAGCCGTAGAGCAGCAGGATGCGCGGTGGGTGCGTGCTGGCGCCGGGAATGCCGAGCCGGGTGAGATTCGGCATCTGCAGATGGTCGTCGGCAACGTTGGGCAGCGTGAGGTCGAGGTCGGATGGCATTAGGGTCTCCCCGTCGTCAGGAACGGACGGATGGCGCGCTTGGTCGTGTTGCTCACGGCGTACCCACCACGGGCAGCCAAAGCGCCAGGGCGGCCAGCACGGCCAGAAGCACCGGAGGCGTGATGACGAGGCCGACCTTCATGTATTGCCCCCAGGTGATGGTAGTGCCCTTGCGCGACAGCACATGCAGCCAGAGCAACGTCGCCAGGCTGCCGATGGGGGTGAATTTGGGCCCCAGGTCGCAGCCGATGACGTTGGCGTAGACCATCGCCTCGCGGATGGCGAGCGGGATGCCCCGCGCCTGCTCGATAGCCAGGGCGCCCACCAGCACGCTCGGCATGTTGTTCATCACGGAGGAGATCAGCGCGGCGCCGACGCCCGTGCCGATGGTGGCGGCCCAGAGGCCATGCCCGGCCAGCCATTCCAGTGCGCCAGCCAGATGGTCCGTCAGCCCGGCGTTCCGCAGGCCATAGACCACCAGGTACATGCCGAGCGAAAACACGACGATCTGCCAGGGAGCCTCGCCTAGTACCTTGCGGATGGAGACAAGGGCGCCCTGCCCTCCCCGGTGCCAGCGCCCGGCCAGCACCAGCAGGAGGAGCGCTGCGGCGCCGGTCACGGCCGCCACCGGCACGCCGAGCGGTGCCAGGACGAAATAGGCCAGCAGCAGCACCGCAAGCAGCGGAAAGGCCGCCCGGAAGACGAGGTGGTCGCGGATGGCGGCGCCGGGCCGCTCCAGTCGGTCCAACGCATAGCTCGCGGGCACCTGGCGGCCATAGTAGGCCCAGAGCACGCCGAGTGTTGCCACCAGCGCCACCAGGTTCACCGGCACCATCACCGCCGCATAGCGGTCGAAGCCGATGCCGAAATAGTTGGCCGAGACGATGTTGACGAGGTTGGAGATCACCAGCGGCAGGCTGGTGGTGTCGGCCACGAAGCCGCAGGCGACGATAAAGGCGAGCGTGGCGCCTGCGGAGAAGTTCAGCCGCAGCAGGATGGCCATGACGATGGGCGTCAGCAGCAGGGCGGCGCCGTCATTGGCGAAGAAGGCAGCGATGAGCGCGCCCAGCACCACGACAAGCGGAAACAGCCGCCGCCCGTTTCCGCCGCCCCAGCGCGCCACGTGCAGCGCGGCCCACTGGAAGAACCCGGCCTCGTCCAGCAGAAGCGAGATGATGATCAGCGCCACGAAGGTGAAGGTGGCGTCCCAGACGATGTCCCAGACCACAGGGACATCGGCCCAGCCGATGACGCCCGTCAGGAGCGCCAGCACGGCGCCGCCCATGGCGCTCCAGCCGATGCCGATACCGCGTGGCTGCCAGATGACCAGGACGAGAGTGAGGACGAAGATGGCCAGGGCCAGCATGAAGGGCGTGTTCTCTCGGGCGTCAGGGCGCGCCGGACCATCCGCTGTCAGCGATGGTCAGCGGCTTGGCTCGTCGGTCCCCGGAATGGGAGGGCGCGGGCGCCCGACTCAGATCAGGCGGTGGCCCGGTTCACCGACGACCTTCTCGCCGTCCTCCTTGGTGAAGGCGCCCTGCTGCGGGTTCGGCAGGATGTCGAGCACCGCCTCGGACGGCCTGCACAGCTTCGCGCCGAGCGGTGTCACCACGATGGGACGGTTGATGAGGATGGGGTGCGCCACCATGGCGTCGAGCAACTGGTCATCGGTCAGGGACGGATCACCGAGGCCAAGCTCTTCGTAGGGTGTGCCCTTCTGGCGCAGGACGTCGCGCACCGGGACGCCCATGCGCCGGATGAGGTCGGCCAGCACCTCCCGCGTCGGCGGCGTCTTCAGGTACTCGATAACCTTCGGCTCCTCGCCGCTGTTGCGGATGAGGGCCAGCGTATTGCGGGACGTCCCGCAAGCCGGGTTGTGGTAGATGGTGACGTCGCTCATGGGGTGGCCTTCTCGGGCGGGCAGCAGGGAAGCAGGTCGGCGACCAGGGGCTGGCACAGGTCGGCGCGTCCGCCGCAGCAGTCCTTGACGAGGAACAGCATCATCTCCCGCAGGCGCTCGGCATCGGCCCGGTAGACGATGGACCGGCTGTGGCGCTCGGAACGAAGCAGGCCAGCGCGCGTCAGCACCGCCAGGTGCGTGGACATCGTGTTTTGGGGAACCTCGAGCTGTCGGGCGACCTCGCCCGCAGGCAGGCCCTCGGGCTCATGGCGCACCAGCAACCGGAAGGTCTCCAGCCGGGTCGACTGTGACAGGGCGCCAAGGCACGCGAGGGCGTCTTCCGATTCCATATATCGAGTATCGCCGATATGTTGGCGCAGTCAAGCTCATGCGGAGTGCTTCGCCGCATGAAGCAGGTGTCTGCTTCCCAGGCGAGCCTACCCCGGAAGCGGCCTGTCCGTGCCCGGCCAGACCCGGCCATGACGGCTGTGCGCCCACAGCAGCCGGACCTTCAGTGCAAGCCACTTCCCAGAAACCGACATGGCTCACCCTGACCGGCACGAACTGAACCGCCCCGGGTTCCCCGGAGGCTCCAACTCTTGAGAAGGTGGAGCCATGACGAAGAAGACTTCGAACCGATATTCGCCTGAGGTCCGGCAGCGGGCGGTACGGATGGTGCTGGAGCATGGAGGCGACCATGCCTCGCAATGGGCGGCGATTGGCTCGATCGCGCCCAAGATCGGCTGCACGGCGGAGACGCTGCGCGGCTGGGTGAGGCAGGCCGAGCGCGACCAGGGGCTGCGGCCTGGCCCAACCAGCGCGGAGGGGGAGCGGATCAAGGCTCTGGAACGCGAGGTCCGCGAGTTGCGGCAGGCCAATGAGATCCTGCGCAAGGCGTCGGCATATTTCGCGTTGGCGGAGCTCGACCGCCGCTCGAAGCCATGATCGCCTTCATCGACGATCATCGCGAGGTCTACGGTGTCGAGCCGATCTGCAGGGTGCTGCCGGTCGCCCCGTCGACTTACCACGCCCATGTCGCCCGGCGCACTGATCCGGCCAAGGCCTCGCCCCGCACCCGGCAGGATCGGGTGCTCATGGAGAGCATCCGACAGGTGCATGCGGCCAATTTCGGGGTCTATGGCGCCCGCAAGGTCTGGCGGCAGCTCGGCCGCGAGGGCATCGTGGTGGCCCGCTGCACGGTGGAGCGGCTGATGCGTGCCATGGGCCTACGGGGTGCGGTGCGCGGGAGGGAGATGAGGACCACCGTCTCTAACCCGGCCACGCCGTGTCCGCTGGATAAGGTGAACCGGCAGTTCCGGGCGTCGGCGCCGAACGTGCTGTGGCTGTCGGATTTCACCTACGTCGCGACGTGGCAAGGGTTCGTCTACGTCGCCTTCGTCATCGACGCCTTTGCCCGCCGCATCGTCGGCTGGCGGGTGTCACGGGCGGCCAGTGCAGGCTTCGTCCTCGACGCACTGGAGCAGGCCATCCACGACCGGCGTCCCGTGAAGGGCGGCCTGACCCACCACAGCGACCGCGGGTCGCAATATGTCAGCATTCGGTACACGGAACGGCTGCTCGACGCCGGGATCGAGCCGTCCGTCGGGAGCGTTGGTGATTCCTACGACAACGCACTGGCCGAGACGGTGATCGGACTGTTCAAGACCGAGGTCATCCGCCGCCGCGGCCCGTGGCGGTCGCTGGAAGCCGTCGAATACGCCACCCTCGAGTGGGTGGCCTGGTTCAACATCCACCGCCTCCTCGAGCCGATCGGAAACGTCCCTCCCGCCGAAGCCGAGGCGCGTTACTATGCTGCGGGGGATGCACCAGCCCTGGCCGCTTAACCCAAACCAACCAGCCTCCGGCAAACCCGGGGCGGTTCAAACGCCTTCGGGGCGGAGGGACGGCGCTCCAGGACGATGAGCGGGAAGTGCCGCCACTCAAGCATGTCGCCACGCCGGAGCCACCGAGCGCCACGCCCCAGGCCCAACGGAGCCATGGTGCTCGCGTGGTTCTCCTGGGGAGGCAGACGCAGTTCAAGCAAGGACCACAGGTACCCGCGTTCATACGGGTTTAAGGGGGATTACTTGCGCTTGGGGGCCTCACCTCTTGACGCTGAGGCTAACTGAACATACCTTCAGACTGCACTTGGAACGCTGGTTTGAGCCACTTGGTTCAATCCTAACGGGTGCCCCAGCCTGTGGAAGCAGGTATCTGCGGCACTATCGCGGATCAAATTGGGTATCTATTTACACGGAAGTGTTGCGGAGGGGTCAGGCCGACGGGTCTGGCCCCAAAGCTTTTTCGGGCTATCTGACGCCGTAGAGCTGTCCCGTCTGACGCGTCCTATGAGCAATGTACGCGAAGTTCTCCTCTCTCCCGCCCTTTATCGGGTCGCCGGTGAGGTAAGACGTTTCCACGCTAGCGATAGCGCAGCCGTTGGGCGGGCCAGGCATGAACTTCAGGAAAACGATCCAAGTGTGCGAAATGCCAGGCAGCTTTGTGTGGAGTACCCACTGATAGTTGTTGATGGGCGCCAAGCGCCCGCTCATGGCGCTTCTCAACGTTTCCTTCAGGTTCCGGCTGGCAAACCAGCGAACTGGACACAGGCGCCGCCTCTCTTCCGGCCGCTCGCTTTCAACCACAAGGTCTCCCAAGCCAAGCCTTGTCGAATCCTTGTCCGTGCAGCAGTGATAGCTGAACTTGAAGCAAATGGGCATCCGAACCTTCTCACTGCCCGCCGAACCTTCAGGGCCGGGTGAGCCGGGCGCCAAGATGGTGGTGTTCCATGGCTGGAGATGGGTCAGGTCGTAGACCCCTCCATCGTATCTCGGCTGGCTCTGCCAATAAGGCATAGGCTGCGACAAGGTGCGCTCCGTCGACGACGTTTCCCTAAACCCTCGGGCAAACGGCGCCTGACAGCAGGGACTCAGCCGTTATCAGCAAAGCCAGCGGCCTTGCACCTTGGTCGGAAGACGAACTTGGCCGCGGAAAATACACGACGGAATCGTCACTACAAGTTGATATCTGAGCCTCCTCCACTTTCAGGGGGGGTGCCTGAACAGAGCCTACCGCCAGGCTGGCTGCACCCAGATTGTCGAGGTTCAGGGATTGGGTGGGCAGGTCGCTTCCTGGATCAACCCCGCCTTAGCCCGGTCACCTGTAGCGCGATCTGTGGAGTTGACCCGGTTTCGTGGATACCCCGAGGCTTGAGATGGAGGTGTCGAAGATGCCGAAATTCAGGGTGCCCTACCCGCCAGAGTTCCGGCGGCAGATGGTGGAGTTGGTCCGATCGGGACGAACGCCGGAGGATCTCTCCCGCGAGTTCGAGCCGACGGCGCAGTCGATCTGGAACTGGGTTCGTCAGGCTGAGCGCGACGGTGGAGCTCGCAAGGATGGCGGCGTGAGCAGCCCGGAGAGGGAGGAGCTGACGAAGCTCCGGCGTGAGAATCATCGCCTGCGCCAGGAGCGCGACATCTTGGCAAAGGCGGCGGCCTGGTTCGCGAGGGAGAGGACCCCGAACGGGTCTTCGAGTTCATGAGCGCGCACCAGGCCGAATTCGCCATCGCCACCATGGCCCGCGTGCTGGGCGTCTCTGCGTCCGGCTACTACGCATGGCGCAGCCGACCGGCATCAGCTCATGCCATGAGCGACGCGACCCTGCTGCGCCGGATCCGCACCATCCATACGGCCTCTCACGGCACCTACGGCGCGCCGCGGGTGCACGCCGAATTGCAAGCCGAGGGTACTGCCGTGGCCCGCAAGCGGGTGGCGCGGCTGATGCGCGGCGCCGGGCTGCGCGGCGTCTCCAGGCGCCGCTTCCCGACGACGACGCAACGGGAGCCGCGCCACAGGCCCGCCAACGACCTCGTTAGCCGCGACTTCCGCGCGGCAGGTCCGAACCGGCTCTGGGTGGCCGACATCACCTACGTGCCGACCGCGGCGGGCTTCCTGTTCCTCGCCGTCGTTCTCGATGTCTGGTCGCGCCGGATCGTCGGCTGGGCCATGGCGACTGACCTGCGCACGCGCCTCGTGCTGGACGCGCTCGACATGGCGGTGACGACGAGGAAGCCCGCCGATGTCGTCCACCACTCTGACCAGGGCAGCCAGTATACGTCGGTAGCCTTCGGCTTCAGATGCAAAGAGGCGGGTGTGCGCCCCTCCACCGGCTCGGTCGGTGACGCCTATGACAACGCCATGGCCGAAGCGTTTTTCGCCACTCTCGAGTGCGAACTCCTGGACCGGCGCAGCTTCAGATCCCAGGCCGAGGCCCGGATGGCGGTGTTCGCCTTCATCGAGGGCTTCTACAATCCCACAAGGCGCCACTCGGCCCTGGGCTACCTCTCGCCCATCGAATACGAAGCCAGAGCCATGGCCGAGAACGACTAATCCTTACCCACTAACCGTCTACGGAAGTGGGGCAACTTCACTGTCCCCCTCACGGTGAAGGTTTGAGTGGCAGGCTGGACACCGTGCCGCTGTGGGCAGGCCCATGTCACGAACCGCGCTGCGCTCCCTCACCTGAAATATCTTGTCACACTTGGGCAATCTCGGGCTCGCACTCGGAGGCCATCTTGGCCGCATCGAGTTCACGCGGCAGGCCACCGACCTGCCCCTGCTTGCACAGACCGGGGAAGCTCACCGATGCGCCTTGCCACCTCCATCGCGGCCGCCATCCTGGCCGCCATCGCTGCGGCCCAGATTCAGCCTGCCTCTGCGGACTCGGCCTACCAGGCATTCGGCACCCGTGGCCGTGCCCAGGACGTCAGGCGGACGATCGACATCGTCATGCGGGACAACAGCTACCAGCCGCAGCGCATCCAGGTCCGGGCCGGGGAGACCGTCCGCTTCCGGGTGCGCAACGCTGGCGAGCTCCTGCACGAGTTCAACATCGGCACCGCCGTCATGCACCAGCAGCACCAGCGCGAGATGCGGGCCATGTTCGACAGCGGCATGATGTCGGCGACCAGCAAGGATGCCATGGCTGGCATGGACCACTCCAGGATGCCGGGCATGAACCATGGCGCCATGGGACACGGCGGCATGGATCACGGCGCGATGCGCCACGATGACCCGAACGCCGTTCTGGTCGACCCCGGCAAGACGGGGGAGATGGTCTTCAAGTTCACCAGGGCCACCAGCCTGGAGTTCGCCTGCAACATCCCGGGCCACTACGAGTCCGGAATGGTGGGCAACGTCACCTTCTCGCGCTGACCGGCAAGACCAGCCCGCAGTGGACGTGGCCAAGGGGACCGAACGATGACCAATGACAAGCTGAGCAGGCGGCGGGCCCTGGGCCTCGGGGTCGCCGCCCTGGCGTTCCCGGCCGCGTCCGGCGCCTCGGCGCAGCCCGCCGTCGGCCGGGCGATGCCGCGCGAGTTCAACCTGACCCTGTCGCACGTGACGGCCAACATCACCGGGCGCCGCCGCCCGGCCATGGCCATCAACGGGCAGATCCCGGGTCCCGTCCTGCGCTTCCGCGAGGGCGAGGAGGTGGTGATCAACGTCACCAACCGGCTGCGCGAGCACACCTCGATCCACTGGCACGGCCTGATCCTGCCGAGCAGCCAGGACGGCGTACCGGGCATCAGCGACGGCTTCCAGGGCATCGACGCGGGCGGGACGCACCAATACCGCTTCCCGCTCGTCCAGGCTGGCACCTACTGGTACCACAGCCATTCGGGCGTGCAGGAGCAGTCCGGCATCTACGGCTCCATCGTCATCGACCCCGCGACGCCGGAACCCTTCGGCTACGACCGCGACTACATCGTCCAGTTGTCGGACTGGACGGACGAGACGCCGAGCCACGTCATCGCCAACCTCAAGCGCGATCCCGGCTACTACAACTACAACAAGCGCACCCTGGCCAGCCTGGTCGGCGAACTCCGCCGGGCGCCGGACGGCGCCGCGCGGTCAGCCATCGTCTCCGACCGCGTCATGTGGGGCGACATGCGGATGGACCCGACCGACATCGAGGATGTCGGCGGCTACACCTACCTGGTCAACGGCCACACTCCGGCACAGAACTTCACGGCGCTCTTCCGGCCCGGCGAGACGGTGCGCCTGCGCTTCATCAACAGCGGCGCCATGACCCACTTCGACGTGCGCGTCCCCGGCCTCGAGATGACCGTGGTGCAGGCGCATGGCAACAACGTCCGCCCCGTCACCGTGGATGAGTTCCGCATCGCACCGGCAGAGACCTTCGACGTCCTGGTCCGCCCGCGCGACGGGCGCCAGTACCAGGTGCTGGCGGAATCCATGGGCCGCCAGGGCTTCGCGCAGTTCAGCCTGGCCACGCGGGAAGGCCTGCCCGCCCTGCCTCTGCCGCCGCACCGTCCGCGCCCGGTTCTGACCATGGCCGACATGGGCATGAACTACGGGCCCAGCGGACTGGACCGCGGCACACCGATGCCGGAGGTTGACGCCCCGGGCCACGTCGCGCCGATGGACATGGGGGGCATGGATCACTCCGCCATGCAGATGCCCGCCGGGGGTTCCCAGGGCATGCAGGGCCAGTCCATGGGCGGCATGAACCATGGAAACATGGCTGGCATGGGCCACTCCTCCATGTCGGGGATGAACCAACCGGCGATGCCCGGGATGGATCACTCCAGCATGCGGGGCATGGCCCCCTCGTCCATGGCCGGGATGAACCACGGCAACATGCCCGGCATGAATCATGGCTCGACGGGCGCCGGTGCCATGGGCGGCATGGACCACGGCGCCATGGCGATGCCAGACCCCCTGGTGAACGATGTCGGCGCGCCGCCGGGTGCTCGCGTTCTGTCCTACCGCAACCTCCGGGCCGCCAAGCCGCTCTACCCGGTCCGGGAGCCAACCCGCATCATCGAGATCCGGCTGACCGGCAACATGGAGCGGTACTTCTGGTCCATCAACGGCAACAGCTTCAGCCAAGCGCAGCCCATCCAGCTCCACCTCGGCGAGCGTGCGCGCTTCCGCTTCGTCAACGAGACGATGATGAGCCACCCGATGCACCTGCACGGCATGTGGATGATTCCGCAGGTCGGCAACGGGGCCGAGAATCCGCTGCTGCACACCGTCAACATCAAGCCGGGCTCGACGCTCGACGTCGACATCGAGGCGGACGCGCCCGGCGGCTGGGCCTTCCACTGCCACATGCTCTACCACATGGAGACTGGGATGATGCGCAAGGTATCTGTGGTCTCGGCACGCCAGGCGGCTTCGGCGCGGTGACGGTCATGAAGACCAAGAGCATCCTGACCGCCGCCGCCTCGGCCGTCCTGGCCATCGGCGCGCTCCAGGCCGCACCGGCGCACGCGCAGGCGATGCCGCACAGCACCGAGCCCCCGTTCAGCCACGAGGTGTTCACCGGCGCCGTGCTGTTCGAGAAGCTGGAGTACGGCTGGGGGTTGGACGGCCCCAACATCGGCCGCTGGGACGGGCAGGCCTGGTATGGCGGCGACGTCAACCGGGTTTGGCTGAAGACCGAGGGCGAGACGGCGCGGAACGGCCGGGTCGAGAGCGCCGAGATCCAACTGCTCTACTCGCGCCTGATCGGCTATTACTGGGACCTCCAGGCCGGTGTCCGCTACGACATCCGCCCCAGGCCGGACCGCTTCTACGGCGTCATCGGCCTGCAAGGGCTGGCGCCCGGCATGTTCGAGGTCGACCTCCAGGGTTTTGTCAGCGAGCGCGGCGACCTGTCGGCGCGCGCGGAGGTGTCCTACGACGCCTACATCACGCAGCGCCTGGTGCTCCAGCCCAACATCGAGGCCAATTTCGCGCTCCAGAAGGTGCCCGAACTTCACGTCGGCAGCGGCATCAACGACATCGAGGCCGGGCTGCGCCTGCGCTACGAGTTCACGCGCGAGGTCTCACCCTACATCGGCGTCAGCTACGAGCGGAAGCTTGGTGACACGGCCCGCTACGCCCGCAACGACGGTGAGGATGTGGGCGGATGGACCTTCATGACCGGCATCCGGCTGTTCTTCTAAGACGAGACAAAACCATGATGATCCGCACGACCCTTGTCGCGTTGCTGATGATGACGGGGCTGGCCAGCGCCGCTGAGCCAGCCGCCACGGTCCGCCAGTTGAACCGCGGTCCCGTGGCAGGCGACACCTTCGCCTACGATCCCGCTCTGGTGCGGGTCCCGGTGGGCGGCTCCGTCCGCTTCGAGCCCACCGACAAGGGTCACAACGTCGCCCCCATTCAGTCGCTTTGGCCTGCGGGCGCGCCGCCGCTCACCGTGCCGTTCAACAGCGAGGCAACGGTGACCTTCGACCGGCCCGGCGTTTACCCCGTGCAGTGCACGCCCCACACTGGTCTGGGCATGGTGGCCCTGATTGTGGTGGGAGACGCTGACATGACCGAATTCGCAGCGAAGGCTGCATCCGCCCCCGGCCTGGCTCCGAAGGCACGGGCGAAGCTGGGTGTCCTCGCCGGTGCCGCCGGTCAGTCCTGACACGGAGCGGGAGGGGCGGGGCAGCCCGCTCCCCCTCGAGGCTCACATTCTCGTCGTCGAGGACGACGGGGAGATGCGCACGCTCATCGCCAAGTTCCTGCGCCAGAACGGCTTCCGGGTCACGGGGGCGCGGAACGGCGCGGAGATGTGGGACACTATCTCGCTGTCCCCGGTGGACCTGGTGCTGCTGGACGTGATGCTGCCAGGCCAGTCGGGGCTCGACCTGTGTCGGATGCTCCGAGCGAGGTCCGAGGTCCCGATCATCATGGTGACGGCCCGCGGCGAGGAGGCCGACCGGGTGGTGGGCCTCGAACTCGGCGCCGACGACTACCTCCCCAAGCCGTTCAGCCGTCCAGAACTCCTGGCCCGGATCCGGGCCGTCCTGCGGCGCGCCCAGGCCGGGGCAGCCCGGACGGGGCTCGTCACCGGCGACAGGATGGTCTTCGCCGACTGGCTCCTCGACACCCGGCGCCGCGAACTGGCGGCACCCGACGGCTCGGCGGTTGATCTGTCCAGCGGCGAGTATGACCTGCTCCTGGCTTTCTGCGAGCACCCACAACGCGTCCTGTCGCGCGACCAGTTGCTGGACCTCGCCCGCAACCGGATCTCGGGCAGCATCGACCGCTCGGTGGACGTCATGGTCAGCCGCCTCCGGAGAAAGCTGGAGCCGCTGTCGGACAGCCCCGCCATCATCAAGACTGTTCGGGGCGCAGGCTACATGTTCGTCCCTTCGGTCGCGCGTCGATGAGGCGGCTGCTCCCCAGCACCCTGGCTGGCCGCATCATCCTGGTGCTGCTGGTCGGCTTGATGGCGTTCCATGTCGGCAGCCTGTGGCTGCACCAAACAGGCAGCGATATCCTGCTGGGAAGCACGCAGCAGAAGGTCACTGGCGAGCGGGTCGCCGCGGCCGCCCGCGCCATCGGCATGGTGCCGCCGGATGCCCGCGAGGCAGTGGCCCAGGCACTGTCCTCCCCGGGCTTCCAGGTGCGCTGGCGACCCGGTGTCGCAGTGGGGGCCGTGACGGCCCAGAATCTTACCGCCAGCGGCCATCTGGAGGCCGAAGGTGCGGTCAGTCTGCCGGACGGCGGCCATCTCTGGTACCACGCCGACCCGCTGCAAGCGCAGCCGGAGCACGCCACACTCCTCTCCACCACCGCCATGGCCATCGGCATTTTGGTGCTGGGCCTACTGGTCGTGCGCCTCATCGCGCGGCCGTTGCGGGAGCTTTCCAGCGCGGCCGACCGCATCGGCAGGCCCGGGCAGACGGTCACCGTGCCCGAGGAGGGACCCCGCGAGGTTCGGCAGGCGGCACAGGCGTTCAACCGCATGCAGGCGCGCATCGACCGCCTCATTGCCGACCGGACACAGGCGCTCGCGGCCGTCAGTCATGACCTCCGGACCCCATTGGCACGGCTGCGCCTGCGCGCGGGCTTCCTGGACGACGCCGAGGCGCAACGGCAGATCGACGCCGACCTCGACGAGATGGATGCCATGATTGCCTCCACGCTGGCCTACCTGCGGGGCGACGAGGAGCAGGAGGAGGTCCGGTCCGCCGACATCGCAGCGATGCTCCAGACCCTCTGCGGCGACGCTGAGGACATGGGCAAGTCGGTGACCTATGAGGGGCCTTCGCAGGCGCGGCTTCCCTGCCGGGCCATCGCCCTGAAGCGCGCCTTCGCCAACGTCATCGACAACGCGCTGAAGTACGGCCTCTCGGCCCGGGTGACCCTGTCCGACCTGGGGCAGGAACTCGTGGTTCATGTGGACGACATTGGGCCGGGGGTTCCCGAGGCGCAGCTGGAGAGCGTCTTCCAGCCCTTCTACCGCCTCGAGGAGTCCCGCAACCGCAGCACTGGCGGCTCCGGCCTCGGCTTGGCCATCGCACGGCAGGCGGTCGGCCGCCATGGCGGGTCGGTCGCGCTTCAGAACATCACAGGCGGGGGGCTGCGCGCCAGCATCATCCTGCCTAGACCAGCCTAGGAGCGCGAATATGCGTATCGTCACCACCCGTCGAGGTCTCACAAGCGGCCTACTTGGCTTGGCACTGCTGCCCACGGCCTGTGGCGGGCCGCCCAAGGTCGAAGCTTGGCGGGATCGCACCTGCGGCTGCTGCGGTGGCTGGGTCGCGCACTTGCGGGCCGAGGGCTTCGAGGTCGACGACAAGGTCGTGGATGCGGTCGGGCCATACCGGCAGGCGCTTGGCACACCCTCGGACCTGCTCTCCTGCCATGCCGGGAAGACTGGTCGTTACGCCATGGAAGGGCATGTCCCCGCCGCGGCAATCCGGCGCCTGCTCAAGGAAAGGCCCGACGGCGTTGCTGGGCTTTCCGTGCCCGCCATGCCGATCGGCGTGCCGGGCATGGAGGTGCCGGGCGCGGAGCCCTCGACCTACGACGTCGTCGCCTTTGGCCGCGACGGCGCCTGGCGGCCGTGGATGCGGTTCCGCGGACTGGAAGCCCTATGAGCGAGTCCCCCGCCGTCTCAACCTGCAACATGCTGCCTCGAAGCATGCTGCCGTTCCACGTCATGCAAGGCGCGTCGGTCACCCCCTGTGACCGCCTGCTCGCCGTGCAACGTCGTCGCCCCAGCCCGCCGAGGCGGGCCGGGGCGCCTGCCGAACCCCTGCCATCTCAAGGAGGACACATGGTCCACATGACTTCGAAGGCGATCGGGAAGGTCGCATTGGCTGCAACGCTGCTGCTCGGCGTGGCCGCCTGCGCGCAGCCCGGCGGCCCGCCTGCGGCGACCCCGACCTCGTCGCAGATGTCCTTGCCTCCGACATCCACGACGCCGCCGGGTTCGTCCGCCGCCCAGGGCAGCATGGGCTCCATGCAGGGTCACAACATGGGAGGCATGAACATGCAGCAGATGATGCAGCACTGTCAGCAGATGCGGGCGCAGGCCCAGCAGGGCACGATGTCGCCGCAGATGCAGCAGATGATGCAGCACTGTCAGATGATGAACCACTGACGAGATGGGGCGGGACGCCCCAGGGCGTCCCGCCTCGCACCGCGTGGAAGCCGGGGTGCAGTTCCGCTGACATCAATTGATAAGATGGCGCAAGCGGGCTGACACAGTGGCGGCCCATCCTCTCCAGGTGCCGGACGAGAAACGGCAAACCTGATTGAGGATCTCGCTATGACACCCCGCTTCCAATCCGCGCTTTTCGCCCTCTCCCTGTTTGCGGCGATCGGCACTTCCGCCGCGGTAGCGCACGCCAACGGGCCCATCGAGGTTGTTGGGCAGGGCGAGAACTTTGCCGTGGTCTACCCGCCCGGCCATGACGAGAACGTCGTGGGTGGCGGGCGTGTCGCCGTTGCCGGGGGCGGGGAAAACCTGAGGATTCGCTACCTCGATCCCGGCGCCGCGCACCCGGTCCCCGGCGTTCCGGTTCCGACTGGCGGAGAATCGAGCGGCGTCGCCTACATCCAGCCCGACCACCACTACGGTGCGAAGACGGCCGAGGTGATGAGCAACCCGCACGTCCGGCATCACATGTAGCACCGGCCGACGCTGGCGCAGGACGGCATCACAGTCGCCGGAGCAGCCTGCTCCGGCTACGGTGTCCGGCGCAGCTCGTTGCCGGGAAGCTCAGGCGGGCACGGGCTGGTTGGCGTAGCCCGCTTCCTGGATGGCCGCGGCGAGCTCCGTCTGGGATACCGAGGAGATCACGGTCACCCGCCTGTTCTCCACGTCAGCGCTGAACTCGGCAGCGGTGTCCTTGGCCTTGATGGCGCCCTCTACCTTCTTGGCGCAGCCACTGCACTTCATGCCGGGAACGTCGAAGCGGTACATCGTGCTCTCCTCCTCAATGACCGTCCAACAGGTGGGGCTTTCCACTATGGGAAGGTCAAGGCCAGCAGGGTGTCCGATCGGCGCCCTTGACCTTCCCACAATGGGAAACCCCACCTCCTAGAGCACCGAACGTCGAGCACAGCAGTCTTGGAGGAGTCCCGCAGATGGGAGAGCATCACCACCATCACCATGGTCACGGCGCTCATACGCCAGCTAACGACGACCAGACTCTGGTGCGCGACCCGGTCTGCGGGATGACGGTTGACCCTGCCAAGACGCCGCACCACGCCCACCACGGCGGCGCCGCGTTCCATTTCTGCTCGGCTGGATGCAAGGGAAAGTTCGAGGCTCACCCGGACAGGTACCTGAAGCCGGAGAAGGCTGTCGCGCCGACGGCTGCGCAGAAGGCCGCCATCTACACCTGCCCCATGCACCCGGAGATCCGGCAGCAAGGCCCGGGCAACTGCCCCATCTGCGGCATGGCCCTGGAGCCGCTGGAGATTACTGCCGAGGCCGCGCCCAACGAGGAACTCGCCGACATGACGCGGCGGTTCTGGATCGGCCTGGTGCTGACCCTTCCTGTCCTCGTCCTGGAGATGGGCGCCCACATCCCGGGCCTCGGCATCCATCACCTGGTGCCGCCCAGGGTCTCCGTTTGGGTCCAGTTCCTGCTCGGGACGCCGGTCGTGCTCTGGGCGGGCTGGCCCTTCTTCGTGCGCGGCTGGCAGTCGTTCAGGAACCGCAGGCTGAACATGTTCAGCCTGATCGCCCTCGGGACCGGCGCCGCCTACCTCTATAGCCTGGTCGCGACCTTCGCGCCTGGCGTCTTCCCCGAGGGCTTCCGCGGCATGGACGGCACCGTCGCCGTCTACTTCGAGGCGGCCGCCGTCATCACGGTGCTCGTCCTGCTCGGCCAGGTGCTGGAGTTGCGCGCCCGCGAGCAGACTGGCGGCGCCATCCGCGCCCTGCTGAACATGGCGCCCAAGACGGCGCGGCGCCTCAAGGAAAGCGGCGAGGACGAGGAGATCCCGCTGGCCGAGGTGAGCGTCGGTGACCGGCTGCGGGTGCGTCCGGGCGAGAGCGTGCCGGTGGACGGCGCGGTGCTGGAAGGGAGCGGCGCCGTGGACGAGTCCATGGTCACCGGTGAATCCCTGCCGGTCGAGAAGGCGCCGGGGTCCAAGGTCATCGGCGGCACCGTGAACGGCACCGGCGCGCTGGTCATGCGGGCGGGCAAGGTCGGCTCCGACACCATGCTGTCCCGCATCGTCGCCATGGTCGCCGAGGCGCAGCGCAGTCGGGCGCCCATCCAGCGCATGGCCGACACGGTCTCCGGTTACTTCGTCCCGGCGGTCATCGCCGTGGCGGCGCTGGCCTTCGTCGCCTGGGCAGCCTGGGGCCCGAGTCCCGCGCTCTCCTACGGGCTGATCGCGGCCGTCTCGGTGCTCATCATCGCCTGCCCCTGTGCGCTCGGCCTGGCAACGCCCATGAGCATAATGGTCGGCGTCGGCAAGGGCGCGTCCGCGGGCGTGCTCATCAAGAGCGCCGAGGCGCTCGAGCACATGGAGAAGGTCGACACCCTGGTCGTGGACAAGACCGGCACGCTGACGGAGGGCAAGCCCAAGGTCGTGGCCGTGGTCCCGGCACCCGGCCTGACCGAGGCCGAGGTGCTGCCGCTGGCCGCCAGCCTGGAGCGGTCCAGCGAGCACCCGCTGGCGGCCGCGGTCGTGGCCGCCGCCAAGGAACGCGGCATGGCCTTCCGCGAGCCTGCCGACTTCGCGTCCGTCACGGGCAAGGGCGTGACCGGCACGGTGGGGGGGCGCCAAGTCGCGCTGGGCAACGCGCGGCTGATGCAGGAGCTTGGTGTCGACCTGGGTGGTCTCGCCACCCGGGCCGACGAGCTCCGGCGTGAGGGCGGCACGGCGCTCTTCCTGGCCGTGGACGGCAGGCCGGGCGGCGTCATCGCGGTGGCCGACCCTGTCAAGCAGAGCACGCCCGCCGCGCTGGAGAGCCTGCGCGCCAGCGGCATCCACATCGTCATGCTGACGGGCGACAACCGCACGACGGCGGAGGCGGTGGCCCGCAGGCTCGGCATCGAGGACTTCCAGGGCGACGTCCTGCCCGAGGACAAGCACCGCATCGTCCGGGAGCTCCGCGCCAAGGGGAAGGTCGTCGCCATGGCGGGCGACGGCGTGAACGACGCCCCGGCGCTGGCGGAGGCCGACGTCGGCATCGCCATGGGCACCGGGACGGACGTCGCCATGCAGAGCGCGGGCGTGACCCTGGTGAAGGGCGACCTCGCGGGCATCGCGCGGGCGCGGCTCCTGTCGCGCGCGGTGATGCGCAACATCCGGCAGAACCTGTTCTTCGCCTTCGTCTACAACGCGGCCGGGGTGCCCCTGGCGGCGGGCGTGCTGTACCCGGTCCTGGGCCTGCTGCTCAGCCCGATCGTGGCGGCCCTGGCCATGGCGCTGAGCTCTGTCTCGGTCATCGGCAACGCGCTGCGCCTGCGGGCCGTCCGCTTGCAGGATTAGGCCCGCCTGGTCCTGTGAAGGCATCGGCGTGCTCGCCCCCGGCCGCCAGGGCGAGCACGCCGGTGCTGCAAGGCGACAGCAATGACATCCGGCCTGCGATGCCCCGCAGCTCCAGGCGTCGTGGTCGCATTCGAAGCGAGGTTAAGCGAGGCAGCGCAGGTGCGGAAATCTCCGATGTGCCGCGTTCTTCGCAAGCCGAATAGGAAACCATCCGGCAGACGGACGCTTACTGGCGAAGGCTCGTAGGGCGGATGAACCGATGCGCTGGACGGAAAGCGCGATCCAGGCTGTGACTGCTTTGGTGCTCGCCATATGCGTGTCCATCCTTGCTGTGCCTGCGGTGGCACATAACGCCATGTCCCCGACGTCCCCCCCTGCGGCCCTCACCCAGGCGTCCGCGTACGCTGGTCACGCCACGCCCGCTCCCCACCATGCCCGGATGTCTGGTCCGGCTGCGAAGGCAAGGACGGCAGGCAAGAAGTGCTGCCCGAACTGCGACGGCGATGCCGTCCGGCCAGGCTGCTGCGTCATCGGGCACTGCGGGAGCGGCGCTGCCCTCCTGCCGCCGGTCAGCCCGCAGGTCACGCTCCTGGTCAGCGGCAGCGATTTCTTTGCCATGCCGCCACCTTCGATCGCGGGCATCTTCTCCGACCTTCCTTCTCCACCACCCCGATAAGGCGTCCTGAGCGTCTCCGCAGAGCCCCAGGGCCTGCGGAAGGCGGAGCATGGCCGAGCCCTCCGTCCAACGGGCGCCCGCACCCACGCTCGTCACCTCAATTGGGCAGCCGACCTGCCGAGCAGGCTGGCGAACCCCGCCTCACGGACATCCTAACGGAGAAGAAAGATGCATCAGATGACCCCCGCCATGCAGGCTTGCATCGAGGAATGCCTGCGCTGCCACTCCACCTGCCTGGGCACGGCCATGAACCACTGCCTGGAAGCGGGCGGCAAGCACGTGGAGCCGCATCACTTCAGGCTGATGATGGCCTGCGCCACCATCTGCCAGACCTCTGCCGACATGATGCTGATCGGCACGCCCCACCATAAGCACACCTGTGCCGAGTGCGCCGAGATCTGCGAGGAGTGTGTTGATTGCCACTGAGAGCTGACCCGGTTTGGGGTGAAATTGCCACTGAGAGTTGACCCATGTTCGGACGCTAGCCTCAGCCTTTTGGGCGGGGGCAGCGGGAGTGTTGGACATGGCGTTGTTGAGCGTGATCCGGCGCTGGCATTTCCGGGAGCACCTGTCGATCCGCGCGATCGCCCGCCGGACCGGCCTGTCGCGGAACACCATCCGCAAGTACCTGCGGTCCGAGGCGGTGGAGCCTGTGTTCAGGACCCCCGATCGGCCCAGCAAGCTGGATCCTTTTGCCGAGCGGCTGGCCGCCTGGCTGCGGACGGATGGCCGGAGGCCACGTAAACAGAAACGCACCGCGCGGCAGTTCCACACCGAGCTGGCCGGGCTCGGCTACGACGGCTCGTACCGGCGGGTCGCCGCCTTCGTGCGGGCCTGGCGCGACGACTGGCTTCGCCAGCAGCAGACTTCCGGCCGCGGTGTCTTCGTGCCGCTGGCCTTTGGCCCAGGCGAGGCGTTTCAGTTCGACTGGAGCGAGGAGCATGCCGTCATCGGCGGCGAGCGCACCAAGCTGCAGGTCGCCCACCTCAAGCTCTGCCACAGCCGGGCCTTCCTGGTACGAGCCTACCTGCTGCAGACGCACGAGATGCTGTTCGACGCCCACAACCACGGCTTCCGCGTGCTGGGCGGCGTGCCGCAGCGCGGCATCTACGACAACATGCGCACCGCCGTGGACCGGATCGGCCAGAGCCGGGAACGGCAGATCAACGCCCGCTTCCTGGCGATGGCCAGCCACTATCTGTTCGAGCCCGAGTTCTGCAATCCAGCTTCGGGCTGGGAGAAAGGTCAGGTCGAGAAAAACGTTCAGGACACCCGGCACCGGCTGTGGCAGCCGATGCCGCAGGTCGCCAGCCTGGCGGCGCTGAATGCCTGGCTGGAGCAGCGATGCCTTACCCTCTGGCAGGAGATGCCGCACGGGGTGGAGCCCGGCAGCGTCGCTGCAGCTTGGCGGCAGGAGGTGGACTGCCTGATGCCGGTCCGGCGGGTGTTCGACGGCTTCGTCGATGAGACCAAGCGGGTTTCGCCCACCTGCCTCGTGCACTTTGATCGCAACCGCTACAGCGTGCCCGCCTCCTTCGCCAACCGGCCGGTCAGCCTGCGGATCTACCCCGACCGCATCCTGGTGGTGGCCGAGGGGGCCGTCGTCTGCGAGCACCAGCGGATCATCGAGCGGTCGCACCACGGGCAAGGCCGAACCGTCTACGACTGGCGCCACTACCTGGCGGTGGTCCAGCGCAAACCCGGTGCTTTGCGGAACGGCGCCCCCTTCGCCGAACTGCCGGAGGCGTTCCGGCAGCTCCAGCGTCAGCTGCACGGCAGGTCCGGCGGCGACCGGGAGATGGTCGAGATCCTCTCCCTGGTGCTGCAGCACGACGAGCAGGCCGTTCTGGTCGCCGTGGAGATGGCGCTGCAGGCCGGGGTCGCCAGCAAGACCCATATCCTGAACCTGCTGCACCGGCTGACCGATGGCACCGCGTCCCAGGCGCCGCCGATCGAGGCGCCCCAGGCCCTGGTGCTGGAACAGGAGCCCAAGGCCAATGTGGCCCGCTACGACAGCCTGCGCCCGAGGCAGGGAGGCCGCCATGCGTCATGACCCGGCGGCCGCCGCCATCGCCATCATGCTGCGCAGCCTCAAGATGCACGGCATGGCCCAGGCCGCGGCCGAACTGACCGAGCAGGGCGCGCCTGCCTTCCAGAGCGCGATCCCCATCCTGTCGCAGCTGCTCAAGGCCGAGATCGCCGAGCGCGAGGTCCGCTCCATCGCCTACCAGCTCAAGGCTGCCCGGTTCCCTACCTACAAGGACCTGACAGGCTTCGACTTCGCCAGCAGCCACCTCGACGAGGCCCTGGTGCGCCAGCTCCACGCCGGTGCCTTCATGGACAGCGCCGACAATATCGTGCTGGTCGGCGGACCGGGCACCGGCAAGACCCACGTGGCCACCGCGCTCGGCGTCCAGGCGGTCGAGCACCACCGCAAGCGGGTGCGGTTCTTCTCCACGGTGGAGCTGGTCAACATGCTGGAGCAGGAGAAAGCCGCCGGAAGGGCCGGACAGATCGCGGCCCGCCTGCTCCATGCCGACCTGCTGATCCTCGACGAGCTGGGCTACCTGCCGTTCAGCGCCTCAGGCGGTGCCCTGCTGTTTCATCTGCTCAGCAAGCTCTACGAGCAGACCAGCGTCATCATCACCACCAACCTCAGTTTCAGTGAGTGGGCGGCGATCTTCGGAGATGCCAAAATGACCACCGCACTCCTCGACCGGCTCACCCACCACTGCCACATCCTGGAGACCGGCAACGACAGCTTCCGCTTCAGGAACAGCTCCGCCACCCAGGCCCAGCCTGAAAGGAAACCACAGCCGACCTGACGAGATCTGAAAACCCCGCATCCACAACCCGGGTCAGATCTCCGTGGCAACCCCGGGTCAGCTCTCAGTGGCAATCAACACTCTCGGGTCTCGGCCTGCGCGGGCGCGGCCACCCCGAGGAAAGCCGCCGCGGTCCCCGCCAGCGCGAGCAGCCTACCCGCCCGCGGCACCAAGGCCCCTGCCCGGTTTGGCTTCGTGGTCCCGGCCGCTGTGGCGCCGGACGTCGGCTTCGACGACATCGCCGTGAACTCCTGCTTCGCGCATATCGAACGTCGGTTCGATATTTGTGGAAACGTCGTATCATCTCGCCAAGAAGCTGTCTGTTTCAGTTCCGTGAACTCTCCCCGTCGGGGGAGGGGCATTTGATGCCAGTTGATGGCGGGCGTACGGCGCATCAGCGAAGCCCTGGCGGGCTGCCAGCCGTCCTGCCCGCGCCTGGCGGAAGCCGGATGGGAGCCTCCGCGCAGCCAACGACGTGCGCGGAACCCAGAGCGGTCAACCCTGTTTCTCGGCCTGCCGCCGCACCTCGTCGCTGGCCGACTAAGGCATGCCGAACCGGCGGCGCGCGGTCCCCCTGGAATCTATTCAAGATTCGGAGCCGATTCCGCTCGCGGAATCAGTCGGTTACGGGGCTCTTCCCCTACGGATCGCGCGGAACTTCACTACGGATCGCGCCGGAATGGCTTCCCTGGACGCAGTGACGCCGACGCGGCGGCGCCGGTGGCCGATTGACCCTGCGCATTTACCGTGGAGCTCCACGCCCTGTGGGGCGGCGCTTGCTGGCCGTGGAGTTCCACGGTATTCGCGTTGCCCCTTGGCACCGTCGAGGTCCGCCGAGAAACAAGGATTGGGCGCTGCATGGGCACGCCACCGATAGCAGAACGCGACAAGGAACTGCTGCGGCTGCTGCGGTCCGAGTTCGGGTTCGACCTCGAAGGCTGGCTGCGGGCGCACGGCGCCAAGCTGTACTCGGACGCTCTCAGGAGCGTCCTGCACGCGTACTCGCGCGGCCCCGTCGCGGCCAGCGGCGGGTCGGAGCCGATAGGCGAGGCCGCCAGGCAAAGATTTCTCCGGTCGCGCCAGCGCCACGAGGACGATTGGCTGCTGCGCCACGTGCTGGACCCGGTTTCCCCTGACTGCCTGCTTCCTCCGGACCGGGCGAAAGCGCTGCGCGCCCGGCTGCTGGCCAAGCTCCGCGACCGGGCGCGGATCGCCCGTGGCCCTGTCCTGACGGTCCGCGTTTCCGAGGAGACGGCCCTCGGGCTGGACGAGATCGGCCGCAGGCTGTTCGGGTGCACGAGCCGCTCGGAGACGGTGAAGGCGATGGCCCGGGTCGCGACCACGCACCTGAGGTCATCAGAAGGAAAACGGGATGGGTCGGGCGCCGGGTAACCGGGGCTGCCCGCCGCCACGCCGTCGGGGAAAGGACAACCACCATGGGCCGCCGCACGACGCCGAGGCGTGAGAGGATGGCCGCCATGCTGCTCCAGCAGGAGGTCGGCGACGATTGCTTCGCGTGGCTGGCCAAAGCTGGCGTGGCGATGCGGCACCCGGGCGTGCTGAGGCGCGTCGGGCAGTACCGGGAGGCTGGGGGGCCGGAACCCATCCTGGCCTTCCCGCCCGAGGCGACCGACGAAGAGCACAACGCGCTCGCAGATTCATTCCCGGTGCGCCGCACGGCGTGGCGCGCAGCACGTGGCGCCGCGCAGGCGGATTGGCTGACCCGGCACGTGCTGAATCCGCACTCGCCCGACTTGCTGGTGACCGAGAAGTTCGCCGTGGCCACGCGGGCGCGGCTGCTGGCGAAGCTGCGTGACGAGGTGCGCCGGGCAGAGGATTTCCGCACCATCCGAATAGACGCCGAGACTGCCGGATGGCTGGACACGCTGGCCAGTTACAACGGGCTGGGCAGCCGGTCGGCGGCCGTCGAGATGATGGTCCGTGTCGTCATGGAGGCGTCCGGCGGCAAGGCGTCCGCGAAGGATTGACGCCCGGTCATGCGGGCCGTCGCGCGGCCGTCGCCTCCGTCCCGCCGCGCGGCGCCGTTCCTGTGATTGGACCGGCGATCGCGTCGGCGCCACCTTCGCCGCCGCACGCCAGCAAGGCTTGGTCGTTGGTCACCAAGGACGGCGTGCGCGGAAGCAGAAGGAATGCGCATGCCCGGCAAGGACACGACGTTCATCGGCCACACCCCTGCCCCGCTGGCACGCCCGGAGGGACAGCCGCCGGTGGTGCAGGGCGCCGACGGGTCCTGGATGCTGGAGCTGTCGCGGGGCCCCGAGGGCGCGTTCGCTTTCGCCTACGAGCGGGTCGGCGGCATCGTCCGCGTGACCGGCCAAGCGGTGCTGCGGCATCCGGCCGGTCATGTGCTCCAGCCGGTCACCGTCGTTCTGCGCGAGGAGGACGCCGGGAAGCTGGGCGCAGGAATCCTTGGCATCATCGGATCATGAGAGCCGATAGGCGGTCGCGTCGAGACGCGGCGGGCCACAGCCAAATCGGCATAACCCTCTGTGACATTCGCCTGTCGCCGCCCGAGCCAAGCGACTATAGGCTGCCGGGAATTCGCGGATGGCATCCATGGCCGACGACAGCATTGAAACCCCGGCAAAGCCTGGAACCTACCGGCCCGGCGTCGTGATCGGCGCAAGGGTCGCCCTCGCGCACATCACGGAGACTGCTCGAGAGCCCTGCTACGCCATCACCTTCCGGCATCCTCCCCTCTCGGACAGGACGCTCGCGTTCACATCGAGGGGACGCGATCAGCTCATCGATGCGCTCGGCTCCGCACCTGTCGGGCACCTGGTGACCCGGGTGGCGGGCTCGGACATGGCCGCTTTCGATGCGGGGATGGCTGCATTCCAGCAGGCGTCCAGCGGCATGGGATCGGCCGCCAATGCCGGGAACATCAATGACTACGCGACCCGGTCGATGGTCGCCGAGGTGAGCGCCTCGCCGACTTCAAACGATCTCGTCCTCGTCTCTGGACGGCTTCATGAAGGCGGCACCTTCGACATCATCTTGCCGCCGCACGTGGTCCCCGTCCTGATCGGGATGCTGCTCGACTGAGACGCAAGCGAGGCGAGGTGCGGCACCCTCAAGCACGATAGTTCCCAGCGTAATCCTCTGCGGAACGTACGGCCTCGCCCTCTCCACGAGGCGAGCCATCTCGGATGTGGGATCGATCATCGGTTGTCCTCCTGACCTGCCACAACGGAGCAGCGTGCCCCATGTTCGGTCATGGGGGCTGGAAATGGAGCCCTCCAAGCTATCGGCCCGTGCCGATCACCTTACCGCCGCCTGCCCTTAGGCCGCGCCGCATCGAGCAGGCTCCTGCAGCGTTCGAGCGTCCGTTCGTCGACGCACTGTTCCCAGGGCGACCGGCCCAATGCGGGGTGCTTGCCGCGTAGCCACATGTGCGCCCAGTCCGGCTGACCGGGGAAGCGGGCCATCACCTCCGCCTCCAGCCTGCTCCGGCAGCCTGCCACAACGGCGGCAGCCTCCGCCTCCTTGTCGAGGCGGCGCCTCTCGGCTTCCCGGGTCGCCATGATGCGGTCCCGCTCGCCCGCCATCGCCTCGCTGATGCGGTTCCTCGCCTGCCAGTCCAGGGCGAACTGCCCCTCGTCGAGGGGCAGCCCGGTTGCGGCGCTGACCGCATCACAGACCCAGGTCGTGCCCGCATGTTGACCCATCAAGGCGACGGCTCGTGTCATCAGGGTGCCCACGAAGTCCCCTGACTCTTGGCGGCGGCGTTCCGCAGCCTGCCGCGCGAACTCCTCGCGCTCGAGGCGTGCGGCCTCCTGCCGGGCACGCGCCTCGTCCCGGCGCCTCAGCCGCACCGCATCCAGCGGCAGGCCCAGCAAGCCGCCCTCGTACGGACTGGCTTGCGGCTGGACCATCCTCTCGAGCTCATCGAGCCTTCGCATGAGGCGCCCGAAGCCCTCGCCGCCCTCCTCGGCCAGCACACGAGGCACCGCACCGAACTCGGGGACAGCCCTCTCCAGCCAGCCTGCCGTGTCCGCCCAGGGCAGCCCAGCCGCCTTCAGCATGGTGCCCAGCTTGTCCTGGAGTTCACCTTGGCGGCGCCTCGCCTCACTCGCCGCCTCCATCCGCTGCCTGGCTTCCCACCCGACGGTCTGGGCGGCCACCCAGCCCTGGCGGACGCGCATCAGCAGGCCGCGCTCCGCCAGCCAGTCGGCGTAGTCGGCGATGACCTCGTGGGGCGGGCGGAAGCCCGGCACGCGCTCCTGGATGTGCGCGACCAGCTCCGGCTCCCAGTTCCGCCGGATCTGGAACGGCGCCTTGAGCATCTGCCGCTTCTGGAGGGTCCTGAGCGCGGCGTCGCCCGTCACCCAGTGGCCAGCGGCGCCAATGGCGACATGGTCCAGGAACGCCGCCTGCCACGTCTCGGCGACTACCGCGAAGCATCCGTCACCGGGGACGGCCCGGCCGACGAACCCGCCGAAGCCAGCGTCCACGGCCCTGATGCGCCAGCTGGAGTGGCCAGGGCTCACCGGCTCAACCCAGGCGCCCGCGATCTCGTCGGCGATCCGGCCATGGAGCCGCTGCAAGCGCCGCTTCTCGACTGCCGCCCGCTCCGCCGCGATGCGCCGCAGGCGCTCCTCCTCAACGGCGACCTTGGCGTTGTGCAGCCAGTGGCGGGGCGCCGCGCGCAGGACATGCTCGGCGTGCTCGGCACGGGAGGCGTGCCGGGGAACACGGGAGAGGTCTATCTCGACCGCGGGCAGGTTCCGCTCCCGCAGGAGGGCCAGCTTCTCGGGGCCGCAGGGATGGCGGACGTGGAACTCGAGGAGCAGCTCCCTGCCCCGGCCGCGGATGACGGCATCGGGCCGCAGGCCACCCATGTCGACCTCGGCCTCCGCCGCCTCGTAGGGGAAGACGGTGGCGAAGGCGACGTCCTGGCGCAGGCCGTCGACCTCGGCCACCGCGTCCGGCAGGAGGATGTCGCGGGCTTCCAGCACGATCTCCTTGGCCAGCCGGTGCAGGGTGGTTTCCCATGCGCCGACGCAAGCGCGGTCCACGTGGTGGGCGAAGTGGTGGACCTTGATGGCACCCTTGCGGGCCACCAGCCGCTCGCCGCAGCCTGGGCAGCGGCACCGGCACGCCAGCCCCGAGGCCACCTCCGACACGTGGGCCAGGCGGCCATCCTCGGCCAAGCCGTAGGGGAGCCGGGTGCCGTCCCTGTCCAAGTCATGCATCGCGGGAGGCTGGCAGCTGGTTGGTCCGTCCATGGCGCCGGTGAGCTTCGGGGAGGCGGCAGCATAGCATCAACTCGCTGGTTCGGAGCCCCGCCGGACGAGCAGGTCGGCCCCCGCGATGGCTTTGGCTGCCCCGCGGAGGCCATCGGACACCTCGAACTACCCGCTGCTGCATGGCCTTCGCGTGCAGGATGGTCGCCTCAGGCCGTGACGTGCCCCTGTTGACCCGGCTGGGTCACCGGCTTTGGGCGGCGGGTTCTGCCCTTCGTGGACGCTGTGGGGTTATGCGGGCGCAGCTCGGGCGCTGAGCCAGGCCAGGCGGGTGAAGTTGTAAGCCAAGTTGGCGATGCCGATCTTCACCTGGGCCCGGGCCAGGCCGATGGTGCGGACGAACAGCGCCATGCGGTGTTTCTGGGCGGCAAAGACATGCTCGATGCCGGAGCGGATCCGGGCGCGTGATGCATTGGCTTTCGCCTGCTGCTCAGGGAGTTCGCGCCGTGGCGGTCTGCGGAACAGGATGCGCTCGCTCAGCCCGCGCCGTTCCAGCGCTTCCAGATTGCGCTTCGTGCGGTAGGCCGTGTCCGCCCAGACGCGGCTGGCCGTGTTCTCGGGATCGAGCAGGGCAGGAAAGCTACGGCTGTCGTGCTGGGCGGCATCAGTGACCGTCCAGCGGCGGATCAGCCCGTACCGCCGGTCGATGCCGATATGGCTCTTGTAGCCAAAAACCGGCACCGCGATCTGAATGGCTTGGCGCTGCGCACCTTCTGGTTTGGGTTTGGTTCTGCCGCGCTTGAGCGTCCAACGCGCGTCGCGATCCTTCTGCGCCCGCTTGGCCTTTGACCAGTGCGTCGGCGTGTTGCCCTCACGAATAGTGGCTTTCTCATCGAGGGTGAGCTTCTGGCGTGGCGCGGCGATCAGGGTCGCGTCGATGATCTGCCCGCCCATGGCCAAATAGCCTTGCTCGACCAGCACCGCGTCGAAGCGGCGGAACAGCCCTTCGATGGCACCCGCCTGCTTGAGCTGCTCGCGATAGAGCCAGATCGTCTTGGCGTCGGGCACTGCCTGGTGCAGGCCGAGACCTGCGAAGCGCATGAAGGACAGCCGGTCCCGCAATTGGAACTCGGTCTGCTCGTCGGAGAGGCTGTAGAGCGCCTGCAGCACCAGGATGCGGAACATCAGCACCGCGTCATAGGGCGGGCGACCACCGCGGCTGCGATCCGACCGCGCCAGCGCCGCCTCCAGCACGGGCCGGAAGACCTCGAAGCCGACCGCGGCCGCAAGACGTTCCAGCGGATCGCCGGCGGCAGAGAGGGCCGCATACCGCTCATCGACATCGAAGAAGCCAGGCTGACCCGCCATCGCCACTGCCTCCGCTGACCGGAGCCAGTGAATCACCTCAGCGCACTAGCAGCGAGGTATTTCGAAGTGTCCCATCGTTCAGCCCAACAGCCGACAAGCTGTCCTGCGACTTTGCCAGCCTCGGCATCCCACCGTGGAGGTTCAGATGCGTCGGATCGTAGTGGCGGCAGCAGCCGCAATGACAGCGAGTCTGCTCACGCTGGCGGCGCACAACGCGTCCGCGGCCCCTGCCGCCAGCATCCTGGCTGCCCCGCCAGCCGCTGCCCAGACCGTGCAGTACTGGGACCAGCGGCCGTACGACGGCAACTGGGAGCGGCGCCAGCAGTGGCGGGAGTGGCGCCGGGAGCGGGACGAGGCCCTCATCGCCGAGGCCGCGCGGCGCGAAGCCTGGCGCATCGAGCAGGAACGCGAGCAACGCCGGGCGTGGCGGCACCAGCAAGGTTATGGCCCGCGCTACGAACGCGGTTGGTGATTGGAGGCTAGGAAGCGGCACCTCTAGGGAAGCCGCCCCTTCACCCAGTTGAAGGGCCGAAAAGCGCTGCGCGTACCAGAGCCTCGGTGTCCTCATCGCGCACTGAGATGCGCACCGGCACGTCCCTCGTAAATGGCCGCTTCAGGTTCCGTGCATGCACCTCAACCCGGATCGAGCCGCCGTTTCCGGGGAGGCGGTCGAGCCGCGCCACCACGGCCTGCGTCCATACCCTCGGTTGGACGTGATGGCGGAGAAGCTCGCATTCGAGATCCCATCGCGCCTGCAGGCGTACAGGCGCTCCACCTCGCCAGTAGAAATCCTCCGGATCCCGCGGTTTGGGTTGGCGCGGGAACAAGGAATCCACGGGAACTCGCAACTCCTCCATTGGACTGCGGTAGCCCAAGCCGCTGAGCATCTCGCTACCGTGCAAGCCAGGCATTCCCGGCAGGGGCCCAAGACCGGCATCCCGCATGATCTTCTGCATGCGTTCGTGCTCCGCCAAAGCGGATCCGTATGCGCCGCCCGCCTCGGCAATGCGCATGGCCTCGAGAACTGACATCGTCCTGTTCGGCTTCACAGTGTCCGGGGTCGGCTGGGCCACCTCTCGGTAGATTTTACGCCAGCCGGGGGCTTTGGGCGGCGGCCGGAGCGACGTCGGAACAGGCTGCGCAACAGCATTTGCCTTCCCCGCCGCCTTCTTCTTGGGACCATCATCGAGATCCTTGAGAAGCAGTCCGGCTGTTGCCTCCAGGGATACCCGAACACCTTCTGCGGCAGCGACACCGACGTTCTCCAGGCAGAATTTGAATGATGCGTCGAACTCCGGCCGCTGCCGCTGCTTCGGCAGGTTGTCGATGAGGGCGCGTGCCTCTTCAAGCCAGGTGTCGTACGCGGTGTTGTAGGTGGCGAGCTGCTTCTCCGTCGGCCCAACCCAGTCGAACGGTCCCTCGAGTTCCGCGAGGTCGAAGGGCTGGCCTGCGGCAGGTGTGAACGGATCCTTTTCGTCCGCCTCGGTTGGCCTGGGGAACTCGACCACCCGCGGGTGTCGAGCCTGGAGTTCCGCCAGCAGAGCCTCTACCCGTTCCTCGGCCAGGACCGGGTATCGCACCACATCAAGCGGAACGACCCTAGCTGGGGCATCTTGCAGGCGCACCTCGACCGCGATGGCTGGACCATCGCCCTCCATCTCCTCCAGGCGCCTTTCCAGCTCCTTGATCCGCTTGTCGCGCGTGTCCGGCTCGTCGGGCAGTTGCCAGCCCGGTCGCGTGGTACGCACCACCGGCAGACCGTGGCCCGCCGCCTTTTCGAGAGGCCCGCTGTCGGCGGTGAGGACGGTGCAGTCCTCGCCGATCACGTCGCGGAAGTGCAAGACATCGGCGACGAAGGCATCATCCCCAAGGATGAAGGGAGCCTCCAGGTCAGGCGGCACTGCCCAAGCCCCAGGGCGCGGTGGCGCCATCTCAAGGGTCACCCTTGGATCGGCGGCCCGCAGCTCCACCGGCTGCTTCGTCTCCACCACCTCGGCGATGACAGCCGCGTACTTGCGCGCCCTCTTCTGCGGGCGCCCCTGTAGCTCGAACTTCTTCTTGTCAAGTTCCCGAGCGGTGTTGCGGCAGATCACCAGTCTGATGTGGTCGTCCCCAGTGATCTGCGCCCACGGGATAGCTGCCGGATCTTGGTGGTGCAGGAAGAAGTTGGTGTCGGGGAAGACGATCATGGGCGAGCTCCGGCGGCAGCGTCCGGCGACTGGAAGCCGCAACTGCGCTGCCATGGAATCTGCCTCGTTTCTCGGCTGCGATCCAGCCGGTGTTTCACGTTTCAGAAGGCTCGTCACCGGGATCAGCAAGGCGCCACGCCCGCCACGACGCACGTCGTGATGGTGGGGGCTCCCGGGTTTGAATCCTTGTTGTATTGTTGACGGAGCACGCCGCCGGGCGCCGCTGCCCGCCGGTGGGCAGGCCCGCGCGCGGCGGGACCGGATGTAACCATGCGCTTCGTGGCCGACGGCCCTGACATCCCCGACGCCGTCCGGCGCGCCCTGGAGGACGAGGAACTGGTCCTGTTCTGCGGAGCAGGTGTGTCCATGTCCACCGGGCCCGGCGTCGCCGGAATGCCTTCCTTCAGCCAACTGGTGAACAGCGTCACGGGGGCGCTGCGGCAGGTCCTAAATGACCAGGAGCAGGCTGCCCTCACGGGGTACCAGTACGATCGCGCCCTACACCTGCTGGAGCAGCGCCTGGGCCGAAACCGGGTGCGGCAGGCGGTTGTCGACGTGCTGACGGTCACGGCGCCGTTCGAACGCCACAAGGCGGTGCTCGAGTTGGCCCGGCTGCGGGACGGCGGCTTCCGCATGGTGACCACCAACTTCGACCCGCAGTTCGACCATGCTGCCAAGGCCCTGGGCTACGAGGTCACCAACGACGTCGCGCCCATGCTGCCCGTGCCGAAGCAGCACCGTTGGCGCAGCGTCGCCTACCTTCACGGCAAGATCGCACCCGGCGCCACGGGCGAGCACACGTCGGTGCAGTCACTGGTCTACAGCACCGGCGACTTCGGGCTGGCATACCTCACCGAGCGCTGGGCCAGTCGGTTCGTCACCGACCTGTTCACCAAGTACCCGGTGCTGTTCGTGGGATACAGCGTCGACGACCCGGTGATGCACTACCTGATGGACGCCTTCGCCGCCGAGCGTCAGCTTGCTGGGTCATCAGCCAAACCGTCGCCACGAGCCTGGGCATTCGCGCCCTACCAGGATCCGACGGCCATGGCCCAGGAGGAGGAGGCGTGGCGCGCGAAGGGCGTCGAGCCCATCCCGTACGCGGCGCCCAATCACGACCACTCGCTGCTCTACGACACCCTCGCCGAGTGGGGGCAGCGGAAGAAGTTCGGGCTCACGGCACGCATCCGTGCGGCCGAGCGGGCCTCCGACATCATCCCGGTCCCCCCCTACTCCGTCGATCACGAGGTGGAGGCGGTGCGCTGGGCGCTGGAGGAACCGGCTGCCGTTCTCAGCTTCGCCAAGGCCGAGGTGCCTGCCCCGATCCAATGGCTGCCGGTGCTCGAGGAGTGGCAACTCCTCGGCGTGCGCGCAAGCCTCCCCGCGACGGGTGCGTCGGTGTCCCAGACCGCCCAGGACGTGGCGGCACGCTGGGTCTCGCCAACCCACTTCCAGCTGATGGTCTGGCTGACGCGGCACCTGGACAAGCCGGAGCTGCTCGACTGGGTGCTGAAAGGTGGCAGCCCTCACCCCGCCCTGCAGACGGCGATCTTGGACCGCTTGGATGAACCCGCCGCCGCGCCGGGTGCCGTCGCGAAGCCGAACGAGAAACCTCATCTCGACACCGGGTTGGAGGCGGCCTGGCGCCTGGTCGCGCATCCTATGGCCCGCGCGCCCATGGCGGACCTCGCGGACGTTCATGCGTGCTGGACGCGCCTCAAGGGCGGGGCGGACGACCATGTCACCCGGCAGGACTTCACGCGGATGATGGCCCCTATCCCACGGATCAAGCGCACCCATCCGTTTTTCGAGCCGAGTGTGTCGCCTCCTGGAGGAACCGCCTCCTTCCGTCTGCCAACGGCTGGAGACCACGTCGCCATCGACATCGAGCTGGCCTGCGGCGACATGCTCGAATCCCTGCTCGAGGCAGTCCGGGGCCGGACGGCCTTTCTCGCGGCGGTGGCGGATGACCTGACCAGCCAGCTGAAGCGCGCGCTCGACCTGTTTGCCCTGGTGGGGCAGGCGGGCGAAACCAGCGATCCGCTCCCTGTCATGTACCGCCCGGTCCGACCCGGCCCCGAGGCCCGTGGTTACGAGGACTGGACGCGGTTGATCGACGTGACGCGGGATTCGATGGAGGCGTTGAGGGAAACGAACGCCCAGGCGGCGGATGCCCTTCTGCTCCGCTGGCGGGCGCTCCCTTACGTCCTGTTTCAGAGGATGGCTCTCGATGCCTACGCAGTCTGAAGCGCGCTTGGCGGCAGGTCTCGACTACCTGCTGTCCGGCGACATCCTGTGGTCAAGGCGTCACGAACCGGAAAGCATGCGCCTCCTGGGGCGGCTCTGGCGGGAACTGCCCGAGGAAAGCGCCGCCCGGCTGGCCGGGAGGGCTGTCGCCGGTCCACCAGATGTCGAGGATGCCGACCGGCGGGCGTGGCAGCTCGCCTCGAGGCTGGCCGAGATGCGCGACGCGGGCGACAGACCGCTGCCGCCCGAAGCATCCGCTCTCCTTGCGGCCTACGAGGCGGCGCACGGCCCCGTGGAAGCGCCGTCGTCGGTGAGGCTCGGGTTCGAGTTCGAACGCCTGGGCGTGCCTGATCGCGCGGGCGTGTCGGAGAGGGAGATGCGCGCGCTGAAGCTGGAGGAGCTCGTCTCGCTCCTGCAAGAGCCCGCCGTCCGCCAGCACCGCGCCTTCGACGACACGCGAGAATCCCTGATGGCGCTCTGGGGCGAGGTGGTTCCGTCACGGCCAAAGGCGGCTGCGAGGGTGCTCGAGCAGCTCGCGGCCCGGGGGATTTGGCCGGGTGACACCTGGCAGGCCACGCTGGTTGCCTTCAGCGGGATGAAGCGGGGTTGTGCCAAGGCCGCCCTGTTCCGCCGAATGGCTCCCCTCCTGCTCCAGGCGCCGGACTCGTTCCTCCAGAACCGGGAAGTCGCCTGGGCCATCGGGTACTGGCTTCCGGGAGCCACGCGAGTAACCGCAGCGGATCCGGCCGACCTTTTCTGGCAGCTCTGGGACCGGCTGGCTCCGATCTTCTTCGCGCTACCTGTCTCTCTCGGCCCGGATACCAGCCCCCTGGACGCCGCGATCAACGAGCCGCCGGGGCGCCTGACCGAGGCGCTCCTGCACCGCTTCTTTGCCTACCAACCGAAAGTGGGCCAGGGCATTCCGGCGGAGGCGGAACTACGCCTGCGTCAGGTGACGTCCGGCGGCGGGGACGGCTTTCTGCTTGGACGCGTGATCCTGGCGCGCCACCTGACCGCCCTGTTCATGACACAGCAGGACTGGGCGCAGCAGCACTTGGTCCCGAAGTTCAGCTGGACGGTACCCCGCGAGGCCGCGGCCCTGTGGAAGGGCTTCATCGCCGGGGGTTCCATTCACCCCAAGGTCTTGTCGGCGCTCAAGGACGATCTCCTGGATACGCTGCGCCATCACGACAGCGAGGTGCACCGCTCGAAGGAGCAGCTCTGGTCGCTTTTGGTGATGGCGTGCATCGAGGTTCCCGGTCTCATCGAGGCAAAGGAAGCCCAATCCCTGCTCCGGTCGGCAGATCCGGAGGCACGCCGCCACGCCGCGTTCCAGTTGTACCGCATGATGCCGGATGACGCGGCGAAGGCGGCGGCTTTCTGGGAAGCCCGACTTGGCCCCTGGATCGACGAAGCCTGGCCCAAGGATGTCGGCCTGCGCGACGCGGGCAGTTCCGAAAACCTCGCACTGGCGGCAGCCGCTAGCGGGGAGGCTTTCCCGCTGGCCGTGGACCTGATCGCGGGCACGGTGGTCCGGTGCAACCAGCACTTCCGCCTTGTCCACAACTTGGCCGAGAACGACCTCCCCGAGCGGTTCCCAAATGACGTTCTGAAGCTACTCGACGCGATTACAGATGGCTTGGGGAACTCCTGGGATGGGCTGGGGCTACGCCGCCTGCTGAGACGCGTCTTGGACGCCAATCCGGATCTGAGCACGGATCCCCGGTACACTCAGCTGGACGCGAACCTGCGCCGACAGGGTGGTTGAGGCGGCACCCTGCGGCGACGCCATGAGAAGGCCATGTGGCAGCCCATGTGCAACCTTGCTGCCCACAGGCGCGGGGCGCCACCGGATCGGAGTTTTGCCGCACCGCGGTTTTCGCTGGATGAGCCGCTGTTCACGATCCGCGGAGCGACATGCCGCATCCGAATGACGATGGGCGCCCAGGTACATGCCTTTTGGGGCCGTTTTGAGAGTCTGCGCCCCGGCCGGTGGTCGGCGCACGGTCTCTGGAATGGCGTACTCGGCGCCCACTGCTAGGCATCTGATCCTACGAGATTTCGGGCATGGCCGTCGGTAGCCAGCGACACCGAACGCGTCGTGTCGGCCCGCGACGCCATGAATGTTGCAAGGAAAACCACAAGGATTCAGGGCGATAGATCGGCTTGCGGGAGGGATTGTCACCCGGTCTCAAGGCAGCTGGTGATGCCTCCTTTGCTGGCAAATCACACCGACGCATGCCTATTGCGCCGGGCGAGATGTTCCGCTTCTGTTCTGGGCATGACGACCGCCCTTCCCTTCCCTGAGGCGACTGAACCGGGTCCCCCTGGCCCGGCGGGGTACGTCGGCGGGCGCGAAAACGGGCACTGGGTCGTCATCCCCGCGCCCGCATAGGGCGCCCGGCGGCCCCTCCCGCGGGCCGCCATCAACACACCGACAACCACCCATCAGAGACAGGAGGCACCATGCTCATCATCGGTGAACGAGGAACCGTGCGCGGCGACGTCGAGGCGGAAGCCAGCAGGCTGGAGGCACTGGCGGCGGACCTGCGGCGGCTCGCGGCGGCCGGGATGCCGTCGGCGGCGGAGCTGTCGGAGGCGCCGCTGCTGGAGGGATGGGCCGTGACCTCGCGCCCGGTCATGTGCCTTGTCGGCGCCGTCACCGGCCATCCGCTGCTGGACGGCCCCTACTGCCGGACCTCAGACCTTTGGGCCTTCGCGCCGACCGTGGGCTGGGCGCGAACGTTGAACCGCCTCTATCGCCTCGGCGCCCCGCGCGCGCCCATGCCGGTCGTGCCGCCGCCCGCCGACCGGACCTGCTCCCTGGGCCTGCGGTGACACCATGCCAAACCCCATCCCCAGCATCTCCGCATCCGCCCCCTCACCTGCCCTGCCGCCCGGCAGCATGGGTGGCGCCGCCGCCCTGACCGGCGACGCGCTGGACCTCGCTATCGAAGGGCTGGCCGAAGCCGTCGAGGAGGAGATCGGCCACGAGCCGTTCCACCTCGGTCCCGTTCCGCCGCAGGCGCGGAAGCCAACGCCCCCGCCCGTCCACCAGCCATCGCGCGTGCGCCTGGAAGACCCTGCCGAGGCCGCAGCCCACGCCATGCTCCGGCGCCTGCTCGAGGCCGATCCGACCCTGCACGGCAGGGCGCGGGAGCCGGGCGCGGTCCTCGTGGTCGAGGTGCCGGACGCCGAGTGGGTCGTCCCCGTCGCCGAGACCTGGCGCATGCTGATCCAGGGCACGGACGAGGTACCGTTCGACGGCGACGACGCCCAGGACCGGCCATACCGGCGGATCAGCAAGATTGAGCCGAGCTGGGCCGAGTTCCGCCGCGACGGCTCCGACCGCTGGCACCGCCCCGAGGACGGCAACGGCGCCGTCCGCACCATGGTCGCCAGCGGGCGCCCGGTCTACGGCTTCAGCCCGGCGCCCGCCCGCTGCCTGCCATCCGATCTGCTGCGGGCCGCCACGGCGACGGTGACCGTCGGCCCGCTGGATCCGGCCGCGCTGGCCGAGGCGGCGACCATGTTGACGGGCGCCGCGCCGGTCACCGCGTCCGTACCGCCGGAGGTGGCGCGGCTGGTCACCGTCGGTGACCTGTGGCTGGCCCGGCTGCCCCACCAGGATGCCGACGACTACCTCCGGCGGCTGGCGGAGCTGGCGTCGCAGCGGCTCTCCGTCCGCCCGCTGACGCTCGACGGCCTGCACGGGATGGACGAGGCCGCGCGGTGGGGCAAGGACGTCGCGCGGGATCTCACCGACTACGCCCGCGGCGCGTTGCCGTGGCGCGACGTGGACCGCGGCGCCGTGCTGGTCGGTCCCACCGGCACCGGCAAGACGACCTTCGCCAGGGCGCTGGCGGCGCAATGCGGGGTGCCGCTGGTGACCGGCTCGCTGGGCCAGTGGCAGGGCGCCAAGGACGGCCACCTCGGCACGACCCTCGGCGCCATGCGCGGGACCTTCGAGGCGGCGCGCAAGGCGGCGCCTTGCATCCTGCTCGTGGACGAGATCGACAGCTTCGGCAACCGCACCACCTTCCGCCACCACGACCGCGACTACTCGGTCCAGGTGGTCAACGCCTTCCTCGAGGAACTGGACGGCGCCGCCGGGCGCGAGGGCGTGGTCGTGCTGGGCTGCTGCAACGACGCCAGCCGCATCGACCCGGCCATCCTGCGGCCGGGCCGCCTGGAGCGCCTGATTGGGGTGCCGCTGCCGGACCAGGCGGCACTGGCCGCCATCCTGCGCCACCACCTCGGCGGCGACCTGCCCGGCGCCGACCTGTCGCGTCTCGCGCTGCTGGGCCTCGGGTCCACCGGCGCCGAGGCCGAGCGCTGGGTGCGCGGCATGCGACGGCGGGCGCGGCACGACCGGCGCGAGCCGACCCTGGCCGACCTGGAGGCGGAGCTGCGCGGCAAGGGGTCGCGCCCGGCTCCGGAGGTGCTGCGCCGCGTGGCCATCCACGAGGCCGGGCACGCGGTGGTGGCGGCGCTTGGGCGGCCCGGTGCCCTGATCTCGGCCACCGTGCTGGCGCAGGGCGACCGCGCGGGCCGGGTGCTATGGACGGAGCCTGCGGATGGCCAGGCCACGGTCACCCGTGCGGCCCTGTCAACATTGCTGCGCGAGGCGCTGGCGGGCCGGGCGGCCGAGGAGGAGCTGCTCGGCGAGGCATCGGGCGGGAGCGGCGGCGGCGCCGAGAGCGACCTCGCCACGGCGACGCGCCTCGCGACGGCGGCGGTGACCGCGCTCGGCCTCGACAAGGGCGGTGGCGCCCTGGTCTGGCGCGGCTTGCCGGAGGCGGCCGGTGTCCCCGCGCTGCTGGCGGCGCGGCCCGACGTCGCGCGCCGGGTCGGCGAGATGCTGGACGCGGCCTACGCCGAGACGCGGTCGGTGGTCCGGCACCACGGCCTGGCCATCTGCCGTCTGGCGGACATGCTGGTCGCCAAGGAGACGGTGCCGGGCGCCGAGATCGAGGCCCTGGTCGCGGCGTCCGGGGCGGCCGCGAAGGATTGCCGACCGCCAGGCGCCGGTCGCCGCCCCCGGAGGGTGCGGCCATGACCGGCCCCGACCCGGACGCCTCGCCAGAGCCGTCCATGAAAATGGCAAGGGGGCGCGAAACCAATCCAGGCGCCAGCCGTCTCTGCAGCCATGATCTCCACGAAGCGAATAGCCACGGACTGAGGATTTGCGGCACGGCGCCCACGTCGCTGTGCCCGCCTGCAGCTTTCCTGGCCTCACCGCTGAGGACATCATGCACCACCACAAATCCTTTGCGCCGACGACGGCGCGGCGCACGCCGCCGCGTGGCGCGCGCGGCTTCCTTCCAGGCTTCCGGGCCAAGTTCCGGCTCCCCACCCTGATACGTCGTTCTCGCGCCGTCTGACGCCGCCCACCGGCGGCATCCCGAACGCTCAAACGATTGGAAGCCACGATGCGCAGATTCGCATTGGGGGCAGTGCCGACGCGCGGCAACTGGAACCCCAAATTCCCGTCCAAGCCCCCCAAGGGGAAGGCCAAAGGCAAGATTGTCAGCAAGGAAGCCGGGGGCGAGGAACCCAAGGAAGAAGAGCAGGACCAACCGAAGGCTCGGACACAGGTCCCGACTTACTACCCGCCAGCCAAGGGCAAGCGGCGTTACGAGCACCTGCGGAGTTATCACCATCGCGACGCCGCGTTCCTCTTGGACGCCCGGCACGAGGTGCTGGGCTGGACCTCCACAGCCGAGGCCATCGAAGTCCACTGGGAATGCAAGGACTTCAAATTCGTCCCCGACTTCATCGTGCATGAGGAGACGCGCTCCTACGCGCTGACAATCCTGCACCCGCTGGCCAAGCCGGACGCGCGCCGCAAGAAGCGCCTCGCCGCCATGCGCGCGGCCTGCGAGCGCCAGGGTCTTGGCTTCGTTCACCTGAACCGCGACGAGGTCACCGAGGACGTCGCGCTGCCCGGTGCCAAGGACCTGTTCTATTACCGCTACTGGCAGTGGCCGGACTCCCTGCCCTTCTCGGTGTCGACCGTGGCCGAGCGTCACGCCCCTGCCACCCTTGGGGAGTTGCACCGGCTGCTGGATGGCCTCGCCACCTGGCATCAACTGCTGTCCATGGTCGCGAACGGGTTCGTGGTTGCCGACATCTCGGCCGGGCTCGGACCGGACACCCCCGTGTTGGCCTGGCGGACTAAGGGGTGGCGCACATGAGCAACCGATACCTGCCCCGACTGGGCCAGATCGTCCGTTGGGACGGCCACCCGTGGATGGTGGAGCGCCTCGACAACGACGGCCTCGACCTGCGCAACCGGATGACCGGCGAGGTCCTGACCTGGGGCCTCGCCTCCTGGATCCTGCACTGGCAGAACGGCAGCCTGCGCCAGCCAACCGTCCCGGAGCCGCTGGACCGGCGGCGCCTCGTCCGCGGCACCTACATCCGCCGCCAGGGCAGCGTCTGGCGCGTGAAGCTGTTCAAGAGCGGCCTGATCCACCTGGAGAATGTCAAGACCGACGAGACCGCCGTCGTCAACAACATCGCCTGGCAGGAGGAGTGCTGGCGCGGCGAGAGCTGGGTCGTCGATTCACCTGACGCGGACCTGCCGGAGCGCATCCGGGAAGTGCTCCGCGTCCCGCTCGACGGCTTGCCGAGCTCGATGAAAGCCAAGGTGCAGTGGAGCGCCGTTTTCGTGGAGGCGTACCGTGACCCGGAGCGCTTCTACCGCGAGAGGATGCCGGACCTCCCCGTCGCCGAGCGCATCGACCTCAGCGGCCGCGTCTCCAAGGCGACCCTCCTCGCCTTCCTGAAACAGGTCGCGAAGGCGACCGGGCAGAAAGCCCCGGGCGTCAGCACGTTCTACGGCTGGCTCAACACGTTGAAGCAGGCAGGCGGGGACATCCGCGCCCTCGCGCCCCGCTTCGACAGGCAGGGACCGCGGGGGCGCAAGATGCCCGCTATGGTCGAGCAGTGGCTGATCGAGACCATCACACTAGTCTGGCTCACGCGGCAGGAAAACCGCAAGTCGAAGGTCTGGAGCGCGCTCAACGACCGGGTGACGAACTGGAACACGGCGAACCCGGACAACCAGCTCTGGTGTCCGAGCGAAAGCCAGGTGGCCCGCTATATCCGCGAGGAAGTTGACCAGCACGTCGCCGTCCGCCGTCGCAAGGGCAAGAAGGAGTTCGACAAGGTCCGCACCATCGGCAACGGTGTGGTCACGACGTTCCCGCTGGAGCGTGTCGAGGTCGATCACTTCCGCCTGCGGCGGATCAGGGTGCTGGACGACCGGAGCGGCCTGGACATGGGCGGCGCCTGGGTCTCCATCGCCTACGACCACTTCACCCGCATGCCGCTCGCGCTGATCGTCCATTTCGCGGGCGAGACCCTCGGCATCGGGTTCAGCGTCCTGCGGATGACGATGACGCCCAAGGGCTTCCTCAAGAAGCTCGTACCGAACCTCGACTACGAGTTCCCGACCGGCGTTCCGATGTCGTTCTTCTTCGACCAGGCCGCGGCGACGAATAATGACCACGTGCGCAACGCGTCCCTGGTCCTGGACATGATCATGGACTACGCCGAGGGCGAGAACCCGCAGCTCAAGGCGTGCATCGAGCGCTTCATCCGGAACTTCCGCGAACAGGCGGAGCGGCCGCTTGCGGGACCCAACCCGCCCAGCCACCGCGAGGATAACGACCCCGAGAAGCCGGATGCCATCATCCGGTACTCCGACCTCGTGCGTCGCCTCTGGACCTGGGTCGCCATGGTCTACGCCAAGTCGTGGCACACTGGGATCGACGACGTGCCCCTTCGCCGCTGGCAGGAGCACACGGACAGGCACCCGCCCCGGGCACTCCGCAGCGAGCACGACCTGACTGTGCTGCTCACCCACCGGCACATGTGCCTGCCGCTGCGCGGAAGGGTCACCACCCAAGGTCTCACGTGGCACGGCGAGGCCATCCGGCAGATCGTCGCCAACCCGAACTACCGCAAAGGCACGAAAATCCAGGTCCTCTTCGACGAGCACGATGTGTCGCAAGCCTGGGTCGTCAACCCATTCACGGGTGCGATCGCAAAGGTCGAACCCTTCAATCGTCGCCTGATGGTCGGTCTCACCCTTCACCAGCACGACATCACTCTCAAATTCAATAGGCGCCTGGAGCGGACCTACGACACCGACGAATTGCGGGCCCTCAAGGCCGCCCTGCTCGAGGACGCCACGCGGCTGCTGGCCAGCGGCAAATCGCTGTCCAAGCTCAAGCGGAATGCCCTGGTCCGCTTCCTGATGATGAACAGCAACCAGCCGTCCGGCGACGACACCGGCGACGTGCAGCCGCAACCGGACGCCAGCGAGCCGCAGGCGGCGCCCGAGAAGTCGGAGAACACAAGCGACGAGGGCCGCGCGGCACGTCCGCGGCGGCAGGCGAAGCGCATGCGCGGCGACGAAGGGCAATGAGCACCATGGACCAGAACGAAATCGACCGTCTCGTCAGGCTCTCGGGCAGGTTCCGCGAGCTCTACCTGCCGACTGACAAGTCGGACGAAATCCAGCGAGATATTCGTCGCCTCCACCACCGCGACCATGGGTCGTCTGGCGAGGCTGGCATCCTTCTCCTTGTCGGGGGGTCAGGCAGCGGCAAGTCAAAGCTCGTCCTGGACTACACCAGCCAGTTCCCCGACCAACCCCGAGCCATCGCTGGCCCGGATGGCGCATTCGCTGACCGCAAAGACGTGTTGTACTTCAAAGCGCCGAACGGAAGCGAGAAGGACGTCGCCGAGGTCTGGTTCGCCGCGCTGACCGGCCAGAGCATCGATCACGTCGTAGGTCGGGGCCGGAAGCGCCTCGTCATCCAGGAGGACATTGTCGCAGTAGGACGCGAAGTGGGGAACAGGCTCGTCGTCGCTGACGAGTTCAGCCAGTGCCTCGAAGGCAAGGACACCGCTGCCATCAAGCGCATCGCGAGTCTCTGCCGGTACATCGTGAACGCCAAGGGCGGACCGTCCCTCATCATCGCCGGTACGGCATCCGTCCTACTGCTCAGGGAGGCCGACGCGGAATTCCGAAGGCGGGCGAGCATCCGGCACGAACTCCTGCCGCTGGACTGGGACATCGCCGAAAGCCGCGAATTCCTGCAGGACGTGTTGATGGAATGGGATGAGTTCCTCCGGGACAACGTCTTCGGCGTGCTGTCCGGCCTCGCAGGAGCCAAGATGGCCTATCCGCTGTGCCGTGCCGCATCGGGATATCTCGGCGACATGGCGACCCTCATCGAGACCGCCGCTGCGGAGGCCGTCTACGACGTCGCGGCCGGGAAGGCGGACAGGCTGACCTACGCCCACCTGGTGAAAGCATACGGCAAGTCGGCAGTGTGGACGGCGGAGCGCCCCGCCTTCCCCGAGGCAGTCGGGCCTACCATCGACACGGGACCCGAAAAGACCCGCCTGCGCGGCCGTACCCGCCGCAGCGACCGCCACCATAACTTCCGGCCCTGAGCACATGGGCATACAGCCACTCTCGCTCGGCATGGGCATCGTGCCGGGCGAGAGCATCCCTGGTTTCATGATGCGCTTCGCGGGCCGCGCCCGCTTCCCCGGCGCCGACCGCCTCGCCATCCATGTCGGCCTGCGCCAGCCTGGCTCCGCCACCTCTGGGGATGACATACGCGGCCTCGCGACCCTGTCCGGCGCCGATCCCGCCGCTCTCGAAGCCGCCACCTACCGCCCCACAGGTCGCCTCGCCCACCACCGTTTCCTTGGCGGTGAGCTCCACCGCGAGTTCATCGACATCTCACGGCGGCGCGCCTGCCCAGCCTGTCTCGTCGCGGCGCCCATCCAGCGTGCCGCCTGGGACTGCGCCCTGGTGACCGCCTGCTCCCACCACGCCCTGCGCTTCGTGGACAGGTGCCACAGACCTCGCTGTCGGGGGCTGGGGTGGAATGTGGCCGACGTCACCCGCTGCGCCTGCGGAACCGACCTTCGGGCGCTCGCCGGAATGCCGGTCCCCTCCGACGAGGCAGAGGCGAGCGCCCGCGTGCTGGCGCTGGCCACGGGCGAGACGATCCCGTGGTTGCCCCCTGCCCTGTCGGCCGTCGGACCGGCCGACCTCGTGCGCCTGGTCATGGTCACCGGCATGTTCCTGACCGCTTGGCACAAGGAAAGACGCATCGAGACCCTCGTCGCGTCCGGGCCGGACGCCGTGGCCCGCGTCGTCGGCGCTGGCCTTGCCGCGGTCGAGGCATGGCCTGTTCCCCTTCACGGATTCCTTGCGGCGACGCGGGCCGTGGAGGCCGCCCGTGCCGGACGCTTCGGCGCCACCAAAACCATGGGCGCCTACTACGGCTGGCTGTCGATGCTGGAGGCCGGGCCGTTCCGCGACGCCCTGGCCGAGGCGACCCGCCAATTCCTTGCCGCCGACCCAGTGCTGGGCCGCCGGATGCACCGCTCGCTGCTGCTGGGCGTCCAGGGTGACGGCGTCGCCTTGAAGGAGGTCGCGCGCATGGTGGGCAGATCCTTGCCCACGACCAAGCGGCTCGCGGAGGCTGGCCTGCTGCCGACGCCTGACGGCACGGGGCGCGGCCTACCAGCGGTGATCGGCCGCGCGAAGGTGGAAGGATTGGCGGCCGAACTGCGCGACGCGCTGACGCTGGACGAAGCCTCAGCCGCCCTAGGGGTGTCCAGGGCACGGGTGCGGCGGCTGGCGGAGGCAGGCGTTCTCGAGGCGGTGCACCGGGCAGCGGCCGATGGCTGGGGCCGCTGGGCGTTCCGGCGCGCCAGCATCGAAGGGCTGCCGGGGCGCATGGCGGCGGGCGCCCCGATCGACACCGGCCTCGAGCGAGGGCTCGTGGGCTTCGAGGTGGCGGCCGAGACGATGCGGCGGCGCGGCGTCGGGCTGGCGGACTTCGTAGGCATGGTGCTCTCGGGCAACCTGCCGGTGGCGGCCCTGGACCATGCCGCGGTCGGCCTCAAGCGCCTGCGGTTCGACCGGGCGGCCGTGCGTCGGGCGGCGGCCCCTCTCGAGCGGGGTCCGTTCAGCGCCTACGCCACCGCTGCGTTGCTCGGCCTCAAGCGCGAGGTGGTGGCCCACCTGATCCGGCGTGGCCTGCTCCGGACCGAGGGCGGCGCCGTCACGGCCACCGAGCTCGACCGCTTCCGGACGGCGTACGTGTCCGGCGCGGAGCTGGCGCGCGAGCGCGGCACGTCGCCGCGGAAGCTGGCGGCAGACCTGCGGGCTGTGGGGGTGCTGCCGGTGACGGGGCCGGGGGTGGACGGCGGGCGGCAAGCGTTTTTCAGGAAAGGACTCGTGGAGGATGGGTCCGGAACCGGATTAAAGCAGCCTGTTGTCGCACCGGACACCGAGGATTAAGAAAGCGCGCTCGACTTGGGGAAGAACATGGCCTCTCGGCAGCTACCGTGGTGGCTCGACTATGACAATGTACCTCCCGAGGATGCCTCGGCACAGGTAATCTGGATCTCGGGTCGATGGCGATACATCCCGTTTGCCTTTGGCCGCCCTCTGGCACGTAAGTGCGGCACCCTTGACGAGGCGCACGAAGCGGTATTCCAGTTCGAGACCGACATCCACGCGAAGGTGGATGAGATTGCGGACCTCCGTGCGGGCGGCCAGGACTCCTAAGCGGATGAAAAGCAGGCCACGCTTGAAATCTATCAGTCCGAGAACCTCGCGGTCGAAGTTGCTATCGATCCAACGGACGTGCCTTACGATGTGGAAATCTACTCGCTGGGAGCCGGTGCACCCAACGAACCGTGCATCATTGTCGATGTTAGCAAGCCTGAAGAAGGCCGCATTCTCTTTCGAGATGCGGCCGCCAACTATTCATCGGCCTTTGAACAAATTGCACGCGGTTCCCCCCGCATGCATTCCAGGTGAGGGCTGTACCGTGACTGCAATCCTCTCCAACGCATTTCCTGTTCATACCTCACGATTTCCGGGGCGGTGCGGTCGAGCAGGCTGAAACGACCATGGACGACCTCGTGCGTCAGGAGCTTTTGTAGTTTCATCGAGGCCAGCCGGACGCGGTCCATGATACTGTTATCCGGACTAGCCTCGAGCACAGTGGCCCAATCCCTCAGGTACCGAACGGCAAGGTCAGAGTCGCCGACCTCAAGCGCGCGTTCAATCAAGCCCAGTTTGCCCGCATCTCCCAAGGACTGCCGAACCCGACGGACGGCCAAGTCGAGGGGCCCGCGGTGGGTTTCCGCGCGCACGGTGACTATCTCGATGTCATGCATTGCGTCTCTCCCTCAACACGATCATCCGCCAGAAGCGTGGGAAAAGGAGCCCAGGAGGGACGAACGCATTTCCTCAGGCGAGACTTCAGACATTAACTCGCTCAGCGCTTCCGACTGGCGCTCGTCATCTGGGCGGAGCGCGATGCCCCCCGTCTCTGGGCGCTGTTTCCCAATACTGTCCCAAAATTTGCGCCACGACCTTGCGGTCCTGCCGTCGACCTCGGCAATCCAAGCGGTGCATCCGGGGGCACCAAGCGGAACTTCGTAGCCATCGCTCACCCGCTTGGGATGCTCGAGACGCAGCGAGGCATCCAGCAAGAGCATGTTGCGGGCGGCCGCCATGACATCATCCATGTCCGCAGGGAGTTGAACCGCCTCGCAGCACTCTTCGAGCGGCAACGCTTCGGTCGAGGAAACCTCGATCAGCAGCACCCTCGGCATGTCCATACCCTTTCGCCTGCGGGGCTTCAGGTTACGGCGTGTCGTGGCAATGGAGAGGTCGCGTGGACGGCGGGCGGCAGGCGTTCTTCAGGAGGAGGGCTGTGTACGATGCCTGAGTGGGTGCGTCTCAGGACACCTGTTCCAAGGTCCAGTCCGCCTTGGTCCCGCCTAGCGCCTCAGGCGTTCGGTCATTCATTTACTGCAAACCTTGCAATTAATGCAGATAACCTCCAGATTGGAGCCGAAATTGGAGGTAGCCATGGCGACCCAGGTTGAGATGCAGGCCAGTGCGGAGGAACTTGACCGCGTCAGGCGGGAGGTGAGGGCGCTGCGGTCGACCGTGGCGCGAGCGCGGGGGAACGCGAAGGTGGAGGTGAATTCCGGCACCCTGCGCGTCCTGCTCAAGGTCTTAGAGGGCATGACCTTCAAGGGTCCGGCGGGAGCCGGTGCAGTGGCGTCCAGGCTCCCGAAGGCGGAGCAGCAGGCACCCCTCCCCGATGAAATCAGCCCGCAGGAGGCTGCCGCTATCCTGCAGATGTCCCGCCCCTCCGTCATGAGGCTGATTGAGAAGGGATTGCTGCATCCGCGCAAGGTTCACAGCCGGAACAAGCTATCCCGCACCGAGGTGCTGGCTTACCAACGGGCCCACACTAAAACTCAGAGGGAAGCACTCGACAGCATCGCTCAACTGACGGATGAGTACGACTTCTGAACGAGGGTAGTCCGAAGCTAGATGGAAGTCGCCGTCTTAGATGCCTGCATCCTGTTCCAAGGCAAGCTGACCGATCTCCTGCTCTGCCTCGCCGAGGCAAAAGCTTTCGAGCCGGTTTGGTCCGACGAAATTCATCTCGAATGGAAGAGGAACTTGGCCCTGAGCATGAGCATCCCGGTGGACAAGATTGATTATCGGCACGCGGAGATGGAGAGGGCCTTTCCGGCCGCCAATGTACCAGGCGACGCTTCTCTGACGGCCACCATCCAGGCGATGTGCAAAACCGCCGCGCAGCGCAAGGATGCCCACGTCGTCGCCAGCGCGGTCAACGCAGAAGCGGGCAGCATCGTGACCCACAACATCAAAGACTTTCATGGAACCGTGCTCGCGCACTACCGCCTGGCGAAGCACAGGCCGGATCCATTCTGCGCCGGTCTACTCGCCAGTCAGCAGGCGGAGGCCCTCGCGGGCCTCCGGGCACACCGTGCCAGCCTCAAGAGGACACCCATGAATGCCACGGAGTATGTCAATTATCTTGCGGGGCCCAAGTTCGGGATGGCGAAACTCTCCACGGCACTCCGGGATCACCTCGGTTCCATCTGAGACAAGGCGCCTGGTGCACTACTGACTGGCTATGACGCCCAGCAACATCCCTGACGTCTCCATCAAATAGGTCTCCGTCGCCGCCAGGAGCTCCAGGTGCTCGCCCCCGGCCTCTGCACGCGACAGGCCCGGCTGCACGATGAAGACGGCGAACTCCCGCTCGGCGCTGCGGATCATGCTCTCTAGCTTTCGCAGGGCGACCAAGTTGCCCCGCTCGAACCGGCTCGGGGCCGCCCACGCCAGGCGCTTGCCCTCGCGTGACAGAAGGTGGCGGAACAGTGCCTCGGCGTCGTCCCGCCAGCGGACGCACTTCTGCGCCTGGCCGCAGACCACGTAGAGGTCGTCCAGCCTCGCGCCCGGCTTCGCCCCTTCGGAGTACTTGCAGTGGTAGAGGTGCACGACGATGCAGTCGGGCGTGGCCCTGATGGCGACCACGTCGGCGGCCTCGCCCGCGTCGTCGTCATCGAAGACGATGTCGAACGCCTCGTTCCCCGTCTGCGCGAGCAGGTGCCGGATCACCTTGTGCTGCACCGCGTCGGGGCGCTTCTGCGCCTTCTGCGACTCCTTGCGGATGGCGGTGCCCGTCCAATCCCAGGCGGCGATGCGCTCGCGGGGGTACGGGATGCGCCCCGTCATGCCTTGCGGGAAGAACAGCTCATTATCGAGCAGCACGGCGCCGTTCGCGAAATGGACCCAGGGGGGATTGTCTGCCAGCCAGTCGCCGAGCGGCGTACGCCTGCCGCCGATGTTGATGTAGGCCGGTGGGCCGCCTGCGGGGAAGTAGCGGACGCCGTTTGCCCCGAACCGGAATTCGAAATCGGCGGATCTGGAGTCGTCGCCCCCTGCCGGAGGCGTGCTTGAGGCGACACAACCCGGCCCGATATGCGCCGCAACGATTGCAGCGTAGCTCCCGAAGCCCTGATCGTGTCCCACCCTGTGGTGTAGGAGCGGCGCTCCTCAGCGGGCTGAGCCGCGGTGTCAGGCTGCCGCGGCGGGCAGGCTGACGGGGGCAGTATCGCTCACAGCGCCGATGGTCTCCAGCGTCATGTAGCGCGACCGCTGTGTGGCCCATTCGTCGGACTGCTCGAGGAGCAGAGCGCCGACGAGCCTGGTGATGGCGGCTTCGTTGGGGAAGATGCCGACGACGTCGGTGCGCCGCTTGATTTCGCCGTTGAGGCGCTCGATGGGGTTGGTGCTGTGGAGCTTGGCGCGGTGCTCCCGCGGGAAATCCATGAAAGCCAGCACGTCCTCCTCGGCCGCATCCATCAGGCTGGCGAGTTTCGGCACCCTGGGGCGGAGCTGGTCGGCCACGGATCGCCACTGGGCATGGGCGGCCGCGGCATCGGCCTCGGCATAGGCGGTGCCGATCCAAGCCGAGACGATGCGGCGCTGGGTCTTGCCCGCATGGGCGGCGGCGTTTCGGCCGAAATGCACGCGGCACCTTTGCCATGTGGCCCGGAGCACCTTGGCCACTGCGGCCTTGAGGCCCTCATGGGCGTCGGAGATGACCAGCTTGACGCCGCGCAGGCCGCGCCGGGTCAGGCCGCGGAGGAAGTCCGTCCAGAAGGTCTCCGCCTCGGAGGCGCCGACCGCCATGCCGAGCACCTCGCGGCGTCCGTCACTGTTGACGCCTACCGCGATGGTGACCGCGACCGAGACAATGCGGCCAGCCTCGCGCACCTTCACGTAGGTGGCGTCGAGCCACAGGTAGGGCCAGTCGCCCTCGATAGGGCGGCCCAGGAAGTCCTGCACCCGGCCGTCGATCTCGGCGCAGAGCCGGGAGACCTGGCTCTTGGAAATGCCCTCCATCCCCATGGCCCGGACCAGGTCGTCCACCGAGCGCGTGGAAATGCCCTGGACATAGGCCTCCTGGATGACTGCCGTCAGCGCCTTCTCCGCCAGCCGCCGAGGCTCCAGGAAAGCCGGGAAGTAGCTGCCCTTGCGGAGCTTGGGGATGCGAAGCTCCACCGTGCCGGCTCGGGTCTGCCAATCCCGCTCGCGATAACCGTTGCGCTGGTTCACCCGCTCGGCGCTGCGCTCGCCATGCCCCGCACCGCAGCGGCCGTCCGTCTCCAGCTCCATCAGCCGCTGGGCGGCAAAGCCGATCATCTCCCGCAGAAAAGTCGCGTCAGAGCCCTTCTCCAGAAGCTCGCGAAGGGCAATCCTCTCGTCGGTCATCGTGGCGTCCTTGCGTCAGAGTTGCGTGTTGCAACACAACCCTACCGAGGATCACCGCGATGGCCGCCCTAACTTGGGCGGCTGCCTCCTACACCACCACCCGGGGCACGACCGAAGCCCTTCAGCCCCGTCCCCGGCTTCCCACCCTCGGACATGGGAGCGGTAGGGCCGATTAGTAGCCATTTAGGTCCATGGCGCGGGTGAAAGGGCTCCCCTTACTGCCTCTCTCCCTTATCATGGGAGGCGAATGGATGCAGCTGGAGGCACGAAGATGGCACCGCGACAGAGATGGGCGTCCGACGCAGCTCGCCTTCTCAATGCCTACGAGGGCGCTGTGCAGAGCGGTAGCTTCTGGCTCATCGCCGAAGGTCTGGCAGATCCGAGCCGCGCGGAGATTCTGAAAAGAATCCGGGCGCCAAAGGCGAAGGAGCGGCTTGAGAACATCATCGCCGCGTTGGAAGCGGCAAAGGCTTCTGGGCAGCTCCTGCCGAAGGATCAGCCAACACCGCATCCGTTCTGGACCATGGACAATCTTCGCGGCGCCCTGAGTTGGTACGAGACGCCCGAAGGCCTCAGGCAGTTGGCGCACAGTGCGCTCGCCCGTGACACTCAGAGGCGACTGATGGCCTTCACGGAGCGGCTGCGATCAGATGGTGGCGATCATCGACCGAAGGGACGGTGCTCCGGCTCGGATGATGTCTCGGATAATTGCCGCTCGATGGCCGCATCGACTTCCTTGTCCGTGGCGTAGTATCCAATCCGCTGCGGAGCGCCCCCAGGAATGTACAGGAACAATACAAAGGCCGAGGGAACAGGAGGCTCAAGGCGATAAACGAGGAATGGCCACCGCGAGCTGTTGAGCAAGGTCTGCTTCTGAACGCTGCTCAGTTTTGCGTTACGGGTGTCATCGCCAGTGCCCTGCGATTTCATCGCCTGCAGATCTTTAAGAATAGCTTCCCTGACCTGGCGCCGAAGTTTCGAACGCTCCATTGCATTGAGGTGACCGGAGGCAGCACCGGATCCAGATCCGGATCCGCTTTCGGCCTCTCCGCCAGAACCACCGTTGCCAGACTTGCCCGTCGCCGAACCGTCCTCATCCGCCGCTTGCTTTGTGCCACGCGCTCGCGGATCTTCGTTACTCGCCAACTCAGTTCCCCTTCGATGGAGAGGCGAAGCATTATCAAGGGAAGGCATACCTGTCGACGTGACCAGGCTGCGACTGCTTAGGCTGACTTCCGCTTGCGGCCCTCGTGATCGTCAATGAAACCAGGGCAGAACCAGACGGCGGCGTCCCAGCTCAAACCCTGCAGGATCCGCCCACGACACCCTCGCGGCTTCCGCCGCCGCTCCCGGTGCCTGCCACTCGGAGGCACCCTTGCTAACCTTGGTCCAAACTGCGCCGAGCTCCGCGGACTGCGCCGCCGGGTCGGCAGGCAGGCGCCCGGGCCTGCAGACCAGAGCTTGCTCGAATCCTTCGTCACCCCTGGGCTTCCGGTCCAGCAGCAGGGTGGACCCGCCCCCCTCGATGTCGAGGGTGAAGCCGTCTGGCGCACCCCGGGCGTTCAGGCGGCGGGCAGCAACCGTGGCGGTCCGGGCCAGGTGCAGCAGCTGGCGGATGGGGTTCCCGGCGACCTGCTCGTCCAGGGCGTACTGGTGGGGCAACGTCAGCCTGTCGCCAATCTTCAGCTCAGCCATCGATGACCCCGCGCGCGACCGCGCCCGGGATGGGCCGCCAGCAGCCGAAATGACGCCAAAACCTATCCTTGTTTCCTAATCGGAATTGCGTCGCCTAAGGCTTGCGTCGGGCTACGTTGGGCGACGTCGAGCGTGTGGCGGTAGGATTAGGGGACTGTTCGCCCTCGCCTGCCGATCGACTGTAGGCGTGCTGTCCTTGTAGTGTGCGGCGCCATGCCGCTACCGCCACAGCCGCGCCTCCCGCCAGGCTACCTGTCGCCAGAGGGTGCGCCACGTCCACACAGCCTTGGCCTGACACCGTCCGCGGACGAAAGCCTCCAAAGCTACATCTTCCGTCTCGCCAATCGGCGGCGGACAGAGACGCCGAAAGCCCTGGGTGAGCGATTGGGCTTCAAGGGACTCGCGTCACGTGCGTCTCTCAACTCTGTCGAGAGGCTTGCCTTGGAGGCGTCGGTTCCCTTTGAATCCTTGCTGCCGCTCTGGCGCGGCGACCCGCACTCCCCCTTTGTCCTGTTCTGGAACCACGAGCTTCCCGGCAGCGCTTTGGACTTCGGGTTGCAAGAGGGGCGCAAGGTGTGCCCCGAGTGTCTGGCTGAACGCGGACGGCACCTAGCCGTCTGGGACCTGTCCTTTATCTCAGCATGCCCGGTCCACCGCAAAGCCCTCGTGGACAAGTGTCATGCGTGCGAGAACCCGATCAAGTGGAAAGGCAACGGTTTAGCATGGTGTGGCTGCCGAAAGGGCGGCGACCTGACGAAAGCCCCGGCGGCGCCGGTCACGCCTGAGCAGGCGAACGCCACGGCCTGCGTCCAGGGATTGTTGGGCGATCCTCAGTTCACCGAGGAGGGGACCGGCGTCCTGGCCCTGCCGCCGTTCCGTAACATGGCGCACGCCCAAGTTATCGAGTTCCTGGTCCGCCTTGGGCTCGACGCGGCCGCGACGCGCCCGCGGCGGTATTTCTTCGGCTTCGAGAACATGGGCGACGTCGAGGTGCCGCCGCATGAGGCGCTGGCCCGCTCTTTGGCAGCGGTCCGGAACTGGCCCGCGGGATTTCACGCCGAACTCGACAACATGCGGAGGCTCCATCTCACGGACGTCACCACGGCGACGCAAAAGGTGACCAAGGGCATCGTGCGCTGGGCGACGCCGCTGCCCAACGGTGGCGGGAAGGAGGTCGTGCGCGCGGTGGCGGAGTGGAGGCGGGCGGCGCGGGAATTGGCGGCCGGGACGCCGTGAGGGTGAGCTCGATTGGGATGCCTAATCACCGGGACTAGGGTCGTGTGCGGCCCCGGAGCGGCCTTCGGTGAGGCGGGGCAGCTCCCGTATCCAGCCGCATAGTGGATGCTTCGGCTTCAGCTGCTCGAGTTCCTATCCCGTACGGCACCACAACTCGCCGCGCGCTGCAGGCTGCAAAGGACTCGCCGTCACCAGGCTATCAACACCCTGACATCATTGGCAGATTTTCTGGTCTCGGGATTGGCGCACTCGTTGGCTCTGGGTCTGAAGAAAGCCGTACGCCTGTCCGTGGAACGTGCAGAGGCGCACGCCGCAGATCAAAGGGTTACGGCGTGCGCAGTCCATCTAAGTGCGCGCCGTTATATGATCGTCTCCATTCCCTTTCCGGAGAAGGCACAGGGCGGGAACGCTTCGGCGTAAAGCCGCCTTGATACCTGGCCCCCAAGGCATAGCCTGCTTCCATGTCCAGGGAACCTGCCCTCCGCGCCGCCCGCCCTTCCCCGGACTTCACGGACCGGGCCAAGGGGACCTGCCGATGCTGAGCCTCGCCGCGACTTCCTGCATCGCCCGCCGGGGCAGCCCCGCGGAGACCGCCAGATGACTTCCCGCTGTTCCGCCGCGGCTGCGCCGGCCGGCGCAGCCGGATGAGCCAGGCGACGATGCCGGAAGACGCTTCCCCTTCCCCTGCGGCGGCGCGCCGGAACCGGCTGGCGGTCGTCTCGGCCATTGGTGTCGGCCAGATCCTGGCCTGGGGGTCCTCCTACTACCTGCTGGCGGTGCTGGCGGGGCCGATCGCCGCCGACACCGGCTGGCCACTGACCTGGATCATGGGCGCCCTCTCCGTCGGGATGCTGGTGTCCGGCCTGGTGTCGCCGCGCATCGGCCATTTCATCGACCGGCGCGGCGGCCGCCCTGTGCTCGCGGCCAGCGCCGCCCTGCTCTCCGGCGGCCTGCTCCTGCTCGGACTGGCGCCCGGCCTGCCCGTTTTCGTGCTGGCCTGGGTGGTCCTTGGCCTGGGCATGGGCGCCGGGCTCTACGACCCGGCCTTCTCGACGCTGGGGCGGCTTTACGGCGAGCAGGCGCGCCCGGCCATCACCCACCTCACCCTGTTCGGCGGCTTCGCCAGCACGGTCTGCTGGCCGCTCAGCGCCCTGCTGGTGGACCAGTTGGGCTGGCGCGGCGCCTGCCTGACCTATGCCGCCCTCCATCTCGCGGTCGTGCTGCCGCTCTACCTGCTCGGCGTGCCGCGCGAAGCCGCCAAGCCCGCCACGGCACCCACGGCCGCCAGGGCCGCCTCGGCGCCGGGCCATGTGCGGGCGGGCCAGCGCTACGCCTTCCTCATGCTGGCGGCGGGGTTCACCCTGGCGGCGGTCATCATGACCGTGCTGTCCGTCCACCTGCTGACGCTGCTGCAGTCGCAAGGACTGGCGCTGGGGACCGCCGTTGCCCTGGGCACGCTGATCGGCCCGGCCCAGGTCGGCGCCCGCCTGCTGGAGATGCTCTTCGGCAGGAAGACGCACCCGATCTGGAGCCTGCTCGTCTCCGCGGTGCTGGTGGCGGTCGGGCTCGGCATGCTGGCCGGCGCGCCGGGGGTCGCGGCGGCGGGCATCGTCCTGTACGGCATGGGCAGCGGCATCCGCTCCATCGCCCGCGGCACCGTGCCGCTGGCCCTGTTCGGCCAGGAAGGTTACGCCGTGCTGATGGGACGCATCGCCATGCCGACCCTGGTCGCGCAGGCCGCCTCGCCCTTTCTGGGAGCCTGGCTGCTGGACGGCTTCGGCGCCTCCACCACGCTGGCCGTGCTGTGCGCGGCTGCCGGGCTGAACATCCTGATGGTGCTGGTACTGTTGCCCCATGCGCTTCGACGCTGTTGATCGCCACCCCGAACAAGGATGAGGCTTTCGTGACCGCTCCGAACACAGCCGCTCCTGCCGGCCAGCCCGCCGCGGTAACCGTCCGGCCCGCCACGGAGGCCGACATGGACGCAATCGCCACCATCTACCGGCACCACGTGCTCCATGGCACCGCCACGTTCGAGACGGAGGCACCGTCGGCGGAGGACATGCGGCAGCGCCGGACCGCCATCCTGGAGCGCGGCCTTCCCTATCTTGTCGCCGAAGGCGCCGACGGCAGCGTGATCGGCTATGCCTATGCAGGCGCCTACCGACCTCGGCCGGCCTACCGGAATACGCTGGAGAACTCGGTCTACATCAAGGAGGAGGCCCGGGGCCGCGGTATCGGCCGCCGCCTGCTTCGAGCGTTGATCGAGGAATGCACCGTGCTCGGCTACCGGCAGATGGTGGCCGTCATCGGCGACAGCGCGAACGAGGCGTCAATTCGCCTCCACAGGGCGTTCGGCTTCGAGTTGACCGGCACGTTGCGGTCAGTGGGGCGGAAGCATGGACGCTGGCTCGACACTGTGCTGATGCAGAAGGCGCTCGGCGATGGCGACGGATCCGCGCCCGCCGCCGAGCAGTTGCCGGGGGACGGATTGCCCGGCCCGCATGGACAGGAGCCGCGCTAGGGCGGCCTGTCGTGGCCAGCCGACACACTACGAGACCGGGTTGCCTTGCTTCTCCAACCCCCACGGTGCGATGCACTCCCTGATGCTGGCGGCCAGCAGGGCGTAGGTCCTGTGCCGGGGAGAGGTGCTGCGCCAGGACATGGTGAGGTTCCTGACCGGTGCCCCGGACGACAGCGGGCGGGCGACGACGAGCTTCTCCCGCAGAACGTCGGACCGGACGTAGAGCGCTGGCAGCAGGGTGATGCCCATGCCGGTCGCCACCATCAGGCGCAGCGTGTCCAGCGTCGTGCCGGCGTAGTCGCGCGCATGGATCGCGCCCACCCTTTCGCAGAGCGCCGCGATGGGGTCGTGGATGCGATGCCCGCGCTCCATCGTCAGGATGGTCTCTCCCGCGAGGTCCTCCGGGTCGATCATCTCGCATCTGGCCAGCCGGTGATCCGATGGCAGCACGACGTGCAGCGGTTCCCGCAGGAGCCGCACCGAGGTGAAATCGGCGTGGACAGGCTCGTCCGCCATGAGCAGGGCCTCGAAGGTGCCGTCGGAGAGTTTCTCGGGCAGGTTCTCCATGCGGTCCTCGCGGACCCTGATGCGCAGGTTCGGGAACCCGGCCTTGAGGGTGGGCATCGCGACCGAGAGAACATAGGCGCCGACGGTCTGAACGACCCCGAACAGCAGGGTGCCCTGGAGCGCCTCGGGATCGTCCCGCCGCGCGATCTCCCGGATGTCCTCCACTTCCGCCAGGATCGTCCTGGCCCGCCGGGCGATCTCGGCGCCGGCCGGCGTCAGGATGACGCGGGCGCGTGTGCGCTCGATCAGCCGGGCGCCCAGCCGGTCCTCCATTTCCTTCACCTGCATGCTCAGCGTCGGCTGCGTGACGTGGCAGGCTTCGGCGGCCCGGCTGAAGCTCAGGGTGTCGGCGATGGCCACGAGGTAGCGGAGCTGCTGGATGCGGGGCATGGCCGACTTATAGAGAATTTCTATAAGGGAAGGCAGAACTTCCGATTTCTCCCCGGGGACCGGGTGTGGCTATTCGCCTTCGCCGAGCACCACGAGGTTCCCGCCGTGCCAGAAGCCGACACCATTCAGGCAACGGGGCGCAAGCCCTCCCTGTTCCGCTCCTTCCTCGACCACAGCGCCTCCGGTGGGCTGGTGCTGATGTTCGCCTCGGCCCTCGCCCTCCTGGTTGCCAATTCCGGTGCGGCACCGGGCTACCACGCCGCCCTGCGCGCCTATATCGGCCCGCTCAGCCTGCTGCACTGGATCAACGACGCCCTGATGGTGCTGTTCTTCCTGATGGTCGGGCTGGAGATCAAGCGCGAGATGCTGGACGGCCAGCTGGCCACCTGGGGCCGCCGTATCCTGCCCGGCATCGCGGCGCTCGGCGGCATGGCGGTCCCGGCGCTGGTCTACGTCGCCTTCAACCTCGGCAATGCCGAAGCCCTGCGGGGCTGGGCCGTGCCCGCGGCCACGGACATCGCCTTCGCGCTTGGCGTGCTGTCCCTGCTGGGGCCGCGCGTGCCCGCCTCCCTCAAGGTGTTCCTGGCCGCGCTGGCCATCCTCGACGACCTCTGCGCCGTCCTGATCATCGCCGTGTTCTACACCGCCGAGCTGTCGCTCCCGATGCTGGGCGGCTCGGCCGGGGTGGTGGCCCTGCTCATCGGCCTGAACCGGGCGGGGGTGACGCGCCTCTGGCCCTACCTGGCGCTCGGCGTCTTGCTCTGGATGCTGGTGCTGAAGTCGGGCGTGCATGCCACCCTGGCGGGCGTGGTGCTGGCGCTGGTCATCCCGCTGCGGAACCGCAAGGGCATGCCGGACGACACGACCATCTCGCCGCTGCACCGGCTGGAGCACGCACTGCACCTGCCGGTGGCCTTCATCGTCCTGCCCATCTTCGGCTTCGCCAATGCGGGCGTGTCCTTCGGCGGCGTGGCGCCGGAGGTGGCGATGGGGTCGGTGTCCATCGGCGTGGCCGCCGGTCTGTTCCTGGGCAAGCAGCTCGGCGTCTTCGGCGGCACCTGGCTGGCCCTGCGCGCCGGGCTGGCCGCGGCCCCGGCGGGCGCGACGATGCTGCAACTCTACGGCACGGCGCTGCTTTGCGGCATAGGCTTCACCATGAGCCTGTTCATCGGCCTGCTGGCCTTCCCGGACCAACCCGGGATGCAGGACGCCGTGAAGATCGGCGTCATCGCCGGGTCGGTCCTGTCCGGTGTCCTGGGCGCGGTGGTGCTCGCCCTTGCGGCCCAGGGCCGTCGCTACGCCAATGCCTGAAGGAACCGACCGGATGCAGCGCGTCACCCTCTCCCGCTTCCTGATCGAGCAGCAACGGGAGGGCGGCGACCTGCCGCCGCAGCTTCGCCTGCTGATCGAGGTGGTCGCCCGCGCCTGCAAGGCGATCAGCCACACCATCAACAAGGGCGAGCTCGGCGGCGTGCTCGGCAGCCTCGGCCAGGAGAACGTCCAGGGCGAGGTGCAGAAGAAGCTGGACGTCATCGCCAACGACATCCTGCTGGACGCCAACGAGTGGGGCGGCAACCTGGCCGCCCTGGCCTCCGAGGAGATGGAGGCCATCCACCCCATCCCGCACCGCTACCCCAAGGGCGAGTACCTGCTGGTCTATGACCCGATCGACGGCTCCAGCAACATCGACGTCAATCTGAGCGTCGGCACCATCTTCTCGGTGCTGAAGGCGCCGGAGGAGGCATCCGGGCGTGCCGTCACGGAGGCCGACTTTCTCCAGGCGGGGCGGCAGCAGGCGGCGGCGGGCTATGCCATCTACGGCCCGCAGACCGCGCTGGTGCTGACCTTCGGCAAGGGCGTGTTCGGCTTCACCCTGGACCGCGAGGTCGGCTCCTGGGTGCTGACGCAGCCGAACATCACCATCCCCGCCGGGTACCGGGAGTTCGCCGTCAACATGTCCAACCAGCGGCACTGGGCGCCGGGCGTGCAGCGCTACGTCGCGGATTGCCTCGCCGGGAAGGACGGGCCGCGCGGCGTGGATTTCAACATGCGCTGGACCGGGTCCATGGTGGCCGACGTGCAGCGCATCCTGACCCGCGGCGGCATCTTCCTCTATCCCTGGGACGCGCGGGAGCCGGGCCGTTCGGGCAAGCTGCGGCTGATGTACGAGGCCAACCCGCTGGGCATGATCATCGAGCAGGCGGGCGGCGCGGCCATCGACGGCACCGGCCGCATCCTCGACATCGTGCCGACGAGCCTGCACCAGCGCGTCGCGGTCATCACGGGCTGTGCCGCGGAAGTGGCCATGGTGACGGAGTATCTCACTCCCGGGCATGACGCGGCGGGTTGAGGGCAGACAGCGGGGCCGAAGAAGCCGGCGGAAGGCCTGCGATCGCCTGCCGACAGCGGGGTGAGCCTCCTCACGCGCCGCCGAGCAGGGTGGATACCGCCCAGCCCGCGATACCGGTCATCACCACCACCAGCCACGCCGGAACCTGCCAAAGGACCAGCGCGGCGAAAGCCGTCAGCGCGACCGCGAAGTCCGCCGGAGTCCGAACGGTCGACGTCCAGATCGGGTCGAACAGTGCTGCCGCCAGGATGCCGACCACGGCGGCGTTCACGCCCATCAGGGCGGCACGCGCGCCCGGGCGCCCCCGCAGGGCATCCCAGAAGGGCAGCATGCCGTACATCAGCAGGATCCCGGGCAGGAACACCGCCAGGAGCGCAAGGAGGCTGCCCGGCACGCCATTGGGCCAAAGGGCCTGCGCCGCGCCGAGGAAAGCCGCAAAGGTGAAGAGCGGGCCGGGCACGGCCTGGGTGACGCCGTAGCCTGCCAGGAAACCATCCGCCGAGATCCAGCCGGCCGGCACCATGGCCCGCTCCAGCAGCGGCAACACCACATGGCCACCCCCGAAGACCAGGGAGCCGGCACGATAGAAGGCGTCCACCGTCGCCACGGCATGCGACCCGGTTGCCACCGCCAGAAGCGGCAGGCCGACCAGCAGAACAGGGAACAGCGCAAGGGCGGACAGCGCGGCGGCGCGCGGCACCCGGAAGGGCAGGTTGACGTCGGATCCCGCCGCCGCCACGTGGCGGTACAAGGCCATGCCGATCACGGCACCGACCAGGAGGACGCCCAGCTGGGTCACTGCCGAAGGAAGGAGAAGCAGGGCAATGGTGGCCAGGACGGCCAGGGTGGCGCGGGGTCGGTCCGGGCAGAGGCCATTTGCCATGCCCCAGACCGCCTGCGCCACCACGGCGACGGCCACCAGCTTCAGGCCATGCACGACGCCCGCGCCCGCGCCGCCGGTCAGGGCATCGACACCGTAGGCGGCCAGCAGCATCACGAGCGCGGAGGGCATGGTGAAGCCGAGCCATGCCGCCGCGCCTCCCGGCAGGCCGCCGCGCAGCACACCGAGCGCGAAGCCGACCTGGCTGCTGGCCGGGCCGGGCAGGAACTGTCCAAGGGCCACGAGATCGGCATACCCCGTCTCGTCGATCCAGCGGCGCCGGGTGACGAACTCCTCGCGGAAGTACCCGATGTGGGCGATCGGCCCGCCGAACGAGGTCAGCCCGAGACGAAGAAAGACCAGCAGGATCTCGAGAAAGGAGCTCCGCGCCGGAGCTTCTCCCTCCCCGTCGGGTCCGGTGGTGGAGCGAGCAGATGTGTCCATGGGTGGGCCCTCGGCGATTCTTCCGGCAGATCATGCGCGGCCGAAGCCTACACTCCAGTGACAGTCCCGATGGGAGTTGGCCTGGGGGCGCTGATGCGGCGGGACCGTGCCATCTGGGAGCCGATCGTGCGGAATCTGGGGCTGACCGCGCAGTAGGCCGGTGTGGGAGGGAGCCGTCGTGGATCAACCGATGCAGCAGGGCGCCACGGCCGGGGACGAGGCCGTCGCATGGGGAGGCCCGCTCGCGGGGCTTCGGGTGCTGGACCTGACGTGCTGATCGAGAACTTCCGCCCGGGCGTGATGGGGCGCCTCGGCCTCGGCGCCCGCACCCGCACGCGCAGGGTCGCGGAATGGCAGGCCATCCTGGAGGCGCATGACGTTCCGCATGCCCCGGTGCTCGGCGTGCGGGAAGCGCTGTCCCACCCGCATGCGCGGTCGCGCGAGATGGTGGTGGAGGTGCCGCATGAGAGCCTGGGCGCGGTCCGGGTGCTCGGGCACCCCATCAAGTTCCCCGGCAGCCCGCAGGCGCCGCTGGCCGCGCCGCCGCTGCTGGACCAGCACATGGCGGACATCCTCCGGCGCGAGTTGAACTACTCTGAGGAGGCAATCCGGGCGCTGCGCGAACGGGGCGCCATCGACAGGGGGACCGGGAAGTGACCGCACAGGGCAGCGCGCGACGAAGGCGGCATGGAAGAACAGGGCCGCTCACGGTGCCGATGACGGCGGGGAGGAGCTGATGGCGGTGCTGCAGACGGAGCTGGACGCGCGCTCGCCGGAATGCGCCGCGAACGCGCGCCACATGCGCTCGCTGGTGGAGGACCTTCGCGCGCAGGCGGAGCGGGTTCGCCTCGGCGGCGGGCAGGTGTCGCGTGAACGGCACCTATCGCGCGGCAAGCTGCTGCCACGCGACCGTATCCGTGCGTTGATCGATCCCCTCTCGCCGTTCCTGGAAGTCGGGCAGTTCGCCGCGCACGGGATGTATGGCGACGAGGTGCCGTCGGCCGGGATCATCACCGGCATCGGCCGCGTGGCGGGGCGGGAATGCATGATCGTGGCCAATGACGCCACGGTGAAGGGCGGCACCTATTTCCCGCTGACGGTGCAGAAGCACCTGCGGGCGCAGGAGATCGCGCAGCAGAACCGGCTGCCCTGCATCTACCTGGTGGACAGCGGCGGCGCCAACCTGCCGAACCAGGACGAGGTGTTCCCCGGCCGCGACCATTTCGGGCGCATCTTCTTCAACCAGGCCAATATGTCGGCGCAGGGCATCGCGCAGGTGGCGGTGGTGATGGGCTCCTGCACCGCGGGCGGCGCCTACGTGCCCGCGATGTGCGACGAGAGCATCATCGTGCGCAACCAGGGCACCATCTTCCTGGCCGGGCCGCCGCTGGTGAAGGCGGCCACGGGCGAGGTGGTGAGCGCCGAGGAACTGGGCGGCGCCGAGGTGCACAGCCGCATCTCCGGCGTCACCGACCATTTCGCGGAGAACGACGCGCACGCGCTCGGCATCGCTCGGCGGGTGGTGGCGGGGCTGAACACGGTGAAGCGTCCCGCGTTGACGCTGCGCCAGCCCGAGCCGCCACGCTACGCGCCCGAGGAGCTGTATTCCGTCGTGCCCGCCAACGCGCGCACGCCCTATGATGTCAGAGAGGTGATCGCCCGCCTGGTGGACGGCAGCGCGTTCGACGAGTTCAAGCGGCTCTACGGCCCGACGCTGGTCTGCGGCTTCGCCCACATCTGGGGCTATCCTGTCGGCATTGTCGCCAACAACGGCATTCTGTTCTCGGAATCCGCGCAGAAGGGCGCGCATTTCATCGAGCTGTGTTCCCAGCGCGGCATCCCGCTGGTGTTCCTGCAGAACATCACCGGCTTCATGGTGGGCCGGAAGTACGAGGCGGGCGGCATCGCCAAGGACGGCGCCAAGATGGTGACGGCGGTGGCCACCTCCGCCGTGCCGAAGTTCACGATCATCATCGGCGGCTCCTTCGGCGCCGGGAACTACGGCATGTGCGGCCGTGCCTATTCGCCGCGCTTCCTGTGGATGTGGCCCAACGCCCGCATCGGCGTGATGGGTGGCGAGCAGGCCGCCGCCGTGCTGGCCACCGTGCGTCGCGACGGCATCGAGGGCCGCGGCGGCACCTGGTCGGCCGAGGAGGAGGAAGCCTTCAAGGCGCCGATCCGCGAGCAGTACGAGCGGCAGGGGCACCCCTACTATGCCAGCGCCCGCCTCTGGGATGACGGGGTGATCGACCCGGCGGACACGCGGCGTGTCCTCGCGCTCGGCCTCTCCGCCAGCCTGAATGCACCGATCGAGCCGACGCGCTTCGGCGTGTTCCGGATGTGAGGGCGGGCCGATGAGCAGCATCGTCCCGCTCCAGGGCGCCCCGGGCGCGCAGGCCGACGCCAAGGACCTCGTCTTCCTGTGCGGGGGACGGCCGGTGGATGCGGCGCTGGGGGAGGAAACAGGCCGGCGCATCACCTCGCGCCGGGCCTCCGCCGAGGGGCGGGAAGGCATTGCCGCCTTTCTTGGCAAGCGCCCGCCCGCCTGGCGGCAGGGCTGAGGGAGGGAAAGCCCATGTTCCGCAAGATCCTGATCGCCAACCGCGGCGAGATCGCCTGCCGCGTGATCGCCACGGCCCGGCGCCTCGGCGTGGCGACCGTGGCGGTCTATTCCGAGGCCGATGCCGGGGCCCGGCACGTCCGGCTGGCCGACGAAGCCTGGCCCATCGGACCCGCGCCCGCGCGCCAGAGCTACCTGGTGGGCGAGCACATCCTGGAGGTCGCGCGCCGATCGGGCGCCGAGGCGATCCACCCGGGCTACGGCTTCCTGTCGGAGAATGCCGACTTCGCGGCGGCCTGCGGCGAGGCGGGCGTGGTGTTCATCGGCCCGCCCGCATCGGCCATCCGCGCCATGGGCTCGAAGGCGGAATCCAAGGCGCTCATGGAGCGCTCCGGCGTGCCGCTGGTGCCGGGCTATCATGGGGAGGCGCAGGATCTGCCGCTGCTGGCGCGGGAGGCGGCGCGGATCGGCTATCCCGTGCTGATCAAGGCTTCAGCGGGGGGCGGCGGCAAGGGCATGCGGATTGTCCCGTCGGCAGGCGAGCTGGAGGCCGCCATCGAGGGCGCGAAGCGCGAGGCGCTGGCCTCCTTCGGCGACGACCGCGTGCTGATCGAGAAGTACCTGACGCGTCCCAGGCACATCGAGATCCAGGTCTTCGCCGACACGCAGGGCAACACGCTCTCGCTGTTCGAGCGGGACTGCTCCATCCAGCGGCGGCACCAGAAGGTGATCGAGGAGGCCCCCGCCCCCGGCATGGACCCGATGCGGCGCCGGGCGATGGGCGAGGCCGCCGTCGCCGCGGCACGGGCCGTCGGCTATGTCGGCGCGGGCACGGTGGAGTTCATCGCCGAGGGCGACGCCTTCTTCTTCATGGAGATGAACACCCGGCTGCAGGTCGAGCATCCGGTGACGGAGATGGTGACCGGGCTGGACCTGGTGGAATGGCAGCTCCGCGTGGCGTGCGGCGAGCCCCTGCCGGTGCGGGAGGACGGTCTCCGGCTGCACGGGCACGCGATCGAGGCGCGCGTCTATGCCGAGGACCCCGCGCGGGACTTCATGCCCGCCGTGGGCACCCTGACCCACCTGCGCCAGCCCGGGGAAGTGCCGGGTGAGGTCCGGGTGGACACCGGCGTGCGCCAGGGTGACAGCATCACGCCCGACTACGATCCCATGATCGCCAAGCTGGTGGTCCGGGGCGAGGACCGCCCCGCCGCCGTCCGGCGTCTGGCCGCCGCGCTGGCGGAGTACGAGGTGGTCGGCCTGCAGACGAACCTGGAACTGCTGCGCGCCATCGCCGGGCATAGGGCATTCGCGGCCGCGGAACTGGACACCGGCTTCATCGCGCGCCACGCGGCCGCGCTCATGCCCGTGGCGGCGGCCCGGACTGACGATGCCATTGTCTGGGCGGCCGCGGCTCTCACGGCATTGAAGGATCAGCAGGCGGCGTCGCGGGCCGGCGACGGCGACCCGTGGTCCCCCTGGGCGCAGGCCGATGCGTGGCGGATGAACGGGGAGGGCTACCAGGACCTGCACATCCGGCAGGCTGACGACGAGCGGGTTGCCATCCGCGCCCGCCCCATGGCCGCGGGGCGCTATCGGCTGGATCTGCCCGGCGGGCCGGTGACAGCCGAGCTCGCGGAGGAGCAAGACGGATCGGTTCTGCTGCTGGATGGCGTGGCGCGCCGCCTGCGGGTGGTGCGGCAGGGCGCAACGCTGACGGTGGTGCTGAAGGGCCGCAACCATGTGCTGGAGGTTGTGGACCCGCTGGCGCCGCCACGAACGGAGACGGCGGGCAACGACCGGGTCCGGGCTCCCGTGCCTGGGCGTATTGCCCGCGTGCTGGTGCGGCCCGGCGACGTCGTGGCGAAGAACGCGCCCCTGGTGGTGATCGAGGCGATGAAGATGGAGCTGACGCTGCGCGCGCCCATGGATGGCTGCGTGGAAAGCGTGCGCCATCAGGCCGAGGAGATGGTGGAGGAAGGGACCGAGCTGGTGACCTTCGCCGCGGAGGCGGCCTCGTGAGCGGGCCCCCGCCGGTGGGCGTGGTGGAGGTCGGGCCGACGGGCATCGAGACGGGCGGCTTCGTGTCGCCCTGATGGATGCCGCCGGCTCGGCTGCCGGTCCGGCGCCAGAAGGCCTCTCGCAGGGGAACATCAACTGCTCGGTCGAGAAGATCCTGCGGCGCCTCGGGCCGGTGGCGGCCCAGGCGCGGGGACACGGGTTACGCGTGCGCGGCCACGTCTCCTGCGGGCTGGGCCGCCCCTAGGAGGGCGAGGGGCTGCCGGCCAGCAGACACAGCACCGCGTCGGAGGGGGTCAGCGGCATCCGCCCCATCCCCCGGAGGACAACGCTTCGCGCAGGCGTCCCAGGACTTCCGACGCCGGAGCCGTGGACATTCCTTCAATGCAGGAGGGCACGCGGGCTGCCGGGCAGGCCGGGCCCGGCCCAGGCGATGGGCATGCCCGGTTGGGCGCGGCGCGCTCCGGGCGCGCGCACATCGCGGCCCAGGGCACGGGCGAGCATCGCCATCAGCCGCGCGCCGACGCTGCCGCCGGCGTTGCTGCCGCCGATCCGCAGCGTGCCGTCCGGCGTCAGGCAGCGGCCCAGCTCTTCCAGAAGGTCCTCCTGGCCGCCAAGGCTCTGGGCGTCCAGGATGCAGGTGCCCAGGACGATGCGGCCGGCGCCGCCATGCTCGGGCAGGTCGATGATCTCGAGCGGCGCCAGCTCCGCCGCCAGCTCCAGGACCTGGCGCAGGCCGTCGCGCCGGCTGTCCAGCACCTGCACCATGGTGTCGGCGGCGGCGGCGATCACCGCCTGGGACCATCCGGCCTGGCGCGGATCGAGGACGGTGAGGCGGGTGATGCGGGGTTCATTCTGAACCATGGCTGAGCGCTCCGTTCTGGATGTGCCTATTCTGTTCCTCACCCATGAAGGAATCGCTGACAGCCGGAAGATTTTCCGGAGGCTCGCGCTACTGGGCGGCGCGGCGCCCTCCGGCCTCCCTTCCAGCGCATGGGCCCGGCGAACGCCCCCGCCTGAGCCGGCGATTCCATCCGGGCGGGATCTGCTCTAGGCTGCCACCCGGGAGAGGCCGCCAGGCCCTGAGGAGAAAAGATCCATGCAACGCCGCCTGTTCCTGGGCGCCGCCGCCGGCGCGCTCGCCCTTCCCGCTGTCCTGCGTGCGCAGGCCATGCCCAGGATCACCATCGGCATGTCGGGCTGGACCGGCTTCGCGCCGCTGACCCTCGCCGAGCAGGCCGGGCTGTTCCGGGCGAATGGCGTCGAGGTGGAGACCCGCTTCGTGCCGCAGCGCGAGCGCAACCTGGCCCTGGCCGCCGGCGCGCTGAACTGCGTCGTCACCACGGTCGACACCATGATCCTCTGGGGCAGCACCATGCCGCTGGTGCAGGTGCTGGTGCTCGACCGGTCGAGAGGGGGCGACGGCATCGCGGTGCGGCCCTCCATCGGCGGCTGGGCGGGGCTCAAGGGCAGGACCGTCGCGGTCGACGGCCCCGGCACCACGCCCTATTTCGTGCTCGCCTATATGCTGCGCGAGAACGGCATGTCGGTGAAGGAGGTGCAGGCCGCGACGCTGGCGCCGCAGCCGGCCGCGCAGGCCTTCGTCGCCGGGCAGTTCGACGCCTGTTCGACCTATGAGCCCTACCTTTCGCAGGTTCGCGGCATGGGCGAGGACAAGGGCCGCATCCTTGCCACCACGAACGACTATCCCTGCGTCGTCGATACCCTCGCCTTCACGCCCGACTTCGTGGCGAAGAACGAGCCGGCGGTGAAGGCGGTGATCAAGAGCTGGTACGACGCGCTGGCGATGATCGCGCGCGAACCCGCGACATCGCATGAGATCATGGGCAAGCGCGTGAACCAGAGCGCCGAGGCCTTCAGGGCCAGCGCGCAGTTCATCGAATGGCAGGACGCGGCGAAGAACCGCGCCTATGTCGCCGACGAGTTGCCGAAGTTCATGACCAAGGCGCTGGAGGTGCAGAAGGAGGCGGGCGTGGTGCGCCAGTCGCCGGACCTGGCGAAGCTGCTCGACACGCGCTTCCTCGGCTGAGGCCATGGCGGGGCCGCCGGCCGGCCCCCCTCCCCGTCCCGCCCGACCCCATCCTCCGCGAGGCCGCTTGGAACCGCTCAAACCCGTCTCCGCCCCCCTGCGCGCCGCGCTGGGCCTGGGCTTCTTCCTCCTGTTCCTCGGCCTCTGGGGCCTCGTCACCTATGGCGGCTATGTGCAGCCGCTCTTCCTGGCCTCGCCGGGGCAGGCGCTGGCCGCCGGCTGGACGCTGTTCACCGAGTACAACTTCGCCGGCGACATCGGCATGACTGTCTGGCGCGTGGTGGGGGGCTTTCTGCTCGCGGCCCTGCTCGCGGTGCCGCTCGGGCTGCTGATGGGCGCCTACAAGCCGGTCGAGGCCTTCTTCGAGCCCTTCATCTCCTTCGCCCGCTACCTTCCGGCCTCGGCCTTCATCCCGCTCCTCATCCTCTGGGCCGGGGTGGGCGAGGCGCAGAAGCTCTCGGTCATCTTCCTCGGCAGCGTCTTCCAGATCGTCATCATGGTGGCCGTCATCGCCGGCGGCACGCGGCGCGACCTGGTGGAGGCGGCCTATACCCTCGGCACGAAGGGCAGCGGCATCCTGCGGCGGGTCATCATCCCCGCCGCCGCCCCGCAGGTCATGGAGGCGCTCCGCCTGGTGCTCGGCTGGGCCTGGACCTATGTCATCGTCGCCGAGCTGATCGGGGCGCAGAGCGGCATCGGCCACATGATCATGGACAGCCAACGCCTGCTCGATACCGGCCAGATGATCTTCGGCATCGTCGTCATCGGCCTGATCGGGCTGGTCACCGACTTCCTCTTCAAGGCGCTGAACCGGCGCCTGTTCCGCTGGGCGGCGCTGTGATGGCGCTCTCGGTCCGCGGCCTGACCCGCACCTTTCCCGGCCAGGGCGGCAACGCGCCGACCCTGGCTCTGCAGCCGACCGACCTCGACGTCGCGCCCGGCGAGTTCGTCTCCATCCTGGGGCCCTCGGGCTGCGGCAAGTCCACCCTGCTGCGGATCGTGGCCGGGCTCGACCGGCCGACGGGCGGCAGCGTCACGCTCAATGGCCGCAGGGTCAGCGGGCCAGGGCCCGACCGCGGCATGGTCTTCCAGTCCTACACGCTCTTCCCCTGGTTGACGGTGGAGCAGAACATCCGCTTCGGCCTGCGCGAGCGGAAGCTGCCCGAGGCCGAGATGCGCGAGACCGCCGCCCGCTTCATCGCCCGGACCGGCCTGCGGGGCTTCGAGAACCACTGGCCACGCCAGCTCTCCGGCGGCATGCAGCAGCGCACCGCCCTGGCGCGGGCGCTGGCCAACGATCCTGAGATCCTGCTGCTCGACGAGCCCTTCGGCGCGCTCGATCACCAGACGCGCGAGTTGATGCAGGAGCTTCTGCTGGAGGTCTGGGGCAGCGACCGGCCCGAGGCCCGCAAGACCGTGCTGTTCGTGACGCATGACATCGACGAGGCCATCTTCCTCGCCAACCGCGTCCTGGTGATGTCGGCCCGGCCGGGCCGGGTGAAGGCGGAGGTGGCGGTCCCCCTGCCCTATCCCCGCGACTGGACGGTGAAGACGGCACCGGAATTCGGCGCGCTCAAGGCCCGGCTGATGGGGGAGATCCGGGAGGAGGTGCGAAAGGCGGCGCTGGGCTGAGCGGGCGCGGGCCCTCCGGTGGCGGCCGATCGGGGCGGCCGCCCGCCAGCATGGCCTGCACGCGGCGCGCCAGCGCGGCGATGGCGAAGGGCTTGGTGAGCATCTCCATGCCCGGCTCGAGGAAGCCGTCGGCGCTGGCGGCGACCTCGGCATAGCCGGTCATCAGCAGGACGGGCAGGCCCGGGCGCTGGCGCCGCGCCTCCGCGGCGAGCCGCCGGCCCTGGAGGCCCGGCAGGCCGATATCGGTGATCAGGAGGTCGATCCTCCTCGCCTCGCGCAGAAGCCGCAGCCCGCCGGGGCCATCCTCCGCCACCCGGGCCTCGTAGCCCAGATCGGCCAGCACCTCGAGCACCAGCGCCCGCACCACCGGCTCGTCCTCCACCACGGCGACCACCTCGCCCCTGCCGCCGGGCACGGCCTCCGCCTCGGCCGCCGCCGGCGGCAGCACGCCGTGATGGCGGGGCAGCAGGAGATGGACCGTGGTGCCCTGGCCGGGGCTCGATTCGATGTGGGCAGCGCCGCCCGACTGGCGGGCGAAGCCGTAGATCATCGACAGGCCGAGGCCGGTGCCACGGCCGGGCTCCTTGGTGGTGAAGAAGGGTTCGAAAGCGTGCTCCAGCACCTCGGGCGGCATGCCGCGGCCGGTGTCGGAGACACCGATGACGATGCTCTCGCCATGCGTCCCGCCGCCCGGCCGGCATCGCGTCGCCAGGCGCAGCACGCCCCCGTCCGGCATGGCGTCCCGTGCGTTGATCGCCAGATTGAGGATGGCGTTCTCAAGCTGGTTCACGTCGCACCGCGTGAGCCAGAGGTCCGGCGCCAGGTCGAGCTCCAGCCGGATGCCCTCTCCGATGGTCCGGCGCAGCATGTCCGCCATGGAGGCCAGGAGGTCATTGGCCTGGACCGGCCGGGGATCGATGGGCTGCCGGCGGGCGAAGGCCAGCAGCCGGTGCGTGAGGGAGGAGGCCCGCCGCGCCGAGGCGATCGCCCCTTCCAGGAAACGCTCCACATGGCGGTCGCTGCGGAGCTGCCGCTGCGCCAGCTCAAGCGATCCCTGAATACCTTGAAGCAGATTGTTGAAATCATGGGCGATACCGCCGGTGAGCTGACCGATCGCCTCCATCTTCTGGGACTGCCGCAGAGCCTCCTCCGCGCGGCGCAGCTCGGCGGTGCGATCGGCGATGCGCCGCTCCAGCTCGTCCGCGGCGAGGCGCGCCTCGGTGATGTCCGCCGCCGTGCCGAGGTAGCCGAGAAAGGCCTCGCCCTGGTGGCGGGGCAGCGCCTGGCAATCGAACCAGCGGACCCGCCCGGCGCCATCCGTCACGCGGACTTCCTGGCGGTAATGCCGGCGCGCCTGCCATGCCCGCCCGAAACTCTTCCGCACGCGCTCCCGGTCCTCCGGATGGAGCCGCGCCAGCCAGTCCTGCTCCCGCAGCTCGGCGACCGGCAGGCCGAAGGTGATCTCGAAGCGGCGGTTGAGGAAGGTCATGCCGCCGCCGGCGTCCATCGCCCAGATCAGCACCGGCGCGCTGTCCGCCACCTCCCGGAACCGCTCCTCGCTCTCGCGCAGGCGGGCCGCCGCCTGCCGGCGCTCCTCGACGCCCCGCACCCGCCGGCCGACCTCGCGGAACAGGGCCAGGTCGGCCTCCTCCCAACGGCGCGCGCGCCCGCTGGCGGCATAGAGGATGGCCGGCGGGCGCCCCTCGGGGGCCAGGAGGAAGAACAGGGCCGCGCGCACGCCGTTCCGCAGCAGTTGCGGAGCGACCTCGGCCATGAGGGCGTCCGTCTCCACCTCCCCGACCGCCAGCATGTCCTGGCCCCGCAGCGTCTCCAGCAGGCGGGTGCCACCCGTGCCGATGCGGTGCTCCCCCAGCCCGCTGGACCGGTGGGCGCTCCATTCGCGCTCGATACGGATCCAGCCATCACGGTCGAGGCTCGCGGCGCCGATCCTGTCGGCCGAGAGGGCCTGTCCCATCCTCTCCGCCAGGCCGAAAATGACGACCTCGACATCCTGGTCCTGCTGCAGGCGGTTGCTCAGCTCCGAGAGAAAGGCCTGGCGGCGCTCCGCCATCACGCGCCGCGTGGTTTCGAGGCAGGTGCAGAGCATCCCCGCGACCTGACCGGAATCGTCGCGGATGGGGATGTAGGAGAAGACGAAGTAGGCTTCCTCGGGAAAGCCGTTACGGTGCATCGTCAGCCGCAGATCGTCGGCGTAGCTGGCCTCCCCCGCATAGGCGCGGTCCATGATCGGGCCGACATCGGCGATGATGTCGTGCCAGACCTCCTCGAACCGCCGCCCGAGCGCCCAGCCCTGCTTCAGGCCGAGCATCGGCGCATAGCCGTCATTGTAGATGATGATGCGATCCGGCCCCCAGGACACGAACATCGGCTGCGGCGTGCCGAGCATCACGACCAGCAGGGTGCGGAGTGTCGGCGGCCAGGCCTCGGGCGGGCCCAGCGGCGTGGCGGTCCAGTCCTTCGCGCGGATGCGCCCGCCCATCTCGCCGCCACCCTGGAGGAAGGAAAGGTGATCTTGTCCTGGCGACACCCTGGCTTCCCTCTTCCCTGACGGCTTCGAAAGACCTGAGCGAATCCGGCCCGGCCCCGCCCCTCTAAGCCTTATCCGATTTCCTCCGTTTCGCGGCCTCTCCGACGACATGTCCGGCCATCTCCATGGCCGACAGCCGGGCCGGGAGGCCGGTCAGGATCGCCTCGCGATAGGCGGGAACCCGCTTCCACGCCTTGCGCTCCGGCTTGGTCATGCCGCAGCCGCGGCACCAACCGCTCTGCTCGTCGAAATCACAAACCTTGATGCAGGGACGTTCCATGACGCAGAGATGGGGCGGCGGGAGGAGATGGCAATTCTCGCCGGCGGCCACCCCGGCAGGCCGAGCGGGTCAGGCCGGCTGCGGCACCAGGCGCCGGAAGCGCCCCGGCCAGGCGGTCACCAGCAGATTGTCTTCCACCTCGAACTCCGTCTCCTCCGGCGTGTCGAGGCGGTAGCGACGTCCGCGGTCGAGGCAGGCCAGGCGGCGTTCCACGCGGCGGAAGACCAGGCGGTCCGCGTCGAGCTGCACCATGGCCAGGCTCGCCGTCTCGCCGCTCCGCAGGCCCAGCCGATGGAGCGCGAGCGTGGTGGTGAAGGGTGTTACGCCGATCTCGAGGTCGAGCGCACCCTGCAGTTCGGGCAGGGGCCGGCCGACGCCGTCCGTCCAGCGGCCCAGCCCGTCGGCGCGCAGTTCGACCGCCAGATCCTGCCCGATGCGGTGCAGCCGGGCGGAGCGCGTCCGCCAGCCGAGGTCGCAGACCAGGGCGTATTGCCAGGCCGCCGTGCCGGGCCCGATCACCACCGACTGCACCAGGCGCAGGCCCGAGCTCTGCCGCAGCACCAGATGCTCCACACCCTGGCCGTGCCAGTCCGTCCAGCGGGCGATGAGGGGTGCGGGCATGCGGAACTCCTGCTGCCGTCCGGTCCGGAGCGACGACAGCAGGATATAGGCTGGACGCCGCCCGCTGTCCCCGCCATCTGTGCCTCATGCAGATTCCAGAGAGCATCCCGCGGGTGGCCCTGGTCACCGGCGGCGCGCGCCGGATCGGTCGGGGCATCGTCCTGGCGCTCGCCGGCGCCGGCTTCGATGTCGCGTTGCAGACCCGTGCCCCTGCACCGGAGGCCGAGGCGGTGGCCGAGGCGGTGCGGGCGCTGGGCCGCCGCGCCGTGGTCCTGACCGCGGAACTGTCGCGCGAGGCGGAGGTGGCGGCGCTGCTGCCGGCCGCCGCCGCCGCGCTCGGCCCGGTCGGCGTGCTGGTCAACAACGCCTCGGTCTTCGAGCGCGACGAATGGCACGACGCCACGCGGGAGAGCTGGGACCGCCACCTGGAGCCCAATCTGCGCGCGCCCTTCGTGCTGATCCAGGCCCTGGCCCGCGCCCTCCCCGACACGGCCGAGGGGGTCGCGATCAACCTGCTGGACCAGCGGGTCTGGTCCCTGACGCCGCATTTCGTCAGCTACAGCCTGTCCAAGGCGGGGCTCTGGGCGCTGACGCAAAGCCTGGCGCTGGCGCTGGCGCCGCGCATCCGGGTGAACGGCATCGGCCCCGGCCCGGCCCTGCCCAGCCCGCGCCAGAGCCCGGAGCAGTTCGCGGCGCAATGCGCCAGCACGCCGCTCGGCCGTGGTACCGGGCCGGAGGAGGTGGCGCGCGCCGTGCTCGCCATCCTCGCCCTGCCGGCCATGACCGGGCAGATGATCGCCCTCGATGGCGGGCAGCACCTGCAATGGTCGCCCGCCCGCGGCGCGGGGCAGTCCGAATGAGCTACCACCCCGACGCCGCGCGCGGGCTGCGCCGTGTCTTCGTCCGGCGCCTCGCCGTCGCGGCCCGGCTCGGCATCCATCCGGAGGAGCGTGAGCCGCAGCGGGTGCTGATCGACATCGAACTGCTGGCGGAGGACGACGCCGCGCCGCATGGCCAGGGCGCCGACCGGCTGGAGCGCGTGGTCGACTACGAGGCGGTGGCCAATACCGCGCGCCGCATCGCGCTCTCCGGCCATGTCCGGCTGGCGGAAACCCTGGCCGAGCGGATCGCCCTGGCAGTGCTGGAGGTGGAGCGGGTGCGGGCCGTCCGAGTAACGGTGGAGAAGCCGGACATCATCGCCGATGTCGGCGGCGTGGGCGTGACGGTGGAGCGGCTGCGGCGCTGACCCCCGCAAGGCCCGGCCGGCCACCTGCCCATCGGCGCGGCAATCGGGAAGAACGGTGTGACGGTCAGCGAAGTTTTCGTTTGGCACCCCATCGTCCACAGGCTTTTCCCCAGGAGCGGTGGACAAACCGCTCCCCATCCGCCGCAACGTCACCGCCGAAGCTCGCGAAAAGGATCGTTTTTTGCCTCGGGCGTGAGCGCGGACAAAATTTCGTCCACCGCGCCGAAGCCACAGTCCACCCTCCTCGTGCCGTCAACAGCAAGAATATGCTTGACCGGGCCTAAACGATAAATTTTCCCTCTTGCCAAGCAAAAACAGCGACTTACCTTTTTGCCCAAAGCTTAGGCAACGTCATGTGACCCGCAGATGACAGCCATTTAGCTATGGTCACCCACCAGCCATCCACAAGGTTATCCACAGGATTTGTGGGAAACTGCCCCGCCGCCCCCGCCCCTTGAGCCGCATCCTGCGGCGTGCTTGACCCCACCGATGCAGCAGCCGAGCGACCCGCCCGCCGCGCCCGAGGCCGTGCCCGATCCCTCCCCGTCCGCCGGCCTGTCCGCCGAGGGGCCGGTGATGGAGGGGCTGGCGGTGATCGAGGCCGCCCTGGCCACCATGCCGCTCGTCCCGGGCGTCTACCGCATGCTCGATGGCAAGGGAGATGCCCTTTATGTGGGCAAGGCGCGCAGCCTGAGGAAGCGCGTCACCGCCTATACGCAGATCGCCCGGCTGCCGGAGCGGCTGCGCCGCATGGTGCATGCCACGCGGCGGATGGAGATCATCACCACGGGCAGCGAGGCCGAGGCGCTGCTGCTGGAAGCCAACCTGATCAAGCGGCTGAGGCCGCGCTTCAATATCGTCCTGCGGGACGACAAGTCCTATCCCTGGCTGGTGCTGACCGAGGACCACCCGTTTCCGCAGATCGCCAAGCATCGCGGCGAGAAGCGCAAGGGCGCCAGCTACTGGGGGCCCTTCGCCAGCGCCTGGGCGGTGAACCAGACCATCACCGCGCTGGAGAAGGTGTTCCTCCTGCGCTCCTGCCGCGACACGGTGTTCGAGAGCCGCGACCGGCCTTGCCTGCTCTACCAGATCAAGCGCTGCTCCGCGCCCTGCACCGGGCGCATCGGGGCCGAGGACTATGCCGGCCTGGTGCGCGATGCCCGCAAGTTCCTCTCCGGCGAGACGCCGTCGATCCAGAAGCGGCTGGCCGCCGAGATGGAGCAGGCTGCGGAAGCCCTGGAGTTCGAGCGCGCCGCGGCGATCCGCGACCGGATCCGCGGCCTCACCCATGTGCAGGGGCAGAACAGCATCAACCTGGAGGGCGTCGGCGATGCCGATGTGGTGGCGCTGCACCAGATCGCCGGCCAGTCCTGCGTCCAGGTGTTCTTCTTCCGGGGCGGCCGCAACAACGGCAACCGCGCCTTCTTCCCCGCCCATGCCCGGGACGATGCCGAGGGGGCCGAGGTGCTCTCGGCCTTCCTCGCCCAGCTCTATGACGACCTGCCGCCGCCGCCGCTGGTGCTGCTCTCGCACGAGGTGGCCGACGCGGCGCTGATCGCCGAGGCGCTGAGCCTGAAGGCCGGGCGGAAGGTCGAGCTGCACCGGCCGCAGCGGGGCGAGAAGCGCGCCGCGGTCGAGCATGCCGCGACCAACGCGCGCGAGGCGCTCGAGCGCCGCCTGGCGGAAGGCACCGCCCAGGCCGCCCTGCTGGAGGGCGTGGCCCGCCTCTTCGACCTGCCGGAGACGCCCCGCCGCATCGAGATCTACGACAACAGCCATATCCAGGGCAGCCATGCCTATGGCGTGATGGTGGTGGCCGGGCCCGAGGGCTTCCTGAAGAGCGCGTACCGCAAGTACGCCATCCAGGGCACGGCCCGGCCGCGCATTCCGCCGCCGATCCTGGCCGAGGTGCCGGGCGCGGCGGCCGAGACCCGCGCCGCCGGCGGCGGCGACCGGATGGCCAGCGGCGGCGGCGACGACTTCGCCATGATGCGGGAGGTCTTCGAGCGCCGATTCGGCCGCGCCCTCAAGGAGGATCCGGAGCGGACGGGGGAAGGCTGGCCGGACCTGGTGCTGATCGATGGCGGCGCCGGGCAGCTCTCGGCGGCCAGCGAGGTAATGGCCGAGCTCGGCCTGGGCGACCTGCCGCTGGTGGCCGTGGCCAAGGGGCCGGACCGGGACGCCGGGCGGGAATGGTTCCACCGGGCCGGCGCGGCGCCCCTGCAGCTGCCGCCGCGTGATCCGGTGCTCTACTACCTGCAGAGGCTGCGCGACGAGGCGCACCGCTTCGCCATCACCACCCACCGCGCCGGCCGCTCCAAGGCGATCAGCCGCAGCGAGCTGGACGAGATCCCCGGCATCGGGACCGCCCTGAAGCGGCGCCTGCTGAACCATTTCGGCTCGGCCCGCGGCGTGCGCCAGGCGGGTCTCGAGGACCTGCGCAACTGCCCGGGCGTCGGCCCGGCCATGGCCGCCCGCATCCATGAGCATTTCCACCCTGGCGCCATGACGGCTAGTTTGGGAAAGCCCCGCGCGGCCCCACCGGGAAGACACTGAATTGCCGACCGACCTGCCCAACCTGCTGACACTCTCCCGCATCGCCGCGGTGCCGCTGCTGGTGCTGCTGGCCGCGCTCCAGGCGCCCTGGGCGGATCTCGGCGCCTGCGCCGTCTTCTCCATCGCCGCCATCACCGATTATTTCGATGGCAAGATCGCGCGCGAGCGGCAGCTGATCTCGGCCTTCGGCCGCATGCTGGACCCGATCGCCGACAAGCTCCTGGTCGCTGCCGCCCTGATGCTGCTGGCCGGCCTGTCGCGCCTGTCGCTGCTCGGGCTGCTGCCGGCCATCGTCATCATGCTGCGCGAGATCCTGGTCTCGGGCCTGCGGGAGTATCTCGCCGGCCTGGCCGTCGGCCTGCCGGTGACGCGCCTGGCCAAGTGGAAGACCGGCGTGCAGATGACCGCCCTGGGCGTGCTGCTGGCCGGCGATACGGGTGCCTCGGTGATCGGCCTGGGCCTCCTTCCGGTGAGCGCCATCGGCGAGGCGCTGCTCTGGCTGGCGGCGATCCTGACCCTGGTGACGGGCTGGGACTACCTGCGCGCCGGGCTGCGCCATGCGGAGGCGCAGGACACGGCCCGGCTCACCCGCCCGGACCAGCCGGTCGCGGGCACGAAGGAACTCTCCCGGCCTTGAGCCAGGGCGCCCGCCACCGCATCTTCGTCAGCATGAGAACGAGCCAGGAGCAGCCGTCATGAGCCAGCCGACACGCATCGCGGCGGGGAGTTCCGGAAGGGTGCGCCCCCTCGGACTGGCCCTGCTGCTCGGCCTGGGCGGCTGCGCCCAGATCCTGACCGGCGAGCAGGTGGTGGTGCCTTCGGACAGCCTGACGGCGCAGCGCATCCTCGGCGTCGACGTCGCGATGGACCCGCTGCTGCCGGTGGCCGGAAACGTCTGGCCGGAGGGCGAGCCGGAGCGCACCACGCTGGCGACGCCCGACACCCCCTTCCGGCCCGACGCGGCCGATTCCGCGACGGTGCCGCGGGCCGCGCCGCCGCGCCGGGGCTCCTCCACGCCCCCCGCGCTGCTGGAGCCCGGCACCACGGTGGGCCGCCGCATGGTGGACCAGCAGGCGCCGATGACGCTGATGGCGCCGCCCCCGCCGCCCGCCGCCGCGCCGGTGCCGCGCTATGACGGGCAGGTGATCCAGACGCCGAACGGCCCGGCCGTGACCAGCGGCGGCGGACCGGCCTACCGTACCTACAACCTGCCTGGCGGCGGCTCGGGGATCGCGACTCAGCAGGGCGGCACCACCACCCTGCTCGGCGCCGATGGCAGCATCACCCAGGTTCCGACGCCGCGCTGACCATGCAGATCCTGTATTTCGCCTGGGTGCGGCAGAAGGTCGGCCTGGCCGAGGAGCGGCTGGAGCCCCCGGCCGAGGTGCGGGACGTGGAGGGGCTCATGCGCTGGCTCGCCGGGCGCAGCCCCGGCCACGCCGCCGCCTTCGCGCAGGCGGATCAGATCCGCGCGGCGGTGAACCAGGAGTTCTGCGGGCGGGGGCAGCCGGTCGCGGCGGGGGACGAGGTCGCCTTCTTCCCCCCCGTGACGGGCGGCTGAGCCATGCCGACAATCCGCGTGCAGGAGGCGGCGATCGACCTGGGCCGGGAGAGCGCCGCCCTCTCGGCCGGCCGGGCGGACGTCGGCGGCATCGCGAGCTTCCTCGGCCTCTGCCGCGCCGATGACGGCATCGCCGCCCTGGTGCTGGAGCACTATCCCGGCATGACCGAGCGGGCGCTCGCCGCCATCGCCGCCGAGGCCGAGGCACGCTGGCCACTGACCGGCTGCACCGTGGTGCACCGCGTCGGGCGCATCCTGCCGGGCGAGCCGATCGTGCTGGTGCTGGCGGCCAGCGCGCATCGCGCCGCCGCGCTGGAGGCCTGCGCCTTCCTCATCGACTGGCTGAAGACCCGCGCCCCCTTCTGGAAGCGCGAGGAATTCGCCGATGGCCGGGAACGCTGGGTCGAGGCCCGTGCCGGCGACGACGCCGCCGCCGCCCGCTGGCGGGACGCGGCGCCCGGCTAGAAAAGCAGTCCGGTCAGGCCGCCCCGAAGGTCTCGGACAGGCCGGCCGTCAGGGACCGCGGCGAGACGCCAAGCTCCCGCCGCATCGGGCCGATGTCGAAGGCCTTGTCCTCGGTCAGCCGGCGGATCTCGTCGGGGCCGATCTCCGGCAGGCCGGGCAGCCGCGCGCTCAGGCGCGCCAGGAGGCGCAGCGGCGCCGCCGGCACCGGCAGGACCGGCCGCATGCGCAGCCCGGCGGCCGCCGCCACCGCGGCCAGGAAGTCGCGATAGGCCAGCGGCTCCGGCCCGGCCACGACCAGGGCCTGCCGCCCCTGCCAGTCGCGCAGCAGGGCGGCGAGCAGGCTGGCGGTGACATCGCCCTGATGGATCGGCTGCACCAGGGCGCGGCCACCCCCCGGCAGGGGCGCCACCGGCAGGCGGCGCAGCAGCGCGGCCAGCCGCTGCACGTTGTTCTCGCCCTGGGCGCCGTAGATCATCGTCGGGTGCAGCATCACGCCGCGATGCGCCCCGGCCAGGAAGGCGGCCTCGCCGGCCCGCACGCCGTCCCCATGTGCGTCCGGCCAGCGCGAGAAGCGGCGGGTGGAGCCCATCAGCACGAGCTGCGCCGCGGGCGGCGCCGCCGCCAGGATGGCCGGGGTCCAGCGCGCATGCGCGCAGCTCGCCACCCGCCCGACACCGGCCAGCGCGGCGCGCAGCGCGCCGGCATCCTCCAGCCGGGCGACGCGCGGCGTCCCGCCCAGGCCCAGCGCCGCCCATCGCGCCGGATCGCGCACCACCGGAACATACTCCAGCCCGCGCGCCGCCAGCGCCCTGCAGAGCGCGGCCCCCGAGCGGCCGGAGGCGCCGATGACGGCGATCACGCGGCCGCCCGCAGCCGCTCGGCCGCGCGCTCCGGCCCGATCACCGGCAGGAAGAGCCGCAGCTCCGGCCCGTGCTCCTCGCCGGTCAGGGCCCGGCGCAGCGGCAGGAACAGTGCCTTGCCCTTGCGGCCCGTCGCGGCGCCCAGGGCACGGGTCCAGTGGCCCCAGCTCGTCTCGTCCCAGGGACCGGGGGGCATGCAGGCCAGGGCGGCGCGCAGGAACTCCGCCTCCTCCGGCTGCGCCGGCACCTCGATCGGCTCGCGCGCCACGGCCCACCAGTCGCGCGCCTCGGCCAGCAGGTCGAGATTGCCGCGCACCGCCAGCCAGAAGGCCTCGTCGGCGCCCTCGGGCAGGCGGTCGCGCACCGCGGCGAAGTCCAGCCCGTGCAGGTGGCGGCGGTTCAGCGCCAGGAGCTGGGCGGGATCGAAGCGGGCGGCGCTGCGCGAGAAGCGGCTCAGATCGAAGTCGCCCGCCAGTTCCGCCGGCGCGGCGGCGACCGGATCGCGTGAGGAGCCGAGGCTTGCCAGATAGCCCACCAGCGCGGCGGGCTCGATGCCGTCCCGCCGCAACTGGCGCAGGCCCATGGAGCCGAGCCGCTTCGAGAGCTGGCCGCCCTCGGCATCGGTCAGCAGCGGCAGATGGGCGAAGCGGAGGGCGCCCGGCCTGCCCTGCGCCCGGCCGCCCAGCGCCTCCAGGATATCGATCTGCACGCCGGTGTTGGTGACATGGTCCTCGCCGCGCAGGATATCTGTGATGCCGGTCTCCAGATCGTCGACCACCGAGGTGAAGGTGTAGAGGAAGGAGCCGTCGGCGCGGATCAGCACCGGGTCGGAGATGGCGGGCAGCTTGACCTGCCGCCGGCCCAGCACCCCGTCCTGCCATTCCACCGTGCGAAGCGACAGCCGGAAGCGCCAGTAGGGCTGCTTGCCGTTGTCGAGGGCGCGCTGCAGCTGCTCCGGCGTCATCTTCAGGGCGGCGCGGTCGTAGACCGGGGGCCGGCCCTGGCGCTGGCGCTGCTCACGCTTGAAGCGCAGCTCCTCCTCGCTCTCGAGGCAGGGGTAGAGGTGGCCGCTCGCCTTCAGCCGCTCGGCCGCCGCCGCGTACCGCTCCAGCCGGTCGGTCTGGCGGAAGCTCTCGTCCCAGTCGAGGCCGAGCCAGCGAAGGTCCTCCTCGATGGCCGTGGCGTATTCCGGCTTGCTGCGCCCGATGTCGGTGTCATCAAGGCGCAGGATGAAGCGGCCGCCATGCCGCCGCGCCAGCAGCCAGTTGGCCACCGCGACGCGGGCATTGCCGACGTGGAGATAGCCCGTGGGGCTCGGGGCGAAGCGGAGCCTCACGCTCCCTCTCCCGCCTCGCCGTCCTCATCCTCCTGGCGGCGGGGGTCGAGCACGCGCCAGTTGCGCTCCTCCGCGTCGCGGCAGGGCTCGGCGGCGAAGCCGCGGATCTCGCCGCCGCTCTGCCAGCCCTGGCTGTCCCCGGCCCCGACCACCTCGGCATCCTCGCCGAAGGCGAACCACGCGGCCAGCACCTCCTCCGGCGTCAGGTCAGGGGCGCGGCAGCGCTCGATGCTGTCGCGCACATAGCGCCGGGCGAAGGCATTGGCCTGGGCCAGGCTCGGGAAGCCGCGCACCGTCTCCAGCGGCTCGGCGCCATTGGCCCCGGAGAGGTCGCGGATATGCACGCTGAACCCGCCCTGCGGCGCGAAGAGTGTGGTGTCGAAATCGCCGCTCATGCCGTCACGCCCATTCATCCGGTTCATCGGGGCCGGGCAGCGCCGGCGGATACCGCCGGTCATGGCCGAAGGCCCGCCCGCTCAGCCGCAGCCCCGGCGGCGCCCGGCGCCGCGCGGCCTCGGCCGCCAGCATCCGCCGCCACAGCGACCGCACCCCGGCGGGGTCGTATCCCCCGGCGGCGATGGCGTCCACACCCTTCTCGCCCCGCAGCAGGGCCTCGAGGACCGCCTCCAGGGCCGCATCGGCGGGCGGTGCCGGCAGGCCGCGCGCCCGGGCCAGCGCCGCCCATTCGCCGCGCCACAGATCCCGCAGGGGCGCGAAGCCCTCCCCCGCCCCCGCCCCTGATCCGCCCACAGCCCGGAGCTCCAGGGCCATGGCGGTCTTGTCGAGGCCGTGGAGCCGCAGCGGCCGGCGCGGCCCAGGGTGGCGCGGCCCAGGGTGGCGCGGAGCGCAGGCCGCCGCCAGGGCGGCCAGCAGCGGGGCGGCCTCGCCCTCCGTCGCCACGGTGATGCCGTCATGGCCGCCCGCCCGGATCTCCGCCCGCAGGCCGCAGTACAGCGCCCGCCAGAGCCGGTCCATCGCCGTCTCCTCCGGCGGCAGCGGCGCCATCCCGGCCTGCCAGCCGCCGGCTTCCGCCTCCAGCGTGACCGGCAGGGCCTCCGGCGTGAAGTCCGGCAGGCGCGCCGCCAGACGCCGATCGGCGTTCAGCGCGAAGGCGCCGCCGGGAAAGACCAGCCCCTCGGCCGAGCCCAGCAGGCCGAGCGACAGCCAGGGCAGGCCAGTCTCCACCACCCGCGCCACGGCACGATCGATGGCGCCGTCCGGTGGCGCCGTCGAAGGGCCGCGCCCGCAGGTGGAGCAGGAGTTCGGCGCCGGTCTCCGCCAGGGTCTCGGCCACGGCAGGGTCCTCGGCATCGGCGCCGGTCAGGACGCCGAGGCGAAGGCCGCGAAAGGCCATCGGCCCCGGCGCCGGACCGGGTGCCAGCCCTGGCGCCGGCACGGGCGGATCCGGCGTTGCGCCGGGCGGCGCGTGGGTGGCGCGCCGGGCCAGGATGCGGCCGCCATCGATCAGCACCGCGCCCTCCCGCGCCGCCCCGCCGTCCGGCCCCCTCTCTGGCCAGAGCGCGCCCAGCAGCAGGCCCGGCCCGCCGCCGGCGGTGAGCGCTGCGAGGCGCCGCAGGCAGGCCTCGCAGCCGGCCAGGAAATCCGGCTGCCGGCCGAGGTCGCCGAGCGGCGCGCCGGTCAGCGCCGCGCGCGGCAGGACCAGCAGATCGGCCCCCGCGGCCTGCCGCAGGGCGGCGGCGATCCGCGCGGCATTGCCGTCCGGGTCTCCCGGGCGCGGCGCGAAGGGCAGCAGCAGGAGGCGCTGCACGGCTCAGCGCCCGCCGCCGAGGACGCCCAGCATCATGCCCGCCGAGACCAGCACGACGCCGAGCAGCCCGGCCGCGCCCAGCGGCTCGCCCAGCAGCGGCCAGGCCAGCAGCGCCGCCAGGGCGGGCACCAGGGCGGTGATGGTCGTTGTCGTGGCGCCCCCCAGCGCGGTCACGGCCCGGGTGAAGAGGAAGCCCGCCACCGCCACGGCCAGGACACCCTGGTAGACCAGGTGATAGGCCAGGGTGAGCCCTCCCACGCCCTCGAACGGCAGGCCGCGCAGCAGGAGCCAGGGGGGCAGGTAAAGCAGCGGCGGGTAGAGGGCGAGGATCGTGGCCGCGGCGGTGGCCGGCACGCGCCACAGCCGGAGCATGACGGTGAAGGCCGCCCAGGACAGGCAGCCCAGCAGGAAGATCAGATCCCCCCGCCAGGCGCCGGGGTGCAGACCAAGGCTGCCCAGGGCCAGCAGGCCGATGCCCAGCCCGACCACGCCGAGCGACAGCAGGCGCCGCCGGCTCCAGCCCTCGCCCAGCACCAGGGCCGCCAGCAGCGCCGTGGCGAAGGGCAGCAGGCCCGTCATCAGCACGCCGCCATGCGCGGCGGGGGCGTAGCGGGTTCCGACATAGGCGGCGAAGGGGAAGCCGAAGGCGGCGGTCGCCATCAGTGCCAGGGTGCGGCGCCAGGGAAGGCGTGGCCAGCCGAAGGCCGCGGCCATGGCCAGCCCGACCGGCAGCGAACCCAGATAGCGCAGCGCCGCCAGGTCCCAGGGCAGCAGGCTCTGCTGGGTGGCGAGGCGGGCGGAGAGGATGAAGCCGGTCCAGATCGCCAGCACGCCCAGGGCGCAGGCGAGGCCGATGCCCCGTTCACCGCGGGCGGCGAGCGCGGGGGCGGCCAGGCTGGCGGAGTCGGCGGACATGCCGGCCAGCTTAGGGCTTCCCGACCCCGTATCCAGGCCCCACGCCACGGCGGGATGGCCGGCCTGTGTCACCGGCATGCTGCAGCGCCAAAAAAACCTTGCGCCGCAGCAGGAGACTCGTCTCTTCGCTCTTGCGGCGGGAATTGCCGGCGCGATAAGCAATCCATTGTGGTGCGGGCATTTGGCTTCACCCAAGATCTGGGTGGCCCTGTCCCCCTCGACCCGGGAAGGAGGTGCCGCGATGTCCGGCCTGCAAACCGTCGACCGCGAGCGTGCAATCAACCCGCTCGACGTCCTGGAGCAGATCGTGGCCGCCAATGAGTGGGTGTTCGAACGCCGCTCCGATGGCGAGATGGCCGTGGAGGTTCCCGGCAAGTGGTGCGACTACGGCCTGTTCTTCTCCTGGTCGCAGGAGATCAGCGCCATGCATTTCACCTGCGCCTTCGACCTGAAGGTGCCGGCCAACCGCCGCGGCCCGCTCTACGAACTGCTGGCGCTCGCCAACGAGAAGCTCTGGATCGGCCATTTCGGCATCGACAGCGATGACGGAACCCCCGTCTACCGCCATGCCGTGCTGCTGCGCGGCGCCTCCGGCGCCAGCGCGGAAAGCCTGGAGGACATGGTGGACATCGCCATCACCGAATGCGAGCGGTTCTTCCCCGCCTTCCAGTTCGTGCTCTGGGGTGGCAAGCCGCCGGCCGAGGCGCTGTCCGCCGCCATGCTCGACTGCGTCGGCGAGGCATGAACGAGGAGGCCGCCGCCCCTCCGGCCCCGCTGCCGCCGATCCTGCTGATCGGCTGCGGCAAGATGGGCGGCGCCATGCTGCAGGGCTGGCTGGAGCGCGGCGTGGAGCGGGTGGTGGTGATCGAGCCGCATGGCGAGGCAACCGCCGCCTTCGCCGGCCGCGTCACCCGCCTGGCCGAGGCCGCGGCGCTGCCGGCGGAGTTCCGCCCGGCCGCCGTGGTGCTGGCCACCAAGCCGCAGCAGGCGGAGGCGGCGCTGCCCGCCCTTGCCCGCCTCGCCGGGCCGGAAACCCTGTTCCTCTCCATCATGGCCGGCAAGACCGTGGCGGGGCTGGCCGGCCTGCTCGGAGGTGACGCCCGGCTGGTCAGGGCCATGCCCAACACGCCGGCGGCGGTGCGGCAGGGTTTCACCTGCGCCTGCGCCGGACCGGGCGTGACCGAACCCCAGCGCCAGCTCGCCGATGCGCTGCTGGCGGCGGTGGGCGAGGTCGCCTGGGTGGAGCGGGAAGGCCTGCTCGATGCCGTCACCGCCGTCTCGGGCGGCGGACCCGCCTATGTCTTCCTGCTCGCCGAAGTGATGGAGCAGGCTGCCGTCACCCAGGGGCTGCCGCCGGATCTGGCGCGCCGCATGGCCCGCCGCACCGTCGCCGGCTCCGGCGCGCTGCTGGCCGCCAGCCCGTTGGATGCCGCCGAGCTTCGCCGCAACGTCACCAGCCCCAAGGGCACCACCGAACGGGCGCTCGCCGTGCTGATGGCACCCGAGGCCTGGCCCCGCCTGATGTCGGAGGCCATCGCCGCCGCCACCGAGCGTTCGCGCGAACTGGCCGGATAGGCCGGGCGATTTTCCCGGGCATTCCGGCCGGACGCCCCATTGGCGAAACCGGCCGGCGGCCCCACACTCCCTGCATGAACGACACGCAATCCCCGATCCGCGACGAGGCGCTGATCGATGCCCTCTGGCCGCTGGTGGCCGAGCGCGGCTGGAACGGCTTCGGCCTGCAGGATCTGGCCGGGCGCGCGGGCATCACGCTGGAAGCGCTGCGCGGACGGGTGCCCGGCAAGTTCGCCCTGCTCTGCCTGCATGCGCGGCTCGTCGATCAGGCCGTGCTGCGCGATGCCGGCCTCAATCCCAACGGGACCCCGCGCGACCTCCTCTTCGATGCCCTCATGCGACGCATCGACCTGCTGCAGCCGCACCGCGCCGGCATTCTCCGCCTGGGGCGCGAGATGCGGAGCAACCCGGCCCTGGCCCTCGCCCTGGCCCCGGTCCTGGCCGGCTCGATGGCCTGGATGCTGGAGGCGGCGCGGCTCGGCGCCTGCGGCCCCGCCGGGCTGCTGCGGACCAAGGGGTTGGTGACCGTCTGGCTCGCCACCCTGCACGCCTGGGAGCGCGACGACAGCATGGATCTCGGCCCGACCATGGCGGCGCTCGACCGCGCCCTGGACAAGGCCGACCGCGCCGCCCGCCTGCTGCGCCTGGGCGGCGCCCAGCCGGAGGAGGCCGCCGCCGCGGGAGGCGCCGCCGCCTGAGGGCATCCCGCCTCCTGGCGGAGATGGCCGGCACACAAGACCCGCAGGAACAGAGAAGGGACGCGACCATGTCTGACGCCAAGAATTCGGGCCCGGAGACGGACATCATGCGAATGCTCTCGGAGTTCAGGCTCCCCGCCATGCCCGATGCCGAGGCCCTGGCGGCGGCGCAGCGTCGGAACTTCGAGGCCCTCTCGGCGGCCAACCGGATCGCGATCGAGGGCGCCCAGGCCGTCGCCCGCCGGCATATGGAGATCCTGCAGCAGTCCATGCAGGAGATGACCCAGGCGATGCAGAGCGTCACCGCCGAGGGCGACCCGCAGGACAAGGCGGCGCGCCAGGCCGAGTTGCTGAAGTCCACCTACGGCAAGGCGGTGTCGAACATCCAGGAGATCGCCGAGCTGATCCAGAAGTCGAACGCGGAGGCGCTCGGCCTGCTGAACAGGCGCTTCGCCGAGGCGATGGACGAGGTGAAGGGTCTCATGTCCAAGCCGGGCTGAATCGCCCGGGCCCCGGGCCGCCAGGCCCGGGGCCGCCCCTACCTCATGCCGGCAGACGCACCCGCGCCCGCAGCCCGCCGAGCGGACTGGCCTCAAGGGAGATATCGCCGCCATGGGCGCGCGCGATGTCGCGCGCGATGGCCAGTCCCAGCCCGGTACCGCCGCTCGAGAAGCTGGTGAAGGGCTTGAACGCCTCCTCGCGCGACACCTCGGGAATGCCGGGCCCGTCATCATCGACGGTGATCTGCACCCAGCGCCCCGGTGCCCGCCCGCCTTCCTGGCGCATGGTCTCGTCGATCGCCACGGCGATGCGCCGGGCATGGCGGCGGGCATTGTCCAGCAGGTTGCCGAGGCAGCGCCGCAGCGCGTCGATCCGCACCGGCAGGACCAGCGCCTCCGGCGTGTCCACGGACACCGCCGCGCCGTCCTTGCGGGCCCGTTCGGCGAGGTCGCGCACCATCTCCGCCAGATCGGCGGGCTGCGACTGCTCCAGCCCCTCCCCGCGCGCGAAGGTGAGGTAGGTCGCGATCATCCGGTCCATCTCCGCCACATCCTCGGTCATGGCGGCCGCGTCCTCCTCGGCGCCGGGCGGCAGCATGGCGAGGCCGAGCCGCAGCCGCGTCAGCGGCGTGCGCAGATCGTGGCTGATGCCGGCCAGCATCTCGGTCCGCTGGCTGATGAAGCGGCGGATGCGGCCCTGCATCTGGTTGAAGGCCGCCGCTGCCTGACGCACCTCGCGGGCGCCCTCCGGCTTGATGGGCCCCACCTCCCGCCCGACGCCGAAGGCCTCCGCCGCGCTGGCCAGCCGGCGGATGGCGCGCACCTGGTTCTTCATGAACAGCGCGGCGACGATGAAGAGCAGCAGCGAGGTGCCCACCAGCCAGATGACGAAAAGGTAGAGCGTGCCGAAGAAGAGGCGCTTGCGGGGCGCCTCGACATGCAGCAGCCCGTCCGGCATCTGCACGCGAATGATCACGCTGCGCGGGTCGCTCTGCCAGTCGGTGTCGAAGGGAAGCCCGACGCGCTCCTGCAGCGCCTGGTTCAGGTCCCCCTCCAGCGGCAGGATCGGCAGCCAGCTCTGGCGCGCGGCGCCGGGCGCGATCACCGCCCCCGGCTCGAAGGCCAGCGACAGGTCGAGCCGCCAGGCGGCCTCGCGGAAGATCCAGCCCCGCTCGCTCTCCAGCGGATGCCGCGACAGCAGCTCGACCACCATGCCGACATCGCCGGCGACGCCGCCGGCGAGGCGCCGCGAGATGACGTCGAGATGCCCGCCATAGAAGAGCTGCAGCGCCACGCCCTGAAGGATCAGGAGCGGCAGCAGGATGATGAGCAGGGCGCGCCCGAGCAGGCCGCGCGGCAGGATCAGCCGCAGCGGCGCGCCCAGGGCCCGCAGCGGCGCCCGCAGCAGGCGGCGCAACGGCGGCATCATGCGCATCGTGCTCAGGTTCCGGGCCTCAGCACATAGCCCCGGTGCCGGACGGTCTGCAGGAAGCGCGGCTCGCGCGGATCGGGCTCGATCTTTCGCCGCAGGCGGGTGACCTGCACGTCGATGGCGCGCTCGCCGGCCTCCGGCGTGCCCAGGGCGGCGGCGATCTCCTCGCGTGTCAGCACCTCGCCGGCGCGTCGGGCCAGGGCGCAGAGCAGCGCCGCCTCGCCGCCCGTCAGGCGCTGCGTGCCGTCCTGGCCGCGCAGCTCTCCCCGCTCCGGGTCGAACCAGTGCGCGCCGAGTTGCACCGGGGCCAGCGGCAGGTTGGCCGGCAGCGCCGGCGCGGCGCGCTTGAGGATGGTGCGGATGCGCAGCGCCAGCTCGCGCGGCTCGAAGGGCTTGGCCAGATAGTCATCCGCGCCGTGCTCGAAGCCGGCGATGCGGTCGTCCGGCGCGCCGGCGGCGGTCAGCATCAGGATCGGCACCTCATGCCCCTCGCGCCGCAGGCGTTCGGTCAGCTCCAGGCCGGATTCCCCCGGCATCATCACGTCGAGCACCAGCAGGTCGAAGGCCATGGACTGCAGGGCCTGCCGGGCCACGGCGGCGTCCGCCGCGGCGGTGACGCGGAAGCCCTGCTCGGCCAGGAAGCGTTGCAGCAGGTTGCGCAGCCGGGCATCGTCATCGACGACCAGCAGATGCGGTTCGGCGCCCGCGGCCGGCAGGGCGGCCGGCGCGCTGCCAGGCTGGCTCATGCGACTTTCCTCGATCCCGCGCCTCCGGGCGGCACCGGCCGGGTCTCGGGCAAGGCGCGGTCGAGCTGCGTCCGCGCATCCTCACCCATCAGGCCGCGCATCACCCGGCGGAAGCCCTCCACCGACACCGGCCCGGCCTCGCGATAGGCCCGCATCACCCACTCCTTCTGCCGCTCGAACAGCCGGCGTTCCAGCGCCTGCCCCGCCTCGGTCAGGGAGAGGAGGCGCTGGCGCCGGTCGTTCCGGCCCGGCGTCTGGACAACGTAGCCCTCCTCGACCAGCGGCGTCAGCACCCGGCCCAGCGACTGCTTGGTGATGCCGAGAATAGCCAGCAGGTCACCCACGGTGATGCCGGGACGGCGGCCGACGAAATGCAGCACACGATGATGTGCGCGGCCCATTCCGAGCTCGGCCAGCAGCGCGTCCGGCCCCGCCGTGAAGTCGCGATAGCCGAAGAAAAGCAGGTCCTGCGCCAGCCGCAACTCCTCCTCGCGCAGGAAAAGGAGCTGGCGGCCGGCGCCCACGGGCTTGGCGTCCGGTGTCTCGGGCATTCCTGGCATGCGTCCCCGTTTGGTCAGATTTGTTGACATATTATTGCCGATAGTTTTACCCCTTTAGCTGATAAGGAAATAAAATTTCTTATTCAATGGTTCAAGGAGCATGAACATGAGTCTGGTCCCCTTCGACGATCGTGACGGCTGGATCTGGTTCGATGGCAGGATGGTGCCCTGGCGGGAGGCCGGCCTGCACGTTCTGTCGCACGGGCTGCATTATGCCAGCGCGGTCTTCGAGGGCGAACGGGCCTATGGCGGAAATATCTTCCGTCTGCGCGCGCACACCGAGCGGCTGCTGGCTTCCGGCCGCCTGCTGGGCTTCGAGATTCCCTGGTCCGCCGAGGCCATCGACGCCGCCTGCCGGGAGGTGCTGTCCCGCAACGGCCTGAGCGATGGCTATCTCCGCCCCATCGCCTGGCGCGGCTCGGAGCGGCTCGCCATCGCGGCGCGCGACACGCGCATCCATCTCGCCATCGCCGCCTGGGCCTGGCCCAACCTCTTCGGCGAGGACCGCCTGCGCGGTATCCGCCTCGGCATGGCGCGCTGGCGGCGGCCGGCGCCGGACACCGCGCCCACGGCCAGCAAGGCCTCGGGCCTCTACATGATCGGCACGCTCGCCAAGCACGCGGCGGAGGAGGAAGGCTTCGACGACGCGCTGATGCTCGACTTCAAGGGCGATGTGGCCGAGGCGACCGGCGCCAACATCTTCTTCGTCATGGACGGCGCGCTGCACACGCCGGAGCCGTCCTGCTTCCTCGACGGCATCACGCGGCGAAGCGTCATGGCGCTGGCGCGGCGCCGACAGATCGACGTGGTCGAGCGCCGCATCGCTCCGGAGGAGATCGCACGCGCCAGCGAGGCCTTCCTGGCCGGCACGGCGGCCGAGGTGACGCCGGTGCGCGCCATCGGCGACAGGACCTTCACCACCTCCGCCATGACCGAGGCCCTGCTCGGCGACTATGAGGCGCTGGTTCGGCTGCCGCCCGCCGAGGTCGCCGCCCGCCTCGGCACGGCGGCCTGAGCCCCCCGCCTTCCGCGCGGCGGGGCTTCGGGCCAGTATGGCGGCGAGGATTCCCGGGGGATGCCGCATGAGCTGGACCGACGACACCGCCCGCGACGCGTTGCGCCGCCTGTTCGACGCGGCCGTCCGCGCCGCCGATCCGCGCGCCATCCTGGCCGGCCACCTTCCGGCTCCCCCGGCGGGGCGGGTGGTGGTGGTGGGCGCCGGCAAGTCGGCGGCGGTGATGGCGGCGGCCGTGGAGGCGGCCTGGCCGGAGGTGGCGCTGTCGGGGCTGGTGATCACCCGCTACGGCCATGCCGTGCCGACGCGCCGCATCGCGGTGGTGGAGGCGAGCCACCCGGTGCCGGACGCGGCCGGCGAGGCGGCGGCGGCGAGGGTGCTGGCCGCGGTCCAGGGCCTCGGCCCCGAGGATCTGGTGCTGGCGCTGATCTCGGGCGGCGGCTCGGCACTGATGGCGCTGCCCGCGGCCGGCCTGACGCTCGCGGACAAGCAGGCGGTGAACCGCGCCCTGCTTGCATCCGGCGCCACCATCCAGGAGATGAACTGCGTCCGCCGGCATCTCTCCGCCATCAAGGGCGGACGGCTGGCGGCCGCGGCGGCGCCGGCCCGGCTGCTGACGCTTGCCATCTCCGACGTGCCGGGCGACGACCCGGCGGTGATCGCCTCCGGCCCCACCGTGCCCGATCCCTCGACCTTCGCCGAGGCGCGCGCCATCGTGGCGCATTACGGCATCGACCTCCCGCCCGCCGTGGCCGCGCATCTGGAGGCCGCCGCCGGGGAGACGCCGAAGCCCGGCGACGCCTGCTTCGACCGCGCCACCTTCCGTCTGATCGCGGCGCCGCAGAGGGCGCTGGAGGCCGCCGCCGCCGAGGCCCGCGCGCTCGGCCTGACGCCGCTGCTGCTCGGCGACGCGCTGGAGGGGGAGGCCAGCGTGCTCGGCACCGTGCTGGCCGGCATCGCCCGCAGTGTCCGCGCCCATGGCCACCCCCTGCCCGCCCCCGCCGTGCTGCTCTCGGGCGGCGAGACCACCGTCACTCTCCGCCCCGGCCAGAGGAGCGGCCGGGGCGGGCGCAACCTGGAGGCGCTGCTGGGCTTTACCCTGGCCGCCGCCGGCGCGCCGGGGCTCTGGGCGCTGATGGGGGACACCGACGGGATCGACGGTTCGGAGGACAATGCCGGTGCCATCGCCACGCCCGACACGCTGGCGCGGGCGGCCGCCGCCGGGCTGGATGCGCGGGCGCTGCTTGCGTCACATGACAGTCACGGGTTGTTCAGCCCGCTGGGCGATACCATCGTGACGGGCCCGACCCTGACCAACGTCAATGATTTCCGCGCCATCCTGATCGCCTGAGGCCCCGATCCGCCTCCGGCCCGACTTCCAGAAGGATTTCCGCCTTTGCCGCCGCGCATTCCGCTTCGCCGCCGCCGCCGCACCAAGATCGTCGCCACGCTCGGCCCCGCCAGCTCCACGCCGGAGGTCATCGAGCGTCTCTATCGTGGCGGCGCAGACGTCTTCCGGCTCAACTTCAGCCATGGCAGCCATGAGGACCACGCCCAGCGGATCCAGATGATCCGCGCGCTGGAGAAGAAGGTCGGGCGCCCGATCGGCATCCTGGCCGACGTCCAGGGGCCGAAGCTCCGCGTCGGGCGCTTCCAGGGCGGGCGCGTGCAGCTGCAATCGGGCCAGCACTTCCGCCTCGACCTGAGCGCCACGCCGGGCGACGTGCGCCGCGTGCAGCTGCCGCATCCGGAGATCATCGATGCCGCCCGCATCGGCACCACCCTGCTGCTGGATGACGGCAAGCTCCGGCTGCGCGTCCTGCACAAGCGGGACGACCATCTGGAGACCGAGATCCTGGTCGGCGGCCCGCTCTCCGACCGCAAGGGGGTCAACGTGCCGGACGTGGCGCTGCCGATCCCGGCGCTGACCGAGAAGGACCGCGCCGACCTCGACTTCGTGCTGCCGCTCGGCATCGAGTATATCGGCCTCTCCTTCGTGCAGCGCCCGGAGGATGTCGCCGAGGCGAAGCGCATCGCCGATGGCCGTGCCTGGGTCATGGTGAAGATGGAGAAGCCGCAGGCGGTCGAGAACCTGGAGGGCATCCTCGGCGAGACCGACTGCGTGATGGTGGCGCGCGGCGATCTCGGCGTCGAATGCCCGCCCGAGGAGGTGCCGCTGATCCAGAAGCGCATCGTGCGCGAGGCGCGGGCGCGCGGCCTGCCCGTCGTCGTCGCGACGCAGATGCTGGAGAGCATGATCACCGCGCCGGCGCCCACCCGCGCCGAGGCCTCGGACGTCGCCACGGCCGTGTTCGACGGCGCCGACGCGGTGATGCTCTCGGCCGAGAGCGCCGCCGGGCAGTACCCCTACGAGGCCGTCAACATGATGGACCGCATCCTCTCCCGCGTGGAGCAGGACGGCGGCTGGCGGCAGATCACCGATGCCGCCCGGCCAGCGCCGGAGAAGAATTCCGCCGGCGCCATCGCCGCGGCGGCACGGCAGGTCGCGGAGACGATCGGCGCCGAGGCCATTGCCACCTTTACTGCCACCGGGTCCACGACGCTGCGCGTCGGGCGCGAGCGCCCCGCCTGTCCCATCCTGGGCCTGACCTCGAGCGAGGCCACGGCGCGGCGGATGGCGGTGATCTGGGGCGTGCATCCGCTGCTCTCGCATGAGCCGCACAGCATGACCGACATGGTGCAGAAGGCGGTGCGCGCGGCGCAGACCGAGGGCTTCGCGCAGAGCGGTCAGGAGATCGTCGTCACCGCCGGGGTGCCCTTCGGCACGCCCGGCACCACCAATGCGTTGCGGGTCGCGACGGTGAAGTAGGGGGCAGGCGGCTCAGGCGTCCTCGCCCAGCGCCCGCCGGCGCAGGGCGCGCAGCCGCTCGGCCCCGCCGCCGATCCAGGGATGCAGGGAGACGGCCTCCTGCATGGCCCGCAGCGCCCCCTCCCGATCGCCGGCCTGCTCCCGGACCATCGAGAGCAGGGTCAGGGCGCCGAAGTGGCGCGGCTGCAGGACCAGGGCCTGGCGCAGGTCCTGTGTCGCCGCCGCGAGGTCGCCCAGGACCAGCAGCGCCTGCGCCCGCATCAGCCAGGCCTCGGCATAGGTCGGTTGCAGCACCAGGGCGGCATCGAAATCCTCGACGGCGTCGCCGGCGGCCTCGGTCTCCAGGTTGCGCTGGCCGCGCCGCATCAGCAGCGCCACCGCCGGCGAGGCCTGCTGGGCCCAGAGCCCCCGGATGCGGGCCTCCAGCGCCCGGCCCGCCGTCTCGTCGGGCGCCGCCGGCAGGGCGTCCAGCAGCCGCTCCACCTCGCCCCGTCGCGCCTCCGGCGCGGGTGTCTGGACGAGCGTCTGGGCCGGCGCCAGTACCGGGCAAAGGGCGGACAGCAGCAGGGAGCACAGAAGCGGACTGGCGCGCATACCGCCAGTTTGAGGCCGCGGGCGGCGGAAAGCGCAAGGGAAAACCCCGCACTTCACGGTGCCCATCGGTGCCGGAAACGTGTCTCGCGCCCCGGAGGGCGCACCGCCGCGCGGGCTTGGCAGCGGCCGCGTCCAGCCGGCAGCATGACGGGCCGCCACCATCGGGCGGCTCAGGCGTTGCCGCTGTCATGATGCCCATCGGCCTCCCAAGAGGGTCCCCCAAGGAGGCCGACCGGTGGGCCAACGATCGGAGAGCACCCGGTGAACCCTTCCCGCCTCGCCCGCCGCACCCTCCTGACCGCCGCGCTGGCCGCCGGGTTACCATTGGGGCTGCTCACCCCGATGTCCCGCTCCGCCCGGGGCCAGACCGGGCAGCCGGTCACCGTCGCCTCCAAGCTGGACACGGAAAGCGCCCTCCTCGGTGAGATGATCGCGCAGGTTCTGGAGGCGAAGGGGGTCGCCGTGCGGCGGCGCCTTCAGCTCGGCCCGACGCGCATCCTGCGCGAGGCGATCCTGGCCGGCGAGGTCGACATCTATCCGGAATACACCGGCAACGGCGCGTTCTTCTTCCAGATGGAAACCGATCCGGCCTGGCACGACGCCGAGCAGGGTGCGGCCAAGGTCCGGGCCCTGGATGCCGAGCGCAACAACCTCGTCTGGCTGCGCCCGGCCGCGGCCAACAACACCTGGGCCATCGCCGTGCGGCGTGACCTGGCGCGGCAGGCGAAGCTGGCCGGCATGGCGGATCTGGCACGGCATCTCGCCGCCGGCGGGGCCTTCAAGCTGGCCGCCTCGGCCGAGTTCGTGGAGAGTCCGGCCGCTCTTCCCGCCTTCCAGAAGGCCTATGGCTTCACCCTGCCGCCGGAGCGGCTGCTGGTTCTCTCCGGCGGCGACACCGCCGTCACCATGCGCGCCGCCGCGGAGGGGCTGAACGGCGTCAACGCCGCCATGGTGTACGGCACGGACGGCGCCATCCAGGCGCTCGACCTCGTGGTGCTGGACGATCCGAAGGGGGCGCAGGTGGTCTACCGGCCGGCGCCGGTGGTGCGCCGCCCGGTGGCCGAGCGCCTGCCGGAGCTGGCCGCCTGGCTCGATCCGGTCTTCGCCTCGCTCGGCCTGGAGACCCTGCAGACGCTGAATGCCCGCATCGTGGTCGAGGGCCAGCCGGCGCAGGAGGTGGCGCGCGCCCATCTCGGCGGCCTCGGCCCGGCCCGCTGAGATGCCGCGCCCCCTGGCGCTGGCGGTGCCGGAAGACCGCGCCCGGCCCGCGCCGCCGCGCGAGGCCCTGGCGGTGGCCATCCTAGCCGCGCTCGCCGCCCTCTGCCCTTTCCTGCTGGGCTGGATCTCCCTCGCGCCCAACCGCCTGTTGAGCCCCCGGCCCGTGGCCTTACCGATGCAGGCGGGCACCGGCATCGCGGTGGCCTGCTTCCTCGCAGGCTGCCTCGGCATGGTGCTGCTCTCGCGGCGCGGGCGCGGCCTGCCCTGGGCCGAGCTTTCCGCCGCCCTGGCCTTCGCCGGGCTGCTTGGCGCGATCGGCCTGGGCGCCGGCGCGGTGCTCGGGGAGGCGCCCCGCATGGCCCGCGCCATGCCGGCGGCGGGCTTCTGGCTGGCCGTTCTGCTGCTGGCCCTCGGTGCCGGAAGCTGCGCCGCCGGGCGGGGCGCGACTCCGTCCCGCTTCCTGGCCCTGGCGGTGGTCGGCGGCGGCCTCTTGCTGGCGCTCGGCCTGCTCGACGGCCTGTCGGTGGTGCGCGAGGGTCAGGCACGGGGCGAGGAGCTGCGCACGGCGCTGGTCGGCCATCTGGCGCTGGCCGGGGGTGCGCTGGGGCTGGCGCTGCTGGTGGCGCTGCCGCTCGGGCTCCTGGCCCTGCGGCAACCGCGGCTCGAGATGGCGCTCATGACCCTGGCCAACGGCTTCCAGGTGGTGCCGTCCATCGCCCTCTTCGGTCTGCTGATGGCGCCCCTGGCCAGCCTCGCCACCACTTGGCCGGCGCTGCGGAGCTGGGGTATCGGCGGCATCGGCGCCGCCCCCGCGACGCTCGGAATCGCCGCCTATCTCCTGCTGCCGCTCGCCAGCGGTCTGCTGGCGGGGCTGCGGGTCGCGCCCCCCGCGCTGGTCGACGCCGCCCGGGGCCAGGGCATGACGCCGTGGCAGATCCTGCTGCGCCTGCGCCTGCCGCTCGGCCTCGGCGTCATCCTCGGCGGACTGCGCCTGGCGGCGGTGCAGGCTGTGGGCCTCGCCACGCTGGCGGCGCTGATCGGCGGCGGCGGGCTGGGACGGCTGGTCTTCCAGGGCATCGGCCAGCTCGCCACGGATCTGATCCTGCTCGGCGTGATGCCGGTCGTGGCCCTGTCCCTGCTGGTGGATGCGGGGCTGGCGGCGCTGCAGGCCCGGCTCGGCGCGGCGGGGAGTCCGGGCCGGTGATCCGCTTCGAGGGGGTGACCCGGCGCTATGGCGAACGGGCGGCGGTGGACCATGTCACGCTGGAGGTGGCCGAGGGCAGGCTCTGCGTGCTGCTGGGCGAATCCGGCTCGGGCAAGTCCACGCTCCTGCGGATGGTGAACCGGCTGGCCGAGCCCTCGGCCGGCCGCGTGCTGCTGCGCGGACGCGACGTGGCGGGGATCGAGCCGGAAACGCTCCGCCGGGGGATCGGCTATGTCATCCAGTCGGTCGGGCTGTTCTCGCACTGGCAGGTGGCGGAGAACATCGCCACCGTGCCGCGCCTGCTGGGCTGGGAGGCGGGGCGCATCGCCGCGCGGGTGGATGCGCTGCTGGCGCTGGTCGGGCTCGACCCGGCCCGCTTCCGCGACCGCTACCCGCACGAGCTGTCCGGTGGCCAGGCGCAACGCGTAGGGCTGGCCCGGGCGCTCGCCGCCGACCCACCGGTGCTGCTGATGGACGAGCCCTTCTCCGCGCTCGATCCCGGCACCCGGCGCGACCTCCAGCGGGAGCTGCGCCGCATCCATGGGGAGACCGGCAAGACCATCCTCTTCGTCACCCATGACGTCGAGGAGGCGCTGGCGCTGGCCGACCTCCTGGCCGTGCTGGAGGATGGCCGGCTGATCGCGCAGGGCCGGCCCGCCCAGGTGATGGAGCAGGACGGCGAGCGCAGCGTGCGCCGCCTCTTCGGCGAGGAGAGCATGGCCTTCCACCGCCTCGCCACCCTCCCCGCCCAGGCCCTGGCACAGCCGGAGGACGCGGAGGACGACCTGCCCGTGCTGCCGGCCGGGGCCAGCCTGAAGCAGGCGCTGTTGCTGATGCTGGAGCTGGGCGCCGACCGGGTGGCGGTCCTCCCCGATGGCCCGCATGGCGGCGGCACCCTGTACTGGGCCGATCTGGTGCGGGCGGCATGAGGCGGCCGGGGCTGGCGGGGCTGGGCGTGAACCTGGCGGGCTTTCTTCTCGCCCTCTGGGCGGCGCCGCGCCTGCCGGGCCTGTGGCGCGCCCTGTTCCCGGAGATCGCCCGGCCCGTCTGGGAGAGCCAGGGCTGGTTCGCGCTGCTTTTCGAACATCTGCTGCTGGCGCTCGGCGCCGCTGCCCTGGCCACGCTGATCGGGCTCGGCGCCGGCATCGCCTGCACCCGCGGCGCGGGGCGCCGGCTGCGCCCGGTCTTCGACGCCGCCTTCGCGCTGGCCCAGGCCATCCCGCCCGTGGCGGTCATCGCGCTTGCCCTGCCCCTGCTCGGCTTCGGCGCGGCGCCGACGCTGCTGGCCCTGGTGCTCTACTCCGCCCTGCCGGTGATGCGGAGCACGGTGACCGGGCTGGATGCCGTGCCGGCCACCGTGCTGGACGCCGCGCGCGGCCTCGGCATGGGGCCGGGGCGCATCCTGGCACGGGTGGAGCTGCCGCTCGCCCTGCCGGTCATCCAGGCCGGGCTGCGCGTCGCGGTCGTGCTCGCCATCGCCACCACGGCGGTGGGCGCGGTGGCCGGGGCGCAATGCCTCGGCACGCCGATCGTCACCGGCCTCGCCAACGGCAACACCGCCTGGGTGCTGCAGGGCGCGGTCTTCACCGCCTGGCTGGCGCTGATCGCCGACCAGGCGCTGCGGCTCGGTCTCGCCCCCCCGCGCTGAGCGCGGCGTGGCGCGTCAGAGCCGGACCTTCAGCAACCGCGCCAGCTCACCCACGATCCCGGCGCGGAAGGCCAGCACGCAGGCGACGAAGATGCCGCCCTGGATCACCGTCACCCAGGCGCCAAACTCGGCCAGGTAGTTCTGCATGGTCACGATGACGGCGGCACCGACCACCGGGCCGAAGACCGTGCCAAGGCCGCCCAGCAGCGTCATCAGCACCACCTCGCCCGACATGGCCCAGTAGACATCGGTCAGCGTGGCGATCCCGAAGACGAGCGCCTTGGTGCCACCGGCGATGCCGGCCAGCGTCGCCGAAAGGGTGAAAGCCATCAGCTTGTAGTCGTCCGCCCGGTAGCCGAGGGAGATGGCACGCGGCTCGTTCTCGCGGATCGCGGTCAGCACCTGGCCGAAGGGCGAATGGACCGCGCGGTTGATGAAGAGGAAGCCGGCCAGGAAGACGGCGGCGACGACCCAGTAGAGGCTCATGTCCCGGCCGAGATCGATGACGCCGAGAAGCGCCCCGCGCGGCACCCGCTGAATGCCGTCCTCCCCGCCGGTGAAGGGCGCCTGCAGGCAGAAGAAGTAGACCATCTGCGCCAGCGCCAGGGTGATCATGGCGAAGTAGATGCCCTGCCGCCGGATGGCGATCCAGCCGGCGACCACGCCGAGCCCGGCCCCCACCGCGCCGCCGGTCAGGATGGCCAGCTCCGGCGTGAAGCCCCAGACCTTGGCCGCATGCGCCGCGAGATAGCCGCCCATGCCGAAGAACATGGCATGGCCGAAGGAGAGCAGCCCGACATAGCCGATCAGCAGGTTGAAGGCGCAGGCGAAGAGGGCGAAGCAGAGCAGCTTCATCAGGAAGACGGGGTAGAGGAAGAACGGCCCGGCGATCAGCAGGGCGAGCAGGATCAGGAAGGCGATGCTCTGCGCCCGGTTGAAGCCGAGCGCGGAGAGGCCCGGCAGGCCCGGCGCGTCCTGCGCCACCGGCGCGGCGATGGTGCTGGCATGGCTGGCCATGGTTCAGGCCCTCCCGAACAGGCCGGCCGGCCGCGCCAGCAGCACGATGGCCATGATGACGAAGATTACGGTGGAGGAGGCCTCGGGATAGAAGACCTTGGTGAGCCCCTCGACCAGGCCGAGGCCGAAGCCGGTCAGCACCGAGCCCAGGATCGAGCCCATGCCCCCGATCACCACCACGGCGAAGACGACGATGATGAGGTTCGAGCCCATCTGCGGATTGACCGAGTAGATCGGCGCCGCCAGCACGCCGGCGAAGGCGGCGAGCGCCACGCCCGCAGCATAGGTCAGCGTGACCATCCGCGGCACGTTGACACCGAAGGCCTGGACCAGCGCGGCATTCTCGGTCGCCGCGCGCAGATAGGCGCCGAGCCGCGTCTTCTCGATCACCAGCCAGGTGGCGAGGCTCAGGACCAGCGCCGCGGCGACGACCCAGAGGCGGTACTTCGGCAGGAACATGAAGCCGAGATCGACCGGCGGGCCGGCGAGCGAGGCGGGCGGCGAATAGGGCAGGCCGGAGGAGCCGAACTCGTTGCGGAAGATCCCCTCGATGATCAGCGCCAGGCCGAAGGTCAGCAGCAGGCCGTAGAGATGATCGAGCTTGTAGAGCCGGCTGATCATCGTCTTCTCCAGCAGCACGCCGAAGGCGCCGACGATCAGCGGCGAGAGGATCAGCGCCGGCCAGTAGCCGATGCCGAACCAGTTGAGCAGCATCCAGGCGACGAAGGCACCCATCATGAACTGGGCGCCGTGCGCGAAATTGATGACGTTCAGCATGCCGAAGATGACGGCGAGGCCGAGCGAGAGCAGCGCGTAGAAGGCGCCGTTCACCAGCCCGAGCACGACCTGCGGCAAGCCGAGTTCGAGTTGGAACAGGAGATCTTCGAACACCGGTGGGCTTCCTGGGCGAGAAGAGAGCGGGATGGCCGGCCGCGCGGGCGCCCGGCCGCAGGATCAGCTACGGACCAGCGGGCAGCTGCCCTCTGCGAGGGGGCGGAAGGCCTCCTCGGCCTCCGTCGTCTGCAGCAGCTTGTAGTAGTCCCAGGGGCCGCGGGATTCCTCGGGGGTCTTGACCTCGAAGAGATAGGCCGGGTGCAGCTTGCGCCCGTCCTCGCGGATGCGGCCCTTGCCGAAGGCGTCGTCATCCGTCGGCATGGCCTTCATCCGCGCGACCACATCGGTGCCGCTGGCCTTGGCCGCCGGGGCGCCCATGTCGGCCACGGCCTTGAGGTAGTGCAGCACCGAGGCGTAGCAGCCGGCATGCGACATGGCCGGGTAGTTGCCGGCGAGGCTCCCGCGAACGCGTTCGGTGAAGGCGCGGGTGCGGTCGTTGAGGTCCCAGTAGAAGCTCTCGGTGCAGACCAGCCCCTGCGCCGCCTTCAGGCCGAGGCTGTGCACATCGTTGATGAACATCAGCAGCACGGCGATCTTGGTGCCGCGCCGGGTGACGCCGAACTCCGCCGCCTGCTTGACACTGTTGATGGTGTCGGTGCCGGCATTGGCGAGGCCGATCACCTTGGCCCGGCTCTGCTGCGCCTGAAGCAGATAGGAGGAGAAATCGGTCGATTGCAGCGGATGCCGCACGGAGCCCAGCACCTTGCCGCCCGCGGCCTGGATGAAGCCGGTGGTGTTGCGCTCGAGGTCGTGGCCGAAGGCGTAGTCGGCGGTGATGAAGAACCAGCTGTCGGCGCCGGTCTTGACCATGGCGCCGCCCGTGGACCGCGCCAGCATGTAGGTGTCGTAGGTCCAGTGGACGGTGTTCGGGCTGCACTGGCGCCCGGTCAGCTCGGTCGTGCCGCCGGTGGAATTCAGATAGACCTTGTTCTTCTCGCGGACGATGCCGTTGACCGCCAGCGCCACCGCCGAATTCGGCACGTCGACGATGACATCGACGCCGTCCCGGTCGATCCACTGGCGCACGATGGTCGAGCCGACATCGGCCTTGTTCTGGTGGTCCGCCTGCACGACCTCGACCGTGACGCCCTTGGCGGCGATGCCGCTGTCCTGGATGGCCTGGCGGACGCAGGCCGTCGAGGTGGGGCCCGACACCTCGCGGTAGACGCCGGACTGATCGTTCAGCACGCCGATCTTCAGCGTCGTCGGCTGCGCCCGGGCGGGGCGGGGCATGGCGGCCAGCCCGGCGCCGAGGCCGGGCAACAGCGCGGCCGCGGCGGCGGTCTTGAGCAGGCTGCGGCGGTCTTGTGTCATCGGACTCTCCCTTTTTTTCCCCTGTTGAGACCCGCGGGGCGGGTGGCATGGGGCATCTCCGGCCCGTCAGGCACGGCATCGTCCATACTTCTGGTGGCGGGAACCTCTGCCCCGGCGCCGGGCACTCAGACGCCGAGATACTCGTGCAGACGGTCCATGGACGAGGCGAGCTCGGCATTGCTGACGGCGTCCACGACCCGGCCATGCTCCATGACGTAGTGGCGGTCGGCCACGGTCTGGGCGAAGCGGAAGTTCTGCTCCACCAGCAGCACCGTGAAGCCGCGCTGCTTGATCTCGCGGATGGTGCGGCCGATCTGCTGCACGATGACCGGGGCGAGGCCCTCGGTCGGCTCGTCCAGCATCAGCAGCCGCGCGCCGGTGCGGAGGATCCGCGCGATCGCCAGCATCTGCTGCTCGCCGCCGGACAGCTTCGTGCCCGGGCTGCGGGCCCGCTCCTTCAGGTTGGGAAAGAGCGTGTAGATCGCCTCGAGATCCATCCCCCCCGGCCGGACCACCGGCGGCAGCAGGAGGTTCTCGGTCACGTCGAGGCTGGCGAAGATGCCGCGCTCCTCGGGGCAGAGCGCGATTCCGGCGCGGGCGATCCGGTCGCTGCGCGCGTCGATCATCTCCCGGCCCTCGAAGCGCACGCTGCCGCTGCGCCGGCCGACCAGCCCCATGATGGACCGTAGCGTGGTGGTCTTGCCGGCGCCGTTGCGGCCGAGCAGCGTGACCACCTCGCCCTCGCGCACCTCGATGCCGACACCGTGCAGGATGTGGCTCTCGCCATACCAGGCCTGCAGGTTCTCGACCTTCAGCAACGGATCAGCCATGCGCCTGTCCTCCCGAGATGCCGGGATCGGCGCCGAGATAGGCGGCGATGACCTCCGGGTTGCGCGAAACCTCGGCATAGCCTCCCTCGGCCAGGACGCGGCCGCGGGTCAGCACGGTGATGGTGTCGCACAGCCCTTCCACGACCTTGAGGTTGTGCTCCACCATCAGCACGGTGCGCCCCTCCGCCACCCGCTTCACCAGGGCGACGATGCGGTCCACGTCCTCGGCCGTCATGCCGGCGGTGGGTTCGTCGAGCAGCATCATCACCGGGTCGAGGGCCAGGGTGGTGGCGATCTCGAGCGCGCGCTTGCGGCCGTAGGGAAGCTGGCCGGCGGTCAGGTGGGCATAGCCGGACAGGCCGACATCCTCCAGCAGCTCGCGCGCCCGGGCGTCGTAGCGCCGCAGGACGGCATCCGACCGCCAGAAGTCGAAGCTGGCCCCCCGCTCGCGCTGCAGGGCGACGCGAACGTTCTCGAGCACGGTCAGGTGCGGGAAGACCGCCGAGATCTGGAAGCTCCGCACCAGGCCGAGCCGGGCCACATCGGCCGGCTTCAGGCTGGTGATGTCCCGGCCGTCGAAGCGGATGGCCCCGTGGGTCGGCGGCAGGAACTTCGTGAGCAGGTTGAAGCAGGTGGTCTTGCCGGCACCGTTGGGGCCGATCAGGCCATGGATGCTGCCGCGCCTGACCTTCAGCGAAACATCGCTGACGGCCTTGAAGCCAAGGAACTCCTTGGACAGGCCTGTCGTCTCCAGGATGGTTTCGTGCACCCGAGGCTCTCTCCGCTTTCTCGTCCGTTCCGTGGATCAATTTCGATCCTGTTGCTGCGGAGCATGACGAGGCCTTGGCGGCAGCGCAAGAAAAGCTTGGGGAGCCGGAAGGCCTTCTCCCGGGCGGACCTAGATGGCGAAATTGAGCGCCTCGGGGGTTGGGCGGCGCAGGCCGGCCGCGGCGGCCCGTCGCAGCAGCTCCGCCACGCTGAGCCGCGACAGCTCCTCCATCACCGCGCCCTCCAGCTCGGTCCAGAGCGGCAGCATGACCCGGGCCTGCAGCGGCGAGGTCGGCGCCGCCTCCGGCTCCGGCGTTCCGTCCGGCGCCAGCACGGCGGCCACGACATCGGCGAGGGTGATGTCGCGGGCGGCGCGGCCCAGCCGGTAGCCGCCCTTCGGCCCGCGCGTGCTGCCCAGGATGCCGGCGCGGGACAGGGCCTGCAGCACCGGCTCGATGCCGCGCCGCGCCTCGCTCAACCGGTCGGCGATGTCGCCGGCGGGCACCGTGCTGCCCCGGCCCGCGTGAAATGCAACGTCCAATACGATGGAGACAGCCGTCATCGCCCGATCTCGCCGCAGCAGCATCGAATCACCCCTGAACCACGCTTCCGATCCGTGATATAATCCGCTTATGCCCGAAGGAAACACCCTCCCTGGCACCGGCGCCGCAACCTCGCCGAAGCCGGGCCGCATCTATGACAGCATCCTCGACACCATCGGCCAGACGCCGCTGGTCCGCCTGCCCCGCCTCGAGGCGGCGCGGGGGCTGCGCGCGCGGCTGGCGATGAAGCTGGAATTCTTCAATCCGCTGGGCTCGGTGAAGGACCGGATCGGCCTCGCCATGGTGGAGCAGGCCGAGAGGGACGGGTTGATCCGGCCGGGCGAATCCGTGCTGGTCGAGCCGACCTCCGGCAATACAGGCATCGCCCTCGGCTTTGTCGCCGCCGCGCGCGGCTATCGGCTGATCGTCACCATGCCGGACGGGGCGAGTGTGGAGCGGCGCAAGATGCTGCGCCTGCTGGGGGCCGAGGTGGAGCTAACCCCGGCCGGCCAGGGCATGACCGGCGCCATCGCCCGTGCCGAGGCCATCGTCGCGGGCACGCCGCAGGCCTGGATGCCGCGGCAGTTCGACAATCCGGCCAACCCCGCCATCCATGCCGCGACCACGGCGGAGGAGATCTGGGCCGACACCGCGGGCGAGGTGGACGCGGTGGTGGGCGGGGTCGGCACCGGCGGCACCCTGACCGGCATCAGCCGCCAGCTGAAGCCGCGACGGCCGGCGCTGCGCGTCATCGGCGTCGAGCCGGCCGAATCCGCCGTCCTCTCGGGCGACGATCCCGGCCCGCACGAGATCCAGGGCATCGGCGCCGGCTTCCGCCCGGCCGTGCTCGACCTGGCGCAGATCGACACGGTGCGCCGCGTCACCGAGCGCGAGAGCTTCGCCGCGGCGCGGCTCTGCGCCCGCACCGAGGGACTGCCCATCGGCATTTCCTCCGGCGCGGTGCTGCACGCCATGCTGGAACTCGCCGAGGCGCCCGAGATGGAGGGACGGCTGATCGTGGGCATCGCCGCGTCCTTCGCCGAGCGCTACCTGTCGACGGATCTGTTTTCCGGCCTGTGACCGGGGGCCGCGAAGTCCTTCCTTAACCCGTGCGGGTCCATACCAGGGGCATCGGGAGTTAGCCCCCTACGAAGGATCCGCTACGATGTTCCGGTCCCGTCAGCACAAGGGCGATCATCTGCGGCTCATGGCCCTCGACGCCCTTGAGCAGAATGTCATGGTTGCCGATCGGGATCTCAGGATCCTCCATATCAACCCGGCGCTGAAGGCCCTCCTGTCCCGGGCCGAGGCCGAACTCCGCGAGGCGCTTCCGGCCTTCGCCCTGGACCGGCTGGTCGGCAGCAGTATCGACGTCTTCCACAGGAATCCGGCGCATCAGCGCCAGCTGCTGGGCCAGTTGCGGCAGCGCCACCGCGCGACGATCAGCGTGGCCTCCTGGCGCTTCGACCTCATCGTCTCGCCGCTTCCGGGTGGCGAGGCCAATGCCGGCTATGTCGTCGAATGGGCCGATGCGTCCATCCGCCTGCAGAACCTCGACTACCGCGGCCAGCTCGAGGCCATCCGGCGCTCGCAATGCGTGGTGGAGCTGTCCCTGGACGGCACGGTGGTGGACGCCAACGAGAACTACCTCGCGCTGGTCGGCTACCGGCTGGAGGAGATCCGGGGCAAGCCGCACCGCCTGCTGGTCGATCCCTCGGAGAGCGCCGGCCCCGCCTACGCCGCCCTCTGGGATGCGCTGCGCGCGGGCCGCCCCCAGGCCGGCCAGTTCCGCCGCATCGGCGCAGGCGACCGGGACATCTGGATCAACGGCGCCTACAACCCGATCCTGGACGAGGCCGGAAAGCCCACGAAGGTAGTCAAGTTCGCCAGTGACATCAGCGCCCAGCGCCAGTTGCTGGGCCGGCTGAAGACGCTGATCGAGCAGAACTTCCAGGAGGTGGAGGAGGCGATCCGCCGCGGCAACGGCGAGGCCGGCTCGGCGGGGCAGGCCGCCGGCCAGACCTTCGGCAATGTCCAGATGGTGGCGGCCAGCGCGGAGCAGCTCGCCGCCTCGATCGCCGGGATCGCGCGCAGCATGAGCCAGTCCCGCCAGGCGGCGGAGAACGCGCATGACCAGACCGTCGCGGTCAGCCGCAGCACGGAGGCGATGGCCAGCGCCTCGCAGGCCATGAACGGGATCGTCGGGTTGATCCGCGACATCGCGGGGCAGATCAACCTGCTGGCACTGAACGCGACGATCGAGGCGGCCAGGGCCGGCGAGGCCGGCAAGGGCTTCGCGGTGGTCGCGAGCGAGGTCAAGAACCTGGCCAATCAGGCCGCACGCGCCACCGAGCAGATCAGCCGGGAAATCGATTCCATCCAGGGAACGGCGCAGGACGTGGCGGCGACCATCGGCACCATCCGCGACTCGGTCGGCCTGGTCCGGGAATCCGTCGCCGTCACCGCCTCGGCGGTGGAGGAGCAGAACGCGGTCACCCGCGATGTGTCGGACAACATTCGCCAGGCCTCGGAAGCGGTGGCGATGGTGGCCGGCAATATCCGCGCGATCGATACGGCGGTGGCCGATGCGGCCCGGGCCGCCAGCATCGCGAGGACAGCGGCCCGTGATCTGGTCGCCTGACGGCGGCGGCAGGCCGGATCCTGATGTGGTCGGGATGGCGGGGAATGGTCGGAACGGCGGGATTTGAACCCACGACCCCTTGTCCCCCAGACAAGTGCGCTACCAGGCTGCGCTACGTTCCGTTGCGGCGGGGCATAGCATCGGCGCCCCGCTGCCTCAAGCCTCGCCGCCGGGGAAAAATGGCGTCGGGCCCTGCTGCCCTCAGCGAGGCGGCGTGGCCAGGGTCCGCAACTCCTCCGCCAGGCCTTCCAGCTCGGCCAGGATCGATCGCAGGCCCGGCGCGGCGGAGTCCCCCGGCCCCTCGCCCTCGGGCAGGTCGGCCTCGGGCAGATCGCTCCCGGCATCCCGCAGGAGGCGCTGCACGCCCTTGATCGTGTAGCCCTGCGTGTAGAGCAGATCGCCGATCCGGCGCAGCAGCGCGATATCCTCGGGACGATAGTAACGGCGGCCCCCGCCGCGCTTCAGCGGCTTGAGCTGCGGGAACTTGGTCTCCCAGAACCGCAGGACATGCTGCGGGATCTGCAGATCCTCGGCCACCTCGCTGATGGTGCGGAAAGCCGTGGGCGCCTTACGCAGGCGGCCCGGCGTGTCGGCATCCTCGCGCATCGGCGTCACCCCATCGTTCATCGCTGGCATTCCTCAGCGCTTCGGCGCGGCCAGGGGCCGGCGGGGCGAAGCGGGATCAGGACTCGTCAATCGCGGACACGGTCTCGCCGTTCAGGCGGGCCCTCAACACCTGGCTTGGCCGGAAGGACAACACGCGGCGCGGCATGATCGGCACCTCGACCCCGGTCTTCGGGTTGCGGCCCACGCGCATGCCCTTCTGCCGCACCGAGAAGGTCCCGAAGGCCGAGATCTTCACGGCCTTCCCCCCCTCCAGGGCGGCGGAGATGCGCTCCAGCACGTCCTCGAGCAGGGCGGCGCTTTCGTTTCGCGACAAACCGACCTGCGCATAGATGGCCTCGGCCAGTTGCGCGCGCGTGATCGTGTTCATGGTCAGGCGCGGCCCATGGCGGTGAGACTCCTCGCAACCCCTTCTTCTTGCAAGAGAACCGGCAGCGAGGCCCAGCGTCAACCATGACGGAGGGTGTGGCGCAAAAGCTTCAAAGGAGTGATGCGGATATGCCACAGGCCCACTCGGCCGGACCGGCGCCGCCCCCAGGCCTAAGCTCGGTCGGCACGGGCCGTGGCGGCGAGAAGAAGCTCGATCGGGTCCCAGAGCATGGCCGTCCGGCGCACCGATCGGCCGGCGAAGTGGATTTCGTCCGCGCCGACGTTGCGGCCGCCCAGATGGCGGTAGAACCAGCGCGAGGGATTCTCGCTGAGAACCCACAGCATGGCCGAGCCGCAGCCGATGGCGGAAAGATGGGCGGCCGTCGCGCGCATCAGGCGCCGCCCCAGCCCGAGGTCGCGCCAGTCATCGAGGACGTAGAGCAACTCGATCTCGCCCTGTGCCAGCCCGGGGTGCCGGCAGCGGCCGCCGAGCGCGAAGCCGACGACGGCCGGCGCGCTCCCCGTCTCGGCCGGCGTCGCGACCGCCACGAACATCGCCTCCCCATCGCGCCGCTCGACCAGCGCCCGCTGATAGAAGGGCAGGATGCGCTGCACGGAGAGCGTGGCGAGGTAGGTGTCCGGCAGGAGCCCCGGATAGGAGGTGCGCCAGGTGGCGACGTGCACGGCGGCGATGGCGGCGGCATCGGCCGGGCGGGCACGGCGGATGTTGATCATCCCGCTTGCCTCCTCTCCTATCGGCGATGCCTCGTCAGGCCTGGCGCTGCAGGACGGCGGCGAAGAAGCCGTCCGTGCCGTGGCTGTGAGGGGCCAGCTCCATCCAGAGCCCCTCGCAGGGCGGCGGCCCCGCCTCCGGCATGGCCTCGCGCCACGCCTCGGCGAGCGGCACCGCCACGAAACCCGCATGGCGGGAGAGGAACTCCTGCACCTGCATCCCATCCTCCTCCGGGAGAACCGAGCAGGTAGCGTAGACCAGCCTGCCGCCGGGGCGAACCAGTTCGGCAGCCGTATCGAGGATCGCGCGCTGCTTCGTGATCAGTTCCCCGAGATCGCGCGACGTGGTCCGCGTGCGCGCGTCGGGGTTGCGGCGCCAGGTGCCGGCACCGGTGCAGGGAGCATCCACCAGCACACGGTCGAACTGGCCGGCGCGGCGCCGGGCCCAGCGATCGCCCGGCGCCAGGAGGTGCCGTTCGGCATTGTCGACCCCGGCGCGGCGCAGGCGGCGCGCGGCGCCCTCCAGCCGGGTGGCCGAGACGTCGCAGGCGGTGATGCGGCCACGATTGCCCATCATCGCCGCCACCGCCAGCGTCTTGCCCGCGGCGCCGGCGCAGTAGTCGGCGACGCGCATGCCGGGCCTCGCGCCGGTCAGCAGGGCGATGAGCTGGCTGCCCTCGTCCTGGATCTCGATCAGGCCCTCGGTGAAGGCCTTGCTGGCCAGAATCGGGCGGCGGTCCGGCACGCGCAGGCCCCAGGGCGACCAGGGCATCGGCTCGGCCGGTATGCCCTCGGCGGCGAGTGCCGCCCTCGCCTCCTCCCGCGTGCCGCGCAGCAGGTTGGCGCGCAGGTCGAGCGGCGCGGCTTCGTCCATCGCCGCCGCCGCCGCCGGCAGCTCGTCGCCGAAGCGCGCGCGGTAGCCCGGCAGGGCCCAATCGGGCAGGTTGTGGCGCGGGCCCTCCGGCATCTCCGGGTCGATGAGGGGGTGGCCGTCCAGGGCTTCGATGACACTCATCTCGCCCGGATCGGGCGGCCCGGCGTGGAAGCGGCCGCCGGGGAAGGCCTGCAGCACGCCCTGGCGGTCCCAGCGCTCCACCAGCAGCAGATAGGCCATGACCAGCAGGCGGGGCGTGGCCGGCATGCCGCCGGCGGCGAGATGCCAGTCCAGCCGCAGGCGCTGGCGCAGCACACCCCAGGCGCGCTCGGCCACGGACCGGCGGTCGCCGCTGCCGATGTAGCGGCGTTCCCGGAAGAAGGCATTGGCGGTGGCGTCCGCCGGGCGGCGTGGCGCGGCCGCCACCTCTCCCAGCAAGGCCACCGTGGCGGCGATCCGCGCTGCGGGTGTCATGCGCGGGGATCAGCCATCCTGGCGATAGTTCGGCGCCTCGCGCGTGATCGCCACGTCATGCACGTGGGATTCCCGCAGGCCGGCGCCGGTGATGCGGCGGAAGGTGCAGTTCTGCTGCATCTCGGCGATGGTGGCGTTGCCGGTATAGCCCATGGCGGACTTCAGGCCGCCCACCAGCTGATGGATGACATTGCCGACCGGGCCCTTGTAGCCGACGCGCCCCTCGATGCCCTCGGGCACGAGCTTGAGCTGATCCTGCACTTCGGCCTGGAAATAGCGGTCGGCCGAGCCGCGCGCCATGGCGCCGAGGCTGCCCATGCCGCGATAGGCCTTGTAGGAGCGGCCCTGGTAGAGGAACACCTCGCCCGGCGCCTCGTCCGTGCCGGCGAAGAGGCTGCCCATCATGACGCAATCGGCGCCGGCCGCGATGGCCTTGGCGAGATCGCCCGAGGAGCGCACGCCGCCATCGGCGATGGCGGGCACGCCCTTCTCGTGCGCGGCGGCGGAGGCTTCCATCACCGCGGTGAGCTGCGGCACGCCGACGCCGGCGACGATGCGGGTGGTGCAGATGGAGCCCGGGCCGATACCGATCTTGACCGCGTCGGCCCCGGCCTCCACCAGCGCCCGCGCCGCCTCGGGCGTCGCCACGTTGCCGGCGATGACCTGCACGCTGTTGGACAGGCGCTTGATCGTCTCGACCGCCTTCAGCACCCCGGCGGAATGGCCATGCGCGGTGTCGACGACGACGACATCCACCTCCGCCTCGACCAGCAGCTCGGCGCGGCGGAGGCCGTCCTCGCCGGTGCCGGTGGCCGCCGCGGCGCGCAGCCGGCCCATGGCGTCCTTGGCGGCGTTGGGATTGGCCTGGGCCTTGTCCATGTCCTTGACGGTGATCAGCCCGGTGCAGCGGTACTGGTCATCGACCACCAGCAGCTTCTCGATGCGATGCTTGTGCAGCAGTTCCCGCGCGCGGGCGGGCGAGACGTCGCTCGTCACCGTCACCAGGTTCTCCCGCGTCATCAGCTCGTAGACGCGGGTGCCGGGGTCGGTGGCGAAGCGCACGTCGCGATAGGTCAGGATACCGACGAGGCGCTTGCTCTCCCGCTCCACCACGGGGATGCCGCTGATATGGTGGGCGGCCATCAGCCCCTGGGCATCGGCCAGGGTCTGGTCCGGATGAATGGTGACCGGGTTCACCACCATGCCGCTCTCGAACTTCTTCACCTGGCGCACGGCGGCCGCCTGCTCCTCGGGGGAGAGGTTCTTGTGGATCACGCCGATGCCGCCGGCCTGCGCCATGGCGATGGCCATCGGCCCTTCCGTGACCGTGTCCATGGCGGCGGAGATCACCGGCATGTTCAGCGAGATGTCCCGGGTCAGCCGGGTGCGGACATCGGCGTGGCTGGGCAGGACGGTGGAATAGGCCGGCACCAGCAGGACATCGTCGAAGGCATAGGCCTCCGCGATCAGGGTGCGGCGCGGCGCGGCGCCGCCTTGAGCGGGGCCGTTGGTCGTGGTCGTTTCGGATGCCATGGCGGAGCCTTTCGCAGAACTCTGAGGCGCGTTCCGCAGCCTTGGCGCGTCCCCCTAGACCAGAATCGCGCCCCGCTGCAAGCGCGGCGCGCCCGTCGCCGGTGCGGCCCTGCCCTGCGCCGGGGCATGGCCGCGCCGGAGGCCGGCCTTCTTCTTAGCCCCCGCCGGCGCCGCGGAAGCCCTGGGCCACCACATACATCTCGGCGCTGTCCTTCCGGCTGGCCGGCGGCTTGGCGTGCCGCACCGTGGCGAAGTCCCGCTTCATGCGGTTCAGCAACTCCCGCTCGGTGCCGCCCTGGAAGACCTTGGCGACAAAGGCGCCGCCGGGCGTCAGCACCTTCCCGGCGAAGTCCAGCGCCAGCTCGATCAGGCCGAGGATGCGCAGGTGATCGGTGGCATTGTGGCCGGTGGTGTTGGGCGCCATGTCGGACAGCACCAGATCGGCCGGCCCGTCCAGCGCCTCCAGCACGCGCTGCTCCACCTCCGCCTCCTGGAAGTCGCCCTGCAGCAGGATGGCGCCGGCGATCTCGTCCATCGGCAGCAGGTCGAGGCCCACCACCTTGCCGCCCTCCCCCACCCTCTGCACCGCGACCTGCGTCCAGCCGCCCGGCGCGGCGCCGAGGTCCACCACACGCTGCCCCGGATGGAACAGCCGGTACTTCTCATCCAGCTCCAGGATCTTGAACGCGGCCCGGGACCGCCATCCGGCCGCCTTGGCGGCGCGGACATAGGGGTCGTTCAACTGCCGCTCCAGCCAGCGCTGGCTGGCGGTGCTGCGGCCCTTGGCTGTGCGCAGGCGGGTGGTCAGGCCACGGGCGCCCTCGGTCGGCGACTTCACGGTATGTCCAGTCCTTGGAACGACGGGGATCAGGAGGCCGGGTATGCCGCCGGCCTGAAAGGATGGGCCTGTGCCGCCACGCGGCGCGAGGGGAGACGCTCCTGCCGCATCATGCGCAGCAGCATGCCTTCCCGCAGGCCGCGATCGGCCACGGTGACGCAGGAGGAGGGCCAGATCCTGCGGATGGCGGCATAGATGGCGCAGCCGGGCAGGACGTAATCCGCCCGTTCCGGCCCGACGCAGGGATGCTCGCGCAGGCCGTCCCGCCCGAGCATGAAGAGGTCCCGCAACGCCTGATCGGCCTCCTGGATATCGAGCACGCGCCCGTCGATCAGGGGCCGGGAATAGCGCGGCAGGGACAGCGCGACGCCGGCCAGGGTGGTGACGGTGCCGCTGGTGCCCATCAGCCGCACGCCGCCGGCGCGCATTTCCTGGCCGATGCAATGCACCCGGTCGAAGCGGGCGAGCTCGGCCGCCACCTCCACCACCACCCGGTCGAAGCCCTCCGGCGTGTAGCAGCAGAGGCCGGCGCGCTCGGCCAGGGTGACGACGCCGATCGGCAGCGAGACATAGCCGATCAGCTCGGGCAGGCCGTTCGGAGCGCCACGGATCCAGGCGATCTCGGTGCTGCCACCGCCGATGTCGAAAAGCAGCGCCCGCCGATCCTGCGCGCGCAGCAAGGGCGCGCAGGATTCCATCGCCAGCTCGGCCTCCTCCCGCGCCGAGATGACGCGGATGGGCAGGCCGGTGGTCTCGCGGGCGCGGGCCACGAAGGCGGCGCCATTCGCGGCTTGGCGGCAGGCCTCGGTGGTGACGGCGAGCAACCGCCGCAGCGGCCGGCGCAGCAGCTTCTGCGCGCAGGCCTGCAGGGCGGCCAGGGCCCGCTCCATCGCGCCCTCGGAGAGGCGACCCTGCTGCGCCAGCCCCTCACCCAGCCGGACGACCCGGCTGTAGCTGTCGAGCACCCGGAAGGAGCCCGCGGGGGTCGGCGTCGCCACCAGCAGCCGGCAATTGTTGGTGCCGAGATCCAGGGCGGCGAAGACACCCCCGGCGGTACCACAGGAGGGGCGGGTCGAGGCGACGGCAGGATTGGCTATGAGATCTGGCATGGTGTTCGGGGCTTCCCTGGCGCCGCCATGGCGGCAGCGCCCGGGCCAGCTGCCCCATGATCCGGCGAGCCGGCCCCGGGGGCAAGCGATTTTGCTCCCCGCCGCGAAACACGCGCCCACACGACTTGATCCGTCCGGACGGCAATGCTAAGTGCCCCGCCACGCCGCCGGACCCGCTCCGACGGACCCGTTGGGGAATAGTTTAACGGTAGAACTCCCGACTCTGACTCGGGCAGTCTTGGTTCGAATCCAGGTTCCCCAGCCAAACTCCACCCCGTTCCGGCTTACACCACCTCGCCCCTGCTCATGAGGGGCCGGGCCGGGAGACTTCCCCTCCGCCCAGGGCCTCCTCCGGCACCTCGACCGTCAGGCCCAGCAGCCGGAAGGAGAGCGTCTTGCCGTGCCCGTCCAGGTTCAGGGCCCCGTTGACGCCGCCCTGCAGAACGTCGTCGATCACGAAATTGCATCCGCCGAGGCGCGGCAGGTCGTAGCGCCGCACGCGGGTCGCGCCCCGATGCGCGAAGAGCGCCAGGATCCTGGCCTCGTCCAGCTGCGGCGCCAGCACCGGCCACAGCGCCGGATCATAGGCGAAGACCGCCACGTTGAGACGATTGCCCTTGTCCCCCGCCCGCGCATGCGCGACGCGGTGCAGCGGCACCTCCACCCGCCGGCTCATGCCACATCCTCCAGCCCGAGAAACGACACCCGTGGCCGGACCCGCTCGCGCGGCACCATGAAGGACAGGGTGCGGATGCGGTCCACCACGCGGGTCCTGGCACCGCCGCCGCCCGCCGGCCCGCAGCACAGGAGGGAGAGCACCTCGCGCGCCGCGCGCTCCGCGGCCTCGCGCGTTTCGGTGGCGACGGCGAGGCGCAGCCGGACATCCTCCGGCACATCCTTGGGCGCCAGGGCCGCAGCCTCACGCAGCAGGCCGGCATCCCCGTCCAGAACGCTGACCACACCGATCAGGTCGACGCGCACGCGCCCCTCGATGCCAAGCAGCGCCAGCCGGTCGCGCAGGGTCCGGCCGGCCAGGGCGGCGCGGACGCGGGCATGGGGCCCCGCATAGGAGATCTCGCCCTCGCCCAGCCAGCCGCCCGGCAGGCTGACCGTGGCCTTGAGCCGCTCCGGCCGCGGCCCGCCCCGCGCGCCGCTGACCCGGACCCGGTCGCGGCCCTCCTCGGCCAGGTCCACCGCCGTCACGTCCAGCGTGACATCGGGGGTGAGATAGGCGGCGGGGTCGTGCAGTTCGTAGAGCAGCTGCTCCTTCACGGTGCGCAGATCGACCAGCCCGCCACTGCCCGGCGGCTTGGTGATGACGAAGCCGCCATCCTCCCGCATCTCGGCGATGGGGAAGCCGATCCGGTGCGGCTCCGGCACCTCCTTCAGACCGGGATCGGCGAAGTATCCGCCGGTGACCTGGCTGCCGCATTCCAGCAGGTGGCCGCAGGCGGTCCCGGCGGCGAGGCGCGGCCAGTCGTCCTCGGCCCAGCCGAAATGCGCCAGCATCGGACCGAGCGCCAGCGCCGGATCGGCGGCGCGGCCGGTGATCACCACCTGCGCGCCGCCGCGCAACGCCTCGGCGATCGGGGCCGCGCCCAGATAGACATTGGCGGCGATGACCGCCGACGGGTCCAGCACCGCCCCCTCGTCGCCTTCCCAGGGCTCCAGGTCATCCAGCGCATCGGTGCCGCGCAGGTCGTCGCCCTCGACGATACCGACCCGCAACGCCCCCAGGCCCAGCTCGCGGCCGAGGCGCAGCACCGCGCGCGCGGCGCCGGCCGGATTGGCCGCGCCGCCATTGGTGACGATGGGAATGCCATGCGCCACGCAGTCGCGCAGGACAGGCCGCAACAGCGCCTCCAGGGCCGGCTCGTAGCCGCCCTCCGGATTGTGCCGCCGGTCGCGCTGGGCCAGGGCCAGGGTGCGCTCGCCCAGGACCTCCAGCATCAGCGCCGCGGGTCCGCCGGCCGCCACCAGCGCCGCCACCACCGGCACCGGCGCGTCCAGCCGGTCGCCCGAGAAGCCTGAGCCGCAGCCGATCCTCAGCATCTCCATGGCGCTCAATCCGCCCGCGCGCCGGAGATGCGCACCACCTCGGCCCATTTGGCGATGTCGGCGCGCAGGAAGGGCACGAAGTCGTCGGGCGGCAGGCCGACCGGCTCCAGCCCCTGCTCCACCAGGCGCGGACGGACCTCGGGCGAGGCCAGCGCAGCCTGCAGCGCGGCGAAGATGCGGTCGCGCACCGGGCCGGGCAGGCCGGCAGGCGCGAAGAGACCGTGCCAGGCGCTGACGTCGAAATCCTCGACCCCCTGCTCCATCGCGGTCGGCACATGCGGCGTCCATTCCAGCCGCTTCGCCGAGGTGGCGGCCAGGGCGCGCAGCGTGCCGTCCCGCACGAAGGGCAGCACCGCCGTCACCTGATAGATGGTCATCGGCACGTTGCCGGCGATGACATCGGTCACCGCCTGCGCGCCGGAGCGGTAGGGCACGTGCTCGAGCGGCGCGCCGCTGCGCAGCTTCAGCAGCTCTCCGGCCAGGTGCGAGGAGGTGCCGTTCCCGGCCGAGGCGTAGCTGACGCCGCGCTGCGTCCGCGCCCAGGCGAGGAACTCCGGCAGGGTCCTGGCCGGGACCGAGGGATTCACGACCAGCAGGTTCGGGGCCATCGTCACCAGCGAGATCGGCGTGAAGTCCCGCAGGACGTCGTAGGGGATCGAGGGCATCAGCGACATGTTCACCGAATGCGAGGCGATGCTGCCCATGCAGAGCGTGTAGCCATCCGGCGCGGACTTCGCGACCGCGTCGCTGCCCACCACCCCGCCGGCCCCGGCCCGGTTCTCCACCACCACCGGCTGGCCGAGGCCGCGCGACATCTGCGGCGAGACCAGGCGGGTCATGATGTCGGTGCTGGTGCCGGCGCCGAAGGGCACGACCATGCGGATGGTCCGGGCCGGCCATTCCGCCTGGGCGTCGGCCCGTCCGGGCAGCAGGGCCACCGCGGTCGCGCCAAGCAGCAGCCGGCGCGTGCCGATGATCCGTCGCATCGCGATCCTCCCGTTTTGCCACGCCGGAAGTCTCGGCGGGACTTCAGACATGCCAAGCGGCCGGTCATCGTACAATGGAAATGATCCGATCCTTCCCCAGACCGTCCCCATGCAAGCCGGTCCGCGCCGCCAAGGCGCTGGCCCGCCTGACCCCGGAGCCGGGGATGGCGCGGCGGGTCCTGCTGCCGCCGGCCGCTCACTCTCCCCGGCGGCCGAGGCCTTCGCCATGGCACTCCGCGCGGCCGCCCGGAAGGCCCGGCCCGCGGACCCTTAACAGGTTGGAATCCTGCGCGTAGAACCCCGGCCACCCCTGATGGCGGCAGGCCGCCGGGCCGCCGCGAACCGGATCGATGAGCTTGCCATGCCGAGACTGACAACGCGGAGCGACCGTCCCCGATGAGTGGCAAGGCCCAGGCCCGTTCCACCACGCCGCGCCGCCGCGCCGCTTCCGCCAAGTCGCCGGCGAAGGCGCCACGCCGCGCCGCCGGGACCGAGAAGGCCGCACAGCCCGCCAAGGCGGGCCGGCGCAAGCCGGCAGCGGCCAGGCCACCCGCCAGGCCGCCGGGCGGCGGTCTGCGGCGGCAGGTCGCTGACTACCTGCTGGGCGTGCTGATGCTGGGCGCGGCGACCTGGGGGCTGATGTCCTTCCTCGGCGTGTCGCCGTTCTGATCGCCCGGCCGGATGGCTCCGCCGCTGTTCAGCCGGACGGCTCCGCGGTTGTTCAGCCGGGCGGCTCCGCCGTCGTCTAGCTGGGCGGCTCCGCCGTCGTCTAGCTGGGCGGCTCCGCCGCGGTCGCCAGTTCCCGCAGCAGGCCGGGCTGCCCCACGCCGGAGCGCTGGAAGATCACGCCGGTCCCGTCCAGCAGGCCGCCGCGCAGCCGCAGGAAGGGCAGGCCCTGCGGGATCAGCCCCTCGACCCGGAGCGACTCCGCCCCCAGCACGCCGGCCAGTCCGCGCAGCGTATCGCCGCCGCTGACCAGCAGCGTGGCGGGCGGCGGCAGGCGGCGCAGCAGCGCGCCGAAGGCCAGCTCGGCGCGCCGCGCCGCCTCGCCAGGCGAGGTCGTGGCCGCCAGGTTCAGGCGCAGGAAGGCGGCGCCGTGCCGCTCCAGGCGCCGCTGCACGCGTTCCGGCTTCTCGTTGTCGGCCAGCGTCATGGACATGGGCGAGGCCTCGGCGAACTGCGCCGTGCTCATCGGATGCAGGGCGCCGAGCAGGCCGAGCAGCGGCAGGACGGGGCGGACCGGGCAAGGCGGAAGGTCGGCCAGGGCGGCGGCCAGCGCGAGGCCGCCGGACCACAGCACCGGTCCCTCGATCGCGCGCCCGGCGGCCACCACCTGCTGCAGCTCCGCGGCGTCCCTGACCAGCCAGAGGCTGGCGCCCTCCGGCACCGGATCGCCCGGCATGGCCAGGGCGGCGGGCAGCCCGGCACCGGCCAGGGCGTCGCGCAGCCCCGCCACGGCCTGAAGGCCCGGCCCGGCATCCGGCACCAGGATGACGCGCCGGAACGGGCCGCTGCCGAACAGCGCCGCGATCTCCGCCGCCGGACTGCCGCGCAGCCGCGCGTCCAGGACGTGGAAGGCCAGCTCGCCCTCCGCCAGGGTCGGCGCCCAGGCCCGGAAGCGGGCGGCGGCCAGATGCGGCGCGCGGTCCCGCGTGCGGGCGTCCAGTCCGGCGGCCTCGGGCAGGGCCGCGGTGCTCCAGCCGCAGCTCACCGGGCCGGCCGCGCCCGTGAACCGCGCGGCGGTTTCCAGGGTTCCGGCGAGGTCATCGGCCAGCAAGCGAATGCGCAGTGTCATGCCGAGCGGATTAGCGCCTCGCCCCCCCTTCCGCCAACAGCCGATGCGGCCGCCTTGCCAGCCGCCGCGTTCCGGTCCAGCCTCGGCGGCGGACCGGCTCCCCGAAGGCCGGCACGGGAACGGATCAGGAGGGACGGCCGATGCCAGGCCAGAGTCCAGGGGCGGCGGCCCCACGGCCAGAGGCGGCCGGATGACCTATGTCTTCGAGTTCGGTCAGGTCTTCGCCGCCTGGGACGAGCTGCTGGCCGGCGCGCTGCGCACCCTCTGGCTCTCCGCCGCCTCGATGGCCATCGGCCTGGTGCTGGCCATCCTCGGCGCGCTCGGCAAGACCAGCGGCCCCACCTGGCTGCGCTGGCTGCTCGACGCCTATATCGAGCTGATCCGCAACACCCCCTTCCTGATCCAGATCTTCCTGGTCTTCTTCGGCCTGCCGGCCATCGGCCTGCGACTGGAGGCCGACCAGGCCGCGCTGCTCGCGATGGTGATCAACGTCGCGGCCTACGGCATCGAGATCATCCGCGCCGGCATCGAGAGCATCGGCAAGGGGCAGATCGAGGCCGGACGGGCGCTCGGGCTGCATTCCCTGCAGATCTTCCGCCACATCATCCTCAAGCCGGCGCTGCAGGCGATCTACCCGGCGCTCACCAGCCAGTTCATCCTGCTGATGCTGAATTCCAGCGTCTGCTCGGCGATCGCGGCCAGCGAGCTGACCGCGGCGGCGAACGACATCCAGGCGCGCAACTTCCGCAGCTTCGAGGTCTATTTCGTCGTCACCGGCATGTACTTCGCCATGTCGCTGATCTTCTGGGGGATCTTCGCCGTGATCGAGCGCGCCTTCCTGCGCCGCCCGGCGACGCGCTGAGGCGGCGGGCATGCGCGAGTTCGGCCTCAACGAATTCTGGTTCATCCTCCTGGCGGTGCGCTGGACGCTGCTGCTCTCCGTCGCCGCCTTCCTCGGCGGCTGCCTCGGCGGCCTCGCCATCGCGCTGATGCGCACCAGCCACCTCGCCGCGCTGCGCTGGCTCGCCATCGGCTACATCAAGCTGTTCCAGGGCACGCCGCTGCTGATGCAGCTCTTCCTGGCCTTCTTCGTGCCCGGCATCTTCGGCTTCGACGTCGATCCCTGGGGGGCGGCGGTGCTGGGCCTCTCGCTGCATGCCAGCGCCTTCCTGGGCGAGATCTGGCGCGGCTGCATCGAAGTGGTGCCGCGCGGGCAATGGGAGGCCTCGGCCGCGCTCGGCCTGCGCTACTGGAACCAGATGCGGCACATCGTGCTGCCGCAGGCCTTCCGCATCGCCATCCCGCCGACCGTGGGCTTCCTGGTGCAGCTCATCAAGGCGACCTCGCTCGCCTCGATCATCGGCTTCGTCGAGCTGACCCGCGCGGCGCAGGTGATCAACAATGCCACCTTCGAGCCCTTCACCATCTTCGGGCTCGTGGCGCTGATCTACTTCCTGCTGTGCTGGCCGCTCTCGGCCTACAGCCGGCGCATGGAGAGGAAGCTCGCCGTGGCGACACGGTGAGCGGTACAACAGGGACAAGGAGACGAGCCATGGACGTGACGCTTCGGATCGGCCGCCGCCGCCTCGCCAGCCTGCTGGCGGCGGGCGGGAGCGTGGCGCTGCTGCCCGCCCTCACGCGGCCGTCGCAGGCCGCGACGCCGGCGGAGATCCGCCAGCGGGGCCGCATCTCCGTCGGCGTGCTCACGGACTACCCGCCCTTCGGCGGCACGGATGCCGAGCAGAAGCCGGCGGGCTACGACGTGGATGTCGCGCGGCTCTTCGCCAAGGAACTCGGCGTCGAGCTGCAGCTGGTGCCGGTGACGGGCCCGAACCGCATCCCCTTCCTGCTGACCAACAAGGTGGACATGCTGATCGCCACCTTCGGCATCACCGAGGAGCGCGCCAAGCAGGTGCTCTTCTCGCACCCCTACAGCGCCTTCACCACCTACATCCTGGCGCCGAAGTCGGCCGCCATCTCCGGCCCCGACGACCTGAAGGGCGTGCGCGTCGGCGTGGCGCGCGCCAGCACGCAGGATCTCGCGGTGATGGCGATCGCGCCCAAGGAGATCCGCATCATGCGCTTCGATGACGATGCGACGACCACGCAATCCCTGATCTCGGGCCAGACACAGGCGATCGGCGCCAGCAGCACCGTGCTGGCGCAGCTTCGGCAGAACTATCCGAAGCTGGAGATCGAGCCGAAGTTCACGCTGCGCGCGCAGGCCAATGGCATGGCCTTCCGCAAGCAGGACGAGGCGCTCCGCGACTTCAGCAACGACTTCATCAAGCGGCTGGTGGACAGCGGCGAGCTGGGCCGGATCTATGAGCGCTGGTTCGGCGCGGCGATGGACCCGCTGCCGCCGATGCCGCAGTTCTAGATCGGAGCGATGATCGGGGGCGAAAGGGAGGGCTTCTCCTCCCTGCCCCTACCCCCGATGCCCGAAGGAGGCTGTCAGCCAGCCGCCATGTCGGCGACGGCCTTGCCTCCGCCATGCTGGATCAACCAGAGCTGGTGATGCGCTTCGACCAGCGCCTCCAGCCCCTGGCGGCGGTTGATGTCGGAAGGGTTGCGGTGAAGGCTGTGCTCCAGCACTTCCAGCAATTGACGCGCGACCGCGATCTCGCCCTGGGCACAGGCCTGCTGGAAGGCGAGGAGGATCTTGTCGGAGAGCCGGCGCGTCGTAGGGGTAAAGCGGAGCATGAAGGCCCTGCATCCTGCGTGACGATGGGTCAGCGAACGGTTCGATCGCCAACGGCACTATAAGCGCATGCCATGCAGTTTGCACAAGGTAAATTGAAGTCGACCGTTGAGCAAGAAAATTCGTCTTCGTCTCAGTTTTTTTTGATCGCGGCCTGATGACGTCACCGAACCGCCGACATTCTTTCACGCATCGTCTTGCATGATGTCTGACAACTCGCCTATGCATCACCGCCCTGCGACCCGCCCATCCGGCCCGGCGCCAAGTCCGCCAGGTTTGTAAAGCGGAGAATTGCAACCGTTGCGGGAGGAAGCGATGCCGGCGAGACCGATGACATTTCGGCGGACCGGCGCCTCCCGGCTTTCGCCCCGGGCAAGTCCGCCCGGCGGCAGGACCGATGGAGGAAGCAAGTCCATGAATGCCCTGTTGTCCCGCAGAACCCTGGCGCTGGCCGCCCTCCTGGGCGCCGCCGCGTGGCCGGCCCAGGCCCAGCAGCGCGCCTATCCCACCCAGCCGATCCGCGTCATCGTGCCCTTCTCCGCCGGCACCTCGGACACCGTGGCGCGGCTGGTGACACAGCCCATGGGCCTGGCGCTCGGCCAGCCCTTCGTGGTGGAGAGCCGGCCGGGCGCTGGCGGCAATATCGGCAGCGAGGCCTGCGCGCGCGCCCCGGCCGATGGCTACACCATCTGTCTCGGCACGATCAGCAGCCACGCCATCAACCCCGCCACCTATGCGAAGATGCCGTATGACAACCTGAAGGACTTCGCGCCGATCACCCAGCTCGCCGCGCAGCCGAACGCCCTCGCCGTCCGCATGGACCTGCCGGCGAAGACGGTGGCCGAGCTGATCGAGATGATGAAGAAGAAGCCCGGCGACTTGAACTACGGCTCCTCCGGTGTCGGCACCTCGGTGCATCTCGCCGGCGCGCTCTTCACGCAGATGACCGGCACCGAGGCCGAACACGTGCCCTATCGCGGCAGCGGACAGATCGTGACGGCGCTGCTCGGCGGCGAGCTGCCCATGGCCTTCGACAACTTCTCCTCCGTCTGGCCCTTCGCACGGGACCAGAAATTGCGCATCCTCGGCGTCACCTCGCTCCAGCGCAGCCCGGCCGCGCCGGACATCCCGGCCATCGCCGAAACCCTGCCCGGCTTCGAAAGCCTGTCCTGGCACGGCCTCTTCGCGCCGGCCGGCACGCCGCCCGAGATCGTCGCGCGGCTGCAGCAGGAGGCCAAGGCGGCCCTGGCCACGCCGACGGTCGCAGCACGCTTCCAGGAACTCGGCATCACGCCGGTCGGCAGCGATCCCGAGACCTTCGGAAAGTTCGTCGCCAGCGAGACCCAGCGCTGGGGTGCGGTGGCGCGCAAGGCGCAGATCCGCATCGACTGAGCCAGGCGGCGTTGCGGCGGGGTTGCATCCTCGCCGCGACGCGGCTAGCCGTTGGGCACGGGCGTGGCGTCGACGCCCCGCTTCCGGATGGGCAACACCTTCCTTCGGTCCTGCCGCGACCATCCGGCAAAGATCCAGGGAGGAGCCCCGATGCCGCGCATCCGCGCTGCCATCCTTTCGGGCCTGCTGCTGAGTATCCTTGGCGTGACAGGCCCCGCGCACCGCGCCGCCGCCGCGGAGATCACCATCGCCTGCGGCGCGCTCGGCCAGGAACTGGAATTGTGCCGCGACGGCGCCGAGGCCTGGGCGAAGCGCACCGGCCACACGCTGAAGATCGTCTCGGTGCCGAATTCCGCGAGCGAGAGGCTGGCGCTCTACCAGATGATGCTCGCAGGGGGCGCCTCGCAGATCGACGTCTATCAGATCGATGTCGTCTGGCCCGGCATCCTCGCCAACCACTTCATCGATCTGAAGCCCTACAGCGGGGGTGCGGAGAAAAGCCACTTCCCCGCCATCGTGGAGAACAACACCGTGGACGGCCGGCTGATCGCCATGCCGCTCTACACGGACGCCGGCGTCCTCTACTACCGCAAGGATCTGCTGGAGAAGCACGGCCGCCCGGTTCCCGCCACCTGGCAGGAGATGACCGAGACCGCGCGCCTGATCCAGCGGGCCGAGCGCGGCGGGGGAGAGGCCGGGCTCTGGGGATATGTCTTCCAGGGCCGCGCCTATGAGGGGCTGACGGTGAACGGGCTGGAATGGATCGCCAGCTCCGGCGGCGGCACCATCGTCGACGCGGAAGGCCGCATCACCATCGACAATCCGCGCGCCGCCGAAGCACTCGCGCTCGCCGCGAGCTGGATCGGCGACATCACGCCGGAAGGCGCGCTGACCTACACCGAGGAGGAGGCGCGCGGCGTGTTCCAGTCCGGCCACGCCGTGTTCATGCGCAACTGGCCCTATGCCTGGGCCCTGGCCCAGGGCGAGGACAGCCCCGTGCGCGGCCGGACCGGCATCGCCGCCCTGCCGCATGGCGAGGGGGGCAGGCCCGTCGGCATCCTCGGCGGCTGGAATCTCGCCGTCTCGCGCTATTCGCGGCATCCGGACGAGGCCGCGGACCTCGTCATGGCGCTGGCCGGGCCGGAGGAGCAGAAGCGCCGCGCCATCCTCGCCGCCTACAACCCGACCCTCCCCGCGCTCTACGAGGATGCCGAGATCCTGGCGGCCAATCCCTTCTTCCGGACGCTTCACGCGACCTTCAGCCAGTCCGCCGCGCGGCCCTCCCGCGTCACCGGCACCAAGTACAACCGGGTGTCCCACACCTTCTGGACACGCGCGCATGAGGCGCTCTCGGGCCGGATGACGGCCGCGGCCGCCGTGGCGGCGATGCGGCATGACCTGCGGCGCCTGAGCCGGCGGGGCTGGTGATGACGCGGCACGACGATGCCCTGGGCCTGGCGCGCATCCGCATCCGCGCCGCTTGGATGTTCCTGGCGCCGACCCTGATCGTGCTGGCGGCGGTGGCCGGCTGGCCGCTGCTCCGCACCATCTGGTTCAGCTTCACCGATGCCGAGCTTGGCAACCTGTCCGGCTACCGCTTCATCGGCTTCGCCAACTACCTAGAGCGCTACGAGGGGGAATGGCTGGGCCTGCTCGCCGATCCGGCCTGGTGGGGCGCCGTGCGGCGGACCATCTGGTTCGCCCTCGTCTCCGTCTCGCTGGAGGCCGTGCTGGGCATGATCGTCGCGCTGGCGCTCAACGCCCGCTTCCCCCTGCGCGGCCTGGTGCGCGCCGCCATCCTGATCCCCTGGGCCATCCCGACCATCGTCTCCGCCCGGATGTGGGCCTGGATGCTGAACGACCAGTTCGGCGTCATCAACCACGCCCTGCTGGCCCTCGGCCTGATCGACGCGCCCGTGGCCTGGCTGGCCGATCCCGACCTCGCCCTCTGGGCCGTGGTCATCGTCGATGTCTGGAAAACCACGCCCTTCGTGGCGCTGCTGATCCTGGCCGCGCTGCAGATGCTGCCCGGCGACTGCTACGAGGCGGCGCGCGTCGACGGCATCCATCCGGTGCGCGTCTTCTTCCGCGTCACGCTGCCGCTGATCCGGCCGGCGCTGGTCGTCGCGCTGATCTTTCGCGCCCTCGACGCGCTGCGCGTCTTCGACTTGGTCTATGTGCTGACCTCGGGTTCCGCCGGCACCATGTCCATGTCGGTCTATGCGCGGCAGCAGCTGGTCGACTTCCAGGATGTCGGCTACGGCTCCGCCGCCTCCACCCTCCTGTTCCTGGTCATCGCCCTCCTGACGCTGTCGGTGGTGGTGCTCGGGCGGCTTCGGCTGGATGGGGAGGCAGGCCGATGAACGCCGCCCGCCTCGCCGGCCGGCTGGCCTTCGCCCTGCTGCTGCTGGCCATCGTCCTCTTCGCGCTGTTCCCCTTCTACCACGCGCTGGTCACCTCCTTCCGCTCGGGCAGCGAGCTCTTCATCCCCGGCCTGTTTCCGGCCGCGCTCGACCCCCGCAACTACGCGCTGGTCTTCACCCAGCAGAATTTCGGCCGCACGGTGCTGAACTCGGTGCTGGTGGCGGTGGCCGTTGTCGGCTTCTCCATGCTGCTCGCCGTGGCCGCGGCCTATGCGCTGGGCCGCGTGCGCTTCCGCGGGCGCGGCGCGCTGATGCTCACCATCCTCGGCGTCTCGATGTTCCCGCAGGTCGCCGTGCTGTCCGGCATGTTCGAGCTGATCCGCGCCCTCGGCCTGTACGACACGCTTCCGGGTCTGATGCTGGCCAATCTCGTCCTCACCCTGCCCTTCACCGTCTGGGTGCTCACCACCTTCATGCGCGAACTGCCGAAGGAGCTGGAAGAAGCGGCCTATGCCGACGGCGCCTCGCCGCTCACCGTGGTGCGCCGGGTCTTCCTGCCGCTGCTCTGGCCCGCCATGGTGCCGACGGCCCTGCTGGCCTTCATCGTCTCCTGGAACGAGTTCCTCTTCGCCTTCACCTTCACCCTCTCGGCGGAGACGCGCACGGTGCCCGTCGCCATCGCCCTGCTCAGCGGTGGCAGCCGCCAGGAACTGCCCTGGGGGCTGGTGATGGCCGCCTCCGTCATCGTCACCCTGCCGATCGTCGCGCTGGTGCTCGCCTTCCAGCGCAAGATCGTCTCGGGCCTCACCGCCGGCGCGGTGAAGGGCTGACACCAAGGATCGGGAATCATCACATGGCCGGAGTGTCCCTGCGCCGGGTCCGCAAGAGCTTCGATGGCCAGACGGTCATCCGCGACATCGACCTCGACATCGCCGACGGGGAGTTCTGCGTCTTCGTCGGCCCCTCGGGCTGCGGCAAGTCGACCCTGCTGCGGCTGGTCGCCGGGCTGGAGACGGTGAGCGGCGGCGCCGTCCTGATCGGTGGCGAGGACGTGACCGCGGCGCCGCCGCGCGCGCGCGGCATCGCCATGGTCTTCCAGTCCTACGCGCTCTATCCGCACATGACCGTGCGCGAGAATATCGCCTTCGGCCTGGAGACGCGCCGCGCGCGCAAGGCGGAGATCGCCGCGCGGGTCGAGGCGGTGGCGAAGCGGCTGGAGCTGGAAGGGCTGCTGGAGCGCCTGCCGAAGCAGCTTTCCGGTGGGCAGCGCCAGCGCGTCGCGATCGGCCGGGCCATCGTGCGCGAGCCGCGCGTCTTCCTCTTCGACGAGCCGCTCTCCAATCTCGATGCCTCGCTGCGGGTGCAGATGCGGATCGAGATCGCCAGGCTGCATCAGTCGCTGCGGACGACGATGATCTACGTCACCCACGATCAGGTCGAGGCGATGACGCTGGCCGACAAGATCGTCGTGCTGAACGCGGGCCGCGTCGAGCAGGCCGGCGCGCCCACGGAGCTTTATCGCCATCCCCGCAACCTCTTCGTCGCCGGCTTCATCGGCAGCCGGCGGATGAACTTCCTCCCCGTCCGGGCCGAGGGGATGCGGGACGGCGCGGTGGAGGTCCTCCTGCCGGGCGGCGGCCGCCTCGCCGTGCCGGTCGCCGGAGAGGGTGCCCAGGCCGGAGAGGCGCTGACCCTCGGCATCCGGCCGGAGCATCTGCGCCTGGCCGGCGGTGCGCCGGATCTCGCCGGCCCGGTCGAGGTGGTGGAGGAGCTGGGCGACGAGCAGCTTGCCTATCTGCGCCTGCCGGATGGCGGCCTGGTCACGGCGCGGCTCGAATCCGGCACGGCGCCGCGCGAGGGCGAGACGGGCGCGCTCGAACTTCCGCCTGCCGAATGCCACCTCTTCCGCGCGGATGGCAGCGCCCTCGGCCGCCCCTGAGCGCGAGGGCTGGACGCCCTCTCCGCTCTGACCGATCCTGCCTCTCCGCGCCGCAACGACGGCGCGGCACGGGAGAGACGGATCATGACCCAACGCCGCGCGCTGCTGCGCGCCAGCCTCGCCGCGCCCCTGGCCCTCGCCTGCCCCGCCCTGGTCCGCCCCGGCCTGGCCCAGGTCGGCTGGCCGCAGCGGCCCATCCGCCTGATTGTCCCCTTCCCGCCCGGCGGCTCGACCGATGTCATCAGCCGCCTCTACGCCGAGCGCATGGGCGCCTTGCTCGGGCAGCCGGTGGTGGTGGAGAACCGACCGGGCGCGAGCGGCAATCTGGGCATCGACGCCGTGGCCAAGGCCGCGCCGGACGGACACACCCTCGGCGCCGCCACGGTGAGCATCCTCGCCATCAACCAGTATCTGTTCGGCAGCATGCCCTTCGATACGGAGAAGGACGTGATGCCGGTCGGCCTCGCCTGGGAGACACCGAACGTCGCCGTCGTCGCGCCGCAGCACAATCCGGCGCGGACGCTCGGTGAGTTCCTAGACTGGGCCAGGAAGAAGCCCGAGGGCATCACCTACGGCTCGACCGGGATCGGACAGACCACGCATCTCTCCAGCAGCATGCTGTTCAGCCGCACCGGGGTGAAGGCGACGCATGTCCCCTATCGCGGCGCGGCGCAGACGGTGCCAGCGCTGCTGGCGGGGGATGTCGATATCGTGCTGGACAACCTCGCCTCGCAGATCGCGCTGATCCAGGAGGGACGGATGCGCGGGCTGGCGGTCACCAGTGCCGGGCGCTAGCCCACCCTGCCCCAGGTGCCCACCATCAGCGAGGCCGGGGTGCCCGGCTTCGTCATCAGCGTCTGGGGCGCCTTCGTCGCCCCGGCCGCCACGCCGGCACCCATCGTGGAGCGGATCAACGTGGCGATGCGGCAGGTGGGCGGGGACGAGGCAATGCAGCGGCGGCTGCTCCAGGGCGGCGCCCTGGCGCTGTCGGGCACCGCGGAGGAGGCCGCGGCCCGCGTCGCGCGGGAACGGCCGATGTGGCGGCAGGTCGTCCAGGAGTCCGGCGCCCGCGCCGACTGAGGCGGGCGGCGGATGCCGCACCGGCCCAGGCCGGCGGGGCATCCCTCACAGGTCGAGCCAGGGCAGCTCCTCGCGCGGGCGCGCCAGGTCGGGGTTCTGCGCGATCATGCGTTCCCAGACCCGTCGCGTGACCGACTGCGCCTCGCGCAGCAGGGCGGGCTCATCCACCGTCAGGACCCGGCCGTCGCGCAGGACGAAGTCGCCATCGACCATCACGGAGCGGACGGTGCCGGGGTGGCCGTAATGGACGATGTTCGAGACCAGCCGCACGACGGGCCGCATCGCCGGCGTGTTCAGGTCGATGAAGGTCAGGTCGGCCTTCTTGCCGGCCTCGATGCTGCCGATGTCCGACGCGGCGCCGAGGCTGGCTGCGGCGTCGCGCGTCACGGCATCGAGGATCGTCTGCGGCCCCGGCAGCACGCCGCCTTCCCGCTCCCGGCCCCGGCCGGTGCGATGCAGGATCGAGCCGATGCTCATGGCCTGGAACATGTCCTCGGTCATGTTGTCCGTGCCGATGGCGACACGCACGCCGGCGTCACGGATCAGGCCGAGCAGGGCGGGATGCATGCCGCGCCGGCGCGAGATGCTGGCCGGGGTGTGCGCCATGGTCACGCCGCGCGCGGCGAGCAGCCCGATATCCTCCGGCGTGCAGAAGGTCCAGTGCGCCGCCGTCAGATCGGAGCCGAGAAATCCCTCGCGGTCCAGATAGGCGGCGGAGGTGGTGCCGCGCGCCGCCTTCACCGCCGCCACCTCGCCCGGGCTCTGCGACAGGTGCACGGTGCGCGTCAGCCCGTGCCGGGCCGCGAGATCCAGCAGCTTGCGCAGCATGGCGGGCGAGCAGTTGTCCGGCGCATGCGCCGCCACCTGGCAGCGCACGCGGTCGCCGTGGCTGCCATGCAGCGCCTCGATCATCGCCTCGGCGCGGTCGAGGAACTGCGCGCCGAAGGCCGGGTCCTCGCGGTAGTCGCCGTGGCGGATCCGGCGCGTGTCGATGTCGGCGCAGCTTTCCGAGAGCCACAGCCGGAGGCCGGTCGCCGCCATGGCCTCCGCATAGGAGGCGACGTGCCGGAAGGGATCGACCAGCGTCGTCGTGCCGCTGCGGATCGCCTCCAGGCAGCCGAGCGCCGCCATGACCGAGCGCTCCTCGCCCGACATGGTGTAGGAGACGGGCGACATGTAGCCGTAGATCATGTCGCCGTCCCAGTCCTCCACCGTGCCCCGCAGCACGGTCAGGACGGTGTGGGTATGGGCGTTGACCAGGCCGGGAAGCACGGCCAGCCCCCGCGCGTCGATGCGCTCGGCGCCGGGATGCGCGGCCTCCAGCACCTCGGCGGGCGCCACGGCGGCGATGCGCGCGCCGCGCAGCAGAATGGCCTGGCCCGCCAGCACGCGGCGCTCCGCGTCGCAGGTGACGATCGCCGCGCCGGTGATCAGCCTCTCCATCGGCTCAGTTCTCGCCGGCATCGATGCTGATCCGCTGCAGGGCCTGGCGCTCCAGGCCGTGCTTCCTCAGGATCTCCAGATAGGTGCCGTTGGCCACCAGGCGCTGCAGCGACGCCGCCACGGCATCGCGCAGGTCGGTGGTGTCCTTCGGGAAGGCCATGCCGGAGAGGTTGCGGGTGATCGGCTCGCCCACCTCGACGAAGGCGCCCGGATTGAGCTGGCGCAGGTAGACGACATATTCGGCGCCGAGGATGGCGCCTTCCGCGCGTCCCTGCTGCAGGTCCGTGCGCGAGGCGGCGGCGCCTTCCGTGCCGATCACCTGCATGGCCGGCCTGCCGGCGGCGACGCAGTTCCTCTCGCTCCAGGCCTGGGCCGAGGGGAAGTAGTTGGTGGTGCGCGGCGTCGCCACGCTGCGGCCGCAGAAGTCGGTGGCCTTCTCCGCGCCCTTCCGTTGGGCCGCCGTGGTGAAGATCTGCGCGCCGGTGCTGACGTAATCGACGAAGCTCAGCCGCTCGCGCCGCGCCGGAAGGTCGGTCATCGAGCTGCCGCTGAAATCGACGCGGCCGGTGGTGATGGCCGGAATGAGTTGGGCGAAGGCCATCTCCTCCCAGCGGATCTCGACGCCGAGATCCTTGCCGATGGCGGTGACGAGATCGACGTTGACGCCACGCCGCTCATTCGTCGCCGGGTCCTTGTAGGCCATCGGCGGATAGGTGGCCTCGATGCCGACGCGGAGATAGCCCTGCTGGCGGAAGCGCTCGGGCAAGGATGCCTCCTGCGCCGCCGCGGATCTCGCGGCCGGAACGGCGGCGACCAGGCAGGCCAGGGCCGCGACGGCCAGGCGACGGAGCGGACGGGACATGCAACCTCCTCCATGAAAAAGGCCGAATGAAAAAGGCCGGGGCGCCGTGCCCCGGCCCATCGACGCTCAGCCGGCCCGCGCCTCGCAGGCGGCGAAGTGGTCGGCGATCTCCCCGCCCGTCGCGATCCAGACATCGCCGCAGGATCGGGCATAATCGAGGAAATGGCGCAGCAGCCGGAGGCGCATCGGCCGGCCGCTGCATTGCGGATGCAGCACGGTGGTGACCATGCCGCCCCAGTCGCGGATCTCGTCCAGCTCATCCTGCCAGATCGACAGCACCGCCTCGCGCGGCTGGATGGTGTGGCGGCTGTAGCGATGCGACAGGCCGAGCAGCCAGTCGTCATAGCAGGCCGTCACCGGCAGCTCGATCAGGCCGGGCGTGCCATCGTCGAGCAGGTGGCGATAGGGCCGGACATCGTCACGGAAGGAGGAGGTGTAGAGCAGGCCGCGCCGCTTCAGCAGCACGCGAAGCTCCTCGCAGAACTCCCCGGAGGGCGCGCGGTAGCCGCGCGGCACCACGCCGAGGCGCCGCTTCAGCACCTCCAATCCGCGCTCCACCTCCTCCGCCAGCATCGGATCGCCCGGCTTCGGCATCAGATGGTGGAAGCCGTGGTGGCCGATCTCGTGCCCCTCGGCCAGGATCGCCTCGCACATCGCCGGATGCGCCTCGACGGACCAGCCGGTGATGAAGAAGGTCGCCTTCAGCCCCTGCTGGCGCAACAGCTCCAGCAGCTTGCGCGTGCCGACGCGGGCCTCGTAGCCGCCGAAGGACATGGTGACGAGCTCGCCGTAGCGAGCGGGGTCGTTGCCGGTCCAGGCCGTCTCGGCATCCACGTCGAAGGAGAGGAACATGGCCGCGCGATGGCCGCCGGGCCAGGGGAATTCCGGCGCCAGGGGCGCGCGGTTGGCGGGCGCCAGCGGCACCCGCTCGGCCGGTTCACTCACCGCCATTGACCTGGATTTCCGGGATGGCGCTGGGCGTGAGCTGCCACTTGGCCAGCAGCCTCGCATAGGTGCCATCGGCCATCAGCGCCTTCAGCCCCTCGACCAGGGCCTGCTGCAGCTGCGTCTCCTCCTTGCCGGTGGCGATGCCCATCAGCGTGTAGCGCACCGGCTCGCCGATCGGCGCATAGGTGTTGGGCTCCTGCCCCATGATGTAGGGCAGCGTCTCGCCCCCCTGCATGGCGGCATCGATGCGGCCCTGGCGAAGCTGGGTGCGCGCATCGGCCGAGCCCTCGGTCGGCACATAGACGATGGCGGGCCTGCCCTTGCCCTCGCACTCGGCCTCGCTGAAGGCCTTGATGTCGTTCGGCAGCGCCGTGCGCCGGCTGGCGCCGACGCGCTTGCCGCAGAGCGCCTGCGGCTCCGGGAACTCGGCGGCGCGGCTGTGCTGGGTGAAGAACTGGCTGCCGGAGCGGAGATAGTCGATGAAGGTGGCCGTCTCCTGCCGGCTCTTCAGGTCCGACATGCCGGAGAGGATGATGTCGACCCGGCCGGTGCGCACCGAGGCCAGCATCTGGTCGAAGCTGGTCTCCTGCCACTGCATCCTGACGCCGAGCTTCTCGGCCAGGGCCTGGCCGAGCTCGACGTCGAAGCCGGTCAGCTCATTGGTCTGCGGGTCGCGCAGCTCGAGTGGCGGGTAGTTCGGCACGATGGCGGCGACGATCGCCCCGCGCGAGGTGATGCGCGCGGGCAGCTCCGCCGCCTGCGCGGCGGCGAGAGGCGTCAGCATGGTGGCGGCGAGCGCCAGAGCCTTGAGCATCGTGGATGTCCTTCAGGAGAGAACGGCGGAGAGGAAGGCCTTCAGCCTGTCCTCGCGGGGATTGGCGAGCACCTCGGCGGCAGGGCCGGATTCGACGATGGCGCCGCGGTCCATGAAGACCACGCGGTCACCCACCTCACGGGCGAAGCCGAGCTCGTGCGTCACCACGATCATGGTCATGCCGGTGGCCGCCAGCTCCTTCATCGCCGCCAGCACCTCGCCCACCAGCTCGGGGTCGAGGGCGCTGGTCGGCTCGTCGAAGAGCATCAGCTTCGGCTTCATGGCCAGCGCGCGGGCGATGGCGACGCGCTGCTGCTGCCCGCCCGAGAGCTGCGCCGGATAGTTGCCGGCCTTGTCGGCCAGGCCGACGCGCTCCAGCAGCGCCTTCGCCTCGCGCACCGCCTCGGCGCGGTTGCGGCCCTGCACCTGCACCGGGCCCTCGATGACGTTCTCGAGCGCGGTCATGTGCGGGAAGAGATTGAAGCGCTGGAAGACCATGCCGGTCTTGAGCCGCTGCCGCGCGACCTCCTTCTCGGAAAGGCTGTGCAGCCTGTTCCCCGCGATGCGCCAGCCGGTCAGCTCGCCATCGACCCAGATGGCGCCGCTGTCGATGGTGACGAGCTGGTTGACGCAGCGCAGCAGTGTCGTCTTGCCGGAGCCCGAGGCGCCGATGATGCAGACCACCTCGCCGGTCCGGACGTCGAGGGAGACGCCGTCGAGCGCCTGGAAGTCGCCAAACTTCTTGCGCACGTCGACGATCGAGACAAGAGGTGGGGAGACAGGAGAAGCGGGTTGCGCGCTCATCGGCCACCTCCCGTGCCGCGCGCGAAGCGGCGTTCGAGCAGCATCTGCAGCGGCGTCAGGATCGAGACGACGACGAGGTACCAGATGGCGGCGACGATCAGCAGCTCGATGACGCGGGAATTGGCGTAGTAGATGTTCTGCGCCGCGTGCAGGATCTCGGCGAACTGGATGACGCTGGCGAGCGAGGTCAGCTTCACCATGCCGATGAACTCGTTGCCGAGTGGCGGGATGACGACGCGCATGGCCTGCGGGAAGACGATGCGGCGCAGCGCCTTCATCCGCGTCATGCCGATCGCCTTGGCCGCCTCGTACTGCCCGGCATCGACCGAGAGCATGCCGGCGCGGATCACCTCGGAGGTATAGGCCCCCTGGTTGATGCCGAGGCCGAGAAAGGCGGCCAGCGCCGGCGTCATGACATCGACGGTCCGCATCGACCAGTCGCCGAAGCCGAGCGTCGGGAAGATCAGCGCGATGTTGAACCAGAGCAGCAGCTGCAGGATCACCGGCGTGCCGCGGAACAGCCAGGCGTAGCCCATGGCCACGCCCTGCAGCACGGGGTTGGGCGACATCCGCATCACCGCGGCGGTGACGCCGAGGAGGATGCCGAGGCCCATGGCGGCGAAGGTCATCCAGATGGTGTTGACCAGCCCGGTCATGATCGCCGGCGCGGTCAGGAAGCGGCCGACGAAATCCCATTCGATCTGGCCGACGGCGAAGGCGCGCGCCAGCCCGGCCAGCAGCAGCACAATGATGGCGACGGCCAGCCAGCGCCCCCAGTGCCGGTCCGGCACATGGGTGAAATGCGCGATGTCGGGCAGGGCCGGGGAAGAGTGGGGTGCCGCGCTCATCCGCTCAGCCGGCCTTGCGCGGCGGCGCGATGGCGCCCTTCTGCGAGGAGATCAGCCCATAGGTCTCGGGGCGGCGGTGCATCTCGAAGTTGAACATCTTGGTCTTGCCCTGCAGGCAGAGGTCGAGGTCACACTCTGCGACGACCACCTCGTCGGCCAGCGTCCGCGTCTCGGCAACGATGCGGCCGTTCGGATCGACGATGCAGGAGCCGCCGATCAGCCCCGAGCCGTCCTCCTCGCCGGCCTTGGCCACCGCCACCGCCCAGCACGCGTTCATATAGGCGTTGGCCTGCGCGGCGAGCTGCGAATGGAAGGTGCGCAGGCCCTGATCCTCGGTCTCGCCGCCGTTCGGATCGTAGGCCGCGGAGTTGTAGCCGACGAGCATCATCTCCATGCCCTGCAAGGCATAGACGCGCCAGGCCTCGGGCCAGCGGCGGTCGTTGCAGACCAGCATGCCGAGCACCGGCTCCCCCCAGCCTTCCGGCCCCCGGAAGGCCGGGAAGCCGAGGTCGCCATACTCGAAGTAGCGCTTCTCGAGCTGCTGGAACCGCGCGCCCTCGCGCGGCTCCACCGAGCCTGGCAGGTGCATCTTGCGGTACTTGGCCAGGATCGTCCCGTCCGGCCCGACGGTGACGGCGCTGTTGAAGCGCTTCCCCTCCGGGGTCTTCTCGGCATAGCCGATATAGAAGCCGACACCGAGCTCGCGCGCCCTGTCGAACAGCGGCTGGGTTTCCGGCCCGGGCAACGCCGCCTCGTAGTAGGGATCGAGCGCCGCCTCATCGAGCAGCCAGCGCGGGAAGAAGGTGGTGAAGGCCAGTTCCGGGAACACCACCAGCTGGGCGCCCTCCGCCGCCGCGCGTTCCAGCAGGGCGATCAGCCGGTTCAGGGTCTGCGAACGGGGATCGGCCTTCTGGGTCGGCCCCATCTGGGCGGCGGCGACGCGGAGAATTCGGGGCATGCTCGGGACCTTCAGCTTGGGGCCGCCGCTCAGGGGGCGGGACGGAGAATGCGAGGGCTATTCTGTCGCACAGAAATCAGGCAGCGCAATTGATCCGTCTATAAGAAATCGCGACTTATCATAAAGGTTCGTTATGGTATGGCGCGAAGACAGGCATAGAGGTCCGTGAGCCGCCCGTGCGGGGAGGCTCGGCCGAAACGGTTGACGGGACCGGGCGATCTGTCACACCTCGCCAGCTTGTGCCGACAACCAGCCGACAAGGCAGCGTGATGACCGAACTGGCCTTCCACAATAGCGCCACGCGCCGGCGGGAGCCGTTCCTCCCGATCGATCCGCAGCATGTGCGCCTCTATGTGTGCGGGCCGACGGTCTATGACCTGGCGCATCTCGGCAATGCCCGGCCGGTCGTGGTCTTCGACGTGCTGGCCCGGCTGCTTCGCCGCCGCTACCCCCGCGTCACCTATGTCCGCAACATCACCGACGTGGACGACAAGATCAACGCCCGCAGCCAGGAGAGCGGCGAGCCGATCGCGGCCATCACCGCCCGCACCACGGCCGATTTCCACCGCGACATGGCCGCCCTCGGCTGCCTGCCGCCGGATGAGGAGCCGCGCGCCACCGACAATATCGGCGCCATGATCGCGCTGATCGAGCGGCTCATCGCCAATGGGCATGCCTATGCGGCGGAAGGCCATGTGCTCTTCTCGGTGTCGAGCTTCGCCGATTACGGCCGCCTCTCCGGCCGCAGCACGGAGGAGCTGCTGGCCGGGGCGCGGGTCGAGGTCGCGCCCTACAAGCGCGAGCCGGGCGATTTCGTGCTGTGGAAGCCCTCGGAGGAGGCCCAGCCGGGCTGGGACAGCCCCTGGGGCCGGGGCCGGCCGGGCTGGCACATCGAATGCTCGGCCATGTCCTGGCGTTATCTCGGCCCCGATTTCGACATCCATGGCGGCGGCCACGACCTGCTCTTCCCGCATCACGAGAACGAGGTGGCGCAGTCGCTCTGCGCCTTTCCCGGCTCACGCTTCGCGCACACCTGGCTGCACAACGGCATGCTGCTGGTCGATGGCGAGAAGATGTCGAAGTCGCTTGGCAACTTCCTCACCGTCCGCGACATCCTGGCGCATGGCCCCTGGGCCGGCGAGGCCTTCAGGCTGCTGCTGCTCAAGACGCACTACCGCGCCGCCCTCGACTACACCACCGAGCGGCTGGAGGACGCCAAGGCCGAGCTGGATGATTTCTACGCCCTGCTGGCACGCGATCTGCCGGCCGCAGAGGAGGGCGACGCCCTGGTGTCGGAGATGGCGGACTGGGCTTTGGAGCCGCTGGCCGACGATCTCAACACCCCCCTCGCCCTGACCCGCCTGCGTGACCTGCGCACGCTGGAGAATGTCGCCACGGTCGGCGGCTCGGCGGCCTCGGTGCTGCACCGGATCGGCCGCAACTGGCAGCCGGGGTCCGGACAGGCGGCGGCGGCGCTGCGGCGGGCCGCCGCCGTGCTCGGCCTGCTGGGCGGCGATCCGCGCGCCTGGCGCCAGGGTGGCGACGATGCCGAGGCCGGGGAGATCGAGACCGCCATCGCCGCCCGCCTCGCGGCGCGGCAGGCCAGGGACTGGGCGGCGGCCGACCGCATCCGCGCCGAACTCGCGGCGCGCGGCATCGTGCTGGAGGACGGACCGGGCGGCACCACCTGGCGCCGCGCCTGAGGCCACCGACGGGCGGCCGACGGGGCCTCAGGCTTCGGGCTGGCGCCGGGCGGCGGAGCGCCGTGCCGGCGCCTCGCCCGCCAGGCGCTCGCGGAGCAGCCGGGCGGCCCGCAGCCCCAGCATCCCCAGCCCGGCCAGGCCGACCCAGACCGCCGGACGCGGGCCGAAGGCGAGATCGAGATTGGCCAGCAGCACCGGCCCCGGCGGCACGCCCGAGGCCACCGCGTACCACCCCGCTTCCAGCAGCGCCGTTGCCAGGGCCGCGGCCAGGGCGAGCAGCAGCAGGCGCCCCGGCCCCGGCACGCCCTGCCGGGATGCCCCGGACCTCGAGGGCGCCAGAGGCCTTGAGGGCACCGGGGACCTTGAAAGCGCCGGCCCCGGCCTCAGCAGGCGATAGCCCATCAGCCAGAGGAAGAGGCCGCTCATCAGAATGGCCTCGGTCACGTCGATCTTCGATTGCAGGGCGAAATGCACCAGCGCGAGGACAGCGATGCCATAGACGGCGCGGTGCAGCGCCTGCCAGCGGCGCCCGCCCAGCCGCCGCACCCATCCGTCGGTGGAGGTGGCGCCCAGCACGGCCAGGCCCAGCAGGGCGAGGAAGCCGATGGTGAGATAGACGCGGAGCGCGATCTCGGAGGCGATGCGCGGCAGGTCCCATTGCAGATCCAGCGCGTAGAGCAGCAGGTGCAGCAGAGCATAGGCTAGGGCGCCGAGGCCGAGCATCCGCCGCACCAGCATCGCCTCCGGCCAGCGCAGCAATTGCCGCAGCGGCGTCACCAGCAGGGAGATGAGCAGGATCCGCACCGCCCAGAGGCCCGTGCTGTGGATCGCCTCCATGATCGGTCGGCCGCCCAGCGCCCCTTGTCCGGCCTGCGCCGCCAGCCACAGGCCGGGCAGGAAGAGGCTCGCCAGGACCATGGCCTTCAGCGCCGAGAAACGGCCCTGGCGGTCGCGCCATGGCCAGGGGAAGGTCCGCCTCGGCGGCGGCGCCGTGATCTGCCGGGTCATGCCGCCTCCGTCCCTGCGCAGGGCGCATGTGGGGGCGTCGGCGCCCCGCGCCAGTCCAAAAGTTGTGGCAAGGGCGCCACGGCGTCTTGCCTTCCCCCCGTGTCAGGGTGACACCACGGGCGCGGCGCCACGCGCCACCCCCTTTCCGCCGCGCCTCCTGCCGGCGGGACTTCGCTTCTTCCAGACCGGAGGCACGACATCATGCCCCTCTGCATGCCCTTCTGCGCTTCCCTGCGACTCGCCGCCCTCGCCGGCCTGCTCCTCGCCGCGACGCCCGCCTGGGCCCAGCATGCCCAGCATGGCGCGGCCTCCGCCGCCTCCCCCTCCACCGCCGAACTCCAGGCCGCCAGCCAGCGCATGCACAAGGCGATGGACATCCCGCTGACCGGCGACCCCGACCGCGACTTCGCCGCCGCCATGATCCCGCACCACCAGGGCGCCATCGACATGGCCCGCATCCAGTTGAAGTATGGCAAGGACCCGGTGCTGCGGCAGATGGCGCAGGAGATTATCGAGGCGCAGGAGAAGGAGATCAGCATGCTGAAGACCTTCCTGCAGCCGGGGCGCTGAGCCCCTTTCCTTGCGGCGCGGCCCGGTTTATCGGGGCCGCACCGCAACCGGGACCCCCGAGGATGACCCTGCCATGACCGGCCGCGAGGGCGGCGCCGACCTGAAGCCGCTGCCGGGCGAGAGCCCGATCGTCGTGCTGGTGCGCCCGCAGCTCGCCGAGAACATCGGCACGACGGCGCGGGCCATGGCCAATGGCGGGCTGTTCCACCTGCGGCTGGTGGCGCCGCGCGATGGCTGGCCGCAGGAGCGTGCCTGGTTCGCCTCCTCCGGCGCCGACCGCATCCTCGACGCCGCCACGGTGCACGGCACCCTGGCCGAGGCCTTGTCCGACTGCCACCGCGTCTTCGCCACCTGCCCCCGGCCGCGCCATATCGTGGCGCCGCTGCGCACCGCCCGCGCCGCCGCCGAGGACCTGGTGGAGATCTGCCGCGGCCGCGGCCTGCGCAGCGCCGTGCTCTTCGGCCCCGAGCGCACCGGCCTCGACAATGACGACATGGCGCATGCCGATACCTGGGTGCGCTATCCCCTGAACCCGGACCATATGTCGCTGAACCTGGCGCAGGCCGTGATGATCCTGGCCTATGAGTGGTGGAACGCCGCCGAGGACCGCACGCCACCGCGCCAGCTCGTCACCAACGAGACCCGCGTGGCGACGAAGGGGGAGCTGGAGGGCCTGCTCGGCCGCCTCACCGCCGAGCTGGATGCCTGCGGCTTCCTCGACAACCGGCAGAAGCGGCCGGGCATGGTGCGGAACCTGCGCCACTGGTTCGAGCGGGGCGAGGTGACCGAGCAGGAGTTGCGCACCCTGCATGGCGTGGTCACGGAACTGTCCCGCGGGCGGATGCGGCGCGGCCGGCCGGCGCCGGAGGACCCGCCGCCGCCCTGGGCGGAGCCGCCCCTCGCTTGACCTCCGGTCGGGCCGCTGCCTAGCCTCCCTGCCAAAATCGGGAGGAACCATCATGCGGCGTCGCTCGCTTCTGCAGGGGGCCGGCCTGGGCGGCCTCGCCCTCACCCTGCCCTCGCTTGGCGCGCCCGCCCTGGCCCAGGGCAGCCGCGCCAGTACCCTGCGCTTCGTGCCCCAGGCCAATCTGACGGCGCTGGACCCGATCTGGACCTCGGCCATCGTCACCCAGATGCATGGCTACCACGTCTATGACACGCTCTACGCCGTCAATGGCGCGCAGGAGCCGCAGCCGCAGATGGCCGAGGGCCACACGGTCTCGGACGACCGGCGCGTCTGGCGCATCCGCCTGCGCGAGGGGCTGCGCTTCCACGATGGCGAGCCGGTGCGGGCGCAGGATTGCGCCGCCAGCCTGGCGCGCTGGGCGAAGCGCGATCCCTTCGGCCAGTTGCTGGGCAGGGTGGTGGAGCGCTGGGGCGCGGCGGATGACCGCACGGTGGAGATCCGGCTGACCAGGCCCTTCCCCATGCTGCTCGACGCCATCGCCAAGCCCGATGCCAATGTCGCCTTCATCATGCCCGAGCGGCTGGCCGGGACCGATGCCAACACGCAGATCGCCGAGGTGATCGGCTCCGGCCCCTTCCGCTTCCGTCCCGGGGAATTCGTCAGCGGCAGCCGGGCCGTCTACGAGAAGTTCGATGGCTATGTCCCGCGGTCCGAGGCGGCCGACTGGGCCAGCGGCGGCAAGGTGGCACATTTCGGCCGTGTCGAATGGCACATCATGCCGGATGCGGCGACCGCCGCCGCGGCGCTGCAATCGGGCGAGGTGGACTGGGTCGAGCAGCCGCTGAACGACCTGCTGCCGACCCTTCAGCGCGCCCGCAACCTCCGGCTCGATACCCTCTTCCCCACCGGCTCCCTGAGCCTGATGCGGCTGAACCACCTGCATCCGCCCTTCAACGACCTGAAGACGCGACAGGCCGTCGCCCTGGCGGTCAGGCAGGCGGACTACATGCAGGTGACGATCGGCGAGGATCGCTCGCTCTGGCGGGAATGCCGCAGCCTCTTCCCCTGCGGCACGCCCTATGGCACCGAGGATCTCTCGGAACTGGCACGGCCCCCGCGCGACCTGGCGCGCGCCAAGGCGCGGCTGGCGGAATCCGGCTATTCCGGCCAGCCGGTGGTGATCATCAACCCGACCGACTTCCCGCTGATCGGGCCGCACGGCCAGCTCACCGCCAGCGTGCTGCAGGATCTGGGCATGACGGTCGACCTGCGGGACTCCGACTGGGGCACGGTGGTGCAGCGGCGCGTCAGCCAGGAACCCGTCGAGAAGGGCGGCTGGAGCATCTTCCACACCTACGGCTCGGCGATGGCCTATGCCAATCCGGGCGCTTCCTCCCTGGTCAAGGGCACCGGACGGCAGGGCTGGTTCGGCTGGTACGAGAACCCGGCCATCGAGGCCATGATCCAGGAATGGCTCGACGCGCCGGACGCCGACCGCCGCAAGACGGTGGCCGACCAGATCAATAAGCTGGCGCAGGACGACGTCGCCACCATCCCGCTCGGCCAGTTCGTCACGCGCACGGCCTATCGCAGCGACCTGAGCGGCTTCGTCAAGGGCAGCATGCCCTATTCCTGGGGCGTCCGGCGCGGCTGAGCGCCGCGCCCTCGGGGCCGGAAGCCGATCGCGCTCTCAGGGCAGCCTGTGCCCGATCGGGGCGCGATCGACCCGCCAGGATTGCGGCCAGTAGCCCGCCTTCTCGGTCCAGGCGAGGCCGAGCGCCACGGCCAGGACCACCAGCATCACCACCGCCTTGCGCCGCGCCGGCGGGCGCCGGAGCAGCTGGCCGATGAAGACGGTCAGCCGCAGCAGCGGCCCCATGGCGCCGGCCTCAGCCGCCGACGCGGCGCGTCATCGTCCGCATCGTGACGAATTCCTCGGCCGCCGTCGGATGGATGCCGACGGTGCGGTCGAAATCCTCCTTGGTCGCGCCGGCGACGATGGCTACCGCGATGCCCTGCATGATCTCGGCCGCGTCCTCGCCCAGCATATGCGCGCCGAGCACACGGCGGGTCCGCTCGGCCACGACGAGCTTCATCAGGGTCCGGCGCGGCTGGCGGCTGATGGTGTGGCGCATCGGCGTGAAGCGGGCGATGTAGATCTCGGCCGGTCCCAGCCGCGCCGCGGCCTCCTCGGTCAGCCCCACCATGGCGGCGGGTGGCGAGGTGAAGACGGCGGTGGGCACATTCTGGATGCTGGCCCGCCGCGGGGTCTTTCCGAACAGCGTATCGGCCAGGGCATGGCCGATGGCGGTCGCCACCGGCGTCAGGTTGAGCTGGTCGGTGACGTCGCCGATGGCGAAGATATGCGGCTGGGTCGTCGCCTGATCGGCGGTGACCGGAATGCAGCCCGAGCGGCCGGTCTCGATGCCGGCCTTCTCCAGCCCCAGCCCCGAGGTGTTGGGCAGGCGCCCGACGGCGAGCTTCACCTGGTCCGCCACCAGGCTCAGCCCCGGCCGCGTGGTCAGCCGGATGCCGCCCTCCGCGCGCTCCAGCGCGGCCATCTCCTGGCCGGGGTGCAGGCGGATGCCCTGGTTGATCAGCGCCTCGGCCATGGCCTCCCGCAGATCCTCGTCGAAGCCCCGCAGCGGCAGCGGCTGGCGGTAGACCAGATCGACCTCGGCCCCGAGGCCGCGGAGCAGGCTGGCGAATTCCAGCGCGATATAGCCGCCGCCGGCAACGATGACCCGCCGTGGCAGGGCCTTCAGGGAGAAGAGGTCGTCCGAGAGCAGGCCCAGCTCGGCGCCGGGGATCTCGGGGCGCATCGGCTTGCCGCCGACGGCGATGACGATGCGCTCGGCGGTGACGCGCCGCCCGCCCACCTCCAGCGTATGGGGGTCGATGAAGGTGGCGCGGGCGTCGAAGCGCGTGACGCCGGCATTGCCGAGCAGGCGCTCGTAGATGCCATTCAGGCGGGCCACCTCGGCATCGCGCGCGGCGGCGAGCTTCGCCCAGTCATGCGGGCCCCGCACCGTCTCCCAGCCGAAAGCCGCCGCCTCCTCGGCCCATTGCCCGTACTCGGCGGCATGCACCATGATCTTCTTGGGCACGCAGCCGACATTGACGCAGGTGCCGCCCCAGAAGCGCTCCTCGGCCACCGCGACCCTCGCGCCATGGCCGGCGGCGATCCGGGCGCAGCGCACGCCGCCCGACCCCCCGCCGATGACGAAAAGGTCGAAGTCATACTGGCTCATTGGCGGGCGCCCTCGTCATTGCTGCGATCCACCGGCAAGAAGGGGCGCCGGGAGGGCGGCGTCAAGAAGCGGAAGCGCGGGCGCCTGCCCCGCCTCCGCCGCATGCCCTGGAGACGGGGCCCCGCCGCGGGGCCCCGCCTCGCCTCAGCTGCCGATGCCGCCGAGCGCCAGGTACTTCATCTCCAGATATTCCTCGATGCCGTGGCTCGACCCCTCGCGGCCGAGGCCCGACTGCTTGAAGCCGCCGAAGGGCGCCTCGGCGGTGGAGATGATCCCCTCATTGATGCCGACGATGCCGTATTCCAGCGCCTCCGCTACCCGGAAGACGCGCCCGACATCGCGGGAGTAGAAATAGGCCGCGAGGCCGAACTCCGTGTCGTTGGCGAGCTTCACCGCCTCCTCCTCCGTCTTGAAGCGGAAGAGCGGGGCGACGGGGCCGAAGGTCTCCTCGCGGAAGATCACGGCGTCATGCGGCACATCGGCCAGCACGGTGGGCTGGAAGAAGTTGCCGCCGCGCGCATCGGGCTTGCCGCCCGTCACCACCTTGGCGCCCTTGGCCAGTGCGTCGGCGATATGCGCCTCCACCTTCTTCACCGCGTCGCCGTTGATCAGCGGGCCCTGGGTGACGCCCTCTTCCATGCCATTGCCAACCTTCAGCTTCTGCACGGCCGCCTTCAGCTTCTCGGCGAAGGCGTCATAGACCCCTTCCTGCACCAGGATGCGGTTGGCGCAAACGCAGGTCTGTCCGGTGTTGCGGTACTTGGAGGCCATGGCCCCCTTCACCGCCTCGTCCAGGTCGGCGTCGTCGAAGACGATGAAGGGCGCGTTGCCGCCCAGCTCCATCGAGGTCTTCTTGATGGTCGCGGCGCACTGCTCCAGCAGCACGCGGCCGACCTCGGTCGAGCCGGTGAAGGAGAGCTTGCGCACCAGCGGATTGCCGGTCAGCTCCTTGCCGGTGGCGGAGGACGGGCCGGTGACGATGTTGCACACGCCCTTGGGCATGCCGGCGCGCTCGGCCAGCACGCCGATGGCCAGCGCCGAGAACGGGGTCTGGCTGGCCGGGCGGATGACGCCGGTGCAGCCCGCCGCCCAACCGGGGCCCGCCTTGCGGGTGATCATGGCGGAGGGGAAGTTCCAGGGCGTGATGGCGGCGAAGACGCCGATCGGCTCCTTGGTGACGAGGATACGGCGACCCTTGGCGTTCTGCGGGATGGTCTCGCCATTCACCCGGCGCGCCTCCTCGGCGAACCAGTCGATGAAGCTGGCGGAATAGACCACCTCGCCCTTCGATTCCGCCAGCGGCTTGCCCTGCTCGGCGGTCATGATGGCGGCGAGGTCGTCCGAATTGGCCAGCATCAGCGCCGCCAGCTTCTTCAGGATGGCGGCGCGCTCGCTGGCCAGCATGGCGCGCCAGGCCGGCCAGGCGGCATTCGCGGCCTCGATGGCGCGGCGCGTCTCGGCCTGGCCCATGGCGGGCACGGTGCCGACGAGTTCGCCATTGGCGGGGTTGCGGACCTCCAGCGTCTTGCCGCTCTCGGCCTGCACCCAGGCGCCATCAATGAGATTGGCCTGCCGCAGCAGATCGGGATCCTTGAGGGGCAGCTTGGCGACAGCATCCAGCATGGCGGACTTCCTTCCTGATCGATGTCTTGGGCGCGGGAGACCGCGCGGGCATCGGCGGAGAAGTTAGGCATGCCCGAAGGCGCTGTCAGCCCGCCTCGCCACGCTTTCGCGCCAGGGCGCCTGCAACAGAACGGTCATGCTGGCGTTCAGCCGGAACCGGGGGCATTCGGCCCGCGGCACAGACGGAGGATGCCATGGGCCTGATTCTGCTGATTATCGTGATCCTGCTGCTGGTCGGTGCCCTGCCCCGCTGGGGCTACAGCAGCGGCTGGGGCTATGGCCCTTCCGGCGGCCTCGGCCTTATTCTGCTGATCCTCATCGTGCTGCTGCTGATGGGCCGGATCTGACCCCGCGGCGGGGCCGGCCACGGGTCAGGCGGCACCCGTGGCCGGCAGCCGCGTCACCGCCAGGTCGAAGGCCTCCATCACGCTTCCGGCCCTGAGCGCCTGGGCGATCCGCCGCGCGGTCAGCAGGCGGGGGCCGGAGCGCTCCATCACGATGGCCGCCCAGATGGCGACCCCGAGTCCCACCAGGGGCGCCAGATGCAGATGCAGCAGCGCCACCAGGATGCCGCCATGGACGGGCGCCAGCCAGGCGGTCACGACCACGGTGAGCGCGGCGATGGTGAGACCGACCGCCAGCGTCAGATCCAGACGGGCCAGCCGGCAGGCGGCGGTCACTTCCTGGCGCAGCCGGGGCAGCGCGACCCGCAGCGGATCATCGACCATCGGCGCCGCGCCACGGCTCGCAAGATATCGTCGCGCCAGAAGCTCGGCCTGGGCGGAGTCTTTTCGGGACATCGGCCGGGGCATGGGCCATCTCCACTCGCGATCTGCGTCTGCTGCAACGCAGCATAAGACTGCCCCCTCGGCGCTGCCAAGCGCCGCGATCCGCTGCCCGCGCGGATCATCCGCGCGGACGGGATATCCGTTCCGCCGCCCTACTCAACCGTCACCGCCTTGGCGAGGTTGCGCGGCTGGTCCACGTCCGTCCCCTTGAGCACCGCGACATGATAGGCCAGCAACTGCACCGGGATGGCGTGCAGGATGGGCGCGACGAAGGGGTCGACCGCCGGCACGACCACCACCCGCTCGGCGAAGCGCGACAGGGCGGGCGCGCCGGCGGTGTCGGTGAAGGCCATGATGCGGCCGCCGCGCGCCGCCGCCTCTTGCAGGTTGGAGGCGGTCTTCTCGAACAGCGGGCCGGAGGGGCAGAGGGCGATGACGGGTACGCTGTCGTCGATCAGGGCGATGGGGCCGTGCTTCATCTCGCCGGCGGCATAGCCCTCGGCATGGATGTAGGAGAGTTCCTTGAGCTTCAGCGCGCCTTCCATGGCGATCGGGTAGAGACTGCCGCGGCCGAGGAAGAGCACATCCCGCGCCTGCGCCACCTCGCGCGCCAGCTCCTGGATCTCCGCGCCATCCTCCAGCAGGGCGGCAGCATGGCCCGGCACCTCGAGCAGGGCGGCGGTCAGCCGGGCCTCCTCCCCGGCGCTCAGCGTGCCCCGCGCCCGGCCGAACCCCAGCGCCAGGCTGGCCAGCACGGCGAGCTGCGCGGTGAAGGCCTTGGTGGAGGCGACGCCGATCTCGGGCCCGGCCACCGTCAGCACCGTGCCGTCGCTCTCCCGCGCCATGCTGCTCTCGCCGACATTGACCACCGAGAGCACGCGCTGGCCGCGCGCCTTGAGCAGGCGCAGGGCCGCCAGGGTGTCGGCGGTCTCGCCGCTCTGGCTGACCAGCAGCGCCCCGCCCCCCGCCGGCAGCGGCGGATCACGGTAGCGCAACTCGCTGGCGATGTCGGAATCGACCGGGATGCGCGACAGCTCCTCCAGCCAGTAGCGCCCGACCTGGGCCGCCAGATAGGCCGATCCGCAGGCCGAGAGGGTCAGCTTGGGCAGCGCCACCGGGTCGAAGGGCAGGTCCGGCAGGGCGACGGCGCGGCTGGCGGGGTCGATGTACTGGCGCAGCGTGTCGCCCAGCACCACCGGGTGCTCATGCAGCTCCTTCTCCATGAAGTGCCGGTAGTTGCCCTTGCCCACGGCGGCGCCGGAATAGGCGGTGAGCCTGACCGCGCGCTCCACCGGCCGGTCGGCGGCATCGAAGAAGCGGGCCTCCATGTCGGAGAGCACCACCCAGTCGCCCTCCTCCAGATAGGCGACGCGGCGTGTCAGCGGCGCCAGGGCCAGGGCGTCGGAGCCGACATACATCTCGCCCTCGCCATAGCCCACGGCCAGCGGGCTGCCCTGGCGCGCCGCGATCAGCAGGCGCGGATGCCCGGCGAAGACCATGGCCAGGCCGAAGGCGCCGCGGATGCGCTTCAGCGTGGCGGAGACCGCCTGCTCCGGCGAGGCGCCGGCGCGCAGCAGATGATCGAGCAGCTTGGCCACCGTCTCGGTGTCGGTCTCGGTCTCGAAGCCGACGCCCTCCGCCTCCAGCTCGGCGCGCAGCTCGGCGTAGTTCTCGATGATGCCGTTGTGCACGACGGAGACCAGCGGCGTGCCGTGCGGATGCGCGTTGCGCTCGGTCGGCGCGCCATGCGTCGCCCAGCGGGTGTGGCCGATGCCGGTGGTGCCGCCGAGCGGTCGCGCTTCCAGCACGGCGGCGAGGTTGGCGAGCTTGCCCTCGGCGCGGCGCCGCTCGATATGCCCCTCCACCAGCGTGGCGATGCCGGCGCTGTCATAGCCGCGGTACTCCAGGCGGCGCAGCGCCTCCAGCAGGCGCGGCGCCGCCGCCTCGCGGCCCACCAGCCCGACGATGCCGCACATCAGCGCTTCTCCTTGCGGCGGGCCGCGCGGAACGTGGCGGCGGCGCCGGCTTTCTCGGTGGGGCGGGCGCGGCCGAAGGCCATGGCATCGGGCGCCACGTCATGGGTCAGGGTGGAGCCGGCGGCGGCGAAGGCGCCGTCGCCCAGGCGGATCGGCGCCACCAGCGTGGTGTTGGAGCCGACGAAGACGCCCGCCCCGATCTCGGTGCGGTGCTTGGCGAAGCCGTCATAGTTGCAGGTGATGGTCCCGGCGCCGATATTGCTGCCCGCGCCGATCGCGGCATCGCCCAGATAGGCCAGGTGGTTGGCCTTGGCGCCCTCGCCGAGGACGGCGTTCTTCAGCTCGACGAAATTGCCGACATGCGCGCCCTGGCCGACATCGCTGCCGGGCCGCAGGCGGGCGAAGGGGCCGACCACCGCGCCCTGCCGCACCACGCACCCTTCCAGATGGCTGAAGGCGCGGATCTCGACACCGTCCTCCACCGTCACGCCGGGGCCGAAGACCACGTTCGGCCCGATGGTGACGTCCTGGCCGAGCCGCGTGTCATGGCAGAGCACGACGCTCTCCGGCTGGATCAGCGTGGCGCCGCCGGCCATGGCGGCGCGGCGCAGGGCGCCCTGCACCTCGGCCTCGGCGGTGGCCAGCTCGGCGCGGCTGTTGATGCCGCGCAGCTCCGCCTCCGGCGCCTCGACCGCCCGGACGCGCCGGCCCTCGGCGACGGCGAGCGGCACGACGTCGGGCAGGTAGTACTCCCCGGCCCGGTTGTCGTTGCGCACGCCGCCCAGCCAGCGGAAGAGGTCCGCCGCCGGCGCGCAGAGCACCCCGGCGTTGCAGAGGCCGATGCCGCGCTCGGCCTCGGTCGCGTCGGCATACTCGACGATGCGGGCGACATCGCCCGCCGCGTCCTGGACCACCCGCCCGTACCGCGCCGGATCGGCCGGGCGCATGGCCAGCAGCGTCAGGCCCGCTTCGGCCCGCGCGGCGCGCAGCCGCCGCATCGTCTCCGGCGTGATCAGCGGATTGTCGGCGTAGAGCACGGCGACATCGCCGGGGAAATCAGCCAGCAGAGGCGCCGCCTGCAACGCGGCATGGCCGGTGCCGAGACGCTCGGCCTGCACCACCGTGGCATGCGGCGCGGCGGCACGCTCCAGCGCCGCCATCTCCGGCCCGACCACCACCACGATGCGGTCGAACACCGCCTCGCAGGCGGCGATCAGATGGTTGAGCATGGGCCGGCCGGCGATCGGATGCAGCGCCTTGGGAAGGCGGCTCTTCATGCGGGTCCCGAGCCCGGCGGCGAGCAGGATAGCGGCAGCGGTCATGCCGCGCATCTGCCCGGAAAACCGCTTTCCGGGCAAGGAGATCCCGTGTCACATCGCATTGCCGCGCGAAACATGGCAAGAGCGCCGGTCATGCAACGCACCGTGATCTTCGACCTCGACGGCACGCTGGTGGACAGCCTGCCCGACATCCAGGGCAGCCTGAACCGGCTGATGCAGGCGCGTGGCCTCGCGCCCTTCCCGGCCGAGGCCGTGCGGCGCTTCATCGGCGACGGCCTACGGGTGACGCTGGAGCGCGCCTTCACCGCCCGCGGCCTGCCCGCCGAGCCCGGTGCCGAGGCCGCCTTCCTGGCCGATTACGAGGCCCGCGCCAGCGAGCGGACCCGCCCCTTCCCCGGCATCCCCGAGGCGCTGGAGCGGCTGGCGGCGGAAGGCTGGACCATGGCGGTCTGCACTAACAAGCCGGAGAAGGCGGCGCGGCTCCTGCTCGAGGCGCTCGGCCTCACGGACCGCTTCGCCGCGCTCGGCGGCGGCGACAGCTTCCCGGTGCGCAAGCCGGACCCGGCGCATGTGCTGGCCACCCTCGAGGCAGCCGGCGGGCGGAGGGACCGCGCGGTGATGGTGGGCGATCACCACAATGACGTCGCCTCCGGCCGGGGCGCCGGCCTGCCCGTCCTGTTCTGCGCCTGGGGCTACGGCCTCCCGGAGATGGCGGACGGGGCCGCCGTGGTGCCGGCGCCCGAGGATCTGCCGGCGGCGCTGGGCCGCCTATTGCCCGGCTGAGCCGGCCAGCGGCGCCGCCTCCAGGAGATAGCCGGTCAGCCGGCCCAGCCAGCGGCCCGGCATCTCGACCCGCACCGGCACGATCGGCGCGCCGGGCCAGGGGCTGGCCATCCAGGCGAGCCCCTCCTGTGGCTCGCGCGCCTCCTGTCCATCCTCGTGGCGGAAGCCGGCGATCTGCCGTCCGGTGAAGCCACAGCGCACCGCTTCGCCGCTCCAGGCCCCGCCCCAGGGCGCCAGCCGGTCGCGACCCAGGGTCCGGGCGGCGAGATCGGCCCGGCGGCGGCCGTCGAAGATCGCCATCTGGCCCTCGCAACGACCGGTCCGCGCCAGGTTGCGGGTCAGCTGCGCCAGAGCCGTCAGGGAATCGACGGTGTTGTGCCGCAGCCCCGGCGGCACGCTCTCCCGATCGGGCTCCTCCGCCGGCGACAGCCGCAGCAGGGCCGGATGGCCTTCGCGATAGCCGATCTCCACCCGCCGGGCCTCACCGCGCCAGAAGCCGTCGCCGGTGAAGCGGATCGGCCAGGCCTGGTCCCCCGCCCAGACGCCCTCCACGCGATTGGACTGCCGGCCCTGGCTCAGCCAACCCGCCACGCCGGTCAGGCTGAGCCGGCTCTCGATCCGGTAGCGGGCGGGATCATCGAGGGCGAAAATCACCTCGACTCGCATCACCTGCATGCCGGCCGCCTGCACGCCATAGACGGCCCGCAACGGTTCCGCCCGCGCCGGGAGCGTGAGAAGCAGCGGCAATGCGGCGGCGATGGCAAGACGCATGGAGAAGAGATGATGCCTGGACGCGGCGTGTGAAGGGGGGCCCGGAAGGCCTGCTTGACAGCCCCCGCGCCCGCCAGTATTTCCCGCCCCACTTCGATGGGTGCGTAGCTCAGCGGTAGAGCATCGCCTTCACACGGCGGGGGTCACAGGTTCAATCCCTGTCGCACCCACCATCGAAGCCTTCCAGAATCGTGTGAATATCCCGGATCAAGGCCATTTTCGCGGCCCGACTCTCAATTTTTGGCGTTTCTCTTGCGACAGTAGATGGCTTTGGTCATGCTGTGGGCAGTCACAGCCCCCGGGAACGCCATGGCCAGAAATTACATCGAACCGATCCAGAACATCATTGGCACGCCCGCCAGCGAGGAACTCCGCGGCGGCGCGGGTGCCGACTATATCTATGGTGACAACGGAAACGACTATCTGATCGGTCTCGGCGGTGCCAACTTCATCGATGGCGGCCCCGGATTCGACACCGCCGGCTATGCCGACGTCCGCCTCTTCTACACCATCACGGTCACGGGCGGCGTGGTCACCGTCGAGAACGCCATCACCGGTGATCTTGACCGGCTGGTCGGCGTCGAGCAGTTGAACTTCGCCGACCAGGCGGTGGCGCTGGGAACCCTGCCGGACTTCCAGCCGCAGCTCTACCTGGCCTCGAACCCCGATGTCCTGACCGTCGGCGAAGGCGTTTCCGCCCTGGCCGCATGGCACTATGGCGAGTTCGGCTTCGCCGAGGGCCGGCCGACGGCCAGCTTCCAGCCCTTCTCCTACATCGCCTCCTATGGCGACCTGATCGCCGCCCTGGGCACCAACCGGGACGCCGGCGTCTATCACTTCGTGTCGGCCGGACATGCCGAGGGCCGCACCGTCAGCTTCGACGGCCTCTCCTACCTCGCTGCCAATGCCGATGTCCTGAACGCGGTCGGCCCGAACGCCGAGAACGGCGCCGTCCACTACATCCAGTTCGGTGCTGGCGAGGGTCGCGCCACGACCTTCAACTGGCTGGAGTACATCGCCTCCTATGGCGACCTGATCACCGTGCTGGGAGCCGATGCGGCGGCGGGCCGGGCCCATTATGCCAGCAACGGCATCGCCGAGGGCCGGGCGCCGGACACCTTCGATGCCGCCGCCTATCTCTCCAAGTATGCCGATCTCCAGGCTGCCTTCGGCACCGACCTGGCCGCGGCGACGCAGCACTTCATCGCCTTTGGCTATGGGGAAGGCCGCTCGGACGACCTCGTCTGAGACGGCTCGCCGGCGGCGGACAGCCGCCGGCGCCCCATCTCCCTTCCAGGCGGTTCGCGGGACCGCCCGGCATCGAGTGTCAGGAACCGCGCATCCGCGCTGCCGGAGCTATCGGTCGCGCTGGGGCCTCTCGCCGCGGCGGGGACCCTGCAACTCCCCCTGCTCCAGCTGACCATCCCCATTCGCATCGGCCGCCCGGAACAGGGCGAGCGTCACGGGACGGACCTCCGCGATGCTGAGCCGACCGTCGCGATCCGCGTCGGCGGCACGGAACATGGCCTCCGCCTGCTTCGGCAGGCTGTCACCGGCCTTCGCCGGACCGGGGCGCGCGGAGGCGGGACGGTGCGCCGCCATGAAAGCCGCGATCTCCCCCCGCTCCAGCTGACCGTCGCCATTCGCATCGGCCTCGGCGAAGCGGGCCGAGAGAAAGTTGAGCGCCTCGGCCTCGCTCACCCGCCCGTTCCGATCGGCATCGGCCTGCTGGAACAGCCTGCCGGCCATCCCCTGGCGGCTCGTCTGCTGCGGCTGCGCCAGAGCCGGCGCGGCCATGATCAACGAGAAGCCAAACAGGGCCAGCGCATGCATGGTTTTCATCTTGGTCCTTTCCCGGCTCGGCCACGTCGTGCGGCCATGACGGGAAAGGTGGGAAGTCCATGTAACGGGCGCGTTGCCGCGGCGCCGGTCCGCGGTGATGAAGTGTGACAGGACTCAGCGCGACGGGCGCGCCGGCCTCGCCGGGTTGCGGCGGGCAGGCGCGGCCCGGACACGGCCGCCGCCATCGCCCTGCTCTACCACCGTGCGGTTCCTTCGCGCCTGGGCCACCTTCGCCGCCGGCCGGGCACTGGCCAGGACGGGACGGGACGGGCGGGCGGCCGCCTTGCGGGCGGCCTGCGGGGCCGGTGCCGGCCGGGCCGTCACGGTCCGCCGCGCAGGCGTGGCGGCCGCGGCGCGGGCCACCAGCCCCGTCCCCCGGACCGGCCGGGCCGCCAGCGCGGCGCCACCGACGGCGGCCATGGCCAGGCCGGTGGAAGGCGTCGCGCGGGCGAAGTAGTCCGAGCCTCCCACGCCGATCTGCGCGAAGCCGCGGTCGAGCAGGGCGGCGGCATGGCGGTCCCGCTCCACCCAGGAACTGCCTCCGAACACGGCGACGATCAGCCGGGCGTTCTGGCGCCTGGCGCTGCTGACGATGTTGAAGCCGCTGGCGGTGATGTAACCGGTCTTGATGCCATCCACCCCCTCGTACTCGCCGAGCATGCGGTTGTGGTTGCGCAAGGTGATGCTGCCCATCGAATGCTGACGGGTGCCGAAGTAATGGTAGTACTCGGGAAAATCCTGCTGCAGGCGCCGCCCGAGCGTGGCCATGTCATGCGCCGTGGTGATCTGGTCCGGGTCCGGCAGGCCCGAGGCATTGCGGAAGGTGGAACCGCTCATGCCGAGGGAGCGCGCCCGCAGCGTCATCATCTGCGCGAAGCGGGATTCGCTGCCGCCGCCCAGGGTCTCGCCCAGCAGCGAGGCGACGTCATTGGCGGACTTGGTGACCAGCGCATAAATCGCGTTCTCGACGCTGATCGTCCGCCCCGGCGGCAGGCCGAGCTTGGACGGCGGGCGCATCGCCGCCGTGTCGGTCATCATCAGGCGCTGGTCGAGGTCGAGCTGGCCCCGGCGCAACGCGTCGAAGACGAGATAGAGCGTCATCATCTTGGTCAGCGACGCAGGATGGCGCGGCGCGTCGGCGTTGCTGCCGAACAGCACGGTCCCGGTCCGTGGGTCCATGACCACGGAGGCGTAACGTTCGCTGCCGATCTGCGCCCTGGCGGCGCCAGGAAGCGCGGCGGCGAGGAGCGCCGAAGCGGCAAGCAGCCCCAGCTGCCGCATCGCGCGGGTCAGTTGCATGAGAATCCCCCAAAAGTCCTCACCCCCCAGTGAGGTGGAGGCATCCTAACGGGATGCGTGCAGAGCTGTCATCGAGAACTGAACAGGAACTCAGGCTTCTAACAAGAGGTTAAGAGACATTTCTTACAGTTGGCGCAACGCCACCTTCACGGCTCCGTGACTTTCTTCGTTCGGAGGTGGAAAAGAATTCTTGTGCGCTGCAAAATAAGACTCGACAGCGCGCCGGCTCGTTGCCATATCGGCTTTATGTTGCGCTGCACAAAAGGCGTAAACAAGGGTTCCCCCGGCTCCGGGGCCCTGCCGACCCGCCGGATGCACCGGCTCCTTCCCGGTTCTGGAGCCAGAGTTCGAGGAGAGCGCCCATGGCCAGTGAAGCCAAGGTGACCAAGCTGACCACGGAGAAGGCCCAGGCGGGCGTCGCGGCGGCCGAGAAGCTGACCGAAACCGCCGTGCAGGCGACGGAGGAGGCGGTGCGTAACCCCACCGCCGCGCCGAAGCTGGCGACGGATGTTGTGAACGAAGGCGTGGCGCAGGCCCGCACGGCAATGGAGAAGAACATGGAACAGGTGACGCGTTCGGCCGAGGGCTTCTACAAGGCGAGCGAGGACGTGGTGGAGTTCAGCCGCGGCAATATCGAGGCGGTGACCAAGGCCACCCAGACCTATGTGGCCGGCCTCCAGGACCTCAGCAAGCAGGCCTTCGCCGTCTTCCAGGCGCTGAACGAGCAGGCCGTGCAGAACGCCAAGGCCCTGTCCTCGGTCAAGAGCATCAAGGAAGCCGCCGAGATGCAGACCAGCTTCGCCAAGGCGCAGCTGGAGAAGACGATGGCCGAGACCACCAAGCTGAACGAGGCGGCCTTCAAGCTGGCCGAGCAGTCCTCGGCCCCGATCGCCGCCCGCATGACGCTGGCCTTCGAGAAGCTGAGCCGTCCGGCCGCCTTCAACTGAGAAGGCCATCGGGGGAGGCGCGGCCGGACCGCCGCCTCCTCCACCGGCGATGACGAGGGGGCCGGCGGCACAAAGGTGTCGCCGGCCCTTGGCGTTCCGGGCCTCCTGGCGTCGCGCCGGACATGGGTCCGTCCCGCGATGATGGCCGGTTTTCCCTCGCCGGACCGCGTGGCCCTTCACCTGGCCCCTTTCGCTCCGATATCCTGCGGGCTAACGGGAGGCTCTGCGGAACGGCGATGGCGCTGGCGGCGTGCGTCAGCCAGAGTCAGAATCGGTTTCCGGCATGACGAACAAGGGTGGGCTTTCGGCGGAATTATGATGGATCAGGACAAACGCCCCATCCGCGGCGCCAGTGGAGGGGCGGGGCAGGACGGCGGCGGCGAGGGCACGGCCACCGGGGTCGTGGTCAAGCCCCGCGCCCGCACCCGCAAGCCCGCCATGTACAAGGTGCTGATGCTCAACGACGACTACACGCCGATGGAGTTCGTCGTCCATGTGCTCGAGCGCTTCTTCCAGAAGAACCGGGAGGAGGCAACCCGCATCATGCTGCATGTGCATCGCCGGGGCGTGGGCGTCTGCGGCGTCTATACCTATGAGGTGGCGGAAACCAAGGTCACCCAGGTGATGGACCTCGCCCGGCAGAATCAGCACCCCCTGCAGTGCACGATCGAAAAGGAATGATCGTGCGGAAAATGATGCATCGCACGCTCATCTCTGTGTAACCTGCTGAAACTAAGAATACCCCTCGCCGTCTTGAGGGTGAGGAACCACATTACGGTTATCCGGATCATCCGATCCGTTCCTGTCCTGCGGCGATGGCCGATCACCCCGGCTGCGCCGTGCTCTTGAAGGGGAGCGTCGTACCGCATGCTGTCCCGCAACCTCGAACAGACGCTCCATCGGGCCCTCGGGCTCGCCAATGACCGCCGGCATGAATATGCCACGCTGGAGCATCTCCTCCTCGCCCTGGTCGACGATACGGACGCCGCCACCGTGCTGCGCGCTTGCGGCGTCGATCAGGACAAGCTGAAGCGCGACCTGACCGAGTTCCTCGACAAGGACCTGGCCGGCCTGGTGACCGAGCGCTCGGGCGATCCCAAGCCCACCGCCGGCTTCCAGCGCGTGGTGCAGCGGGCCGCCATCCACGTCCAGTCCTCGGGACGCGACGAGGTGACGGGCGCCAATGTCCTCGTCGCGCTGTTCAGCGAGCGCGAGAGCCACGCCGTCTACTTCCTGCAGCTGCAGGACATGACGCGGCTCGACGCGGTGAACTTCATCAGCCATGGCATCGCCAAGGCCCCCGGCCGCAGCGCCAGCCGGCCGGTCCAGGGTACGCCCGCCACGCCTCCCTCCAGCCCGGAGGAGCCCGGCGAGAAGGAGGACAAGCCTCAGGGCCGCCGGGGTCAGGACGCGCTGTCGAACTACTGCGTGAACCTCAACAAGAAGGCACAGCAGGGCAAGATCGACCCGCTGATCGGGCGCGACCACGAGATCGAGCGTACCATCCAGATCCTCTGCCGCCGTACCAAGAACAACCCCCTTTATGTGGGTGATCCGGGCGTCGGCAAGACCGCCATCGCTGAGGGGCTGGCCAAGCGGATCATCGAGGGCGAAGTGCCCGAGGTGCTGCTGAAGTCGACCATCTACGCCCTCGACATGGGCTCCCTGCTCGCCGGCACACGCTACCGCGGCGACTTCGAGGAGCGGCTGAAGGCGGTGGTGAACGAGCTGGAGCAGCAGCCAGGCTCGATCCTGTTCATCGACGAGATCCACACCGTGATCGGCGCCGGCGCCACCTCGGGCGGGGCGATGGATGCCTCGAACCTGCTGAAGCCGGCCCTGGCCCAGGGCACTCTGCGCTGTGTCGGATCGACCACCTACAAGGAATACCGGACCTACTTCGAGAAGGACCGCGCCCTGGTCCGCCGCTTCCAGAAGATCGACGTCAATGAGCCGACGGTCGAGGACGCGGTGAAGATCCTGACCGGCCTCAAGACCAACTACGAGAAGCACCACAAGGTCAAGTACACGCCCGAGGCGATCCGCGCGGCGGTGGAGCTTTCCGCCAAGTACATCCATGACCGCAAGCTGCCCGACAAGGCGATCGACGTCATCGACGAGGTCGGCGCCTCGCGCATGCTGCAGCCCGAGGGGAAGCGGAAGAAGACCGTCACCCTGAAGGATGTCGAGGATATCGTCGCCAAGATCGCCCGCATTCCGCCCAAGAGCGTCTCCTCGGACGACAAGGAAACCCTCCGCAACCTGGAGCGCGACCTGAAGTCGATGGTCTTCGGCCAGGACAACGCGATCGAGGCCCTCTCGGCCGCGATCAAGCTGTCCCGCGCCGGGCTGCGGGATGCCGAGAAGCCGATCGGCAACTACCTCTTCTCCGGCCCCACCGGCGTCGGCAAGACGGAAGTCGCCAAGCAGCTCGCCAAGACGCTGGGGATCGAGCTGATCCGCTTCGACATGTCCGAGTACATGGAGCGGCACAGCATCAGCCGGCTGATCGGCGCGCCGCCGGGCTATGTCGGCTTCGACCAGGGCGGCCTGCTGACCGACAGCATCGACCAGCATCCGCACGCCGTGCTGCTGCTGGACGAGATCGAGAAGGCCCATCAGGACCTCTACAACATCCTGCTGCAGGTGATGGACCACGGGAAGCTGACCGACCACAACGGCAAGACCGTCGATTTCCGCAACGTCATCCTGATCATGACGACCAATGCGGGCGCGGCGGACATGGCCAAGTCCGGCATCGGCTTCGGCCGGGAGGAGCGGAAGGGTGAGGACGAGGAGGCGGTGAAGCGCCTCTTCACCCCCGAGTTTCGCAACCGCCTCGACGCCGTGGTGCCCTTCGGCAACCTGACGCCGGAGATCGTCGGCAGTGTGGTGGAGAAGTTCGTGATGCAGCTGGAGGCCCAGCTCGCGGATCGCAACGTGACCATCGAGCTGTCCTCCGCCGCCAAGGAGTGGTTGGCGGAGAAGGGCTACGACCGTCTGTATGGCGCCCGCCCGCTGGCGCGTGTCATCCAGGAGTACATCAAGAAGCCGCTGGCCGAGGAGTTGCTCTTCGGCAAGTTGGCCAAGGGTGGCGCGGTCAAGGTGGGCAAGAAGGACGATGCCCTGACCTTCGAGTTCATCGAGGCATCGGTCCCGGCTCTTCCGCGGCCGGATGGCGATGGCGAGAACGAGCACGCCCCGGAGGCCGCCGGCTAGGACAGCGCCTGACCGGCGCGCAGACGAGGAAGGCCGGGACATGTTCCGGCCTTTTTCACGTTCGCGTGATTCATGACCGCGCCATTATTTGGCCTTTGGCAATTGTCGCGGCACCCCGTAAGTCCCCCCGCGCCGGCCGCCTCTCCCCCCCTTTGTGGCGGCCAGCCCGGTTGGCGCTGGCGGTTCCCCCAAACCGCCCCCAGGCGCCAGCCTCGCCGCGAGGAGGCCTTCCGGGCCTCCTCGCGTCCTGAATCCGCTCCTCGCCGAAGCACCGGAGCCTGGGCCGAATCCAGAAAGGCTTTGCCGCCTCGTGTCGTCCGGGCTTTTCTGCCGCGCCACATGAGGTTGCCGATGAACGCCATGACCCCGCTTCGCCGCCCCCCCCTTCGTATCGCCATCGCCGGCTTCGGCGCCGTGGGAATGCGCATCGCCCAGGCGCTCGACGAGGGGCTGCCGGGCTGCGAGCTGACCGCCGTTTCCGCGCATGACCGGGCGGCGGCCTCCCGCCGCATGAACCGCCTGCGCAACCCCGTGCCGGTGCTGGCGATCGCGGAACTCGAGCCGCTGGCCGATCTCGTCGTCGAATGTGCCCCCGGCGCCCTGCTTCCCGAGATCGTTTCCCCCTTCCTTTCCGCCGGCAAGAAGGCGGTGGTCCTGAGCGCCGGCGCGCTGTTGTCGCATGAAGGGCTGGTGGAGCTGGCGCGCGCGAACGGGGCGCAGCTGATCGTGCCGACGGGCGCCCTGATCGGCCTCGACGCCGTCTCCGCCGCGGCGGAGGGTGAGATCCGCTCGGTGAGGATGGTGACGCGCAAGCCGGTGCGCGGGCTGGAAGGCGCACCCTATCTCATCGAGAAGGGCATCGCGATTTCCGACATCCGCGAACCCCTTCGCATCTTCAAGGGCACCCCGCGCGAGGCGGCGGTGGGCTTTCCCGCCAATCTCAACGTCGCCGTGGCCCTGTCCCTGGCGGGCATCGGGCCGGACCGGACGGAGCTGGAGATCTGGGCCGATCCCGCGTTGACCCGCAACGTCCACCGTGTCGAGGTGGAGGCGGATTCGGCCAGCTTCTCGATGAGCATCGAGAATGTCCCGAGCGAGAATCCGAAGACCGGCCGGATCACCGCCCTGTCCGTCATCGCCTGCCTCCGCAAGCTGTCCGCCCCGCTTCGGGTCGGCACCTGAGGCGCGGCCCGGGCGCGGCGGCTTGACCCCGGCGCCCCGGCGCCGGAGGTTCCGGCCCCCGTCCAGCCGAGGCTCCGCCATGACCGATCAAGCTCCCGCCCTCCGCCGCCATCTGCTCGCCACCGAGGGTGGCGACGCCGCCGCCGAAGCTGCCTCCCTGCTGTCCGCACCCGGCTTCGCCCGCCTGGTTGCCGCCCTGGAGGCGGATCACGACCATTTCGTCGAGCAGCTCGTCGCCCTGACCGAGATCCCCTCGCCCCCCTTCGGCGAGGCTCGGCGGGCCGCCGCCTATGCCGAGCTTCTGCGGGGCCAGGGGCTGGAGCAGGTGGAGACGGATGACGAGGGCAATGTCACCGCCCTGCGCCCCGGAACGGACCCGGAAGCCGGCGTGATCGTGCTCTGCTCGCATCTCGACACGGTCTTTCCCGCCGGCACCAATGTCACGGTGCGGCGCGAGGGCACGGTGCTGCGCGCGCCCGGCGTCGGCGACGACACGCGTGGTCTGGCCGTGCTGCTGGCCATGGCGCGCGCCCTGGATGCCGCCGGCCTCCGCACCCGGGCCGGACTGCTGCTCCTCGCCTCGGTCGGCGAGGAGGGCGCGGGCGACCTGCGCGGCGTGAAGGCCTTCTTCGGCCGCAGCCGCTGGCGCGAGCAGGTGGCCGGCTTCATCGCCATGGACGGCATCAATCCCGCGCGGCTGGTGCACGCGGCGGTGGGCAGCAAGCGCTACCGCGTCACCTTCCGCGGGCCGGGCGGCCATTCCTTCGGCGCCTTCGGCCTGGTCAACCCGGCCTTCGCCCTGGCGCGCGCGGCGGACGGGCTTTCGCGCATCCGCGTCCCGGCCTCGCCCAGGACCACCTATTCCATCGGCAGGCTGGGCGGCGGCACCTCGATCAACGCCATCCCCGAGGAAGCCTGGATGGAGGTCGATCTGCGCTCGGCCTCGGCCGGCGGGCTGGCGGCGCTGGAGGCCCGTTTCCTCGATCTGCTGCCGCAGGCGGCGGCGGATGAGAATGCGGCGCGGGACACGGCCAGGGGCGAGATCAAGGTGGAGGTGACGCGCATCGGCGACCGCCCCGCCGGGGTGACGCCCCGCGACTCCCGCCTCGCCCGCATCGCCGCCGAGGTGATCCGCGCCCAGGGCTACGACCTGGTGCACGAGGCCTCCTCGACCGACAGCAACATCCCGATCAGCCTGGGCATCCCGGCGGTGACGCTCGGCACGGGCGGCAGCGGCGGGCGCGAGCACTCGCTGGAGGAATGGATCGATGTCGAGAAGGGGCCGAGCGTGAAGGGCGTGGCGACGGCGCTGGCCACCATCCTCTCGGTCGCCGGCATCACCTCGAACTGAGGCCGGGAGGGGCGGCGGCGGCTCAGCCCCGCCCCGCCGCCTCCCGCCGCGCCATCCAGGTCGCGGCGGAGAAGATCACCAGCGCGCCGAGCACCGTCGCCCAGCCGGGCCTGTCGCCGAAGACCACGAGGCCGAGCAGCGCCGCCCAGGCAAGGTCGAGGAACTTCACCGGCTGCGTGGCGGAGACGTCGGCCAGGCGGAAGGCCTCGGTCAGGCACCAGTGGCCCAGGCTGCCGAGCAGGCCGCCGAGCGCGAACCAGGCGAGCTGGGTCGGCGTCGGCCAGCTCCAGAAAGCGATGGCGAAAGGCAGGGTGAAGGCCGAGATCGTCACGCATTGCCAGAGGACGATCACCTCCGGCCGGTCCCGCCGCGTCAGGGCCTTGGTGATCAGGAAGGAGGCGGCGAACAGCGGCGAGGATGCCAGCATCACCAGCGTCCAGCCACCGCCGCCGCCCGAGAGCTTCGGCCCCAGCACGATGGCGACGCCGAGGATGCCGATGGCGGCGGCGATCCAGCGCGAGGGCACGACCTTCTCGCCCAGGAAGATCACCGCGCCGATCATGATGAAGATCGGCGAGGTGAAGCCGAGCGCCGTGACGTCCGCCAGCGGGATATGGGGCAGCGCCAGGAACCAGAGCAGCAGCCCCGCCGTGTGCACCACGCCGCGCCACAGCTGCCCGCCCATGCCGCGCGGGGCATAGCCGGACAGGCCGGTGCGCCAAACCAGCGGCAGCATGACGAGCAGGCCGAAGAGATAGCGCAGGAACTGCGTCTGAAAGGCATGCAGCTCGCGCGAGAGCGCGGCCATGATGGCGTTCAGCAGGCAGAAGAGCAGGCCGGAACAGCCCATCCAGACCATGCCGCGGAGCGTCGGCGACAGGCCCTTCCAGCGCGTGCCGAGGCGGCCCCGCAACCGCAGACCGGTCCAGGAGGGCGGTGTGGCGACAGGCTGTGACATGGCTTCAGGGGTTCCGGCGTTTCCCGGCGGCGCGGTTCCGCCGCCCGTGCGAGCATGCGACGCCCCCGCCTCCACCGCCAGGGCCAAGCCGGCGCAGCCCGGGATTTATTCCGCCGGGTCCGGGTAGCTGATGGCCACCACCTCGATCTCCTCGCTGCCGCCGGGCATCCGCGCCCGGACCAGATCCCCCACCCGCGCCCGCAGCAGCGCCCGCGCCACCGGCGAGACCCAGGAGATGCGCCCGCGGTCGAGGTCGGTCTCGTCGATGCCGACGATGGTGATCGTCACCTCCTGGTCGTCCTGCCGCGCATAGGTCACGGTGGCGCCGAAGAAGACCTGGTCGCGCCGGGGCTGCGCCGCCGGATCGACCACCTGCACCCGCTCCAGCCGCTTGCGCAGGAAGCGCACCCGGCGGTCGATCTCGCGCAGCCGTCGCTTGCCGTACTGGTAGTCGGCGTTCTCGCTGCGGTCGCCCAGGCTGGCCGCCCAGGAGACGATCTCGACGACCTTCGGCCGTTCCTCGTTCCAGAGCCGGCGCAACTCAGCCTGCAGCGCCTCGTGGCCGGCCGGCGTCATGTAGAAGGGCGTGCCCGGCGGCAGGCCCGGCGGGCCTTCCTCCTCGTCGTCCTGCTCGGTACTGGCCATGCGGGCTCCGGCTCTGTGGTTCCCGCCGGTTAGCGCGAAGCGACCGGCCCGTCAGCCCCAATGGCCAGCCCGAATGGGCGGCCCCACTCGCCAGACGCGCCGCGTCACGCTTCACTGGCGGCATGACACAGCCCGGCCATCCCGAATCCCCCGTCCGACGCTCCGGCCACCTCGATGTCGGCCAGGGCCACAGCCTGGCCTGGTGGGAGCATGGGCGCCCGGACGGCCCGCCGGTGGTGATCCTGCATGGCGGCCCCGGCGCTGCGAGCAGCCCGGCCGCGCTGCGCTCGCTCGACCCCGGACACTGGCGCATCATCGCCTTCGACCAGCGCGGCTGCGGCGACTCCACGCCCCATGCCAGCCTGGAGGCCAACACCACCTGGCATCTGGTGGAGGATCTGGAGGCGCTGCGCCGGCATTTCGGCCTCGAGGCCTGGACGGTGGCCGGCCACAGCTGGGGGTCCTGCCTCGCCCTGGCCTATGCACAGACGCATCCGGAGCGGGTCCGCGGCCTTCGCCTCTCCGGCATCTTCACCGCCCGGCGCCCGGAAGTGGCGTGGTGGTTCCATGGCGTGCGCGCGCTGTTCCCGGACCACTGGGCGGAGTTCGCCGCGCAGGTCCCGGAGGCCGAGCGCGGCGATCTCCTCGCCGCCTATCATCGCCGCCTGATCGATCCCGACCCGGCGGTGCACCTGCCGGCGGCCCTGGCCCTGCGCGGCTTCTCGGCCCGGACCCAGACCTTCCGCCCCGATCCGGCCCATGTGGCGCGGCTGACCGAGCCGGACCGGGCGCTGGCCGTCGCCCGCCTCTTCACCCACTACTGCACCCATGGCGCCTGGCTGCAGGAGGGGCAGTTGCTGCGCGGGGTGGCGGCGATCCGCGCGATCCCGGCCGAGATCGTCCAGGCGCGCTACGATGTGGTGACGCCGGCCGTCACCGCCTTCGAGTTGCACCAGGCCTGGCCGGAGGCGGGCTTCACCCTGGTCAATGACGGCAACCACACGACGACGGAGCCCGAGGTGCTGGCGGCGCTTTGCGCCGCGGCCGAGCGGCTGGCGCGGCGGGCCTGACGCCGCCTGCCCGCGCGGCGGCGCCCTATCCGCCCAGTTCCTCGCGCAGCATCTCGAGCTCGAGCCAGCGTTCCTCGGCTTCCGCGAGCGCCGCCTCGGACTTCCCCAGCAGCTCGGTCGCCTTGTCGAAGCGGGCCCGGTCGCGCGCATAGAGACCGGGATCGGCCAGGATCTCCCTCAGCTTCGCCGCCTCGGCCTCTAGCTTGCGCATCCGCGCCGGCAGCGTCTCCAGCTCATGTTGATCCTTGAAGGAGAGCTTCCTTCTCGCCGGACCCGGCACGGTGCCGCCGCCGGGTTTCGGCGCGGCCGGCGTGGGGCTGGCCGCCCCGGCCCGCGCCCGCACGCCATGCCCGCGCTGCGCCACCATGTCGGAATAGCCGCCGGGATAGTCCTGCCAGCGCCCCTCCCCCTCCCAGGCGATGACATTCGTGCAGACACGGTCGAGGAAGTCGCGGTCGTGGCTGACCACCAGCACCGTGCCCGCGTAATCGGCGATCTGCTCCTGCAACAGGTCCAGCGTCTCGAGGTCGAGGTCGTTGGTCGGCTCGTCCAGCACCAGCAGGTTGGAGGGGGTGGCGAAGGCGCGGGCCAGCAGCAGCCGGCCGCGCTCGCCGCCCGAGAGGGCCGCGACCGGCGTGCGCGCCTGCTCGGGCAGGAACAGGAAGTCCTTCATGTAGCCGATGACGTGGCGCGGCTGGCCGCCGATCCAGACCTGGTCGCCACGGCCGCCGGTCAGGCTGCCGGCGACGGTGGCCTGCGGGTCGAGCGCGGCGCGGCGCTGGTCCAGCGTCACCATCTCCAGGTTGGTGCCGAGCCGCACCACCCCCTCGTCCGGCGCCAGCGTTCCGGTCAGCATGGAGAGCAGCGTCGTCTTGCCCGCCCCGTTCGGCCCGACGATGCCGACGCGGTCGCCCCGCAGGATGCGGGCCGAGAAGTCCCGCACCACCACGCGCCCGCCGAAGCTCTTGCCGAGCCCCTCGGCCGAGACGACCTGCGTGCCGGAGCCCTCGCCCTCGGCCGCCGCCATCCTGACCCCGCCCTGGGCGGCGCGCCGCTCCCGCCGCTGCTGGCGGAGCGCCGCCAGCTCACCGACGCGGCGCATGTTCCGCTTGCGCCGGGCGGTGACGCCGTAGCGCATCCAGTCCTCCTCCCGCGCGATCTGCCGGTCGAGCTTGTGTGCCTCCAGCTCCTCCTGAGCCAGCACCTCGTCGCGCCATTCCTCGAAATGCGCGAAGCCGCGCGCCAGGCGCCGGGTGAGGCCCCGATCCAGCCAGACCATCTCGCGCGTCATGCTCTCCAGGAAGCGGCGGTCGTGGCTGATCAGCACCAGCGCCGAGCGCATCGCGCCGATCTCGCTCTCCAGCCACTCGATGGCCGGCAGGTCGAGGTGATTGGTCGGCTCGTCGAGCAGCAGGATGTCAGGGCTGGGCGCCAGGGCGCGGGCCAGCGCGGCGCGGCGCGCCTCGCCGCCCGAGAGGCTGGCCGGAGGCTCCTCCCCCGAGAGGCCGAGCTGCTCCAGGAGATAATGCGCCCGGTAGGGATCGTCCCCCGGCGCCAGCCCGGCCTCGACATAGGCCAGCACGCTGGGGAAGGCCGAGAGGTCGGGCTCCTGCTCCAGATAGCGCAGCGTCGCGCCCGGCTGGACGAAGCGTGTGCCGGCATCGGCCTGGGCCAGGCCGGCGGCGATCTTCAGCAGGGTGGACTTGCCGGAGCCGTTGCGGCCGATCAGCGCCAGCCGCTCCCCCGGGGAGACGGAGAGCGTCGCGCCGCTCAGCAGCGGCGTGGTGCCGAAGCCGAGGCGGATGTCCTGGAGGAGAAGGATCGGGGGGGCTGCCATGGCGGCTGTGGGTGCGGCGGCGCGGGCATGGCGTCAAGCCCCATCGGCGGCGGCCGCGGCTCCCGCGGGGGGAGTCTCGATTTTGATCGCGCCCGCCGCCGGAAACCGCAACCGGGAGGCGACGCCGTCACCCGGGCGCGCTAGAGAGATCCTCCCCGCCGAAGACGGGAGGAGAGAGGTCTTGGAAGAAGTTGACTGCGTCGTCGTCGGCGCCGGAGTGGTGGGCCTGGCCGTGGCGCGCGAGCTGGCGCTGGCCGGGCGTGAGGTGCTGGTGCTGGAGGCCGCGGAAGGAATCGGCACGGCGACCTCCTCGCGCAACAGCGAGGTGATCCACGCCGGCATCTATTACCCCAAGGACAGCCTGATGGCGCGCTTCTGCGTGGCGGGGAAGCGGATGCTCTACGCCTACTGCGCCGAGCGCGGCGTGCCGCACCGCAACTGCGGCAAGCTGATCGTCGCCACCAACGAGGAGGAGCAGGGCAAGCTTGCCTCGATCCAGGCGCGGGCCGCCGCCAACGGCGTGCCCGACCTCGCGCTGCTGGACGCGGCCGAGGCGCGCGCCCTGGAGCCCGCCATCTCCTGCGTCGCGGCGCTGAACTCACCCTCGACCGGCATCATCGACAGCCACGCCTACATGCTGGCCCTGCAGGGCGATGCCGAGAATGCGGGCACGGTCTTCGTCTTCCACAGCCCCGTCACCGGCGGGCGGCTCCTGCCGGAGGGCGGTGCCGAGCTCAGCGTCGGCGGCGCCGAGCCGATGGAGCTTCGCTGCCGCCTGCTGATCAACGCCGCCGGGCTGCACGCGCCGCGCCTGGCCGGCAGCCTGGCCGGCATGCCGGCGGAGCATGTCCCGCCCACCTTCTACGCCAAGGGGAACTACTTCACCCTCACCGGCCGCTCCCCCTTCACCCGGCTGATCTATCCGGTGCCGGTGCCGGGCGGGCTCGGCACCCACCTGACCATCGACCTGGGCGGCCAGGCGCGGTTCGGTCCGGATGTCGAATGGGTGGAGCAGATCGCCTACGAGGTCGATCCGCACCGGGGCGAGGGCTTCTACGCCGCCATCCGCCGCTATTGGCCGGAGCTGCCGGATGGTGCCCTGCAGCCCGGCTATTCGGGCATCCGGCCGAAGATCGTCGGGCCCGGTGTCGCGGCGCAGGACTTCGTCGTGCAGGGCCCGGACACGCATGGCAGGCCGGGGCTGGTCAACCTGTTCGGCATCGAATCCCCCGGCCTGACCGCCTCGCTCGCTCTGGGCGAGCATGTGCGCCGCATGGCGCTGGGCGGCTAGCCGCCTGCCGGCCCGCCGACGGCGCCCCCGCCGGTGGCCCCGGCGGCACGCCGAAAGGTGGGAGCCCCGGCGGGCCGGCCCAGGGGTGGCGGCGCCTGGGGCTCCCTTCTCCCGGGGGGCGGGAGAACCGTTACCGCTGCTCCTCGGCGTAGTTCCCCGTACCGAACCACTTGGACCTGACGGTCTGGTAGTAGGTGTCCATGTCGTAGAGGGCGACGGGGAGGGCGAGGTCGCGTGCGGTGAGGCGTCCGAGGGAGGCGGCGACGGTGTAGCTGGCGGTGACCACGCTGGAGAGCGCCTGGACCAGGCTGACGCGGGCGTTGAGCAGTTCCTGCTCGGCGTTCAGCACGTCGAGCGTGGTGCGGCTGCCGACCACCGCCTCGCGCTGCACGCCGTCGAGGGCGATCTCGGCGGCGCGGATCTGCGAGCGCACGCTCTCCACCTGGGCGCGCGCCGATTGCAGCTGCTCCCAGGCCTGCGTCGCCTGCTGCATCGCCTGCCGCCGCTGGTCGTCCACCACCTGGCGCAGCCGCACCGCGTCCTGCCGCGCCTGCCGCACCGCCGCGTGCTCGGCGCCGCCCTGGTACAGCGGCACCGACAGGTTGGCGGTGATCTGCTGCCCAGTCACCCGGCTGTGCGGCTGCTGGCTGTTGTCCTGCCGGAAGGCCTGCGCCTGCAGGCTCAGCTGCGGCAGCAGCGCCGCCATCTGCACATCCACCGCGTCGCGCGCCGCCGCCTCGTCGAACAGCGAGGCCACCACCGCGGGGTTGTTGCGCATCGCCAGCTCCGCCGCCTCGCCCCCGGCGCGCACCGGCACCGACAGCGGCTGCGGCGCCACCAGCCGCTCCGGCGCCAGCCCGACCACCCGCCGGAAGGTCGCCCGGCTGGTCTGCAGCGTGCCCTCGGCATTGGCCCGCGCCGAGCGCGCCCCGGCCAGCCGGCTCTCCGCCTGCGCCACGTCGGTGCGCGTGATCTCGCCCACCCGGAAGCGCTCGTTCGTCGCGTCCAGCTGGCGCTGCAGCACCTGCACGTTGTTCACGTTCAGCCGCAGCGTCTCCTGGTCGCGGATCACCGCCACATAGGCCGCCACCACATCGGCCAGCACCTGCTGCTCCGCCGCCAGCAGCCGCGCCCGCTGCGCCAGCACCTGGTTCTCCGCCCGCTTGGTCGCGGCCATCGTCCGGCCGCCCTGGTACAGCGGCTGCGTCAGCGTCGCCGTGGTGCCCAGCGTCTGGCGGTCCACATCCGCGTAGATCCCGCGTGAGCGCGCCTGCGCGTCGATGTAGCCGACATTCCCCGCCACCACCACGCTCGGACGCCACCCCGCCAGCGCCTGCGGCACGTTCTCGTCCACCACGCGCAACTGCGCCCGCGCCGTCTGCAGCGCCGGGTTGTTCGCATAGGCCTGCGCCAGCGCCTCCTGCAGGCTCTGGCCCAGCGCAGGACCCGCCACTCCCATCAACGGCAACGACAGCAGGGCCGTGGTCCAGAACCGGAATCGCGGCATGCGGAGATATCCTTTGTCGATAGAAAAGGTCATGGCGCTCGTCGCGGCTCCTGCAGCCCGTCGGCCCAGATATTGCCGCTCTCCGGGCGCAGGGGCGCGAAGCCGGGATCCACCCCGCGGATGGCGTTGACCGTGGGACCGCCAACCTCCGGCGGCGCCGGCGGGGCATGGCCGCAGGCGGCCAGTCCCATCGGCAGGAATGCGGTCGCGATGAGCAAGGTTCGCCGCATGCTACGACTCCTCAGGAAGCGGGTTGTTGAGCCACGCAGGCCAGAAAAGTGCAAACCGCAGGGCCCACCTCGGCGGCGAGCTCGAAGCCCGCGTTTCCGCGGAGCCATTCGTTCAGGAACCCTGAAATCAGAGCATAGAAGAAGAAGGCCGCGCGTTCAGGCTTCCAGTTCGGCGCCAGCTCGCCGCGCAGCTCGGCGCGCTCGAAGTGTTCGCGCAAAGTTGTCCGGAACGCCAGATCGGCCGCGCGCCGGCGTTCCAGGGCCGGCACCATTTCCTCGACATACTCGCAGCGCTGCAACATGATCGTGAGCAGCCGCTTGCGTCGCGGATCCCTCTCGAGATCGTCCATGGCCGCCGAGATGGCATAGGCCATATGCTCCAGCGGGGGGCGATTCGGATCGCAGCAGAGGCGCTCGCGCAACTCGTCCTGCAGAAGGACCAGCCGCTCGTCCAAGGCCAGAAACAGACCCAGCTTGTCACGGAAATGCCAATGCACCGCACCACGGGTACAACCCGCGGCCCTCGCGATCTCGTCCAGCGAAGCCCTGGCCACGCCACGCTCCAGGAAGACCTGCTCGGCCGCGTCCAGCAATGCCTCGCGTGTCTCGTCGGCTTCCTGTTTGGTGCGGCGCGCCATCTCTGACCTTGCGACTAGCGATCTGCCCTTTTATATACATACAGGAAGGTATCTTTACAAGCTGCCGGTCGCGACGCGCCGGGCTTCTCTGGAGGATCCATGCAGCTCCTGTTCCGTCGCGGATCGGCCCTTGTGGGCCTGTTCCTGCTGGCTGCCGTGCCGGCCCTGGCCCAACCGGGGCCGGGTGGCCCACCGGCCGTCGGCGTCATGCCGGCGGCCAAGCGCGCCGTCACCGAAAGCAATGAGTTCATCGGCCGGATCGAGGCGCCGAACCGGGTCGAGATCGTCGCGCGCGTGACGGCCTTCCTGGAGCAGCGCGCCTTCGAGGAAGGCGCCGAGGTCAAGGCCGGCGACCTGCTCTACCGCCTCGAGCGAGGGCCCTTCGAGGCGCAGCTCGACGTGTCCAAGGCCGCCGTGGCCGAGGCCGAGGCACAGCTCACCAACGCCAACATCACCCTCAGCCGCGCCCAGGCGCTGCTGAACACGGTCGCCGGTCAGCGCTCCAATGTGGACAATGCCCTGGCGGCCCAGCGCACCGCCCAGGCCCAGGTGCTCTCCGCCCAGGCGCAGCAGCGCCAGGCGCAGATCAATCTCGACTACACCGAGATCCGCTCCCCGATCGACGGCCGGATCGGCCGCACGGCGGTGACGGTGGGCAATGTGGTCGGGCCGAATTCCGGCGCCCTGACCACCATCGTCAGCCAGGATCCGATGTATGTGAGCTTCACCGTCCCGGTGCGGACGCTGGTCGACCTGCGGGTGCGCTACGCCGATCGCGGCGGGCTGAGCGCCGTGCAGATCCGGCTGCGCATGCCGAACGGCGAGCTCTACGACCAGCCCGGCAGCATCGACTTCACCGATAACGAGATCGGCCGGGATACCGACAGCGTGCTGCTGCGCGGGCGCATCCCCAACCCCCCCCGCCCCGCCGGCTACCGCACGCTGACGGCCAACCAGTTCGTCAATGTCGTCGTTGAGGCGATCCAGCCGGTGCAGATGCTGACCGTGCCGCGCGCGGCGGTGCTCAGCGACGCCCGTGGCGACTTCGTCTATGTCGTCGGTGAGAACAACGTGGCCGAGCGCCGGGCCATCCGCATGAGCAGCCAGTCCACCCCCGAGCTGGCGGTGATCGACGATGGCGTGCGGGAGGGCGAGCGCGTCGTGGTCCAGGGCCTCCAGCGCGTCCGTCCGGGCAACCCGGTCAATGCCGCGCCGGCCGCCAACGCCGCGCCGCAGGGAGGCTGATCCGTGCTGTCAGCCGTTTTCGTCGACCGGCCCCGCCTGGCGATCGTCATCGCGATCGTCATGAGCATCGCCGGTGCGCTGTCGCTGCTGCGCATCCCGGTCTCGCAGCTGCCCGACATCGTGCCGCCACAGGTCCAGGTCTCGGCCACCTATCCGGGCGCCTCCGCCGACGTGGTGGAGAGCGCCGTCGCCCAGCCGCTCGAGGCGCAGGTCGTCGGTGTCGACGGCTCGATCTACATGAAGAGCAACAGCGGCAGCGATGGCAGCTACTCGCTGACCGTCAGCTTCGAGCTCGGCACCGACCCGGACATGAACACGGTGAACGTGAACAACCGTGTCCAGGCGGCGATGGCGCTGATGCCCGAGGAGGTGCAGGCGCAGGGCATCAGGGTGGAGAAAAGCTCCTCCTCGATCCTGCAGGTGCTGTTCATCTACTCCGAGGACCCCGAACGGGGCTACGATCCCCTCTTCCTCACCAACTACGCCACCCTGAACCTGATCGACGAATTGTCGCGCACCGATGGTGTCGGCTCGGCGACGCTGTTCAGCCGCCAGAACTACGCCATGCGGATCTGGTTCGACACGCGGCGCCTGGTGAGCCTCGGCCTTAACCCGTCGGATATCGTGAGCGCCATCCGGGCGCAGAACCTGCAGGCGCCGGCCGGGCGCATCGGCGCCCCGCCGGTGCCGGACGACCAGCAGATCCAGATGAACGTCCTCACCCAGGGCCGCCTGGAGACGCCCGAGCAGTTCGGCAATATCGTGCTGCGGGCCAATCCGGATGGCTCGGTGCTGCGCGTGCGCGATGTGGCGCGGGTCGAGATGGGCGCCCAGAACGAGGACGCCATGACCCGCCTCAACGGCGGCGACGGCGTCGGACTGGCCGTCTACCTGTCGCCCGGCGCCAATGCGGTGCAGACGGCGGCCGCCGTCGAGGCGACGCTGGAGCGGGTGCGTTCGCGCATGCCCGAGGGCATGAACGTCCGGCCGGTCTTCGACACCACCATCTTCGTCAACGACACCATCTACGAGGTGATCAAGACCCTGATCGAGGCCTTCGTCCTGGTCGCGCTCGTGGTCTTCCTCTTCCTCGGCAACGTCCGCGCCACCGTCATCCCGATCGTCGCCGTCCCGGTCAGCCTGATCACCACCTTCGCGGTGCTGCTGGCCCTGGGCTACTCCGCCAACACCGTCTCGCTGCTGGCCATGGTGCTGGCCATCGGCATCGTCGTCGATGACGCCATCGTGGTGGTGGAGAATGTCGAGCGCGTGCTGGAGGAGGAGCCGGACATCACCCCGGCCGAGGCGACCAAGAAGGCGATGGCGCAGATCACCGCCCCGATCATCGCCATCACCCTGGTGCTGCTCTCGGTCTTCGTCCCGATTGGCTTCATCCCCGGCCTCTCGGGCGAGCTGTTCCGCCAGTTCGCGGTGACCATCTCGGTCGCGATGGTCTTCTCGGCGATCAACGCCCTTACCCTCTCTCCCGCCCTCTGCGCCGTCTTTCTGCGGCATGAGGGGCCGAAGAAGGGGATCATGGGCTGGGTGCTCCGCCGCATCGACAATGTGCGCGACGGCTACGCCTCCATCGTCACGCGGCTGCTGCGCCTGTCCATCCTGTCCGTGGTGCTGGTCGGCGTCTTCGCCTTCGGCGCCTACACGGTCGCCAACCGCACGCCGGCGGGCTTCCTGCCGCAGGAGGACCAGGGCGCCTTCATCATCGCCTTCCAGCTTCCGGACGGCGCCTCGGTCGCGCGCACCAGCCGCGTCGTCGCGCAGATGGAGGCGCAGCTGAAGGAGATGCCGCAGGTCCGGGATTCCATCTCGATCATCGGCTTCTCCCTGCTCGACGGCGGCGCCAGCGCCTCGGCGGCGACGATGTTCGTGCAGCTCAAGCCCTTCTCCGAGCGCGGAGGGCCGGGCGACAACGTCAACGCGCTGATCGGCCAGATCTTCGTGCAGAGCCAGCAGATCCGCGAAGCCCAGATCATCCCGATCAACCTGCCCCCGGTCATCGGCCTTTCGACAGGCGGCGGCTTCGAGTATCAGCTGGAATCGCTGGAGGGCGCGTCGCCCGCCGAGATCGGCAACGTCATGCAGGGGCTGCTGGCCGCGGCCAATCAGGATCCGCGCCTGAGCCAGGTCTTCTCGACCTTCAGCTCCCGCTCGCCTTCGCTTTATCTCGACATCGACCGGGACAAAGCGCAGGCCCTCGGCCTACAGATGAGTGACGTCTTCTCGGCGCTGCAAACCACGCTGGGCAGTGCCTTCGTCAACAACTTCAACCTCTATGGCCGCACCTGGCAGGTGCTGGTGCAGGGCGAGGCGGCCGATCGCCGAGACCCGAGCGCGCTGTGGCGGATCGAGATCCGCAACAGCCGTGGCGTGATGGTGCCGCTGCGCTCCATCGCCACGGTGAGGACGGTGGTCGGCCCGCAGACCATCACGCGCTACAACAACTATCGGTCGATCACCATCAACGGCAATCCGGCGCCCGGCGTCTCCTCCGGCGCGGCCATGGATGCCATGGAGGAGATCAGCCGCGACACCCTGCCGGCCGGCTATACCTTCGAATGGACCGGCACCGCCTATCAGGAGCAGCAGGCGGCGGGGCAGACCGGCATCATCCTGGCGCTCGCCGTGCTCTTCGCCTTCCTCTTCCTGGTGGCGCTGTATGAGAGCTGGGTGATCCCGATCCCGGTTCTGCTGTCTGTCACGGTGGGCATCCTCGCCGCCGTCTCGGCGATTCTCCTCGCCGGACTGCCGCTCGACCTCTACGCGCAGATCGGCCTGATCGTGCTGATCGCGCTGGCGGCGAAGAACGGCATCCTGATCGTGGAGTTCGCCAAGGAACAGCGCGAGGCCGGGCTCGGCATCGTCGAGGCGGCGGCCCAGGGCGCCAAGATGCGGTTCCGCGCCGTGATGATGACCTCGATCGCCTTCATCCTGGGCCTGGTGCCCCTGGTCTGGGCCTCGGGTGCCTCGATGCTGGCGCGGCGCGCCGTCTCGACCCCGGTCTTCGCCGGCATGATCGCGGCCTCGACCATCGGCATCTTCCTGATCCCCATGCTCTACGTGGTGTTCCAGGGGATGCGCGAGGCCACCCATCGCCGCTTCGGCCGGGGCCGCCACGCCGAAGCCGCCGCGGGGCGGGAGGGCGGCAAGGCGGCGCATTGACGCACCCGGGCAACCCCGGCCCGGGCCGGCGGTTGGCCTGCATCATGACGACGGCGTGAGAAGGGGCGCCCCCCGGCCGGGGAGCGCCCCTTTCCGTCAGCAGAGGGAGACGAGACATGGCAGGCATGGCCCAGACCCCGGTGCCCAGGGATGGCCAGGAGAAAGGCCGCCGGGGGCCCCACAGGATCCTGATCGTCGGCGGCGGGGCCGGCGGCATCCATCTGGCGACGCGTCTCGGCCGCCGCCTCGGCCGCGAGGGGCGGGCGGAGATCCTGCTGGTGGATCGTGACACCGCGCATATCTGGAAGCCGCTGCTGCACGAGGTGGCGGCCGGCACGCTCGACACGGGGGCGGAGCAGATCGGCTTCGTCGCCCATGCCCGGCGACATGGCTTCCGCTACTGGCCCGGTGCGATGGAGGGGCTGGACCGCGCGGCGAAGCGGGTCCGCCTGGCCCCGCTCCGGGACCGGGACGGCGCTGAGATCCTCGGCGCGCGCGACCTCGCCTACGACACGCTGGTGATCGCGGTGGGCAGCCAGGCCAATGATTTCGGCATCCCCGGCGTCCGCGAGCACTGCGCCTTCATCGATAGCCGCGAGCAGGCCGAGGACTTCAACGAGGCGCTGCGGGCCGCCGTGCTGCGCTGCATCGCCGGGCCGCCGGACGCCACCCTCGATATCGCCATCGTCGGCGCGGGGGCGACGGGCGTCGAGCTCTCGGCCGAGATCGCCACCGCGCTCGACCTGGCCGGCGGCTATGGCTTCCCCGGGCTGCGTCGCCAGTTGCGGCTGACGCTGATCGAGACCGCGCCCCGCATCCTGGGCGCGCTTCCGGAAAAGGTGGCCGAGGCGGCGCGGGCGGAGCTGGAGCGGCAGGGCGTGACCGTGCTGACCGGCGCCGAGGTGGTCGCGGTGGATGACCACGGCATCCGCCTCAAGGACGGTCGCAGCATCCCCGCCACGCTCCGCGTCTGGGCGGCCGGGATCAAGGCGCCGGCCTTCCTGAACGGGCTCGACGGGCTGGAGAGCGCGCGCAGCGGCCAGCTCGTGGTGCGCCCGACCTTGCAGACAACGCGCGACGACGCGGTCTTCGCCATGGGCGACTGTGCCTTTCTCAAGCCCGAGGGGGCCGAGCGGCCGCTGCCCGCCACCGCCCAGGTGGCGCAGCAGCAGGCGGAGCATCTCGCCCGCGCCCTCCCCGACCATCTCGCCGGCCGCCCCCTGACGCCCTTCGCCTATCAGCACAAGGGCGCGCTGGTGGCGCTCGGGCGGTACAACGCCTTCGGCAGCCTTGGCCGGCGGGGGCTGCTCGGCGGCGGCCTGTTCATCGAGGGCAGGTTCGCGCAGTTCAGCTACGCCTCGCTCTACCGGCGCCACCAGCTCGGCCTGCACGGCTTCTGGCGTTCGCTGCTCTATTGGGCGGCTGATCTGCTCCGCAAGGCCAGCGCCCCCGGCGTGCGCATGGAGTGAGGCGGCGCCGGCACCCCGCCAGGCGCCTCAGCCGCTGAAGACGACGGTCTTGTTGCCGGTCAGGATCACCCGGTCCTCCAGGAAGAAGGTGATGGCGCGGGCGAGCACGCGGCGCTCGATGTCGCGGCCCTTCCGCACCAGGTCCTCGGCCGTGTCGTTGTGGCTGATGCGCTCGACATCCTGCTCGATGATCGGCCCCTCATCGAGATCGGCGGTGACGAAATGCGCCGTGGCCCCGATCAGCTTCACGCCGCGCGCATGCGCCTGGTGATAGGGGCGGGCACCCTTGAAGCCGGGCAGGAAGGAATGGTGGATGTTGATGCAGCGCCCCGGCAGCTTGGCCGAGAGCCCGTCCGACAGCACCTGCATGTAGCGCGCCAGCACCATCAGGTCCGAGCGCGTCTCCTGGAACAGGCGCCAGATCTCCGCCTCCTGCTCCATCTTGGTCGCCCGCGTCACCGGCAGGTGGTGGAAGGGCACGCCGGTGAGGTCGAGATGCGCGTAGGTCTCCCGCGGGTGGTTGGAGATGATGCCGGTCAGCTCCATCGGCAGCTCGCCGATGCGCCAGCGGTAGAGCAGATCGGCCAGGCAGTGGTCGAAGCGGCTGACCAGCAGCATGACGCGGCGCTTCTCCGAGCGGTCGCGCAGCGTCCACTGCATGCCGAAGCGCGCCGCCACGCCCGCGATCGTCTCGCGCAGCGCCGCCTCGCCCTCGGGCGGGATGCCGTTGAAGACGACGCGCATGAAGAAGCGGCCGGTGGCCGTGTCGTCGAACTGCTGCGCCTCGCGGATGTCGCCGCCGGCCTCGTAGAGCGCTCCCGCCACCGCGGCGACGATGCCGGGGCGGTTGGCGCAGGCCAGGGTCAGCACATGGCCGGCGGGAAGGCTGGTCTGGGTTGGGGCAAGGGTCATGGTCGGCTCGGTCCTGGCGGCGGGGGCGGCATCTCGGGGCCAGGGGTTATGCCGCCCCGCCCGCCCTGCCAATGGCCTATCGCATGCGATAGGCGGATGGCGCGGTTGCGGGCATAACGCTGCCGTGCAGACCAAGCCCCCCTCCCCGATCGCTGTCATCGGCGCCGGCCCGGCCGGCCTGATGGCCGCCGAGACCGTCGCCGCCGCGGGCCTGCCCGTCCTGGTGCTGGAGCGCATGCCCTCCGTGGCGCGGAAGTTCCTGATGGCCGGCCGGGGCGGCCTGAACATGACCCATTCGGAGCCCCTGGCCGATCTCCTCGGCCGCTATGGTGCCGCCACGGCCCGCCTGGCGCCGGCCATCGAGGCCTTTCCCCCCGCCGCGCTGGCGGCCTGGTCCGCCACGCTGGGCCAGGAGGTCTTCACCGGCAGCTCCGGCCGCGTCTTTCCCCGCGCCCTGAAGGCCTCGCCGCTGCTGCGCGCCTGGCTCGCCCGCCTGGCCTCCCAGGGCGTGGAGATCCGCACCCGGCATCGCTGGCTGGGCTTCGCGCCGGAGGGCGGCCTGCGGGTCGAGGGGCCGGACGGGGAGAGCCTGCTGCGCCCGGCCGCGACGATCCTGGCGCTGGGCGGCGCCTCCTGGCCCCGGCTGGGCAGCGACGGGGGCTGGACCGGCCTCTTCCCAGGCGATGGGGTGGCGCCGCTGCGGCCGGCCAATTGCGGCTTCCGCCTGGTCTGGTCGCCCCACTTCGCGGAGCGCTTCGCCGGCACGCCGCTGAAGCGCATCGCCCTCGCCTTCGAGGGCCGCACGATCCGCGGCGAGGCCATGATCACGCGGGAGGGGATCGAGGGGGGTGCCGTCTACGCCCTCTCCGCCGCCCTGCGCGAGGCGATCGCCGAACGGGGGGTGGCGATGCCCTGTCTCGACCTCCGCCCCGACCTCCCGGCCGCGGAGGTGGGACGCAGGCTGTCGCAGCCGCGGCGCGCCCAGTCGCTCTCCACCTTCCTGCGCAAGAGCCTGGCCCTGCCGCCGGTGGCCATCGGCCTGGTGCAGGAGGCCCTGCGCGGCGGCATGCCCGCGGAGCGGCTGCCGGAGCTGGTCAAGGCCCTGCCCCTGCGCCTGGTCGCGCCGCAGGGGCTGGAGCGGGCGATCTCGACGGCCGGCGGCCTGCCCCTCGAGGCCCTCGACGAACGCTTCATGCTGCGGCGCCATCCCGGCGTGTTCGCCGCCGGCGAGATGCTGGACTGGGAGGCGCCGACGGGCGGCTACCTGCTCCAGGCCTGCTTCTCCACCGGCCGGGCTGCGGCGGAGGGGGCGGTCTCCTGGCTGCGCGACACCGCGCCCCCGCCCGGCGGCCCGCGCGTGATCGACTGAGGCGATCGCTCACCCCGGCTGGTGGGCGCCCTCCCCCGCCTCGTTCCCCACCTCCGGCTCGGGCCAGAGGCCACGCGCCGGCAGCATCACGGTCGGGCGCGGCGGGGTGAGCGCGATGCCCGCCTCGTCGAAGCGCTGCTTGAGCCGCAGGTTGAAGGCACGGCCGACACCCCATTGCTGCAGCGCCCGCGTCCGCAGCCCGCCCATGATGGTGACGCCCTCGGGCGTGAACTGATCGACGCCCCAGATCTGCAGGCCGGTCATCATGTTGTCGCGGAAGTCGGGATCCTGCCGCATCTCCTCGCCGACCTCGTTCATGATCTCCATCACCTTGTTCAGGTCGGAATCGTAGCCGACCACCACCTTCACCGTGTAGACGCCGAAGCCGCGCGAGCGGTTCTTCAGCGCCTTGATCTGGCTGAAGGGAATGGTGTGCAGGGCGCCGTCGCCATCGCGGATGCGGACGGTGCGGATGGTGACGCTCTCCACCGTGCCGGCGCGGTCGCCGGTATCGATGGTGTCGCCGATGGCGATGGTGTCCTCGATCAGCATGAACAGGCCCGTGATCACGTCCTGCACCAGCTGTTGCGAGCCGAAGGAGATGGCGAGGCCGATGACGCCGGCACCGGCCAGCAGCGGCGCGACATTGATGCCGAGATTGCTCATCACCGCGATCACGGTCAGCACGCAGAGCACGACGAAGGCGAAGTTGCGCATCATCGGCAACAGGGTGCGGGCCCGCGTGCTGTGATCCCAGCCGCGGCTGCCCTCCTTGGGCGCCAGCGCGTGCTCCACCGCCGTGTCCACCGCCACCCAGACGACCCAGCCGATGGCGACGGCGACCAGGATGGAGGCGATGGGCCGCAGGATGGCCAGGCCGATGCCGGCGCTGGCCCAGGCGACGATGTCGAAGTCCCACAGCCGCAGGCAGAACACCAGGATGGCGATGGCGGCGACGAAGCGCAGCGCCTGGCGGATCAGGCCCAGGTAGCGCCACTGCAGCTGCCGCGCCAGGCTGCCGCTCGCCTGCTGGCGCCCTTCCAGGAACCGCTTCAGCAACCCGTTCATGGTGAAGGTGACCACCAGGATCAGCACGATCACCCCGATGGTCAGGAGGGCGCGCCCCAGGAAGAAGCCATGGCCGAGGCCGAGGAAACGGGAGAACACATGGCCGAGGATCAGGGCGAAGCCGAGCAGGTGCCAGTTGCTGGCCAGTTGCCCGCCGACGGAGCGCAACGCGCTGCGTGGCTCCTCCGACCCGGTATGCCGTCCCGCCAGCAGGCGGCGCACGCCACCACGCCGGCGCAGGATGAAGAGGAAGGCCACGACGGCCAGCGCCAGATCCACCGCTCCGCCCGCCAGCATGGCCACATCCGGCCCGATGATCCAGCGCAGCTCCGCCTCCTGGAGCGAGGTGCTCGCCACCGCCAGGGCGGACAGCGCCACCAGCCAGGGCAGGATGCGGCGGCGGGCATAGCGCACCGTGCTCCAGCCCCGGATCGGGCCCAGCAGGTAGAGCAGCGGGAAGCCCAGGCGCCACGTCAGCGCGCCCACCAGGAAGGGCATGGCGATGGTGAGGAACAGGCGCGTCTCCTCCCAGCCGCGCGGCCAGAGCACTGGCCAGGCGAAGATCAGCAGTGTCGCCGGCAGCAGGGGCAGCAGCCGCCGCGCCGCCTCCAGCCCGGCCGTGCGCCAGAGCGCCGCGCGGCCGGAGGCGCGGAAGCGTTCGGCATCCGGGCGGGGACGCAGCCAGGGCAAGGCGGAGATGCCGTAGAGAAGAGCGGCGGCGACACCCCAGCCGAGCCCCGCCCAGGCCAGGAAGGCCCAGAGGTCGCCGTCCTCCCAGGCATCCTGGAAGCGGCTGCGGATCTGGCTGCCGGCGGCGTTCAGCCGGAAGATCAGGCTGCCGCTGTTCAGCTGGTCCCGCACCGTGTCCCCGACATTGTTCAGCCCCACCGCCACGGCGCCGAGCAGGCCCGAATCCGGCGGCGGCGAACCTGCTTCGGCGGCGGGAGCGGCGGGCTCGCCCCCCGGCGCTGCCCCCGGCGCGTCGCCCGCCGACGGCGCGGCCGAACGGGCGGCCAGGCTGGTCCGCAGCTCCTCGAGCTGGCGGACGAAGGCGGCGCGCTCCTGATCGCTGCGCAGCGTGGCCAGGATGCCGTCCAGCGCCGCCACCGGGTCCGCCACCGGGTCCGCCACTGGGTCCGCCGGCGTCTCCGCCGGGCTTTGCGGGGCAGCCGGCGCCGCGCCCTGAGCCAGGGCGGCCGGTGGAAGCAGCGTCGGCGGAAGCAGGGCCAGCAGAAGGGCCAGCAGAAGGGAGAGGCGGATGATGCGAGGCACTGTCGGTCCTTCGGCGAAGAGCGGCGGCCAGTGGCAGCCGGAAGGATAAGGACGCCCGATCCGGCATCCGGGTTGCCCGCCGGGGCGGCGGGCCACTCACCCGGCGGACGAGCCGCCCGCCGGTGGGCGGAATGTCGGGGAAGTGCCGGAGGATGGCAAGCGGGAGCCCGGCCGCCCCGATACGCCATCAGGGCGCGCCATCAGAAGGCGTGCCGATGCGCGGCATCAGGGGGAACCCCGTTCCTCGGCCAGGCGACAGCCTCGGCCGAACCGCAGCCGCCGCCGGATCCCCTCACCCCGCCGGAGCTGGAAACCCCGTCCGGAGGCCGCCAAAGGAACTGACCGCGCGCGTCGGTCGTGGCAGGCTGCCGGCATGACCAGCCGCACCAGCCTGGCCGGTGGCGAGCGCCACCGCTTCGAGGATCTCAGGGCCCTGCTTGCCGCCGCCTCGCCGCGCCGCTCCGGGGACGAGCTGGCCGGGCTAGCGGCGGACAGCGATGCCCGCCGCGTCGCAGCCCGCATGGCGCTGGCCGACCTCCCGCTCGCCGTCTTCCTCAACGAGGCCCTGGTGCCTTACGAGGCCGATGAGGTGACCCGGCTGATCCTCGACCGGCACGATGCCGCGGCCTTCGCCCCGGTCCGCGCCATGACGGTCGGCGGCTTCCGCGACTGGCTGCTCTCGCACGCTGCCGATGGCGCCGCCCTGGCCGCCCTGGCGCCGGGGCTGACGCCCGAGATGGTGGCCGCCGCCAGCAAGCTGATGCGCAACCAGGATCTGATGGCGGTGGCGCGGAAATGCCGCGTGGTCAGCGCCTTCCGCACCACCCTCGGCCTGCCCGGACGGCTGGCCAGCCGGCTGCAGCCGAACCACCCGACCGACGACCCGCGCGGCATCGCGGCGGCCGTGCTGGACGGGCTGCTGCTCGGCAGCGGCGACGCGGTGATCGGCATCAACCCGGCCACCGACAACCTGCCCAACTGCATGCGCCTGCTGGACATGCTCGATGAACTGCGCCAGCGCCACGCGATCCCGACCCAGAGCTGCGTGCTGACCCATGTGACCAGCGCCATCGAGATCATGCGGCGGGGCGCGCCGGTGGATCTGGTCTTTCAGTCGGTCGCCGGGACCGAGGCGGCGAATGCCGGCTTCGGCGTCAATCTCGCCGTGCTGCGGGAGGCGCATGAGGCGGCGCTGGCGCTGGGGCGCGGCACGCTGGGCGACAACGTCATGTATTTCGAGACCGGCCAGGGCGCCGCCCTTTCGGCCGGAGCGCATCACGGCCTCGACCAGCAGACCGCGGAGGCGCGCGCCTATGCCGTGGCGCGGGAGTTCCGCCCCCTGCTCGTCAACACCGTGGTCGGCTTCATCGGCCCGGAATATCTCTATGACGGCAAGCAGATCATCCGCGCCGGGCTCGAGGACCACTTCTGCGGCAAGCTGCTCGGCCTGCCGATGGGGGTGGACGCCTGCTACACCAACCACGCCGAGGCCGACCAGGACGACATGGACCAGCTGATGACGCTGCTCGGCGTGGCCGGCGTGAACTTCCTCATCGCCGTGCCCGGCGCCGACGACATCATGCTGAACTACCAGAGCCTCGCCTTCCATGACGTGCTGGCGCTGCGCGATCTGCTCGGCCTCCGCCCCGCCCCGGAATTCGAGGCCTGGCTGGAACGGATGGGCATGCTGACGCCCGAAGGCCGGCTGCGCGCCCTGGCGCCCGACACCGCCCCCCTGGCTCGCCTGGCCGCCGAGGCTGGCGCGTGAGCGACGGGTGGGAGCGCCTGCGCCGCGCCACCCGCGCCCGGATCGGCCTCGGCCGCAGTGGCGAGGCGGTGACCATCCGCGACGTCCTGGCCTTCCAGATGGCCCACGCCCAGGCGCGCGACGCCGTGCACGCGGCCCTCGACCCTGGCGCCCTGTCCGAGGCCCTGTCCGACGACCCCGGGCCCGGCGTGCCCCTCCTCCTGCACAGCGCCGCGCCGGACCGCGGCACCTATCTGCGCCGGCCGGATCTCGGCCGCAGGCTGGCGGCGGAGAGCGCCGCGGCCATTCCCCGGGGCGAGTGGGACATCGCCTTCATCATCGGGGACGGGCTTTCCGCCACGGCGGTGCAGCGGCATGCCGCGCCGGTCCTCCAGGCGGCGCGGCGGCGCCTGCACGGCCTGCGCCTGGCGCCGCCGGTGATCGCCCTGCAGGCGCGGGTGGCGCTGGGCGACGAGATCGGCGCCCGGCTCGGGGCGCGGCTCGCCGTTATGCTGATCGGCGAGCGTCCCGGCCTCAGCGTGGCCGACAGCCTTGGCGCCTATCTCACCTTCGGCCCCCGTCCGGGACGGGCCGATTCGGAGCGGAACTGTGTCTCGAACATCCACGGCGCCGGCGGGCTGAGCCACGCCGGCGCCGCCGACAGGATCGCCTGGCTGGCGCGGCAGGCGCTGACGCTGGGCCTGACCGGCGTGGCGTTGAAGGAGGACATGCAGCCCGCCCTGCCCGACGTCTCCGCCACGCTGTCTCCGCCCGGCTGAATCCCCTGCCCGACTGAATCAGGGCATCCGGTCGAGCCGGTTCTCGAAGACCAGGAAGAAGGGAGGCTTGTCGAAAGGCGGTGGCAGGACATGGCCCCGCGAATCGGCCGGGAAGCGCCGCAGCACCGTGGCATCCAGCACATTGCCGCCGACCGCCTGCACCAGCCCGCCGCCGGCGGCCACCACGATGTCGCAATGCAGGGGGCGGAACTGCCCGGCCTCGGCCAGCCGGTCCTGCCAGTGCAGCAGCGGCAGGCGCGACCGGTCGGCGCAGAGGAGATCGCCGGGCGCGGGAGCGTAGCCGGCCGGGTCGTGCGGCAGGAAGGCCGCCCCGGAGGGGTTCCAGGCGGCCTCCGACAGCAGCCGGTCGATGTACCAGGCATGGGCCGCGGCCGCCGGGAAGACCGAGGGCGGCACGCCGGCTCGCTGCAAAACCGCGCTGACGAAGGCCGCCGACCAGGCGGGATAGGCCCAGAGGGAGATGGAGGGCTGCGGCGGCGGGGCGCCCGGCGGCGTCGCCTCCAGCAGCGCCAGCATCATCGAATCATGCGTATTACGCAGCCGGCTGGCGACCGCCGGCCCCTCGGGCGTGGACGACCAGTAATCGAGGATGCGCGTGTAGTTGTCGGGATCGGCCGGCCGCGGCAGCGCCTCCGGCCAGCCATCCACGACGAGCTCGCCCCAGGCCCGCCATTCGGTGAGGGCAGCCCGGACGAGGCGCCCTCGCCAGGGTGACAGGGCTTCCGTCGCCTCCGGCTCCGGGAGCGGGCGAACGGGAGCCGAGCAGGCGGCGCAGGCCAGGAGGAGAAGGGCGATCAAGCCGGTTACGCACCGGCGGCCTTGAGGCATTCCTGTCGTTCCCGAACGCGGTTGCGGGCAGGAAACGCCGTGAAGCGTCCAAGGTCACGTCAGGATATGCAAGCGTCAGCCGGGCAGGCGCCGGTCAGATGGCGACGCGCTTCAGGGTCGCACCCTTGGTCACGCCCTTCTCGGACGGCGGCCTGCTGAACTCCTGCGCCCGCGCGACCGGCGGCAGCTCGGGGGCCTGGACAGGCGCCGACGGGCGACGCCACAGGCGGACGACCTTGTAGGCCAGGAAGCAGACGACGAGGGCACCGATGCCCATCAGCGCGTAGCTGGTGTACTCCTCGCCCAGCCAGGCCACGGCATACCAGCCGGCGGCGACGAAGGAGCCGGCCCAGAGGCCGGCGGCGATGAAGTTCAGGATGGCGAATCGGCTGTGCTTCATGCCGGCGATGCCACAGGCGGCCGAGGCCACGTTGCGAACGCCATAGACGAAGCGGAAGGTCAGGACGAACAGCGTGCCGTAGCGTTCCAGGAAGCGCAGGGCCTTGGCGACCTTGCGCTCCGCCGCGGGCAGCTTGCGCAGGGCCCGCACGCCATAGCGTTGACCCAGGGTGAACCAGAGCTGATCGCCCAGGAAGGAGCCGATCCAGACCGAGATCATGAGGAACCAGGGGTTGATCAGTCCGGTCGCCTGACCGGCGGCGGCGGCGAGCAGGACGAAGGTCTCGCCCTCGAAAAACGCCCATGCCGCCGCGGCCAGATAGGCCAGCAAGCCCCAATCGGCCCAGAACTCTGCCACGCAGTCCTCCCCAGTCACGGCAATGAGAGACGATGAGGGAGAACGAGCCTGAAAGGGAATAGGTATCGGCGACCGACAGTAAAAAAAATCGCGCCGCGTGGCGGAAAATCAGCCAAGTCCAGGGCTGCGGCCGGCGCCCCATGGAAGCGCCGGACCGCGAGGTCGTGGCTCAGCCGAAGAAGTAGTCCGAAGCGGACAGGCCGGTGACGCCCTTCAGCGTGACATGGGATTCCCATCCGTTGCCATCGGAGATCGTCGCCACCCCGCCGGAGAAGGACAGCTTGGCGTCGCCGGAGAAGCCGCTGAGCTGCAGCTTGTCGGTGCCGCGCGCGAAATCCGTGATGGTGTCGTGGCCGGCGCCCTTGGCGATGACGAAGATATCCGCCCCCCGCCCGCCGGTGAGCACATCGTTGCCGCCACGCCCGTCCAGGACGTTGCTGCCGTCGTTGCCGATGATGATATTGGCCAGGCCGTTGCCATAGCCCTTGGAGTTGCCGTAGCCGGTGAAGGTGAGGTTCTCCACCTGGTCCGGCAGGGTGTAGCTGTGCAGCCAGGTCTTCACCGTATCGGTGCCCTGCCCGGCATACTCGACGACGCGGTCGCTGGCTGTGTTGACGATGAAGGTGTCATCGCCCTTGCCGCCATACATGGTGGCGTTGCTGCGGGCCGAGAACTGCTCGTTGGCGTCGCTGCCCCAGAGGCTGACCCCGGCATGATTGCCCCAGACCACCTTGCTGGGCGCATCGGAGGCCTCCGCGCTGGTCACGGCGGGCTGCGACGGCGTGGTCGGCGGCGTTACCACCGGCGATCCGCCGGAATTCCCGCCAGAGGAACCATTGCCCGAGGAACCATTGCCCGAGGAACCGCCGGTCGATCCGCCGACCTCCGGCGCGCCCGAGCCGCCGCCGCCGAAGGCGGCCTTGTAGGCGGCGCCGGTCCGGGGCTCGGTGCCGTCGGAGATCTTGCCCGGGAAGGCGTCGTTGGAATCCCAGTAGGTCTGGTAGACGACGTCGTGGCTCTCGAACCAGTCCTGCACCAGCTTGATGTAGGGCGCGGCGGTGTCGGTCTTGACGCCCCATTCCGAATAGGCGGTGGGCTTGCCATGCGCGTCGGCGAAGTTCTCGAGCCATTTCAGCCCGTACTTCAGGTCGCGCACCGTCTCGAAGGCCTTGACCGGATCGTTGCCGGTGTATTCGGGCTTCCAGTAGAAATCCATGCCGATGATGTCGACATAGTCGTCACCCGGATAGGCTTTGGCCGGGTCGATCCCGCCGGACGCCTCATTGACGTTCCACTCGAACTTGAAGCGGTCGGAGACCGAGCGGAAGGCCTCGACGAACTCGCGGAAGGCGCCGATGAAGGCCTGCTCCTTGCCGATGGCATTCCAGTAGAACCAGTTTCCGTTGAATTCCCAGCCGGTGCGGACATAGATGTCGTCGCTACCGGGCGTGCCGTTCACCAGCGTCTGCGCCACCGTGCGGTAGTACTGGTTGTAGTCGCCATTCGCGGCGGAATAGAGGTTGGCGTCCCGCGTGATCAGCGGCACCGACCAGAAGAGGTCGCGCCCCGTCGGCTTCCAGAGGTCGTTGACCATCCACCTGGCGCTGCTGACGAAGTCGTTCCAGTTGGCGAAGCCGACGACGGCATGGATGCCGTCCACCTCGTGTCCCAGCCATTTCTCGAAGTTGGAGACCTGGTTTCTGTCATTGCCGACATACACGCCGAGAAGTGCCATGGGGGCATCCTTTGGGCTGAGCGGTCCGATCCCGGAAGCTTCCCTGCGTTCACGGGAAGGCCGGTCGTCGCGCGGAGTGTCCAGAGGGATGACGCCGGGCCGGAACAGCCCCGCGCCGCTCGGTCACGGCCAGGCACGGGCCGATGCGTCCCGGCGTATCGGGAGCGTCGCGCCTCTCGCCAGGCCATGGCCTGAACCGAAGGTGTGCGCCAGGGCTGGGCGCGCGATGGCGCGGCAGTGTCCTCTGCGCTCACGGCATGCTTGGCGTCACCCTCCCACGAGGGATGGCCTTCACCAGGCATTTAGTTACGATATAGTAACTATTGATTTGGCATGCGGCTACGAGGGGGATCTGAATGTCTCTTCCGCAGAATGCCTTCCGCCAGGACTGATCCGGATGACGACCGCCCGCCGGTGCGGCGCGATCTTCTCCTCAGCAGCAGCTCGAGAAAATATGCCGGCCCTTCTGGCCTTTGCCGTGCTCCCTGTGACAGAGTTCACTCACGATTGAGCGATCTTCGAATGTTTGTGTAAGCACCCTCGTAACGTATTGCAACCTGAAATTTGTCGAGACCCAGGTTGCGATATGAAAGCGCAGAAGATGCTGCCGCCATCGCGGGATTTCGCGAGACGCAACTCTCGCGTTGCAGGAGGCCCTTCGCCGCCTGCCGAAGAATGCTGGTGCAGACTTCAATTTCTTCGTTTGCTGCTCATCGTTCCCGTCACGACCACGTGGCGCAGGTTGTGAATCCCCGCTCGCCGCCATCATGTCCCGACGACCGTGGCGCGATGGCGTGGCCAAGGTCGCTGTGGTGTTCCGCTACCTCACTGGCGGCGTTAGAAGAACTTCATCAGGCTCCGGGCGCCCCGCCAGAAACCTTGAGCGCGGAATGGTGCTGATCGGTGACAAGGAGAGGTCTTCCCATGCGGCACCCATTCTCGAGGCCGCGGCAGGCGGCGCTGCGACGGGCCCTGCGGGCAGGCGCCCTTCTGCTCCCGTTCGTCCTTCTCGCCGCCTGCGACGATCCCAAGCCGACCCAGCAGCAGGGCTTCGCCTCCGAGGCCCGCGCGCTGTCTGAGGAGCGGCTGCGCGCCCGGGCTAAGGGGCCCGGGGCCAGCTTCCGCGCCGTGCAGGTCTATCCGCAGGCCAGCTCCGGCGCGGTCGCCGTCTGTGGCCAGATGAACCTGACCGGCGCCACCGAGGAGGCCTTCATTCCTTTCGTCTCGGTCGTCACGCCGGCGGCCGAAGCGGGCGCGACGCCTCAGATCGAGCAGTTCCTGGCCGCCAGCACGGTGGAAGCCACCCGGACCTATATCGAGATGCTCGATCGCTGCCGCGAGAACGGTGGCCCGTCGCCGGGCGGCCGTCCCGGCGCGCAGCCCCTGCCCCCCGTGCCCGGAAGCTTTCCGAGCCACACCCCCGCCCCGCCCACCCCGCCGGCGCCCCAATCGACGCCCCCGTCGGCATCCGCCCCTCCCGCGCCCGGCCCTGCCGCGGCCACCCCGGCGGAGGGCAGCGCCTTGGCGCGGCAGAACGCCAATCTCCGCGCCAGCCCCCTGGGCGGGGGCGAGGTGCTGCGCGTGGTGCCGCGCGGCACCGGCCTGACAATTTTCGGACGCGCGCCGGGCGGATGGTACCAGGTCGGCACGGGGCAGCCCGAGGGCTGGGTCCACGGCAGCATGCTGCAGGTTCAGTAAAGCCGGTGCGGCGGCCCTTCCGGCGGGCTCAGGGCTCCAGGAGCCGCAGCACCGCCGCGATATGCGACTCGCGCTGCGCCCTGACCTCGGCCTCGGCGGGGCGGCCGAGGATCATGTCCCAGATCCCCCCCAGGAACAGCGGCGCCAGCAGCACATGCGCCAGGCCGGAATCCGTCGCCACGCCGGCGCGGAACTCGCCCGCCGCCTCGCCTTCCCGCAACACCGCCTGAAGCAGGCTGATGGCGGGATCGAGGATCTCGGCGCGGTAGGAGGCCGCGAGCTCGGGAAAGGCGCCGGATTCGCCCACCATCAGCTTCAGCAGGATGCGGTCGCGCCGGTCGTCGCGCAGCCTGTCCTCGTAGGCGAAGCGAAACATCTCGACGAGCTGCGCGCGGCGCGAGCCGAAGAAGGTCAGGCGCAGCCGTGCCAACTCCTCGAGGGTGGAGCGGGCGCAGGAGCCGATGGCGGCCCGGAAGAGGTCCGCCTTTCCGCCGGGATGGTAGTGGTAGAGCAGGCCCTTGGTCACCGCGGCGCGGCGCGCCACCGCCGCCATCCGCGCGCCGGCATAGCCGCGCTCGGCGAATTCCTCCACGGCCGCGGTGAGGATCTGGGCCTGCCGTTCCTCGACGGGCAGGCGGCTGCGGGCGGGGCGCTCGGCAGGCGGGGGCATGATGCGCTGATAGCACTATTGACCAATCGGTCAATAGCCGGGATGATGCGGCCCGCGGACCCTCTCGCAGGTTGAGCATGCTCGAAACTTCTCCCGCCGCCACGGCGCGCCGTGCCGGCCCGCCGGCCCCCGCGCGATGGCGCCGCAGGTGGCTGCCCGGGCTGCTCCTGCTGCTCGCCGCCGCCGCGGCGGGCTGGTACCTGCTGCGGCCCGCCGCCGGCCCTCCCCCTGTTCCTCCCCTTGCCTCGCCCCCGCTCACCGCCGCGCCGCCCCCCGTGCTGACCGTGGCGACGGCCCCGGTGGTCCTCCGCCCGATGGAGCGCCTGGTCGTCGGCGATGGCTCCGTCGTCCCCTGGCAGGAGCTGGTGCTGGGGGCGGAGGCCGGCGGCCTCCGGGTCGAGGCCGTGCTGGTGGAGGAAGGCGACGCGGTCCGCGCCGGCCAGGTGCTGGCACGCATGGACGACCGGCTGCCGGCTGCCCAGCTCGGTCAGGCCGAGGCCGGCGTCGCCGAGGCCGAGGCGGCGCTCGACATCGCGCGGACCGACCTGCGCCGTGCCGAGGAGCTGGCGCGCAGCCAGAACACGCCGCGCCAGGTGCTGGACCAGCGCCGGGCGGCCGCCCGCCAGGCCGAGGCCCGCCTCGCCGCCGCCCGGGCGAGCCGGGAGGAGCTGGCGGCGCGGCTGGCGCAGGCACGCCTCCTCGCCCCGGCCGATGGCATCGTCCTGCGCCGCGCCGTGCTGCCGGGCACCGTGCTCACCGCCGGCCAGGAGATGTTCCGCCTGCTGCGCGAGGGCCGGCTGGAGCTGGACGCGCGGGTGCCGGAGCTGGATCTCTCGCAGGTCCGTCCCGGCCAGGCCGTCCGTATCCGCCATGGCGAGCGCCTCGTCGAGGGCAGGGTCCGGGCCGTGGCGCCCGGCGTCGCGCCGGAGAGCCGGCTCGGCACCGTGCATGTCGCCCTGGGCCCGGATGCGGGGCTGCGGCCGGGCATGTTCGCCCGCGCCGAGATTGGGGCGGGGGCGCGGGACTGGCCGGCGGTGCCGCACGAGGCCGTGGTGTTCCGCGATGGCGGGCCGGTCGCCTTCGTGCTGGAAGGCGAGCAGGTCCGGCTGCGCCGCCTCGCCACCGGCCCGCGGGACGGGGGATGGATCGCCGTGGAAAGCGGCCTGGCCGCGGGCGAGCGCGTCGTCGTGCGCGGCGCCGGCTTCCTCGCCGATGGCGACCGCGTGCGCAGCGCCGGGGCGGACTGAGCCATGCCCCGCTCCCCGCAGGACCCCGGCCACCGCAACATCTCGGCCTGGGCGATCCGCAATCCGGTGGCCACGGCCGTTCTCTTCCTGCTGCTCACCATCGCCGGGCTCGCCAGCTATCCGCTGCTGCGGATCAACAACACGCCCGATCTCGACCTGCCGGTGGTGATCGTCACCGTCGCGCAGCCGGGCGCGGCGCCCAGCGAGCTGGAGACCCAGGTGACGCGCCGGGTGGAGGACGCCATCGCCGGCCTCGGCGATGTGCGGCACATCATCTCCACCGTCGTCGACGGCGCCTCCACGACCGCCGTGGAATTCGCCCTTGGCAAGAACATCGACCGCGCCACCAACGATGTGCGCGACCGCATCGCCCGCATCCGCGCCGACCTGCCGGCGGAGATCCGCGATCCCGTCATCTCGCGCCTGGAAGCGACCGGCGGCGCCATCCTGACCTACACGGTCGCCGCGCCGCAGATGTCGCCGGCGGCGCTGAGCTGGTTCGTCGAGGACGTCGTCGCGAAGTCGCTGCTCTCGGTGCGCGGCGTGGCCGAGATCAACCGCGTCGGCGGCGTCGAGCGCGAGATCCGCGTCGCGCTGCGGCCGGACCGCATGCTGGCGCTCGGCATCACGGCGGCGCAGGTGAACGAGCAGCTGCGCGCGCTCAACCTCGACCTGCCCGGCGGGCGCGGCACGCTGGGCGGCGAGGAGCAGACGATCCGCACGCTCGGCGCGGCGCAGAGCGTCGAGGCCCTGCGGGCGCGCAGCATCGTGCTGCCGAACGGCCGCGCCGCCCGGCTGGAGGAGCTGGCGGTGGTCAGTGACGGCACCGCCGAGGTGCGCACGGCCGCCCGCCTCGACGGCCGGCCGGTGATCGCCTTCGAGGTGGTGCGCACGCGCGGCTCCTCGGAGGTCGCGGTGGCCGAGCAGGTGGCGGCGCGCGTGGCGGAGCTGGAGGCCGCCCATCCCGGCGTCGCCATGACACGCGTCGCCTCCACGGTCGAGTTCGTCCTGGCCGGCTATCACGCGGCGCTGGAGGCGCTGGCGGTGGGCGCGCTGCTCGCCATGCTGGTGGTCTGGGTCTTCCTGCGCGACTGGCGCGCCACCTGGATCGCCGCCATCGCCATGCCGCTCTCGCTGATCCCGACCTTCGCGGTGATGTGGGCGGCGGGCTTCTCGCTCAACAACGTCACCCTGCTCGGCCTGACGCTGGTGGTCGGCGTGCTGGTGGATGACGCCATCGTCGAGATCGAGAACATCGTCCGCCATCTGCGCGCGCATCCCGGGCGCGGCGTGATGCGCGCGGCCTTCGACGCCTCGGACGAGATCGGCCTCGCCGTCATCGCCACCACCGCCACCATCCTGGCGGTCTTCGTGCCGGTGGCCTTCATGCCCGGCATCCCGGGTCAGTTCTTCCGCGAGTTCGGCCTCACCGTCGCCGCCGCCGTCGCCTTCTCCCTGGTGGTGGCGCGGCTGCTCACGCCGCTGCTCGGCGCCTACTTCCTGAGCGAGCGGCCCTCCGGCCAGGCCCAGGCCGAGGATGCCCAAGGGGATGCCCAGGGCCCGTTCGGCCGGCGCTACATGGCGCTGCTGCTCTGGTGCCTGCGGCATCGGCTGGTGACGGTGCTGGCCGGCATCGGCTTCCTCGCCGTCTCGCTGGCCCTGCTGCCCCTCATCCCGCAGGACTTCGTGCCCGGTGCCGATCGCAGCCGCTCCTCCATCGCCATCGAGCTGCCGCCCGGCGCGACGCTGGCCGAGACCGACGCGGTCGTGCGGGAGGCGACCGCGCTGCTGCGGGCGCGGCCTGAGGTCCGCACGGTCTTCGCCTCGCTCGGCACCGTCAGCAGCGGCGAGGGCGTCATCGGCACCAGCACCCATGCCGGCGACCCCCGCCAGGCCAACCTCACCGTCGGGCTGGTGCCGCCCGGGCAGCGCCGCCTGACGCAGCAGCAGTTCGAGACCGCGATGCGCCCCCTGCTGGAGGGCCTGCCGGGCGCGCGGGTCCGCTTCGGCGCCGACGGGCAGAGCGGCTCGCGCCTGCAGGTCACGCTGGTCGGCGAGGATGCGGCGGCGCTGGACGCCACGGCACGGCGGCTGGAGGCCGAGATGCGCGGCCTGCCGCAGCTCTCCGGCGCGCGCTCCACCGCCAGCCTGGCGCGGCCTGAACTGCAGATCCTGCCGATCGAGGGGCGGCTCGCCGATGCCGGCGTCTCGGTCGCGGCCCTGGCCGCCACGGCGCGCATCGCGACGACCGGAGACATCGACCAGAACCTGGCGCGCTTCAACCTGCCCGAGCGGCAGATCCCGATCCGCGTCATGCTGGACGAGCCGGCGCGCGGCGAGCTGGAGCGGCTGCGCGCGCTGCGGGTCGAAGGGCGCGGCGGCATGACCGTGCCGCTCGGCGCCGTGGCCGAGATCCGCCACGGGGCGGGGCCGGCCCAGATCGACCGCCTCGACCGCGTGCGCAAGGTCACGGTGGAGGCGGAGCTCGGCGGCCTGCCGCTCGGCGCCGCCAACGCGCTGGTCGATGCGCTGCCGGTGATGCGGGACCTGCCGCCCGGCGTGCGTCGCCAGGCGGTGGGCGACAGCGAGGTGATGCGCGAGCTGTTCGAGGGCTTCGCCTATGCCCTCGGCGCCGGCGTGCTGATGGTCTATCTGGTGCTGGTGCTGCTCTTCGGCGGCTTCCTGCAGCCGGCGACGATCATGTCGGCCCTGCCGCTCTCCCTCGGCGGCGCGCTGCTCGCCCTGCTCCTGGCGCAGAAGTCGCTCGGCGTCTCGGCGGTGATCGGCGTGCTGATGCTGATGGGCATCGTCGCCAAGAACTCCATCCTGCTGGTGGAATACGCCGTCCTGGCGCGGCGGGAGCGCGGCCTCGGGCGTGACGCGGCGATCGTCGAGGCGGCGCGCAAGCGGGCACGGCCGATCGTCATGACCACCATCGCCATGTGCGCCGGCATGGCGCATATCGCCAGCGGCATCGGCGCCGACAACGAGTTCCGCGCGCCGATGGCGCTGGTGGTGATCGGCGGGCTGCTCACCTCGACCCTGCTGAGCCTGGTCTTCGTGCCGGTGGCCTATTCCTACATGGACGGGCTGGAGCGGCGGCTCGCCGGATGGCTGGGGCGCGGCCTGCTGGCGGAACGCGCGCAGGCCGGGCGCGATGCCGCGCCGCCCGGGGCCGCCCCGGAGGCCTGAGGCCGCTCTCTCCCGGAGGGGGGAGGAAAAGGCCGGCGGCGCTCAGCCTCGCAGCGCCGCCACGAAGGCCGCGGCGCGCGCCGCCACCTGCTCCGGCGCGTCGCCCGGCCTGTAGAGCGCCGAGCCTAGCCCGAAGCCGGCGGCGCCCGCCTCCAGGAAGGGCGCCATCCCCTCCGGCGTGATGCCGCCGACGGGCAGGAAGGCGGTCCCGGTCGGGAAGACGCTGCGCCAGGCCTTGAGCACGGCGGGGCCCAGCGCCTCGGCGGGGAACAGCTTCAGCGCGTCGGCGCCGTTCGCCAGGGCGGCGAAGCCCTCGGTCGGGGTCGCGACGCCGGGGGCGCAGAACAGGCCGGCCTGCTTCGCCGCGCGCACCACGGCGGGATCGCTGTGCGGCATGACGATCAGCCGCCCGCCCGCCGCGGCCACCTCGGCCACGGCGGCGGGGCTGGTCACCGTGCCGGCCCCGATCAGGGCCCGGTCGCCGAAGGCCTCCTGCAGGCGGCGGATGCTCTCCAGCGGCCGGGGCGAGTTCAGCGGCACCTCGATGATGGCGAATCCCGCCCGTACCAGCGCCTCGCCGACGGGGACCGCCTCCTCCGGCCGCAGGCCGCGCAGGATGGCGATCAGGGGCAGGCGTTCGAGATGGCTGCGGAACATGGCTTCCTCCTCAGCGGGCCAGCAGGCCGGCGGCGCGGGCGACGCGCAGCAGGCCGGCGATGGTGGCACCCTCCAGCCAGCACGGCTCCGCCAACCCGAACAGGGCGAGCGCGCGCCGGTAGCGCGCGCAGAGCGCATCCTCGCCGATCAGCGTGATCCGGGGCGGTGCGCCGCCGGCGAGGCCGCAGCGCAGTTCCTCGCCGATCAGCAGGCCGGAGAGATAATCCAGGCTTTCGGCGGCGCCGAGGCGTCCCGCCAGGACCAGCGCACGGGCCGAGAAGAGCCGCGGCGCCAGCCCCTCGCCCCCCTCCCGCACCGCCGCCACGCCGCGGTCGAAGGCGCGGGCGGCGGCCTCGGGCGCCGCCGCCTCGGCGCCCTGGGCGGGGCGGCCCAGAATGGAATGGCCCCGCAGCACCGAGAACAGCTCGCCGGTCATGAAGGTGCGGAAGGAGCGGATGCGCCCGTCCTCCACCCGCACCCACTTGCTGTGCGTGCCGGGCAGGACCAGCAGGGCGGAGGCGGCCATCTCGGGATGCAGCGCCAGCGCCCCCGCCACCTGCGTCTCCTCCCCGCGCATGACGTCCGGCAGGGCGTCGAAGCGGGCGACGCCGGGGATGACATGCAGCGCCCCACCCCCGGGCAGCGGCACGCGGGTCAGCGCCCCGGCCAGATCCTCCGGCCCCGCGGGGCATTCGCGGTAGGGCGCTTCCCGCCAGCCCTGGGCGCTGCCCACCATGCCGGCGGCGAGGGCGGGAAGGCCCGGATGGGCCGCCCGCCAGTCGCCCGCGATCGCCGCGAAGGCCGCCGGGAAGCCGCCCTCCGGCAATTGCATGATCCCGTGCGGCGCGGCGCGCGCGGCCAGCACCCCGCCCGCGGCATCGAGCAGCCAGGCGCGCAGCGAGGTCGTGCCCCAGTCAAGGCCGATCAACGCCGCCCCGGCCCGGGCCTCGGTTCCAGCCATGGCGCCCCTCCCCTGCGCCCGCCTCAAGGGCGGGACGGCTCCGTCTGGCAACGCTCGAAGACGTAGAGCAGGCCGTGATCGCGCGCCAGGGCTGGCTCGGCGCGGATGCCGGCGCCGCTGATGGTCAGAGGGGCGTGGAAGCCCTGGAAGCCGGACCGCCCTGCGCCGGCCTCGAGCTGGCCGCACAGGGCGCGATTCCCGTCCCGGTCCTCCACCACCCTCAGATGCCGGAAACGGACGGTGCCGGGCAGCCGCGCCGCGACGGCCTTCTGGTAGCGCCGGATCTCCTCCGGCGCCACGGCGACCCGGGACAGGCGGGACGCGGGCGCGGACGGCGGCGGCTCCGGCGGCGCGGCCGGCGCGGCGCAGGCGGACAGCAGTGCCATAAGGGCCAGGAGGCGAGCCCGCCGCAGCGTCATTCAGCCCGCATCCGGCGTTCACGGAACCGGGATGAAGGGACAGTGCGGGGCATGTCGGTCGATCCAGGCCAGGAGGGCTAAGGCCGGCCTATGCCGGCCCTTCCTGATCTATAGGACGTACCGCGCACGGGTGAGAAGGGTGATGCCGGTCACACGGCGAGGCTGAAGCCGCCCCCGCCGCCTTGGCGGAAGGCATCGAAGACCGAGGCCACCAGCCGCACGAAAGGCCGCCCGGCGGCGGTCATCGCAAGGCGGCGGCCGCTCAGCGTCAGCAGCCCCGCGGCGACATAGGGGCGCAGCAGCGCCAGCTCGTCGGCGAAGCCGGCGCGCGGCGCGACGCTGTCCAGATCCACGCGGAAGTTGCACATCAGGTGCTCGATGATCGTCGCGCGCTGCTGCGCATCGGCATCCAGGGGGCAGCCGCGCTGCGTCGCCAGCCGGCCGGCCCGCACCCGCCGGACATAGTCGGGGACATCAGCGACGTTCTGCGCGTAGCCATCCGCCAGGCGGGAGACGCTGGAGGCGCCGAAGCCGATCAGGATCGGCCGGTCGTCATCGGTATAGCCCTGGAAGTTGCGGTGAAGCCGCCCCGCCCGGGCGGCGGCGGCCAGCGGGTCCTCCGGCCGGGCGAAGTGGTCGATGCCGATCGGCACGTAGCCGCCCATGACCATGAGGTCGGCGATCAGCCGCGCCTGCTCGAAGCGCTGGCCGCTATCGGGCAGGATGCTGGCGTCGATGAGCTTCTGGTTGGCGCGGCGTCCCGGCAGGTGCGCGTAGCCGTAGCAGGCGATCCGCGCGGGATCGAGCGCGATCACCGCCTCGCAGCTGCGCCGCAGGGTCTCCGTCGTCTGCCGCGGAAGGCCGTAGATCAGGTCGAAGTTGATGCGGTCGAGGCCGGCGCCGCGCAGCGCCGCGACCGCCGCGCGCACCGTCTCCTCCGGCTGGATGCGGCCGATCGCTTTCTGCACCTCGGGGTCGAGGTCCTGCACGCCGAGACTGACGCGGTTCACCCCGAGCGCCGCGAGCTGCGCCGCCAGGTCGGCATCGACATGGCGGGGGTCCAGCTCGATGGCGTGTTCCATCTCCGGCAGCGGATCGAAGTGGCGGTGCAGGCAGGCCAGCACGGACCCCAGCCCCTCGCCGCCAAGGATCGAGGGCGTGCCGCCGCCCCAGGCGATGCGCGCCACCCGCAAGCGCCCGGGCAGGTGCCGCGCCACCAGCGCGATCTCCTCCTCCAGCGCCTCGCGGTAGCCCGTGATGACCTCGTCGCGCCGGACGAGCTTGGTGTGGCAGCCGCAGTAATGACAGATCTGCCGGCAGTAGGGCACATGCAGGTAGAGGGAGACGCTGTCCTCGCGGTCGAGGCGGCGAAGCCAGCGGAGATGATCCTCAGGCGCCACGGCGACGAAGTCGGCCGCCGTGGGATAGGAGGTGTAGCGCGGCACCGCGATCGCGGCGAGGCGGCGGATCTGCTCCTGGCCGATCATGATGCCCCGTCCTCGCTGGCGAGCGGCACGCTCTGGCGCCGGTCCTCGCGCATCTCGAACCACATGGCGTTGAGGATGGCGAAGGCGCAGGCCAAGCCGACGCCGAGGATCCAGGAGAAATACCACATGTCGCGCGCTCCTCAGTAGGCGTTCGGGTTGCGGCCGATGCTCTCGGCATTCACCGTGCCGCGCATCACGCGATAGACCCAGGCGGTGTAGGCCAGGATGATCGGCATGAAGACGAGCGTGGCGCCGAGCATGATGAACAGCGTCAGGTGGCTCGACGAGGCGTCCCACACCGTCAGGCTCACATCGGGGTCGATGCTGCTTGGCATCAGGAAGGGAAACAGCGACAGCCCGGCGGTGGAGACGATGCCGAAGATGCCGAGCGCCGCCGCCAGGATGGCCGCGACGCGGGCCCGCGCCGCCAGCGCCACCGCCGCCAGCAGCGGCATGGCGAGGCCCAGCGCCGGCGCCGTCCACATCCAGGGATGCGCGGCATAGTTGTTCATCCAGGCTCCCGCCTCCGTGACGACGGTCTTGCCCAGCGGGTTGGAGGGGCCGACGGTCGAGGGCAGCGAGGAGATCACGTAGCCCTCGATCCCGTAGGCGACCCAGACGCCGCCCAGGGCGAAGATCACCGAGGTGGCCAGGCCGGCGATGGCGCCTAGGCCGCGGGCACGGTCGGCGAGGTCGCCCTCCGTCCGGGCGGCGATGACAGCGGCGCCAAGCGTCACCATCATGCCGAGGCTCACCAGCCCGGCGAGCAGCGGGAAGGGCCGCAGCAGGCCGAAGAAGTTGCCGGCGTAGGAGGGCCGCAGCGTGGCATCGAGGCCGAAGGGCACGCCGAGCAGGATGTTCCCGACGGCGACGCCGAAGATCAGCGCCGGCACGAAGCCGCCGATGAACAGCGCCCAGTCCCAGGTGGCGCGCCAGCGCGGATCGGCCACCTTGCCGCGGAACTTGAAGCCCACGGGCCGCAGGATCAGCGCCAGCAGGATGGCGATCATCGCCAGGTAGAAGCCGGAGAAGGAGGCGGCGTAGAGCGCCGGCCAGGCGGCGAAGATGGCGCCGCCGCCGAGCACCAGCCAGACCTGGTTGCCCTCCCAGGTCGGGCCCACGAGGTTCAGCAGCACGCGCCGCTCGGCATCGGTCCGGGCGACGGCGGGCAGCAGCGCGCCGACGCCCAGATCCTGGCCGCCCATGATGGCGAAGCCGATGAGCAGGACGCCGAGCAGCGCCCACCAGATCAGCCGCAGGGTTTCATAGTCGAGGGGGATGGCATGCATGATGGCTTGCTCCGCGATGGGCGGCTCAGTGGTCGGGATGGGCGGCGGCGCCCGCGGGGATGCGTCCGTTGCCGCCCGGCGCGCCTTCCAGCGCGATATGCGCGGAGGGGCCGGCCTTGATGACCTTCAGCATCAGCAGCACCATGACGACGGCGAGCGCGGTGTAGACGACGAGGAAGAAGGTGAGGCTGATGGCCAGGTCGGTCAGCGTCAGGCCGGAGGCGGCGTAGAAGGTCGGCAGCACGCCCTCCACCGCCCAGGGCTGACGGCCGTATTCGGCGATGAACCAACCGGCCTCGATCGCCACCCAGGGCAGCGGCAGGCTGAACAGCGCGATCCAGTTGAAGGTGCGGCTGTCGCCCAGCTGGTGGCGGCAGGAGAGCCAGAAGGCGATGGCGAAGTAGAGGATGAAGTAGAACCCGCAGGCCACCATGATGCGGAAGCTCCAGAACAGCGGCGCCACGCCCGGCACCGTGTCGAAGGCGGCCTGGGTGATCTCCTCGCCGGTGGCGTTGCCGATGTCCTGGCGGTAGCGCTTCAGCAGCAGCGCGTAGCCGAGATCCCTCCAATGCGCCTCGAAGGTCGCGCGCGCGGTCTGATCGGTGCCGTCGGCGCGGATCCTCTCGAGCGCCTCATAGGCGATCTGGCCGTTGCGGATGCGCTCGCCCGCGCGCTGCACCAGCTCCAGGATGCCCGGGATCTCGCCGCTGATCGAGCGCGTCGCGATCAGGCCCAGCGCATAGGGGACCTTGACCTCGAAGCTGTTCTCCTGGTCGCCCGGGATGGCGAAGAGGCTGAAGCCCGCGGGCGCCGCCTCGGTGTGCCACATCGCCTCGATGGCGGCGAGCTTCATCTTCTGATGCTCGGTCGCCGCATAGCCGCTCTCGTCGCCCAGCACGACGACCGACAGGGCCGAGGCGAGGCCGAAGCTCGCCGCCACCGCCATCGAGCGCCGCGCCAGCGCAACATGGCGCCGGGTCAGCAGGAACCAGGCGCTGACCGCCATGACGAACATCGCTCCGGTCACGTAGCCGGCGCTGACGGTGTGCACGAACTTCGCCTGCGCCACCGGATTGAAGATCACCGCCATGAAGTCGGTGATCTCCATCCGCATCGTGTCGGGGTTGAAGACAGCGCCGACGGGGTTCTGCATCCAGCCATTGGCGATGAGGATCCACAGCGCCGAGAAGTTGGCGCCGAGGGCCACCAGCCATGTCACGCAGAGATGGCCGACGCGCGAGAGGCGGTCCCAGCCGAAGAAGAACAGGCCGATGAAGGTGGCCTCGAGGAAGAAGGCCATCAGCCCTTCGATGGCCAGCGGCGCGCCGAAGATGTCGCCGACATAGTGGCTGTAGTAGCTCCAGTTCATGCCGAACTGGAATTCCATCACGATGCCGGTGGCGACGCCCATGGCGAAGTTGATGCCGAAGAGCGTGCCCCAGAACAGCGTCATCCGGCGCCAGATCTCCCGGCCCGTCATGACGTAGACGCTTTCCATGATGGCCATCAGGAAGGAGAGGCCGAGCGTCAGGGGTACGAAGAGGAAGTGATACATCGCGGTCGCCGCGAACTGCAGCCGTGAGAGATCCACGACGGTCATGTCGATCATGGCAGGCACCTTGTCGGTCTCCGGCGGGGTGCCGGCATGGTCGGACCCTACGCCCCCGCCCCGCCCGCCGCCTTGATCCTGATCAAGGCGGCGGCCAGGCGGGCGGGCTATGCCGGGACACCCGTCATGGCAGGAGGACCGCATGCCCGAGACCGAGACCTCCGCCGCAGCCCTGAAACCCGCGGCCGACCGCGCCATCGGGCGCTGGCTGACGGGGCTGCGGCGCCAGGCCGGCGCGGCCCTGCCGCTGGCGGTGCTGGCACCCCTGCTGGGCGGCGGCCTGCTGGTGCTGCAGGCCTGGCTGCTCGCCACCGTGCTGGACCACGCCATCGCGGGCGGCGCGGCGGCGGAGGCGCTGCTGCCCGGCCTGCTCTCGATCGGCGCGCTTATCGCGGCGCGGGCCCTGCTCAGCGGCATCGGCGAGGCGGCGGGCGCCCGCGCGGCCGAGCGGATCAAGCTGGCGCTGCGCCGCCGCCTCTTCGCCGATCTGCTGGCCCGCCGCCCCGACTGGACCGCCGCCCGCTCTTCCGGCGCGCTGGCGGCCGCCCTGGTGGAGCAGGTGGAGGCGCTGGACGGCTTCTTCTCCCGCTTCCTGCCCGCCATGGTGCAGGCCGCCCTGCTGCCCCTCGCCTTCGCCGTCGTCATCCTGCCGGTGGACTGGGTGGCGGGACTGCTCTTCCTGCTGACGGCGCCGCTGGTGCCGCTGTTCATGGCCCTGGTCGGCTGGGGGGCCGAGGCGGCCAGCCGCCGCCAGGCCCAGGCTTTCGCCCGCCTGTCCGGCTACTTCGCCGACCGCCTGCGCGGCCTGGTCACGCTGCGGCTCTTCGGCCGGGCGGAGGCCGAGACCGCGGCGGTGCGCGACGCCGCCGAGGCCCTGCGGCAGCGCAGCCTGGCGGTGCTCCGCATCGCCTTCCTCTCCTCCGCCGTGCTGGAGCTCTTCGCCGCCCTCGGCGTCGCCGGCATCGCGCTCTATGTCGGGCTGAGCTATCTCGGCCTGATCCACCTGCCCGGCACCGCGCTGACCCTGCAGACCGGCCTGTTCTGCCTGCTGATGGCACCCGAGGTGTACCAGCCGCTCCGCCTGCTGGCGGCGCACTACCACGACCGCGCCAATGCCCGCGCCGGCGCCGCGGAGATCGAGGCCGTGCTGGGCGGGCTGCCGGTCGCGTCGCGCCCGGCCACCGTCGCCGCGCCGCCCACCCGGCCAGTGGCGCCGCCGCCCCGCAGCGCCATCGCCGTCGCCATCGAGGACCTCGTGCTGGACACGCCGGATGGCGGCCGCCGCCTGCTCGACCATGCGGGGCTGCGTCTGGCCGCCGGAGGCAGCCTGGCCATCCTCGGCGCCAGCGGCATCGGCAAGTCGAGCCTGCTCGAAGCCCTGGCCGGGCTGCGGGCGGCGGAGGGCCGCATCCTGCTGGGTGGCGTTCCGCTCGAGGCGCTGGACGAGGCGAAGCTGCGCGCCCGGGTCGCGATCCTCGGCCAGCGGCCCCGCATCTTCCAGGGCAGCATCGCCGACAATCTTCGCCTGGCCCGGCCCGGCGCCTCGATGGCCGAGCTCCGCCTCGCCGCGGGCCTGGCCGATGTGCTCGGCTTCGCCGACGCGCTGCCGCAGGGGCTGGACACGCCGGTCGGCGACGGCGGGCTCGGCCTCTCGGGCGGCGAGGCGCAGCGCGTCGCCCTGGCGCGGATCTTCCTCCGCAACCCCGACATCCTGCTGCTGGACGAGCCCACCGCGCACCTCGACGCGGTGACCGAGGCCCGGGTGCTGGATGGCATCCTGCGCTTCTCCGCCGGGCGCACCCTGATCGTCGCCACCCATTCCACCGCCGTCGCCGCCCGGCTGGAGCGCGTCCTGCGCCTGGCCGGCGGCGACCTGCTGCCGGCACCCCATCCGGTCCGGCGCTTCGCCCCGGGGTCCGCCGCATGAGCAACCTGCTGTTCTTCGCGCCGCTGTTCCGCCGCCAGGCCGGCCGTCTCGGCCTGGCGCTGCTGCTGGCCATTGCCACCCTCGCCTTCGGCGCGCTGCTGCTCGGCGTCTCGGGCTGGTTCCTGACCGCGGCCTTCCTGACCACGGCCGCGGCCGGGTTCAACCTCTTCGGCCCCTCCTCCCTGGTGCGCGGCCTCTCCCTCGCCCGCATCCTCTCGCGCTACGCCGAGCGGCTGGTCGGCCACGACGCGACGCTGCGGCTGCTGGCCGAGATCCGGGCATGGCTCTTCGCCAGCCTGTTCCCACGCATCCCCTTCGCCGGTGCGGGCGCGCCGCGGCGGGGCGAGCTGGTCAGCCGCCTCACCGCCGATGTCGAGGCCCTGGACACCGCCTTCCTGACCGCGGTGATCCCCCTGGCGGGCGCCTGGGCCCTGGGTGGCGCCACCGCGGCCCTGCTGGGCTGGCTGCTGCCCGCCGCCGCGCCCGCCTATGGCGCCGCCCTGCTGCTCTCGGCGGGGCTGCTGCCGGCCGCCCTGGCCCTGCGCTCGCGCCGCGAGGGCGGCGTGGTGGTCGAGGCCTCCGGGGTTCTGCGCAGCGCGGTGCTCGATGGCATCGAGGGCCATGCGGAGCTGATCGCCTTCAGCGCCACTGGCCGCGCCGAGGCGGCCCTGGCGGGCGCGGCGCGGCGGCTGGCGGCGGCGCGGCGCCGGCTGGCGCGCCATGCCGCCATCGCCGCCGCCGGCGCCCAGCTCTGCGGCGGGCTGGCGCTGCTGTCCGTGCTCTGGTTCGGGCTGCGGGCGCTACAGGCCGGCGAGATCGGCGGCCCACTGCTGGCCGGCCTGCTGCTGGCGACCCTCGGCAGCTTCGAGGCGCATGCCGCCCTGCTGCGCAACGTGGCGCGGCTGGGCTCCGCCACGGCGGCGGCGGGCCGGTTGCGCGCCATCGGCACCGCGCCCCCCGCCGTGGCGGAACCGGCACGCCCCGTCCCGCTTCCCCCCGGCGCGGAGCTGCGGCTGGACGGCGTGACCTATGGCCACGACCCGGCCCGGCCGGTGCTGCGCGGCCTCGACCTCGTGGTGCCCGCCGGCACGCGCATCGCCATCCTGGGACCGAGCGGCAGCGGCAAGTCTACCCTGCTGGCCCTGCTGCTGCGCCTGGCCGACCCCCAGCGCGGCGTGGTCCGGCTGGCGGGGACCGACCTGCGTGCCGTGCCCCTGGCCGAGCTGCACGCCCGCATCGCCCTGCTGTCCCAGGACGCGCCGGTCTTCCTCGACACGCTGCGTCAGAACCTGCTGATCGGCCGTCCCGACGCCACCGACGCCGACCTCTGGCAGGCGCTGGAGGAGGCGCGGCTGGCCGATTTCGCGCGCAGCCTGCCGCAGGGGTTGGAAACCCCGCTGGGCGAAGCGGGCCGCAGCCTCTCGGCCGGACAGGCGCGGCGCCTCTGCCTGGCCCGCGCCCTGCTCAGCCGGGCCGCCATCCTGGTGCTGGATGAGCCCACCAGCGGCCTGGATCCCGAGACCGAGCATGCCTTCCTGGCCGATCTGTCGCGGGCGGCGCGCGGGCGCAGCATCGTCATCGCCACCCATGCCATGCTGCCGCCCGGCGCGGTGGACCGCCGCTACCGCTTGGTGGAAGGCGTGCTGGAGCCGCTGGACTGAGGCTCCATCCCGGCGACGGCGGCCAGCGCGCCGCGGTCGACGATCTCGACGCGGTGAGCGTCGGGCAGGCGGATCAGCCCCTGCTGCCGCAGCTTGGTGAAGCTGCGGCTCACGGTCTCCACCGTCAGTCCGAGGTAATCCGCGATGTCGGCGCGCGTCATGGCCAGGGGCACGGTGTCCGAGACCGGCCTGCCGGAGGCCTGCCGGGCCGAGAGCACCAGCAGAAAGCTCGACACCTTCTCGACCGGGGCGAGGCGGCCCAGCACGAGCTGGTTGTCCCAGGCCTGGCGCAGGGCCGCCTTGGTCATCTGGTGCAGACGGTCCCTCAGACGGGGATAGCGCTCCATCAGGTCCTGCATCTGCGGCACGGGGAAGCCGCAGAGCACGGAAGGCACCACGGCCTCGGCGGTCAGGGTATGCGTCGCCTCGTCCAGCAGCCCGAGATAGTCGCCCGGCAGCAGGAAGCCGGTGATCTGCCGGCGGCCGTCCGGCAGGGCCGTGAGCAGCCGCAACATGCCGGAGGTGAGGCTGAAGACGCGGCGCCGTGGCGCGCCCTCCTCCACCAGCATGGCATTGGCCTCGAGCCGGACGGAGCCCATGATGCGCTCCAGCGCCACGACCTCGTCATCCTCGAGAGCGGCACAGACCGCGGTGCGGCGCACCTCGCAGTCGGCGCAGGCGCCGCAGGCCTTGCGATGCGGACGAATGGCGACCACGGTGGCACTTCTGGACATGATCGGCAGGCCTGCCCTGTTGTGTCACAAGGGATGTCCCACGGATCCTAGCCGAGGGCCATCCGCTTTCCAAACCAACGGCCCGATACCAGGGCCGCAGCCAGCGGGAACCGCCGATGCGTGTCGCCGTCTTCTCGACCAAACCCTATGACCGGCGGTTCCTCGATGCCGCCAATGCGGGGCGACACGAGCTGTTGTTCCTGGAGCCGGGCCTGACGCCCGCCACCGCGCCGCTCGCGGCCGGCGCCGATGCCGTCTGCGCCTTCGTCAACGACGATCTCGGCGCCGGGGTGCTGGAACTGCTGCGGCAGGCCGGCATCCGCCTCGTCGCGCTGCGCTGCGCCGGCTTCAACCGCGTCGACCTGGAGGCGGCGCGGCGCCTCGGCCTCACCGTCAGCCGCGTCCCCGCCTATTCGCCCGAGGCGGTGGCCGAGCACGCCCTGGCGCTGATCCTGACGCTGAACCGCAAGATCCACCGCGCCTACAACCGCGTGCGCGAGGGGAACTTCGCGCTCGACGGCCTGCTCGGCTTCAACCTGCAGGGCCGCACGGCGGGCGTCATCGGCACCGGCCAGATCGGCCGCTGCACGGCGCGCCTGCTGGCCGGCTTCGGCTGCCGCATCCTCGCCCTCGACCCTTATCCGCATGCCGACATCACCGCCCTGGGCGGGCGCTACGTGGACAAGGCGACGCTGCTGGCCGGGTCCGACATCGTCACGCTGCATTGCCCGCTGACGCCGGAGACGCATCATTTCATCGATGCCGGAGCCATCGCCGCCCTGAAGCGGGGCGCGATGCTGGTGAACACCAGCCGCGGCGCGGTGATCGACACGCGCGCCGCCATCGAGGGGCTGAAGTCCGGCGCCATCGGCAGCCTCGCGCTCGATGTCTACGAGGAGGAGGGCGATCTCTTCTTCCGCGACCTCTCCTCCACCGTCATCCGCGACGATGTCTTCGCCCGGCTCCTGACATTTCCGAACGTGCTGGTCACCGGCCACCAGGCCTTCTTCACCGTCGAGGCGATGTCGGCCATCGCGGAGACGACGCTGCGCAACATCACGGAGTTCGCCCGTCATGGCGTGGCACCGGACGCCCTCTCGGTCGAGAAGCTCGCCTGAGCCGGGCGCTGGTCGCGTAGGGCCCCGGGAGGGGGGCCTGGGACGCGGGGGGCTGATCTGCTAAGGCCGGCGGATGGCGGCAACTCCCCCTGGACTGCGAGATGCGGATGGCTGAACAGACCGAGATCCCTCACCCCGCCTCCGAGCCCTCCGCGCTGGAGAGCCGGCTGGAGCAGCTCGAGGCCCTGGTGGAGCAGCTCTCCCTCCGGCTCTCCGCCCTGCAGGCCGAGCGCGTGGCGCAGCGCCAGCAGGCCGATGCGCTGCGGCAGGAAATCGCGGAGGCGCAGGGGCGCTGGGCCGTGGAGGCCATGCACGCCGCCGGGTTGGCGGCGCAGGCCACGCATCTCCTGGCGATGGGGCCGGAAGCGGCGGTGGCCGAGAGCGAGGCCGCCTATGCCGATGGCTCGCCGAAGTCCCGGCTGGCGGTGATCTACGAACAGGCCTTCGATGCCCGGGGCCGCGAGCTCGGCATCGACGATCCGGCCAGCTTCCGGGCCGGCTGAGGGGCAGATGCGGCCTGCCTGCCACCCCTAGAGCCCATCGAAGCCCTTTTTCGCCTCTCGCCAGTCCTCCGCCGGATGGAAGGGGGCGCGCGGGCCCGCCTGGCCCGAAAAGTACAGGCATTCCTGGTGGAAGGCGGCGAGGAGGAGGCCGAAGGTCACCAGCATCAGCAGGATCAGACGGGACGTGCTCAGGTTCGTTCTCCTGGAAGAACGCTCTATGCCCAATGACGCGGGCCGTCATCCTCCAAACTGAGGATGGCTGCCCTGACGTATCATTGGGGCAACGGAAAGGGGGCCGGGGCCGTTGAGGCACCACGGCAGGTCAGGGTCGTCCCGGCGACCTGACAAGGGGGAGGACGGTGATGCCTGAGGCGATGGTGCGCGTGCCCCGGGGGGACTTCGACGCGGCGATGCTGGAGGTGCCGGACGTCGCCCTGCGTTATCTGAGCCTCGATACGCTCAGCGTCCGCGCGGCGGACCCGGCCCGGCTGGCCCAGGGTCTCGCGCTGCTGCGCCTCGCCGGTTGCCGGCCCCTTCCCCTCCGCCGATGCGGGCGCCTGCCGCCATTCTCTTGAAGATTTCCAACGTTCTTCTTATGTTCCTGACGCCCGCACCCCCCTCGCGGGATCCCGCCAGGAGTGCGCGCCATGCCCGCCCGTATCCTGAACACCTCCCTTCCGTTCAACGGCCCCACGGCCAACCGGACACTCGACAGCCCGCTGTCCTTCTGGCGCGAATGGCGGCTGCGCGTGCGGTGCGGCAATCCGGATTGCGCGTCCCACAGCCTGCGCCCCGTGGCCGAGCTGCTGCCCCGGCATGGCGGCCTGACCGTTCGCGAGGTGGCCCGACGGCTCCGCTGCAGCCACTGCGGTGAGACATCGGCCCGCCTGGCCTTCGTCGGCCGCGCGGAGGGCAGGCGACGCGTCCATCCGGTGCGCGGCGAGGCCTGGCCGGCGCCGCGGCCCCGCCCGGCCGCCGCCAGCCCGGCCGTGACCCGGACCGTCGGCTGATCAGGCTTCCGTGGGGCGCGTCGCCGTGGATTGAGCATGGTGGCCATCCGGCCTAGGTTGCAGCGCAGCATATCGTTGACGGACCTGACTGGAGGGATTGCCCAATGTCATGGACCACCGGCCTTCCGGGTGCCTCGCCCTGGCTTCGGGCCTCTCCCTGGTTGTCTCCGTGGTCATCCCCATGGGCCACGCTCTGCATGGAGGCTGCGGATTACGCGCTCGACAGCTGGCAGCGCGGCATCCTCTTCCTGGACGTGCTGCGGCAGCGTGGCGACCAGTACCACGAGCAGCAGCGGCTGGCGGCGCCCAATGTCCTCAGCTTCGAGGGCGATGTGGTGCTCAGCGGGCGTGACCTGCCGCGACCGGTCAACTACCGGCTGATCCGCATCCGTCCGCCCGAGGGGCTGGAGACCAATCCCCGCAAGCGCCCCTTCGTCATCGTCGATCCGCGGGCGGGGCACGGCCCCGGCATCGCCGGCTTCAAGGCCGACAGCGAGATCGGCGTGGCGTTGCGGGCCGGCCATCCCTGCTACTTCGTCGGCTTCCTGCCCCGGCCGGAGCCGGGCCAGACGGTGGAGGACGTGACGCGGGCCGAGCAGGCCTTCGTCGCCCATGCCGCCGCGGCGCATCCGGAGGCGGAAGGCAAGCCGGTGGTGATCGGCAATTGCCAGGCGGGCTGGCAGGTGATGATGGGCGCGGCGACCCGGCCCGAGGTCTTCGGCCCCCTGATCGTCGCCGGCGCGCCGCTCTCCTACTGGGCGGGATGGCGCGGGATGAATCCGATGCGCTACACCGGCGGCCTGCTCGGCGGCACCTGGATGACGGCCCTGGCGGGCGATCTGGGCGACGGGCTCTTCGACGGCGCCTGGCTGGTGCAGAACTTCGAGAACCTGGACCTCGCCAACACCTGGTGGACCAAGCAGTACACCGTCTACGACCGCATCGACACCGAGCCGCCACGCTACCTCGCCTTCGAGAAGTGGTGGAACGGCCATATCCTGACCAATGCCGGCGAGATGCAGTACATCACCGACAACCTCTTCGTCGGCAACAAGCTCTCGACCGCCGAGCTGACCACCTCGGACAAGATCCGCATCGATCTTCGCGAGATCCGGTCCCCGATCGTCGTCTTCTGCTCGCGCGGCGACAACATCACCCCGCCGCCGCAGGCCCTGGGCTGGATCCTCGACCTCTACGACAGCGTCGACGACATCCGCGCGCATGGCCAGACCATCGTCTACACCGTGCACGAGAGCATCGGCCATCTCGGCATCTTCGTCTCCGGCAAGGTGGCGCGGAGGGAGCACGAGGAGTTCGCCTCCAACATCGACTTCATCGACGTGCTGCCTCCGGGCCTCTACGAGGCGGAGATCCTGGACGCGGAGGGCGCCGAGGGCGGCGAGTACGTGCTGCGCTTCGCCGGCCGGTCGCTCGACGATATCCGCGCCATCGTGCAGCCCCGCCCGGAGGACGACCGCCGCTTCGCCACCGTCGCCTGGCTGTCGGAAGCCAATCTCGGCCTCTACCGCCACCTCCTGCAGCCGCTGGTGCGGGCCCTGGTCACGCCGCAGCTGGCCGAGACGATCCGCGGCCTGCAGCCGCTGCGCCTGCAGTACAACAGCTTCTCCAGCCGCAATCCCTGGCTGGCGCCCATCACGGCGCTCGCCGGGCCGGTGCGGCAGGAGCGCCGCCCCGCCGCCGAGGACAATCTCTTCCGTCGCCTGGAACACCTGGCCTCGGCACAGATCGTCGCCGCGCTGGACCGCTACGGCGACTGGCGCGACGCCGGCTACGAAGCCGCCTTCCTGGCGCTCTACAGCCATCCGCTGCTGCAATCCCTGGCCGGGCTGATGGCGCGCGACATGCCGCCGCGCCGCCAGCCGGGCGCCGAGCCGGAGCTGCGCGATTTCCTCGAGCGGCGCATGGCGGAGCTGCGCGCCGGCATCGCCGAGGGGGGCGCCTACGAGGCCTGCCTGAGGGCGCTGATCTATATCGGCCTGGCCGACCGCGTCGCCGATGCGCGCAGCTTCGCCATGCTGCGCAACCTGCGGCGGGAGGAGGGGCAGGAGATGAGCCTCGCCGCGTTCAAAGCGGCGCTGCGCGAGCAGTTCTTCATGCTGCGCCTGGACCAGGCGGCGGCGCTGGCCGCCCTGCCCCGACTGCTGCGGACCTCGACGGCGGCGGAGATCGAGGCGCTCATCGCCGAGATCCATCGTGTCGAGGAGGCGGCGCCGCTGAGCGAGGCCGCTCGGCAGCGCCACGCCGAGATCGAGGCGATACTCCAGCAGGTCCTGGCCGGCGCACCGCGCGCCGGGGAGCCCGAACCCCCCGCGGAGGCGCAGCCGGCGCGCGGCGAGCCGGCAGCGCCACCTCGCCGCCATGCCCGGCTCCGGGCGCGCGACCGCAAGGGATCCGGCCGGTGACGGCCGACAGCCTCGGCGCGCCGCCTGCCGCGCCGCGCCATCCGCACTACGATGCGCTGATCGAGCGCACGGCCGGGATGGCGGCGGTGCCCTGCGCCGTCGCGCATCCCTGCGACGCATCGGCGATGGAGGGCATCGCCGATGCCATGCGCCATGGCATCATCGCGCCCATCCTGGTGGGTCCCGCGCGGAAGATCGCAACCGCCGCCGCGGCGGCGGGGCTCGATCTCGCGGGGATCGAGGTCATCGACGCACCGCACAGCCACGCCGCCGCCAAACGCGCCGTCGCGCTGGTGCACGAGAACCGCGCAGAGCTGCTGATGAAGGGCAGCCTGCACACCGACGAGCTGATGTCGGCCGTGGTGGCGCGCGAGGGCGGGCTGCGCACCGAGCGGCGCATCAGCCACGTCTTCATCATGGACGTGCCCAACTACATCCGCCCGCTTTTCATCACCGACGCCGCCATCAACATCGCGCCCGATCTCTCCGCCAAGGCCGATATCATCAGCAACGCCATCGACCTGCATCACGGCCTCGGCCTGGGCATCCCGCGCGTCGCCATCCTCTCCGCGATGGAGACGGTGAGCCCGAAGCTGCCCGGCACCATCGAGGCGGCGGCGCTGTGCAAGATGGCCGAGCGCGGGCAGATCCAGGGCGGCATCCTCGACGGACCGCTGGCGCTCGACAACGCGGTGAGCCCGGAGGCGGCGCGCATCAAGGGCATCCGCTCCGAGGTGGCGGGCCGCGCGCAGATCCTCGTGGTGCCGGATCTCGAGGCGGGCAACATGCTGGCGAAGAACCTGACCTTCCTGTCGGGCGCCGACGCCGCAGGCATCGTGCTCGGCGCGCGGGTGCCGATCGTGCTGACCAGCCGCGCCGACAGCACCCGTACCCGCCTCGCCTCCTGCGCCGTCGCCGCGCTCTACGCGCGCTACCTGGCCGAGCGGAGGCCGGTGGCCGCATGAGCGAAGGCATCCTGGTCCTCAACGCCGGCAGTTCCAGCATCAAGTTCCAGCTCTATGCCGTGGGCGGGGATGACAGCCTGACCCGGCGCTTCAAGGGCCTGCTGGGCGGCATCGGCACCGCCCACGCCCGGCTGCAGGTCTGGGACGCGGGCGATGCCGTGATCGCCGACGAGCGCCCCGAGCCCGCGCGGATGCGGGATGTCGCCGCCGCGCAGGAGGTGCTGGGTGCCTGGTTCCTCGGGCATATCGGCACGCCGCCGCTGGCGGTCGGCCACCGCGTCGTGCATGGCGGACCGGACTTCGCGGAGCCGGTGCTGATCGATGACGCGGTGCTGGCGCGGCTGGACGCGCTGGTGCCCCTGGCGCCGCTGCACCAGCCCAACAACCTGGCGCCGATCCGCTCGATTCGCGCGCGCCGGCCGGAGCTGCCGCAGGTCGCCTGCTTCGACACCGCCTTCCATCGCGGCCATGGCCCCCTCGCCGAGCGTTTCGCCATCCCCGAGGCTCTCTACCGCCAGGGCGTCCGCCGCTACGGCTTCCATGGCCTGTCCTACGAGTACATCGCCGGCCACCTGAAGGATCTCGATCCCCTGCTGCCGGAGCGGCGCGTGGTGGCGCTGCACCTGGGCTCCGGCATGTCGGCCTGCGCCCTCCGGGCGGGCCGCAGCATCGACAGCACCATGGGCTTCACCGCGCTGGACGGCCTGCCCATGAGCACGCGGCCGGGCCAGCTCGACCCCGGCGTGGTGCTCTACCTCCAGGAGCAGGGCATGACGCCCGCCGCCATCGAGCATCTGCTCTACCATGAATGCGGGCTGAAGGGCCTGTCCGGCCTCAGCGGCGACGTGCGCGACCTGCTGGCCAGCGACAGCCCCCCGGCGCGGCTGGCGCTCGACCACCTCGCCTATCACGCCGCCGGCGCCATCGCCGCGCTGGCCAGCAAGATGGGCGGGCTCGACGCCATCGTCTTCACCGCCGGCGTCGGCGAGAACGCGGCGCCGGTGCGGGCGGCGATCGGCGCCCGCTGCGCCTGGCTCGGCCTCGTCATGGACGCCGCGCGCAACGCCGCCCATGGCCCGCGCATCTCCGCCGATGGCAGCCGCATCGCCGCCCATGTCCTGCCGACCAATGAGGAACGCATGATCGCGCGCCATACTCTCGACCTGCTGCGCGGCTACAGGACGGTCTGGTGAGCCCGCGTCCCCTCCCCAGCCTGCAGGGCCGCCGCGGCCTGGTGACGGGCATCGCCAACGACCAGTCGATCGCCTGGGGCTGCGCCCGCGCCTTCCGCGACCTCGGCGCCGAGCTGGCCGTGACCTACCTGAACGAGAAGGCCCTGCCGCATGTGCGGCCGCTGGCCGAGGCGGTGCAGGCGCCCATCCTGATGCCGCTCGACCTGCGGAACGAGGGTGAGCTGGAGGCTGTCTTCGAGCGCATCGCCGCGGAATGGGGGCAACTCGACTTCCTGCTGCATTCCATCGCCTTCGCCCCGCGCGAGGATCTCCAGGGCCGCGTCACCGACTGCTCGCGCGAGGGCTTCCTGCAGGCGATGGACATCTCCTGCTGGTCCTTCATCCGCATGGCCAAGCTGGCCGAGCCGCTGCTGGCCAAAGGCGAGCATCCCGGCGGCGCGCTGTTCTGCATGAGCTATTACGGCGCCAGCATGGTGGTCGAGCACTACAACATGATGGGGCCGGTCAAGGCGGCGCTGGAGAGCGCCACGCGCTACCTCGCGACGGAACTCGGGCCGCAGGGCATCCGCGTGCACGCCATCTCGCCCGGGCCGCTGAAGACCCGCGCCGCCTCCGGTCTGCCGGACTTCGACGCCTTGCTGGCCCGCGCCCAGTCCAAGGCCCCGGCCCGCAGCCTGGTGAGCATCGAGGATGTCGGCATGGCCACCGCCTATCTGGCCACGGATGCCGCCCGTTTGATCACCGGCCAGACGCTTTACATCGACGGCGGCTATCATATCGTCGACTGAGGCGCCGCAGCCGGCGGCCGGAAAGAGGAGCGAGATCGCCATGGCGGAGCAGGGATTCCTCAGCCGCTTCAGCGCGCCTGAGATTCGCGCCTGGATGCAGCGCCAACGCGAGGCCAAGCTGGACGAGGAGCGGCGGGAGCGGGAGCGCCAGCGGGACGAGCGCGAGGCGCTGCGCCGCGCCTTCCAGGACCGCGACATCCCGCCCGATGCGCTGGAGCGCCTGATGCTCATGGTGCGCCGCGCCGCCGCTGATGGCGAGAACGAGGTGATGGTGCTGCACTTTCCCTCCGCCTGGATGAAGGACAGCGGCCGCTCCATCACCAGCGGCCAGGATGACTGGGCGCTGTATCTCGATGGCTTCGCCGCCAAGGCCCATGCCTTCTACCGGCGGGAGCTGGAGCCGCGCGGTTTCGGCCTGCGCGTGGCGATCCTGGACTACACCGATGGAATGCCGGGAGATGTCGGTATTTTCCTGAGCTGGAAGGAGGCGGGGGCGGGCTGAGGACGCCCCCTTCCCGTCGCCTGTGTGACTTCGGTCACAGAAACCGCCCCGCTTCTGCCGTATCCGGGAAGCGTAACGGAGGTTTCCGCCATGCAGGACTGTGCCATCCGCAGGCTTCCCGAGTTCCTCGCCCTGGCCCATGAGAGGCTGATCGCGCTGATGCGCGAGCATGCGGAAGCGGACGACGACCAGCGTGTGGTCATCCTGGGCCAGATCCGCCAGACCTTCGAGCAGATCGAGGCGGCCATGGCGCTGTCCGAGCTGCTGGGCCTGGAGGGCTAAGCCCGGGCGGCGGCCCGCCTACTCGATCCGCAGCCCCGCCTCGCGCACCACACGGCCCAGTTCCTCGACATCCCGCCGCGCCAGAGCCTCCATCTCCGCCACCGTGAGCGGCTTCAGCACGACCCCCGAGGCGGCGGCGACCTCCCGCAGCCGGGGCATCGCGGCCGCCTCGCGCAGGGCGGCATTGATCCTCTCCCGGATGGCCAGCGGCACGCCCGACGGCGCGAAGACGGCAAACCAAGCATCCACCATGTAGCCCGGCAGGCCGGCCTCGGCCGTGGTCGGCACCTCCGGCAGCGCCGGCAGGCGCGTGTCGCTCGCCACAGCGAGGGCCCTGAGCCCACCGCCCTGCAGGAGCGACAGGGCGGAGGACGGGGTGGTGATGAAGATGTCCACCCGGCCGCCGACCACGTCCTGCAGCGCCGGCGCGGCGCCGCGATAGGGCACGTGCAGCATCGGCGCCCCGACCCGCCGCGCGAGTTGCAGCCCGGCGATGTTCTGGATCGAGCCGGTCCCGGCCGAGGCGTAGGTGACGCGGCCGGGATTCTCCCGGATGTGCGCCACCAGCTCGGCCAGCGTTGCGGCCCTCACGGCGGGACCGCTGAAGATGACATGCGGCGCGATGGTGGCCATGCCCACGGCGGCAAGATCCCGGTTCGGATCCCAGCCGAGATCCGGCGTCAGCGCCGGATTGGCGCCATGATAGCCGGAATACTGCAGCAGCAGCGTATAGCCGTTCGCCTCGGCGCGGGTCACCGCCAGGATGCCGACATTGCCGTTGCCGCCGGAACGGTTCTCGATCACGACCTGCTGCCCCAGCGCCCGGCCCAGCGGGTCCTGGAACAGCCGCGCCGCGAAGTCCGTGCCGCCGCCCGGCGGATTGGGCACGACCAGCGTGATCGGGCGGTTCGGCCAGCCGGTCTCGGCCCGGAGCGGCCGCACGGCGAGGCCCAGCACGGCGGGCGCCGCCAGGCGGCGCGGAATCTTCAGCATCGGACGTTCCCTTCCCTGATGGGTTCTTGGCGCCCCCTGAGGGGCTCAGCCCGCCTCCGGCACCGTGGCGTGCACGGGCAGGACCGACTGAAGCGAGGTGCGGACCACGGCGACCATAGGCCCGGGGGCGCGCAGCGCCGCCGCCAGGGCGGGCAGATCGGCCTCCTCCCTCACCCGGAGGAGCGGCGCGCCGAAGGAGGCGCACCAGAGGCCGAGATCGGGATTGACGAGATCCGTGCCCGAGACCCGGCCGGGATGCCGCTGCTCCTGATGGATGCGGATGGAGGCGTAGCTGCCATTGTCGGACAGCAGGAGCTTGATGGGCAGGCCGCGCGCCATGCCCACGGCCAGTTCATTGCCGGTCATCAGGGCACCGCCATCCCCCACGGCGCAGATCACGCTTCGCTCCGGGTGCCGCAGGGCGGCGGCGACGGCGGCCGGCACGCCGAAGCCCATGGCGCCCGAGATCGGCGCCAGCAGGCGCTGCGGCGGCGTCCAGGGAAGCTTGCGGTAGAAGGGGGCGGCGAAGGTGCCGGCATCGAGCGTCACGATCGCATCGGCCGGCGCGACCTCGCCGACCAGCTGCGCCACCCTGGCGAAGGCGAGGCCATCCGCGGCATCGAACGTCACGGGCTGGCTGTCCGCCTCCTGCAGCCGGCGCAGGCGCCGGTTCCACGCCGCCCGTCCCTCCGGCACCGCCCTGCCCTGGCGTGGCATCGCACCCAGCACGGCCAGCGCATCGGCGGCAATGGCCATCCCGGCCGGGAACTGCCAGCCCAGGAAGCGCGGGTCGGCGCAGACATGCACCAGCGTCTGCCCCGGCGCCGGCCAGCTGTAGCCCTGGGTGGTGATGTCGGTGAGCCGCGTCCCCAGGGCGAGGACCAGATCCGCCTCGGCGAAGGCCTGGCGCTGCGCGTCCGGATTGCGCAGGCCGAGGTCGCCCGCATAGAGCGGATGCCGGTTCGGGAACAGGTCCTGGCGGCGGAAGGACGCCGCGACGGGGAGCCGCCATTCCTCCGCGAAGGCCAGCAGGGCCTCGCGCCCGCCCGGAACGTCCAGCCCGTGCCCGGCCAGCAGGATCGGGCGCTCGGCGCGGCGGAGCATCTCCGCCAGGCGCTCCGCCTCCGGCGCCGCCAGCGCGGCCGGCACCGCGGCCGTGATGGCCGGGGCGGAGGCCGCGCAGGGCGCCGCCAGCACATCCTCCGGCAGGGAGAGCACGACCGGCCCCGGCACCCCCTGCACCGCCATGCTCCAGGCCCGGGCGATCAGCTCGGGCACCTGGTCCGGATGGGTCGCCTCGCCGACCCATTTGGCGATGCCGCCGAACATGGCGGCGTAGTCGATCTCCTGGAAGGCGCGGCGGCGCAGATCCCTCTGCTCAACCTGGCCGATCAGCAGGATCAGCGGCACGGCGTCCTGCTCGGCGGTGTGCAGCGCGATGGCGGCGTTGCAGGCGCCCGGGCCGCGCGAGACCAGGACCACGCCCGGCCGGCCGGTCAGCTTCGCGTCGGCCACCGCCATGAAGCCGGCGCCGCCCTCTTGGCGGCAGGTGACCAGATCGATGGAGGGATGCGCGTGCAGGGCATCGAGCAGGGCGATGTAGGATTCGCCCGGGACGCAGAAGGCCCGGTCGGTGCCGCGCGCGGCCAGGGCGGCGAGGAGGGTCTCGGCGGCGGTCTTGGCGTTTTCCATCTCCGCCCCATAGCCCGCCGGGCATGTCCCGCCTCCCATTAGCAGCTATAGTCGCAGGCTATGGATCCGATGCGGCTGCGCTCCCTCGTGGCGATCGCCGAGCACGGTGCCTTCAGCCGCGCGGCCTCGGTCCTGGGCCTGGCGCAGCCCAGCTTGTCCCGGCAGATCGCGCTGCTGGAGCAGGAGGTCGGGCGCCCCCTCCTCTACCGCCATGGCCGCGGCGCGCGCCTCACCGAGGACGGCCGGCGCCTGGTCGAGGCCGCCCGGCCCCTGCTCGCCGCGCTCGACAACCTCCCGGCCAGCCTGGACGACCCGGTTCCGCGCGGCCAGGTGGTGCTGGGCGTGCCGACCTTCATGTCGGCGCATCTGGCGGCCTCGCTGTTCGGCGAGCTGCGCCAGCGCCACCCCTTCCTGCGGATCCGGCTGGTCGACGGCTTCAGCGGCTTCGTGAACCAGTGGCTGACCGAGGGGCGCCTCGACATCGCCATCCTCTATGACAGCCGGCGCAGCCGGGCCATCGCCGCGGAGCTGCTGGCCCAGGAGGAGCTGCTGCTCTTCGCGCGCCGCCGCCGCGCCCGGGACCTGCCCGGCGAGGGTCCCGTTCCGGTATCCTGCCTGTCGCGGCTCGATCTGGTCCTGCCCGATCCGCAGCACGGCTTGCGGCGCGCCCTGCACCGCGCCGGAGCGCATCCCGATCCGGCCCGCCTGCTGGAGGTGGACAGTCTGGCGGCCATCCGCAGGCTGGTCGAACTGGACATCGGCTGGAGCGTGCTGCCCCGCGCGGCTCTGACGCGCGAGGCGCTGGACCGCCGATACATCCTGAGAGGCATCGCCGATCCGCCACTCCGCGCGCGCCTGATGGTGGCGATGAGCCCGACGCGCCCCGCGACCCCGGCCCTGCGGGCGGTGCTGGCTCATCTCCATGCGACGGTCGCCAGGCTTCAGCAGAGCGGGATCATGTCCCCCCTGCCAGTCGACGGCCGAGGTCCGGCCTCATCCGCCCACGGGTCCGCCACGCAGAAGGCACCCTGATCGCCGCCCTGGGCGACCGGCGTCCCACTCTCGGCCAGCAGGCCTGTCCTATGCCGGCGGACATCTCCATTGCCGAGGTGAGCCGGGAGGATGAGCGAGGCGGCTGGAAGGATCGCCGCCACTCTGCCGTGACGGTCGTGACCGCCTCGGCGGGATGAAGGCGTGTGACCGGCCTTGCGTGACCGCTCCAGACCCTCCACCGCCGCCCTGTCAGCTCTTCACCAGCGGCGGCGTCTGCTGGTGCTGCACCACGCGCCACTCCTCGTGTGCCAGGCGGCGATAGGTCGAGGTACAGTGCGCCTCGTAGGGCGCCGTGCCATCCCGCTCCGCGCGGGCATGGTAGGCGACCACGATCAGCCCCTCCTGCGGCCGGGCGATCTGCCGCTCGGAGATCTCCACTTTCGTCCAGCGCGGCGTGTCCGCGACGGCGGCAATGGCGTCCTGGCCGCTCATCACGAAGGGCGGCTGCGGCAGCACCATCAGGCACGCATCATCGATCGAGGATCGGTAGTGCTCGGCGTCTCCGGTCCACAGGCTTTCCTCGAACGCCCAGACGCGATCGTCTTCCATCGGTGCCTCCCTGGTTGCCGAGATCAGGTGGTGCGGCCTGGGCGGCTGCCTAGGATGACGTTTTCGGCATTGGCACGCGCAGAAGGCGATGGCTCGGTCTGCTCCGCCGAACCGAAGCGCGCGATCCGGATCCCACCGCCGCGACGCCTCGACCAAGGCCTCCCGCAGCCCCGTGCGCGCTGGTGCGCCCTTCTCCTGCCCATACCGGGTCCCCACGTCACGCGGCTCGCCACGCGTGGGCGGCGGGGGTCCGCATAGGCGGCCTCGGAAGCTTTGGACACTGCCGAAACGCGCAGAACCTCGGTCGCCTGTGCAGTCTCACCCGTTGTGAAGCGGGCTCTCAGAACAGGTTGCTCTCCACCTGCCGGTACTCCGGCCTGGCCAGATCCAACCCCGTCTCCGCGTCATAGTGCTCGGTATTCTCGAAGGCGAGCAGCGCGTCGCCCAGTGCCCGGCTTACCGGCCGCAGCGCCCCTCGCCCCAGCCAGTCCCGCCGCGCCTGGGCCGGAATGCTGATGGTATAAGGCTGCAATGCCCGCAGCATCCGCCCTGAAGGCTTGTCGACCCGTGCCACGAGTTGCAGCGCCGCCCGCGCCGCGTCGTCCCACGGCACGACCACCGGCTCCATCGTCTCGTCGATCAGGCGGAAGGCGTCGGCCAGGCTGCGGAAGGGAAAGCGGCTGTCATCCTTATGCGTCTCCAGCGCCGGCAGCGCGCCTGGCCTGAAGCCCTCCAGCGCCAGGGCATCCAGCGCGCCCTGCCCTTTCTGCCAGTACAGGGTGCGAAAGTAGTCCCGCACGGCCTCCAGCCCCAGCAGGTCGTCATGCCGCCGCAGCACTTCCCGTGTGGCCTGATGGAACTCCCGCGCGAAGCGCGGCACCGACGCCTCCGCCGGCTCGAACACCACCGTGCGCCCCATGGGCAGGAGACCATTGCGGTTGCAGCGCCCCGCTGCCTGGGCAATGGAATCAACCCCGGACACCGCGCGCCACACTTCCGGCAGATCCAGATCCACACCGGCTTCGATCAGGGACGTGCTGACCACGCGCACCGGCTCCCCGGCCTTCACCCGGCGGCGGACCTCTTCCAACACCCGGCGGCGGTGGCGCGGCACCATCAGCGTGCTGAGATGCACGGCACCTTCCTGCTCCCGGATGGCGCCATGGAGATCCCGCGCATGAGCACGGCTGTTGACGATGCACAACATGCGCGGCACCTCGGCGAAGCGTGCCGCCACCTCGGCATCCGTCACCTTGTCCGGCCTCACCTCCACCCGCACCCGCCGCAGGGCGGCGTAGAGGGCCGGCGGGTCGGGCGCGATCTCGCGTTCCGGCGGAATGTCGAGCCCGCCATCCAGCCCGTCCTGCACACGGATCGCCGGCTGCGTGGCGGTGCAGAGCACCACCGTGGCACCATAGGCCCGCGCCAGCTCGGCCACTGCCGCCAGGCAGGGGCGCAGCAGCCCCACCGGCAGGGCCTGCGCCTCGTCCAGCACGATCACGGAGCGCGCCAGGTTGTGCAGCTTGCGGCAGCGGGGCGGGCGGTTGGCGAAGAGGCTTTCGAAGAACTGCACGGCGGTGGTCACCACCACCGGCACATCCCAGTTCTCCGCGGCCTGCCGCAACTTACGCTCGCCCCCTGGTCCTTCCTCGTCGTCGGTCTCGCGCCAGGCGGCCTGGGCGTGGTGCTCCAGCACATCCTCCTGCGTTGCCAGCGCGGTACGGAACACGGCGGCGGTTTGCTCGATGATGGCGCTGAAGGGTGCGACATGGATCACACGACGCAGGCCGTGCCGCGCCGCATGCTCCAACGCGAAGGACAGGGAGGCCAGGGTCTTGCCGCCGCCCGTCGGCACGGTCAACGTGAACAGGCCGGGCGGCATCGCCGCCTTATCCCGTGCCGCCGCCAGCACCTGGGAGCGGGCATGGGAGACGGTGCTGTCGCTGCGTCCGTCGATCCCGGCCATATGCACGCGCAGCCGATCGCGCAGGTCCGGGATCGTGCTGTGGCCGCCCCGCGTTTCAGGCTGCCCTTCGGCGCGACGATGGAACGCCTCGGTCTCCAGGAAATCCGCGTCGACCAGGCAAGAGAACAGCATGCGGCCGAGAAAGGCCTTGCCGAAGCCGGATGGCGGAGCGCCGCCCGGCCAGGGCGGAGACGGCAGAAGGCCGCGCGTCTGCGGCAAAGGCCCGGCATGGGCTTCCCAACCATCATAGGGGAAAATCGGGTGGTGTTCCGGCGAGAGCCGTCGTTCCAGGTCCTCCGCATCAGACAATCCGCCATGGTGCCCGGCCACGATGTTGGCGAGGAGCAAGCCGAAGGGTCCTGGGGACAGGCGGTAGGCCATGCGGGCCCCGGCGGTGGAATGGTCCGGCCCCTTGGCGGCACCTTCACCGCGCGGCGTGGCGATGTAGGTCTGGAAGGGAACGGACACCTTGCCAATGTCGTGCAGACGGCCCAGAGCACGTGCAGCCTCGGCCCAGCCGAACCATGCGGCAAACTCTGCCGCGCGCTGACCGACAGCCACCAAGTGATCCGTCAAAAGCTCCCAGTTGGCAGGGGGCTTCGCAGGCAGCGAATGCGCGAAGACTGGCATGGTCTGCATTGAATACATTCAGAATGCATTGATCCAGAAGAGAATGGTGGCGACAAGGCGGATGGCAGACATGCCACGCTCCCGCACGGGGAGCGACTGCAGCATCACGCCGCGCACGCCGCCGCCCTGCTCGTTTCGATCCACGCTCCTGCACGGGGAGCGACCGCTGGTGCCGGGGCTGTTGGCGGTTTCCTCGACGTTTCGATCCACGCTCCCGCACGGGGAGCGACCGGCGTCGGTGAGCCCGTAGGTGCGGAACCGGTGCGTTTCGATCCACGCTCCCGCACGGGGAGCGACCGGCGTCGGTGAGCCCGTAGGTGCGGAACCGGTGCGTTTCGATCCACGCTCCCGCACGGGGAGCGACCTGGGCGCATGACGAGACGCCGGAACGGCATCTGGTTTCGATCCACGCTCCCGCACGGGGAGCGACCCCATCCGTGTGGCACAGCCGAATGACCGAGCGAGTTTCGATCCACGCTCCCGCACGGGGAGCGACGCGCGGACGAAGGCGCCCCCATCGAAGGGAGCCATGTTTCGATCCACGCTCCCGCACGGGGAGCGACAGGCCGCGGCCGGCTGGCTGGATCGGCAGTCAACGTTTCGATCCACGCTCCCGCACGGGGAGCGACCCGTCCAGGCGCGGCCCTCGGCCTCGGCCTGGTGGTTTCGATCCACGCTCCCGCACGGGGAGCGACAAGAAATCCGCCGCAGATAACGGCGCCGTGAGCGTTTCGATCCACGCTCCCGCACGGGGAGCGACGCCATCCTCTACGCGACCGACGGCGCCGTGACCCCGTTTCGATCCACGCTCCCGCACGGGGAGCGACCATGGCGGTGATGCAGCTGGTCCAGCCGACGAGGGTTTCGATCCACGCTCCCGCACGGGGAGCGACGGCGCCGCTGGCCCAGCCCTTGGCACCGCCCTGCTCGTTTCGATCCACGCTCCCGCACGGGGAGCGACGCTCCCCCTGGGAGACATGTGGCGCGAGGCTCGCGTTTCGATCCACGCTCCCGCACGGGGAGCGACGATCACGCCGGACGGGCGCATCCCGTTCGCGTAGTTTCGATCCACGCTCCCGCACGGGGAGCGACTTTTCGGCGCCCGGCTCCTGGCCGCCCGGCTGGCGGTTTCGATCCACGCTCCCGCACGGGGAGCGACCGCCGCCGCGTTCAGATGCGCCACCATGGCGTCGTGTTTCGATCCACGCTCCCGCACGGGGAGCGACGGCGTCGGTCCACCATGTCAGGCCGGACAGGCGGTTTCGATCCACGCTCCCGCACGGGGAGCGACCGGGCGCCTTCCACGTTGCGGCTGCTGCCTTCCAGTTTCGATCCACGCTCCCGCACGGGGAGCGACGCGTCGATGACGGTGAGCGCGTCGGTGGTCTTGGTTTCGATCCACGCTCCCGCACGGGGAGCGACTCCGACGCGCGGAAGATGGCGGTCGCCTCCGTCTCGTTTCGATCCACGCTCCCGCACGGGGAGCGACGGGCCGGCGCTGTCCACCAGCGCGCCCCACTCGCCGTTTCGATCCACGCTCCCGCACGGGGAGCGACTGGCTGTCCGACTACGACTGCTGGCTCATCAAGGGGTTTCGATCCACGCTCCCGCACGGGGAGCGACCGTGAAGGCCAGGAACTCGGCGCGCATGCCGCGGTTTCGATCCACGCTCCCGCACGGGGAGCGACCACGGTTGACGTTGCCGTAGGCGTCCAGAGGCGCGTTTAGATCCACGCTCCCGCACGGGGAGCGACTGCGCCACAGCCGGCATCGCGCAATGCATTCCGGGGTTTAGATCCACGCTCCCGCACGGGGAGCGACCAGCAGCTGCCGCTGCTGCCGGCCGGCGAGCTGGTTTAGATCCACGCTCCCGCACGGGGAGCGACCGCCTACGAGGCCGCCGCGCTGCCCACCGGCTGGTTTCGATCCACGCTCCCGCACGGGGAGCGACGTCGCCCTCATGCGATCAGCGGGCGTCGGTCAGGGTGTTTCGATCCACGCTCCCGCACGGGGAGCGACGATGTCCGACAGAGCCGACACCGGCGACGATGTGTTTCGATCCACGCTCCCGCACGGGGAGCGACCGCTGTCGGGCAGGGCCTGCACGAATGCGCGGATGTTTCGATCCACGCTCCCGCACGGGGAGCGACGACGCGCGGACGCGAGCGCAGGCGGCTCTGCAAGTTTCGATCCACGCTCCCGCACGGGGAGCGACCATCTTGCACAGCGACGAACTCGTCCGGGTTATCGTTTCGATCCACGCTCCCGCACGGGGAGCGACCTGACGATCCCTGTGCATCAGGACCTCAAGGCAGTTTCGATCCACGCTCCCGCACGGGGAGCGACCACCGGCGCGGCCCTCTACGGGCCGCTCAACTGGTTTCGATCCACGCTCCCGCACGGGGAGCGACTAGCGCAATCGAGGGATGGACCGGATATGTCACGGTTTCGATCCACGCTCCCGCACGGGGAGCGACCTCGACACGGTAAGTCTCCATGCCGTGCGTCGCTGTTTCGATCCACGCTCCCGCACGGGGAGCGACCACGCTGACGCCGCTGCTGCTCAGGGCTTTGGAGTTTCGATCCACGCTCCCGCACGGGGAGCGACTCTGGCCTATCGGGCGAAGATGATCGCGCGCACGGTTTCGATCCACGCTCCCGCACGGGGAGCGACCACGCCGGAGCGGCCGAGGGGATCGGTCATGGCGGTTTCGATCCACGCTCCCGCACGGGGAGCGACAAAGAGCGTGCGCTCCGCTCGGCCGTCCCGCTCGTTTCGATCCACGCTCCCGCACGGGGAGCGACAGGAGGCGGGCGCAGGCGCCGGAGCGGGGGCTCCGGTTTCGATCCACGCTCCCGCACGGGGAGCGACCCCGCCGAACCCGGCATTGCCATTGCCCCGCGCCCCGTTTCGATCCACGCTCCCGCACGGGGAGCGACGATGGTCTTCAGCTTGTCGTTGACCAGCCGTGCGTTTCGATCCACGCTCCCGCACGGGGAGCGACCAGGCCGCTTCGGTAGCCTGCACATCCGCCTCAGGTTTCGATCCACGCTCCCGCACGGGGAGCGACCAGGCCGCTTCGGTAGCCTGCACATCCGCCTCAGGTTTCGATCCACGCTCCCGCACGGGGAGCGACGAGGGCGGGCTGACGGGCGACCGCTACAGCCGGGTTTCGATCCACGCTCCCGCACGGGGAGCGACGTCACCGGCCGGATCAGCGTCTCGTCATCCGTCAGCCGGTAGAGGTTTCGATCCACGCTCCCGCACGGGGAGCGACTTCCACATCTCATTCCAGTTGGTCTCGGTGCCGTTGTTTCGATCCACGCTCCCGCACGGGGAGCGACCAGGCCGCTTCGGTGGCCTGCACATCCGCCTCGGGTTTCGATCCACGCTCCCGCACGGGGAGCGACCCGCCCATGTTGCGGGCCTGCTCCAGCTGATAGGCGTTTCGATCCACGCTCCCGCACGGGGAGCGACAGTTGCTGAGCATCGGCTCAAGCTTCTCTCGGTTGTTTCGATCCACGCTCCCGCACGGGGAGCGACCGGCCATCACCGCATTCCCCCGGACCACGCCGCATGTTTCGATCCACGCTCCCGCACGGGGAGCGACTCGTGCTGCGCCCCGAATGGTGGGGGGCGATCCCGTTTCGATCCACGCTCCCGCACGGGGAGCGACCTGCCGGCATCGATTTCGACAATTTCCGGCTGCAGTTTCGATCCACGCTCCCGCACGGGGAGCGACTGTGGCGCAGCGTGTGGGGTGAGTGCTCCGGCCGGTTTCGATCCACGCTCCCGCACGGGGAGCGACCGGACGAGGAGCTGGCGGCGATGTACACGTTCCTGTTTCGATCCACGCTCCCGCACGGGGAGCGACCCGAGGCGGTGCCGAACAGCCCCGGCTGCTGGGTGTTTCGATCCACGCTCCCGCACGGGGAGCGACTCATGCTGCCTGCTCCGCGTGGCAGGGGATGGGAGGTTTCGATCCACGCTCCCGCACGGGGAGCGACAGCGGCCCGTAGAGGGCCGCTCCGCTGTCGCGTAGTTTCGATCCACGCTCCCGCACGGGGAGCGACGGGCGATGATGTGCTCGGCCTGGGTCATGTGCGGGTTTCGATCCACGCTCCCGCACGGGGAGCGACCATTGGCCGCATTGCTGGCGGTGCTGTTGCCGAAGTTTCGATCCACGCTCCCGCACGGGGAGCGACGCCGCTGGCCACCGCCGCTCCGGCGCGGCACGAAGTTTCGATCCACGCTCCCGCACGGGGAGCGACCGCCGGGCTTCCACCGGCTGCTGAGGGCAGTCTCGTTTCGATCCACGCTCCCGCACGGGGAGCGACGGGCGGGGGGGAGGGAAGCAACCTGCGGTTCGTCGTTTCGATCCACGCTCCCGCACGGGGAGCGACCGCGCGCGCTCGGCGTCGCGCCCGCGGAGGTACTGGTTTCGATCCACGCTCCCGCACGGGGAGCGACGCGCACCGGGATCTGCTCTCGCGCCAAGATCGAGTTTCGATCCACGCTCCCGCACGGGGAGCGACCATCAGGGCTGGCAAGATCGAGGTGCGGCAGGAGTTTCGATCCACGCTCCCGCACGGGGAGCGACTTTTTGGTACAACGATATTGCCGCATGTGGTGGGGTTTCGATCCACGCTCCCGCACGGGGAGCGACGCGTGCCGCTATCGAGCTCAATTAGCCATCCACTGTTTCGATCCACGCTCCCGCACGGGGAGCGACTTTGGACAACTGCGTCAAGATGCTCGACGCCCTGTTTCGATCCACGCTCCCGCACGGGGAGCGACCGCTGGGCAGCTGAAGAAGCCGATTGCCCTCTCCGTTTCGATCCACGCTCCCGCACGGGGAGCGACCTCGGCGCGGCGGCCATAAGGCAGCACGGGTGCGTTTCGATCCACGCTCCCGCACGGGGAGCGACGCGAGCGGCTGGCCGCGCTGGCGCCGCTCGAAGGGTTTCGATCCACGCTCCCGCACGGGGAGCGACGTCTCCAGCAGCGCGTCACGCAGGGCATCGCCCATGGTGTTTCGATCCACGCTCCCGCACGGGGAGCGACTGCCGCCCCCTACGACGCGCGACTGGCGTTCAGGGTTTCGATCCACGCTCCCGCACGGGGAGCGACCGCCACCTCGCCCGACTGGCAGCGGTTGCGGCAGTTTCGATCCACGCTCCCGCACGGGGAGCGACCCGGGGTGGCGCGCCATCGGCAGGGTCTCCTCCGAGTTTCGATCCACGCTCCCGCACGGGGAGCGACTCCTCGAAGAGCCGTCGCCGTTGGAGCGGGCCTGGTTTCGATCCACGCTCCCGCACGGGGAGCGACCCTGCATGACGGCGCCGGTCAGCAGCTCGGGCAAGTTTCGATCCACGCTCCCGCACGGGGAGCGACGAGGGCGGTGAAGGAGGTGACAATCATCCATAGCGTTTCGATCCACGCTCCCGCACGGGGAGCGACCCCTTATGGTCTAACTCACGAAAGGAGCGCTCTGAAGTAGGCTGTGATCGCGAACATTCTGGAACCAGCCTCCGTATGTGGAGGCCGTGCAGAGGCATAGTCTCCAAGTCCCTGAAATCATAGCCAATTGCTGACGCGCGAACCTTGCCCGGTTGCGATGAGTGCTTCAGGGTCGCGCAGTGCTGACGATAACAGAAAGGACCGGACCTGATGAGGCGGTCGACAGTCGTTAGAACACCAGCGGCTTGTCCAGATCCAATGCAGGCTTGGCACCCACATGTTCGACCTTGCGCCGCCCGTCTGCGCCCAGTCGGTAGAAACGCAAGCTGTCGGTTAGAGGGTCAACTTCCTCAATCAGCCTCGCCCGCAACTGCGTCCACTGCGCCGGGTCCACCTCGCATTCGAAGACTGAGTTCTGGACGCGCTGGCCCCAGTCCAGGCAGGCGCGAGCAACGCGCCGCAGGCGGCGGCGTCCCTCTGCTGTTTCGACATTAACATCATAGGTCACCAGGACCAGCATCGACGTTGCCTTATCGCCATATGAAGGGTGGGTACCCGTCCAGTTCGCCACGCAGGTGCCGGGCCAGCAACTGGGCCTGTATATAGGCCACCAAGCCAAGCGGCATGGCCTCGCCCAGGAAGGGATGGCGCAGTTCGTCCCGCTTGCGTTCCTGCCACGCCACCAGCACGCTGCGGCGGGCCTCGTCGGTCAGTCGCACGCCACCGGCCTCCTCGAGGATGAAGTCATCGGCACCGAGCTGTCCGCGGTTGAGCAGGCTCAGGGCGAGACGATCGGCCAGGACGGGACGTAGCTCTTCCATCAGATCGAGTGCGAGACCGGCGCGACCGGGACGGTCGGCGTGGAGAAATCCGACTTGCGGATCGAGCCCGTGGGCCTCCAGCGCCGCGCGGCAGTCATGGCCCAGCATGGCGTAGAGAAAGGACAGCAGCGCGTTCACCCGGTCCAGCGGCGGGCGGCGGGATCGTCCGCCAAAGCGCAATGCCGGGTCCGGGCGGCGGATCAGGCTATCAAAGACGCCGAAGTACAGGGCGGCGATCTCCCCTTCTATTCCGCGCAGCCCCACCACATCCGAGACCGTAAGCGTTCGCCGCGCCGCATGGCCGATCCGCCGTTCCACCTCCTCGAGGGCCAAGCGAGTCGCGGGTTCCATCGCCGCGCCGTGGTCGCGCAGGGCCCGCAGCAGAACCTGGCGCTGGTTCGCCGCCTTGCCGGCCACGACGCCGCGCACGATCGGACCATGCCGCGCCTCGTCATCCGCCACCCGGTGCTGGATACGCCGCAGCAGCACGTTGCCGCTGCGCGCGCCCTCCACCCGCGCCAGGAAGCGGCCGTTCGGCTCCAACAGGGACAGGGCGATTCCCGCCTGGGCACAGGCGGCCATCAGGGCTGGGGAACAGCCGGGGCGGCCAAACCCCACCACTCCTTCCAGCATGTGCAACGGCACGCGGCCGACCTCGGACCCCTCCACCTCCACCACGAGGTTGGCGCCATCCTTGCGGAGCCAGGCACCTTCGCTGGTGACGTAGATGGTGTTGAGCATCCGCCGCATGATCAGCCCCGCAACTGCTCGGCCAGCCAGCCCGTGACCGAAGGTGGCGCCTGCAACCGCTCCGGCTGGCAAAGGTCGTGCAGGGAGCAGGCGCGGCAGCCCGGGAACAGTCTTGGCGGCGGCGTGTGCCGGGCCAGGATGTTGCCCCGCGCCTCCTCCGCGGTTCGCATCGTCAGCGCGCGGAGCGTCTGGTCAAACAGCACGGGCAGGCGGCGGCGCGTGGTGCCGTAGAACAGCGCCCCTTGCGGCACCGGCACACCGAAGGCCTCCTCCAGGCAGATCGCCTGGGCGCAGAGCTGTACCTCGTCGGCCCGGTGCGCCTTGGGCTTGCCGCGCTTGTACTCCACGGGAAAGGGCTGCGGTGGGCGGCCGCGAAACTCCACCGCATCCGCCTTGCCTGCAACGCCGAGCGTGAGGGAACGCAGCGCGATGCCGCGCGCGACCCGCACCCCGGGCCGCGTTTCCGGGCGGCCCGCATCCACCCGCTCATGCAGCAGCCGCCCCTCGGCGGTCGCGCCATCCTCCGCCCAGAGTCCTTCCACATGGATCAGGGCGGACTGGCGCGGGCAGAACAGATGGTGCTGGAGAGCGGAAAGCGGGATCAGCTCGTCCTCGGCCGCCGTGTCCGGGGTCGCCGGCGGCATCGGCTCAGCGCTCGATCACCTCGACACCATCCGGCAATCCGCCCCGATCCACAGCGATGGCGTAGTCCTGGAAGCGACGGGCGGCAGGCCAGTTGTCGGTGCGGGGGTCGCCGATCGGATGCGTCTCTCCCTGGTGGTGCCGGCGCGCCGTCACGCGGTCGAACAGCGTATGGGCCTGAGCATTGCCGAGCGCGCCGGCATGGCGGAACACCACCAGCTTGCGGGTTGCCATCTCGCCACGGGCGGCGGAGCGGTCGTGCTCGAACATGCTGCCCAGCGCCTCGAAGAGCAGTTCCAGATCCGCCTCGGAGAAGCCGGTGCCCTTGGCCGGGTGGCTGGCCAGCGGCGCCGAGACGAAGCCATGGGCACGGTACAGACCGTAGGGCACGATATGCTTGCGGCCCATGGTGCGACCGCCCTTCTCCTCCGCGTCCTTTTCCGTGGTCGCGGCGAGGCGGGTGATGGAGACTTCCAGCGGCAGCACCGGCTCAACCGAGGTCGCGAAGGTGATCTGCACCGGCCCGCGCACCTGCCCGGCATTGACGCCCGTGGTCATCACCGCGCCGAAGGCCCGGATGTCCCAGAAATTGGCGCACATCCAGCGCGTCAGCTCACGGGACTTTTCAGCGTCCCTCGGCAGGCGCTTGCGGTCCTCGTCCTTCGTCACCTCCGGCAGCACCGCCGTCCAGGCGCGCTTGTGCTCGAGATTCAGCGTGGCGCCATCGCGCATGTAGATCTCGTGCCCCGGTGCCTCCGGGCGCGCCAGCGCGACGTAGTTGCGGATCTTGCGCTTGATGGCGACGTCGGAGACGAGGCCGTGATTGGTCTCCGGGTCCAGCCGTGGCAGGTTGCCGGCATCCGGGTCGCCGTTCGGGTTGCCATTGGTGACGTCGAAGAACAGCACGAAATCGTGGCGGCGCGTCAGCGCGGCGGTCTCACTCACTGGCGTCATCCCCCTCGGGTGCTTCCTCGTCCGCGATCTGCACGATCGCCTTGCCGGCGACCCTTGCCTGCCGCTGGTGGTAGTAGCCGATCACGAAGCGGCCCTGCTCCTCCAGCCGCAGGGCGCGCGGCAGGGCGGGTGGCAGCATAGCCGCGATCTGGTCCATCTCGCGCTCCACGAAGCCGCCCTTGCGGTCCTTGCGCAGCTTGGAGAGATGGTTCTGCATCCCGCGCAGCAGTAGCGGGAAGACACTGGCCGGCGTGGCGGAGGCCGCGCCGAAATAGCGATCGCGGATGGTCGCGTTCACCGTGCCGAGCGCCATGCGCTGGGCGATCTCCGCCATGGCGAACATGCGGCCCAGCTGGTAGGCGGCATTCGGTTCCTCGCGGTCGAGGCTCACGGGCGGGTCCTCCTTTCGGTCTTCTTGGCGGCGCCTGAGGCGATGCTCGCGGGCCAGAACGGCGCGGATGGCGGCGGCGTGCCAGCCGGTGGCGGGATCGTCCCCCGCCCGCGGCCGCAGGATCGCGGCCGAGAGCAGGGTGCGTGGATAGGGGGCGCCGGAGAGAACAGCGCGCGTCACCTCGCCCGCCAGCAGGGGTGGGATGTTCTCGAACTTGCCCTGCAGCGCGGTGGTGCGCATCAGCAGCCAGTTGACGGAGGGCGGCGCGCGCCAGGGCAGAGGCTCGATCGCGAGGTCCTGGTAGTGCCGCGCCAGGCAGCGCGCGAAGGCCCCGAAGGAATCGCTCAGCCAGAAGCGCACCGACAGCCGCGCGGCATTGGGCGAGAGGCCCAGCACATGGAAGCGCACGTCCTCATCCAGCCGCGGGTCCATCTCCCGCAGCGGCCTGCCCTCCGACAGCGCGGCCAGCACCTCCTGTACGCGGCGTGTGGCGGCGGCATCCTTGTCCAGCCCGGCCTCGGCGCCAGCGACGGCAGGGGCCGGCGGGTCGCCCAGCAGGGCGAAGATGTCCTCGGCCGCCCGCGCCGCCGCCTCCGCGGCCGGGCTGGCATCACGCGCATCGGCCCAGAACACCACGGTGGCGTCGCCCAGCGGGCGGCGCAGGCGGTTGGCGCTGCCGCGATCCAGCAGCCGGTTCAGCGCGGCGCCGTAGCGGAAGGCGGCGGCCTCCGAGGTCGGCGCGTTGTCGCCCTGCGCCTTGCCATAGGAGGTGAAGGCATCAAGGTTGAAGGACACCAGCGCGGCGCCGGAGGATTGCGCACCCTCCACACCCTTGATGACCGGGTGCAGGCGCCGTGCCGGGCCCGGCTGGCCGGTTACCAGGCAGAGTATCGTGGGCGCATCGCCGCCAGCCCGCTGTTCCACCAGAGCCCGCGCCGCCGCGCGCTGATGGATGAAGCCGGCCTCGCCATCCAGGCGGAACACGATATTGGCGTCCAGCATGTCCGGCAGAAAAGGCGGCGCATCGAAGCGCTCCGGCTTCCAGTCCTCCAGGAAGCGCCGAAGCGCCAGGAGACCCTCGTCATCGGTGCCGGTCAGCAACTGCGTGTGCGAGGCCTGGAAGGCGGCGTGCTCGGCGGCCGTCCGTTTGCCCTCGCCCGCCGTGCGACCGAGCGCATAGGCCGATTTGTCCCATAGCAGGTTGGGTAGGATGCCCACGGTGCGCTTGACCGCCGCCGGCACTTCCTCCAGCCGCGGCACAAGCTTCTTGCCCGATGCCACCCGCAGGTCGAGCACAGCCACCGGCTCCCCGGCTGGGGACAGCACGATGGCGAAGCCGATCTTCTCGCGCGAGAAACCCGGTGCCTCCGCCTCCCCCCGCGCCGCCATCCGCCCGTAATAACGGTCCAGCGACTGCAGGATCGTCATGCCGTGCTGCCCTGCGCCAGACAGGCCCGCACATCCACCACCCCATTCTCCAGCCTGGCCCGGAAGAAGCGGGAGGCGGCGCCGGCATCATGGTCGATGTCGTACAGCATCCAGCCGAGATCCTGGTCGCGCTGGCCGGGCAGCAGTTTGCTCTCCGGCAAGGGCGCGCCCTCCGGGATCAGGGCGAAGTCGGCGGCGAATTCCCGGGTGCCCAGGCAGGGGCGGTGAAAGCACTGCCCGGAGGCCGCGCGGCGGTTGAACATGGCGGCGTGCTTGGCGGGCGTGTCTTCCACCCCAGCGCGCGGCGTCATCTCGAAATGCGCCTCGATCACATAGGCCACGTCCACCAGCAGGGTTGTGGCACGCTGCTGCCGCACCTCCTCCGCCACCAGACCCAGCCCTAGCGTGGTGCCGGCGCGCATGGCCCGCTCGGCCGTCGCGGTGCTGGCCTTGGCGCTGACCTCGTTGCGGCGGAAGGACTGGAAGCGGATGGGCCGCAGCACGTGGATGCGGTCCACCACCCAGCGCAATGCAGGCTTCCAGTGAATGGCTTCCAGGATTCCGCGCGCGGCGGAGGGTGTCATCACGTCGTAGGAGACGCGCTCGACCTTCATCTCAGGTCTGGTAAAGCAGGCGCGGGGACCCCAGACGTGCAAGCGAATGCCGTAGGACATTGTCCTCCTACCGCGGCGCCATAGCACCACCGGTTGCTTTATATAAATGGTAATATCATGGAATCGATATAAGCTGAAGCCGGAAATGCTCAGGGCCCGCTTCATAATGGTCGTGGCATTCGCCGGACGAGCATGAGGGTGGCTGTCAGGTTAAAGAGTGCCGAGGAAAGGTGGACATCCTTCTCGTGGCGAGTGGCAACGGCGCCATTCCTTCAGGCGCACCCAGAGGTTGGGGTGCCTGCCGCCGCAGCCAGACGCTTCGGCCAGGGTGGTCAGAGGCGCCTGTCTACCTCCGTCGACTCCCAGTTCCTTCTATTCGCGTCGACAAGTGCGATAAGGGCGGACCGATCCTGGCGCAAAGCGACATGGTCATGGGCTGGAAGGATCGGACCAACTGGGAGAGGCTATTTTCGTCGGAGTCGAAACCCAGCGAGCAGACCTGAGGACCAGGAACACCTCTCGGGGCTAGGCGGTAGCAAACTGCCTGGAGTCAAACCCCCTGCGCCCGGATGCCTTGGACAGGTATCCGACAGCCACTCGTGAACGATTGTGGGGGTAACTGTGGGGTCTAGGGGCTGAATATCCCCTAAACTCTTGTATTTAAACGCATCCTGGCGTCCCCAACGGGATTCGAACCCGTGTTACCAACGTGAAAGGCTGGTGTCCTAGGCCTCTAGACGATGGGGACCCGAACGCGACGCGCGGCCATGGCAGCGCAGGCGGGCGGTTACTAGCCCAGGCCCGGCAGGGCGTCCAGACTATCGGTACTGTTTTCTTTCATGAGAACAACGGCCTCACGCCGCCGGAGCGCCATCCTGCACATGCAGGCTGGCCGTCACCGCGCCATTCCAGGCCTCGGCGCGCAAAGCACCGCACAGATGCAGCGGCGCGCCCCGGCTGTTCAGCAGCAGTTCCGCCAGCGGCCCCTCCTTGGCGCGGAAGCACACCGCCTTCAGGCGGCCACCCCCCTCGCCCTCGAGGAAGGCCCGCACGGTGTTGCCCTCCTTCCCCACCCGGTCGGCCCGCGCCACGCGCACGCGCGGCAGCACGAAGAGCGGCTCCTCATGGCCGGCGCCGAACGGTCCGAGGCGCGCGATCTGCTCGGCCAGGGCCGCCGTCGCCGCCGGTACCAGCAGGGTACCGTCCAGCAGGAGGTCGGCGCTGGCCGGCAGATCGGCGGCATGCGCGAGGCGCTCGTTGAGGAAGGCGTGCACCCTCTCCCGCTGCCCGGGGCGGAAGGAGAAGCCGGCGGCCATGGCATGCCCGCCGCCGGTCTCGAACAGGCCGGATTGCCGCCCGGCGATCACCGCCGCGCCCAGATCGACCCCGGGCACGGAGCGCCCGGAGCCCTTGGCCAGGCCATCGGCCAGGCCGGCGACGCAGGTCGGGCGGTTGAAGCGCTCCTTCACCCGGCCTGCGACGATGCCGACGACGCCCGGATGCCACCCCTCCCCCACCAGCAGCAGCACCGGATGCCCGGCCTCGACCTGGGCCTCGGCCTCGGCGAAGGCGGCGGCGAGCACCTCGCCCTCCACCTCCTGGCGGCGGCGATTCACGGCATCGAGGCGCTCGGCCATGGCACGGGCCTCCACCGGGTCGTCGCAGGCCAGCAGCCGCAGGCCGAGATCCGGCTCGCCGATCCGCCCGGAGGCGTTGATGCGCGGCCCGAGCAGGAAGCCGAGCGTATAGGCCGAAGGGGCGTCCCGTGCCTGCGCCACCTCGAGCAGCGCGGCGATGCCGGGCCTGGCGCCGCGGGCCATCACCTTCAGGCCCTGGGTGACGAAGGCGCGGTTCAGGCCGGTCAGCGGCATCACGTCGCACACGGTGGCGAGCGCCACGAGATCCAGCAGGTCGAGCAGCCGGGGCTCGGGCCGGCCGGAAAAGAAGCCGGAGCGCCGCAATTCGCGCAGCGTCGCCACCGCCGCCATGAAACCGACCGCCGCGGCGCAGAGGTGCCGCAGACCCGAGCCGCAGTCGAGGCGGTTCGGATTGACCGCCGCCACCACCGCCGGCACCGGCCCTTCGGCCTTGTGATGGTCGAGCACCACGACATCCGCCCGGCCCTCGGCCGCGCGCAGCGCCTCATGGGCGGCGATGCCGCAATCGACGCAGACGACGAGCGTGGCGCCCTCGGCGCAGAGGGCGGCGATGGCGGCGGGATTGGGGCCGTAGCCCTCCTTCAGTCGGTCCGGCACGTAATGCCGCACCGGGCAGCCCAGCTCGCGCAGGAAGCGCAGCATCAGCGCGCCGGCGCAGGCGCCGTCCACGTCGTAATCGCCGAAGACCGCGACCGGTTCGCCGCGCCGCACCGCCGCCGCCAGGCGTTCGGCGGCGCGGTCCATGTCGAGCAGCACGGAAGGATCGGGCAGCAGGGCCCGCAGCGTCGGCTCCAGGAACAGCGGCGCCGCCTCGAGATCGATGCCGCGCGCCGCCATGAGCTGCCCGACAAGCTCGGGCAGGTCGAGGCGCTGGGCGATGGCCAGGCCGGTCCGCGCGTCCCCCTGCCGCCACAGCCAGCGCCGCCCGAGGGCGGAGCGGGCCACGCCGAGGACCAGCCCGGGCGCCGCCACCTCCGCCGGCAGGTCAGTCAACGAAGGCGCTCGGCTTGAGGGAGAAGTTGTGGTGGCCCTCGATGTAGCGGACGGTGCCGGTCTTGCTGCGCATGACGATCGAATGGGTGTAGGCCCGCCCGCCCTTGCGCCGCACGCCGTGCAGCATCGGTCCGCCGGTCACGCCGGTCGCGGCGAACATCACCTCGCCATGCGCCAGGTCCTCGGCGGTCAGCTTCCGGTGCGGATCGGTCAGGCCCATGCCGCGGGCGCGCTCGATCTGCGTCTCGTCCTCGTAGAGCAGCCGCCCCTGCATCTGGCCGCCGATGCAGCGCAGCGCCGCCGCCGCCAGCACGCCCTCCGGCGCGCCGCCGGAACCGAGATACATGTCGACGCCCGTGTCCGCCTGGGAGACGGCGATCAGGCCCGCGACATCGCCATCGGGGATCAGCATGATGCGCGCGCCCGCCTCGCGGCACTGGCGGATGATGTCCTTGTGCCGGTCACGGCCGAGGATGCAGACGACCAGGTCGTTGATCTCGACCTGCTTGGCCTTGGCCAGCTCGCGCAGGTTCTCGCCGGGCGTCGCATCCAGGTCGACGATGCCGGCCGGCAGGCCGGGCCCGACGGCGATCTTGTCCATGTAGATGTCGGGCGCGTGCAGGAAGCCGCCATCCTCGGCCACGGCCAGGGTGGCGATGGAGTTCGGCCCGCCGGTGGCGCAGATGTTGGTGCCTTCCAGCGGATCGACGGCGATATCGACCTTCGGACCGCCGGTGCCGACCTTCTCGCCGATGTAGAGCATCGGCGCCTCGTCCATCTCGCCCTCGCCGATGACGACGGTGCCGCTGATGGCGATGGTGTCGAAGGCCTTGCGCATGGCGTCCACGGCGGCGCCGTCGGCGGCGTTCTTGTCGCCCCGCCCGATCCAGCGGCTGGCGGCCAGCGCCGCCGCCTCCGTCACGCGCACCAGTTCCAGGGCGAGGTTGCGGTCAACGGGTGTGCTGTCGCGCATGATGGGCTCCTGTTTGTACCCTGTCCGGGGCTTCGCCTGCCCCAACGCCTGTTCAGAAGGTTTCGATGCGGATCAGCGCCGGCGGCTCCAGCACCGCCTCCAGGGCGACGATCCGCTGCAAGGCCGCGCGCATGGCCGATTCCTGGCAGTCATGGGTGGTGAGCACGACCGGCACGGCCTCGCCCGGCGCGCGGCCCCGCTGGATCATGGATTCGAGGCTCACCCCATGATCGCGCAGCACGCCCGTGACATCGGCGATGACGCCGGGCCGGTCGAGCACCATCAGGCGCAGGTAGTAGGCGCCGCGATGCGCGCTCATCGGCTGCGCCGGCGCCGCGGAGAGCGTGCTCGCGCCCCAGACCGGTGTGTGGCGCCCGCGCGCGATGTCGATCAGGTCGGCGGCCACGGCGCTGGCCGTGGGCCCCGCGCCGGCGCCGCGTCCTTCCAGCACGACGCGGCCGACGAAGTCGCCCTCCGCCACCACGGCGTTGAACACACCGTCGACCTTGGCGATGGGATGGTCGACCGGCACCATGCAGGGATGCACGCGCGTGGCGATGCCGCCCTCGGCCCGCTCGGCGATGCCGAGCAGCTTGATCCGGTAGCCGAGTTCCCGCGCCAGGCTGATGTCGAGCGCGGAGACGCCGCGGATGCCCTCGACATGCACCGCCTCGAAGGCGACCGGCCGGCCGAAGGCCAGCGCCGCCAGGATGGCGAGCTTGTGCGCCGCGTCGATGCCGTCCACGTCGAAGGAGGGATCGGCCTCGGCGTAGCCGAGCTTCTGCGCCTCGGCGAGCACGTCGGCGAATTCGCGGCCCGCCCCCTGCCGCTCGGCCTGCATGCAGGTCAGGATGTAGTTGCAGGTGCCGTTCAGGATGCCGGTGACGCGATCGATGCGGTTGGCCGCCAGCCCTTCGCGCAAGGCCTTGATGGCGGGGATGCCGCCGGCGACCGCCGCCTCGTAGGCCAGCGGCACGCCCGCCGCCTCGGCCTGGGCGGCCAGCGCGACGCCGTGCAGCGCCAGCAGGGCCTTGTTGGCCGTCACCACCGGGCGGCGGGCGCCGAGCGCCGCCTCGACCGTGGCACGGGCCGGGCCGGCGCTGCCGCCGATCAGCTCCACCACCACATCGGCCGGCGCCTCGGCGGCCATGGCCACCGGGTCGTCGTACCAGCGCAGCCCCTCGAGCGGGACGCCCCGGTCGCGGCCGCGGTCCCGGGCCGAGACGGCGGTGACGACGATGGGCCGCCCGGCGCGGGCCGCGATGAGCTCGGCGTTCTGCCGCAGCAGGGCCAGGAGCCCGGCGCCGACCGTGCCCAGGCCGGCGACGGCAACGGAAAGCGGGCGCGTCATGCGTTGTTCACCAGATCGGAGGAGGTCAGGCCGAGGGGCTCGGCGGCCGGCCCGCCATTGTCGGCCTGGAGGAAGGTGCGGATGCCGCGCAGCGCCTGCCGGATGCGCTGCGTGTTCTCGACCATGGCGATGCGCACATGGCCGTCGCCGTGCTCGCCGAAGCCCAGGCCCGGCGCCACCGCCACCTTGGCGCGGGCCAGCAGCAGCTTGGAGAACTCGACGCTGCCGAGATGGCGGAAGCGCTCGGGGATCTCGGCCCAGACGAACATGCCGGCCTCGGGCACCGGCACGTCCCAGCCAGCCTGGCGCAATCCCTTCACCAGCACGTCGCGGCGCTCGCGATAGAGTCGGCGCATGTCGTCGATGCAGTCCTGCGGCCCGTTCAGCGCCGCCGTGGAGGCGACCTGGATCGGCGTGAAGGCGCCGTAGTCCAGATAGGACTTCACCCGTGTCAGCGCCGCGATCAGCTTCGGATTGCCGGCGGCGAAGCCCATGCGCCATCCGGCCATGTTGTAGGTCTTGGACATCGAGGTGAACTCGACCGCCACGTCCCGCGCGCCCGGCACCTGCAGGATCGAGGGCGGCACGCGCGCGCCGTAGTACAGCTCGGCATAGGCGAGGTCGGAGAGCACGTAGATCTCGTGCTGCTTCGCGAAGGCGACGATCTCGCGGTAGAAGTCGAGATCGGCCATCAGGCCGGTCGGGTTGGACGGGTAGTTGATGATCAGCGCCGTCGGCTTCGGCACCGAGTGGCGCACCGCGCGGTCAAGGGCGCGCAGCATCTCCTCGTCCGGCGTGTGCGGGATCGAGCGCACCGAGGCGCCGGCGATGATGAAGCCGAACTGGTGGATCGGGTAGGACGGGTTGGGCACCAGGATGGTGTCGCCCGGCGAGGAGATGGCGGCGGCGAGATTGGCCAGCCCCTCCTTCGAGCCCAGCGTCGCCACCACCTCGGTGTCGGGGTTCAGCGTCACCTCGAAGCGGCGGGCATAGTAGTTGGCCAGGGCGCGGCGCAGGCCGGGAATGCCCTTGGAGGCCGAATAGCCGTGCGTGTTCGGGTTCTGCACCGCCTCGACCAGCTTGGCCACGATGTGCGGCGGCGTCGGGCTGTCCGGATTGCCCATGCCGAGATCCACGATGTCCTCGGCCGCGGCGCGGGCCTGGGCCTTCGCCTGGTTGACCTCGGCGAAGACATAGGGCGGCAGGCGGCGGATGCGGTGGAATTCCTCGGTCATGGCCTTCTTGGGTCCGGAGTGGCGAAGGGGGCAGGATAGAGCGGCCGGCCGCGGCGCGGAATGGCGGGACGGAGATGCCGTGCTACAGCCGGGGCGGCGCCGGCGCCAGCAGTTCCGGCGCCGGCGGGGCCGGGGCGAGGAACTCCGCCGGCGGCGGGGCCGGGGCGGCGCCGGGGTCCTCCGGCAGCGGTGCCGCGGGCGTGTCCGGCGAGGCCGGCTGCCGGCCGACGGGCGGGGCGGCGGCGAGGCGGGCAGGCGCCGGCGGGCTCAGCGGGATGATCTCCGCCCCAACGGCGCCGGTCGGCGGCGGCGGCACGGGCTGCCCGGGCACCACCGGATCGCGCGACTGGCCGCGGGCCTCAGCCAGGCTGCGGCTCAGCGCCTCGCGGGCGGAGGGCGCGCCGCGGGCCGGGGCCGGCGGCACCGAGGCCAGGTTGGGATAGCCGCCATCGCTGCCGGGCGGCAGCGGGCGGCCCTGCAACGGCTCGCCGAAGGCGTTGCGGTAGAACTCCACCGGCCCCTCGCCCGGCGAGCCGACGCAGCCGCCGAGAGACGCCAGGGCCAGCAGCAGCGCCGGCCATCCGCCGGCGCGCCGGGCCGGACCGGGGCACCCGTTTCCCTCGCGCTCGCTCCGCTGCCGCATCCATCCACCTCCGATCCGCTCCCCCGGCATTACCCCGGATCGCCAGCCGGGGGAAAGGCCGCCCCGGGAGAGCCCCCCGGGGAGAGGCGCCGGCGTGGCATGCCCGCTTGCCGTGGCCGGGAACTCGGCGGAGACTTCCGCCGGGGCGGCGGCGCCGCGCGGGACCCGGAGCGCCGAGACGGACCGGATCTGGCGGCGGGCCGCGTCATGCCCCAGATATGCTCAGCCCTCCACCCACGGCCGGCGATCCGGCGGGGGCGCGGGGCCAACACAGAGGCGCCGCCTTCATGCAGATGACGGCGCGGAGGGACGCATGGCTCACGACGACACCCCCCCGGACCCCGCTGCCTTCCGCATGCCCGACCCCGCCGTGGTCTCGCGCACCATGGCGGACGTGGCGGAGCGGGGCCAGCGCATCGTCGCCGACTTCCTGCGCCGCCAGTCCGGCGACACGCCTGGCCGCCCGGAAGGCCCGGACCCCGCGCATATCGGCGCCGCCTTCATGGAGATGACGGCGCGGCTGATGGCCAACCCGGCCCGCCTGATGCAGGCGCAACTCGGCTTCTGGCAGGACTATCTGACGCTCTGGCAGAACACCGCGCGCCGCATGTGGGGCGAGGAGGTGCCGCCGGTCATCGCCGAGGACAGCAAGGACCGCCGCTTCAAGGACGAGGCGTGGCGCGAGAACGAGGTCTTCGACTTCATCCGCCAGTCCTATCTGCTCTCGGCGCGCTACTTCACCAACGTCGCGCACGCGGCGGACGATCTCGACCCCAAGACGGCGCAGAAGGTCGATTTCTACACGCGGCAGTTCGTCGATGCGATGAGTCCGTCGAACTTCCTGATGACCAACCCCGAGGTCCTGCGCAAGACCGCCGAGAGCGGCGGCGAGAACCTGCTACGCGGCCTGCAGAACCTGCTGTCCGACCTGGAGCGCGGCAAGGGCAAGCTGCGCATCCGTATGACCGACGAGAGCAAGTTCAGGATCGGCGAGAACATCGCCGTGACGCCGGGCAAGGTGGTCTACCAGAACGATCTGATGCAGCTCGTCCAGTACACGCCGACCACGGAGAAGGTGCTGAAGCGGCCGCTGCTGATCATCCCGCCCTGGATCAACAAGTTCTACATCCTCGACCTGCGGCCGAAGAACAGCTTCGTGCGCTGGGCGGTGGCCCAGGGGCACACCGTCTTCGTCGTCTCCTGGGTCAATCCCGACGAGCGGCTGGCCCAGAAATCCTTCGAGGACTACATGCTCGAAGGCCCCTACGCGGCGCTCGACGCGATCGAGAAGGCGACCGGCGAGAAAGGGGTGAACGTCATCGGCTACTGCCTTGGCGGCACGCTGCTGGCCTCGACCCTGGCGCACATGGCCGTCAAGCGCGACACCCGCATCCGGTCCGCCACCTTCTTCACCACCATGGTGGACTTTAAGGAGGCGGGCGAGCTCTCCGTCTTCATCGACGAGGAGCAGCTGAAGTCGCTCGAGGAGCGGATGCAGAAGCGCGGCTATCTCGAGGGCCGCGAGATGGCGACGACCTTCAACATGCTGCGCGCCAACGACCTGATCTGGTCCTTCGTGGTGCAGAACTACCTGCTCGGGCAGGAGCCCTTCCCCTTCGACCTGCTCTACTGGAACGACGACAGCACGCGCATGCCGGCGGCCATGCACAGCTTCTATCTGCGCCGCATGTACCAGCAGAACGACCTGGTGAAGCCCGGCGCCATCACCCTGGCCGGGGTGCCGCTCGACCTCGGGAAGATCAGGACACCCGCCTATATCCTGGCGACGCGCGAGGACCATATCGCGCCCTGGACCAGCGCCTACCGCGCGACGCAGATCTATCAGGGGCCGGTGCGCTTCGTCCTCGCCGCCTCGGGACATATCGCCGGCGTGGTCAATCCGCCGGACTCGGGCAAGTACAGCCACTGGACCGGCGAGGAGATGCCGCCCCGCCCCGAGGACTGGTTCGGCAACGCCACGGAGATGGCCGGCTCCTGGTGGCCGGACTGGCAGCGCTGGATCACCGCGCAGGACAAGGCCCAGGTGCCGGCGCGCCAGCCCGGCGACGGCGCCCTGCCGGTGCTGGAGGATGGCCCCGGCAGCTACGTGAAGGTGATGGCGACGGATTGAGGCCGCCCCGCGCCGGCCCTCGCGCCGGCGCGGGACAGGGGGTGCTCAGCGCGGGTCGCGGAAGTCGCCGTCGCGCCAGTTGCGGTCCTTGCGCCCGGCGCCGTCACGGGCCGGCGCGGCGCTCCGCCCGGCGCCACGCGGCGCGCCCGACCCGTTGCCCGGCCCATTGCCCGGCCGGCCCGGGCGCTGGCCGCCACGGGGCTGCCCCTGCGCCGCGGGCCGCCCACGGCCGCCACGCGGCGGCTGCGGCTTCGGCGCCTGCTGGGCCGCCTCGGCCCGGCCCGCATCGCTGCGCCGGTCCTCGGCGGGGATCTTCATGGAGATCAGCTTCTCGACCGCCTTCAGCTTCGCCACTTCGTCCGGCGCGCAGAAGGCGATGGCCTCGCCACTGGCGCCCGCGCGAGCGGTGCGGCCGATGCGGTGGACATAGGCCTCCGGCGTGTCGGGCAGGTCGAACTGGAAGACATGCGTCACACCGTCCACGTCGATGCCGCGGCTGGCGATATCGGTCGCCACCAGGATCGGCGCGCGGCCGGTGCGGAACTCGGCCAGGGCGCGCTCGCGCTGGCCCTGGCTGCGGTCGCCATGGATGGCGTGCGCGTTGATGCCGTCCAGCACCAGGTGCTTGGCGACGCGGTCGGCGCCATGCTTGGTGCGGGCGAAGACCAGGGCCCGGCCGATGCCCGGCTGGCGCAGCATCTCCGAGAGCAGCACGCGCTTCTGCGCGGCGTCGATATGGATCAGCCGCTGCTCGACCCGCTCGGCCGTCGAGGCCACGGGGGTCACGGAGACCTTGGCCGGATCCTTCAGCAGCTCGTTGGCGATCCGGGCGATCTCGGCCGGCATGGTGGCGCTGAAGAACAGCGTCTGCCGCTTCGAGGACATCAGGCCGGTCAGCTTGCGGATCGCCGGCCAGAAGCCGCGATCCAGCATCTGGTCGGCCTCGTCCAGCACCAGGATCTCGACACCCTGCAGGCGGGCGGCGCCGGTCTGCACGTGATCGAGCAGGCGGCCGGGCGTCGCCACCAGGATATCGACGCCGCGGCTCAGCGCCTGGATCTGCGGCCGCGCGCCGACACCGCCGAAGATGACGGTGGTGGACAGGCCGAGGAAGCGGCCATAGGCACGGATATTGTCGTGGATCTGCGAAGCCAGCTCACGCGTCGGCGAGAGGATCAGTGCCCGGCAGCCGCCGCGCGGCGCCTGCGCCCGGCGTGCCGCCAGATGGTGCAGCATGGGCAGCGCGAAGGCCGCCGTCTTGCCGGTGCCGGTCTGGGCGATGCCCAGCAGGTCGCGCCCCTCCAGCACCAGCGGAATCGCCTGGGCCTGGATCGGGGTCGGGGTGGTGTAGCCCTCCTGCTCCAGCGCGCGCAGCAGCGGTTCGGCCAGGCCAAGGGCAGTGAAATCGGTCATTCAGGACACATCCAGTCTTCGGCGCGCGCCATGACGGCCGCACCGGTTGCGGGTCAGGACGCCCCGCGTGGATGGGTCGTACCGGGAGGAAGAGGTTCCGGGAGGCTCGCCCGGGGTCCTGGCCTGGACCGGTGCCCGCGATCGGGCCGGTCATTCACGCAACCAAGACTCAAGACCAAACCCGGGAAGCCGGGCCGGCGGGGCTCATATGCGCGCCTTGGGGCCATGATGCAAGCGCGAAGGTGCCGCGCCCGCGCCATGGCCAGGCCGCGGCCCGGCGTCTAGGCTGCGCCGGGCCCGTCGCTCACGGGCCACAGGATCTCCAAGGAACGTTCCCGATGCCGACCCGTCGCGGTTTGAACACCATGCTGCTGCCGGGGCTCGCCCTGGCCGCCGCCCCGGCCGCCCTCCTGGCCCGCCCGGCTCTCGCCCAGTCCGGTGGCGCCGCCGAATGGCCCGCGGCCCGGCCGATCGAGATGATCGTCCCCTATCCGCCGGCCGGCGGCATCGACATCATGGCCCGTCTCGCGGCGAAGCATCTTCCGAACCACCTGCCGGGCGCGCGTTTCGTCATCACCAACCGCGTCGGCGCCGGCGGGCAGACCGGCACGGAAGTGATCTATGCCGCGCGGCCGGACGGGCTGACCCTGGGCGCCATCGCCAGCCTCGGGCTCAGCGCCAAGCCGCTCGAACGCCCCGTGCGCTGGACGCTCGAATCCTTCACCTATCTGGCGCAGCTGGTCGACGATCCCTGCGCCTTCTGGGTGCGCGCCGATTCGCCGCTCAGGACCCTGGACGATCTCGTCGCCGCCGCCAGGAAGGGTGCCGAGACGGTGTCCGTCGGCACCGCGGCGGGCGTGGGATCGGACGATCACCTGCTGCTGCTGGCCTTCGAGGAAGCCACCCGGATCCGCACCCTCCACGCCCCCTATAACGGCACCGCGGTCGCCATCCGCGACCTGCTGGGCGGGCAGTTGGATGTCGCCTCCTACAATCTGAGCGAGGGGCTCTCCCTGCTGCGCGAGGGCCGCACCCGCTGCCTGGGCGCGGCGGCGCCGGAGCGCTGGCCGGCCATGGCCGAGGTGCCCACCTTCCGCGAGCAGGGCTTCGACGTGCTGGGCGGCTCGGCGCGCGGCTTCGTCGGCCCGCCCGGCCTGCCGGCCGAGATGGAGGCCAGGCTGGTGGAGGCCTTCCGCGCCTTGCTCGCGGACCCCGGATTCCAGAAGGAGGCGGCCGAGCTCAACCTGCCGCTGCGTCCCTTCGTCGGCGCCGAGTATCGCGAGGCCGTGCTGCAGGAGGCGGCGGTCGTGCGGGACCTGTTCCGGCGCCGCCCCTGGGGGGACCAGTGAGCACCATGCCGAGCAAGGTCCTGGTTCCCGATCCCATCCACGCCGACGGGCTGGCCCTGCTGCGCGCCGAGCCGGGCGTCCTGCTCCTGACGCCGGAGGAGCTGCCTCCGGCGGCGCTGGAGGCGGAGCTGGCCGAGGCGGAGGCCATGATCGTCCGTGGCCTGACGGTCGACCAGGCCCTGCTCGACCGCGCGCCGCGGCTGCGCTTCGTCTGCCGCCACGGGGTCGGCTACGACAATGTGGATGTCCCGGCGCTGACCGCGCGCGGCGTCCTGCTCTCCGTGACGCCGGAGGCCAATGCGGGCTCGGTGGCCGAGCACACGCTGATGCTGATGCTGACCCTGGCGCGCCAGGTGGTGGCCTTCAACGCGGGGGTGCGGCGCGGCGAGTGGCGGGTGCCCGGCCAGTCGCAGACCTTCGATCTCGCCGGCCGCAGCGTGCTGATCCTGGGCTTCGGCCGGATCGGCACGCGGGTGGCGCGGCTCTGCGCCGCCTTCGGCCTCCGGGTGCTGGTGCACGACCCCTTCATCCCGGCCAATACGATCCGCGGCCTGGGCTACGAGCCGGCGCGGGACCGGGCGGCCGCGCTGGCCGAGGCCGATATCGTGACCCTGCACTGCCCTTCCAACGCGGAGACGCGCGGCATGGTCGATGCCGGCTTCCTGGCGGCGATGAAGCCGGGCGCGCAGCTGATCAATGCCGCCCGGGGCACGCTGGTAGACGAGGCGGCGCTGGAGGCCGCGCTGCGCTCGGGCCGGATCGGCGGCGCGGGGCTGGACGTGGTGGCGGTGGAGCCGATGCCGGCGCCGATCCCGCTGCTCTCCTTGCCCAATGTCGTGATGACGCCGCATGTCGCCGCGAGCACCGCCCAGGGGCTGCAGCGGATGGCCACCGCGGCGGCGCGCAATGTCATCGACTTCCTGGCCGGTGCGCCGGACCCGGACGCCATGATCAATCCGGAAGCGCTGCGCCGAAACGCCTGAGCCCGGGCATCCGGGCATGAAAAAGCCGGGGCATCTTCGCCCCGGCCAAGGATCGGGCCGGCCATGAGGCCGGCCCGGCGTGTCAGGCAGTCCCCGTCAGGCGGCCAGCGGCGCCGCCTGGCCTTCCAGGACCGGCTGCGCGGAGCGACCGGTCGCGATCTCGATGCGGCGGGGCTTCAGAGCCTCGGGCACCTCGCGCTTCAGCGCCACATGCAGCAGGCCATTGGCCAGATCCGCGCCCTCGACCTGGATGTGGTCGGCCAGGACGAAGCGGCGCTCGAAGGCACGGCCGGCGATGCCACGGTGCAGATAGCGGCGCTCCTGCTCGGGCTGCGGGCTGGCCTTGCCGCTGACCAGCAGGACATTGTCCTGGGCGGTGATCTCCAGATCCTCCGGCGCGAAGCCAGCGACCGCCATGGTCAGGACATAGGAGTCCTCACCGGTCTTCTCGATATTGTAAGGGGGATAGGCGGGCCCCTCCGCCGCGGCGCGGGCGGTGTCCAGCAACCGGCCCAGCCGGTCGAAGCCGATGGCGGTGCGGAACAGGGGAGTGGTGTCGAACGACGTCATCATGGAGAGCCTCCTCGAAGCGAAGCAAGGGTCCGTTGCGTTGCGATCCGGCGCGGCTTCAGGCCCCCGATCGGGCGACCTTCTCGCAGCGGGATCACGCCTGCGGCCCCGAAAACCGGGCGCCGCTGGCACCATCGCATATGGAAAGCGCCACCCCCCTTTTCAAGGGAGTGGCGCCCGGAGCCTGGCTCTTTCGCGCGGGAGGCGGCAGCTCAGGCCTTCTTGCGCGCGCCGATGCCGGCGAACTTCTTGTTGAACTTGGCGATCTGGCCACCGGTGTCGATGATGCGCTGCTGGCCGGTCCAGGCGGGGTGCGACTTCGGGTCGATATCCAGCCGCAGGGTGTCACCTTCCTTGCCCATGCAGGACTTGGTCTTGTAGGTGGTCCCATCGGTCATGATGATGGTGATCTCGTGGTAGTCCGGATGGATATCGGGCTTCATCGTGGAGGCTTTCTGTCTGGAGCAGCCGATGCCGACCGGCCGCGCGTGAAGGCGGGCTTGTAGCCAGAAGCGCGCGCCGAAGCAACAGAAGCGCCCTCGCCGGCGCCCGGATTGACCGCGCGCCGCCGATCCCCGACCCTCCCCCGCCTCGACGCCGGCATCGCGGCGGATTCCAGGGCGGAAGGGAAGGAAGCCTCATGCGCCTCAAAGACAAGATCGCCCTCGTGACGGGCGCGGCCTCCGGCTTCGGCCAGGGCATCGCCGAACGCTTCGGGCGCGAGGGCGCCCAGGTGGTCGTCGCCGACATGAACCGGGAGGGCGCCGAGGCGGTGGCCCGCTCGATCGGCCACGGCGCCATCGCCGTCGGCGGCGACGTCTCCAAGGGGCCGGACGTGCAGGCCATGGTGGACGCGGCGGCGAAGGCCTTCGGCGGCCTGGACATCGTCGTGAACAACGCCGGCACCACGCACCGCAACGGCCCGATCCTCGACGTGGACGAGGCGACCTTCGACAAGGTCTATGCCGTCAACGTCAAGTCGATCTTCTGGATGACCAAGGCGGCGGTGCCGCTGCTGCGCCAGCAGGGGCGCGGCGGCTCGATCATCAACATCTCCTCGACCGCCGGCATCCGGCCGCGGCCCGGCCTTGTCTGGTACAACGGCACCAAGGGCGCGGTGAACACCATCACCCAGGCGATGGCGCAGGAGCTGGCGAAGGACAACATCCGCGTCAACGCCATCTGCCCGGTGATGGGCGCGACCGCCCTGCTGACGGACTTCATGGGCGTCGAGGACACGCCCGAGAACCGCGCCCGCTTCGTCGGCACCATTCCGCTCGGCCGCATGTCCACGCCGCACGACATCGCCAATGCCTGCGTCTGGCTGGGCGAGGAGCAGTCGAGCTTCATCACCGGCGTGCTGCTGCCGGTGGATGGCGGCCGCACCGCCTAGAGCAACCACCCGCCGCCGGAGGCCGCATGAACATCCTCTCCATCCAGTCCTGGGTCGCCTATGGCCATGTCGGCAATGCCTCGGCGGTGTTTCCGCTGCAGCGGCTGGGGGCCGAGGTGTGGGCGGTGAACACGGTGCAGTTCTCGAACCACACCGGCTACGGTTCCTGGCGCGGCCAGGTCTTCGGCGCCGATCTGGTGCGGGATCTGGTGCAGGGCATCGAGGACCGCGGCGCCCTGCCCGGCTGTGACGCGGTGCTCTCCGGCTATATGGGCGACGCGGCCATCGGCGAGGCCATCCTGGACGCCGCCGCGCGGGTGAAGGCGGCCCATCCCGGCGCCGTCTATTGCTGCGACCCGGTGATCGGCGATGTCGGGCGCGGCGTCTTCGTCCGCCCCGGCATCCCGGACTTCATGCGCGACCGCGCCCTGCCCGCCGCCGACCTGCTGACGCCCAACCAGTTCGAGCTGGAATGGCTGACCGGCCGCAAGGTCACGACCCTGGCCGAGGCCAAGGCCGCGGCGGCGGCGCTGCAGGCCCGGATGGCGCCGGGCGGGCCGCGCAGCATCCTCGTCACCTCGCTGCAGGTGGCCGAGACGCCGGAGGATCAGATCGAGATGCTGGCCGCCGAGGGGGGCGCCTTCCACCGCATCCGCACGCCGATGCTGCCGCTCTCGGTGAACGGCGCCGGAGATGCCATCGCGGCGCTCTACCTGTTCCACCGGCTGCGCTCGGGCCAGGCCGAGGCGGCCCTCGGCGCCGCGGCCTCCTCGATCTACGGCCTGCTGCGCCGCACCGCCGAGGCCGCCTCACGCGAGATCCTCACCGTGGCGGCGCAGGAGGAGTTCGTGGCGCCCAGCCGCGTCTTCCGCCCCGAGCCCTGCTGAGCCGCCCTCGCGTCAGGCGCGGCGCACGTTCAGCGGCAGCGCCATGCCGCGCCGGTGCCCGGTGAGGGTGCTGCGCCAGGCGCTGTCGATCAGGTACTGCCCGAGCGGATAGAAGGGCACATCCTCGAAGAAGCGCGCCTGGATGTCGCGCGCGATCTCCTGCTGCGCCGACAGGTCGGGCGCATCGAACCAGGCATCGCGCAGCTCCTCGAGCCGCGGGCTGGTGGGCCAGCCGAACCAGGCCTTCTCGCCATTGGCGCGCAGCAGCGGATGGCCGCCGGGATTAGCCAGGTCGATGCCGCCGAACAATACGATCAGCGCGCTCCAGCCGCCCTGCGCGGGCGGATTGCGGTTGGAGCGGCGCTGCAGCAGCGTGCCCCAGTCGGAGGTGGCGCTCTCCACCGACATGCCCACCTTCTGCAGCATATCGGTGGCGACGGCGGTCAGGTTGTTGTTGTTCACCACATCCGTCGGATGCAGCATCACCACCTTCTCGCCACGGTAGCCCGCGGCCTTCACCGCCCGGCGCGCCGCCTCGCTGTCGCGCGGGCCGGTCAGCGCCGCCATGCCGGCCGTGGAGGCCATCGGGCTGCCCTCGGGGAAGCAGCCGATCTCGTCACGCCAGAGATCGCGGTTGTCGCCCATGATGGCGGTCATGAAATCGGCCTGCCGGATCGCCGGCCACAGCGCGCGGCGCAGCGCCGGGTCGTTGAAGGGCGGGTGCAGGTGATTCGGGCGGAGCATGGCCACGAGGCCGCCGACATCCAGCCGCTCGACAACCAGGCCGCGATCGCCCCGCAGCAGCGGCCGCAGATCGGGCGCGACCTGCTCCCACCAGTCCACCTCCCCCGCCTGCAGGGCGGCGGCGGCCGTCGCGGGGTCGGGGATGTTGCGCCATTCCAGCCGCTCGAAATGCGCCAGCTTGGGGCCGGCGGTCAGGCTCACCGCGCCCGAGGCGGGGCTGTAGCCGTCGAACTTCCGGTAGACCACGTGGCTGCCCGAAACGCGCTCCTCCGCCACGAACCGATACGGGCCGGAGCCGACCACCTCGGTCAGGGCCCGGCCGGGATCCTGGCTCGCGAAGCGCTCCGGATAGATGAAGCAGGGGTAGGAGGAGACCTTGGCCAGGGCGTCCAGCATCGGGCCGAAGGGCCGGTTCAGCCGGATCTCGAAGCGGCGATCGTCCAGCGCGCGGATCTCGTCCAGGCGCTGCGCCAGCGTCTGGCCGTGGGTGTCGCGCAGCATCCAGCGGCGGATCGAGGCCACGGCATCGCGCGCCAGGACCTTCTCGCCGTCATGGAAGGTCGGGCCATCGCGCAGGGTGAAGGTCCAGCGCCGCCCGTCATTCTCGACCACATGCCCGGCCGCCAGTTGCGGCTGCGGGCGGAAGTCGAGATCCAGGCCGTACAGCGTGTCCCAGCACAGATGGCCGTGGTTGCGCGTCGGGTAGGCGGTCGTGTTCAGCGGATCGAGGATGCTGAGATCGGCCTGCGGGATGAGGCGCAGCACATGCGCCCCCTGCCCCTGCGCCAGGGACGGCCTGGCCAGGGCGGCGGCGCTCAGCCCCGCCGCACTGGTCAAGAAGCTCCGTCGCTGCATAGATCCCTCCACCCTGTGACCTCATGGCATTCTGCACATCCGGAGCGGAGAGGAAACGCCGGCCGGCCCGTCTCAGGCGGCGCGCAGCCGGCCCAGCAGCCCGTCCAGCTCCTGCCGCAGGCGCCCGCCCTGGGCGGCGAGGTCCTGGCTCAGCGCCGTCAGCCCCTCCGCCGCCTGCGTCGCCTCGCGCGTCGCCTGGCTGACCGCCGCCACTTCCTGGGTCACCCGGCCGGTGCCGGCGGCGGCCTCGCCGACATTGCGGGCGATCTCGCGCGTCGCCGCCCCCTGCTCCTCCACCGCCGCAGCGATGCTGCCGGCGATATGGTCCACTTCCGTGATGACCCCGGCGATGCCGCCGATCGCCTCGGCCGCGTCGCGCGCCGCCTGCTGCATGGCGCCGATCTGCGCGCCGATCTCGTCGGTCGCCCGCGCGGTCTGCGCGGCCAGCGACTTCACCTCGCTCGCCACCACCGCGAAGCCCTTGCCGGCCTCGCCCGCCCGCGCCGCCTCGATCGTCGCGTTCAGCGCCAGCAGGTTGGTCTGCCCGGCGATGTCGCCGATCAGGCGCACCACCTCGCCGATGCGCTCGGAGCTGTTGGAGAGGAGCTGCACCGTGGCATCGGCGGCGCTGCTGCGCTCCAGCGCGCGGCGCGCCACCGCCGCGGCCTCGGCCACCTGGCGGGTGATCTCGGCGATGGCGGCGGAGAGCTGCTCGGCCGCCGCGGCGACGGTCTGCACATTGCCCTCCGCGTCCTCCGCGCCACGGGCCGCGCCCAGGCCGCGCTGCCCGGCGGTGGCGATGCCGGCCGCCAGATCGTCGGCCCGCTGGCGCAGCAGCGCGGCACTCCGGGCCAGCTCACCGCCGACGCCCCCGATCGCGTGCTCGACCTGCTCGGCCAGGGCCAGCGTGGCCTCGCGCCGCGCCTGCTCCGCCTCGGCCCGGGCGGCCGCCTGCGCGCGGCGCAGGGCCTCGGCCTCGGCGCTGCCCTGGCGCAGCACTTCCATGGCCTGGGCCACGGCACCGATCTCGTCCCGCCGCTCCTGGCCGGGTACGGTGATGTCGACGCGGCCGCCGGCGAGATCCCGCGCCGCGGCGGCCAGGGCCTGCAACGGCCGCGCCAGGCGCGCCGCCAGCAGCAGACCGGCGAACAGCGCCATCAGCGCCGCGCCCAGCGTCGCCAGCAGGGCCTGCCGGTCGGCGCTCTCGGCCCGGGTCAGGCGGTCCTCGATATCGACGCCGATCTCGACCAGCCCCAGCACCTGACCGTCGATGCCGAGCAGCGGCTCGGCGGCGGCCTGGAAGCGCCGTCCGCGATACTGCGCCGCGCCACCCTGGGATCCTGAGAAGGCCGCCTCCAGCTCGGCCGGGCTCAGCAGCGGCTGGCCGCCGGTGGTCGAGCCGATCGACGCCAGGGACTGGCCGTCGCGGCGATAGAAGGTCAGTTCCGCCTGCCCCGCCTCACCCGCGCGGCGCGCCAGCCCCTCGCCGATGGCCAGGCCCAGATCGACCACCGCCGCCACGCGGCCGTCCCGCATCACGGGCGCGCCGGCGAAGACGCTGATATTGTCCCGGCCCGGCTCCAGCCCGACCACCGACCTGCCCTGGCGATAAGCCTCGCGCACCACGGTCCGGCGGTCGACATAGCGGTCGCCATGCGCCGCCGGATCGTGCGCGCGCAGCAGCACCACGCCCGGCGCCTGCGACACCGTCAGGATGATGCGGCCCAGGCTCTGCGCCAGCGCCTTGTGGACCGGGGCGAGCTGCGCCAGCAGCGCCGCGCGGTCGCCGTCCAGGATGGCGGAGGCGACCGCCGGGCTGCGCGCCAGGCTCTCGGCCAGGGCGGCGGCGAGGCGCTTCTCCTCCTCCAGCGCGTTGCGCACGGCGGCGGCCTGGCGCGCCACGGAGGTTTCCAGATCGGCACGGGCCTCGCCCGCCCGTTGCACGGCATTCAGCCCGAACAGCAGGGCCGAGGCCCCGAGGCTCGCCGCCATGATGGCGCCCGCGATTCTGATCCGCACCGAGTTGAAGTTGGGCATCCTGGCTTTCCCGACCCGTTTTCCGAGCCGCCAGAGTGCCGTCGCCGCCTTAAGGGGAGGTTGACATGGCCCCCAGCGGCGACAGTCCGCCCGGCCGGCGGCCCCACCCGCCCTCGCGGTCCATCGCCGCCACCGCCTCCTCCAGGCGCCCCGTCGCGATCGCGGCCTCCGGCAGCGGGCCCGGCTCGGCCAGCCTTTGCCGCGTGCGTTCCGGACCGGCCGGAAAGAGCGTCTCGGGAAAGGCGCCGCCGCTCCCGCCGCCCGCCTCGATGGCGCGGGCGGCGGCGGCCAGGGCGCCGATGGCCTGGTCCGGCAGGGCGGTCTCGGACAGGCCGATGGCCTGCCGCACCTCGGCCACCGCGCCGCGCAACGCCATCACCATGCCGGGCGGAAAGTCGCTGTAGCGCGGATCGGTGGCGATGGCCTGGGCGAGGAATTCCAGCCGGGCGGCGGCCTTTGCCGTCTCGGCCGGGCGGCCGTTCAGGCCGGCGGCCTGGTCGGCGAAGTCCCGCGCCGCCAGCCGCACGGCGCTGCGGAAGGGGTCCTGCGCCGCGGGGACCAGATCGAGCGGCAGTTCGGTGCGCGGCGGCGGCGTGCGTAACTCGGCGCAGGCGGGCAGCAGCAGCGCGGCCAGCGCCAAGGGAAGACAGGACGGAAGGCAGAGCGACAGGCGAAGGGGCGGCGGGACGGCGGCGAATCGGCGCATTGCGGCGGCACTCCAGACAGGTCGGCGGGAGGATGCCGCAGGCCGGGCGGCGGCCAAAGCCACGCGCCGCCGCCGCCCGCTCAGCCGACCGGATTGAGGATCAGCGCCGGCGTCAGCGAGGTGGTGTGGCGCTTGGCCAGCTCGACGTAATGCGCCGCGGTGCGGTCCCAGCGGGCGCGCTCCTCGGCGTCCATCACCCGCACCAGCCGCGCCGGAGCGCCGAGCCACAGCTCGTTGGGGCCGATGCGCTTGCCGGGCGCCAGCAGCCCGCCGGCGCCGAGCATGCCGCCCTCCTCGATCACCGCGCCGTCCAGGACGGTGGCGCCCATGCCGACGAAGGCGCGGTTCTTCAGCGTGCAGGCGTGGATGATGCAGGCATGGCCCACCGTCACGTCATCGCCCAGGATGGCCGGCTGATCGCCGGCATTGACGTGGACGATGGTGCCGTCCTGGACGTTGGTGCGTGCCCCGATGCGGATGAAGTTCGTGTCGCCGCGCAGCACGCAGTGGTACCAGATGCTGGAATCGGCGCCGAGTTCGACATCGCCGATCACCGCCGCGCTGGGCGCCACGAAGGCGGTGGGATCGATGCTGGGCAGGCGGCCCTCGAAGGGAAAGAGCGGTGCCATGGTCCTGTCGTCATCCTCCTGCTGCGGCGCGGCGGTCGTCGCCGCCGCGCATCCCTGGTTTCAGGCAGCTTGCGCCTTCCCGCTCCCGCTGGCCAGAGGGGGGGAGGACGGGACGGCCCGGCTGGCGGCATCCTCCACCGGGATGCCGAGCATGAGGCCGATGTTCTGCACCGCGGCGCCCGAGGCGCCCTTGCCCAGATTGTCCAGCCGCGCCACCAGCACGGCCTGCCGCCGCCCGGCATTGCCGAAAACCCTGAGCTCCAGCCGGTTGGTGTCGTTCAGCGCCTCCGGCTCCAGCTTCCCGTTGCCCTCGGCCGGCACCACGGAGACATAGTCCGACCCCCGGTAATAGGCGGAGAGCGCCGCCTCCAGCTCGGCCGGGGAAGGATGGCCCGGCAGGGTGTCGAGGTGCAACGGGATGGAGACCAGCATGCCCTGGCGGAAGTTGCCGACGCTGGGGACGAAGATCGGCCGCCGGGTCAGGCCGGAATACTGCTGCAGCTCCGGCAGATGCTTGTGCTCCAGGCCAAGGCCGTAGAGCTCGAAGTTCGGCGCCGCCTGGCTCTCATAGGCCTCGATCATCGCCTTGCCGCCGCCGGAATAGCCGGAGACGGCGTTGACCGTGATGGGATGGTCGGCCGGGATCAGCCCGGCCGCGACCAGCGGGCGCAGCAGCGCGATGCCGCCGGTCGGGTAGCAGCCCGGATTGGCCACGCGGGGCGCAGCGGCGATCAGCCCGGGCTGCTCCGGGGAGAGTTCGGGCACGCCATAGACCCAGTCGGGATCGACCCGATGGGCGGTGGAGGCGTCGAGCAGCTTCGGCGCGGCCGCGCCCAGGCTGGCGGCCAGCGCGGCGGTCTCCTTCGCCGCCGCGTCGGGCAGGCAGAGCACAACCAGATCCACCTCCGCCAGCAGCGCCGCCTTGGCCGCAGGATCCTTGCGCTGCGCCGGGTCGATGGAGCGCAGCGCGATGCCGGAGATCCCTTCCAGCCGCTGGCGGATGCCAAGGCCGGTAGTGCCGGCCTCGCCGTCGATGAAGATCGCGGGAATGGTGCCCTTGGCCATCTGGAGCCCTCCTTCGGGGATGATGAGGATAGCACGAAAGCAGAAAGGGCGGGCCCTTGCGGACCCGCCCTCGCCGATGAAACAGTCCGTGTCCCGGACCGGCGCCGAGCGCCGGTCCGCCCAGCGTCAGCGCTTGCTGAACTGGAAGGAACGTCGGGCCTTGGCCTTGCCGTACTTCTTGCGCTCGACGACGCGCGGATCGCGGGTCAGGAAGCCGGCCTTCTTGAGGATCGGGCGGAGCGCCGGCTCGAAGTTCGTCAGCGCCCGGCTGATGCCGTGGCGGACCGCGCCGGCCTGGCCGGAAAGGCCGCCGCCGGTGACGGTGCAGTAAACGTCGAACTGCTGGTAGCGGTCGGCCACCAGGAAGGGCTGGGTGATCAGCATCCGCAGCACCGGGCGCGCGAAATACTTCGACGCGGCGCGGCCGTTGATCTCGATCGTGCCCTTGCCGGGCTTCACCCACACGCGGGCCACGGCATCCTTACGGCGGCCGGTGGCGTAGGCGCGGCCGAACTGGTCCTTCTTCGGCTCGCGCGGGGCGGAGGCCTCGCCGGCGGCCGGGGTGCCGGCGACCAAGGTCTTCAGCTCGGCCAGCGAGGAGACGCTGTTGGAGGTCGTCTGTTCGCTCATGATCTCAGGCCACCGTGTTCTTGCGGTTCAGGGCGGCGACGTCCAGCGCCTCGGGCTGGGCGCCGGCATGCGGATGCTCGGGCCCGGCATAGACGTGCAGGTTCTTCATCTGCCGGCGGCCGAGCGGGCCACGGGTGATCATCCGCTCCACGGCCTTCTCGATGACACGCTCCGGGAAGCGGCTCTCGAGGCGCTCCCGCAGGGTGCGCTCCTTGATGCCGCCCGGATAGCCGGTGTGCCAGTAGAAGACCGACTGCTCGGCCTTGTTGCCGGTGACCTTCACCTTCTCGGCGTTGACGATCACGACATGGTCGCCGCAGTCGACATGCGGCGTGAACTGCGGCTTGTGCTTGCCGCGGAGGCGATTGGCGACCAGGGCGGCGAGGCGGCCGAGCACGAGGCCCTCCGCGTCGATCAGCACCCAGTTCTTCTTCACCTCCGCCGGCTTCAGCGAGCGGGTCTGCGTTTGCAGCACGGTCTCTATCCTGAACAATGGCGGTCTGGAAATCGGTGGCGGCTTATCGCCGCGGAACCCGCGCAGGTCAAGGGAAAAGCCGGGTTTTCCTTTGGTGGTATCAAGATACCACATCAGCTGCAGCGGCTCCAGCGCCCCCGGTCCAGGTGGAAGTGATCGGCATGCGCGGCGTTGTAGTCCGGCCCCAGCACTGCCTTGAACCAGCGGCAGGCGCCATCCCGCGCCTCGCGCAGGAAGCCGCCGGGCGTCCCCGGCGTGGCGCTGTCCTCGCTGCCCCAGTCCCGCGGCAGCCGGATCTCGCGCCCGTTGGCCAGGGTGAAGCCGGCGATGTCGATCGCGTTGGCCGTGGCGTGCTGGCTGCGCCGGCCTTCCGCGCGGCCATAGACATTGCGGCAGTTGTAGGTGCCGAGATGGCGCACGGCGGTGACGCGGCTGCCGAAATGCCGCTCGGCGGCGGGCTGCAGCCCGTGCCGCTCGAACAGCGCCCAGGCCGCCGCCAGCGGGCAGGTCACCACGGGCTGGTTCGGCTGCAGCCTGGCCCCCTGCCCGGCCAGGCGCACCGTGTTCTCCAGAGGGCAGCCCACCTCGGAGGGACGGTCCGGCAGGCGCTCCAGCGTCAGGCCCGACGCGGCGAAGGCGGCGGCGCAGGCGCCCTCCTCCCACTCCATCCGCGCCAGCTTCCAGCCGGTCATCAGGTTGGGCGCGTCGCGGAAGTCGAGGGGCGCGCGCGGGTCCCAGCGCGGCGGCAGCTGAAGCGCGCCGCCGAGATAGGCGCCAAGCAGCGCCAGCGGCGCGAGCAGGAGGATCGGGACCAGGAGGCGGCGGAGCATCCCCTCTCAGATGGCCCCGTCCGGCCCGCCGGAAAGGGTGCCCCCCTTGCCGCGGCGGCGGCGCGGACGCAAAGCTGCCCCTGTCCCGAGACCTGACCGGAAGGCCCCGCCATGCCCGTGCTGAACCGCATCGCCGATTTCCACGAGGAGATGACCGCCTGGCGGCAGGACTTCCACCGCCACCCCGAGCTGGCCTTCGAGGAAGCGCGGACCAGCGGCATCGTGGCGGAGAAGCTGCGCGCCTTCGGTGTGGACGAGGTGGTGACCGGCATCGCCGGCACCGGCGTCGTGGGTGTCATCCGCGGCCGCGGGGAGGGCGGCGCGATCGGCCTGCGCGCCGATATGGACGCGCTGCCGATCCTGGAGGAGAGCGGCGCCCCCCATGCCTCCACCGTGCCCGGCAAGATGCATGCCTGCGGCCATGACGGGCACACCTCCATGCTGCTCGGCGCCGCCAGGTACCTGGCCGAGACGCGCAACTTCGCCGGCACCGTCCATGTGATCTTCCAGCCCGCCGAGGAGATGGGCGGCGGCGCCGAGAAGATGGTGCAGGAGGGATTGTTCGAGCGCTTCCCGATGCGGCATGTCTTCGCCCTGCACAATTGGCCGAACCTGCCGGCGGGCGAGATGCACTGGCGCGCCGGGCCTGTGATGGCGGCGGTGGCCGATATCGAGATCACCATCACCGGCCATGGCGCGCATGGCGCCATGCCGCACATGGGCAACGACCCGGTGGTGATCGCGGCGCAGATCGTCACCGCGCTGCAATCCATCGTCGCGCGCAACGTGGAGCCGGTGGAGGCGGGCGTCGTCACCATCGGCAGGATCGAGGGCGGCAACGCCTTCAACGTGATCCCCGAGACGGTGCACCTGCGCGGCACGGCCCGCTGGTTCCGCCCCGAGGTGGGCGACGTGCTGGAGCGGAAGGTGACGGAGATCGCCTCCGGCATCGCCATCGCCTTCGGCGCGCGGGCCGAGGTGCGCTTCACCCGCATGTATCCCGCCACCGTCAACGAGGCGGAGGCCACGGACCTCGCCGCCCGCGCCGCCGCCGCCGTGGTGGGCGAGGCGCGGACCCACGAGATGCCGAAGCCGACCATGGGCGGGGAGGATTTCGCCTTCATGCTGAACCGGACGCCGGGCTCCTACCTGATGCTGGGCAGCGGCCGGACGGCCAGCGATCCGGGCCTGCATCACCCGCGATACGACTTCAACGACGCGGTCCTGCCGGTCGGCGCCAGCTTCTTCGCCACGCTGGCCGAGCAGCTCCTGCCCCGCGACGATTCGGACAGGGGCTGAGGCCGTGAAGATCCCTCCCCTTCCCTTCACCGTCACCGACTGGTCGAAGGTCGAGCCGAGCCGGCACGAGGGCGAGACCGGCTTCGCCCTCTGGCGCAGCTTCACCATCGGTGACATCCGCGTCCGGCTGGTCGAGTACTCGCCGGGCTATGTCGCCGATCACTGGTGCGACCGGGGGCACATCATCTACGTCGTCGCCGGTGAGCTGGTCAGCGAGCTGAAGGACGGGCGGCGCCACGCGCTGAAGGCGGGCATGAGCTACATGATGTCCGACTTCGGCGATGCGGCGCACCGCTCCGTCACCGAGGGCGGCTGCACCCTGTTCATCGTCGACTGAGCATGTGCGGGCGGTATTTCCTCCAGCGCACGCCGCAGGAGCTCGTGCGGTACTTCGAGGCGGTGGAGCCCTTCCCGAACTTCCCGCCCAACTTCAACACCGCGCCGACGCAGGAGGCGCCGGTGCTGCGCCGCCACCCCGGGACCGGCGCCCGGCATCTCGGCCCGCTGCGCTGGGGGCTGGTGCCGCGCTGGGCCAAGGACGCCTCCGGCGCGGCGAAGCTGATGAACGCCCGGGCCGAGGGCGTGGCCGGGAAGCCCTCCTTCCGCGAGGCCTTCGCCCGGCGGCGCTGCCTGGTGCCGGCGGACGGCTTCTATGAGTGGCGGCAGGAGGGGGAGCGCAAGCAGCCCTATGCCGTCGCCCTCGCCTCGGCCGAGCCGATGGCGCTCGCCGGCCTCTGGGAGGGCTGGCAGCAGCCGGACGGCGCGTGGCTTCGCACCTTCACCATCATCACCACCGAGGCCAATGCCAAGCAGGCCCTGGTGCATCACCGCACGCCGGTGATCCTGCCGCCCGAGCTGTGGCCGGCCTGGCTGGGCGAGGAGGAGGCCACGACGGAGGAGCTGCTCGACTTCCTGCAGCCCTGCCCGCCGGAGGAGTTGGCCTGCTGGCCGGTGGCGGTGCGGGTCGGCAAGTTCAGCGAGAACGATGCCGGGCTCCTGGCGCGCGACCCGACCGCGACGCCGCCCCCCGAGCTGGACGACCGGCCGGTCTATTGACCGGCCGGCGGCGCCGGAGCCAGGCCGCCGAGCCGGCGCCCCGCCACCGCCTCCTGGGCGGGTCTCTCCCGCAGCGCCACGGCGGCGTCCCCCGCCTGCAGGATGATGTTCCGGCGCGGCCGGGCGGAGCGGTTCATGCCGCCCCCGTGCAGCACCTTCGGATGGATCAGCACCATGTCGCCCGGGGCGCAGGGGAGCGTGACGGCGCCTTCGGGGCTCCATCCCGCCGGCCGGCGTGGCGCCGCGCGCGCCGCCGCGTCGGTCAGCGCGTGCGAGCCGGGCAGGAAGGCGGTCGCGCCCCCCGCCTCCGTCATGCCATCCAGGCAGATCATCGCGCGCAGGAAGCAGGAGGCCTCCGGGCAGGCATAGCCGTTCGGATAATCCCGGTGCCAGCCGATGCTCCGGCCGAAGCCGGGATGCTTGATGGTGACGTTCATGAAATGCGCCACCGCCTCCGACACGCCCAGCGCGGCGCGGATCGGGCCGGTCACCGCCGGATGGTCGAGCAGGGCCCCGAAGACCAGGGCGAAAGCCGGGGGATCGCCCAGGATGAAGATGGCGTCGCCCACCTCCGAGGCGGCGATCCCGTCGCGGCGGTCCTCCGTCAGGTCCCGCTCCAGCGTCAGGCGCTCGCGCAGTCCGGGCGCCAGGCCGGGAACGGCCGCCTGCACCGCGTCCACGGCCTGGCCCAGCGCCGCGAGGAGCGGGCCGGTCACGGCGCCCCGGACCAGGGCGAAGCCGTTCCGCGCGTAGTCCGCCCTGTCGTCATCCTGCATGGATTCGCGGCGCCTGCGGCCCTCAGGAGCCGCGATAGGTGCTGTAGGACCAGGGCGAGCAGAGCAGCGGCACATGGTAATGCCCCTGCCCTTCCGAGAGGCCGATGTTGAGCACCACCACGTCGAGGAAGCGCTCGGCCGGCGGCGGGTCCACCCGGCGCGGCTCGGCCAGGGGATCGAGGAGACGGAACTCGGCGGTCTCCGAGGGCGGCGGCGGCGGCGCGACCTTGGCGAAGGCCCCACGGGCGGCGAAGTAGTCGCCGATGGCGAAGCGCAGCTCGTAGCGGCCGGGGCGGAAGGTGCCGGCGGGCAGCAGCGTGCCCTCCGTCCGGCCATCGGCATCGGTGACGGCGGCGGCGATCCGCTCCGGCTCCGGCCCCATCCGCCACAGCTCCACGGCGACCCCCTCCGCGGGGATGCCCTCGGCGGTGTTCAGCACATGGGTGGAAAGGGCGCTCGGCTTCTGGCTCATGCTCTATTCCGTGGCATCGGGGGCATCGGGAAGCTCCTGGGGGATGGCGGAGGTGAGTTCCGGCAGGTCGAAGGCCCGGAGGGCGGCCAGGTGCCGCTCGGCATCCTCGCGCCAGAAGGCGCGGCAGATCCCGTCCACCAGCCGGGGCACGCCGTACTTCATGCCGCTGATGCTGGCGCCCGAGAGGCCCATCGACAGGGTTGCCGCATAGGTCATGCAGTGGATGCGCGGCAGCAGCGGCGCGGCGCCCGGCGTCTTCTCCTGGAAACTGAAATCGTCCGACAGATAGGGCGAGGCGGCGCAGACGGCGCTCTCCTCGCCCGGCGGCGGCGCGAAGGCGTCGGACCAGAGCCGGATCTGGCGGGCGAAGGGTGCCAGTTCCGGCCGCAGCGCGTGATCGATGACGAAGCCGGTGCCGAGGAGGACGGCATCGGCCCGGAAGGCGCCGCGCGGCGTCTCCAGCACCACCTGCCCCTCCGCCTCGCGCACGGCCTCGACAGGCGCGCCCATGACGAGGCGGAAGCGCGGATCATCGCAGACGCGGTTCCAGCTCTCCTGCGGCGGCGGCTGGTTCAGCTCGAAGATGTGCCGGGTGAAGCGCCATTTCAGCAGGTCCGGCAGGGCATGGTACTGGCCGAGATAGCCGGCCTGCTCCATCCAGCGGAACGGGTTGACGCGTGGCATCCGCCGCCGCCGCACCAGCATGGTGGCGCTCCCCGCGCCCGCCTCCAGCGCCACCGCCAGATTGTCGAAGGCCGAGGCCCCGGCCCCCACCACCAGCAGGGACTTCCCGGCCAGCGCCGCGAAGTCGATGGCCTCGGCGGTGTGCAGCACGCGGTCCTTCGGCAGGCGGTCGAAGGGCGGCGGCACCGCCCAGGCGCCGGCCCCGTCCATGCCGGTGGCCAGCACCAGCCGGCGGGCGCGGATCACCCGCTCTCCCTCTGGCGTGGCGAAGCGGAGCGCCAGCAGCACCGTCGGCCCCGCCGCCGCCGGAGCGATCTCCAGCAGCCTGTGTTCGTGCCGCACCGGCAGGTCGAGCACGGCGGCATACCAGTCGAGGTAGCGCTGCCAGTCCGCGCGGCCGATCTTGTGCAGCCGGTCCCAGGCCTCGACGCCGTCGCGCGCGGTGAAGAAGGCGCGCGGCGTCAGCGCCGGCACGCCGAGATCGGGGCCGGTGACGTGCTTCGGCGTGCGCAGCGTGCGCATCCGGGCGAAGGTGGTCCAGACACCGGTGCCGCCCGGCGGGGCGGCGTCGAAGAGGGCGATATTGCCGACCTTCTGCCGGCGCAGGCCGAAGGCGGTGGCCAGTCCGGTCTGCCCGGCGCCGATGATGGCCACGTCCAGCACACCCTCCGCTGATGCCGGCATCCAGTCCGGCGCCGGATAATCCAGCAGCGCCAGTTGCTGGCGGACGGCCTGCTCCAGGGTGGCGAGCGGTTCGGGCATGGTGCGGGGCCTGTCGGCGAGGGTGCGGGCCTGGCATGTTGCCATGCACAAGACCGCCCCGCCATGCTCCCGCCGCGGCACCCGCTTCAGGGAGCCGTGACCCCGGCTCCCCGGTGGCGCCGACCCCCCGCGCCCGGGCGCCCTGGGCCAGGTCGTCGGTCCCTCGGCGAGGTCATCGACAATTCGCCGTCGGACCTTCCCCACCCCCGCATGGGGTCCTATATGGATCGTGGCAGGGGCGATGCCCCCGGAGGGACGACCCTCCCCGGACAGGGTTCCGGCGCCTGCGGCAGGGACGGCCCGGCCTTCGGAGACGGAGGACCGTCATGGCCTGGATCACCCTCTTCCTCGCGGGACTTCTCGAGATCGGCTGGGCCGTCGGGCTCAAGTACACGCACGGCTTCACGCGGCTGGTGCCGACCCTGTTCACCGTGACCTGCATGGCCGCCAGCCTCGGCCTGCTGGGCCTGGCGCTCCGCGCCCTGCCCCTCGGCACCGCCTACGCGATCTGGACCGGCATCGGCACCGTGGGCACGGCCCTGCTCGGCATCCTGCTCTTCGGCGAGGCGGCGACCGCCGCGCGGCTCGCCTGCATCGTCATGATCGCCGGCGGCATCATCGGGCTCAAGCTGGTCGGCTGAGGGCCGCCCGCCCGGTCATGGCCGGGGCGCCGGTTCCGGCGGCGCGGCCGCGGAGCCCGGCAGGCGGCGGAGCGCGGGCGCCACCGGGCGCAGGACCGGCGCCGCCGCCTCCAGCGCCGTGGCGGCGGACCGCATGAGGCTGCCGGCCTCGTCCGCGCCGGCGCCGCCGCGCAGGGCCGCCGGCGCCCCGTCCCATGCCGCGGCCGGCTGGCGCAGCACCGCCGCCGCCGCGCAGCCGGCGCCGCCCAGCAGACGCAGCGCATCGCCCAGGCGCAGCACGGCGAGCCCTTCCGCCGCCCGGTCCGGAGCCTGCTGCGTCAGCCGCAGCACGCGGTGATCGAGCCGTGCCCGCCCCCGCGCCAGGGCGGCGGCATCGCGCCCCGCTGCCAGGCCCGCCAGATCGCGCCGGAGCGCCACCGGCAGGCCGCGCAGCCGGTCCCCGCGCAGCAGCCAGAAGATCGACAGCGTGGCGGCGATGCTGAGGGGGATGGCCAGCCCGCCCTGCACCAGCATGGCCGGCGTGCCGTGCAGGGGCAGCATCGGCTGCGCGGCCAGCATGAAGACCATGTTCGCGTCCATGGCGGGCTTGCCGAGGACCGGATGCGCCTGGGCCAGGCCGCCCAGCGCCATGAAGGGCGCCAGGGTCAGCAGCAGCTGACCCATCCCGGCCTCCTGCGGCAGCAGGACCAGACGGCAGAGCAGCGCCGCGACGAGGCCGGCGCAGGCCCCCATCAGCACGCCGCGCAGCGCCGCGACCGGCTGCGGATGCCCCGAGAAGGCGCTGGCGAAGATGCTGCCGCCCATCACCAGGAACGGCCCGAAGCTCCAGCCGCTGAGCAGCCAGGCGGCACCCAGCAGCCCGACGGCGGCCACGCCGCGCAGGGCTGCGGCCAGGGCGGCGGGCCAGTCGCGGTGGAAGGGCATGCGGCGCGGCGGCGCGGCGGGCGCGGAGTCCAGCGCCGCCAGGGCCTGGCGCAGCGCCACCACCGCCTCGGCCAGCGCCGCAGCGGTGCGCCGCGCGGCCGGAGGAGGCGCACCGGCCGCCGGCGCCGCCGCCGTGCCCAGGCGGCAGGCCAGATCCTCGCACCAGGCCGCCAGCCCCGGATCGGGCGGCAGTTCCGCCAGCCGTGCCTGCAGCAGCCGCGCGGTGGAGATCACCGACAGCAACGCCGCGACCACGCCGCGCAGCGCGCGGATGCGCGCATAGGCGCGGGGCGAGCCGGCGGCGAGCTGATCGGCGCCGTCCTCGATCCGCGCCAGCTCCACCAGCAGCGCCTGCTCGCGCGCCGCGAGACCCGGCGCCGGCAGCGTGTCGCGCAGGCAGTCGGCGGCCCAGGCGAGGCCGTCCCGGCCCAGTTCGCCCATGCGGCGCAGCGTGGCCTCGCGGGGCGAGTCCGGCGTCAGCAGCCAGGTCACGATGGCCGAGACCAGGACCCCCAGAATCGTCGCCAGGATGCGCGCCGCCGGAAGGTCATGCGGCGGCAGGCCGGGGATGAACTCGGGCAGCACGACGATGCCCGCCGTGTAGCCGGCCAGCAATGTGCCATAGGCGAGGGAGTGCCGCAGCAGGTTGCCGGCGGCGATGCAGAGGCCGAGCCAGAGCGCCAGCGCCGCCACCACCAGGACCGGCTCATGCGTCGCGCGCAGCAGCAACAGGCCGACGGCCGCGCCCGCCACGGTGCCGAGCAGGCGGAAGGCCAGCCGTTCGGCCAGCATGCCGCGCGTCGGCTGCGCCGTGATCCAGACCGTCATCGCCGCCCAGTAGGGATTGGGCAGGCCCAGCGCCAACGCCAGCGCCAGCGCGATGAGGGCGGCCAGGCCGAGCCGCAGCCCGTAGCCGATCCGGTCCCGGCTCACCGCGCGCCGCCTCGCTCTTCCTCCCGCCGGGCCATCAGGCGGGCTTCCAGACGGGCCATCAGCGCCGTGCAGGCGGCAAGGTCGGGGCCAGGGATATCCCGCAGCCACTCCGCCTCCACGCCGCGCAGCCGGGCCTCGATCCGCACCGCGGCGGCGCGCCCCTCGGGCGTCAGGCTCAGCCGGCGCGCGCGGCGATCCGTGGCATCCGCCACGCGGCGCAGCAGGCCGGCGGCCGAGAGGCCGTCGAGCAGGCGGACCAGGCTTGGCCCCTCGATGCCCATGGCCGCCGCGAGATCCTTCTGCCGCAGCTCCTCGCCCGCGCGATGCAGCCAGAGCAGGGCGCGCCAGCCAGCATCGGGGAAGGCATCCTTGCGGATCTCGGCATCCACGGCCTGCCGCCAGAGGCGGCCCAGCTGGAGCAGGCGCAGGCCGAAGCCGGCGCGCAGGGTATCGTCCGGGGAGAGCATCCCGGATGGATAGTTTGCCAGCTATCTAAATGGCAAGCGCCTTCCCACCCGCGCGGTCTGGCCCCTCACCAGCGGCGCGGCGGGCCGCAGTCCAGATGCACGAAGCCGTCCCGGCGGTAAAGGCCGACGCCGCCCACCTGCATCTCGGCCGCGATCCGGGCGACGCCATAGGCGTTGCTGCCGGGCAGGCGGAAATCCGCCGCCATGCCCGACATGTGCAGGCTGACGGTGGACACGCGCGAGGTGCGCAGCGCGCTGTTGCGCTCCGGCGTGCGATAGCCGCTGGAGATCTGGTAGAATTCGCTGTTGTCGAGCGCCTCCGCCACGCTGTGCAGCACGTCGAAGAGGCGCGGGTCCATCGGCGTGACCTCGGCGGCCGAGAGATCCCGGAACACCCAGTCGAGCTGATGCAGTGCCTGCCGGTCGTAGCGGCCGTCGCGGAAATAGACGCCGTCGAAGCTGTCCTCGGTGAGCACCCGCTGGACGCGCAGCCGCCGCACCGGCGCCAGCGGCGGCTGCGCCCGCGCGCTGCCGGGCATCGCGGCGGTACAGGCCAGCAGGCCGAGGCCGGCGGTGATGATCTCGCGCCGGCTCGCCAGGGCCGGGTCGCAGCAGGGGCAGGTATCGGCGGGATGTCGTCGGAAGCGCATCACTCGATCTGGGCTGTGGGGGTTGGAACAGGCCCGGCAGGGGCAGGCGCGGAAGCGCGGGCGGGAGTGGCCGGCCGCCGCGGCGCCGCGGCGGCCAGCGCCGGCTCGGCGGCCGGGGCCGCGCGGCGCTGATCGAGCAGGCGGAGATAGGCGGCATCCAGCCCGTAGAGATCGGGCCGCAGCCGGACCTCGCCCTCCTCCACCGTGACGGTCTCGTAGGCCAGGCGCACCGGCAGCGGCCGGCTCAGGCCCAGGAAGCTGGTCTGGCGGCTGTCCAGGGCCTTCTGCGCGCGCGCCCGGTCCCAGCCCGGCGCCCCGGCCAGCACCAGCTCCAGGAGTTCCATCGGCTGGCTGAGGCGGATGCAGCCGGAGGAAAGGGCCCGCTCCGCGCGGTTGAAGAGATGGCGGTCCGGCGTGTCGTGCAGGTAGATGTCGTCGCCATTGGGCATGACGAACTTCAGCCGGCCCAGGGCGCTGGCGTCGCTGGCGTCCTGGCGGATGATGTAGGGGAAGCGGGTGCCGCCGATGGCGCCCCAGTCGATGGTGGTCGGGTCGATCTCGACGCGCTCGCCGCCGATCACGCTGTAGACGCGGAAACCCTTCTCCATCATGGCGCGCGGATCGCGGCGGAAGCGCGGCAGCAGGTCCTCCCGCGCGTTGCGCTCCGGCACGCCCCAGGGCGGGTTGAACTGCACCGCCGTCATGCGGACATCGAGCGGCGGCGTGGCGCGCGCCGGCTTGCCGACGATGACCCGCATGGCCAGGAGCACCCGGCCGCCCTCCATCACCCGCAGCGCATAGGCCGGGATATTGACCTCGACGCGGCGGCCCGGCGGCGGCGGCGCCAGCCCGCGCCGCATGTCCATGGCGACGCGGATCTGCCCGACCACCGCCTCGACGGGACGGTTCATCAGGCGCTGCGTGGCGCGGCCGACCCGACCGTCCGGCTCCAGCCCCTGGGCCGCCTGCCAGCGGCGGACCGCCGCCTCGAGGGCCGGGTCGTAGAACTCCGGCGCCTCGGGGGTCAGCGCCGCCAGCTCGGCATCCTCGGCGGCGAGGCGGGCGCGCAACGCCGGCACCCGCGCGGCGTCGGCCATGCCGGGGTCCAGCGTCTCGCCCAGGGGGATGGAGGGCCAGCCGCCGGCCTCGACCCGCGCGCGGGCCGCCCGCAGCGCCAGGCGGAGCGCGGGCATGTCGGCCGGCTGCAGCGCCGCGCGCTCGATCACCTCGGCGGGCTCGGCGCTGGCCCGCAGCGCGGCCTGCCAGGAGGGTAGGAGCGAGGCCGCCGGGTCGCGCCGCAGATCGGGACGGCCGGCGGGCGCCACCACCCGGCCCAGCACCAGATCCGCCAGCACGGCCTGCGCCGCGGCCCGCAGCGCGGCGGCATGACCCGATGGATCGGCCGCCGCGCGGCTGTCGGGCGGGATGGCGTAGTGGCCCGGCGAGAGCCCGTCCTGGTCCACCGCCCGCAGCCGCCCCGCCAGGCGCAGCCACGCCGCGCTATCGGCCGGCCAGGTCTGCGGCGGTGCCGCCCGGCCGGGCCGCGCGACCGGCACGGCCGCCGCCGGCAGCAGGGCAAGGAGATCTCTGCGGCGCATCCACGCCTCCTTACAGTTCATGGCACTTCACCGCCAGCCTTGATAGTCCGTTGTTACGCAAGGATAGACATGGCATGGCCAGGCCCAGGCTTGACCCGGGGCGGGACCCGCCGCAGCCTGACCGGCAGCGTCGCCAAGGAAGCCCTTACCATGCCCGCAGGCCCCTCCGCGCCTCTGCGCAACAGCGATCTCCCGGCCCTGCTGGCCGAGGCACGGGACGCCTATGCGCAGGCGAGACCCGCCTCCGCCGCCCTGCACGAGACGGCGCGCCAGAGCCTGGCCGGCGGCAATACCCGCAGCGTCCTGTTCTACACCCCCTTCCCCACGGCCATGGCGCGGGGCGCGGGGTGCCGGCTCTGGGATGTGGACGGGCATGAGTACATCGACTTCTGCGGGGAGTATTCCGCGGGGCTGTTCGGCCATTCCGAGCCGCGCATCCAGGCCGCGCTGCGCGCCGCGATGGAGAGGGGGATGAACCTCGCCGCGGTCGGCGCCGACGAGGGCCGGCTGGCGGCGCTGATCCAGGCGCGCTTCCCCTCGATCGAGCGCGTGCGCTTCACCAACAGCGGCACGGAGGCCAATATCATGGCCCTCACCGCCGCGCGGAACTTCACGGGGCGCCCCGGCATCCTGGCCTTCCGCGGCGGCTACCACGGGGGGGTCCTGCTGTTCACGCCGGGGGCCGAGGCGGTGACCCTGCCGCTGCCCTTCACCCTGGCCGACTACAATGACGGGCCGGGTGCCGCCGCGCTGATCCGCCGCCATGCCGACAGCATCGGCGCCGTCATCGTCGAGCCGATGATGGGCGCGGGCGGCTGCATCCCGGCCAGCGCCGAGTTCCTGCAGGCGCTGCGCGAGGCCGCCTCCGAGACCGGCGCCGTGCTGATCCTCGACGAGGTGATGTGCAGCCGCCATTCCGAGGGCGGGCTGCAGGCGCGGCTGGGCATCACGCCGGACATGACGACGCTCGGCAAGTACATGGCCGGCGGCATGAGTTTCGGCGGCTTCGGCGGCCGGGCCGACATCATGGCGCAGTTCGACGGCCACCGCCCGGGCAGCCTGCCGCATGCCGGCACCTTCAACAACAACGTCTTCTCCATGGCCGCCGGGGTCGTGGCGCTGGGCGAGGTCTTCGGCGCCAGCGAGGCCGCCGCGCTCTATGACCGTGGCGAGGCGCTGCGCGCGGCACTGAACGAGGCGGCCGAGGGCAGCGGGCTGCACTTCACCGGCGCGGGCAGCATGATGGCGCCGCATTTCCGCCCCGGCCCGCTTCTCCGCCCCTATGCATCCACGGCCGAGGAGGAGCAGCTGCGCGAGCTGCTCTTCCTCGACCTGATGGCGGAGGGCCTCTACCTGGCGCGGCGCGGCATGATCGCCCTGAGCCTGCCGATCGGCGAGGCCGAGTGCGACTGGCTGGCGGCGGCGGTGCGGCGCTTCTGCACCGAACGCGCGGCGGTGCTGCCCGGATTGCGCTGAGCCGGCGCCGCCTCACCCGGCCAGCGGGCGTTCCATGAGGCAGGCCTCCGCGTCATAGCTCCGCAGCTTGGCGGCGAGGCGCGGCTCCCGCACCACCGAGAAGCCCTGCCGGCGCCAGAAGGGCACCGAGCCGTTCACCGCGACCAGGGACATCCCCGGCAGGCCGCGCGCCTGCTCCGCCAGCAGCGTCACCAGCCGGCCGGCGGCGCCGCCGCCGCGCGCGCCGGGCAGCAGGGCGAGGTCGTGGATGTAGTAGGTGTCGGGCCGCGCGGGGAGGGCGCCGAGCAGGCTGTTCAGCGCCGGCGGCTCGCCCCGCCGCCAGGGATGCGTGATGGCGTAGCCCAGCGCCTCGCCCTCCCCCACCAGCAGGCGGCAGCCCTCCGGATACAACGCGAGGCGCTCGGCGAAGACCGCCTCGTCCTCCGGGAGGTCCGGATGCACCACGGCGGCGATGCGCTCCGCCGCCGGCAGGTCCACGGGCCGCATCGGCCGCCATTCCGCCGTCACGTCAGCGCCGCCTCGATCGCCTGGCGGAAGGAGGGCGCGTCCGGCCCGGTGGCGCTCGGGAAAGCCTGCAGCAGGCGCCCGTCCTTCGCCACCAGGTACTTGAAGAAGTTCCAGCGCGGCGCCGTGCTGCGGGCCGCCGCCCAGGCGAAGAAGGGATGGGCTTCCGGCCCCTTCACGTGGCAGGGCGCCGCCATCGGGAAGTCGACCCCCCAGGTGGCCTCGCAGAAGGCCTTGATCGCCGTGCTGTCGGCATTCTCCTGGTTGAAGTCGTTGGACGGCACGGCCAGCAGGAACAGGCCGCGCGGACCGTAGCGTTCGTGGATCCGCTGCAGCCCCGCGAACTGGCTGGCGAAGCCGCAGAAGCTCGCGGTGTTGATCACCAGCAGGGGCCGGCCGCGCTGCGCGCCCAGGTCGATCTCGCCCCCCTCGATGGCGGGGAAGCGGAAATCGTGTCCCCGCGCCGCCGCGGGATCGGGCGCGGCGGGGGCCGCCGCCAGCAGCAGGGGTGCGCCGAGCAAGGCGCGGCGGGTCGGGTCAGCCATAGCGTTCCTCCAGCCAAGGGTCGCCCCGGTCGTGATAGCCGCGCACCTCCCAGAAGCCCGGCTGGTTCCGGTTGGTGAAGGTGATGCGGCGCACCCATTTGGCGCTTTTCCAGAGATAGAGATGCGGCACCACGATGCGCAGGGGTCCGCCGTGCTGCCGCGTCAGCGGCCGGCCCTCCCAGCTGTGCGCCAGCAGGTTCTCCGGGCGGGCGAAGTCGTCCAGGCGGAGGTTGGTGGTGTAGCCGTCATGCGCCTCGAAGCTGACGAAGGCGGCGCCCGGCTTCAGCCTCACCAGGTCGAGCAGGGCCGGAACCGGCACGCCGCTCCAGCGGTTGTCGTAGCGCGACCATTGCGTGACGCAATGGATGTCATTGACCCGCTCCTCCTGCGGCAGTTCCTGCAGCCAGGCCCAGTCCAGCGTCACCGGGCGCTCGACCAGCCCCTCCACCTTCAGCCGGAAGGCCTCCCGCGTCACCGCGGGCTGCAGGCCGAGATCGAGCACCGGGAAGTCCGCGACCCGCCGCTGGCCCGGCGGCAGCCGCGGGCGCGACCCCTCCCCTGCCGGGATCTGCCCTGGGGCCTGCCCTGGGGCCTGCCCGGTCAGCAGCCGGCCCTCGCGCGCCCAGCGCTGCTTGCTCTCCACCAGTTTGCGCCGGACGCCCTCCGGCAGCGCCTCATCCTCCGGGGCCATCGCCCTTCCTTCCGCCATGCCGCGACGAGAGGTCACATCACCGGGGGGCGGGATGCAAGACCGCCCCGGCGCGGACTATCCTGCCACCCCCGGCAGGAAGAATGGCGATGCGGCGACATCTCGGAAGGCTCGGCCTCATGGCGCTGCTGCTGGCGCCCGCCGCCGCCGCGCAGGAGGCCCCGCGCCCGCCGGCGCGGGCCGAGCGCCAGATGGTCGCCGCCGCGCATCCGCTGGCGGCGGAGGCCGGGCTGGCCATGCTGCGGCAGGGCGGCGGCGCGGTGGATGCCGCCGTGGCCGTGCAGGCGGTGCTGACGCTGGTGGAACCGCAATCCTCCGGCATCGGCGGTGGCGCGCTGCTGCTGCACTGGCGGGCCGAGGGCAGCCTCCTCACCGCCTGGGACGGGCGCGAGACGGCGCCGGCCGCCGCCACGCCCGCCCTGTTCCTGCGCCCCGACGGCACGCCGCTCAGCTTCTACGAGGCCGTGCTGTCCGGCCGCAGCGTGGGCGCACCCGGCGTCATGCCGATGCTGGAGGCCGCCCACCAGGCGCAGGGCCGGCTGCCCTGGGCCACGCTCTTCGCGCCGGCGATCCGGCTCGCCGAGGAGGGCTTCCCGGTCTCGCCGCGCCTCGCCGCGCTGATCGGGGAGGACGCGGAGAGGCTGCGGCGCGACCCCGGTGCGCGGGCCTACTTCTTCGCCGCCGACGGTACGCCCTGGCCGGCCGGACATGTCCTGCGCAACCCGGCGCTGGCCCGCACGCTGCGCGCCCTGGCGGAGCAGGGCGCCGCCGCCCTGCAACGCGGCCCCATCGCCGAGGCCATCGTCGCCGGCATCGCCCGGCATGGCGATGCGGGGAACGGCATAACCCTGTCCGACCTCGCGGCCTATGTCCCGAAGCCGCGCGAGCCGCTCTGCCGGCCCTACCGCCGCTGGCGCGTCTGCGGCTTCCCGCCGCCCTCCTCCGGCGGCGTCGCCGTGGCACAGATCCTCGGCCTCCTGGAGCATCTGCCCATGGCGCGGCTCGATCCGCGCGGGGCCGACGCGGCGCATCTTCTGGCCGAGGCCAGCCGTCTCGCCTTCGCCGACCGCAACCTCTACCTGGCCGATGCCGACTTCACCCCCGTGCCGGTGCGCGGCCTGACGGAGGACGGCTACCTCACCCTGCGCGCCCAGCTGATCGACCGCGACCGCGCGCATCCCGCGCCCCGCCCGGGCCTGCCGCGCTGGCGGGAGGGGCGGCTGGCGCCGCAGCCGATGCAGCCGGAGTTCGGCACCAGCCAGGTTTCCATCGTCGATGCCGCCGGCAATGCCGTGTCGATGACCACCACCGTCGAGGATGCCTTCGGCGCGCGGCTGTTGGTCGAGGGCTTCTTCCTCAACAACGAGTTGACCGACTTCTCCTTCCGTCCGGAGATCGACGGCCGGCCGGTGGCCAACCGGGTCGAGAGCGGCAAGCGGCCGCGCTCCTCCATGGCGCCGAGCCTGGTCTTCGACCGGGACGGCAGGCTGGTGGCGGTGCTGGGCTCCCCGGGCGGGGCGCGCATCATCGGCTATGTCGCGCAGACGCTGCTCGGCCTGCTGGACTGGGGGCTGGACCCGCAGGCGGCGGTCTCCCTGCCCCGCATCGGCAGCCTCGGCGCCACGGTCGAGCTGGAGCAGGGCAGCGCGGCGGCCGCCCTGGCGCCGGCGCTGGAGGCGCGCGGGCACAAGGTGGATGTGCGACCCATGACCTCGGGGCTGCAGGCCATCACGGTCACGCCGGGGGGATTGCTGGGCGGGGCCGATCCGCGGCGGGAGGGGGTGGCGATCGGTGACTGAGCCGTCGCCGCCGCTTCGCTCCGGAGGGGTGGCGCTTCATGAAAACCGGCCCCGGCCTCCGACGGCCAAGGGGCCTCCATCCGACAGGAGGCTCAGCGTGATCGCGGTGCTCTTCGAGGTCCGCCCGGCCGAGGGCCATCAGGACCGCTATCTCGAGATCGCGGCCCGGCTCAGGGCCGAGCTGGATACCATCGACGGCTTCATCTCGGTCGAGCGGTTCCGCAGCCTGAGCGATCCGGGCAAGCTCCTGTCGCTGTCCTTCTTCCGGGACGAGGCGGCGGTGCGTGCGTGGCGCAACCTGCCCTCGCACCGCGCCGCGCAGGCGGCGGGGCGTGGCGGGGTCTTCGCCGGATACCGGCTGCGGGTGGCCGCCGTGATCCGCGACTACGGGCTGGAGGAGCGCGACGAGGCTCCGGCCGACAGCCGGGCGCGCCACGGCTAGAGCGGATCCCGATCAGGTGGAAGCACCTGATCGGGTGAAGATGCTCGTCAAAGCGAATGGCTGGAGCGTTTGCCGTGAGCCAGGGCGAACGGAAAGCGTTCTAGCGGGCGCTCCCGGCCATGGCCTGGCTCAGTGCTTGCCGCCGCCCTGCCGGCGCAGCTCCTCGATGGTGGCGCGGTTCGTGACCTGCTCGGGGTTCATCCGGATCTCGATCACCGCCGGCTTGCCGCTGGCCACGGCGCGCTGGAAGGCCGGCACCAGCTCGCCATCCTTCTCCACCACCGCGCCATGGCCGCCGAAGGCCTCGATGAACTTGGTGAAGTCCGGGTTGGTCAGCTTCGTGCCGGAGACGCGACCGGGATAGGCTCGCTCCTGGTACATGCGGATGGTGCCGTACATGCCGTTGTTGAACACCAGGATGACCGGCGCCACGCCATCCTGGAAGGCGGTCGCGATCTCCTGCCCGGTCATCAGGAAGCCGCCATCGCCGACCAGCCCGATGACCGTGCGCTCCGGGAAGGTGATCTTGGCGCCGATCGCCGCCGGCACGGCATAGCCCATGGCGCCGTTGGTCGGGCCCAGGAACTCCTGCTCCGCCGTCATGTGCATGAAGCGGTTCGGCCAGGTGGCGAAATTGCCGGCATCGCAGGTGAAGATCGTGTCGGCCGGCAGGATCTTCTCCAGCGCCTGCAGCTCGCGCGCCAGGTTCAGCGGCCCGGCATAGTCCGGCGCCTCCGCCTGCTTCACGCGGGCGGCGTGCACCTCCCGCGTCCAGGCCGACCATTTCGCCGCGCCCTGCGGCGCCGGCAGCTTCGCCAGGGCCTCGGCGAAGGCGTTGATCTCGGCGGTGATGCCGAGCGCCGGGCGGTAGACGCGGCCGATCTCGGCCTGGTCGGGATGGATATGGACGATCTTCTGGCCCGACTGCCCCGCCATGTCGAACAGGGTATAGCCCTGGCTGACCGGCTCGCCGATCCGGGTGCCGATGGCCAGGATCAGGTCGGCCTGCTTCGCGCGGGCCACCAGCCCGGCATCGGCGCCGACGCCGAGGTCGCCGGCGAAGTTCGGCAGGGTGCAGTCATAGAGGCTCTGGCGGCGGAAGGCGACGGCGACCGGCAGGTCGCGCGCCACGCAGAACGCGCGGATGATGCGCCGCGTCTCCGCGCTCCAGCGCGAGCCGCCCAGCACCACCAGCGGCCGCTCCGCGGCGTCGAGCAGGGCCAGCATCTTGTCCAGCGCCGCCGGCGAGGGCGAGGCCGGCGCCACCTCGGCTGGGCCGATATCCGGCACCGCCACGCGGGCCTTCTGCATCTCCTCGGAGATGGCGATCACCACCGGGCCGGGGCGGCCGGAGGTGGCGACGTCGAAGGCATGCGCCATCAGCTCGGGGATGCGCGCGGCGTCGTCGATCTGCGTCACCCACTTGGCGACGGAGCCGAACATGCGGCGGTAGTCCACCTCCTGGAAGGTCTCACGATCGGTCTCGGCGAAGGGGATCTGGCCGACGATCAGGATCAGCGGCGTGCTGTCCTGGTAGGCGACATGCACGCCGATGGCGGCATGGCAGGCGCCGGGGCCGCGCGTGACCAGCGCCACGCCGGGGCGGCCGGTCAGCTTGCCATGGGCCTCCGCCATGTTCACCGCGCCCGCCTCGAAGCGGCAGGTGGTCAGCGCGATCCGGTCGCTGTTGGCATAGAGCCCGTCCAGCAGGTCGAGATAGGACTCGCCCGGCACGCAGAAGGCCTGCGTCACGCCCTGGGCCACCAAGGCATCGGCCAGAAGCTGGCCGCCCGTGCGTGTCGTTGTGCTCATCCCGTCCATCCCGGCCCGTTCCTCGTTGCAGTCATCACACAAGTGGCGGCAGGCTAGCCGAGGCGCCGTGCCGCGGCTACCCGCGCCCGACGGGAATTCAAATCCGCCGGAATTCAGGCCCGCCGGGAATCGGGACACGGGATCCCGCCGCCCCCTTCCCCCGGGGCCGGGGCCACGTCATGGTGCCGGCCGAGCAACCGGGCACCAGCGGGAGGCCAGCCATGCGCGCCATATTCGTCATGATCAAGTGCGAGATGGGCCGCGCCTACGAGGTGGCGCGGGAGATGGCCGACACCATCGAGGAACTCTCCGAGATGCATTCCATCTCGGGGCAATACGATTTGCTCGGCAAGTTCTACCTGGAGGGCGACCGCGACATCGGGCTCTTCGTGGTCGAGCGGGTGCAGACCGTGGCCGGGGTGAAGGACACCTATACGCTGCAGACCTTCAACGCCTTCTCCGGCGCGCGTGGCTAGCTCCGCGGCGGACAGCGCCTGGCGTGCGGTGTCACGCGGCGCGCTTCTGCTCTAGCCTGCCCTCCCCCGCCGGCCCGTCCCGGCCGGCCAGGACAGCCATGAGGCGCGACCCAAGCATGACCCTCACGACCCCGACGCGGCGTCCCGCCGTCTCCCTCCGCCGCGCGCTGCGATGCGGCGCGGCCCTGCTCGCCGGCCTGCTCGGCACCGGCACGGCCCTGGCCCAGCCCGCGCCCCCCAGCGGCTCCGCCACCCTCGACGCCATCCGCGCGCGGGGCAGCGTCATCTGCGCCATGCAGAACGACAATCCGCCCTTCTCGCTGCCCGACAGCCAGGGCGTCTGGCGCGGCATGGACGTCGATTCCTGCCGCGCCCTGGCCGCCGCCGCGCTGGGCGACGCGAGCAAGGTCACCATCCGCCCGGTCACCGGACTGACGCGCTTCCCCTCCCTGCAGAGCGGCGAGGTCGATGTGCTGTTCGGCAGCACCACCTGGGTGACGACGCGGGAGAGCGCGCTCGGCCTCAGCTTCGCCGCGCCGAACTATTTCAGCGGCCAGGGCTTCGTCGTGAAGACCGCGCTGGGCGTCACCAAGGTGGCGGAGCTGGACGGGGCCAGCATCTGCGTGCCGCCGGGCTCGACCACGGAGCTGATCCTGCAGGACTATTTCCGTCGCATCGGGGCGAAGTTCACGCCGGTCATCATCGACGATCCGAACCAGATCCAGTCCGCCTTCCTCAGCGGCCGCTGCGATGCCTTCACGCGCGACGTCACCGGCCTGTCGGGCTTCCGCCACAGGCGGGAGAAGCCGGAGGAACTGCTGGTGCTGCCGGAGGTGATCTCGATGGAGCCGCTCGGCGCCTTCGTCCGCAAGGGCGACGACCGCTGGTTCGACATCGTGCGCTGGACCCAGCTGGCGCTGATCGCCGCCGAGCAGCTGGAGGTCACGGCGGAGAAGGTGGACAGCCTGGCCACGTCCTCCTCCCCGGATATCCGCCGCCTGCTCGGCACCGATGGCGAGGTCGGTCCCTCCCTCGGCCTGGACCGGCGCTGGGCCGCCCTGGCCATCAAGGCGGTCGGCAACTACGGCGAGATGTGGACCCGCAACATCGAGCCCATGGGCCTGCCGCGCGGGATGAACCGTCTCTGGAACGACGGCGGCCTGCAATACGCCCCGCCCCTGCGCTGAGCCGTGCCCGGGCGGGGGACGGCTGCCCTCATGCGGCCGGATTCCCGCCATGGCGCCGCCTTGCCCGGGGCCCAGCCTCCCCGCATCGGAGGAGGTTCCCCCCATGCGCCGCATGCTTCCCGTCCTCGCCCTCGCCGCCGGCCTGATCCTCGGCGGCTGCCAGAACCCTGACGGCTCGACCGACTGGGGCAGCACGCTGGCGCTTGGCGCCGGCGCGGGGCTGGCGACCGCGCTGATCGCGGGCTCGCTGAGCGACGATGACGACCGCCACTATCGCCGCCGCTCCCACCGCCGCGACTACGGCTACGGCTACGGCTATGGGCGCGGCTCACCCTACCGGGGCGGCTATTACGGCCCGCCCCGCCGCCATGGCTACGGCCCGCGCTGGTAGCGGGTCCGGCCGTCGGCGGCGTGGCCCGGTACCCCCGTCCGGTGCCACGCCGCGCGGCATCCCTCTCCGGCGTCAGGCCTCAGGCCGGCTGCTGCCGCCGGCGCGGGGCGGTGGCCGGCGCCGCGCCGTTGTCCAGCGGCAGGGCCAGGAAGCGCTGCTTGCCGCCGCGGATATGCGCCTCGCCGGCGGCGCGGGCGGCCTGGGCGTCGCCGGCCAGCAGCCCGCGCAGGATGGCCATGTGCTCGCCGTTGGATTCGCGCATCCGCTCCGGCGCCACCAGCCCCTTGCGGCGGATCAGCGTCAGCTCCTTGCCCAGGTCGCCGTAGAACCGCACCGCGCGCTGGCTTCCGCCCATGCTCATCAGCGTATTGTGGAAGGTGATGTTGAGCGCGAAGTACTGCGCCGCGGCATCGGCCTCGGCGGCGACATCCATCTCCCGGACCAGGCGGGACAGCTCCTCCAACTCCTCCTTCGTGGCGCGGCCGGCGAGGCGTTCGCAGGCATAGCCGATCAAGGCCGCGCGGAGGTCGAAGACGTCCAGCGCCTCCTCGACGCTCAGCTGGCGCACGAAGGAACCCTGGTTCACCACGGTGACGACCAGCCCGCTGCGGTCCAGCCCGCGCACCGCCTCGCGCACCGGGCCGCGGCTGACGCCGAGGCGGGCGGCCAGGGCCTGCTCGTTGAGGCGGCTGCCCGGCGGCAGCTCGCCACTCAGGATCATGCGCTCCAGCTCGCCCGCGACCAGCGAGGCCAGGGATTGCGTGCGCACGATGTGCAGGGGGGAAGCGGAGATCTCGGCCATGCCACAGGATGCCCGGTCCGCCGCCGTCGTGTCTACTGTCAGCAGAACGGGCAGGAGTTCTGTTGACAGTTTTCATTTCCGGCGCGATCCTCCGGCGTCGCAAGGCGAGGAGAACCGACACGATGCCGTCAGCCGCCCCCAAAGCCTCGGAAGCCTTGGCGCGCTTCACCGTGCTGGACCTGACCCGGGTCCGCTCCGGTCCGACCTGCGTGCGCCAGCTGGCCGACTGGGGCGCCAATGTCATCAAGGTCGAGATGCCGGAAGGCCTCGATGCCGGCGACCCGATGGGCGGCCCCCGGCTCGGCCCCGACTTCCAGAACCTGCACCGCAACAAGCGCGCCATCACGCTGAACCTCAAGGACCCCGACGGCGTCGCCCTGTTCAAGCGGATGGTCGAGAAGGCCGATGTGGTGGTGGAGAATTTCCGCCCGGATGTGAAGCAGCGCCTCGGCATCGACTACGAGGCCCTGTCCGCCGTCAATCCCCGCATCATCCTCGCCTCGATCTCCGGCTTCGGCCAGGATGGCCCCTATGCGAAGCGGCCGGGCTTCGACCAGATCGCCCAGGGCATGGGCGGGCTGATGTCGATCACCGGCCTGCCCGGCCAGGGGCCGGTGCGCGTCGGCATCCCGATCGCCGACCTGTGCTCCGGCCTCTTCGCCGCTCAGGGCATCATGGTGGCGCTGCTGGAGCGGGAAGTCAGCGGCAAGGGCCAGTGGGTGCAGACCTCCCTGCTGGAGGCGCAGATCTTCATGCTGGACTTCCAGGCGTCGCGCTGGCTGCAGGCGCGGGAGGTGCCGAAGCAGGCCGGCAACAACCACCCGACCAGCATCCCGACCGGCGTGTTCAAGACGCGGGACGGGCACATGAACATCGCCGCCTCCGGGCAGCGTATCTGGGAGCGGCTCTGCCAGGTCCTCGGCAAGCCGGAATGGACCACCGATCCGCGCTTCTCCAACGGGCAGGCGCGCAGCGACAACCGGGACGCGCTGAACGCCGAGATCGAGGCGGTCACCCTCACGGACGACATGGCGGCCTGGGTGGAGAAGATGAACGCCGCCGGCGTGCCCTGCGGCCCGATCTACACCATCGATCAGGTCTTCGCCGACGAGCAGGTGCAGCACCTCGGCATCGCCCGCCATCTCAACGGCGGCAGCAACCAAGCGCAGGACTATGTCGGCCAGCCCTTCCGGCTGAGCCGGACGCCCAGCGAGGTCGTCAGCCACCCGCCCGCCCTGGGCGAGCACACCGACGCCGTCCTGGCGGAGATGGGCCTCTCCGCCGATGAGATCGCCGGGCTGCGGGCGCGTCAGGTGGTGTGAGACGGCCGGCGCCGGGCTTCGCATGACGTGGCCGGGGGGGCACCTTGCCCCCCCGGCCGGCGACGTGGTTGCTCAGCCCTTGAGCTCTTCCGGAACCTTGCCGCCATTCTCGGCCAGCTTGGTCATGACCTGCTTGTGCAGCCAGATGTTCATGGACGCCGAATCGCCGGTGTCGCCGCTGTAGTTGAGCTCCTTCGCCAGCTCCTTGCGGTTCTCCAGGCTGCTGTCCAGGCCGAGCAGCTTCATCAGGTCGACGATCGACTCCCGCCAGTTCAGCTTCTGCGGGTTCTTCGCCGCCATGTCGCTCAGCACGGCGGAGACATCGACCGGTTGCGCCGGCGCGGCGGCCGGTGCCGCCCCCGAGGTCGCACCAGGGGAGGTCGCACCAGGGGGCGTGCCCGCGGTGGCGCCCGGACTGGCTTCAGGCGCGGCGCCGGGGGCCGGCGTGGCCCCTGCCTCGGGCGTCGCCGCCTCGGCCGTCTTGTGCCCGAAAATCCTGGACATGATGGAACTGAAGACGCTCATGGCTAGGCCCCTCCTGAAGGCTTTCCTGCCGGACCGCTGCGGCCCGCATTCACCGCCCGGCTAACGCCTGGGGAGTGGCGTAAGTTTTTCCTGCCTTCCCGCTGGCCGGCCGGATGACCTGTGCCCCCGCCCTTGCCCAGCCCTGCCCCGGATGCGATTGTCCGGCCGACCCAGCCGCCGGGCGGGCCCAGCGGGCCTCCGGCTGCTACCGCAAGGCGTCCAGACGAGGATCAGCATGGCCAAGATCAAGGTGAAGAATCCCGTCGTCGAGCTCGACGGCGATGAGATGACCCGCATCATCTGGGGGTTCATCAAGGACAAGCTGATCACCCCCTATCTCGATATCGACCTGAAGTACTACGACCTCGGCATCGAGTACCGTGACCAGACGGACGACCAGGTGACGGTCGACGCCGCCAACGCCATCAAGCAGTACGGCGTCGGCGTGAAGTGCGCGACCATCACCCCGGACGAGGCCCGGGTGAAGGAGTTCGGCCTGAAGAAGATGTGGAAGTCCCCGAACGGGACCATCCGCAACATCCTCGACGGCACCATCTTCCGCGAGCCGATCATCTGCCAGAACGTGCCCCGCCTGGTGCCGCACTGGTCGAAGCCGATCGTCGTCGGCCGCCACGCCTATGGCGACATCTACCGCTCGGTCGAGATGAAGGTGCCGGGCGCCGGCAAGCTCAGCATGACCTTCACGCCCGAGGGCGGCGCGCCGCAGGAGATCGGCGACTTCGTCTTCAAGGGCCCGGGCGTGGGCATGATGATCCACAACCTCAACAAGTCGATCGAGGGCTTTGCCCGCGCCTCCTTCAATTACGGCCTGGCGCGCAACTACTCGGTCTATTTCAGCCACAAGAACACGATCCTGAAGGCCTATGACGGCACCTTCAAGGACATCTTCCGCAAGATCTACGACGAGGAGTTCAAGGCCGAGTTCGAGAAGCGCGGCATCACCTACGAGGACCGCCTGATCGACGACATGGTCGCCTCCGCGCTGAAGTGGGAAGGCGGCTATATCTGGGCCTGCAAGAACTACGACGGCGACGTCGAATCGGACATCGTGGCGCAGGGCTTCGGCTCGCTCGGCCTGATGACCTCCGTCCTGCTCTCGCCCGACGGCAACACGGTGGAGTCCGAGGCGGCGCACGGCACCGTCACGCGCCACTACCGCGAGCACCAGAAGGGCCGCGAGACCTCGACCAACCCGATCGCCTCGATCTTCGCCTGGACCCGCGGCCTCGCCTATCGCGGCAAGTTCGACGGCACGCAGGACGTGGTGGACTTCGCCAACGCGCTCGAGCAGGTCTGTGTCGAGACGGTCGAGAGCGGGCACATGACCAAGGACCTGGCGGTGCTGATCGGCAAGGGCCAGCCCTGGCTGAACACCCAGAACTTCCTGGCCAAGCTGGACGAGAACCTGAAGAAGAAGATGGGCTGAGGCGCCGGCCTCTCCCCGGACCGGGCGGGCTCCCTCCAGGAGCCCGCCTTTTTCGTGCCGGCGCGGCCATGGCGCGAATCACCGCGCAGGTCCCGGGCTTGATGCTATGCAGCGGTCATGACCCTGCCGCTCACCCCGCTCGACTGGATCGCCCTCGCCGTTTTCGTCCTCTGCTGGATGGGCTATGCCACGGTGGTGGACCGCGTGCCGGCGATCCGCGCCCGCAGCGTCATCGCCGCGATGGACGAGCACCGCCGGATCTGGATGCGCGCCGCCATCACGCGCGAGAACCGCATCAGCGACATCAGCATCATCGGCAACCTGATGTCCTCGACCTCCTTCCTGGCCAATACCAGCATCTTCATCCTGGGCGCGCTGGTGGCGATGCTGGGCACGCCGGACCTCGGCCGGCGCATCTTCAGCGCCGTGCCCTTCGCCGCCGTGCCGCCGGAGGACAGCGCCTGGGAGATCCGCGTTTTCCTGCTGATCTTCATCTTCGTCCGCGCCTTCTTCGAGCTGACCTGGGCGCTGCGGCAGTTCAACTACACCAGCATCTGCGTCGGCGGCCTGGGCGGCACGCCCGACAGCGTGCCGCAGGCGCTGGTGGCCGCGGAGGTCGCCAACCGCGCCGCGCGCCACTTCAACACCGGGCTGCGCGCCTATTACTTCGGCCTCGCCGCCCTCGCCTGGATCCTGCATCCGGCGGCGCTGATCCTGAGCAGCCTGCTGGTGCTGCGCGAGTTGCACCGCCGGGAGTTCCGCTCGGTGGTGCGCGAGGCCCTGGCGCTGCGCGATCCGCCGCCGGACAGGCACGCGGCCTGAGGCGGGACGCTCGCGCAGCCGTGTGCCGCGGCCGGCTTGCCGCCCCGCCCGCCCTTCGCATAGGTTAATCTATCGCAATCTTCCCGGCAGGAGGGCCGCCATGACAGATCCGCGTCGTCAGCAGGCGCCCCTCTCGCCGCAGCCGCGCTTCGCGGGGCCGCCCGGCCGCCGCCGCCGCTAACGCGCGCGCGGCCCGCCCGCCGGGCCCCTCCCCCGCCTGAACCCTTGTCCCTGAGACCGACGGCGCGGCCGCTTCAGCCTGCGGCCGCCTGCCGGCTTCCTCCGTGAAGGGCCGCCCGCATCGCCGGGCGATAAGACATCGTGACCGTTCAATCCCAGGGCGCGGGGCCGTTCCGCGCCGTCCTCACCTTCCTGGCGCGCCGGACGCTGCGCCATCCCGTCCTGCTGGCCGCCATACTGGCCGGCATGCTCCTGGCCACCCTGGCCGATGTGCTGGTGCCGCTCTATGCCGGCCGCCTTGTCGATGCCCTGGCACGGGCCGGCGACGCCGGGCGCGAGGCGGCGCTCGAGGAAGCGCTGCGCGCGCTCGGCATGCTCGCCCTGCTGGGGCTGGCGGTGCTGGGTGGCCGGACAGGCGCCATCCTCGCCATCATCGCGCTGTCGCTGCGTCTCATGTCGGCCGCCGGCGCCGAGGCCTTCCAGCGCGTGCAGCGCTTCTCCGCCGACTGGCACGCCAACAGCTTCGCCGGCTCGACCGTGCGCCGGATCAGCCGCGGCATGTGGGCGATCGACACGGTGAACGACACCGTCCTGATCGCCCTGCTGCCCTCCGCCATCATGCTGCTGGGCGCGACGCTGCTGCTCGGCTGGCGCTGGCCGCTGATGGGAGCGCTGGTGGCGGCGGGCGGGCTGATCTACGTCGCGCAGACCCTGCTGCTCTCGCTGCGCTGGGTGGCGCCGGCCGCGCGCCTGTCCAACAGCTGGGACACGCGGCTCGGCGGCGCCATGGCCGATGCCATCGGCGCCAACGCGGTGGTCAAGGCCTTCGGCGCCGAGGCGCGGGAGGATGCGCGGCTCGGCGCGATGATCGGGAAATGGCGCCGCCGCACCGCCCGCACCTGGAACCGCAGCGCCACCTCCGAGGGGGCGCAGATCGTCACCATGACGCTGCTGCGCACCGCCGTCATCGGCGCCGCGCTCTGGCTCTGGTGGCGCGGCGAGGCCAGCGCCGGCGACCTCACCACCGTGCTGACCATGTTCTTCCTGGTGCAGGGCTATCTGCGCGATGTCGGCTACCACATCAGCAATCTGCAGCGCGGCGTGAACGAGATGGAGGAGATGGTGGCGCTGCACGCCACGCCGCTCGGCATCGAGGACGGGCCAGGCGCCACGCCGATCGCCGTGACGCGGGGCGAGATCGCGTTCGAGCGCGTCACCTTCCGCTACGGCGGCCACACCACCCCGCTCTACCGCGACCTATCGCTCCGGATCCGCGCCGGCGAGAATGTCGGGCTGGTCGGCCCCTCCGGCTCCGGCAAGACCACGCTGGTCAAGCTGATCCAGCGGCTGCACGACGTGACGGAGGGCCGCGTCGTCATCGACGGGCAGGACGTGCGGCAGGCCACCCAGGCCTCGCTGCGGCGGCAGATCGCCATCGTGCAGCAGGAGCCGGTGCTGTTCCACCGCTCCCTGGCCGAGAACATCGCCTATGCGAGGCCCGGCGCGACGCCCGAGGAGATCCGCCGCGCCGCCGCGCTGGCCAATGCCGACGACTTCATCACCCGCCTGCCGCGCGGCTACCGCACGCTGGTGGGCGAGCGTGGCGTGAAGCTCTCCGGCGGCGAGCGGCAGCGCGTGGCCCTGGCCCGCGCCTTCCTGGCCGATGCGCCGATCCTGATCCTGGACGAGGCGACCTCGGCCCTGGACTCGGAGAGCGAGGCGGCGATCCAGGAGGCGATGGGGCGGCTGCTGAGGGGCCGCACCGCCATCGTCATCGCGCACCGCCTTTCCACCGTGCGCGCCATGGACCGCATCCTGGTCTTCGACCGCGGCGCGGTGGTGGAGGAAGGGCGGCATGAGGCGCTGGTGACACGGCCGGGCGGGCTGTACCGCCGCCTCTTCGAGCGGCAGGCGCTGGAGCTGACCGGCGGCTGACGGGCGCCGCCCCGGCCGGCCCGGATCCGACGGGGAACCGCCTTCACCCGAACGGCTTCATCCGGCCGGGCTTTGCTCTAGGCTCCGCCCACAGCATCCCGGCCGGGCCGGGGAAAGGAAGCGGAAGCATGCGCATCATCGTTCTCGGCGCCGGGATCTTCGGCGCCAGCACCGCCTATCATCTGGCCGGCGCCGGCGCCGAGGTCATCATCCTCGACGAGGATCACGCGGGCCGCGCCACGGCGGCGGGGGCCGGGATCATCAACCCCTGGTCGTCCGAGCGGGAGGACGAGGCTTGGTACGCCATGGCCAATGCCAGCGCCCGCGCCTATCCGGCGCTGATCGAGGAGCTGGCCGGGTTGGGCGAGACGCAGACCAGCTACGGCCGCGTCGGCGCCATCTGCGCGCCGGCCGATCCCGCCCAGCTCGCGGCGACGGAGGCGCGCACCCGGGCCCGCGCCGCCACGGTCCCGGAGGCCGGCGCCATCACCCGCCTCTCAGCCGCCGAGGCCCGCGCCCTGTTTCCGCCGCTGCGGCCGGGCCAGCCGGCGCTGCATATCGCCGGTGCGGCGCGGGTGGATGGCCGCAGGCTGACCGAGGCGCTCCGGCGCGCGGCGGTCCGGCGCGGCGCGACCGACCGCATCGCCGGCGTCGCGGCCCTGGTCTCGGCCGGGACGCGCGTGCTCGGCGTGATGCTGAAGGACGGCAGCCGGCTCGATGCCGACGAGGTGGTGCTGGCCGCCGGGGCCTGGGCGCCGCCCCTCCTGCAGCCACTCGGCCTGCGTCTCGCCGTGGTGCCGCAGCGGGGGCAGATCGTCCATCTGCGGATGGAGGGGCAGGACACCTCGGCCTGGCCCGTGCTGCTGCCGATGAGCAGCCATTACCTGCTGGCCTTCGGCGAGGGCCGGGTGGTTGTCGGCGCCACCCGCGAGACCGGCTCCGGCTTCGACCACCGCCTCACCGCCGGCGGCATCGCCGAGGTTCTGAACAACGCCCTGTCCGTGGCGCCCGGCCTCGCCCAGGCGACCCTGCTCGAGACGCGCATCGGCTTCCGCCCCATGGGCCCCGACCTGGCGCCGCTGCTCGGCCGCCCGGCCGGCTGGGAGGGGCTGGTGATCGCCAATGGCCTCGGGCCCGGCGGCCTGACCATGGGCCCCTATGCCGGGAAGCTCGCGGCGCAGCTGGCTCTCCGCCAGGCGCCGGAGATGGACCTCGCCCCCTACGATCCGCTGCGCGGTGCCGCCTGATCCGCGGGGAAGGCCCCGCCGCGCTTTACAGCGGGGCGGCGGCGGCCTTCCCTGCGCCGCATGAGAACAGCCCTTGTCCGCGTCCTGCTCTGCCTGTCCCTGATGGCGCCCCTGCTCCCGGCCGTGGCGGCGCCCCTGCGGGATGTCGCCAGCGGCCTCGGCGTGGCGCCACCGCCGGGCTACACCGCCGAGCCGATCCCCGCCCAGGGCGACCAGACGGCGCGCTTCGCCCTGCGCCGGCCGACCGACCGGGACACCGGATGCCAGGTCGCCTATGTTCCGGCGCCGCAGAACGCCGCGATGAGCCAGGAGCAGCTCAACCGGCTGATGGCCACGCCGCGCTGGCAGGAGCTGGTCCTGGCCACCCTGGCGCCGCGCTACACGCCGCTGCGGAGCGCGCCCTACGCCCATGCCGGCATCGGCGGCCTCAGCCTGGTCGCGGACTTCCGCCCCGGCCAGGGCCTGCCGGACCGCGCCGGGGCGGTTCGCAGCCTCTTCGTCATCCAGGAGACGCCGAAGGGCCGCACCACCCTGGTCTGCCTCGGCGAGAAGGCGGAGTTCGCCGCGCGGGAGGCGGAGTTCCTGGCGGTGGCGCGCGGGATCACCCCGCCCCGCTAGGGGGCGGCCCCTGATCGCCGGGTCCGGCCGGCGGCAGGCCGCGGGGCGTCCCCGCGCGGACGCTCAGCCCCCCGTGCCTTGGGCGGGGTCCCGGCAGGCGTCCAGCAGCCAGTCGCGGAAGGCGGCCATCGCCACCGTCTCGGCGCGGGAATGCAGCCGCGTCAGCCAGTAGGCGCCGAGGGCGATCTCGGTGCCGAAGGGCCGCGCCAGCCGGCCGTCGCGCAGGGCCCGACCGAACATCCGCGCCGGCAGCAGGGCGACGCCGGCGCCCTGGCCCGCGGCCTCCGCCATGGTCAGCGAGGAATCGAAGACGAAGCCGCGCACCGGGGGCGGCGCCAGCCCCGCCGCCGCGCACCAGCGCGGCCATTCATCGAGCCGGTAGGAGCGCAGCAGCACCTCGCGCCGCAGGTCGGCCGGCTGGCGCAGCCGCGCGGCGATCTCCGGCGCGCAGAGCGGCGTCAGCGGCGCCGCGAACAGCGCCAGCGCCGACGTCCCGTGCCAGGCGCCGTCGCCGAAGCGGATGGCGAGGTCGAGCCCCTCGCCCGCCAGGTCCACCCGGTTGTTGTTGGTCATCAGCCGCAGGTCGATGAAGGGATGCGCCGCGCGGAACGCCGGCAGGCGCGGCAGCAGCCAGCCGGTGACGAAGGTGCCAACCGCGCCCAGCGTCAGCACCTCGCGCATCCGCCCGCCCTCGAACCGGTCGAGCGTCGCGCCGATGCGGCGGAAGGCATCGGTCAGCACCGGCAGCAGCGCCTCCGCCTCCTCGGTCAGGGCCAGGCCGCGCGGCAGCCGGCGGAACAGCGGCACCCCCAGGATATCCTCCAGCGAGCGGACCTGCTGGCTGATCGCCGCCTGGGTGACACGCAGTTCCAGCCCGGCGCGGGTGAAGCTGAGATGCCGTGCCGCGGCCTCGAAGGCGCGCAGCGCGTTCAGGGGAAGATGGGACGCCACGGGCCGGATCCATAAGTTTTGCTTGGGCTTGCCCCGGGAATTGCCCGTTTGTCCAGCTCAGGCCGCGCCGGCAGTCTCCGCCGCCTGACGACAATGGGAGACGCGCGATGCGCGGAAGGCGGGACTGGATGGCGATGGCCCTGATGCTGCCCGGGGGGGCTGCGGCGGCGCGCGCGGCGGAGACTCTGCCGCGCCGCTTCGCCGCCATCGAGGCCGGCACCGGCGGCCGCCTCGGCGTGGCGGTGCGGGTGGGCCTGGGTCGGCCGCTGGCCTGGCGCGGCGAGGAGCGCTTCCCCATGACCAGCACCTTCAAGACCCTGGCCGCCGCCGCGACGCTGCACCGGGTGGATGCGGGCCAGGAGAGTCTGAGCCGCCGCGTCGTCTTCGGGTCGGAGAAGCTGGTGCCCTATGCGCCGGTCACCGGTACGCGGGTGGGCGGCGACGGCATGCGGGTGGAGGAGCTGTGCGAGGCGGCCGTCACCCGCAGCGACAATGTCGCGGGCAACCTCCTGCTGGAGGGGCTGGGCGGGCCGGAGGGGCTGACCGCCTGGCTGCGCCGCATCGGCGACCCCGCCACCCGCCTCGACCGCTGGGAGACGGCGCTGAATGAGGCGCGGCCGGGCGACCCGCGCGACACCACCACGCCCCTCGCCATGCTGGACACCCTGCACGGGCTGCTGCTGGGCGAGGTGCTGAGCGCCGTCTCGCGCGCGCGGCTGCTGGCCTGGCTGGCGGGCAATCTCACCGGCGATGCGCGGCTGCGCGCCGGCCTGCCCGCCGGGTGGCGCGCGGCCGAGAAGACCGGCAGCGGGGAGCGCGGCAGCACCAACGATGCCGGCCTGCTCCTGCCGCCCGGCGACGCCCCGCCGATCCTGGTCGCCGCCTATCTGACCGGCAGCGGGGCGCCGCTCGCCGCGCGCGAGGCGGCGCTGGCCGAGGTCGCCCGCGCCATCGTGGCGGCGGCCGAATGAGGCGCGCAACCTTGCGCGAGGCCATCCGCACCGGCCCGCATCCGGGCGGCACACGCCATGCCGGCACAGGGGACGGTCCACGGCTGAGCCCGGCGCGCGGGATTCCTCACGCCGCCGCCTCTCCCGGCGCCGTCTCCCACCCCAGCCCCACCAGCGCGACGATGCGCCGCCCGGCCGCATCCGGGCGCTGCACGATCGCCCCCTGCTCCTCCAGCCAGCTCAGCAGCCGCCGCGCCCGCCCGGCCGAACGCGTGCCATAGGCCTCCGCGATGGTCGCGTCCGACGGGCAGGGCAGCCGGTCGAGCGCCGCGCGGGCCAGCAGCAGGAACACCCCCTGGGTGTCCTCCGGCAGGGCGGCGGCGCGGGATTCCACCGCCTGCCACGCCTCCCCCTCGGCGGCCTCGGCGCTGATGCCGGCGCGGGCCACGGAGAGCATGCGACGGAAGGCCGGGATCTCCGGCGGCTTGCCGGGGATGGCGTGGATGCGGAGCCGCACCAGGAAATCCTGGTACAGCACCGAGCCGTTGCGGAAGGCGGCCTCGGGCTCGGCCAGGATCTGCCGCAGGATCTCGTCCATCCGCCGCCGCCGCTCGGCCTGTTCCTCGGCGGTCATCGCCGGTTCTGCGCGGGGTGTCGCCACCGCCGGGCGGGCCTGGGCCAGCTGTGCCAGGATGTCGGGCGGCGGCGACGGAGCCCGCCGCACCGGGCGCGGCACGGGGTCCGGTTCCGCGGTCGCGGCCAGGACCAGTTCCCGCGCCGCCTCCGGCGCGGTCTGCGGCAGGGGGATCAGCCCCGGATTGGTGCCACGCGACTCGGTCTCCACCGCGCCGATGGTGACCGGCAGCGGCCGGCGCGACAGGGCGGGGCCGAGCGCCACGAAGCTGCCGCGCGGCAGGTCGCGGAACATCTCCGCCTGCCGCCGCTCCATCCCCAGCAGATCGGCGGCGCGGGCCATGTCGATGTCGAGGAAGGTGCGCCCCATCAGGAAGTTCGAGGCCTCGGCGGCGACGTTCTTGGCCAGCTTGGCCAGGCGCTGGGTGGCGATGACGCCGGCCAGCCCGCGCTTGCGCCCGCGCGACATCAGATTGGCCATGGCGCCCAGCGAGGCGCGGCGGGCCTCGTCCGACACCTCGCCGGCGGCGGCGGGGGCGAAGAGCTGCGCCTCATCCACCACCACCAGCATGGGCGACCAGTGGTCGCGGTCGGCGTCGAACAGCCCGCCCAGGAAGGCGGCGGCGTGGCGCATCTGCCCGTCCGCGTCCAGCCCCTCGAGGTTGAGCACGACGGAGACGCGATGGGCACGCACCCGGTCGGCGGCGCGCTGCAGGGCCGCCTCGTTGTGCTCGGCGGCGTCGATGACCAGATGGCCGAAGCGGTCGGCGAGCGTGACGAAATCGCCCTCCGGGTCGATCACCGCCTGCTGCACCCAGGGGGCGGACTGCTCCATCAGCCGGCGCAGCAGGTGCGACTTGCCGGAGCCGGAATTGCCCTGCACCAGCAGGCGGGTGGCCAGCAGTTCCTCCAGGTCGAGGAGCGCGGGCTGCCCGCCGGTCGTCCGGCCCATCTCGATGCCGACTGTCATGAAGTCCTCCGCGGTGACGGGGCGGAGCTATAGCGCCCGATCGCCGCGGCGGGTATCGCCAGAGGGAGACACGGCCTCGGCATATCGGCATGGCCGGCCACGACCCGGCGCGGGCATGAGCCCTCCAGCGCCGCCTCCGCCACGATCTTATCGATGCTGAAAGCCCTTGCTGTGTAGTCTGACACTACAACATGGGGTTGTACTGCCTGCCCATCCCGCAATGATTTCCCTGTTTTTCTCCGTCATCCCTCGATGCCGGCCCAGCAGGCTCCTGCACGGAGGGATGGTTCCGGACAGGGGAGAGCGTCTTGAGGTGGCATCGATAAGGAGGCTTGCTTGTACGACGCCTGGACATGCCTGCGCGAGCATGATGCCGGCACCCTGGGGGTCGCTGTCGCCATCTGCCTGCTGACCAGCCTCGCCGCCAGTTTGAAGGTCGGCGTCGTCGAGACGCCGCAGGGCCGGATCGAGCGCCTCCTCATCACCCTGATCGCGCTTCCGCTGGGGTCGGGCGTCTGGGCGACCCATTTCGTCGCCATGCTCGCCTATGACACGCGGAACGTGTTCTCCTATGCACCGCTGGCCACCGCCGTCTCCGGCGCCATCATCATCCTCGGCACCGGGATCGCCCTGAACGCCCAGTTCTTGGCGCCGCAGCGGATCTGGCGACCGCTGTCGGGCGTGATCTTCGGCCTGTCCGTCGGCATCATGCACTTCTACGGTATCCAGGCCGTGATCTTTCCCGGCGTGGTGGCCATCGACACCACCGGCGCGGCCGTGGCGGTCCTGGCCGGCGCGGGCTTCAGCGCGCTCGCCTTCACCCCGCCGGAAGGCCTCTGGCGCGGCCGGATCTGGACCGCCGGCTTTCTGGTCCTCGGCATCATCAGCCTGCACATGGGCAGCATGACCGCCACCGAATTCGTGCCGCTCGGGATTCCCACCCCCGCGGACTGGGCCCTGCGGCAGGGCGAGATCCGCCTCGCCGCCGGCTTCATGGCGATGCTGCTGCTCTCGGTTCCCGGCATCATCTGGCTGCGCAGCCGGCTTGCCCTGGAACATGCCGCGCTGCGCCTGCACGGCCTCGCCGAGGCCGCCTTCGACGGGCTGGCGATCTGCGACGACAGGCTCGTCATCCGCCACGGCAACCACAACCTCGCCGCCCTGCTGGGCGCCGATCCCACGGGAACGTCCCTGGCCGAGCTGCTGTCCCTGCCCCAGCCCCGCATGGAGGAGGTGCTGAAGGAAGGGCAGCGGAGCCCCGTGCTGGTCGGCCTGCGCGGCCCGGAGGGGCCGGTGCCGGTCGAGCTGCGCGCCCGCCGCATCGAACTGGCCCGGCAGCAGAGCGGCTTCGCCGTGGCGCTGCGGGACATGCGGGAGCGGATCGCGGCCGAGGCCAGGATGTACAGCCTGGCCCACCAGGATTCCCTGACCGGTCTGCACAACCGGCACAGCCTGCAGACGCGCCTGGCCCGCGCCGTCCTCCGCGCCCGCTCGGGCCAGAGCGGCCTCGCCGTGTTCTGCATGGACCTGGACCATTTCAAGGACGTCAACGACGAGCATGGCGATACCGCGGGCGACCTCCTGCTCCGCGCCGTCGCCAAGCGCTGCCTGGACGAGATCCGCCAGGGCGATGTCCTGGCGCGGCCCGGAGGCGACGAGTTCGTGCTCGTGGTCGAGGGCGAGGTCTCGCCCGGCATGGTCGAGGAACTGGCGAACCGGCTGCTCCGGCGGATGGCCGAGCCCTTCCAGCTCCGGGAGGATCTTCGCCTCCGTATCGGCGCCTCGATCGGCGCCGTCCTTTTCCCCACGCCCGGCCTGAGCGGCCTCCATCTCCTGGCCAAGGCCGATGTGGCGCTCTACGAGGCCAAGCGCCTCGGCCGCAACCGCCACGCCATCTACACCACCGAGATGGACCGGGAGCGGCACGACCAGAAGGCCCTGCAGGCCGACCTGACGATGGCCCTGCAGCGCGGCGAGATCAGCCTCGCCTACCAGCCGCAGGTCGAGGCCGCGAGCGGCGCCGTGATCGGCTTCGAGGCGCTGGTGCGCTGGCGCCATCCCGTCCGCGGCCCGATCCCGCCCGATGTCTTCATCCCCATGGCGGAGGCCAGCGGCTTCATCCGCAGCCTGGGCGCCTGGGTGCGCGAGACGGCCTGCCGCGAGGCGGCGGGCTGGGAGCGGCCGCTGCGGATCGCGGTCAACGTTTCCGTCGCCGAGCTGCGCAAGGCCGAATTCGCCCCCTCCGTCCTGCTGCTGCTGGAACAGACGGGCCTGGCGCCGTCGCGGCTGGAGATCGAGGTGACGGAGACGATGCTGATCTCCGGCAATACGCAGGTCCTGGCCAATCTGGAGCGGCTGCGCCGCTGCGGCGTGCATGTCGCCATGGACGATTTCGGCATCGGCTACTCCTCGCTGAGTGCCCTGCGCGCCTTTCCCTATTCCCGCATCAAGCTCGACCGGGGCTTCATCCAGGATCTGGAGAACCGGCAGAGCCTGGCGATCATCCGCGCCGTGATACGGCTCGGCCAGGAGCTTGGCATGCCGGTGATCGCCGAGGGCGTCGAGACGGAAGCCCAGCGCGCTCTGCTCGCCGCGGAGGGCGGCGACGAGTTCCAGGGCTACCTGTTCGGCCGACCGCTGCCGATCGAGGCCTATCGCGAGGCCACGCGGATGCCCACGGCGGGGCGGCAGGACATCCTGGCCCTCTCAGCCTCGGCGGGCGGCTGAGCCAGCCCTCCAGGCCTCGGCGATGGCTGCCTCAGGCGCCGAACTGCGCCTCCACCTCGGCCAGCGCCCAGTCGATCCAGGGGAACAGGGCGCGGAGATCCTCGGTCTCCACCGTCGCGCCACCCCAGAGCCGCAGACCGGGCGGCGCGTCGCGATAGGGCGCGGCATCCAGCGCCACCCCTTCCCGCTCCAGCGTCGTGGCCAGAACCCGGCTGGCGGCGGCCTGGCCATCGGCGGTCAGGGCCGTGAACCAGGGCGCGACGATGCGCATGCAGATCGAGGTGCAGGAGCGCGTCTCCGGCCGCTCGGCCAGGAAGGCCATGCGCCGCGAGCCCTCCGGCTGGCTCTCCACCCAGGCCGTCACCGCCGCCAGATTGGCTTCGGACCGGGCGATGAGGGCCGGCAGCCCGCCGATCGATTCCGCCCAGCGCAGCCCGTCCAGCGCATCCTCGACGCAGAGCATGGAGGGCGTGTTGATGGTGTCGCCCTGGAAGATTCCCTCGATCAGCCTGCCCCCCCGCGTCAGGCGGAAGATCTTCGGCAGTGGCCAGGCGGGCGTGTGGCCTTCCAGCCGGGCCACGGCGTGCGGAGAGAGCGCCAGCATGCCATGCGCCGCCTCGCCGCCCAGCGCCTTCTGCCAGGACCAGGTGACGACATCGAGCCGGTCCCAGGGCAGGTCCATGGCGAAGGCGGCCGAGGTGGCGTCGCAGATGGCGAGGCCCCGGCGGTCCGGCGCAATCCAGCCGGCATCCGGCAGCCGCACGCCGCTGGTGGTGCCGTTCCAGACAAAGACCAGGTCGCGCTCCGGCGAGACATCGGACAAGTCGGGCAGGCTTCCATAGGGCGCCTGCCGCAGCCGCACGTCCTCGAGGCGGAGCTGGCGGGTGATGTCGTTGGCCCATTCGCCGGAGAAGCTCTCCCAGGCCAGCACATCCACCCCGCGCGGGCCGAGCATCGACCAGAGCGCCATCTCCACCGCACCGGTGTCGGAGGCCGGGACGATGCCGAGCCGCCAGTCCTCCGGCATGCCCAGCACCGCCCTGGAGCGGGCGATCACCTCGGCCAGGCGCGCCCGGGGCTCCGCGGCGCGGTGGCTGCGGCCGAGCAGCGCGCCCTCGAGCGCGGCCAGCGACCAGCCGGGCCGCTTGGCGCAGGGGCCGGAGGAGAAGGCCGGGTTGGCCGGGCGCCGCGCGGGGCGCGGATTGGCCGGGTTGTCCTGTGCCATGGCGGTGGGGTCCTCGGATCGCGGATGGGGGGGCGGTTTGCGCCGCCTGTGGCCCGGGATCAAGCGGCGGGCAGCAGTACCTCGCCGCGGGCATAGAGCACGGCGTCGCCGCCCATCCGCACGCGGTCGCCGCGCCGCTCGCACCAGAGCGTGCCGCCGCGCGCGCTGGCCTGATGGCAGACCATGCTCTCGCGCCCCAGGCGGTCCGCCCAGTAGGGCACGAGCTGGACATGCGCGGCGCCCGTCACCGGATCCTCGTCGATGCCCACGCGGGCGGCGAAGTAGCGGGAGACCACGTCGTGCCGGCCGTCATCTCCCGGCGCGGTGACGACGACGCGCGCCGCCTGGCCGCCCGCCGCGCTGTCGGGCAGGCTGGCGATGCGCCGATGGTCGGGCTGCAGCGCGCGCACCGTCTCGGCGCTGTCGAAGACGCAGATCCAGTCCCGCGCCTTCCAGACCTCGCGCGGCACGGCGCCCAGCGCGGCGGCGAGGCCGGGCGGACCGCCATGGGCGCGGCGCGGCGGATTGGCCGGGAAATCGAGGATGAAGCGTTCCTCCGCCTGGTCCACGCGCAGCTCGCCCGAGGCGGTGCGGAACCGGAGCGTGCCGGCCTCGCCGAACTCCCGCGCCAGCACGCAGGCGGTCGCCAGGGTGGCATGGCCGCAGAGCGGCACCTCCATGCGCGGCGTGAACCAGCGCAGGTGCCACCGGCCGGGGCCGTCGGGCACCAGGAAGGCGGTCTCGCTGAGGTTGTGCTCGGCCGCCATGGATTGCATCAGCGCCTCCGGCAGCCAGGCTCGCAGCGGGATCACGGCCGCCGGATTGCCCCGGAAGGCATGACTGGTGAAGGCATCGACCTGGAAGAAGGGTACCCGGCTGGGCAGGGCGTCGGTCGGCGGCGGGGTCATGGCGGCTCTCTGCACGGCTGCGTCACGCCCGAGCTTGCCCGGGAAGGCGGGGGCCACGACACCCCCGCCCGCTCATGCCAGGGTTGCGAGCCGCGCCGGATCGAGCGTCACGGCGTGATCGAGCGGCCCATGCCCGCGGCCGAAGCCCGGAGCGGCCAGCAGCGCGGCGCGGACATAGGCGCGGGCGCGGACCACCGCGTCACGCAGGGAGAGGCCCTGGGCGAGGCCGGCGGCCAGGGCCGAGGCCAGGGTGCAGCCGGTGCCGTGGGTGTTGCGGCTGTCGATGCGCGCGCTCTCGAAGCGCTCGATGCCCTCGGATGTGGCCAGGATATCGACCAGCCGCTCGCCTGGCAGGTGGCCACCCTTCAGCAGCACGGCCGGCACGCCAAGCTCCAGGATGCGCCGCGCCGCCGCCGGCATGTCCTCGATGCCGGCGATGGGCCGCCCGCCCATGATCTCCGCCTCGGGCAGGTTCGGCGTGACGACGCTGGCGAGGGGCAGCAGGCGCCGCTTCAGCGTCGCCACCGCCTCCGGCGCCAGCAGGGCGTGGCCCCCCTTGGCCACCATCACCGGATCGGCCACCAGCGGGATGCGGGCGGGATGCGCCGCCAGCGCGTCGCAGGCGGCCTCGATGGTCGGGCTGTCGGCCAGCATCCCGGTCTTGAGGGCGTCGGCGCCGATGTCCTCCAGCGTCAGGCGGATCTGCTGGCGGATGAAGTCCGGCGGGACCGGATGCACGCCATGCACGCCCAGCGTGTCCTGCGCCGTCAGCGCCGTGATCGCCGTGGCGGCATAGGCGCCGAGCGCGGTGCAGGCCTTGATATCGGCCTGGATGCCGGCACCACCACCGGAATCGGAGCCGGCGATGATCAGGACGCGGCCGCGCATCAGGCCCCCCCCGCCACGGCTTCCGCGCGCGCGGCCTTGCGCGGGCCGGCGGCGGCCCGGGCGCGAATCAGCGCCGCCAGCCCCTCCACCGTCTCCTCGACCAGCGCCTCCTCCTCCGCCTCGGCCATGACGCGGATCATCGGCTCCGTGCCGCTGGCGCGGATCAGCACCCGGCCCCGTGCGCCGAGGCGGGCCTCGGCCGCCGCGATGGCCTCGGCCACGGCGGGATCGGCGAGCGGGGTCGGCCCGGCGAAGCGGACGTTCACCAGGCGCTGCGGCAGGGGCGTGAAGCGGCGGCAGACCTCGCTCGCCGGCCGCTTCTCCTCCGCCAGCACGGCCAGCACCTGCAGCGCCGCCACCAGCCCGTCCCCGGTGGTGCCGAAATCCGACATGATCATGTGGCCGGACTGCTCGCCGCCCAGGTTGCAGCCGGTCTCGCGCATCCGCTCCGAGACATAGCGATCCCCCACGCGGGTGCGGTCGAGCCGCAGGCCGAGGCCGGCCAGGTAACGCTCCAGCCCCAGGTTCGACATGACCGTGGCCACCACCGCGTCGCCGCGCAGCCGGCCCTGCGCCGTCCAGGACCGCGCGATCACCGCCAGGATCTGGTCGCCGTCGATCACCTGCCCCTGCTCATCGGCCAGCACCAGCCGGTCTGCATCGCCATCCAGGGCGATGCCGAGATCCGCGCGGCGCTCACGCACCAGCTCGGCCATGCGGCCCGGCGCCGTCGAGCCGCAGTCGCGGTTGATGTTGAAGCCATCCGGCGCCACGCCGAGCGGCACCACCTCGGCGCCGAGCTCCCACAGCACGGTCGGCGCGACCTTGTAGGCCGCGCCATGCGCGCAATCGACGACGATGCGCATCCCGGCCAGGCTGTGGCCCTTCGGGAAGCTGGCCTTCACGGCCTCGATATAGCGGCCGGGCGCGTCCTCCAGGCGGCTGGCGCGGCCGAGACGCGACGGGGAGACCAGCTGGGCGCTGAGATCGCCGGCCATCAGCGCCTCGATCTCGGCCTCCTCGCGGTCCGACAGCTTCAGCCCGTCCGGCCCGAAGAGCTTGATGCCATTGTCCTCGAAGGGGTTGTGGCTGGCCGAGATCATGACGCCGAGATCGGCGCGCAGGCTGCGGGCGAGCATGGCGATGGCCGGCGTCGGCAGCGGCCCGACCAGCACCACATCCATGCCGGCGCCCACGAAGCCGGCGGTGAGCGCCGGCTCCAGCATATAGCCGGAGAGCCGGGTGTCCTTGCCGACGACCACCCGGTGCCGGTGCGCCCCGCGATTGAAGAAGCGGCCGGCCGCCTGACCCAGGCGCAGCGCCGTCCCCGCATCCATCGGCGCGCGATTGGCCACGCCGCGAATGCCGTCCGTGCCGAAAAGGCGGCGCTGGGTCTCCATCATGCCTGGGCTCCCTCCCCGTCCGCGGGCGCCCTGTCGCCGCTCGCTCCCGGCCTGTCATACAGGCAGGCCGGCGGGCGACCAAGCGGCGCGATGCGCCGCCGCCAGCCCTTCAGGCACCCCCCCAGGCAGCCCTCTCAGTCCAGCGCGGCCGAGCGTCCCTCGGCGCAGGCCCGCCACATGCGCAAGGCCTGCGCCGTCTCCGCCACATCGTGCACGCGCAGGATCGTGGCCCCGGCCGCGGCGGCGGCCAGCGCGACCGCCAGGCTCCCCGCCTGCCGGCCGGCCGGCGTGGCGACGCCGGTCACGCTGCCGACGAAGCGCTTGCGCGACGCGCCGACGAGGATCCGGCAGCCGATGCCGGCGAGCAGCGGCAGGCGCTCCATCAGGGCCAGGTTCTGCGCCGCCGTCTTGCCGAAGCCCAGCCCCGGATCGATGGCGATGCGCCCGCGCGGAATGCCCAGCGCCTCGGCCGTCTCGACACGCTGGCGCAGGAAGCGCGCCACCTCCAGCACCACATCGGCATAGCCCGTGGCCTCCTGCATGCGGCGGGGGTCGAGCACGGGCATGTGCATCAGCACCACCGGCGCCCGCGCCTCCTGCACCAGCCGCACCGAGGCCGCGTCCTGCCGCAGGGCGGTGATGTCGTTGACGATCTCGGCCCCCTCCTCCAGCGCCATGCGCATGGTGGCGGCGTGGCGGGTGTCGACGCTGACCACCGCCGCCTTGGCCAGCTCGCGCAGGATCGGGCGGATGCGGGCGATCTCCTCCTCCGGCGTCACCGGCGGCGCGCCGGGGCGGGTGCTCTCGCCGCCGATGTCGAGGATATCGGCCCCGGCCTCCAGCATGGCATGGCCGGCGGCGATGGCGGCGGCGGGGTCCAGGTGCTGGCCGCCATTGGAGAAGCTGTCCGGCGTGGCGTTCAGGATGCCCATGACGAGGGGTCGGTCGTCCGGAAGGCCGGCGAAGGCCTGGGGGCGGCGAATCAGGGGCGGCAGCAGCGCCTCCCAGCCCGGCGGCAGGCCGCGGGCGGAATGGATGCCGAGGTCCCGCCGGTCCTCGATCAGGCGGACCAGGGCAAAGGCCGCCGGGCCGCCCGCCAGCGGCAGGGCATGACCATCCCGCACCGCCTGGAGCGCGGCGGCGCCCTGCAACAGGCCCAGCGGCTCGATCCAGCGCTCGGCCATCCCGGCCATCTCCCCGAATGAAAAAAGGACCCCAGAGGGGGTCCTTCTTAACGCAGGCCGGTCGTGGAGGCGACGGGCGGCTCAGGTGCCCGGCTGCGGCGCCGGGCTCAGGCCGGGACCGCCGCCGGGGCGCGGCCGGCCGGAACTCGGCACGCTGCCCCGCCCGGCCGGGGTGGGCTCGTCGGGGCGGTTGCGCACCACCGGCTCGCCGCGGATCACCAGCCGGATCTCATCGCCCGAGAGGGTCTCGTGCTCCAGCAGCCCCTTGGCCAGGGCGTGCAGCTCCTCGATATGGGTCTGCAGCGTGTGCTTGGCGCGGGCGTAGCTGTCGTCGATGATGCTGCGGATCTCGGCGTCGATCTCGCGCGCCGTGGCCTCCGAGACGTTCTTCGACTGGGTCACGGAATGGCCGAGGAAGACCTCCTGGTCGTTCGACCCATAGGCGATCATGCCGAGCTTCTCGCTCATGCCCCATTCGGTGACCATGCGGCGGGCCTGGTCAGTGGCCATCTTGATGTCGCCCGAGGCGCCGTTGGACACCTTGTCGGAGCCGAAGATCAGCTCCTCGGCGACACGGCCGCCCATGGCCATGGCGAGCTCCGCCTTCAGCTTGCTCTTGTGCTTGCTGTAGCGGTCGCCGGCCGGCAGGGACATGACGAGGCCGAGCGCCCGCCCGCGCGGGATGATGGTGGCCTTGTGCACCGGATCGCATTCCGGCTCATGCAGGGCGACGAGGGCATGACCGGCCTCGTGATAGGCGGTCATCTTCTTCTCGTCGTCCGACATCACCAGGCTTCGGCGCTCGGCGCCCATCAGCACCTTGTCCTTGGCCATCTCGAACTCGTGCATGCCGACGGTGCGGCGGCCGCCGCGGGCGGCCAGCAGGGCCGCCTCGTTCACCAGATTGGCGAGATCGGCGCCCGAGAAGCCCGGCGTGCCGCGCGCGATGGTCTTCGGATCGACGTCGGAGGCCAGCGGCACCTTGCGCATGTGCACGCGCAGGATCTTCTCGCGGCCCTGCACGTCCGGGTTCGGCACCACCACCTGGCGGTCGAAGCGGCCGGGGCGCAGCAGGGCGGGGTCGAGCACGTCGGGGCGGTTGGTGGCGGCGATGAGGATGACGCCCTCATTCGCCTCGAAGCCGTCCATCTCGACGAGCATCTGGTTCAGCGTCTGCTCGCGCTCGTCATTGCCGCCGCCGAGGCCGGCGCCGCGATGGCGGCCCACCGCGTCGATCTCGTCGATGAAGATGATGCAGGGCGCGTTCTTCTTGCCCTGCTCGAACATGTCGCGCACGCGGCTGGCGCCGACGCCCACGAACATCTCGACGAAGTCGGAGCCCGAGATGGTGAAGAACGGCACATTGGCCTCGCCGGCGATGGCGCGGGCCAGCAGCGTCTTGCCGGTACCCGGGGGGCCGACCAGCAGCACGCCCTTGGGGATCTTGCCGCCGAGGCGCTGGAACTTCTGCGGGTCGCGCAGGAAGTCCACGATCTCCTCCAGCTCGCCCTTGGCCTCGTCGATGCCGGCCACGTCCTGGAAGGTGACGCGGCCCTGCTTCTCGGTCAGCAGCCGGGCGCGGGACTTGCCGAAGCCCATGGCCCGGCCGCCGCCGCCCTGCATCTGGCGCATGAAGAAGATCCAGACGCCGATCAGCAGCAGCATCGGGAACCAGGAGAGCAGGTAGTGGAAGAGCGGGTTGACGTCGCTCTCCTCCGGCCGCGCCACGACCCGCACGCCCTTGTCGGTCAGCCGGCTGACCAGGCTCGGATCCTCGGGCGTGTAGGTGGAGAAGTTGCGGCCATCCGCGAGCTGCCCCGTCAGGGTGCGGCCCTGGATGGTGACATCGCGGACGCGCCCGCCATTCACCTCATTCAGGAAGTCGCTGTAGGCGACCTGCTGGCCCGTCTGGCGGTTCGAGGACGAAGGCTGAAACAGATTGAACAGCGCCACCAGAAGCAGCGCCACAATCACCCAAAGCGCCAGATTGCGGCCGAAATTGTTCACCGTGCGGTTCCCATCCGTGTGCCGGCCAGCCTGCACATGCCGGCCCGGCGCCTGCGTAAGATAGGGCGCCCGACGCAATTCCGAAACCACGCCGTGCGCCTGATCTTACACGGACGACATTTATAGCCTCAGATCGGCCCTCCGGCGGGAGAGAATTCCGCCTTCGCCGCGACGCCGAGGCCCAGCGCCGGCACGCCCACCAGGGCGCCGCCCCGCCACAGCGCCGGAAGGCCCGCCGCCACGGGCGCCGGCAGGCCCCGCCGCTCCGCCCGCCGCAATCGCCCCGGACCCAGCGCGCCCAGCACCAGCCCCTCCAGGGCCAGCCCCCCCTCCCGCACCGTCGCGAGGCGCCAGCGACCGTCCCACACCGCCCCGGGGCGCGCCGGAACCGGCGCGGCGCAGGCGGCCGGCTCGCGGCTGAGCGTGTCGCCCGACCAGAGAACCCCGCCCAGCGTGCCGCCGCCGCGTTCCAGCAGGGCCGCCACGGCGGCCGTGGCCGGCGCGTGGCCGCCGCCGCCGATCATCCGCAGAAGCGCCGCGAGGGCATCCCGCGCCACGGCGTCGCGGCCCAGCGCGGCCCGGTCGAGGCTCGCCCAGCCTTCCGGATGCAGCACGGCCGCCGCGGCCAGCCGCGCGCGCAGCGCGGCCTCGCTGCCTCGCCGGCGGCCGGCGAAGGCGGCGGCGGCGGCGACCAGGGCTGCCGTGCCGGACCCGGTGCCGCCGGGATCGCGCATCGCCTGCCGCAGCGCCACGCGGGCGAAGCGGGGATCGTCATTGGAGGGATCGCGCAGCGGCCGCAGGCCCTGGGCGGCGAGCAGCGTCTCCAGCCGGGCCGGCGGCAGCCCGAGCAGCGGGCGCAGGATCAGCGCCTCGGCCGTGGCGCGCAGCGGCGCCATGCCGGCCAGCCCGGCCGCGCCGCTGCCCCGCAGGGCCCGGAACAGCACCGTCTCCGCCTGGTCCAGGGCATGCTGGCCGAGCAGCAGCCAGGGCCGCCCGTGGCGGGTGCAGGCCGCCAGCAGCGCCGCCAGGCGGGCCTGCCGCGCCCGTTCCTGCAGGGCGGCGCCGGGGGGCATGGCCAGGGCAAGGACCTCGGCCTCCAGGCCGAGCCGGCGCAGCAGGCGGACAGTCCAGTCGGCCTCGACCGCGCTGCCGGGCCTCAGGCCATGATCGACGACGAGGCCCAGCACGCTGCCGCCCCGCGCCGCGGCGAAATCCCGCGCCAGCAGGGCGAGCGCCAGGGAATGCGGGCCACCCGAGACGCCGGCGGCGAAGCGGGGCGCCGCGCCGAAGGGGCCCAGCGGTTCCATCAGGGCGGCGAACTCCGCCGCGTCCGGGGGCGCGCGCATGGCGGGGGCCGCCGCCCCCGGGCCTTAGCAGCCGCCGCGGCGCCGCGCCTCGGCCGCGCGGCTGGCCAGACCGCCGGAGAGCTGGGGAAACTGGCTGCGCAGATCGGCCAGCGTGGCGCAGGCCTCGCGCTTGGCGCCGAAGCCCAGGAAGGCATTGGACAGGCCGAGCAGGGCCTCCGGCGCCCGTCCCGAGCGCCGGTTGCGCTGATAGGCGTCGTCATAGGCCAGCGCGGCCGACTGATACTGCTGGCGGCCCAGCAGGGCATCGCCCAGGAGCAGTTGCGCGTCCTGCGCGCGGGCGCTGTTGCGGCTGGCGATCACCTCGCGTGCCGCGGCCTCGGCGGCGGCGTAGTCGCGGCGGCTCAGCGCGGCCTGGCCCTCGGACAGCGCCCGCTCGGGCGTGCGCGGCGCGGCGGCGGCCGGCTCGGCGGCGGGCTGCGCGGGCCGCGCCGGCGGGGCCGCGCCCTGTCGGCCGCCCCCGCCCCCCTGCTCGAGTTGCTGCAGCCGGTAATCCATGTCGCCCTGCAGCTTCTCCAGCGCCTGCTGGTTGGTGCGGAGGCGGTAGTCGAGCTGGTCGGACTGCCCGCGCAGCCGCCGTACCTCCTCCTCCAGGCTGTTCACACGATCGAGCAACTGGCTCAGCAACTCGTTGCCCCCGGCGGTGGCGCCGCGCGGCGCCACCGGGACCGGGGCGGCATAGCCCCCGCCGCCGCCACGCCGAAGGGCCTCCATCTCCTGGCGCAGCTGCAGGATCTGGTTCTGCAGAGCGATGCCCTCCCGGCTCTCCATCTGCGCCAGCGCCGGGGCGGCGCCCAGCATCGGCAGCAGCGGCGCGAGGAGGAGGAGCTTGCGGAGCATGGCGCGGATCCTTTCCGGGAAGCGGGCGGGCCCAGGGAGACGAGGCAGGGAGGCAAAACCAGGCGGCGGAGCGCGGACATGAAGACGGCGGCAACCGCGCTCGCGGATGCCGCCGCTTGTCTCAACCCAGCCGCCCCGCGTCAACGCGGGGCGTGACGGGCCCTCAGCGCACCACCGTGACGGCGCGGCGGTTCTGCGCCCAGGCATCGGCCGAGGAGCCCAGCGCCGCCGGGCGGTCCTTGCCGTAGGAGATGGTGCTGACGCGGCCACCGGCGACACCCTGGGCCACCAGCACGTCCCGCGCCGCATTGGCGCGGCGCTGGCCGAGAGCCAGGTTGTATTCGCGGGTGCCGCGCTCGTCGGCATGGCCCTCGACCGTCACCTGCGCCTGCGGATACTGCGCCAGCCAGGCGGCCTGCCGCTCCAGCGTCGGCCGCTGATCGGCGCCGACCGAGCTGCTGTCGGTGGCGAAGAAGACGCGGTCGCCGACATTGGCCACCAGATCCTCCTGGCTGCCGGGGCGGATCGCGCCGCTCATGCCGGCACCGGCGCCGAGGCCGCCGGCCCCCGCGCCGGCGCCCGTGGCGGCGCCGGAGGTGTCCTCGCTGGCGCAGGCCGCCAGCAGCGCGACGGCGGCCAGGGCACCCAGAAGCTTGGTCTGCATCATTTCGATTCCCGTGTCAGATCGAATTACAGCCGCGGTTACGCCGGGATTGGGGCGCGTTCAAGGCAGACAATCCGTCCCTGCGTGAATAGTTGCCCATTTTCTTGCGAGGAGTGGAGGCGCGCCCCTCTCCTGGCCCTTTCTTCTGCCATCGGGCCGGACAGACAAGTCCTCGTCGCCACTCTGTAAGTCCTTACTTACAATCAAGGGCGTCCGGCCCGGCCCCGCCTCAGGAGGAGAGCAGCGGCGACCAGCTCGGATCGGTCGCGTCCGTTGGCGTGATGACCTGGCGCTCGTTGAAGCCGGAGATGTCGATCATGGCGAGCCGGGCCGCGTAGCCGCCGCCCCGCGTGTCGCGCGCCTGGCTCTCGCGGTAGAAGGCCAGCACGCGGCCATTCGGCGCGAAGGTCGGGCCCTCCATGCTCCAGCCCTCGGACAGGATGCGCTCGCCCGAGCCGTCGGGGCGCATCACGCCGATGCCGAAGCGGCCGCCGGAGATGCGGGTGAAGGCGATCAGATCCCCCCGCGGCGACCAGACGGGCGTGGCGTAACGGCCATTGCCGAAGGAGATGCGCCGGACGCCGCCCCCGTTGGCATCCATGACATAGAGCTGCTGGTCACCGCCACGGTCGGAGTTGAACACGATCTGCGTGCCGTCCGGCGAGAAGCTCGGCGAGACGTCGAGCCCGCCGCCGGAGGTCAGCTGCCGCTCGCGGCGGGAGGCGAGGTCGACCACGAAGATATTGGCATCGCCCCCGCGCGCCGAGGAGAGCACCACGCTGCGCCCGTCCGGGCTGAAGCGGGGCGAGAGCGTCATGCCCTGGAAGTTGCCCAGCACCTCCTGCCGGCCGCTGTTCAGGTCGAAGAGGTACACGCGCGGCTGGTTGTTGGCATAGGACATGAAGGCGATCTGCCGCGCGTTCGGATGGAAGCGCGGGGTCAGCACCTGGAAGCTGCCATCGGTCAGGAAGCGGTTGTTCTCGCCGTCCTGGTCCATGATGGCCAGGCGCCGGGTGCGGCGATCGCGCGGGCCGGTCTCGGCGACATAGACGATGCGGGTGTCGAAATAGCCCTTCTCGCCCAGCATCCGCTCATAGATCACGTCCGAGATGACATGCGCGATCTGCCGCCAGTTGTTGGCCGCCGCGGTGTAGGCGGTGCCCTGCAACTGCTGCTCGGAGCCGACCTCCCAGAGACGGAACTCGATGCGCGCGCGGTCCCCCTGCGGCTCGGCCCGGCCGGTGACCAGCGCCTGCGCGCCGATGACCCGCCAGTCCTGGAAGCGCGGCCCGGCAGCCGCGGCCTCGCCCGACTGGATGTAGGCGCCCCGGTCGAGCGGCCGGAACAGGCCGGAATTGCGCAGGTTGTTGGTGATCACCTGGATGATGTTGCGCCCGAGCTGCTGCGCCTGCGGCGAGGAGCCGGCGAAGTCGGGCAGCGCGATCGGGATCGGATCGGTGCGGGCGCGGGTGATGTCGATGGTCTGGCCGGCCGCCGAGACGCCGCCGGGCGCCGGCGCCTGGGCCCGCACCAGGGAAGGCGCGGCCAGCAGGCCGGCTCCGCCCATCAGGGCGAGGCGGCGGGAGAAGAGAATGTTCTGCTGGGTCATCGGACGAGTCCCCTCGGGCTGAAGCGGAAGACCGTGTTGTTGAGTGACAGGATCTTCTCGCGGGGTAGAGGCAAAGGGCTGCACTTCGGATCGAGCAACGCGCGGCGCGCGCTTTCGTACACGGCGCGCACGCGCGGGTCGCCCGGCGTGCCGCCGGCCGGGCGCACATTGCGGATGGTCCCGCCCTGGTCGATGTCCACCCGCACCTCGACCGTGATCTGGTCGATCCCCATCATGCCGCCATCGACCGACCAGCATTCGCTGATCTTGTCGGCGACGCCCTGGCGCTCGCCGGCGGTGAGCAGGGCCGTGCCGCTGGGCGCGCCGCCTCCGGCGGCCGGGCGGCCCGCGGCCTCGGAGGGGCGGGCGCGGGGCGGCTGGTTCTGCTGCTGGCTGGCGCGCAGGCGCTCCAGCGTGCTCAGCACGGACTGGCTGCGCTCGGCGGTGTTGGGCGGTGGCGGGGTGGGCCGGTGCCGGGCTGCTGGCTGGGCTGCTGCGCCGGGGGGGCGGCGGAGGGCCGGGTCTCCGGGCGCGGCGGCGCCGGCTGCGCGGCCTGCGGCGCGGGGGTCGGCGCCGGCGGCGCCGGCGAGGGCGGCGGCGGCATCGGGAGGGGCGGAGACGGTGCCGCGGCCTGCTGCTGCGGCGGCGCCACCTCGCCCTGCGGCGCCGGCGGCGCGGGGGCCGGGGGTGGCGGCGCCGGCAGCGCCTGCGGCTGCGGCGCGGGCGGGGTCGGCGTGGGCACGGGCGGCGTCGGGCGCGGCGCGGCGGCCGGCGGCGTCGGGCTTGGCGGCGTCGGCGCGGGTGGCGTGGGCGCCGGCGGCGCGGGGGTGGGGGCCGGTGCCGGCGGCGGCGGCGGCGGCGGCGGCGGGCTCGGCGGCGTCGGCCGCGCCTCGGGCGTCGCCGGCTGGTTCACCGTGGGATTGGGCTCGGGCTCCGGGGCGGGCGGCGCCGGCATCGGCAGGGGCGCGGGCGCCTGGCGAGCTGGGGCGCATCCGGCGTCACCAGCTCGACCGGGATCGCTTCCTGCGGCGGCGGCAACTCCCGCCCGGGAAGCTGGAACAGGAGCAGCAGCCCGACCAGCGCGTGCAGCGCCGCCGAGATGCCGCCCCAGAATCGCAGGCCATGCGGGGCCATGAGGAGGTCCGTCCGGTCCCGTCTCAGCGCCGCGGCTGCGCGGGCGCGGGCGCCTGCCCAGGCTGCGCCGCCGGGGCGCCGGAGGGCTGTTCGGCCAGCAGCGCCACCTTGGTGAAGCCGGCGGAGGAGACAGTGCCCATGACCTCCATCACCCGGCCGTAATTGATGCCGCGGTCGCCGCGCACGAAGATGCGCCGCTCCGGCGCGCCGGCCGGCTGGGATTCCATGATGGCGCGCAGCTGCGGCACCAGGTTCTCCAGCGGCACCTCGCTCTCCTGCACGAAGATCCGGCCCTCGGCATTGACCGAGATGGTCAGCGGCTCGGTCTCCTGGTTCAGCGCGCTGGCGCTGGTCTTCGGCAGGTCGATCGGCACGCCGACCGTCATCAGCGGCGCCGCGACCATGAAGATGATCAGCAGCACCAGCATGACGTCCACCAGCGGCGTCACGTTGATCTCAGCCATGGCGCGGTAGCGGCCGCGCCGGCCCGGGCCGCCCGGCCCTCCGCTGGACATCGCCATGGCGTCAGCCCCGCTCCTCGGCCTGGCGCGACAGGATGGCGCCGAACTCGGCCGCGAAGCCCTCCAGCCGGCTGGCGAAGCGCGCCAGGTCGGTGGTGATCTTGTTGTAGGCGAGCACCGCCGGAATGGCGGCGACCAGCCCGATGGCGGTGGCGAAGAGCGCCTCGGCGATGCCCGGCGCGACCACGGCGAGGTTGGTGTTCTGCATCCCCGCGATGGCCGAGAAGCTGTTCATGATACCCCAGACGGTGCCGAACAGGCCGATGAAGGGGGCCACCGAGCCGACCGAGGCCAGGAACACCATCCAGCGCTCCATGCGGTCCATCTCCCGCTGGATGGCGACGTTCATCGCCCGCTCGGCGCGCTGCTGCACACCGGCGAGATGGCCGGTCTCGCCCTCGGGCCGGGCGGCGCTGCGCTGCCACTCGCGCATCGCCGCGCCGAACACGGCGGCGATCGGGTGGGTCGGGCGCTCGCCCTCTTGCTGCTGCAGGGTATCGAGACTGCCACCGGACCAGAACCGGTCCTCGAAGGCATCGGCGGCACGGTTCACCCGCCGGATGGTCGTGATCTTCTCGAAGACGATCGCCCAGACCCAGACGCTGGCCAGCAGCAGCCCGATCATGACCGCCTTGACCACCCAGTCCGCCTGCAGGAACAGGCTCCAGAGCGAAAGATCGTGTGCCACCTGACCGAGGTTCGACGCGCTCACGCTGTCACCCACGGCAATCTCCTTCTATCGCCTCCGGCCGCTTCAGGCCGGGGCAGGTCCATCGTCCAGCGCCGCGCGGAAGGCGCCGCGCCAGGGCTCGGGGACGGCCACCGGGCGCATCCCCTCGGCGCGCACGCAGACCAGCCCCACCCGCAACGCCGCCTTCACCCCGCCCGCCTCGTCCAGCACCCGCTGTTCCAGATCGACGGAAGCGCCGCCGAAGCGGAGAATCCGGGTTTCCACAACCAGGGGTTCGTCCAGCCGGGCGGGGGCCACATACTCCACTTCCATGCGCCGCACCACGAGCAACGAAGCGTGACGTTGAATCATAAGTTGATGCGGCAAGTTTATGGCACGCAACGATTCCGTCCGCCCGCGTTCTGCCCAACGCAGATATGTCGCGTGGTAGGCGATGCCGCCGGCATCCGTGTCCTCGAAATAGACCCGGACCGGAAAGCGGTGCGGCCAGACCGCAGCAGGGGGCGCCTTTGCCATCAGAGGTTGTCCCGCAGGAGGTCGGCCTGGGTGCCCGCCGGCGGCGCCATGCCCAGATGCCGCCAGCCGGGTTCGCCCAGCACCCGCCCGCGCGGCGTCCGCAGCACGAAGCCCTCCTGGATCAGATAGGGCTCGACCACCTCCTCCAGCGTGTCGCGCCCCTCGGCTAGGGCGGCGGCCAGGGTCTCGACGCCGACCGGCCCGCCATGATGGTGCTCGGCGATGCGGCGGAGATAGCGGCGGTCCATCGAATCGAGGCCCTTCGCATCCACCTCCAGCCGGTTCAGCGCGCCATCGGCCATGGCGCGGTCGGCGTGGTGGCCGGAGACCAGGGCGAAATCGCGCACCCGGCGCAGCAGCCGCCCGGCGATTCGCGGCGTCCCGCGCGAGCGGTTGGCGATCTCCTCGGCCCCTTCCGCGCTCAGCTCGAAGCCGAGCTTCTGCGCCCCCCGCCGGACGATCAGCAGCAGCTCGGCCGGGGTGTAGAACTGCAGCCGGAGCGGGATGCCGAAGCGGTCGCGCAGTGGCGTCGCCAGCAGCCCGGCCCGCGTCGTGGCGCCGACCAGGGTGAAGGGCGGCAGGTCGATCCGCACGGTGCGCGCCGCCGGCCCCTCGCCGATGATCAGGTCGAGCTGGAAGTCCTCCATCGCCGGATAGAGCGTCTCCTCCAGCGCCGGCTGCAGCCGGTGGATCTCATCGACGAAGAGCACGTCGCGCGGCTGCAGATTGGTCAGGATGGCGGCGAGGTCCCCGGCCCTCTGCAGCACCGGGCCCGAGGTGGCGCGGAAGCCCACGCCGAGCTCGCGCGCCACGATCTGCGCCAGCGTGGTCTTGCCGAGGCCCGGCGGGCCGTGCAGCAGCACATGATCCAGCGCCTCGCCCCGCGCCTTCGCCGCCTGGATGAAGACGGCGAGGTTCTCGCGCAGCGCCTTCTGGCCGGTGAAGTCGTCCAGCACCTGCGGGCGGAGGGTGGCCTCGGCGGCATCCTCCTCGCCCCGCTGCGGGTCCAGCACCCCCTCGCTCCTTGATGGGCCGCTCATGACGGGCGCCCGGACGGCAGATGGATCATCGCGGCGCCAACTCCTTCAGGGCCTCGCGGATCAGCGGCTCCAGCGCCGCCCCCTCGCCCAGCCGCTCGGCCACGCGGGCGACGGCGGCGCCGGCCTCGGGCCGCTTCCAGCCCAGATTGGTCAGTGCCGAGATGGCCTCGGCCACCGCCTTCTCGGCCGGCGGCAACTGCGCCGCGACGGCCACGGTGCCGGGCGAGACGCCGGGCCCGGTCGGCATCGCGCCGACCTTGTCGCGCAGCTCCGCCACCAGCCGCGCGGCGAGCTTGGCGCCCACCCCCGGCGCCCGGCTGAGCGCCCCGCGGTCGCCCGCCATCAGCGCCCGCGCCATGTCGGCCGGGGAGAGCGTCGAGAGCAGGGCCAGCGCCACCTTGGGTCCGACCCCCTGGATGGCGGTCAGCAGGCGGAACCAGTCGCGCTCCGCCGCCTCGGCGAAGCCGTAGAGGATGATGGCATCCTCCCGCACCACCGTCTCCACCAGCAGGGCGCCGGTGCCCGGGGGCTGCGGCAGGGCGGCCAGCGTGCGGGCCGAGCAGGCGACGAGATAGCCGACGCCGTTGACATCGAAGATGCAGCCACCCTCGAAGGGCGTGTCCAGCCTGCCGGTCAGCTTGCCGATCATGCCGGCACATAGCCCTTCGCCAGCGCCAGCCGGCTGGCGCGGTGGTGCGCGTGGCAGATGGCGACGGCCAGCGCATCGGCGGCATCGGCCCGCCGCAGCGTGGCGCCGGGCAGCAGGCGGCGCACCATGGCCGAGACCTGCACCTTGTCGGCATGGCCGGTGCCGACCACGGCGCGCTTCACCTCCATCGCCTGGTACTCGGCGACCGGCAGGCCGGCCAGGGCGGGCGCCAGCAACACCACGCCGCGCGCCTGGCCGAGCTTCAGCGCCGCACCCGGGTTCTTGTTGACATAGGTGTGCTCCACCGCCGCCTCCTCCGGGCACCAGTGTTCCATCAGCGCGTTGAGCGCGCGGTGGATCTGGCAGAGCCGCTCCGCGAGGGACAGCGCCGTGTCGGTCGAGATCACGCCATCCGCCAGATGGCGCAGCCGGCTGCCATGGCTCTCCACCACGCCCCAGCCGGTGTGCTGGAGGCCGGGATCGAGGCCGAGCAGGCGGATGGCGCCCCCCATGCCCCGCGTCAGGCCGAGAGCTTCTGCAGCACGGCGTCGGGCACCTCGAAATTCGCCGTCACCGTCTGCACGTCGTCGTGCTCGTCGAGCACGTCGATCAGCTTCAGCACCGAGCGCGCCTTCTCCTCGTCCAGCTCGACCGTGACATTGGGCCGCCATTCCAGCTTGGCGCTTTCGGCCGGGCCGAACTTCTCCTCCAGCGCGTCGCGCACGGCGAAAAGATCCTCGATGGCGGTCAGGACCTCGTGCCCCTCCTCGCCGCTGGCGACGTCCGCCGCGCCGGCCTCGATGGCGGCCTCGAGCATCGCCTCCGCATCCGCCGCATCGGCCGGGTAGCGCACCACGCCGTTGCGCTCGAACTGGAAGGAGACCGAGCCGGTCTCGCCCAGCGCGCCGCCATACTTGGAGAAGGCGGAGCGGATGTCGGAGGCGGTGCGGTTGCGGTTGTCGGTCAGCGTCTCGACGATGACGGCGACGCCGGCCGGGCCGTAGCCCTCGTAGCGCACCTCGACGTAATCCTCGCCCCCCGCCGCGCCCGTGGCCTTCTTGATGGCGCGGTCGATGGTGTCCTTGGTCATGTTCGCCACCCGCGCCGCCTGCACGGCCGAGCGCAGGCGCGGATTGGCCGCGGGGTCCGGCAGGCCCTGGCGGGCGCTGACCGTGATCTCGCGGATCAGCTTGGCGAAGACGCGGGCGCGCTTGGCGTCCTGCGCGCCCTTGCGGTGCATGATGTTCTTGAACTGGGAATGGCCGGCCACGCGATGCTACTCCGGGATTCTCGGGATGTTCCGGGCTTTGCGCGGAGCTATACCGCCGCCCGGCGCGGGATGCGAGGGGGCGCGGCCCGCCCCCCTACCCGCGGCGGCCACGCCTCCCCTTGATGGACAACGGGTGAACCGCACCTTACTGCAGTGCAATATCCAGGAGGCCTGCATGGAAACTCTTCCCTGGCGCGACACGCCCAGACGCTTCGGGCGCGTGAGCCGCATCCTGCACTGGGGCATGGCCGCGCTGTTCGCCTGGCAGTTCCTCGGGATGATCCTCAAGGTCACGCTCGGCCGGCATCCGGTGGCCGGCGTCTTTGTCGGCACGCATGCCTCGGTGGGCTTCCTGCTGCTGCTCCTGGTGCTGGCGCGGGGGAGCTGGGCCTTGTTCAACATGCGGTGGCGGCCGCAGCCCGACCGGGGCTGGCTCGGCTACGCCGCCATGGCGGGCCACCTTGCCCTCTATGCGCTGATGCTCATCGTGCCGGCCCTGGCCCTGCTGCGCAGCTACGGCTCCGGCCGCGCCTTCGCCCCCTTCGGGCTTCCCCTCTTCCCCGGCTTCCAGGGCGGCCCGATCGGCTGGATGGTGGCGCCGGGCAACGCCCTGCACGGCTGGCTCGGCTGGACCCTGCTGGCGCTGATCGCCGGCCATGTCGCCATGGTGGTGCTGCACCGCTTTGTCTGGCATGACGAGGTGCTGTCCCGGATGGCCGGCGGTCCGCGCCGGGGTCGGGCACCCCGGCCCGACCTGGCCGGAACGCGCTGAGAAGGAAGAGGCCGCGCATGAACGACGCCACCCGTCCCGCCGCGGCGGCGGACCATCTGATCACCAGCCAGGAGGCGCTGCAGGCGCATTACGCGCCACCGCGCGAGCTGGTGATGAAGAAGGTGGCCGACCGGATCGACCCGCGCACGGCCCGCTTCATCGCGGCGAGCCCCTTCTGCGCCCTGGCCACCTTCGGCGCGCGCGGGCCGCATTGCACGCCGCGCGGCGACGCGCCCGGCTTCGTGGACGTGCTGGACGAGAAGACCCTCGCCCTGCCGGACCGGCGCGGCAACAACCGCATCGACGCGCTGCGCGACATCGTCGACAACCCCGCCCTGGCCCTGCTCTTCCTGGTTCCCGGCGCGGGCGAGACGCTGCGCATCGGCGGGCTGGGGCGGATCAGCACCGATCCGGCGCTGTGCGAGCGCTACGCGGTGCAGGGCCAGACGCCGGCCACGGTGCTGCTGATCGAGGTGCGGGAAGTGTTCATGCAGTGCCAGCGCGCCATCCTGCGCTCCCGCGTCTGGGGCGAGCGGGCCAAGCCGCAGGACCTGCCGAGCGCCGGCGAGCTGCTGGCCGCGCACACCGGCGGCCTCGTCGACGCCGCGGCCTATGACGCCGAGGCGGCGCCGCGGGTCAGCGCGACCCTCTACTGAGCCTCGGAAGCCTGAGCCTTAGAAGTCCGGCATGGCGGGCGCCAGCAGCCCGCCATGCCGGACCGGCGCCACCTCCTGCGCCAGGCCGGTGGCGTCGTCGGTGCGGACCAGGACGCCGCTGAGCGTCGCCGGCCCCTCGGCCGGAGCCAGCTTCTCCCCCGGCACCTTCTTCCAGAAGCGCAGCGCCGCGCCGCCCTTCTGCATGCCGATGACGCTGTCATAGTCGCCGCACATGCCGGCATCCGTCATGTAGGCCGTGCCCCCGGGCAGGATGCGGTGGTCGGCGCTCGGCACGTGGGTGTGGGTGCCCACCACCAGGCTGACCTTGCCGTCGAAGCTGTGCGCCATGGCCATCTTCTCGCTCGTGGCCTCGGCATGGATGTCGATCATCGCCGCCTGCACCGTGCCGGCGGCGCCCAGGCTGTGCCGCGCCAGCTCGGCCTGCACGGCGCGGAAGGGATCGTCCAGCGGCTCCATGAACAGCCGGCCCATGGCGTTGATCACCAGCAGCTTCCGCCCGCCCGCGACCTCGACCACCGTGGCGCCGCGCCCGGGCGTGCCGGGCGGGTAGTTGAGCGGGCGGATCAGCCGTGGCTCGCCATCGATGAAGCCGATGATCTCCTTGCGGTCCCAGGAATGGTTGCCGAGCGTCAGCACATCCGCCCCGGCCACCAGGAAGGCGCGCACCATGTCGGGAGAGACACCGAAGCCGTGGCTGGCGTTCTCGACGTTGACCACCACCGCATCGGCGGCGAGGCGCCGGCGCAGCTCCGGCAGGGCCGCGGTCAGCGCGTCGCGCCCGGAGCGGCCGACGACATCGCCGAGAAACAGGATCCGCACGTCACTCAAACCTTCTCGATGGGGATATAACCACGCTCGGTGGCGATGCCGGCCAGCGGCCGGTCATTGGGGCCGGCCGGCACCGACGCCACCTCCTGCGCCGTATAGCCGACGCCGATCGCGGTCGCCGCCGGCAGCGCGGCCAGGGTCCGGTCATAATAGCCGCCGCCATAGCCGAGGCGCAGGCCCCGGCGGTCGAAGGCCAGCAGCGGCACCAGCAGCCAGTCCGGCACCGCCGTCCCGGCGCTCTCGGCAGGGACAGAGGTGCCGAAGCGGCCCGGCACCAGCGCCTCTCCCGGCCGCCACCGCCGGAAGAGCAGCGGCCGGCCGCGCGGCGGCGTGACCGGCAGGGCCAGAACATGCCCCCGGGCGGCGAGCGCGTGCAGCAGCGGCCGGATGTCGATCTCGGCGCCCATCGGCCAGAAGCCGCCGACCACGGCGCCGGGCGGCGGCGGGGCGGCCCGCAGCAGATGGCCGGCCAGGGCCTCGCCCGCCCCGGCATCGACCCCGGTATCGGCCAGGGCGTCGCGCCGTTCCAGGGCGCGAAGTCGCACCGCCGCCTTCGCGCTTGCCAGCGACGGGGGGTCCGGCAGGCCGGCTTCGAGGGGGGAGGGAATGTTGCGCGGAGCCGCCATGGCCGTTGGCGTCTTATCCTCCTAAGGCCTGCTAGCGCAGGTGGGCGCCAGATAGCCGGACCACGATCCGGCCAGAGCCAGCTCCCGGAGGATGCTTATTGGCCCCAGGGATAAATTGCCTGACGCGCCCGACAGCCCCGCGACGGACATTTAGGGACGGTCGAGCGTCGCGGCAATGCCCTCGATCCGTTCCGCGAGCCGGCCGAGACGCTCGGCCAGGCGGGGATCGGCGGCGGGGGCGGCACCGGACTGGCCCGCCCGGGCCTGGGACAGCTCGACGCGCAGGTCATGGATCTCGTCGGCCAGCAGCAGGGCGGCCAGCAGCAGCAGGCGGCTCTCGCCGAACTGCCCGCCCATGGCGCGGATCGAGGAAACCCGCCGGTCGACATCCGCCGCGAGCGCGATCAGATGCCCCTCCTGGCCGTCCTCGCAGGAGACGGGATGGGTATAGCCGCCAACGCGAACCGTGACCTGACCCAAGCTCAGCTCTCCTTGTGCTCGTCGTCCGGCAGGCCGGGCGACGTCGTCTCATCAAGCCCCGGCCCGGCGGGCTCCGCCGGGGCCTCGGCCCCTTCCACCTCCGCCAGCGCGCCCCGCAGCCGCAGCAGCGCGTCGTCGAGCCGCGCGGAGAGCGCCGCCAGGGCCTCCGGCGGAACGCCGGGCGGCGCACCCGCCGCCGTGTCCAGCCGGCCCAGCACCGCCGCCAACCGCTCGACCGCCCGTTCCAGCCGTGCAGCGGCCTGATCCACCGCGTCGCTCATGCCGCCGCCTTCGCCCCAGCGTGATACCTCATGATGAAGGCTTTAAGCGGCGCAAGCATCCAGGGTCAACGGATGCCCGTCCGGCGGTGCTTCCGCCCGCCTTCCATCGGAGCCTGGAAGCCCGCCGCCGCCGCCTCCCCGGACCATGGCGGGCCAGGCCTCGCCGCGCTATGCGGGGGCGCATGATCCTGGCTCCGGCCGTGACCGTGCATGATGCCGCCGGCGCGCGGATGGCCCTGGCCGCCGCCGCCCGGCGCTGCCCCGGCGCCACGCTGCCCCTCCTGTCGCCCCCCGGCGCCGCGCGCTGGCTCACGCCGGAGACCTTCCTGGCGATGCTGGCCCCCGCCCGGCGCGACTGGCCGGGACAGCCCTGCCTGCCGGTTCTGGACTGCGGCGATGCCCCCGGCTTCGCCCTCGCCGCGCTGCGCGCCGGCCTGCCCGCCGTGGTGCTGGGCGCCGGGGCGCCGGGACGGCCGGCGGTGGAGGCCGTGGCGGCCGCGCTGGGCGCCGCGGCCTGGCGGCGGGCGCCCCCTTCCCTGGTGCTGCGGCCGCCGCTCGGCAGCGCCATGGAGCGCGCGCTGGACGCCTGGCTCGACGGCGGCGCCGGTGACATCCCCCACTGGTGACATCCCCCGCTGGTGACATCCCCCGCTGGTGACATCCTGGGGGGGCTCGGCTAAGCCTGTACGGCCAGAATCCGGCGGAAACAACGCCGACACGGAAGGACGGACGATGCAGCTGACACCCCGCGTGAAGGACATCCTCTCCTGGTACGAGAGCGACAATCCCGGCACCAAGGCGAACCTCGCCCGCATCCTGATGGAGGGGAAGCTGGGCGGCACCGGCCGGCTGGTGATCCTGCCAGTCGACCAGGGCTTCGAGCACGGCCCGGCGCGCAGCTTCGCGCCCAATCCCGCCGCCTATGACCCGCGCTATCACTTCGAGCTGGCGATCGAGGCCGGGCTCAACGCCTATGCCGCCCCGCTCGGCATGATCGAGGCCGGCGCCGCGACCTATGCCGGCGCCATCCCGACCATCCTCAAGGTCAATTCCTCGAACAGCCTCTCCACCACCAAGGACCAGGCGGTGACGGGCACGGTGGCGGATGCCCTGCGGCTCGGCTGCTCGGCCATCGGCTTCACCATCTATCCGGGTTCGGAATACCAGTTCGAGATGATGGAGGAGCTGCGCGAGCTGGCCGAGGAGGCCAGGTCGGCCGGTCTCGCGGTGGTGGTGTGGAGCTATCCGCGCGGCCCCAATCTCGACAAGACGGCGGAGACGGCGCTCGACATCTGCGCCTATGCCGCGCACATGGCGGCGCTGCTGGGGGCGCACATCATCAAGGTGAAGCCGCCGACGGAGGCGATCTCCCTCGACGCCGCGAAGAAGACCTACGAGAAGAACCCGGTGCCCGAGATCGGCAGCCTGGCCGGGCGCATCCGCCATGTGGTGCAGGCCTGCTTCGGCGGCCGGCGGCTGGTGGTCTTCTCCGGCGGCGAGGCGGGCACCAGCGAGTCGCTCGTCGAGATGGCCAGGGGCATCCACGCCGGCGGCGGCAATGGCTCGATCATCGGCCGCAACACCTTCCAGCGCCCGAAGGCGGAGGCGCTGAGGCTGCTGTCGGACATCATCGCCGTCTACAAGGCCTGACCCGGCGGCCGGGGCGGGCCATCCCCGCTCCGCCGCCACTCCTGGATCCCAGCCTCCCATGCCCGACTGCCAGCTCTACCTGATCACCCCGCCCCGGATCGATCCCGGCCACTTCCCGGACCTGCTGGCCCGCGCGCTGGACGCCGGCGAGGTGGCCGCGTTGCAGGTGCGGCTGAAGGATGTGCCGGAGGACGAACTGCGGCGCGCCATCGACGCGCTGCGCCCGGTCGCGCAGTCCCGCGGCGTCGCCGTCCTGATGAACGACCGCGCCGACCTGGCCGTGGCGCATGGCTGCGACGGGGCGCATCTCGGCCAGGAGGATGGCGACCACGCGGCGGCCCGCAAGCTGCTCGGGCCGGACCGGACGCTGGGCATCACCTGCCACGGCAGCCGGCACCTGGCGATGGAGGCCGGTGAGGTCGGTGCCGATTACGTCGCCTTCGGAGCCTTCTTCCCGACCGCGACCAAGCAGGCCGAGCATCGCGCCGAGCCGGAGATCCTCACCTGGTGGACGGAGATGTTCGAGCTGCCCTCGGTCGCCATCGGCGGCATCACCGCGGCGAACTGCGCCCCCCTGGTGCGGGCGGGGGCCGATTTCCTGGCGGTGGTCGGGGCAGTGTGGAGCCATCCGGAAGGGCCGGAGGCCGGGGTGCGGGCGATGCGGGCGGCCATCGCCGCCGCGTGACCGGCTCTCAGGGCCGGCGGCGATAGGGCTGGCCGGTGACCGGACAGGCCGGCGGGTCCGGCAGGCGGGCGATGCGGGCCCGCGCCGCCGCGGCCTGGCCGGGCTCGGCGCACTGCTCATCCGGCCGCTGACCCTCGGGATAGGCGCCCAGCACCAGCAGATCCTCGCTTGCCAGCAGGCATTTGTGGCCGGTGCCGGCAGGCAGCACCACCACGTCGCCGGCCTGCAGCCGCTGCGGCACCGTGCCTTCCCCGCCCAGCTGAAGCAGGACCTCGCCCTCGATGATGGCCAGGGCCTCATGCGCGGTGGTGTGGATATGGACATGGCCGTAGATGCCGTCCCGCCAGGCGGGCGGCCAGCCATGGCCGGCGAACAGCGCCTCCGCCGCCTCGGCCCGCCGGGCCTCGAAGGCCTCGCGGTAGATCAGCACCGGCAGCCGGGGGTTGTTCGGCACCCCCTCCTGCTCGGCAAGCCAGATGGTTTCATACTCCATGGGCAGCTCCCTGACTGTGGCGGTTAACAGCAAGTTCTGTGAAGAGAACGAGCCGCCGCGCTCAGGGTTGCCGCTTGCGGTATCCTGTGCCTCAGGCCGCCGGGGCGTGGCGGGCCAGGCCGCCGAACAGGTCCAGCATGCGCTCGCGCCAGGCGGCCACCGGATCGTCCGGCTCCAGCAGCGCAAGCTCCGAGACCGACCGCGCCCACTGGAAGCCGCCGAAGACCGCGTAGTCGCCGTATCGCGGCGCCTCGCCGCCGAGGAAGGGCGCGTCGCGCAGCAGCAGCCGCAGCGGCTGCAGGCTGGCCCGGAACTCCGGCAGGCGCTGTTCGCGGCCGGCAGTCACCTGTTCCAGGGGCTGGCCGAAGCGGGCCTCGCGGCTGGCGCGGAAATAGGCGCGCTGCCCCTCGCCCAGCCAACGCGGGATGTCGCTGACGATCAGCCGGGCCAGTTGGGCGTTCAGCGTCGCATCGGCCCAGGCGTTGATGAACCGCGTGGCCGCCGGGTCACCGCCGAAAAGGCTCGGCCGGTCGGGATAGGCCTGCTCCAGATACAGGGCGATGGCCCAGGAATCGGCGACCACCGTCTCGCCATCCCGCAGGACGGGAACCTTGTCCTGGCCGGAGAAGGCGAGGGCCTCGCCCTCGGTGAAACGCCAGGGGATGCAGGCGGCGTCGAGCCCCTTGTGCGCCAGCGCCATCCGGCTGCGCCAGCAATAGGGGCTGAAGCGGCGCTCCGGGTCCTCGCCGGTCAGTTCGTAGAGCCCGAGCGCCATCGTCTCAGCCCTGCTTTCCGGTGGTCGAGGTCTGGCCGAAGAGGACCGCCCGGCTGTCCTCCGGCTTGATCGCCTGGGCGCTGAACTCCTCCGCCCGGGCATAGGCCCTGACCGTTCCCGGCCGCGCCTTGATGGCCGCGAACCAGCGCGCGAGGTTGGGGAAGTCCTCCAGCTTCTGGCCCTGCCGCTCATGCGGCACGATCCAGGGATAGATCGCCATGTCGGCAATGCTGTAGTCCGGCCCGGCCACGAAGGCGCGGTCGGCCAGGCGCCGGTCCAGTACGCCGTAGAGGCGGTTGGTCTCCTTCACGTAGCGGTCGATGGCGTAGGGGATCTTCTCCGGCGCATAGACGTTGAAATGGTGGTTCTGGCCCGCCATCGGACCGAGGCCGCCCATCTGCCAGAACAGCCACTGCAGCACCTCGGCCCGGCCCCGGATCTCCTGCGGGGGCGGGATGAAGCGGCCGATCTTGTCGCCCAGGTAGAGCAGGATGGCGCCGCTCTCGAAGAGCGACACCGGCGCGCCGCCATCCGCGGGCTCGGTGTCGAGGATGGCGGGGATGCGGTTGTTCGGCGCGATGGCCAGGAATTCGGGGCGGAACTGCTCGCCCTTGCCGATGTTCACGGGGTGGATCCGGTACGGGAGACCGGCCTCCTCCAGGAACATCGTGACCTTGTGGCCGTTCGGGGTGGTCCAGTAGTGAAGGTCGATCATGGCGGCGTTCTCCGGGCCTGGCCTGGGGGCCCGGCGGGCCGCAGGCGCCTTTGGGGCAGGACGCTACCGGCCCCCCGGGAGACCGGCAAGCCACCTTGTCCGGCCCGTCGCACCCGCCCTTCCGGTGGTCCTCTCCAAGCATCTCCGGACGGAAGGCCGCAAGGTGGTCGGGTTATTCGCCTCATGATTGTGCTTTGTGCAGCGGCCTCTCCCCCGTGTATATGATTTGTGACGCGGCCTCCGGCCGCGACGCCGCACGAGCCGGGGACAGGTCTTCAAGACATTATGGTAACCATCCTGATCCTCGACGACAGGACAACGAACCGGGACATCTTTTCGCGCCTCGCCGCCTCCCTGGACCGCGGCGCCAGGGTCGAGGCCTTCGGCGATCCCCAGCAGGCGCTCGAATGGCTGCGCGGCAACAGCGTGGACCTCGTGGTCACCGACTTCCGCATGCCCGGCATGGACGGCGCCGAGTTCACCCGCCGGCTGCGCGCCCTGGGCGACAATCCCGCCGTCGCCGACGTGCCGGTGATCGTCATCACCGCCTACAACGACCGTGCCTACCGCCTGCGGGCGCTGGAGGCCGGCGCCACCGACTTCCTGCTCAGCCCGGTGGACCACTACGAGTTCATGACCCGCGCCCGCAACCTGCTGCGGATGCGCTGGCAGCAGCAGGTGATCCAGCGCCGCGCGCGCAGCCTGGAGCAGGAGCTGGAGGACAGCGCCCGCACGCGCGAGGCGCTGCTGCGCGACAGCCGCAAGGCGCTGGCGCAGGTGATCGACACCGTCCCCGCCATGATCACCGCCGCCGATCGCCAGGGCCGCTGCGTCTTCGTCAACGCCAGTCAGGCGGCATTTTCCGGATCGACGCCGGAGGCGCTGGTCGGCAACGAGATCGAGCGGGTCTTCGGTGCCGAGCGCGGCGCCGCCTCGCGCGAGCGGGACCGCCGCGTCTTCGAGACCGGCGCGGCCCTGGCCGAGCAGGAGGAGGAGGCGGTCGGCCCCAGCGGCGAGGCGCGGGTGCTGGTCACCACCAAATCCCCGCTGCGCGACTCCGCCGGACAGGTCGTCACGGTGCTGACCACCTCGCTCGACGTCACCGACCGCAAGATGGCCGAGCGGCGGCTCAGCCACATGGCGCATCACGACGCGCTGACCGGCCTGCCGAACCGCATCTTCCTCAGCGAGCGGCTGCGGCACGAGTTGGCGCGCGGGCGGAACAGCGGGCACGCCTTCGCGCTCCTCTTCCTCGATCTCGACCGCTTCAAGTCGGTGAACGACGCGCTCGGCCATCACCTCGGCGATCAGCTGCTGCAGGAGGTGGCGCGGCGGCTGCAGCAGTCGGTCCGTCCGGAGGACACCGTCTCGCGCCTGGGCGGCGACGAGTTCGCCATCCTGCAGGCCGGCATCTCCGGGCCGGAGGATGCCGCGGCGCTGGCCGCGCGGATCGTCGAGAGCCTCTCGGCGCCCTTCGCCTGCGATGGCCAGGTCCTGTCCACCAGCGCCAGCCTCGGCATCACCCTCTCCCCGCGCGATGGCCGCGATGCCGCGGGGCTGCTGCGCAACGCCGACCTCGCCATGTACCGCGCCAAGGCCGAGGGGCGGAATGGATGGCGCTTCTTCGCCGCCGCCATGGACGAGCGGGCGCGGGAGGCCATGCGCGTCGAGCGCGACCTTCGCCTGGGTCTCGAGCGCGACGAGTTCGTGCTGCACTACCAACCCCAGATCTCGCTCCGCACGCACCGCATCGTCGGCGCCGAGGCGCTGCTGCGCTGGCGGCGGGGCGGCGGCGCCCTGGTCAGCCCGGGCGTCTTCCTGCCGGTGGCGGAGGAGACGGGGCTCATCGGCCCGATCAACGAATGGGTGCTGCGGGAGGCCTGCCGCCAGGCCGCCGCCTGGGCCCGGGCGGGGCGGCCGCTGCGGATCGGCGTCAACCTCTCGCCGATCCAGTTCCGCCGCCAGGATGTCGGGCAGATCGTGCGCCGCGCCCTGGCCGAGACCGGACTGGACCCGGCGCTCCTGGAACTGGAGCTGACCGAGGGCATCCTGATGGAGCAGGCGGTGGAATCCGCCGTCATGCTCCAGGAGCTGCGGCAGCTCGGCGTCTGCGTCTCGGTGGACGATTTCGGCACCGGCTATTCCTCCCTCAACTACGTCAAGAGCTTCCCGGTGGACCGGCTGAAGATCGACCAGTCCTTCGTCCGCGGCATGGTCAGCGATCCGAACGATGCCGCCATCGTGCGCACCATCGTGGCGCTGGGCCATTCGCTGCGGCTCTCGGTGGTGGCGGAAGGCGTCGAGACGGCCGAGCAGCTGGCGCGCCTCTCCCAGGAGAACTGCGACGAGGTGCAGGGCTACTACTTCAGCCCGCCCATCCCGGCCGAAGCCCTGTCGCGGCTGCTGGCGGAGCATGACCCGGCGGGAGCCTTCATCCCGGCGGCCAGTCCCGCCGAGCCCTACGGCGTGCCGTGAGCAAGGCCGCCACGCCGCCGCCCGGACGCCGCCCCGGGCCGCTGGCCTGGCTGCGCAACCGGCTGCGGGGGCGTCCGGACAGCGAGCACGAGATGAGCTTCAACCGCCTCGCTTTCGCGGCGGTCATCATCCTCTTCCTGCTGGTCGGCGGCGACTCCCGGGACGCGCTGCTGGCCATGGCGGTCTATGTCGCCCTCGCCCTTGGCATCCTGGGCCATATCCTGCTCGTGCCCGCCGCCTCGCCGCCGCGCCGGCTGGCCGCGCTGCTGCTGGATTGCGGCTTCCTGTCCTGGCAGCTGCACATCGGCGAGGAACCGGTGGCGCTGTTCTTCCCGATCTATCTCTGGGTGATCTTCGGCAACGGCTTCCGTTTCGGCCTGTCCTCGCTGCGGGTCGCCATGCTGGTGGCCTTCCTCGGCTTCGGCCTCGTCATCCTGACCACGCCCTACTGGAACGGCCAGCTCCACCTGTCGATCGGCCTGCTGATCGGCCTGCTGATCCTGCCGCTCTATGCCGGCACGCTGATCCGCCGCCTGTCCGCCGCGCGGCAGCAGGCGGAGGAGGCGAGCCAGGCCAAGTCGCTCTTCCTGGCCAGCGTCAGCCATGAGCTGCGGACGCCTCTCAATGCCATCATCGGCATGGGCGGCCTGCTGCGCGATACCCGGCTCGATGGCGAGCAGCGCGACATGCTGGAGACGGTGAACACCGCCGCGCATTCGCTGCTGGCGCTGATCGACAACATCCTCGACCTGTCGCGCATCGAGGCCGGCCGCATGCCGACCGAGACGGTGGACATCGAGGTGGGCCCGCTGCTCACCGAGCTGCGCCGCCTGCTGGCCGCGCAGTGCCGCGCCAAGGGACTGCGCTTCTCCCTGCACGTCACGCCGCGCACGCCGCTGCTGCTGCGCGGCGACCGCCGGCACCTGATGGAGGTGCTGCTGAACCTGGCCGGCAACGCGGTGAAGTTCACCGCGGAGGGCGGGGTCACCGTCGCCCTGGACGCCGCGCCGCCGGCGCCGGGCGAGACCCGGCTGCGCCTGACCGTGGAGGTCTCCGACACCGGCATCGGCATCGCGCCCGAGGCGCAGGAGCGGATCTTCGAGAACTTCACCCAGGCCGATTCCACCATCATCAACCGCTTCGGCGGCACCGGGCTGGGCCTGGCCATCTGCCGCCGGCTGGTGCGGCTGATGGGGGGCGAGATCGGCGTCACCTCCATCCCCGGACAGGGCAGCACCTTCCGCTTCACCGTCCTGGCCGAGGCGGTCACGCCGCAGCCCCGCCCCTCTCTCGCCGGCCTCGCCGTGGTGCTGCTCGACCCGGCGCCGATCCGGGCGGCGGCCCTGGCCGAGAAGCTGGCGGAGTTCGGCGCCGAGGCACGGCCGGCGGCCGGCGTGGAGGAGGCGGCACGCCTGATGCGGGCCCGCCCCGAAGGGCCGGAAGGGCGCTGCCTGCTGCTGGCCTATGCGCCGGTCGCCCTGCCCGCCGACGCGCCGGCGCATCCCCGGTTGCTGGTGGACGAGGCAGGCGCCGCGCCGGCGCTGCCGCCCGAGACGCTGCGCCGCGCGGCCGAGACCCTGCTGCCGCCCCAGGCCACCGGCGAGGAGCTGGCGCATGCTCTGCGCCTGGCCCTGGCCCTGGCCCCCGCCCCGGCCGGCGACGAGCCGCAGGAGGCGGCACCCCCGGAGGAGGCCGGGGCTGCTCCCGCTCCCGCTCGGCGGCCCGCGCGGCCGCTGCGCGTGCTGGTGGCGGATGACAGCCGGGTGAACCAGCGCGTTGTCGCCAAGATCCTGGAACGGGCCGGCCATGCCGTGCGGCTGGCCGACAATGGCGATGCCGCGCTCGACATCCTGGAGCAGGAGGCCGACAGCCTCGATCTGGTGTTGATGGACGTGAACATGCCCGACACGGATGGCATCGAGGCGACGAAGCTGTTCCGCGTCATGGCGCTCGGGCAGCCGCATCTGCCGATCCTGGCGCTGACCGCCGATGCCACGGAGGCGGCGGTGCGGCGCTGTGCCGAGGCCGGCATGGACGGCCACGTGACCAAGCCGATCCGGCCGGACGAGCTGCTGCGCCTGGTGGAGGAGCGGGCGCGCCCGCCCCGCCCGGGCCAGGCCGCGCCCGCCGGGCCGGTGACCGCCATCGCCAGCCACCCGCGCTTCCGCCCGACCAGCCCGGCGCTGGATGACGAGGTGGTGGAGAACCTGCGCCAGCTCGGCGGCGAGGAGTTCCTGCAGGGACTCGCGCGCGACTTCCTCGACGATGCGGGGGCGCTGATCGAGGAGATCGCCGCCGCCGCCCTGGCCGGCGACGCGACGCGCTTCCATTCCGAGACGCATGCCCTGCGCAGCAGCGCCGCCAATGTCGGCGCCCTGGCGCTCGCCCGCCTCTGCACCGAATGGCGCCGCCTGGGGCGGGAGGCGATGATGCGCGAGGGGGCGGACCTCGCGCAGCGGGCCCGTGCCGAGCTCGAGCGGACGCGCCGGGCCTACAGGGGCGATCTCGCGGACGATGCCGGCGCCGGCGAGCATCGCGGCTGAGCCACCCCGTCCCGGCCCCCCGCCGGGAAGACGGGCGCGTCCTCATGCGACCGGTCTGTTCGTGAGGCCGCGCATCACTCTGCGGCGTGCGCCAGCCCCGCGGAAGGCAGGCTGCCCAGCCGGCGCTCCTGCGCCGCCACCAGCCGGCCCATCTTCTTGAGGTCGGCCTCGCCCAGGTTCATCGCTGCCCCGGCCCACATCTCCACCACGTCGCGCAGTTCGTCGAGCGTCACCGGATCCACCCGGCGGCGGGCGCGGTGCATCGTCAGGTGCGCGTTGTGCTTGCGGCTGTGGCGGGCGATATAGTCGCGCGCCGCCACCTCGCCCTCGCCATCCTCGGCCAGCACATCGACCACGCCCATCGCGTGCAGTTCCGCGGCGGTGTAGATGCGGCCGGAGGTGATCAGCTCCTCGGCCTGCCGACGGCCGATGCGGCGCGAGAGGAAGCTGTAGGCGCCCATGCCGGGGAACATGTTGAACAGGATCTCCGGCAGGCCGATCTTGGCGCTGCGCTCGGCGACGATCATGTCGAAGGAGAGCGCGTGCTCGAAGCCGCCGCCCAGCGCGTCCCCCTGGACCAGCGCCATGGTGATGAGCGGCAGGCCGAAGGCGACGGTGTTCTTGTGGATCGCCTCCACCGCGATGTGGCCGTAGCGCACCAGCGAGGCATGGTCGCGCGAGCGGATGCGCTCGGCGAAGTGCGCCAGGTCACCGCCCAGATTGTAGATGCCCGGCACGGCCGAGTTCATCACGAACCAGTCCGCCGGCCGCTCGCCCAGCGCCGCGCGCTCCGCGAAGAGCGCGGACATGGCGTCCTGCATGCGATGCACATCCTGCATCAGTTCGAGGGTGTAGCTCGGGCGACCCTGCGGGCGCATGGTGCACCAGGCGGTGCGGCTTTCCGGCTCCAGGCGGAGTTCGAGATTGTCGAAGCGCAGGGCCGACAGGGCGACATGCGCCGGCGGCAGGCTGCGGCCAGCGGTCTCGGCGACGACGGGGGTGTTGCGATCGAGATACATGGAGGGTCTCCGGCTGGGTGGTCGTGCCACCGTTATGGTTGCGTAACATCCAAGTACCCTCCACCATGAAGGGCGTTGGCCTTGCCACGCGCACGCATCCTAGCCACCCCCTGCCCTCGCAGTATTGATTTGCTTTGTGCTCCTGACTGTAAGGTTTTGACAGCAATCGATCTGGATCTCGACGCGCCGGAACGACGGCGCCGCCGGCGACGCAGTGTCGCCGACGGCATCCCCGCAGCAGAGAATTCAAGTGTTACGACAACGACGCAGGGCCTCGCGGCCCACTCTCCCGGCAGCCGGCGCGTCGCGAGGACGGCGCCGGCCGTCCGGCCTCGTCTCAGGCGTCGTCGCGTGAGCCGTAGGGGGAAGGGCCGTAGAAGCCGCGCACACGCTCACCCCATTGCTGGTCGGACCAGTCGACCGCCTCCTCCCGCCGGAAGGACGGGGCCTGCTGGAGCTGCTCGGCGCTGACATCGGCGACATAGCCGCCGAGGCCGATGTCGTAGCGCAGCTGGTCCCAGGGCAGAGGGTAGTGGGAGCTGCCGATACCGAGGAAGCCGCCGAAGGACAGGACGGCGTATTCGACCACCCCCCGGACCTTGTCGATCATCAGCGCCTCGATCGACCCCAGCCGGTTGCCGGAGGGATCGAAGACCGCGGTGCCTTCCACCCGGTCCGAGGAGATCAGCCGCGCGCTGCCGCCCGGGGCGATCTCGTTGACCATCTCGTCATGCCGTCGCGCGGACGGGCCGGTGGGGTCGGTGGTCGGATCCGCCATGATGGTCTCCTCCAGCTGCGGGCCGGAACGGCCCTCGCGGAAATAACTCCCGGCGAAGCCGTGGGGTTCCAGGCGCGCGCGGGATGCAACTCTGCTGCCACCCCGCGTTTCCCCTCTGCATGCCATCTGCATACCACCGGCTCCACCGGCATCCGACTGCCAGGATGGCCTGCCACAGCGAGGAGAAGTCGCCATGTCCGATGCCCGAGACGACACCCCGGCCCGCGAACGCGTCATCGAGCCGCCGCCCGGGCATCACGAGGCGCCCATGCCGGAGAAGCCGATCCCGACCACCAAGGTACGGCAGGGGGTCACCTTCGGCCGTATGCGCTGGGTTCTCCTGGCGTCCCTCGTCCTGGTCATCGTCGCGTTCATCGTCGCCGCCATGGTGAGCTGAGGCTTGGCCGGCGTGAGAATGTCGTGTTGCATCAATGGGAAAACCTGCAACGAAGCCGCTGGCGGGGCGTTTTTGCGACAGGTGCCCGCGGCGTTGCCGGGCGTCGCTCCCGCGTGGGCTCGCTGAGCGGGTGGGAGCGGCGCCGGCGAGGACCGTGAGGCCCGGTGCAACCAGGCTCGCCGCTGGCGGGCGTACCAGGGAAGGATCACAGGGATGACCCAGCGCAAGGGCGGTAAGCAGGGTTTTGCCTCGATGGACCAGGCCAAGCAGCGCGACATCGCCTCCAAGGGCGGGCAGAGCGTTCCAGCGGCCAAGCGCAGTTTCGCCCAGGACCCGGCTCTCGCCGCCGAGGCGGGCCGCAAGGGTGGACAGGCCGTGCAGGCGGGGGACCGTTCCTTCTCACGTGACCGCAGCCTCGCGGCGAGCGCCGGACGCAAGGGCGGACAGGCGACTCATGGCCGCGCCGCGAACCGCGGTGCCGAAGCGGAGGAGCAGGGCTGACACCAGTCCGCCTAGCTTCCCGCCACGCCTCTGGATGACGACAGCATGCTGAACTTGAAACCAGGCCGCCCGCGGCTGAAGCCCTCGAGCCGGCTTGAGCGGCCTGTGCCGGACAGCCTTTCCTCCGCCTTGCGCGCCGAACTGGCGGAGCGGTTGCTGAGGCGGCGTCCGGTGGCGGGAGAGACCGGCCCCCGGCCGGCGCTTCCGTCGCCCGTCCCCGCCTCGGACCCGGAACATCGGGCGCCCTGAGTGCGAGACGGCGGCGGACCATCGGCCGCGATGGCCGGAACAGGAACGGGAGGAACACCATGTCCGATCAGTTGACCCCCCCTCGCCCACCGCAGGGTGAGGCCACGAACACGGCTTCCGGTTCCGCCGGTGAGGCGCGGCGCAGCCAGCTGACGCCGGAGGCGCCCTCGCCGCAGCCTCCGCCCGAGAGCCCGCCGATCGACCCGCCCTCGCCCGAACCGCCACCGCCGGAGACGCCGCCGCGGGAGGACCCGCAGCCGCAGCCGACCCCGCCCAGCGCGCGCAAGCATTTCCCGGAAACCGAATACGGGACCGGTGAATGCGAGCCGCCGCCGCCGTCCAACAAGGCCTGACGGCGGAAGGGGTGGCCATACACCGTTGAAGGATGTTCGAGAGATGAATGACCTGACCGCCCCCCAGCGGACTTCGCCTGGTAGCTCCGCCCTGAAGACGCTGAGCGCCTATCTGCATGACAGCCATCGGGGCTACGATCAGGGCCGCCGGCTGACCTCCGACCGCTTCCTGCGCATCGAGTTCGCGGAGCTGGCGGAGCGGCGGGAGAAGATGGCGCAGGATCTCGACCGCCTGCTGCACCTCGAAGGAGGCGAGCCGCGCCGCTCGGGCAGCACGCTGGGCGCCGCGCATCGCGTCTTCCTCGACCTCAAGGGCAGCCTTTTCGGCCAGGGCCGCCGTCGGGTGCTGCGCGAGGTGGTGCGGGGCGAGGCGGCGCTCGAGGATGCCTATGACGAGGCCCTGGAAGCCGATCTGCCTCAGGAAGCCCGCGGATTGCTGCACCGCCAGCACCGCCAGGTCCGCGCCACGCGCGACCGCTACGCCGCCATGCTCGACGAGGATGAGGACAGCACGGTGGCGGCACCGGCGGTGCAGGGCCATGGTCTGATCGCCCGGTTCAACCGGCTGACGCAGCCGCTGACCAGCAATCCGATCCTCTCCGCCATTCTGGTGACGGCGGCCTCCGCCCTCACGGCCCGCCTGCTGACCGGTGGCCGCAGCCGCCGCCGCTGAGGCGATCCGGTATGGAGAAGAAGGAGGAGGGTGGCCGGGATCGCCGGCCGCCCTCCTTGCGTGTCAGGCCAGGAGATGCAACGAGAACAGGTCGCCGGCATCCGTCCAGACCGCCTCCGACCGCCATCCCGCCTCGCTCGCCAGCGCGATCATGTCCTCCGGCCGCCGCTTGTAGCTGCTCTCGGTGTGGATGGTCTCGCCCGCGCCGAAGGCGATCGGCACGCCCGCCACCGCCACCGACTGCGCCACCTGGCTCTCCAGATGCATCTCGATCCGGCTGTCCTCGGCGTTCCAGATGGCCCGGTGGCGGAAATGCCCGGGCTGGAAGCTGGCGGCGGCCTCCCGGTTGAGGCGGTGCAGCAGGTTCAGGTTGAAGGCGGCCGTGACGCCCGCGGCGTCGTCATAGGCGGGGATGAGGATCTCGGGCGACTTCGGCAGATCGACACCGAGCAGGAAGCGCGCTCCCTCCCCCAGCGTGGCCCGCGCCGTTCGCAGGAAGCGCAACGCCGCCTCGCGGTCGAGATTGCCGATGGTCGAGCCGGGGAAGAAGCCGAGCAGCGGCCGCGGCAGCGGCGGCAGGGCCAGCGGCTGCTGGAAGTCGCCCACGATCGGATGCAGCGCCAGCGCCGGGAAGCGGGACTGCATCGCCGCCACGGTGGCGGCCACCGCGCCCGCGGCGATGTCGAGCGGCACATAGGCGCGGGGCTGCTCCAGCGCCGCCAGCAGCAGCGCCGCCTTGGTCACCGATCCGGCGCCGTACTCGACCACCGCGGCGCCTGGCCCGATCCGTGCGCGCAGCTCCGGGCCGATGTCGCGCAGCAGGCCGAGCTCGGTGCGGGTGACGTAGTATTCCGGCAGGGTGGTGATGGCATCGAAGAGGCGGCAGCCTTCGGGGTCATAGAGGAGATGCGGCGGCAGCGTCTTGCGGGGCGCGCGCAGCCCACGCAGCGCCACCTCGGCGGTGGCCGGATCGAAGCGCGTCTGGCTCGTCGGCATATCCATCGGGCTAGCCCTCCTCTGCCAAGCGCAGGCCGGTGAACTGCCAGCGCCGGTCGGGATGGAAGAAGTTCCGGTAGGTGGGCCGCGCATGGCCGGGCGGTGTTGCCTGCGAGCCGCCCCGCAGCACCATGGTGTTGATCATGAACTTTCCATTGTACTCGCCGACGGCCCCCTCCGGCGGGCGGAACCCCGGATAGGGACGGTAGGCGCTGCCGGTCCACTCCCAGACGAAGCGCCCCGCATCTTCCAGCAGGCCGCGCCGCGCCGCGCCTTCCCATTCCTGCTCGGTGGGCAGACGCTTGCCGGCCCAGCGGGCGAAGGCATCCGCCTCGTACCAGCTCACGTGACGCACCGGCGCCAGGGGATCGAGCGGCCGCAGGCCGGCGGGGGTGAATTGCAGCCAGTGGCCGTCGTGGCGTTCCCAGTAGAGCGGCGCCTCCCAGCCCTGCTGCTGCGCCGCCGCCCATCCTTCCGACATCCAGAGCAGAGGCTTGCGGTATCCCCCCTCCGCCATGAAGGCGCACCATTCGGCGTTGCTGACGAGATGCGAGGCGATGCGCGAGCCGTTGAGCAGCACGTCATGGCACGGGCGCTCATTGTCGAAGGCGAAGCCCGTGTTCAGCGCCCCGATGCGGATGATCCCCGCCTCCAGCGGCCGCATGGCGGCGGCCTCGCGGGACAACGGCGCCGGCTCCCGCCAGTCCGGCGCCAGCGCGGGCCGCAGCGGATTGAAGGAGAAGGCGTGCAGCATGTCAGTGACCAGGAGCTCCTGGTGCTGCTGCTCATGCTGCAGGCCGAGCTCCACCATCTCCAGAAGCTCCGGCGAGGGCTCGCGCGCCAGGAGGCGCTCCATCGCCGCGTCCACATGCGCCCGGTAGGCCGCGACGGCGCCGGTCGGCGGACGGGTCAGCAGGCCGCGCTGCGGGCGCGCATGCCGGGGACCGACCTGCTCGTAGTAGCTGTTGAAGAGGAAGGAGAACTGCCGGTCGAACACCACGTAGCCCGGCAGGTGCGGCTGCAGCAGGAACTGCTCGAAGAACCAGGTGGTATGGGCCCGGTGCCACTTGGCTGGGCTCGCATCGGGCATGGACTGGACGCACTGGTCCTCGTCCGAGAGGCTGGCCGCGAGACGTTCGGTGTGGTCGCGGACCGCGCGCCAGCGCCGGTCGAGCGCGACGCCCTCCGCCTCGAGCGTCAACATGGCGGACACCGGCCGGATCGGGCCGGAACCAGTCCAGGGCTCGTCGACATTCCTTCCCCCCCCCTCTTCTCGTGCTCGTTTCTCGTGCTCCGGGGGCTAACGCAGCCCTTTCCGGGCGGTTTCCAGGCCCTTGCGGCACGGCCCAAGCTTCACGAAACTTGCATGCGACCCTGACGTTGCCGCCTCGAGCCAGCGCCACTCCGGATGCGGGCCGCGTGCCGCAACCCGGAGCCGGCCCCCAGAACCGGCAAAGAGGACCCGCCCTTGCCTGGAGCAGCTTTCCCCAAGGCCATCTACTACCTCAATCCGCTGGCCGCCGGCCCCCTGGAAGCATGGCCGGAGACGCTTGGGCGGATCGTCGATCTGGGCTTCGACAGCCTGGCCATCGCGCCCCCCTTCGAGCCCGGCGCGTCCGGCAACCTCTTCCTGACACGGGACCATGCCCGGCTGCATCCCGCCCTCGGCGGCGGCGAGGCCTTGCCGGCCCTGCGGCGCATGGCGGAGATGGCCGGCGTCCACAACCTCTCCCTGCTGCTCGACCTGGTCCCCGACCGCATGGCCGCCGAGGCCCCGGCGCTGCGCCAGGGCCTGGCGGCGGAGCGGCTGGAGGCCGGCGCGCCGCCCGATCCGCGCCGCGAGCCCGACATGCTGGGCGGCGCGCGGCTGCGCCCCTCCCCCGAGCTGGCGGGCTGGTGGCAGGACCGGCTGCGGGACTGGGCGGAGGCGGGTGTCGCCGGGTTCCGCTGTCTGCAGCCGGGCTGGGGAGGTGGCGCGTTCTGGCGATCGCTGATCGACACGCTGCGGCAATCGGCCCCGACGACGGGCTTCATCGCCTGGACCCCCGGCCTGCCGGTGGGCGAGGTGGAGGGGCTGAAGGATCTCGGCTTCGACCTGACTGTCTCCTCCCTACCGTGGTGGGACTTCCGCGCGGCCTGGTGGGGCGAGGAGGTTACGCGACTGGCGCGGATCGCGCCGTTGCTGACCATGCCCGAGGCGCCTTTCGCGCCCCGCATCGGCAGCCGCTTCGCCGATCGCCACGAGGCGGAGCTGGCGGCGCGGCGGGCCCTGGACTTCGCCGCCGGGGCGGGCAGCGCCTGGCTGATGCCGATGGGCTTCGAATGCGGCGACATCCATCATATGCGCCATGACGGCGGCGCGGCCCGGCATCTCGCCGAGCTGCTGGCTTCGCCCCGGATCGACCTGCGCGCCGCCGTGGCGGCCGCCAATGTGGAGAGGGCCCGCGAGCCGGCCGCCGCCACGCGGCTGCCGCCCGCCCTGCTCTCGGCGCCGGGCGCCCCCGTGGTGCTGCTGCGCCACGCCCCGCTGGCCGGCGATCCGCGGCCGGAACGCGCCCGGCAGGCCAGGCTCATGGTGGTGGCCAACCCCTCCCTGCGCCAGCCGGTCCGGCTGGGGGCCGGCCAGCTGACGGGCGCGTTGCCCCGCCCCGGCCGTCTGCCGGAAGATGTCCTGAACGAGACCGGCCAGCTTGTCCTGGCCGCGGGAGAAGTCCGCTGCATGCCGATCCATGATGTCGCGCCGGTGCGTTTGCCGATCGGCGACAGCACGCAATCCGCCCTGGCCGCGGCCGAGGCGCCGCGCATCGCCATCGAGAATGTCCTGCCGGCGGTGGATGGCGGGCGCTTCCCGGTCAAGCGCAGCGTGGGGCAGCCCGTCACGGTGACGGCCGATATCTTCACCGACGGACACGGCAAGCTCTCGGCCAGCCTGTTCTGGCGCGCGGCCGACGGGGCGGAGTGGCAGGAGGTGCCGCTGGTCCTGACGGTCAACGACGTCTGGACCGCGACATTCGTGCCGGACCGGGTCGGCCGCTATTTCTTCACGGTCGAGGCCTGGGTCGATCACTACGCCGCCTTTTCCGACGAGATCGGCAAGAAGCACGCCGCGGGCGTCGATGTCGCGCTGGAGCGGCGCGAGGGCATGGCGCTGCTCGAGGCGGCGCAGCCGCGCCTGCAGGGTGAGGCGGCGGAGGCTCTCGCGGCGCTCGCCGCGCGCATCGCCGCGGCGGAGGACACCGAGGCGGTGACGCTCTTCACCGGCGCGGAGGCGCGGGCGCTGATGCACGCGGCCGATCCGCGCGACCATCGCCTGCGCCACACGCCCGTGCCGCTCGACGCCGAGCGGCGGGCGGCGGGCTTCTCCTCCTGGTACGAGATCTTCCCGCGTTCGCAGAGCGGCGACGCGACGCGCCACGGCACCTTCGACGACGTCATTCGCGCCCTGCCGCGCGTCCGCGACATGGGCTTCGACGTCCTCTACTTCCCGCCGATCCATCCGATCGGAAAGAAGAACCGCAAGGGGCGCAACAACACGCTGACTCCCGGCCCGGACGATCCAGGCAGCCCCTATGCCATCGGCTCGGAGGAGGGAGGGCATGACGCGGTGCATCCCGAGCTCGGCACCCTGGAGGATTTCCGCCGCCTCAGGGCCGCGGCGGCCGAGCACGAGCTGGAGCTGGCGCTCGACTTCGCCATCCAGTGCTCGCCCGACCATCCCTGGCTGCGCGAGCATCCCGAGTGGTTCGAGTGGCGGCCGGACGGCTCGATCCGCTACGCCGAGAACCCGCCGAAGAAGTACGAGGACATCGTCAACGTCGATTTCTACAAGCCCGGCGCCATTCCCTCGCTATGGATCACGCTGCGCGACGTCGTGCTGTTCTGGGTGGCGGAGGGCGTCAAGCTGTTCCGCGTCGACAACCCGCACACCAAGCCCCTGCCCTTCTGGGAGTGGATGATCGCCGAGGTGCGGTCGCGCGACCCCGAGGTGGTCTTCCTCTCCGAGGCCTTCACACGCCCCAAGGTGATGTACCGCCTGGCCAAGGTCGGCTATTCGCAGTCCTACACCTACTTCACCTGGCGCAACTCGGCCTGGGAGATGCGCCAGTACCTGGAGGAGCTGAACGAGGCGCCGCAGCGCGACTTCTTCCGCCCGCATTTCTTCGTCAACACGCCGGACATCAACCCGGTCTTCCTGCAGCATTCGGGCCGACCGGGGCATCTGATCCGCGCCGCGCTGGCGGCGACGCTTTCGGGACTGTGGGGTGTCTACAACGGCTTTGAGCTCTGCGAGGCCCGGCCCGTGAAGCCCGGCAAGGAGGAGTACCTCGACAGCGAGAAATACGAGATCAAGGTCTGGGACTACGACCGGCCGGGCAACATCACCCGCGAGATCACCGCCCTGAACCGCATCCGGCGCGCCAACCCGGCGCTGCAGACGCATCTCGGCGTGACCTTCCTGGCCTCGAATCACGAAGGCATCCTGTACTATGTGAAAGCGACGCCCGACCTTTCCAACGTGGTTCTCGTGGCGGTCTCGATGGACCCCCATCAGCCGTTGGAGAGCCATGTGGAGCTGCCGCAATGGGTGATGGGGCTGCCTTCGGGCGCGGCCCTGCTCGCCGAGAACCTGATGCAGGGCGGCAGCGAGGTCTGGAGCGGGACCCACCGCTTCCTCCGCCTCGACCCGCACGCCCTGCCCTTCGCCATCTGGCGCCTGAGCGCCGCCGACAAGGCCTGATCCATGCCGTCCAACGACAAGCCGCACCATCCGGCGGACCCGCTCTGGTACAAGGATGCGGTGATCTACCAGCTGCACATCAAGTCCTTCTTCGACTCCAACAATGACGGGGTCGGGGACCTTCCGGGCCTGATCGCGAAGCTGGACTACATCGCAGCCCTCGGTGTGGATGCCATCTGGCTGCTGCCCTTCTATCCTTCGCCCCGGCGCGACGACGGCTACGACATCGCCGAGTACAAGGCGGTGCACCCCGAATACGGCACGATGCGCGACATCCGCCGCTTCATCGAGGAAGTGCATGCACGGGGCATGCGCGTCATCACCGAGCTGGTCATCAACCACACCTCGGACCAGCATCCCTGGTTCCAGCGCGCCCGCCGCGCCAAGCCGGGATCGGCGCACCGCAACTATTACGTCTGGTCGGACACCGACAAGAAGTACGACGGCACCCGCATCATCTTCCTCGACACGGAAAAGTCGAACTGGACCTGGGATCCGGTGGCCGGTGCCTATTTCTGGCACCGTTTCTACAGCCATCAGCCCGACCTGAACTTCGACAATCCGCAGGTGATGAAGGAGGTGCTCTCCGTCATGCGCTTCTGGCTCGATGCCGGGGTCGACGGGCTGCGGCTGGACGCCATCCCCTACCTGATCGAGCGCGACGGCACCAACAACGAGAACCTGCCGGAGACGCATGTCGTCCTGAAGCAGATCCGCGCCGCGCTGGACGAGCACGCGCCCGGCCGCATGCTGCTGGCCGAGGCCAACCAGTGGCCGGAGGACACGCAGCAGTACTTCGGCGATGGCGACGAATGCCACATGGCCTTCCACTTTCCGCTGATGCCCCGCATGTACATGGCGATGGCGCAGGAGGACCGCTTCCCGATCACCGACATCCTGCGGCAGACCCCGGACATTCCCGAGAACTGCCAATGGGCGATCTTCCTGCGCAACCACGACGAGCTGACGCTGGAGATGGTGACCGACAAGGAGCGGGACTACCTCTGGGAGACCTATGCCTCCGACCGGCGGGCGCGAATCAATCTCGGCATTCGCCGCCGTCTCTCGCCGTTGCTGGAGCATGACCGGCGCCGCATCGAGCTGATGAACTCGCTGCTGCTCTCCATGCCTGGCACGCCGGTGATGTACTATGGCGACGAGATCGGCATGGGCGACAACATCCATCTCGGCGACCGCGACGGCGTGCGCACGCCGATGCAGTGGTCGCCCGACCGCAACGGCGGCTTCTCGCGCGCCAATCCCGCCAGCCTGGTTCTGCCGGTCATCATGGACCCGGTCTATGGCTATGAGGCGGTGAATGTCGAGGCGCAGTCGGCCGACCCGCACTCGCTGCTGAACTGGACGCGGCGCATGCTGACGGTGCGCCGCCGCCACCGGGCCTTCGGCCGCGGCAGCTTCGGCTATCTCTATCCCGGCAACCGCAAGATCCTCGCCTATCTCCGCGAGCATGACGGCGAAACCATCCTCTGCGTCTGCAACCTCTCCCGCACGGCCCAGGCGGTGGAACTCGACCTCTCCGCCTATGCCGGCCGCGTGCCGGTGGAACTGGTGGGCGGCTCGACCTTCCCGCCCATCGGCCAGCTCACCTACCTGCTCACCCTGCCGCCCTACGGCTTCTACTGGTTCATCCTGGCAACGGAGGCCGCCATGCCGAGCTGGCACGCGCCCGCGCCCGAGGTCATGACCGAGCTGTCCACGCTGGTCCTGCGTGGCGGTCTGGCCGAGGCCCTGGCTCCCGCTCCTCGTCGGATCCTGGAGCAGGAGGCGCTGCCGCAATACCTCGCCAAGCGGCGCTGGTTCGCCGGCAAGAACGGGCCCAGGATCGAGCCGCACCTGGCCTTCGCCGAGGCCCTGGCCGGCCGCACGGTGGAGGTGCTGCTGGCCGAGGTCGAGGTGGCCGAGGAGGCCGGCATGGCGCGCTACCAGCTGCCGCTCGGCATCGCCTGGGAGGATCAGAACCTTCCCGTGCTGACGCAGCAGCTCGCCCTGGCCCGCGTCCGCCGCGGCCGGCGCGTCGGCGTGCTGACCGATGCCTTCGCGCTGGACGCGCTGCCCTGGGGCGTGCTGCGCGGCCTGGCGGAGAAGGCGGTGATGCCGCTGCAGGAAGGCGAGATCCGCTTCCTGCCGACCTCGCTCTTCGATCTCGCCGCCATCCCGCCCGACGCCGAGATCCGCCGCCTCTCCTCGGAGCAGTCCAACTCCTCGCTCATCATCGGCGATCAGGCGGCGCTCAAGCTGGTCCGCCGCATCACCGAGGGCATCAGTCCCGAGACGGAGATGACGCGCCACCTGACCGAGCTCGGCTTCGCGCAGACCGCGCCGCTCCTGGGCGAGGTGGTGCGGGTGACGCCGGATGGCGTGCCGCGCACCCTGGTCGTGGTGCAGGGCTTCGTGCGCAACCAGGGCGATGGCTGGGGATGGACCATCGAGTTCCTCAACCGCGCCATCAGCGAGATGGCGCTGACGGAGGTGACGATCGGCGAGCAGGACGAGGTCTTCGCCGGCTACACCTCCTTCGCCGCGGCGCTCGGCCGGCGCCTGGCCGAGATGCACGCCCTGCTCGCGCAGGACAGCGAGAACGAGGCCTTCCGCCCGGAAGTCGCCGGCGAGAAGGATGGCAAGGCCTGGGCGCGGGGGGCGCGGAGCCAGGTCGAGGCGGCGCTGAAGGCGATCGGCGGCGCGCGGACGTGGGACAAGCCCGAGGACGCGGAGATCGCCGCCCGCCTGACGGGTGCCCGGTCGGAGATCCTGGCCGCGGTGGATCGGCTGGCCGCCGCCGCCGACGGGGCGCTGAAGACGCGCATCCATGGCGACTTCCATCTCGGCCAGGTGCTGGTGACGCAGGGCGATGCCTGCATCATCGACTTCGAGGGTGAACCGGCCAAGTCGCTGGAGCAGCGCCGCGCCAAGACCTCGCCGCTGCGCGACGTGGCGGGCCTGCTGCGGTCCTTCGACTATGTCGTCGCCACGGCGCAGCCGAACCACGGCACGGCGACGGACGAGAGCGCGGGGCGCCATGGCGCCTTGCTGGAGGTCTTCCGCAACCGCGCCGCGGCGGCCTTCCTCGACGCCTACCGCGCGGTGCATGCGAAGACACCCCGCCCCTGGGTGGCGCCGGAAGCGGAGGCGGCGCTGCTCGACCTCTTCCTGCTCGAGAAGGCGGCCTACGAGGTCTGCTACGAGGCCGCCAACCGCCCTGGCTGGCTCCCCATCCCGATGCGCGGGATGAACGACATGATGACCCGGCTGACGGGAAAGGATGCGCCGCATGACTGAGACGGACCTTCATCCCGACGCCCTGCGTGCCCTGCTGGACGGCCGGCACGGCGATCCCTTCGCCGTGCTCGGCCCCCATGACACGGCCTCCGGCCGCATCCTGCGCGTCCTTCTCCCCGGGGCGCTGGCCGTGACGGCGGAGGGCGAGGGCGAGGCGGTGTCCCTGCATCCGGTGGCGGAGGGTCTGTTCGAGGGCCGTTGCCCGGCAGGGTCCTACCGCCTGCGGATCCAGTGGCGCGAGGCCGTGCAGGTCACGGAGGACCCCTATGCCTTCCCTCCCCTCCTCGGCGAGCTTGACCTGCATCTGCTGAGCGAAGGCGCGCATCGCGATATCGGTCACTGCCTGGGTGCCCACCCGACGGTGATCGAGGGCGTGCCGGGCGTGCGCTTCGCCGTCTGGGCCCCGAACGCGCGCCGGGTCTCCGTCGTGGGCACGTTCAACAGCTGGGACGGGCGGCGCCATCCCATGCGCCTACGGCATGAGGCCGGCGTCTGGGAGATCTTCATCCCGCGCCTGGAGCCGGGCGCCATCTACAAGTACGAGCTGCTGGACCCCAATGGCAGCGTGCTGCCGCTGAAGGCCGATCCTGTGGCCTGGCGCACCGAGGCGCCGCCGGCCACCGGCTCGATCGTCGCCGATACCGGCGCGATCTGCGCCCTGCGCACCCCGCCTCCGCAGCAGGACCCGGCCGACCTGCCGATCTCGGTCTACGAGGTGCATGCCGGCTCGTGGATGCGCGGCGACGGCAACCGCGAGCTGGGCTGGGAGGAGCTGGGCGACCGGCTGATCCCCTACGTCACCGGCATGGGCTTCACCCATGTCGAGTTCCTGCCGATCATGTCGCACCCCTTCGGCGGCTCCTGGGGCTATCAGCCGCTGGGCCAGTATGCGCCGCACGCGCCCTTCGGTCCGCCGGAGCATTTCGCACGGCTCGTCGAGCGCTGCCATGAGGCGGGGCTTGGCGTCATCCTGGACTGGGTGCCGGCGCATTTCCCGACCGACGCGCACGGCATGGCGCATTTCGACGGCACCGCGCTCTACGAGCATGCCGACCCGCGCGAGGGCTTCCACCAGGACTGGAACACGCTGATCTACAACCTCGGCCGGCGGGAGGTGCGGAACTTCCTGATCGGCAGCGCACTGCACTGGCTGGAGACCTATGGCATCGATGCCCTGCGCGTCGATGCCGTGGCCTCCATGCTCTACCGCGACTACAGCCGGGCGCAGGGTGAGTGGGTCCCGAACATCCATGGCGGGCGCGAGAACCTGGAATCGATCTCCTTCCTGCAGGAACTGTCGGCGATCATCGCCGAGCGCTGTCCCGGCAAGCTGCTGATCGCCGAGGAATCCACCGCCTTCCCCGGGGTCACGCGCAAGGCCCGCGACGGCGGACTGGGCTTCGACTTCAAGTGGAACATGGGCTGGATGCACGACACGCTCCACTACATGGAGCAGGATCCGGTCTACCGGCAGTACCAGCATGGCGGCATGACCTTCGGCATCGTCTATGCCTATTCCGAACGCTTCATGCTGCCGCTCTCGCATGACGAGGTGGTGCACGGGAAGGGTTCGCTGATCCGCAAGATGCCCGGCGACGACTGGCAGAAATTCGCCAACCTGCGGGCCTACCTGTCCTTCATGTGGACCCACCCGGGCAAGAAGCTGCTGTTCATGGGCGGCGAGTTCGGCCAGTGGCGGGAGTGGAACCACGACACCTCGCTCGACTGGCACCTGCTGGACGAGCCCCGCCATGCCGGGCTGCAGCGGCTGGTGCGCGACCTCAACGGTCTCTACCGGGAGCATCCCGCCCTGCACGCGCTGGATTGCGACCCGGCGGGCTTCCGCTGGGTGGTGCTAGACGACAGTCAGAACAGCGTCTTCGCCTTCCTGCGCCTCGGCCCCGAGGGCAGCGCGCCGATGCTGGTCGTCTGCAACTTCACGCCCGTGCCACGCCAGGGATACCGCCTGGGGGCTCCCCTTGGCGGCGCCTGGGCGGAGGTCTTCAACTCCGACGCGGCTGTTTATGGTGGCGCGAATGGCGGGAATGGCGGCATGGTTCACGCAACCGCGGAACCCTGCCACGGGCTGGACCACAGCCTGGCGCTCGAGCTTCCCGGCCTGTCCACCCTGGTGCTGACACCGATGGAGCGTTGAATTGCCCCTGCTGCCGGACTGGTTGCTGCCCGGACGGCCTGATCCGCTGGGAGCGACCTGGGACGGGCTGGGCATCAACTTCGCGGTCTTCTCCGCCCATGCGACGCAGGTCGATCTCTGCGTCTTCGATGCCGCCGGGCGCCGCGAGGTCGCCCGGCTGCCGATGCCCGAATGCACCGACGAGGTGTTCCACGGCTATCTTCCCGAGGCGCGTCCGGGCCTGATCTACGGCTACCGCGCGCATGGCCCCTACCGCCCGCGCGAAGGCCATCGCTTCAACCCGCACAAGCTGCTGCTCGACCCCTACGGCAAGCAGATGGCCGGAACGCTGCGCTGGACCGACGCGCTTTTCGGCCACCGCATCGGCGCCCCGTGCGGCGACCTGAGCTTCGACCGCCGCGATTCCGCCGCCGCCATGCCGAAATCCGTGGTGGTGGACGACACCTTCAACTGGGGCGACGACCGCCCGCCCCAGGTGCCCTGGGACCAGACCGTCATCTACGAAGCGCATCTGCGCGGCCTCACGGTGCAGCGCGACGACCTGCTGCCCCGCGAGCGTGGCACCTTCGCCGCCCTGGCCGACCCGCGCGTCATCGAACATCTGCAGCGCCTCGGCATCACCGCCGTCGAGCTGCTGCCGGTGCATGCCTTCCTGCAGGACCGCTTCCTGGTCGAGCGACAGCTGCGCAACTACTGGGGCTATTCCACCCTCTCCTATTTCACGCCGGAGCCCGCCTATCTCTCGACCGGCGGCCTGGACGAGATCCGCGTCGCCATCCGCCGCCTGCACGCCGCCGGGATCGAGGTGATCCTCGATGTCGTCTACAACCACACCTGCGAGGCCGGCGAAACCGGCCCCACCCTCTCCTGGCGCGGCCTCGACAATGCCAGCTACTACCGCCTGACGCCGGGCGACGAGCGACACCACATCGACGACACCGGCTGCGGCAATACCGTCAACCTCTCGCATCCGCGCGTGCTGCAGATGGTGATGGACAGTCTGCGCTACTGGGCCACCGCCTTCCGGGTGGATGGCTTCCGCTTCGACCTGGCCAGCACGCTGGGGCGCGAGGCGGATGGCTTCGATGCCGGCTCCGGCTTCTTCGACGCCATCCGGCAGGACCCGGTGCTGTCGCGCCTGAAGCTGATCGCCGAGCCCTGGGACATCGGGCCGGGCGGCTACCAGCTCGGCCGGAACCCTCCCGGCTTCTCGGAATGGAACGACCGCTTCCGCGACGGGCTGCGCCGCTTCTGGCGTGGCGATTCCGGGCTGCGGCCCGAGCTGGCGGCGCGCCTCTCGGGCTCGGGCGAGCTGTTCGACCATCGCCGGCGGCGCCCCTGGGCCTCGGTCAACTTCGTCGCCGCGCATGACGGTTTCACCCTGCAGGATCTGGTCAGCTACACCGAGCGGCGCAACGAGGCGAATGGCGAGGAGAACCGCGACGGGCACGGCGCCAATTTTAGCGCCAACTGGGGCGTCGAGGGCCCGACCCACGATCCCGCCATCCTGGCGGGGCGCGAGCAGGTGAAGCGCGCCATGCTGCTCACCCTCTTCGCCGCGCATGGCACGCCGATGCTGCTCGCCGGCGACGAGTTCGGCCGCAGCCAGCAGGGGAACAACAACGCCTACTGCCAGGACAATCCGGTCTCCTGGCTGGACTGGTCGATGGCCGAGGCGCCGGCGGGCTCGGCCCTGCTCCGCTTCGTCGCCCGTGCCACCGCCCTGCGCCGCCGCCTCGCGACGCTGCGCAGCCCGGTCTTCCTGCACGGGCGCACCGAGCCATGGCCCGGCATCGCCGACACGGCCTGGTTCGACGAGGCGGGCGATCCGCTGGTGGAGGAGGACTGGCACGATGCCGAGGCGCGGCTGCTGGCGCTGCGCCGCGCCACTGCCGGCGGCGCATCGGATCAGGTGGAGGTGACGCTGCTGCTGGTGAATGGCACGGCCGCGGCGCATCGCTTCCGCCTGCCGGAACCCGCCCTGGCCTGGTCCCTCGCTCTCGACAGCGCGCGCCCCGATGACGCGGAACAACCCATCGCCGGATCGGAAGTTACCGTCTCCGGCCGCTCCGTTCAGCTCCTGGTGGCCCTGCTCTCCACGAAGGATCGTCCCGCATGACTCAAGCCCGGCCCCTGGATTTCGCCTTCGGCCCGCTGCCCCGGCCGGATGGCGGCACGCGCTTCCGCCTCTGGGCGCCCGGCCAGCCGGGAGTCACGCTGGAATGCCGCGAGGGCCCCGCCGCCGGGACCCATCCGATGCGGAGCGAGCCTGACGGCTGGTGGAGCGTCACCCTGCCGGCACCCTCCGGCACGCGCTACCGCTTTCACCTGGGCAACGGCCCGACCGTGCCCGACCCCGCCTCGCAGGCGCAGGACGGTGACGTGGATGGCTGGAGCGTCGTGGTCGACCATCACGCCTACCGCTGGCAGAACGATGGCTGGACGACGCATCCCTGGCCGCAGAGCGTCATCTACGAACTGCATGCCGGCGCCATGGGCGGTTTCCGCGGCATCATGGCGGAGCTGCCGCGCCTCGCCGCGCTCGGCGTCAACACCATCGAGCTGATGCCGGTGAACGACTTCGCGGGCGCGCGCAACTGGGGCTATGACGGCGTACTGCCCTATGCGCCGGACGAGGCCTACGGCACGCCGGACGACCTGAAGGCGCTGGTCGACGCCGCGCATGGCCACGGCCTCGCCGTGATGCTCGACGTGGTCTACAACCACTTCGGCCCCGCCGGGAACTACTGGCACAGCATCGCGCCGGATTTCTTCCGCAAGGACAAGCCGACGCCCTGGGGCGACGCCATCGACTTCCGCGAGAAGCCGGTGCGCGACTTCTTCATCGAGAACGCCATCTTCTGGCTGACGCAGTACCGTTTCGACGGGCTGCGGCTGGATGCCGTCCATGCCATCCCCGACCCGTCCTTCCTGCCGGAGCTGTCGGAGCGCGTCCGCGCCGCCTGCGGCAGCCGCACGGTCTATCTGGTGCTGGAGAACGAAAACAATGATGCGAGCCTGCTCGAGACCAGCTTCGACGCGCAGTGGAACGACGACGCGCATCATTGCCTGCACGTCCTGCTGACCGGCGAGACCGACGCCTATTACGCCGACTACGCCGACCGTCCGGCCGGGAAGCTGCTGCGCGCGCTGACCGAGGGCTTCGTCTATCAGGGCGAGGTCTCGGCCAATCTCGGCCATGCGCGTGGCCAGAAGAGCGGCCACCTGCCGCCCTCGGCCTTTGTCAACGCGCTGCAGAACCATGACCAGGTCGGCAACCGCGCGATGGGCGAGCGGATCTACAGCCTGGCTTCCGGCGAGGCGACGCGCGCCGCCCTGCTCGTCCTGCTCATGTCCCCCGCCGTGCCGATGCTCTTCATGGGCGACGAATACGGCTCCCGCCGGCCCTTCCTCTTCTTCACCGGCTTCCCGGACCCTGATCTGGCCCAGGCGGTGCGCGAGGGGCGGCGCAAGGAATTCGCCAGGTTCGCGGCCTTCACCGATCCGGAGCGGCGCGAGCGCATTCCCGACCCCAACCACCCCGACACCTTCGCCGCCAGCCGCCCGGATGCGGCCGAGGCCGGGCAGCCGGAGCAGGCGGCGATGGCGGCGCATGTGTCGGGCCTGCTGAAGCTGCGCGCCGCGCGCCTGGCGCCGCGGCTCGCCGGCACCACGCTGCTGAATGGCGCCATGCTGGGGGAGACCGGCCTGCGCGTGCAGTGGCGCCTGGGGGATGGCGCCGTGCTGACCCTGGCGGCGCAGCTCGGCCCGCGGGCGGTGGAATGCCCGCCCGGCTCCGGCCCTCTGCTGGCGAGCAGCGGCGATGTGGCGGAGGGGCGCCTCGGCCCCTGGTCCGCCGCCGCGTGGCTCTCGGACCCCGCGCTGTGAGCGAGGCGGAGGCCCTCGGCCGGCTGGCCCGCGCCGTCGGGCTGATGGCCGAGTGGGAGGACGCCAATGGCCGCCCGCAGCGCACGGCGCCGCAGACGCTGCGCCACGTGCTGTCGGCGCTGGGCCATCCCGCCGGCAGCGCGGCGCAGATCCGCGAGAGCCTCGCGGCCTTCCAGGCCGCCCGGCGCGCCAGCCCGCCGCCCCTGATCACGGCCGCCGCCGGCGCGCCGCTGCGGATCCCGCTCAGTCCGGGCCGCTACCTCCTGGCCGCCGCCGACGGCACCCGCGTGGAGGGCGAGGCCGCCCCGGCCCCGCGCGGCGCGATGATGACCGCGCCGAGCCTGCCCGGCTACTACACGCTCGAAGCCGGCGGACGGCAGGTGACGCTCGCCGTGGCGCCGGAACACGGCCACCGCATCACCGATGCCTGCCCCGGTGGCCGTGCCTGGGGGCTGGCGGTGCAGCTCTACGCGCTGAAGCGCGCGGGGGATGGCGGCATCGGCGACTACCGAGCGCTCGCCGCCTTCGCCGCCGGTGCCGCGCGGGAAGGCGCCGATGCCATCGCCATCAGCCCCGTGCACGCGCAGTTCACCGCCGACCCGACGCGCTTCAGCCCCTATGCTCCCTCGAGCCGGCTGCGGCTCGATGTCCGCCATGCCGATGGCGAGGACCTGCTGGACGACGCGCCCCCCTTCCCGCCCGAGCTGCGGGCGGAATGGGCGCGGCTGGAGGCCCTGCCGCTGATCGACTGGCCCGACGCCGCCCAGGCCCGGCTGGCCCGGCTGCGGCAGTTGCACACCGCCTTCCGCGACACCGCGCCGGCCTCCCTGCGCGCGGAATTCGAGGCCTTCCGCGCCGCGGGCGGGCGCTCGCTCGAGAATCACGCCCGCTTCGAGGCCATCCAGGCGGAGCAGGTCGCCGCCGGCCCGGGCCGCTGGCACTGGCGCGACTGGCCGGCCGGGCTGCAGGACCCGGAGAGCCCGGATGTCGCGGCCTTCGCGGCGGCGCATGCGGAGCAGGTGGAGTACCACGCCTTCCTGCAATGGCTGGCCGATCGCGGCCTCGCGGCGGCGCAGGCCGCGGCGCGCGCGCATGGCGCCCGCATCGGGCTGATCGCCGATCTCGCCATCGGCGTCGATGGCGGCGGCAGCGATGCCTGGGCGCGGCAGAAGGAGTTCCTCTCCGGCGTCGAGATCGGCGCGCCGCCCGACATCTTCAACACGCGCGGCCAGGGCTGGGGCATCACCACCTATGCCGCCGCAGGCCTGATCGCCAACGGCTTCGCCGCCTTCCGCGAGATGCTGGGCGCCGCCTTCCGCAATGCCGGCGGCGTGCGGCTCGACCATGTGCTCGGCCTGCGCCGACTCTGGCTGGTGCCCGAGGGCGCCTCCCCGGCCGAGGGCTGCTACCTGCGCTATCCGCTGACCGACATGCTACGCCTCGTCGCCCTCGAATCCTTTCTGCATGGCGCCGTCGCCATCGGCGAGGATCTCGGCACCGTGCCGGATGGCTTCCGGCCCAGGCTGCAGAAGGCCGGCCTCGCCGGGATGCGCGTCATGTGGTTCGAGCAGACGGGGCCGGCGGAGAATCCCGGCTTCAAGGACCCTGTCCGCTGGACGCGCGAAGCCGTGGCCATGACCTCAACGCACGACCTGCCGACCGTCGCCGGCTGGTGGGAGGGGCGCGACCTGGTCTGGCGGGAGGAGCTGGGCAGCACCATCGACGGCCAGGCCGCCACCCGGGCCGCGGAACGGCCGAAGCTCTGGGCCGCCTTCCGCCAGGCCCATGTCGCGGAAGGCGACGTGCCGGGGCCGGACGAGGCGGCGCGGGTGGCGGATGCCGCCGCCGCCTATATCGGCCGCGCCCGCTGCGACCTCGCCCTGCTGCCGCTCGAGGATGCGCTCGCCGCGGTCGAGCAACCCAACATGCCCGGCACCGTTGATGAGCATCCGAACTGGCGCCGCCGGCTGGACCCGCCGGTCGAGCTCCTGTTCCGGCACCCCGCCTTCGACCATCGCCTGCGCGTCCTGGCGCGCGCCCGGAGAGCCCCCGAGTGAACACCCCCCTGACGCCGCCCGCGACGACCCTTCCGCGCGCCACCTACCGCATCCAGTTCCACGCCGGCTACACGCTGGATGACGCGGTCGGCATCGTGCCCTACCTCGCCCGGCTCGGGATCAGCCATCTCTATGCCTCCCCGTTGCTGCCGGCGGCGCCGGGCTCGACCCATGGCTACGACATCACCGCGCACGATGCGATCAATCCCGCGCTGGGCGGCGAGCCGGCGCTGCGGCGGCTGGTCGCCGCGCTGCGGGCCGAGGGGATGGGCCTGCTGCTCGACATCGTGCCCAACCACATGGGGGTGGACGGGCCGCACAACCCCTGGTGGCAGGACGTCCTGGCCAAGGGCCGAGACAGCGATTACGCCCGCTTCTTCGACATCGACTGGGACAGCGCCGACCCGTCCCTGCATGGCAAGATGCTGGCCCCCTTCCTGGGCCGCCCCTATGGCGAGGCGCTGGCGGAGGGCGAGCTGAAGCTGGTGGCGGAAGGCCCGACCGGCGTTTCGGTCGCCTATTTCGACAACCGCTTCCCGATCGCGCCGCGCGAGGCCAATGCGCTGCTGGACGCCGATGACGGCTTCGCCGACTACGATCCGGCGACGCTGAACGGCGCCGCGCGGCTGCACGCCCTGCTGGAGCGGCAGAATTACCGCCTGGCCTGGTGGCGCACCGCGACGGACGAGATCAACTGGCGCCGCTTCTTCGACGTCACCGGCCTCGCCGGGCTGCGCGCCGAGGATCCGGAGGTCTTCGACGCGACGCACGAGCTGCTCCTGCGCCTCTATGCCGAGGGGCTGATCGACGGCGTGCGGATCGACCATGTCGACGGCCTCGCGGATCCGCGCGGCTATTGCCGCAAGCTGCGCCGCCGCATGATGGCCGCCGGCGCGCGCCGCCCGGCGGAGGCGCCCCAGGGCCCGCCCTACATCCTGGTCGAGAAGATCCTGGCCCCGGGCGAGCCGCTGGTCGCCGAATGGCGCACCGACGGCACCACGGGCTACGACTTCATGGACCAGGTCGGTGCCGTGCTGCACAACCCGGCGGGCGAGGCGCCGCTCTCCGCCCTCTGGCGCGAGACCTCGGGCCGCGATGCCGACTTCCCCGCCGAGGAGCTGGCCGCGCGCAAGCAGATCCTGCGCGACAACCTCGCCGCCGAGCTCGATGGCTGCGCCCGCGCCCTGCACCACCTGGCGCGCGGCCACATCCGCTCGCGCGATTTCTCCTTCAACGCCATCCGTCGCGTCCTGGCCGAGATGCTGCTGCATTTCCCGGTCTACCGCATCTACACCCGCGCCGGACGGCCGAGCACGGAGGATGCGCGGGTGTTGCAGCAGGTGGCCGAGGCGGCCCGCGCCCGCCTGCATCCGACCGATCACGTCGTGCTGACGCATCTTCTCTTCTGGCTGGCCGAGGAGAAGATCCGCACCCGCCCGCCCGGCGAGGCCCGCCAGGACCTGCTGCGCGCCCGCGCCCGCTTCCAGCAGCTCTCCTCCCCCACCGCGGCCAAGTCGGTGGAGGACACGGCCTTCTACCGCTACGGGCGGCTGCTCTCCCGCAACGAGGTCGGCTCGCATCCTGACCAGTTCTCGCTGCCGCCCGAGGCCTTCCACCGCGCCTGCGCGGCGCGCGGCGCGGCGCATCCGGCCGCCATGCTGGCCACGGCCACGCATGACCACAAGCGGGGCGAGGATCTGCGGATGCGCCTCGCCGCCCTGTCCGACATCCCGGACGACTGGGCGGCCGTGCTGCGCGGCGCGCTGTCCCAGGCCAGCGACCTGGTGCGGGACCTGCCCGCCGGCCCCGCGCCGGAGCCGGGCGACGCGGTGATGATCCTGCAGATGCTGCTGGCCTCCTGGCCGCTCGGCCTCGAGGTGCAGGACCGGGCCGGCGTCGGCGCCTGGCAGGAGCGGCTCGCCGGCTGGCTGCGCAAGGCGCTGCGCGAGGCCAAGCGGCGCTCCGGCTGGGCCATGCCGGACGAGGTGTATGAGGCGGCGGCGGAGGGCTGGATGCGCGGCGTGGTCGATCCCGCCACGCATCCTGACCTGGCCGCCGGCCTTCAGGACTTCGCCGCCCGGCTCGCCGCCGCCGGGGCGGTGCGGAGCCTGAGCCAGACCATCCTGCGCTACACCGTGCCCGGCGTGCCCGATCTCTACCAGGGCACGGAGTTCTGGGACGAATCCCTGGTCGATCCCGACAACCGGCGTCCGGTGGACTACGCGCTCCGCCGCGCGGCGCTGGAGAGCGGGGAGAGCCCCGAGGCGCTGCTCCCGGCCTGGCGTTCGGGCGCGGTGAAGCAGGCGGTCATCCACCGCCTGCTGCGCGCCCGCTGCGAGGTCCCCGCGCTTTTCGCCGAGGGGCGCCACGAGCCCCTGGCGGCCGAGGGGCCGGGGGCGGAGGGGCTGCTCGCCTTCTGCCGCCGCCAGGGCGGGGCGGCGCTGCTGGTCGTGGTGCCCTTGCGCGGCGCCGGACTGGAGGAGGCCGCGGACCGGCCGGGCGTGGGCATCCCCCTCCCGGAGGATCTGGCGGGACGCCGCTGGCGGTGCCTGCTGAGTGACGCCGAGATCGCGTCCGCCGTGCGCCTCGATCTGGCTGGCGGCCCGCTCCACCGGGTGCTGCTCGCGCAGTAAGGCCCCTCTCCGCTCAGATCCCGGCCGCGCGCAGGGCGCTGGCCACCGCGGCCTCGACCCGGAGGGCGGCGTCCAGCGCCGCCCGCCCGGCCCGGCCATCCACCACCACCGGCGCCTCGCCCCGGCAGGCGGCCAGGAAGGCGGCCTGCTCCGCCTCCAGGTTGTCGTGTTCCTGCCAGGACAGGGTCTCGATGCCGTGGCCGGGGATCTGCTCCAGCGCGGCGCCCTGCCCGCGGCGCACCAGCTTCAGCTCCCGCGCCAGGAAATCCAGGCTGGCATAGCCCTCGGTGCCGAAGACGCGCAGGCGGCGCTCCATCCTGAGGCTGGCGCGGCTCGCGGTCACGGTCGCCTGGGCGCCGTTGGCGAAGCGGAGCCGGGCATTGGCGATGTCGATACGGTCCGAGACGACCTTCGCGCCCACCGCCTCCACCCCCACCAGTTCGGCGCCGGCCAGGGCGATGACCAGGTCGAGGTCGTGGATCATCAGGTCGAGGATGACGGTGATGTCGAGGCTGCGCGGGCGGAAGGGGGCGATGCGCACCGCCTCCATGTAGAGCGGCCGCCCGACCCCGGCCCTGCCCTGCAGGGTCGCCATGCCGGCGCCGAAGCGCTCCACATGCCCGACCTGCAGCACCCGGCCCGCCGCCGCCGCCTGCGCCACCAGCGCGTCGGCCTGCTCCAGCGTGGCGGCGATCGGCTTCTCGACGAAGACATGACAGCCCGCCGCGAGCGCGGCCGTGGCAAGCTCGTGGTGGAAGGCGGTGGGGGCAGCGATGATCACCGCATCGGCCGCGGCCAGGAGCGCCGCCGGCGCCAGGACGGGGCATCCGGCCTCGGCGGCGACCTGCGCCGCCCGCTCGGGGCTGGCATCGGCCAGGCCCAGGAAGGCGACCCCCCCGCCGGATGCGGCCTTGGCCGCCTTCAGCGCGTGGAAGCGCCCGAAATGCCCCGCCCCCAGAATGCCCAGCTTCAGCATGCCCATGGCCTTTCCCGCCAACCCGGATCCATCGGACGCGATGTACAGACTCCGCCCCGCCTTGCCAAAAGCGGGTGCGCGAGCGTGGCGGAACGCAACACGGGTTGCGCGCGCGGCGCGGGCGCATCATTTTCCGCCGCTCCGGCGGGCCCGCCCCGCCGGAGCCTGAGAGACCGCGCTTGTCAGAGACGTCATTCGCCCCCGGCCGGCTGCCGCCGCGGGCACGAGGGGGGCCTGCTCGGCCATGCTGTATTTCGCACGGTGGAAGGTCGCCACCATTCTGGGCGTCATCCTCCTGGGCGTGCTGCTGACGCTGCCCAATCTCGTCCCCCGCTCCGCCATCCCCTCCTGGCTGCCGGCGCGGCAGATCTCCCTCGGGCTTGACCTGCGCGGCGGATCCTATCTGCTACTGGAGGTGGATCTGAGGGCGGTGGTGCGGGAGCGGCTGGAGAGCCTGGCCGACGGCGCCCGCACCCGGCTGCGCGCCGCCAATATCGGCTATCTGAACCTGCAGGCCGATCCGGCCAATGAGCGCCTCTCGCTCCGCCTGCGCGATCCGGCGCAGATCCCGGCGGCGCTCGCGGCGCTGCGCGAACTGGCCACCCCCGTCCCGGTGGGCGGCGGCGCCACCGCGCCCGATGTGACGCTGACCTCCGCCGCCGACGGCACCATCACCGCGACGCTGAGCGACGCCGCGCTGCAGTCCCGCGCCAGCGGCGCCGTCGAGCAGTCGATCGAGATCGTCCGCCGCCGCGTGGACGAGACCGGCGTGGCCGAGGCGCTGATCGCCCGCCAGGGGGCGAGCCGCATCCTGGTGCAGCTGCCCGGCGTCGAGGATCCGAACCGGATCAAGGAGCTGCTCGGCCGCACCGCGCGCATGACCTTCCGGCTGGTGGATGCGGGCGCCAATCCGCAGGCCGCCGTGCCGCCCCCCGGCGTCGAGTTCCTGGAGATGGAGCAGGGCGGCGGGCGCATCGCCGTGCGGCGGCGCATCGAGGTGGACGGCGCCAACCTGACCGACGCCCGCGCCGGGCAGAATTCGCAGACCGGCGAATGGGTGGTGAATTTCAGCTTCGATTCGATCGGCACCCGGCGCTTCGCCGAGATCACCCGGCAGAATGTCGGCCAGCCCTTCGCCATCGTGCTGGACAACAAGGTGATCACCGCGCCGCGCATCAACGAGCCGATCACCGGCGGGCGCGGCCAGATCAGCGGCAGCTTCACCGCCGCCACCGCCAACGACCTCGCCGTGCTGCTGCGCGCCGGCGCCCTGCCCGCGCCGCTGACGGTGGTGGAGGAGCGCACGGTCGGGCCGGAGCTGGGCGCGGACGCCATCCGCGCCGGGCTGATCAGCCTCGGCGTCGGCGCGGTCTTCGTCATCGGCTACATGGGGCTGGCCTACGGGCTGTTCGGCTGGTTCGCCAATCTGGCGCTGGTGGTGAACATCCTGCTGCTGATGGCCGCCCTGTCCCTGCTGGGCGCCACGCTGACCCTGCCGGGCATCGCCGGCATCGTGCTGACCCTCGGCACGGCGGTGGATGCGAACATCCTGATCAACGAGCGCATCCGCGAGGAGGTGCGCGCCGGCCGGACGCCGATCAACGCGCTGGAGGCGGGCTTCACCAAGGCCTCCGGCACCATCCTGGACAGCAACCTGACCAATCTGATCGCCATGGCCTGCCTCTACGTGCTGGGTTCCGGCCCGGTGCGGGGCTTCGCCGTGACCGTCGCGATCGGCACCATCGCCTCGATGTGGTCGGCCACCGTGCTGGTGCGGCTGATGGTCGCCGCCTGGTACCGCTCGCGCCGCCCCAAGGCCCTGCCGGTCTGAGGAAGACACACCGCATGTTCCTCTCCCGCCCCCTGTTCCGCATCGTCCCGGACGACACCGCCATCCCCTTCATGCGCGGCCGCGTGATCGGGATCATCTTCTCCGCCGTGATCTCCGTCCTCTCGCTCGTCCTGGCCTTCTACCCCGGGCTGGAGAAGGGCATCGACTTCCGCGGCGGCGTCATCATGGAGATCCGAACCCAGGGCCCGGCCGATCTCGCCACCCTCCGCACCACCATGAGCGGGCTCAACCTCGGCGATGTCGGCCTGCAGCAGTTCGGTGACGACAGCACGGTGCTGCTGCGCCTGCCGGTGCAGGGTGACGAGGGCGCCACCCAGGGCGCGGTGAACGGCGTGCGCGGCGCGCTGGAGCAGGTGGCGCCGGGCGCGCGCATCCTGCGCACCGAGGCGGTCGGCAACAGGGTCAGCGCCGAGCTGTTCCAGAACAGCCTGATCGCGCTCGGCATCTCGATGCTGGCGATGATGGCCTATATCTGGTTCCGCTTCGAATGGCAGTTCGCCGTCGGCGCCATCGCGACGCTGATCCTGGAGACCACCAAGGTCGTCGGCTTCCTGGCGGTCACGCGGATCGAGTTCAGCCTGACCACGGTGGCCTCGGTGCTGACCATCATCGGCTTCTCGATCAACGACAAGGTCGTGGTCTACGACCGGATGCGCGAGAATCTCCGCAAGTACAAGACCATGCCGCTGCGGCAGCTGATCGACAAGTCGATCAACGAGACGCTGAACCGCACCATCGGCACCTCGATGACACTGCTGCTCTCGGCGCTGCCGCTGGCGCTGTTCGGGGGCGACGCCCTGGCGGGCTTCGCCTGGACCATGGTCTTCGGCATCGTCGCCTCCACCACCTCCTCGATCTTCATCGCGGCGCCGATCCTGCTCTTCCTGGGCGAGAACCGGTTGCGGCGGGGGACCGAGGCCCCGGCCACCCAGGCCCGCGCCCCGCAACACAGCCCGGGGCGCTGATACCAGGGTCAGGGCCCGGCGGCGGCCTGCCGCGGGCCCGACTCCGGCGGCCGGCATTCCGGCCAGAAATGGAACCAACCCTCGCACGCCGCAGTTGAGCAGTGGGGCCCTACCCCTTAGGGCTTAGGCAGTCCATGCCGGGTCGTGCCACTCTACCGCTCAATTCGGCCAAAATTTAATCAAAAATATGAGACAATCCTTTGAGTTTGGACAAAAGTAACCATAGATCACCGAGACCGGCACATCGCTTCTGACGGCTGCCGGGAGGAGCGTTTATGGCGATCAGGTTACAACCCACGACCGGAGACGGCATACCGACGCTGCTCGTCCTGGCGCGGGACCTCCGCCTGATCGAACTGGCGCACACCGTCGCCGAGGATCTGCGCACGCGGCCCCCGGTGGTGGTTCCGGATGGCCATGAGGCCCTGGCGCGCCTCTTCGGCGTCTCGACGCCGCCCCGGCACATGATCTGCGAGGCCGCCGCCGCCGGCGAGCACCTGCCCACCCTGCTCGCCGCCGCCGCCGATCCGTTCTCCCCCACGGGCATCGTCCTGATCCAGGAGGAGGGAAGCCCCACCCCGCCGGCCGGCGTGGCCGTGGCCGCGCCCCGCCCGCATGTCGTCGCCCAGGCCCTGCGCCGCCTCGCGGCCGAGAAGCTGCAGGTGCCGACGGACGACCCGCGCGAGCTGGAGCGGGGTCTGGAGCGCGGCGAGATCACGGTGCGGTATCAGCCGGTCTTCCGCATCGCCGACCAGCGCCCGGTCCTGCTGGAAGGCCTGGCCCGCTGGCAGCGACGGGACGACACGCCGCTCAGCCCCGATGCCTTCGTACCCCTGGCCGAGCGCAGCGGCCAGACCCGCGCCCTCTCCCTGGCCGTGGCCCGGGCGGCCTTCAACGAGCTGGCCCCGGCGCCGATGCGGATCGGCGCCGCGCTGAGCCTGAACCTGCCGCTCGATGTGCTGCTGCAGCGCGACGTGCTGGGGGCCCTGCGGCGCCTGCAGCAGACCAGCGGCTTCCCGCCCTCGGCCCTGGTGCTGGAGCTGACCGAGACCACGCCGGTGCGCGACCGCTCGGCGCTGCGGCAGGCGCTGCTGCGGCTGCAGGCCGCCGGCCACCCGGTGCTGATCGACGACATGGGCCTGGAGGAGGACCGCGCCCAGCTGATCGAGCTGCCCTTCGCCGGCATCAAGCTGGACCGCCATCTGGTCGGCGCCATGCCCGGCAGCCGGCGCGCCCGCGCCGAGGTCGAGCGCCTCATCACCCTGGCCCACAACCGCCACATGACCGTCACCGCCGAGGGGGTCTCGGACAGCCGGTTGTGGCGCGCCGTGGCGCGGGCGGGGGCGGACAATGCCCAGGGCTATGCCATCGGCCGCCCGCTGCCCGCCCAGGTTCTGCCGGCCTGGGTGGCGGCGCGGCGCGCCGGCGCCCGGCTGGCCCGCCGCCCCGCCTGAGGCGCCGCCGCCTCAGCCCGGCTCGAAGGCCTCCCGATAGAGGGCGATGATCTCCGGCGCCGTCGGCACGCGCGGGTTGTTGGCCGGGCTGCCGGAGGCCAGGGCCTGCTCCGCCATGACCGGCAGCGCCGCCTCCCAGGCCTCGGGCGCGATGCCGAACTGGCGCGGGCTCGGCACGCCCAGCTCCTGGTTGAGCGCCCGCAACTCCCGCAGCAGGGCCTGCGCGGCGGCCGCGTCCGGCGTGCCCGCCTCGGCCAGCCCCATGATCCGTGCCGCCTCGGCATAACGGGACAGGCCCGCCTGCAATCCGAAAGCGGTGACGGCCGGCAGCAGCATGGCGTTGGACAGGCCGTGCGGCACGTGGAAATGGGCGCCGACCGGCCGGCTCATCCCATGCACCAGCGCCACCGAGCTGTTGGAGAAGGCCAGCCCCGCCAGCGTGGCCCCCTCCATCATCCCGGCCCGTGCCGCCGGGTTCTGCGGATCGGCATAGGCCACGCGCAGGTGCCGGGCGATCAGCTTCATCGCCGCCGCGGCATAGAGATCGGCCAGCGGATTGGCGCGGTGCGAGACATAGGCCTCCAGCGCATGGGTCAGGCTGTCGATCCCGGTATCGGCGGTGATGCGCGGCGGCACGCTGAAGGTCAGCTCGTAATCCACCAGCGCCGCGAGCGGCAGCGCGCCCAGTCCGGCGATCAGCATCTTCTCGTCCCGCGCAGTGTCGGTGATGACGGTGAAGCGCGTCGCCTCGCTGCCGGTGCCGGCGGTGGTGGGCACGCAGAGCACCGGCAGGGCGGCGCGATCGGCGGCGGCCGGCACCTTGAAGGCGCGGATATGCTGGCCGGGCTGCGCCGCCGCCAGGATGGCCATGGCCTTGGCCGTGTCCATCGGGCTGCCGCCGCCGAAGCCGATCAGGCAGTCGAAATGCCCCTGGCGCAGCGCCGCGACTCCCGCTTCCACCACCGTGTCGGTCGGGTCGGCCACGGTGTCGGAAAAGACCTTGGCGGCGATGCCCGCCGCCGCCAGCGGCGCCAGCACCCGGTCGATCATGCCGGAGGAGACGATCCACGGATCGGTGACGACCAGCGGATGCGACAGGCCGAACTCGCGCAGCAGCTGCGGCAGTTGCGTCAGCGCGCCGCCGCCGATGAGCAGCTTGCGCGGAGCCACCAGGGACAGGGACATGATTTCCTCCTCTGAGCCGCGGCGGGCCGGTGGCCTCGCCGTCCTGGGCTGAAACGGGGGCCGAAGCGGGGCCGGTGCCGCGTGGCGCCAGGATGACGGCTGGCTGCGGGCGCGGCAACGCCCCCCCCTTTGGCGCGTCCCTCTGGCGCCCGGCCCGCCCCTGGCCGAGGATGGGCGCCCCATGCTCCTCCTGCTGCAAGCCGCGCCGCTCCTCCTGCTCCTGCTGTTGCTGATCTCCGGCCGCGCCGGCCCGGCCCTGGCCTGCCTGGCGGGGCTGGCGGCCAGCCTGCCGGCGGTGCTGCTCACCCTGCCGCAACCCGGCCTGGCGCCGGGCTTCCTGGCCTGGGAGACCCTGCGCGCAATCTATCTGGCGATGCAGCCCGTCGGCGTGCTGGCGGGCGGCCTGCTCTTCCACATGGCAGTGACCCGCCTCGCCCCGGCGGAGGAGGCGAGCCTCACCCTCTCGCCCCGGCGCGTCTTCGCCGCCACGCTGCTGGGCGGGGCCTTCGTCGAAAGCGTCACCGGCTTCGCGGTGGGCGCCGTCTTCGCGCTGGCCGGGCTGCGCCGCATGGGCCTCGGCGGCGCGCCGGCGGGGGCGCTGGCGCTGCTGGCACTGACCCTGGTGCCCTGGGGCGGCCTCGGCCCGGGCACGGCGCTGGGCGCGGCGCTGATCGGCGTGCCGCCACAGGCCCTCGCCCTGGCCACGGCCGGGCCGCACGTGCTCTGGCTGCTGGCCCTGACGCCGCTCTTCTGGCGCCTCTCCGCCCGCGCCGGCGTGCCGGTGCCGGGGCGGGAGAAGCTGGCCCAGCTCCTGCTGATGCTGCTCCTGGCCGGGCTGCTGCTGCTGGCCAACCTGGCGCTGCCCTTCGAGACCGCCGGCATCCTGGCCGCCGGCCTGCCCCTGCTCTGGGTGCTCTGGCGGCTCGACCCGCCGCGCGGTCCGGCCGGCTGGCGGCGCGCGCTGACCATGCTGGCGCCCTGGGCGGGGCTGACCGCCGCGCTGCTGCTGGCCCGATCCTGGCACGGCGCCCCGGCCCTCCATCCCTGGCCGGACCTGCCGCCCCTGCCCGTCACGCATGTGGCGGTGGTGCTCTGGACGGTGGCGCTGCTGCTGCTGGCGCTCCGCCCTCTCGGCGCCGGCGCGGCCCTGGTCGACACGCTGAAGCGCGCGCGGCGGCCGGTGGTGGCGATGATCCTCTATGTCGTGCTCGGCCGCTGGCTGGCCGGCGCGGGCGTCGCCACGGCCCTGGCCGAGGCGGCGGCGGGCGCGCTCGGCCCTTTCGCCGCCTATGCGATTCCGCCGCTGGGCTTCGTCTCCGGCATGGTCACCGGCAGCAATGTCGGCTCCAACGCGGCGCTGATGCCGGTGCAGGCGGCCCTGGGCCAGGCGGCCGGCCTGATGCCGGCTTTCGCCGGCGGGCTGCACAACTCGGCCGGGGCGGCGGCGGCCGGCATGAGCTTCGGCGTCACGGCGATGATCTGCGGCCTGCTCGCCGACGGCACGCGGCCGGCGCAGATCTGGCGCCTGCTGCTGCCCTCCATGCTGGCCGTGGTGCTGATGGGCTGGGGGTGGCTCGCCTTTGCTCGATGAGGGCGCCGATGACGGCCCCGCGGGCTTGCCCGCCGCCGCCGCCCGTGCGGGCTTGCCCGCTGCCACCGAAAGCGTAAACCCTCCCCGCGAAAGATCGGAGGGGCACGCCATGCAGACTCATGGACACTGGATCAACGGCCGCGAGGTCGCCGCCGAGCGGATGATCCCCGTCATCAACCCCTCGGATGGCGGCGTCATGGCACAGATCGCGCGGGGCGGCACGGCGGAGATCGATGCCGCCGTGCGCGCGGCGCAGGCGGCACTCGATGGTTCCTGGGGCCGCCTGTCGGCCACGGAGCGCGGCCGGCTGCTCGGCCGGCTGGCGGCGCTGATCCTGCGCGACGCCGAGGCCCTGGCGCAGGCCGAGAGCCAGGATGTCGGCAAGCCGATCCGCCAGGCCCGCGCCGACGCCACCGCCTGCGCCCGCTACTTCGAGTTCTATGGCGGCAGCGCCGACAAGATGCATGGCGACACCATCCCCTATGCCGACGGCATGACGGTCATGACGCTGTGGGAGCCGCATGGCGTCACCGGCCATATCGTGCCGTGGAACTACCCGATGCAGATCGTCGGCCGCTCGGTCGGCGCGGCGCTCGCCATGGGCAATGCCTGCGTGCTGAAGCCGGCCGAGGACGCCTCGCTCTCCTCGCTGATGCTGGCGCGGCTGGCCGCCGAGGCGGGCTTCCCCAAGGGCGTCTGGAATGTCGTCACCGGCCTTGGCGAGGAGGCCGGCGCGGCGCTGACGGCGCATCCGGGCATCGCGCATGTCTCCTTCACCGGCAGTCCCGAGGTCGGCACGCTGGTGCAGTCGGCCGCGGCGAAGCACACCATCCCGGTGACGCTGGAGCTGGGCGGCAAGAGCCCGCAGATCGTCTTCCAGGATGCGGACCTCGACACCGCGGCCGCCACGGTGATGAACGGCATCATCCAGAATGCCGGCCAGACCTGCTCCGCCGGCTCGCGCGTGCTGATCCAAGCGCCGGTCTTCGACCGCCTCGTCGCCGATCTCTCGGCGCGCTTCGGGCGGCTGGAGGCCGGCCCGGCCGAGCGTGACCTCGACCTCGGCCCGGTGGTGAACGCCGATCAGCAGAGGCGGGTGAAGTCCTTCCTGCAGGCCGCCCGTGCCGACGGGCTGAGCTTCGCCGGCCAGGGGCGCATCGCCTCCAACGCGCCGGAGGGCGGCTTCTACGTGCCGCCCACCCTGCTCGCCGATGTCGCGCCCGATCACCGGCTGGCGCAGGAGGAGGTCTTCGGCCCGGTGCTGACGGCGATCCGCTTCAGCGACGAGGCCGAGGCGCTGGCCATCGCCAACGGCACGCCCTTCGGCCTGGTGGCCGGCGTCTGGACCGCCGATATCGGCCGCGCCATGCGCCTCTCGCGCGGGATCCGGGCCGGGCAGGTCTTCATCAACAACTATGGCGCCGGCGGCGGCGTGGAACTGCCCTTCGGCGGCGTCAAGCGCAGCGGCCATGGGCGCGAGAAGGGCTTCGCCGCCCTGGCCGGCTTCGCCTCGCTCAAGACCATCGCCATCCGGCACGGCTGAGCCAGGCATGGTCCGCGCCGCGCTGCTGTACGGGGGTGCGGCGCTGGCCGAGATCGGCGGCTGCTTCGCCGTCTGGGCCTGGTGGCGGCTCGGGCGCGGCGCGCTCTGGCTGCTGCCCGGCCTTGCCCTGCTGCTGCTGTTCGCCTGGCTGCTGGCGCAGGTGGACAGCGCCGCGGCCGGGCGCGCCTATGCCGCCTATGGCGGGGTCTATATCGCCACGGCCCTGCTCTGGCTCTGGCTGGCCGAGGGTGTGGCACCCGACCGCTGGGACCTGATCGGCGGTGCCGTCTGCCTGCTGGGGGCGGCGCTGATCCTGCTCGGGCCGCGCGGCGGCTGAAGGGAAGCGGCGCCTCAGCCGCGCGGCGGCGGGCCATCTCAGCCGCGCTGCGGCAGGCCATCTCAGCCGCGCTGCGGCAGGCGCCCCAGCCGCAGCGCGGCCAGCAGCGCCACCGCCAGCCCGCCGGAGAGCAGGGCGGCCACGCCCGCCCATCCGCCCCGTTCCCAGGCCAGCCCGCCCAGCGGGCCGAGCAGGCTCGCGCCCATGTAATAGGCGAAGAGATAGAGCGAGGAGGCCTGGGCACGTGCCGCCCCGCCCCATTGGCCGACCCAGGCGCTGGCCATCGCATGCGAGCCGAAGAAGCCGAAGGTCAGCACCGCCAGCCCCAGGACGATCACCGGCAGGGCCCCGGAGAGGGTCAGCGCCAGCCCGGCCAGCATGGCGAGCACCGTCAGCCACAGCACCCGCCGCCGGCCGAAGCGGTCGGCCAGGCCGCCGACCAGGGCGGAGCTGCCGATGCCGATCAGGTAGATGCTGAAGACCAGCGCGACGCCCGCGTGGCTGAGCGCGAAGGGCGGCGCCAGCAGGCGGTATCCGATGTAGTTGTAGACGGTGATGAAGCTGCCCATGAACAGGAAGCCCAGCAGGAAGAGCAGCCGCATGCCGCCATCCCGCAGGTGCAGCGCGAAGCCGGCGGCCAGCCCGCGCCAGGCCAGGGGCCGCGGCACGAAGCGGCGCGAGGCCGGCAGGCACCACCAGAAGACCAGCGCCGAAACCAGGCCGAGGGCGCCGACGCCCCCCGCCGCCCAGCGCCAGCCGCCCCAGTCCAGCAGCAGGCCGGCCCCCACGCGGCCCAGCATGCCGCCCATGGCCGTGCCGCTGACATAGAGGCCCATGGCATAGCCGCTGGAGCGCGGGTCGACCTCCTCGGCGATGAAGGCCATGGCGACGGCGGGCAGGCCGCACAGGGCGATGCCGAGCAGCACGCGCAGCGCCAGGAAGCTGCTCCAGCCCGGCGCCGCCGCGGCGGCCAGCGTCAGCAGGGCGGAGGCGATGACGGAGGCGACCATGACCGGCTTGCGGCCCAGCGCCTCGGAGGCGGCGCTGGCCACCAGCATGCAGACGGCCATCACCGCCGTCGGCAGGGAGAGCGACAGGCTTGCCGCGGCCGGGCTGACCCCGAAGGCCTCGGAGAAGGCCGGCAGCAGCGGCTGCGCCACGTAGAGCAGGGCGAAGGTGGCGAAGCCGGCGCAGAGGAAGGCCAGGTTGGTGCGACGGAAGGCGGGGGTACCGCGCTGGATGTAGGGGGCTTCCTCACCCGGACCCCGCCTCATCCTGGGGCCGTCATGCCTGCCGCGCGCAAGACTCGTCTTTCCCCACCCCGTGTGCCGCAGCAATCAGATCATTCGCGCGGCTCCGCCGCAACAGATTGAAAGGCGGCAGGGCCTCCCCTAGAAGGGACCTCCAAGGCGGTCCGGGGCGAACCGGGGACAAGGGAGGATCATGATCATGGGCATCATTCGCCGCGCGGCACTCGCTGCCGGGCTCGTCGCGGGGCTGTCGGCCGTCACGCCGGCCGCGGCGCAGACTCAGTTGACCCTGCAGCACCCGCTGCCCACCGCCAACAGCCATTACGGCGCCGGCGCCATGGCCTTCAAGGAGAGCCTGGAGAAGGCCTCCAACGGCCGCTACCGCGTCACCATCCAGCGCAACGACAATGAGCGCGAGATGATCGAGAGCGTGCAGATCGGCACGCTGGATCTGACCATCACCTCCACCGGCCCCGTCGGCAACTTCGTCCCCGAGGTGCGGACGGTGGATGTGCCCTTCCTGTTCCGGGACTACGCCCATGCGCGCGGCGCGCTCGACTCGCAGATCGGGCAGGACATCCTGGCGAAGTTCCCGGCCCGCGGGCTGGTCGGCATCATCTGGATGGAGAACGGCTTCCGGCATCTGACCAACAGCCGCCATGAGGTCCAGACCCCGGCCGACATCCGTGGCCTGAAGATCCGCACCATGGAGAACCAGGTGCACATGCGCGCCTTCTCCACCCTGGGCGCGCTGCCGACGCCGATGGCCTTCTCCGAGCTGATCCCGGCCCTGCAGCAGGGCACGGTGGACGGCCAGGAGAATCCGATCCCGGTCATCGTCGCCAACAACATCAACCAGGTGCAGAAGTTCCTGACCCTGACCGGCCATGTCTACTCGCCGGCCCTGCTGATCGGCTCGCCGGCGCTGTGGAACGGGCTCAATGCCGCGGACAAGGCCCTCTTCATGGACGCGGCCCGCGCGGCGCGCGACGCCAACCGCGCCAAGGTCAGCACCGATGAACAGAGTGGCATCGATGAGCTGCGCCGGCGCGGCATGACGGTGGTGACCCGCATCGACACCGAGCAGTTCCAGGGCGCCCTCGCCACCGCCTTCGCGCAGTACGAGAAGGATCTCGACGCCGGGCTGCTGAAGCGCCTGCGCGACTGGAAGCCGCAGCCCTGACCGACCGCGCCGCCCGGCCGCCGGGCGGTCCGCCTCCTCCGCCATGATCCTCCGGGACCCCACCCATGCTCCAGCCGAACGCGGCGATCCAGACACGCCCGGGACCAGCGCGGACGTGAACAGCATACCCCTTCAGGTCATCGGCGTGGCCAGCTTCCTCGGAACCCTGCTGGCCCTCTGGATCGGCCGCTCCGCCCCGGCGACCCGCGGCGCGATCCTGAGGATCGACCGGATCGGCATCGGGCTCGCCGCCCTCCTGGCCAGCCTGGCCCTGGTCGTCGCCTGTTTCGCCGGGCTGTGGCAGGTCATCGCCCGCTTCGCGACCGGGACGCCGGCCATCTGGAGCGAGGCCCTGGTGCGGACGGCGCTGATCTGGATGGCCATGCTGGGCCTGGCCATGGCGCTGCGCGCCGGCGCCCTGGTCAGCATCGACGTGGCGCACCGCTACAGCCATGGGGCGCTGCGGCGCGGGCTTCAGGCAGTGGCGCTCTTCGCCAACTGGCTGCTGATGGGCGTGCTGTTCTGGTTCGGCTGGAGCATGGCGCTGCGCGTGCGGTTCCAGGAGATGGCCGGGCTCGAGGTGCCGATGTCCTGGGGCTACGCCGCCATCCCGGCGGGTGCCCTGCTCGCCATCCTGGGCGCGCTGGGGCATTTCCTGGACCACCGCTCGACCGAGTTGGAGAACGCCGTATGACCAGCGCCATGCTCGGCGTCATGCTCGTCGGCTTCGCCATCGGCATTCCCGTTGCCGTGGCCATCGGCCTCGCCGCCATCATCGGCATCGAGGGCTGGACGCGCTTCCCCCTGATCGTGGCGGCGCAGCAGATCTTCGTGGCGCTCGACAGGTTCCCTCTTGCCGCCATCCCCTTCTTCATCCTGGCCGGCAACCTGATGGATGTGGGCGGGATCAGTCGCCGGCTGGTCGAGTTCGCCAAGTCCATGGTCGGTGGCGTGCAGGGTGGCCTGCCCGCCACCTGCATCGTCACCTGCATGATCTTCGCGGCGATCAGCGGCTCCTCCGTCGCCACCACCTTCGCCATCGGCACCATCATGATCCCGGCGCTGGTCAGGCACGGCTATCCGATCGGCTTCGCCGCCGCCCTGCAGGCCACCGCGGCGGAACTCGGCGTCATCATCCCGCCCTCGATCCCGATGATTCTCTACGGCGTCGCCACGCAGGTCTCGATCCCCGAACTGTTCCTGGCGGGCTTCGTGCCGGGAGCGCTGGTGGCCATGGCGCTGGTCGGCACCGTGCTGGTCTGGTGCCGCATCCAGGGCTGGGGCAAGCATGACGGCGATGGCCGCCTGCCCTTCCTCGCCGCGCTCCGCCAGGCCGGCTTCGCCCTGCTCATGCCGGTCGTGGTGCTGGGCGGCATCTATGGCGGCGTGACCACGCCGACCGAGGCGAGCGTGGTCGCGGTCTTCTACGCGGTGCTGGTCGGCATGTTCCTGCACCGCGAGCTGTCCTGGCGCGACCTCTACCCGATCCTGCGCAAGTCGGTGATCTCCTCCTCGGTGATCCTGTTCATCATCGCCTGCGCGGCGCTGTTCTCCTATCTGCTGAACCGGCAGGGCGTGCCGGACGCCGCCGCCGCCTGGCTGGTGGAGACCTTCGACAACGGCAATAGCTTCCTCTTCGGCGTCAACGTCTTCCTCTTCATCGTCGGCATGTTCGTCGAGACCAGCGCCAGCATCATCGTGCTGGCGCCGATCCTGGCCGATGCGGCGCAGCGCCTCGGCATCGACGGCGTGCATTTCGGAACCGTCATGGTGGTCAATCTGGCGCTGGGCATGATCACGCCGCCCTTCGGCGTCAATCTCTTCGCCGCGGCGCAGGTGGCGGGTTGCGGCATCGAGGTCATGATGCGCTATCTCTTCGTCTTCATCGCCGTGATCCTCTGTTGCCTGATGCTGATCACCTACATGCCCGCGCTGACCACCGCCCTGCCCACCCTGTTCTTCCGCTGATGCGCCCGCCGAGCCGCCCGGCCCGCGGACTGGCGCCCCGCGCCGCCCGCGCCCACCTCGCCACGGACCCGGTCCTCGGGCCGGTGATCCGCCAGGTCGGCGCCATGACCCTGAAGCCGCTGCGGCGCGAGCCCTATGAGGCGCTGGTGCGGGCGATCGCGCATCAGCAGGTGCATGGCCGCGCCGCCGAAGCCATGCTGAACCGCCTGATCGCGCTGTTTCCCGGCCAGGACTTCCCGCATGCCGAGGGCGTGCTGGCCCTGCCCGAGGACGCCCTCCGCGGCTGCGGCTTCTCGGGCGCCAAGCAGGCGGCGATCCGTGACATCGCGCTGAAGTCCGTGGGCGGCCTGGTGCCGAGCCGCGCCGCCGCGGCGCGCCTGTCGGATGAGGAGCTGATCCAGCGGCTGGTGGCGCTGCGCGGCGTGGGGCGCTGGACGGTGGAGATGCTGCTGATCTTCACCCTCGGCCGGCCCGACATCCTGCCGGTGGACGATTTCGGCGTCCGCGAGGGTTATCGCCTGGCCGCCGGGCTGGAGGCGCAGCCGAAGCCGAAGGCCCTGGCCGAGATCGGCCTGGCCTGGGCGCCGTACCGCTCGGCCGCCGCGTGGTATCTGTGGCGCGCCGCCGATCTCGCCAAGGACGGCCGTTTCAAGGCACCCGCCGCGATCTGAGCCGGGATCCGGGCCGACCTGGCCGGCGGCCGGAAACCTCGTCCCGCATGAGGGTTTATAGCTCGCATCGGCGCTGACCCGGCCTGCCACCAGGTCAGCCCGCCGCCAAGGGACCGCGCCCCCGCCCGGGCGCGCCATGGCGTGGCGGTCCGCGCCCCGCGGGCCTTCGCGAGACAGGGACGAGAAGCATGATCGATGACGCGCATGCCGCGCCGCGCCGGCAGGCGCCGGGGTCGGCGATGACGAGCGAGGCCTCCATGGCGGCGGGCTCCGCCGCCGCGCCCCGCCTGGACCTGCGCCTGACGGTGAACGGCGAGGAACGCAGCCTGCGGCTCGATCCACGGGTCACCCTGCTGGACGCGCTGCGCGAGCATCTGCGCCTGACCGGCAGCAAGAAGGGCTGCGATCACGGCCAGTGCGGCGCCTGCACGGTGCTGGTGAACGGGCGCCGCATCAATGCCTGCCTGACGCTCGCCGTGATGCATGAGGGCGACAGCGTCACCACCATCGAGGGCCTCGGCACGCCCGAGGCGCTGCACCCGATGCAGGCCGCCTTCGTCAGGCACGACGGCTTCCAGTGCGGCTATTGCACGCCCGGCCAGATCTGCTCCTCGATCGCGGTGCTGGAGGAGATCCGGGCCGGCATTCCCAGCCATGTCACGGAGGATCTGGAGCGGATCGAATTCGGCGAGGCGGAGCTGCGCGAGCGCATGAGCGGGAACATCTGCCGCTGCGCCGCCTATCCCAACATCATCGAGGCCATCCGCGAAGTCCAGGAACAGGGCGCATGAGGGCCTTCACCTACGAGCGGGCGGAGAGCCCGGCCGCCGCCGCCGCCGCCGTCGCCCGCAATCCCGAGGCCCGCTTCATCGCTGGCGGCACCAACCTGCTCGACCTGATGAAGCTGGAGATCGAGGCGCCGAGGCACCTGGTCGATGTCAACCGACTCGGCCTCGACCGCATCGAGGAGACTCCGGAAGGGGGCTTGCGGATCGGCGCGCTGGTGCGCAACACCGACCTGGCCGCCGATCCGCGCGTCCGGCGCGACTATGCCGTGCTGTCGCGCGCCCTTGTCGCCGGCGCCTCGGGGCAGTTGCGCAACAAGGCGACCACCGCGGGCAACCTGCTGCAGCGCACCCGTTGCCCCTACTTCTACGATCCGGCCATGCCCTGCAACAAGCGGCGGCCGGGTTCGGGCTGCGGCGCCATCGGCGGCTTCAGCCGCAACCTCGGCATCCTGGGCACCAGTGAGCACTGCATCGCGACGCATCCCTCCGACATGGCCGTGGCCATGCGGGCGCTTGATGCCGTGGTGGAGACCATCGACGCCGAGGGCGCGGCCCGCCGGATCCCGATCGCCGACTTCCATACCCTGCCCGGAGACACGCCCGAGATCGAGACCGTGCTGCGGCATGGCGAGTTCATCACCGCCGTGACCCTGCCGCCGCCGGCGGGCGGCATCCACCTCTACCGGAAGGTGCGCGACCGCGCCTCCTATGCCTTCGCCAGCGTGTCGGTGGCCGCCGTGGTCCATCCCGGCCAGGGTGCCTCGGGGGGTGGCATCGCCTCGGCGCGCCTCGCCTTCGGCGGCGTCGCGCACAAGCCCTGGCGCGTCGCGGAGGCGGAGGACCGGCTGGCCGATGGCGGGGATGCCGAGGCGGCCGCCGAGGTGGTGCTGCGGGGCGCCCGTCCGACCGGGCAGAACGCCTACAAGCTGCCGTTGCTGCGGCGGACCCTCGCCGGCGTGTTGGCGCAGGCCCGGCAGGGCCGAGGAGAAGAGCGATGAAGTTCGACACGCCCGCCGGCCCCAACCCGTCCGACCGTGGCCGCGTCCTCGGCCAGCCGCGCGACCGCATCGACGGGCCGCTGAAGGTGTCGGGCCGCGCGCCCTATGCCTATGAATACCATGCGGAGGCGCCCGGCGCGGCCTATGGCTGGATCCTCGGCGCCAGCATCGGCAAGGGGCGCATCGCCCGTATCGACCGCCGCGCGGCGGAGGCCGCGCCGGGCGTGCTGCTGGTCCTGACCCATGAGAACGCGCCCGAGCAGGGCGAGGACAGCGACTACGCGGCGCCGCAGCTCCAGGGGCCGGAGATCCTGCATTATGGCCAGGCCGTCGCCCTCGTCGTCGCCGAGAGCCTGGAGGAAGCGCGCGCGGCCGCGGCGCTGATCGACATCGCCTATGACGCGGCACCGGGGCATTACGACCTGGCCGAGGAGCGCGACCAGGCCAAGCTGCCGGAGTCCGGCCAGACGCCACCGCGCACCGATGTCGGCGACTTCGAGGCCGGCTACGCCCGGGCGCCGGTGACCCTCGACGTCACCTACACGACGCCCGACCAGTCGCAGGCGATGATGGAGCCCCATGCCAGCATGGCCCTCTGGGAGGGCGACACCCTGACCCTCTTCACCTCGCACCAGATCATGCACTGGGCGCAGGAAGGCGTTGCCGCGACGCTGAGGATGCCGCAGGAGAAGCTGCGTGTCGTCAGCCGGTATGTCGGCGGTGGCTTCGGCTCCAAGCTGGAGGTCTATGCCGATGCCGTTCTGTCCGCCCTGGCGGCACGGCTGCTCGGCCGGCCCGTCAAGGTGGCGCTCAGCCGGCCGCTGATCTTCAACCACACGACCCATCGCGCCGCGACCATCCAGCGCCTCCGCATCGGCACCGAGCAGGACGGGCGGATCGTCGCCATCGCGCATGAAAGCTGGTCGGGCGACCAGGAGAGCGGCGGCACCGCCGAGGAGGCCTCCAGCCAGACCCGCCTGCTCTATGCCGGCGAGAACCGCATGACGCGCAACCGCCTCGCCACGCTCGATCTTCCCTTCGCCGGCTCGATGCGGGCGCCCGGCGAGGCGGTCGGCCTTCTGGCGCTGGAATGCGCCATGGACGAGCTGGCCGAGAAGCTCGGCATGGACCCCATCGAGCTGCGGGTGCGCAACGACGTCGGATACGCTCCGGAGGAAGGTCCGGCGAAGCCCTTCTCCAGCCGCAAGCTGGTCGAATCCCTCCGTGTCGGCGCGGAACGCTTCGGCTGGGAGAAGCGCACCGCGCCGGGCCTGCGGCGCGAGGGGCGCTGGCGGATCGGCCTCGGCGTCGCCGCCGCCGTGCGGCCCAACCTCGCGCAGCCCTCGCAGGCGCGGCTGCGCCTCGACGGCCAGGGCCAACTCACCGTCGAGACGCAGATGACCGATATCGGCACCGGCAGCTACACCATCCTGGCGCAGGTGGCGGCCGAGATGCTGGGCCTGCCGCTCGAGGCGGTGACGGTGCGGCTGGGCGACACGGACTTTCCGAAGGCCTCCGGCTCCGGCGGGTCCTGGGGGGCGAACAGCTCCGGTGCCGGCGTCTACGCCGCGGCGGCGGAGCTGCGAGGCATGATCGCGCGCAAGGCCGGCTTCAACGCCGATGACGCCGTCTTCGAGGATGGCGGGATCCGCGCCGGCAACCGGCGCATCGCCCTGGCGGATATCGCCGGAGCCGAGGGGCTGGTGGCCGAGGCCGGCATCGAGTTTGGCGACCTCAGCGAGAAGTATGCCCAGGCGAGCTTCGGGGCGCATTTCTGCGAGGTCGCGGTGGATGCCGACACGGCGGAGATCCGCATCCGCCGCATGCTCAGCGTCGCCGCCGCCGGCCGGGTGCTGAACCCCAAGACGGCGCGCAGCCAGTGCCTGGGTGGCATGACCATGGGCATCGGCGCGGCGCTGATGGAGGAGGCGGTGGTGGACCGCCGGCACGGCCTGTTCATCAATCACGACCTGGCCGAGTACCAGGTGCCGGTGCATGCCGACATCCCGCATATGGACGTGATCTTCCTGCAGGAGGAGGACGACAAATCTTCCCCCATCAAGGCGAAGGGCATCGGCGAGCTCGGCATCTGCGGCGTCGGCGCGGCGGTCGCCAACGCGGTGTACAACGCGACCGGCGTGCGCCTGCGCGACTATCCGCTGACCCTCGACAAGCTGCTGCGGGAGATGCCCGCCGCGGCGGCCTGAGGCGCCGGCCGGGCCGCCTCGGCGCCCGGCGGGTTCTCAGTCGAGGAAGGCGCCCAGCGCGGCGAGGAAGCCCTCCGGCCTCTCCGCATGGACCCAGTGACCGGCGCCCTTCACGGTGGCGAAGCGCGCCGCCGGAAACAGCGTCCGGAACAGGGGGCGGTGCTCGGCGCGGATGTAATCCGAGGTCTCGCCCGCCATGATCAGCGTCGGGCCGGGATAGCCGGCGCCGTCGGAGCAGGGCGGCGCGGCCTCGATCACGGACAGCGCCGCGGCGGTCTGCGCCAGGCCGTTGCGCCAGGCCGGGACGGCGCCGCCCAGGTCCAGGTTTTGCAGCAGGAAGCCCCGCACGCCGGGACTGGGAATGGCGGCCGCGAGGCCGGCATCCGCCTGTCGCCGCGTCAGGCCGGGGGTCAGCGGCAGGGCCAGCATGGCCTCGGCATAGGGCCGGAAGGCCGGTGGATAGTCCACCGGCGCGATGTCCACGACGACCAGCCGGGCGACGAGGTCCGGGCGGGTCAGCGCCAGCGTCATCGCCACCTTGCCGCCCATGGAGTGCCCGAGCAGAATGGCCGGGGTGGCGCCTTCCGCCGCCAGGGTCTCCGCCACATCCGCGGCCATGGCGGGATAGCTCATCTCCGCATCGTGCGGCGAGGCGCCATGGTTGCGCAGGTCCAGCGCCAGGACGCGGCGCGAGGCCGCCAGCGCCCTCTGCACCCCGGAGAAATTCTGCGCCTGCCCGAACAGCCCGTGCAGCAGGACCAGAGGCGTGCCGCCCTCTCCCATGCCGACGCTCCGCAACCGCATCGCTCCCCCCTCACCCGCGCGTGGCGACGATCACGCTGCTGCCGATCAGCAGCCCGCCGATGATCACGTCCATCCCCAACGGCTCGCCCAGCCAGAGCGTGGAGACGATGACGCCGATCGCCGGCGCCAGCAGGAAGCCCACCGAGGAGACCGCGCCCGGCAACCGCCGGCCGGCCTCGATCACCGCCCAGGTGCCGAGCGGCGCGACGATGCAGCCGACGGCCAGCGCATGCGGCCAGGCGCCGGGGCCGATGCCGCCCCCCGGCTCCATCAGCAGCGCCATCGGCACCAGGACCGTCCCGCCCAGCAGGAAGCACCAGGGCAGGTTCTCCAGCATGGTCGCGCGGGGCGGCACCCGGCGGGTGACGATGATGGCGCAGGACCAGAGCAGCGCCGCCAGCACGAGCATGCCGTGGCCGAGGAGCACGCCCGGCTCGCCCCAGTCCACCGCCCAGGGGCCCGCCAGGGCGGCGACGCCGGCCAGCCCCAGCCCCGCCGCCAGCCAGCGCGCGGGCGAGATCTGCTCGTGCAGCACCAGGACCGAGAGCGGCACCAGCCAGTAGATGGTCACATTGGCCAGCACGGCGGTCCGCCCGGCTGGAACCAGCGCCACGGCCAGATGGCTGAGCGCGAAGAAGCCGCCGAGCTGCAGCAGGCCAACCGCCAGCACCGCCGGCCAGTCGCTCCGCGCCGGCAGGCGCAGCCGGCGCAGGATCAGCAGCGCCACCCCGGCGACCAGCGCGCCGAGCAGCGTGCGGGAGACCGCGAACCAGAGCGGCGTGGCATCCGCCAGCGCCGCCTTGGTGATCGGCCAGGCGCCTCCGAAGAGGGTGACGGCGATGAGGAGGAGCCGGAGATCGGCGAGGCGGAGCATCCGCAGGTCAGTGGTCGGCGACCGCCAGCATGATCTTGCCGATGTGTGTGCTGCTCTCCATCAGGGCATGCGCGGCCGCGGCCTCGGCGAGCGGGAAGACCTTGTGGATCAGCGGCCCGCTCTCGCCCCGCGCCAGCAGCGGCCAGACCCTGGTCTCCAGCTCGGCGGCGATCGCGCCCTTCTCGGCGGTGGTGCGCGGGCGCATGGTGCTGCCGGTCACGGTCAGGCGCTTCAGCATGATCGGCCGCAGGTCCACCTTCTCCGCCTCATGTCCCTGCAGGAAGGCGATGATGACCAGCCGGCCGTCCTTCGCCATGCAGCGCAGGTTGCGCTGGAAGTAGGCGGCGCCGACCATGTCGAGCAGCACGTCCACGCCCTCCTTGTCGGTCAGGCGGCGCACCTCCTCGAGGAAGTCCTGGGTCCGGTAGTTGATCGCGGCATCGGCGCCGAGCTTCAGCATCGCGGCGCATTTCTCGTCGCTGCCGGCCGTGGCGAGGACACGCGCACCGAAGGCCTTGGCGAGCTGGATGGCGGTGACGCCGATGCCGGAGGTGCCGCCATGGATCAGCACCGTCTCGCCCGCCTTCAGCCGGCCATGGCCGAACAGGTTCGCCCAGACGGTGAAATAGGTCTCCGGCAGCGCCGCCGCGCGGATGGCGTCGAACCCCGACGGCCAGGGCAGGGTCTGCGCCTCGGGCGCGGTACAGTACTCAGCATAGCCGCCGCCATTGGCCAGGGCGCAGACCCGGTCACCCGGCTTGTAGCGGCGCGCCTCGGCCCCCACGGCGACGACCTCGCCGGCGACCTCGAGGCCGATCACCGGACTGGCGCCGGGCGGCGGGGGATAGAGGCCCTTGCGCTGCTGCACGTCCGGCCGGTTCACCCCGGCCGCGAGCACGCGGATCAGCACCTCATCCGGCCCCGGCCGCGGCAGGGGGCCGCGCGCAGGAACCAGCACCTCGGGCCCGCCGCCCTCCCCATGGGTGATGAACGTCATCTCCTGCGGCGGCTTCGTCATCGGCGTCCCTTCCTCGCGCAGATATCATCCTGCGGAGGCGGAGGGTCGGCGCCACGGGAGGTTCCGTCAAGCGGCGCGGACCATCTGTCACCGAAAAGGCACGCGGCTGTTGCACGGCGCGCGCGGTGGCCCCAGCATGGGCCTCCGCCCGCCCTGCCGGAGGGGTCCATGCCGCCAGTCCGCCGCCGCATGTTGCCGGGGCTTGCCCTCGCGCTCGGAGCATGGCCGCGCCGGTCCGCGCGGGCGCAGGCACGCGCTTCCGCGGCGGAGCTGCGGATCGGCGCCATCTATCCCTCCTCCGGCCCCTTCGCCCTTCTGGGCGATGAGAGCTTCCGCGGCCTGGAGCTGGCGGTCGAGGCCCGCAACCGCCTGGGCGGGGTGCAGGGCCGGCCGCTGCGGCTGGTGCGCGCGGAGGCGGCGGACGCGGCGCAGGCCGGCGAGGCGGTGCGGCGCCTCTCGGCCGCGGGCCCCGAGCGCGTGGCGGCGATCTTCGGCACCGGCGCGTCGGTCCTCTCCGCCGCCGCGACCCAGGCGGCCGAGCTGCAGGGCATGCCCTATTTCGAGCTGGGCGCCACGGCGGATTCCATCACCGGGCGCGGCTTCCGCCATGTCTTCCGCACCTGCCCGCATGCCGGCGACCTCGCCCTGCTGTCGCTGCGCGCCGTGTCGCAGCTGGTGCCGGCCCTCTGGCCCGGCGAGGGCGGCGAGCCGCGCATCGCGGTGCTGCACGAGGATGGCCTCTGCGGCCGGGCGGTGGGCGGGCTGCAGGAGGCGGGGCTGCGCGGCGCGCCCGGACTGCTGGGCCGCTTCCCCTATGTGCCGGGCGGGCAGGACCTGCCGGCGATGGTGCAGCGGCTGCGCGCCGGCCACGCCCGCTTCCTGGTGCACACGGGGCCCGCCGGCGAGGTGCTGACGCTGTTCCGCGCGATGCGTGAGGCGCAGTGGCGCCCGGCCATGGTGATCGGCGCCGGGGCCGGATACAGCCTCGCCGATACCGCGCAGGCGATGGGCCGGGCCTTCGAGGGCGTGATGAGCGCCGACGTGCCGCCTTATGCCGCGGCCGGGCCGGCCGGCGAGGCGGCGCGCGAGCTGGCCGAGGCCTATACCGGCACCTACGGCCATCCGCCCCGTTCCGGCCACAGCCTGGCCAATTGCGCCGGGGCGACGCTTTGCCTGGAGGCGCTGCACCAGGCCGGCTCGCTGGAGGCGGGGCGCATCCGGGCGGCGGTGCTGGCGCTCGACATCAGCGCGGCGGAAGGCCCCTTCGGCTGGGGCGCGGCCTTCGATGAGGCCGGGCAGAACCGGCGCGCGCCCCTGGTGCTGTCACAGTGGCAGCACGGCCGGCTACTGCCGGTCTTTCCCGCCGAGGCCGCCGCCGCGGCCCCGCGGCCGGAACTGGGCTGAGCGCGCGCCGCCCCGGCATCCGCGGGGCCAGGGCGGCGGAAAGGCTCAGTCGGCCTTGATGCCGGCCTCCTTGATGATCGGCTCCCACTTGGCGATCTCATCCGTCAGCCACTTCGCGGCGGTCTGCGGCGTGGTGTCGCTGCGGGTGGTCATGGTCAGGTCGGCGAGGCGTGCCTTCACCGTGTCCATCGCCATCACCTTGTTGATCACCTCGTTGAGCTGCTGGACGATCGGCTGCGGCGTGCCCGCCGGGGCCAGCACCATGTGCCAGGTATAGGCCTCGTAGCCCGGCACGCCGGCCTCGTTGAAGGTCGGCATGTCCGGCAGCTGCGGGATGCGCTCGGCGGAGGAGATGGCCAGGCCGCGCACCTCGCCGCGCTGGACGAAGGGCAGCGCGCTGTTGGCCACGTCGAGCATCATCGCCACCGTGCCGTTCAGCAGATCCGGCATGGCGGCGGCCGAGCCGCGATAGGGGATGTGGTTCACCTTCAGCCCGCCGGCCTGCTTCAGGAACAGCTCGCTCGCGAGATGCAGCGCGGCGCCGTTGCCGGTGCTGGCGTAGTCGAACTCGCCGGGATTCTTGCGGAACAGCTCGATCAGTTCCTGCAGCGTCTTCGCCGGCACGTCCTTGTTCACCATCATCAGCATCGGGATGGTGCCGACCATGGCGACGGGCGCGAAGTCCTTCACCGGATCGAAGGGCAGCGTCGGGTAGATGGCGCGGATCGCCGCCTGGGCGATGGTGGTGTAGAGCAGCGTGTGCCCGTCCTTGGGGGCCTTGGCCACGGCATCGGCGCCGACCACGGTGCCGGCGCCGGTGCGGTTCTCGACGATGACGCGTTGCGGCAGGGTCTTCGACAGTTCCTCCGCGATCAGCCGGGCTGGGATGTCGGTCGGGCCGCCGGCCGAGAAGGGCACCACCAGGCGGATCGGCTGGTTCGGCCAGGCCTCCTGCGCCCGCGCCGTGCCGGGGAGCAGGGCGGGCATGGCCAGCGGCGCGGTCAGGGCGGCGCCCGCGGCGAGGAGAGTGCGGCGAGACATCGTCATCAGTTCTGATCCCAGGATATTCTCAGACAGGCTGCCATATTTGCACGCCTGTCACGTCGTGGCCAGGAGCGCCGGCCGCCGCGCGGCCTCCCCTGCCCCCGCCGGCGAGGCGCCACGGCCGCCCTCGCCGCCGATCCGCTGCCCGCTCCCGCTGTCGAAGAAATGCAGGCGGGCGGTGTCGAAGCCCAGGCGCAAAGCGGCGCCCCGCGCCGGGGCCAGCTCCGCCGGCCGGTGCAGGGCCATCGCCGCCCCGCCCGCCAGCCGCGCGTGCACCAGCAGGCTGGCGCCGAGATCCTCCACCAGCGCCACCTCGGCCTCCAGATCCCCCTCCCCCACATGCTCGGGGCGGATGCCCAGGGTCACCGCCTGCCCGGCCGGCAGGCGAAGCGGCAGCGGCACCACCACGCCCCCCTCCAGGCGGAGCCCGGCGCCGTCCGGCGTCACCGCGCCCGGCAGAAGGTTCATCGCCGGCGTGCCCAGGAAGCCGGCGACGAAGAGGCTGGCCGGCGCGGCATAGACCTCGCGCGGGCGCCCCTCCTGCTCCACCCGGCCGCCCCGCATCACCACCAGGTGGTCCGCGAGCGTCATCGCCTCCTGCTGATCGTGCGTGACCAGCACCGAGGTGGCGCCAAGCTGCTCGTGCAGGCGGCGCAGCTCGAGCCGCATCTGCACCCGGAGCTTGGCGTCGAGGTTGGAGAGCGGCTCGTCATAGAGGAAGACGCGCGGCCGGCGCACCATGGCCCGGCCCATGGCCACGCGCTGCCGCTGGCCGCCCGAGAGCTGGCCCGGCCGCCGATCGAGCAGCGCATCGAGGCCGAGCGCCGCCGCCGCCTCCGCCACCCGCGCCTGCCGCTCGGCCCGCCGCACGCCGCCCACCTTCAGCGGATAGCCGATGTTCTCCGCCACCGTCATGTGCGGATAGAGCGCGTAGTTCTGGAAGACCATGGCGCAGCCGCGGTCCTTCGGCTCCCGCTCGTTCATCCGCGCGCCGCCGATGCGCAACTCGCCGCCGCTGATGCCCTCGAGCCCGGCGATCATGCGCAGCAGCGTGGACTTGCCGCAGCCCGAGGGGCCGAGGATGACGGTGAAGGCCCCGGGCGGCAGGACGAGATCCAGCTCGTGGATGGCGATGCTGGCGCCGTAGCTCTTGCGCGCGGCGATGAACTCGATGGCGGCCATGTCTCACTTCTCCGTCTGCACCAGGCCGCGCACGAACCATCGCTGCATGAGCACGACGATGGCGAGCGGCGGCAGCATGACCAGCAGCGCGCCGGCCATGACGATGTTCCATTCCGGCAGGCTGTCGCCGCGCGGCACCATGCGCGCGAGCTCGACCATCACCGTCGCGCGGTCGGGCTCCGTCGTCACCAGCAGCGGCCAGAGGTACTGGTTCCAGGAATAGACGAAGAGGATGGTGGCGAGCGCGGCCATGGTGGTGCGCGAGAGCGGCATCAGCACGTCCCGCAGGAAGCGCAGCGGCCCCGCGCCATCCATCTTCGCGGCCTCCACCAGCTCCTCCGGGATGGTCAGGAAGAACTGGCGGTAGAGGAAGGTGCCGGTGGCGGTCGCGACAAGCGGCAGCACAAGCCCCACCGTGCTGTTCAGCATCTGCCATTCCAGGCTGACGCGGATGCCGGCCACGGCCTCGATCAGCCCGGTCAGCCCGGTCACGTCCAGGATCGCCTGGAACGGCCGCAGCGCGTTGGCCGCCACCGCGTAGGTCGGCACGATGCGGACCTCGAGCGGCAGCATCAGCGTGATGAAGATGATCCAGAACACCACCATCCGCGCCCGCCATTCGAAGAAGACGATGGCGAAGGCGGCCAGCATGGCGAGCGCGATCTTGCCGATGGTGACGCCGAGCGCGACGCCGAGGCTGGTCAGGAAGCGCTGGGCGAAGTGGCCGCGCTCCCAGGCCGCCACGACATTCTCCCAGAGATGCGCGCCGGGCAGCCAGTTGATCGGCATGCGGTTGACCCCGGCGAGGTCATGCGTGGCGGCGACGAAGGCGAGCCAGACCGGCAGCAGCAGCGACAGCGCCGAGAGCGCCAGCAGCAGGTGCGTGGCCAGATCCAGCCAGGGGCGGCGTTCAACCATGATGCGTCCCCTTCAGCGGTAGTGCATCTTCCGCTCGACGAAGCGGAACTGGATGAAGGTGAGCGCGACGACCAGGCCCATCAGCACGATGCTCTGCGCGGCCGCGCCCGAGTAGTCGAGGCCTTTGAAGCCGTCGGAATAGATCTTGTAGACCATGAGGTCGGTCGCGCGGGCCGGACCGCCGGCGGTCATGATGTCCACCAGGCCGAAGCTGTTGGTGAAGCTGTCGGTCAGGTTGATGATGACGAGGAAGAAGAAGGTCGGCGCCAGCAGCGGCATCTGGATGTCGCGCATGCGCCGCAGCGGCCCGGCGCCGTCCATCGCCGCCGCCTCGTTCAGCCCGCGCGGGATGGATTGCAGACCCGCCAGGAAGAAGACGAAGTTGTAGGCGACGAGCTGCCAGGCGCCGGCCAGGATCAGCATGAGCAGGGCATGCGTGCCGTTCAGCGACGGGTCCCACAGGCCCGGCATCATGGCGTTGAACAGGCTGAAGACGCCGGCGCGCGCATCGAAGACGAAGCGGAAGATCATGCCGATGGCGGGCGCGGCGATGGCGTAGGGCCAGATCAACGCCAGGCGCCAGCCGCGGCTGCCCGCCACCTCGCGGTCGACGAAGAGCGCCAGCAGCAGGCCAATGCCGATGGCCAGGGCCGAGGTCGCCACCGCGTAGAGGATGCTGACCCGCACCGAGGACCAGTAGTGCTGGCTCGAGAAGACCTCGGCGAAGTTCTGCCAGCCGACCCATTCCCGGCCGCCGCCCCAGGGCTGTTCCAGGGTGAAGGCCCATTGAAAGGCCTCCCCGGTCGGCCAGTAGAAGAAGACGAAGATGATGAGAAGCTGCGGCAGGACCAACATCCAGGGCAGCCAGGGCGAGCGGAAGGTGGCGCGGCGTTGCAAGCGAGATCATCCCCGATCGGGTCAGGAGAGAGCCGCGCGGGGGGATGCCTCCCCGCGCGGCGGCGGCGTCAGGGCAGGCTCTTGCCGCGATAGGTCTGCTCGAAGCGGCGGAGCAGCTTGTTGCCCTCGCTCTCGATGGCGTCCAGCGCCTGGTCCACCGTCTTCTGGCCGGCGAAGGCGGCCTGCATCTCGCTGGCGTAGAGGGCACGCACCTGCATGAAGTTGCCGAGGCGCAGGCCGCGCGAATTCTCGGTGGGCTCGGTCGCCAGCAGGGATTCGACGGCGATGTCGCGCCCGCGATTCTCGGGGCGGTCATAGAAGCCGCTGGCCTTGATGCCCTCGTAGCCGGCGCGCGTCACCGGGATGTAGCCGGTGTTCTGCGCCATGAAGAGTTCCTGCTGCGGCTGCGCGATGAAGTTCAGGAAGGCGGCGGCGCCCTTGTACTCCTCCGCCGGGCAGCCCTTCAGGACCCAGAGCGAGGCGCCGCCCACCATGCTGTTGGTGCGGCTGTGGCCCTCGTAGAGCGGCAGCATGGCCGGGGTCCAGTCCAGCCCCTGCTTCTGCGTCCGGGTGATCGCGGCGTGGTTGGCGATGGAGGACATCATCATCGCGCAGTCACCCGAGGCGAAGCTCTCCGGCAGGTTGCGGCCACCCTGCCGGGTGCGGACCTGGATCAGCCCTTCCTTGTACCAGTTGTACAGGGTGTTGGCGTGCTGGCGGAACAGCGGGGCGATCCTGATCTCGGCGTCGAGCCCGCCGAAGCCGTTGCCCTTCGTCGCCATCGGCAGATTGTGGATGGCGTTGAACTGTTCCCAGTGCTGCCAGGAATCGAAGTCGATCGCCATCGGGCAGGCATGGCCCTCTGCCTTCAGCGCGCGCACCGCGCGCTCGACCTGCTGCCAGGTGGCGGGCGGCGCCTCCTGCCCGACGGCGCGATAGGCGTCGCGGTTCCAGTACATGACGGCGGTGGAGGAATTGAAGGGGAAGCTCAGCATCTCCCCCTTGCTGGTGGCGTAGTAGTTGCCGATCGAGGAGATATAGTTGTCCCACTTCACCGTGTAGCCGTTCTGGGCCATCAGCTCGCGCGCCGGCACGTACTGGCCGGAGAGCATCAGGTCGGTCGTGCCGACGTCATAGACCTGCACGATGGTCGGGTGCGCCTTGGCGCGGAAGGCCGCGATGGTGTTCTGCAGCGCGTCCTGATACTCGCCCTGGCCGGTGCAGACGATCTCGAACTCGGTCTGCGAGGCGTTGAAGTTCCGGCAGTACTGCTGCATCACCTCGCCGAGCTGGCCGGAGAGCCCGTACCACCAGTTGAACTTCTGCCGCTGCTCCTGCGCCTCAGCGCCCGTGGCGCCGAGAGCGATGGCCATCGCGGCGATCAGCGCCGTCCTGCGGAAATGCATGATCCCGCTCCCCTTCTCCAGATCGGGGGCGGGACTTAACGGCTTCGGGTGACAGAGGCTTTTCGGTTGCGTGACGCTCTGGAGACACTCAGCCGGGCGGCGTGCCGACCAACTCCGTGTAAAGCGCCGGATCGGTGGCGCCCTCGGTGCCGAACAGCAGCACGCGGCTGTCGGCGGAGAGGCCCAGCGCGTCGCGCGCCGCGGGGTCGGCCACCGCCAGCAGCAGGCCGGCCAGGCCGGCGACGGCGCTCTCCCCCGCCACCACGGGCGGCGACTGGCGCGCCAGCAGCCGCATGCCATCCACCGCCGCCGCGTCCGGCACAGCCATGAAGGCGAAGGCCGCCCGCTCCAGCTCCTGCCAGGCGAGCAGGCTCGGCTCGCCGCAGGCCAGCCCGGCCATCAGCGTGTGCAGGTCTCCGGTGACGGTGGACGGACGGCCAGCCTCGGCGCTGGCTAGCAGGCAGGCGGCCTGCTCCGGCTCGACCACGACCAGGCGCGGCACCGCCTCGCCGTACCGGGCGCGGGCCTGGGCGGAGACCGCCGCCGCCACGCCGCCGACGCCGCCCTGGATGAAGATGTGCGTGGGCGGGGCGGGCAGCGCCGCCATGGCCTCCTCGGCCATCAGCCGGTAGCCCTGCATGACGTCGCGCGGAACCTCGGTATAGCCGGGGTAGGAGGTGTCGGAGACGACGAACCAGCCCTCCCGCTCCGCCGTCTCCGCCGCCACGCGCACGGCGTCGTCGTAGTTGCCCGGCACCACGCGAATCTCGGCGCCGTAGGCGGCGATGGCCTCGCGCCGGCCCGGACTGACCGCCTCGTGCACGAAGATGACACAGCGGGCGCCGCAGCGCTGCGCGCCCCAGGCGACCGAGCGGCCGTGATTCCCATCGGTGGCGCAGGTCACGGTGACGTCCGCCGCCGCGCCGGCATGCCGCCCCGCCATGAGGTCCGCCACGCTGGCCGATTGCGCCACGCCGCGCCGCGCCAGCCCCGACACCAGGAGCCGCGCCACGGCATAGGCGCCGCCCAGGGCCTTGAAGCTGCCCAGGCCGAAGCGCCCGCCCTCGTCCTTGTAATGCACCGCGGCGAGCCCTGCCTGCCGCGCGATGGCGTCGAGCGCGCGCAGCGGCGTCACGGCATAGCCGGGCCAGGCCGAGATCTCGGCGGCGGCGCGGCGGAAGCCGCTCTCGGGCAGGACCACCACGCCCGGCGTGCCGGGGTTGGGGTTCAGGAACAGGCGGAAGGGATGCTGGGCGATCATGATGCCGGCCAGTCTGCCGGTATCGCGCACCGCCGTCCACGCCGCCTCAGCGGAACAGGTTGGTCCGCACCAGTTCCATCACGGCGTCGCCCCGGCCATTCATGACGGCCCGCGCGGTGTAGAGGCTGAAGCCCTTCATCTGCTCCAGGGTCAGCTTGGGCGGCATGGTCAGCTCCTGACGGTTCACCACCACGTCCAGCAGCGCCGGGCCCGGATGCGCCAGCACGGATCGGACGGCATCCTCCAGCGCGCCCGGATCCTCGACCCGAAGGGCGAAGGCGCCGGCGCCGCGCGCCATGGCGGCGAAGTCCGGATTGACCAGTTCCACCCCCGTCTCCAGCAGGCCCGCCGCCTTCATCTCGAGCTCGACGAAGCCCAGCGAGCCGTTGTTGAACACCACCACCTTCACCGGCAGCCTCTCCTGCGCCAGCGTCAGGAAATCGCCCAGCATCATGGCGAAGCCGCCATCGCCCGAGAGCGTCACCACCTGCCGGCCGGGAAAGGCCGCCTGCGCGCCGATCGCCTGCGGCAGGGCATTGGCCATCGAGCCGTGCACGAAGGAGCCGAGCAGGCGCCGGTGGCCGTTCATGCGGAGATAGCGCGCCGCCCAGACGGTGGGCGTGCCGACATCGGCCGTGAAGACCGCATCCTCCGCGGCCTGCTCGCTCAGCACCCGCGCCAGGTGCTGGGGGTGGATCGGCGGCCTGCCGGCGCTGCCCTGGGCCAGCTCGTCCAGCTCCTCGCGCGCCTTGCGGTAGTGCTTCAGGCAGGCGTCGAGGTAGCGGCGGTCCTGCTTCACGGCGAGCCGCGGCAGCAGCGCCCGCAGCGTGGCGCCGACATCGCCGACGAGGCCGAGGTCGATCCGCGTGCGCCGGCCCAGATTCTCCGGCCGCAGGTCGATCTGCGCCACCCGGGCATCCTCCGGGTAGAACTGGCGGTAGGGAAAGTCGGTGCCGAGCATCAGCAGGGCGTCGCAGCCCATCATGGCGTGGTAGCCGGAGGAGAAGCCGATCAGCCCGGTCATGCCGACATCGTAGGGATTGTCGTATTCGACGAAGTCCTTGCCGCCCAGCGCATGCACGATGGGCGCCTTCAGCGCCTCGGCCAGTTGCAGCAACTCGGCATGCGCGCCCTGACAGCCCCGGCCGCAGAGCAGCGTCACCTTGCCAGCGCCGTTCAGCAGGTCGGCCAGGCGGTCGAGGTCGGTCTCCCCGGGGCGCGACAGGGGCGCCGGCGGCAGCAGCGCCTCGGCGGTCGCGCGCGCCGGGGCCGCCGCGGCCCGCATCGCCACATCCCCCGGCATCGCGACCACGGCGACGCCGCGCCGGCCGACGGCGGCGCGGATGGCCAGCTCCAGGGTGCGCGGCATCTGCGAGACATCGGAGACGGTCTCGCAATAGACGCTGCACTCGCGGAACAGCGCCTCGGGCCGGGTCTCCTGGAAGTAGCCCGAGCCGATCTCGGGGCTCGGGATCTGCGCGGCGATGGCGAGCACGGGGGTGCGCGAGCGGTGCGCGTCGTAGAGGCCGTTGATCAGGTGCAGATTGCCCGGCCCGCAGGAGCCGGCGCAGACCGCCAGCCGGCCGGTGAGCTGGGATTCCGCCCCCGCCGCAAAGGCCGCCGCCTCCTCGTGCCGCACATGCACCCAGTCGATGCGCCCCTGCGCCCGCAGCGACTCCGTCAGCGCGTTGAGGCTGTCTCCCACCACGCCATAGATGCGCTCCACCCCGGCGGTGGCGAGGGTCTCGGCGAAGATGTCGGCGACGGTCGGCTGAGCCATGGCATGCACTCCCTGAGAGGACCTTCCAGCCAACGCCGCCGGCGTCCCCGCGTTTGCATGGCCGGCAGGCGTTGCTGCAATGCAGCATGCACATCCTGCGGCCTGGATCGGCGCGGGCCGCCCCTCCCGCCGGGCAGTCCTGGGTGGCACCGGGCGGCGGTTGCGCCACCCTGGCCGCTGGCCCAGAACCGGCGCCGAAGCAGGAAGCGGAAGTCCCCGATGTCCGATACCGATCCGGCCCTGATGACGGCCGAGCAGCTCCTCGACCTCTATGCCCGCCGCCGCCTCTCGCCGGTGGAGGCGCTGCAGGCGGTGCTCGAGCGCGTGGCCCGCTACAACCCCTGGGTCAATGCCTTCGCCGTGCTGAACCCGCGCGCCCTGGCCCAGGCGGGGGAGTCGGCGGCGCGCTGGGCCGCCGGCCGGCCGATCGGGCCGCTCGACGGCGTACCGGTCACGGTCAAGGACGTGATGGACCTTCAGGGCTTCCCGACCCGGCGCGGCAGCAAGACCACGGACCCCCGGCCCGCCGCCGGGGACGCCCCGGCCGTGACCGGGCTGAAGGCGGCCGGCGCCGTCATCTTCGGCAAGACCACCACCACCGAGTTCGGCTGGAAGACGCCGGGGGACAGCCCGCTCCACGGCATCACCCGCAACGTCTGGAATCCGCAGCGCACGGTGGGGGGGTCCTCCTCCGGCGCGGGGGCGGCGGGCGCGGCCGGCTTCGGGCCGCTGCATGCCGGCACCGATGCCGGCGGCTCGATCCGCATCCCGGCCGCCTATTGCGGGCTCGTCGGCCTGAAGCCGAGCCACGGCCGTGTGCCGCAATGGCCGCAGGACCTCTTCCCCGGCGGCTTCGGCCAGCTCTCCTGTGCCGGGCCGATGACCCGCTCGGTGCGCGATGCGGCGCTGATGCTGTCCGCCATGGCGCAGCCGGACCTCCGCGATCCCTTCTGCCTGCACGAGGAGCCGCGCGACTGGCGCGAGGGGATCGAGCGGGGCGTGGCCGGGCTGCGGGTCGCCGTGGTGCGCCGGCTCGGCGCCGCGCCGCCGGTCGATGCCGAGGGCGAGGCGGCGGTGCTGGCGGCGGCGCGCCTGCTCTCGGAACAGGGCGCCCTGGTCGAGGATGCCGACCCCGACCTGCCGGACACTCGGGCGGCCTTCGGGCGGATCCGGGGCGCCGCCCTGGCGCGGCAGGTCGCCGCGACGGCCCCCGAGAAACGCGCCCTGCTCGATCCCGGCCTGCTGGAGGTGGCGGGGCGCGAGGCCGGCCTGTCCGCCCTCGACCTCATGGCGGCGGAGGCGCTGCGGGCCGAGGCGGCCCACGCCATGGCGCGCTTCCACCAGCGCTACGACCTGCTGCTCTGCCCGACCACGCCGACCGCCGCCTTCGATGCCGACGCGCCGACCGTGAAGCCGGCCGAGGCGCTGTGGCGCGACTGGGCGCCGTGGACGCTGACCTTCAACCTGACGCGGCAGCCCGCGATCACCGTGCCCTTCGGCCTGGACGAGGCGGGCATGCCGCGCGGGGTGCAGATCGCCGCGGCGCAGCTGCGCGACGATCTCTGCCTGCGGGCCGCGCGGGTGCTGGAACTGGCCACCGCCCCGCCCGTCGCCCGGCCGGAGGCGCAGGCCTGCGCCGGTCATCACCACCATCATTGACGGTCCCGGCGCCGGGAGGCGGTCCGCCGGACCGCCTCAGTGCATCGCGGTGGCCTTGCGGCAGGCCTCCCGGAGCGCCGCCTCCAGCTCGTGCATGGCGAAGGGCTTGGCCAGGAAGACCAGGCCCCCGCGCAGCTCCGGAGGCAGGTCGATCGAGCTTTCGGCGTGGCCGCTGGCCAGCACCACCGGCAGCGCGGGATGCAGCGCCCTGGCCGCGCTGGCCAGCGCCAGCCCGCTCATGCCCGGCAGGCTGAGATCGGTGACCAGGACGGCGGGCGCCGGGTGGCTGCGCAGCCAGGCCAGCGCCGTCTCGCCGCGATCCGCCTCCTCCGGCACCAGGCCGAAGAGCTCGGCCATCTGCGCCAGGTTCATGCGGATCAGCGGATCGTCCTCGACCAGCAGCACGACCTCGCCCTCGGGCCAGCCCTCGGCCTGACCGGCCTCGCCCGCCGGCGCGGCGCCGCCCGCCCGGCCGGCCGGCGCGGCCAGCTGCGGCGACGGCTCTTCAGACGGCTCCTTCGGCGGCTCCCCCGGCGGCCCTTCGGATGGACCGCCGGGAAGGGCGCGGCGGAGGTGCCGCGCCAGATCCTCCTGGCGATAGGGCTTGCTCAGCAACTGCACGCCGGGGTCCAGCCTGCCGTCATGAATGAGCGCGTCCGCGATATAGCCTGACGTATAGAGCACCTTCAGCCTCGGCATCATTTCGCAGGCCCGGCGCACCAGTTCCGGCGTGCGGATCGGCCCGGGCATGATCACATCGGTCAGCAGCAGGTCGACATGCAGCCCGCTCGACAGGACGGTCAGCGCGGCCGCGGCGTCCTCCGCCTTCAGCACCCGGTAGCCGAGATGCCGCAGCATGTCGACCACCGCCTCGCGCACCTCGGCATCGTCCTCGACCACCAGGATGGTGCCCTGGCCGCTCGGCGCGGGCGCCGCCTCCTCCGGCGGTGCCTCCGGATCGGCCGCCGACAGGCTGCGCGGAAGATAGAGCCGGACCGCCGTGCCGTGTCCCGGCGCGCTGTGGATCCGCACATGGCCGCCGGACTGCCGCACGAAGCCATAGACCTGCGGCAGGCCGAGCCCCGTGCCGTGCCCCTCCGACTTGGTCGTGAAGAATGGCTCGAAGACACGCGCCAGCACCTCCGGCCCCATGCCGATGCCATTGTCCTCGACCGCGAGCAGCACGTGATCGCCCGCCGGCGGATCCGCGCGCTCCCGGCCGCGGATCTCCTCCGCCGTGGCATTGGCCAGCAACAGGACCAGACGGCCTCCCTCCGGCATGGCGTCGCGCGCGTTGATGGCGAGGTTGAGCAGCGCGTTCTCGAGCTGCGCCGGGTCGATCCGCGTTGTCCAGAGGTCCGGCGCCACCCGCGTCTCCACGGCGATGCGTTCGCCGAGGGTGCGGCGCAGCAGTTCGGCGGTCTCCTCCACCAGCCGTCCGAGATGCAGGACGCGCGGCGCCAGCGGCTGCCGCCGGGCGAAGGCCAGGAGTTGCCGGGTGAGCTGCGCGCCGCGCTCGGTACCGGAGCGGGCATGGCGCAGCTGCCGGCGCGCCGTCTCGCTGCCGCCGATCTGCATCGCCAGCAGATCGAGGTTGGTGCTGATCACCTGCAGCAGGTTGTTGAAGTCGTGCGCGATCCCGCCGGTGAGCTGGCCGATCGCCTCCATCCGCTGCACCTGGCGGGCGCGCTCCTCCTCCCGCTCCCGCCGCGTCACGTCGATGCAGGTCAGGACGAATCCCCTCTCCGGCATCGGATTGCGATACACCTCCAGGATCCGCTCGCCCCGGCGCGCCACCAGGGGCCCGGCCCGGCCCTCCCCCGCCAGGAAGATCCCGGACGCGCCGGCGCCGCGCCCCAGTTCCAGAGCCTCGAAGGCGGCGCGGGGCGTGCCGGCGCGCATCAGCCCGGCCGGCAGGTCCAGCAGTTCGGCGCAGCGCCGGTTCCAGGCGACCAGCGCGTCCCCCGCATCGAAGGCGAGAATGCCTTCCTGGCTGCTCTCCAGCGTCGATTGCAGCACCGCGCTCTTGGCATCGAGCGCCGCCTCGGCGAGGCGAAGCCGCCGGTTGCCGCGCATCATCAGCAGGCCTCCGCCCAGGATGATCGCCGCGGCCATCAGGAAGGCCACCACGCCCAGGAGCAGATTGCGCCGGTCGCCCGCCTCGGTAAGCGCGCTGCTCCTCTCCAGCTCCGCCCGCCGGGTCGCCAGCAGCTCGTCGATCAGGGACTGGATGGCCTGCGTGCCCTCGCGCCCGTCATCCTGCTGCATCCTGGCGCGCGCGGCCTCGAAGCCATCCCGGCGGACGATGGCGAGGCTGTGGGTCAGGGCATCCTGCCGCAGATCGGTCCATTCCTCCAGCCGCGCCACCAGGCTGCGTTCGCGCGGGCTGAGCGGCTCCATCCGACGGAGCTCCGCCAGGCGGGGCGGGATCCGCCTCATCGCCGCCTCGTAGTCGCCGAGGTCGCCGGCCCGTTCGGTCAGGATGAAGCCGCGCAGGCTGGTCTCGGCATCGTGCAGGTCGGACCACAGGGAACGCGCCACGTCGGCGGCACGGAAGCTGCGCCGGTGGGCCTCCCGCATGTCCCGGAGCTGTTCGCTCCACTGCGCCATGAGCAGGGCGCTGAGCGAGAGGCCCAGAAGCGCCACCGCGCAGGCCAGAACCGGCAGGCGCCGCCGAAGCTGCATGGCTGTCTCCCGTTGGGCGGTCGAACCGGCCGGCCGCATCTTGCCGTTCCGGCGCCGGGGCGTCCATGCCTTCCCGCCACCCGCGGCTTCGGCCACCCTGGCGCCCTTTCGAGGCAGAGGAGAGTCGCATGAGCGATCTGGAATCCCGCATCGCGGCCTGGCTGGCCGGGCGCCAGCAGGAGATGCTGGACGAGCTGGAGGCCATGGTGAACACCGATGGCGGCAGCTACGACAAGGCCGGGGTCGATGCGGTGGGCGAGCGCGTGAAGGCGTTCTGCGGCCGCCACGCCATTCCCGTCGAGGTGATCCCCGGCCGCGATTACGGCGACTGCCTGCGCGCCACCGTGGCCGGAGAGGCGACGGGGGCCGGCGGCGCCGGCAATGCGCGGCGCAACATCGTGCTGATGGGTCACCGCGACACCGTCTTTCCCAAGGGCGAGCCGGCGCGCCGGCCCTTCCGCGTCGAGGGCGGCATCGCCACCGGCCCGGGCGTCTGCGACATGAAGGCGGGACTGGTGCAGAACATGTTCGTCCTGGCCGCCTTCCAGGCCTGCGGCGGGGCGCCCGGACCGCTGGTCGGGCTGTTCACGGGGGATGAGGAGATCGGCTCGCCGGAAGGGCGGCCGGTGATCGAGGCCGAGGCGCGGCAGGCCCGCGTGGTCTTCAACAGCGAGCCCGGCCGGCCCTCGGGCGGCGTGGTGACCGGCCGTAAGGGCGGCGTCTTCATGGTGATGGACATCGCCGGCAAGGCCGCGCATTCCGGCGGCAACTTCGAGGCCGGCATCAGCGCCATCGAGGAGCTGGCCTGCAAGGTGCGGGCGATCCATGCGCTGACCGACCTGGCGCGCGGCATCACCCTGAATGTCGGGCTGGTCTCGGGCGGGCAGAGCGTCAACACCGTCGCGCCCTGGGCGCAGGGGCAGATCGATCTGCGCTATGTCGAGCCCGCCGACCGCGACATGGTGATGGGCCGCATCCACGAGATCGTGGAGCGGAGCTTCGTCCCCGGCACCAGCGCCCGACTGTCGATCAAGGGCGAGTTCCTGCCGCTGGCCCGGAACGCCGGCACCGAGGCGGTCTTCGAACTCTACCGGGCGGCGGCGGCCGACAGCGGCTTCGAGACGGCGGGCGAGTTCACCGGCGGCTGCGCCGACAGCGGCTTCACCGCCGCCCAGGGCGCGCCGACGCTCTGCGCCGTCGGGCCGGTCGGCGGCAAGGCGCACAGCCCCGAGGAGTATCTGGAGGTCGCGAGCATGGTGCCGCGGGCCCAGGCGCTGGCGCGGGCGATCCTGCGGCTGGAGGCGGCGAACCTCTGAACCGCCGGCCCTGTGGCCCGGCCGGGCGGCACCTCACCCGGTGCCGGCCGCCTGGCCGCAGCCCTCGCCCTGGCGGCGATAGACCTGCAGCCCATCGACCACGGCGATCTGCCGGTAGCGGGCCCAGACGGCGGCGAAGCCGGCATTCGCCTGGGACAGGATGGCGGGGTAGTTCATCGCCTCCCCTCGCCGGTCCACCACGACGAGGTCCGGGCAGCCCTCCATGAAGTCCTGCACCACCCAGTGGCGGATCGGCCATTCCTCCGGCGCCACGCCGTCCTGTCGCGCCTTCCAGATCTCGCCGCGCAGCGCCCACATGGAATCGAAGCGCGAGGCCCAGGTCACGTTGGTGTCGTTGATCACCGGAAAGCCGAGGCCGATCCATTCGGAGAAGGCGACGTAGCTGCGCACCTTCTCGCGCCGGATCAGCCGCTCCAGCCGGACCTCCGTGGTGGTGTCCGGCTCCACCGCGAGCACCAGGCGCTCATAGAGGCGGCCGGAGGTCTGCGCGGCGAAAAGCGTCAGGGGCGCCAGGGCGGCCAGCAGCAGGACGGGCCGCAGACGCGCCGCGCCGGCGCCGCGCCGCAACGCCTCGATGACCCAGCAGAGCAGCGCGAAGGTCACCATCATCAGGGCGGGGATGCGGTGGTAGAACCAGTTCTTGCCGTCCAGGAACATGACGATCGTGGCGGCGGCGGCGAAGCCGGTCAGGACCAGCAGCAGGCTGAACAGCGGATCGCGCCGCGGCGTCACCGCCAGCAGCAGGGCACAGACGGCGAGGCCGGCCAGCAGCAGGCGCGATTCCCGCAGCAGCACCCAGAAGCTGGAATCCGTGCCGCCATAGAGGGTCAGCGCCAGCGGCACGGCGCGCTCCACGAAGGCGGGATAGAAGACCAGGATGCTGGCCGCGTAGAGCCCGGCGACGGCGAAGGCGGCGATCGGCGAGAAGCGGATGCGGAAGCCCCGATGCAGCCAGCCGGCCAGCTCGATCACCGCCAGCCCCAGCAGGTAGCGCGGCTTCAGGGCGCAGCCCAGCCCCGCCAGCGCCCCGGCGCCGAGCGCGAGGCCACGCCGGACCGGCAGGCCTTCCAGCTTGCGGACCAGCAGCGCCAGATGCGGCAGCACGGCGATGACCATGAGGTGCTCGCGCTGGCCGAACTCCACACCGGGCATGGCGAGCAGCACGCAGGCGATGGCCGCGAAGGTCGCCACCGGCTGGGCGAAAAGCGGCGCCACGCCCCGCAGCAGCCGCGCCGTGCCCCAGGCCGAGCCGAGGGCGGCGGCGGCGAAGAGCGGCAGCGCCACCTGCTTGGCGGTGAGCCCGAGCGCATCGGCGATCATCACCGGGATGGCGCTGACCCAGACGATCAGCGGCGGATTGACCTCGACGATGTCGATGTAGAGCTCCTCGCCGCGCAGCCATTGCCGGGCCACCCAGAGCAGCCAGGCGACGTCGTCCTTCATCGGCGAGCGGAGCAGGGCGAAGAGCACGAGGCCGAGGGTCGCGCCCACCAGGCCCAGGCAGATCCAGCGCAGCCGCGTGTCATCCCGCAGGCGTTGCTCGCCGTGAGGAAGCTCCCCTGGCGCGCCCGGCAAGCTGTAACTCACGTCACCAACCCCCTGTCGCCCCTCGGGGCTTCGATTCGCGGCCATGCGGCGGCAGCCCGATGGCTAAGCTCTCATTTTGGTGAGATTGCGGCATAAAGTGGAAAAAGGCGAGGGCGATGCGGGGCTCAGGCCGCCCGCTCGGCCAGGGGCCGGTCCAGCAGGCTGCGCGCCACCGCCTCGGCCGTCCGGATGCCGTCCACGCCGGCGGAGAGGATGCCGCCGGCATAGCCCGCCCCTTCCCCGGCCGGGAACAGGCCCTGCGTGTTCAGGCTCTGCCCGTCCGCCCCGCGGCGGACGCGCACCGGAGAGGAGGTCCGGGTCTCGACGCCGGTCAGCACGGCGTCCGCCCGGGCGTAGCCGCGGATCTGCCGGTCGAAGGCCGGGATTGCCTCGCGGATGGCGGCCACCGCGTAGTCCGGCAGGCAGGCGGCGAGGTCGGTCGGCGTCACACCCGGCCTGTAGGACGGGATGACCTCGCCGAGCGCCGTGGAGGGCCGCCCGGCCAGGAAGTCGCCCACCGTCTGCGCCGGCGCGCGATAGTCGCCGCCGCCGGCCTCGAAGGCCAGCTCCTCCAGCCGCTGCTGCAGCGCGATGCCGGCCAGCGGCCCGCCGGGATAGTCGCGTTCCGGCTCGATGCCGACGACGATGGCGGCATTGGCGTTGCGCTCGGCGCGGGAATACTGGCTCATGCCATTGGTGACGACACGGCCCGGCTCGCTGGCCGCGGCCACCACCGTGCCGCCCGGGCACATGCAGAAGCTGTAGACCGAGCGGCCGTCGCGGCCGTGATGCACCAGCTTGTAGTCGGCGGCGCCCAGCGTCCGGTTCCCCGCGAAATCGCCGAAGCGGCAGCGGTCGATCATCCCCTGCGGATGCTCGATCCGGAAGCCGATGGAGAAGGGCTTGGCCTCCAGGTAGACGCCGCGCGCCTGCAGCATCGCGAAGCTGTCGCGCGCGCTGTGGCCGAGGGCCAGCACCACATGGTCGGCCCCGATCCGCTCGCCGCTCTCCAGCACCACGCCGCGCACCTGCCGCGCGCCGCCGCGCGTCTCGATCTCGAGGTCCGTCACCTTGCTCTGGAAGCGGTACTCGCCGCCCAGCTTCTCGATCGTCGCGCGCATGCTCTCGACCATCGTCACCAGGCGGAAGGTGCCGATATGCGGCTTGGAGACGGTCAGGATCTCCTCCGGCGCGCCGGCCCTGACGAACTCCTCCAGCACCTTGCGGCCGTGATGCTGCGGGTCCTTGATCTGGCTGTAGAGCTTGCCGTCGGAGAAGGTGCCGGCGCCGCCCTCGCCGAACTGCACGTTGCTCTCCGGGTTCAGCACCGACCTGCGCCACAGGCCCCAGGTGTCCTTCGTGCGCTCGCGCACCACCTTGCCGCGCTCCAGGATGATGGGACGGAAGCCCATCTGCGCGAGCACCAGCCCGGCCAGCAGCCCGCAGGGCCCGGCGCCCACGACCAGCGGACGGTTGGCGAACCCCTCGGGCGCGCGTCCCACGAAGCGGTAGCGCATGTCCGGGCTGGGGCCGATCTGGCGGTCCCCCGCGTGCCGGCGCAGCACCGCGGCCTCGTCGCTTAGGGTCAGGTCCAGGGTGTAGATCAGCTGGATGTCGGACTTCCGCCGGGCGTCGTAGCCGCGGCGGAACACCTCCAGGCCGAGCAGCTCGGCCTCCGGGATCGCGAGCCGCGCCAGGACGGCGGCGCGCAGCGCCTCCGGCGGGTGGTCGAGCGGCAGCTTCAGTTCGGTCAGGCGCAGCATGGCACGGTTCTTCCGGATGGGGCGGGGTCGATCCGCCAAGGGAAGGGCACGGGGGGAAGGGCAGCGGCGTCCTATAGGCGAAAGCGGCCGGGCTTCGCCAGGATTTCACCCCCGCTCCCGCCGCGCTCCGGGCAGGCCGGACCATCATGACCGGCGAGCCCTGCCGCGATTCCACCGCCCTTCCGCGCATCGCGTCGCGGGCGGCGCCCATCGGGCCTCACCGATGCGGCGGAGCTCGAAGGCGCGTCCGTATCACCCCGCGACGACGCGCAGCGCCGCGCAGACCGTCTCCACCTGCCGGTCGGTCAACTCGGGGTGGATCGGCAGGCTGAGCACCTCGCGGCTGGCCAGCTCGGTCTCGGCGCAGCCCGAGGGGCCGACCGGCGTGCGGCCGAGATAGGCCTCCTGCAGATGCACCGGCACCGGGTAGTGGATGCCCGTGCCGATGCCCAGCGCCCGCAGCCGCGCCGCCAGCTCGTCCCGCTGCGGACTGCGGATGACGTACTGATGATAGACATGCTCGACATTGGCCCGGCGGACCGGCGCGGCGATGGCGGAGCCGGCCAGGGCGGCGTCATAGGCCGCGGCGATCTCCCGGCGGCGCGCATTGCCCGCGGCCAGCAGCGGCAGGCGGACGCGCAGCACGGCGGCCTGGATCTCGTCCAGCCGGCTGTTCACGCCGATGGCGTCCGAGATGTAGCGCCGCTTCCAGCCGTATTGCCGGATGGCGGCGATGTTCTCCGCCAGCACCTCGTCCCGCGTCGCCAGGATGCCGGCATCGCCGAGCGCGGCCAGGTTCTTGGTGGGATAGAGGCTGAAGGCGGCGGCGTCGCCCAGCGTGCCGACCATCCGCCCGTCGATCCGCGCGCCATGCGCCTGGGCGCAGTCCTCGATGACGACGACGCCGTGCGCCCGGCAGGCCGCCATGATCGGCGTCATGTCGCAGGGATGGCCGTAGAGGTGCACCGGGATCACGGCGCGGATCGGCGGCAGGCCCGGCGGCGGGTCCTCCAGCACGGCGGCCAGTTCCTCGGGGTCCATGCCGTAGGTGTCGGGGTCGATGTCGATCAGCAGCGGCGTCGCCCCGGTCATCTCGATGGCGGCGACCGTGGCGACGGCGGTGTGCGACACGGTGACCACGCTCATCCCCGGCCCGATGCCGAGGCCGCGCAGGATCAGCATCAGCGCGTCGGTGCCGTTGGCGCAGCCGACGGCGCGCGGCAGGTCCAGCCATTCGGCGAACTCCCGCTCGAAGGCCGCGCCTTCCGAGCCCAGGATGTACCAGCCGGACTGCAGCACGCGGCCGACGGCGGCATCGATCGCCGGCTGCTGGGCGCGGTAGGCGGCGCCCGGGTCTGCCTGGGGAACGGTGATCACGGGCACGTCCATCGGCCCATCTCCTCGGCGCGGCCGCTCGGCCGGCAGTGACAGTTGGTTAAAGGTAGTCGGCGAGGCGCGGCCGCAGCCAGTCCAGGCTGCGGCGGAGCCCTTCCGGCAGCCCGACCGCCGGCGCCCAGCCGGTGGCCTTGCGGAAGGCGGTGTCGTCGGCATGGAAGCTGCCGATGTCGATGGGCGCGCGGTCGGCGGGGAATTCCTTCACCACGTACCGGCCCTGCCCGTCATGGGCAGCGATCGCGGCCTCCGCCAGATCCCGCAGGGAGACCGGGGCGGCACCGCCGATGTTGAAGGCCCCGCCGTGGCAGGCGGGGGTCACGGCCGCCGCCAGGAAGGCGGCCACCACGTCGTCCAGATAGGCGAGGTCGCGCAGCTGCGCCCCGCCCCAGACCTCGAAGGGCTCGCCCTCCAGCAGGCGGCGGAACCAGATGCCGAGAAAAGTCTGGCGGGCATCCTTCACGCGCAGGCGTGGACCGTAGCAATTGGTCAGCCGCAGCGAGACCACCGGGCGGCCCGTCACCCGGCCCTCCATCAGCCAGTACTGCTCGCCCGCCAGCTTGGAGACGCCGTTGGCATCGGGCGGGTTCAGCGGATGCCTCTCATCCACCGGCAGGTAGAGCGGACGGCCATAGAACTGGCGGGTCGAGGCATGCACCACGACGGCGCCGGGGGAGCCCTGACGCAGCGCCGCGATCAGCCGGAGCTGCGCCGTGGCATTGATCGCGAGATCCGCGAACGGGTCCGCCATGCTGCCGGCGTGGCTGGTCTGGGCGGCGAGGTTGAAGACCGCGTCGAGGCCGCGCGTCAGCGGCGCCAGATCGGCCTCGCGCAGATCGGCCTCGACCAGCTCGACCCCCGCCCCTGCCAGGTTGGCGCGGTTCGCGCCGCCCTCGGGCAGCATGGCGTCCAGCGCGGTGACGCAGGCGCCGCGCGCCGCCAGGGCGTGGCAGAGCCCGCTGCCGAGGAAGCCGGCCCCGCCCGTCACCAGAACGCGGCGACCCGCCCAGCCTTCCGCCGCCATCAGCGGGATGCCGGCGTCGCTCACCGGAGGAACCCGGAGGCCTGGGGATGCGATGCGCTGGTCATGCGGCGGCCACTCTCTCGGCGTAGGACAGCAGCCTGTCCGGCGATTGCGGCGGAAGCGCGGCCGGGCTTTGACCCCGGCATGGCGACCGCCGCCCGGAAGAATGCCGCGAAGCCTTGCCGGATTGAAGCGTTTTCCTCACGCTTTCGAGAGCATTCTCCGCCTGCTCCCCGCGGCCGCGCCGGCCGGCGTCAGCGCGGCGCCAGGGCGATGCCGGTGATCTCCACCTTCCAGCGCGGATCGACCAGCTTCCCCTCGATGGTCATGCGCGCGGGCTTGTGGGCGGGATCGAGCCAGCGGTCCCAGGCGCGGTTCATGGCCGGCGCGTCGGCGATGTCGGTCAGCACGATCTGCACCTGCAGCAGCGCGCGCTTGTCGGTGCCTGCCTCGGCCAGCAGGGCGTCGATCTGCGCCAGGATGTCGGCGGTCTGGCCCTCGGCATCCAGGCTGGCGTCATCCGCCACCTGGCCGGCCAGGAAGACCAGGCCATTGGCAACAGTGGCACCGCAGAGGCGTTGCTCCTCGGCCAGGCGGCGGACAAGGGTGGTTCCGGTCATGGATTCTCCTCATGGGTCGGGAGGAGGGAGAGTGGCATGGCGACAGGGCGCGGGCGAGATGGGCGGGGCCCGGACGGGCGTTCCGGAGGCGGGCTTAGCCGCGACCTCATCGCGCGCGCCTTCCAGGGCGCCATGCAGCGCCGGCGCATCGCCCCTCTTCCGCCGCCCGCTGGGCTGAACGACCTGCTCGACCGCGTCGAGGCCGCCTGCGCCCATGCCGAGACCGTCTCCTGCCAAGCCATCCTGGACCAGATCGGGCAACGCTCCTTTGGCGCGCTGCTGTTGCTGCCCTCGGTCGTGGTGGTGTCGCCCCTCTCCGGCATCATCGGCCTGCCGACGGCGATGGCGCTGATGATCCTGCTGCTCGCCGGGCAGATGGTGCTGGGGCGGCGGGAGGCCTGGGTGCCGCGACGCCTGTGCCGCCACAGCCTCGGCTGCCACCGCCTGCATCGGGCGATGCGCCTGCTGCGGCGGCCGGCCCGCTTCGTCGACCGCCTGTTCCGTCCCCGCCTGACCGGCGTGACGCAGGGGCTGGGCACGCGGGCCATCGCCGCCACCTGCATGGTGCTGGCCCTCTGCATCCCCCCGCTGGAGATGCTGCCCTTCTCCACCACCATCGTGGCGGCGGTGATCGCCGTCTTTGCCCTGGCCCTGGTGGCCAATGACGGGGCCATGGCGATCCTGGGCTATGTGCTGACCCTGGGACTGATCGGCAGCGCGGCCGGCCTGCTGGGCGCGGCGCCGGAGCTGCTGCGGAGCGTGGCCTGAGGCCGAGGCGGCGCACCCACGGTTGAACACGATCCGGTGCGATCGGCCGATTCTGGTTCCTGGGACGACGGGACAGCGATAGTCTCGTTACATGAGATTATCTCACTGACAGGAGCCCGCGCCGTGTCCCGCCCCGTTGCCCTCGCCATCGCCGTCCTGCTGAGCCTCGCCGCTCCCGCCGCGGCTCAGGTCCATGACATCGCCCGCGCGGGCGGCTGGGACGCCTTCCAGGGCCGGAGCAACGTGGGCACCGCGCTCTGCGGGCTCAGCACGGCCGGATCCGCCGGGCGCTTCTTCGCCATCAAGCATTTCTCCGGCAACGACCATTTCAGCATCCAGGTCAAGAAGGAGAGCTGGCGCATCCCGGAGGGCACCGCCATTCCCGTCGCCCTGACGATCGACGGCCTTCCCGTCTGGACGGCGACCGCGCACGGCGAAGGCCGGTGGATCAACTTCAACCTCTCGGGCACGGAGAAGATCGTGGACTTCCTGCGGCAGTTCCGCGGGGGCCTCGCCATGTCCCTCACCTTTCCGGCGGGCTCGGAGCCGGACTGGAGCTTCAACCTGCGCGGAACCTCCGCCGTGACCGAGGCCGTCATCGCCTGCATGGAGCGGCACAGCCTGCGGGGCGGCGCGCCGACCCAGCCTTTCGGCAGTTCGGCCCCGGCGCCCTCGCCGCGCTCCGCCCCGACCCAGCCCTTCGGCGACGGCGGCATCCCGGTCGGCGGCCGCCCCGCGCGCCGGACCTGACGGAACCGGCCGCTCAGCCGGTAAGGTGCGGGCGCCGCAGCAGGCGGGGCAGCAGCCCATCCACCGGCCCGGCCAGGACCGACAGCACCCAGCCCGCCCCCGCCACGAGCACGATGGCCGGGCCGCTCGGCAGGTCGAGGTGGTAGGAGAAGAGCAGCCCCGCCCAGGCCGAGACCAGGGCAATGCCGACGGCCGCATAGGTCATGCCGCCGACGCTCCGCCCCCAGTGCCGCGCCGCCACGGCGGGCAGCATCATCAGCCCCACCGCCATCAGCGTCCCGAGCGCCTGGAAGGCGGCCAGCACGTTCAGCACCACCAGCGCCAGGAAGAGCATGTGCCAGGCGCCGCCCCGCGCCCCGGCGGCGGCGGCGAAGCCGGGGTCGAAGCATTCCAGCACCAGCGGCCGCCACGCGAAGGCCAGGACCAGCAGCGTCAGGCTCGCCACGCCCGCCATCATGAGCAGCGCCGGATCGTCCACGCCCAGCACGCTGCCGAACAGCAGGTGCGACAGCTCCACCGAGCCGGCGCGGGTCGAGATCAGCGTCACGCCCAGCGCCAGGGCGACGAGATAGAGCGCCGCCAGCGCCGCATCCTCCCGCCCCCCCGTGGCGCGCGAGAGCGCCCCGGCGCCGATGCCGACCGCCAGACCGGCGACGAGGCCACCGATCGACATGGCGGTGACGGACAGGCCGGCGACGAGGAAGCCTGCGGCGATGCCGGGCAGGATGCCGTGCGCCAGCACGTCGGCGGTCAGGCTCATCCGCCGCAGCACCAGGAACACGCCGAGCGGCGGCGCGGCGAGGGAGAGCGCCAGGCAGCCGATCAGCGCCCGGCGCAGGAAACCGAATTCGGCGAAGGGCGCCCAGGCGTAGTCGTGCAGCAGCGCCAGCATGGCGTCAGGCGGCGCTGCGGATGCAGGCCTCGGCCTCCTGGTCCCAGCCCTCGGCCATCATGCGCGCCTTCAGCCGGTTGGCGGCGGTCAGCACCTCGGCCGTCGGCCCCCAGGCGATGGGCTCGCGCGCCAGCAGCAGGGTCTCGGGGAACTGCTCGCGCACCATCTCGAGGTCGTGCAGCACGGCCAGGATGGTGCGGCCCTCGCCATGCCAGCGGCGCACCAGGGCCAGCAGATCGGCGGCGGTGCGGGCATCGACGGCATTGAACGGCTCGTCCAGCAGGATCACGGGCGCGTCCTGCACCAGCAGTCGGGCGAAGAGCACGCGCTGGAACTGGCCGGCGGACAGGCTGCCGACGGGCCGCGCCTCGAAGCCCTCCAGCCCGACGGCGGCGAGCGCCCGACGCGCCGCGGCGCGCTCCTGCGGCCGCAGCCCGCGGAAGGCGCCGGCCCGGCCCCAATGACCCAGCTCCACCACCTCCCGGCAGGAGATCGGGAAGGCGCGGTCCAGCGCCGCCGCCTGCGGCAGCAGGGCGATGTCCTGCCGGCGGCAGCGCACCCGCCCCTCCTGCGCCGTGTGCAGACCGGCGATGGCGCGCAGCAGGGTGGACTTGCCGGCGCCGTTGGGGCCGACGATGGCGGTCAGGCTGCCCGGCGCGAAGCGGCCGCTGATATGGTGCACGGCCGGCCGGCGGCCATGCGTCAGGGTCAGGTCGGCCAACTCGATGCCGTGGTCCAGAACCGGGTTCATGCCGCCGGGGTTCATGCCGAAGACGTTCATACCGACAGGGCCCAGGCCACGCCGCCCCAAAGCAGCGCCAGCAGCGGCACGGCCAGCGCCAGCCGCGCGGCGGCGCCGGCGGCAAGGTCGAGGGGATCGGGCAGGGAGAAGCCGGCGCGGGTCATCACATGGTATGAAATAACATCCCCGCCGGCCGAGGCAAGGCGCCTTTCTCGCCCGCCCGGCTCCCGGCCGGGGGGAAGGCGCACTACCTTTGGCCCGATGCACGGCATGGCCCCCCCTCCCGAACGACCGCTTCCGCCCGATCCGGAGGCCGAGCTCCGCCGCAACCTCCGGCGCTATCGCCGCTTCGCCGGCGGGCTGCTGCTGCTCATGGCGGCGCTGATGCTCGGCGCCTACCGCCTGCCGCCCGGGTACTGGACGGAGCTGCTGCAGGCCTCTGCCAAGGCCGGGCTGGTCGGCGGGCTGGCCGACTGGTTCGCGGTCACGGCGCTGTTCCGCCGCCCGCTCGGCCTGCCCATCCCGCACACCGCGATCATCCCGCGGCAGAAGGAGCGCCTCGGGCGCGGCCTCGGCCGCTTCGTCGCCAACCATGTCTTCACCGAGGCGGAGATGCAGCGCGTGCTCGGGCGGCTCGATCTCGCCGCGCTGCTGCGGCGGATGCTGGCCGACCCGGCGACCAGCCGCACCGCCGCCGAGGCCCTGGCCGCCAGCCTGCCCCGCCTGCTGGACGCGGTGGAGGATGGCCGCGCCCGGCGCGTGCTGCTGCGCCTGCTGCCGCGCATGGTCTCCGGCCCGGCGGCGGCACGGATGCTGGCGCGGCTGCTGCGCGCGATGATGGCCAGCGGCCAGCACCAGGCGGTCTTCGGCCTGGCGCTCAGCCAGATCAAGGCGCTGCTCGCGGCCAAGGAGGAGGATCTGCGCGCCGCCATCCAGGCCCGCGTGCGCGCCGAGGGCGGCGCGGTGGTGGGCTGGCTGGCCGGCGGCACCGTGGCGCGCCGTATCCTCACCGGCATCAACCAGGAGCTGGAGAAGGTGGCGCCGGACGACAGCGCCCTCCGCCATGCCTTCGAGGCCTGGCTGGAGAGCGAGATCGAGCGCCTGGAGAACGACCCCGAGCGGGCCACCGCCATCGGCCGGGCGCTGCGGCAGGCCCTGGCGCACCCGACCGTCGCCGCCTGGCTGCTCGATGTCTGGTCGCGGCTGAAGGCGGCGCTGGCGGCGGACGCGGCCGATCCCTCCGGGCGCAGCGTCAGCCTCCTGACCGGCACCTTCGCCAATCTCGGCACGCTGCTGGCCGAGGATGAGGGCGCCCGCGCCCGGCTCAACCACCTCGCCCAGGCCACGCTGCGCGGCAGCCTGGTTTCCGCCCAGGCGCAGCTCGCCGACTTCATCGCCGGCGTGGTGGCGCGCTGGGACACGGCCACGGTGGTGGAGAAGATCGAGCTGCGGGTCGGGCGCGACCTGCAGTTCGTGCGCATCAACGGCACGCTGGTGGGCTTCCTGGCCGGCGGCGCGCTCTTCGCCCTGCTGCAGGCCGTGTTCGGGCACGTGGCGCACTGATGGCCTGACCGCCGGCGAAATTCACCCCGTCCCGACCGCGAGGTTGCCTGATGCCGCCCGGACAGGCTAAAGCGCGCGCCGCCCGGACGGTGGCGCCATGCCGCCTGCCGCCCTTTTCGTTCCTTCACGTCTCCATCGAGCAGGTGCCCCGCCCATGAAGCAGCAGGCCAATCAGATGCGCCCCGGTCAGGTCATCGAGTATGAGGGCCGCCGCTGGACCGTGCTGAAGATCCAGATCATCACCCCGGGCAAGGGCGGCGCCTTCATCCAGGTTGAGATGCGCGACATCAAGACCGGCACCAAGAAGGATGACCGCTGGCGCACGGCCGACACCGTCGAGCGCCTGACCACCGAGGACAAGGAGTTCACCTACTCCTATGCCGATGGCGACAACCTGGTGCTGATGGATCCCGAGACCTTCGAGCAGACCATCGTCCCGGCCGCCATCCTGGGCGACCGCCTGCCCTTCCTCGAGGAGAACATGACGGTCTCCGTCAAGCTCATCGAGGGCGACCCGGTGGCCATGGACCTGCCGCAGCAGGTGACGCTGGAGGTGGCCGAGGCCGACCCGGTGGTGAAGGGGCAGACCGCCTCCTCCTCCTACAAGCCCGCCCTTCTCTCCAACGGCGTCAAGACCATGGTGCCGCCCTTCATCACCGCCGGCGAGCGGATCGTGGTGAAGACCGAGGACGGCTCCTACGTCGAGCGCGCCAAGGGCTGAGGCCCTTCGCGGCGGCCCTTCCGCTCCCCCCGGGGCCGCCGACCGACCCACCGTCCCCTTACCGCCGGAGTATCCGCGCCGTGGCCCCTTCCGCCCGCCTCTCCCCCGCCCTGAACGTCGTCGTCGCCGCCGCCCAGAAGGCCGGCCGCCGCCTGCTGCGCGATTTCGGCGAGGTGGAGCAGCTGCAGGTCAGCATGAAGGGTCCGGGCGACTTCGTCTCCCAGGCCGATATGCGCGCCGAGGAGACGCTGCGCGCCGAGCTGGGCCGCGCCCGGCCCGGCTTCGCCTTCCTGGGCGAGGAGCAGGGCGAGAGCGGCGACAAGGACTGGGAATGGCGCTGGGTGGTCGATCCGCTCGACGGCACCACCAACTTCCTGCACGGCATCCCGCACTGGTCGGTCTCGATCGGCATCGAGAGGCGCACCGGCGAGACCACCAGCGAGGTCGTCGCCGGGGTGATCTACAACCCCGCCGCGGACGAGCTGTTCTGGGCCGAGAAGGGCAGCGGCGCCTTCCTGAACGACCGCCGCCTGCGCGTCTCCGGCCGGCGCGACATGCTCTCCGCCGTCTTCGCCACCGGCATCCCCTTCGCCAAGGTGCAGCGTAAGGCGGAGTTCAGCGCCACCCTCGCCCGGCTGATGCCGCATGTGGCGGGCATCCGCCGCATGGGCTCGGCCTCGCTCGACCTCGCCTGGACCGCGGCCGGGCGCTACGAGGGCTACTGGGAGCTCGGCATGGCCAAGTGGGACGTCGCCGCCGGGCTGGTCATCCTGAAGGAGGCCGGGGGCATCGCGACCGATCCGGAGGGCGGCGACTGCTACGCCAGCGGCCATATCGTCGCCGGCAACCCCTTCCTGCAGCCGAAGCTGCGCGAGGTGGTGCAGGACGGCATCGCCGTGGTGGGCCGCGCCCGCGCCGAAGGCCGCGGCGAGGCCTGATCCGCCGGCGCGGGCGGGCGGTGCTGTTGCCGCCGCCGCCGCCGCAACCTAGGGTGCGCGCATCATGGCCCCGCCCCCGTCGATCCCCGCGCGCCGCCGCGCCCGCCCGCCGCTGACGCGCAGCCCGGCCCCGGCGGGGCGGGCCGCCCTGCTGGGCCTCGCCCTGCTGCTCCCGCCGGCCGCCTCCTGCCGCGCCGCCGCCGGCGAGGAGGCCGCCACGCTGCCGCCACCGCCCGCCGCCGCCGCGCCCGCGCCGCCCGATCTGAGCCGCGCGCCGCGCCCGGGCGTTCCGCTGCCGCGCCCGGACATCGCCCTCCCCCGCGGCATCGCGCCGGCGCCCGAGGGGGGCTGGCTGGTCACCGGCCCGGCCGCGCGCGGCGCGCCGGATGCCGCCGCCGCGGCCGCCCTCGCCGAGATCGGCCGCTGGCTCGCGACCGCGACCGCCGGCCGCGTGACGCTGCTGGCGCAGGTCGCCGGGCCGGTGCAGGATGTCTCGGTGGCACGTCGCGATTCCCTGGCGCATGGCCTGGCCATCCGCGCCGCCCTCGAGCGCGGCGGGCTGGACGGCACGCGCATCGACACCCGCCCCCTGGGACGCACCTCCGAGGCCCGCGACGCCATCCTGCTGATACCGCCCACTCTCCGCGCCGCGCCGGAGAGCCCGGCCCTCCAGCCGAGCACGACCCGCCCATGACACGCCCGACCCACTACCTGCTGCGGATGCTGGCCTTCCTGGCCGCCGTCGCCCTGCTCTGCGTCGTGCTCTCGGGCAATCTGCTGACCGCCTTCGCGGCGAATCCGGTGCTGAACACGGTCATCCTCGGCGTCCTGCTGCTCGGCATCGCCTGGAACATCCGCCAGGTGCTCGGGCTGAAGCCGGAGGTGGAGTGGCTGGAAGGCTTCCGCGGCAACCGCACCGGTGCCACGCCGCGCACCGCGCCACGGCTGCTGGCGCCGATGGCCTCGATGTTCTCGGCCCGCCGCGGCGAGCGCCTCTCGCTCTCCGCCCCGGCGATGCGCGGCGTGCTCGACGGCATCGCCTCCCGCCTCGACGAGAGCCGCGAGCTGTCGCGCTACATGACCGGGCTGTCGATCTTCCTCGGCCTGCTCGGCACCTTCTGGGGCCTGATCCTGACCATCGGCTCGGTGGCCGAGGTGATCAACTCCATGTCGGTCGGCTCCGGCGACCTGAACCAGCTGTTCAACCAGCTCAAGTCCGGCCTGGCGCAGCCGCTGTCGGGCATGGGCATCGCCTTCTCCTCCTCCATGCTCGGCCTCGCCGGCGCCCTGGTGCTGGGCTTCCTCGACCTGACCGCCGGGCAGGCGCAGAACCGCTTCTACTACGAGCTGGAGGAATGGCTCGCCGGCGTCACCCGCCTCTCCTCCGGCGTGCTGGGCGGGGATGGCGAGATGGGCGGCTCGGTGCCCGCCTATGTCCAGGCGCTGCTGGAGCAGACCGCCGAGAACCTCGAGAACCTGCAGCGCATCATGGCGCGCGGCGAGGAAGGCCGCGCCGCCTCGGCCCAGGCCCTGCACACCCTGACCGAACGGCTTTCGGTGATGACCGAGCAGATGCGCGCCAGCCAGGTGCTGATGCAGCGCATGGCGGAGGCGCAGTCCGGCCTGGCCCCGGCGATCGCCCGCCTCGCCGAGGGCAGCGCGGAGGATGACGCCGCCCGCATCCACCTGCGCAACATCGAGCTCTACCTCGCCCGCCTGACCGAGGATGTCGCCCAGGGCCGCGCCCAGGCGACCGCCGAGATCCGCAGCGAGATCAAGGTCCTCTCCCGCACCATCGCCGCCCTGGCCGAGGACGGGCCGCGATGAGGCAGGCGCCGGCCGGAGGGGGCTGAGCCATGGCGCTCGGGAGCGGCCGGCGCGGCCAGCGCGAGGGCGTCAATGCCTGGCCCGGCTATGTGGACGCCCTGTCCACGCTGCTGATGGTCATCATCTTCGTCCTGCTGGTCTTCGTCCTGGCCCAGGGCTTCCTCTCCGTCACCCTCTCCTCGCGCGACCAGGCGCTCGACCGGTTGAACCGGCAGGTCGCCGAGCTGGCCGACATGCTGTCGCTGGAGCGGAGCCAGGGGGAGGAGCTGCGCGGCAATCTCGCCCGCATGGGCGACGAGCTGCGCGCCGCCGCCGCCGCGCGCGACGCCGCCCTGGAGCAGGTCGGCAGCCTGCGCGCCGAGCGCGACCGACAGGGCAGCGAGCGCGCCGCGCTGGAAGCCGCGCGGGACGGCCTGGCGGCGCGGCTGGCCGATCTCGAACTCGCCGCCGGCGGCGCCGCCAGCCGCATCGCCAGCCTGGAGGAGCGTCTCGGCGCCGCCCAGTCGCGCGCCGAGACGCTGGGCGGCGACACCGCCCAGACGGTGCGCGACCTGACCGAGGCGCGGCGCGCCCTGGCGGCCGAGCGCGAGGCCCTGGCCGCCGCGCGGCAGCAGCTCGCCCAGGCGCAGGGTCGCGCCGGCCAGGCCGAGGCGGCGCGCGAGGCCACCGTCGCCGAGCTCGCCGCCGCGCGCCGCGATGTGGAGGCCCTGCGCGCCGAGGCCGCGCGGCTCAACCAGACCGTCACCGCCGACCGCGCCACCATCGAGGCACGGCTGGCCGACATCGCCCGCCTGACCCAGCAGGTGCAGCAGCTCACCGCGCTGCGCGACGAGCTGGAGCGCCGCGCCGAGCAGGCCCTGGCCCGTGCCGGCAGCGAGGGCGAGGCGCGCGCGGCGGCCGAGGCGCAGAGCGGCGAGCATGCCCGGCTGGCCGAGAGCGCGCGGGCCCAGGTGGCGCTACTGACGCGGCAGGTCACCGAGCTGCGCGACGAGATCGCCCGCGTCTCGGCCCTGCTGAGCCGCGAGGAGCAGGAAGGGCGCGACAAGGACGCGCAGATCACCCAGCTCGGCCAGCGGCTGAACGCCGCGCTGGCGGCGCGGGTCGAGGAGTTGCAGCGCTATCGCAGCGACTTCTTCGGCCGGCTGCGCGCGGTGCTGGGCGACCGGCCGGATGTCCGCATCGTCGGCGACCGCTTCGTCTTCCAGAGCGAGGTGCTCTTCCCGGTCGGCAGCGCCGAACTCTCCGCCACCGGCCGGCAGCAGCTGCAATCCCTGGCCAGGGAGCTGCTGGAGGTGAGCCGCCGCTTCCCGCCGGACCTGCCCTGGGTGCTGCGCGTCGACGGCCACGCCGATCGCAGCCCGATCCGCGGCAGCACGCGCTACGCCTCGAACTGGGAGCTCTCCTCCGCCCGCGCCATCGCCGTGGCGCAGCTGCTGATCGCGGAGGGCCTGCCGGCCGAGCATGTGGCGGCCACCGCCTTCGCCGAGCACCAGCCCCTCGACCCCGGCGACTCGCCCGAGGCCCTGGCCCGCAATCGCCGCATCGAGTTGCGGCTCACCGACCGCTGAGGCCGGCGCGTGGGACGATGCGGCGCCGAGACGAGGCGGGACCGGGGATTTTCCGACTTGCCGAGTTTGCTGTCAGGCACAGCGGATTCCGCCATCGGGGCGACGCCCCGCCGGTCGCCTCGCCGGCTTGTCCGTGACTTATCCCCAGGCTGATCCACCGGATCTGGGGATGAATGCGGGACCGCCCTGAGGGAACGCGACGGAGGCGGGGAATGGAGGGATCGCGCGGATATGCGAGAGGGGGGACTCGAACCCCCATGACCGAAGTCGGACGATTTTGAGTCGTCTGCGTCTACCGTTCCGCCACTCTCGCGGGCGCCGCGACGGCATAGCGCATGCCGGCCAGCGCGTCACGCGGTGATGCGGGGAGAGGGGGTCTGGCTCCGCCGCATGGCGCTTGACCCGTCCTCCCGCCGGCGCCAGCTTGCTCCGCCCGGACGGCCGTTCTGCCGAGGAGCCCGCATGAACCAGCTCGCCAAGCCTGTCGCGACGGCTGATGCCGTGAGCCTCGATCCCGTCTGGTGCCGCATCCGCGACGAGGCCCAGCGGGCGGCCGTGCAGGAGCCGGAGCTGGCGGGCTTCCTTCACGCCGCGGTGCTGCAGCACGACACGCTGGAATCCGCCCTGGCCGGACGGATCGCGGCGCGGCTGGAGCACGCCGACCTGCCGAGCGCGCTGCTGCGCCGCAGCCTGGAGCGCCATCTGGCCGAGGACCCGGCGCTGCGCCACGCCGTGCGCCGCGACATCCTGGCCGTGGTGGACCGCGACCCGGCCACCAGCCGCGCCCTGGAGCCCCTGCTCTACTACAAGGGCTTCCACGCGCTGGGCGCGCATCGCCTTGCCCATGCGCTGTGGCTGGAAGGCCGGCGCGACCTGGCGCTCTGGGTGCAGTCGCGCAGCTCGTCGGTGTTCCAGACCGATATCCACCCGGCGGTTCGCATGGGCCACGGCATCTTCCTCGATCATGCGACCGGCCTGGTCATCGGCGAGACGGCCCTGATCGAGGACGATGTCTCGCTGCTGCAGGGTGTGACGCTGGGCGGCACCGGCAAGGAATGCGGTGACCGTCATCCGAAGATCCGCCACGGGGTGCTGATCGGGGCCGGGGCGAAGGTGCTGGGCAATATCGAGGTGGGCGCCTGCGCCCGCGTCGCCGCCGGCTCGGTGGTGCTGAAGCCGGTGCCCTCGGGGTCCACGGTGGCCGGGGTGCCGGCCCGGGTCGTGGGCCAGGCGGGCTGCGCCGAGCCCTCGCGCGCCATGAACCAGATGCTGGATACCGGGTCGAACTGATGCCGCTGCTGATCGCGGCGCTCGCCGCGGCCGCCCCGCTCCTGGCCATGGCGTCGGAGCGGTGGGGCGGGCTGAACCCCTGCCTGCTCTGCCTCTGGCAACGCTGGCCCTACTGGATCGCCGCCGCCCTGGCGCTTGGCGCCCTGCTGCTGCCACGCCGGCTGATGCTCACCCTGGCGGGGATCGCGGTGCTGGCTTCCGCCGCCGTGGCGCTGGTGCATGTCGGGGTCGAGGCGCATTGGTGGCCCTCCCCCCTGCCCGGCTGCGCCGCGCCCAGCGCCGGCGGCGCGCGCAGCGTGGAGGATCTGATGAGCAGCCTCGCCGCCACCCCGGCCAAGCCCTGCGACGAGGCGACGTTCCTCATCCCCGGCCTGCCGGTCTCGATGGCGGCGATGAACCTGCTCTATGCCCTGGGGCTGGGCGGCTTCGCCCTGGCGATGGCGCGGCGCCGGCGCTGAGCCGGCGGTTCCGCCTCAGCTCTCCAGCTCGGTGTCCCAGTAGAGATAGTCGCGCCAGCTTTCGTGCAGGTAGTTGGGCGGAAACATCCGTCCATTGTCCTGCAGTTCCCAGCTCGTCGGCTGGCGCGGCGTGTGGCGCGGGAACATGCGGATCTCCTGCGGCAGCTTCGAGCCTTTCCGCAGGTTGCAGGGGCCGCAGGCGGTGACGACATTCTCCCAGCTCGTGCGGCCGCCCCGGCTGCGCGGGATCACATGGTCGAAGGTCAGTTCCGGGGTCGGATGCTCCTGGCCGCAATAGACGCAGGAGAAGCCGTCGCGCAGGAAGACGTTGAAGCGGGTGAAGGCCGGACGCCGCGCCGCCGGGATGTACTCGCGCAGCGCGATGACGCTGGGCAGGCGGATCGTGTGGTTGGGCGAGCGGACGGCGGTCTCGTATTCCGATAGCACCGAGACGCGGTCGAGATAGACCGCCTTCACCGCGTCCTGCCATGACCACAGCGACAGAGGATAGTACGACAGCGGACGGAAATCCGCGTTCAGCACCAAGGCCGGGAAGCCGCCGGACCCAGTGCCGTGGCCTCCCAGTGACATCCCGTCAGGCAAACGCCGCTCCTTTCAAGCTGCGCGCCTCAAGCCATGGGGCCGGTCCGGTCGGGCAGGCCCCAGATTTCGTGGCGCCGCCGGTGTGCAGCGGATTCATGCCAGCCCCGCGCGACCGGCGCAACCACTCGCCTCGCAGGTTTCACGCCACGGTCACGCTGCCCCGCCCGGCCCCGCCGCCAGCCGTTGCAGGAACAGCGCTCCGGCCGAGAGGCCGGCCTCGTCGATGCCATGGGCCAGACGCGGGGTGTAGAGCGACTCGACCGGGACCCCGGCGGCCCGCAGCGCCCGTTCGGCGGCGCGGCTCGCCTCGGCCGGAACCACCTCGTCCGCCTCGCCATGGACCAGCAGCACCGGCGGCCGGGCGCGGATCTCGGCGGCCAGGCTCTCCTCGCCGATCAGCCGGCCGGAATAGGCCAGGATGCCGGCCGGCGGCACGGCCCGGCGCAGGCCCGTATACAGCGCCATCATCGCGCCCTGGCTGAAGCCCATCAGCGCCACCGCGCCCGGCGGCAGGTCCGCCGCCACGCATTCGGCCTCGATCAGCGCGTCCAGCTGCGGCCGCGCGGACTGGATGCCGGCCAGCAGCGCCGCCGGGCTGCGGTCCTCCAGGCTGAACCATTGCCGGCCATAGGGGCCGCCGTCGCAATCCTGCGGCGCATGGGGCGCGATGAACAGCGCATCGGGCACCGCCTGCGCCCAGTGCGGCGCCAGGTCGATCAGGTCGTTGCCGTCGGCGCCGTAGCCGTGCAGCAGGAGGACGAGCATCCTCGCGGCGCCTCCCGACTTCGGTCCCCAACGCGGTCCATCCAGCCTGGCCATCCGGGCCTCCTCTTGCTGCGGTCAGGCTCCATCCGCTACGCGCGAAGCATCATGGCCGCAACCGTCGTCACGCGCTTCGCCCCCAGCCCGACCGGCCAGCTGCACCTGGGCCATGCGCACAGCGCCCTGCTCGGCTGGCGGCTGGCGCGCGAGACCGGCGGCCGCTTCCTGCTGCGCATCGAGGATATCGACCCGGTGCGCTGCCGGGCCGGGTTCATCGGCGGCATCGAGGAGGACCTCGCCTGGCTCGGCCTCGACTGGGACGGGCCGGTGCGCCGCCAGTCCAGTCATCTGGACGAATACCGGGCCGTGCTCGACCGGCTGGCCGATGCGGGGCTGCTCTACCCCTGCTTCTGCACCCGTGCCGAGATCGCCCGCGAGATCGCCGCCATCGGCCATGCGCCGCACGGGCCGGACGGTCCGCTCTACCCCGGCACCTGCCGCCATCTCACGCCGGCCGCGCGGGCCGGGCGCCTCGCCTCCGGCGCGCCCTATGCGCTGCGCCTCGACATGGCGGCGGCGCTGCGCCGGCTGAAGGGGCCGCTCTCCTTCCTGGAATGCGGCGAGGGCCGCCGCCGCTGCGATCCGGCCCGCTTCGGCGACGTGGTGCTGGCGCGGAAGGACATTCCCGCCTCCTACCACCTCTGCGTCACGCATGACGACGCCCTGCAGGGCGTGTCGCTGGTGACGCGGGGGGAGGACCTGCGCCCGGCGACCGATCTGCACCGCCTGTTGCAGGCGCTGCTCGGCTGGCCGGCGCCGCGCTACCGCCACCACCCCCTGCTGCTGGGCGCCGACGGGCGGCGCCTGTCGAAGCGCGACGGGGCGCCGACGCTGACCGCCCTGCGGCAGGCGGGCCACAGCCCGGCCGAGGTGCGGGCGATGGCCCTGGCCGGCCAGCCTCAGCTGCGGCCGTAGGTGTCCTCGAAACGGACGATGTCGTCCTCGCCGAGATAGGCGCCGGACTGCACCTCGATCAGCGTCAGCGGGATCATGCCGGGGTTCTCCATGCGGTGCACGCAGCCCAGCGGCAGGTAGATGGACTCGTTCTCGCGCAGCATGATGCGCTCGGAATCCCGCTCGACGATGGCGGTGCCGGCCACCACCACCCAATGCTCGGCACGGTGGAAGTGCTTCTGCAGGGAGAGCTTGGCGCCGGGCTTGACCGAGATCTTCTTCACCTGGAAGCGGTCGCCCTTGATCAGCCCCTCGTAATGGCCCCAGGGGCGGTACATGCGGCGATGCTCGGTCGCCTCCTTCCGCCCGTGGGCCTTGAGCTGGCCGAGGAGGGTCTTGACCTCCTGCGCCCGGTCCCGGTGCATGGCCAGCACGGCATCGTCGGTGACGACGATCACCGCGTCCTCCAGCCCGACGATGGCGGTGAGCACGCCCTCGGTGCGGACGTAGCAATTGCGGGCATCGAGCAGCTCGACCGGGCCGGTCGTCGCATTGCCCGCCGCATCCTTCTCCGACACATCCCACAGCGCCGCCCAGGAGCCCACGTCGGACCAGCCGATGGCGGCCGGCACCACCACCGCGCGGCGGGTCTTCTCCATCACCGCGTAGTCGATGGAGATGTCCGGCGCGGCCCGGAAGGCGGCGGGGTCGAGGCGGACGAAGTCGAGGTCGCGGGTCGAGGCGGCGACGGCGGCGCGGGCGGCGGCGAGCACCTCGGGCGCCAGCGCCTGCAGCTCCTCCAGCAGCGTGCGCGCGCTGGCGACGAACATGCCCGAGTTCCACAGGTGCCGCCCATCGGCCAGGAAGCCGGCGGCGGTGGCCGCGTCCGGCTTCTCGACGAAACGGGCGATGGTGGAGACGCCCTCCAGGCCGGCGACCGGCACGCCGGTCTCGATATAGCCATAGCCGGTCTCGGGCGCGGTCGGCCGCATGCCGAAGGTGGCGATATGGCCGGCGCGGGCGGCGGCGGCGGCGCGCGTCAGGGCGGCGTGCAGGGCGGGCACGTCGCGGATCGCGGCATCGGCCGCCATCAGCCAGAGGATGGCCTCGGGATGCGCCTCCTGCGCCAGGACCGCGGCGACGGCGATGGCCGGGGCGCTGTTGCGGCCGACCGGCTCCAGCACGATGCGCGGCTCGGCCACGCCGCCGAGGCGGAGCTGCTCCGCCACCAGGAAGCGGTGCTCCTCGTTGCAGACGACGATCGGCGCGCGGAAGCCTGACCCCTCCGCCCGGGCGGCGGTCTCCTGCAGCATGGTGCGCTCGCTCAGCAGAGGCCAGAACTGCTTCGGGAAGCCTTCCCGCGACAGGGGCCAGAGGCGGCTGCCACTTCCTCCGCAGAGGATCACCGGCACAATCGGATCGGTTGGGGAGCCGGGCATGCAGTCAACCTTCGCTGGAATCATGGGACGAGGTTCTAAGGACCAGTCCAAAAAAAGAAAAGCCGCCCCGGTTGCAGCCGGGGCGGCCCATTGTTCACGACTTGGTGGCGGCTGTTAACCCGCCATCGCCGCTTCCTTCTTCTTGCGAAGGCCCGGCAGCAGCATCATGCCCAGCGCCAGGGCGGAGATCGCCAGCAGCACGCCGGAGATCGGCCGCTCGACGAAGACCATCGGGTCACCGCGCGAGAGCAGCATGGCGCGGCGCAGGTGCTCCTCCATCATCGGGCCGAGCACGAAGCCGACCAGCAGCGGCGCCGGCTCCATCTTCAGCTTGGAGAAGACATAGCCGAGCACGGCGAAGAACACCGTCTGGTAGACGTCGAAGACGTTGTTGTTGATGGAGTACACGCCGATCGCGCAGAAGGTCAGGATCGCCGGGTACATGAATTTGTAAGGGACCTGCAGCAGCTTCACCCACATGCCGATCATCGGCAGGTTGATGACGAGCAGCATCAGGTTGCCGATCCACATGGAGCAGATCAGGCCCCAGAACAGGTCGGGCTGCGCCTCGACCATGCGCGGCCCGGGCTGGATGCCCTGGATGATCAGGGCGCCCACCATCAGCGCCATGACGGCGTTGGAGGGGATGCCCAGCGTCAGCAGCGGGATGAAGCTGGTCTGCGCCGCGGCGTTGTTCGCCGCCTCGGGACCGGCCACGCCCTCGATGGCGCCATTGCCGAACTCGTCACGCCCCTTGGAGAGCTTGCGCTCCATCATGTAGGAGCCGAAGGAGGCCAGCGAGGCGCCGCCACCGGGCAGGATGCCCAGCGCCGAACCGATGACCGTGCCGCGGAGCACGGAGGGCATGGCGCGCTTCCATTCCTCCTTGGTCAGGAACAGGCTGCCGACCTTGGCCGAGAGCACCGAGCGGACCTCGGGACGCTCCAGGTTCAGGATGATCTCGGCGATGCCGAACACGCCCATGGCGATGGCGGCGAAGTTCAGGCCGTCCGACAGCTCGGGAATGCCGAAGGTGAAGCGCTGCTGGCCGGTCTGCACGTCGGTGCCGACCAGGCCAAGCGCCACGCCCAGCACCACCATGCCCACCGACTTCACCACCGAGCCCTGCGCCAGCACGGCCGAGATGATCAGGCCCAGCAACATGAGCGAGAAGTAGTCGGCCGGTCCGAAGGACAGCGCCACCTGGGTCAGCAGAGGACCCGAGGCGGCGACGAGGATGGTGGCGACGGAACCGGCGAAGAAGGAGCCCAGCGCCGAGATGGCCAGCGCCGCGCCGGCGCGGCCGTTGCGCGCCATCTTGTAGCCTTCCAGCGTGGTCACCACCGAGGAGACCTCGCCCGGCAGGTTCAGCAGGATGGCGGTGGTCGAGCCACCATACTGGGCACCGTAGTAGATGCCGGCCAGCATGATGATGGCCGTGACCGCCGGCTGGCCGAAGGTGATCGGCAGCAGCAGGGAGATGGTCGCGACCGGCCCGATGCCCGGCAGCACGCCGATGGCCGTGCCGATGAAGGCGCCGAGCAGCGCGAAGAGCAGGTTGTCGAAGCTGAGCGCGACACTGAAGCCGTGCGCCAGGTTGGCGAGAAGAAGTTCCATGGTCGTCCCTGTGCCTCAGAAGGTCGGCCAGACGTTCACGCGGATGTCGAGCTCATAGATGAACACCCACCAGCAAAGGGCCAGCAGGAACACCACGCAGCCCAGCACGCCGAGGGGCCTGTGCTCCGGATCGGCCAGGGCCGAGACGACCACCATGGCGGTGATGGCCAGGAACAGGCCGCCCTGGTCCAGCAGCACGCCGAAGACGGTCATCGCCGCCAGGATCACCGCCATCTTCCGCCAGCCCGGGCTGACCGCCATGATGGCGGCGCCGATGCACATGGCGATGCCCAGCGCGTACCAGTTGGCGGACAGGGCCGGGATCGCCGCCAGCATCGGATAGGCGAAGATGGCCACCGCGACGCCGACGAAGAGCGTGGTGAAGTCGAGCTTGGTCCACTTCTCCAGCGGGTCGAGGCCGCCGAAGAAGGAGGTGACCAGGACAATCATCCCCAGCCCGAGTTCCAGCCAGAAAACGAGCATCGGCATGTAGCCGGGGCCCATGCGTCGCGCCGAGCCCAGCGTGTGCTCGGTGTTCAGCCAAAGGCCGATTGCCGCCAGCAGCACCAGAAAGATGCCGGAGGCAAGGTCTTTCGCGTTAATCCTCATGCCGATCCCTTCTTGAACCCGCGCGCCGGAGGCACGCCCCTGTGCACTGGGCACTGAAGGGCCCTGTCAGATGCCGGGGCCCTTGTCGTGATGCTTTAGCTCTTTGATGGCAGGTTGGGTCCGGACGGCCTTTGCCATCCGGGCCTCGCTTATCGTGGAAGGGCTGGTCTGTCAGGCGTCCTGCCGGCTCTGCGCGGCGGCGCCGGAAGCGTCACGCCGTCAGTCTTGGGACATGTCCCGGCAACGCCCTGCTTCTTACCCTCCCCTTCCTTATCGTCGGAATGCCGCGCAACCTATGGCACGGCGCCGCGCATCGGCAAGGCGCGTGAATATTATGGACGAAAGTTCATCTTACTGCAGCGCAATAAAGTTAGCCCCGTCGCATCCAATGCGTCTCGAATGGGAAGTTTTCATTGATGAAGCGCGATAATCTGACCAACGACCCCTCCCGCAGGTTGCGGGACTCCAGCCGGGCACTCGCCCCCGCGCTGATCGCCCTGCGTCGGGACCTGCACGCCCATCCGGAACTGGCCTTCGAGGAGCGGCGCACCGCCGGCCTCGTCGCCGCCGAACTCGGCCGCCTCGGCATCCCGCACCGCACCGGCGTCGGCCGCACCGGCGTGCTGGGCATGATCGAGGGCGGGCTGCCCGGCCCGACGCTGGCCATCCGGGCCGACATGGACGCGCTGCCGATCCAGGAGGAGACCGGCCTGCCCTTCGCCAGCGCCGTCCCCGGCAAGATGCATGCCTGCGGCCACGACATCCACACCGTCACCCTGCTCGGCGTCGCCGCGCTGCTCCAGGAGATGGCGCCGCAGCTCGCCGGCCGCGTCGCGCTGGTGTTCCAGCCGGCGGAGGAGACGCTGGAGGGCGCGGCGGCGATGATCGCCGATGGCGCGGCCGAGGGGCTCGACATGGCGCTCGGCTTCCACAACCATCCCGACATGCCCGTCGGCAGCCTCGGCTTCGTGCGCGGCGCCTGCCTCGCCGCCGCCGACCGCTTCGACCTCGTGCTGCGCGGCCGCTCGGGCCATGCCGCGCATCCCTATGCCGCCGTCGACCCGATCGTCGCCGCGGCCCATTTCGTCACCCAGGCGCAGACCGTCGTCTCGCGCGAGGTCCGGCCGCTGCACCCGGCCGTCGTCACCATCGGCCAGTCGGCCGGCGGCACCACCTACAACATCATCCCCGAGCGGGTGCATCTGAAGGGTTCGGTCCGCACCCTGCACCCCGCGGCGCGGGACACGGCGGAAGCGGCGCTGCGCCGCCTGGCCGAGGGCATCGCCACCGGGCTGCGCGTCACCGCCAGCATGGAGTATCAGCGCATGGTGCCGCCGCTGGTGAACGACGACCGCGTGCTCGAACCGGCGGTCGCCGCGCTGGCCGCCCAGTTCGGCGAGGCCGCGCTGCTGGAGGGCGAGCCCAGCATGGGCTCGGAGGATTTCTCCGCCTTCGCCGAGCGGGTTCCGGCCTTCCAGCTTCGCATCGGCGCCGGCGCCCCCGGCCGCGCGGATCGCCTGCACAACGCCGATTACCAGCCCGACGAGGCCTGCATCCCCAACGGCGTCGAGGCGCTCTCGCGCATCGCCCTCGACCTGCTGTCGCGCCACAACTGAAAGGAATCGAACGGATGAAGATCTGTGTGTTCGGGGCGGGGGCGATCGGCGGCCATCTCGCCGCGCGCCTGGCGCTCGGCGGCGCCGAGACCAGCGTCGTGGCGCGCGGGCCGCAACTGGCGGCGATCCGCGAGAAGGGCCTGACCATCCAGGCGCCCGACGGCCATCATACCGTGCGCGTGGCGGCGGACAGCGCCGCGGCGCTGGGGCCGCAGGATGCCGTCATCGTCACCGTCAAGGCGCCCTCCCTGCCGCAGGTGGCGGCGGCGATCGGCCCCCTGCTCGGGCCGGACACCACCGTGGCCTTCGTGATGAACGGCATCCCCTGGTGGTACTTCGACCGGCACGGCGGCGATCTCGAGGGCCGCCGGCTGCCGGCGATCGATCCGGGCGAGGCGGTGCGGCAGGCGGTGGGCATCGACCGCACCCTGGGCGGCGTGGTCTATTCCGCCTGCACCGTCACCGAGCCGGGCGTGATCAAGGTGGAGCACGCCAGCAACCGCGTCATCCTGGGCGAGCCGGACGGGCGCGACAGCCCGCGCGCCCGCGCCATCGCCGAGGCGCTGAGCGCCGGCGGCATCTCGGGCGAGGTGACGGACGCCATCCGGCGGGAAGTCTGGGCCAAGCTGATGGGCAATCTGGCGCAGGGGCCCTTCACCATTCTCTCGCGCCAGGGCATCGGCCCGACCCTCGCCGAGCCGGCGGTGCGCGCGGCGATCCTGCGCGCCATGAAGGAGGCCATGGCGGTGGCTGCGGCCCTCGGCCATCCCTTCGAGTACGACCTGGAGAAGCGCGTCGCCGGTTCCGCCAAGCTGGCGCACAAGCCCTCCATCCTGCAGGATCTGGAGCTGGGCCGGCCGATGGAGGTCGAGGCGCTGTTCCGCACGCCGTTGCAGCTGGCCCGCCTTGCCGGGGTGGAGACGCCGACCCTCGACCTCTCCGTGGCCCTCGCCACCCAGGCGGCCACCGCCGCCGGACTCTACGCGCCGCCCGCCTGACCGGAGCGAAACCGCCGGGGCGGCCTCGTCACGCCCCGGCCGGCAGCGCCGACTGCCCCAGCACCCAGCCTTCCCAGCGCCGCACCCAGGGATCCGCAGGCACGAAATCCGGCCGGGCGCCCTCCAGCACGCCGATGACGCAGAGCAGGCCGAGCAGGCTGTCGAACCGGTCCTCGCCCGCCGCATCCGCGCCGAAGCCATCGTCCAGCGCCGCCGCCAGCGCGGGATCCGCCGACACGTTCAGCCTCGCCATCGCCAGCCGCAGGGCGGGCGCGGCGGCCCGGCGCACCTCGGGGACGCGCTTGCTGCCCCCGAGCACGAGGCCGAGATGGCGCAGGGCCTCGGCGGGATAGGTTTCCGCCAGCACCGCGCGGCCCGGCGCCAGCAGCGCGCGGACGGAGCCCTCGAAGGGCCAGAGGCGGAGCGGCACGCCCGCCGCCAGCGCGGGGTGGAGCCAATCGCGCCAGGCCGAGATCGCCGCCTTGCCGGTCTGGTTGGCGCCGAGCGTCCAGAAGAGCGGGGCGCCGGCGGGGCGCTCGGCAGTCGCCAGATCGCAGAGGCGGCAGAGGGCGCGCGGCCCCTCCAGGCCCAGCGCCGCCGCATGGGCGGCGCGCGTCATGCCGCGCAGGCCGCGCGCCGGGTAGAAGGGGCGCGCCGGCGACACCGTCTCGAGCCCGGCGCTGACCTCGAAGAAACCAGGGGTCTCGCCGAGGCCGCGCAGGAAGGCCGGGAAGCTCTCCTCCGGCCGGGTCGCGGCATAGGCGCGCGGCAGGCCGAGCGGCAGGTCGAGCCCGAACAGCAGCGGGTGGCCCTCCGCCAGCAGACGCGCGGTGAGCGCCGCCGGATCGCCCACCGGGCGGGGCGCGCCGGCGCGCCAGCCCGCCGCGTCCCGGCGCGCCAGCGTCACCCAGCGCTTGCGGGGGTCGATGCTCCAGTCGGCATGGGCGGCCAGCACGGTGCCGGCCTCCTGCTCCAGGCTCAGCCGATCGGCCGCTGCGCCCGCTCCAGCAGGCGGGCGAAGAAGCCCGGCTTCTTCGGCTCGCTGGCCTTGGCCGCGGCCGCGGTGGCCTGTTCGCGCTCCTGCGCCTTCATGGACAGCCACTTCTCCAGGCTGACCCCGGCCTTGGCGGCGCGCTTCGCCTCATAGGCGCGCTGCCCTTCCGTCAGCTTCGGCTGACCCTTCGCCTTCTCCGCCATGATCCCTCATCCTCGCGGCACCCACGCCGGCAGGGTGAATGCCGCGCGGCAGGGCCCGCCGCAAGGGGTTGCATCTGGCGCCCGCCACGTCACTCTTTCCGGCATGGAAGCAAGGGTGAAGGCCGGGCTCTGGGCCCAGATGGCGTTGCGGCTGGCCGATCAGTCGGGCCGGTCCGGCATGGTGCTGCGCAAGGGAGACCCCGATTCCGGCGGCATCCTCTGCCTGCTGCGCGGGCGCGAGGGCTGCGTCGTGCTCAGCCAGGCCCGCGACGGCGAGGGGCGCGCGGCCTGGATGCGCGGCTCCGGCCCCCGGCCGGTGCCGGAGGCGGAGGCGGATGCCTATGTGGCGCGGCAGGTGCAGCGCGATCCGGATCTCTGGGTCCTGGAATTCGACGCGCCGGACCTGTTGCCGCCCTTCGAGGCCCGGATCCTGTAGCGCCTCCGTTCAGAACAGGATGTCGATCTGGGTGGCATCCACCGTCCCGGCGCCGAGGAAGCCGAAGCTGACGGTGGCCTCGTCACCCAGGGCGCCGTTCCAGGCAACGTTGCGGATCACATAGCCCTCCGCATCGCGCGCGACGATCTCGGCATTCCAGATCTGCGTGATCTCGTAGGGCATGTCGAGGCGCAGCTGCCAGCCCTGCACCGCGGCCGGACCGTGATTGACCACGGCGACGCCACCCTGGAAGCCGGTGCTCCAGCTGCTGGTCAGGCTGAAGGCGGCCTCCAGCCCCCCCTCCCCGGGCGGCGGCGTCACGGGCGGTGTCACAGGGGGCGTCACGGGCGGGGTGGTGGTGCCATCGTCGTCCAGGATGGTCCCCGTCCCGCTCATATCGCCCGCGGTGGCGCCGCGCGGATTGGACAGGACGAGGGAGAGCGTCTCGTCCGCCTCGGCCAGGGTGTCGGCGGTGACGGCGACGGTGACGATCTTGCTGGTCTCGCCGGGCTCGAAGCGAAGCGTGCCGCTCGCCGGCGCGAAGTCGGCTGCGCCGGCGGTGCCGGCGACGGTGGCGTAATCCACCAGCACCGCGTTGTCGGACGCCGCCGAGAGGGTGACGGTGAAGCTCAGCCGGTTCGCATCGCCCGCCGTGCCGCCATCCTGCGGCAGGTCGCCCAGGTCGAACTGCAGGGGCTCCAGCCGCTCCACCTTGGCGGCGATCACCGTCGTCCAGTCGTCGGCGAGGATGCCGCCGGTATCGCCCGAATTCGGGTTCCAGGACCACCAGGTCCAGCTCATGCCCTGCTGCCCGGCGGGGATGTCGATGCTGCCGTCGGCGTCCAGATCGCCCGCGAGATAGGCGGTGATCCTGTCGAGCCAGGCGAGATCCTTGGCGTCCTGCAGCTTGCTGCCGAACTCGCCGAGGAAGACCGGCGCGATGCCCTCCCTGTAGATGTAGCCCCACATCTGGTCGAACTTGGCGGTCAGCTGCGCCTCCCAGCCGGCCTGCTGGAACCAGGGCTGGGCGAAGATCGAGTTCGGGTAGTCATGCGCGGAATAGACCAGCTTGTCCGCGACATCGAGCACGATCGGGCGGTCCCGCACCCCCATCAGATTGCCGCCCCACCAGTAGTTCTCGCCCTGGTGGCTGCCGACGCCCTCGACAAAGATCAGCCAGTCCGGATTGCTGGCCAGCACGGCGTTGCCGGCGCGCTCGGCCGCCGCCGCCCAGTCATTGGCGCCGCCGCCGCCCCAGCTTCCGTTGTACGGCTCGTTGTGCAGATCGGCGCCGATCACCGTGGCGTCGCCGGCATAGCGCGCGGCGAGCATCGTCCAGTCGGCGATCCACTGCGCCTCGGTATGGCTGCCCTCGTACCACAAGCCGCTGCCCGAGGTGCCGGCGCCGGCGCTGCTGCGGTGGTGGTCGAGGATGATGCGCAGCCCGATCTCGCCGGCGTAGTCGATGATCCGGTCCATCACCTGAAGACCGGACAGGCCCTGCAGATCGGCGTTCTTGGAGAAGTCGATGCCGTTCGGCGCCGCCGTGGTGTGCAGCAGCTCGGAGGAGAAGGGCAGGCGGATGGTGTTGAACCCCTCCGCCTTCATCTGGTCCATCATCTCCCTGTAGCCGCGCGCCCAGAGGCCATGCGGCGCGAAGTTCGTCGATTCCAGGCCGAACCAGTTGACCCCGGCGATCTTCACGGCCTGCCCCGCGGCATCGACGATCTGGTTGCCCGCGGTGCTGAGGAAGCCCTCCGCCGCGCCGCCGCCGCCAGGACCGCCATGGCCGGGATCGCCCTCGGCCACGCTGGCATCGCCCACGGAAAGGCTGGGCAGCGGCGCGGGCGGCGCCACGTCGTCGTTGCGGATCGTGCCGATCGCCTCGGCATCAGCCAGGGTGGCGCCCACCGGGGAGGAGAGGCGCAGCAGCAGGGCCTCGTCCGCCTCCACCGCCGCATCGCCGGTCACGGTGACGCGGATGGTCCGGCTGGTCTCGCCCGGCGCGAAGGTGAGTCGCCCTTGCGTCGCGACGTAATCCTGCCCGGCCAGGGCGGTGCCGTCGGCCGTCGCGTAGTCCACGGTCACGCTGCCGGCGGCGGGCCTGTCGAGCGTGACGGTGAAGACCAGCTCGCGCGTGCCCGCCTGCCCCTCCTCGATCGCGGCATCGGCCACCGTGATGGCCAGCGGCGTGGCGGGAGGCGCCGGCGGCTCGCCGCCCTGGGTCTCGCCGTTCAGCGCGAGGCCGCGCGCGGTGCTGTCCGCGCCTGCGGCCTGGAAGCCGAAGCTGGCCGTCCCGCCCGGCGGGACCGCGGCGTTCCAGCCCAGGTTGCGCAGCACGTAATGCGTGCCCACCCGGCTGACGATCTCGGCGCCCCAGAGATTGGTGATCTCGAAGCCGGCATCGAAGGCCACGGTCCAGCCGTTCAGGGCCGCGTCGTCGGCCAGCACGGCCATGTTGCCGATGAAGCCGCCATCCCAGCGGCTGGGCACGGCGTAGCTCAGGGTCGCAGGCACAATCGTCTCTCCGTGACGCCAGGGCGGTAGGGGAGACTAAGCAATTCCAAACCGTTTACGCAAAATATAAAAAGAAAATTCTACTTTTAGCTGAATTTCTTCGATGCCCCCGGGAGGAGGAGTTGCCCCGCCTCCCGGAAGGACACGGCATCAGGCCGAGGCCATCCTCACCGGCGGCACCAGATCGGCGGGCAGCGGGCAGACATAGGGCGTCTCGGCCGTACGGGCCGCCTGGTCGGCCTTGGCGCGCTCGACCAGGCCAGGATCCCGCAGGGCCTCCACGGCGACGCCGGCCATCACCTTGGCGACATGCACCATGCCCTTGTGCGCCAGGGGCGTCTTGCCCTGCGCCGTCAGCTGCCAGGAATGGCCCGGGGTGCCGATGGCATAGGTGGCGCCGCGCGCCTGCACCGTGGGCACCACCCAGGAGACATCCCCGACATCGGTCGAGCCGACCATCGCCGCGCCCTTGGCCTCCAGCGGGATGATCTCATCGGCCAGCGGCACGCCGCGGCGCACCGGCACGCCCATGCGGCGAAAGGCCGAGGCGATGTCCTCCTCCGACAGCGTCTTCTGGAACTCGGCGGCGAGCGCCCGGTCGGCCTCGTCGAAGGGCGGCGGCCCGAGGCGCTCCAGCTGGCTCTGCATCGCCCGCTCCAGCGGCAGGTTGCCGAGCAGGTTGGAGACGGCGGACACGACCCGCGTCGTCACCGTCGTCTCCGTCATCAGCGCCGCCCCGTCGGCGATCTTGCGCACGCGCGCCACCAGCGTCTGCAGCTCCGGCAGGTCGTTGGCGCGGATCAGGTAGCGCACCTTGGCCGTGCCCTGGACGACATTCGGCGCGATGCCGCCGGCATCCAGATAGGCGTAGTGGATGCGCGCGTCGCTCGGCATGTGCTCGCGCATGTAGTTGACGCCGACATTCATCAGCTCGACGGCATCGAGCGCGCTGCGGCCCAGATGCGGCGCGGCGGCGGCGTGGCTGGAACGGCCGGTGAAGCTGAAGTCGATGCGGGTATTGGCCAGCGAGCGGGCCTCGTTCACCGCCGCGAAGGGCGCGGGATGCCAGGAGATGGCGATATCGACGTCATCGAAGCAGCCCTCGCGGACCATGAAGGCCTTGGCCGCGCCACCCTCCTCGGCCGGGCAGCCGTAATAGCGCACGCGGCCCTGGATGCCCTGGGAGGCCAGCCAGTCCTTCACCGCCGTGGCCGCCAGCATGGCGCCGGCCCCAAGCAGGTTGTGGCCGCAGCCATGACCGGCGCCATCGCCCGGCAACGGCCGGTGCTCGGCCACGCCGGCTTCCTGGCTGAGGCCCGGCAGCGCGTCATACTCGCCCAGGATGGCGATGACCGGGCCGCCCTCCCCCGCCTCGCCCATCACGGCGGTCGGGATGCCGGCCAGCCGCTCGGTGACGCGGAAGCCGTGCGCCTCCAGCGCCGCCTTGTGCTCGGCGCAGGACCGCACCTCGGCATAGGCCAGTTCCGGCATCTCCCAGACCCGGTCGCTCAACGCGATGAAGGCCTGCTGGTGCTGCTCGACCAGGCGCCAGATCTCATCGGTGTTCTGCACGGACCATCCTCCATCAACAACCAGGGGCAACAACCAGGGGCGGCCAGGGTGCGGCGGCGGGGCGGAAATGTCGAGGCGAGGGTCCGGCGTCCTTGACCTGCTATTAAGTATCAGTAACGTCTCGCGCCAGAAGTTCAGGCCCGGAACCGTTAGATCATGCCCTTCCGCCCATTGCGCGCCGCCCTCGGCGCCCTGGTGCTCGCCCTCGCCGCTCCCGCAGCCCGGAGCGCGGAGGTGAACCTCTACACCACGCGCGAGCCCGGCCTGATCCGGCCGCTGCTGGACCGCTTCACCCAGGAGACCGGCACGACCGTCAACACGGTCTTCGTCCAGGGCGGCCTGGCCGAGCGGCTGGCGGCGGAAGGCGCGCGCTCCCCGGCCGACCTCGCCATGGTGGTCGATATCGGCAACCTGATGGAGCTGGTGGACCGGGATCTGGCGCAGCCGGTGCAGTCCGCCACCCTCGCGGCCGCCGTCCCCTCCGCGCTGCGGGGCGCGGACGGGCGCTGGTTCGCGCTCTCCACCCGCGCCCGCGCCCTCTATGTCTCGCGCGAGCGGGTGAGCGAGGCCGACGCGGCCAGCCTGACCTATGAGGATCTGGCCGATCCGCGCTTTCGCGGCAAGGTGTGCATCCGCTCCGGCCAGCACCCCTACAACACGGCCCTTTTCGCCGCCCTGCTGATCGAGCATGACGAAGCCTGGCTGCGCACCTACCTGACCGGCGTGAAGGCCAATCTGGCCCGCCGCGCCGCCGGCGGCGACCGCGAGGTGGCCCGCGACATCATGGCCGGCCTCTGCGACGTCGGCGTCGCCAACACCTACTACATGGGCCTGATGCTGGCCGGGCGCGGCGGCGACGAGCAGCGCCGGTGGGCGCAGGCCGTGCGGGTGGTGCTGCCGGCGGACGGTGCCATGGTGAACATCTCCGGCGCCGTGGTCGCCAGGCACGCGCCGAACCGCGCCGAGGCGGTGAAGCTGCTGGAGTTCCTGGTCTCGCCCGAGGCGCAGGCACTCTACGCCGAGATGAACTTCGAATACCCGGTCCGCGCCGACGCGCCGCTGCACCCCATCACCGCCGGCTTCGGCCCGCAGCAGGCCCTGGCCGTGTCGCTGCCCGAGATCGCGGCCAGGCGCGTGCAGGCCAGCCGCATCGTGGACGAGGTCGGCTTCGAACGCTAAGGCGGACCAGGCCCCGGCCCGCGGGGTCGTCCGGCGCGCCTGCTCGCCCGCCGGCCCTGCCGGGCCTCTCGTCCATGCGGCGGCATCGGCCCCGCTCTCCTGCTCCCTGGCGCGGACCATTCCTCGCCGTCTGGCTCCCGGTGCCGAATGCCGATCATGTCCAAGCCCGCCACCCGGCGCCACGCCTGACCATGCCGCGACTCTGACCATGCTGCGCGTCTGGGCCGCGCTGGCTGTCTCGCCCGTGCTGCTGGTGGTGATCGCGCTCGCGGTCGCCGCCGGCAGCGGCTCGGGGGATCTGTGGCCGCATCTCCTCCGCTTCGTGCTGCCGCAGGCCGTGTGGGAGACCTTGCTGCTGCTGGGCGGCATCGGCCTCTTCACCGTGGCGGCCGGCACGGGCACGGCCTGGCTCGTCACCTGCCACCGCTTCCCGCTGCGCGACCTGCTCTCCTGGGCCCTGCTGCTGCCGCTGGCGCTGCCGACCTATGTCGCCGCCTATGCCTGGCTGGATGTGATGCATCCGGCCGGCCCGGTGCAGATGGCCCTGCGTGGCGCGCTCGGCCTCACCGATCCGCGCGCCATCCCCCTGCCCGAGATCCGCTCGCTCGGCGGCTGCGTGCTGGTGATGGGGCTGGTGCTCTACCCCTATGTCTACATGGCGGCCCGCGTCGCCTTCCTGACCCAGGGGCGGGAGGTGCTGCGGGCCGGACAGGCGGCCGGCGCGGGCGGCCTGGCGCTGTTCCTGCGCATCGGCCTGCCGCTGGCGCGGCCCGCCATCGCCGCCGGTGCCGCCCTGGCCCTGATGGAGGCGCTGAACGATGTCGGCGCCAGCGAGTTCCTGGGTGTGCGCAGCCTGACCGTCTCGGTCTACGTCACCTGGATCACCCGCTCCTCATTGCCCGGCGCCGCGCAGATCGCGCTGCTGCTGCTACTGCTGGTCCTGGCCCTGCTGCTGCTGGAGCGCTGGGGGCGGCGCCACGCGGCGCATGCGGTCGCCGGCGCCGGTTCGCCGGAACTCACGCCGCTGGCGGGGCTCGCCGGGCTGTCGGCCTGTCTGGCCTGCGCCCTGCCGGTGCTGCTGGGCTTCGGCGTGCCCGCGGGCTATCTCGCCTGGGCCGCCGGGCATCGCCTCGCCGCCTTCGGCCTGCCGCCGGACTTGTGGCGCTGGATGGCGAACAGCGCCCTGCTGGCCGCCGCGGCCTGCGCCGTGGCGCTGCCCCTGGCGCTGCTGCTGGCCTTCACGGCCCGGCGGGACGGCAGCGGCCGCAAGCCCGGCTCCGCCCTGCTGAAGCTGAGCATGCTGGGCTATGCCCTGCCCGGCGGCGTGGCGGCGGTCGGCGTCATCATCGCGCTGGGCTGGCTGGATTCCCTGACCGCCGGGCTGGGGGCCCTGGCGCCGCCGCTGCTCTCGGGCAGCGCGGTGGCGGTGGTCGCGGCCTATGTCATCCGCTTCCTGGCCATTCCGGCGGGCGGGCTCGATGCGGCCTATGCCCGCCTGCCGCGCGAGGTGGACTGGTCGGCCCGCTCGCTGGGCTCGGCGGATCTGCGACTGCTGCTGCGGGTCCATCTGCCGCTGCTGCTGCCGGCGGCGGGGGGCGCGACGCTGCTGCTCTTCCTCGATGCCATGAAGGAGCTGCCGGCGACGCTGATGCTGCGGCCGATGAACATGGAGACGCTGGCGACGGCGCTCTATGCCGAGGCCTCTCGCGGGACCTACGAGGAAGGCGCCGTCGCCGCCCTGGCCCTGGCCGTCATCGGCCTGCCACCGATCCTGGTGCTGATGGCGGCGGGCCGCCGCGCGGAACGGCGGGCGGCGGCGCCGCGCGTCACGCCGGGCGGGGCCCTGGCGCCCGCGCTTCCCACCAGGTAGGGCGGATGGCGTCTTCCCGCCGCCCTCTCATCCACCGGCCAGGGCCGGCACCCCGCCGACCGCCGCGCCGCCGCCCGCCAGCCGCTGGAGCGCCGCGAGGCCCTTCGCATCCGCCAGCACCGCCGCCGTCTCGGCGGGGCTCAGCGCCGCCAGCGCCCCGTCCAGGCTTTCCGCCTCGTCGAGCTTCGCGAAACCGATGAGCAGGTTGGGGTCGAAGGGATCCTGGCGTGGCCGGCGGGGCGGCGGCAGCATGCGGCGATGCGCCTCCAGCAGCGCCGGCTCGGCCAGCAGGCGGGCCGCCCCGGACGCCGTGGCCGGCAGCGCCTGAAGCTCGGCCTGCAGGGCACGGGCGCGCAGCAGGATCGCCGGCGGCTCATGCTCCTCCGGCGTCAGCAGCAGGCCCATCCGGCGCAGCGCCACGCCCACATCCCGCCGCGCCGTCCAGGCGGCCAGCGGAATGGCGAGCGCCAGCCCCAGCACGACCGGCGACATCCAGAGCGCCAGATAGGGCGAGACGAGCCAGGCCAGGACGCCGAAGGCCAGGCCGAAGACCGTGTGCTTCCAGTAGAGGCGCGCCACCTGGCCGAAGGGCAGCGAGCCGTCGTCGCGCCGCTGGGCGTTCCAGCCGGAATCGCGCCCCATCAGGATGGCGGCGACATCCACCGACTGGGTCAGCATGGTCACCGGCGCCAGCAGGCCGGCCACCAGGGTCTCCACCAGCATGGACAGGAAGGCGCGGATGCCGCCCCCCGCGCCGCGCCGCTCCGGGCCGCGCAGCACCAGCGCGATCCAGGCCATCACCTTGGGGATCAGCAGCAGCGCCATGGTGCCGATGAAGACCCACATGGCGCGCACGGGATCGACCACCGGCCATTCGGGAAACAGGCTCGGCCCGGCGGGGAAGTATTCCGGCCGGATGAAACGGGCCTGCACCGCGAGCACCACGCCCATGGCCAGGAAGACCAGCCAGATCGGCGCGGTGATGTAGCTGCCGATGCCGGTCAGCAGGTGCAGCCGGCTGACCCAGTGCAGGCCGCGCGCCGGCAGCACGGCGGCGTGCTGGAGGTTGCCCTGGCACCAGCGGCGGTCGCGGATGGCGAGGTCCATCAGCGAGGGCGGGCTCTCCTCGTAGGTGCCGCGCAGCCAGGGCACCATGTGCACCGCCCAGCCGGCCCGGCGCAGCAGCGCGGCCTCCACGAAGTCGTGGCTCAGGATGTGGCCGCCGAACGGCTTGCGGCCGCGCAGCTCGGGCAGGCCGGCCGCCTCGGCGAAGGCCTGGGTGCGGATGATGGCGTTGTGGCCCCAGTAGTTGCCCTCCGAGCCGTGCCACCAGGCGATGCCCTCGGCGATCATCGGCCCGTAGACGCGCCCGGCGAACTGCTGCATCCGCGCGAAAAGCGTGTTGCCGCCGGCGATGATCGGCAGGGTCTGGATCAGCCCGACATCCGGGTGGCGCGCCATCGCGTCGGCCAGCCGCAGGATGGTATCGGCATCCATCACGCTGTCGGCGTCGAGCACCAGCATCTGCGGATAGGCGCCGCCCCAGCGCCGCACCCAGTCGGCGATGTTGCCGGCCTTGCGCTCGGTGTTCTTCGGGCGGCGGCGGTAGAAGATGTGCTCCTGGTCGCCGGTTCGCTCGCGCAACGCCAGGAAGGCCGCCTCCTCGGCGATCCAGGCGTCGACCCGGGTGGTGTCGCTGAGGATGAAGATGTCGAACCGGTCGAGCGCCCCGGCGGCGGCGAGGGATTCGTGGATCGCCTGCAGCCCCGCCATGACCCGCGCCGGATCCTCGTTGTAGGTCGGCATCAGCAGCGCCGTCCGCGCGCCCGGCATGGGCGGCGGCCCGTCGGGCGCGATGCCCAGACGCCGGTCCGGGCCGAGCAGCAGCCGGATGAAGCCGCAGGTTGCGCTGGTGAAGGAGAGCGCGATCCAGGCGAAGAGCACGACGAAGAGGATCAGCACCAGGGCCTGCAGCGGCGTCGGCTGGCCGCTGTTCAGCACCAGCCACATCTCCCGCGCGCCATAGGCGGTCAGCGCGATGGCGGTGCCGATCACCAGCAGCCGCCGCAGCCAGAGCGCCGCCGGGCGCGAGGGCATGCCGCCGCCCCGCCGCGCCGGCCGCTGGCGCAGCGACTGCACCGGCATCTCCAGCGGTGCCTCCGGCGGCAGGCCGCGCCAGCCGGAGGGCAGGCTCATGCCGTCCATCGGTAGAGCAGCGTCTCGGTCAGCGGCCGGCCGTCCAGGGTCAGCTCCGCGCGCAGCTCGACGAGGCGCGCGTCGCGCGGCAGCAGGTCGAAGCTGATGCGCCAGCCGCCCGTCTCGGGATTGCGCTGCGCGACGGGATTGCGGATCTCGCCGGCGCTCGCCGTCACCTTCAGCTCCGGCTTCGCCTCCGCCGGCAGCGCCGACAGCGCCTCGCCCGTCGCGTCGAAGACGAAGATCCGCGCGCCCTGCGTGAAGGAGGCGCCGGAGCGCGCCTCGCGGATGCGGCCGAGTTCCGGCGCGCCGGGCGGCTCGGCGCACCAGTGGAGGCGATAGGTGTAGCGGTACTCGCCCTTCGCCCGCAGCGGGTCGCGCGGCCGCCAGAAGGCGACGATATTGTCGTGGATCTCGCTGCTGGTCGGGATCTCGACCAGTTGCACCGCCCCCTCGCCCCAGTCGCCGATCGGCTCCACCCAGAGGCTCGGCCGCTTCTCGTAGCGCGCCTCCAGATCCTCGTAGCTGGCGTAGTCGCGCCGCCGCTGCACCAGGCCGAAGCCACGCGGATTGACATCGCCGAAGGCCGAGAGCTGCAGGTCGCGCGGGTTGTTCAGCGGCCGCCAGATGCGCTCCTCCCGCCCGGTGGAGAGCATCAGCCCGTCCGAATCATGCACCGCCGGCCGCCAGTCGTCGCGCCCGGTACGGTTGAGCGGCGAGAACCAGAACATGCTGGTCAGCGGCGCGATGCCGGCGGTCGGCATGTCGCTGCGCGGGAAGATCGTGCACTCGACGTCGAAGATCGTGGAGACGCCGGGGCGGATGCCGAAGCGGAAGGCGGCGCAGCAGGAGGGGCTGTCGAGCAGCGCGTGCAACGTGATGGCGTTCACCCCCTCGCGCGGGCGCTCGACCCAGAAGGCGCGGAAGACGGGGAATTCCTCGCCCTTCGGATCGGCCGTGCCGATGGCCAGGCCGCGCGCCGAGAGGCCGTAGATCTGGTCCTTGGCGATGGCGCGGAAGTAGCTGGCGCCGAGGAAGGCGCAGACCTCGTCGAAATAGTCCGGCCGGTTCATCGGCGCATGCAGGCGGAAGCCGGCGAAGCCCAGATCGGCGTTCTCCGGGCGTGGCAGGTTCTGGAAGGTGAAGAGGTCGGGGCTGTAGGGGATCGGCCGCGCCATGCCGCGCGCGACCTCGTAGAGATCGACCCGCGACTTGTAGAGGAAGCCGCGATGGAAGAGCTGCATCTGGAACGGCAGGCCCTCGGCCCGCCACAGCGCCTGATCGGGGCGGAAGCGGATGTCGCGGTACTGGTCGTAGGTGAGGTCGGTCAGGCCGGCGGGAAGCGTGTCGGGCGGCGGCTTGAAGGCCTCCTGCGCCAGCTTGCGGGCCGTCTCGCGCACGGTGCCGCCATCGAAGGGCGTCTCGCCGGCGGCGGCCGCCCGGGCCTCGGAAAGATGCGCCGTCTCCTGCGCCATGAAGACAGTGGAAAGGGACACGGCGGCGAGCAGGGCGTCGCGGCGGTTCACAGGCAGATTCTCCCTCAGCAGGCGGCCTCCTGCCAACGCCCCATGGCCAGCGGGGTTGCCGGCCAAGGCAAAGCCTCAGCCTCCCCTCTGGCTTCCCTAGGCCCGCCTTCCGGCGCACCTCTGGCGGGGCCGGTGGCCGCTCATGGTCTCATCGGCCGGCAATGCGGCCGAAGCGTGGCGTTCTGACGGCGCCCGCCCGTTCATGCAACCGGCGAGAACCGGCCGTTATCATCAAGGTAGGACAGGATGCCGTCGCGGATGTCGAAGTAGCCGCCGTGCAGGGTCAGCGTGCCGGCCGCGATCCGCGCGGCGATCCAGGGAAAGGTCGTCAGGTTGCGCAGCGACAGCTTCACCGTCTCCAGTTCGCATTCCCGTTCCGCCATCACCGCTTCGGGCCCAGGTGCGTCGCAGGCCAGGGCGCGGCGCCGCGCCTCGCTGGCCAGGCCGGTCAGCCAGGGCTCGACGAAGTCGCCGGTCTGCGGCGGGAAGCCGCGCAGCAGGGCGCGCACGCCGCCGCACATGGCATGGCCGAGGACGATGATGCGCGGCACCTGCAGCACGCAGACACCGAATTCGAGCGCGGCGCTGGTGCCGTGGTAGCTGCCGTCCGGCGCATAGGGCGGCACCAGATTGGCGACGTTGCGGACGATGAACAGCTCGCCGGGCGCCGCGTTGAAGATCATGCCCGGATCGACCCGGCTGTCGGAGCAGGCGATCACCAGGGCCCGGGGATGCTGCCCGTCCCGCGCCAGGGTCTCGAACAGCTTGCGGCGCTCGGGCCAGACCTCGCTGCGGAACCGCCGGTACCCCCCGATCAGCGCCTCGATCCCGTCCGCCGGCGTCGTCCGCTCGCCCGTCATGCCTCTCTCCCGCTCTGTCCCGGGCTGGCATCTAGGGAGGAAAGACGCCGGGCGCCAGAGCGCGCGCCGCGCGGGGAGGGCGCGCTCAGCCGAGACGGAGCAGATGATTGTCCCAGGCGCTGCGCGAATCGCTGCCCGGAGGCCCGGCGAGGGGTCGCATCCGGCCCCGCCGGGCATCGGCCTCGACCAGCCCGCCCTGGCCGCTGGCCAGGATGAAGCAGCCCGGCGCATCCCCCGGCGCCAGGCCACAGACATCCCCGAGCCGCGCCGGCTCCAGGGCGCGGCCCGCCGCCAGGTCCCAGAACAGGGTGAGGCCGCCACGCGGGCTGGTGGCTGCCAGGACGGTGCCCGAGGAATCGGCCGCGACGCTGCCCAGATAGTTGCGGCACGCGGCGCGCCAGGGATCGGGCAGGTCCAGCGGCGCCAGCCCGCCCTCGCCGCGCTGGATGGCCAGCAGCGGCACCTCCGCCGTCTCCTCCCCCTCGTACTGCATGGCGACGGCCGTGCCGCCGGGCACCGCCGCCATGTGGCGGATGGACAGGCGGTTCAGCGCCGGGTCGAAGCGGCGTTGCGCCAGCATGCGGCCTGTCCGCGCGTCGAGTTGCGCCAGGGAGGGGTCCATGCCCTCGGGGTCGAGATTGGCGCGCGGCGCGTCGGGATGGGTCAGGATGCCGCCATTGGCGACGATCAGCCGTCCGCCATCGGGCGAGAGGCGCATCTCGTGCGGGTCGCGCCCGCCGCTCGGGAACTCGGCGACGCGGACGAAATCCGCCGCGGCGTCATAGACCCCGATCAGCCCCTCGCCATCCTCCACCCGCGTCTCGGTGGCATAGAGCAGCCGGCCATCGGCCGAGAACAGCCCGTGGCCGTTGAGGTGCCGCCCCTCCGACGGGGCGAAGGCCTGGTTCAGCTCGCCGCGCGCCAGATCGGCCACCAGGGCCTCCCAGCCCGGGCGGCGGCCGAAGACCACCGCCAGCGGGCGCCGGGGATGCGCCGCGAAGCCATGGGCGCGGGCCTCGAGGCCCAGGCGCAGCGGCACCCGGCCGCCCGTGGAAAAGGCGGCGAGGCGGTCCCCCTCCCCCGGCTGCCGCCAGGCGCCGAGGATCAGCGCCTCGCGCGCCGCCGCGGGGCGGAAGGGCATCGCGGCCAGGGCGGCCCCCAGCAGCAGGTCGCGCCGCCGCATCAGTCGCCGTCCAGCGCGTTGAAGCCGAGCGGGATGCCGAGGGCCGGCGCCAGGCGCTGCGCCAGCAGCGCCTTCAGCGCCACCGCCTCCTGCCGCAGCCGCTCCACGGCGGGGCGGCGCGCCGCGTCGCCGATCGCCTCCTCCAGCGGCAGCGGAAGGGCCTCCGCGCTCGCCATCACCTGATCGAAGGCCCGGCCCAGCAGGGTGGCCAGCTCGCCCTCTCCCGCGCCCTCCAGGGTCTGGGCGAAGCCGGCCCGGTACATGGCGCGGGCGGCGGCCAGATTGGCCTGGATGTTCTGACCGGACAGGCCGCTGCGCCAGGATTCGAGCAGTTGCGGCCGTGCCGCGGGCGGGCCGGCGCCGAGCGCCCGCGTCAGCTTGCGGTCCGCCACCACCTCCACCGCCGCGTGGAGCATCTTGAACAGCTCCTGCGTCGCCTCCAGCGGCGTGGCGTAGGGCGTGGCCGGCTGGATCAGCGCGGCGGCGAAGGGCTGCTCGCCGCCGGTCCAGCCGGCGAGCATGTCCGCCGCCAGGGTGGAGAGATTCCCGCCGATGCTGCGCAGCAGGGCGATGCGGAAGGCGGCCTCGGCATCGCCGGCGCGGAGCCGCGCCACCGCCTCGTCGCCATGGATTAACCGCTCCAGCGCCGGCAGGCCCTGCAGGGTGACGTTGCGGAGCGCGTTTGGCCGCACCTCCAGCACGGCGGCATCGCGCTGGGCGATGGCCTCGGCGAGGTCGCGGCCGATGCTGTTGCGGGGATCGGGCCAGAACTGGATGCGGGCATGGCGGCTGAACAGGTCGGCCGGGCCGACCCGCACATGCTGGATGCCCTGCCAGGCCCGCATGGCCGCCGCGAAGCCGCCCCGGGCCGCCTCGAGCGCCGCCGCCTCGCCCGGCGTGCGCGCCAGCGTGTCCAGCCGCGCCGCCAGATTGGCGGCGGCCTCCAGGAAGGCGCGGTAGCCGGGCAGCAGCACCTGCTCCACCACGCCGCGGTTCAGCGCGCGGTAGGCGGCCTCGTCCGGCGCGGCATGCGGCGTCGCCGGCACCAGCAGCACGGCGGCGAACGGCAGGAGATGGCGGCGGGTCAGGCGCATCAGAGCGATTCCAGGAAAGCCAGCAGGGCGGCGCGGTCCGCGGCCGGAAGGCCGACGACCCGCTCGCGCGCGGGGCGCGCTTCGCCACCATGCCACAGGATGGCCTCCAGCGCCGAGCGCGCCCGGCCATCATGCAACAGGGCGGTCTCGCCGGATACCGCCCGCGTCAGGCCCAGGCCCCAGAGCGGCGGGGTGCGCCAGTCACGCCCGCCGGCCCGCCATTCCGGCCGGCCATCCGCCAGATCCTCGCCCATGTCATGCAGCAGCAGGTCGGTATAGGGGGCGATGGCGCGCCCATCGGCCAGGGTGAAGCGCGGATTGTGGCAGGCGGCGCAACCCAGCGCCGCGAACAGCGCCTCGCCCCGCCGCACCGCCGGCGCCGCCGTGTCGCGCCGGGGCGGCACCGCCAGATGGCGGGTGAAGTGGAGCAGCAGGTCGAACAGCGCCGGACCCAGCTCGGTCCGCTGTCCCGCCGCCAGGCCGTGCGGTGCCGCGCGGCAGGCGGGCTGGGCCGGGGTGCAGTCGCCCCAGGGCTCGGGGCGCGGCGGCGTGGAGAGGCCGAGATCGAGCGCCGCGGCGCTGGCGACCTGCCGGGGCAGATCCGGCTCCCCGGCCTTCCAGCCGAAGCGGCCGAGGACGGGGCGGCCCGCCGCCGCGCTCCAGACGGAATTGGGCCGGCCCCGGATGCCGTCGCCATCCGCATCCGCCGGATCGGCCAGGGCGAGGATCTGCGCCTCGGGCACCGTCTCGAGCAGGCCGAGGCCGATCATCGGCGGCGCCAGGCGGGGCGAGAGCATGGCGTCGGGATGCAGCGGCGGCATCCCCGGCGCGGCCTCGGTCCGGTGCAGCGGGCGGCGCAGCGGCACGGCGGTGCCATCGGCCAGCGTCACCGTCTCCTCCCGCCATTCGGTGACGAGGCGCGGCTCCCCGGCCAGGCCCTGCACGGCAAAAGGCTGCAGCTGCGCGCCGTAGCGCGGCTCGTCGATCCAGCCGAGGGTGCCCGTCGCGAGCCGCGCCGCAGCCTCCGCGCCGAAGGGCAGGACGGAGGGCGGGACGGAGATGCGCGCGACCAGCCCGGACGGCGCGCGGCCCCGCCCGTTGCCGATATGGCAGCCCTGGCAGGAACGGGCGTTGAACAGGGGGCCGAGGCCATCGGCATGGCGGGTCGAGGCCGGGGCGGAGACCCAGAGCCGGCGGAACACCGCCTCCCCGAGGCGGAAGCCGAACCGCTGCTCCGCCGTCAGCGCCGCCTCCGGCTGGCGGAAGGCGCCCTGCGCCAGCGCCGGTGCCGCCAGCAGGAGGGCACAGAGCAGGCCGGCGGCGCGCACCGCCGGCCGGGGGGTCATTTGAAGACCTTGGCCGGATCGTCCAGGCTCTCCGATCCCTCGACGGAGATCGCCGGCAGCTTCAGCGCCGCGACGACGCGCTCGATGCTCCGGGTCTGCGCCAGCAGCGCATCGATGCAGGCCTGGATGGCGGCATTGCCGGCCGGGTTGCCCTCGGCCAGCATCTGGTCATAGGCCTCGACCGTCTCGGCCCGCTGCTTCAGCGCATCGAAGGCGGCGCCGGTGGCGGCGAAGCGGGCGTCCATCTGCTCGCGCAGGCGGCGGTCGGTGCGGTCCACCAGGTTGCGCAGGCTGGCGCCCCGCAGCACCGCGCCGTCCGTCCGCGTGTACTCGCCGCGCCAGATGGCGATCATGCCCAGCACATTGCCACGATGGCTGTTGTGGGTGTTGTCGGAGAAGCAGTCGTGCTCCTCCTCCGGATCGTGCAGCATCAGGCCGAGCTTCATCCGCTCGCCGGCCAGCTCGCCGTAGGAGAGGCTGCCGAGGCCGGTCAGCATGGCGGCCAGGCCCTGCGGCGCCGGCCGGCCCGACAGGCGGCGGCGGATCTCGCCCTCCGGCCCCCATTTCGCGGCCATGTCGGCCAGATCCTTCACCAGCAGATCGGTGACGACACGCAGATACTGGCCGCGCCGGTCGGCATTCGCGGCGGTGGTGTAATCGGTGAAGGACCGTTCGCCGGCGCCCTTGCCCGTGCCGTGCAGGTCCTGGCCCCAGAGCAGGAACTCGATGGCATGGTAGCCGATGGTGACATTGGCCTCGACGCCGCCGGCCTCGTGCAACCCTTCCAGCGCCTCGGCCGTGATGGCGGAGAGATCGTGCGTCTCGTCGCCCAGCCTGAGACTGCGCGAGGCGATGATGTTGGCGGCGTAGAGGGGGTTCTCGTCGCTTTCCGTGCCGTAGGCGGGATCGACCGCGTCGATCAGCCCCTCGTCCAGCGGCCAGGCATTCACCCGGCCCTCCCACGCGTCCACCTCGGGATTGCCGAAGCGGAAGGCCTCGGTCTGCGCGTAGGGCGCGCGGGCGGCGATCCAGGCCTGCCGCGCCGCCGCCAGCCCTTCGGCCGTGGGCGCGGCCAGGAAGGCGCCGACCGCCTGCCGCAGCGCCTCGGCGCCGGCCAGGCTGTCGCCGTACATGGCATGGCCGAGATCGGCGTAGTGGCGCAGCACGGCCCGCTGGTCGGCCTGCACCTGGGCGCGCGCGGCGGGGCCGGACAGGGCGGCCAGAAGCAGGCCGGCGGGAAGGCCGAGGGCGAGGCTGCGACGCTGCATGGGCAAGGCTCCTGATTCCGCCAGCCCGTCGCTGTTATTGCAAGCGGTTCGCAGATTCAAGGGAGCCCCCTGCCCGGTTCATTGACGGGCCTCAGCACAGCAATTAAAGATGCGATATATTCTCATTCGCAGGATCAGCACGAGCCATGACCAGGCAGGGTGTTTCCAAGGGTAGCGCGTCGCAGGCGGCCTTGATGGCGGGAATCGCCATCAGCCTGCCGGGGGCCGCGCTGGCGCAGGGCAGCCAGGAGGCGGCCGGCGACACGGTGGCGCTGCCGCCGGTCGATGTCCGGGCGGCGGCGCCGGCCAATGCCCTGCAGCACCCGGCCCCGGTCAGCCGCCTGCCCGGCTCGGTCCAGGACACGCCGCAGACCATCAACACCATCTCGCGCGAGGTGCTGGAGCAGCAGAACGTCACCACGCTGGAGCAGGCGCTGCGCAACGTCCCCGGCATCACCGCCTCGATCGGCGAAGGCAACGGCGGCGTCAACGGCGACCAGTTCCGCATCCGCGGCTTCGCCGCGCAGAACGACATCTACGTCGACGGGCTGCGCGACTTCGGCGCCTATACGCGGGACGCCTTCACCTATGAGGAGGTCTCGGTCCTCAAGGGCCCCTCCGGCTTCGCCCTCGGCAACGGCACGGTGGGCGGCGCCATCGCGGTCGGCACCCGGCTGCCGCATCTCGGCAATTCCTACGGCTTCACGGCGACGGGCGGCATGGGCCCCTTCGCCCGCGGCACCATCGACCTGAACCAGCAGATCGGCGAGACCACCGCCCTCCGCCTGAACCTGATGGGACAGTCGAGCGAGCTGGTGGACCGCGACGGCGTCGACAGCCGGCGCTGGGGCATCGCCCCCTCGATCGCCTTCGGCCTCGGCACCGACACGACCCTCTCGCTGCACTACCAGCATTACGAGTACGACAACGCGACCGATTCCGGGATTCCGGTGATCGCCCCGCCGGGCGGGACCATCGCCCGGCCGATGACCGAGTTCGGCCTGCCGCGCTCCACCTGGTACGGGCTGGACAGCGACCGCGACGAGGTGACGGCCGATATCCTCACCGCCCGCCTCTCGCACAAGGTGAACGACTGGCTGACCCTGGCCAACGACACGCGGCTGAGCTTCATCGACCGCGACTATGTCACCTCCATCGTCAGCTGCGCCGCCGCGACCTGCGTCACGCCCTTCTTCCAGCGGCGGGGCGGCGTGGTCACGGCCAGCGGCGCCGGCAACCCGTACCACCAGGAAAGCTGGGGCATCCAGAACGTCGCGACCGCCACGGCGCGCTTCACCACCGGGCCGCTGCGGCATGAGCTGCTCGCCGGCTTCGACATCATGTACGAGGACTTCGAGCGCACCGGCTACAATCTGCTCGGCACCCGCCCGGCGATCCCGGTGTTCGGCGGCCAGGGCGACATCTCGCTCGACCGCGGCGCCGCCTCCTACAAGCGCAACGGCAACAACACGACCTATGCCGGCTTCATCAACGAGCGGCTCTGGCTGATCCCGGAACTGTCGGTGATCGGCGGCGTCCGCGTCAGCCACTTCGACGTGGACTACGACGCCGTCACCTACGCCACCGGCATCCGCACCGGCGCCTCGCCCAGCAAGACGGTGGTCGACCCGCGCGCCTCGCTGGTCTGGGAGCCGACACCGAGCCAGACCTACTACGCGACCTACTCGGTCTCGCACACGCCGCCGGGGCTGCTCTTCTCGACCCAGCCCGCGACGGCGGCGAACTTCAATTCCAACTTCGACCCGGAGCGCAACGAACTGGACGCCTCCAGAAACCCCTCGCCTTGATGCCGTTCGGCTGATTCACTGACGCGGATCAGCGCGAGGGAAGGCGATGGTTCGGCAGCCTGGGTTCTTCGATGTGGAGGAGCGTTTGCGGGAGCTGTCGGCCAAGGGCGATGACCTCGAGCGGATCGTCGCGCTGGTTGATTTCACGATGTTCCGCGCCGAGCTGGAGCAGGCCGTGCCGCGCGCGGACGGCACGAAGGGTGGCCGCCCCGCCTTCGATCACGTGCTGATGTTCAAGATCCTGCTGCTGCAGGCGATGCACGGGTTGTCCGACGAGCGCTGCGAGTACCTCATCAAGGACCGCCTGTCCTTCATGCGCTTCCTCGGCCTCGCGCTGGCCGACCCGGTGCCGGACGCCAACACGATCTGGGCGTTCCGCGAGGCGCTGAAGCGGGCCGGCGCGGTGGAGCGGCTGTTCGCGCGGTTCGACGCCACGCTGCGTGCCGCGGGTTACCTGGCGATGGGCGGGCAGATCGTGGATGCGACCATCGTCGCCGCACCGAAGCAGCGCAACACCGAGGCCGAGCGGGCGGCGATCAAGGCGGGCAAGATCCCTGAGGGCTGGGCGGAGATGCCTGCGAAGCTGCGCCAGAAGGACCGCGACGCGCGCTGGACGGTGAAGTTCTCCAAGGCCAGGCCGCGCGAGGATGGCACCCCGCAGGTCGATCTCGCGGTTCCGGCCTTCGGGTACAAGAACCACGTCGCGATCGATCGCCGGCACGGCCTGATCCGCGGCTGGACCGCGAGCCATGCGGCCGCCCATGACGGGGCGCGGCTGGCGGAGGTGGTCGATGCCGGCAACACCGCCAGCGATGTCTGGGCCGATACCGCCTATCGCTCAGCGAAGAACGAGGCCTGGCTGGCTGAGCGTGGCATGGTCTCGCGCATCCACCGCAAGAAGCCCCCGGGGCGGCCGATGGCGGCAAGGACGCGACGGGCCAATGCCCGCAAGTCGGCCGTGCGCTCCGCGGTCGAACACGTCTTTGCCCGGCAGAAGGGGCCGATGGCGCTGGTCGTGCGCACCATCGGCATCGCCAGGGCACGGGTGAAGATCGGCCTCGCCAATCTCGCCTATAACCTCAAGCGGTTCGTCTGGCTCAGCAGCAAGCCCGCGACGTCGTAGCGGCACGCAAGTAGGCAAGCCGCCGCCATCGACTGAGCGGCTCCGTCCACCAGATGGGCACGCGCATCCGCATCCCTGAAGCACCGGCAGCCTCAAACCAACATCATCCGCCGAAGCCGCAGGGTTTCTGGAGGTATCCAACTCTATGAGCTCGGCGCCAAGGTCGGCTTCCTGGAGAACAGGATCGGCGTCTACGGCTCGCTCTACCGCATCCTGAAGTCGAACTCGCTGGCGCCTTCGGAGACGGACCCGACCGCGCTGGTGCAGACCAGCGACAAGCAGCGCAACCAGGGCGTCGAGATCGGCGTGACCGGGCAGATCACCCCGGCCTGGACGCTGAACGCCAACTACACGGCGATGGACAGCGAGACCACCTCTTCGACCAACGCGGCCAATATCGGCCGGCGGGTGCAGTTCGTGCCGGAGCAGGCGGCCGCCCTCTGGAGCACCTACGAGTTCAACCGCGCCTCGCCCTGGAACCTGACCATAGGCGGCGGCGTGACCTGGCGCGACAAGGTCTACCTGAACGCCGGCAACACCGCCGAGGCCCCCGCCAACCTGGTCTTCGACGCGATGATCTCCCACCGCATCAACGACAACCTGCGGGTCCAGGTGAACGGCTACAACCTGGGCGACGCGCTGAACTACGACGGGCTCTGGGCCAACCGCATCGTCCCCTCGCCCGGGCGGACCGTGCTGTTCACCCTCGCCGCCGAGTTCTGACCACCGACCTTTGACCACCGGGCGCGGCGCGACGGGAAGGGCCCGCGCGCCCTTCCCCTTCTCCTTGGAACCGTCACAGCGGAAGCCGAGCCATGCTGGTGCATATCCCGAACCTTCTGACCGCCGAGGAGGTGGCGCATTGCCGCCGCGTGCTGGAGGCGGCCGAATGGGTCGACGGCAAGGTCACCGCCGGTGAGCAGTCGGGCAAGGCCAAGCACAATCTGCAGGTGCCGGAAGGCTCGCCGCAATCGCGCGAGCTGGGCGACATCGTTCTGCAGGCGCTGGGCCGCAACCCGCTTTTCACCACCGCCGCGCTGCCGCTCCGCGTCTTTCCGCCGCTGTTCAACCGCTACGATGTCGGCATGCAGTTCCACGCCCATGTGGACAATGCCATCCGCTTCCTGCCCGGTGCCCGGCAGCGCATCCGCACCGACGTCTCCTCCACCCTCTTCCTGACCCCGCCGGAGGCCTATGACGGGGGAGAGCTGGTGATCGAGGACACCTACGGCGCGCAGACGGTCAAGCTGCCGGCGGGCGACATGGTGCTCTATCCGGCCACCAGCCTGCACCGTGTCGAGCCGGTGACGCGCGGCAGCCGCTGGGCCTCCTTCTTCTGGACCCAGTCCATGGTGAAGGACGACGGCCGTCGCCGCCTGCTCTACGAGCTCGACATGTCGATCATGCGGACCCGCGCCGACCTGCCGGACCACCATCCGGGCGTGCTGGGGCTGACCGCGACCTATCACAATCTGTTACGCCAATGGGTGGAGATGTAAATTATACAATCAGAACGAGCATAATCGAAACTTTATGTAATTTTTTGTTGTCGAGATTTCCCCTTCCTGCTAGTTGAGATGTGTCGCTAGAAGATTATCTACCATTAGTAGATTTCCTATGGCGGCACAGCCTATTATTCTCAACGTGCAATAGAATGGAGGCGTGGCAAGGTGGCAGCACGCGAGGCAAACATCAAACTTCAAGAAGCATATCTATTAAACATAGAAGCTTCTGATCTTGAAAGCGCCAAGGCCAACATTCGATCCATTTCCGAAACGTCGCCTAGCGATGCAATCCGACTCATTCCGCGTCTGATCCAAAAATTCAGGTGGTCGAAAAACATTCCAGAGGCAAAATTCTCCATAGAATTTGCCGAACGAATTGTCGAACAGACAAAAATCCCGTATCCTGATTGGCTAGTTTCCGAAAGCTTAGAAGTACTTCTTGCTGAAGGCAATTGGAAAGATGCCTTCATTACTGCAACACTTGGTCTCGAGAAATCTCCCAGGCTGATTTTTCCTCTGATTAAATCTTTGGTTCTTGGACACAAAATTGATGCTGCAATCAGCAGGCTGCCTGATGCAGCAAATTTCGTTTTAGGAAATACGAATCAGGCGCCTGCCCTTGCCAACACTTGCCGCCTAGTCCTTCAATACAAATCAGACAGGGCAACACAAGATATAATTATCTCTATACTTTGTGACTGCAATAGCGGTCATTTTGATGTTACTCGGCTATTAGCCAAAATTTACTACGATTGCGGATACTGGCGTAAATGTGCTGACAGCTTCAAGCTTCTTCAGAAACATGGAAAGGATCTTACGTCTCAGGAATATAATCACTATGCTGTCTCAGCGATTCGCGGCGATCTGTCCGCGGATGAATTCGTACCTATCTTCGACTACTGCCTGAATAAGAATCCGAATGACCCGGAACTTGTTCGGATTTGGTCTGAAGAAGCAAAAAATCGTAAATTAAATTTAGTGAAAATTTTTACGGATATTCAAAATTCCTCTTCTCATATCATACCATCAGTCATTGTTTCTCTTCTAGATTATCACGATATTTCTTGGATTAAAGACTCTTTTAGCAGTAAAATCGAAAAGTTTTTTTCGACTCCAGAAATATCTAGCGCAAAAGCGTTTATTGATGGATGCGAGAACCTGTCTACAGACCTTTCGGGGAACGCCGCCACCTTCTCTCTTATTCCGAGCACAAAAATATTATGTTTGCTATACTTAATGAAGGACCGCCAAATTTCCTATCCTGTGTCTAGAAGCGCCCGGAGTTCTGCGTTACATTGTCTGAATTCTGACAGAATAGATCTCCTCATAAGAAAAATAGTCGGAGAACCGCGCTCATTCTGGAAAGCCTATCTTGATTCAGCAGAATATTCTTCACCCGCCGCGAAAAGACACGTGTATGAACTCGAACGATTTGTTTCTTATCAGGATTTGATTATGGAATCCGGAAACCTTGTGCTTCCGGACCCATTTGGCCCTGGGCAGGCAACAATAATTGATAGTTTTATTAGATACGGGCAAGTAATATATACATTTAGAGGAAAATACTTATTTTATATGGTAACATGCTCTGCTGGCAGCATGGCTTGCTATATATACGTCCCCTTCAAGAATCTGGTAATTGATCTTGGGCCACATGGAGCGTCTGAGAGAACTGAGAAAAAAATAGCATTCCTGTACGCTCTTTACTTGAACCGTTTGGCAAACCATTATTCTCTTTATAAATCTAAGGTTGAAGATCAGCGCAAATCAGTGCACAAGTTTAAGGTGATCGGTGTTGCAGGACGAATTGAGAACTATGCTCACCAAGTTTGGAATTTCCTAAGCGGGTTCGAGAGATTTATTATAAATAAAACTCAGAAAAGTATCGATAAAATCATCAGCGCTACAACTCAATACTATGGCAGCGCAAATGATATATTTGCAGAGTATGGTCACGCTTCGTCCATTCATGTAAAAAATACGCAATTTATTGACCCTTGCCCATTCTCCCATAGCCATGTTGTAATTCAAGCAGGTGGTTACTTCATACCAAGAATCCTAGTGGATAGAATCATAGAATATGCGCAGAAAAAATATCCAGAACTTGACAAGTTTCTATGCACTTCTTCTGTCAATGGAAAAAAAATTATTTGGATAGGGTTTCGCATAGGAGATAAATCTTGGGCGCAGCAGGAAGACGGCCTTCCTTGTTTAATGAAAATTCTTCATGAATCTCATCCTTCCGCACTTCTTGTTTTGGATAGCTTTACTTTCCCGGAATTCGCTGGTGAATTGCCGAAAGCTTGGTTAGATTTCTACAGAAAAATAGGCGATATATCTTCTTCTATAGTCGAGAAGTCTGGAATTTCCGAAGAACATTTGCACAGCATTTGTGGAAAATCGCTTTATGAAAGCGTTCTCTGGGCAAATTATGCCGATCTTTATATTACGCCTCTTGGAACGACGCAGCACAAGGTGGGATGGTTTACGAAAGGCGCAGGCTTGATTTATGCATCCAGCGAGCTAGCAGCACCTCCGGAACTCCGAGTTGGTGCTTGGGAGGCTGAAGGCATGAAGCTTCCAACATTTATAGACTGCGAGCCAATAGATGGGGGGACAAGAAGGGGATCTCAGGATATGAGAGCCAACTTAAGCAATATCAATGTAGATCCACGTGTCATCGCTGATGCGGCCGCTTTGGCGTTGCGTCTCGTTAAGACAAAAAGCAATCAATAAGCGATATATCAATGCTCTTGCGCGGCAACATTATTCTTGCTGTTAACGTCAGCGCATCTATAATCCTCATCGGATCTAGCCTGTTTTCTGGAATTCTTGGAGATGCAATGCAGGTTTTCTATGGCTGATCGTTGGAAGTCGACTTCCAGGTCCGGCAACTTCGAAGCCAGCCGCGCCGCGCTGGATGGTCCGGTGCTGGTGTCCGGGCGGCGCTTCGGCGACCACCGGGGCGCCTTCGCGGAGACCTACACGCTGCGCGACTTCGAGGCGATCGGCATCGCCGATGCCTTCGTGCAGGACAACTTCTCCTGGTCCGCCGGGGTCGGCACCCTGCGCGGCCTGCACTTCCAGACCCCGCCCCATGCCCAGGCCAAGCTTGTGCGGGTGCTGCGCGGCCGCATCCTGGACGTGGCGGTCGATCTCCGCGCCGGCTCGCCGACCTATGGCCAGCATGTGGCGGCCGAGCTCTCGGCCGAGAACGGGCTGCAGCTCTATGTGCCGGTCGGCTTCGCGCATGGCTTCTGCACGCTCGAGCCGGACACCGAGGTCGCCTACAAGGTGACGGACACCTATGCGCCCGATTGCGACAAGGGCCTGCTGTGGAACGACCCGGCGCTGGCGATCGAGTGGCCGGTCGGCCCTGATGCCGCCATCTTGTCGGAGAAGGATCAGCGCCAGCCCCTGCTGCGTGATCTGCCGCCCAACCTCTTCGCCTGAGGGATTGCCCCGTTGCGTATCCTCGTCACCGGCGGTGCCGGCTTCATCGGTTCCGCCCTGGTCCGCCACCTTGTCCTGGAACTCGGCGATGAGGTCCTGGTCGTCGACAAGCTGACCTATGCGGGCGACCGCCGCTCGATCCGCGATTGCGAGGGGAAGCCCGGCTTCGCCTTCCTCGAGGCCGATATCGCCGATGCCGAGGCGATGCGCGGGGCCTTCGCGGATTTCCGCCCGCAGGCGGTGATGCACCTGGCCGCCGAGAGCCATGTGGACCGCTCGATCGCCGGCGCGGCGCCCTTCGTGCAGACCAATGTCGTGGGCACCTTCACCCTGCTGGAGGCAGCGCGCGCCCACTGGTCCGCCCTGCCGCCGGCGGAGAAGGAGGCCTTCCGCTTCCTGCACGTCTCGACCGACGAGGTCTATGGCTCGCTCGGCCCGAATGACCCGGCCTTCAGCGAGACGACGCCCTACGACCCGCGCTCGCCCTACTCGGCGACCAAGGCGGCCTCGGACCATCTGGCCCGCGCCTGGCACGAGACCTACGGGCTGCCGACCATCGTCACCAACTGCTCGAACAACTACGGCCCCTATCACTTCCCCGAGAAGCTGATCCCGCTCATCATCCTCAACGCGCTGGAGGGCCGGCCGCTGCCGGTCTATGGCGACGGCGGCAACGTGCGCGACTGGCTCTTCGTCGAGGACCACGCCCGGGCGCTGGCCCTGGTGGTGCGGGAGGCGAGGCCCGGCGAGACCTACAACATCGGCGGCAAGGCGGAGAAGCGGAACCTGGAGGTGGTCGAGACCATCTGCGACCGGCTGGATGCGCTGCGTCCCGATGCGGCCGGGCCGCGCCGCCGGCTGATCACCTTCGTCACCGACCGTCCGGGGCACGACCGGCGCTATGCCATCGATCCGGTGAAGATCGGCCGCGACCTGGGCTGGTCGCCCCTTGAGACCTTCGAGAGCGGCATCGACAGGACGCTGCGCTGGTACCTCGACAACGAATGGTGGTGGCGCCCGCTGCGCGAGGGCCGTTACGACGGCCAGCGCCTGGGCCTGCTGCCCGAGGCCGGCAGGTCGTGAGACCGCCCGGCCCGGCCAGGGCGCCGGGCCGGCCGCCTGCGATTCCCCACAACGGGCCGCCCATCCCGCGGCCCCAGCTTCCGGGACGAGTGTCATGAAGGGTATCATCCTGGCCGGGGGCAGCGGCACCCGCCTGCATCCCGCCACCCTGGCGGTGTCGAAGCAGCTGCTGCCGGTCTATGACAAGCCGATGGTCTACTACCCGCTCTCGGTGCTGATGCTGGCCGGCATCACCGAGATCCTGGTGGTCTCCACCCCGCATGACCTGCCGCTGTTCCGCCGCCTGCTGGGCGACGGCGCGGCCTGGGGCGTGCAGCTCAGCTATGTCGAGCAGGACCTGCCGCGCGGCATCGCCCATGCTTTCGTGCTGGCCGAGAAGTTCCTCGACGGCCAGCCCTCGGCCCTGATCCTCGGCGACAACCTGTTCCACGGCCACGATCTGGAGAAGCAGCTTCGCATGGCCCGCGCCCCGCTCGATGCCGGGGAACGGGGCGCCGCCGTCTTCGCCTATCAGGTCTCCGATCCCGAGCGCTACGGCGTCGTCGACTTCGACCGGCAGGGCCAGGCGCTCTCGCTGGAGGAGAAGCCGGCGCAGCCGCGCTCGAACTGGGCGGTGACGGGGCTGTACTTCTACGATGGCCGGGCCGGTGCCCTGGCCAGCCAGTTGCAGCCCTCGGCGCGGGGCGAACTGGAGATCACCGACCTCAACCAGATCTATCTGGGCGAGGCCAGCCTGCGCGTCGCCCGCCTCGGCCGCGGCTATGCCTGGCTCGACACCGGCACGCATGACAGCATGCTGGAGGCCGGCGAGTTCGTCCGGGCGATCGAGAAACGGACCGGCCAGAAGATCGCCGCCCCCGAGGAGGTGGCCTGGCGCAATGGCTGGATCGACGACACGGCGCTGCATGCCCTGGCCAAGCCCCTCCGCAAGAGCGGCTACGGGCAGTATCTTGAGAACCTCGTCTTGCAACGTGAGACCAGCCACGAGGATTGAGCCGTTCCGGCTGGCGCCCGCCGGGGCGCCTGCCGCTGCCCTGATCGCGCCGGAAGGCGTCTCTCACAGAGGTTTGACACCGATTGGCGGCCATATTGCTCTTTGCTCATGGAAAGCACAGTCGCGCGAGATGCCTTCCCGCAAGGGATAAGTCTCTTTAAAGATAAGGGAGGATCAGTCTAGGCTTATCAGGCTGCCGTATTGGAGAAGCTGATGCCTGTAATCCTCGTTCCGAGTTCCTTGCGTCGTTATACGGATCAGCAGAGCCGTGTTGCCGTGACTGGCGAGACCGTGGCCGGGACGCTGGACAATTTCGTTGGCCAGTCGTCGGAACTGCGCAATCACATCTTCAACGCCGGCAACCTCCGCAGCTTCATCGTGGTCTGCAAGAACGGCCAGGACATCCGCCTGCTGGACGGGCTGGCGACGCCGGTCGCGGCCAATGACGAGATCCGCATCCTGGCGAGCATCGCCGGCGGATGAGCGCGCGCCTGACGGACCCTGCCCTGCCGGAACTGGGCGCGGCGGAGCTGCGCCGCTTCAGCCGCCATCTCATTCTTCCCGAATTCGGCCTCGAGGCGCAGCGGCGGCTTAAGGCGGGCAGCGCGCTGCTGATCGGCGCGGGCGGCCTCGGCAGCCCGACGGCCCTCTACCTGGCCGCGGCCGGCGTCGGCCGGATCGGCCTCGTCGATCCCGATGTGGTGGAGGAGACCAACCTGCAGCGGCAGGTGGCGCATGGCCACAGCACCCTCGGCCGGCCGAAGACCGAGAGCGCCGCGGCGCGCATGCGCGATCTTAACCCCGACGTGGTGATCGAGCGGCATGACGTCTTCCTGAATGTCGGCAACGCGCTGGACCTGATCGCCGGCTACGACGTCGTCATCGACGGCACCGACAACTTCCCGACGCGCTACCTGGTGAACGACGCCTGCGTGAAGCTCGGCAAGCCCAACGTCTATGGCGGCGTGCTGCGGTTCGACGGCCAGCTCAGCGTCTTCGACGCGCGCCGGGGCCCCTGCTACCGCTGTCTCTTCCCCGAGCCACCGCCGAGCGAGCTGGCGCCGAACTGCGCCGAGGCCGGCGTGCTGGGCGTGCTGCCCGGCGTGATCGGCGCCCTGCAGGCGACCGAGGCGATCAAGCTGCTGACCGGCATCGGCCAGCCGATGATCGGCCGCATGCTGGTCTATGACGGGCTGGACCTCAGCTTCACCTCGGTGGACATCGCCAGGGCGCCCGCCTGCCCCTGTTGCAGCGGCCCCCGGGACGAGATCGAACTGCGCGAGACGGTGATGGTCTGCTCGGCCCCGCAGGTCGGCCGCAGCATCGAGGCGGACGCGCTGCAGGCCCGGCTGGCCGGCGGCGAGGCGCTGACGCTGGTGGACGTGCGCAATCCCTCGGAATGGCTGGGCGGCACCATCCCGCAGGCGCTCTGCCTGTCCAGGCCGGCGCTGACGGAAGCCGTCGATCTGGTCCTCTCCGGCGGGCTCCGGCCCGAGAACACCCTGCTGGACGCCCTGCCGCGTGACCGGGAGATCGTGCTCTACTGCCAGTCCGGCCTGCGCTCGGCGGCGGTGATCCGTTCCCTGACCGCGGCGGGCTACGACCCCTCGCTGCTCTACAACCTGGAGAAGGGCTTCGCCGGCTGGACCGGCCCCAGGGCGGAGCCGGGCGAGGCCCGGCCGAGGCAGCCGGCGCCCGCGAACTGAGCCGGTGGACTGAGCCGGTGGACTGAGCCGGTGGACTGAGCCGGTGGACTGAGCCGGTGGACTGAGCCGGTGGACTGAGCCGGTGGACTGAGCCGGTGGACTGAGCCGGTGGACTGGGGAGGAAAGCGGAGGCGCCGGTTGCCGGCGCGCTCCGGGGCGCCGCGAAGCGGGTCCGTTATCTGAAAGAACCATCCGAAACTTCACCGCCGCGCGCGCCCGATGGCGCATGGGCGATCCGGGATAGAGAGATGCCTCCGCAAACCAGTGCCGAACTGATTCGCCATATTCAGGCCCTGGCGTCCAGCGGCGCCTCCGACCTGTCCCCTTCGGAGCTGGAGCCGCTGCGCGCGGCGACGCGGGCGCTGATCGCCGCCTTCAAGGCCGAGGGCCGGCTGCAGGAAGACCCGCTGCATCTCGCCATGACCCGCAATGTGGAGTTGCACCGCGAGGCCGCCGCCGCGCAGCTCGCCGGCCGCCGCATCCTGGTGACCGGCGGCGCGGGTTGCGTCGGCACGCGCCTGCGCGGACTGCTGGCGGAGTTCCGCCCGGCGGCGCTGGTCTGCCTCGACGTCGCGCCGCACGAGGGGCCCGGCGAGGCCTGTCCCGTCGATATCCGCGAGGCGGCGGCGCTGGACGAGGCCTTCGCCCGTCACCGCCCGGAGGTGGTCTTCCACCTGGCCAGCATCCGCGAGCCCGGCCGGGCCGAGGCGGTGGTGCGCGAGGCCATCGAGACCAATGTCTATGGCACGGGCCATGTCATCGCGGCCTGCCGGCGGCATGGCGTGGCGCGGGCGGTCTATTCCTCGACCGGCAAGTGCTTTGCCTACGTGACCGACCACGTCTACACCGGCAGCAAGAAGCTGGCCGAGTTCCAGTGGGCCGTGGCGGCACGCGGCGGCGGACCGACCCGCTTCGCCACCACCCGCTTCACCCATGTGCTGGAGAACGGCATCGTCGCCCGCGACATCGCCGAGGGCATCGAGGCGGGGCTGGTCGGGCTGCATGGCGCCGACAGGTTCTTCAACGTGCAGAACCTGCGCCAGGCGACGCATCTGCTGATCAATGCCCTCGCCCTGGCCGGCGAGCCGGTGGCGGACGGTTTCTGGAGCGCCGTCGATCTGGGCTGGCCGGTGAACACGCTCGAGATGGCGCTGTTCCAGATCGACCGCAGCGGCCGCGACGCCGCGGTCCGCTTCCTCGGCGTGCCGCGCGGCTACGACGAGCGCTTCTTCCGCGGCCAGTTCGACTGGAGCGGCGAGATCGAGTACCACCCCCTGCTCAACGCTCTCGAAGCCGTCGAGGGCTATGCCGACAGCACCGGCACGATGGTCGGCGCGCGCTTCCGCCCCTTCCCGCCGGACGCGCTGGATCATGAGCTGGCGCGGCTGCGCCAGGCGCTGGACGCGCCGGTGGCCGGCGGCGCCGAGACCCTGAAGTCCGCGCTGCTGCAGGCGGTCGCCGGCATGGCCGGCGCGATCTTCCGCCAGACCCCGGCCCGGCAGCTTCTCGACATCCTCTGGTGGGGGACGGCGCCGGCCTGGGCCGGTCCTGGCGCCGCGGAGGCCGCCCGCTACCGCACCGTCGCCGCCCTGCTGGCCGATGCCCTGCTGCCCTCGCTGATCGAGAACGCGGATTGGGCGGGCGATCCGGCTGTTCGCGGCAAGCTGCTCGACGTCGCCACCACCTTCGCCCTGATCCCCGGGATGGAGGCGCGCGGCGCGGCGTTCCGGCAGCAGGCCGAGGCGGCGGCCAGGGCGGCCTGAGGGGAGCGGCCTGAGGGAAGCGGCCTGGCGCCTCAGCCCGCCAGGCTGCGCCGCAGCCGCAGGAAGGTGACGCCGAGAAAGGCCGCGCCCAGCACGGCCAGGACGGCGAGGCGCGGCGCCACGACCTCCAGGCCGGCGCCCCGGTAGAGCACCGCCTGCGAGAGGGCGACGAACTGCGTGGTGGGCAGCAGCTGCACTGCCCATTGCAGCCAGGGCGGCATGCTCTCCAGCGGGGTCATGCTGCCTGAGAGCAGCATCATCAGGATGATCGACGGCAGGGCGAGCAGGCCGAACTGGCCTGTCGAGCTCGTCACCGTCGCCAGCAGGACCCCGAGCGCCGCCACCGAAAGCTGGAACAGCACCGTGCCGAGGACGAAAAGGGCGAGCGAGCCGGCGAGCGGCACGCCGAGCAGACCATGCACGACCAGCAGCAGGGAGAGCACGGCGGCGCCGACGATGACCAGCGCATTGGCGCCGATCTTGGCCAGCAGGATCTGCAGCGGCGTCACCGGCATGGCAAGCAGGTGCTCCAGCGTGCCGTGCTCGCGCTCGCGCAGCAGCGCCGCGCCGGGCAGGATGATGGAGAGGATCAGCGTCGAGTTCACCACCTGCATCACGGCGCTGAACCATTCCGGCGTGCTGTTCGGGTTGAAGCGCGTGCGCAGCACGAGATCGATCGGCGAGGCCGTGCCGCCGAGCCGGGCCGCCACTTCCTGCTGCACGATCTGCTGGATGAAGCCCGAGCCGTTGCCGGCCTGGGAGATCGCCGTGGCGTCGACATCGATGGCCAGGTTCACCGGACGGCGGGCCAGCAGGTCCGCCTCGAGGCGCGGCGGGATCTGCAGGGCGAAGGTGATGCGCCCGGCATCCAGTGCCCGCGCCACCTCGGCCGGCGTCATCGCCACGGCCGGGCGGAACTGCGGCGGCAGCAGGGCGGCCGCGATGGCGCGGGAGAGATCGGACCGGTCCTCGTCCACCACGGCGACGGCGGCGTTGCGCACCTCCGTCTTCATGCCCGTCGCCACCGTGTAGACCGCCACGGTGAAGGTGTAGAGCAGCAGGAGCAGCAGCACGGGGTCCGCCCGCAGCACGCGCAGCTCCTTGAGCCCGAGCCAGAGGATCGTGCCGAGGCCGCGCACCGGCCTCAGGCCTCCTGCTTGCGCAGCAGCAGCGCCGCCAGCGCGATGAACAGCAGCGCGAAGCCGGCCAGCATCGCGTGGTTCCACCAGAGCGCGTCGAGGCCCAGCCCCTTGCTCATCGTGCCTATGGTGATCTGCTGGAACCAGCTGGCGGGGAAGGCCAGGCCGATGACGCGCCCCGCCCCCGTCAGCGAGGCGGTGGGCACCAGCAGGCCGGAGAAGTTCACCGCCGGCACGATGGAGAGGATGGCGGTGGCGAAGATCGCCGCGACCTGGCTGCGGACGAAGGCCGAGACGAGCAGCCCGAATCCGGTCGAGGCCAGGACGTAGAGCAGCCCGCCCAGAGCCAGCGCCGGAGCCGAGCCGAGGACCGGCACGCCGAAGACAAGCCACGCCGCCGCCACCAGCATGGCGAAGCTGGTCAGCGCCACGGCGATGTAGGGCAGCTGCTTGCCGATCAGGAACTCCGGCGCCGTGACCGGCGTGGCGCGGAAGTTGGCGATGGCGCCGCTCTCCTTCTCGCGCACCACGCCGACGGCGGCGAGCATGGCCGGGACCAGCATCAGCATCAGCATGATGACGCCCGGCACGATGGCGACCACGCTGCGGAAGGCCTGGTTGAAGTGGAAGCGGGGCTCGATGGCCAGCAGCGCCGCGCCGCGCGGCAGCGGGGAGAGCGCCTGCCGGTCCTGCAGCCAGCTCTGCGCCAGGCCGAGCACATAGCCGCGCGCGGTCTCGGCGCGGAAGGGCATGGCGCCGTCGATCGCGACCGCCACCTCCGGCCGGTCGCCGCGCCGCAGGTCGTGGCCGAAGCCGGGCGGGATCTCGACCGCGACGGCGATCCGCGCCGCGCGCAGCCGCGCCTCGGCCGCCGCCGCGTCGGCCAGGGGCGGCCGCTCGGAGAAGTAGCGCGATCCGGCGAAGCTTTCGAGCAGGCCACGGCTCTCCGGCGTGCGGTCGCCATCCAGCGCGGCATAGGGCAGGTTCTCGACATCGAAGGAGATGCCGAAGCCGAAGGCCAGCGCCAGCAGCAGCGGTCCGAGCAGGGCGAAGGTCAGGCGGATCGGGTCGCGCAGCAGTTCGAGCGTCTCGCGCCAGGCGCAGGCGGCGAGCCGCGCCGCCTCGAAGCGGCGCGGCCGGCGCGCCGGGGCGGCCGGGCGCGGCGCGGGCGCCTCCGCGGCCTCCTCCGGCCCGGCCGCCTCCTCGAGCCAGCCGATGAAGGCCTCCTCCAGCGTGGCGGCGCCGCGCTCGGCCACCAGCGCGCGCGGCGCCCCCATGGCCAGGATGCGCCCGGCATGCTGCAGCGAGATCCGGTCGCAGCGCTCGGCCTCGTTCATGAAGTGGGTGGAGATGAAGATGGTGACGCCATCCTCGCGCGAGAGCCGCAGCAGGTGGCGCCAGAACAGGTCGCGCGCCACCGGATCGACGCCGGAGGTCGGCTCGTCCAGGATCAGCAGCGCCGGCTCATGCACCACGGCGGCGGCGAGCTGCAACCGCTGCCGTACGCCCAGCGGCAGGGATTCCGGCGCGGCATCGGCCACCGCCTCGAGGTCGAAGTCCCGCATCACGGCGGCGATGCGCGCCGCGCCCCGCGCCGCCGGAAGATGGAAGAGGCGCGCATGCAGCGTGAGGTTCTGCCGCACCGTCAGTTCGCCATAGAGCGAGAAGGCCTGCGACATGTAGCCGACCTGCCGCCGCGCGTCGCCGCCGGCACCGGGCCGCTGGCCCAGCACCCTCGCCTCCCCCTCGCTGGCCGGCAGCAGGCCGCAGAGCATGCGCATGGTCGTGCTCTTGCCCGAGCCGTTGGAGCCCAGGAAGCCGAAGATCTCGCCGCGATGGATGCGGAGGTCGACATGATCCACCGCGGTGAAGTCGCCGAAGCGCTTGGTCAGGCCGCGCGCCTCGATCACCGGCCCCTCCCCGGGCCGGGGCGGCGGCGGCGGGGTGATGACCACGGGGCGGTGGCCCTTCCGCCGGGCCTCCGGCAGCAGGGCGATGAAGGCCTCCTCCAGGCTGCGCGTCCCGGTGCGGGCGAGGATCCCGGCCGGGCTGCCGGTGGCGATGACCTTCCCGCCATCGAGCGCCGCCAGCCAGTCGAAGCGCTGGGCCTCGTCCATGTAGGCGGTGGCGACCAGCACGCTCATGCCCGGCCGGCGGGCGCGCAGCCGGCCGATCAGCGCCCAGAACTGGCGGCGGGACAGCGGATCGACGCCGGTGGTGGGCTCGTCCAGGATCAGCAGGTCCGGGTCGCGCACCAGGGCGCAGCAGAGCGAGAGCTTCTGCTTCATCCCGCCCGAGAGCTTGCCCGCCGGGCGGGCGGCGAAGCGCGCGAGGCCGGTGGCCTGCATCAGCTCCGCCGCGCGCTCGCGGCGTTCGGACGCGCCCTGGCCGAAAAGCCGGGCGAAGTAGTCGATGTTCTCGGCGATGGAGAGCACCGGATAGAGGTTCCGCCCCAGCCCCTGCGGCATGTAGGCGACGCGCCGCCGCAGGCCGGCCAGGGCGGCGCGGTCGCGCAGGTCGGCGCCGAGCGCCGAGATCTCCCCCTGTTGCGGCCGCCGCACCCCCGCCAGCAGGCCGAGCAGGGTGGACTTGCCGACGCCGTCGGGCCCGACCAGCCCGGCCATCACGCCGGCAGGCACCTCCAGGCCGATGTCATCCAGCGCCACCACCTCGCCGTATCGGTGCCGCACCCCGCGCAGCGCGGCGGCCGGCGGGAGAATGGAGGATGGTGGCGCCGCGCCCGCGCCGCTCACGGCAGGCGGACCTCCAGCCGGGGCGGCCAGGGTTGCGCCGGATCGAGCCGGACATAGCCGAGGCCGCGCACCCCGCCCTTCACCTGATCGACATGCGCCCTCAGCAGATCCGGCGGCAGGCGGAGCTTGACCCGGAACATCAGGTTGCCGCGCTCCTGCGCCGTCTCGACCTGGCGCGGCGTGAACTGCGCCTCAGGGGCGACGAAGCTGACGCTGGCCGGCAGCACGTAGTCCGGGACCGGGTCCAGCACCAGCCTGGCCTCGGCGCCATAGGTCAGGCGCCCGGCCTGGGCGGCGGGCAGGAAGATGATCATCGAGACATCGGTCGGGTCGATCAGGGTCGCCACACGCCCCCCGGCCGAGACCACCTCGCCGCTGCGCACCAGGCGGTAGAGCACGCGGCCGGTGCGCGGCGCGGTCAGGACGGTGTCGTCCAGCAGGGTGCGCACCTCGGCGGCATTGGCCTCGGTGGCGGCGAGATTGGCCTCGGCGCGGCGCCGGCCCGCCTCGGCGGTGGCGACGGTGGCCTCGGCCACCTCCAGCGTCGAGCGGCGCTGATCGAGCTGCTCGGCCGGCGCGAAGCCGCGGCGGGACAGCTCCTGGGTCCGGGCCAGCTCGGTCTGGGCAAGCTGGCGTGTGCTGGCGGCGCGCAGCTGCTCGGCCTCCGCCGCCGCCACCGCCTGCCGCGCCTCCAGGACCTGCGCCTCGGCGGCGAGCAGCCGGGCCCGCAGGGTGCGGTCATCGAGCCGCGCGACCACGGCGCCGGCTTCGACCATCTGGCCTTCCTCGACCGTGACCTCCAGCACCCGCCCGGCGATCTTGCTGGCGATGTCGATCTGCTCCGCCTCGATGCGGCCGTTGGTGGCGGCGATGAAGGAGGGCAGCGCGGGCTCGCGCAGGAGCAGCCGCCAGCCGAGATAGCCGCCGCCCGCCAGGACCACGGCGGCCAGTCCGATCGGCATCACCCAGCGTCGCAGCGGCATGTCTGTCTCCGGTTCCGGCTCCCCAAAGGCGCCGCCGGAAGGCAGTAGAGCAATCCGGCGCGGCGGCGCCAAGGCGGCCGCTCCCGGCCGCGCGTCTCAGCCGCGGGCGGGCGTGCTCGGCGTGCCCAGGACCGCCAGCACCTCCGCGACCGCCTGGAGCTGCTCGGCGCAGTGCCGCCAGCCCGGCGCGGCCGCCGTCGCCGCGGCGGCCGGGGCCGGCGGCACGGATTGCGCCACGCCGGCCGCGAAGCCGGCGCAGATCCGCGCGACCCGGTCGATCTCCTGGCCCAGCTCCGGTGGCGGCGGCGCCTCCTCCCGGCGCAGGGTATTGGCCAGCCCCTCCGCGAAGAGCAGGGCGGAGGCATAGAGGCGGATGCCGCGCCGGTCGTAGCGGGCGGCCATGTCGCGCACCTCGGGCGCTGTCAGCCGGCCGCGCAGGGACCAGCGCGCCGCGCCCTGTGCCGCGGCGATGCCGGCGTGCAGGCCGATCAGGCTGGCATGCGCGGCCGAGACGGCCTGCAGCCCGGCCCGCGCCCGCTCCAGCCCTTCCTCCGGCCGGCCGGCCGCCGCCGCCTCCACCGCCGCCCGGCAGCCCTGCAGCGCCTCCGCGAGGCGGCGCAGCAGGTCGCGCGCCGCGTCGTCGATCTGCCGCACCGGATCGGGCGTCATCAGGATCTGGCTGAACACGAGGCCGATGGTGGTGCCCACGGCCACATCGAGGTAGCGCACCAGCCCGGCCTGGGCCGGGCCCACGGCGAGGACCAGCACGGCCGAGACCCCGGCCTGGATCGGCACCACCGGCGGTTGCCCGTAGCCGGCGGCGATGAGGATGGCGAGGAAGCTGCCGAGGCCGACCCGCAGCAGCGGATAGGTGTCGGGCAGCAGCAGGGCCAGCTCACCGACGACGATGCCGGTGGTGACGCCGAGCATCAGCCCGACCGCCTGCCGCCCGTGGCTCGGCAGCCCCGGCGCCAGGCAGACCAGCGCGGTGACCGCCGCGAAGACCGGGTGCGAATGGCCGAAGGCGGCCACCGAGACCATCCAGGCCAGCGCCGCCGCCAGCGAGGCGGCGAAGGCGTCGCGCCAGGCCAGGCCCAGCCGCCCGAGCCATCGCGCCCCGATGGAGGCCGGCATGCCTTCTCCCTTTCTCGGCCGGAGTCGCTCCGGCCAGTCTGCCGCCTCCGCGCCGCCCGGGGAATGGCGGGCGTCGCGGCGCCCCCCCGCGCGGGGGGGGGGGAAAGCCCTTGCCCTTACTCGGCGGGCTGCAGCGCCAGATCCTCCTCCACCGGCAGGGGCGCGCCCTTCAGCGCGGACTGCAGGCGGACGGTGTCCAGTTCGCCCTCCCACCGGGCGACGACGATGGTGGCCACCGCGTTGCCGACCAGGTTGGTGAGCGCGCGGCACTCGGACATGAAGCGGTCGATGCCCAGGATCAGCGCCATGCCGGCGACGGGGACGGAGGGAACCACGGAGAGCGTCGCCGCCAGGGTGATGAAGCCCGCGCCGGTGATGCCCGCCGCGCCCTTGGAGGAGAGCATGGCGACCAGCAGCAGCAGCACCTGGTCCCAGATCGACAGCTCGATGCCGCAGGCCTGGGCGATGAACAGCGCCGCCATGGTCATGTAGATGTTGGTGCCGTCGAGGTTGAAGCTGTAGCCGGTGGGCACCACCAGCCCGACCACGGACTTCCTGCAGCCGGCGCGCTCGAGCTTCTCCATCAGCGTCGGCAGCGCCGCCTCGGAGGAGGAGGTGCCGAGCACCAGCAGCAGCTCCTCCTTGATGTAGCGGATCAGCGCCAGGATGGAGAAGCCGTTGTAGCGCGCGACGGCGCCCAGGACCACGAGCACGAAGAGCAGCGCGGTGACGTAGAAGGTGGCGATCAGCAGCGCCAGGTTGGCGATCGAGCCGATGCCGTACTTGCCGATGGTGAAGGCCATCGCGCCGAAGGCACCGATGGGCGCGGCCTTCATCAGGATGGCGACCAGCTTGAACATCGCCGCCGAGGCCGAGTGCAGCAGGTTCATCACCGGCTCGGCATGGTCGCCGATGGCGGAGAGCGCGATGCCGAAGAGCACGGCGAAGAACAGCACCTGCAGGATGTCGCCGGAGGCGAGGGCGGCCACCGGCGAGGCCGGGATGATGTTCATCAGGAAGCCGGTGATGGTGCTCTCATGCGCCTTGGCCGCATAGCCGGAGACGGCGCTGGCATCGAGCGAGGCGGGGTTGATGTTCAGCCCCGCGCCCGGCTGGACGATATTGGCGATGATCAGGCCGATGATCAGCGCCAGGGTGGAGAAGGTGAGGAAGTAGAGCATGGCCTTGCCGGCGACCCGCCCGACCTTGCCGACATCCCGCACGCCGGCGATGCCGACCACCACGGTCAGGAAGATGACCGGGGCGATGACCATCTTCACCAGCTTGATGAAGGCATCGCCCAGCGGCTTCATCTCGGCGCCGGTCTGCGGATAGAAATGCCCGAGCAGGATGCCGACCGTGATGGCGGCCAGCACCTGGACATAGAGATGCCGGTAGAAGCGCCTGGGCTTGACGGGCGGTGCCTTGCCGGCGACGGCGTGTTCCACGAAGGCCATGGTTGTTTCCTCCACCTTGGGGGCCCGCCATCGCCCTGCTCGGGATGTCGGGATGACAGCTGGATCAGGCCGCCCGGGGACACGGTCCGCGGATCGGCATGCCCCCCTCCATGGCAAGCCCGATGCCAGACCGCCGCGGCGGTTGGCATCCGGCCCAGATCATTGATCTTATACATGTTTAGAATGTGCCACCCCGCCGCCTCCGCCGCCGCCCGTGCGGATTTCCGCCCGCTTGACGCGGTCCCTGTGCGGAGATCCGCACGGATCCGTCCGGGCCTCCCGTGCTGACCTCCCCGCCGCGCGGGGTCCGGCGCGCCGCGCTGGCGCTCGCCGCCCTGACCCTCCTGGTGGCCGCGGACCGGCTCGCCGGGCGCCTTGCCACGCGCTTCGTCCTGGCCGAGATGGAGGCGGGCGCGCGCGCCGCCGCCGAGCTTCGCGCCACCGTGCTGCGGGCCGAGATCGAGAAGCAGCGCAGCCTGCCGGTGATCCTGGCGCAGGACCCGGACCTGATCCGCGCCCTCGATCGGCCGGAGCCCGGCCGCCTGGCGGCGCTGAACGTCAAGCTGGAGCGGCTGGCGGAAGGCACGCGCACCGCCGTCATCTATGCGCTGGACCGGGAGGGGCGCACCGTCGCGGCCAGCAACTGGCGCAGCGACACGAGCTTCGTCGGCCAGGACTACGCCTTCCGGCCCTATTTCCAGGAGGCGCTCGGGAGCGGCGCGGCCGAGCATTTCGCCCTCGGCACCGTCAGCCAGCGGCCGGGCCTCTACCTCACGCGCCGGCTGGAGGATGCCGGCGGGCCGCTCGGCGTCATCGTGGTCAAGGCCGAGTTCGCGGAGGTGGAGGAGGCGTGGCGGCGCCTGCGCGAACCGGTGCTGACGACCGACGACCGCGGCATCGTCACCGTCACCAGCGTGCCGGAATGGCATTTCCTGGCCACCCGGCCGCTGGAGCCCGCCGCCCGGGAGGCGATCCGCGGCAGCCTGCAGTTCGGCGAGACGCCGCTGCGCGACCTGGCCTTCACCCCCCATCAGGCGAGCGACGGCCACGGCCTGCTGCGGCTCGACGAGCCGGCGGCGCGCGGCCTCTTCCTCCCCGTCTCCACCCCCGTGCCGGGCACCGGCTGGAGCCTGACCCTGCTGGCTCCCACCGCGCCCACGCTGGAGGCGGCCCGCGCGGCCGCCCGGGCCTGGGCCCTGCTGCTCGGCCTGGCGCTGATGGCGCTGCTCGGCCTCACCCTGCGGCGACGGCGGCGCATGGCGCGGGAGCGGCGGCGCGAGGCGGAGCGGCGCCGGGCGCTGGAGGCCGAGGTCGGCCAGCGCACCGCCGAGCTCAGCGCCGCCAATGCCAGCCTTCGCGCCGAGGCCGAGGAGCGGCAGCGGGCCGAGGCGGCGCTGCACCGCATGCGCGACGAGCTGGGCCAGGCCAACCGGCTCGCCATCCTCGGCCAGATCACCGCCAGCGTGGCGCACGAGATCAATCAGCCGGTCGCCGCCATCCGCAGCTTCGCCGACAATGCCGCCGAGTTCGTGGCGCGCGGCGAGGCCGCCATGGCCGGCCGCGGGCTGGCCACCATCGCCGCCCTCACCGAGCGCATCGGCACCATCACCGCCGGGCTGCGCGGATTCGCCCGCAAGGCCACCGGCGAGGTGGAGCCGATGCCGATCCGCACCGCCATCGAGGGCGCCCTGCTGCTCCTCGGTCACCGCCTGCGCCACGAGGGCATCGCGGTCTCGCTGGCGATCGAGGGCGAGCCGTGCGTGCGGGCCGAGCGCGTGCGGCTGGAGCAGGTGCTGGTGAACCTGATCCAGAACGCCATCGAGGCGCTGCACGGCGCGGCGGCGCCCCGCATCGCCATCTCCGCCGCCGCCACGGGCGGGCGGGTCCGCGTCCGCGTCGCCGATAACGGGCCGGGACTGCCGCCCGAGGTCCGGCGTTCCTTGTTCATGCCGTTCACGACCACCAAATCCGCCGGGCTCGGACTGGGGCTGGTGATCTCGCGCGGGATCCTGGCCGATCTGGGCGGCACGCTGGAGGCGCCGGAGACGCCGGGCGGCGCCAGCTTCGTCATCACGCTGGACGAGGCCGGCCCAGGGATGAGCGAGGGGATGAGCCGGGAGACGGGCCAGCGAGGGAGCGGCTGAATGGATGTCGTGTTCGTCGATGATGACGACACTCTGCGCGAGGCCAACCTGCAGAGCTTCGCCCTGGCCGGACTGGAGGCCATGGCCGTCGCCTCGGCGCCGCGCGCGCTCGAGGTGGTGGACGCGGAGTTTCCCGGCGTCGTCGTCACCGATGTGCGGATGCCCGGCATGGACGGGATCGCCCTGTTCCACGAGCTGCGCCGCCGCGACCCGGACCTGCCGGTGATCCTGGTCACGGGTCATGGCGACATCCCGATGGCGGTCGCGGCGATGCGCGAGGGTGCCTATCACTTCCTGCCCAAGCCCTACGCGGTGGCCGAGCTGGTGTCGGCGGTGCGGCATGCCCTCGAGAAGCGGCGGCTGGTGCTGGAGAACCGCCGCCTGGCCCGCGCGGTCGAGGCCGGGGCCGATACCAGCCTGCTCGGCGACGCGCCGGCCATGCAGGCGCTGCGCCAGCGGCTGCGGCAGATCGCCGATACCGGTGTCGACGTGCTGATCGAGGGCGAGACCGGCAGCGGAAAGGATGTCGTCGCCTCCGCCCTGCACCGCTGGAGCCGCCGCGCGCACCGGCCCTTCGTCGCCCTCAACTGCGGTGCCCTGCCGGAGAGCGTGATCGAGAGCGAGCTGTTCGGCCACGAGGCCGGCGCCTTCACCGGCGCGCAGAAGCGCCGCATCGGCCGCATCGAGCATGCCGATGGCGGCACGCTCTTCCTCGACGAGATCGAGGCCATGTCGCCCGCCGTCCAGGTGAAGCTGCTGCGCGTGCTGGAGAGCCGCGAGATCGCGCCGCTCGGCACGAACGAGGTGCGGCGGCTCGACCTGCGCGTCGTCGCCGCCACCAAGGTCTCGCTGCTCGATCTGGCGCGGCGCGGCCGGTTCCGCGAGGATCTCTACTACCGCCTGCACGTGGTGACGCTGCGGGTCCCGCCCCTGCGGGAGCGGCGCGCCGACATCCCGCTGCTCTTCGCGCATTTCCTGGAGCGCGCGGCGGCACGCTTCGGCCGCGCGGCGCCGCCGCCCGGCGAGGCGGTGCGGCGGCACCTCGCCACGCATGACTGGCCGGGCAATGTGCGCGAGCTGACGCACTACGCCGAACGCGTCGCCCTCGGGCTGGCCGAGGACACGCCCCTGCCCGGCGGCGGCAGGGAGGATGACGCGGCCCCGCTGCCGCAGCGCGTCGATGCCTTCGAGGCGGCGGCCATCACGGAGGCGCTCGCGGCGCATCAGGGCGATGTGCGGGCCGTGGTGGAGGCGCTCGGCCTGCCGCGCAAGACCTTCTACGACAAGCTGAAACGCCACGGCATCGACCCGAACGACCACCGTCCGGGCCGCCGCTAGAGCAGATCCCGATCACCGGATCGGGTGAAGATGCCCGCGAGAACAGGTGGCTGGAGCGTCTGCCGTGGGCCAGGGCGAACGGACGACGCTCCAGGCGGCCTCAGCGCTTCAGGGCGAGGCGCCGGGCCGGCGGTCCCACGGGCGCGGCCGCGAAGGCGGCGCGCACATCCTCCGGCCATTCCGCCACCTTGCGCCGCCCTAGATCGACGCAGAGGAACAGCAACTCGCATTCCGCGCTCTCCCAGCCCTCCTCGGCATGGAACAGGCGGTGGCGCAGCAGCAGGCGCTTGGCGTCATGCGCGATGATCTCGGTGCTGGCGGCGAGCGGCATGCCGAGCGTCACCTCGCGCCGGTAGGCGATCCAGTTCTCGGCCGCGAAGGTGCCGAGGTCGCGCTCGCGGAAGCCGGGGCCGAGACGAAGGGCGGGCCAGACGACATCGGTCGCCATGTCGAAGGCCACGACATAGTAGGCCAGGTTCATATGGCCGTAGTGATCCACCCATTCCGGGCGGACGGCGCCGACGGCGAAGCGTTCCGCCCAGGGTTGCACCGTCACGTCGCTCATGGCCAGGCGGCCTCCTCTCTCCTTCGCCGCTTCGGGGAAGCGGTTCGCACCCGGCCGGTTAAATCGGGCCGGGCTGGGCGGCACAAGGGGCCGCAGGCGGTGCGCCGCCGGTGGCGGGACGCATCCCCGCACGGGCTGTGCGTGAAAAAGGCCCCGGATGTCGCCATCCGGGGCCTCCTAGCATTGCCTGCGGGCGGCTGGCGCCCACCGCACGGGCCTTCTCAGGCCGGCACGGCCTCCCGCGATCCGGAGAGCCGGGACGGGGCGTGGCACGCCGACATCAAACAATGAGACACCGGATCACCTCCTTTCATGCTGTTGCTGGGACAGATGACATGGGCCGCCGGCCGGCTGGCCGCAAGCCTTCCTCAGCCGGGATCGGGAGGCGCGTATTCGCTGACCAGGGGCCGCAGCCGCTCCGGTCCGGGGTCGAAGGGGGCGAGCAGGCGGACCTCGCCACCCTGCGCCAGGACCTCCTCACCCGTCTCGTCCAGCCGGACGCCCCTGACCAGCAGCAGCGCCGTCTCCGGCTGCCGTTCGGCCAGGGCCATGAGTTCGGCGCGGCCGAGCGGCACCGGTGCCGCGGTGGCAGTGCTGGCGCGGACCAGGACATGCAGCCGGGCGCCCCGGCGGCGGGCCACCAGATCCAGTGGCTGGCCACGCGGTGCCGGTCGTACCGTCCAGCCGAGCGCCTCGAGATGCGCCCGCGCCACCGCCAGGCCATGCGCCACCACGGCGGCCCGCGCGCGCGGCGGCAGCCCGCCGCCCTGCCCGCCCAGGCCGCGGCCGGGGCGGCCGGCGGCGGCATTCTCCACCTCGATGCGTTCCGGCGGCGGAGCGGGTGGCATGGCGCCGGCATCCTCGGCGGCATGGATGCGGCCGAGCAGGGCGGCGAAGCGCCCGGCATCCTCCAGGAAGCCCGCATCCGACGGCAGCGCCGCCGCCGGATAGCGGCGGGCCGCCACCGCCGCCCCCTCATAGGACCGGCCCAGCGCGCCGCCGCCCAGATCGAAGGGAAGCGTCAGGCCGGGCTCGGCGGCGAGGTCCGCGGCGAGGACGGCCCGCCCCGCCGCGACCAGCCGCGCCATCATCGCCGCCGGGCGCGGCCGGAAGGCGCCATCCTCGTAGAAGGTCGAGCCATGGGCGAGGGAGAGATAGGCCGCCTCCCCCGCCGCGTCGAAGAGATAGACGCAGTACCAGCCCTGCCGCGCGCTGGGTGAGCGGGTCCGCGAATGGAAGCGCGTCCAGGGCAGGCGCGCCTTCGAGCCCAGGCCGTCGCGCCCCTCGGCGCGGAGATCCTCGCCATGGGCGCCCAGCGCCCGGACCAGCCGCGCCCGCCCGCGCATCAGCGCCGCCGGCAGGAGGCGGCGCACCAGCAGGCCGCGCCGCTGCATCGCCGGGGTCGGCAGGGCGCTGTACTGGCGCTGCAGCCGCAGGATCTCGGCGATCTCGTCCCGCACGCCGGCGTCAGCCGCAGCCTTCGGGATTGAGCCAGCCGGCGGGCTGCCCGGCCTCGTCGCGCACGCCCGCGGCGCCCGCGCAGAGCGGATGCAGCGTGAAACGGCGCCCGTCCTCCCCGGGCCAGGGCGGCTCGACGCCGACCGGGCGGAGCGTCTCGCGCCGGGCCGGCCGGCCCGGCGGGCCGAGCTCGGCCACGCATTCCAGCCGCTCCCCACCGGGGCGTTGCAGGCGGACCAGCACGCGGCCGTGGTTCATCGGCATGGCGGCGGTGACGACGCCCCCCGCCTCGCCCTCCAGGCAGGCCACCAGGCCGGGCGCCATGGCCGGCAGGAAGCGGGTCCAGCCCTCGTCCTGCTGCGCCGCGGCCGGCAGGGTCGCCAGCGCGAGCCCGAAGGCCATGAAGGGGGCGAGGCGGGGGCGCACGGTCAGTGGATCTCCTTGGACCTGGCGAGCGCCTCCTTCAGCGCCGCCACCGAGAATTGGCCGGAGGCGCAGAGATCCAGGATCGGCTTCTCGCGCCGCGTGCAGAGATCGATCGCCGCCGGCAGACGGCGCACGGCGTCCTGCGGGATGACCACCGCGCCGTGCCGGTCGGCATGCACCACCGCGTCGTGGTCGCAGGCCATGCCGTGCACCGAGACATCCAGCCCGTAGGCCACCATGTGGACATGCGCGTGGCTCGGATTGATCACGCCGCCCAGGATCTGGAACTCGGGCGCCAGCATGTCGATGTCGCGGTAGGAGCCGTTGGTGACGCAGCCCTGGGCACCCAGCGCCTTGTGCACCGCCGAATGCACCTCGCCCCAGAAGGCGCCGTAGCCCGGCGTGTCGTCGAGATCCTGCAGGACCACCACGGTCGGCATGGCGGCATCGGCCACGTATTCGTACCAGCCGGTGCGGATGGACTGCTCCTTCGCCGCCTCGCGGCCGGAGGGGGCGGCGGCACGGATGGCGCCGGTGCGGGCCAGGCCGCAGATCGGGCGGAGCGTCACGTCGGCCGGCACCAGCGGGCGGACGGTGTAGCCATAGCCGCGCCGCTCGGGCGAGGTGATCTCCAGCGCGTTGCAGATGGTGGGCGTGTCCCAGGCGCGCAGCGCTTCCAGGTCGGCGGCGGTGAAGGGGTAGTCGGTCATGCGGGTCTCCTCCGGGCTTCTGACGGCCGGGAGAGGATCGGACGGAAGCGGAGCCGCGTCAAAGGGGCGCGGCGCGCCCGCCGGGACTTCGGGGGGCGTGCCGGGGGGGCGTGCCGGAGGCCCATGCCGATGTCAGGGCCCTGTCCGCCGGCGGGTGCTTCCTCCCCCGCCCCTCACCTCAGCCCGGGTGGCGGTGCCGCCGGGCCTCCTGGCGCATCCGCTCCGCGCGGCGGCGCTCCTCCTCGGCGCGGCGGGCGGCCTCGCGCTGCCGCTCCTCGAAGCGCCGGCGTTCCTCGTCGCGGTGCCGGCGCTCCTCCTCCTCGCGGCGGCGGGCCTCGCGGTGGCGCTCCTCCAGCTGGCGGCGCTCCGCCTCCCAGTGCCGCTGCTCCCGCTCGGCATGGCGCCGCGCCTCGATCTCCCGGCGGCGCGCCTCCTCCTCACGCAGGCGGCGCCATTCATCCGGGCGCTGCGCGGCGGCCGCCAGGGGCGTGCCCGCCGCCAGGGACACCAGGCCAAGTCCCAGCAGGTCACGTCGTCGCATCGCGCCGCCTCCCTTACCGCCGGCCGGCGGGATCGCCGGACCGACAGGGGGAGGCTCGCCCCGCCGCGTGGCGCGGGCGCGGCGGCGGCGCGGCGAAACCGGGGCAGCCCTCACCGGGGCAGCCCGGAGGCGGGCTCAGCCGCGCGGCGTGCCCGCCTCGCCGAGATCCCACCACATCCCGGCGAAGGCCAGCAGCCCCTCGCGCGCCGGCGCGGTCAGCAGATGTTCGTCGGGCCCGTGCTGCTTGCAGCCGTTGTAGCTGTGCGGCACCCAGACCAGAGGCACGCCGAGATGATCGACGAAGACATCGCCCGGCAGGCCGCCGCTGCTGTTGGGGATGATCTGCACCCGCTTGCCCAGGCTGCGCTGCATGCTCTCCTGCGCCCAGCGCACCCAGGGGTGGTCCGGCGCGGTTCGGCTGGCCGGCATGCGCAGCCCCGCATTCTCGATGCGCACCAGCTCCAGCCCGGCCGCGTCCAGGTGGCGGCGCAGCGCCGGCTCGAAGCCGGAGGGATTGCTGTCCACGGTGTAGCGGATCTGGCAATGCGCCCGCGCCCAGGGGGCCACGGCATTGACCGGATTCTCCGGCCGGCCGCTCAGCATGGCCAGCACGATGAAGCTGTTCCAGCCATAGATCTTCTCGGCATCGCTCAGCCCCGGCTCGCCCCAGCCGGCATCGATGCTCGCCGCGCCGTCGCCACCGCCGACCGGGCAGTCCCGCAGCACGGCGCGCACCGCCTCCGGCACGCCGGCCCCGCCGCCCGGCAGCCAGTCGCGCAGCCGCACGCGCCCGTCCTTGTCGGCGATGCTGGCGATGGCGTGGGCGAGCAGGATGGCCGGATCGCGCGTCAGCCCGCCCCAGTGGCCGGAATGCACGCCGCCCTCGCGCAGCGACACGGCGAGGTCACAATGCCAGGTGCCGCGCGTGCCGGTGGCGATGGTCGGCAGGCCGGGCTCGACGCGCGGCCCGTCGGAGGCGATCAGCGCGTCGGCGGCCAGTTCCTCCGCATGGGCGGCGACGAAGTCGCGCAGGCCCTTGCTGCCGCGCTCCTCGGCCATTTCCAGCACCAGCTTCACATTGGCGCCGAGCCGGCCGCCCCGCTCCTGCAGCACCGCCTCCAGGGCCGCCAGATTGATGGCGTGCTGGCCCTTGTTGTCGGCGGTGCCGCGGCCGTACCAGCGGTCGCCGCGATCGGTCAGGCGCCAGGGCTCGAGCCCCTCGGACCATTGCTCGTCCAGCCCGGCCACGGTGTCGCCATGACCATAGAGCAGCACGGTCGGGCGCGCGGGGTCCTCGATGCGCAGGGCGGTGAGGATCGGGCCGAAGCCCTCCTCGGGATTGGGATGCAGCGTGACGGTGAAGCCGAGCCGCTCCAGCCAGGGCTGGATCAGCCCGGTCAGGTAGCGCTCCATCTCCCCCACCCGCCCGGCCTCCTGCGAGCTGGAGGGCACCGAGACCAGATCGCCCAGCAGGGTACGGAAATGGCCCTCGTCGAAGAAACGCCCCGCCCTGGCCAATGCCTCGTCGCGTGTGCCCATCATCATCTCCTCATTCCGGCTCCCGCGCGGGTGTCGCGCGGGCCCGCCGGCGGGAAGCCGCCCCGCCGGGCCACCCGCGTCCATGGACCCGAGCCGCGCCGGCCGCAAGGCGGGGCGCGGCCCTTTGGCGCTCAGCGCCGGTTTCGGAATCCCGTCGGCCCGGCGCGGGCCGTCAGCGCGTGCGGACCGGCGCCGCGCCGCCCGAGCCCTGCCCCGCCGCGCCGACACCGAGCAGAGCGCCGGCCACCAGCGGCAGCACGATGCCGACAGGCCCCGCCAGGCCAAGGCCACCCGGCTCCAGCTGCACCGGCGCCGGCTCCTCGGCCATGGCCGGCGCCGCCACGGCGGCGGGCGGCGCCACCAGGCGGGGCTGCGACTGGCCGCGCGCCGCCACGACCAGGCCGGCCTCGGCCGGCACCGCCAGGCTGCGAAGCTGGGCCTGCGCCACGCCCGGGGGGAGCGCCAGCAGGGCAGCCGGGACCAGCGCCGCCAGCCGTGGCATCACGCCCCGAGGGCGTTCAGAGCATGGCATTCGGCTTCTCCGGCATGGTCTCGATGAAGGATGGCAGGGTCATGCAGGCGGCCTCGGCCCCCAGCAGCCGCGGATAGGGCAGGTGCACGCCGAAGCGGCGCGCGGCATAGAGCTGCGGCACCAGGCAGATATCGGCAAGATTGGGCGAATCGCCGAAGCAGAAGGGGCCGGGCGAACTGTCCAGCAGGGTCTCGCAGGCATCCAGGCCCTGGGCGATGCATTGCCGGGCCCAGCCCTGCACATCCCCCTCCGAAAGCCCGCCGCTCAGCATGTGGGTCAGCACGCGCTGCGTGTGCAGCGGCTGGATATCGGCCACGATGGCCAGGGCGAAGCTGCGGACCTTGCAGCGCAGCTGCGGATCGGGTGGCAGCAGCGGCGGGCTGGGCCAGATCTCCTCCAGCCATTCCAGAATGGCCACGGACTGGCTGAGCACGGTGCCGTCGTCCAGCTCGATGGCCGGCAGCAGGCCCTGGCGGTTGAGGCGCAGCGTCCCGGCGCCACGCGGGCCACCGTCGGGGGTGTCATGCCATACGGAACCGGCGGCGACGCCCTTCAATGCGAGGGCTATCCTGACCCGCCACGTGGCCGACGATGTCCGGTAGCCGTGAAGACGCATGCCTACCCTTTCCGCTCGCGTCAACGTGAGGATATGGCCGGGTTCTGTCAACCTTTTGATGAATTCGGGCCTTGCGCGCGTCATGTCCGGCCCGTTCGGCCGTGGAGGAGGACAGCCGAATGGACCAGACCGATCGACGCATCCTGCGGGCCCTGGCGCGCAACGCCCGGCTGACCAATGCCGAGCTGGCCGAGGAGGTCGGCCTCTCGCCCTCCCCCTGCTGGACCCGGGTGCGGCGGCTGGAGCAGGCGGGGGTGATCGAGGGCTATGTGGCCCTGCTGAACCAGTCGATGCTCGGCCTGCCGGACACCGTCTTCGTCGAGGTCATGGTCGAGAAGCATGACGAGGCCGCGCTCTCCCGCTTCGAGCAGGCGGTGCTGGACATGCCCGAGGTGCTGGAATGCCACCTCACCACCGGTGAGTACGACTATCTGCTGAAGGCCGCCGTCGGCGGCACCGCGGGCTACGAGGCCCTGCTGCGGGAGAAGCTCTACCGCCTGCCCGGCGTCCGCCACACCCGCACGGCCTTCGCGCTGCGCTGCCTCAAGCGCAGCCTCTCCCCCGCGCCCTGAGCGGCCGGCGAGGGATTCGGGCCGTCAGGACGGGCGCCTGAGCCGCGCCAGCGCCTCCGCCACCGTTGCCACCGGCAAGCTGTCCAGGGGCTGGTGGCGCAGCACCGAGACCGCGGGGCCGCGCGGGGCGCAGAGGGCCGGGTCGCTGTCGGCGCCGAACAGCGCCACGGTCGGGCAGCCCGAGGCCGCCACCAGATGCGTCGGTCCGGTGTCGTTGCCGACGGCGAAGGCGGCGCGCCGCCCCAGGGCGCCGATCTGCTCCAGCGTGGTGCGGCCGGTCAGGTCGATGGCGCCGGGCGCCCCGGCGCGGATGGCGGCGGCCAGCTCCCTCTCGCCCGGCCCGCCCAGCACCGCCACCGGCAGATCGAGCCCGGCCGCCAGGGCGGCATAGGCGGCGGCCGGCCAGCGCTTGCCGGGCCGGCCCGGCGAGGCGCCGGGAATCAGCAGGCCGAAGCGCGGCGGCAGGTCGAGGCCGGAGACATCCCCCGCCATCCAGCTCATGTCCGGCGCCGGGACGTGGTGGATCCCGGCCAGCGCCAGCTGCTCGCGCTGGCGCTCCAGCGTGTGCATCCGGTCACGCTGCGGATTGGCGTGCGGATGGCTGGCGCCGCGGGCGATGCCGGACCATTCCGGCGCCGGCCCGGTGAACCAGCGGTAGCGCGAGGATCGGCCCGAGGTCTGCAGGTCGTAGACCCGGTCGAAGCCCGCCCGGCGCAGCCGCAGCGCCAGCCGCGTCACGGCGCGCAGGTCGCTCCAGGCCGGCCGGCCGTCGGACCAGACCTCGTCGAACCACGGGGCGCGGCGCAGCAGCGGGGCGAAGGGCGGCGTGGTCAGCAGGACGATGCGGGCGGCAGGGTGGTGCGCGCGGATGGCCGCGAAGGCCGGGAAGGCCTGCACCACGTCGCCCAGCGCCGCCAGCTTGATCACCAGGATGCTGGCGGGCTTCACAGCAGCTCCCGGTAGACGGCCAGGGTCGCCCGCTGCATGGCCGCGGTGGTGTAGGTCCGGCGCACCATGGCCTGGGCCCGGGCGCCGATGGCGGCGCGTGCCTCCGCCGGCATGGCCAGGACACGGGCGATGCCGCGGGCCAGCGCGGCCGGCTCCCCGGGCGGCACGCGCCAGCCCGTCTCGCCCTCTTGCACCGTCTCGCGCGGGCCGCCGAGATCGCTGGCGATCACCGGCCGGGCCATGGCCTGGGCCTCGATCACGCTGCGCCCGAAGGCCTCGGCATCGGTCGAGCAATGCAGCACCAGATCGGCCAGCAGCAGCGCCGCCGGCATGTCCTCGCCATGCCCGGCCAGCGTGAAATCGCCGCCGAGGCCGAGCGCCGTGCCGTAGCGCAGCAGCTCCTCGGCATACAGGCCGCGCCCGAAGTCGCCGAGCAGCACCGCGAAGGGGCGCGGCGGCGGCAGCATGGCCAGCGCCTCGAGCAGCACCTTCTGGCCCTTCCAGCGGCTGATCCTGGCCGGCAGCAGCAGCACCGGCCGGCGCGACGGCAGGCGCCAGGCGGCGCGCAACGCCTCCAGCCGGCCGGGCTCCACCGCCGCCGGGTCGAAGCGGCGCGGATCGACGCCGCGCGGGATGACGCGCAGCCGCGACGGATCGATGCGATGCCGCTCGGCGATCAGCCCGGCGATGAAATGGCTGATGGCGATGACCCGCTCGCCCCGCGCCATCACCGAGTTGTACAGCCGCTTGCCGGGGAAATCCTCGTTGTAGGTGCCGTGATAGGTGGTGACGAAACGCGCCCCGCTCCGGCGCGCCGCCATCAGCCCGGCCCAGGCGGGCGCCCGGCTGCGCGCATGCAGGAGCGACACCCCCTCGCGGCGGACGAGCCCGTCCAGGTCGGCGGCATTGCGCCAGAGCGCCAGCGGCGACTTGTCCGCCAGGGACGGCATGGTGACATGGCGTGCGCCGACCGCCTCCAGCTCCGGTACCATCCTGCCGCCCGCCGAGGCCACCAGGGCCCGGAATCCCGCCGCCGCCAGGGCCTCGGCGATCTCCACCGTGCCGCGCTCGACCCCGCCCGAGGCCATCGAGGGCAGGATCTGCAGGATGGCGGGCGCGCTGGAACCGGGATCGATCATGCGGCGGCCCGAATAGAACAGATACGGGCGCAGGAAAATGCCCCGGGGATCCGCCGGGCGGCCGGACCCGCAACCCTGGCGAGTATTCGATGATGGAATGAAGTTATTGTGAAGCCAATCCAGGCCTTGCCGAAAGCATGGCCTCAGAAAACCGGCTAACAGTTTCTCATCTTTGAGATCCTCCAGACGATAAGTGCAGGAAAAGCGGGATGCAGCAGCGGATGCCGGAAGTCAGGGGAGAGCGGCTGCATTATCTGGATCAGTTGCGCGCGTTCCTGATGTTTCTGGGCATCCCCTATCACACCGCGCTGGCCTTCTCGGTACACCAGCCCTGGATCGTCGATGCCGCCGCGGACTCACCGCTGCTGAGCTGGCTGGCCCAGTTGAGCCACACCTTCCGCATGCCGGTCTTCTTCGTCATCGCCGGCTATTTCGCCGTGATGATGCTGCGCCGGCGCGGCCCCCTGCCCTGGTGGCGGGACCGGCTGTGGCGGCTGGGGCTGCCCCTTCTCACCGTCGGCCTGCTGCTCAATCCGCTGCAGATGCTGGCCGGAAGCATGACCGATCCGGCCGATACCATGACCGAGTGGCGGGCCCGCCTCGCCATGCCGGGCGAGCACTGGGTCGCGCATCTGTGGTTCCTGATCGACCTGCTGGCCTATTGCTCCCTGCTCGCCGGCCTGGCCTGGATCGGGCGCCGGCGGCCCGGTCTTCGCGCCGCCACCGCGCGGGCGGCCGGCTGGCTGGAGCGGCACCGGATGCTGCGCCATGCCCTGCTGCCGCTGACCGGCGCGTTCGTGGTGGCCGCGGTGATCGCGCTGCACCTGATCGGGGTCAACAACCTGCTCAACAATGCCCTGGTGGTCGCGCGCACCGTCACCCACCTGCCGGTCTTCCTGCTCGGCGCCGCCCTGGCCTGGAAGCCGGACTGGCTCGCCCGTTTCCTGCGCGCCGACGCGCGGGCCTGGCTGCTGGCCCTGGCGCTGGTGCCGGTGCTGGCGGCGATCCAGTGGCGCGAGCCGCTGTCGATGCGTGCCGCCACCTACTTCCTCTCCCCCATCGTCGGCATCCTGATGGCCCATGTCCTGATGTCGGCGGCGCGGCGCTGGTTCAACCAGGCCAGCCCGCTGACACGCCATCTCGTGGACTCCTCCCTGACGGTCTACCTCTTCCACCAGGTCTTCATCGTCTTCGGCGTGGTGCTGCTGATGGAGAGCGGCCTGCCGCCCCTGGCGCAGTTCCTCCTCATCGTCGCCGCCACGGTGCCGCTCTGCCTGCTGGTGCACGCGGTGATCCGCCGCAGCGGCACGCTGTCCCTGCTGTTCAACGGCGCCCGGCCCCGCGCCCGCATCGCCGTGCCGGCCCCGGTCTCGCCGCCCCTGGCGCCCGGCTGACGCAGCCTCACCCCGGCGGGCGGATGCGGTAGGGCACGACGCCCCGCTGCAGGCTGCCGACATCGAGGGACTGGCTGGCCGGCGGCACGGCGCGGTGGCGGCAGTCGGTGCGCTCGCAGGCCCGGCAGCCGGGCCCGATCGGGTCGAAGAAGCCGGGCTCGCTGAGGTCGAGACCGGTGGCATAGACCGTCTGCCCCGCATAGGCCGTCTCGCAGCCGATGACGATGGCGACGTTGCGCGGCCGGCTGAGATAGGCGCCGCCGCCCCGCCCCACCGTGCGGGCAATGCTCAGATAGCTCACCCCGTCCGGCGTCTGCGCCACCTGCACCAGCACGCGGCCGGGCTGGGCGAAAGCGCGATAGACGTTCCACAAGGGGCAGGGCCCGCCGAAGCGGGCGAAGCGGAAGCGCGTGGCGCTGCTGCGCTTCAGCACGTTGCCGGCGATGTCGGTCTTGACCAGGAAGAAGGGAATGCCCGGCCGCCCCGGCCGCTGCAACGTGCTGAGCCGGTGGCAGACCTGCTCGAAACTGGCGCCGAAGCGGCCCTGCAGCCGCTCCACGTCGTAGCGCAGCAGCTCGGCCTCGGCCAGGAAGCGCTCATAGGGCATCAGCAGCGCGCCGGCGAAGTAGTTGGCGAGGCCGATGCGGGCGAGCGAGCGGGCCTCGGCGCTGGACAGCCGCGCCGCGCGCACCTCGGAGAGGATGGCGCGGCGCTGCTCCAGCAGCCCGATGACATGGGCCATCCAGAACAGGCGGCTGGCCGGCGCCGCCTCCTGCGCCAGGGCCAGGACCCGCTCCACCCGCTGCAGCCGCCAGACCGTGCCCTGCGCCAGCAGGGAGGGATCGTCGGCCACCGCGATGCCGTGCCGGTCCAGCAGATGGCGGGCAAGGTCGTCCTGGGTCGGCGCGCCCCCGCGGCCGATGCGCCCGGCCAGGGCCTCGGCGGCGCGGTCGAGCCGGTCGAAATGGTTCTGCCGCGACTGCACCCAGTCGCGTACCTCGTCATAGGGGAAGTGCGGCACGCCGGCGAAATCCTCGCCCGCCATGCCGCGCGCGCGCAGCGCCTGGTGCTGCTCGTCCAGCGCCAGATAGGCACGGTAGAGTTCGAGGAAACGCTCGGCCAGCTCGGGCGCGGCGCGGACGGCGGCGCGCGCCTCCTCGGCCGGGACGGTGGCGCGGCCGAAGAGCGGATCGCCCGTGGCCTCGCGCAGGCTGCCGGCCAGCCGCTCGTCATCCGCATCGGCGAAGAGGCTCTCGGGCACGCCGAGCCAGGCGGCGGCGCGGCCGCGCAGCGCGGCGGGCATGGGGCGGAGATCGGCCTCGATCTGGCTGAGATAGCTGGGCGAAATGCCGAGGCCGCGCGCCATCGCGCCCTGGCCGAGCCCCCGCCCCCGCCGCAGGCGGCGCAGCCGGTCGCCCGCGAAGATCTTGGGTTCCTTTCCGCTCTGGGATTGGCTCTTCACAATCTTCACAAAATCCGCCGCCTCCTTGGCATGAATATGCAAGGCGACGGGCTGACACCAGCGCGGATCATGGCAAAATTGGCAAAATCTCGAGGGAGTATGCGCGAGCCATGATCACCCATGACGTGAAGGTCCATCCCGAGGCCGACCGGCTGCCCCGCCAGGGGCAGCTGGCCTGGAAGATCGCCGAGGTGGCGGCCGATCCGGTGGCGGTCGAGCCCGAGGTCAGCGAGATGATCATCAACCGGGTCATCGACAACGCTTCCGTCGCCATCGCCGCCATCAACCGTCATCCCGTCGTCACCGCCCGCGCCCAGGCCCTGGCCCATGCCCGGCCGGGCGGCGCCACGGTCTTCGGCTGCGGCCCGGATGTGCGCGTGCACGCCGAATGGGCCGCCTGGGCGAACGGCACGGCGGTGCGCGAGCTCGACTACCACGACACCTTCCTGGCCGCCGACTACTCCCATCCGGGCGACAACATCCCGCCGCTGCTCGCCGTCGCGCAGCAATGCGGCAGCGACGGCGCGGCGCTGATCCGCGGCCTCGCCACCGGCTACGAGATCCAGGTCGACCTGGTGCGGGCGATCTGCCTGCACGAGCACAAGATCGACCACGTGGCGCATCTCGGCCCCTCGGCCGCCGCCGGCATCGGCACCATGCTCGGCCTGCCGACCGAGGCGATCTACCAGGCGATCCAGCAGGCGCTGCACGTCACCACCGCCACGCGCCAGAGCCGCAAGGGCGAGATCAGCTCCTGGAAGGCCTTCGCGCCGAGCCACGCCGGCAAGCTGGCGATCGAGGCGGTGGATCGCGCCATGCTGGGCGAGGGCGCGCCGAGCCCGATCTACGAGGGCGAGGACAGCGTCATCGCCCGCATGCTGGATGGCAAGGACGCGCATTACCGCGTGCCGCTGCCCGCGCCGGGCGAGGCGAAGCGCGCCATCCTCGACACCTACACCAAGGAGCATTCGGCCGAGTACCAGTCCCAGGCGCTGATCGACCTCGCCTTCCGCATGGGCAAGAAGGTCACGAACTGGGACGACGTGAAGGAGATCGTGGTGCAGACCAGCCACCACACCCATTACGTCATCGGCACCGGCGCCAACGACCCGCAGAAGATGGACCCCAAGGCCTCGCGCGAGACGCTGGACCATTCCATCATGTACATCCTGGCCGTGGCCTTGCAGGACGGCGAATGGCACCACGTCCGCTCCTACCTGCCGGAGCGCGCGGCACGGCCCGACACGGTGCGGCTCTGGCACAGGATCCGCACCGTCGAGGACCCGAAGTGGACGGAGCGCTACCACTCGCGCGACCCGAACGTGAAGGCCTTCGGCGGCAAGGTCGAGATCGTCCTGAACGACGGCACGGTGATCGCCGACGAGCTGGCGGTGGCCAATGCGCACACGCTGGGCGCGACGCCCTGGACGCGGCCGGACTATATCCGCAAGTTCGAGACGCTGACCGAGGGGCTGATCGAACCCTCGGAATCGCGCCGCTTCCTCGACCTGGTGCAGCGCCTGCCGGAGCTGAAGGCGGCCGACCTGCTCGGGCTCACCGTGGCGCTGCCGCAGGGCCGGCTCACCCGCAACGACCGCGCCGGCATCTTCAACCACACGGCCTGAGGCCGGGAGGGAGAACACGATGAGCGAGACGACAGCCAACGCGCCGAAGCCCAAGAAGTCGGTCGCGCTGTCGGGCGTGCCGGCGGGCAACACGGCGCTCTGCACCGTGGGCCGCACCGGCAACGACCTGCACTACCGCGGCTATGACATCCTCGACGTGGCCGAGGCCGCCGAGTTCGAGGAGATCGCCTATCTTCTCGTGCACGGCAAGCTGCCGGACGTGGCGGAGCTCGCGGCCTACAAGCGCAAGCTGAAGGCGCTGCGCGGCCTGCCCGCCAGCCTGCGCACGGTGCTGGAGGCGCTTCCCGCCGCCTCCCACCCGATGGACGTGATGCGGACCGCCGTCTCGGTGCTGGGTTGCGTGCAGCCGGAGAAGGAGGACCACAACCACCCCGGCGCGCGCGACATCGCCGATCGGCTGATGGCCTGCCTCGGCCCGGCGCTGCTCTACTGGTACCACTTCTCGCACAACGGCCGGCGCATCGAGGTGGAAACCGATGACGACAGCATCGGCGGCCATTTCCTGCACCTGCTGCACGGCGAGGCGCCGCCGGCCGAATGGGTGCGGGCCATGCACACCTCGCTGATCCTCTATGCCGAGCACGAGTTCAACGCCTCGACCTTCACCTGCCGCGTCGTCGCCGGCACCGGCTCGGACCTGTACTCCGCCATCGCCGCCGGCATCGGCGCGCTGCGCGGGCCGAAGCACGGCGGCGCCAACGAGGTCGCGCTGGAGGTGCAGCAGCGCTACGCGACGCCCGAGGAGGCCGAGGCGGATATCCGCCGCCGCGTCGAGGCGAAGGAGGTGGTGATCGGCTTCGGCCATCCGGTCTACACCGTCTCCGATCCGCGCAACGTGGTCATCAAGGAGGTGGCGCGGCGGCTCTGCAAGGCGCAGGGCACGCTGGCGCGCTTCGAGATCGCCGACCGGATCGAGGCCGTGATGGCCGAAACCAAGCGGATGTTCGCCAATCTCGACTGGTTCTCGGCCGTCTCCTACCAGGCGATGGGCGTGCCGACCGCGATGTTCACGCCGCTCTTCGTCATCGCCCGCACCTCGGGCTGGAGCGCGCATGTCATCGAGCAGCGCATCGACGGCAAGATCATCCGCCCGACCGCGAACTACACGGGGCCGGAGAATCTCGAATTCGTGCCGCTGAAGAAGCGCTGACGCCGCCGCCTCACGGCCTTCCCGCCCGGTCCGGCCACCATGCCAGGCCGGGCGTCGTTCTTGCCAAGGAGCCCGCACCATGCCCTATGTGATCGCCGACGACCTGCCTGAGGCACCCGCCGGCCAGCGCTTCCGCGCCCTGCTCGACCGGCCGCAGATCCTGCGCATGCCGGGCGCGCATCTCGGCATCGCCGCGCTGCTGGCACGGAAGGCCGGCTTCGAGGCGCTGTACATGTCGGGCGCCGCCATGTCGGCCACCATGGGGCTTCCCGATCTCGGCATGATCACGGTCGATGACGTCGCCTGGCACATCCGCCAGGTCTCGCGCGCCGGCGGCCTGCCGGTGCTTGTCGATGGCGACACCGGCTATGGCGAGGCGCTGAACGTCATGCACATGGTGCGTGCCTTCGAGGAGGCCGGCGCCGGCGCCGTGCACCTCGAGGACCAGCTCCTGCCGAAGAAGTGCGGCCACCTCAACGACAAGAAGCTGGCCGATGCGCGCGACATGGCCGCCAAGGTCGCCGCGGCCCGCAAGGCCCGGCGCCATCTCTACCTGATCGCCCGCACCGACGCGGCGGCGAGCGAGGGCATCGACGGCGCCGTGGCGCGGGCGAAGCTCTACCTGGAGGCCGGGGCGGACGCGATCTTCCCCGAGGCGCTGACCACCCGCGAGATGTTCGAGGAGTTCGCCCGCCGCATGCCGGGCGTGAAGCTGCTCGCCAACATGACCGAGTTCGGCCGCACGCCCTTCTTCACCGCCGCCGAGTTCGAGGCCATGGGCTACGCCATGGTGATCTGGCCGGTGAGCCACCTGCGCGTCGCGGCCAAGGGGATGGAGGAGCTTTACGCCGCCATCACGCGGGATGGCGGCACGCAGAACATGCTGCAGCGCATGCAGACCCGGCAGGAGCTCTACGAAACCATCGACTACCACGCCTATGAGTCGCTGGATTCGACGCTGATCCGCACCGTTGTCCCCCAGGGCATGCCGCAGGGTAAGTCGCAGGATCGGTGAGGGGGGCGCGCCCCTCACCCACCCTTCACGCCGCCCGCCGTCAGCCCGGCGATGATCTGCTTCTGCGCCAGCAGCGTCAGCAGCAGCACCGGCAGCGTCACCAGCAGCGCCGCCGCCGCCAGCGGGCCCCAGGAGATCTGCTCGAAGGTCAGCATGTTGTTGACCGCGACGGGCAGCGTCCGTGTCTCCCGGCCCGCCAGCACCATGGCGAAGATGAAGTTGTTCCAGGAGAAGATGAAGGAGAGGATCACCGCGACGGTGATGCCCGGCATGGCCAGCGGCAGCGCGACATGGCGGAAGGCCTGCCAGATCGTCGCGCCATCGACCAGCGCCGCCTCCTCCAGCTCCGCCGGCAGCCCCTCGAAGAAGCCGATCATCACCCAGACCACGATCGGCACGGTGATGACGAGATGCGTGATGACGATCGGCGTCAGTGTGCCGGTCAGGCCCAGCCACTGGAACAGCAGGAAGAGCGGGATCAGGTAGGAAAGGCCGGGCGTGATGCGGGCGATCAGGATCAGCATCGCCGCCCGGGTCGCCTGCATCTTGGCGATGCCGTAGCCCGCCGGAACGCCGATCAGGATGGCGAGGCCGGTGGCGCTGAAGGAGACCAGGATCGAGTTCCAGGTGTACTTCAGGAAGTCGTTCCGCGAGAAGACCTCGATGAAGTTGTCCCAGACCAGCGGGTTCGGGATGAAGACCGGCGGGAAGGCGGTGTTGTCCAGTTCGGTCTTCATCGACAGCGACAGCATCCAGAGGAAGACCAGGATCGCCGGCGAGACGAGGAAGAGCACGGCGAGCGCGAAGCCCAGCTTCTCCAGCAGGCGCATCATGCCTTGACCCTCCCGCGCGTCCAGAGCAGCAGGGAGGCCAGGGCGACGATCAGGAGGAAGAAGACCACCACCACCGCGCTGGCATAACCCATGTTGTAGTAGGCGAAGCCCTGCAGGTAGAGGAAGATGTTGATGGTCTCGCTGCTGGTCCCCGGCCCGCCCTGGGTGATGACATAGATGGTGTCGAAGGCCTTCAGCGCGTCGATGGTGCGGATGATGAGTGCCACGACGATGAACGGCGCGAGCAGCGGCAGGGTGATGTGCCAGAAGGCCTGCAGCGCGCTGGCGCCGTCGATCTTGGCCGCCTCGTAGGGGTCCTGCGGCAGCGAGGCCAGGCCGCCCAGCACGATCAGCATGACCAGCGGCGTCCAGTGCCAGACCTCGACCATCACCAGGGTCGGGATGACGGTGGCGGGGTCGTAGATCCACATGCTGGGCGGCAGGCCGAACCAGGTCAGCAGCCAGTTCAGCACGCCGAGCTGGGGATGGAACATCATGGTCCAGACCAGCGCCACCGCCACCGGCGTCGCCATCATCGGCAGGATGAAGATGGTGCGCGCCAGGCCGCGCAGCGGAAACTTCCGGTTGAACACCAGCGCGCCGGCCACGCCGAGGATCATCGGCAGGATGACGGCCAGCGCGGTGAAGTACAGGGTCCGCAACATGGCCCAGTGGAAGCGCTCGTCGGTCAGGAGCTTGCGGTAGTTGTCGAGGCCGACGAAATGGTGGCCACCGCCGATCTTCCAGTCATGCGCCGACATGAAGAGGGTGAAGGCCCAGGGGAAGAGGATGACGGAGAGCACCACCACCCCGGCCGGAACCACGAACCACCAGTAGCGGCGCGCATAGTTCCGGCGCCGGCCCGGCGCGGCGGCCAGGGCAGGTGCGCCCATGGCCGCCGGCTTTCCCGATGTCACGCCCGACATGGCACGATCAGGTCGCCCGCTCGGATTGTTCCAGCACCGGGCGGAAGGCGTCGGTCGCGCGCTTCAGCTCGGCGGGGATGTCGGCCCCGGTGCCGATGGCGTTGGTCAGCGCAGTGCCGATGGTGTCGCGGAACTCCGTCACCGGCACGATCTCCGGCAGGCCGGGGCGCGCGATGCGGCTGCTCTGCGTCAGGGTCTCGAAGAACTCGCGCGGGAAGCGGCTGGAGGCGATCGCTTCCTCGTTGCGGAAGGCGCTCGCCCGGGCCGGCGCGCCGGCCCCGGAGGTCAGGTAGCGAAGCTGGTTTGCCTTGCCGGTCGCCCATTGCAGGTAGTACCAGCTCGCGCCCCTGCGCTGGCTCTGCTCGGCGATGCCGAAGGCGGTGCCGAACAGGCAGCAATGGTGGTGCGCCGGGCCGGCGGGCGAGACGGCGTAGCCCACCTTGCCGCCCGCCAGCCGCGAGCGCTTCGGGTCCTCCAGCGGCGCGGCGAAGCCCACGCCGTCGATCCAGAAGGCGGCACGGCCCTGCATGAAGGTGGTCTGGCACTCGTTCCAGTTGAAGCCGATGCTGCCCGGCGGGCCGCATTCGCGCATCAGCTTGGCATACATCTCGGTGGCCCAGACGGCGTCGGGCGTGTCGGTCAGCAGCTTCATCTCGGGGCTGACCGTGTCGCGCTGCTGCGTGCCGAGGAGGAAGGAGGACCAGAGCACGACATTGGCGTTGCGCAGGCCGCGGCCCACGAAGCCGTACTGCTGCTTCGACGGATCGGTCAGCGCCTTGGCCGCGGTGTAGAGCTCGTCGAAGGTCTTCGGCACCGCGATGCCCTTCGAGGCCAGCAGCTCCTTGTTGTAGTACATGACGAAGTAGTCGGTGAACTCGGGCAGCGTGTCCATGCGCCCGTCGGCCTGGGTCGAGTAGGCCACGGCGCCCTGGCCGAAATCGGCGAAGTCGAAGTCGGGCGCCGTCATCGTGGGATCGTTGATCAGCGTCTTGACGTCGGTGCACCACCTGGCGCGCCCCACCTGCCGCTTGCTGACATGCAGGCTGATGCCGACCACGTCGAAGGAAGGGCGGCCGGAGGCGAACTCGATGGCGAACTTCTGCCGGTGCTGCTGCTCCGGGATGGCCTCGGCACCGACGCGGATGCCGGTCAGCTCCTCGAACTCCTTCTGATGCTGGATCAGCAGGCTGGAGCGTGGATTGGCGGTCAGGCTGGCCTCGACCTTCTCGCCCTTGAAGCGCTTCCAGTCGAAGGCCTGCTGCGCCCCCACGCTTTCCACCAGGGCCGGCGCCGCCAACAGGCCAGCGGCCGCGCGCAAGGCCACGCGCCGCGTGATCTCGGACATGTGTTCATCCCTCCCAAGTCCCGGCTTCACCGGTTGTCCGGCCATGCTTTCACCGGCATGGCCCGGATGGCAAGCGGGATCGGAAGGCGGTACGGTTTTCGCCAAGCCTCACGAGGCACACAGCAGGAGGACGCCGCATGACCACCCTCTCCACCGCCCTGCCGGAGGATTGGCGGGATGGCCATTTCGCCCTCCGGGCCGAGGGGCCGGACGGGCCGATGGCCCTCGCCCTGGCGCGCGGCGCCGCCTTCGACATGACGCCTGCCTTCGGCACGGTCAGCGCCTGGCTGAACAGCGACCAGCCGCTGGAGGCGATCCCGGCGCGCGGCGCGCCCATCGCCCTCGACATTCCGGGCCTGCTGGCCGGCGAGGGCCCCCACCGCCTGCTGGCGCCCTTCGACCTGCAGGCGCTCAAGGCCTGCGGCGTGACCTATGCCCGCTCGATGCTGGAGCGCGTCATCGAGGAGCGGTGCCGGGGCGATGCCAGCCAGGCGGAGGCGGTGCGGGCCGAGGTGCGCGGCATCATCGGCGACGATATCGCGAGCCTCCGCCCCGGCAGCCCAGAGGCCATGGCGCTCAAGGAGAATCTGGTCGCGCGCGGCTGGTGGAGCCAGTACCTGGAGGTCGGCATCGGCCCGGATGCGGAAATCTTCACCAAGGCCCAGCCGCTCTCCGCCGTGCCCTCCGGCGCCAGGGTCGGCATCCATCCCGGCAGTTCCTGGAACAACCCCGAGCCCGAGGCGGTGCTGGCGATCGACGCGCGCGGCCGCATCCTGGGCGCCACGCTCGGCAACGACGTGAACCTGCGCGATGTCGAGGGCCGCTCCGCCCTGCTGCTCGGCCGCGCCAAGGACAACAACGCGGCCTGCGCCCTGGGTCCGGCCATCCGCCTCTTCGACGAGGGCTTCACGCTGGAGGATGTCCGGGCCGCCGGGATCACGCTGACCATCGAGGGGCCGGATGGCTTCCGGCTGGAGGAGAGCGGCCGCGTCGGCGCCATCAGCCGCGACCCGACCGAGATCGTCGACCAGCTCATCAACCCCCACCACCAGTACCCGGACGGCGCCGCGCTCTTCCTCGGCACGCCCTTCTCGCCGGCCGCCGACCGCGACGCGCCGGGGATGGGCTTCACACACCATGTCGGCGACGTCGTGCGCATCGCCAGCCCGCGCCTGGGTGCCCTGGTGAACACCGTGGACCGCACCGATGCCTGCCCGCCCTGGCGCTTCGGCATCGGCGCCCTGATGGCCAACCTGGTCAAGCGGGGATTGCCGCACGCATGACACGGGAGGAAACCGGCCGGCTCGATCGGGGCGACGGCACGCATCTCGCCTGGGCCCGCCTGCCGGGGCGCGGCCCCACCACGGTCTTCCTGACCGGCTTCCGCTCCGACATGGAGGGCAGCAAGGCCCTGGCGCTCCGCGACGCCTGCGCCGCCGAGGGCCGCGCCTTCCTGCGCTTCGACTACTCCGGCCATGGCGCCAGCGACGGCGCCTTCGAGGCCGGCTGCGTCGGCGAATGGGCGGAGGATGCCGCCACGGCGCTGGAGCGGCTGACCGAGGGGCCGCTGGTGCTGGTCGGCTCCTCCATGGGCGGCTGGATCTCGCTGCTCCTGGCGCGGCGCTGGGCGCGGCTTCCCGGCAGCCGCATCCGGGCCCTGCTCGGCATCGCCGCCGCGCCGGACTTCACCCGCAAGCTGATGTGGCCGAGCTTCACCGAGGCGCAGCGCGAGACCATCCTGCGGGAGGGCGTGCTGCATGTGGAGAGCCCCTATGGCCCTCCGGTGCCGATCACGCGCCGGCTGATCGAGGATGGCGCGAGGAACCTGCTGCTCGATGGCCCGATCGCCTTCGACGGGCCGGTGCGGCTGCTGCAGGGCATGCGCGACAACGAGGTGCCCTGGGAGATGGCGGCCGAGATCGCCGGCCATCTGACGACACAGGATGTCCGCGTCACCCTGGTGAAGGATGGCGACCACCGCCTGGCGCGGCAGCAGGATCTGGCGCTGATCGTGGCGACGCTGCGGGAGTTGCTGGGGGGATGAAGGGAGGAGCGGCCACCCCTTCCCGCCCGCTCACCCCATGATGCCGATCTGCCAGGGCACGAACTCGTGCTTGCCGACGCCGAGATCCTCGCTCTTGCTCCGTTCGCCGGAGGCGATGCGCAGGATGTGCTCGAAGATCCGCTGGCCCATCTCCTGCAGGCTGGCCGTGCCGTCGAGGATCTCGCCGCAATTGATGTCCATGTCCTCCTCCAGCCGGCGGTACATGGGCGTGTTGGTGGCGAGCTTGATCGATGGCGCCGGCTTGCAGCCGAACATCGAGCCGCGGCCGGTGGTGAAGCAGATGACGTTCGCCCCGCCCGCCACCTGACCGGTGGCCGAGACCGGGTCGAAGCCCGGGCTGTCCATGAAGACGAAGCCCGGCGTCGTCACCGGCTCGGCGTATTTGTAGACCTCCATCAGCGGGCCGGTGCCGCCCTTCATCGAGGAGCCGAGCGACTTCTCGAAGATATTGGCGAGGCCGCCGGCCTGGTTGCCGGGGCTGACCACGCCGTTGATCTGCGTGTCGCGCCCGGCGGCATACTCGTCCTTCCACCAGCGGATGCGCTCGATCAGCTTCTCGCCCACCGCCCGGCTGGCGGCGCGGCGTGTCAGCGTGTGCTCGACGCCGTAGATCTCCGGCGTCTCGGACAGGATCGCCGTGCCGCCGTGCCGGGTCAGGATGTCCATGGCATGGCCGAGGGCCGGATTGGCGGTGATCGAGGAGAAGCCGTCCGAGCCGCCGCATTGCAGCCCGACCATGATGTGGCTCGCGGGCACCGTCTGCCGCGTCACGGCATTGGCCTCGGCCAGCATCTCGCGCACGGCGGCGATGCCGGCCTCGATGCTCTTCCGCGTGCCGCCGGTCTCCTGCATGGTGAAGTGGCGCAGCTTCGGCCCCGCCGACAGGCCGTGCTCCTGCATCAGCCCGGCGATCTGGTTGCGCTCGCAGCCGAGGCCGATGACCAGCACGGCGGCGATGTTCGGGTGGCGGATGTAGCCGGCGAGCGTCCGCCGCAGCAGCTGCATCGGCTCGCCCGAAAGCTCCATGCCGCAGCCGGTCTGGTGCGTGAAGGCGGCGACGCCGTCGACATTGGGGAACTCGGCCAGGCGCTCGGCGGTGAAGTGATCGGCGATGTTCTGCACCACGGTCGCCGAGCAGTTCACCGTCGAGACGATGCCGATGTAGTTCCGCGTGCCGACGCGCCCGTCCCCGCGGACGATGCCCTGGAAGGTGGCGCGCTCCGCCTCCGGCACCATGGCGAGCGGCGCGTAGTCCTCGCAGAAGGCGTAGTCGCGGTCGAACTCGGTGAAGGTGATGTTGTGGCCGTGCAGCATGGTGCCGGCCGGCATGTCCTCGGCGGCGAAGCCGATGGTCACGTTGTACTTCAGGATCGGCTCGCCCTTGCGCAGATGGCGCGTGGCGATCTTGTAGCCGGCCTGGACCGCCTCGCGCGCCAGGACGTTCTCGCCGGGGATCGAGGTGCCCGCCTCCACCGGGATGCGGGCGACCACGACATTGTCGTTGGGATGCAGGCGGATGACGGGGCCGTTCAGCCGCTTGGCGGAAAGGTCGATGATGGACATGGGCGGACGTCCCTTATCGTTGATGCTTGAGGGTGGCCTGTCCGCCGGCGGGACCGCTGGACAAGCCACGGATACGACAATTCAGGTCACGGGCTCCGGCAGGGCGACGCCGAGGCGCCCGGCATAGGGGCGGAGCGACTCCAGGATGCCCTCGGCCAGCGGCACCCCCTCGCGCAGCGCGGCCTCGCGCTGGGCCAGGCCCTTCTCTCCGGGCAGGCGCACCCTCTCCACACCCGGGCGCGGCGCCGCGGCGCGGCAGGCGGCGACCGTATGGCCGGTCTGGCGGGTGAAGGCGCCGAGCCCGGCGAAGGCCTCAGGATCGATCACCTGCAGGAAGACGCTGGCCAGCATGCCACCGGCCCCGTCGGCGCGGCCGAAGCCGGAGAGGCCCTGGGTCAGCGCCTCGGTCATCAGCGCCCAGCCATAGCCCTTCTGCCCGTGATCGAGGCCGCCGGCGGGCAGTACCGTGCCGCCCCGGCCGATCACCGCCGGATCGTCGGTGGCATGGCCCTCGGCATCCATCAGCCATTTCTGCGGGAAGCGGCGGCCGAGCTTGGCCAGGCGCAGGCTCATGTTGTTGGTGGTGATGGAGGCGGAGATGTCGGTCACCACCGGCACGCTGCCGGTGGGAAAGCCGGCCGAGACCGGGTTGGGCGAGAGAACGCCCTGCCGGGCGCCGAAGGGCGCGACGCTGGCCGTCCCCGGGGCGCTGCTGTGCAGGATGCAGACCAGCCCCTCCGCCGCCGCCCGCGCGGAATAGACCGCGAGGCAGCCGATATGGTGGCTGTTGCCGATGGCGATGCTGACCGTGCCATGCTGCCGCGCCCGCTCCATGGCGAGGTCGAGCGCCGTCGTGGTCAGCCAGCCGCCCGGCAGGGCACGGCCGTTCCAGGCGAGGCACGCGCCGCGGTCGGAGAGCACCTCCGGCTCGCCATCGGGGCGCATCAGGCCGCTCTCGAGATCGTCCAGGTACTTCGGCACCAGGCCGAGACCATGCGTCACATGGCCCATCAGGTCGGATTCGACGAGCACCCCGGCCATGACATCGGCCTTGGCGGCCGGCACGCCCGCCGCCTGGAACAGGGCCGAGGCGAAGGCGCGCAGCCCGGTGGCGTCGTAAAGCGTCGGCGCGCTCACGCCGCAGCTCTCCGCAGCCCCGCATGGCGCGGCGATGATGTCATGTCCGTTCTCCCGTCCCAGTCATCCGATGATCGCATGGCAACCCCGGCGCCGCAACGCGGAGGCGGCGGCGTGGTCAGCCGAAGACCTCCTCCCAGGCCAGCCGCAGCGCCACGTCCACCTCGGCCATGCTGGGCGTGACGCCGAGCGCCCAGAGGCTGGTGACACCGTGCTGGCGGATGCCGCAGGGCACGATGCCGGCGAAGTGCGACAGGTCGGGATCGACATTGAGCGCGATGCCGTGCCAGCTCACCCAGCGGGTCACGCGCACGCCGATGGCGCCGATCTTGTCCTCCCGCCCGCGCGCCTGGTCCGCCACCCAGATGCCGACCCGCCCCTCGCGCCGCTCCCCGCGCACGTTGAAACGGTCCAGGGCGCGGATCATCCACTCCTCCAGCCCGTGCACGAAGGCGCGCACGTCGCGCGCCGGCACGCGGCCGTGCGGCCGCGTGAGGTCCAGCATGACGTAGGCGGTGCGCTGGCCGGGGCCGTGATAGGTCCATTGCCCGCCCCGCCCGGCGGCGTAGGTCGGGAAGCGCGCCTCGACGAGGCCGTCCGGCGTGGCCGAGGTGCCGGCCGTATAGGCGGGGCTGTGCTCGACCAGCCAGACCCGCTCCGGCGCGCCGTCCTGGCGGATGGCGGCCGCATGCGCCTCCATGGCCGCCAGGGCCTCCGGATAGGCGGTCAGACCGGGGGCGACGCGCCATTCGGGCGTGTCCGGGGCGGGAGCGGGAGCGGGGGCCGAAGAATTATCTTCCGCCGGCCCTCCGGGGGTTGTTGCTGTCTCCGAGATCATCGGCTATACGCCCGGCCCTGCCTGATACTTTCCCACGTGCGGTCGTGGCGGAATGGTAGACGCGTCAGCTTGAGGTGCTGGTGGGGGCAACCCCGTGGAAGTTCGAATCTTCTCGACCGCATATTTCCCTGAACCGTAATTCATCGCCCCGCCTGTCATCCGGCCCTGCTCCCTTGTGGCACTGTGCCGGCTCCGTCATCGTCCGGGGCACGGAGGTGCGCATGGACGATGATTTCCGCAAGGCGGCGCTGAACTACCACCAGCTGCCGCGCCCTGGAAAGCTCAGCGTCGAGCCGACCAAGCGGATGGCGACGCAGCGCGACCTGGCCCTGGCCTATTCCCCCGGCGTCGCCGCCGCCTGCGAGGCGATCGCGGCCGACCCCCGGGCCGCCTACGACATGACGGTGCGCGGCAACCTGGTCGCCGTGATCACCAACGGCACTGCCGTGCTCGGCCTCGGCGCCATCGGCGCCCTGGCCTCGAAGCCGGTGATGGAGGGCAAGGCCGTCCTCTTCAAGAAGTTCGCCGGCATCGATTCCATCGACCTCGAGGTGGACGAGCTCGACCCGGCGAAGTTCGTCGAGGCCGTGGCGGTGCTGGAGCCCAGCTTCGGCGCCATCAACCTCGAGGACATCAAGGCGCCGGAGTGCTTCGAGATCGAGCGCGCGCTCCGCGAGCGGATGAAGATCCCGGTCTTCCACGACGACCAGCACGGCACCGCCATCATCGTCGCCTCCGCCGTGCGCAACGGCCTGCTGCTGCAGGGCAAGCAGCTCGCCGAGGCGCGGATCGTCACCTCCGGCGGCGGCGCCGCCGCGCTGGCCTGCCTCGACCTGCTGGTGGCGATGGGCGCGAAGCGCGAGAACATCACCGTCACCGACATCAAGGGCGTGGTCTATGTCGGCCGCCCCGAGCTGATGGACCCCTACAAGGACCGCTACGCCCAGGCGACCACGGCGCGCACCCTCGAGGAGGTGCTGACCGGCGCCGATGTCTTCCTCGGCCTCTCGGCGCCACGGGTCCTGAAGGCGGAATGGCTGCCCAAGCTGGCGCCGCGCCCGCTGGTGCTGGCACTCGCCAATCCCGAGCCGGAGATCCTGCCCGAGGCGGTGCGCGCCGCCCGGCCGGACGCCATCGTCGCCACCGGCCGTTCGGACTATCCGAATCAGGTCAACAACGTCCTCTGCTTCCCCTTCATCTTCCGCGGCGCGCTGGATGCCGGGGCGACCACCATCAACGAGGCGATGAAGGTGGCCGCCGTCGAGGCCATCGCCCGCCTGGCGCGGATCGAGGCCTCCGAGGTGGTGGCCGCCGCCTATGGCGGGCAGGCGCCGATCTTCGGGCCGGACTACATCATCCCGAAGCCCTTCGACCCCCGGCTGATCCTGGAGATCGCGCCCGCCGTCGCGCGCGCGGCGATGGACAGCGGCGTCGCGACACGGCCGATCGCCGATTTCACCGCCTATCGCGAGACGCTGGAGCGCTTCGTCTACCGCTCGGGCGACCTGATGCGCCCGGTGGTCGAGGCGGCGCGCAAGCAGCCGCGCCGCGTCGCCTATTCCGAGGGCGAGGACGAGCGCGTGCTGCGCGCCGTGCAGTCGGTGCTGGATGACGGCGTGGCCGAGCCGGTGCTGATCGGCCGCCGCGCCGTGATCGCCGAGAAGGTCAGGACCATGGGCCTGCGCATGGATCTCGAGGAGAGCGTCCGTGTGCTCGACCCGGACGTCGATGACGAGATCTTCCTGCCGCTGATCGACATCTACCGGCAGAAGGTCGGCCGCCGCGGCGTGCCGCCGGATGCCTGCGAGCGTTTCGTCCGCACCCGCCCCTCGGTCGCCGCCTCCCTGCTGCTGGAGGGCGGCTATGTCGATGCCGCGCTGGTCGGCGGCCAGGGCGAATGGATGCGGATCTGGCACCAGGCGCATGACGTGATCGGCAAGCGCGAGGATGTCAGCCGCGTCTATGCGCTGACCGGCGTGATCCTGACGGCCGGCGTGCTGTTCTTCGTCGACACCCACCTGATCGTCGATCCGACGGCGGAGCAGGTGGCGGAGATGACGCTGCTCGCCTCCGAGCAGGTGCGCGCCTTCGGCCTGACGCCGCGCGTGGCCCTGCTCTCGCACTCCTCCTTCGGCGCCAGCGGCGCGCCCTCGGCGCGCAAGATGCGCGAGGCGCTGAAGCTGATCCAGGCCGCCGCGCCGGATCTGGAGGTGGATGGCGAGATGCACGCCGATGCGGCGCTGATCCCGGCGATCCGCGACCGGGCCGTGCATGCGTCCCCGCTGACCGAGACGGCCAACCTGCTGGTCATGCCGAACCTCGATGCCGCCAATATCGCCTACAATCTGGTGAAGGCGGCGGCGGACGGGTTGCAGGTCGGCCCCATCCTGCTGGGCATGCGCAAGCCGGTCCATGTCCTGGTGCCGAGCGTGACCGCGCGCGGCATCTCCAACATGACGGCGCTGGCCGTGACGCAGAGCTGAGGCTGGAGCGCTTTTCCGTCCGGCCGGGGCGGGGGGCGGTCTTTCACGGGCGGTCGGGCGAGGCCATCTTCGCAGGCATGGCGAATGTCCCTGCCCGCCCCGCCTCCGCCGCCGTCGCCGCCTTCCTGAAGCAGGCGGAGGGCCTCCCCGCCCTGCGCCCGGCGGTCCACCGTCCCGGGCGGCTAATCTTCGCTGTGGACGCGACGGCCAGCCGCCAGCCCGCCTGGGACCGCGCCAGCCATCTGCAGGGCGAGATGTTCCTGGCCGCCGCCGGTCATGGCGGCCTGGCGGTCCAGCTCGCCTATTACCGCGGCTTCGGCGAATTCGCCGCCACACCCTTCCTGGAGGATGGCGCGGAGCTGGCCCGGCGCATGTCCGGCGTCACCTGCCTCGGCGGCCAGACCCAGATCGGCGCGGTGCTCGCCCATGCCCTGGCGGAGACGGCGCGGGAGCGGGTGGCGGCGCTGGTCTTCGTCGGCGATGCCGTCGAGGAGGCGGCCGACCCGCTTTGCCACGCCGCCGGCCAGCTGGGCCTGCGCGGCACGCCCGCCTTCGTCTTCCAGGAGGGGGGAGATGCCCACGCCACGGCCATCCTGCGACAGATCGCCCGGCTCTCGGGCGGTGCTCATCATGCCCTCGACGCCGCCAGCCCCGCCACGCTGCGCGACCTGCTGCGCGCCGTCGCGGTCTTCGCCGCCGGCGGCCACGGGGCGCTGGCGCGGCTCGGCGGCGGCGCGGCGCGCGGTCTGATGGCGCAGCTTCCGGCCCCCCGCCGATGAGGCTGGCCAGCCGCGCCTGGATGGCGCCCCGCCCCCCTGTCCAGACCCGCACGCCTTGACCTGGATCCTCGCCGGGCTGGCGGTTCTGGTGCTGCTGGGCCTGACCGTGCACGGCTTCGCCACAGCCAGCGTGGCGCAGGTCCGGCGCGGCGGCGCCATCCTGCTTGCGGTCTTCGGCGCCGCCGCCTTCGGCCTGCTGGTCTACAGCGGACGGATGGCGCAGGCCGCGGCGGCGCTGCTGCCGATGGCGCCGCTGGCCCTGCAGCTCTGGCGCGGCTGGCGCCAGGCGCGCCGCTTCGGCGCCGCCCCCACCTCCGCCGGCAACACGACGCAGGTGGAGACGGAGACGCTGCTGATGCGCCTCGACCTCGGCAGCGGGCAGCTGTCCGGCCGGGTCCGCAGCGGACCGCAGGCCGGGCGCGAGCTGGGGGAGATGGCGCTGCCGGAGTTGCTGGCCCTGCTGCGGCACTGCCAGGAGGAGGATGCCGAAAGCCTTCCCCTGCTGGAGAACTGGCTCGACCACGCGCATCCCGGGTGGCGCGCGGAGGCCGGCGGCGGCCCGCAGGGGGAGGCGGCCGGGCACGACTGGGCCCTGGCGACGCTGGGGCTGACGGCCGGGGCGAGCCCGGCCGAGATCCGCGCGGCGCACCGGCGGCTGATGCAGGAGGCCCACCCCGATCGCGGCGGCCCGCCGGACCGCGCGGCGGCCCTGAACCGGGCCCGCGACATTTTATTGTCGTGACATTTTATTGCGATAATGGATTCAACCAGTGCGTGCTGCCCGCGATTGCGGCAGGATCGGTGCCATGGCAAAGCTCTGCCATCGCAGCCTTAGTTCTGCCGTTTCCTGGCGGCAGAAGAGGTTCTGACCACAGCCTGAAGGATCAGCCGAGTGACGAAACCGCTGAAGAAGGCCGTGCTGCCCGTCGCGGGCCTGGGCACGCGCTTCCTGCCCGCCACGAAGGCCCTGGCCAAGGAGATGCTTCCGGTCGTTGACAAGCCTCTTATTCAGTACGCGGTGGAGGAGGCGCGGGCCGCCGGGATCGACCAGTTCTGCTTCGTCACCGGCCGTGGCAAGACCGCCATCGTCGAGCATTTCGACGTCGCCTACGAGCTTGAGCGCACGTTGCTGGAGCGCGGCAAGAACGAGCTTCTGGAGGAGCTGCGCCAGCAGGCCCAGCTGCCCGGCTCCATCACCACGGTGCGCCAGCAGGTTCCGATGGGCCTCGGCCATGCCATCTGGTGCGCCCGCTCCTTCATCGGGGACGATCCCTTCGCCATCCTGCTGCCCGACGACCTGATGCTCTGCGACACGTCCTGCACCAAGCAGCTCGCGGACGCCTATCTCGAGACGGGCGGCAATGTCGTCGCCATCGAGGAGGTCCCGATGGAGCGCGTCAACAAGTATGGCGTGCTGGACATCCAGGAGGACAAGGGCAGGCTGGTCTCGGTCAGGGGCCTGGTCGAGAAGCCCAAGGTCGAGGACGCCCCTTCCAACCTCACCGTCATCGGCCGCTACGTGCTGATGCCGGAGGTGCTGACGCACCTGTCCAGGATGGAGAAGGGGGCCGGCGGCGAGGTGCAGCTGACCGATGCCATGGCCAAGCTGATCGGCTCCCAGCCCTTCCATGGCCTGCGCTACGAGGGCCGCCGCTTCGACTGCGGCGACAAGGTGGGGTTCCTGGAGGCGCAGATCGCCTTCGCCCTGCAGCGGCCCGACATCGCCAAGGCGGTGCACGACTTCCTGCCGAAATACGTCTGATCGCGCCGGAGCCGGAAACCCGCCCGCCCGCCGGGCGGTTTCCCGCTCCCGACCGCCTGCACCTGAAGAAGGCCAAGCTGGATGAGCAATTTCCGCCACGACTTCCACCCCACCTCCCTGCGCGAGTACGACATCCGCGGCATCGTCGGCAGAACCCTGTCCGGCGCGGATGCCTTCGCCATCGGCCGCTGCTTCGGCAGCATTGTCGCGCGGGGCGGCGGGAAGAAGGTGGCGGTGGGCTATGACGGCCGCCTCTCCTCCCCCGAGCTGGAGGAGCAGCTGGTCGCCGGGCTGGTCGCCTGCGGCCTCGAGGTGGCCCGCATCGGCTGCGGCCCGACGCCGATGCTCTACTACGCCGCCTATGCGCTGGGCGCCGACGGCGCCGCCATGGTCACCGGCAGCCACAACCCGCCGGACTACAACGGCTTCAAGATGATGCTCGGCAAGAAGCCCTTCTTCGGCCAGCAGATCCAGGAGATCGGCCGGATGGCGGCGGCGGGCGACGTGGTGCCCGAGGCCTCCGGCTCCTCCACCCAGGTCGATGTCTCCGAGGAGTACATCGCGCGCCTGCTGAAGGATTATGACGGCGGCGACCGCGCGCTGAAGGTGGTGTGGGACCCGGGCAACGGCTCCGGCGCCGAGATCACGCGGCGGCTGGTGGCGAAGCTGCCGGGCGAGCACATCGTCATCAACGGCGAGATCGACGGCCGCTTCCCGAACCACCATCCCGACCCGACCGTGCTCAAGAACCTGGCGCAGATCATCGCCAAGGTGCGCGAGACCGGGGCCGATCTCGGCATCGCCTTCGACGGCGACGCCGACCGCATCGGCGCCGTGGACGGCGAGGGCAACATGCTGTTCGGCGACCAGCTCCTGGTGGTGCTGGCGCGCGACGTGCTGAAGAACCATCCGGGCGGCACCATCATCGCCGACGTCAAGGCGAGCCAGGTGCTGTTCGACGAGGTCGCCCGGGCGGGCGGCACGCCGCTGATGTGGAAGACCGGCCACAGCCTGATCAAGGCCAAGATGGCCGAGACCCGCGCGCCGCTGGCCGGCGAGATGTCGGGCCACATCTTCTTCGCCGACAAGTGGTACGGCTTCGACGACGCGCCCTATTCGGCGGTGCGCCTGCTCGGCATCGTGGCGCGCGCCAGCGAATCCTTGGCGCAGATGCGCGACGCCCTGCCCAAGGTCATCAACACCCCGGAGCTGCGCTTCGATTGCCCGGATGAGCGCAAGTTCGGCGTCATCCAGGAGGTCAAGGACCGCCTGGCGAAGTCCGGCGCCCAGGTGAACGACGTGGACGGCGTCCGCGTGCTGACCGAGGATGGCTGGTGGCTGCTGCGGGCCTCCAACACCCAGGCGGTGCTGGTCGCGCGCGCCGAGGCCCGCTCGGAGGAAGGGCTGGAGCGGCTGAAGGCGCTGCTGGCCGAGCAGGTCGAGGCCTCGGGCCTCGCCGCACCGGACTTCTCTGGAGAGAATGCCGGACACTGATCCGGTCTTCGTCCGCGGCACGCCGCCGGATGGCGGCGTGCCGCGGCCCGCGCCCGCTCATTGCGGGTGCAGCGGCGGCACGCGCCGCCAGCCCTTCGGCCGCCGCACCGTCTCGCGCATGTAGGTGAAGACGCCCGCGAGGATGATGATGGCGACGCCCAGCGCCATCACCGGCTCGAGCGGGTCGTCGAAGACCAGGTAGCCGAAGGCGATGGCCCAGAGCATCTGGCTGTACTGCGTGGGGGCCACCAGCGTCGCCGGAATCCGCGCCGAGGCCAGCATGACCAGGATGTTCCCCGCCGCCGCCAGCAGGCCATAGCCCAGCAGCCAGACCCACTGCGCCGGCGTCGGCCAGACGAATCCGGGGAGCATCAGCAGGCCGCCCGTGACGATCGGGCCCAGCAGCCCCGCGCCATAGAGCGACATCCGCTTCTCGCTCTGGCCATGGGCGCGGAGCATGACCACGGTGACCGCGCCCGAGAGGCCCCCCACCGCCGCGCCCAGATGACCGATGCCGAGGTCACGGAAGCCCGGGCGCAGCACCACCAGCACGCCGACGAAGCCCATGAGCACCGCACCCCAACGGCGCCAGCCGACCTGCTCCTTCAGCAGGACGACGGAGAGCAGGGTCACGAAGGTCGGCATCAGGAACAGCAGCGAGAAGGCCTCGGCCATGGAGAGATGGGTGAAGGCGGTCACGCTGCCGAGGCTGCCGGTGGCGGCGGCGGCGGCGCGCACCCACCACATCAGCCGCCTGTTGGCATGGAAGACATCCCGCAGCCGCTCCCCCCGCCGGCGCAGCAGCGGCAGGGCGAGCAGGCCCGACAGCGCGCCGAAGAAGACCGCCTCATAGGGGCTGAGCGCGCCCTCCAGCAGCTTCACCGAGGCATCGCTGGCGGCGTAGGCGGCATAGGCCAGGAAGGCGAGCAGGATGCCCGGCGCGGTGGATCGGTCCATGGACGGGCGGGGCTCCGGAGGGCACGCGATTCGCCGGCCTGGCCGGCACCGGCGCTATGTTGCACCGCGGCAGGCGCCATGACAGTGCCCCGGCAATGACAGTTCAGTGCCGCCCGGGCGGCATTCCCGCCCCCGACCCCCTGGCCTAGACTGCCGCCTCCCCTTCGCCGGAGTCCCGAGGCCATGCCGCAGATCCCGCCCGCCGAACCCGGCATGCGCGAGGAGGAGGTCGATACCCCCGCCCTGATCCTCGACCTCGACGCCTTCGAGGCCAATCTGGACGCCATGGCCGCCTTCCTCGCCCCGACCGGGGCGCGGCTCCGTGCCCATGCGAAGACGCACAAATGCCCCGTGGTCGCGCTGCAGCAGATCCGCCGCGGCGCGGTCGGGCAGTGCGTGCAGAAGGTGGCCGAGGCCGAGGCGCTGGCCTGGGGCGGTGTCGGCGACATCCTGGTCAGCAACGAGGTCGTGGCGCCGCGCAAGCTGGCGCGGCTGGCGGCGCTGTCGCGAATCAGCAAGGTGGCGCTCTGCGCCGATGACGCCGGGGCCGTGGAACGGATCGAGCAGGCCGCCGAGGCGGCCGGGACGCGCCTGCCCGTGCTGGTGGAGATCGATGTCGGCGCCGGCCGTTGCGGCGTCGCGCCGGGGCCCGAGGCCGTGGCCCTGGCGCAGCGCATCGCCGGCAGCCCGCACCTGATCTTCGGCGGCCTGCAGGCCTATCACGGCCGCGCCCAGCACATCCGCAGCCCGGCCGGCCGGGCCGAGGCGATCGGAGGCGCCATCGAGCGGACGCGACGCACCGTCGAGCAGCTCCGCCAGCAGGGGTTGGACTGCGCCATCATCGGCGGCGGTGGCACCGGCACCTTCCGCCACGAGGCCGGGAGCGGCGTCTTCAACGAGATCCAGGCCGGCTCCTATGCCTTCATGGACGCCGACTACGCCGCCAACGAGGAGGCGCCGCCGTTCCGCCAGTCGCTTTTCGTGCTGGCGCAGGTGATGAGCACGCCAAAGCCGGGCCTCGCCGTGGTCGATGCCGGCCACAAGGCGGTGCCGACCGATTCCGGCTTCCCGAAGGTCTGGGGGCGCGAGGGCCTGCGCTATGCCGGCGCCTCGGATGAGCACGGCAATATCGCCATCGAGGGCGGCGCCCGTCCCGCGCTGGGCGAGACGCTGCGGCTGGTGCCGGGCCACTGCGACCCGACCATCGACCGCTATGACTGGTTCGTGGGCGTGCGGGGTGGCCGGGTGGAGTGCCTCTGGCCGATCACGGCACGGGGCGGCATGGCCTGAGGCCCGGCTCCCCGCCTGGGGGGTCTGTGAGCGCGCGCACATCGGCTCGGTCCGGCACGGAGCCAACCTGGCCCTGCCGTCAGGATGACGGCCAGGAGCCGGTCCGGACCGCGCGGCGGCTCCCGCCCTTCGGCATCGGGAGACCCATCTCATGCGCTCACTGCGATCACGCCTGGCCACCTGCCTGCTCGGCGGTTGCCTCGCCCTGTCGGCTGCCGGCCAGGCCAAGGCGCTCGACGACCTCATCTTCTACGAGGGCAACGGCTGCACCCAGGATATCGTCTTCACCTACGATTCCCGCGTCGCGCGCAACGACAACTGCAAGCGCAGCGGACCCTGCGACGGCGACAACGACGAGGCCCGTTCGTTGCGGATCCTGAAGTCCGCGGCGATGAACACGCGAATCGTCGTCTTCGACAGCCCCGATGCCCGGCAGGACGACGACTTCACCGTCATCGACATCCTGCGGCCCGACTTCATGGAGGATCAGGGCTACTGCCTGCGGTCCTTCGAGCAGAACTTCGACACGCCGCGCGAGAACCAGGGCATCCTGGTCGACTACGTCCGCAAGAACGGGCTGGACGGGAAGATCTCCCGGGTGCGGGTGATCCCGAACGGCACCGGCGGCTGAACCCTCCCGGCGCGACCCCGCGTACGGGGCCGCGCCGCCGCCCGCCTCAGGCCTTCCGGGTCAGCAGGAACAGGGCCTGTTCCCCGAAGAGATTGGCCAGGCCGACGGAGCGCTTCCAGGGCGCCCGCAGCCCCCGCTCGTCCACCGCCAGCCAGTCCTCGACCGCGTAGCCGTCCTGCTCGCAGAGGTCGAAGAAGTCGAGGATGGTGCAGGGGTGGATGTTCGGCGTCTCGTACCAGGGCCGGCCCCAGGTCGAGGTCATCGGCATGCGGCCGGTCAGCAGCAGCTTCAGCCGCACCTCCCAATGGCCGAAGTTCGGGAAGGAGACGACGGCGTGCCGACCGATGCGAAGCATCTGCCGCAGCACCTCGCGCGGCTTCTCCACCGCGTGGATGGTGCGGGAGAGGACGACGTAATCGAAGGCGTCGGCCGGATAGGAGGCCAGGTCGTTGTCGGCGTCGCCATGGATCACCGCCAGCCCCTGCGCCACGGCGGCGCTGGCCTGGGCCATGTCGATCTCGATGCCGCGCGCATCCGCGCCCTTCTCGCGCTCCAGATGCTCGAGCAGCGCCCCATCGCCGCAGCCGATGTCGAGGACCGTGCTGCCGGGTGCGATCATCTCCGCGATCAGCCGCAGGTCGAGCCGCATGTTCTTGGCGACGTAGCGGACCGGGGCGGCGGTATCGGACAAGGCGGGGTTCCTGCCGGGCGGGAAACGGGCCGGATCGATACCCCCTGCCGCGCGGCAAGGCAAACCGGAGGGGGCAGACCGGGAGGCGGAAACGACAAAGGGGCCCGGAGGCCCCTCGTCACGTGCCGGCCGGCGCGGCCGGTCTCAGGCGGCGCGCAGCGCCCGCGGCAGGTCGGCCACGGCGGCATCGATCAGCCTGGCATCCTGCTTGGCGTCCAGCGTCTCGGCGATGACCTCGCGCGCGGCGGCGGCGGCCACGGCGGCGGCGGCCTGGCGCACCTCGGCCAGGGCCCCGGCCTCGGCGGCCTGGATGCGCTCCAGGGCCATGCGCTCGCGGCGCTTGGCGGTCGCCTCGGCCTCGGCGGCGGTGGCGGCGGACAGGCGCTCGGCCTCCGCCTTGGCGCGGGCGATCAGCGCCGTCGCCTCGCTCTGCGCGGCGGCACGGTCGGCCTCCGCCTGGCGGCGCATCGCCTCGGCCTCGCCGCGCAGGCGGGCGGCCTCGTCGAGATCGGCGCGGATCTTGGCGGCGCGGGCGTCCAGCGCCTCGGTCGCTTTGGTCCACATGGTGCGGCCGAGCAGCACCACGAAGATGATGAAGGAGACCGCGACCCAGAAGGTCGGGTTCAGCCAGAAATGCTCGTAATGATGCATCGCGCCCTCCTCAGGCCCGGCCCTGGGCCGCCAGCTCGCGCTGCACGGCGGCGGCGACGGCGGGCTCGTTCTTCAGGCCGGTCAGCCGCGTCACCAGCGCATTGGCGGTGTCGGTCGCGACCTCGCGCAGCGCGCCCATGGCGGTGTCGCGGGCCGTGTTGATGCGGGCCTCGGCGGCCTCGATCTGCTGGTTCAGCCGGGCGTTCAGCTCGGCGCCCCGGGCCGCGGCCTCGGCCTGGGCGGACTGCGTCGCCTCGGCGATGGCGGCCTGGCTCTCGGCGCGGGCGCGGGCGGTGGCGGCGCGGTGCGCCTCCATGGCGGCGTCGGCCTCGGACTTGGCGGCCCGCGCGGCCTCGAGGTCGCCCTCGATGCGGTTGCGGCGCTCCTCCAGCACGGAAGCGACGCGCGGCAGGGCGATGCTCGACAGGACGTAGTAGAAGACGCCGAAGATGATCAGCAGCCAGACGATCTGGGCGAGCATCAGCGGATTGGCGAAGTCCAGCTGCGGCATGCCGCCGGAGGCTTCCGCCGCCGCCACCGACTGGGCCTCAAGGCCGTCGGGCACCGCCGTCGCCGCCAGCGCCATCTGGGCGCCGAGGCTGTAGAGAGCGGCCGTCACGCCGGCCAGGGTCATCCGCTTCATCATCTGCATCCCTGCAATTCGCGCACCGGTTCGGAGGGGCACGGCGCCATGGCCGCGCCCCTCCTTCACTTCACCCGGCGGATCAGGTGAACAGGATCAGGAAGGCGATCAGCAGCGCGAAGAGCGCCACGGCCTCCGTCAGGGCGAAGCCCAGGATGCCGATGGGGAACACGGTGTCGCGCGAGGCCGGGTTGCGGGCCACGGACGCGATCAGCGTCGAGAAGATGTTGCCGAGCGCGAGGCCGACGCCGAACAGGGCGAGGACGGCAATACCGGCGCCGATCGCCTTCGCAGCAAGCACGATTTCCATCAGAGGTATCCCTTCGCTGATCTGATGTTAGGTCCGCCGGACGCGGTCCCGCAGAGACGTGGTCCCTTTGTGAGGACTGACCCCGTCAGTGCAGGTGCACCGCGTCATGCAGATAGATGCTGGTCAGGATGGCGAACACATAGGCCTGCAGGAAGGCCACCAGGAGTTCGAACCCGATCAGGAGGACGTTCACCCCGAGCGGCAGCACCGCGACGAGGGGCCCGACGGCGCCCAGGCCGCCCAGCAGCACGACGAAGGTGGCGAACACCTTCAGCAGCACGTGGCCGGCGACCATGTTGGCGAACAGACGGACGGAGAGGCTGATCGGCCGCGAGAGGTAGGACACCACCTCGACCGGCACGATGATCGGAGCGAGCCAGAGCGGCGCGCCCTCGGGGAAGAAGTAGCCGAAGAACTTCTTGCCATGCAGCGCCAGCGCCACCAGCGTCGTCACCGCGAAGACCAGGAAGGCCAGGCCGAAGGTGACCGCGATGTGGCTGGTATAGGTGAAGGCGTAGGGGAAGAGCCCCAGCACATTGCCGAACAGCACGAACATGAAGAGCGCGAAGACGAAGGGGAAGTAGCGCTTCCCCTCGTGGCCCACCTGCCCGGCGACGAGGTTCTCGACGAACTCGTAGAAGGTCTCGGCCAGGGCCTGGAAACGGCCCGGCACCACCGCGCGCGGCGCCATGCCGAGCGTCATGATCAGCACGATGATCACCGACGCGGCGAGCATATGGGCGTTGGACTGGGTGAAGTTCACCGCCGCGCCGATCGGCCCCAGGGCCGTATGCAGCTCGAACTGGCTCAGCGCGTCGATCGTCTTGCCTTCGGCGGCCACTGCGGCTCTCCCGTATCCCGGTGCTACTTGCGCGCGCCTGTCCGGGGGTTGAACAGCCGATAGACGTTCATCACCCCGGCGACACCACCCACCACGAAGAAGACCATGAAGAGCCAGGGCCAGGAACCGAGCCAGTGGTCGAGCAGCCAGCCCAGACCCGCGCCGGCGATCAACGCCGAAACGACCTCGACGCCCGCCCGCATGCCGATCTGAAACGCGTTGGGCGGAAGTCCGTCCGGATGGTCGTTGCCACCCTGGCCGGCATCCTTCTCCAGGCCCTGCTTCCGCCGGGCCTGCCTCAGTCGCGCCTCGAAATCGTTCTGCTCGTTCAACCCTTGCTCCCGCGGTCCCCCCGCCGGAAGGCTGGACGGCTCGTAAGGGGGCCTTCATGAGGTGTCAAGGGCGGGGGCGGCATCACGGCCGCAGGGCGGCGGCCCGGAACCGCGCCGCCAGCGCCGGGGCGGGCATCGGCCGGCCCAGCAGATAGCCCTGCACGGCGTCGCAGCCGAGCGCCGCCAGGGCGGCGAGCTGCGCCTCGGTCTCCACCCCCTCGGCCACGGCCTCGGCCCCCAGCGCCCGCGCCAGCGCCAGGATGGCGGCGACGATCGCCGTGCTGTCCGGCCGGCCGGAGCCGAGCGCCTGGATGAACACCCGGTCGATCTTCAGCGTGTCGAAGCGCAGGCTCTGCAGGTAGCCGAGCGCGGCATAGCCGGTGCCGAAATCGTCGAGCGCCACCCGCACGCCGAGCGCGCGCAGCCCGGCCAGCGTCTCCCGCGCCCGCTCGGCATCCCGGATGAAGATGCTCTCGGTCAGCTCGACCTCCAGCAGACGGTGCGGCAGGCCGCTCTCCGCCAGCGCCTCGCGCACCAGCTCCACCGCCTCGGTGGTGGCGAAGAGGGAGGCGGAGAGGTTGACCGCCACCGGCATCTCCTGCCCCTCCCGCCGCCAGGCGGCGGCCTGGCGGCAGGCGTGGCGCAGCACGTGGCGCGCGAGGGCGGCGGCATGTCCGGCCGCCTCGGCCAGCGGCACGAAGCGGCCGGGCGGCACCGCGCCGCGAACGGGGTGGTTCCAGCGCAGCAGCGCCTCGCAGCCGATGGGCTCGGCGCCGCCGATGCGGTACTTCGGCTGGAAGACCAGGAACAGCGCCTCCTGCCGCAGCGCGGCGACCACCTCGCTGGTCAGCAGCCGCTCGTCCAGCACCGCCTCCTCCATCTCGGGGCGGAACAGCGCCGCCTGCCCCCGCCCCGCCGCCTTGGCCTCGTAGAGCGCCATGTCCGAGCGCCGCAGCAGCGTCTCGTCCCGCCAACCCTGCCCGGGCGCCAGGACGGTGCCGATGCTGGCGCCGATGCGGATCGGCAGGCCGCCGATGTGAAAGGGCTCCTGCGCCGCCGCGATCAGCCGGCCGGAGAGGGCCAGCGCCTCCGCCGCCCCCGCCACCCGCGCCTGGATCACCGCGAACTCGTCGCCGCCGATTCGCGCCAGCATGTCCTCCGGCGCCAGGCAGGCGGCCATCCGCGCCGCGACGGCGAGCAGCAGCTCATCGCCCACCGGGTGGCCGTGGCTGTCATTCACCGCCTTGAAGCCGTCGAGGTCGATCGAATGCAGCGCGAAGGGCCGGAACGCGCCCATCCCCTCCCCTCCCCGCTCCCCGTCGACCGGCGCCAGGGCGGCGCGCAGCCTCGTCTTGAACAGGGTGCGGTTCGGCAGGTCGGTCAGCGGGTCATGCTCGGCCAGGTGGCGGATGCGGTTCTCGGCCGCCTTGCGGTGGGTGATGTCGAAGGCGATGAAGACCACGCGCCGCCGCTCGCCGCCAGCGCCGGCCACCGAGACCGCCGTGCTCAGCAGCGTCCGCGACCGACCCCTGTGGTCGATCGCCGCGCCCTCGACGAAGGGCAGCGGTCCTTCCGCCGCCAGGGCGCGCAGCAGCAGCCCGGCCTGCGGGCCGTTGCAGAGGTCGGGCCCCACCCGGCCGGGCTCCAGCCCGTGGAAGCCGGCATAGGCCTCGTTCACGAAGAGGCAGCGCCCGGCGGCGTCCGTGGCGCAGATCAGCGCCGGCAGGTTGTCGATCAGGATGCGCAGCGTGCCCTCGGCCTGGCTGAGCTGCTCCGCGGCGGCGCGGGATTGCGCCAGCAGCCGCCGGGCGCGCGCGCTTTCCGCCAGCAGCAGCAGGATCAGCAGCCCGGCCGAGACCATGAGGCCCAGGGTGCAGGCCAGGAAGACCGTCTGGCCGGTGCCGAGATTGGCCAGCGCCTGCTGCGCCAGGGCATTGCGCTGCTGGTGGATGCGGACATTGGCGTGCCGGAGCAGCAGCTTCATCTCGGCCAGGCGGCGATCGACCCGCCCACCCGCTGCCACGCTGCCGGCGAGCATGGCCTGCAGGTCCCGCTCGATCTCGTCCAGCTCCGCCATCAGCAGGGGGGCCTGGTCGCGCAGCCGGTCCATCTCATCCTGGGGAATCCGGTCGTCCGGTGGATCGATCGACTTCATCCGGCTGTAGAGGATCTCGAACTGCTGCCACATCCGCGCCGGCGATTCGGTGCCGAGCTGTACGCCGCGCAGCACGGCCTCGAACTCGCTCAGCTCCACCAGCATCTGGCTGGCGGTCCAGACGCTGGTGCGCTGCACCCGTGCCTCCAGCTCGGATTGTGTCGTCAGGTGCAGGCCGGACGCGGCGATGGAGAGGCAGAAGAGCAGCGCCGCGCCGCCAAGGCCGAGCTTGAAGAGCGCCCCGCGCCGGCCAGCGAGCAGAGCGCGCAGGCGGCGCGATGTCACCTATCGCACCTCAAGCCGGCGCAACTGCCAGATGGCGCGCTCATGATAGGGGGGCTGGTCCAGCTCCGGCCGCAGCGACCAGGGATAGATCAGCCAGATCGGCCCCCGGTTGCGCAGCCGCAGCGGCTCCCCGTCCAGCCGCGTGGCGAGGAAGGCGCCATGCCTCTCCGCGTCCTCGGCCGGAATCGTGACATTGTAGTGGTTGAGCGCCGAGGCCACCATGTCGCCGGACACGCCGAGGCCGCGCAGCAGGCTGCGGAGCGGCACTCCGCCGAAGGCCTGCGGGCCGCGCGTCCAGGGCGTCGCCGTGCGCAGGGTCTCGAAGCCCAGGGCCTCGATCTGCTCGAGCGTGAGGTCGATGGTCTCGCCGCCGGCAACCTGACCGTCCACGGTCAGCACGACCGGTGCGGCATCGATCCCTTCCGCCTGGCCGCGCCGCCGGGGCGACAGCAGACCGAAGCTGAGAGCGGACAACCCAAGCACGCAACGACGTCGCATTCCATCACCCCGACGCTTGGCGGAGGATTCGCTTCAACTTCCGGAACCCGCGACGAACCGCGGATCGCGCTCGGGTAATATCCTTACGACAGCGCTTCCACCATTTCCACCGCCTTTCCGAGATCCACCGAGAGCAGCCGGCTGACGCCCCGCTCCTGCATCGTCACGCCATAGAGCCGATGCATCCGCGCCATGGTCAGCGGGTGGTGCGTGACCACCAGGAAGCGCGTGCCGGCCTCCCCGGCCATCGCCTCCAGCAGGCCGCAGAGCCGTTCGACATTGGCGTCGTCCAGCGGTGCGTCCACCTCGTCGAGCACGCAGATCGGCGCCGGCTGGCAGCGGAAGACGGCGAAGATCAGCGACAGCGCCGTCAGCGCCTGCTCGCCGCCGGAGAGCAGCGAGAGGGTGGCGAGCTTCTTGCCCGGCGGCTCGGCGTAGATCTCGAGGCCGGCCTCCAGCGGATCGTCGCTGCCGACCAGCGCCAGATGCGCCCGCCCGCCCCCGAACAGGCGGCCGAACAGGGCGCGGAACTTGGCATCGACCCGGTTGAAGACCTCGCGCAGCCGCTCCCGCCCCTCGCGGTTCAGATGGCCGATCGAGCCGCGCAGCTTGGCGATGGCGGTGCCGATCTCGTCCCGGTCGCGGTCGATGGCGCCAATCCGCTCCTCCAGCTCGGCCATCTCCTGCTCGGCCCGCAGATTGACCGGCCCCATCTCCTCGCGCTCCCGCGCCAGCCGCTCGGCCTTGCGGCGCGCCCGGTCCTCCGCGGCCTCGGAGAGATCCTCGGGCGGGTCCGGCAGCGCCGGCTGCTCGCCCAGCCGCTCGGCCAGGCGCTGCGCCAGGGCGGTGGCGGCGGCCTCGGCCTGCTGCAGCCCGGATTCGGCGCGGAGCTGCGCCTCGCGCGCGGCGGCGAAGGCGGCGTCGGCTTGGCGCCGCGCCTCCCCGGCCTCGCGCTCCTCGGTCTCGGCGGCGCGCAGCCGCCTGGCGGCCGCCTCATGCGCGGCCTCCGCCTCGGCCAGCTGCCGCGCCGCGGCGGCACGGCGGGCGGCCACCTCGTCGGGCGCGCCGGCGGCGGCCTCGCGGGCGGCGGCGGCCTCGCGCTCGCGCCGCGCCAGGCTTTCCAGCCGCGCCACGGCACCCTCGCGGCGATCGCTCCAGGAGGCGCGCTCGGCGGCGATGGCGGGCAGGCGCGCGGTGGCGCGCGCGGCCTCGGCGGCAAGCGCGGCGTCGGCGTCGCGTGCCGCGGCGGCCTCCGCCCGGCGTGCCGCCAGGGCCTGCCGCGCCACCTCGACGGCGGCGCGCGCCGCCTCGGGGTCCGCCCGACCGGCGAAGGCCCGCTCCGCCTCGGCCCGCAGACGGTCCGCCTCGGCGGCCTCCTCGGCCACGCGGCTGAGCTGCGGCGCCAGGGCGGCCAGCCGGCCCTCCGCCTCGGCGGCACGGCTCGATAGCCGCGCCTCGGCGGCCCGCGCCTCCTCGAGCGCCGCCTCGGCGCGGCGGCGGGCCTCGCGGGCGGCGGTCTCCTCGGCCAGGGCCTCCGCCTCGGCCCTGGCCGCCTGGTCCCGCGCCGCGCGGGCAGTGCCGGCATCCGGCAGCCCGTCCAGCACGGCCTGGGCGGCAGCGCGCGCCGCACCGCTCAGCGCCAGCTCGGCCTCCAGCCGCTCCAGCTGCGGCCCCAGGCCGGCGAGCCGGCTCTCGGCGCGCTCCAGCGCGGCGGCCAGGCGTTCCTCGGCCTGTCGGGCGAGGGTCAGGCGGGCCTCGGCCTCGTCCCGCGCCTGGCGGGCGGCGGCCTCGGCGGCGGTTGCCCCGGCCTCGGCCCGTTGCGCCGCGCCGGCGGCCTCGGCGGCCCGCGCGGCGAGGCCGGCGGCCTCGGCCAGGGCGGCCTCGGCGGCGCGCAGCCGGTTGCGTTGCGTCAGGCGCACCGCGCCGGGGCTCGGAGCACCGGCGCGGATGCAGTGCCCGTCCCAGCGCCAGAGAGCACCTTCCCGCGACACCAGGCTCTGCCCCGCGGCCAGCCCGGCCTGCAGCGCGGCGCCGTCGCCCTCGATCACACCGATGCGGGACAGCGCGCGGGCCAGCTCGGCCGGCGCCTCGACCAGACGGTCCAGCGGCGTGGCGCCGTCCGGCAGGGCGGCGCCGGCGGGCAGCGGCGGCAGGGCGCGCCAGTGCCGGACGGCGACCGGATCGGCGGGACTTTCCAGCGCCTCCCCCAGCGCGACGCCCAGCACCGCCTCCAGTCCGGGCGGCACGGTGACGGCATCGAGGATCGGCGCCGCCGCACCGGCCTCGCGGGCCCCGAGGAGATCCGCCAGCCCCTGCCGCTCGGCCTCGGCGCGGGCCCGGCTCGCCTCGGCCCCGGCGGCGGCGGCCCGGGCCTCGGCATGGGCCAGGGCGGCGGCGGCGCGCTGGCGCTCCGCCTCCTCCAGCGCTGCCCGGCCGGTCCCGAGCGCCGCCTCGGCATCGGTCCATGCCGCGCGCGCCGCCGCCAGCGCCTCAGGCGCGGGGCGCTCGGCCAGGGCCGCGTCGCGCTCACGCTGCAACCGGTCGCGCTGATCCGTGGCCTGACGCGCGCGATGGGCGGCGGCGTCGCGCTCCGCCGTGGCGCGGGACCGCGCCGCATCGGCCTCCGTGGCGGCCCGCCGCGCGATGGCATGCGCCTCCTGCGCGGCGGCGCGGGCGGCCTCGCCCCGCTCCAGCCGCTCGCGCGCCGCCTCCAGCGCCGCGACCGCTGCCTCGCGCGCCGCCGCCGCCCTGGCCAGGGCGTCCGGCGGCACCAGCGCGGACTCCGCCGCGGCCTGCTGCCCGGCCAGGAGGCGGCGCTGCTCCTCCGCCCGCCCCGCCCGCTGCCGCGCGGCGGCGAGCTCACGCTCCAGCCGGGCCGCCTCGGCGCTCAGCTCGGCCGCGCGGCCGGCGGCGCGGTCCGCATCGGCCTCGGCGCCGGCGGCCGCGGCCTCGGCCGCTTCCCGCGCGGCCTCGGCGGCGGCGGCACGGGCGGGCAGATCGGCGAGGATGGCCTCCAGCGCCGCGGCCTCCTGCCCCAGCCGCGCCTCGGCGGCCCGCGCATCCTCGGCGAGGCGGCTGGCATGGCCGAGATCCTCGCGCATCTGGGCGAGCTGCGCCTCGGCGGCGGCCAGCGCCTCGCGGGCGCGGCGTTCCTCCGCCTCCAGCCCTTCCTGCTCGACACGCCGCCGCTCCAGGGCGGTGCGGGCCTCGGCCTCTCTCTCGCGCGGTTCCGGCAGGTCGCGGCCGGCGGCGAAGGCCCGGGTGGCCGCGCCCGCGGCGGCCTGCTCGGCGGCGCGGGTGGCGGCGCGGGCAGCGTCGAAGCCGGCGCGGGCGGCCGTGAGGTGCTGCCCGGCGCGGGCCGTCAGCAGGGCGAAGTACTCGGCCTCGGCCTGCCGCGTCATGCCGGAGAGGTTGCGGTAGCGCGCCGCCTGCCGCGCCTGGCGCTGCAGCGACTGGCGCTGCACGTCGAGCTGGCCCTTGAGGTCGTCGGCGCGGGACAGGTTGGCCTCGGCCTGGCGAAGCTTCAGCTCCGCCTCGTGCCGGCGGGCGCGCAGCCCGGCGATGCCGGCGGCCTCCTCCAGCACCTGCCGCCGCTCCTCCGGCTTCGCCGCGATCAGCGCCGCGACGCGGCCCTGGCTGACCATGGCCGAGGCGCGGGCGCCGCTGCCGATGTCGGCGAAGAGGGTCTGCACGTCGCGGCCGCGCACCTCGCGGCCGTTGATGCGGAAGCCCGTGCCCTCGCCGCGCACGATACGGCGGGTGATCTCGAGGTCGCTGGACTGCTGGTGGGGCGGCGGGGCGAGGCCGCCGGCCTCCTCGAGCAGCAGCGTCACCTCCGCCTGGTTGCGGCCGGCGCGGGTGGCGGTGCCGGCGAAGATGACATCGTCCATCTCGCCGCCGCGCATGGCGCGGGCATTGGTCTCGCCCATCGCCCAGCGCAGCGCCTCGACCACGTTCGACTTGCCGCAGCCATTCGGCCCGACGATGCCGGTGAGGCCGGGCAGCACCTCGATCGTGGTCGGCTCGGCGAAGGACTTGAAGCCGGCGATCCGCAGGCGGGTGAGCACGGCGCGCAGGGCCGCCTCGCGCGCGGCGGCCAGGCTGGCCGCGTCCCGCGACGCCTCGGCCTCCTCCGCCGCCACCGCCGGGAGCGGCGGGCCGCCGCTCCCCTCCCCCCCCCCGCCCAAGCCGCGCCGGCGAGTTCGGCGAAGCGATCGAAGCTGATCGCGCCCGGCACGGTCTGGCTGCCGAAGACGAAGCTCGGCGTGGAACTGACCTTGTGCTCCTGCTCGCCCTTCAGCCGCCCCTCCAGGATGCCGCGGCGCAGCGCCTCGTCGGCGATGGCGGCGTCCACCTGCGCCCGGCCCATCCCGGCCAGGGCGGCGACCTTGGCGATCTCGCCGATATGGTCGGCGTCCCGGGCGAAGGCCCAGCGCTCCTGGCTCGCCAGCAGGGCCCCGATGAAGCCCTCATAGCGCTCGGCCGGCAGGGCGCGGGCCACCTGGGCGGCGGCGAGCGCCAGCTGGTCGAGCGGGAAGTCGCGCCAGACCAGGCGGACCTTGCCGGTCTCCACCAGGGTCTTCTTCACCTGCGGCCAGGTCTCCTTGTGGAAATGCGCGCAGTGCGAGCAGGTCAGGGAGAAGTACTCGATCACCGTCGCGCCGGCCTCCGGCTTGCCGGCGGCACGCTCGCCGAGGCGCGGATCGGCCCCGCCCTGGGCGCGTGCCGCCCGTATCCCGGCGAGCGGCGCGAGAATGGCGGGCGCTAGCATCAGCGTGCGGCGGGACAGCGGCATGGAGGAATCTCCTGAGGATCGAGAGGCGGCGCGGGCCAGGCGCGGCCGTGCTTAGAGCAAACGCCGGCCGGATGGAATTCTCCGGACACTCCCTGGTCCGGAGCGGCTTCTCTCCGATCGGGCGCGCCGGACACGCTCCCGCCGCAGATGGCGTGGCGGGGCGGGGCTGTCCATCCGGCGTTGCATTTCGCCATCAGTGGTCCCGCCCCGGCGGCCTCAGGAGCCGGTCGCGCGCCGGTAGACGCCCCGCCCCAGCCGCGCCAGAGCGGCGCGCAGCTCCGGGTCCTCCACCGAATCCAGCGCCCGGTTGACCGGTTCGGGGAGGGCGGCGGGCGCCGGGCGGGGAGCGCGGCGCGGCGCGGCGGGCATGGCGGACTGCACGAACCGCAGCCGCTCCACCACGCGCTGGCCGAGCGCGCCATTCACCTTGGCGATCAGCTGCGGCCCGAGATGCTGCAACTCCATGGCGACCGGGCCCGAGCAGCCCAGCGTCAGCGTGCCGCCGACCAGCCGTTGCGGCATGGTTTGCGCCGCCAGCACGGGGCCCACGATCTGCGGCCAGTCGGACATCAGATGCGCCGCCGCCGGGCTGCGCCGCCGGAAGGCCGGGCGGGTCACGCGCGGCAGCAGGACGGCGACGGGGCGCAGGCCGAGATCGGCCCGCCAGGGCGCCTCCGCGGCCGGGGGCGCGGCCGGGGGGGATGAGGCGGGGGGGGATGAGGCGGGGGCGCGGCCGAAGCGGGCGCGGGGCCTGGCGGCGGCCTCGCCCGGCGCGTCGCCGCGGGGACTTCCATGGGGACTTCCACGGGGACTCCCATGGGGGCTTGCCTTGCGGCGCGCTTCGTCCTCTTCCTGCATCCGTGCTGCCCCCTGCCCCCGCCCTGCTCGCCTGGTACGACCGTCACCGCCGCGCCCTGCCCTGGCGCGAGGCGGCGCGCGATCCCTACCGCATCTGGCTCTCCGAAGTCATGCTGCAGCAGACCACCGTCGCCGCCGTGACGCCGCGCTGGCGCCGCTTCCTGGCGCGTTTCCCGAGCGTTGGGGCCCTCGCCGCCGCGCCCTGGGAGGCGGTGGCCGAGGAATGGGCCGGGCTCGGCTACTATGCCCGCGCCCGCAACCTGCATGCCTGTGCCCGGACCGTGGCGGAGCGGGGCGGCTTCCCCGACACCGTGGAGGGGCTGCGCGCGCTGCCGGGCATCGGGGCCTATACCGCCGCCGCCATCGGCGCCATCGCCTTCGACCGGCCGGTGGTGCCGCTGGACGGCAATGTCGAACGCGTCACCGCCCGGCTGCTCGCCATCGAGGAGCCCCTGCCGGGCGCGCGCCCGCGCCTGGCCGCCCTGGCCCAGGGCTGGATGGAGCAGGCGGCGGCGCGCGAGCGGCCGGCGGATTTCGTGCAGGCGCTGTTCGACCTCGGCGCCACGATCTGCACGCCGCGCAACCCGGCCTGCGCCCTCTGCCCCTGGCGCGACTCCTGCCTCGGCCAGCGTGCCGGCATCGCCGCCGGCCTGCCGCGCAAGGCACCCAGGGCGGCGCGGCCGCTGAAGCGCGGCGTGCACTTCCTGCTGACGGACGCCGCCGGGCGCATCCTGCTGCGCCGCCGCCCGCCCACCGGCCTGCTGGGCGGCATGCTCGGCCTGCCCGGCACCCCCTGGCGCGAGGAAGGCTGGACCGAGACCGAGGCGATGGCCTTCGCGCCCGCCGCCACGCCCAACTGGCGCCCGCTGCCGGGCGAGGCGCGGCATGGCTTCACCCATTTCGAGCTGCGCATGACCCTGCTGGCGGCCGAGGCGCCGCCCGGCCTCGTGGCGGAGGGCGAATGGCTTTCGCCGGACGCGGCCATCGCGGCGCTGCCGGGCGCCATGCAGCGGCTGCTGGCGCTTGCCGGGGAGGCGGGCATCGTGGCAAGCCCGGTGGATCAAGACGCCAGAACGGACCCTCCCCGATGACGATGATCCTGCCTTCCGCCCGGCGCGCCCGCACCGGTGCCCTGTATGCCGGCCTCGCCCTGCTGGGCTCCGCCGCGCTCGCCGCCTCGGCCCAGGTCAGCGTGCCGATGTGGCCGGTGCCGGCGACCCTGCAGACGCTGGTCGTGCTGCTGCTCGGCGCCCTGGGCGGCGCCCGCTTCGGCGCCGCCACCGTGCTGCTCTATCTGGCGGAAGGCGCCATGGGCCTGCCGGTCTTCGCCGGTGGCGCCGCCGGCCCGGCCGCGCTGATGGGCCCGACCGCCGGATACCTGCTGGGCTTCGCCGCCGCCGCCTGGCTGGCCGGCCACGCCCGGGGCGCGCTGCCGCGGCAGGCCGGGGTGCTGCTGGCCGCCCACCTGCTTCTCTTCATCCCCGGCGTGCTCTGGCTGGCCACCTTCACCGGCCTGGAGCAGGCCGTCATGGCCGGTTTCGTCCTCTTCATCCCCGGCACCCTGGTCAAGACGGGCCTGGCCCTGGCGGTGCTGCGCGCCACCGGGCGCCGCTGATCGCGCGGGGGTGGCGCAACCCGCGCCGCCCCCACGTCGTTTCCATCGGGAACAAGGCGCGAACAGGCGCCCGGAGGACCCGATGGCCAAACCCAAGGACGACACTCCCGCCGACACGGCGCCCAACAACACCGTCAAGGATCCCGACAACTGGACCACGGGCGAGGAGACCATGACCGGCGCCCAGGCCAGCTATCTGAGGACCCTGAGCGAGGAGGCCGGCGAGCCCTTCGAGGAAGGGCTGACCAAGGCCGAGGCCTCGAAGCGGATCGACGCGCTGCAGGCCAGGACCGGACGCGGGCGGGACCACTGAACCCTGTCCTCCTCTGGGCAAGGGGAATGCGGCCGCGCTAAGGGTAGGCCTGGGCCGCCAGGAAGGACCATGCCCGAACACCCGACCGTCCGGATCGTCGAGGCCGCATCGCCCGGGGATATCGCGGCGATCCGCGGCCTCTTCGCTGAATATGCCCGGGGCCTCGGCATCGATCTCGCCTTCCAGCGCTTCGAGGCCGAGCTGGCCGGGCTGCCCGGGGCCTATGCGCCGCCGCGCGGAATCCTCCTCCTGGCCCGCGGCAGAATGGCCAGGCCTCTCGGCTGCGTCGCCCTGCGCCCCATGGCCGCCGAGGGTGAGGCGGAGATGAAACGTCTCTATGTGCATCCCGAGGCGCGGGGCCACGACCTTGGCCGCCGCCTGGCCCGGTCGGTCCTCGACCACGCCGCCGCCATGGGCTACCGGCGCGTCCGGCTGGACACCCTCGCCTCCATGCAGGCGGCGCAGGCGCTCTACGCCGGTCTCGGCTTCCGCCGCACGGAGGCCTATTATGCCAACCCCTTGCCCGGGACGATCTACATGGCGCTGGAGCTGGACCACGGCCCGGCCCTCCCTTCCGGCAGGTGAGCCGGATGGGAGACGTGGGATGACGGAATGCCGCCTGGTCCTGGCCCGGGCCTCGGCCGGAGCCGGCGCTCGGATCGGCGCCGTGCGGGAGGCGCATCTCGCCCTCATCCGCCCCCTGGCCGAGGCCGGATCGCTGATCCTCGGCGTGCCGCTGCTGGAGGAGGACGGCGCCTATCGGGGATCGCTGATGCTGGTGGCGGAGGAAGCGCTCGAGCGCTACCTCGAGGCCGAGCCGTTCCGGCGCGAGGGAATCTGGGAGAGCCACACGGTGCAGCCCTTCCGCATCGCCCCGCTGCCCTACCGTCCGCTTCCGGCGGGGCCCGTGCCCGACCGGCCCAGCCATGTCGTCGCCCTCGCCCGGGATGGCCAGGACAGCGCCGCGCCGGCACGCCGGATGGCGGCGCGCGAGGCGCATCTCGCCCGTGTCCGTCCGGCGGCGGCGGAGGGCCTGCTCGCCGTGGGCGGGGCGCTGCTGGACAGTCCGGGCGGGCGCATGATCGGCTCCCTGGCCATCACCGCGCATCCGGCGCCCGAGGCGGCCCGCGCCTGGTGGGCGGCGGACCCGTATGTGACGGAGGGCGTCTGGCGGGACGTCGAATGGCACAGCACCCGCTTCGCGCCCCTGCCCTACCGTCCCCTGCCCCATTGCCCCCTGCCTGGCGTGGCCTGAGCGGGGGCCGGCGGTCTCCGGCTCAGCGGTCCAGCGCGCGCCAGCCGATGTCGCGGCGGCAGAAGCCGCCGGGCCAGCGCACGGCGTCCACCGCCGCATAGGCGGCGTCGCGCGCCGCCCGCAGGGACGCGCCACTGCCGGCGACGCCCAGGACGCGGCCGCCGGTGGCGATCAGCGACCCGTCCTCCGCCCGCGCCGTGCCGGCGTGGAAGATCTGGGCGCCGGGCACCTGCGCCGCCGCCTCTAGCCCCTCGATCACGCTGCCCTTGGCATAGGCGCCGGGATAGCCGCGCGCCGCCATGACCACGACCATCGCGGCCTCGCGCGACCAGCGCAGGGTGAAGCGGTCCAGCTCGCCGTCGCAGGCGGCCAGCAGCGCGGCCAGCAGGTCCGATTGCAGCCGCATCATCAGCACCTGGCATTCGGGATCGCCGAAGCGGACATTGAACTCGATCAGGCGTGGCCCCCCGTCCGTCAGCATCAGCCCGGCGAAGAGCACGCCGCGGAAGGGGGTGCCGCGCCGCGTCATCTCGGCCAGGGTCGGGCGGATGATGCGCGCCATCACCTCGGCCTCGATCTCGGGCGTGAAGGCGGGGGGCGGGGAATAGGCGCCCATGCCGCCGGTGTTCGGGCCGGTGTCGCCCTCGCCCACGCGCTTGTGGTCCTGCGCCGCCGCCATGGGCAGCGCGGTGGTGCCGTCGCACAACGCGAAGAAGGAGACCTCCTGCCCGACCAGGCATTCCTCGACCAGGATCTCGGCCCCGGCGGCGCCGTGGACGCGATCCTCCATGATCTCGGCGACGGCCCTCTCGGCCTCCTCGACGGAGGCCGCCACCACCACGCCCTTGCCGGCGGCCAGCCCGTCGGCCTTGACCACGATCGGCGCGCCCTTCTCCCGGATATAGGCGCGGGCGGCGGCGGGGTCGGTGAAGCGCGCCCATTCGGCGCCCGGCACGCCGGCGGCGGTGGCGACCTCGCGGGTGAAGGCCTTGCTGCCCTCAAGCCTCGCCGCCGCGGCGCTGGGGCCGAAGCAACGCAGCCCGGCGTCCGCGCAGGCATCGGCCAGGCCCAGCGTCAGCGGCGCCTCGGGGCCGACCACGACCAGATCGACCGCCTGCGCCGTCGCGAAGGCGACGAGGCCGGCGACATCCTCGGCGCCGATGGCGACGCATTCGGCGATCTCGGCGATGCCGGCATTGCCCGGCGCCACCCAGAGCCGGCTCAGCAGGCCGGAGCCCGAGAGCGCCCAGGTCAGGGCATGTTCGCGGCCGCCGCCGCCCACCAGGAGAACCTTCATCGCGCGCCTACTCCTCAAGCGGAACGGCGCCGCGCTAGCATGACGCGGGCGCCGCGTCAGCCCGCCCGCGCGCGGAGGCGGGACGCGTCGGACTGGCGGCCCCGCCAGGCCCGGTAGGCGCCGACCGGTTCCGGGGCGGCGGTGGCCGCCGCGCCACCGCGCTCCGCCAGCACCTCGCGCGGGGCGCAGCCGTAGGCGCGGCGGAAGGCGCGGCTGAACTGCGCCTCGCCGGCGAAGCCGCAGGCGAAGGCGACGGCGCCGACCCGCCGCGGCGCCGCGGGATCGCCGAGCAGGGCATGGGCGCGCTCCAGCCGCAGCCGCTGCAGTTCGGCGGCGACCCCGCCCAGCGGCGCGAAGAGGCGGTACAGGCTGGAACGCGACAGGCCCAGCGCCAGTGCCAGCGCCTCCGGCCGGAACTGCGGCTCGTGCAGCCGCGCCCGCATCAGCCGCCGCGCGCGGTGCAGCAGCGCGGCCTCCGCCGGGGCGCGGGCCCGCTCCAGCCGCTCCCGCCCGGGCGAGAGGGCGGCGGCGAGCAGCTCGGCCGTGGCGCGCGCCAGGAAGGGCGCCTCGGCGGCCGTCACGGCGGGCAGCGCGCGGCGCAGGGCCAGGAGGTGATCGCGGAACAGGGTGCCGAGCGCCCCGTCGGGCTGCACCCCGTGCCATCCGGCGGCGGGCGGCGGCAGCAGCCCGTCGAGCAGGTCGCGCGGCAGGGAGAGGCTGGTGAAGCGGACCTCGCCCGAGCGCGAGGCGAAGGGGGCCGCCAGGTCCAGGACGCGGGCGGCGCCGGGCGTGCCCTCGCCGCGCATCCCGCCGAAATCGCCGCTCCAGGAGCCGTCGTGGAACAGCATGAGGGAATAGTGATCCGCCCCGTCCCGGCGGGCGCGCCGGGCGGGGCGGTCGAACCGCATGGGCGAGGCGCGCAGCGTCATCAGGTCCAGCGGGCCGAGGCGCCAGTGGCTGGCCTCCGCGGCGACCGGCGCCTCATCCTCCGGCCGCACCTCGAAGGCCGGACCAACCAGCCCGCGCCAGACCTCCAGCCGGTCCGGCGGCGCCACCGCCTCGGTGCTGAAATGGAACACGGGGAGGCCGGGCGGATCGGGCGTCTCGGTCATGCTGGCGCGGGGTGGCTCCTGCGGAAGCGACAGCATTCCCCACGGCCTGACCGATTGGCAATGCCGTGGCGCGCCACCTTGCGCCCTTCGCCGGAGCCGCCGTCAGAGCTGCCACTCCGGCTGGCCGTAGAGCAGATAGGCGGCGCCCGAGCCGCCGCCCCGGTGGTCCGCCCCGGCGGCGCCGACCAGCAGGTCGGCCAGCCCGTCCCCGTTCATGTCGCCGGCATTGGCCAGGGCGAAGCCGGTGAAGCCGGGCGTCTGCGACACCTGCAGCCGCGTGACATGGGGCGGCAGCGCGACGTTGAGCGCGATCACCGCCTCGCCCGTGGCCGGCGCCGCGTGGCCGCGGATGATGTAGGCGCCATGGGCTCGGTTCCGGGGGTGCCGCTGTTGGCATCACCCGAGGCGCCGATCAGCAGGTCCGCATAGCCATCGCCGTTGAAATCGCCCGCCGCCACGCGCTGGCCGAGCTGGCTGCCCGGCCGGGCGCCGAGGATGGCGAAGCCGCCCTTGCCGGCGGCGATGTCGGCGAGCCGCACCGGCGTGATCGGGTACTGCACCGCCGCCACCTCCAGCGTCACCGTCCCCGTGGCGGTGGAGCCGTCACGGTCGATCAGCGTGTAGTCGAAGCTGTCGGTGCCGTTCGCATGGGCCTTGGGCATGTAGAGGAAGCTGCCATTCGTCCGCATCAGCACGGTGCCGCCGAGCGCCGTGGCGAAGGTGCCCGCCACCGCCGCCTTGCCGCCATCCGGCGCCAGGTCGTTGGCCAGCACGCCCTGCGCGCCGGAGACGCTCAGCGCCCTGTTCTCCACCGCGGCGTAGCGGTCGGTCACCGCCGTCACCGGCTCGTCCAGATCGGTGATGGCGATCCGGAAGACACGGTCCAGGGTGAGCCCGCCGGTGTCGGTGGCGCGCACCGTCACGGACAGCTCGCGCGGGCCGGCCTCGTAGTCGAAGCTCCGGTTGGCGAGCAGGGTCACGCCATCCCCGGCCAGGCGGAAGGCACCGCCGGCATCGTCGAGCAGGGTGAAGGCGAGCGCGTCGCCCTCCGGGTCGGTCCCGGAGAGGCTGCCGATGGCATGGCCCGCGGGCAGGCTCTCCGCCAGGCTGGTGCCGCTCAGCGCGATCTCCGTGGGCGCGGTGTTGGCCGGCGGCCGGGCGAAGACGAACTGGCTCTCCGCCAGGTCGCGCGGGTTGATCCAGCGGAGGGTCAGCACATCCGTCCCGCTCAACCGGATCAGCGTGTCGCCGCCCCATTGCGCGGTGCCGGCGACGCGCCCGGCCGCCACCAGCCCGGCCAGGCTGTCGATGCCGCCGAGCAGCGGGGCCCAGGCGGTGAGATCGACGCGGTCGCCCTCCGCCCGGTTCAGGCCCTGGATCTCGTCCCGCCCGTCGCCGGGGCGATGGATGTAGGTGTCCGCCCCGGCGCCGCCGGAGAGGATGTCGCCATCCTCCGCGCCGCCGGACAGGGTGTCGTCGCCGGCGCCGCCATAGAGCGTGTCGCGTCCGGCGCCGCCCTCCAGCCAGTCGTCGCCCTCGTCGCCGGTGACGAAGTCGTCGCCGTCCCCGGCCAGGATCACGTCCCGCCCGGCGCCGCCATGGACGGAGTCGTTGCCGCCGCCGGCCTCGATACGGTCGTCGCCGCCACCGGCGAAGCTCTCGCCCGCCGCCGTCCCCAGCAGCAGGTCGCGGCCCTGGCCGCCCCAGTAGCCGCCCCAGCGTGTCGCCTCCTGCACGCTGTCGAAGCTATCGGCGCTCGGCCGCTCGGGGGGTTGGGCATCGGGCAAACCTCGGGCGTGGCGGCGCGGCGCGCCACCGTGGCGGGGACCGGAACGGGGACGGAGGGCCGGCATCCCGCGCGGCGGCGGAGCGGGCCGGCTCCGGCGGCGAGAGTAGCCGGGCCGCGCGGCGCCTCAAGCGGCCCGGCGGCCGGTGGGACGGCGGGTCAAGACTCTGGGCTACGGGATCAAATCCGGCCGCCCGGCTTTGCCCCCGCCGCCGCCGCGCCTAGTCTGCGCCGCATGGATACCGACGCGCCGGACCCCGCCCCCCGCGGCAACACCCCCGAATTCACCGTCAGCGAGATCAGCGGCGCCATCAAGCGCACGCTGGAAGGCGAGTTCGGCCGCGTGCGGGTGCGCGGCGAGATCACCGAGATGAAGGCCTATCCCTCGGGCCACATCTACATGGCGCTGAAGGACGAGGGGGCGAAGATCCGCGCCATCATCTGGCGTTTCGCCGTGCCGCGCCTGACGCTGAGGCCCGAGAACGGCATCGAGGTGATCGCCACCGGCAAGGTCTCGGCCTATGGCGAGCGGTCGGACTATCAGCTCATCATCGACCGCCTCGAATTCGCCGGCGAGGGCGCGCTGCTCGCCCGCATCGAGCAGCTGCGCAAGAGGCTCGGCGCCGAGGGGCTGTTCGACGAGGCGCGCAAGCGCCCGCTGCCGCTGCTGCCGCGCGTGGTCGGCGTCGTCTCCTCCGAGAAGGGCGCGGTGATCCAGGATATCCGCACCACCATCGCCCGCCGCTTCCCGAGCCGGATCCTGCTCTGGCCGGTGCCGGTGCAGGGCCAGGGGGCGGCGGAGCAGATCGCCGCCGCCATCGCCGGCTTCTCGCGCCTGCCGGCGGGGATGCCCCACCCCGATGTGCTGATCGTCGCGCGGGGCGGCGGCAGCCTCGAGGACCTCATGGCGTTCAACGAGGAGGCGGTGATCCGTGCCGCCGCGACCTGCCCGATCCCGCTGATCTCGGCGGTGGGACACGAGACCGACACGACGCTGATCGACTTCGCCGCCGACCGCCGCGCGCCGACGCCGACCGCCGCCGCCGAGCTGGCGGTGCCGGCGCGCGCCGAGCTGCTGGCGGCGCTGGGCCAGACCGCGGCCCGCCTTCTGCAGAGCGGCCAGGCGGCGCTGGACCGCGCGCGGCTGCGCCTCTCCCGTATCGAGGCGCGGATGCCAGACCTGCCCGGCATCCTGGGGGCGGCGCGGCAGCGGCTGGACGACCGGGCCGAGCGCCTGGTCCTGGCGCCCCTGGCGCTCATCCAGCGCAAGCGCGGCGCGCTCGGCGCCGTGGCGCCGCGCCTGCCGCATCCGCGAGAGGCGCTGGCCCTGCATCGCCACAGCCTGGCGCAGTTGGAGACCCGGGCCCGCGCGGCCCTGCTCCGCATGACCGATCAGCGCCACGCCCGGCTGGCGCGCATCGCCGATCCCGCCGCCGGCATGGCGGCCCGGCTGCGCGAGGCGCGGCTCCAGCTCGACGGACTTTCGGCCCGTCTGCGGAGCGCGTCCTACGAGGGCGTGCTGGCGCGCGGCTTCGCCCTGTTGCGCGGCCCGGAGGGGGAGCCGCTGCTCGATGCCGCCGCCATCGGCCCGGGCGACCGCGTCACGGCCGTCCTGCGCGATGGCAGCGTCGCCCTGACCGCGGATGGCGAGGCCACCGGCCCGGCGCGGCCGCGCCGCCGTGCCCCTCCGACGCCCTCCCCCGGACAGGGCAGCCTGCTGTGACCCCCGCCTCCCGCCGCATGAGGACCGCCATGATCCACCGCCGGCTCGCCCTTGCCCTCCCCGGCCTGCTGCTGGGCCTGCCACTGACCGCCTGCGCCGGTCCCGAGGCCGCCCCGGGCGGCGCCCCGCCGCCCTCCTCCGCCGGCGCGGGGCTGGAGCTGGCGACGGAGGGGCTGCGTCAGGGCGGCTTCGCCCTCGGGCGCGTGCCGCCGGGCAGCCGGGTGGCGCTGGATGGCCGGCCGGTGCAGGTCGGGCCGGATGGCCGCTTCGCCCTGGGCTTCGCGCGGGACGCGGCGCCGGAGGCGCGGCTCGCCGTCACCCTCCCGGACGGGCGCCCGCAGACCCGCCGGCTGGAGATCGGCCGGCGCGAATGGGACGTGCAGCGGATCAGCGGGCTGCCGCAGGCCATGGTCAGCCCCAATGCGCAGCAGCTCGCGCGGATCCGCCAGGAACGCGAGCGCCTCGCCGCCATCCGCAAGGTGGACAGCGACCTGCCCTTCTTCGCGGAAGGCTTCGTCTGGCCGGCGCGCGGGCGGATCAGCGGTGTCTTCGGCAGCCAGCGGATCCTGAACGGCGAGGCGCGGGCCCCGCATCTCGGCCTCGACATCGCCGCTCCCACCGGCACGCCCTGCGCCGCCATGGGCGGCGGCCGGGTGCTCCTGGCGGAGGATCTCTACTTCACCGGCCACACCGTGCTGCTCGACCATGGCCATGGCGTGGTGAGCCTCTACGCCCATCTCTCGCGCATCGACGTGCGGGAGGGCGAGATGCTGGCGCGCGGACAGGGGCTCGGCGCGATCGGTGCCACCGGCCGGGTCACCGGGCCGCATCTGCATCTCGGCCTGAACTGGCTGGCCACGGCGATCGACCCGCAGCCCCTGCTGCCGGCCTAGAGCAGCGGCCTCCATCCAGTTATTCCGGACAGGATATGGATAATGTGATCCGTTTAACCTAAGAGACGCATTGTCTTCATCAACCGGAAAGCAATAGCAGTGCATGGGCGCCGCATGTCCGACATCGCCCCTCTTATCGCCCATCGCCCCGCCCCTCCGGTCGAGACCGCCTTCGGCCCGGCCGGCCGGGAAGCGCCTCTTGTCGTCCTTTTCGCGGATGCCGCGGCCGCCGAGGGCGCCTTGCGGCGGGCCGGCGCGCGGCTGCTGCGTCATCGCTCCGGCGGGGTGGTGACGGTGGAGCCGTCCCCGGGCCTGCGCGAGCGGCTCTACGCCGCCGGCGCCCTGCTGGTGGTCAGCTAGGCGCCCGCCCCTCCCCGCGCCCCCCCCTCCCCACGATAGTAGCGGGCGGGGAAACGGCGGTGCAGCCAGAGCCATTCCCCGGGCCGCTCCCGCACCCATTCGCCGATCCGCTCGTTCATCGCGCGGGTGATCGCGAGCAGCCTGGCGTGGCGGTCGCCCTCCGCCGGCATCGGCAGCGGCGGCTCCACCCGCAGGCGGAAGCGGCAGGGGCCGATGCGCAGGACCTGCACCAGCACCACCGGGCAGTCGAAGCGCAGGGCGAGTTCCGCGGCGGCGGGCGAGGTCATGGCGGGAATGCCGAGGAAGGGCACCTCGAGTCCCTCGTTCAGCTTCTGGTCGCCCAGCAGGCCCAGGACCCCGCCATCCGCCAGCAGCCGCAGGCCGAGCCGGGCGCCCTTGCTGCCCTTCGGGAAGAGCTGGATATCCGCCCCCTCCTGCCGCATCCGCCGCACGATCGCATCGACGAAGGGATTGTCCGGCGCGCGGTAGAAGCCGCCCATCCGGATGCCCGATTCGGCGGCCGCGCGCAGCAGGATCTCCCAGTTGGCCAGATGCGCCGATAACAGGATGCCTGCGCCCCGGCGTGGCAGATTCTCCTCCCCGGTGATCTCCCACCCCGGCCCTTCGGCGGAGCGCAGCAGCCGGGGGACATGCGGCATCTCCATGGCCGTGCGGCCGAGATTCTCCCAGGCGTCGCGCAGCACGGATTCGCGCCAGGCGGCCTCGCTGCCGGGGAAGGCCAGTTCCAGGTTGCGCCGCCCGATCCGCGAGACCGGCAGCCGGGGGCCCAGGGCCCGCGCCACCGCCCCGCCCAGGTTGGAGGCCCGCAGGGGCCCGAGCCACCCGGACAAGGCCAGCAAGCCGCGGACCAGCGCCGCTTCACATCGCCACCAGAAGCGCCGCACCCGATCCTCCCGCCGGTTTCCGCCCGCCTTCTGCGGTATCCGGCCCGGTTTGGCCAGCGCCGGCGCCCACGTCGGCACGTCGCCCATGGATTACGGCGCGGTAATGCCTATATTCGGGGGCGATGACCTTTCTTCGGAGGACGCCCTCAATGCGTGGAAGAGCCAGGCTCCTGGCCGCCCTTGCCGCTTTCGCCCTGGTGCTTGGCCCGGCCCTGGCCGAGGCCCGGCCCGGCGGCCGGACCAGCATGGGCAGCCGCGGCAGCCGCACCTATGCGCCACCTCCGGTGACGCGCACCGCGCCCGACGCGGCGCGGCCGATGGACCGCAGCATGACGCAGCCGACCCGGCCGCAGAACACCGTGCCCGGCGCCACGGCGCCGCAGCGGGGCGGCATGTTCGGCGGCGGCTTCGGCGGCGCGCTGATGGGCGGCCTGATCGGCATGGGGCTGGGCGGGCTGCTCTTCGGCAATGGCCTCTTCGGCGGCTTCGGCGGCTTCGGCAGCATCCTCGGCCTGCTGCTGCAGATCGTGCTGATCGTCTTCCTGGTGCGCTTCGCGCTGCGCTTCTTCCGCAGCCGCCAGCAGCCGGCCATGGCGGGCGGCCCGAACCCGAACGGCATGCAGCGCCAGGCCCAGGGAACGCCCCCTGGCATGGCGCCGGGCGCCGGTGGCCGGGCGATGCCGGGCAGCATGGGCGCCTCCATGGCAGGCGCGGCGGCGCAGGCTCCGGTGCAGGTCGGCAACAGCGACTTCCAGGCCTTCGAGACCCTGCTGCGGGACGTGAACGCCGCCTGGTCGCGGCGGGACCTGCAGGGCCTCTCCCGCATCTCCACGCCCGAGATGATGAGCTACTTCGAGCAGGACCTGCGCGATCTCGACGCCCGTGGCTGGCGCAACGAGACCCGCGACCTGAAGCTCGAGCAGGGCGACCTGGCGGAGGCCTGGCGCGAGGGCGGCGCGGAATTCGCCACCGTGGCCATGCGCTTCAGCCTAGTGGACGTCACCTATGACGCCCAGGGCCAGGTGGTCGAGGGGCATCCGGAGCGGCGCGACACCGCCACCGAGCTCTGGACCTTCGTCCGGCAGCCCGCGGGGCCGTGGAAGCTCTCCGCCATCCAGCAGACCGGCTGACGCGGCCGGCCGCGCGTTCGGGCATGGCCGCGAGGCCATGCCCTTTTTTTTGCCTTCAGCTCAGGCACGCGCCGCCCAAACTTCCGGCGAACCGCCACTTCCGCTGACAGAATGGCAGGATTCTGCTCCCGATATCGTCAATGACCTGGGAAGTGGCGGGGAAAGGCGCTAAGCGCCGCGCCGCTCATCCTGTCCTGATCCGGGAGACCCGCCATGCAGCGCCGCGACATCCTCCGCTCCACCGCCGCCCTGGCCGGCGCCGGCCTGACCGGCGGCCTTTCCCTCCCCCGTCTGGCCCGCGCCCAGGATGCCCGCCTGCTGCGCTTCGTGCCTCAGGCCGACCTGCCGAACCTGGACGCCGTGGCCGGCACCCAGCTCGTCGTGCGCAATGCCAGCCTGCTGGTCTTCGACATGCTCTATGGCCTGGATTCCAGCCTGGAGCCGAAGCCGCAGATGTGCGAAGGCCATGACGTCACGCCGGACGGGCTGAGCTGGACCTTCCGCCTGCGCGAGGGCCTGAAATTCCACGACGGCGAGCCCGTGCGCGCCGCCGATGCCGTGGCCAGCATCCGCCGCTGGATGCCGCGCGACGGCATGGGGCAGATGATCCAGGCCCGGCTCGACGCGCTGGAGGCGGTGGATGACCTCACCTTCCGCTTCCGCCTGAAGCAGCCCTTCCCGAAGCTGCTCTATGCGCTGGGCAAGAGCAACACGCCGCTGCTGGTGATCATGCCGGAGCGGATCGCCGGCACCGATCCCTATACCCAGGTGAAGGAGTATGTCGGCTCCGGCCCGATGCGCTTCCGGCGTGACGAATGGATGGCCGGCTCGCGCGCCGTCTTCGAACGTTTCGAGGGCTACCGGCCGCGCGACGAGGCGGCCGACTGGCTGGCCGGCGGCAAGCGGATGCTGGTGGACCGGGTCGAGTGGATCACCATGCCGGATCCCTCCACCGCCCTCGGCGCGCTGCAGAATGGCGAGGTGGACTGGTGGGAGAACCCGATCGCCGACCTGGTGCCGGTGCTGAAGCGCAACCGCCGCATCGAGGTCGGCATCGCCGATCCGCTCGGCAATATCGGCGCCATGCGGATCAACCACCTGATCCCGCCCTTCGACAACAGGCTGGTCCGCCAGGCGCTGCAATACGCGGTGAACCAGGAGGACTACATGCGCGCCATCGTCGGTGACGATGAAGCGCTGTGGAAGCCGCTGCCCTCCTTCTTCACCCCCGGCACGCCGCTCTACACCGAGGCGGGCGCCGAGCGCCTGAAGGGGCCGCGCCGGTACGACAAGGCGAGGGACCTGCTGAAGCAGGCGGGCTACAACGGCGAGAAGGTGGTGATGCTGGTGGCCGCCGACGTGCCGGTCACCAAGGCGCAGGGCGACGTCACCGCCGACATGCTGGGCCGCATCGGCATGAACGTCGACTACCAGTCGCTCGACTGGGGCACGGTCGGCTCCCGGCGCACCAGCAAGAAGCCTGTCTCCGAGGGCGGCTGGAACATCTTCTTCAGCTGGCACAGCGGCGTCGATTGCATCAATCCGGCGCCCTACAAGGGCGTCTCCGCGAGCGGCGACAAGGCCTGGTTCGGCTGGCCGGACGACGCGCGCGTCGAGCGCCACATCGCCGAATGGTACGACGCGCCGGACCTGGCGGCGGAGAAGGCCGCGATCGAGGGCATCAACAGCGCCGGGATGGATGCCGTGACCTATATCCCCACCGGCTTCTTCATGGGCCATACCGCCTGGCGCAAGGATGTCGCCGGCCTCGCCAAGGCCCCCTTCCCGCTGTTCTGGGGCGTGAAGAAGGGCTGAACCGCCGGAGGGGGGGCCGCGTCGCCCCCCGCTCCTCACGCCGGCACGGCGGTTGCTAGACTTTCAGGCCGCTGGGATGCGCCCGGCGCGACACTCCGGGAGATCCCTCATGTTCCCCACCCGCCGTGGCCTGACGCTGGGCGCCGCCGCCGGCCTGCTCGCCGCTCCTCGCCTGGCGCGCGGCCAGGCCGCGTTGACGCCGGTGAAGTTCTGCCTCGACTGGGCCTTCCAGGGACCGCAGGCGCCCTATGTCCTGGCGGCCGAGCGGGGCTTCTTCCGGGAGGAGGGGCTGAACGTCACGGTCGATCGCGGCTTCGGCTCGGGCGATACGCCGGTGAAGGTCGCCAGCGGCGCCTATGAATTCGGCATCGCCGATCTCTCCCCCGTCATCCGCCTGCGCCTGACCACGCCGGCGAGCGATGTCATTGCGCCCATGGTGGTGCAGCAGGGCAGCCCGCTGGCGGTGATGACGCTGAAGAAGACCGGCATCACCACGGCGAAGCAGCTCGAGGGCCGCAAGCTGGCGGCGCCGGAGAGCGATGCCGGGCGGCAGCTCTTCCCCGCCTTCGCCAGGGCCGCCGGCATCGACCCGGCGAGGATCGGCTGGGTGACGGTGACGCCGCAGCTGCGCGAGCCGATGCTGGCGCGCGGCGATGCCGATGCCATCACCGGCTTCGAGGTCTCCGGCGTGTTCAGCCTGCGCTCGCTGAACATCGCCCCGGACGACATCGTCTCGCTGCGCTACGCTGATGCGGGCGTCGCGCTGCTCTCCACCGCCCTGCTGGTGCGGCGCCCCTATGCCGAGGCCAATGCGCGGGTGGTCACCGGCATGATCCGCGCCATCGCCCGCGGCCATGACCTCGCCTGGAAGGAGCCTGATGCCGCCATCGCCGCCCTGGCCAAGCGCGACGCCACCGCGCCCCGGGATCTCGAGAAGGCGCGGATGCTGGCCAACTTCGCCTTCATCCGCACGCCGGAGGTGATGTCGGGCGGCTTCGGCAATCTCGGCTCCGAGCGCGTACAGGCGGCGATCGAGACCGTGCGCGGCGCCTTCGGCATCACCGCGGAGCTCAGGGCGGCCGATCTCTACGCGCCGCAGTTCCTGCCGCCGGCCGCGGCGTTGAAGTTCAGCGCCTGAGGCGCGGCGGCGGGGCGGGCTCGGCGCCCGTTCCCGCGCCCCTGCTTTCCCCCCCTGGGCAAGCTGCCCCCTCCGGGTCTATCCCCTGTCGCGGAACCAGCCCCGGAGAAGACCGCCATGTCCCGTCCGAAGCCCGTGATGTTCGTGATCCTCGACGGCTGGGGCTGGCGCGAGGAGGAAGCGGACAACGCGGTGCGGCAGGCGAGCACGCCCTGCTTCGACCGGCTCTGGTCCGGCTGCCCGCACAACTTCCTGCACACCTGCGGCGAGGATGTCGGCCTGCCGCATGGCCAGATGGGCAATTCCGAGGTCGGCCACCTCAACCTCGGCGCCGGGCGGGTGGTGATGCAGGAGCTGCCGCGCATCAGCAAGGCCGTGGCGGATGGCACGATCGGCGGCCTGCCCGCCGTCACCGGGCTGATCCGGGCGCTCAGGGCCAGCGGCGGCACGCTGCATCTGATGGGCCTGCTCTCTCCCGGCGGCGTGCACAGCCACCAGGATCATGGCCTGGCCCTGGCCAGGGTCTTCGCCGCCGCCGGCATCCCCGTCGCCGTGCATGCCTGGACGGACGGGCGGGACACCCCGCCCGAGGCCAGCCCGCAGTACCTGGCGCGGTTCGAGCCGGCGCTGCCCGCCGGGGCGCGCATCGCCACCGTGACCGGCCGCTACTTCGCCATGGACCGCGACCGGCGCTGGGAGCGGGTGCGGCAGGCCTATGACGCCATGGTGGAGGGCCACGGACAGGCCAGGGCGGAGAGCGCCGCCGCCGCCATCGCCGCCGCCCACGCGGCCGGCAAGACCGACGAGTTCATCCCCGCCACCGTGATCGGCGACTATGCCGGGATGAAGGACGGGGATGGCGTGCTCTGCTTCAACTTCCGCGCCGACCGGGTGCGGCAGATCATGGGCGCGCTGGTCGATCCCGCCTTCGACGGCTTCATCCCGCCGCGCCGCCCGAAGCTCGCCGGCGCCGCCGCCATGACCGAGTATTCCGAGGTGCTGAACCCCCACCTCGCCGCCCTCTTCGGGCCCGAGACCCTGAAGGACATCCTGGGCGCCGTCGTCTCCGCCGCCGGCCTGACGCAGTTGCGGATGGCGGAGACGGAGAAGTACCCGCACGTCACCTACTTCTTCAACGGCGGCGAGGAGACCCCCTTCCCCGGCGAGGAGCGGATCATGGTCCCCTCCCCCAAGGTCGCGACCTACGACCTGCAGCCGGAGATGTCGGCGCCCGAGCTGGCGGAGAAGGCGGTGCAGGCGATCGGCTCCGGCCGTTTCGACCTGATCATCCTGAACTTCGCCAATGCCGACATGGTCGGTCATACCGGCAGCCTGCCCGCCGCCATCAAGGCCTGCGAGGCGGTGGATGCCGGGCTGTCGCGGATCGAGGCGGCGATCCGGGCGCAGGGCGGCGCCCTGCTCGTCACCGCCGATCATGGCAATGCCGAGTTGATGAAGGACCCGGCGACCGGCGGCCCGCACACGGCCCACACCACCAACCCGGTGCCGGTCCTGCTGGTCGGCGGCCCCGCCGGGGCGCGGCTGGGCGAGGGCCGGCTGGCCGATGTGGCGCCGACGCTGCTGGACCTGCTGGGCCTGCCGCAACCCGCCGCGATGACCGGGCACAGCCTGATCCAGCGGGGCTGAGCCCGGCCATCGCATCCATCGCCTGCCTCGCGAGGACCTCCCACCTGCCGCTCCGCCTGCTTCTCGCGATACCCCTGTTGATGCTGGCGGCGGGCCCGGCCCGGCCGGAGCAGGCCAGCCCCGAGACCCTGCGCGAGGCGGAGCGCAGCGCGCACGAGGCGCACCGGGCGGCGGCGGCGGCGGCCGAGGCGGCGCGGGCCGCGGCGGCGGCCGAGGAGGCCCTGGCCCGCCAGCGCGCCGAGGCGGGGCGCCGCGCCGTGGCCGCCGATGCCGCCGCCGACGAGGCCGAGGCCCGCGCGCGCGAGGCTGCCCAGGTGCGCGACAATGCCCTGGTCGATCTGCGGCGGCGCGCCGATGCCCTGGCGCCGCTGCTGCCGCTCATGCGCCGCCTCGGCCAGTGGCCGTCCGAGACGCTGCTGGCCGTGCCGGTCGATCCCGAGACGGCGCTGCGCGGCGCGCTGGTGCTGCGCAGCCTGACGCGCCACCTCTCGGCCGAGGCGACGGCGCTGCGCGAGGCCCAGGCCGTGGCCGCGGAGGCCAGCCGCCAGGCCGAGGATGAGGCGGCACGGCTGGCCGGGGCCCGGGCCGAGGTCAGGGCCGCCGCCGCCGCCGTGGAGGAGGCGCTGCTCGCCGCGCAGGCGCAACGCGGCCGCGCCGAGCAGGAGGAGATGGAGGCGGCGGCCCGGGCCGCCGCCACGGCCGCCCGCGCCAGCGATCTGCGCGAGATGCTCGACCGCCTGGAACAGGCCCGCGCGAAGGCGGAGGCCGAGGCGCGGGCGAGAGCCGAGCGCGAGCGGCAGGCGGCGGAGCAGGCCGCCCGCCAGCGCGCCGAGCGCGAGGCGGAGGCCCTGGCCGCGCGGCAACGCGCCGCGCGGGACGCCGAGGCCCGCGCCGCCCTGGAGCGCGAGCGCGAGGTGCTTCGGGAGCGCGAGCAGGCGCGGCGGGAGCAGGCCGCCCGCACCCCGCCGCCCTCCGCCCCCCGCCCCAGCGCCCCCCAACCTAGCGCCGGCCGCGCGCAGCCGGTGGCGGGACGCATCACGCGGGACTTCGGCGAAGGCGGCGCGGGCGGCCCGTCGCGTGGCCTGACCTATGCCGCGCCGGCTGGCGCGCGGGTGGTGAGCCCTTGCGGCGGCAGTATCGCCTTCGCCGGTCCGTTCCGCAGCTATGGCCAGCTGTTGATTGTCGATTGCGGCGGCGGCTACCATTTCGTGCTCGCCGGGATGGACCGGCTGGATGCCAGGCTCGGCGCCCGCGTGGTGGCGGGCGAGGCGGTGGGGCAGCTTGGCGCGGCGGAGGATTCGGGCCGGGCCAATCTGTATGTCGAGCTGCGCCGGAAGGGCCAGCCGGTCGATCCGAAGAGTTGGTACCGCGGGCGAGGGTGACCATGTCCATCTGACTGTTCAGAAAGGTTTCAGTTTGCCCCCGGCAGGTGGAATCGCGGTACTGTCCGCCCGGATCCGGCAGGCTTTGCCCCTGGCGGAGGCGGCGCGGCGGGACGGATGGAATGGGATGGCGCCGGGCCCGGAAGATCCTGGGAAGGATCTCCGGCCGGTGTCACCGGGTTGGCGCCACGGGTAACGGCCGCTATGGCCAGGCTGTAGGGCCGCGACGAAAGGATCGTTGACCGCATGAAGCGTCACCGCATGAAGTCGGGATTGCGCACGGTGGGTATGGTTGCGGCTGCCTTCGCCGCCGGTGCCGTGCTGGGGCCGGTGGTGGCGCCGCCGATCGTCTCCGCCATCGCGCAGGAGGCCGGCCGCAATGCCGAGACCTACCGGCTGCTCAACCTGTTCGGCGATGTCTTCGAGCGCGTCCGCGCCGAGTATGTCGAGCCGGTGAACGACCGCGATGTCATCGAATCCGCCATCAACGGAATGCTGCAGGGCCTCGACCCGCACAGCAGCTACATGAACGCCCGCTCCTTCCGCGACATGCAGGTGCAGACGCGGGGCGAGTTCGGCGGCCTCGGCATCGAGGTCAGCCAGGAGGGCGGCTACGTCAAGGTGATCAGCCCGATCGACGACACGCCGGCGGCCAAGGCCGGGGTCAAGCCGGGCGATCTGATCACGCATCTGAACGGCAATTCCGTGCAGGGTCTCAGCCTGCAGGAAGCGGTTGACCAGATGCGGGGCGAGCGCGGCAGCACCATCAAGATCACCATCCGCCGCCCCGGCACCGACGCGCCGCTCGAGCTGGCCATCACCCGCGACGTCATCCGCCCGCAGGTCGCGCGTTTCCGGATCGAGGGCGAGGATGTGGCCTATGTCCGCCTCTCCTCCTTCAACGAGCAGACGGACACAGCGCTGCGGCGCGCCCTCGGCACCATGAAGCAGCAGGCCGGCAACAACCTGAAGGGCGTCATCCTGGATCTGCGCAACAATCCGGGCGGCCTGCTGGATCAGGCGGTGCAGGTGGCGGACGACTTCCTGGACCGCGGCGAGATCGTCTCCACCCGCGCCCGCCGCCCGGAGGATGGCCAGCGCTGGAACGCCAAGCCGGGCGACATCGCCGAGGGCTTCAGGATCGTGGTGCTGGTCAATGGCGGCTCGGCCTCGGCCAGCGAGATCGTCGCCGGCGCCCTGCAGGACCACCGACGGGCGATCGTGCTGGGCACCAAGTCCTTCGGCAAGGGCAGCGTCCAGACCGTCATGCCGATCCCCGGCAATGGCGCCATCCGCCTGACCACGGCGCGCTACTACACGCCCTCCGGCCGCTCGATCCAGGCGCTCGGCATCACCCCCGACATCGAGGTGCTGGCGACGCGGGAGGAGGGCAATGCGCCGCTGCGGGACCGCGAGGCGGATCTGCGCAAGGCGCTGCGCAACGACAATGACACCCACCCCACCGCCCCGCTGCCGCCGATGAACCTGCCCGGGGGCGTGGCCGAGAAGGTGCAGAAGATGCCGCCCGAGGGCGCGCCGTCCTTCGACCCGACCAAGCCGGAAACCGACTTCCAGCTGCAGCAGGCGGTGGGCCTGCTGCGCGCCTGGGCCGCGGCGGACCCGCAGCGGCGCGCGGCGCGCTGAGGCCACGGGGCGTCGGCGGGGGGCGCCATGTCCGGTCACGCCCGCCGGCCCGCCTTCCGGACAGGAATGGGCTGGCGGGCCCTGGGCGTGTTCTGGGCGCTGGTGGCGACGGCGGCGGCGACAACGGCGCTGACGCTCCATCTCCTGGGCCCAGCCGAACCGGCCCCGCCGCGCCAGGACAGGCGGGAGCCGGTCGCGCCAGCGCAAGGCGCCCCCGCGCCGGCGGTGCCGGAACCCGCGCCGGCCCCGGTGCCGTCACCCCCCGAAGCCGCCAAGGCGCCCTCGCCGCCGCATCCCCTGCCCCATCCCCCGCCCCATCCCCCGCCCTTCGGCGAGACCGTCAGCGAACTTGCTGTCGCACCGCCGGCGCCGCCCGGCCTGCCGGAAGCCCCCTCGCCACCGCCCCTGCCGCCGCGTGACGGCAGGGGCGGCGCGGCGGCCCCGATCCCCCCGCCCCTGGAGGACCTGCTCGAGACCGGCCCGGCCGGCGCGATCCCGCGCCGCGCCGGCGATGGGCGGGAGGCCAGGGAGGTCTATGCCCGCCCCTTCCTCGCCGGAGAAACCCGGCCGCGCATCGCGCTCGTCATCGGCATGGGATTCGTGGCCGAGCGGGCCGAGGCGGCGCTGCACCGCCTGCCGGCCGAGGTCACGCCCGCCTTCAGCCCGCGCCTGCCCCGCGCGCGGGCGTTGCAATCCCTGGCCCGCCAGCGCGGCATGGAGATGCTGCTGGCCCTGCCGCTCGATTCCCTCGGCATGCCCCTGGCCCCGGACCTGCTGCGCGCCAGCCTGTCGCCGGCCGAGAACCGCGAGCGGCTGCTGCGCGCGCTCGGCGCCATCGGCGGCTATGCCGGCGCCATCGGCGCCACCGGCGGCTGGCGCGGCGAGCGCTTCGCCGCCGAGGCGGCGCCGCTGGAGGCCCTCCAGGACAGCCTGGCCGAGCGTGGCCTCTACTACGTCGAGGCCCGGCCCGGCGCGCCGGAGCCGGCCGCCGCCTGGGGCGCCAGCGTGGACCTGGTGCTGGACGAGCCCCTGACCCGGGGTGAGGTGGATCGCCGGCTGGCCCTTCTGGAAGCCCTGGCCCGCCGCCGGGGCCATGCCCTGGGCCTGGCGGCGGAGCCCGCGCCGCTGCTGGTCGATGCCATCGCCGGCTGGGCGGCGGGGCTCGCGGCGCGCGACTTGGTGCTGGCGCCGGTCAGCGCCCTGACCTATCCCCCAGGATCCTATCCTCCTGGCAGCACCCCCGCTTCGCGAGGCACCGACTAGCCGATGTCCGACCTTCCCTACCGCCGCAATGTCGGCGCCGTGCTGTTCAACCGCGATGGCCGCGTGCTGATCGCCCGCCGCGCCGACGTGGTGGCCGAGGCCTGGCAGTTGCCGCAGGGCGGGCTGGACGAGGGCGAGGATCCCCGCGCGGCGGTGCTGCGGGAACTGGCCGAGGAGATCGGCACCGGGAAGGCCGAGATCATCGGCGAGGTCGCGGACTGGCTGCGCTACGACCTGCCGCCGGAGCTGATCGGCAAGGCGCTGCGGGGCCGCTTCCGGGGGCAGGAGCAGAAATGGTTCGCCCTGCGCTTCCTGGGCGAGGAGTCCGAGATCCGCCTGGACCTCGACCCGCATCCCGAGTTCAACGCCTGGCGCTGGGCGCGGCTGGAGGACCTGCCGGGGATCGTCGTCGCGTTTCGCCGGCCGGTCTATGATCGGCTGGTCCGGGAATTCCGCCACCTCGCCCAAAGCGGCGGGGAAGGCACCGGGAAATAAGGCTCCCCGTGCCCCGGGCCCGGCACGGATTGTTAACCGCCAGCCCCTCTAATGCCGCCTCACGCACATCGTGAGTCACGGATAATGGTTTCTTTCCTGCAAGGGCTCAGCATCCGCAGCAAGGTGATCCTTGCCTTGGGGGCCATGCTGATCTGCGGCATCTGCAACAGCGGCTACAGCCTGCTGGAGCTGCGCCAGGTGAATGCCGGGCTGGTCGATATCCAGACCAACTGGATGCCCGCCGTCAAACGGCTGAGCCAGTTGCAATACGCCATCTCCCGCGAGCGGACCCGCACCGCCCGGCAGATCGCCAGCGAGGATCCGGCCGAGCGCCGCCAGATCGGCACCGAGGTCCGTGCCATGAGCGAGCAGGTCCATCAGATGACGGAGGACCTGCGGCCCTACCTGACCGAGGCCGAGGAGCGGCGCCTCTTCGAGATCTTCCGGCAGACCTACCGGCGCTATCAGACCGAGGTCGGCCTCATCCTCGACATGGAGGCGGAGCAGGGCCGGCAGGCCTTCAATACCTCGGCGCGCTCGGTCAACGAGGTCTTCAACAGCCTCGAGCCGCTGATCGCCTTCAATGAGCGTGGCGCCGCCACGGCGGCGCAGGAGGCGGACCGGATCTTCACACGGGCGATCTGGGGCACCCTGATCGGCGCGCTGCTGGCGCTGGCCATCGGGATCGTCAGCCTGGGCTGGCTGGACCGTGACCTGGCGCGCAACGTCCTGTGCCTCTCCAAATCCCTGCGCCGCCTGGCGCGGCGCGACTATGGCTTCGAGCTGCCCGCCCTGCGGCGGCGCGACGAGATCGGCGACATGGCCCGGGCGCTCGACGAATGCCGCGCCGGGCTGCGCGAGGCCGATGCGCTCTCCGCCACGCAGGAGGCCGAACGCGCCGCCAAGGAGCGCCGCGCCGCCGCCCTGGGCGAGATGGTGGCCCGCTTCGAGGGCAAGGTGGGGGACATGGTGGGCATGCTCTCCTCCGCCTCGACCGAGCTGGAGGCCACCGCCCGCACCATGACCGGCAATGCCGGCGATACCGGGCGCCAGGCGGGCACGGTGCTGGAGGCCGCGCGCCAGGCCAGCCACGGCGTCCAGACCGTGGCCACCGCCGCCGAGGAGCTGACCGCCTCGATCGGCGAGATCAGCCGGCAGGTCAGCCAGGCGACCGGCGTCACCGCCCGCGCGGTGCAGGACGCGCAGCGCACCGACGCCACGGTGCGGGCCCTGGCCGAGGGTGCGGCGCGGATCGGCGAGGTGGTGGGGCTGATCAGCACCATCGCCGGGCAGACCAACCTGCTGGCGCTGAACGCGACGATCGAGGCGGCGCGGGCCGGCGAGGCCGGCAAGGGCTTCGCGGTGGTGGCGAGCGAGGTGAAGTCGCTGGCCGCGCAGACCGCGAAGGCGACCGAGGAGATCGGCAGCCAGATCGCGCAGATCCAGGCGGCGACGCAGCAGGCGGTGAGCGATATCCAGGCCATCACCGGCACCATCGACGCCGTGAGCAGCATCACCGTGGCCATCGCCTCGGCGGTCGAGCAGCAGGGCGCCGCGACGGCGGAGATCGCCCGCACCGTGACGGAGACGGCGCATGCCACCAATGCCGTCTCGGAGACCATCGCCGCCGTCAGCCATGGCGCCGAGAGCACGGGCGCCGCGGCCAGCCAGGTCCTGGCGGCCTCGGGCGAACTGTCGCGTCAGTCGGAGCGGCTGAGCGGCGAGGTGCGCGGCTTCATCTCCGAGGTCCGCGCGGCCTGACCGATGCGGGGCCGGGACGCCCTCCCGGCCCGGCCTCAGCTGCCCGCGACGGTCAGCCCCTCGACGCGCAGGGTCGGCGCGTCGGTTCCCCGGCGGAAGCGGAGGTCGCCGGCCGCCGCCATGTTGAGGAACATCTCCTTGAGATTGCCGGCGATGGTGATGCCGCTGACCGCCTCGGCCAGCTCTCCATCGCGGATCATGAAGCCGGAGGCGCCCCGGCTGTAGTCGCCGGTGACGCCGTTCACGCCGGAGCCGATCATCTCGGTGACGTAGAGGCCCTCCCCGATATCGGCCATCAGGGCCTCCGGCGTGCCGCTGCCGCCGTCCAGCCAAAGGTTCGTGGTGGAAGGCGCGGGGGGGCCGGAAATGCCGCGGCTGGCATGGCCGGTGGAGGCGAGGCCCAGTTGCCGGGCGCTGCGCCAGTCCAGCACCCAGCTCGCCAGGATCCCGTCCTCGACCAGCGCCAGGGCGGCGCCCGGCATCCCTTCCCCATCGAAGGGACGGGAGCGCAGGCCGCGCCGGCGCAGCGGGTCGTCGCGCAGGCTGAGGCCGGCGGCCAGCACCCGCTGCCCCATGCTGTCGCGCAGGAAGGACGTGCCCCGCGCCACCGCCGCGCCGTTCAGCGCCCCGGCGAGATGAGCGGCCAGCGAGCCGGCCACGCGGGGATCATAGATCACCGTGCGCCGGGCCGTGCGCGGCCGGGCCGGGCGGAGCCGCCGCACCGCGCGCTCGCCGGCCGCGCGGCCCAGGCTGGCGGGGTCCTCAAGATCGGACAGGTGGACCGCGCTGCTGTAGTCGTAATCGCGCTCCATGCCCGTACCGCTGCCGGCCAGCGCCGTCACCGAGAGGGAATGGCCGCTGCGGGCATACTCGCCGGCGAAGCCGTCCGATGTCACGAGGGCGATGGCGGTGCGGGAGAAACCGGCCTCGGCGCCCTCGCTGTTGCTCACGCCCGGGACGGCCAGCGCCGCCTCTTCCGCCACGGCGGCACGCGCCAGCAGGGCGTCGGCATCGGGCTCGGCGGGATCGTCCAGCTCGAGGTCGAGCGGGCGGAAGGGGTGGTACGCGCCAAGCCCGGCGAAGCGGTCCTCCGGCACGGCCCGCGCCATGGCGACGGCCCGCTCGGCCAGGGCCTGGAAGCCACGCGGGTCGGGGTCGGTGGTGGAGACGATGGCCTGCCGCCCGCCGACCAGGACCCGGAGGCTCAGATCCAGCCCCTCGGAGCGTTCCAGGTGCTCGATCCGGCCGAGCCGCCGCTGCACCGAGAGGGCGGTGCCGCTGGCCAGCAGCGCGTCGGCGGCGCCGGCTCCGGCGGAGCGGGCGGCACGGACCAGATCCTGCAGCCGCTCCAGCCGGTTCATGCGGCCAGCTTCTCGGCGATGGCGGGCAGGCCGGGCACCTTGCCGGCGGGGCCGAGGGCGGCCAGCGTCGGCCGCGAGCGGAAGATCATCGCCGCCGCCTGCTGCACCTGCTCGACCGTGACCGCGGCGATCTTCGCCTTGGTCTCCTCGGCCGGGATGACGCGGCCATGCACCTGGATCTGCCGCGCCAGCTGCTCGCACCGGCTGCCGGTGGATTCCAGCGACATCAGCACCGAGGCGCGCAGCTGCGCCTTGGCCCGCGCCAGCTCCTCCTCCGTCACGTCGTGCTGGACGCGACGCAGTTCCTCCAGCGCCACCGGCACCAGCTCCGCCGCCTGCTCCTCGCCGGTGCCGGCATAGAGGGCGAAGAGGCCGCCATCGCGGAACGGCTGGGCGAAGGAATAGATCGAGTAGACCAGCCCCCGCCGCTCGCGGATCTCCTGGAACAGGCGCGAGGACATGCCGCCGCCGAGCAGGGTGGAGAGCAGCATGGTCGGGTAGTGCATCGCCGTCGCCACGGCCGGCCCCTCGAAGCCGAGCACGACATGCACCTGGTCGAGCTCCCGCTCCTCGCGGAATTCGCCGCCGCCATAGCGCGCGACCTCGGAGGCGGTGGGCGTGACGACCGGCAGGTCGGCGAAGTGGCGCTCCACGAGCGAGACCAGGGCCTCGTGCTCCAGCGCTCCGGCGGCGGCGACCACCATGCGGCTCGGGCCGTAGTGGCGGCGCATATAGCCGGTCAGCACCTCGCGCGGCATGGCGCCGATCACCGCCTCGGTGCCTAGCGTCGGCCGGCCCATCGGCTGGTCGGGGAAGGCCGTGGCCTGGAAGTGGTCGAAGACGATGTCGTCCGGCGTGTCGTTGGCCTGGCCGATCTCCTGCAGGATGACGCCGCGCTCGCGCTCCAGCTCCTCCGGCACGAAGGTGGAATGGGTCAGGATGTCGCCGAGGATATCCGCCGCCAGCGGCAGGTCCTCCTTCAGCACCTTGGCGTAGTAGGCCGTCTGCTCGCGCGCCGTATAGGCGTTGAGATGGCCGCCGACATTCTCGATCTCGCGGGCGATGGAGGCGGCGTCGCGCCGGGCCGTGCCCTTGAAGGCCATGTGCTCCAGGAAGTGGGAGGCGCCGTTCTCGGCCGCTGTCTCGTCCCGCGTGCCGGCATGGACATAGGCGCCGATCGAGACGGTCTCGACCCGCGGCATGGTCTCGGAGACGATGGTCAGCCCGTTGGGCAGGCGCGTCAGCCGCACCGGTTCAGACATAAGGAAGGTTCCTGTGGTCGGCCCGCCGGGGGCGCCCGCCGGCGCGGCGGCCGAGGGGGCGTTCGATCGGATGGCAGGCGAAGAGGCGGTCATTACGCGCAATGTAATGCCGGCACCGCCGCGATGCGACCCTCATCATGACGCGCTGCGGCAGAGAGGCGCCCGCCCCTCAGTCCGCGCGGTTGCGCCGCCCGTGCTGCCGCACCGCCTCCTCCACCGCCGCCAGGGCGTTGGGCAGGGTGGAAAGGCGCTCCTCCCGCTCGTAGAGATCGGCCATCCGCGCCGGCAGCGGCGGGCGGATGCCGGTGGCGCGCTCCACCGCGTCCGGGAACTTGGCCGGATGCGCCGTGGCGGCGACGATCACCGGGATGCCCTCGGGCGGCAGGTGCGCCCGCGCCGCGGCGGTGCCGATCGCCGTGTGCGGATCGGCCAGATAGCCGCTCCCGGCATGGAGGCGGCGGATCTCGCCCAGGGTGCCTTCATCGTCCAGCGCGAAGCCATGGAACAGGCCGGCCGCCTTGCGCCAGGCGGCGTCGGGCACCGGCATGCGGCCCTCGGCGCGGAAGCGGCGCATGATCCCGGCCGTGGCCGCCGCGTCGCGGCCCAGCAGCTCGAAGAGCAGCCGCTCAAAATTGGACGAGACCTGGATGTCCATGCTGGGCGAGAGGCTCGGCGCCACGCCCTGGATCGACATGTCGTTCGCCGCCAGGAAGCGGGCGAGGATGTCGTTGCGGTTGGCGCCGATGATCAGACGCTCGATCGGCAGGCCCATGCGGCGGGCCACCCAGGCGGCCAGCACATTGCCGAAATTGCCGGTGGGCACCGAGACCGCCACCGGGCGGTCCGGGGCGCCGAGCGCCAGGGCGGCATAGGCGTAATAGGGCACCTGCGCCGCGATGCGCGCCCAGTTGATGGAGTTCACCGCCGAGAGCCGCATCTCCTGGCGGAAGGACGCGTCGTTGAACATCGCCTTCACCAGGTCCTGGCAGTCGTCGAAGCTGCCCTGGATGGCGATGTTGCGGATATTGGGCGAGAGCACGGTGGTCATCTGCCGCCGCTGCACCTCGGAGGTGCGGCCCTCGGGATGGAGGATGACCACGTCGATCGCGCGGCGGTCGCGGCAGGCCTCGATGGCGGCCGAGCCGGTATCGCCCGAGGTGGCGCCGATGATGGTCACGCGCTCGCCACGCTTCTCCAGCGCATGGTCGAAGAGCCGCCCCAGCAGCTGCATCGCCATGTCCTTGAAGGCGAGCGTCGGGCCGTGGAACAGCTCCAGCGCGAAGAGGCGCGGCTCGATCTGCACCAGCGGGGCCGTGGCGGCATGGCCGAAACCGGAATAGGCGGCGCGGGTCAGGCGCAGCAGGGTCTCACGGTCCAGCGCGCCTTCGGCGAAGGGCGCCATGAGGTGCGCCGCCACCTCGGCATAGGGCCTGCCGCGCAGGCCGCGCCACTCGGCGGCGGAGAGCAGCGGCCAGGACTCCGGCATGAACAGCCCGCCATCCTCGGCGAGGCCGGCCAGCAGGACGCCTTCGAAATCGCGGGCTGGGGCCTCGCCCCGGGTGGAGATGTAGCGCATGACGGGGGAGATATTCCATCGTGGGCGGGCACGCCAGCCGGGAGGCCCCCCGCTAGGGGAGGCCGCCGGGCGGGGGCACTCCCGCCCGGCCCCGCCGTCTCAGTCCAGGATGCGGATCACCGCCTCGATCTCGACCGGCACGTCCGAGGGCAGCGAGCCCATGCCGACCGCCGAGCGGGCATGCCGGCCACGCTCGCCCAGCACCTCGACCATCAGGTTCGAGCAGGCGTCGATCACCTTGGGCTGCTGGCCGAACTCCGGCGTGGCGTTCACCATGCCGAAGATCTTCAGCATCTCCACCTTCTCCAGCGAGCCCGCCGCCACCTTCGCGACCGCCAGAAGATGCAGGCCGCAGAGGACCGCGGCCTTCTGCGCCTCCTCCACACTCATCCCGGCCCCCACCTTGCCGGCGATCACCGTGCCATCGGCCAGGCGCGGCACCTGGCCGGAGAGGAAGGCGATGTCGCCGGCGCGGCGGAACGGCACGTAGTTGAACAGCGGCTTGCCGACGGTGGGCAGGGTGTGGCCCAGGGCGGCCAGGCGGTCTTCGGCGCTCATCGTGAACTCCTCTCGTGTCACTCGGGTCGTGTCACTGGCTGCGGCCGCGCGCCGCCACGTCCCAGAACTCCTGGAAGGCGCCGCCGCGCGTCACCGCGATCCGGTCGTGCAGATTGCTGACCGGGCAGACATGGTTGGGAATGACCCGCAGGCGCTGGCCGATCTCGGGCTTCCGGTCGCAGCCGGAGAGATCCACCATGCCGTGCTCCTCGCTCATCTTCTCCAGCCGGGCGCCGGGGTAGTCGGGGAAGTAGCCATGCCCCTCCTGCGGCCCGGCCGGCATGATGTCGGCGGCGAAGGTCTTGGAGCCGGCATCGATGATGGCGCGGTGCGGCTCGGGGCGGCTGATCACCGTGACATGCAGGGCGAAGGCGCAATCCTCCCAGCCGGCATGGCCGGCGGCGACCTGCATGCGGTCGTTGTAGATATAGGTGCCGACGCGAAGCTCGGTGACGGGCGCCATCTCGTGCGTGCGGAAGGCATTGGGCGTGCCGCCGCCGGAGATGATGGCGGGCTCCAGCCCCTCCGCCTTCAGCCGCGGCAGCAGCTCGCGCAGGATCTCGCCGGTGCGCGGGCTGACCGGGTAGTTCATCAGCCCGTCATAGCGCAGCCCCGGGGTCTCGCGGATGCGCCGGGCCAGCTCCACCACGCCGTCGATGCTGGTGACGCCGGTGCGGCCATTGCCGGAATCGAACTCGACCAGCAGGCCGATCTCAGCCCCCTGCCGGGCCGCCTCCGCGGCGGTGGCGACGGCGACGGGATTGTCCACCGAGACCCGCATCCGCACGCGGCGGGACAGCGCCGCCAGCCGCTCCGCCTTGCCGGCGCCGAGCAGCGGATAGGAGATCAGGATATCGTCCAGCCCGGCCGCGGCCATGACCTCGGCCTCGCCCAGCTTCTGGCAGGTGATGCCACGCGCGCCAAGCTCCACCTGGTGCAGCGCCAGGCGCGGGATCTTGTGCGTCTTGATATGCGGCCGCAGCGCGATGCCATGGGCGTCGCAATAGGCCTGCATGCGCTTCAGATTGGCCTCGACGATATCGAGGTCGACGACCGGCACGGGGGTTTCGAGAGTGGCGAGGTCCATGGGCGCTCCAGCATCTGCGGCGCGCAGGAAACACCCGGCCGGCCGCCTTGTCTGCCCCCCGCGGCCCGCTTTCCGCCCTCACCCCCCCTGAAAGGCCCGCGCCAGGGCCTGCCACATGGGCTTGCGCCGCCATTCCTCGTCCAGCGGCAGGCCGCGATGGCTGCGATCCGGCCCCAGCGCCACCGCCGGCTCCTGCCGCAGCCAGGAATACCGATCGGACAGGCCCCAGGTCAGCACGCTGCGCGCGCCACCCTCCAACGCCGTGGAGACGAATGCATAGGCCCGCTCGGCCACCAGCGCGTCGCGCGCCGGGAGGGAGGCCGGCGCGTCCGGCGCCTCGCGGATGTCCATCTCGGTGATCAGGACGGCCAGGCCCATGCGCCGCAGCTCGGCCAGGAAGGCGGCGAAGGGGGCCGGGCTGAAGGGGCGCCGCAGTTGCAGATGGGCCTGGATGCCCACCGCGTCGAGCGGCGCGCCGCGCTCCAGCAGGCCGCGCAGAAGGTCGAGCAGCCGCCGGCGCTTCTCGGCGGCGTCGGGCGTGTCCTCCTCGATGCCATACTCGTTGAGGGTGAGGCGCAGGGTCGCATCGCGCTCCCGCGCCATGCGCAGGGCGGTGTCGATATAGGCGGGCCCCAGGGCGCGCAGCCAGGGCGTGTCCCGCAGCGTGCCCTCGCCCGCCTGCGGCACGTCGCTGCCGGGAGGATTGGCGACGGGTTCGTTGACCACATCCCAGTCGCGGATCCGCAGCCGCGTGTGCGCGAGGACCTTGTCGAAATGCGCCGCCATCACCGAGAGCGCGCGCTCGCGCCCCTCGGCCAGCGCCCGGCCGAGCCAATCGGGCATGGCGTTGTGCCAGACCAGCGCATGGCCCCGGACGGGCATCGCCCGCTCCTGGGCCCAGGACAGCAGGCCATCCAGCGGCGCGGTGTCGAATCGGCCTTCCTCCGGCTGCAGATCGGCCCACTTGGCCTCCCATTCCGGAACGAGCAGGCCGGCCTCGGCGGCGAAGGCCGCGGCATAGGCGGCATCCCCGGTCAGCAGGCTGTGCTGGGCGGCGGCGCCGAAGGTGATGCCGCGGGCGCGGGCGATGGCGGCCAGCCCCCCGGCGGCGGGCGCCGCCAGGGCCGGAGCGGCCGCGGACAGGCCGAGAAGGCCCAGGCCGCGGCGGGTCACGCGGGCAGGCAAAGCCGGCTCCCTGTCTCGCGGGCTGTCTCGATCGTCATGCCGTCCACCCTAGCATCATGCCAGGGGAGCGCGAGGAGATTCCACGACCTTGGGTTGTGATCCTCTCCCTGCCCCGTCGGACATGAAAACGCCGCCCGCTGGTGGCGGACGGCGCTGCCAGACCGGAAAGAGGGCCGCGGGCTCAGGCGGCCTCGGCGGCCGTCTCCATCTCGCGCGCGGCGAGGAGGCGATCCATCGCCGCCTCGCGCACTTCCGGCGCCTCGCCGGACGCCGCCTGGTTGTAGGCCGCCTCGGCCTCCCGCACGCGGGCCGAGGCCTCGGCGCGGGAGAGCTGGGCGACCGGCGTGGCCTCGTCGGCCAGTACCGTCACGCGGGCCGGCGTGATCTCCACGAAGCCGCCCATGACGAACAGCTTCTCGGTGATCTGGCCGTTCTCCTGCACCTGGATGACGCCGCCCCGGAGGGCCACGATCATCGGTGCCATGCCGGGCAGCACCCCCATCTCGCCCTCCGCCGCCGGGATGATGACCATCTCGACGGGGCGGGAGAGGAGGAGCTTCTCCGGGCTGACCAGTTCCAGGTTGAAGGTCGCCATGGGTCGGTTCCCCCTCGGATGCTCAGGCCGCGGCCTTGAGGCTCTCGCCCTTCTTCACCGCGTCCTCGATGGTGCCGACCATGTAGAAGGCGGCCTCGGGGAGGTGGTCGTACTCGCCCTTGCAGATGGCGGCGAAGGAGCGGACCGTGTCCTCGATCTTCACGAACACGCCCGGGGTGCCGGTGAAGACCTCGGCCACATGGAAGGGCTGCGACAGGAAGCGCTGGATCTTGCGCGCGCGCGCCACGATCAGCTTGTCGTCCTCGGACAGCTCGTCCATGCCCAGGATGGCGATGATGTCCTGCAGCGACTTGTAGGTCTGCAGGATCCTCTGCACCTCGCGGGCGGTGTTGTAGTGCTCGTCGCCGATGATGCGCGGGTCGAGGGCGCGGCTGGTGGAGTCCAGCGGGTCCACGGCCGGGAAGATCGCCTGCTCCGCGATGGAACGCGACAGAACCGTGGTCGCGTCCAGGTGGGCGAAGGAGGTGGCGGGCGCCGGGTCGGTCAGGTCGTCGGCGGGCACGTAGATGGCCTGCACCGAGGTGATCGAGCCCTTCTTGGTCGAGGTGATCCGCTCCTGCAGCGCGCCCATGTCGGTGGCCAGCGTCGGCTGGTAGCCCACCGCGGAGGGGATGCGGCCCAGCAGCGCCGAGACCTCGGCGCCCGCCTGGGTGAAGCGGAAGATATTGTCGATGAAGAACAGGACGTCCTGGCCCTGCTCGTCACGGAAGTACTCCGCCATCGACAGGCCCGACAGCGCCACGCGCGCGCGGGCGCCCGGCGGCTCGTTCATCTGGCCATAGACCAGCGCCACCTTGGAACCCTCGGTGGTGTTCTCGCCCAGCTTGATGACGCCGGCGTCGATCATCTCGTGGTAGAGGTCGTTGCCCTCACGGGTGCGCTCGCCCACGCCGGCGAAGACCGACACGCCGCCATGGCCCTTGGCGATGTTGTTGATCAGCTCCTGGATGGTCACGGTCTTGCCGACGCCGGCGCCGCCGAAGAGGCCGATCTTGCCGCCCTTCAGGTAGGGGGCCAGGAGGTCGATGACCTTGATGCCCGTCACCAGGATCTCGGCCGCCGTCGCCTGCTCGTCGAAGGCCGGCGCCTCGCGGTGGATGGTGTAGACCTTGTCGTGCGGGACCGGGCCGCGCTCGTCGATCGGCTCGCCGATGACGTTCAGGATGCGGCCCAGCGTGCCCTCGCCCACCGGCACGGCGATGCCCTTGCCGGTGTCGACCACCTCGGTCCCGCGGACCAGGCCGTCGGTCGTGTCCATGGCGATGCAGCGCACGGTGCGCTCGCCGAGCTCCTGCGCCACTTCCAGCACCAGGGTGCGGTCGCCGATCTTGGTGGTCAGCGCGTTCATGATGAAGGGCAGTTCGGAGGGGAACTGCACGTCCACCACGGCGCCCAGGACCTGGGTGACCTTGCCAACGTTGTTCTTCATGGCAGTGCTCATTCCCCTCAGAGTGCCTCGGCCCCGGAGATGATCTCGATCAGCTCGCTGGTGATATTGGCCTGGCGGGTACGGTTGTAGGTCAGGGTCAGCTTGTTGATCATCTCGCCCGCGTTGCGCGTGGCGTTGTCCATCGCGTTCATCTGGCTGCCGTAGAAGCCGGCGGTGCTGTCCAGGATGGCACGGTAGATCTGGATGGCCAGGTTCTTGGGCAGGATCTGCGCCAGGATGGTGGCCTCGTCCGGCTCATACTCGTACCACGCGCCCACTTCGCCCGGGGCCTCCGCCGCCTCCTTCGCCGCCGGCAGCTCGGCCGGGATCAGCTGCTGCGCCGTCGGCACCTGGCTGATGACGTTGCGGAAGTGGTTGAAGACCAGCGTGCAGACATCGAACTCGCCCGCCTCGAGCATGGCGGTGACGCGGGTCGCGATCTCCTGCGCCTCCTCGAAGCCGACGCGCTTCTTGCCCTGGAAGGACACCTCGCCGACGATGCGGGAGGCGAATTCCCGCTTCAGGTAGGCGGCGCCCTTGCGGCCGACCGCCAGCACCTTGACGGTCTTGCCCTGGGCCTCGAGCTCGCGGATGCGGTTGCGCGCGAAGCGGCCGACATTGGTGTTGAAGGCGCCAGCCAGGCCACGCTCGCCGGACACCACGATCAGCAGGTGCGTCCTGTCGCCGCCGCTGCCGACCAGGAGCTTCGGCGCGTCCGGATTGCCGGCCACGGCCTGGCCGAGCGAGGCGAGCATGCGCGCCATCCGCTCGGCATAGGGCCGCGCCGCCTCGGCCTGCTGCTGGGCGCGGCGGAGCTTCGCCGCCGCGACCATCTTCATCGCCTGGGTGATCTTGCGGGTCGACTTGACGCTGTTGATGCGTCCCCGCAATTCCTTGAGGTTGGCCATGGATCGCTCCCTGGACCCGCCTTCAGGCCGAGAAGGACTTGGCGAAGTCGTCCATGAAGGACACCAGCTTCGCCTCGTTCTCCTTGGTGATCTCCTTCTTGTCGCGGATGCTCTCCAGGATCTCCGGCGCGTTCGCCTTGACCGAGGACAGCAGCTGGGACTCGAAGGCGCCGACCTTGGAGACCTCGATCCGGTCGAGGTAGCCGCGCACACCCGCGAAGAGGGACAGCACCTGCTCCTCGACTGGGACCGGCCTGTACTGCGGCTGCTTCAGCAGCTCGGTCAGGCGCGCGCCACGGGCCAGCAGGGCCTGGGTGGAAGCGTCGAGGTCGGAGGCGAACTGGGCGAAGGCCGCCATCTCGCGGTACTGCGCCAGCTCCAGCTTGATCTTGCCGGCCACCTGCTTCATCGCCTTGATCTGGGCGGCGGAGCCGACGCGGCTGACCGAGAGGCCGACGTTCACGGCCGGGCGGATGCCCTTGAAGAACAGCTCGGTCTCCAGGAAGATCTGCCCGTCCGTGATCGAGATCACGTTGGTCGGGATATAGGCGGAGACGTCGCCGGCCTGGGTCTCGATCACCGGCAGGGCGGTCAGCGAGCCGGCGCCGAAATCGTCGTTCATCTTCGCCGCGCGCTCGAGCAGGCGCGAGTGCAGGTAGAAGACGTCGCCCGGATAGGCCTCGCGGCCCGGCGGGCGGCGCAGCAGCAGCGACATCTGGCGGTAGGCCACGGCCTGCTTCGACAGGTCATCGTAGAAGATGACCGCATGCATGCCGTTGTCGCGGAAGAACTCGCCCATGGCGCAGCCGGTATAGGGCGCCAGGAACTGCATCGGCGCCGGGTCGGAGGCGGTGGCGGCGACGATGATCGAGTATTCGAGGGCGCCGTTCTCCTCCAGCGTGCGCACGAGCTGCGCGACGGTGGAGCGCTTCTGGCCGACGGCGACGTAGATCGTGTAGAGCTTCTTGGCCTCATCGCCCGAAGCGTTGATCGGCTTCTGGTTGATGATGGTGTCGATGATGACGGCCGTCTTGCCGGTCTGGCGGTCGCCGATGATCAGCTCGCGCTGGCCGCGGCCGATCGGGATCAGCGCGTCGATCGCCTTGATGCCGGTCTGCATCGGCTCGTGCACGGACTTGCGCGGGATGATGCCCGGCGCCTTCACCTCGACCAGCGCCTGCTTGACGTCCGTCAGCGGGCCCTTGCCGTCGATGGGATTGCCCAGGCCGTCGACCACGCGGCCGAGCAGGCCCTTGCCCACCGGCACGGAGACGATGTCGCCGGTGCGGGAGACGGTGTCGCCCTCGCGGACCTGGCGGTCGTCGCCGAAGATCACGACGCCGACATTGTCGGTCTCGAGGTTCAGCGCCATGCCCTTCAGGCCGGCTCCGGGGAACTCGACCAGCTCACCGGCCATGACATTCTGCAGGCCGTAGACGCGGGCGATGCCGTCGCCCACGCTCAGCACGGTGCCGACTTCGGCAACATTCGCATCGGCGTCGAAGCCGGCGATCTGCTGCTTCAGGATCTCCGAGATCTCGGCGGGACGGATTTCCATCAGGCGGCCCCCTTCATGGCATATTGCAGGCGTTGCAGCTTGGACTTGATAGAGCTGTCGTAGAGGCGGGAGCCGAGGCGAACGACCAGGCCACCGAGCAGGGTGGGATCGACGCGCTCGACCAGCTTCACGTTGGAATAGCCGGCTTCCGTCAGCCGCGCCGCGAGCTGCGTGCGCTGGGTGTCGGTCAGCGGATGGGCGGTGGCCACCTCGGCGGTCTGCTGCCCGCGCTGCTCGGCGAGGAGCGCGCCGAAGGCGGCGATGACCGACGGCAGGGAGGGCAGGCGCCGGTTGGCGATCAGCACGCCGATCAGGTTGCGGACATCGCCGCTGATGCCGACCCGGTCGAGGACCGCGAAGGCGCCGCGCCGCTGGGCGCTGGCGTCCAGGCGCGGATCCTCGATGAAGGCGCGGAAGGGCGCGTCGTTCTGCCAGAGCTCCTGGAGGCGCTCCAGGTCGGCGGCGACCGCGTCCACCGACTTCCTGTCCTTGGCAAGTTCCAGCAGCGCCAGCGCGTAGCGCTGGGACAGGCCGGAGGGATGATGCGTCGCGTTCGGCGAGACGTTGGTCGCTTCGGAGGCCACGGAGAATCCCGTTCTCTTGCTTTCCCGGCGTCCCCCCGCGCATCCGAGCGGCCCCTGCGGGCATCCCCTGACGGCGATTGGACATGAAATCGACGCGTCGGGCAGGCCCGTCGCGGCGCGCCGGCATTAACACGGCTTGTCGCAGGGCGGCAACGGGGGGTAGGACGGATTCGTTACCGCACGTTCACCGTCCGCACCTGTTTCCGCCCCTCCGTATCGCAGGGCGCGCAAGACCGTGGCGGAGAGCAACCGTCACAGGAAGCTTACGGGATCGACATCCACCTGCACGCGGACCGAGGCGGGGAGCGGCACCCGGGCCAGCCAGGCCCGCAGCAGCGGCTGCACCATCACCTCGCGCCGGGCCTTCAGCAGCAGCCGCCGCCGGTGCCGCCCGCGCAGCAGGGCGAGCGGCGCGGGGGCCGGGCCCAGCACCTCCACCCCCTCGGCGCGTGGCGCGGCAAGCCCGAGGTCGCGCGCCGCCCGGTCGGCCTCCCGCTCGTCCTCGGCGCTTATGATCAGCGCCGCCAGCCGGCCGAAGGGCGGCCAGTGCCCGGGCCGGCGCTGCTCCGCCTCGGTGGCCATGAAGGCGTCGAGGTCGTTGGCGACGAGGGCCTGCAGCACCGGGTGGTCCGGGTTCCAGCTCTGCAGCAGCACCCGCCCCGGCGCCTCGGCACGCCCGGCGCGGCCCGCCACCTGGTGCAGCAGCTGCACCGTCCGCTCGGCGGCGCGCAGGTCGCCCCCGGCCAGGCCGAGATCGGCATCGACCACGCCGACGAGCGTCAGATGCGGGAAATGCCAGCCCTTGGCGACGATCTGCGTGCCGATGATCAGGTCCACCTCGCGCGCGGCGATGGATCGCGCGGCCTCGGCCGCCGCCAGCGGGCCGGGAATGGTGTCCGAGGCCATGACCAGCCGCCGCGCCTCGGGGAACAGCTCGGCCGCCTCCTCCTGCACCCGCTCCACGCCGGGGCCGAGCGGGGTCAGGCTGCCCTCGGCGCCGCATTCCGGGCAGGCGGGCGGGATCGGCTCGGCATGGCCGCAATGGTGGCATTGCAACCGGCGCTGCAGCCGGTGCTCGACCAGCCAGGCGGTGCAGTTGGGGCAGCGCAGGCGGTGGCCGCAGGCGCGGCAGAGGGTCAGGGGCGCGTAGCCGCGGCGGTTCAGGAACAGCATGGCCTGCTGCCCGGCGGCCAGCGTCTCGCGCACCGCGGCGACCAGGGCCGGGCTCAGGAAGCGCCCCCGCTCCGGCGGCGCCACGCGCTGGTCGATGACCACGACCTCGGGCAGCGCCGCGCCGCCATGCCGCGTCGGCAGGTGAAGGGCGGCGTAGCGGCCGCTCTCGGCGTTCACCAGCGTCTCGAGGCTGGGTGTCGCGGAGACCAGGGCGCAGGCGGCCCCGGCCAGCCGGGCACGCACCACCGCCATGTCGCGCGCCGAGTAGACGACGCCGTCCTCCTGCTTGAAGGCGGTCTCGTGCTCCTCGTCCACGACGATCAGGCCGAGCTCGGGATAGGGCAGGAAGAGCGCCGAGCGGGCGCCGACCAGGACCGCGACCTTCCCTTCCGCCACCGCCCGCCAGGTGTCGCGCCGCCGCCGGCTGCCGAGCTCCGAGTGCCAGAGCGCCGGCGGCACCCCGAAGCGGGCCTCGAAACGCTCCAGCCACTGGGTCGAGAGGGCAATCTCGGGCAGGAGCACCAGCGCCTGCCGGCCCTGCGCCACGCATTCGGCCACCGCCTCCAGATAGACCTCGGTCTTGCCCGAGCCGGTGACGCCGGTCAGCAGGGTCACGCCGAAGCCTCGCGCCGCGACGGCGGCGCGCAGCGCCGTGGCGGCCTCCGCCTGGGCCTCCCCCAGCGCCGGGCCGGGGCGCCGCGGATCCGGCGCCGGGAAGGCCTGGCCCGGCGGCAGCAGGGCGCTCTCCAGCAGCCCCGCATCGGCCATGCCGCGCACCACGCCGGGAGAGACGCCGGCCTCGGTGGCGACCTCCCCCGGCGGATGGACCTCGCCGGGCTCCATCACGTCCAGCACGCGGCGGCGGCCCTCGGTCAGCCGCGCCGCCGCCTCCCCGCGCTTGGCCCGCGCGCCCAGCGGCGAGAGGCGCCAGCCCGCCTTCGCCGCCGGCGGCTCCAGCGCCGAGGGCGCGCTCATCGCCATGCGGAGCACCGCGCCGGGCGGGCTCAGCGTATAGGCCGCCACCCAGTCGACGAAGCGGCGCAGGCTCTCCGTCATCGGCGGCACATCGAGCACCGACTGGATGTCGCGCAGCCGCTTCTCGGACAGGTCGGGATCGGCCTCGCCGTCCCAGACCACGCCGATCATCAGCCGCCCGGACAGCGGCACGACGACGAAGCTGCCCCGTTCCGGCGGCACCATGCCGGCCGGCACGCGGTAGTCGTAGGCGCCGGCGAGCGGCAGGGGCAGCAGCACGGGCAGACGGGCCATCGCTCCCTTCTCCGCCGCGCCGGACTTTCGTTCAACACCCGGCATCCGCTATGCTGCCCCGCAGGAACGAAAACGCAACGGCGGCGGGGCACCCGCGGCCCCCACGGGATTCCCAGCATGAAGTTCTTCGTCGACACCGCCGAGGTCTCCGAGATCCGCGCCCTCGCCGAGCTCGGCATGGTCGACGGCGTCACCACCAACCCCTCGCTGATCGCCAAGTCGGGGCGGCGGATGGCGGAGGTGATCGCCGAGATCTGCGACATCACCCCCGGCCCGGTCTCGGCCGAGGTGACCGCGACGGATTACGAGGGCATGCTGGCCGAGGGCCGCTACCTGCGCGACATCGCCCGCAACGTCGCGGTCAAGGTGCCGCTGACCGAGGCCGGGCTGCGCACCTGCCGCGCCCTGTCCAACGAGGGCACGCCGGTCAACGTCACCCTCTGCTTCTCGGCCGCCCAGGCGCTGCTCGCGGCGAAGGCGGGGGCTGCCTACATCTCGCCCTTCGTCGGCCGGCTGGACGACATCGCCCAGGACGGCATGCAGCTGATCGCCGACATCGTGCAGATCTACCGCGCCTATCCGGCGCTGCGGACCGAGGTGCTGGTCGCCTCGGTGCGGCATCCGCTCCATCTGGTGCAGGCGGCCAAGCTGGGCGCCGAGGTGGCGACGCTGCCCCCCGCCGTGATCCGCCAGCTCATCCGCCACCCGCTGACCGATCGCGGCCTGGAGGCCTTCCTGGCCGACTGGAAGAAAACCGGGCAGAGCATCCTGTGAGGCGGGGCGCCTGACCCGGCCCGGCCCTGCCGCCGTGAACCCGGATGCCGTCGCCGCCTGGCTGCGCGACCATCCCGGCTTCCTGGCGGAACGGCCGGATCTCTACCGGATGCTGGCGCCGCCGCGCCGCGTCCATGGCGAGACGCTGACTGACCACATGGCGGCGATGCTGGCCGCCGAGCGCGCCGCAACGCGCGACATGGCCGATGCCCTGCGCGAGGGCGACGGCTTCGCCGCCCGCATCCGCGCCGCCATCCTGGCCCTGATCGCCAGCCATGAGCCGGCCGAGACGGTGCACCAGGAATGGCCCGCCCTGCTCGGCCTGGCGCATTGCGCCCTGGCCACGGAGGACTTGCCCTCGGCGCACCGGCTTTTCCTGCCGGCGGGCAGCGTCGCCCGGCTGATGCCGGCCGGCCGCGACGCGCTGTTGCGCACCAGGCCGACCGACCTTTCCCTGCTGCATGCCGAGGCCGCCGGGCTGATCACCTCCGACGCGCTGGTCCGCGTTCCGCTGCCTGGCCCTCCCGCCCTGCTGGTGCTGGGCGCGCGCGGCGTCGCGGACCTGCCGGCGCGGGGCAGCGCGGCGCAGCTGCTCTTCCTCGCCCGCGCCCTGGCCACGGCGCTGTTGCGATGACGGAGCCGGTCACCGGGCTGGCGGCGCGCGAGCAATGGCTGGACTGGCTGGCGCGCGAGCGGCGCGCCAGCCCGCACACCCTGGCCGCCTATGGCGCCGATCTGGCGGACTTCCTGGGCTTCCTCAACCGGCATCTCGGCGGCGAGCCGGACCTCGCCGCGCTGGCGGCGCTCCGCCCCGCCGATCTGCGCGCCTTCCTGGCCGAGCGGGCGATGCGCGACGGTGTCGGCAATGCCACCCGGGCGCGGCAACTGGCGGCGATCCGGGGCTTCCTGCGCTTCCTGGCCCGGCGCCATGGAATGACGCCCGTGGCACTGGCGGCGCTGCGCGGCCCCCGGGTGGTCCCCCCCGCGCCCAGGCCCTTGACCGCCGAGCAGGCGCGGGAGGTGGCGCGCGACACCGGCAGCGTGGAGGCCGACCCCCTGATGGCGGCGCGGGACCAGGCCCTCTTCACCCTGCTCTACGGCTGCGGCCTGCGGATCTCCGAGGCGCTGGGGCTGGATGTGCGGGACGCTCCACGGGCCGGCATCGGCCTGCGGATCCGCGGAAAGGGGCAGAAGGAGCGCGTCGTCCCGGTCCTGCCGGCCGTGGCGGAGGCCGTGGCGGCCTATCTGCGCCTGCGCGGCCATCCCTCAGCCGATCAGCCCCTGTTCCTCGGCGCGCGGGGCGGCAGGCTGGATGCGGCGGTGGCGCAACGGGCGCTGCGCCACTACCGGCGGCTGGCCGGCCTGCCGGAGAGCGCCACGCCGCATGCGCTGCGCCATTCCTTCGCCACCCATCTGCTGGGCGCCGGCGCGGATCTCCGCGCCATCCAGGAACTGCTGGGCCATGCCAGCCTTTCCACCACCCAGCGCTATACCGGCGTGGATGCCGCCCGGCTGCTGGACAGCTGGCGGAAGGCACATCCGCGGGCCGACTAGAGCAGATCCCGATCAGGTCGAAGGACCTGATCGGGTGAGGATGCTCGCAAGAACAAATGCTCTAGCTCATCCGCCATGCGCCTGGGGCGCGGTGGAGGAGCCGAGGCGCTCGCCCTTCGCCAGGGCGCCGGGCTGCGCCGACGCGGCCGCCGGGATGGTATCGTGGTGCTGCCCCCGCAGCCGGCGCCAGGGGGAGAGGAGGCGCCAGAGGCGCGAGGCCCGCATCGCCGCGAGTTCCGCCAGCACGGCCGCCTTCTCCTGCTGCAGCGCGGCGAGCTGAGGGGCCAGCTCGGCGCGCACCCGCTGCTCGGCCCGTTCCTCGCGTGCCCGCGCCAGGGCTTCATGCTCCGCCTCCCGCTCCGCCGGCGTGGGAGCCGCGACGGTCGCCGCCGCACGTGGTGGCAGGTCGGCGCAGGCCTCCCGCATGCGGCGCCAGCTCGCGGCGGCGGCGGCGGGGTCATCGCTGACCTCCATGGCCACGGTGAAGTCCACCTCGTCGGGCGCGGTGTCGAAGAACCGCTCGCAGCTGAACCGCACCAGGCCGAGCCCGGAGGCGCGCTCCATCAGCCCGGCGAAGGAGGCGGGGGTGAAGACCCAGCAATGCACGTCGTGATAGGTGCCGTTCTCCAGCACATCCCGCCCGATGCGCTGGGCCAGGCCGAGATCATGGATGCGCGGCAGGCTCTCCGGGTCCGGCGACGCCTGCCAGGCCTGCCGCGCATCGAGGGTGACGGCTTCCAGGATGTGATCCAGCAGCGCCGGCAGCTGCGGCACCCGCGCCTTCACGAGGCTGGCGTGGAGGGCGTCCGACAGGCGGCTCTCGCGCCGGAGATAGTCGAAGGTGAAGCGCCGGTCCGGCACCACCAGCCGCAGCTTGCCGCCGGGACGGAGCACCGAGCGCGCCTCCTCGAGCCAGCCCAGCAGGTCCGGCACATGCTCGATGAGGTGGGAGGCCAGCAGGTAGTCGGCCGTCACGCCCTCCCCGACGGCCTCGCGCAGCGTCTTGTCGCCCCAGACCGCGTCCACCTCGACGATGTTCTCGACATCGATGCCGGGGCGCCCGGCGTACTTCGCGCGCAGGCCCGCCGTGTCGATGTGATCGACATAGATGATCCGCCCCTCGGCGCGCGTCACCAGCGGCGAGGCCAGGGGGCCGACCTCGATGCCCAGGGAATTCCTCAGGTCCAAACCCGCCAGAACATGATCGCGGCAGCTCATCCGAGGTCCCCATATGGATAGTTGGCGCAGTTTCGAGGGGGAGATCGCGCCAAGTCAATGGCGGGTGGCGACAACTCCCCGAGGCGGCCCGGCCTCAACCCAGCCCCAGGCGGCGGCGCAGCCGGCCCCCGCTCTCGCGACACCACCGCAGCATCTTCGCCTCCACCGCGGCCAGGGAGTCCAGGCGTCCCGGCCAGCGGCGGTCGCACCAGGCGAGGCAGCGCTGCGACCAGACATACTGCTCCCGCAGCACGAAAAGGCCCAGCAGCAGGAAGATCGTCCCGTTCAGCAGAGGCAGGATCAGGCCGATCACGCCCAGGAGAAGGAGGCTCCACCCGGCAAGCCGGCGTTTCCAGGACGGGCGGAGAGCGACCATGCTCCGCAGATGGCCCGTCCGGCCCGCCATCTCAAGCCGGAGGTCATGCGATCAGCGGGGCCGCTCGACCGCCCAGCGCCGCCAGGGCCGCGGCGGGATCGAGCCGGAGCTGCAGGCCGCGCTGCCCGCCATTGACGAAGATGTAGGGCTCGGAGAGCGCGGAGGCCTCGATGGCCACCGGCACGGCGCGCCGCTGGCCGAAGGGGCTGATGCCGCCGACGTGATAGCCGGTGATCCGCTCCGCCTCGGCCGGGCTGAGCATCCGCGCCTGGCGGCCGCCAAAGGCCGCGGCCAGCCGCTTCATGCTGGCCTCGCGGTCCGAAGGGATGACGACGCAGACCGGCCGGCCGTCCACCGCCGCCATCAACGTCTTGAGTACCCGCGCCGGCGGCTCGCCGATGGCGGCGGCGGCGTGGAGGCCGATGCTTGCGGCCTCCGGATCATAGGCATATTCGCGGAGGGCGAAGGCGATCCCCGCCCTGTCGAGGGCCTGGGTGGCCCGGGTCACCCTGGACATGCCGCATCGCCTCCCGGGCGCGGGGGAGATCCCTCCCCTGCCCCGTCTCGGATGTCCCGCCTCAGATGTGCAGAGGCCGGCCGTCCACGGCGAGCGCCGCCTCCTTCACCGCCTCCGACAGCGTCGGGTGGGCATGGCAGGTGCGCGCCACATCCTCGGCGCTGGCGCCGAACTCCATGGCGATGGCGACCTCGGCGATCAGCGTGCCGGCATCCGGGCCCAGGATGTGGCAGCCGAGCACCCTGTCCGTCTCCTTGTCGGCCAGGATCTTCACGAAGCCGTCCGTGTCGCCCATGGCGCGGGCGCGGCCATTGGCCATGAAGGGGAACTTGCCGACCTTGTAGGCCTGTCCGCGCGCCTTCAGCTCCTCCTCGGTCTCGCCCACGCTGGCGATCTCGGGCCAGGTGTAGACGATGGCGGGAATCACGCCGTAGTTCACGTGCCCGGCCTGCCCGACCAGCCGCTCGGCCAGGGCGACGCCCTCATCCTCGGCCTTGTGCGCCAGCATCGGCCCGGCGATGACGTCACCGATGGCGTAGACGCCCGGAACGTTGGTGGCGAAATGCCTGTCGGTCTTCACCCGGCCGCGCTCGTCCAGCTCCACGCCGGCCTCGGCGAGGCCCAGACCCTCGGTATAGGCGCGGCGGCCGATGGCCAGCAGCACCACATCGGCCTTGACCTCCTCGGCCGCGCCGCCGGCGGCGGGCTCGACGGTCAGCGTCACGCCATCGGCCGACTTCGCCGCGCCGGTCACCTTGGACTTCAGCCGGAACTTGATGCCCTGCTTGGTCAGGATCCGCTCGAACTGCTTGGCGGTCTCGGCGTCCATGCCGGGCACCAGGCGGTCGAGATATTCGATCACCATGACCTCCGCGCCCAGGCGGCGCCAGACGCTGCCCAGCTCCAGCCCGATCACGCCGCCGCCGATGACCACGAAATGGCCCGGCACCTTCTCCAGCTCCAGCGCGCCGGTCGAGGTGACGATCTGCTTCTCGTCCACTTCGACGCCCTTCAGCGGCGCGCTGTCGGAGCCGGTGGCGATGACGATGTTCTTCGTCTCGTAGGTCTGGCCGGCGACCTCCACCTTGCCGGCGGCGAGGATCTTCCCCTTGCCTTTCAGCCAGGTGATCTTGTTCTTCTTGAACAGGAACTCGACGCCCTTGGTGTTGGCCGTCACGACCTCGCCCTTGCGCGCCTGCATGCGGGCGAGGTCGAGCTTCACGCCATCGACCAGGATGCCGTGCTCGGCGAACTTGTGCTTCGTCTCGTCGAAGCTTTCCGAGGATTGCAGCAGTGCCTTGGAGGGGATGCAGCCGACGTTGAGGCAGGTGCCGCCGAGCGTCTCGCGCTGCTCGACGCAGGCCACCTTCAGCCCGAGCTGCGCGGCCCGGATGGCGCAGACATAGCCGCCGGGGCCGGCACCGATGACAATGACGTCGAAGCTCTCGGACATGGGCAAGCACCCTTAGCTGACAGGAGGATGAGACGAAGCAGAACTGGCCGGCAAACTGGCCCGCCAGCGCCCGCGCGGCAAGGGGGTGGCGGCGACGTGCCGCCATTCGCAGGTGCCGGTGAAGGCGCGACTCCTCCTGTTGCGGCGTGGGCAAGGCTTCTGCCAATCTGGCGCGCAGAAGGAGGCGCCGTGAAGGCGCCCTGATGGGAGACGATCCATGCCGTATCACCCCTTGCGCGCCCTGTCGCGACGCAGGCTGCTCGCCCTGTCCGGCGTGACGCTCGGCGCCGCCTCGCTGAGCCGCCCGGCCCTGGCCCAGGGCCGCTTCCCCGACCGGCCGATCCGCCTGCTCCTGCCCTGGCCCCCCGGCGGCTCCTCGGACGCGCAGATCCGTTCCCTGGCCGACCTCGCGACCCGCACCCTCGGCCAGCCCGTGCTGATCGAGAACCGCTCGGGCGCGCGCGGCCTGTTGGGGGCGCAGCAACTGCTGCAGGCAGCGCCCGATGGCTATACCCTGTCCCAGCACCATCTCTCGGTGCTGCGGCACCCTTTCCTCACCCGCGCCAAATCCTGGGACCCGGTGGAGGATTTCACCCCGGTCATCGGCCTCACCGGCTGGCTTTTCGGTGTCGTCGTCCGCGGCGACAGCCCCTACAAGGACTGGGCGAGCTTCGTCGCGGCGGCCAAGGCGAAGCCGGGCCTGCTGACCTACTCCACCAGCGGCATCGGCACGACGAACCACATCGCCATGGAGGATCTGTGCTCGCGGGCCGGCATCGAGCTCACCCATGTGCCCTTCCGGGGCACGACGGAGGGCGTCACCGCGCTGATGGGCCGGCAGATCGACAGCATCGCCGACAGTTCCGCCTGGATGCCGCAGGCCGAGGCCGGCACCTTCCGCGCCCTCTGCGTCTGGACCGCCGAGCGGGTGAAGCGCCTGCCGGACGTGCCGACACTGCGCGAGCTGGGCCACGACATGGTCGTGACCTCGCCCTACGGCATCGCCGGGCCGAAGGGGATGGACCCGGGCGTGGTGCGCGCGCTGCACGACGCCTTCCGCACCGCCCTCTTCTCGCCCGAGAACACCGCCATCCGCGACCGCTGGGACATGCCGCTCGCCTATCTCGACAGCGAGGCCTATCGCGACTTCGTGGTGCGCCGCGCCGCCTATGAGAAGGAGATGGTGACGCGGCTCAATCTCAGCATCGATTCCTGAGCCCGGACAGCAAAACGGCCAGGACCGCGCGCGGCGATCCTGGCCGTGAGGGCAGGCCGGGGACAGCCCCGGCCGCCACGCGGATCAGAGGTCGAGCAGCAGGCGCCGCGGGTCCTCGATGCTCTCCTTGACGCGCACCAGGAAGGACACGGCCTCCTTCCCGTCGACGATGCGGTGGTCGTAGGACAGCGCCAGGTACATCATCGGGCGGATCTCGATCTTGCCGCCCACCACCATCGGGCGCTCCTGGATCTTGTGCATGCCCAGGATGCCCGACTGCGGCGGGTTCAGGATCGGCGTCGACATCAGCGAGCCGTAGATGCCGCCATTGGTGATGGTGAAGGAGCCACCCGAAAGCTCCTCCAGCTTCAGCTGGCCGTCACGGGCGCGCTTGCCGAAGTTGGAGATGCTCTTCTCGATCTCTGCGAAGGACATCTGGTCGGCGTTCTTCAGCACCGGCACGACCAGGCCGGAGGGGCCACCCACCGCGATGCCCATGTGCACGAAGTTCTTGTAGACCAGCTCGTCGCCGTCGATCTCGGCATTGACCGCCGGATAGTCCTTCAGCGCCGCCACGCAGGCCTTCACGAAGAAGGACATGAAGCCGAGCTTGGTGCCGAGCTTCTTCTCGAAGGCGTCCTTGTACTCGGACCGCAGCGCCATCACGGCCGTCATGTCCACCTCGTTGAAGGTGGTCAGCATGGCGGCGGTGTTCTGCGCCTCCTTCAGCCGGTTGGCGATGGTCTTGCGCAGGCGGGTCATCTTCACCCGCTCCTCGCCGCCCTCCAGGGGGCGCGGCGCCTTGGCGGCGGGCTTCGGCGCCTCGGGGGCGGGACGGGAGAGGAAGGCCTGCACGTCGCCCTTGCTGACCCGGCCGTCCTTGGCGGTGCCGGTGCCGATCTGCTCGGCGGTGAGGCTGTTCTCCTCCATCATCTTGGCGGCGGCCGGCAGCGGCGCATGGCCGCTGCCCCCCGGGCGCGACACCGGGCCGCTCTCCTGGCGCGGCGCCTCCACCTTCGGAGCGGCGCCACCGGCGGGCTTGTCCGTGGGCTTCTCCGCCGGCTTCTCGGTCGCCTTGGGGGAAACCTTCCCGGCGCCCGCGCCGTCGCCCGCGGCGATGGTGCCGAGCAGCGCACCCGGCTCGACCTCGGCGCCCTCATCGGCGCTGATCGCCTCCAGCACCCCGGCGGCGGGGGCATTCACCTCCACCGTGACCTTGTCCGTCTCCAGCTCCACCAGCGGCTCATCGGCTGCCACCGCCTCGCCAGCCTTCTTCATCCAGCGCGCCACGGTGGCGCTGGTCACGCTCTCGCCCAGGGTCGGAACCAGGATCTCGGTCATGTATCGTCTCGCTTCTTTACCGGTGCGTGCTCGCAATAACGTCAGGACAGGCTGAGCGCTTCACGCACCAGGGCTTCCTGCTGCTGCTGATGAACCTTGGCCGAACCCGTCGCGGGGCTCGCCGCCTCCTCGCGGCCGACATAGACGGGGCGCGTCGCCTTGCCGCCCAGCGCCTTCAGCACCTTCTCGATCCGCCGGTCCACGAAGGTCCAGGCGCCCATGTTCTCGGGCTCCTCCTGGCACCACACGACCTCGGCATTCCTGTACTCGCCCAGAACGCGGGCCAGGCTGTTCTTCGGGAAGGGATACATCTGCTCCAGACGGACGATGGCCACGTCCTTCACGCCCTTGTCGCGCCGCTCCTGCAGCAGATCGTAATAGACCTTGCCGGTGCAGAGCACGACGCGCTTCACCTGGTCCGGCGCGGCGATGGCATCGGTCTCAGGGATCACGGTCTGGAACGTGCTGCCGGGCGCGAAATCGGCCAGGCTGCTCACCGCCAGCTTGTGGCGCAGCAACGACTTCGGCGTCATCACCACCAGCGGCTTGCGGTAGTTGCGCTTCAGCTGGCGGCGCAAGGCGTGATAGTAGTTGGCCGGGGTGGTGAAGTTGCAGACGGCCATGTTGCGCTCGGCGCACAGCTGCAGGTAGCGCTCCAGCCGGGCGGAGGAATGCTCCGGCCCCTGCCCCTCATAGCCGTGCGGCAGCAGCATCACGAGGCCCGACATCCGCAGCCACTTCGTCTCGGCGCTGGCGATGAACTGGTCGATCACCACCTGCGCGCCGTTGGCGAAGTCGCCGAACTGCGCTTCCCACAGCACCAGGGTCTGCGGATCGGCCAGGGTATAGCCGTAGTCGAAGCCCAGCACGCCCATCTCGGAGAGCAGCGAGTTGAAGGCCTCCATCCGCGCCTGACCGTCGCGGATGTTGTTCAGCGGCATGTACTCGGCCTGGTTGGTCTGATCGACCAGCACGCAGTGCCGGTGGCTGAAGGTGCCGCGCTGCACGTCCTCGCCCGAGAGGCGGACGCGGTGCCCTTCGACCAGCAGCGAGCCGAAGGCCAGGGCCTCGCCGGTCGCCCAGTCGATCCCCTCGCCCGTCTCGATGGCGTTCCGCTTCGCCTCGAGCTGGCGGACGATCTTGGAATTGGCGTTGAAGCCCTCCGGCAGGCGCGCCAGCGCGGCGCCGATCTCGCGCAGCGTGTCGAGCGCCACGGCGGTGCCGTCCTCCTTCTCGGCATCCTCCGAGCCGGCGGCCTTCAGCCCGGACCAGTGCCCCTCCAGCCAGTCGGCCTTGTTGGGCTTGAAGGTCTGGGCCGCCTGGTAGGCCTCCTCCATCTGGACGTTGAAGGCATCCAGCATGGCCTTGCCGTCCTCGGCCGGCACGTCGCCGGACTTGGCCAGACGCTCGGCGTAGAGCGTGCGGGTGGTCGGCGTCTGCTTGATCCGGGCGTACATCAGCGGCTGCGTGAAGGCCGGCTCGTCCGTCTCGTTGTGGCCATGCCGGCGGTAGCAGACGATATCCAGCACCACATCGGCGCCGAACTTCATCCGGTACTCCGCCGACATCCGGGCGCAGAACACCACCGCCTCGGGATCGTCGCCGTTGACGTGCAGGATCGGCGCCTGCACCGACTTGGCCACGTCCGTGCAATAAAGGCCGGAATAGGCATGCAGCGGCACGGTGGTGAAGCCGATCTGGTTGTTCACCACGACATGCACGGTGCCGCCGGTGCGGTAGCCAATGAGCTGGCTCATCGCCAGCGTCTCATAGACCACGCCCTGGCCGGCGAAGGCGGCGTCGCCATGCAGCAGGATGCCCATGACGCTGCGGCGGCCCTTGGTGTCGCCCGCCATGTCCTGGCGCGCGCGCACCTTGCCGACCACCACCGGATCGACGACCTCGAGATGCGAGGGGTTGGGCTGCAGCGAGAGATGGACCTGCCGGCCCTCGATCTCGATGTCGGTCGAGGTGCCGAGGTGATACTTCACGTCGCCCGAGCCCTGGACATCGTCCGGGTTGGCCATCACGCCCTTGAACTCGGCGAAGACCTGGGTGAAGGGCTTCTTCACCACGTTCACCAGGGTGTTCAACCGGCCGCGATGCGGCATGCCGATCGCGATCTCGTCCACACCCTCCTTCGCCGCGGCGGCGATGATGGTCTGCAGCGCGGGGATCGTCACTTCGCCGCCCTCGAGACCGAAGCGCTTGGTGCCGACATACTTGCGGGCGCAGAAGGCCTCGAAGCCCTCGGCCTCGGTCAACTGCTGCAGGATGGAGCGCTTGGCATCCGCGTCGAAGATCCGGGACCAGGGCGCGCCCTCGACCTTCTGCTGAATCCAGGCCTTCTGCTCCGGGTCCTGGATGTGCATGAACTCGACGCCGATCGGGCCGCAATAGGTGGCGCGGAGGATCTGCACGATCTCGCGCAGCGTCGCCGTCTCGCGTCCCAGCACCCGGTCAATGAAGATCGGCCGGTCCATGTCGGCTTCGGTGAAGCCGTAGGTCGCCGGATCCAGCTCCGGATGCGGCTTGGGCGTCTGCAGGTGCAGCGGGTCGAGCTTCGCTTCCAGATGCCCGCGCACGCGATAGGCGCGGATCAGCATCAGGGCGCGAAGCGAATCCTGCGCCTGCCGGCGGGCCGCGGCGAGATCGAGGCCGCCGGCCTTGCCCGCCGCCTTCGCATCCGCCTTGCCATCCGTCCGAGCGGCCTCGGGCTCGGGCGCGAAGCCACCGCGCGGGCGGGGCGCCCATGAGGCGCCCGTGGCGTCGTGCAGCACCGCGCGGGCATCGTCATTGAGGGCCGCGAAGAGCTCCTGGAAGGAGGTGTCCACGCTGTCCGGATTTTCCACCCAGCGCGCATAGAGGTCGGCGAGGAAGGTGGCATTCGCCCCCGTCATCGCGCTTGCCAGGATGTCGATACCGGCCATCATCTCCTCCTCGCCCGCACCACCATCGGGCGGGGCGGTGTCTCACGGTCTCAGGTGCCACAAAAGGCAGCGCCGCCCCCGATATAGGGACGGCGCTCTGGAAGATAGTACATTGGCGCAGATTCTTGCAGAGGCGCATGCCGGACCCGCATGGCGGGCCCGTATCGCCGCAAGGATTGCTGCGCCGCAGCAAACATCAGCCGCGCAGGGCCTTCACCATGGTCGAGCCCAGGGCGGCGGGGCTTTCGGCGACATGGATGCCGGCCGTCCGCATGGCGTCCATCTTCGCCGCCGCCGTGTCCTTGCCGCCGGAGATGACGGCGCCGGCATGACCCATGCGGCGGCCCGGAGGCGCCGTGGCGCCGGCGATGAAGCCGACCACCGGCTTGGCCTTCGGCCCCTTGTTCTCGCGCGCCAGGAACTCGGCCGCCTCGATCTCCGACTGGCCGCCGATCTCGCCGATCATGACGATCGACTGCGTCTCGGGATCGGCCAGGAACATCTCCAGCACCTCGGTGAAGTCGGTGCCCTTCACCGGGTCGCCGCCGATGCCCACGCAGGTGGACTGGCCGAGGCCCGCCGAGGTGGTCTGCGCCACCGCCTCATAGGTCAGCGTCCCCGAGCGGGAGACGATGCCGACCGAGCCGCGCTTGTGGATATGGCCCGGCATGATGCCGATCTTGCAGGCGTCCGGAGTGATCACACCCGGGCAGTTGGGGCCGATCAGCCGCGACTTCGAGCCGGACAGCGCCCGCTTCACCTTCACCATGTCGAGCACCGGGATGCCCTCGGTGATGCAGACGATCAGCGGGATCTCGGCGTCGATCGCCTCCAGGATGGAATCGGCCGCGAAGGGCGGCGGCACGTAGATGACCGAGGCGGTGGCCCCGGTCCTCTCCGCGCATTCGGCCACGGTGTTGAAGACCGGGAGGTTCAGGTGGGTCTGCCCGCCCTTGCCCGGCGTCACGCCGCCGACATACTTCGAGCCGTAGGCGATGCCCTGCTCGGCATGGAAGGTGCCCTGGGCTCCGGTGAAGCCCTGGGTCATGACCTTGGTGTTCGCGTCGACCAGGATGGCCATCTTACTTGGCTCCCTTCACGGCGGCGACCACCTTCTCGGCGGCGTCGGCCAGGTTGTCGGCCGGGATGATCTTCAGGCCGCTCTCGGCCAGGATCCGCTTGCCCAGCTCGACATTCGTGCCCTCGAGGCGCACGACCAGCGGCACCGACAGGGTCAGGTTCTTCGCCGCCTGCACCACGCCGGTCGCGATCATGTCGCACTTGGCGATGCCGCCGAAGATGTTGACGAGGATCGCCTTGACGTTGCTGTCCGAGGTGATGATGCGGAAGGCTTCCGTCACGCGGTCGGCCGTCGCCGTGCCGCCGACATCGAGAAAGTTCGCCGGCGAGGAGCCATAGAGCTTGATGATGTCCATCGTCGCCATGGCGAGGCCGGCGCCGTTCACCATGCAGCCGATCTCGCCGTCGAGCGCGACGTAGTTGAGGTCGTGCTTGACCGCGTCCAGCTCCTTCGGGTCCATCTCGCTGTCATCGCGCAGCGATTCCAGATCCTTGTGGCGGAACAGGGCGTTGTCGTCGAAGGAGACCTTGGCGTCGAGCGCCACCACGTCGCCCGCGCCGGTCACCACCAGCGGGTTGATCTCGACGATGGCGCAGTCGAGCTCGATGAAGGCCGTGTAGAGCGCCGTCACGAACTTGCCGAAGACGCCGACCTGCTTGCCCTCCAGGCCGAGCCCGAAGGCCAGCTTGCGGGCGTGCCAACCGGAGATGCCTGCGGCCGGATCGACCGTGACCTTCAGGATCTTCTCCGGGCTGTGCTCGGCGACCTCCTCGATCTCCATGCCGCCCTCGGTGGAGGCCATGATGATCACGCGCGAGGTCTCGCGGTCCACCAGCAGGGACAGATAGAGCTCCCGCTTGATGTCGCAGCCGTCCTCGACATAGACGCGGCTGACCAGCTTGCCGGCCTCGCCGGTCTGCTTGGTCACCAGCGTCTTGCCGATCATCGCCTCGGCGGCGGCCCGGACGTCCTCGACCGACTTGACGACGCGCACGCCGCCCTTGCCGTTCGGGTCCTCCTTGAAGCGCCCCGCGCCGCGCCCGCCGGCGTGGATCTGGCTCTTCACCACATAGACCGGGCCCGGCAGCTTCCCGGCCGCCTCGGCGGCCTCGTCCGCGGTCCAGGCGACGTGGCCGTCGAGCACCGCGACGCCGTAGCGCCGCAGCAGCTCCTTGCCCTGATACTCATGGATGTTCATGCGCGGGGTCCTTCAGCCAACCAGCTTCTTGGAGGCATCCAGCAGCTCCTGCACCGCGGCGCAGGACTTCTTGAAGGCGGCGGCCTCGGCCTCGGTGAACTCCACCTCGACGATCCGCTCCACGCCCTTCTCACCGATCACGACCGGCACGCCGACATAGAGATCCTTCACGCCGTACTGGCCGGTCAGCCAGGCGGCGCAGGGCAGGACGCGCTTCTTGTCCTTCAGGTAGCTCTCCGCCATGGCGATGGCGGAGGCCGCCGGCGCGTAGAAGGCCGAGCCCTTCTCCAGCAGCTTGACGATCTCGCCGCCGCCATTGGCGGTGCGCGCCACGATGGCGTCGATCTTCTCCTGGGTGGACCAGCCCATCTTCACCAGGTCGGGCACCGGGATGCCGGCCACGGTGGAATAGCGGGTCAGCGGCACCATGGTGTCGCCATGGCCGCCGAGCACGAAGGCGGTCACGTCCTCGACCGAGACGTTGAACTCCTGCGCCAGGAACAGGCGGAAGCGGGCGCTGTCCAGCACGCCGGCCATGCCGACGACCTTCTCGGGCGGCAGGCCGGACTTCTGCTGCATCACCCAGACCATCGCGTCGAGCGGGTTGGTGATGACGATGACGAAGGCGTCCGGGCAGTGCTGCTTGATGCCCTCGGCCACCTGGGCGATGACGCCGGCGTTCTTGGCCACCAGGTCGTCGCGGCTCATGCCGGGCTGGCGCGGGAAGCCGGCGGTGACGATCACCACATCCGAGCCGGCGATGGCGGCATAGTCGCTGCCGCCGGACATGGCGCTGTCGAAGCCATCCACAGGGCCGGACTGCATGATGTCCAGGGCCTTGCCGGCCGCGACGCCGCCGAACACGTCGAACAGGACGACGTCGCCCAGTTCCTTGAGGCCGATCAGGTGGGCGAGCGTGCCACCGATGTTGCCGGCGCCGATCAGCGCAATCTTCTTGCGGGCCATACAGAGGCTCCTTCCCGAGCTGACGATGGGAGGCGAATTCCGGAGAACGTGCAGCGGCTACCTACTCCGCCCCACCGGGGCGGGCAAGGCGGGCCAGCGCCAAATAGCGTGGCTCCCGAGGCGGATCAGATCACGTCATCCGTCAGAGCGGAAGGCAGCGAACCACATCATCGTGACCGCGCGCCAGGGTGGAAATGGTCCCCACTGGACACTCGCGCTGCGTTCCGCTGGCCAGCGGCAGCCCGGCCTGCCAGGAGCCCGAGGCCATGACCTGCCGCCGCGCCGGCGCCTTGGCCTGCGGACGGAGCCGGGTGCCGGGGGCGATCAGCTGTCCCGGCCGCGCCACCACGGCCCGGTAGTTGCCGGCAGCCGGGCGGGACGCGCTGCGCGAGGCCGACGCGGTCTGCCGGGATGCCGAGCGGGCGGGATGGGCGGCCTTGGAGGATTTGCTGGCCGCGGCCTCGCGGCCGGCGGCCTCGGCCGGAGGCGCGGCCGCCGTCGCGATGGCGGCCGCCATCAGGCCGAGCAGGCAGAGCGGGATCAGGCGCATCGTCGGCTCCTTTTTTCCGCCCGCCGCAACCTCATGTGAGATGCGGCAGGCCGAGATAATCGTGGCTTTGCATTTCGACCAGGCGCGAGGCGGTCCGCTGGAACATCGCCGCGTTCTCGCCCTGCTCGTAGAGACGGTCCGGCACCGCGGCGGCGGAGGCCACCAGCTTGCAGCGGTGCTCGTAGAGCGTGTCGATCAGGGTGATGAAGCGCCGCGCCCGGTCGAAATTGTCCGGCCCCAGGCGCGGCACCCCGTCCAGCACCAGGGTGTGGTAGTGGGTCGCGAGGGCCAGGTAGTCGGCCGGTCCCAGCGGCTTGCCGCAGAGGTCGTCGAATTCGGCCCGCGCCACGCCGCCCACCGCCTGCGGGATCTCGACACGGCGGCCCAGCACGCTGATCACCTCGGGCTCGCCGCGCGGCCGGCCGGTCAGCTCCTTGAAGGCGGCGTCGAGCGCCCGCTCGGCCCGCCCGTCGGCGGGCACGTGCCAGGTCGGCAGGCCCTGGATGCGGTCGCGCCGGTAATCCTGCGCCGATTGCAGCTGCAGGACCGCCACGTGCTTCTTGATCAGGGCGATGAAGGGCAGGAACGCATCCCGCCCTGGCCGCCCCTTGAAGAGGTCGTCCGGCGCGGTGTTCGAGGTGGCGACGATGACGGTGCCGCGCGCGAAAAGGGCCTCGAAGAGCCGCCCCAGGATCATCGCATCGGCGATGTCATGGACCTGGAACTCGTCGAAGCAGAGCAGCGAGGCTTCGGCCAGGATCTGGTCGGCCAGCGGCGGGATCGGGTCGGCCGTGTCGCCGTGCTGCCTCTTCCAGGCATGGATGCGCTGATGCGACTGCTGCATGAACTGGTGGAAGTGGATGCGCTTCTTCCGCGGCACGTCGGCGCAGGCGAAGAAGAGATCCATCAGCATGGACTTCCCGCGGCCGACCTCGCCCACCAGATAAAGGCCGCGCGGCGCGTCGCCCGGTGCCTCGTCCACCGGCTTGCGGCGGAAGAAGCGGCTCATGAAGCCGCCGCCCTCCTTGCCGGGCTCCTCATGCCGGGGCTCGTACCCGCGGGTGCGGCGCCAGAGGTCCTGCAGGGTCTCGGCGGCCAGGGCCTGGGCGGGGTCGGAACGCAGTTCGCCCGCCGCAACCTTCGCGCGATAGGCGGGAAGCGGTCCGTCGGCGGTGGATGGGGCGGTCGGCGCCGCCCCCGGCATCGTCGGGCCAAGCATCGCGTTGCGGCATAAAGGTTAATGCCCGGCTCGGCAAGACGGGATGTTAGCCGACGAAGCTCATACGGCACATGAGCCGTCAGAGTGATATCTATGTTTTCTCGGGCTTTTTAAGCATCCCTTCCTCGCGCCGTTCGTTAACGTGTCGCGATCGAAGCAATGATTGAGGAGAGCCACAATGATCGACAAGTCCAAAATCACCGAACACGCCGAAATCCTGGGCTCCTGCGGCCGCCATGTTGGCACCGTGGACCATGTCGAGGGCGATTTCATCAAGCTGACCCGCTCGGATTCCGAGGACGGCCAGCACCATTACCTGCCGATCTCCGCCGTCGCCTCCGTGGAGGAGGGGAAGGTGATCACGACCATGAACCATCAGGCCGCGCGCTCCCTGCTGCAGGACAGTCCGGAGGCGGGGCTGGGGGCCGATCCGACCCTCGGCTGAAGCCGGCCGGAAAAAGGAAAGGCCCGCCGGTCTCCCGGCAGGCCTTGTCCGTCGTCGCCGGCGTCGCGGGCCTCAGCCCTGGCGCTCGATCATCAGCTCCTTGATCTTGCCGATGGCCTTGGCGGGGTTCAGCCCCTTCGGACAGGTCGCGGTGCAGTTCATGATGGTGTGGCAGCGGTAGAGGCGGAACGGGTCCTCGAGATTGTCGAGGCGCTCGCCCGCATACTCGTCACGGGAATCCGCGATCCACCGATAGGCCTGCAGCAGCACGGCCGGGCCGAGGTAGCGGTCGCCGTTCCACCAGTAGGAGGGGCAGGCGGTGGAGCAGCAGAAGCACAGGATGCACTCCCACAGCCCGTCCAGCTTGGCGCGCTCCTCCTTGGACTGGCGGCGCTCCTCATCCGGCGGCGCCGGCGTGTCGGACTTCAGCCAGGGCTCGACCGAGCGGAGCTGCGCGTAGATATGCGTCAGGTCCGGCACCAGGTCCTTCACCACCGGCATGTGCGGCAGCGGCGTGACCCGCACGTCCTTCTTCACATCCTCGATCGGCTTCAGGCAGGCGAGGGTGTTCATCCCGTCGATGTTCATCGCGCAGGAGCCGCAGATCCCCTCGCGGCAGGAGCGCCGGAAGGTCAGCGTGGTGTCCACCTCGTTCTTGATCTTGATCAGCGCGTCCAGCACCATCGGGCCGCACTTGTCGAGATCGATCTCGTAGGTGTCGTAGCGCGGGTTCTCCCCCGTGTCGGGGTCGAACCGGTAGATCTTGAAGGACTTGACGTTCTTCGCGCCCGGCTCGGCCGCATAGGTCTTGCCGGTGCCGATGGTCGAGTTCTTGGGCAGGGTGAAAGTGGCCATGATCCCGCTCCTTCCTCAGTAGACGCGCGGCTTGGGCGGGAAGACCTGAACCTCGTTGGTGAGGGTCCGCATCTTCACGTCGCGGTAGTCGAGGGAAACCTCGTACTTCTCGTTCACGCGGGCGAGGGTGTGCTTCATCCAGTTCGCGTCGTCGCGCTCCGGATAGTCCTCATGCGCGTGGGCGCCACGGCTCTCGTGCCGTGCCTCGGCGCCGACCACCGTGGTCAGCGCATTGCCGATCAGGTTGTCCAGCTCCAGCGCCTCGACCAGATCGCTGTTCCAGATCAGGCTGCGGTCGGCGATGCGGATATCGGCATAGCCGGCGGCGACCTTGTCCATCTTCTCCACGCCTTCCTTCAGCAGCTCGGCGGTGCGGAAGACGGCGGCATGGGTCTGCATGGTGCGCTGCATGTTGAGGCGCAGCTCGGCGACCGAGGTATCGCCCTTGGCGTAGCGCACCCGGTCGAGCCGCTCGAGCGAGGCCTCGCCGGCCTTGGGCGGCAGCGGCGCCTGGGTCGCGCCCGGCTTGACGGTCTCGGCGGCGCGCAGCGCGGCGGCGCGGCCGAAGACCACGAGGTCGAGCAGCGAGTTGGTGCCGAGGCGGTTGGCGCCGTGCACCGAGACCGAGGCCGCCTCGCCCACCGCCATCAGCCCGGGCACCACCTTGTCCTGGTCGGTGCCGGTCGCGGCCAGCACCTCGCAGTGGATGTTCGTCGGGATGCCGCCCATGTTGTAGTGGACGGTGGGCAGCATCGGGATCGGCTCCTTGGTCACGTCCACGCCGGCGAAGATCTTCGCGGTCTCGGAAATGCCCGGCAGCCGCTCGTGCAGCAGGTCGGCGCCCAGGTGCTCCAGATGCAGGTGGATGTGGTCCTTGTGCGGGCCGACGCCCCGCCCCTCGCGGATCTCCATCGACATGGCGCGGGAGACGACGTCGCGGGACGCCAGATCCTTCGCCGTCGGCGCGTAGCGCTCCATGAAGCGCTCACCCTCGGAATTGGTGAGGTAGCCGCCCTCGCCCCGCGCGCCCTCGGTGACGAGGCAGCCGGAGCCGTAGATGCCGGTCGGGTGGAACTGCACGAACTCGTTGTCCTGCAGCGGCAGGCCGGCACGCAGCACCATGCCGCCGCCATCGCCCGTGCAGGTGTGCGCCGAGGTGCAGGAGAAATAGGCGCGGCCATAGCCGCCGGTGGCGAGCACCGTCGTCTGGGCACGGAAGCGATGGATCGAGCCATCCTCCAGGCACCAGGCGATGACGCCGCGGCAGGCGCCGTCCTCCATGATCAGATCGAGGGCGAAGTACTCGACGAAGAACTCGCAGTTGTGCTTGAGCGACTGCTGGTAGAGCGTGTGCAGGATGGCATGGCCGGTGCGGTCGGCGGCGGCGCAGGCGCGCATCGCCGGCGTCTTGCCGTAGTTCTGCATGTGGCCGCCGAAGGGCCGCTGGTAGATGCGGCCGTCCTCGGTGCGGCTGAAGGGCACGCCGAAGTGCTCCAGCTCGATGATCGCCGGCACCGCCTCGCGGCACATGTACTCGATGGCGTCCTGGTCGCCCAGCCAGTCCGACCCCTTCACGGTGTCGTACATGTGCCAGCGCCAGTCGTCCTCGCCCATGTTGCCGAGCGCCGCGCCGACGCCGCCCTGCGCCGCCACGGTGTGGCTGCGGGTCGGGAAGACCTTGGTGATGCAGGCGGTTTTCAGCCCCGCGGCACCCATGCCGAAGGTCGCGCGCAACCCGGCGCCGCCCGCCCCCACGACCACCACGTCATAGGTGTGGTCCACGATGCGGTAGGCGCCTGAGGAAGGCATGGTGATCGCGTTCATCGTCCCGATCTTCCGTTACTGGCTCGGCGCGCGAAGGGGGCGCCCGATTGTGCAGAGAGCAATCGCCAGGGGCGCGCCCGGCCGGGCGGCCCCGGCGCTCAGATGGCGATCTTCAGCACCGCCACCGCCGAGAGCACGGCGAGCAGCAGGCAGGCGCCCTTGATCAGCAGGACCGCGGCGGTGCGCTTCCACTCGTCCGCGACGTAATCCTCGATGAGGACCTGCAGGCCGGAGGCGGTGTGATGGAAGGCGATGCCGACGGTCAGCAGCAGCAGCGCGGCGTTCAGCGGGTGGCCGATCCAGGCGATCGTCTCGGCGTAGCTGATGCCGCCCATGGTGGCCACCGAGAGGGTGAACCACAGCATCAGCGGCAGCAGCGCGATCGAGGTCACGCGCTGCATCCACCAGTGATGCGAACCCTGCTTGGCCGAGCCCATGCCGCGCACCCGGCCGAGCGGCGAGCGCATCTGCGCGATGTGAAGCTTCTTGTCGCTCATGTGCTCAGCCCCAGGCGATGATGACGATCAGCCAGGTCAGCACCGTCAGCACCCCGGTGCCGATCAGCACGGCACGGCCGGTGCGGTGGGTCGTCGGCAGGTCGTAGCCGTAGCCGACATCCCACATCAGGTGCCGGATGCCCGCCAGGGTGTGGTACCAGGCGGCGGCGGAGAGGCCGAAGAGCATCAGCATGCCGAGGAAGGAGCTGAAGAACCACTGCGCGGTGGCGAAGGGTCCGGGCCCGGCGGCGGCGGCCACCAGCCACCAGACCATGAAGAGCAGGCCACCGGCCCAGATGCTGCCGGTGATGCGGTGCGAGATGGACAGGCCGCTGGTGATCTGCAGCATGTCGTAGACCTGCAGATGCGGCGAGAGAGGGCGGCGGATGACCGTCCCATCGGTGCGGCGACCCATCATGGTCGCATCGCGCGCGTTGTTCGTAAGGGCCATGGACCGATCCCGCTCCGCGAATGTCGAGGCGCCCAGAAGCCCGCCGGGGCAGCGGCGGGCCAGGGCCTTGTGCACGCACCTTTTATGGCGCGCCGCCACAAAGCGTCAACGCAGGGCAGCCATCTCCGGTGCCATGGCGGCGCGCCTCAATAGCCGTAGCCGCGGCCCGGACGGTATCCCGCTCCCGGAGGCGGGCCGTAGCCGCCGCCGTAATAGGCTGGCGGCGGCCGCTCCGGCGTGGTCGCGGCGCCGCCCACGGCGCCGAGCGCGCCACCGATCAGCGCGCCGGTGCCGGCATTGCCGCCGGTCAGCGCGCCCACCCCGGCCCCGGCGCCGGCGCCGAGCAGCCCGCCGCCGATGGCCCTCTGGCCCGGATTGTAGGGATCGGTGCAGCCGGCGAGCGCCAGGCCGAGGCCGGCGAGCAGTCCGAGATGCAACAGGGGCTTGCGCATGGGGTCATCCTCCAGCCGTGTTCACGCCCTGGAGGTTCTGCCGGGATCGCGGCCGGCCGGCGGCGGTACCGGGGCGCCGCCGCCGCAATCGGACACGCTTCCGTGAGCGGCTCAGCGCGCCAGCAGGCCCTGCCGCACCAGCTCCTCGGCGATCTGCACCGCGTTCAGCGCCGCGCCCTTGCGCAGATTGTCGGCGACGCACCAGAAGGCCAGGCCATTCGGCACGGTGGGATCGGCGCGGAGGCGGGAGACGAAGACCGGGTCCTCCCCGGCGATCTCGACCTGGGTCGCGTAGCCGCCATCCTCGCGGTGGTCGAGCACGGTGATGCCCGGCGCCTCGCGCAGCGCCTTCCAGGCCTGCTGCACCGTGATGGGCCGCTCGAACTCGGCATGCACCGCCTCGCCATGGCCGATGAAGACCGGAACGCGGACGCAGGAGGCCACCACCTGGATGTCGGGGTCGAGGATCTTGCGGGTCTCGACCGCCATCTTCCATTCCTCCTTGGTGAAGCCGTCCTCCATGAACCTGTCGATATGGGGGATGCAGTTGAAGGCGATGGGCTTGGTGAAGACCTCGGGCGAGGCCGCGTCATTGACGAAGACGCCGCGGGTCTGGGTGAAGAGCTCGTCCATCGCCTCCTTCCCGGCGCCGGAGACCGACTGGTAGGTGGCGACCACCACGCGCCGCAGCCGGGCCATCTCGTGCAGCGGCTTCAGCGCCACCACCATCTGGATGGTCGAGCAGTTCGGATTGGCGATGATGTTGCGCTTGCGGAAGCCCTTCAGCGCCTGCGGATTGACCTCGGGGACCACCAGGGGCACGTCCGGCTCCATGCGGAACTGGCTGGTGTTGTCGATCACCACGCAGCCCGCGGCGGCGGCGCGCGGCGCATGGATGGCGGAGACCGAGGCGCCCGGCGAGAAGAGGCCGATATCGACGCCCTCGAAATCGAAGGTCTCCAGGTTGCGCACCTTCAGCACGGCCCGCTCGCCGAAGGAGACTTCCTGCCCGGCGGAGCGGCCCGAGGCGAGGGCGATCACCTCGCTGACCGGGAATTCCCGTTCGGCGAGGGTCTTGAGGATCTCGCGCCCCACATTGCCGGTGGCGCCGACGACCGCAACCCGGTAGCCCATGCCGCGCATCTCCTTCTCGATGGTTCCCGATGGGCCCGGGTCCCCGGCGATGGCCAGCCGGACCGTCCGGGCAAAAAAGCGCGCTGGCTTAACGCCCGCCGGGCGGATGGCGCAACCGTTTTGAGGGAAGGCCGGTCCGGCCGCGCCGGGGCCCCGCCCTTGCGCCGGCGCCGGCGCGGCGTAGATCATGCGGCGTGCTGCATATCCTGAAGCTCTGCGTCGGCCCCCGCGACATCGCCGCCCTCCGCGCCGCCCAGGCGCGGCGCGTGGCGCTGGACCCGCCGCTGCGCCACCTGACCCGCATGGCGCCGAAGCGGGCGGAGGAGATCCTGGAGGGCGGCTCGCTCTACTGGGTGGTGGCGGGCTTCGTCAGCGTGCGCCAGCGCATCCTCGAGATCCGGCAGGAGCCGGGCGCCGACGGCACGCCGCACACCGCCCTGGTGCTGGACCCCGTCCTGACGCCGGTGGCGGCGCGGCCGGTCAAGCCCTTCCAGGGCTGGCGCTACCTGGCCGCCGAGGTGGCGCCGCCCGACCTGGCCCCGGGCGCCACCCCGGCCGAGGGCCTTACCGACCTGCCGGCGGCGCTGCGGCGCAGCCTGGAGGAGCTCTGCCTGCTCTGACCGGCCCGCTCCGATCGGCCCGTCTTACGGTTAATTCAGCGCCGGCCCATGCTGGCGAGAGAAGGCCGGCGGCAGAGTATCGGGGACGGACCGCAGGATCGCGGTTCCGCATCAGGATATCGCACAGCATGCTCCGCTCGCTCCGCCTCATGCTCGCCACCCTGGCCCTGGCCGCGCCGCTCGCCCTTGCCGGCCACGCCACCCCGGCCGAGGCCCGCACCCCCGCCCGGGCGGAGCAGCAGGCCCAGCGCCCCCACGCGGCCAAGCGGCATCACGCCACGGCCCACAAGCGTCATCACCGTCAGCAGGCCCAGGCGCGCCGCGCACCCCGGGCACCGCGCCCCGCCGCCGGCTGACACGGGTTCGGCGGCGGCCTTATTCCCGGCAGGTCGTCGTCCGACAGGCCGTTCCCGCAGGGAGCGGCCATTCGGGCCGGCTGGAGCGATCCGGCCGGCCCCTTTTCATGCGCCCGCCTGAATGCCCGCCTTGGCGGCCGTTCAGGCGTCCCGCTCCATGCGGGGGCCGGGGGCGCCGGCCTCATCAGGGGGCTCCGGCCCTTCCTCCGGTCCCTCCTCCAGCCTGGGCTCGGCCCTTGGCGGCGGGGCGGCGGGCGGCGGCTCCCGCTGTGCGCCGAGCAGGGCCAGCAGGCCTTCCAGCAGCAGGGTCGGACTCGGCGGGCAGCCGGGGATGACCAGATCGACCGGCAGCACCGCGTCCACCCCGTCCGCCACCGCGTAGCTGCCGGCGAAAAGCCCGCCGCCCAGGGCGCAATCGCCCACCGCCACCACCCATTTCGGCTCCGGCATGGCGGCATGGGTGCGCAGCAGCGCCTCGACCATGTTGCGGCTGGCCGGGCCGGTCGCCAGCAGCACGTCGGCGTGGCGTGGCGAGGCGACGAAGCGGAGCCCGAAGCGCTCGAGGTCGTAGACGGCGCCATGGAGCGCGTTCAGCTCCAGCTCGCAGCCGTTGCAGGAACCCGAATCGACATGCCGGATCGCCAGGCTGCGGCCCAGCCGGCGCCGCGCCGCCTGCTCCAGCCGCTCGGACAGGGCGGCGACGGTGGCCTCCGGCGCGGCCGGTGCCGGATCGGTCAGCGGCCGGCGCAGGCCGCGCAGCATGCGGGGCCAGAGCATCGCCATCAGCCGCGCCTCCGTGTCACAGGTCCACCCCGCTATAGGAGGCGTTGAAGGATTTGTTGCACAGCGGGAAGTCGGCCAGGATATTGCCCTCCATCGCCGCCTCCAGCAGCGGCCAGTGCAGCCAGGACGGGTCACGCGGGAAGAGGCCACGGATCAGCCCGGCCTCGTCCAGCGCCATCCAGCAGAAGACCTCGCCGCGGAAGCCCTCCACCAGCCCGATCCCCTCCCCGCCCTTCCCGGGCAGCGGCAGCAGGGTCTCGCCCGGCTCGAGCCGCGCCAGCAGGGTGCCCACCAGCTCCAGGCTCCGCGCCAGCTCCTCGATCCGCACCGCCAGCCGCGCCTCCACATCCCCCGCCGCGGCGCCGGCCACGGCGATCTCGAGGCCGGCATAGGGCGCATAGGGCAGATCCCGCCGGACGTCGAAGTCCCGTCCCGAGGCGCGGCCGACGAAGCCGCCGGCGGCATAGGCGGCGACAAGCTCCGGCCGCGCCACGCCGGTGCCCGCCAGCCGGTCCTGCAGGCTGGCATGCTCCTCGCAGATCCGGCGCAGCGCCGGCAGCTCCGCGCCCACCACGGCGAGCGCCGCCAGCAGCCGGTCCGGTCCGCTCGGCGCGATGTCGATGGAGACGCCGCCGGGCACCAGGCGGTCCATCATCAGCCGGTGGCCGAAGGCGGCGTCGCAGGCGCGCAGCACCCCCTCGCGCAGCGCGCCGAGGCGCGCCTGGGGCCAGAGGAAGGCGGCATCGCCGCAAAGCGCGGCCCAGTCGTTCAGGTGGTTGGCGATACGCTCCAGCTCCGCCATCACGCCGCGCAGCAGCAGGGCGCGCGGCGGCGGCACCAGGCTGGTGGCGGCCTCGGCGGCGGCGGCGAAGGCCCAGGCCAGCGCCACGGTGGAATCGCCCGAGATGCGCGCGGCGTAGCGGGCGGCGGCGCGCGGCGTCCTGCCCAGCATCAGGCCGATCAGGCCCCGATGCTTGTAGCCGAGCCGTGCTTCCAGCCGCACCACCGCCTCGCCCTGGACATGGAAGCGGAAATGGCCGGATTCGATGACCCCGGCGTGCACCGGCCCGACCGGCACCTGGTGCACCCCCTCCCCCTCGGCCGGCAGGAAGACCGGCTGCGGCCGCTCGCCACCCACGGGAAGGGCGGGGAGCGGCGCGGCGGCCGCCCCCCCGCCCTGCCCCTGGACGGCGAGCGGGCGCGCGGCGGCCCAGGCGCCGTGGTCGAGCCAGGGCCGGGCATCCACCGCCCCCTCGGCCCTGAGGCCCCAGAGATCGGCGATGGCGCGTTCGAACAGGATGGCGCCGGGGCGCGCGGGGGAGAGGGCGGGATAGGCGCCATCGGCGGCCGCCACGCTGGCCAGCAGCAGCTCGGGGCCCAGGCGGAAGGCGGCGTGCACGGTGCGCGCCTCGGCCCAGAGAGCGAGAAGTTCCAGCGCCGGCTCCTGCCGCAGCGCCGCCGGCAGGGCCGCCCAGCTCGCCGGGTCGAGCCACCAGCGCCAGGGGGTGAGCCGCTGCCCGGCGCGGATCAGGTCGGAGGCCGGCCCCGTCATCCCGCGATCCCCGCCGCCTCGGTCAGCAGCGCCAGCCCCGCCGCCGGGAGGGCGAGGCCGAGCAGCAGCGCCAGCAGCAGATGCAGGTGCAGCGGCAGCAGCGTCGCCCATTCCGCCGCCGGATGGCCGAGCCAGTGGCGCTGGTCCGGCGGCGGCACGCCGGCGCGGCCCGGCCCGAAGCAGAGCGCCTGCAGCACCTTCAGCAGCGCCAGCGCCGCCAGCAGCAGACCGAGGCCCAGCGGCAGGGCCAGCCAGGGCAGCCGCGTCACCATCTGCTGCATCAGCAGCACCTCGCTGGCGAAGAGGACGAAGGGCGGCAGCCCGGCGGCCGCCAGGATGGCGAGCGCCAGCGACCAGCCGAGCAGGGGATGCGATTCCGCCAGCCCGCCGATCGCGGCGATGCGCTGGCTGCCCTTGATCTGGATGGCGCGGCCGAGGCCGAAGAAGACCGCGCTCTTGACCAGCGAATGGCCCAGCAGGTGCAGCATGCCGGCCAGCGCCGCCGGGCCGCCCAGGCCGAAGGCCATGCTGGCCAGCCCCATGTGCTCGATGCTGCTCCAGGCGAAGAGCCGGCGCGCGTCGCGCCGCCGCCACAGCGCGAAGGCGGCCAGCAGCACCGAGGCCAGGCCCATGGCCAGCATCAGCGCCCCCGGCGGCAGCACCTCGGGATTGCCGGAAACCACCGCCCGGGCGCGCAGGATGGCGTGCAGCGCGGTGTTCAGCAGCAGGCCGGACAGCACGGCGGAAATCGCCATCGGGCCCTCGGCATGGGCATCGGGAAGCCAGGAATGCAGCGGTGCCAGCCCCGCCTTGGTGCCATAGCCGACCAGCAGGAAGACGAAGGCGAGGCTGAGCAGGCGCGGGTCCGCCTCCGGGGCCATCTGCCGCAGCACGCCGAAGGACAGCGCCGTGGCGCCCCCCTCGCCCAGCGGCTGCGCCGCCAGCGCCAGGGCGATGGTGCCGAACAGCGCCAGGGCGATGCCGGTGCCGCAGAGGACCAGGAACTTCCACGCCGCCTCGATCGAGGCCGGCGTGCGGTGCAGCGCCACCATCAGCACCGTGGCGACGGTCGCCGCCTCGACCGCCACCCACATCACGCCCAGATCCTCGGCCAGCAGCGCCAGGGCATTGGCGCCGAGGAAGACCTGGAAGGCGGCGTGGTAGGCGCGCCCGGCGCGCGGGCCGAAGCCCTCGCCGCGGATCGTGGCGGCGGAGTAGAGCGCCGTGGTCACGCCGATTACGCCGGCCAGCAGCAGCAGGGGCAGGTTCAGCGCGTCGAGATGCAGCAGCGCCGCCTCGGGGCCGCGCCCGCGCGCCGCCAGCGCCAGGATCAGGCCGAACTGCGCCGCCGCCAGGGCCAGGTTCAACCGCGCCGCCAGCCGCTGGGCCGGCAGCAGCGCCAGCAGCGCCGCGCCCGCCATCGGCAGCAGCGCCACCAGCCAGAGATGCGCCGCCCAGAGCGAGACGGAGGAGGCCGCGATCATTCGCGCTCCCCCCGGAAGCGGTGCAGCAGGGAGAGATCGAGGGGCGGATGCCCGTCCGGCAGGTCGTCGCGCAGGCGCAGCACGAAGAAGCCGGCCACGGCCGCCAGCACCAGCACCAGCGCCGCGGAGGAGAGCTCCACCACCAGCGGCATGCCGCGCACCCCGGCCGCCGCCAGCACCAGCCCGTTCTCCAGGCTGAGCAGGCCGATGACCACGCTGATGGCGTTGCGCCGCGTCACCATCATCAGCAGGCCGAGCAGCACCACGGAGAGCGCCAGCGCCAGATCCTCCCGCGCCGCCGCCGCGACGGGCCCCGCCCCCGGCGGCACCACCGTCACCGCCAGCGCCACCAGGGCGAGCCCGGCGATCAGACTGCCGCCGATGCCGAGAGGCACGTCCACCTCCCGCCGCAGGCCGAGCCGCGCCACCATGCGGCGCAGCGCCAGCGGGATCAGCACGGCCTTGGCGGCGCCGGCCAGCAGGGCGGTGAGATAGAGGGCCGGCGCGCCCTGGGCATACGCCTGCCAGGCGACGGCGAGCGCCAGCACCGCTCCCTGGGCGGCGAAGGCGGTGATCACGGCGGCGATGCGCCGCTGGTAGAGCAGCAGGAAGGAGAGCAGCAGCACGCCGCCGCCGAGCAGATGCGCCATGTCATAGGAAAGCTGGCCGAAGACCATGCGCCGCGCCTCAGGCCAGGCCGGTGGAAAGGAAGAGGTAGACCGCCGCCAGCATGGCCAGCAGCAGCGCGGCGCCGAGGAACTCCGGCACGCGGAAGACCCGCATCTTGGCGATGGCGCATTCGAAGGCCGCCAGCGCGCCGCCCAGCAGCGCCAGCTTCGCGCCCCAGGCCGCCAGGCCGAGCAGCCAGGCCAGCGGCCCGGCCCCGGCCGGCGCCGTGCCGAAGGGCAGGAAGATCGTCGCCAGAAGGGCGAGCCAGAGGGTCAGCTGCAGCGCCCCCTGCATCTCCCACAGCGCCAGGTGGCGGCCCGAGGATTCCAGCAGCATGGCCTCGTGCACCATGGTCAGTTCCAGATGCGTGGCGGGATTGTCCACCGGCAGCCGGGCATTCTCGGCCAGGGCCACCGCCATCAGCGCCGCGGCGGCGAGGCCGAGCGAGACACGCAGCCCCTGCCCGCCCTCCTGCAGCACGCCGCCGATCACCTCCGGGCTGGTGCTGCCGGCCAGCAGGGCGAGGCTGATCAGCGCCACCATCAGCGCCGGCTCGGCCAGGGCCGCGAAGCTGGCCGCCCGCGCCGCGCCCAGGCCGCCGAAGGCGGTGCCGGCATCCATCCCCTGCAGCACCAGGGCGCAGCGGGCCAGCGCCAGCAGGCCGGCGATCAGGATCAGGTCGGAGAGCGGCGCCAGCGCCATGCCATGCGCGAAGCCCGGCACCAGGGCCGCCGCCACCAGCGTCGCCGCCAGGGCGAGATAGGGCGCGGCACTGGAGACCGGCGAGGCATTCTCCGCCAGCACCGGCTGCTTGCGGAGCAGGCGGGCGAGGTCGCGCCAGGGCTGTAGGGGCGAGGCGCCGCGATGCCCGGTCAGCCGCGCCTTCAGCCAGCGGACGCCGCCCACCACCAGCGGCGCCAGCGCCAGCATCAGCACCAGGTGCAGGATCTGCGACAGCAGGCCGGAGAGGGCGATCATGCCGCGCCCGCCAAGGAAGGCCAAAGGGCGAGCAGCGCCAGCAGGGCGACCAGGGTGCCGAGGGCCAGGCCGATGAACTGCCGGAGGCCGAGGTCGCGCAGCCGCTCCAGCACCGCCGCCACCCTGTCCCGGCCGCGCGCCAGGGGCGCCAGGAGCCAGCGGCCGGCGGGGTCCTCGAAGCGGCTCTCGAACCGGGCCGGCACCGGGTCGCCCGGGGCGGCCGCGCGCAGATGCTCCTGCGCCGCGAGCAGCGGGGTGCCCAACATGCGGTGCAGCGGCTGGGCGAAGCCGGCGGCACTCGGCTGGGTGGCGGGATCACCGAAGGGCAGATGCGCCGGCGGCGCCATGAACCCGCCATCCCAGGGCGGCGCCCGCCGCGAGGGCCAGGGCGAGAGGCGGCGCAGCAGCGCGGCGAGGCCGAGCCCGGCCAGGGCCAGCAGCAGCAGCACCGCCAGCGGCGCGTAATCGGCGGCCGGCGCCGAGGCACTGACCGAGAGCAGGGTGAACTCGGGCAGGCCGGCATGGCCGGTGATCCGCTGCAGGGCGGGCGCCGCGAGACCCAGCAGCGGACCGGGCAGCAGGCCCAGCAGCGCGGCGAGCCCGGCCAGCCCGGCCAGCACGCCGCGCGGCAGCGGCGCCGCCTCCTGCGCGCCCAGCGTGCGCGGGGTGCGCGGCCGGCCCAGGAAGGCCAGCCCCCAGAAGCGCAGCATGGCGGCCGCGCCCAGCGCCGTGCCCAGCGCCGCCGCCGCCAGCGCCGCCATGACAAGGATCTGGAAGCCCAGCGCCCCCACCCGCCACGCGGCCAGAAGGGCCTGGAACAGCAGCCACTCCCCGGCGAATCCGGCCAGCGGGGGCAGGGCCGCGGCGGCGGCCGCGCCGGCCAGCGCGCACCAGCCGACCAGCGGCATGGCATGGATCAGCCCGCCCATGCCGTCCAGCCGCCGCGCCCCGGCGCCGTGCAGCATCTCCCCGGCCGCCAGGAACAGCAGCGCCTTGAAGACCGCATGGGCCAGCAGGTGGAGCAGCGCGGCGCCGGCCGCCAGTGCCGCCAGCGGCCCGAGATCCGCCGCCCGCAGCGCCGCGGCGAGGCCGAGGCCGAGCGCCACCAGGCCGACATGCTCGATGGTCGAGCAGGCCAGCAGGCGCTTGGCGTCGGTCTCCTGCGTGGCGCGCAGTCCGCCCAGCACGGCGCTGGCCGCGCCCAGGACCATCAGCGGCAGGCCCCACCAGAGCGGCTGGGCCGGGCCGCCCAGGTCCAGCAGCAGCCGGGCCAGGACATAGAGCGCGACCTTGGTCATCGCCGCCGAGAGCAGCGCTGAGCCGGCGGCGGGCGCGGCCGCATGGGCCGGCGGCAGCCAGGGATGCAGCGGCACCAGCCCGGCCTTGGCCCCCGCCCCCGCCACCACCAGCAGCAGCACCGCCCCGGCGCGCCAGCCCTCGGGCGGCGCGGCCCGCAGGGCGGCGAAGGAGAAATCCCCGGCGAGGCCGGTCATCAGCCCGATGGCGGGGATCAGGCAGGCGGCGCCGAACAGCGCGAAGCCCAGATAGAGCCGGGCGGCCTCGCGCCGCTCCTCCTCCACATGGCCGGCGGCCAGCAGGGCCCAGGAGGCCAGCGACATCGCCTCGAAGCCGAGCAGCAGGGTGATGCCATCGGCGGCCAGGACGGTCAGCGCCATGCCGGCCAGGAACAGCGGATAGGGCACCAGGCGGCGCGGCATCGCGGCGGTCTCGCGCGCGGCGGCGTAGAGCATGGCCGCCAGCCCCACCAGGCCGAGCGGCACCAGGAAGAAGGCCGAAAGCCCGTCCAGTTCCAGGCTGAGCGGCGCCCAGGGCGGCCCGACCGGCAGCAGCAGCGGCGCCCCGCCCTCCAGCGCCAGCCCTGCCAGCCCCAGCCCCGCGAAGCCGGCGGAGACGGCGGCGCAGCCATACCGGACGAGTTGCGGCAGCCAGGGATGCCGCGTCGCAGCCAGGCCAGCCAGGGACAGCAGCAGGAGGCAGAGCAGCAGCAGGGCGAGCGCCGTGGTCACGGCAGGGCGGAAAGCTGTGTCACGACGGCAGGATAGGCAGGGCGGGCAGCCGCCGAAAGGCGGCAAATGGCCGGAGGCGGGACATTGCGCCCGCCGGCCGGTCACAGACCGTTCAGGGCCGTGGCGCCGCGGGCGTAGCAGGCCATGCCATGCGCCTCACCGGATGATACATCGCCATCCGTCCAAAAAAGAGAGAAAGACCAAATACTTCCATCGTTTCATTTGAAGCCTTTCTTGCGCTATTCATGTCTCTCCGCAGCGCAGCACAGAGGATGCAGTGCATGATCAGCAGCGTGACCAAGCTCCGCGTCGACAACGAGGACTTTCTTGTTGCCTCGATGATCGAGCGCTGCCCACGCAGCATGATGATCCGGGAGTTGCTGCAGAACGCGCTGGAGGCGGCCGCCACCGCGCCGGAGGGACGGCGCCGGGTGGAGTTCTCCGCCCTGCCCGTCGAGGGCACCCGCAAGCTGGCGATCTGGAACAGCGGCACCGGCCTGAGCGGCGAGGAGCTGTTCCGGATGTGCGACATCGCCTCCTCGATCCGCAAGGAAACCGGGCTCGACCGCAATTTCGGCATGGGCGCCAAGGTGGCCTCGCTGCCCTCCAACCAGCGGGGCCTGCGCTACCGCTCCGCCCGCCAGGGCGAGGTCGGCGAGGTGGTGATCGGCAAGTTCAACGGGGTCTATGGGCGCCTGCTGCGCCCGGGCGGGGACGGCCGCCCCGCGGAGGTCATCGACGCCGGCGAGGCCGCCCGCGCCGAGGGGCGCCGGACCGGGGAGGACTGGACGGAGGTCGTGCTGCTCGGCAACGCCGCCGCGCAGGACACGGTGAGCGATCCCTATAACGGGCGGCCGCGGGTCGGCCCGCGCTGGCTGGTCGATGCGATCGGCCAGCGGTTCTTCCGCTTCCCCGAGGGCGTCGAGATCCTGCTGCAACCCGGCATCGCCGGCCTGAAGGCGCCGCACCGGCTGACCAGCCTGGCCACGCGCCTCGCCCGGCTGGCGCGCTACGAGGCGGTGCACACGCCCGAGGGCATCACGATCCACTACGCCTACGATCCGGCCCACCCGACCCTGGCGGATGCCAATGCGAGCCAGGGCGGCGGGCCGGAGAGCGCCAGCAGCCTGGCGGCGCTGGTGCATCAGGACGAGATGTACGGCGTGCTGTCCGGCCAGGCCTGGCGCCGCGAGGCGCCAAGCTTCGGCATCCCCTTCGTGGCCCGGCATGTCACCATCCTGGTGGAGCTGCCGTCCGACTATCCGGTGCAGCCGGAGGCCTATCGCGAGTTCCTCCGCTACCGCACCGAGACCCAGGCGCAGGTGAAGCTGCTCGACTTCGCGGGCCTGGTGACGCGGCACCAGCCGGGCTGGCTGGCCAAGCTGCTGGCCGACGCCTCCCCCGCCGCCGCCTATGCCGCGGAGGTGCAGGAGGAGCTGCGCCAGATGCTGGAGCAGATGGGCGTCGCGCGCCGCCGCCCACGCCAGTCGCCGCCCCTGCCGAAGGAGCCGCCGCCGCCACGGCAGGGCGAGCCGCGACCGCCGGCCGAGCCGAAGCCCGTCCCCCTCGAGAATGCGCCGGCCATCTTCCTGCTGCGCGATCCGGCCGAGCTCGCCGACCGCGACCTGCTGCACCGCGCCGCCTGCTACTACCCCGAGACCCACCAGCTGCATGTCAACCTGACCTATGGCGCGGTGGGCGAGATGGCCCGGATGCTGCTGGCCACCGCCCCCGAGGGAATGGACGCCGAGAGGGTGGCGGAGGCCGCGCAGCTCCAGGCCGAGCGCGGCATGGTGCTGCGAATCGCCCGTGGCCTGGCCTATGCCCTGGCCAAGCGGGGCCGGCCGCAGGAATGGAAGGAGCCGCATCTGCGCGCCGCCCTGTCGCCCGAGGTGCTGACGCTGATCGCCGACGACATCCGCACCGGCTGGGCCGAGGCGGAGGCCGGCCTGGCGCGGGCGCTGGGCGATGCGGAGGTCGGCCAGCCGGCGCCGGAGTTGCAGCCGGCCTGAGCCCGCGGCGGGGCCCGTACCGGCGACGGGCCCCGGAAGGCGGCCTGGACCGGGACGGGCCGGACCGGGAGTGGCCTGGACCGGGAGTGGCCTGGACCGGGCGGAACGTTACCCGGCGAGAAGCGGCAGGGACTCGTAGGCGCGGGCGATCCACCACGGGCTGTTGCCGAGTTCGATGCCGGTGCCGCGGATGCGCGCGGTGATCACCGCCGTCTCCCCCCGCGGCAGGTCCAGCGGGCGGGCGAACTTGAAGAGGAAGGCGGTGGCGGCCAGCGCCTTGTCCATCCGCTCCAGATCAGAGCGGCGCCGGTTCGCCACGACGAAGCCCTGCGACTGGCCATTGAGCAGGATCTCGACCTCCAGCGGCTGATCGGGGCAGTTCAGATTGGCGGCCCAGCCCCGCACCAGCGCCTCGTTGCAGCGATCCAGGGCGCCGGCCACGCGGCTGCGAACCGGCGCCGTCCCCAGCACACGGCGCCCCCCCTCGCCTTCGAGCGCCAGGGCCAGGGAGCCCCCCTCTTCCACCGCCGCGGCCTCCTCCACCGGGATGCGGAACGGCACGGACGCCTCCCCCCCGGGCGTGACGGGCGCGGCCAGGCGGCCGACCACCGTCTCCCCGGCCAGCAGCACCAGCGACCGGGCGCCGGGCAAGGCCGGGGCGGCGATCTCGCCGCTCACTTGGAAACGGTCGGCCGAGCCGAACCGGACCGCCAGCGCCGCGCCGGCATCCTTCGTCCCCGCCTCCTCACGCATGCGCCAGCTCCTTCCGGCGGCCGATCTCCTCGGCCGCCCGCCGCAGCGGCCCCGGATTGGGCACGGTGGCCTCGGCCTTCCGCAGCGCCGCTTCCGCGCCGGCGAGGTCGTCCTGCCGCAGAAGCAGGTCGATCAGCTGGCGATTGGCCCAGCCATCGGCCGGGGCCGCCACCACCGCCTGCTCCGCCCACTGGATCGCCAGGGGGACATCCTCGCGCCGCAGGGCGATGTCGGCGAGCCGCCGCAGCGCCGTGGCATGCCCGGGTGCGAGCCTCAGCACCGCCCGGGCGCAGGCCTCGGCCGCGTCCAGGTCGCCGGCCTGGAAGTGCAACTGGCCCAGCAGGGACATCGACCAGGCGTCGGCCGGGTCGGCGGCCACCGCGTCCCGCGCCCGCTCCAGCGCCGCCGCCGCATCGCCCCGCCGCGTCGCGATCTCGCTCAGCCGGCGCCACGCCGCGGCATGGCCGGGGGTCAGGTCCAGCGCCTCGCGCGCCAGGGCTTCCGCCAGCGCGAGATCGCCCATCGCCAGGCGCACCGTGCTGACCTGCAACCGCGCGCCCGGCTCATTGGGGTGGCCGGCCACGCCGCGCAGCGCCCAGTCCAGCGCCTCGGCATGCTCCTTGCGCCGCAGGGCGATGTCGGAGAGCCGTCGCAGCGCCGCCAGATTCTCGGGCTCCAGCTCCAGCATCCGCCGGGCGGCGTCCTCGGCCGCGTCGAGGTCCCCGGCGCTCATGTGCAGCGAGCCCAGCTGATGATGCGACCAGAGATCGCGTCCGTCCGCCTCCAGGGCGCGGCCCGCCCAGTCGAAGGCCGTGTCCATCTGCCCCAGCCGGGCGGAGATCTGCGCCAGGCGGCGAAGCGAGGGCGTGTGCCCCGGTTCCAGATCCAGGGTCTGGCGCGCCGCCACCATGGCGGGCTCCAGCGCGGCGACCGCCAGATGCACGGTCCCGAGCTGATACCGCGCGCCGGGATCGGAGGGCATGGCCGCCGCGGCGCGTTGCGCCCAGTCCAGCGCCGCCGCGTGGTCACCGCGCCGCAGGGCGATGTCGGAAAGCCGCCGGAAAGCCCCGGCCTGTCCCGGAACGATCTCCAGGATGCGGCGTGCCACCGCCTCGGCGGCGTCGTAGTCCCGTGCCTGGAAGTGCAGCGCGCCCAGGTGATGCAAGGGGCCGGCCTCGAGCGGATGCCGCTCCACCGCCTCGCGCGCCAGGGCCAGCGCCCGGTCCCGCTCGCCCCGCCGGTTGGCGAGATCGCTGAGGCGGCGCAGGGCGGGCAGCGAATCGGGGCGCAGTTCGAGGCAGCGCCGCGCCAGCGCCTCGGCCTCGGCCACCTCGCCCAGCGCCAGATGCACCGTGCCAAGCTGGTGCAGCACGCCAGGCTCCTCCGGATGCAACGCCGCCGCCGCGCGCGCCTGCGCCATCGCCTCCGGCAGCGCGCCGCGCCGCAGGGCGATGTCGATCCGCCGGCGCAGCGCCGCCGGATGCCCGGGCACGATCTCCAGCATCCGCTGCGCCGCCGTCTCCGCCGCCTCCAGATCGCCGGCCTGGAAGGCCACCGTGCCGCACTGATGATGCGACCAGGGATCGCGCGCGTTCAGCGCCACGGCGCGCGCCGCCCAGTCCCGCGCCGCCGCCCAGTCGCGGCGCGCGGCGGCGCATTGCGACAGGCGGCGCATACAGGCGGCATCCTCCGGCGCCTGATCCAGCGCGGCGCGCAGCAGCGCCTCGGCCTGGTCGGGCCGCCCGGCCGCCATCTCCGCCGCCGCCCGCTGCTGCAACTCGGCGAAGGAAGGCGGCGTGGGCGGCGCGGCGTCCTGCCGGCGCAGGCCGCCGCCTGAACGGGATTGGGACTTGCGCTTGCGCATGGCGTCAGGGTTCCGGTGCTTCAGTGAAGGGCAGGAGTGGTCGGAGACGATCATGGACGTGCCCCCAACGGGGCAATGGCGAGACGGCCGGCCTCGGTCAGGCCGCCGCAGCGCCAGATGCTGCGGGCGGTCCTGCCGTCCCACTCGAAGTAGAAGGCGGCCTCGAGGGAACCGCGGCGGGCATGCTCCGCGAGATTGCGGCGAGTCTCACGCACCAAGTCCGCTCGCGCGTCGTCGTTGAGAGGGCAGGCCCGTGCCGCGTTGCTGATCCCCCATTCGGTCATCCAGCAGGATCGCGCCGTCCGGCCGAGACCGCATTCCTTGAGCGCGGCGTCCAACGCCTCTCGTCGCTCCACCGGCGTGGCGCCGGGCGCGGGATAATAATGGATGGCGGCGGCATCAGCGTAGCGTGACAAGCCCTTCTCCGCCAGGAGCGACAGCGTGGTGCCGGCATCCACGACGTCCGCCTTCATCGCCGCGGCGAAGTCGGGGCGAATGCGCGCCATTCCAGCGGCCAGTATCAGCATGTCCCGATTGACGGCGCTCCGCGAACGCTGCTCATGCACGATGCGGAGCAGGTCCATGTAGCGATCCAGCCCGCGTTGATAGGCGCCGCCGCCGGGCATCCGTGACAGGTCGGTGTGGACCTGGCCGGGCCGCCCCGCCTGTGCCGCCACGTCCCCGTTGAAGGCCCAGTTGATCTCGTTGCCGACCTCCATGGCCAGCAGACGAATCTGGCGGCGCTCCAGCTCGGACCAGAGGTCCTGAAACACCTGCTGGAAGCGTTCCGGCCTGATCGCCGACAGGGGATAGGCGCTTTCCACCCGCCCGCCCGCTCGGGGCGATATTCCAGGCGAATAGTAGGCGTCGACGTTCAATGACACCGCCAGCACGACCTGAAGGCCGCGCCGGACGGCCTGCTCGACCGCATCGAGACTCGCTGGAAAGGGAGGGTTCAAGGTCAGCCGAACAGCGCCAACCCCGGCATCGGCCATGGATGCAATGGCATCCTGACGCTGCGGAGCGGGCAGCCAGGCGAGATTGACCTGATTGACCCCGATCACCACCCCGTCGCGCCCCAGCACCTGCGATGGGCAGGCGACCCAGAGAAGCAGGGAAAGGAACAACCCTCCGATGGAGGCCGGGATACGGATCCTCATCAAGGTAGCGCCTAAGGCCCGGCGCCCACGGCATTCAGCAAAGGTCTCGAGGCGCCTCGGCGCTCCAGTCGTTCCATCACCCTGAGGACATCCGGATGGCCGTTCAAATGAGGCAATCCGCGCAGGAAGCGCAACGCGACATCGGCCCCCCGAACCGAGGCCACGATGCCGGCATGCTTCGTCGCCAGCCAGGCCGGCGCCTCGGCCGCCGCCACCGACCGTTCGCTGATGGTCATGGCAAGCTCGGGTTCACCGAGCTTCAGAAAGACCTCGGCGCTCATGAAGAGAAACTCGTGGTCGTCGGCGGGTCCGCTTTCGAAGCTCGCATGGGCCATGGCGCGATGGTGCTCAAGCGCGTCCTCCCCGACACCGCGGAGGTAGTTGAAAAGCGACTTCGGATCCTTGCGGTAGGCCAGCTGACTGCGGCGCACCAGGGCATCGGTGTCCGGCAGCCTGGCCGCGTACAGATCATCCAGGAGGGTACCAAGGATGCCCGCCTTCTGAAGGGCCGGGCTGACCGGATGATATCCGTAAGGAACGTCGATGAGATGCCAGGCGTTTGCTCCCACCTGACCCCGAACGCGGTCCAGGATCTCGAGATGCGGACGGTCAAGCGCATGCTGCCGATCCACGAAGATCCAGGCCGGAAGGCCGGCCTGCTCCCGGAGCGCGATCTCCTCGTCGAACTGCGCGGAGAAGAACGGCCTGTACTCATCCCAGCGCGTGTCGAAGGTGCCGAGCGGGGCCAGGATGTAGGCTTGCGGAGACAGCGCGACGATCGCGGCGGCTTCAAGCCGGCGCCCGAACATCAGGGCGCCATAGCCGCCCATGGACGAGCCATAGAGCACAGAAGGCCCGAGGCGAAGGCGGGCGATGACCTCGGCAAGCTCGGCCATCTCGGGGGTGTGCCACCAATGGTTCCACTTGGACTGGACATGCAGGGCGGGAATGCCACGCCGCGCGAAGAAGTCGCCGCCAAAGATGGGGCTGATAGGCTGCCGGGAGCGGGAGGAGAAGGTAACGAAGGGCACGCCCTTCCTTGCCCCCCGGACAATGTGTTCATTGGCCGAGATCCTGATGTCCGCTCCATCAAACTGGATGCCGCTCATATGACCTTCGATCCCCCAATGACGCCGGCTGGAGCCGATGGCGGCCCGCCCCGGGCTCCCTACTGATACTTCCGCATGATGTTCCGAAGATGGACCACGCCACGCTGAACTTCCGGCAGGTGATCGGCCTGCCCCTCCAGCGTGCTGAGCGCGAAGTGGGAGACGGAGCGATAGGCCTGCATGAGCAACTGCTTCTCGAACTCCAGCACCTTCTTCTCCTCTTCGAGCTTCTCGACCTGCCGGCGCAATGCGCCGGCCTCCCGGCTCAGGTTGCGCCGCGCGGAATCGGCGGAGGAGGCCTTCCAGAACAGTCCCTGCGACAACAGGACGAAGGGTTTCACCTCGGCCGGGGCGGACTCGAGATAGGCATTCGCCGCCCGCATCATCGCGCCGGCCCGGTCGCGCTTGCGCCATCCGGTGCCCCAGCTTGCCAGCGTCGTGCGGTACCAGAGCAGGGCTTCCGGCACCACGTCGACCTTCAGCCCCTTGGCCCAGGCCTTGGCGAAGAAGCGCCAGTCCTCCGCGTGGTTGAAGCAGCCATCGACAATGAAGCCGCCGATCTCCAGGAAACGGTCGCGCCGCGCGAAGCAGTTGAGATCGCCATAGCTGTTGTAGATCAGGCCGAGCGGCCCGAAATCGCCCATGACGATGTAGCGCTTGACCGCATCCTCGTCCTTCTCCGGCGGAGCGTCCGTGACGAAGTGGTCATTGAAGCAGGTCAGGATATCGGCGCCGCCATTCTCGGCCGCCGTGCAGAACACCTCGACCTCGTTCGGCTTGGGCACGTTGTCGTCGTCCATGAACAGGACGTACTCGCCGCGCGCGGCATAGGCGCCGGCGTTGCGGGCCGCGGGCTCATAGACGTTCTCCCCCATGCGGAGGACACGCAGGTCGTCGCGGCCCTGTGCCTCCAACGCGTCGAGATAGGCCACGGCCTCCTCGGACCGGCTGCCATTGTCGACGACGAGGATCTCGAGATTGTCGTAGCTCTGCCGCTCCAGCGCCTCCAGCGCCTGGGCCAGACCGCCCGGCCGCTCGAAGTGCAGGATATTGACCGTGACGAGGGGGCGCCGTGCCTGGCGCCGCGGCCTGGCGCGCTCCAGGGCCACTTCGGCCTCCAGCTCGCGATGCAGCCGGAGAATGGCCTCCAGATTGGCCGGGAAATCCACATTGGAACGGGCGGGACCGAAGTCCTCCGCCGCCATGGTCCGCAGGATATGCTCGGCCATGCCGGCCGGCGTCGGTGGATAGAGGACCGCGTCGCGGCTTTCCGGAGCGATCAGCTCGGCGACGCCGCCGACATCCGTCGAGATGAAGGGGATGCTGTGATAGATGCACTCCATCACCGTATAGGGCGAATTGTCATGCAGCGCGGCGAGAACCGCGATGCGCCCCTCGCCATGCAGGTAATCCACGGCCTGGAAGGTATCCAGCCCCGAGACGACCTGGACCTCGCGCTTCCACCGGGCCGTGCGGGCATCAAGCACGTCCTGCGGATATTCCTTCCCAAGCTTGCCCAGGAAGGTGATCTTCACATCCTCCGGCAGCAGCCTGTTGATACGGTCGATGGCGTCGCAGAAAATCAGCAGGCCCTTGCGCGGCTCGATGCGGCCGAAGAACACCAGCTCCTTCACAGGCCCCTTGTGCGCGGCCGGCACGTCCGGCGGCGCCCCCTGCATGCGGCTGGGCATGAGATTAGGCAGCATGATCTGCCGGGAGGGAAGCTTGAAGCCATTCTCCCGCAGCCAGCGCAGCATGTAGTGGCTGGGGCTGATGACCATGTCGGACAGCTCGATCAGGCGCCGCTCCATGCGGTCCCGCACCATGTACGAGATGTCATCCACCGGTGCGGAGTTGGTCAGGCGCGACCACAGCGTGGGCGAATGGGTGGTGACGGCGATGCGGGTGTTGTGCAGACAGAGTCCCTGCGACTTCGCCAGAGCCGTGTAGTAGCCCAGGCCGATATAGTCGACGAAGTGGATCAGGTCGAAATCGGTGTCGCGGAGCTGCTCATAGACGCGGTAGCTGCGCGCGAGATTGTCCTCGTCATAGACGGTGGTCGAGCGGTGCAGGGGCGGGTTCGAGGCCGGGCGGAAGCCGATCAGCTCGACATTCGAGCGCCGGTACATCCGCTGCCAGTATTCGAGATCGTGCATCTCGAAGTAGGTCGAGGTGTAGAAGAGCGTGACCTCGTGACCGGCCGCCGCCAGCCCCTGGGCCAGCGCCGTGCAGGCGGTACCGACGCCACCGTTCTTGATCGGACCGACGATGTCCGGCGAGGCAACGCAGATCTTCATTCTCTCATACCGCCCCTTGCTCGTGGGCCATTTCGGGACAGGGTCCGGCCAGGTTGCGTGTCATGCACACCGCCTGGCTGACCCTCCAGGGACTATGGGCCAGCTCGACATCCGTGTTGTGGACACGGACGGAGACCAGCGCATCGGCGCTCACCGGCAGATGGATCGGATTGGCGTAGCGGAAGCGGAAGCCCCCGCAGTCCGGGGAGAGGCCGAGCACTTCGAGATCCGGCCGCGGCTCCAGTGCCGGAACCGTCGCCTGGAAGACATCGTTGATGAAGACATCGACCAGTGCGGGGCGGCCCGGAAGATCGGGGTTGCAGACGAAGCCGCTGACCATGCTCTCGTTGCAACGCTCCACGCCGCCGGCGAAGCGGGACATGATCCGCGAGGATCCCACAACAGCTTTCGCTCCGCCCAGCTCGACCGCGACCTCGGCAATCATCCCATCGCCGATGAGCGCTCCATCATCGGCCACTATCGTGAAGTCCACGGCAGGCATGAAGTCCTCCGAGGCCGGCACGGGAAGCGCCGCGAAGCCGCTGGGCCGTCCGTCCACAAGCAGCACCAGCCTCCCACCTTGCAGGCGCGCCGGCTCGGTCCAGCGGAGATCAGGAAACTGCAGTGTACCGGCGATGTGCATGACGTCCGCGCGCCGGATGGTCCCCTTGATCAGGCCGGCATTCAATCCGCCCAATCCGGTCACGCGGCGGATTCCATGGGAATACTTCAGCAATGCCTGCGCGATCAGATCCGCATGGCGTGCGTAGTCGGCACTGTCCCCCTCGGCAAAGCCGACCTTCAGCACCCCGAAATGTCTCGTGAGACGCACGTGCATGTCCGCGGCCGTGACCGAGGGAGGGGCCGGAATATGGATCTCGCTGCCCCACTTGCCGCCGATGCGGTCGTTCAGCACCATGCGCTCGCGCTCCGGCAGCACCTTGATGTGCAGCAGGATGTCGTCGCCGTGCAGGAGGTCGATACGGGCCTGCCGGCGCGCCGCATCGGGGGTGATGACGAAATCCCAGCGCCCGGCGGGAAGGAAGTCGTCGGCGGCCAGGTCGGCGGTCTCGCCTGTCGAGTGGAGCATCATGTCCAGCCTGGTCTTCCCCTGATGGCAGACAGGTCCGCCGTAGAGCATCCGCCGGAGCGGCGAGCCGGAAAGGCCTAGGCGGTCTCACCTTCGAGTAACTAATACCGGCGCCCATACCACCACAGCAAGATATCTTTTGTGCAACGCGCAACTTATGGTTCGCATGATCCCTGGGCCGCACGCATGAAAAAGGGCGCCGCATGGCGCCCTTTTCCGTCTCCTGGACGATACAGGAACGTCAGGGCCGGCCGATCGAGGAATAGTTGAACCCAGCCTCGCGCATGGCGGCCGGTTCCCAGACATTCCGAAGATCGCAGATGACATCTCCCGCCATCGCCTTCCTGAGCTTCTCGGGGGAGAGAGCCCGGAACTCGTTCCACTCGGTGATGACGACCAGCGCATCCGCCCCCTGCAAGGCGTCCATCGCCGTTTCGGTGAACTGGAGCGCGGCCGGCAGCATCTCCCGCGCATGCGCGGGCTGCGGGTCATAGACCTTCACGGTCGCCCCGGCATCGAGCAGCGCCGGAAGAATCACCAGCGAGGGCGCGTCGCGCATGTCGTCGGTCTCGGGCTTGAAGGTGACGCCCAGCACGCCGATCGTCTTGCCCTTCACCGAGCCGCCGCAGGCCGCGATGACCCGCTGCGCCATCTGCTCCTTGCGCGCATCGTTGGCGGCGATGGTCTGCTCCACGATCGTGACCGGCGCGCCAAGCTCCTGCGCGGTCCGCGCCAGGGCCAGGGTGTCCTTCGGGAAGCAGGAACCACCGTAGCCGGGGCCGGCATGCAGGAACTTGCGGCCGATCCGGCCATCGAGCCCCATGCCGCGCGCTACGTCGTGCACATTGGCGCCGGCCTTCTCGCAAAGATCGGCCATCTGGTTGATGAAGGTGATCTTCACGGCGAGGAAGGCATTGGCCGCGTACTTGATCAACTCGGCCGTCTCGATCGAGGTGGCGACGACCGGCGTCTCGATCAGGTACAACGGGCGGTAGAGTCGCTTCAGCACCGCCAGCGCCCGCTCGGAATCGACACCGACCACGACGCGATCGGGCCGCATGAAGTCACCGATGGCATTGCCTTCACGCAGGAACTCAGGGTTCGACGCCACCTCGATCTCGAGATCGGGGCGCGCCGCGCGCACGATCTCCTTCACCCGGCGCCCGGTCCCGACCGGCACGGTGGACTTCGTCACCAGCACCAGCGGCCCCTCGGCCGCCAGCGCCACCTGCTCGGCGGCGGAGAAGACGTAGGTCAGATCGGCATGGCCGTCGCCGCGCCGCGTCGGGGTACCGACGGCGAGGAAGACGGCATCGGCGCCGTGCATGGCTTCCTTGAGATCGGTGGTGAAGCTCAGCCGGCCGTCGCGGGCATTCTCCTCCACCAGGCGATCGAGCCCGGGCTCGTAGATCGGGATCCGGCCCTGCCGCAGGGCCTCGATCTTGCGGGCCTCCGTGTCCACAATGCAGACATCGACGCCGAATTCGGCGAAACAGGCGCCAGAGACGAGACCGACATAGCCGGCCCCAATCATCGCTATCTTCATTGTGTCCTCAGCTCGCCTTTCAGAAGTGCCACCGGCGCCATAGGCCGCCCGTCATTGGTGAAACGCAACCACAAAAGCCCCGGTGGACATCAACAACCACGTCATGACATTGCCTCCATGACCGTCCTCCTTGCCTGGAGGATCGCGGGCTGTGGCAGCAGCGGTCTGGAACCGGTGCGGCATTTCTCGCGGAGGCCATTCGACCATCACGCGCATCTTCTTCCTTCTTTACTACAACACCATCGAAGCGGGAAGAACAGTTATCCGCGATGACGCGTCAGTATCACGAGGATGTCCCGCCCGCATCGGAATCGCGGCACTTGTCGCCGATAAGGCGGACGTGTCGCAAAATCCTCTCGCGCGCCTCCGCGTCGCCGGCGCCATCCCGCAGCAGGGCAGGCAGGATGCCGGAGAGCGCCGTATAATTTTTTCGAAGATTTTCGTTTTCCAGGCTTAGCCTTTCCTCTTTTGCGCGCAGCGTCGCGTTCTCCTGGCGCAGCCGCTCCAGCTCCGCCCCCCGCCGTCGCGTCTCGGCGGCTTCGCTCAGCGCCTTCCAGAACAAGCCCTGGGCGAGATGCAGGAAGGGACGAAGGCTCGCCGGCGCCACGGCGAGATAGGCCTCGGCGGCCCGCATCAACGCGCCGGGCCGGTCGCGCCGACGCCATCCCTCCTGCCCCGGCGGCGGCGCGCGGTACCAGAACAGCGCCTCCGGCACGACCTGGATGCGCAGGCCCTGCGCCCAGGCATGCGCGAAGAACCGCCAGTCCTCCGCATGGTTGAATCGCCGGTCCTGCACGAAGCCGCCGATCGCCAGGAAACGGTCGCGCCGGACGAAGCAGTTGAGATCGCCATAGGCGTTGAAGATCAGCCCCACGGGCCCCGCATCGCCGAGCGCCAGGAAGCGCTTCGCAGCGCCACTGTCCTCCTCCGGTGGCGCCGCTCCCTGGAAGTGATCGGCGAAGCAGGTCAGCACGTCGGCGCCGCCGGCCTGGGCGGCGCGGCAGAACAGTTCGACCTCCCGCGGCTTCGGCAGGTTGTCGTCATCCATGAACAGCAGGTACTCGCCCCGCGCCGCCCGGGCGCCGATATTGCGGGCCTCCGGCTCATAGAGGTTCTCCGGCAGGCGCAGCACCCGCGCGCGCCCCTCGGCTTCCAGGGCCACGAGGCAGGCCAGCGCGACCGGGTCGCGGCTGCCATTGTCCACCACCAGCAGTTCGAGCCGCGGGTGGCTTTGCCGCGCCAGGGCCACCAGCGCCTGTTCCAGCTCGGCCGGGCGCTCATGGTGAAGGATCACGACGCTGACCAGGGGCTGGCGCGGCGGCGGCGGTGGCGGGCGCGCCGCCTCCGCCGCCAGTTCCGCCGCCAATTCCTCGTGCAGCGCCAGCATCCGCTGCTCGGCCTGCTCCAGCCCCGGTCGCGGCAGGGCCGGGACGAAGGCGCCGGGGGCCGCCCCGAGGACGGCGACGAGGCGCTCGGCCAGCGCCGCAGGCACCGGATCGAACAGCACCTCGGCCTGGCTCTGCGGCGCCAGGAGTTCGGCGACGCCCCCGACGTCGGAGGCGATGAAGGGAATGCGGTGGTGCAGGCATTCCAGCACCGTGTAGGGCGAATTGTCGGACAGCGCGGCCAGCACCGCGAGCCGCCCCGGCTGCCGCAGATGGTCCAGCGCCGCGAAGGTGTCGAGCCCGTCCAGGATCTGGAAGGGCAGGCCCCAGCGCGCCGCCCGCCGCTCCAGCACGGCACGGGGATAGTCCGGCCCCAGCTTGCCGAGCAGCGTGACGCTCGTGCCGGCGGGCAGCCGGCCCCGCAGGCGGTCCAGCGCGTCGAAGAAGACCAGCAGCCCCTTGCGGGGCTCGAGCCGGCCGAAGAAGACGATCTCGCGCAGCGGCGCGGCGCCCGCTTCCACCGGCTCCGCCAGGATGCCCGGCTCCGGCGCGCCCAGGCGGCGCGGCATCAGGTTGGGCAGGACGCGCTGGCGCTCGGGCAGGGCGAAGCCCTGGTCGCGCAACCAGCGCAGCATGTACGCGCTCGGGCTTATCACCATGTCGCAGAGCGCGATCAGCCCGCGCTCCATGCGGTCGCGCAGCAGGGGGGAGATATCGTCCAGCACGCTGTTGTTGGACAGGCGCGACCACAGCGTCGGCGAATGCGCCGTCACCACCAGCCGGGTACGCGGCAGGCAGAGGCCCTGGGCCCGCGCCAGGGCGGTGAAGTAGCCGAGCCCGATGTAGTCCACGAAATGAATGACGTCGTAGTCGCTGTGCTTCAGCGCCTCGTAGACGTGATAGGCGCGGGCCAGGTTGTCCTCGTCCTGCACGGTCGGCGCGCGGTGCAGCGGCGGGCGCGGCGCGGGATCGAGATAGAGCAGCCGGATGCCCATCCGCGCGTAATCCGCGCGCCATCGCTCGCGGTCGCCCTGCTCGAAGTAGGTCGAGGTGTAGAACAGCGTCACGGCATGGCCCGCCGCCGCCAGCGCCTGCGCCAGGGCGGTGCAGGCGGTGCCGACGCCGCCGTTGCGCACCGGCCCGATGATGTCGGGCGTGGCGATGCAGATCCTCATTCCGCCGGCTCTCCGCCCAGCGCCGCCGCCGTGACCGGCACCGGGCGGGACAGCCACCAGGGGGAATGACGGAGCGCGAAGCGGGTGTCCTGGATACGGGCCTCGAGGCGAAGCGGCACGCCCTCGCGCGGGAAGACGCGGCGCGGCAGGCGGAACAGGAAGCCGCTCCGGCCGAAGCCCGGGCCCAGCCGCGCCAGGTCGGGCCGCGGCCGGTCGGCGCGGGCCGCGCCCTGGAAGCGGCCGTCGAGATAGACATCGACCACCACGGGCTCCTCGGGCAGGGCGGGGTTGAGCGCCCATCCGCACAGGCCGGCCTCATCCGCCATCTCGATGGCGCCGCAGTAGCGTGAGGCGACGCGAGCCCGCGCCAGGCAGCGCGGCGGCTCCTCCCCCTCCAGCAACAGCTCGAGACGCATGCCCTCCAGCACCAGGCTGCCCGCGGCGTAGCGCAGCGTCGCGGCGCCCTCGGCGGGCACGTCGCCGGCGGGCAGGGCGGCGCAGGGCAGACCGTCGGCGCGCAACGAGAGCGAGCCGCCCGGCGGCAGGTCCTGCAGCCGGCAGCGGAGATGATGACGGTCGGCGAAGTCGATCCGCGCCGCCGGCGCGCCGGGCGATTCGGCCGGAAGCCGTTCCTGCACCCCGGGCGGCAGCCGCCAGGCGGAGCCGCCGCCGAGGCGAAGCGGGCGCGGAAAGCGGGCCGGCGCGGCCTCGCCGAGGCGGATGTCGAGCGTCTCCCCCTCCCCCTCCAGCACCACCGTGAGAGCCGCCGCCGCCGCTTCCGGCGGCAGGGGCAGACGGAACTCCGGGCCCCATCCCCCCGCCGCGTCCGGCGTGTTGACGACCAGCCAGCCGGCGGACGGGCGCGGCTTCAGGTGCAGCAGGATGGCCTCCCCCGCCATCAGGTCGATGCCGCGCTCGCCGAGGACGGCCGGCGGCAGGATGCGCAGCTCCTGGCGGTGGCGCGTCACCCTTCCTCCCGCAGCGGCTCGAGGGGCGAGGCGCTGGCCCGGCCCAGCCGCCAGGGCGAGTTCCGCAGCTCGATCCCCGTCCCCGCGACGCGGACCGTCACGGCGCGGTCCTCACCCGGAGGGATGTCCAGCGGCTCCGGGAAGTGGAAGAGGAAACCCCGCCGTGCGAGATCGGGGTCGGCGGCGGCGAGATCGGGGCGGGGCCGGTCGGCGCGGGCCTGGCCGAGCGGGCGGCCGTCCACCAGCACCTCCAGCAACAGGGGCGGCCCGCCCGCGGCGTCGAGCGGCGCCGCCCAGCCCCGCACGCCGCGCCGGCCGCAATGCTCCAATGCGCCGCGCAGCCGGCGGGCGAAGCGCGCCTCGCCCAGCGCCACCTCGTCCCCCTCCGCGCCACGGCAGAGGAAGCGCAACGCCGCGCCGCCGGCCAGCCCCTCCGGCGCCGGGACGGCGAAGCGGCGGGGCCCAGGTCCGGGGGGAAGGGCCAGCCGCGCCACCTCCTCCTCCGCCACCCGCAGATGCAGGGTGGCGGACACCTCGCCGAACCCGCCCACCCGGCCCCGGATGCCGCCTGGCGCATGACAGGCGTCGAGGCGCAGCCAGGGGCCACCCTCCACCCGCGGCGGGCGGAGCCGGCTGACGCCCGCCGTGCCGCGCAACCGCCGCGCCTCGCAAAGATCACCGCGCAGCGGGCCGTGCCGCAGCCGGCAGCCGGCCGCCTCGACCTCTACGGTGGCGCCGATCGTCAGCGCCACCTCCAGCCCGTTCAGCGCTCCGGCGGGCAGCGTCAGCCCGGTCTCGGTGCCCCAGCCTCCGTCGATCCGGTCATTGACAACGAGCCGCGCGGTCGCCGGACGGAGGCTCAGATGCAGGAGGATGTCGTCGCCGTCGAGATAGTCGAGGGTCTCCGGCCCCTCCCCCAGCACCGAGATGCGGAAGAGATGACGCTCGCCCGGCCGGAGAGGATCGGAAAGGGATTCCTGCATCGCCGCAACCATACGGCGAGCCACGACACCTTTCCACCCGCCTCCTTACCTTTCCGGGTAAATCTTCATGAAGCTTACAGCATTTCCAAAGGTTGCTTGCGCTTCGGCGGTGGGAAGGCACCGTCCAGCTCCGCCAGGTCCTCAGGCGTCAGCACCACCTTCCAGACCTCGGTGTTCTCCCGCAGATGCGCCTCCCCGGCGGCCTTCGGAATGCTGATGACGCCGCCGTCGCGGAGCGACCAGGCCAGCGCCACCTGGGCCGGGGTCAGACCCTGCCGAGCCGCCACCCGACCCAGCACCGGATGCCGCAGCAGGGCGCCGCCCTGGCCGACGGGCGAATAGGCCATGACCGGCATCTTCAGCCGCGCGGCATAGGGCAACAGATCGAACTCCACGCCCCGCGCGCCGAGATTGTACAGCACCTGATCGGTGGCGCAGTTGGCGAGGCCGGGACCCAGCTCCTCAAGGTCGGCCACATCGAGGTTGGAGACACCCCAGCGGCGGATCTTGCCCTGCGCCACCAGCGCCTCCATCGCCTCGACCGTCTCGGCCAGCGGCACGCTGCCGCGCCAGTGCAGCAGGTAGAGATCGAGCGCATCGGTCCGCAGCCGCCGCAGGCTCTGCTCGCAGGCCTGGGGCAGCCGCCGGCGGGAGGCGTTCTGCGGATAGGCCTTGCTGACCAGGAACACCTCCTGTCGCCGCCCGGCGATCGCCTCCGCCACCACCTCCTCCGCCCCGCCATCGGCATACATCTCGGCGGTGTCGATCAGCGTCAGCCCGAGGTCGAGCCCGAGCCGCAGCGTCCGCGCCTCGGCCGCCCGGTCGGCGCCGCGTTCGCCCAGCTTCCAGGTGCCCTGGCCGAGCCGCGGCACCGCGGTTCCGTCCGGCATGTCGATGGTGTTCATGGTAAGCTCCTTTCGGACATCCTATCTTCGACGCCATGCGCCGCCACGCCCTCCTGCTGCCCGCCCTCCTCGGCCTCGCCGGGGCGGCGCCGGCCCCGCCGCCCGCCACCCCCGATCCGGTGCCGGCGGTGGAGCAGTTCGGCCCCTGGCTGCTGACCTGCAGCACCGATCCGATGACCGACCGCGCGCAGTGCCGCCTGACGCTCGACCGCCCCGTGGAACCGGCGCGGGAGGGACAGGGCCCGCTGGCGCTCGAGGTCGCCCCCCGCCGCGGGCGGATGGTGCCGGTGGTGACCGCGCGGGACCTGGCGCTGGACAACGCCATGCGCGGGCTCCTGGCGCTGACAGGCACGGTGCAGATGCGCTTCCCCCCGAACCCGTTCTTCGAGATGCCTTGCGGGCTGGAGGGACGCTCGGTGGTCTGCGCCCCGCGTCCCGAGGACGCCGCCCGCGCGGCGCAGGAGCTGGCGGCGGCGGACCGCGTGCTGGTGCGGGTGCTGGGCCTGGGCCGGGCCACGGCGGAGGGCACCCCGCATGAGCTATCGCTCGCGGGCACGGCGGCGGCGATCACCGCCTTCCGGGCCCGGGTGCCCGCCGAGCAGACGGAAGAGCCTCCGCCGCCCTTCAACCTGCAGGACCTCCTGCAGCGGCTCCAGAGCTTCTTCCTCCCCCGCCCCTGATCCGGCGCTGCCGCCGGGCGCGCCGCCTAGGCTTCACGGCCCCGTGGCCGGCGCGGCGGCGGCGCGGATGGCGCTGGCGCGCGACGGGGCGCCAGGGCGAGGGCCAGCACGGCATTTCCCGTCGTCCGGTCGCGCGTGGCACCCAGGAAGGGTCGCCGGGTCAGGAAGCCCGGCAGGCGGCGGTCGCTGCGGCTCATGGTCATCGGCCCGTCTCCATGGCGATGCATGATGCTGCAACAGCCGGCGCGCGCGGCGGTTGCGCCCGCCCTCAGCCGCGCAGCCAGCGCCGCAGCCGCTCCGGGGCCTCGGCCATCGCCGGCTCCGCCCCGCAATAGGACAGGCGCAGGAAGCGGTGGCCGCGCTCACGGTCGAAGTCCACGCCCGGCGTCGCGGCGATTCCCGCCTCGGCCAGCATGCGCGCGGCGAAGGCCACGCTGTCATTGCTGAGATGGCCGATATCAGCCCAGAGATAGAAGGCACCGTCGGCCTCGGCCAGCCGGTCCAGCCCCGCCCCGGGCAGGCTGGCCAGCAGGACATCCCGGTTGCGGCGATAGACCGCCTTGTTGGCCTCCAGCTCCTCGGCGCAGTCGAAGGCGGCCTCGGCGGCGATCTGCGCGACATGGGGCGCGCTGATGAACAGGTTCTGCGCCAGGCACTCGACGGGCCGCAGCAGATCCTCCGGCAGCACCAGCCAGCCGATGCGCCAGCCGGTCATCGAGAAGTACTTGCTGAAGGAGTTCACCACCACCGCGCTCTCGCTGACGGCGGCGGCGGTGGCCTCCTTCATGCCATAGGAGAGCCCGTGATAGATCTCGTCCGAGACCAGGCGCACGCCATTCGCGTGGCACCAGCGGGCGATCGCCGCCAGCGCCTCCGGCGACAGCATGGTGCCGGCGGGATTGCAGGGCGAGGCGAGGATCAGCCCCTCCGGGCGTGGATCGAGCGCCTCCAGCATGGCGAGGGTGGGCTGGAACCGCGTGGTGGCGTCGCAGGGCAGCAGCTGCGGCACCATGCCGAGCGCGGTCAGGATATTGGCGTAGGGCGGGTAGAACGGCGCCGCCATGGCGACGCGGTCGCCGGGATCGAAGGCGGCGAGAAAGGCCAGCGGAAAGGCGCCGGAGGCGCCGACGGTGACGGCGATGCGCCCGGCCGGCACCACCGCCCCGTACTTGTCGGCATAGTGCCGCGCGATGCGCTCGCGCAGGGAGCGCAGGCCGAAGGCCTCCGTGTAGCCCATGGGCGCGCCGGCCCGCAGCGCGCGGATCGCCGCCTCGGCGGCGCCGCGCGGCGCGCCGGTGGAAGGCTGGCCCACCTCCATCCGTAGCACGCCGGGCGCGCCCGGCGGCAGGGCGGCGGCGCGCGCATTAGCGGCGGTGATGACATCCATCACCAGGAAGGGCGGCGCCTCCGCGCCACGTCCGGTCTTCAGCATGGCCCCACCGCGACGATCGCCCTCATGGCGTGCCCATCACCGCCAGCCCCGCGCCGCGCGGATCGGTGGCCGCCGCGCACTGCGCCGCGCTGCCGGGCAGGTAGCGGCCGCAGGCGATGGCATTGGCCCGCCCCGGCTCCGGCACGCTGGCCACGGCATCGGCCAGGGGCGTGCCGTTCAGCAGGTGGCGCGCCGCCGGCAGGGCGAGGGCGATGGGCGCCGCCGCCTGGCCCGAGGCCGCGCCGGCATAGCGGAAGGCCCGCAGGCTGGTGTTGTGCGCCAGCGCGGCGGCGAGCAGCGGCGGCTCCACCCGCCCGACATCCGGCGCCGCCGCGAGCAGGAAGCCCATCTGCGGCAGAACGCGACCGGTGCCGAAGAGGTTGTTCAGGCTGAAGGCGCAGGAGACCGCATTGCCCTCGCGGTCCAGCGTCACCAGGCTGGAGGAGGCCGGCAACTGCGGCGCGCCGAAGGCCGCGCCGGGCGCGCTCGCCAGCAGCGCCGCCGGATCGCCGCCCCGCTGGCGCCAGGCCATGGCGGTGGCGAGGCCCTGCTGCGCGGCGGCATCGACGCCGGCGCCGCCCTGCAGGGCGCGGAAGGCGGCGGCTCCCGCCAGGCCGCCATCGGCCGGGACCGGCAGGAAGGAGAGGACGTCGTTGCCGACGGTCATCTGCAGCGGCACGCCCATGGTCGGGATCGCCGGTCGCGTGTCCTCCAGGGTGAGCCCACCGCCGATGCGCGGCGAGACCTGCTCCAGCCGGCGCGCCAGGGCACCCTGATAGAGATCGCCCACCCCGGCCGTGCGCAGCGCCGCGAGCGTGCTGCCCAGGTCCGGCTGCACCAGCCGCTCGCCCTCGCGCAGCGGCTGGCCGCCGGGCCCGGCGAAGATCGCCCGCGCGCCGGGATCGGCCGAGAGCGGGCCCGCCACCGCCGCCAGGTCCTGCGCCAGGGCGCGCGAGGTGGTGGCGCCGAAGCGGGCGAGCTGCTCGGCCGGAGCCATCAGCTCCTCGAAGGGGCGCCGGGGATTTCGGGTGTGCAGGGCGAAGAGGCCGCGCGCCAGCATCGGCACCGCCGCCGGGCGGTCGCCCCGGGCCTGCGCCGGCCGAACGGCGGGGAACAGCACCGCCTCGGTCTGGTTGCGGCCCCGGTCATAGACCAGGCAGGCGCCGCCGGCACCGAGTCCGCTGCGCGAGGGGAGCGTCACCGCCATGGCGAAGCCGGCCGCCACCGCCGCATCCGCCGCGGTGCCGCCGGCCGAGAGCACATCCCGCGCGACCAGGGCGGCGCGCGGCTCATCCGCCACCGCCGCGCCGAGGAAGCCGCGCACGTGACCGGCCTCGCCCTCGGCCGGGCCGGCATTGCCGACGAGGCCGCCCACCGTCTCCCCCAGGCCACAGCCGGACAGGGCCAGCAGGCCGAGGCCGAGAAGGCCGCTCCGGAAGGCCGGGATCCCCGCCGGGCCGGTGGGAGGACGGCTCGACCGGTTGCGCGCGCTGCTCTTCATGCTGGCCTGTTTCACTCCGGTGCTGTCGGGGCCCGCGCCACGGCGTGGGCCGGATGGGTCCGGCACGAGGGTCCGGTACGAAAATCCAGTACGAAAATCCAGTACGGGCCACGCCCGGCCAGGCCGGGTTGTCGCCCGGCCATAGACGCCTTCGGCGAGGGCGGCAACCGCCTCCGCGCGCCGGCCGATGCCGCGATCCTGACCGCCGCCGCGCGAGAGGGGGGGGCAGCCGCCCGCCGGCGCGCTAGGCTGGCGCCATGTCGCGCATTCCGCCCCCCTCCGCCCGCCGCCCCCGGCGCCTCGCCGTCCCGCTGCTGCTCGCCGCCATCTCCCTGGCGGCCGCGCCCGGCCTCCCCGCCTCGCCCGCGGCGGCGCAGGCGCTGACGCCGGAGCAGCGGCGCGAGGTGGTCCAGGTGATGCGCGAGGCGCTGCGGCAGGACCCGAGCATCCTGCGCGATGCCTTCGCCGCGCTGGAGGAGGCGGCGCGGCAGCAGGCCAGCGAGGGCCGCGCCGGGGCGATCCGCGCCGAGGCCGGGGCGCTGTTCCGCGATCCCGCCGATCCGGTGAAGGGCAATCCGCGCGGCGATGTGACCCTCGTCGAGTTCTTCGATGCCCGCTGCGGCTACTGCAAGGCCCTGCACCCGACGCTGGAGGCGCTGCTGCGGGCCGATCCGGGCGTGCGCATCGTCATGAAGGACCTGCCGATCCTGGGCCCGGCCAGCGTGCTGGCCAGCCGCGCCCTGCTCGCGGCGCAGCGGCAGGACAGGTATGTCGAGTTGCAGGCCGCGCTAATGAAGCTGCGCGGCGAGCCGACCGAGGCGACGCTGCAGGCGGAGGCGAAGAAGCTGGGCCTGGACTGGGCCCGGCTGCGGCGCGACATGGAGGACCCGGCCATCGAGCGGCGGCTCCAGGAGCATCTGCGCCTGGCCCGCGCCCTTTCCATCGAGGGCACGCCGGCGCTGGTGATCGGTGAGACGCTGGTCCCCGGCGCCGTCGATCTGCCGACGCTGCAGCGGCTGGTGGCCGAGGCCCGCAAGGGCTGAGCCCCCCGGTTGCCCATCCCGCGCCCGTCTATACACTCCGTCTGTAGTGCAGTGCGATGGGGCTGGAGAAGGCAGGCATGTCCAATGAGGCCGCGAAGCGGTGAACGGCATGGCGGGCCATGGCTTCCTGCCGCATTTCCCCGTCCTCCTGCCGGTGCCCGACCTGCGCCCATGGCAAGCCGGAAACCTGCTGCCGGGCGTGTGGAGCTTCGACTCCGGCCGGCCCGGCCCGCATGTGGCGCTCTCCTGCCTAGTGCATGGCAATGAGTTCGCCGGCGCCCTGCTGCTGGCCCGCTGGCTCTCCCAGGGGCTGCGCCCGCAACGCGGCCGGCTGACCTTCATCTTCGCCAATCTCGCCGCCTTCGCGCGCTTCAACCCGGCCGATCCGACGCTCAGCCGCTTCGTCGACGAAGACCTGAACCGGGTCTGGTGCGACCGCGTGCTGGACGGCCCGCGCGACAGCCTGGAGCTGCGCCGCGCGCGCGCGCTGCGGCCGCTGATCGCCACGGTGGACGTGCTGCTCGACCTGCACAGCATGCTCTGGCCGTCCGACCCGCTGATCATCACCGGCGCCATGGCCCGGGCGCGCGATCTCGGCGCGCGGCTCGGCGTGCCGCCGCTGGTGGTGGCCGACCAGGGGCATGGCACCGGCCGGCGCCTGATCGACCACGCGACCTTCACCGCGCCGGAGGGCCACCGCCGCGCCATCCTGGTCGAGGGCGGCCAGCACTGGGAGCCGGAGACGCTGGCCACGCTCGAGGCCTGCGCCACCGCCCTGCTGCGCGAGACCGGGCTGATCGAGGCGCCGCCGCCGGCCGCGCCGGTCCCGCGCCCGGCCCCCAGCGTGGCGGAGGTGACCCGCACCGTCATCGCCGGCACGCACGGCTTCAGCTTCGTGAGGCCCTTCCGTGGCGGCACGGTGATCCGCGCGCGCAACACCCTGCTCGCCCTGGATGGCGAAGCCGAGATCCGCACGCCGCATGACGACTGCCTGCTGGTCATGCCGAGCCCCCGCACCATGCGCGGCCATACCGCCGTGCGGCTGGCGCGCTTCCTGCGGCCAGAGGATCTGGCGCCGCCCTGACCCTGTTCACGCGGCCCTCTCACCCGGTTCTTCCGGCGCGCCCCGGATTGCCGACAGTGAACACTCCGTGCGAAGCTTGCCCTGACGTCCAGGAAGCCTATCCACCGGAGGAGTTTCGCATGATCCATGGCTGCAGCATCGTCCCCCCGCCCCGCCGGGCCGGCGACTGAGGCGCGGGCCATGGCCGTTCCCGTCTCGCAGATTCCCGCCGATCAGGTTCACCGGCAGATCCTGGCGGTGCTGACCGCCTGGGGCATGGCGGCGGACCTCGCCGCCACCACCGCCGAGGCCATGGTCGAGACCGACCTGATGGGCATCGATTCGCATGGCCTGTCCATGCTGATGATGTACGAGACCCTGCGCGACGAAGGGCAGCTCGACCTCGCCGCGCGGCCCCGCGTGGTGCGCCGCAACGCAGCCACCGCGCTGGTGGACGGCGCCGCCGGGCTCGGCCATCCGGTCGCCGCCCTGGGCATGGAGCTCGCCGTGGAACTGGCCCTCGGCGGCGGTGTCGGTGCCGTCGGCGTGTTCAACTCGCACCATTTCGGCGCTGCCGGATACTATGCCCGGCTGGCGGCGCGGCGCGGCGTCATCGGTCTGGTGATGACCTCGGCGCGCAGCGTGCTGGTGGTGCCGACGCGCGGCGGCGTTCCGATGCTGGGCACCAACCCCCTGGCCCTCGCCGCCCCCGCCGGCCGCGAGCCCGCCTTCGTGCTGGACATGTCGAGCAGCACCGTCGCCGGCAACAAGGTCAAGGTCTACGACCTGAACGGCAAGCCGATGCCCGAGGGCTGGGTGATCGATGGCGAGGGCCGCCCGGTGACCGACGCCGCCGAGGGCATGGCCTATCTGTTCCGCCGGGCCGAGGGCGGGCTGACCCCGCTCGGCGGCGACGAGAGCGGCGGCGGCCACAAGGGCTATGGCCTGGCGCTGATGGTGCAGATCCTGGCCGGAACGCTGACCGGCGGCGCCCTGTCCGTGCTGCGCGACCGCACGCGGAAGGCCGGGGAGCCGGATAATATCGGACATTTCTTCCTCGCCATCGACCCCGCCGCCTTCCGCCCGGCCGAGGCCTTCGAGGAGGATCTCGGCACGCTGCTGGAGACCCTGCGCGCCACCCCGCCGGCCCGGCCGGATCGCCCGGTGCTGATCCCCGGCGACCCGGAGGCGGCCTCGCGGGCCGAGCGCCTGGCCGCCGGGATTCCGGTGCCGGAAACGCTGCGGGCGCTGGTGCGCGGCATCTGCGACCGCTGCGGCGCCGACTACCTGCTGGGCTGAGGGGGCGACGCCCCCGGCCGGACAGGGAACGACCCGATGCCGCTCCGGCGGGCGCGGCGCGGGTGGACGTGGACCGCGCGAAAAGACGGCCACGCATCACGCAAGACCGGGAGACCTTCGACAATGTCCAGGATGACGCGCCGCGCCCTCACGGCCGGCCTGCTCGCGGCGCCGGCGCTGCTCCGCGCCCACGGCGTGGCGGCGCAGGCGGGCGCCCAGGGCGGCTGGCAGCCCAGCCGCCGCATCGAGCTGATCGCCGGCTTCGCGCCGGGGGGCGGCAGCGACATCATCGCCCGCACCATCGCCGAGGCCTGTGCGCCGCTCTATCCGCAGCCCCTGGTGGTGGTGAACCGCCCGGGCGCCGGCGGGGCGCTGGCCGCGGAGGCGGTGGCTCGCACCGCGCCGGACGGCCACACCCTGCTGCTGGCCGGCGGCAGCGAAAGCACTTCCATCCCCGCCCATCGCGAGGTGCCCTACGACCCCAAGACCGCCTTCCGCGCCATCATCCGCCTGACCCGCAACGGGCATTTCATCTGCGTGCGCGGCAAGGGCGGGCGGTTCTCCGACATGCGGCAGGTGATGGCAGCGGCGAAGACGGAGCCGGGGCGCATCACCCATGGCTCGGCGGGGGCCGGCACCCTCTCCCACTCGCTCTTCCTGCTGCTGGAGCGGCGCGCCGATGTCGAGTTCCTGCATGTGCCCTACACGGGCGGCGGGCCGGTGGCCCAGGCGCTGCTGGCCGGCGAGATCGACCTCGGCGTGCAGGCCTCGGACGAGCTGGGGGGCCTGGCCGCCTCGGGCGACATCGTGCCGATCGCCCTCGCCTCGGCCGAGCGCTCGCCCGCCTGGCCGCAGGTGCCGACACTGCGCGAGCTGGGCTGGGACGTGCAGGCGGACAACCAGAAGGGCTGGGTCGGCCCCACCGGCCTCACCGACGCCATGGTCGCCTACCACCACGACCGCTTCCGCGAGGGCATGAAGGCGCCATCCTGGACCCGCTTCATGGAGCGCATCCGGGAAACCGACGGCTATGCCAGCGGCCCCGACTTCCAGCGCGCCATGGACACCCTGCTGGACGATATCCGCGGCGCGCTGCGCCGGAGCTGAGGAGAAGCGCATGACCCCGATCACCCCGCCCGCCCCGCTCGCCTTCATCGGCCTCGGCGTCATGGGCGCGGCCATGGCGGCCAATCTGCGCCGCGCCGGCTTCGCCCTGACCGTCCACAACCGCAGCCGCGGCAAGGCGGCGCCGCTGGAGGAGGCCGGCGCCGCCTGGGCCGGGACCCCGGCCGAGGCCGCGCGCGGCGCCGCCTGCATCGGCCTCTGCCTGCCGGACACGCCGGATGTCGAGGCCGTGCTGTTCGGCCCCGGCGGCGTGGCCGAGGGAATCGCCCCCGGCACGCTGCTGATCGACTTCTCCTCCATCGCCGCCGCCCCCGCCGCCGGCTTCGCCGCCCGGCTGCTGGCGGAGCGGGGCGCGCATCTGCTGGACAGCCCGGTCTCGGGCGGGCCGGCGGGGGCGCGGGACGGCACGCTGACCTGCATGGTCGGCGGCGACGCGGCCGCCTTCGCCGCCGCCGCCGCCGTCTTCCAGGCCGTGGGGCGGAGCGCCACGCATCTCGGCCCCGCCGGCGCCGGGCAGGTCTGCAAATCCGCCAACCAGCTCATCATCACCGCCACCATGCAGGCGGTGTTCGAGGCGCTGGCGCTCGGCCGCAAGGCGGGGCTCGACCCGGAGGCGATGCGCCAGGCGCTGCTCGGCGGCTCGGCCCGGTCGGCGGTGCTGGAAGCCCATGCCAAGCGCTACCTCGACGGCGCCCTGCAGCCCGGCTTCCGGGCCGAGCTGATGCGCAAGGACATGCGGCTGGCGCTCGGCGCGGTGCGCGATCACGGCGTCTTCGCGCCCGCCACGGCGCTCGCCGCGCAGATGATGGAGGCGCTGGTGAACAGCGGCCGCGGAGGTCTGGATTCCGCGGCGCTGGGCGCGCTGGTGGCGGAGCTATCGAAGGCCTGAGGGCGGCGCCCTTCAGCCCGGCTCGCCCTGGATCGGCGTGTAGCCCAGGCCGGCGACGAAGCGGGTGATCTCCGCCGCCGCCGCCTCCACCGCCGCCGCATCGGTGCCCTTGGCCACCAGCGCCACGCCGTTCCCCTCCGGCCGGTAATAGGGGTAGGAGCCGATATCGAGATCCGGGAAGCGGCCCTGGATCTCGCCCAGGCCCTGGGCGATGGTTCCCTCCATCATGCCATGCGCGTGCACGGCGCGGGACTGCACGGGAACCCCGCCGGCCAGCGAGGGCGCCAGCCCTTCGAACATCGCCTGCATGATGCGCGGCACGCCGGCCATGACATGGACATTGCCGATGATGAAGCCCGGCGCGATGGACACCGGATTGTCGATCAGCGCCGCGCCGCGCGGCATCGTCGCCATGCGCTGGCGGGCGGCGTTGAAATCGCCGGGCGGGTCCTGCCGGGCGTAATGCGCCGCCAGCCGCTCCCAAGCCACCGGATGCGGCTCCCACGGCACGCCGAAGGCGGCGGCGACGCATTCGGCCGTGATGTCGTCATGCGTCGGCCCGATGCCGCCGGTCGTGAAGACATAGGTGAACGCCGCCCGGACCTCGTTGACGGCGGCGACGATCGTCTCCCGCACATCGGGGATGATCCGCACCTCGCGCAGGGGGATGCCGATCTCGCCCAGCCGCGTCGCCAGGAAGCGGATATTGGCATCCTGGGTGCGGCCGGACAGGACCTCATTGCCGATGACGAGAAGACAGGCGGTGGGATTGCTCATGGCGGGCTCCGGGATTGGCGGCATCGGCATCATCCGCGCCCGCGCCGCCTCGTCCAGCCGGCCGTGGATCGCGGCGGGCCGGGGATGGCCGGGCTCCGCTCCCGAGGGTAGGCCAGATCGCGGCCGTAGTCGAAGCCCGGGCGACCGCCGTGCCGGCCTTCAGAGGAAATCCCGCAGCAGCGCGACCAGCGGCCTGTCCGCCGGCGGCATGGCGTAGTCGCCGAGCTTGTTCGGCCGGACCCAGGCCAGGGCCTGCCCTTCCCGCGCCACCAGGCTGCCCTCCCAGCGGCGGCAGAGATAGAGCGGCATCAGCAGGTGGAAGCGGCCGGCATCGTGGCTGGCGAAGGTGAAGGGCGCGAGGCAGGCGGCGGAGACATCGATGCCGAGCTCCTCCTTCAGCTCGCGGATCAGCGCCTCCTCCGGCGTCTCGCCCGGGTCGAGCTTGCCGCCGGGGAATTCCCAGAGGCCCGCCATCGGCTTGCCCTCGGGGCGGCGGGCCAGCAGCACCCGGCCATCGGCATCCACCAGGGCGCAGGCGGCGACCAGCAGCATCGGCTTGGCGCCGGGCGGCAGTTCCTCGGCCGCCAGCGGCTCCGGCACCGGAACCGGCGCGGTCAGATCCTCGCGCCCGGCCTCGAAGAGGATGACCGGCAGCACCCGGTCCAGCGCGCGCATGTAGCTCTCGGACCGCCCCTTCTCGACCAGGCCGATGCGCCGCAGCACCTTGCAGGAGCCCGCGTTCTCCTCCGTCACCTTGGCGGTGATCCGGTCGAGGTCGAGATGCGCCAGCGCCCAGCGCGCCAGCCGCCCGGCCGCCTCGGTGGCCACGCCATGGCCCCAGAAGCGCCGCCCCACCCAGTAGCCCAGCTCCGCCTCGCGGGCCTCGCCCTTGCGGGTCAGGCCGACGCAGCCGACCAGCACCTCGGTATCGCCATCCTGCCCGACGATGGCCAGGTGCCAGGCGGAGCCCTCGGCGATCTGCCGGTGGGTGGAGAGGATCCACTCATCGGCCAGCTCGCGCGGATAGGGGAAGGGCAGGCGGCTGAGGTTGCGCACCGTCTCCCAGTCATTGACCAGCCGGTGCAGCGCCGCCGCATCCTCGGCGCGCAGCGGACGCAGGGTCAGCCGCTCGGTCCGCAGCGGTTCGAAGTTCACGATGTCCATCACGCAGCCAGGCAGGAAGAAGAAGCCGGGGCCGCGGCGCGAGCCACGGCCCCGGAGGGCATCAACGCTTCCACCAGCCGCGCTTCTTCGGCGCGTCCGGCGAGGCGTCCACCAGCACGGGCTGGACCGGCGGGGCGGCCTGCGGCTCGGCCGCCCCGGCCTCCGTCACGGAGGGGTCCTCCGCCGGGGCAGGCTCGGCCGACTGGCGCGGGGCGGCCGCCACCTCGGCCACCGCCGGCTCAGCAACCGGCACCTCCGCAACCGGCGTCTCCGCCGGCGCCTCGGCCTTGCGACGGCTGCGGCGCGGCTTCGGCGCGGGCGCCTCGGCCTGCTCCGCCGCCTCCGCGACGCCGGCGGGCGCCACTTCGGCCTTCTTGCGGCTGCTACGACGCGGCTTCGGTGGCGCAGCAGCCTCCGTGGGCTCGGCCAGGGGCGCGGCCGGAGTCTCAGCCGGGGTGACGTCAGCCTTCTTGCGGCTGCGTGGCGCGCGGCGCGGCTTGGCGGCGACCGGAGCCTCCTCCCCCGCCTTCTCCCCGGCCGCATCCGCGGCGGCCGGCACCGGCTCGACACCGATCGGCGCGACCGCGGCGGGCGTCACCTCCGCGGCCACCGCCGGCACATCGGGCGCGGCGGCGGAAGGCGACACGGACTCCGGCGGCACCGGAACGACCGGCGCGACCTCGGCCGTCACCGCCTCCATCGCCGGGGCGGGACCACGCTCGGCGGCCTCCTCGGCGGCGGCCATGGCGTCGAAGATGTCGTCCAGCGTGCCGGCGAAGGGATCGGCCGGCGTCGGCCCGGCATAGCGGGCCTGCACCTGCGCCTCGCCCTCGGCACCGCCGCGCGGCCGGTTGCTGCGACGGCCACGGCGGCGCAGCCGGCGCTCCGTCTCGTCCGGCCCGGCCGGCGTCGCGGGCTGCGGCTCGGCGGCCTGCTCAGCCTCCGCCCCGACCTCCTCGGACTCGTCCTCCTCCTCGCCGCCCTCGCCGTTCTCATCGGCGCCCTGCAGCGGCTGGCCGTCCTCGCGGCGTCCGCCACGCCGGCGGCGGCGGCGGCGGCGGCGGCGGCCCTCGCCATTCTGGCCTTCACCGTTGCGGTCCTCGGGGGGGGCCCCGGCCGCCTCGCCAGCGGCCGGCGCCTCACCCGAGACCTCGGCCCTGGCGGCCGGCGTCGCCTCGGGCGCGGTCACGGCCGGCATCTCGGCCTCTTCCTCCGGCGCGTAGTCCATGCGGAGCGCCGCCGGGGCACTGGGCGGCTCGACCACCGTCTGCGCCCGCAGCGTCTCGATCCGGATCGCCGGCGGCAGCAGGGAGGCATCCGGCTGGAAGAACACCGACATCCCGTAGCGCGCCTCGATCTCGGCCAGGCGGTCGCGGCGGCGGTTCAGGATGTGCATCGCCAGGTCGGGGGCGATGTGCACGGCGATCTCGGCGGCGCGGCGGCGGCCGCCCTCCTCCTCGATCTGCCGCAGCACCTGCAGCGCGCTGCTCTCCGGCGTGCGGACGATGCCGAGGCCCTGGCAATGCGGACAGGTGACGAAGGAATGCTCGGTCACGCTGGGGCGCAGCCGCTGCCGGCTCATCTCCAGCAGGCCGAAATGGCTGATCCGGCCGACCTGGATGCGGGCGCGGTCGTGGCGCAGCGCCTCCTTCAGCCGGCGCTCGACCTGGGCATCGTTGCGCGAGGACTCCATGTCGATGAAGTCGATCACGATCAGCCCGGCGAGGTCGCGCAGGCGCAACTGGCGCGCCACCTCGTCGGCGGCCTCCAGGTTGGTGCGCAGCGCCGTGTCCTCGATGTGCCGGTCCCGCGTGGCGCGGCCCGAGTTCACGTCGATCGAGACCAGCGCCTCGGTCTGGTTGATGACCAGGTAGCCGCCCGACTTCAGCCGCACGGTGGGCGACATCATCGCGTCGAGCTGGGCATCGACGCCATGGCGCGCGAAGAGCGGGACGGTCGGGTCCTTGTACAGCCGGATCTTGCGGTCGTTGTGCGGCATCAGCATCCGCATGAACTCGCGCGCCTGGCGGTAGGCGTCCTCGCCCTCGATCTGGATCTCCTCGATGTCGCGGCCGAAGACGTCGCGGATCGAGCGCTTGATGAGGTCGGCCTCCTCATAGATCAGCGCGGGGGCGACCGAGTCCAGCGTGCGCTCGCGGATATCGTCCCACAGCCGCAGCAGGTACTCGCAGTCGCGCCGGATCTCGGGCTTGGGCCGGCCGGCGCCGGCGGTGCGGACGATCAGGCTCATGCCGCGCGGCATGCCGAGTTCCTGGATCACCTCGCGCAGCCGCTTGCGGTCGGCGACCGAGGTGATCTTGCGGGAGATGCCGCCGCCGCGCGGGCTGTTCGGCATCAGCACGGAGAAGCGGCCGGCCAGGCTGATATAGGTGGTCAGCGCCGCGCCCTTGTTGCCGCGCTCCTCCTTGACGACCTGCACCAGCATGATCTGCCGGCGGCGGATCACCTCCTGGATCTTGTAGTGGCGCAGGAAGCGCGGCGGGATGCGGCGCTCGGCCCGGCCCTCGTCGGAATCGCCGTTGCGGCTCTCGCCCTGGTCCCGGCCGCCCAGCGTCTCGGGCGCGGCCTCGGGCTCATCCTCGCCGCCCTCCTCGTCGGCCTCGGCCAGCAGGGCCTCCGGCTCGGCGCTGCGGTGCTCGGCCGTCGTCATGGGCTGGGCGCGCGGCGTGCCGGGCCGGCCGGCCTCGTCGTCGCCGCCCTCGGCCTCTCCCAAGGTCCCGTTGCCCTCGGCGGGGGCGTCATCCCGGCGCGGCGCGCCGGCGTCGTCGGCGAACCGCTCGATGGCGGCGGCCATGGCCTCCGCCTCGTTCTCGCCGACGGGCTCGTCGTCCTCATCCTCCTCGTCCTCGGCCGCCTCGGCGGCCTGCAGGGCGAGCAGGCGCTCGCGGTCGGCGACGGGGAGCTGGTAGTAGTCGGGGTGGATCTCGCCGAAGGCCAGGAAGCCATGGCGGTTGCCGCCATACTCGACGAAGGCGGCCTGCAGGCTGGGCTCCACCCGGACCACCTTGGCCAGGTAGATATTGCCCTTCAGGGGCCGCTTGTTCTCGGTCTCGATGTCGAATTCGTCGAGCCGGTTGCCGTCCAGCACCACCACGCGAGTCTCGTCGCTGTGGGATGCATCGATCAGCATGCGCTTGGTCATGAACCGGGATGCTCCGTGCCGCCGGCGCAGTCGCGCGGCCGACGGCGGCAATAGGTGGGCAGGCCCGAGGCTACGGGGTCGCGCAGGCGGCGTGGCGGCTTGGGTGCCATGCGGCTCTGGTTCCGACCTCTCGTCTCGGCGGGCCGCGCCCCTGGAAAGAGGGGGGGCCCTGATGTTGAGCGCGCCGCGCGCAGGCCCCGGGACCGCGCCCCTGGATCGCGCGACGCGATACCCTTCGGCACGAACGGGCCAGCGGCTGGCGGGTCCAGGACAGCCGGCCATCGGCCGCGCCACCCTTCCACGCCATTGGATTCCGCGCCGGTGGAGTGGACAGCGGGATGCCGGCGCGCTGAAAGGCCGGAACCCCGCAACACGGGGGCAGCCTCCTGCCGGATCCTTCGCGCCGCGCCGGTTTCGGCCCCGCCGGATGAGGCGGGAGCGGAAAAAGGCCGGGCGGCCGCGCCCGGAACCTCCACCGGCGGCGTCTGCCGCCGGGGCAAGGCACCATAGGCCCCCCCCTCGCCTTCCACAAGGCATTGCAAGGCTCAGATGTTACATGAAGTAATGCCGTGATCCCGCGAGACTGCCGTGTTAGAGGCGGGGCGATCCTGCCGGCGGCCTCTCGCCCTGGCGGCGCGTGGCGGCTTTTCCGGCCAGACCGCGCCCGGCGCGAGGCAGGACAGCATGGCGGTGGATCGGGGGGCGATCCCGGCATGTGGCGGCGGCGGGGCCTGGATTGGGGGAACCATGCCATGACCTTCTTGAGCGGCCGACGGGATCTGCTGGGCCTGGCGCTCGGCCTCGTCGGCCTTCCCGGCCTGGCCATCGCGGCGGTGACCGAGGCGCGGCTGGAAAGCGCGGGACGCGGGCGCGCTCGCCTGACCGTCAGCGCCAACACCGCGACCGCCTGGAAGCTGACCGCCACGGCGCGGCCGGCGCGTCTCATCCTCTCGCTTCCCGGCAGCACCTGGCGCGCGCCCGCGCGGCTGCGCGGCAGCGGGCCGGTGGACGCCGCCCGCTGGGACAGCGCCGGCCGGCGGCTGCTGATCGACCTCACGGGCCCGGTCTCGGTCTCCCGCAGCGCGAGCGGCAGCCGGCTGGTGATCGACATCGCCCCGGGCACCCAGACCAGCCATGCCCTGCTCGTGCGCAATGGCGGCGGCCAGGGAACCATCGGCGGGGCCGGCGGCGGAACCGGCGGCGGCCGTGGGACAACGACGGCATCGGGCCTGCCGCTGATCGTGCTGGACCCGGGCCATGGCGGCAAGGACCCCGGCACCATCGGCGTCGCCGGCACCTATGAGAAGCGCATCACCCTCGCCGCCGCCCAGGAGTTGAAGAAGCAGCTCGAGGCAAGCGGGCGCTGCCGGGTGGCGATGACCCGCTCGCGCGATGTCTTCGTGCCGCTGGATGGGCGCGTGGAATTCGCCCGCAAGCGCGAGGCGGCGCTGTTCATCTCGCTGCACGCCGATTCCGCGCCCGGCGCGCGGGGCGCCAGCGTCTACACCCTGTCCGACCGCGCCTCGGACGGGCTCTCGGCCCGGCTGGCGCAGAGCCAGAACGCCGCCGACGCCGCCGGGGGGCTGCGCCTGCCCCCGGTCTCACCCGAGATCGAGCGCATCCTCTATTCGCTGGTGCGGCAGGAGACCAAGATCGGCTCCGCGCGCATGGCGCGCTTCGCGGTCGAAGGTCTGGGCCGCTCCGTCACGCTGCTGCCCAACACCCATCGCCAGGCTTCCTTCGCCGTGCTCAAGGCGCCGGAGGTGCCGAGCATCCTGGTCGAGATGGGCTTCCTGAGCGACCGGCGCGACGAGGCGGCGCTGAACCGGCCGGCTCACCGCAGGCAGCTGGCCGTCGCGCTGTCGGGCGCGGTGCAGGGCTGGCTGGCCCAGCACCACGCCGGGCTTGTCAGCACCGGCTAGGTGGCGGGCGCCGGCCGTCTCAGCCGGCGCGGCCGTGGCAGTGCTTGTATTTCCGGCCCGAACCGCAGGGGCAGGCCGCGTTGCGCGGCGTGCGATACCATGTGGCGGGATCCTGCGGATCGACGCCCTCCGGCGCGCGCGACGGGGCGGGCGCGAAGGCGGCACCCGCGGGCGCATGCTCCCAGCCGGCCGCGCCACCGGCCGCACCGGCCACCTCCAGCCCCGCCATGTCCGGCTCGGGGTGGCGCATGTCGGTCACCATCACCGGCTCCGGCATCGGCGGCGGCGCGTTCGGCGCCAGCTCGATGCGCAGGAGCAGCGAGGTCACCCGCTCACGCAGGTCCTGCAGCATGCTGGTGAAGAGATTGAAGGCCTCGCTCTTGTACTCGTTCAGCGGATCGCGCTGGCCATAGGCGCGCAGCCCGATTCCCTGGCGCAGGTGGTCGAGGTTGAGCAGGTGCTCCTTCCAGACCGCGTCGAAGACCTGCAGCAGCACGCTCTTCTCGACCATCCGCATCAGGTCCGGGCCGATGTTGGCGGCGCGCGCCGCGGCAGCCTGGTCGGTCGCCTGCTCCAGCCGCTCCCGCACCGCGACCTCGTCGATGCCCTCCTCGCGGCCCCATTCCTCCACCGGCAGGTCGAGGCCGAGCTGCTCGCGCACCTGCGCCTGCAGGCCGGCCAGATCCCACTGCTCGGGATAGGCATTCTCCGGGATGGCGCGGGCGACCATGGCGGCGACGGTCTCGCGCCGCATCTCCTCCACCGTCTCCGACACGTCCTGCGCCTGCATGAAGGCGCGCCGCTGGGCATAGACCTCCTTGCGCTGGTCGTTCATGACGTCGTCGTATTTCAGCAGGTTCTTGCGCGTGTCGAAGTTGCGCGCCTCGACCTTCTTCTGCGCCTTCTCCAGCGCCCGGTTGATCCAGGGATGGATGATGGCCTCGCCTTCCTTGAGGCCGAGCTTCTGCAGCATGCCGCCCATGCGGTCGCTGCCGAAGATCCGCATCAGGTCGTCTTCCAGACTGAGGAAGAAGCGGCTGGCGCCCGGATCGCCCTGGCGGCCGGAGCGGCCGCGGAGCTGGTTGTCGATGCGCCGCGATTCATGCCGCTCGGTGCCGATGACGAAGAGGCCGCCGGCCTGCTTCACCGTCTGCTCGTCCTGCCGGACCTCGGCGCGGAAGCGCTCCAGCGCCGCCTCGTACTCCGGCCCCTCGTGCACGCCGCCGAGGCTCTGCTGCGCCAGCATCTCGGCATTGCCGCCGAGCTTGATGTCGGTGCCGCGCCCGGCCATGTTCGTCGCGATGGTGACGGCGCCCGGCCGGCCGGCCTGGGCGATGATGCCGGCCTCCTGCTCGTGGTAGCGCGCGTTCAGCACCTTGTGCGGCACGCCCTCCTTCTTCAGCAGCTCGCTGATCAGCTCGGACTTCTCGATCGAGGTGGTGCCGACCAGCACCGGCTGGCGGCGCGCCTGCGCCTCCTTCACCAGCGCGGCGACGGCGGCGTACTTCTCGCCGGCCGAGCGGTAGACCTCGTCATCGCCATCCTGGCGGATGACGGGCACGTTGGTCGGGATCTCGACCACCTCGAGCTTGTAGATCTCGGCGAACTCATCGGCCTCGGTCGCCGCCGTGCCGGTCATGCCGGACAGCTTCGGATAGAGGCGGAAGTAGTTCTGGAAGGTGATCGAGGCGAGCGTCTGGTTCTCCGGCTGGACCTCAACGCCCTCCTTCGCCTCCAGCGCCTGGTGCAGGCCCTCGGAGTAGCGGCGGCCCTCCATCATGCGGCCGGTGAACTCATCGATGATGATGAGCTTGCCCTCGCGGTTGACGATGTAGTCCACGTCGCGGGCGAAGAGCACATGGGCGCGCAGGCTCTGGTTGACGTGATGCACCAGCGTCACGTTCTGGAAGTCGTAGAGATTGCCCTCGGTCAGCAGCCCGGCCTGGGTCAGCATCTCCTCGACCCGCGCCGTGCCCGCCTCGGTCAGGTTGGCCGCGCGCTGCTTCTCGTCCTTGTCATAGGTCTCCTTGTCCTTGACCAGCTCGCGCACCACCGCGTCGACATTGCGGTAGAGGTCCGAGCTGTCCTCGGCGGGACCGGAGATGATCAGCGGCGTGCGCGCCTCATCGACCAGGATGCTGTCCACCTCGTCGACGATGGCGTAGTTGAAGTCGCGCTGGACCATGTCCTCCAGCCGGTACTTCATGTTGTCGCGCAGGTAGTCGAAGCCGAACTCGTTGTTGGTGCCGTAGGTGATGTCGCAGGCATAGGCCGCGCGCCGCTCCTCGTCGGTCAGCCCATGGACAATGACACCGCAGGACAGGCCGAGGAAATTGTAGAGCCGGCCCATATGCTCGGAATCGCGCGTGGCCAGGTAGTCGTTCACCGTGACGACATGCACGCCCTTGCCGGCCAGCGCGTTCAGATAGACCGCCAGCGTCGCCACCAGGGTCTTGCCCTCGCCGGTCTTCATCTCGGCGATGCGGCCGGAATGCAGCACCATGCCGCCGATCATCTGCACGTCGAAATGCCGCATGCCGAGCACGCGCTTCGAGGCCTCGCGCGCCGTGGCGAAGGCCTCCGGCAGCAGGTCGTCCAGGCCCTCGCCCGCGGCCAGGCGCTGCTTCAGCTTCGGCGTCTGGGCCTGCAGCGCCTCGTCCGAGAGCGCGGCGAGCTGAGGCTCGAAGGCCGTGATGGCGGGCAGCCGGGCGCTGAACTGCTTCAGCATGCGGTCGTTGGCTGAGCCGAAGACGGCGCGGGCGAGGCGGGCGAACATGGGGCTGCGAAAATCTCCGAGGGCCGCCCTTGCCCCCGCCCGGCCCGCCGGTGGCGGGCGGCCGAGGGCGCGCCGGGGTCTGTCCGGAAGGCGGGACCGGACCCATGGCGGGCAACAGGCTGCTTTGGGGTGAACAGATAGGCGGCGACCGGACCAGGGTCAACGAAAGGAGGAATGACAGCCCGGAAAGTCATCCTCGCACGGGAGGGGGCGCCGCCCCTGGTGCCCCCTCCCCTGGTGCCCCTCTCCCCTGGCGCGCCGGCCTCAGGCCGCGGCGGGCAGGCCGCGGCGCAACTCGGCGGCCAGATAGGCGGCGAGCGCGCCCGGGCCGGAGCCCGGCGTACCGGCCAGGCCGGCCGCCTGTTCGGCCGCCTCGTTGTAGTTGGTGTTGGTGTTCACGTCGTAGACCAGGGTGCGGCCGGCCGGGTCGCGGATGAACTCGATGCCGGCGACGTCCACCCCCGCCTGGGCCAGGAAGCCCTCCAGCCGCGCCCGGAGCGGCGCCTCGATGCCGTCCCGCAGCACGGTGAAGCGCGGCGCCGCCAAGGCCGGCACAGTGGCCGGCGCGGCGGCGGGCGCCTCGCCGGCGGGGCAAAAGGCCTCGCCCACGGCGCAGACATCCGCCGGGCAGAGTTCGAAGCCCGCCGTGGTGTCGACCTCCACCGCATAGACGAAGCGGCCGCCGACGAATTCGGCCCGGGTGATCACCGGGCGGGCGGCGCGCACATAGTCCTGCAGCAACCAGAGGCCGTCCACCGGCGCCTCGTCGGACGGCGCGGTGTCGAGATGGGCGGCCAGCGCCTCCACCGAGGGGAAGAGCCGCACGCCCAGCCCCTTGCCACCGCGGTTCGGCTTCAGGATCAGCGGGCCGGGCGCGAAGTGGCGGCGGGCGGCGGCGACGAGTGCCTCCGGCGCGTCGTGCACCAGGACGGTGCGCGGCACCTCGAGGCCGGCCATCTCCAGCGCCGCGTATTGCCGCGCCTTGCTGATCTCGAGGTCGAGCGCGCGGGGCCCGTTCACCACCCGCCGGCCGTATCGCGTCAGCCAGGCCAGCACCGCCGCGGTCAGCTCGGCCGAGTAGCGATGGCCGCGCGTGTGGGAGGAGGCGCTCATGCGGTTGTAGTAGACCCCCTCGGGCGGCGGGGCGGAGAGGTCGAAGCTGCCGCGCGAGAGGTCCATCTCGGCCCAGGGGAGACCGGCGCGGTCGAAGGCGGCGGCCAGCGGCGGCAGCCAGGCGGGGTTCTCATGGATGACATGGATCTTGGACATGCCCAGGCTCCGATCGTGATTCTCGGGATTAACGAATTGATTTCGCAAATACAGGGGAATGCCGTCCGCTTCAAGCGGATCACGCCGCGGAACCCGGTCCCGCCCTGGCCTCCTGGCCATTCCGGGCGCAACAAGGCCGCGATTGTGGCGGCGGCGCGCTTCCGGCATCTTGAAGCCTCTCTTCGCGAAGGCACATGCGGTTGATGCGTTTGACCCGACTGACCCGACCTCTTCTCCTGCTTCCCTTCCTGCTCAGCCCCGCCCTGGCCCAGGCTCCGGCGAGCCCGCCGCCCGGCGCCCCCACGCCGCAGCCGCCCTCGCCCCAGTCCACGGCCCCGGGCTCCACCCTCCCGGCCGAGGGCAATCCGGTCGTCGCCCGCGTCGATGGCGAGGAGCTTCACCTGGCCGATGTCCAGGCCGCCATCGCCGAGCTGCCGGAGCAGCTGCGGGGCGCGCCGGGTCCGATGCTCTTTCCCCTGGTGGTCGATCAGCTGATCGCGCAGAAGGCCCTCGTCGCCGCCGCCCGGGCGCAGAAGCTCGACCAGGAGCCGGCCGTGCAGCGCGCCATCCGCCGGGCCGAGGAGGAGCAGTTGCAGCAGGCCCTGCTGCGGCGCGAGATCGCCCCGGCCCTGACGCCCGAGGCGCTGCGCGAGCGCTACCAGAAGGAGATCGCCTCCAAGCCGGGCGAGGAGGAGGTGCATGCCCGCCACATCCTCGTCAGCTCCGAGGAGGAGGCGCGCAAGCTGCTGGCCGAGCTGCGCAAGCCCAACGCCGATTTCGCCGCCGTGGCGAAGAAGTTCTCGAGCGACCGCAGCGGCCAGGAAGGCGGCGACCTCGGCTTCTTCAAGAAGAGCGACATGGTGCCGGAATTCGCCAATGCCGCCTTCGCGCTGAAGAAGGGCGAGACGAGCCGGGAGCCGGTGCGCAGCGCCTTCGGCTGGCACATCATCAAGCTCGAGGATCGCCGCACCGCCGCGGTGCCGAGCTTCGAGGAGAGCGCCGAGACGCTGCGCCAGGCGGCTTTCGAGGAAGCGGTGAACGAGGCGGTGGAGCGCGTGCAGGCCGCCGCCACGATCGAGCGCTTCAACATGGACGGTTCGCCCCGCGCGCCGCAGCCGGCGCCTTCCCTGCTGGACGGCGCCGCGCCGCCGCCGAGGAAGTAGGGCGGGCATCGCGGAGGCCCTCCGGACGGGGCGCGATGGGGCCGGGCGCGGGAAATCACCGCGCCCGGCCTTTTTCATTGGCCAAAGCCAGGGTAACGCTGCCGCGCGCATTGATGAGGACGGACGCGCCCATGGCCAAGGATCTCCCCGTTTCCCCCCTCGCGGTCCCGCTGCCGCCCCTGCCGCCCATCGCCGGGGTCCGGCTGGGCGTGGCGGCCGCCGGCATCCGCTACCAGGGCCGCAACGACCTCACCCTGATGGAGTTCGCGCCCGGCACCACGGTGGCCGGCGTCTTCACGCGCAACAAGTGCCCCGGCGCGCCGGTGGACTGGTGCCGCGCGGCGCTGAAGAGCGGCAAGGCGCGGGCGCTGGTGGTCAATGCTGGCAATGCCAATGTCTTCACCGGCCAGGCGGGGCGCGACGCGGTGCAGGCCAGCGCCGAGGCGGCCGCGGCGCTCGCCGGCTGCAAGCCGCGGGAGGTGTTCCTGGCCTCCACCGGCGTGATCGGCGAGACGCTGCCGCATGCGAAGCTGACCGCCGCCCTGCCCGCCCTGCACGCGGCCCTGTCGGAGGATGCCTGGGCCGACGCCGCGCGCGGCATCATGACCACGGACACCTTCCCCAAGGGCAGCGTCCGCAAGGCTATGATCGGCGGGGCCGAGGTCACCATCGCCGGCATCGCCAAGGGCAGCGGCATGGTGGCGCCCGACATGGCGACGATGCTCTGCTTCATCGCGACCGACGCGAAGATCCCGGCCGCCGCGTTGCAGGCGGTGCTGAGGAAGGGCGTGGACGCCAGCTTCAACCGCACCACGGTCGATTCCGACACCTCGACCAGCGACACGGTGCTGGTCTTCGCCACCGGCCAGGCGAAGCACCCGCGCGTGCCGGCGGAAGGCGGTGCTGTGCTGAAGGATTTCGCCCGCGTCCTGCACGAGCTGCTGCTCGATCTGGCGCTGCAGGTGGTGCGCGACGGCGAGGGCGCGCAGAAGTTCATCCGCATCGACGTGACCGGCGCGACCACCGCGCGCTCGGCGCAGCGCATCGCCATGGCCATCGCCAATTCCCCGCTGGTCAAGACCGCCATCGCCGGCGAGGACGCCAACTGGGGCCGCATCGTCATGGCCGTGGGCAAGGCCGGCGAGCCGGCCGACCGCGACCGGCTGTCGGTGGCCGTCGGCGGCACCTGGATGGCGCGGGAGGGCGGCGTGGTGCCGGGCTATGACGAGGCGCCCGTCGTCGCCCACATGAAGGGGCGCGAGATCGAGATCGCCGTCGATCTCGGCCTCGGCCGCGGCAAGGCCACCGCCTGGACCTGTGACCTGACGCACGGCTACATCGACATCAACGGCTCCTACCGCTCCTGAGCGGCGGGGCGCGCGGTGGGCGCGGCCGCGCGCCACAGCCGCCTTACTTGGTCGTGTAGCCGCCGTTCACCAGGATGGTCTGGCCGGTCATCCACCAGCCTTCCGAGACCAGGAAGCGGATGAAGGGGACGATGTCCTCGATATCGGTCAGGCCGGTCCGGGAGAAGCGCGACAGGGCCGCCGCCGTGCGGTGATAGGCCACGGCGTCCTCGCCCTCGGCCGGGTAGAAGAAGGGCGTGTCCATCGGGCCGGGGCCGATGGCGGTGACGGAGATGCCCCGCTCGCCGAATTCCTTCGCGGCCGCGCGGGTGAAATGCTCCACCGGCGCCTTGGTGCCGGCATAGCTGGCGTAGAAGGGCGTGAAGGCGCCGAGCAGCGAGGTGACGACCGTGACCACCTTGCCCTGGTCGCGCAGGTTCCGCCCCGCCTCCTGGAGGAAGAAGAAGGCGGCCTTGGCGTTCACGGCGCTCATCTCGTCGTACTCGGCCTCGGTGATCTCGACGATCGGCTTCTTCAGCACCTTGCCGACCGTGTTGATGGCGATGTCCGGCGCGCCGAAGGCCTCCCGGGCGGCGTCGAAGAGGGCCTTCATGCCGCCGGCCGTCGTCAGGTCGCCCTTGAAGGCCGCCGCCTGGGCCCCGGCCGCCTTCACCGCCGCCAGCGTGGCCTCGGCCTCCGCCCGCGAGGCGGTGCTGTTGTAATGGATGAACACCGCCTTCGCGCCCCGCGCGGCGAGATCGCGGGCGACGAGGCCGCCCAGATTCTTCGCCCCGCCCGCGATGAGGATGGTCTTATCCCGGATTTCATGATCGGCCATGGTGCCTGCTCCTCGTCTTTCCCGATGACCGGAACAGGCTAAGATCCGAGGACGACGCATAAAGCCGCGAGTTCTGCCAGAACCTGTCAGCCAGGGCGAACAATCAGGCCAGGCCCATGGACCGTATCGAGCTCTACCGCATCTTCGCCAAGGTCGTGGACTGCGCCAGCTTCACCCGCGCGGCCGACATGCTGGGCCTGCCGCGCTCCTCGGTCTCGGCGGCGGTGCAGGAGCTCGAGGGCCGGCTGGGGACACGGCTGCTGAACAGGACCACGCGGAAGGTGGCGCCCACCAGCGACGGGGCGGCCTTCCACCTGCGCTGCCTCCGTCTGATCGCCGATGTGGAGGAGGCCGAGGGGCTGTTCCGCCAGACGGCCACGAGCCTCGCCGGCACGCTGCGGGTCGATGTGCCGGGCCGCGTCGGCCGCCTGATCGTGGCGCCGGCCCTGCCCGACTTCCTGGAACGCCACCCGGGCCTGCAGATCGAACTCGGCGTCACGGACCGTGCGGTGAACCTCGTCGAGGACAGCCTGGATTGCGCGCTGCGCGTCGGGCCTCTGGCGGAATCCAGCCTGATCGCGCGCCCGCTCGGCGCCCTGCCGCTGATCAATGTGGCCAGCCCCGCCTACCTCGCCCGGCATGGCACGCCGCGCGGCCCGGAGGAGCTCGGCGCGCACTGGGCGGTGAACTACATCTCGCCCACCAGCGGCCGGACCGAGCCCTGGGAATGGCAGGAGGGAGGGCGCCTGCGCGATTGTCCGATGCGAAGCCGCGTCGCCGTCAACAGCGCCGAGGCCTACATTGCCTGCTGCCTGGCGGGGCTCGGCATGATCCAGATCCCCGCCTATGACGTCCGGGCGGAACTCGGAAGCGGTGCCCTGACCGAGATCCTGCCGGAGCACCGCGCCGCGCCGATGCCTCTGACCCTGCTCTATCCGCACCGCCGGCACCTGTCGCGCCGCGTGCAGGCCTTCGCCGGCTGGCTCGCCGGGCTGATGCAGCGGGAGGCGCTGCTCGAAGCGGGCGGCGGCGCCTGATGCCCCGCCGCCCGCGTCGTCGCGCCCCGGGCCCTCTCAGTCCGCGAGCCCGAGCAGCCCCAGCGCCTCGCGCCGCAACGCGACCAGATGCGGGTCGTCGCGGTGGCGCGGATAGGGCCGGTCCACCACCAGCTCGGCGGTGATCCGCGCCGGGCGGGGCGAGAAGACGATGACCCGCTGCGCCAGGACCAGCGCCTCCTCCACGTCATGCGTCACCAGCAGCGCGGTCAGGCCGCTGCGCTGCCAGAGCCGCACCAGCTCGGCCTGCATCGACAGCCGCGTCAGGCTGTCGAGCTTGCCCAGCGGCTCGTCCAGCAGCAGCAGGCGCGGATCGTTCACCAGGGCGCGGGCCAGCGCCACGCGCTGCGACATGCCGCCCGAGAGCTGGTGCGGATAGGCGGTCTCGAAGCCGGTCAGCCCGACCAGGTCGATCGCCTCCTGGATGCGGTGGCCGTGGCTGCGCAGCAGGCCGCGCGCCTCCAGCCCGAGCGCGACATTCGCCCGCACCGTGCGCCAGGGGTAGAGCGTCGGGTCCTGGAAGACCAGCACGCGGGAGGGGTCGGGCGCGGTGATCGGCGCGCCATCGCCCAGCACCCGCCCGGCCACCGGCGCGTCGAGCCCGGCCAGCAGCCGCAGCAGGGTGGACTTGCCGCAGCCCGAGGGGCCAAGCAGTGCGACGAACTCGCCCGGCCGCACCGTGAGGCTGACATCGTCCAGCACCGGCAGCGGCCGGCCCTCCAGTTGGAAGGCCTGGCTGGCGCCCTCGATCTCCAGCGCCATGCCGGCGGCGGAAAGCTCCTGCCGCGAGGTCGCGCCTACCACCGCACCGTCCCCTTCTGCCAGGCGAGCAGGCGGTCGCGCGACTTGAACAGCAGCGTCGTCAGCCCGGAGCACATCAGCGCCATGACGATCAGCGCCGCGTACATGTTGCCATAGGCGGCCCAACCCTGGGCCCATTGCAGGTACCAGCCGAGCCCGGCCTTGACCCCCAGCATCTCGGCCACCACCAGCACGGAGAAGGAGGCGCCGAGGCCCATGAAGAGGCCGACGAAGACCTGCGGCAGGGCCGCCGGCACCGCCACCTTCAGCACCAGGAAGGCCTGGCTGGCGCCGAGCGTCCGGGCGATGTCGTAATAGGCCTTGTTGACGCCGGCGACGCCGGACCAGGTCAGCACCGTGACCGGGAACCAGGCGGCCAGGGCGACGAGGAAGGTGCTGGCGCTGCCGCTCGACGGGAAGACGAAGAAGGCGACCGGCAGCCAGGCGGTGGCCGGGAGGGGGCCGATCAGCCGCAGCACCGGATGCACCCAGTAGCCGATGGCGCGCGACCAGCCGAGCGCCACCCCCGCGACGAAGCCCGCCGCGGCGCCGAGGGCATAGCCGGTGGCGAGCAGCCAGAGCGAGCGCAGCACGCTCTCGCCGAGCCGCGGCCAGTCCTCCAGATAGACCTCCAGCAGCCCCTGCGGCGAAGCGAAGAAGGGCAGCGGCAGCAGGGCGAACTTGGCGGTCAGCAGCTCCCAGCCGATGAGGCCGAGGCCAAGCACGGCGAGCCAGGGCCCGAGCGGACGCAGGCGCTCGCCCGCCCGGCCGGACCAGGCCGCCGCCAGCCCGGCCAGCAGCAGCAGCCCGCCCAGCAGTGCCGCCAACAGCGCCAGCTCCTGGGTGCGGCCGACCTCGATCCGATCCTCCGGCAGGGCGATCACCGCCGCCGCCGCCAGCCAGACCAGCCCGGCCGCGAGGCCACCGAGCCACAGGCCGGGACGCGCCGCGCCCCGCGCCGTGGCGAGATCCCCGGATGCATCCCTGGCGGCATCCCCTCGGGATCTCAGGGCAACTCCCGAGGCGCTCATCACACGCTCAGCACGTCGGCGGTGACGCGCTCGGCGAAGCGCTTCGGATCGGTGCGCGGGCGCATGACGCCGACCTCCTTCAGTTCGCTGGCGTAGAACTCGATCTCGCGCCGGATGTCGCCGCCGACCGGGCTGTGCCCATGGGTGTGGGTCTGGAGGATGGCCAGGAGGTCGTCGCGATTGACGCGGCCGGGGGCGTATTCGAGGAAGGCCTCGACCGCCAGCTCGGGCCGTTCGGCGGTCAGGTGCTGCGCCTCGATCAGCGCCCGGGTCAGGGCGGCGGCCGTCTGCGGCTCCTCCTTCACCAGCCCGCCCGAGACGCCCAGGATGCAGCAGGCCTTGTCGGCCCAGACGCCGCTCAGATTGGTCGCCACCTCGACCAGGTTGTTGTCGCGCCGCAATGTCCAGGCCACCGGGTCGCCCAGCGTGTAGGCGTCGGCCTCGCGCCGCTGCAGCGCCAGGCCGAAGACATGCGCCGGGAAGACGCGCCAGGTCACGTCCTTCTCCGGGTCGATGCCGGCGCGCTTCAGCACCATGGCGAAGAAGTTCTTGTCGGCCGCCGCCATGTCGGTCACGGCGATGGTCTTGCCGCGCAGCGAGTCGAGGTCGGTGGTGATGCCGGCCGCGGGGTCGCCCACCAGCCGCATGCAGCCGCCATGGGTGCCGGCGGTGATCTTGACGTCGAAGCCCATCTCCAGCGGCTTCAGCCAGCGCAGCGCCATGCCGACGCCGGCATCAGCCTTGCGCGTGGCGATGGCCTCCAGCAGTGCCTCGGTCGAGCCGCCGAAATTGATCAGCTCCACCTCCAGCCCGTGCCGGGCCAGGATGCCGTGCTTGCGCGCCACCTCGATCGGTGAGGTGCAGATGGAGGTGGCGTTCCAGGCGATGGTCAGCTTGCGCGTCGCGCCGCCCGCGCCGGCCGCGGGCAGGGGCGTGAGGCAGCGGGAGCGCGCCAGCATCGCCTCGAAGGCGCGGCGGTCGGCGCCCATGGGCGCGAAGCCGGCCAGTGGCAGGGCGAGGCCGGCGGTGCCGAGGGCGGCCAGCACCCCGCGGCGCGGCAGGCTCGGAGCTTGCGGCATATCCAGTCTCCCATCATGAATCACGATTCAGAATCGCGATAAGGACGGGATATTCAGAATTTAACTATTCATATGAGTCAATGTGATTTTGTAACAGCACAAAATTCCGGGGAAATATCGTGCTCTGCAGCCGTTTCCTTCCCTTTTTTGCGATCGCCACAGGGAGATTCCACTCCGGCACCCGCTCAGGCCGGCAAGGCATCCGGCAACGTCGCCAGGAAGCGGCCGCCGGCCTCCCGCCAGAGCCCGGCTTCCGCCCCGAGCCCGGCCTGCCGCGCCGCCTCGTCGGCGATGAGCGGCAGCAGGTCCAGCAGCACGGCGAGCAGGGCCGCGTCGCGCGGATGCGACAAGGCCCCCGCCAGCCGCCCGACCTCCGCCGGCCGCAGCCGCATCACCGGGCCGAACCGGTCGCTCTCCCGCCCTGGCCATTCGATGAAGGCCTCCGGCCAGTCCCGGGCGCGGCGGAACTCCAGCAGGGGGGTGTCGTTGTTCCGCGCCAGCTTGAAGCGCAGGCCCGGCCAGTGCTGCCCGCCGCCCGCCAGATCGCGGAGGCCGATGTCGAGATGCTCGTAGCCCGGGCGGCCCCGCAGGTGCTGGTGCAGCTCCACCGCTCCCACCACCGGCACGCCGGCCTCGGCGAGCGGCTCCGGCGCGCGCTCCGCCTCGGCCCGTGCCCGCGTGGCGAGCAGGCGCTCCGGCGCCCGGCCCGGCAGCAGGCTCAGGGCGCTCAGCTCGACCTGGAGATCGCCGCCCTCGGCGCCGCGCAGCAGGATCAGCGCCTGCGCCTGCCAGCCAAGGCCGAGCGGCAGCGTCATGGTCAGGCTGCCGGCGGCCAGATCGCGCCAGCCGGAGAAGCAGCCCAGCGCCAGGGCGGCCGCCGGCCCGCGCACCACCGCGTCCCGGTCCAGCAGGCAGAGGCCGATCCCGGCCCCCTCCGCCTCGCCCAGGCGCAGCGACCAGTCGAGGCGCAGCACGTCATGCCCGGCGAGCGTCAGGCGCGGCAGCAGCAGCGCCGCCTCCTCCGCGCCGCGCAGCCGGGCGGACAGGCGCGGCGCCTCGCCGCCGAGGTCGACCCTCCCCCATTGCCCCGCCACCCGCCGCGCCGCATGCCAGGTCCCGGGCGCGATGGCCTGCGGCACGCCCTCCAGCGGCAGGCTGGCCCCCGCCTCGTCCCAGTTCCAGTGTTCCGGCACGATGAAGCGCTCGCCCGGCCCGGCGGTCCAGAGGCGCAGGGCAAGGGCGCGCGCCTCCGGCTCGGCGGCGGGTGGCAGGCCGGCGACGGCGCAGGCCAGGTGGGCCGGCACCCAGCCCTCCTCCAGCGACAGCACCAGCCCCGCCGCGAGCCCGCCCTCCGCCACCAGTTCCAGCGCCGCGCTCTCCCGCTCCGGGCCCAGCGGGCAGGGCAGGTCCAGCGTCAGCCAGCCCGGCGCCAGGGCTCCGGCGGGGAGCGTCCAGGCGGCGAAGATCCGGCCGCTCTCCTCGCCGCGCAGCCGCAGCCGCATGGCTCCGGCCGGCTCCGAAGCCGTTTCCCCGCCCTCTCCTCCGGGCAGCGCGGCGAGATGCAGCGCCAGGGCGGCGATCCCCTGCAGGCGCAGGCCGAGCGGCTGGCGCAGCGCCAGGCGCGCCTCCCCCGCGGGGCGCCGCAGGCGCCCGGGCCCCGGTTCCAGCGCCAGGGCGAGGCTCAGCGGCGATGGTGGACGATGGCCAAGGCGGCGCGACAGCGCGGCCACCACCTCGCGCGTCTCCTCATAGTCCCGCCGGGTCTGCACCAGGCTGCGCTCGAGCGCGACGGCGCGGGCCTGCGCGCCTTGCAGCGCGTCCAGCAACCGCGCCGCCACCGCCGCCCCGGCCGCGGCGGCATCCGCCGCCTCGATCAGCGGCGGCGGCAGGCCGGCGGCCGCCTGCCACCAGGCGGCCAGCGCCGCCGCGGCCGCGGCCTTCTCCGGCAGGATCACCGCCAGCGCGCCGGCCGGCGGCAGGGCCAGGGCCTCCCAGCCCTCCTCCTCCGGCCGGGCCTCCTCCGGCACCAGGCGAAAGGCGTCGCCCGCCGCCACCAGCCGCCACAGCGCCAGGCCGGGCCGCCGCAGGGACTGCCAACCGGGCAGCGTCTCCGCCACCAGGATGGCCGGCGCGCCGGACATCAGCGCCGGCAGGTCCGCGGCGCGGGCCAGCAGGCCGCTCATGCCGCCGGCCCCGGCGGGATTTCCAGCGGGAGTTCCAGCGGGAGTTCGAGCCGCGCCAGCCATTCCGCCATGTTCCTTTCCCAGTTCGCCGCCGAGACGCGGGCCGCGGCCGCCTCGCCCACCGCGCGGCGCAGCGCCGGCGCCGCCGCCAGACGCTCGAGCAGGGCCACCGCATCCTCCACCACCGCCGCCTCGCCCCGGTCCGTCCGGAGCAGGAAGCCGTCCCGGCCGTCCTCGATGATCTCGGGCACGGCGCCGACATCGGTGGCGACGACGACGCAGCCGAAGCGCTGCGCCTCCAGCACCGTCAGCGGCACGCCCTCGAAGCGCGAGGGCAGCAGCACGACGTCGGCCCAGGCATAGAGGGCATCCAGCCCCGCCGCGTCCATGGCGGGCGGCTCCACGGCGATGCCGGTCTGCCCGAGGTCCAGGGCCGAATCGCCCAGCACCGCCTGCCCGGCGAGGCGCCAGGCGAAGCGCGGCCCGCGCGTCCGCAGGATGATGTCGCGCAGCCGCTCAAGCCCCTTCTGCGCGTCCAGCCGGCCGAGGTAGAGCAGCCGCAGCGGCGCCTCCGCCGGCCGCGCCGCGCGGGCCGCCATGGCCTCCGCCGGGCGGCCCGGCACAGGCTCGTAGGACGGCGCGTTGAGCACGCGGACGATCTTCCCCGCCGGCACCGCCTGGCCGACGCACCAGTCGCGCAGCTGGTCCGAGATGACCACAACGCCGTCATAGGCGCCCTCATAGGCCAGGGCGATGTGCGGGTTGCCGAGCGGCTGGCCGAAGGGGCCGCGCTCCACCAGATGCAGGCCGAGCCAGGTGCGCACCCCCTGGCCGCGCAGCGCCTGCATCAGCCCATGCCCGCCCAGCGCATGGGTGTTCACCACCACATCCATCCCGGCCAGCAGGCCGACGGCGTCGCGCGTGTCCTTCCATAGCGCGAAGCCCGAGACGCAGGCGCCAAGATGCAGCCGATCGTAGTCGCCGCCCTCGATGCTCTCGCCGGGAAAGAAGTTCAGGCTCTCGAAGACGGCGGCGTGCCCCGGCATCGGCTGGATGCGGCGCGCCCCGGTGATGAAGAGATGCGGCCGCCAGCCGCGCCGCCGCAGCACGGCGGCATAGTTGAACACCACCTTCTCGACACCGCCGAAGGCGAAGAGCGGCAGCAGGAAGGCGATGTCCCGGCCATCCTCCGGCGCCAGATAGGGCAGCGGCGGGCCGCAGCCCGCCAGTTCCGGATAGGCCTCCAGCGCCTGCGCGCGCGGCCGCCGCCATTCGGCGCGCCAGTCCGCCGGCATCGCCGAGCGGCGGCGGACGAGGTCGCGCAGGCCGGCGGCGGCGGCGCGCAGCAGCGGCAGGGCCGGCGGCGGCGCCTCTCCACCTCCCGTCACCGGTTCCGGCAGCCCGACGCGGAAGCCGGCCATCCCCGCCGGGGCCGCCTCCAGGGCGCGCTCCAGCCCGTCCGGCTCGGGATCGAGCGCCCAGTCCTCCAGCAGCCGGCTGCGCGCGAAGAGCAGCGGCGCCGCCTCGGCCCCCGGCGCGGCGGCGGCCAGGGCCAGACCTCCGTCCGGCTCGGCCTCCAGGCTCACCGTCACCAGCGCGGCCTCGCGCAGCGCCAGCATCGCATGGTGAAAGACCGTGCGGAGCAGGCCCGCCTCCGCCAGCCGCGCCAGCGTGCCGGCCTCGGCGAAGACGCAGACGGGCGGCGCGTGCACGGCCTGCGGGCTGCGGAAGCTCTCCGCCAGACGGGCATGCGCCCTCGGCCAGTCCAGCCGCTCGGCCGGCTCCGCCGCCGGATCGAGCAGGAAGGCGACCGCCTCCTCCCCGGCGAGGTGCAGGGCGAAACGCGGCGCCTCGGCCGCCTCCAGCCGGAGGAGCGCGCGCGCCCGCTGCGCCGCGCCATAGCGCCCGCGCATGGTGGCGAGCAGGGCGGCCCGGCGCCGCTCGGAGCCGGCCAGCATGCTCTCGGCGCGCTTGCGGTAGAGGAAGCCGGCCCGCGGCAGGTGCCGGCCCCGGAAGCCCCGATGGCTCGCACGCAGCCAGAAGTCCCAGTCCTCGAAGCCGTCGCGCATCGTCTCGTCATAGCGCAGCCCGGCCTCGAAGACGGCGCGGCGGATCAGGCTGCCGGCCTCGCAGTGGTTCTCCAGCTGATGCAGCAGGGCGCTGTAGGCGCCCCGCGCCGAATAGTTCTCGGCGAAGCCGAAGAAGTCGAAGTCCGGATAGACCCAGCCCACCTCCGCCGGGCTCTCCTCCAGCAGCGCCAGGGCGCGGGCCAGGAAATCCGGGTGCAGCCGGTTGTCGGCGTCGAGCGGATAGAGGGCGCGGCAGCCCGGCCAGGCGCGCAGCACGAAGTCGATGCCGGTGTTGCGCGCGGCGCTGAGCCCGCCATTGGCGCGGCGCAGGTAGAAGATCCGGTCCGGGTGGCGCCGGGCGAAGGCCAGGCCGGTCTCGCGCGTCTGCGCGAAGGGGCAGCCATCATCCACCACCACGGCGGCCAGACGCGGCGCCCCGCCCCCGGGCGCGCGCTGCGACAGCACAGCCTCCAGCGCCTCCGCCAGGAAGCCGGGCTGGCGATGGGCCGGGATGACGATGCCGATCTCGATCCCGCCGGGGCGGCTGTCCTGCGGCGCCGGCCATGATCCGGCTGCGATGTCCATGCGGCACGTCTCTCCGATCCGCTGCGGCTCGCTTCCGACACTCGATTGTCGGGATGGCGATGATCGCTACCATGAAGAATGGTAAAGAGAAACTCCACAACCTTCGCACAGGCCGCGCCGGAGCGCCTCGAGGCATGCCCGAACCCGTCCCGCCGACCCCCGACGCCGCGCTGCCGCCGGCCCGCCGGCTGCGCCGCGCGCTGATGCTCCTGCCGAGCCGCGGCTTCGGCGGCACCGAGCGGCACAGCCTGGCCCTGATGGCGGCCCTGATGGAGGCGGGCTGCGCCGTCGCCTGCGCCGCCGCCCCGGAGCTTCATCCGGCGCTGCTGGCCGCCTGGCCGGGGCGGGAACCGCCGGACCTGCGCCCTGCCGACCTCGCCTGGCATCCCGGCCGCACGGCGGAAAGCCACGCCGCCCAGCACCACGCCACGCGGGCGCTGCTCGCCGACGGGACGCCGGATGTCGCCATCCTGCCGCTGCCCTGGCCGGAGGCCGGGCTCGGCTGCCTGCGGGCCCTGGCCGAGACCGGGCAGCCCAGCCTCGCCATCGGCCATCTGGCGCCTCGGCAACGCGCCTTCCTGCCGCTGGACGATGCCGGCCAGCGCGACGCGGCGCGGCTGGTCGGCGGCTGGGTGGCGGTGTCCGCGCCGGTGCGCGCGGGGCTGGCTTGGCGCTTCGCCCTCCCGGAGGCGACCATCGCCCTGGTGCCGAACGGCGCCCGGCCGCCCGCCGGCGGCGACCGCGCCGGGCGGCGGGCCAGGGTGCGGCAGGATCTCGGCCTGGCGCCGGGCACCCGCCTCGCGCTCTTCCTGGGCCGGCTCGATCCCGCCAAGGGCGCCGATCTGCTACCGGACATCGCCCGGCGCCTGGCGGCCGGCCCGCCGGCGGTGCTCGCCGTGGCCGGCGCCGGGGCGCCACCGACACTGGAGGCCGCCCTCCGGCGGGCCGCCCGTGGCGACAACCCCCCGCTGCGGCTGCTCGGCTTCCGCCAGGATGCCGGCGCGCTGCTGGAGGCGGCGGATGCGCTGCTGCTGCCCTCGCGGCTGGAGGGCTATCCCCTCGCCTTCCTCGAGGCGGCGCTGCGGCGCTGCCCGGTGGTGGCGAGCGAGGCGGCGCTGGAGGGGCTGGGCGAGGAGGCCGCGGAGGTCGCCTGCCTGGCCCCCACCGGCGACGCGGCGGCCCTGGCCACGGCCCTGGCCACGGTGCTGCGGGGCGGGGCGGAGGTGGCACGGCGGCAGGCGGCGGCCGAGGCCCTGGCGCTGCGGCAGGACGAGGCGGCGATGTGCGCGCGCTACCTCGGCCTGCTGCGCGGGGTGCTGCTCGGCTCCACGGGGGCGGCCCGCTGAATCCGGGCTCGTGACCGCTGGAGAAGGCCGGTGCGGCGGGCCTTCTCAGACGACGCCGTGGCGGCCCATCTCGAGGAACTTCTCGCGCCGCCGCGCCTTCAGCCGCCCGCCATCCAGCGCCAGCAGCGGCTCCAGGCATTCCCACATCCGCGCGCCGAGGGCGGACATCGCCGCCGCCGGGTCGCGGTGCGCGCCGCCCAGCGGCTCGGGCACCACCTGGTCGATCAGCCCGAGGCGGGAGAGGTCCTGGGCGGTCAGCTTCAGCGCATCGGCCGCGGTGCTGGCCTGGGCGGCATCGCGCCACAGGATGCTGGCGCAGCCCTCGGGGCTGATCACCGAATAGATCGAGTGCTCCAGCATCAGCACCCGGTCGGCGGCGGCGAGCGCGATGGCGCCGCCCGAGCCGCCCTCGCCGATGATCGCCGAGACCACCGGCACCGGCGCGTCCAGGCAGGCCTCAATCGAGCGGGCGATGGCCTCGGCCTGGCCGCGCGCCTCGGCCTCGATGCCGGGGAAGGCCCCGGCGGTGTCGACGAAGCTCAGCACCGGCAGGCCGAAGCGCCCGGCCAGCTCGATCAGCCGCCGCGCCTTGCGGTAGCCCTCCGGCCGGGCCATGCCGAAATTGTGCTTCACCCGGCTCTCGGTATCGGTGCCCTTCTCGGTGCCGAGCACCATCACGGCGCGGCCGTGGAAGCGCCCCATGCCGCCCACCACCGCCGCGTCATCGGCGAAGGCGCGATCTCCGGCCAGCGGCACGAAATCCTCGATCAGCGCCGCGACATAGGCCAGCGCCTTGGGCCGGTCGGGGTGGCGGGCGACCTGGGTCTTCTGCCAGGGGGTCAGCTTGGCATAGGTCGCCGAGAGCAGCTTCGCGGCCTTGTCGGACAGCTTGCCGACCTCCTCCGCCACGTCGATGCCGCCGGCATCCGTGGTGCGCCGCAGTTCCTCGATCTTGCCTTCCAGCTCGGCCAGCGGCTTCTCGAAATCCAGAAAATGGCGCATCGCGATCCCGTGTCCAGGCGGCGCCCGGTTCAGCCCCCGGGCGCGGAAGAGGGGGTGGCCTAGCGCAGACGGAACGGCAAGGCCAGGGGGGAGGCCATGCGGGAAGGCCGCGCGCGCGACCGCCTCAGCCTGGATAGCGCTCGAACGCCGGCAGGCCATCGAGCGCGGCCATCCAGGGCAGCCGCTCCGCGACCTGGATCTGCGCCCCCGGCGGCAGGGCCGCGGGATCGTCCAGCGTGCCGGTCTGGATATCTACCAGGCCGGGCAGGTTCTCCTCGTTGGCATAGAACAGGCCGGTGCCGCAGTCCGGGCAGAAGCTGCGGCGGCCCCGCGCGGAGGAGGCATAGACCTTCGGGCTGCCGTGGACGACGAGACTCTCCGCCGGCACCATGGCCCAGCCGACCATCGGCGCGCCGGCATGGCGGCGGCAATCCCCGCAATGACAGAGGGCGTGATGCAGCACCGCCTCCCGCGGCACCGCGTAGCGGATGGCCCGGCAGTGGCAGCGTCCGGTCAGCATGGCCTCGACTCCCTCCTCGGTTGGACCGACGAGCCTGTCACGACGGGCCGGTCGAGGCCAGCGGGTGGTGGGTCTCCACCAGCAGGCGCAGCCGCTCCTCGAGCACCCGGGTGTAGATCTGCGTCGTCGCGATATCGGCGTGGCCGAGCAGCATCTGCAGCGCCCGCAGATCGGCGCCGCCCTCCAGCAGATGCGTGGCGAAGGAATGGCGCAGCACGTGCGGGCTGACGCGGGCGGGATCGAGCCCCGCCGTCAGCGCGGCCTGCTTGGTCAGCAGCACCAGGCTCTGCCGTGTCAGATGGCCGGAGGCGCCGTAGGACGGGAAGAGCCAGCGCCCCGGCCCTCCGCCCTCGCGCAGCGCCAGGACCGCGGCGCGGGCCCGGGCCGAGACCGGCACCAGCCGCTCCTTTCCGCCCTTGCCCCGCACCAGGATCAGCGGGCTCTCCTCGGAGAGGGCGTTGCCCGGCAGGCCGACCAGCTCGCTGGCGCGCAGCCCCGAGGCATAGAGCATCTCCAGGAGCGCGACGGCGAGCGGGCCGCGGCGGCCCGGCAGGCCGGCGGCCGCCTCGAGCAGGGCCGTGACCTCCCCGACCCGCAGCGCCTTCGGCACCGGCTGCGGCTGGCGCGGGCGGTCGAGCAGCTCGGTCGGGTCGTCCGGCCGGACGCCCTCCCGCGCCAGGAAGCGGAAGAACTGCCGCAGCGCCGAGAGCCGCCGCGCGGCGGTGCGCGGCGAGAGGCCGGAATCGGTCAGCCCGGCGAGATAGTCGCGCAGCGGCGCCTCCCCGGCGGCCGCCAGGGCGGTGCCGTGGCGGCGGCGCAGGACACCGGCCGCCTCCTCCAGATCGGCGCGATAGGCGGCGAGGGTGTTGCGCGCCGCCCCCCGCTCGGCGGCCAGCATCTCCAGAAAGGCTTCCAGGTGGCGGTCCATGCGCGGCGCCTCAGCGGGGCCGGCGGCCGGAACGGGCCGGCGGCGCCGGGCGATGGAGGGGTCTCAACGGATCGCGTCCTCCCCGGCCGGTGGACGGCGCCCGGCGCGGGCCGCCGGATACCTGGCTCACCAGGGCGCCTGGCTCACCGCGTGCCGAAGCGCTCGTTGGGCAGGGTGCGCTCGACCGCCTGCGGCGTCACCGCCGGCGGAAAGGCGGCCATCACCAGCAGGCCGCCCAGCAGGGCGACCACGAGGACCAGGACAAGGAGCAGAATCGGACGGCGGAACATGGCAGCCGGGGGTATCCTCGCGCGCGGAGCGTGATGTGCTACCTTCCGCCACCGTGTCACGCAACCTCAGCCTCACCATCGTTCCGCCCGCCGCACCGCCGGCCCCCGGTCCCGCCCCCGCGCCGGCCGCCACCCCGGTCCCCGCCCCGGCCGCCGCGCGCGCCGTGGTGCTGATCGGCATGCCCGGCGCCGGCAAGTCCTCCATCGGCAAGCGCCTGGCGCAGCGCCTGGGCCTGCCCTTCCGTGACGCCGATACCGAGATCGAGGCCGCCGCCGGCCAGCCCATCACCGAGATCTTCGCCCGCTACGGCGAGCCGCATTTCCGCGAGGGCGAGCGCCGCGTCATCAGCCGCCTGCTCGCCGGCCCGCCGGTGGTGCTGGCCACCGGCGGCGGCGCCTATGCCGATGCCGAGACCCGCCGCGCCATCCGCGAGGCCGGCGCCGTCGCCGTCTGGCTGCGCTGCGCCCTGCCGGTGCTGCTGCCGCGCGTCTCCGGCCGGGCGACCCGGCCGATGTTCCTGAACCAGGACCCGGTCGAGGTCCTGCGGCGGCTGATGGCCGCCCGTCATCACCTCTATGCCGAGGCCGATCTGATCGTGGACTGTCTGGACGAGAACCCCGAAGCGACCACCGACCGCGTCCAGGGCGCCCTGGACGGCTTCTCCCCGCCGGCCCGCCTGCCGGTCGGCCTCGGCGCGCGGGGCTATGACGTCGTGGTGGGCGAAGGGCTGCTGGCCCGCGCCGGTGCCCTGCTCGCCCCCGCCTTGCCGGCGCGCCGGCTGGCCATCCTGAGCGATGCCTCCGTCGCCGCGCTGCACCTGCCGGCGCTCCGCGCCGGGCTGGAGGAGGCGGGCATCGAGATCCGCGCCAGCCTCACCGTGCCGCCCGGCGAGGCCAGCAAGGGCCTCGCCACCTACGGCTCGGTCCTGGAGGACATGCTGGCCGCCGGCATCGACCGCGGCACGGCGGTGCTGGCGCTGGGCGGCGGCGTCGTCGGCGACCTGGCGGGCTTCGTCGCCGCCACGGCGCTGCGCGGCCTGCCCTTCGTGCAGGTGCCCACCACCCTGCTGGCCCAGGTCGATTCCTCGGTCGGCGGCAAGACCGGCATCAACCTGCGCGCCGGCAAGAACCTGGCCGGCGCCTTCCACCAGCCGCGCATCGTGCTGGCCGATACCGGCGTGCTCGCCACCCTGCCGCCCCGCGAACTGCGCGCCGGCTATGCCGAGGTGGCCAAGCACGGGCTGCTGCAGGGCCCGCTCTGGACGTGGTGCGAGGCCGAGGGGGCGAAGGCGGTGGCCGGCGATCCCGCCGCGCTGCGCCATGCCGTTATGGAGAGCTGCCGCCTGAAATCCGCCGTGGTCGCCGCCGACGAGCGGGAGGAGAGCGCCGAGGGGGGGCGCGCCCTGCTCAACCTCGGCCATACCTTCGGCCACGCCATCGAGGCCGAGTGCGGCTATGACGGCAGCCTGCTGCATGGGGAAGGCGTCGCCATCGGCCTCGGCCTGGCGGCGCGGCTCTCCGGCCTGCTGGGCCTGTGCGATCCGGACCTGCCGGGGCGGGTCGAGGCGCATCTGCGGGCTGTCGGCCTGCCGGCGCGGCTCGGCGACCTGCCGCGCCGGTTCGCGCTGGAGGCGCTGATGCGCCGGATGCGGAAGGACAAGAAGGTGCGCGACGGCCATCTGCGCTTCGTGCTGCTGCGCGGCCCCGGCGAGGCCCTGACCCAGGAGGGCGTCGATCCGCAGATCGTGGAGGCTCTGCTGCGCGCCGAGGGCGCCCTCGGCTGAGAACCCTTGGGCTGAGGCGCCGCCCCGCGCGGCGGGGCGGTCGCCGTCCGCGGGGTCAGGCGCGGGTCGTCGTCTTGACGTCCACGCTGGCCTTGATGGCGTTGGAATAGGGGCAGATGTCGTGCGTCGTCTCGACGAGCCGGCGCGCCTCTTCCTCCGGCAGGCCGGGCAGATAGACGTCGAGTTCGGCGGTGATGCCGAAGCCGCCCTCCGAGCGCGGGCCGATGCCGATCGTCGCCGTCACCGTCGAACCCTCGGGCAGCTTGATCTTGGTCTGGCCGGAGGCGACGCGCATGGCGCCGAGGAAGCAGGCGGAGTAGCCCAGCGCGAAGAGCTTCTCGGGATTGGCGCCGTCGCCGCCCGGACCGCCAAGCTCCTTGGGCACGGCGAGTTGCAGCGCCATGCTGCCATCGGCCAGGGCGGTCTTGCCGTCGCGGCCGCCGCCGGTCGCCGTGGCGGTGGTCTTGTACTTCGCTTCAACGGGCATGCTCTGCTCCTGCTCTCGAAAGGAAGGACGCGCAGCGGCGCCGCGCGCAGGCTACCGGAGGGAAGGCCGGATGTCGCCAGGCCGCCATCCGCTCCACGGGCTCGCGTTTAACCGGAGGCGGCGTGGAGCGTTGCAGCGCCACCGCTGCTTCTCCTCGGCGCCTCTCCCCTGGCGCCTTTCCCTGACCGCGTGCCCTGTGCCATAGGGAAAGGACCTTCTGTTGCGACGCATCAAAGCCGAGAGCCTGCCATGCCCCTCTCCCCGCCCGCCGCGCGCAAGCCCCTGCATCGCCGCCAGATCGACATGCACGGCTTCGAGCGCGAGGACGGCCTCTTCGATATCGAGGGCCACCTGACCGATACCAAGAGCTTCCCCTTCGACTCGCTGGACCGCCGCGTGGAGCCGGGCGAGGCGCTGCACGGGATGTGGATCCGGCTCACCATCGATGCCGAGATGGTCATCCAGTCCTGCGAGGCGGCGACGGATTTCAGCCCCTACGCCATCTGCCCGCAGGCGGCGCCGAACTTCGCCCGGCTCGCCGGCCTGAGGATCGGGCCGGGCTTCAACCGGGCGGTGCAGGAACGGGTCGGCGGCACGGTGGGCTGCACGCATCTGCGGGAGATGCTGGCGCAGATGGCCACCGTCGCCTTCCAGACCAGCTACGCGCGGCGCCGCGCCGCCCGCCAGGAGGCCGGACGCGACGGCCGCAAGCCGGCGCAGATCGGCACCTGCCTCGCCTATGCGGAGGACAGCCCGGTGGTGGCCCGGCACTGGCCGGCCTATGTGGCGGGGCGGAAGGCGGCGGAATAGACCAGTTGCCTCAAGAGGCCTCGTCACGGCTGAAGAAGGCGGTGACCCAGCGGCGCAGGCGCGAGGGGGTTGGCCCCACCTCCGGCATGGGCGCGGCACTGGGCGGGCCGAGGCGCTTGGCGATGGCCTGGACCTTGGCATCCCGCGGCAGCCGCGCGGCGGCCTCGGCGGCGGTGCGGCGCGCCGCCTCGAGCCGACCGGTCCGCTCCAGCGCCCGAGCCAGGCCGATGGCGGCGGGGCCGCTGTCCGGCGCGCCGGCCAGGGCGTCGCGGAACACCGGCTCGGCCTCCGCCGGCTCGCCGATGAAGAGCAGCAGCTGGCCGAGCCAGAGGAAGGCCTGCGGATCGGTGTTGCCCTCGGCGATCAGCTGGCGCGCCACATGGATCGCCTCCTCGCGGTCGCCCCGGGCCGCCAGGGTGTGGCTCAGGCCCAGCAGGGCCTGCGAATTGTCGCCCGAGCCGTTCGGCCCGGCCTCAGACAGCCCGGCCTGGGACAGCACGGCGCGGAACTGCGCCTCGGCCTCGTCCACCTTGCCGTTGTTGAGCAGCAGATGGCCGAAATGCACCTGCAGCTTGGCATCGCCCGGCGCCTCCTTCACGCCGCGGCGGCAGAGCGTGATGGCTTCCGCCATGCGCCCCTGGGCGCCCAGCACCAGGGAGAGGCCCTGATAGATGTGCCCGACATCGCCGCGCAGCTTCAGCGCGGCGCGGAACGGCGCCTCGGCGGCCTCGGCCTCGCTCATGCCGAGCAGGGCGTGGCCGGCCTGGGCCTGGGAGGCGAAGTCCTCCGGCCGCAGCGCCGCCTGCTGCAGGGCGACATCGCGCGCGGCCTCGCGCCGGCCGGCATCGCGCAGCCGCCGCATCCGCTCGCGCAGCAGCCGGCCCAGATCCTGTTCCGTGACGCCGGGCGGCAGGCCGAGCGCCAGCGCCTTCCGCCACAGCCGGTTGGCCATGGCGACATGGCCGCGGCGGAAGGCGGCATTGCCGGCATGGCGGAACCAGTGCGGGCTGGCATGGCGCCGGGCCCGCAGCAGGCCGGTCAGCCCCTCCAGGTCGGAGGCCAGGAGCCGTTCCAGCACCTGTCGCAGGAAGCCGCTCTCGACCAGCAGCCAGATCGCCGCATGGTCCATGAAAGGGGTCCGCAGCCAGTGGACCCCTGCCTCGTCGCGCAGGCGGGCGGCATGGCGCCGGTCCTCCGGCATGTAGGGATCGGCCAGCAGCACGGCGAAGGCGCCGGCCTCGCCGGGCGCCACCGACATGCCGGCATGCAGCACGGGGTGGTGGAAGCGATGGAAGCGGGCGTCCCACGGCACCTCGCCCGGCGCGATCGAGCTTTGCGGGCAGACCGCCAGGGCATGGCCGGCGCCGACCAGGGCGGCGTACTTCAGCGCCGCGTAGCCGCCCATGCTGTAGCCATAGGTGGCGACCCGGCCGCGCAGGGCGGCGCGCACCGCCGGCGCCGCGGCGGCGACGGAGGCGGCGGGGAACCAGTTCTCCCGCCGCGCCACGAAGCCGATGGTGTTGCAGCCGAGCTTGCCCGCCACCTCCTGGCCCCAGACCTTATCGCCATTGGGGCGGAAGGTGAGATCGGCGAAGGTGACGAGGGTGAGCGCCGCCGCGGCCTCTCCGGCGCCGGGCCGGTGGATCACCACCAGGTGCTCGTCCTCGTACAGCGTGGTGTTGGCGAGGGTGGCCTGGGACATGGCCGGACCGGGCGCGGCGGCTCAGGCCGCCTGCCCCGCCTCCTCGGGCGTCAGCAGGCGGAGCGAGAGGGCGTGCAGCCCGCTGCCGAACTCGGCGGCCAGAGCATCGTGCACGGCGCGCGAGCGCGCCACACGGCTCATCCCGCGGAAGTCGGGCGTGACGAGTTGAACGGTATAATGGGTCTGGCCGCCGGGCGCGGCGCCGGCATGCCCGGCATGCCGGTGGCTGTCATCGGCGATCTCCAGTTCGGCCTCCTGGAAGGTCCGGAGCAGGAGGTTTCGCATGCGTTCGGCACGTGTGCTCATAGGTTGTGCTTTTCCACGACAACTCGCCTGACGCCAAGCAAAAGGTTTGCAATCTGGCGGCTTGCGGCCATCACGATACGCGACCATAAACCTTCAAATGGCCCGCCGCGGCGAACGTCCCAGATCCGACAGCCCCACCCCGACCCAACTGTGCGAAGCGCCCGGTTGCGAGGCAGCCGGGGAATTCCGCGCGCCCCGCGACCGCTCGCGGCTGCGCGATTATTATCATTTCTGCCTCGAACACGTCCGTGCCTACAATCAGGCCTGGGACTACTACAAGGGCATGAAGCCCGAGGAGATCGAGCAGAACCTGCGCGAGGACAGTGGCTGGCAGCGCCCGACCTGGCCGCTGGGCCGCCTTGGCAACACGCGCATCAATGCCGATCTGTTCAGGGATCCGCTGGGTCTCTTCGGTCAGGCGCCGCCGACCCCGCGCAAGAGCGCCCGTGAGGCGCCGCCCGAATTGCGCGCCGCGCTCGATATGCTGGGCCTGGGCTGGCCGCTGGAGCAGGCGGCGCTGCGGGCCCGTTACAAGGAACTCGCCAAGCGCTACCATCCGGACACCAACGGTGGCGACAAGGCGGCCGAGGAACGGCTGAAGGACATCAACCGGGCCTATAGCCTGCTGCGCCGGAGGCTGGCCGACACGGCGGCCGAACACCCGCCCGAGGCGCGGCCTGGCGAGGAGAGGCCCGGCCGGGCCCGCGCCGCCAGCCGCGCCGCCTGATGCAGCACAACTCGAGCAGAGACCGATCGCACCACGACCGATCCCGCCGCCCGTAATACGAGAGCCGAGAGCGAAGAGAGCCCTATGAACAAGGTCGCTACCCTTTCCGACGCCCGCCCCACCTCCGCCATCAACCTGCCGGACATCACCGTCAAGGCGCGCGAGGTGTTCGGCATCGACAGCGACCTGGAGGTGCCCGCCTTCTCGGTTCGCACCGAGCACGTGCCGGAGGTCGACCCCACCTACCAGTTCGACCGCGACACCACCCTGGCCATCCTGGCGGGCTTCGCCTTCAACCGCCGCGTCATGGTCCAGGGCTATCACGGCACCGGCAAGTCGACGCATATCGAGCAGGTGGCGGCGCGGCTGAACTGGCCCTGCATCCGCGTCAACCTCGACAGCCACATCAGCCGCATCGACCTGATCGGCAAGGACGCCATCGTCCTGAAGGACGGCAAGCAGGTCACCGAGTTCCGCGAGGGCATCCTGCCCTGGGCCCTGCAGCACCCCTGCGCCATGGTCTTCGACGAGTACGACGCCGGCCGCCCGGACGTGATGTTCGTCATCCAGCGCGTGCTGGAGGTCGAGGGCAAGCTGACGCTGCTCGACCAGAACCGCGTCATCCATCCGCATCCGGCCTTCCGCCTCTTCGCCACGGCGAACACGGTGGGCCTGGGCGACACCACCGGCCTCTATCACGGCACCCAGCAGATCAATCAGGGCCAGATGGACCGCTGGAACATCGTGGCCACGCTGAACTACCTGCCGCATGCGCAGGAGAGCGCCATCGTCGCCGCCAAGCTCGGCATCGACCCGAAGGATGCCGCGGCGAAGAAGCGCATCGACGCCATGGTGGCGCTGGCCGACCTGACGCGGGCGGGCTTCATCGCCGGCGACATCTCCACCGTCATGTCGCCGCGCACCGTCATCACCTGGGCCGAGAACACCCGCATCTTCGGCGATGTCGGCTTCGCCTTCCGCCTCTCCTTCCTCAACAAGTGCGACGAGGCGGAGCGCTCGACGGTCGCCGAGTACTACCAGCGCTGCTTCAACGAGGAAGTGCCGACCGGCCTGCTGGTCCGCAAGGGCTGAGGGCCGGCCCGGGGAGGCCCGCCCTCCCGGGGCCTTCGGGGCGACCGGCCCCGTGTGATCGTTGAAGGGGCGAGCGCGATGAGCGGCAGCAGCAAGGACCTGACGCGTCAGGAAGAATTCAAGCGGGCCACCGCCGGCGCGCTGCGCGCCATGGCGCGCAATGCCGAGGTGCAGGTGGCCTACCAGCCCGGCCCCTCCGGCCTCGCCGGCAAGCGGGCCCGCCTGCCCCTGCCGACCCGCGCCCTGCCGCCCTCGGAGATGGCGCGGCTGCGCGGCGCGGCGGATGCCATCGCGCTGCGGCTGCGCCACCATGACGAGGCCGCCCACGCCGCCCGCACGCCGCAGCGCCGCGAGGCGCGCGAGGTGTTCGACGCGCTGGAGCAGGCGCGCGTCGAGGTCGTCGGCAGCCGCAGCATGCCCGGCGTCGCCGCCAACCTGCAGGCCCGGCTGAACGAGACCTGCGAGGCCGAGGGCTACGACCGCATGACCCGCAAGGACCAGCTGCCGCTGCCGGCGGCGCTGTCCCTGCTGGCGCGCGAGCGCCTCTCCGGCGAGGTCGCGCCGCAGGCCGCGCAGCGCATCCTGGAGCTCTGGCGCGGCACCCTGGGCGAGCAGGCGGACGCGGCCCTCGAGGAGATGGCCCGCTTCGGCGAGGACCAGGACCGCTTCGCCCGCGCCGCCCGCAGGCTGCTCTCCGCCCTCGACCTCGCCGAGGCCGAGGTGGAGGCCGAGGCGGAGGAGGACGAGGCCGGCGAGGAAGGCACGGAGACCGCCTCCGAGCAGGAGAACTCGGCCGAGGGCGAGGCGCAGAGCCAGGATTCCGATCCCATGATGGGGGCCGAGCCCGAGACCATGCAGGGCGAGGGCGCCGAGGAGGATGGCGAGGCCGAGGAGGAGGACGGCGTGGCGGCCGAGGGCGAGGACCGCCCCGGCGGCCCGCAGCAGCGCAAGGAGGTCGCCCCCTCCGACGATTCCTCCGCCTACCGCGCCTTCACCCGGAAGTTCGACGAGGAGATCTCCGCCGAGGATCTCTGCGACGCCGAGGAGCTGGCGCGGCTGCGCCAGCAGCTCGACCAGCAGCTCAGCCACCTGCAGGGCGTGGTCTCCAAGCTGGCCAACCGGCTGCAGCGCCGGCTGCTCGCCCAGCAGCAGCGCGCCTGGGAGTTCGACCTGGAGGAGGGCACGCTGGACGCGGCGCGCCTCGCCCGGATCGTCGCCAACCCCATGCTCTCGCTCTCCTACAAGCGCGAGCGCGAGGCGGATTTCCGCGACACCGTCGTCACCCTGCTGATCGACAATTCCGGCTCGATGCGCGGCCGGCCGATCTCGGTCGCCGCCATGTGCTCCGACATCCTGGCCCGCACGCTGGAGCGCTGCTCGGTCAAGGTCGAGATCCTGGGCTTCACCACCCGCGCCTGGAAGGGTGGGCAGAGCCGGGAGCGCTGGGTGCAGGAGGGCAAGCCGCGCAATCCCGGCCGCCTGAACGACCTGCGCCACGTCATCTACAAGGGTGCCGATTCGCCCTGGCGGCGGGCGCGCAAGAATCTCGGCCTGATGCTGCGCGAGGGGCTGCTCAAGGAGAACATCGACGGCGAGGCGCTGGAATGGGCCTATCGCCGCCTGCTCGCCCGCCCCGAGCGGCGCCGCATCCTGATGGTGATCTCGGACGGCGCGCCGGTCGATGACAGCACCCTCTCGGTCAACCCCGGCAACTACCTGGAGCGTCACCTGCGCAAGGTGATCCACGACATCGAGCAGCGCGACATCGTCGAGCTGATCGCCATCGGCATCGGCCACGATGTCACGCGCTACTATCGCCGCGCCGTCACCATCGTGGATGCCGAGGAGCTGGGCGGCACGATGATGAAGAAGCTGGCCGAGCTGTTCGACGAGGATGCCGCCGCCGCCTTCCAGCGCGCCGCCACCGAACGGTCCCCCCTGGTCGCGTGATCCTGTTGAACCGCCGCAGCCTCCTCCTCGGGGCGGCGGCGGCGGCCGGGCTGGGGGCCTGCGCCACGCTGCGGCTGGCCGGGGCGCCCGCCACCCCCCTGCCCCCGCTTCCGCTGCCCGAGGACGCTCCCCTGATCTCCCAGGGCGGCCTGCTGCTGAACCGGCATGTCATCGGCTTCGGCGGCATCTCGGCCCTGCATGTCGATGATGCGCTGACCCTGACCGCCATCAGCGATCTCGGCCACTGGATGCAGGCCGGGCTGGAGATCGATGCCGGGGGCCGTCCGCGGGGGCTGCAGGCGCTGCGCACGGGCCGGCTCGATACCGGCTTCCCCCTCCACCTGCCCGGCGTCTCGCGCGATGCCGAATCCCTCGCCCGCACGCCCGAGGGCGGCTGGCTGGTGGGCTTCGAGCGCTGGCACCGCATCGTCGCCTATGACCGGCTGGATGGGCCGGGTCGGCTGGTGGAGAAGGCGCCGCCGGGCCTCGGCGCGCAGCCGAACAACGCCGGCCTCGAAAGCCTCGCGGTGCTGGCCGACGGGCGCTGGTGGGCGGTGAGCGAGGGCCTCTGGCAGGATGAGGGCACGCTGCGCGCCTGGCTGGGCCGGCCCGGCGGCTGGACCCTGCTGCGCTACCGCCCGGCGCGCGGCTTCGTGCCCACCGACGCCGCCCCCCTGCCGGACGGCGGCGTGCTGATGGTGGAGCGCCGCTTCAGCCTGAGGACACCCGGTTTCAGTGGCCAGCTGCGCCGCATCCCGGCCGCGCAGCTGGCCTCCGCGACGGCGGAGAGCGTGATCGAGCCGGAAACCCTGCTGCCCGCGGCGGCCCTGCCGCACGAGAACTGGGAAGGGGTCAGCGCCTTCCACCATGCCGGCCGGCCGTGGATCGCCATGGTGGCGGACGACAACGAGATGTTCTTCCAGAAGGGCCTGCTGCACCTCTTCACCCTGCGGGCCGCACCGGAGGCCCTCAGCGGCCGGAGGACGGCACCAGGCGCTGCTTCGGCAGGGTGAGCCAGGCCCGGGCGCCGATGCCCCGCACCGCCTCCAGCCGCAACTCGCCGCCATGCGCCTGCAGGAGCTGCCGTGCCACCGCCAGGCCAAGGCCCAGGCCGCGCGTCCCCTCGCCCCGCGCCGCCGGGCCCAGATCGGCGGCGGCGAGGCCGGACCCCTCATCCTCCACCACGATGGCGAGCACAGCCTCGGACCGAACCAGGCGAAGGCCGATCGGGTCGCCCTCCCGGCTGTGGCGCACGGCGCGGGTCAGGACCTGCATCACCGCGCCGCGCAGCGCCCGGTGATCCGCCCGCACGGCGACCTCCTCGAACTCCGGTGCGATCTCCCAGTGCCGCCGGCCGGGCGCCAGGGCCAGGGAGACCTGCTCCACCGCATCCCTCAGCAGGGCCGCCAGGGACAGCGTCTCCTCGCGGAGCGCCCTTGGGCCGGCGGCGGCGGCGGCACAGTCATGCGCGTCGGCGGCCAGGCAGAGCAGGGCGCGCGCCTGCCCGTCCGGCGGCAGGTCGCCGCCGGTGCCGGCCCGCCCCAGCAGCGCCAGGGCCCGGCCATGCAGCTCCTGCGCGAAGAGGTCGAGCATGCGGCTGCGCAGCGCCAGGTCCCGCGCCAGGGCGTCCGCGCGGGCCTCGGCCCTGCGGCGCAGGCGCCATTGCGCCAGACCGCTGGCCAGGAGGGCGAGCAGGCAGAGGATGAGCAGCAGGTCGGTCAGGTGCGGCGGCATGCGCTCATCCTGCGCGACAACCGCTAAGGAATCACAAAAGGCGCGCCCGCCAGCGGCAGGACACGCCTTCGTGACAGCATGAGGGCCCCGTCGGGCCCTCCGCCTCAGGCCGCGGAAGCGGCCGCCTTCTTTTCCTGGGCGCGCTGGATGCGGCGCTTCAGGGTCAAGGCCTCGCCCGGCAGCTTGCGGTCGGCGGTGCCGAGCAGGAAGCTGTCCAGGCCGCCATTGTGCTCCACGGTGCGGATGCCGTTGGTGGAGAGGCGGAGCTGGATCGAGGTGCCCAGCACGTCGGAGAAGAACGAGGTCTCCTGCAGGTTCGGGAGGAACCGGCGACGCGACTTGTTGTTGGCGTGGCTGACGTTGTTGCCCGTCAGCACGCCCTTGCCGGTGATGCCGCAACGGCGAGCCATGGCGCTAACCCTTCAAACGACTTCAGGGTCGCGGCAGTGGCCACGCACCCGAGATGAGAACAGAGGGGGGCGTATGGCCCGCCCCCCGGTCGAAGTCAAGGATTCGGGAGGGGATTCGGGCCGGAGCGGTTCAGAACTCCTGCCCGCCGGGCGGGGTGCCACGCATCTCCTGCAGCTCCCCCGCCTCGACCGAGGCCAGCGCGCTGCGCAGCACGTTGGCGATGGCGCGGTCCTCCATGCTGCGGGCCATCAGCCCGAGCGCGCCGCCCAGCAGGGCGGACGCCACCGAGATCGGCGCGATCTTCTGCTCGATCATGTATTCGATCGCCTTGTCCACCACGGAACCGGCATGGCTGAGATCTTCCGGGGCCACCCCCTGCGGATCGAGTTGCATCTGGTGCCTCCTGGATACTCCGGCGTCACATAGTCAGGCCGGCGGCCGAGCGAAAGGGTCAGCGGGCGGGGGTCGGCTCTGCGCCGCGCGGGGCGGGGCGCCCGCCGTTCGGCTTGTGTCCGATGCTGTCCCGGGCGCCCTCCCCGGCGCCATCCTGCGGGCGGTGCGCCGGGCCGGCATCGGGATCGACGCCGCTGGCCGCGGCCTTGGCCGCCGCCGCCGCCGCCGCCTCGGCCGCCGCCACCGCCTCGGACTGGCGCCGCCACATCTGGGCGTAGAGCCCATCCTCGGCCAGCAGCACGGCGTGGCTGCCCCGCTCGGCGACGCGGCCCTCCTGCAGCACGATGATCTCGTCGGCCTCCACCACGGTCGAGAGGCGGTGCGCGATGACCAGGGTGGTCCGCCCGCGCGCCACGCCGCGCAGCGCCGCCTGGATCTCCTGTTCGGTGCGGGTGTCGAGGGCGCTGGTCGCCTCGTCCAGGATCAGCACGCGGGGGTCCTTCAGGATGGTCCGCGCGATGGCGACGCGCTGCTTCTCGCCGCCCGAGAGCTTGAGGCCGCGCTCGCCGACGCGGGTGTCGTAGCCCTCCGGCAGGCGCATCACGAAATCATGCACCTGGGCGAGCCGCGCCGCCGCCTCCACCTCCGCCTCCGAGGCGCCGGGGCGGCCATAGGCGATGTTGTAGCGGATGGTGTCGTTGAACAGCACGGTGTCCTGCGGCACGACGCCGATGGCGGCGCGCAGGCTCTCCTGCGTCACCTGGCGGATGTCCTGCCCGTCCAGCAGGATGCGGCCGGATTGCAGGTCGTAGAAGCGGAACAGCAGGCGGGAGATGGTGGACTTGCCCGCCCCCGTCGGCCCGACGATGGCCAGCATCCGCCCCGCCGGCACATGGAAGGACACGCCCTTCAGGATGGTTCGGTCCGGCCGGTAGCCGAAGCGGACCTCCTCGAAGACCAGCTCGCCCGGCCCGGCGGCCAGCGGCCGCGCATCCGGCGCGTCCGCCACCTCCTGCTTCTCGCGCATCAGGGTGAACATCGCCTCCATGTCCACCAGCCCCTGCTTCAGCTCGCGATAGACGAAGCCCAGGAAGTTGAGCGGCAGGTAGAGCTGGATCAGGTAGGTGTTCACCAGCACGAAATCGCCGACCGTCATGCTGCCGTTCGAGACGCCGCGCGCCGCCATCAGCATGACGACGGTCAGCCCGATGGCGATGATCCCGGCCTGGCCCATGTTGAGGTAGTTCAGCGTCACTTCCGAGCGGGTATAGGCCTTCTCGTAGCGCGCCAGCGTGGCGTCGTAGCGGGCCGCCTCATGCTTCTCGTTGCCGAAGTACTTGACGGTCTCGTAGTTCAGCAGGCTGTCGATGGCCTTGGTGTTGGCCTCCTGGTCCATCTCGTTCATCGCCCGGCGGAAGCGCAGCCGCCAATCGGTGAAGACCAGCGTGAAGGCGATGTAGAGCCCGATCGTCACCAGCGTCACGGCGGCGAAGGAGAAGTCGAACATCCCCCAGAGGATCCCCGCCACGAGCAGGATCTCGATCAGCGTGGGGACGATGTTGAACAGCATGAAGTCGAGGACGAAGTTGATCCCCCGCGTGCCGCGCTCGATGACGCGGGACATGCCGCCGGTCTGCCGGTCGAGGTGGAAGCGGAGCGAGAGCGCGTGCAGGTGGCGGAAGACATTCAGCGCGATGACGCGCCCGGCCCGCGCCTGCACCTTGGTGAAGATGGCGTCGCGCAGCTCGGCGAAGGCGGAGCTGGCCATCCGCAGCAGGCCATAGCCCACCACCAGCGCCACCGGGATGGCGACCATCGCCGCCGCCCCCTCCCGCGGGCCCAGCGCGTCGACGGCGCGGGCATAGGCGATCGGCACCAGCACATTGGCGCCCTTGGCCAGCACCATCAGCACCAGGGCGATCACCACGCGGGTGCGCAGCCCGGTCTCGTTCTTCGGCCAGAGATAGGGCGCGAGGGTCAGCAGCGTCCGGCCATGGCCGCGTGGAGAGGAGGAAGCAGGCAAAACGGGATGTCTCCGGTCGGGTCGGCGGTTACATGGCGGCCGGGGCGCCGGGCGGCAATGCGGGGCTGCTGCGCGCCAGGGTGGCGGCAGGCGGCGGCTCCCTCGGAAGCGCGGCCGCGGGCCTGGCCTCAGGCGCGGCTCAGGGCCGGATCGTCGAAGCGCCGGCCGATGCCGCGCCCGCCCTGCTTCGCCGCGTAGAGCGCGGCATCGGCCCGCAGGCGCGCCTCCTCCAGCGTCGCCGCATCCTCCGGGATGCAGGCCCAGCCCAGGCTGACGCCCACGCGCAGCAGCATCCCCTCGACATCGTAGGGCCGGTCCGCGATGGCGGAGACCAGGCGTTCCGCCACCTGCTGCACCGCCTCGGGCTCCATGTCGCGGATCACGACGACGAACTCGTCACCCCCGGTCCGGGCCACGAGGTCGGCCGGGCGGAGATTGCGCGACAGCCGTGCCGCCACCTCGACCAGCAGCTTGTCGCCCACGTCATGGCCATGGGTGTCGTTGATCGGCTTGAAGCCGTCCAGATCGAGGTAGAGCGTGGCCAGCCGGCTGGCGCCGTCCATCCGCGCGCCGAAGGCAGCCTCCAGGCCGAAGCGGTTCAGCAGCCCGGTCAGCCGGTCGTGCTGCGCCAGATGGCTGCTGCGGGCCTCCGCCGCGAGCGAGCCCACCAGCGTGTGCTGGAAGGTCCAGATGATCTGCCAAGTACCGAGGAAGAAGGGCACGGCCATGACCGGCAGCAGCAGCAGCCAGGGATCGCCGGACAGCGCCGCCCCGGTGACGAAGGGCAGCACGCAGAGCGCCACGAGGAGCATCGCCAGGCGCGGGGCGGAGAAGTTGCGCGCACAGACCGAGCCGACCACCGCCATGATCAGGCTGGCGGAGAGGATCATCAGCGTGGCATCGCCACTGCGCATGGCGGCGAAGGACATGCTGCCCTGCAGGGCGCACCAGAGCAGCGAGAGCAGGATCGCGCCCTCGATGCGCGGCCGCAACCCGGCCGCCCGGCTGCGCTGGATGCCGCGGATCACCGTCAGCCGGCCGAACAGGATCAGCAGCTCCAGCGCCAGGAACAGGCTGAAGAGGGGGACCTCCTGACGCAGCAGGCAGACGCCGGCGACGACGACGCCGTTGAACGCGCCCATCACCACCGCCATCGGCGACGAGACGAGCTGGCCGAGCAGCAGGGGCCGGGCACCCTCCGGCACGGCGCAGGCCGGATCGGTCAGCCAGGACAGGGCGGGGCAGCGCCAGATGATGCGGGCGGTCGAAGGGTGACCCATCATGTCTCGGACTCTGTCCCCCGCGCGGACATGGCCTGCGCCTATCCTCCTGCTCGGCGGATCGGCCAGGAGACCGGGATCAGGTTCTAGGCCCGGATATACACTCTATGGTTGCATATCCTCCTCGATATCGCAAGATGCGCGGTGTATCGCTCCGTTATCCACGCATTGCGGAGATGGCCGCTCCCGTCGCTCAGGCGGCGCAGAGGGTGAGCAGGCGATCGATCTCGTCCTCGGTATTGTAGTAGTGCGGCGAGGCGCGGAGGACGCTGCCGAGGCCCCGCCTCTCGGCGTCGATGCGCGTGCTGGCGGGCTCCGAGGCGCCGATCACGATCCCCGCCCGCGCCGCCTCGGCGACCATGTCGCGCGCCGCCCGCCCCGCCAGGGTGAAGCTGACGATGGCCGAGGGGCTCCGGCCGAGATCCCGCACCACGGCGCCGGGGATGCGCGCCAGGCCCTCGCGAAGCCGCGCCGAGAGCGCCTGGCATCGCGCCTGGATCGCCTCCAGCCCGAGGCCCAGCGCATAGTCCACCGCCACGCCGAGCCCGGCGCGGGCGGCGTAGTTGTTCTCCCAGGTCTCGAAGCGGCGCGCGTCGTCGCGCAGCCGGTACTCCTCCCGCGCCACCCAGGGCGCGGCGAAATGGTCGATCATCGGCGGCTCCAGCCGCTGCAGGAGGCCGCGCCGGACATAGAGGAAGCCCGTGCCGCGCGGCCCGCGCAGGAACTTCCGCCCCGTGGCCGAGAGCATGTCGCAGCCGATGGCCTCGACATCCACCGGCATCTGCCCCACCGCCTGGCAGGCATCGAGCAGGTAGGGGACGCCGTGCCGCCGGGCGATGCGGCCGATCGCGGCGGCCGGATTGGTCAGCCCGCCATTGGTCGGCACCCAGGTGATGGCGATGAGCTTCACCCGCGCGTCGATCATCGCCTCCAGCGCCGCGGTGTCGAGCTCGCCCGTGGCGTCGCTCGGCACCACGGCGATCTCGGCACCGGTCCGCCGCGCCACCTGCAGGAAGGCGACGTAGTTGGCGGCGTACTCGGCCTCGGCGGTCAGGATGCGGTCGCCGGGGGCGAAGCGCAGGGAATAGAAGGCCATCTGCCAGGCGACGGTGGCGTTCTCCACCAGGGCGATCTCCTCGCGCCCGGCGTTCAGCAGCCGCGCGACCGAGTCGTAGACCCCCTCCAGCCGCCCCGCCTCGGCCGCCGCCGCGGCATAGCCGCCCAGCTCGGCCTCCAGCTCCAGATGGCGCACCTGCGCCGCCAGCACCGGCGCCGGCATCAGCGCCGCCCCGGCATTGTGCAGATAGGCGCGGCGTGCGGCGGCGGGCGTCTCGGCCCGGATGCGGTCGAGGTCGATCATGCGCCACAGCCTTGCCGGGATGCCGCGCAGGGCGCAAGAGAGCCGCATGAACGGCTTCGCCCGGCATATCGCCGCCTGCAACAACCTCCCCTCCCCGGCCGGCCTGGTGCCCTTCCGCATCGGCGCCGAGCAGGTCGGCTGGCTGGAGCCCGATCTCGCCCGCTGGCTGGCCTTCCGCCCGCGCGACTTCCATTTCGACGGGCAGGGCGTCGCCCTGCCGGCGCGGCTGCGCGGCGCCGCGGCGCGCGAGGCGGTGCTGGCCGACGCGGCGCGCGGCCTGGCGCGGGATGGCTATCTGCGCCTCCGCGGCGAGCCCTTCGACGTGCGCGCCACGCCGGAGGGGCCGGTGCTGGCGCGGCTCGATCGCGGCGCCATCCCGGCCTTCGGCATCCTGGCGCAGGGGGTGCACCTGAACGGGCTGGTGCGCCGCCCGGAGGGCCCCGGGGGCGGGCTGCACCTCTGGCTCGGCAAGCGCTCGGCCACCAAGGCGGTGGCGCCGGGGCAGTGGGACAACATCGTCGCCGGCGGCACGCCCGCCGGGCTGGACGCCATGGCGACGCTGGTGAAGGAGGCGGAGGAGGAGGCCGGCCTGCCGCGCGACCTCGCCCTCCGGGCCCGTCCGGTCAGCCGGATCTCCTACATCATGAAGCAGGAGCACGGCCTCCGCCGCGACATCCTGCATGCCTTCGACCTGGAGCTGCCGGAGGACTTCCGCCCCGCCCCGCATGACGACGAGGTGGAGCATTTCGAGCTCTGGCCGGCGCGGCGCGTGCTGGAGGCGGTGCGCGACACGGACGACTTCAAGTTCAACGTCAACCTGGTGCTGATCGACCTCTTCCTGCGCGAGGGGCTGATCGACCCGCGCGGCGAGGAAGGCCGCCGGCTGGCGGCGGGGCTGCGCGCCGGGGACTGACCTCCCGCGCCGCCCGGCCGGCGCCGGCCCGTCAGGGCAGCGGCTGCGCCTGCACCCCGCCGCCCTGGTAGCCGGGCGGCGCCTGGTAGGGCTGCTGCTGCGGCGGCTGGTAACCGGGCTGGGCGGGCGGCTGCGGCGGCTGGCTGGCGGGGGCGGTGCCGAAACGCATCAGCGCGCCGCGCAGCGGATCGGCGCCGGGATTGTGCGCGGCCATGTCCACCACGATCTGCCGGGCGCCGAAGCTCTGCCCGTAATAGGTGCGGTTGCGTTCGCTGTTGGCGCTGAGCAGGGAGCCGTCCAGCGAGATGCCGGCATAGAGGCCGCGCGTCTTGGCGAAGGTAACGATGTCCGCGCCGACCGCCGCCGTGGTCGATCCCCCGATGCCGCCGCCGATCACCGCGACGGCGATGGAGGCATCGGCGCCGATCTTGAACTGGCTGTCCATCAGGGCGCTGAGGCCCCGGTCGGTCAGGATCATCATCATGACCATGGCATCCTGCACGCCGATCTGCAGGCCGATGCTGCCGCTGCCGATGCCGTAGAAGGCCGGCGAGGACCAGGAACCGGCCCCGTCGCGCGCCAGCAGCACGCAGGAGCCCCCCTGCCCGCCGAAGATGAAGCCGGCCCGGAAGACCCGCGGGCAGATCATCACCGCCCGGGCGCGGCGCAACAGGCTGATGGCGTCGTTGAAATGCGCCGCGTTCCGGTCGCTCCCGGCGCCGAGCATCTCCTGCACCGCGAGGGTCGATTGATCGACGAGGTTCTGCTCCTCGGCCTGCGCCAGGGCCGCGCGCGGCTGCCCGGCCAGCCCCGCCAGGGCCAGCAGCCCGGCCGCGAGAAGCATCCTCGGAGAGATGGAGCGCCGCATGAAAATCCTCCGACAAGCCTTTGCGAAGACATGACCTCTCGGCTCAGGCGTGGCAAGCCCAACTTGCGGGTCAGGGCGCCGCGAGGGGCGGCTCCTCGTTCACGGAGGCGACCCGCCAGTGGCCGGCATGGGGGCCGGCATGATGCTCCAGCCGGGTCAGCGACAGGTTGCGCACCGAGAACTGGAAGGCCTGGTGCGGATCGAGGCCCATGGCATGGGCCACGGCGGCGCGGATCGAGCCGCCATGCGCCACGATCACCACATCCCGCTCGCGCAGCTCCCGCGCCATCTCGTCCAGCGCCGGGCCGACGCGGCCGATCACGTCGCGCAGGCTCTCGCCGCCGGGCGGCTTCTCCTCCGCCGCATGCGGCCAGAAGGGATGTGGCGGCGCCGAGAGGCGCTCGGCGAAGGCCTCGTGCGAGACGCCCTGCCATTCGCCCAGGTGCTGCTCGCGGAAGCGCGGCTCGACGCGCATCTCCGCCTCGGGGTAGCCGGCGGCGAAGATGGCGGCGGCGGTGGCGCCGGTGCGGGAGAGCGGGGTGCGGACCCAGAGGGCGCCCGGCGGCAGGCGGCCTGCCAGCCAGGCATAGGCGGCGCTCTCCTGCGCCAGCGCGACGGTGCAAAGGGCGACATCCATGTCGCCGTACATGGTCACCCGGGCGGAAGGCTCGACGATGGCGTGGCGGATGAGGAAGAAGCGGGTCGTGCTCACCCGCATTCTCTAGAGCAGATCCCGATCCGATGGAAATCCCGGATCGGCCGGACGATGCCGTCCGGGCTTCCTTCAGGCTTTGTTCAGGGGTGCCGGGGATAATGCCGCCGCCGCCCCAGAACCGGGCGCGCAGGAGAGCACAAGATGTCCCCCGTCCATCCCCCCGTCCCGCCACCGGTCGTGCCGCAGATCCCCGATCTGGCCGGGCAGGCCGGCAGGCTCGACTTCACCTACCGCCTGCCCGGCTGGCCCGGTGGCGCGGCGCCGGATGCCATCCTGGCCAGTGCCGAGGCCATGCGCCTGGATCTGGCCGGCATTCCGCTGCAATCCCCGCCCCAATCCCCGTCCCCTTGCGGCCTGGCCGGCCTGCTGGAGGCGATGACGCGGAGCGGCATGACGGGCAGCCTCACCCGGCTGGGCGTCCCCTAGGCCGGGAAGCCATAGAGACGGGCCGGGTTCTCCACCAGCACGCGGTGGCGGAGGGCCGCCTCCGGCGCCCAGTCGGCCAGGAGGTCCAGCAGGTCGCCGACATTGGGCATCACCCCCCAGTTGGCGACATGCGGCCAGTCGGAGCCCCAGACGCAGCGCTCCGGCGCGGCCTCCAGCAGGGCGCGGGCCATCGGCGCCGTCTCCGGGTATGCGGGCGCATCGTCGCTCAGCCGGTAGGCGCCGGAGAGCTTGACCCAGGCACCGTCGCGCACCAGCGAGACGAGCGTCCGGAATCCCGGCTGCTCCAGCGCGCCGGCGGCCGGCATATGCCCCATATGGTCGATGACGAAGGGCACCGGCAGCTTCGCCAGGCGTGGTGCCAGCTCCGGCAGTTGCCGCGCGTCCAGCAGCAGTTGCAGGTGCCAGCCCATCTCGCGGCAGAGCGCCCCGTAGGATTCCAGCCCGTCCAGGCTGACGCCGCCGCCGAACAGCACATTGACCCGCAGGCCGACGACGCCGGCCGCCTTCAGCGCGCCATACTCCGCCTCCGACCGGCCGAGGCCGACCACGCCGATGCCGCGCAGCCGGTCCGGATGCGCGCGCAGCACGCTCTCCATCAGCCGGTTGTCCGTGCCGTGCACGCTCACCTGCACCAGCACGCCATGGGTCATGCCGGTGGCGTCCAGCATGGCGAGGTAGGCGGAGGGGCCGGCCTCGGGCGGGGTGTAGCTGCGGTTCGCCACCAGCGGCCAGCGGGGCGGCAGGCCGATGACATGCGCGTGGGTGTCCACCGCGCCGGACGGCACGGCGAAACGGCGCGGCCCGCGCGGATGCGGATCGGGGCCGGGGCAGAGGGCCTCGGGGACGCGGGGGCCGGCGGAGAGATCGGTCATCGGCGTCGAGCACCTTGCCTCGGGTTTCGGGCAGCGGCAGGGCCGCGATGAGCATCAGCCCATAGGCCAGCACGGCGAAGATGGCGATGGCCCTGGCCGGCGTCACGCTGGCCGGAGCCGCGCAGCCGCATCGGCAAGAGTTCCGAGAAGGCTTCGTCGTGCGGGATATCACGCGTGTTCCCGTGAAGGATGCCTGTCGCCGCCCCGACGCGCGACAGAAAACGCAAACGCCCCGCGCCTCAGGTGCGCGGGGCGGAAGATGACGGCCGTTTCACGAAAGTGGGCGCGCGCTGGCGCCCACCGGGAAATCAGGCAATCACCGGATCATAGGCGCCCTGCCGGCCTTCCTCGTAGCCGTAGGTCACGAAGTGCCAGGCCAGCTGGTCGTTGGTGATCACGCCGGCCAGGGCGAGATCGGGATTGAGCAGGGCGTACTGCGTCTCGTTGAACAGGTCGACCTGCCGCCCCTCGTTGAAGCCGAACTGCACGTAATGCTCGGTGCCGGCGCCGTCGATCGCGTTGGCGACGCCGGAGGCGCCGAAGGCCGTGATCAGGTCGCCATGGCTCGCCACATAGGACAGGCCGTCGAAATCGGTCTCACGCCCCTCGGCACGGCCGAAGCGGAGATAGTGAAGGGCGCCGCCCTCATCGGCATTGGCGCCGAAATCGGCATTGACGAGGACATCGGTGTTGGCGGCGAGATAGCTGTTGCCGTCAAAGAGGATGCTGCGGCCCTCGAGGGCGCCATGATCCCGGAAGTGCGACCAGGCCGCGTCCCGGTCCTCGCCGAAGGCGTTGCCAAGATCCTCGTAGGACGCCAGATAGGCGTAGCCGAGGAACTGACCGACATCGCCGAACTCGCGCGTGCCGTTGAGATCGGTGGCGATCGCCTCGACGTCGAGCAGCGTGTCGACCCCCTCGGGGCCGCGGATCACGCCCTCATCCTCCCAGCGGTAGATCTGGTAGTCGTCGAGATTGCCGCCCAGCAGCACCGTGTCCCGCCCGTCGCCGCCTTCCAGCCGGTCATTGCCGGGGCCGGGGATGAGCAGGTCGTCACCGCCCCGCGCCTCGATGCGGTCATCGCCGGCCAGGCCGTTGATGCTGTCATTCGAGACGGATTCGGGCGAGACGAGGTTGTCATTCCCCTCAGTGCCGAGAATCGCGACCATCTGACTGTCTCCTCTGTGGTTCCCGCGTCAGGAACAACCGAGGCGCCAGTCAGTTTCGTCGCGTGAGATCACGAATCTTTCGAAGTCGGCGCTCCTTCGGATGAGACGATTCCGTATCGGTCACGCCTCCGCATCGAAGGGCAGGCCGACATAGTTCTCGGCCAGCGACACCGCCGCGGCGCGGGTGTCGCGGATCAGCGCCAGCTCGGCCTCGCGCACCTGCGCGTCGAACAGCGTCTCCGCCGGATCGCGGTGCAGCAGACGCGTCATGAACCAGGAGAAGCGTTGCGCCTTCCACACGCGGCGCAGGCAGGTCTCGCTGTAGCGCTGCAACCGTCCGCTGTCGCCCGCGCGGGCCTCGGCCTCGAGGGCGCGCGACAGGACCAGCGCATCGGCGACGGCGAGGTTCAGCCCCTTGGCGCCGGTCGGCGGCACGATATGCGCGGCGTCGCCGGCGAGGAACAGTCGACCGTGCTGCATCGGGGCGCAGACGAAGCTGCGCAGCGGGATGATGCCCTTCTGGAAGATCTCGCCCTCGTCGAGCGTCCAGCCGTCATCCGTCGCCAGGCGCGCGCGCAACTGGTCCCAGATGCGCGCCTCCGGCCATTGCGTCAGATCCTCGGCGGGATCGCATTGCAGGTAGAGGCGCTGGATCTCCGGCGTCCGCGTCGAGAGCAGGGCGAAGCCCTCGCCCTGGCTGGCATAGATCAGTTCCGGCCAGGACTGGCGCGCATGCACCAGGATGCCGAGCCAGGCGAAGGGGTAGAGGCGGTGCGCCTCCTGCCGCAGGCTGGCGGGAATCGCCTGACGCGAGGGGCCGTGATAGCCGTCGGCGCCGACGATGAAGTCGCAGTCGAGGCGGCTCTCCCGCTCCGCCCCGGCCTCGCGGTAGGTGATGAAGGGGCTCTCGCCGTCGATCCCGTGCAGCCGCGCGCCGGAGATGCCGAAGCGGATCTCGCCGCCGCGCGCCAGCAGCGCGCCGATCAGGTCGCGCAACACCTCGTGCTGCGGATAGACGGTGACGTGCCGGCCGTCCGTGAGCCCGGCGATGTCGAGATGGAAGCGCCGGCGGTGCGATTGCAGGGTGATGCCGTCATGCACATGCCCCTCCCGGTCCAGCCGTTCGCCGAGGCCGAGCTCGCGCATCAGCTCCGTCACCCAGTGCTCCAGCACCCCGGCGCGGATGGTGCCCTCGACGGCGGCGCGGTCGCGGCTTTCGAGCACGACGCTGTCGATGCCGGCGCGCCGCAGCAGCAGGGCGAGGAAGAGGCCGGCGGGCCCGGCGCCGAGAATTCCGATCCGGGTCCGCATGGCCCTCCCCCTCCCCGCTCAGCCGCGCATCCGGCCGGGATTGAGGATGCCCGAGGGGTCCATCGCCGCCTTGACCCGCGCGCCGATGGCGGCCAGCGGCGGCGGCTCCTCCGGCAACACCGGCACGGCGGCCCGCAGGGCATCGGGCGCGCGGAACAGCGTGAAGGTGCCGCGCGACGCCCGGGCCGCCGTCATCACCGCGCGATGCGCCGCATCGCTGGCCGGCCCGGCGACCCAGACCAGCCCGCCGCCCCAGTCGAGCAGCAGCCGCGCGCCGAAGGCCTCGCGCAGGGCCCGCGCCGCCGCCGGCGCCGCCGAGGGCCGCAGGGAGAGGCGCCAGATGGCCTCGCCCGGCAGGGCGCCGAGCGCCGCCGCATCGCGCACGGCGCGCCACAGGGCCAGGCTGGCCTCGCCCTCCAGCAGCCCGGTCTCGCCATGTCCGGCCAGCGCCGCGCGGAGGCCGGCCGAGCGATGCGCCAGGAACTCGGCGAAATCCTCCAGCCGCAGCAGCGCCACCGCCCCATCCAGCCCGAGCGGCGGATAGCCTTCCGGCAGGAGCGCGGCGCCGCTGACGCCATAGGGGCTGCCGAGCCCGGCGGAGAGCGCCGCGACACCGTGCCGCAGATCGGGCACGCGCACGGCGACCGTCAGGCTGGCCTCGGGGCGCGGCAGCAGCTTCAGCGTGATCTCGGTCAGCACGCCGAGCGTGCCGTGGCTGCCCGCCAGCAGCTTGCAGAGATCGAGCCCGGTGACATTCTTGTGGACCCGCCCGCCGGAGCGGATCAGTTCGGCATGGCCGGTGACGGCGCGCACGCCCAGGACCTGGTCGCGCAGCGCCCCGGCCGGCCCGATGCGGCGCGGCCCCGAGAGATTGGCCGCCACCATGCCGCCCAGTGTCGAAGGCTGGTCATGGCCGAAGAGCGCCGAGAAATCGGGTGGCTCGGCGGTGATCATCTGCCGCCGCGCGTCCAGTGCCGCCTCGATCTCCGGCAGCGGCGTGCCGGCGCGGGCCGAGAGCACCAGCTCCTCCGGCCGGTAGAGGGTGATGCCGGTCAGCGCCCGGGTGGAGAGGGTGCGCGCCGCCTGCACCGGGCGCAGCATCGCCCGCTTGCCGCCCAGCCCCTCGATGGCCAGCGGCTCGCCGGCGGCGGCGGCGCGGCGCACCACGCCGAGCAGCGCCTCCTCGGTCTGCGGCGCCAGGAGGTCGCTCATGCCGCGGCGGTCGCCGGCGGGTGGACCAGCGGATTGCCCTCCAGCGGGAAGACCTTGGCCGGGTTCAGCAGCCATTGCGGGTCGAAGGCGCTCTTGATGCGCCGCTGCTGCGCCAGCTCGGCCGGGTTGAACTGCACCGTCATCAGGTCCCGCTTCTCGACGCCGACACCATGCTCCCCGGTCAGGCAGCCACCGACCTCGACGCAGAGCTTCAGGATATCGGCGCCGAAGGCCTCGGCCTTGCGGAAGCTCTCCGGATCGTTGGCGTCGAACATGATCAACGGATGCAGGTTGCCGTCCCCGGCATGGAAGATGTTGGCGACCTTCAGGCCATAGGCGTCGGACATCTCCTGCATCCGCCGCAGCACCCGCGGCAGCTCGCCCACCGGGATGGTGCCGTCCATGCAGAGATAGTCCGGGCTGATGCGGCCGACGGCGCCGAACGCCCCCTTGCGGCCCTTCCAGATGGCGAGGGATTCCTCCGCCGTCTCGGCCACGCGGAGCGAGATCGGGTCGAAGCGGCCGCAGATCGCCTTCAGCCGCGCAAGCAGCGCGTCCTGCTCCTCGGTATTGCCCTCGACCTCGATGATTAGCATCGCCTCGGCATCCAGCGGATAGCCGGCCTGGGCGAAGGCCTCGCAGGCATGGATCGCCGGGCGGTCCATGAACTCCAGCGCCACCGGGATGATGCCGCTGCCGATGATGGCATCCACCACCTGGCCGGCCACCTCGTTGCTGCGGAAGGCGGCCAGCATGGCGCGCGCGCCCTCGGCCGCGCGCAGGATGCGCACCGTGACCTCGGTGACCAGGCCGAGCTGCCCCTCGCTGCCGGTGATCAGGCCGAGCCAGTCGTAGCCGGCCGCATCGAGATGCGCGCCGCCGATCTCGATCACCTCGCCCTCGATGGTGACGAACTTCACGCCCAGCAGGTTGCCCGCGGTGACGCCGTACTTCAGGCAATGCGCGCCGCCCGAGTTCATCATGACGTTGCCGCCGATCATGCAGGCGAGCTGGCTGGAGGGGTCGGGCGCGTAGAAGAAGCCCTCGGCGGCGACGGCCTGGGTGATGCCGATATTGGTGACGCCGGCCTGCACCACGGCCAGCCGGTCGGCATAGTCCACCTCGAGGATGCGGTTCATCCGCATCAGGCCGATCACCACCGCATCGGCCAGCGGCAGCGCGCCGCCGGAGAGGCTGGTCCCGGCGCCGCGCGGCACCACGCGGATGCCGTTGCGGTGGCAGTAGCGCAGCACGGCGGCGACCTCCTCGGTCGTGGTCGGCAGCACCACGGCCAGCGGCGGCTGGCGGTAGGCCGAGAGGCCGTCCGTCTCATAGGCGCGGAGCCGCTCAGGGTCGCCGATCACCGCCTGCCCGCCGGGGCGCGCCGGGCCGGGGTCGGGCAGCAGGTCGCGCAGATCGGCCAGGATGCGGTCGCGCCGGGCCAGCACGGCGACATCCGGTTCCGGCAAGGCGATCATGCGGCATCCTCCACGAGCTTTGCCGCCGAGGATGGGGTGCGCCACGCCCGCCGGCAAGAGCACGCAGAAACGCCGCCGCGGGCGGGCCGCGGCGGCGTTTTCAGACAGGAAGCGGATCGCCGACCGGGAGCACCCGGCGGCGCCCGGAGGTCAGCCCTGGCGGGCCTTCATCCGGGGGTTCTTCTTGTTGAGCACATAGAGACGGCCACGACGGCGAACCATCACGCAGTTCTTGTCGCGCGTCTTGGCGCTCTTCAGGCTGTTACGGATCTTCATTGGCTGAACCCCTTCGAGCGGGCGCGTTTAGGGGGCGGTGGCCAGCTTGTCAACCGAAAGGCCGGCCTCCGGGGCCTCCCTTGGGGCCTTCCCCGGACCCGCCGCCGCGATGGCCGCGGCCACCGCCGGGGCCAGCCCGCGGAACTCCGCGGCGCGGGGCGAGCGTGCGCGCCAGGCAAGGCCCAGCCCCCGCCCCTGCGGCACTTCCAGCGGCCTCAGCACCAGGCTGGCGCCGTTCAGCACCCCGCCCGCCACGGCCAGGCGCGGCAGCAGCGTCACGCCAAGCCCGCCGGAAACCATCTGCACCAGGGTATGCAGGCTGGTGGCGGCGAACCCCTCGCCGCCGGCGCCGGGCAGGCCGCAGGCGGCAAGGGCATGGTCGCGCAGGCAATGCCCGTCCTCCAGCAGCAGCAGCCGCTCGCCGCCCAGCGCTTCCATCGAGACCGCCGCCTGCTCCGCCAGCCGGTGCCCGGCCGGCAGGGCGACGACGAAGGGGTCCTCGGCGATACGCAGGGTCTCGACTTCCGGCAGCGCCACCGGCAGGGCGAGCAGCAGCAGGTCGAGCCGGCCGGCGAGCAGCTCCTCCGCCAGATCCTGGGTCAGGCCCTCGCGCAGCCAGAGCTGCAGCCGGGGGAAGCCCTGCCGCAGGGCCGGCATCAGATGCGGCAGCAGGAAAGGGCCGATGGTCGGGATGACGCCGAGGCGGAGCGGGCCGGAGAGCGGGTCGCGCGCCGCCGCCGCCGTCTCCGCCACCGCCGCCAGGGCGGCCAGTGCGACCCGCGCGCGCGCCACCAGCTCCAGGCCCAGGGGAGTGAAGACCGGGCGCTTTCCCGGGCCGCGCTCCAGGACGGCGGCGTCGAGATGCCGCTCGAGCGCGATGATGCCGGCCGAGAGGGTGGATTGCGTGACCGCGCAGGCGGCCGCGGCGCGGCCGAAATGACCGAGGTCGGCGAGCGAGACCAGATAGCGGAGCTGTTGGGGGCTGGGCAGCGGCGTCATCGATTCAGGCGATCATTCCTTCGAAAACTATTCATTGGCATGTGTGCATTGCAGCATCCATAAAGGTTGTGCAGCGCGGAATGGCGCCCGCCAAGGGCGCCTTCCGCCGAAATCGCACATCATGGGGATCCATCACGCATGCTGACCGTCGGTGACAAGCTTCCCGCCTTCAACCTGACCGCCGTGAAGGGCGGCCCCGAGGGGCTCGAGGGCCCGGGCAAGTCCTTCACCCAGATTTCCAACGAGTCCGATGCCGGCAAGTGGAAGGTGATCTTCTTCTGGCCGAAGGACTTCACCTTCATCTGCCCGACCGAGATCGCCGCCTTCGGCAAGCTGAACGAGGAGTTCGCCGATCGTGACGCCGTGCTCTACGGCGCCTCGACCGACAGCGAGTTCGTGCACCTGAACTGGCGCGTGCACAACAACGACATCCGCGACCTGCCGATCCCGATGCTGGCCGATACCCGGCGCGAGCTCGCCTCCGCGCTCGGCATCCTGGACAAGGCCGAGGGCGTGGCGCTGCGCGCGACCTTCATCGTCGACCCCGAGGGCACCATCCAGTGGGCCTCGGTGAACGGGCTGAACGTCGGCCGCAATCCGCAGGAGGTTATCCGCGTGCTGGACGCCCTGCAGACCGACGAGCTCTGCCCCTGCAACTGGAACAAGGGTGGCGACACGCTGAAGCCGCAGGAGCTGTTCAAGGCCGCCTGATCCGGCGTGGAACCGGCGCGGGCCAAGCGGCCCGCGCCCCTTCTTCTCCCGGCGCCCGCCCTCCGGCCGGCTGCCATTCCGGGGCATTCCCCTCGGAGCATCCCGCGGGATCTCCCCCGCCCTCTCCCGCCTCTTCATCCGCCACCACCAGACCGGAGGAGCCCTTCGCATGTCTCTCGAAGCCCTGCGCGCCCGCCTGCCCGACTATGCCCGCGACCTCAAGCTCAACCTGGGCAGCCTGGCCACCGAGCCGGCGCTGACCGAGCAGCAACGGGCGGGCACCTTCGTGGCCAGCGCCCTCGCCAGCCGCAACCCCGAGGTGACGCGCGCCATCCTGGCCGAGTTCGGCCCCCGGCTCTCGCCCGAGGCGCTGACGGCGGCCAAGGCGGCGGCGGCGATCATGGGCATGAACAATGTCTACTACCGTTTCGTGCATCTGGTCGGCGGTGAGTACGGCACCATGCCGGCCAAGCTGCGGATGAACGTCATCGGCAAGCCCGGGGTGGAGAAGGTGGATTTCGAGCTGTGGTCGCTGGCGGTCTCGGCCGTGAACGGCTGCGGCATGTGCATGGAAAGCCATGAGAAGGTGGTGCTGCATGGCGGGCTGGGGCGCGAGGCGGTGCAGGCCGCGATCCGCATCGCCGCCGTGGTGCACGGCGTGGCCGCCGTGATCGATGGCGAGGACGCCCTCGCCGGCTGACACGCAAGCGTGACCATTGAGACCTGAACCGCCGGAAACCCCGCCTCGCGCGGGGTTTTCTGCCTGTGGAAGCGGCAGGATCCGGTCGCCATGCAGAAATTGCATGGGGGCCCGCTCAGCAGACAGGCATTTTTCGTGTTGCACCGCGAAAAATCACTTGCGTGCGAATGATCTCCGGCCTATCTTCCATCTCGCAGCAGCACAGTTCGCTGTGTTGTTGTCTTTCTTGGACGTTTCCTCCCTAAACTCGGCGGTGCTTCGGCACCGCCTTTTTTTTGCCCGCGCTTCCGCCAGGAGGCTCAGCGGCGCAGCACGCTCCAGTCCATCTCCGCCAGTGTGGCCAGCAGGGTGGTCAGGTCCCGTTGCAGCCGGGTCATGCCGGGCAGGCGCTCGATCGCCGTCTCGTCCATGTAGAGCGCACGGGCGATCTCGATCTGCAGCACATGCACCGCCTCGCGCGGGCGCCCGTAATGGCGGGTGACGTAGCCACCCGCATAGGGATCGTTGCGCCGCACGCGATAGCCCATCGACCAGAGCTGCTCCTCCACCCGCCGCACCGCGCGCGGCGCGCAGGCCGTGCCATGCGCGTCGCCCAGCACCATGTCCGGCGGGCTGTGGGTCTGCCCCGGATGCGCCGGCATGGAATGGCAGTCCAGCACCAGGCAGGCCCCGAAGGCCTCCTTGGTCTCGGCGATCAGCTGGCCAAGCGCGGCGTGATAGGGCTGCCAGCAGCGCCGTATCCGCTCCTCCGCCTCGCGGAAGGGCAGCCGCCGGCGGTAGACCGGCTCGCCGCTGGCGACGATGCGCGCGATGGTGCCGAGGCCCGCGCCGACCCGGGGGCTGGCGCTGTTCACCCAGGCCGGCAGCGGCCCGTCGAACATGGAGGGGTCAAGCTCCCAGGGCTCGCGGTTGGCGTCGCAGTAGACGCGGGGAAAGGTGGCGGCCAGCAGCGGAATGCCCTGCGCCGGCGCGGCGGCGAAAAGCTCGTCGACGAAACTGTCCTCCGAGCGCCGGACCGACAAGGCATCCAGCCTCGATTCGGCCAGGAAGGCGGCGGGGTAGTCGCGCCCGGAATGGGGCGAGGCAACGACCAGCGGCACGCGCTGCCTCGGAGGGCGCGAGAGGTGGTAGGCGTCGCCGGGACTTTCGTCAGCGACTATCGGCAGAGGCAGGTCCATGATCCGGCAGGATCAAGCCATAGCCGGAAGGCGCTGTCACGAGTCGCCATGCGGCCGACCTTGGGTGGGGGTTGGGGGCTCGATGATTCACCGCCGTCGCGCAGGATCCCCCTTGCCCCGCCCGCGCCGCCGGGATAAAGACCCGCCCCGACCGGATGGGCGCGTAGCTCAGCGGGAGAGCGTCCCCCTGACACGGGGAAGGTCACAGGTTCAATCCCTGTCGCGCCCACCATCCGGACCTCCCTCTTTTCTCGACATCGCCCCCGCCCAGCCCCGGCGGGGTTTTTGCCGTGCGTCGCGCGTTCACCTCCGTGACGCGCCCCGCTGCCGCAAGTTGCGTCGTGGACGGAGGATTTGAAACAAACATGCCAGGGTAGCGGCATCCGCTTGCCGGAAGCTGTTGACCCCCGGACGGTCCGGCAGCAAAGAGCAGCCGCGCCCGGCAGCAGCCGGTGCCGAAGCAACCGGGAACGGGGAAACGCCCATGCAACGCCGCAACCTGCTTCTGGCCGCCTCCGGCCTGGCTCTGCCCTTGGCCCAGCCCCGCCTGACGTGCGCCCAGGGCGCCGCGGTCACCATGCGGCTCTCGCACCAGTATCCGCCGAGCCATCAGAACGCCCGCATCATCGCGAGCTTCGCCGAGCGGGTGAAGGAGCGGAGCCAGGGCGCGATCGATGTGCAGGTCTTCCCGGCCGAGCAGCTCGCCAAGGCGGGCGAGAACTTCCCGGGCGTCGCGCGCGGCGCCTTCGAGGCGGCGGCGGCGGTGAACTTCCAGTGGGGCAACACGCTCCCGGAGATGAACGCGCCCACCCTGCCCTATCTCTTCACCGATCTGGAGAAGATCAAGGCCTTTCCCGGCTCGGAGGCGGCGAGGTTCCTGGAGGGGCTGCTGCAGAAGCGCGCGGTGCGCAACCTGATGTGGCTCTACACCACCCGCCAGGCGATCTTCACCAGCAATGCCAAGCCGATCGTCACCCCGCAGGATTTCAAGGGGCTGAAGATCCGCGGCCTCAACGCGCTGACCGACCATGCCCTGACCGCCGTGGGCGCCGCGCCCTCCTCCATGCCGGGGCCGGAGGTGCCGCAGGCCCTGCAGTCCGGCGTGCTGGATGCCGGGCTCACCGACGTCTCCGCCGCCGTCTCGCGCCGCTTCTACGAGTTCCAGAAGTTCGGCACCGTGACGCCGTGGTTCTGCGTCTTCACCCATGTCTACGTGAACCCGCGCTGGTTCGACGGGCTGAGGCCCGAGCACCGCGCCATCATCGAGGCGGCGGCTGGCGAGGCCGAGCAGGCGCAGATCCCGCTGACCGAGGAGGTTGCCACCAAGGCGGTGCAGGAGCTGCGCGAGCGCGGCATGACGCTGCACATGCAGGGCGAGGCGGAGCGCGCCGCCTGGAGCGCCGCCATGCAGAAGCCGGTGATCGACGCCTTCCTGAAGCTGGCGCCGGAGAACGGCCAGCGCGCCATCGACCTGCTGCGCGCGCTGTGAACCGGCCGCCGAACGACCCCACGGGCAGGGCGGGGGGCGGCGCGGCGGGAGCGATCGAAGGCTTCGCCCGCCTGCTCTCGCGCCTGGGCGCCGCCCTGGGCGGCTGCGCCACCCTCTGCTGCCTGGTGCTGGTCACCTGGTCGGTGGTGGCGCGCTATGTCTTCGGCCAGCCGCAGCCCTGGATCGACAAGACCGCCGGCTGGCTGGTGGTGGCGCTGGTGCTGCTGGCGGCGCCCGAGGCGCAGCGCCGCTTCGAGCATATCGGCGTCGATGTGCTGACCGGGCGGCTGCGCGGACGCTGGGCGCGCGGGGCGCAGGTCGTCAGCACGGCCTCGGTCGCGCTGGTCGCCGGCATCCTGTTGCAGTCCGGGCTGGAGATGGTCGCCTTCAGCCGCATGATCGGCATCATGACCGAGATCGATGGCGTGCCGGTGTGGTGGGTGCAGGCGCTGCTGCCGGCCGGCGCGGCGTTGCTGCTGCTGGTGTCGCTGGTGCAATGCGCCCTGCTGCTGCTCGGCCGGGAGCCCGAATACCTCCCCGACGGTCATGACGAGCTGCCGCGCGACACCCTCGCGCGCGGCGAGTGACACCAGCGCGGAAGACGACGCACCGATGACCTTCCTGGCCCTGCTCGCGGCGCTCTTCGTGCTGCTCTACCTCGGCGTCCCGATGTTCGTGGCGCTGTTCCTGCTGCCGCTTGGCGTGCTGCTCTGGGTCGAGGGCGGCGTGCCGGCCCTGGGCGAGCTGGTGATGGGCCAGCTCGACGGCTATCTGCTGGTCGCCATTCCGCTCTTCATGCTGATGGCGCATGTCATGGTGCGCGGCCGGGTGGTGGATGACCTCTACGCCGCCGCCTTCCGCCTGCTGCGCGGCGTGCGCGGCGGCGTCGGCATCGCGACGGTCGCGGCCTGCACCATCTTCGCGGCCATCTCCGGCTCCTCCGTCGCCACCGCGCTCACCGTGGGCAAGATCGCCATCCCGCAGATGCTGCGCTACGGCATGAGCCGGCGCGGCGCCTTCGGCGTGGTGGCGGGCGGCGGCACGCTCGGCATCCTGATCCCGCCCTCGGCGCCCATGGTGCTCTACGCCTATGTCACCGAGACGAGCGTCGGCGCGCTGTTCCTGGCCGGCGTCGTTCCCGGCGTGATGATGGCATCGTTCTTCGCGCTCTACTGCTTCCTCACCGAAGGAAAGGCGGTGGCGCCGCCCGAGGCCGAAATCGGCGGCACCTCGCCGGAGAGCTTCTCCCTCGCCCGCGCCGGATGGAGCCTGTCGCTGCCGCTCTTCGTGCTGGGCGGCATCTACATGGGCGTCTTCACCGCCACCGAGGCGGCCGGCACCGGCTCGCTCTACGCCATCCTGATCGCGGCGCTGATCTATCGCAGCCTGACCTGGCGCGACCTGCTGGACGGCGTGCAGGAGGCGACGCGCACCAGCGCCATGCTGCTGATGATCATCGCCGGCGCCGCCATCTACGGTTACATGCTGACCAAGCTGCGCGTGCCGCAGGAGCTCACCATGCTGGTCACCGAATGGGGCCTGTCGCGCACCGGCTTCCTGGTCGCCATGATGGTGCTGCTCTTTCTGCTCGGCCTGGTGCTGGAGAGCTTCTCGATCATCCTGCTGACCATGCCGGCGATCCTGCCGCTGCTGGCGCAGCTCGACATCGACAAGGTCTGGTACGGCATCCTGCTGACACTGAGCCTGGAGATGGCGCTGATCTCGCCGCCCGTGGCGATGAACCTCGTCGTCATCAAGGCGATCACCGGCGCGCCGCTGGCCGAGGTCAACCGCTCCATCATCCCCTACATGCTGATGCTGGCCTTCGGCACCGGGCTGATCATCGCCTTCCCCGACATCGCCCTCTGGCTGCCGCGCCTCGCGGGCTACGGAGTCTGAGGGATCGGGGCGCGCGGGCCGGGCTTGCCCGCGGTCCGCACCGGGGGCAGGGTCGCGCCATGCGAGACCGCCCGCGCCTCCCGCTTCTCCCCTTGCTTCTCCCGTTGCTTCTCCCCCTGGCCGCCTGTGCCGCTTCGGCCCCCGCTTCGGGCCCGGCCATGCCGGCCACCGCGGAGCCCGTCCGCGCCAGCGGCAACGAGCCGTTCTGGAGCCTGCGCATCGGCGCGGGGCAGATGCGCCTGAGTCGCCCCGGCCTGCCCGACCGCACCGCCCCCGCGCCCGCCACCGAGAACCCGCCGGAGGGCCGCCGCTACGAGGCCGCCGGCCTCGCCCTCACGCTGCGGCCCGGCCCCTGCGAGGACAGCATGAGCGGCGCCCGCTTCGCTGAACGGGCCGTGCTGAAGATCGACGGGGAACGGCTGGAAGGCTGCGGCGGCGAAGAACTGCCGCCCGGGCGGCTGGAGGACACCCGCTGGGTGGTGACGCGGATCGCCGGCCGGCCGGTCGCGGCGGAGCAGCCGCCCACGCTGGAGATCGACGAGAAGGGTCACATCGCCGGCTTCGACGGCTGCAACCGCTATGCCGGCGGGCTGCGGCTCGCGCCCGATGGCGGCATCCGGCGCGACGGCCACCAGGGCATCGGCACGCTGATGGCCTGCCGTCCGGCGGTGGAGGAGATCAGCCGGGCCTTCCAGGCGGCGCGCGACGGGGCCACGCAGTGGCGCTTCGCGGGGAGCGAGTTGCAGCTGCTGGCGCGGGGCGCCGAGAGCCTGCGCCTGCGCCGGCTCTACTGACGCTCAGGCCGCCTGGGCCGCCGGCAGCACGGCGCCCAGCGCCCGCACCAGGGCCGCGATCATCGCGTCGTCATGATGCGGCGTGGCGCAGAGGCGCAGCCGCTCGGTGCCGCGTGGCACGGTGGGATAGTTGATCGGCGTGACGTAGAGGCCGAATTCCTCCAGCAGCCGGCGCGCCACGGCGCGGCAGCGCCCGGCGCCGGGCACCGGGACCGGCACAATATGGCTGGCGCTGTCGAGCCGCGGCAGCCCGGCCGCGTCCAGCGCCGCCTTCAACGCCACGGCGCGCTCGGCCAGCCGGCGGCGGAGCGCTGCATCGCCCTGGATGTGGCGGATGCTGGCGATCGCCGCCGCCGCCGTCGCCGGCGGCATGGAGGTGGTGAAGATCAGCCCGCCGGCGGTGGAGCGGATATAGTCCACCAGACTGGCCTCGCCGGTGACATAGCCGCCGACCACGCCGATGCCCTTGGCCAGCGTGCCCTGGATGATGTCGATCCGCGACGCGGCGCCGTCGCGTTCGGCGATGCCGGCCCCGGTCGGGCCATAGAGGCCGACGGCATGCACCTCGTCGAGATAGGTGAGCGCGCCGTAGCGCTCCGCCAGGTCGCAGATGGCATGCAGCGGGGCGACGTCGCCTTCCATCGAATAGACGCTCTCGAAGGCGATGACCTTAGGCGCCGCCGGGTCGGCGGCGGCGAGCAGGCTCTCCAGATGGCCGAGGTCGTTGTGGCGCCAGATGTGGCGCCGCGCCGGGCTGCGCCGCATGCCGTCGATCATCGAGGCATGGTTCATCGCGTCCGAGAAGACCTCCATCCCCGGCAGGGCGGCGAGCAGGGCCGAGAGGGCGGCCTGGTTGGCGGTGTAGCCGCTGCCGAAGATCAGCCCGGCCGCCTTGCCGTTCCAGGCGGCGAGCAGCGCCTCCAGTTCGGCATGCAGCGGCGAGGTGCCGGAGATGTTGCGCGTGCCGCCGGCGCCGACGCCCATCCGCGCCACCGCCCCGGCCGCCGCCGCCAGCACCGCCGGATGCGTGCCCATGCCGAGATAGTCGTTGGCGGACCAGACGGTGATCTCCCGCGCGCCGCCCGCCCTGTGCCAGCGATAGACCGGGAAGCGGCCGGCGATCTTCTCCAGCGGAGCGAAGTCCCGGTAGCGCCCCTCGGCGCGCAGGGTGTCGAGATGGCCGGCGCAATGCGCCAACAAGGTCTGCCGCGTGTCCATCGCGGCGGAATAAGGCAGGGGCCGGCGCTTTGCACGCGCTTTGCGCGCGGCCCGGGACCGCCTCAGCCGCCGCCCTCGTTCCCCGCCGCGCCCCTCTCCGCGGCCAGGATCGCCGCCAGCCCCTCGCGATAGGTCGGGTGGCGCCAGCGCAGGCCGAGCATCGCCTGGGTGGCACCGCTGGCGACGCGCCGGTTCTCCGCCCAGAAGCTGCGGCCCATCGGCGACATGGCGGCCAGCGCCTGCTCCAGCGGCACCAGGGGCGGCGGCGGCAGGCCGAGCAGCCGGGCGGCCTCCTCCATGACCTCGGCGCCGGTGGAGGGCAGGTCGTCGGCCAGATGCAGCACGCGCGGCATCTCCGGGGCGGCCGGGCGGAGGGCGGCGGCAAGGACGGCGGCGGCGATGTCGTCGCGGTGGATGCGGGAGAAGCGGTGCCGTGGCGCGTCCACCCGCCGCGCCCGGCCGGCGCGCAGCTCGTCGAGGGCGCTGCGACCGGGGCCGTAGATCCCGCCCGTGCGGAAGAGGTCCAGCGCCACGCCGCGCCCGGCGAGCGCCGCCGCCCAATCCTGTTCGGCCCGAAGGCGGCGACGGCCCCGCTCCTGCCCGGGCGCGGGTGGCGTGGCCTCCTCCACCCAGCCGCCGTCGCGGTCGCCATAGACGCCCGTGGTCGAGAGATAGCCGACCCAGCGCAGGCCCGCCGCCCGCGCGAGCGCGGCGCGATGCGCCTCCAGCACCGGATCGCCCGCCTCGCCCGGCGCGGCGGTGATGACCAGGTGGCTGGCCGCGGCGATGGCCTCGCCCGCCGCCGCGAAGGGCAGGAGGGCGACGCCGGGCGGCGCCTCCTCCGGGCCGGGCGCGCGCCGCGTGCCGGCGACCTCGAAGCCCGCCCGCCGCGCCGCGCGCGCGATCGCGGCCCCGGCATAGCCCAGGCCCAGGATGACCATCCGCCGCTCGCCCATCACCTTTCCCGCCCCCTCCTGTTTCCGGCCGCCTGCGTCCTGACACCGGCATGCCGCCCTGGCCAGCGCCGATCGGATGATCCCATCCGGCCGGAGTTTGCTCTAGACTGCCGGCCGATGCGCCTTCCTCTCCGCCCCACCCTCGCCGCCGCCTGCGCCACGCTGCTGCTGGCCGCCTTCGCCGCCGCGAGCCTGCCGCACCGGGATTCCGTCGCCGCCGAGCGGCGCGCCGCTCCCGGGGCCGCGCTGCCGTTGCCGTTGCCGCCAGAGGCTCCTCCCGGGGCTCCCCCCTCCGCGACTCCCCCTTCCCCCGCTCCTTCCCCGGGCGCGGTCCCCGCGGCGCCCTCTCCCGAGGCCGAGGGGCCGCGCCTGGCCGAGGGGCCGGATTACGACGCCTGCCTGGCCCGCCTCCGCACCGATCCGGAAGGCGCGCTGGCCCGCGCCAGCCGCTGGGAGGAGGAGGGCGGCGGCGAGGCCGCCCGCCACTGCCTGGCGCTCGGCCTGCTGGCCCTGGGCGAGCCAGAGCGCGCCGCGCCGCGCCTGGAGCGGCTGGCCGCCGGCTCCGGCGCCCCGGCCGCCGTCCGCGCCGCCGTCTATGCCCAGGCGGCGCAGGCCTGGATGCTGGCGGGCGACGTGAACCGCGCCTATGGCGCCAGCACCCTGGCCCTCAGCCTCTCGCCCGAGGACGCGGCCCTGCTGGTCGATCGCGCCGTCGCCGCCGGCATGCTCGGCCGCTACGGCGAGGCGTTGCAGGATCTCGACCACGCGATCCGCCGCGATGGCGGCCGCGCCGATGCCTGGGTGTTCCGCGCCGCGGCGCTGCGCCAGCTCGACCGCGCGGCCGAGGCGCTGACCGCCGTGCAGACGGCGCTGAAGCTCGACCCCGACAATCCCGAGGGCCTGCTGGAACGCGGCATCCTGTCGCAGCTCAAGGGCGATACCGCCGGGGCGCGGCGGGACTGGCAGCGCGTCATCGCCGTGGCGCCCACCAGCGCGGCCGCCGAGCTGGCGCAGCAGAACCTCGCGCTCAACGAGGCGGGGCCGCGCCGGCGCTAGGGCAGGCGCAGGTCCGGCCGCGTGCAGAGGTCGAGGCCCCGCCGTTCCATCGGCATGCCATCGAAGAAGACCACCTTCACGTCATAGCCGCATTCCCCGGGCGGCAGGGCGAGGCGGAACTGCGCGCCCGGCGGCAGCGGGCTGACCGTCAGGCGGTTCATCCCCCAGTCCGGCTGGCCGGAGGGCGAGACGAAGACCTGGGAGACCGGCCGGCGCTCCTCGTTGCGCAGGAAGAGATAGGGCGCGCGCCGCGCCGCCGCGTCGGCGCCGCCGAGCCGCACCAGATGCCGGGCGCAGGTGTCGAGGCCGCGCAGATCCTGCACGGCGCCGCCGACATAGACCACCCGCACATCCTGCCGGCAGCCGCCGGCGGGATCGAGGCGGATCAGCCGGCGCCCGCCCGGCGGCACCGGCTCGGCCAGCCGGTCATGGCCCCAGTCGCGGATCACCGGCGGATTGGCGAAGAGATGCTCCACCGGGCGGTCGGTGTCGTTGACCACCGTGAAGGACGGGTCGGCCCCGGCGGGCCGGCGCTGCGCCGCCGCCGGGGCGGCGAGCGCGGCGGCGAGGATCGGGGCCATCAGGGCCAGGGTAAAGGCCGGGGCGAGGGCGCGGCGGGACATGCTGCGGTCTCCAGGCTGGTGGGGTTCTGTCCGCCGCGCCGGTGGCGGGACGGCAGAACAGCAATGGGCGCGGGCCGGGCGGGTTGCAACCGGCCCGGCTCACACCGCCGCCCAGGTCTCGCCGGCCTCGCGCACCAGCTCCTCCGCCCGCAGCTTCAGCAGATGCGCCAGCAGGCTGCGCCCGGCGGCCGCGACCAGCCGCGGGTCGATCGGACTGTAGAGCCGCTCCACCAGCGCCGGCACCGTCGCCGGCCCGCTCTCCCGCAGCGCCGCCAGCAGCGCCGCCTCGCGCGCGCCGCGGTGCGCCAGCAGGGCGCGGGCGAAGCGGATGGGCTCGGCCAGCGGCGCGCCATGGCCGGGCAGGTAGAGACTGTCGCCACGGGCGATCAGCCGCTCCAGCGCCGCCATGTAGGCCGCCATCTCGCCATCCGGCGGGCTGACCACGCTGGTCGACCAGCTCATCACATGATCCGCCGAGAAGAGCACGCCCGTGCCCTCGAGCGCGAAGCAGAGATGGTTGGCGCAATGGCCGGGGGTGTGGAGCGCCGTCAGCCGCCAGCCCTCGCCCTCCACCGCCTCGCCATCGGCCAGGCGGCGGTCGGGGCGGAAGTCATGGTCGCCGCCCTCCCCGCCCGCGCCCGGCGGCGTCATGTGCGGGCCGAAGCCGAGGCACGGCGCGCCGGTCGCGGCCCGCAGGGCGGCGGCGCCCGGGGAGTGGTCGCGATGCGTGTGGCTGACCAGGATATGGCTCACCGTCTCGCCGCCGAGCGCCGCCAGGATCGCCGCGCGGTGCGCCGCGTCCTCGGGCCCCGGATCCAGCACCGCCACCCGCCCCTCGCCGATCAGGTAGGTGTTGGTGCCGAGGAAGGTGAAGGGGCCGGGATTGCCGCAGCGCAGCCGGCGCAGCCGCACGCCGCCCGGCCGGCCGAGGTCCTCCACCACGCCGGTGGGAAGGGGGTCATCCTTGATGAAGGGGATGCTCACGCGCGCCTCCTGCGCAGTTCGCGGTGGAGGATATAGAGCCCGGCGGCGACGATCAGCCCCGCGCCGGCCAGCATCGGCAGGGTCGGGACCTCGCCCCAGGCGATCCAGCCGAGCAGGATCGCCCAGACCAGGGCAGTGTAGGAATAGGGGCCGAGGGAGGAGACCTGGGCGCTGGCATAGGCCTCGGTCAGCAGCACCTGCGCCAGCCCGCCCAGCAGGCCGATGCCGAGCAGCAGCGGCAGGTCGGCGGGCGAGGGCGTCACCCAGACGAAGGGCAGCAGCACCGCGCTCATCGCCGTCATCAGGATGGACTGCCAGAGCACGATGGTGGCGCTGGCCTCGGTGCCCGAGAGCTGCCGCACCAGCATGGTGGTCAGGCCGGAGAAGAGGCCATGCACCGAGGCGGCGGCGAAGCCGGCCCAGAGCAGCCAGGGCGCGGCGCCCGCCGGCACCGGCCGCTCGCCACCGAAGGCCCCCTGGCCGATGGCGATCACCAGGATGCCGAGGAAGCCCGCGATCACCGCGCCCCAGCGGTGGATGCCCGGCCGCTCGCCCAGGAAGGGGATGGACAGGATGGTGACGAAGAGCGGCGTCGAATAGGTCAGCGCCGTCTGCTCGGCCAGCGGCAGCACGGTGAGCGCGAAGAAGGAGCAGCCCATCGCCAGCATGCCGGTGACGGCGCGCGCGACATGGCCGCCGAGCCGCCGGGTCCTGAGCGTCACCTTGCGGCGCAGGCCGATGGCCAGCACCACCGGCAGGGCCAGGGCGTTGCGGAAGAACATCAGCTCGGGGAAGGGAATGCGGTCGCCCAGCGCCTTCACCAGGGCGCCCATCAGGGTGAAGAGCGCGGTGGCGCCGAGCATCATCAGCGCCCCGCGCCGCACGTCATGGCGCATCACCATCAGCCGCCCCCCGCGAGGGGCATCCCGCGCGCCAGCGCCTGGCGCTTGTCGCGCGCCCGCATCCGCTCCCGGTGCAGGTTGTAGAGCCCGGCGGCGATGACGATGCCGGCACCGGCGAGCGTCGCGCCGGCCGGGAACTCACCCCAGATGGCCAGGCCGAGCAGCAGCCCCCAGACCAGGGTGGAATACTCGAAGGGCGCGAGCGCCGAGACCGGCGCCAGGGCGAAGGCGCGGGCGAAGAGGAAATGCGCCACGCCATTGGCGCAGCCGAGCAGCGCCACCACCGCCATGGTGGCCGAGTCGGGGAACAGGACGGGCGGCGGGAACAGGGGCAGCAGCAGCAGGCCCACGGGCACATGCGCCAGCAGCAGCCAGAAGGCGATGGTGGCCGGCGTGTCGCTGCGCGAGAGCAGCCGCGTCCAGATCCGCGTCAGCGCCATCAGGCCGACGCCGCAGAGCAGCATCCCGGCCTCCCAGCGCCAGAGCGCGCCACCGGGCTGCAGCATCACCAGCACGCCGCCGAAACCCGCCAGGGTGCTGAGCCAGCGCCGCCAGCCCACCTGCTCGCCAAGCAGCGGAATCGCCAGCAGCGTCATCAGCAGGGGCGCCGCCGAGGCCACGGCATAGGTGTCGGCGAGCGGCAGGGCGGAGGCCCAGGCAACGTAGTAGGCGACGGTGACGACGCAGTGCAGCAGGCTGCGCCCGGCGATCAGCCGGAGATTGACCGGCCGCAGCGAGGCGCCGCGCGCCAGCGCGGCGATGGCCAGCGCGCCGAACAGGCCGCGCCAGATCATCGCCGCCGCCGGCCCGAGTTGCGGCATCGCCCATTTCATCGCCGCGTCCGCGCAGGCGATGACCGCGTAGCCGGCGGCGACGAAGCCGATGCCCCGCACTGTCTCGTCCAGCAGCGCGGCCCTGGCGGCCGGCCGGGGCGGCACCCCGGCCAGCGGTTTTCGATCAGACAAGCTCGGCCTCGGCGACCTGGCAGGTGGCGCCGCTGTCGTCCCGCGTCTCCAGGCGGATGCGGCCAGCCTCCTGACCGCCCTCCCATTGGCCCAGCAGCGTCAGGGCATGGCCGCCGATCGCCGGGCGCTGGCCACGATAGGTGAAGCGGGCGAGGCGCCGTCCCTCCCCCGCCATGTCGAGCGCGTGCTGCGCCAGCCAGGTGGCCTGCAGGGGGCCGTGCACCACCAGGCCGGGATAGCCCTCGACCGTGGTCACGTAGGGGAAGTCGTAGTGGATGCGGTGGCCATTGCCGGTCAGCGCCGAATAGCGGAACAGCAGCACGCTGTCCGGCATCACCGCCGCACGGCTGGCCTCCGGCCAGTCCGGCGCCGGATCGGCCGCCTTGATCGCGGCCCCGCCGGCGCCGCGATAGACGATGTCCTGCTCCTCCTCCAGCACCGGGCCGCGCGGGCCGGTCAGCGTGTGGCGGACGGTGACGAAGACCAGCTCGCCGCTGCCGCCGGTCTTGCCGCTGACCTTCAGGATCGTGCTGGTGCGCTCCACCGCGTCGCCGCCGCGCAGCTCACCCTGGAAGGTGACGCGGCCACCGGCCCACATCCGCCGCTCCAGGTGGTGCACCGGCGGCAGGAAGCCGCCGCGCTTCGGATGGCCGTCCGGCCCCAGCCCCTCGGCCGGCTTCCAGTCCTGGAACAGCATCCAGTGCCAGAGCGGCGGCAGCCCGCCGGCCGGCACGGGGCGGGACAGCGTGGCGGCCAGCCCCTCGACGAGGCGCTCATCCACCCGGTCCCGCCGTGTCTCGCTGCGGCCGACATAATCCTGATACGGCATCAGTTCCTCCCCTCGGCCCTGCCCCGGGCCTCCCACTGGTACAGGCGGTATCCGTCGATCTCGTGCCGCAGCCTGTAGCCTGCCCAGGCCTCGGCAAAGAGCGGATGACGGCTGAAATAGGCGATGAAGTCAAAATCCCCGCCGCACCAGGGAATGCCGGCATGGCGCGCGACCAGGACCGCCGCCGGGCGCTCCCGCGCCAGGCGCTCCCGCGCCAGGCGCTCCGCCACGGTGTCGAAGAGGGCCCGCTCGGCCGGTCCCATCGCCGCCGGCGCGTGATAGCGCGCGGCCGGGTCGGGGCCGTCCTGGGGGCAGTCCTGGTAGACCGCCTGCAGCAGCCAGGTGCTCATGTAGGGCAGCAGCAGCCGCGAGCCGGCATAGACCACCGCCGGATAGACCGTGGGAATGTCCGGCGAGAGCACCAGCAGGGGCCGGCCCGGCGCCTCCCGCTCCAGCCAGGCGGCGATGCGGGCGCCGGCGCTGCCGGGATAGGCCAGTTGCACCCAGGGCGATTCGCCGCCGCGCAGGGTGAAGAGGCCGAAGCCGAAGGCCACCAGGACGGCCAGCCAGGGTGCCGCGCCGGCGGCCCGCGGCGGAGCGAGCGCGCGGTCCGCCAACCGCCCGGACAGGGCCCCCGCGGCCAGCCCGCCCCAGATCCAGACCGGCACGAGGTGGTAGCTCCACCCCTTGTGCTGGACCAGCGCCGCGGCCAGCCCCCCCAGCATGGCGGCAACGGCGAGGCGCGGCAGCCAGCCCGCGCCACGCGGCGCCAGTCCGACCAGCACGGCGAGGCCGAGGGTCGTGGCGATGCCGCTGCCCAGCACCTCGGTCAGCGCCACGCGCCACCAGGGCACGCCGCCGAGCCCGACATACCAGTCCCAGACCAGCGGCACGACATGGCCGAAATAGCCGGGGAAGAAGGCCGGGATGGCGGCGAGGTAGAGCGCCCAGAGCGCCGCCATGGCCCAGGGGAAGGGGTCGCGCAGTGCCGCCCGGCCCCGCGCCAGCAGGACCAGCGCCTCCACCAGCGCCGGGGCGGCCAGGAAATGCGGCTTCAGCGCGAAGCCGGCGGCGGCCAGCAGCAGCGTGGCGAGCCAGGCGCCGGGCGGGGTCCGCAATCCCAGGATGCGCCGCTCGGCCAGCAGCAGGTAAGGCAGCGCGGCCACCGCCATGAGCTGTTCGCGCTGGCCGAAATCATAGCCGGCACAGACCAGCAGCAGCGGCAGCAGCGCCGTCATCACGGCCCGCTCCACCGGACCTTCTCCGCGCCCCCGGCGCAGCCCGGCGCAGAGCCACAGCACGCCGCCGCAGAGCGCCAGCAGACAGAGCAGCAACGCCTGGCCGGCCTCCAGCGGCAGCCAGCCGGCGAGCCAGGCCGCGGGCTGGTTCAGCAGGAAGATCAGCGGCGGGTTGACGTCGATCAGGTCGCGATACAGCGCCTCTCCCGCCCGCATGCGGAGGGCGAAGTCGAGCACCGCCGCCACATCATGGTTGAGCGGCGGCGCCAGGACCATGGACAGGAAGGCGGCGGCCGGCAGCAGCGCCAGCGCGGCGAGCAGGCGGCGCCGCCCGGCCGGCGGCGCGCCGGCCCGTCGGGAGGCGGGGCCGGGTCCGGGCCTCCGGTCGGCGGGGGAACTGGGGTTCGGCGTCATCGCGGGTGGCGGGCATCCTTCCCCCCGGAAGGGGATCGCGCAATGGCGCGGCCCGCGGGGCAGCCCCTTCTTGCGCCGGCATTGCGGCAGGCCGCGGGCACTGGCACAATTTCCCGTGATGGACCCCGCCGAATACGCCCTGATGGACGCCGCCGAGGACGGCATGTGGTGGTACCGCGCGCTGCGCGCCCGCCTCGCCGGGGCCCTGCGGTCGGCGCCGCCGGGCGCGCTGCTCGATATCGGCTGCGGCACCGGCGGGCTGCTGCGGCATCTCGCGCGGGAGGCGCCCGGGCGGCCGCTCTACGGCCTCGAGTACCATCCCGCCGCCGCCGCCCGCGCCGCCGCCAAGTCGGGCGCCGCCATCGTCTCCGGGGACGCCGCCCGCCTGCCCTTCGCGGATGCCGCCTTCGCCGCCGTGGCCAGCGCCGACGTGCTCTGCCACGCGGCGGTGGACGAGACGCGCGCGCTGGCCGAGATGCGCCGCGTGCTGACACCGGGCGGGCTGCTGGTGCTGAACCTGCCGGCTTTCGAATGGCTGCACTCGGCGCATGACCGGCGGGTGCACAACGCCCGCCGCTACACCGCCGGCGGCGCCCGCGCCCTGCTGCGCCGCGCGGGCTTCGGCGCCGTGCGCGCCCGCTACTGGAACGCCCTGCTCCTGCCGTTGATGGTGGCGCAGCGCAAGCTGCTGGCGCGCGGCGAGTCGGATGCCAGCGACGTCGCCCCCTTCCCGCCATGGTTGGATGCCAGCCTGCATGCCGCCACCGTCGCGGAAGCCGCGCTGACCCGCCTCGGCCTGCGCTGGCCGGCCGGCGGCTCGGTGCTGCTCACCGCCACGGCCGGCGCCGCCTGATCCCCTCAGCCCCCCGAGACCGCCGCCATGAACCCTTCTCCCGCCGCCATCGGCCTGTCGATCGTGGTGCCGGTCTATCGCGGCGCCGACACGGTGGGGCGCCTCGTCGCCGCGCTCTCGGCGCTGGAGCCCGAAGGCGGCATCGAGATCGTGCTGGTCAACGACGGCAGCCCGGACAACAGCGGCGAGGTCTGCCGCCGGCTCGCCGCCACGGCGACGGTGCCGCTCACCTTCATCGAGCACGCCCGCAACTTCGGCGAGCACAACGCCGTCATGACCGGGCTGCGCCACGCCCGCGGCGCCTATGTCATCACCATGGATGACGACCTGCAGAACCCGCCCGAGGAGGTGCTGCGGCTCTACGACCACGCGCGGCTGGGCGGCTGGGACGTCGTCTACACCCGCTATGCCGAGAAGAAGCACGAGGGCTGGCGCAACCTCGGCAGCCGCTTCGCCAACTGGGTGGCCGACCAGCTCATGGACAAGCCGAAGGGGCTCTACCTCTCCTCCTTCCGCTGCATGTCGGCGCTCGTGACGCGCGAGGTGACGCGCTACACCGGCCCCTATCCCTATATCGACGGGCTGGTCATGCAGGTGACGCAGCGCATCGACAGCATCGAGGTGATGCACCTGGCCCGCGCCGAGGGGCGCAGCAACTACACCATGCGCCGGCTGATCCGGCTCTGGCTGAACCTCGCCACCAACTTCTCGCTGATGCCGCTGCGGCTCGCCATGTTCGCCGGCCTCGGCATGGGCCTGCTCGGCATGATCGGCGCCGTCTTCACCATGATCGAGGCGATGACCAAGGACACGCCCTCCGGCTGGGCCTCGGTGATGACGGTGACGCTGCTGATCGCCGGCGTGCAGTTCCTCATCCTCGGCGTGATGGGCGAGTATCTCGGCCGCGCCTTCCTCTCGGCCAACGGCAAGCCGCAGGGGGTGGTGCGGGAGGTGATCCCGGCACGGGCGCCGGCCGCCGTGCCCGCCGCGCGCGAGACGGCGGGGGCGTGATGCTGCACTGGCTGGTGCTGGCGGCGGCGATCGGCACCTCGCTGGTCGGGCAGGTGCTGCTGAAGGCGGGCACGCTGGGCGGCGGCGCCTTCCTGGCGCAGCTCTTCCGCTGGCAGACGATCATCGGCCTCGGCTTCTACGGCGGCGCCGCGATGCTCTACATCGTCGCGCTGCGCAAGCTGCCGATGAGCGTCGCCCTGCCCTGCACCGCCGCCTCCTATGTCCTCGTCGCGCTGATCGGCCACTTCGCCTTCGGCGAGACCCTGGGGGCGCAGAAGATCGCGGCGATCGGGCTGATCTCGCTCGGCGTCGCGCTGCTGGCCACGGCCTGAGGCGACATGGCCGGCCCCGTCCTCGCCCGCCTCTGGAACGCCCCGGTCCTGCTGCTCGCCCTGGCCTCGCTCTTCTGGGCCGGCAACCTGGTCATCGGCCGGGCGATGCACGCGTCGGCCTCGCCCTTCTTCCTGTCCTTCTGGCGCTGGAGCCTGGCGCTGGCGCTGCTGCTGCCCTTCGCCTGGCCGCATCTGCGGCGCGACTGGCCGGTGCTGCGGCGGAGCCTGCCGGTGCTGATGCTGCTCGCGCTGCTGGGCATCATGAGCTTCAGCACCCTGGTCTATCTCGGCCTGCGCTCGACCCCGGCGGTGAACGGCCTGCTGCTGCAGTCGGTCATTCCACTCGCCATCCTGACATGCAGCTTCCTGCTCTTCGGCGAGCGGGCGCGGCCACGGCAATGGCTCGGCGTGCTGGTCTCGATCGGCGGCGTCATCGCCATCGCCAGCCATGGCGCGCTGGACGACCTGCTGCACCTGCGGCTGCACCCGGGCGATCTCTGGGTGCTGGCGGCGGTGCTGTCCTACGCGCTCTATTCCGCCTGCCTGCGGCTGCGGCCGCGCCTGCATCCGCTGAGCTTCCTCGCCGCCAGCATCGCGCTCTCCCTGGCGGCGCTCGGCCCGGCCTATGCCATCGAGCGGGCGAGCCTCGCCCCCTCCGCCGCCTTCGACGCCGCGCTGCTGCCGGTGATCCTCTACCTGGCGGTCTTTCCCTCGTTGCTCTCCTACCTGTTCTTCAATCGTGGCGTGGAGTTGATCGGCGCCAACCGGGCGGGGCTCTTCATCCATCTGATCCCGGCCTTCGGCACCGTGATGGCGGTCGCGCTTCTGGGCGAGAGGCTGCACGGCTTCCACCTGGCCGGGCTGGCGCTGATCGGCCTGGGGCTGTCGCTGGCGCTGCGGCGCTGAAGGCCGCGCGCTTTTTTCACGGCCCGCGCCGGGACCTGCTCTAGGATCGCGCCCGCGCGGCGGCCGGCGGGGCACGGAGGGGTGGTGCCGATGGATGACGATCCGCTGCGACTCTTCACCGAGGACGGGCTCACCGGCGGCCCGGTCTTCGGCCTGTTGCGCCAGGGCCGCTACCTGCGTTCCGACACGATGACCGCGCGGGAGATCGCCATCCTGCTCGGCGCCCGCGCCGGCCCCGCCGGCGGAGAGCCGCCGATCACCTATTGGGAGGCCGTGCAGCGGGAGTTCCGCGCCTTCCTCTGCGGCGGCGACGGCAGCTACGACGACCTGCGGCAGGCCCTGTTCTCGGCGCGGGGCGAGACCCAGGCGGCCCTGGTCAGCATCATCGCCGCCGCCATCGGCGCGCAGATCGGCGCGGCCGCCACCGTGGTGGCGCCGCTGGTCACGCTGCTGCTGCTGGTCGCGCTGCGCATCGGGCGGCAGGCCTTCTGTCGCCTGCGCACGGCGGACGCGGTCCGGCCCTTCGGGCGCGACCCGGAATCGGGCGCCTTAAGCCTCGGCGTATCCTGGGCCTCAGCGCGCCGCCACTGCCGCCGACCAGGGCGTCATGACATCGCTGATGCCGGTGAAACCCTCGCCATCCCGCGCGATCAGGTTGGGGCAGGCGAAGTTCACCGGCAGCACGGCGTGCTCGACCGCCAGCACCCCGCCATCCTCCTTCCCCTGGGCCTCCCCCTGGGCCTCCCCCTGGGCCTCCCCCTGGGCCTCCAGCGCCGCCAGCACCTCCGCGGGCAGGCGGCGGTCGGCGGTGATGCCGGAGGGGCCGGAGACGTCGATGCGCGGATGATGCGCGGCCGCCGCCGGGTCCATGCCGAAATCCAGGCTGAAGGCCAGCATCTGATAGACCGCGGCCAGGATGCGCCGCCCGCCCGAGGCGCCGAGCGCCAGCACCGGCCCGGTGCCGTCCGAGACCGTCACCGGGCACATGTTGCAGAGCGGCCGCGCGCCGGGGCGGATGGCATTGGCCGAGCCCGGCTCCGGGTCGAACCACATCATGCCGTTGTTCATCAGCACGCCGCTGCCCGGCAGCACCACGCGGCTCCCCATGGAGGAGAGCAGCGTCGTGGTCATCGCGACCATGTTGCCCTCGGCATCGACCACCGTGAGATGCGTGGTGCAGGTCTCGGGGCTTTCCGGCGGGGTGACGGCGGCGCCCAACCCCTCCAGCCGCTCGGCATAGGCGGCCTGCATGGCGCGGGCGAGCGCGCTGAACCAGGCGGCGTCCGGCGCCGCGCCGGGGGTGAGGCGGCCCATCTCCCGCACCAGCCGGGCGAGGGTCGGTGCCGCGGTCAGCCCGCCGGCGCCCTGCAGGGTGAGGCCGTCCCGCCAGGGAATGTCGAGCGCCGGGCGCACCACGGCGCGGCAGCCGGCGAGGTCGGCGGCCGAGAGGCGGCCCCCCAGGTCGCGCACATCGGCCAGGATCGAGGCGGCGATCTCGCCCTCATAGAAGTCGCGCCAGCCGGCGCCGGCCAGCCGCTCCAGCGTCTCCGGCAGGCGGCCGAGGCGGAAGAAGCCTGGTGCGCCCTGATAGGGGGCCACCGGCGGCAGCCCGTCCGGCAGGTAGATCCGCGCGCTCTCGGGGTAGAGCCGCAGCACCCGGGCCGAGTTCGCGATCTTCAGCGTGGTGTACCAGTCCTGCGGCAGGCCGCGGCGCGCCAGCGCGATGGCCGGGCCGAGCAGCTCGGCCAGCGGCATGCCGCTGCCGAAGCGCTCCGCCAGCGTCGCATAGCCCGCCACGGAGGAGGGGGTGACGAAGGAGAGCGGGCCATGGATGTTGCGGTCCCCCTCCACCTCCGGCCAGGCGAAGAGGTCCTGCTTCATCCGCCCGGTCAGCGGATAATCGGCCGGATCGGCGGCGGCGGGGGCGACGGGGCCGAAGTCGAGCAGCTCGGCGCGCGGCTGGCCGGCCCGGTGGACCAGGGCGAAGCCGATGCCGCCCAGGCCGGAGTTCCAGGGCTCCATGGCGGCCAGGGCGAAGGCCGTGGCGGCGGCGGCGTCGGCGGCGTTGCCGCCCGCTTCCAGCACGGCGACCCCGGCCTCGGCGGCGGCGCGGCTCTGGCTCGCGACCATGCCCCGCCGCCCGTGGGCGGCCGGCTTGGTCACCTGCCAGTGCTGGGTGGTGAAGGGCGGCAGGGCGGTGGAGACGGGCATGGCGGACGATCCTTCGGATTTGCGTCCCGCCCAGGCTCCGCCCGCCGCCGCGGCACCGCAAGCCCCCCGCCGCTCACCCCTACCGCTCACCCATGCCGCTCGCCCCTATCCCACCAGCCGCGATGCGGGTTAACTGCGACCGAGACACCGAGCCAAGAAGGGAAGGATCGCATGGCGGAACAGGTTCGCATCGGCGCGCTGGCGGTGGATCCGGCGCTCAAGGCTTTCATCGAGACGGAGGCCCTGCCGGGCACCGGCGTGGCGCCGGATGCCTTCTGGTCCGCCTATGACGCCATCCTGGCCGATCTCGCGCCGCGCAACGCCGAGCTGCTGGCCGAGCGCGACCGGCTGCAATCGCAGATCGATGCCTGGTACGAGGCGAATCCGCGCCGCCCGGTCGATCTGGCGGCGCAGCGCGCCTTCCTGACCGAGATCGGCTATCTCCAGCCCGATCCCGGCCCGGTCAGCGTCGGCACCGCGAATGTCGATGACGAGATCGCGCGGATCGCCGGACCGCAGCTCGTCGTGCCGGTGAACAATGCCCGCTACGCGCTGAATGCCGGCAATGCCCGCTGGGGCAGCCTCTATGACGCGCTCTACGGCACCGACGCCATCCCGCAGGAGGGAGCGCTGGCGGCCGGAAAGGGCTTCAACCGCGCGCGTGGCGAGAAGGTGATCGCCCGCGCCCGCGCCGTGCTCGATCAGGCGGCGCCGCTGCTCGGCGGCTCCTGGGCCGATGTCGCCGGCCTCTCCGTGGTGGGTGGCGTGCTGGTGGTCCGGCTGGCCGATGGCGGCGCCACGGCGCTGAAGGATGGCGATCGCTTCGCGGGCTATGCGGGCGAGGCCGCGGCGCCCTCGGCCATCCTGCTGCGCAATCACGGCCTGCACATCGAGGTGCGGATCGACAGGGCGCATCCGATCGGCCGGGAGGACCCTGCCGGCATCGCCGACGTGGTGCTGGAATCCGCCGTCTCGACCATCATGGACTGCGAGGATTCCGTCGCCGCCGTCGATGCCGAGGACAAGATCCTCGTCTACCGCAACTGGCTCGGCCTGATGCGGGGCGACCTCGCCGCCAGCTTCGAGAAGGACGGCCGGACCCTCACCCGCCGCCTCAACCCCGACCGCGAGTACACCGCGCCGGACGGCCGCGGGAGGCTCACCCTGCATGGCCGCTCGATGATGCTGGTGCGCAATGTCGGCCATCACATGATGACAGATGTGGTGACGCGGGACGGCCAGGAAACGCCCGAGACCATCCTGGACGCGCTGGTCACCACCGCCATCGCGCTGCACGATCTCAAGGGCCGGCGGATGAACAGCCGCGCCGGCTCCATCTACATCGTCAAGCCGAAGATGCACGGGCCGAAGGAAGTGGCCTGGGCGAACGAGCTGTTCGGCCGGGTGGAGCAGGCGCTCGGCCTGCCCGCCAACACGATGAAGATGGGCATCATGGACGAGGAGCGGCGCACCACCGTCAACCTCAAGGCGTGCATCGCGGCGGCGAAGGACCGGGTCGCCTTCATCAACACCGGCTTCCTCGACCGCACCGGCGACGAGATCCACACCGCCATGGAGGCCGGCGCCGTGCTGCGCAAGGGCGACATGAAGGGCGCGGCCTGGATCAAGGCCTATGAGGACTGGAACGTCGATACCGGCCTGGCCTGCGGGCTGCGCGGGAAGTCGCAGATCGGCAAGGGCATGTGGGCGGCGCCGGACAAGATGGCCGACATGCTGGCGCAGAAGGGCGGCCATCCGAAGGCCGGCGCCAACACCGCCTGGGTGCCCTCCCCCACCGCCGCCACGCTGCACGCGCTGCACTACCACGAGACCGATGTCGCGGCGCGGCAGGAGGAGATCGCCCGCGGGGGTGCGCGGGCGCGGCTCGACGACATCCTCACCATCCCGCTCTCCGACAGCAACTGGTCGCCGCAGGACGTGCAGGCCGAGCTCGACAACAACGCCCAGGGCATTCTCGGCTATGTCGTGCGCTGGATCGACCAGGGCGTCGGCTGCTCCAAGGTGCCGGACATCAACGATGTCGGGCTGATGGAAGACCGCGCGACGCTGCGCATCTCCGCCCAGCACATCGCCAACTGGTTGCGCCACGGCGTGGTCAGCGAGGCCCAGGTGGAGGAGACGCTGCGCCGCATGGCGGGCGTCGTCGACCAGCAGAACGCCGGCGACCCCGCCTACCGCCCGATGGCGCCCGGCTATGACGGTCCGGCCTTCCAGGCGGCGCGCGACCTGGTCTTCCAGGGCCGGACGCAGCCGAACGGCTATACGGAGTTCATCCTCCACGCCCGCCGGCGCGAGGCCAAGGCGGCGGGCTGACGCCCGGCGGCGGCCCGCTCAGTGCGGCGGGCCGTCGCTGATCAGCTTCACCATCAGCACCAGGTCGAGCCAGCGCCCGAACTTGCAGCCGACCTGCGGCATCAGCGCCGCCCGCTCGAAGCCCAGCGATTCGTGCATGGCGATGGAGCGGTGATTCTCGGCATCGACCGAGGCGACCATGGCGTGCTTGCGGCGCATCACCGCCTCGGCGATCAGCCGGCTGACCAGCAGCGGACCCAGTCCGCGCCCGCGGGCATCGGCCCGGATGTGCACGGAATGCTCCACCGTATGGCGGAAGCCCGGCCAGCTGGGGCGGAAGTCGGCGAAGCTGGCGAAGCCGAGGACCTCGTTCTCCTCCGCCCCCAGCGCGACCAGGACCGGATAGCCCATGGCGCGGCGCTGGGCGAACCATTGCTGCCGCTGCTCCAGGTTGTCGGGCTGCTCGGTATAGACCGCCGTGCTGGTGGCCACGATGTCGTTGAAGACCGCGATGATCCCGGGCAGGTGCGCCTCGGTGGCCGGCGCGATGACCGTGGCCGGAAAGCGGCTGAGGGTGCTGGGCATGCCCGGCTAGCGACAACAGGTTGGACAGGCGGGGCGCGCGGCCTCCCGGGGTGAGGACGAAGGGGCCGTCGGCAGGGGCGTGTCCTGGCGCATCATCGATCCGCGGGTTGCAGCGGGCGGAGTTTCGCATCCCAGGGTCGCGCGCGAAAGCGAATTGCAGAACCTGCACGATAATGCTTTCTGCCTGGGATCGTGGCCGCCGGTCCGCGGGGGCTTGGCGCGGCGGGCGCGCGACCCCATAAGCCGGCCATGAAGCGTTTCTGGGACAAGGCCGAGGCGATGCCGGCCGGGGCGGGCTTCGCGGTGCTGCTGGACGGGCGGCCGCTGCGATTGCCGGGCAGCGGCCCGCTGCATCTGCCTCGCCTCCGGCTGGCCGAGGCCGTGGCCGAGGAGTGGCAGCGGGCCGGCGGCGCCAGGGACGGCGAGATGAGCATGGAGGAGGTGCCGCTGACCCGCGTGGTGGCCACCGCCCTGGAGCGGATGGCCCCCGACCCGGCCCCCAGCGCCGCCGCCCTGGCACAGTACGGCATGAGCGATCTGCTCTGCTACCGGGCCGGGGAGCCGAGCCTGGCCGAGCGGCAGGCGCGGGACTGGCAGCCGCTGCTCGACTGGGCGGCGCTGCAGCTCGACGCGCCCCTCGCCGTCACCACGGGGCTGATGCCCGTGGCGCAGCCGCCGGCCTCGCTCGCCGCGCTGCGCCGGCGCCTCGATGCCCTGCCGGTGCTGGAGCTCGCCGCGCTGGGCGTCGCCGTGCCGGCGCTCGGCAGCCTGGTGCTCGGCCTCGCCCTGGCGCAGGACCGCCTGGATGCCGCCGAGGCCTGCCGGCTCGCCTTCCTCGACGAGACCTTCCAGCAGGAGTTGTGGGGACAGGATGCCGAGGCCATGCTGCGGCAGGAGGGCGTCATCCGCGACGTCGGCCTGGCGGCGCGGCTGCTCCGGCTGGCCCGGGAGTAGGCGCGGAGCGGGAATCGGCCCGGCGAGGCAACGGAGGCTGCCATGATCAGCAAGCGGGTGCGCATCCGCGGCCGGGTGCAGGGCGTGGGCTACCGCGACTGGATGATCGGCATGGCCAACCGGCTCGGCGTGCAGGGATGGGTCCGCAACCGTGCCGATGGCAGTGTCGAGGCGCTGGTTAGCGGTGAGGCGGCGGCGGTCAACGCCCTGCTGGCCGAATGCCGCGCCGGCCCCGCCCTGGCGCGGGTCGAATCCATCGCCGAGGATTTCGCCGAGCCGCCGGAGGAGCCGGGCTTCCAGCGTCTGCCCGGCCTTTGACGCACCGCCTTTGACGCGCCGCCTCAGAGGCGGGCCAGCAGCTCCGCCTTCTTCGCGCTGAACTCGGCATCCGTCAGGATGCCCTGGAGATGCAGCGCCGCGAGTCTCTCGATCAGGGCGGGGATGTCGCTGTCGCCGCCCCCGGCCTGCGGCCGCGGCGGCGGTTCCACGACCGGCAGGCTGTCCAGCGGCACCGGCCCGCCGGTGCCGGAGAGGCTGAGGGGCAGGCCGCCGCCGCCCTGCTGCTGCCCGAAGCCGCTGAGTTGCAGATCGCCGGTATCGTAGAGCGTGACCCGCCCCTCCCGCTCCACCGCAAGCCGGCGCTCGGCCGGGAAATGGGCATAGCGCATGCCGTCCTGCGCGCCCTGGGAGGAGGGCCGGCCCAGCGCCGCCGGCCACCAGGCCGCGGCCCCCCCGCCGGCCCGCTCCGCCTCGGTGAAGAGACCGCCCCGCGCCATCGTCTCCGACATCGTCTCCACCAGGGCGTCGCAAAGGGCCGCCACCCGCGCCTTGAGCCCGTTGTTGAACATGTCGCCGATCATCAGCATGCCACCGGCCGACCACTGCCCCATGCCACCGAGCTCAGGATGGCTGAACTGGGCCTGCCTGCCGCCGCCCCGGCGCAGCGCCCGCGCCAGCACGGCGACGGCCTCCGGGCTGAAGCCCTGCTGCCGCGCCAGCGCCGCCAGCCTCGCCTGGCCCTCCACCGTGAAATCCTGCATCCGAGATCCTCCCGCCGCGGCCCCATGGCCGGCCCTCACGCCGCAGATGGGAGCGGCCCGCCGGCCGGACAACGGCTGGCCCGCCGCCGGCGGGGATGGCACAATGCCGCATGGCACGGCCCCGGCCTGGCCGCCCTGCGCCCTCCCGCCCCGATACCGGCCGCCCCTTCCACCGCCCGGCCCGCCTGGATCTGACATGCCCGTCTGGCTACCCCTGCTGCTCGGCTTCCTGACCGCCATCGGTCCCCTCTCGACCGACATGTACCTGCCGGCCTTCCCGGCCATCGAAACCGGCTTCGGCGTGCCGCACGGCTCCGCCGAGCTGACCCTCGCCACCTGGTTCCTCGGCCTGGCGGTGGGGCAGCTCGTGCAGGGCACGCTGGCCGACCGGCTGGGGCGCCGCCGGCCGCTGATCCTGGGCCTGGCCGTCTTCATCGCCGGCTCCGTCGGCTGCGCCCTGGCGACCGACATCGCCTCGCTCGCCGCCTTCCGCTGCCTCGCCGCCTTCGGCGGTTCCGCCAGTATGGTGCTGCCGCGCGCCGTGGTGCGCGACATGGCGGACGGGCACGAGGCGGCGCGGCTGATGTCGCGGCTGATGCTGGTGATGGGCGCGGCGCCGATCCTGGCGCCCGGCCTCGGCGGGCTTCTGCTCGGCCTCGGCGGGTGGCGGCCGATCTTCTGGTTCAGCGCCGCCTACGGGCTGATCTCGATGCTGCTGGTCTGGCGCCTGCTGCCGGAAACGCTGGCGGCGGAGCGCCGGCTGCGCCTCGGCCCGGGGGCGCAGCTGCTGCGCTACGTCCAGATCCTGCGCGAACCGGGCTTCCGCGCGCATGTCGCGCTGGGCTGCGCCGCCATGTTCCTGATGTTCACCTATGTCGGCGGATCGCCCGCGGTCTTCGTCGGCCTGTTCCGGATGGAGCCCACCAGCTTCGGCCTGCTCTTCGGCCTCAATGCCTCGGCCTTCATCCTGGCCTCGCAGTTCAACCCGGCCCTGCTGCTCCGCCTCGGGCCGGGGCGGCTCGTGCGCTGGGCCAGCTGGGCCATTCTCGCCGCCATGCTCGCCCTCGCCGCCATCGCCATGGCCGGCCCGACCCATCCGCTGCAGGTGCTGGCGCCGATCACCGTCGCGATGGCCTGCAGCGCCCTGGTCATGCCGAACGCCGCCGTCGGCGCGCTCAGCCGCCACGCCAGCCAGGCCGGCTCGGCCTCGGCGCTGATGGGCACGTTGCAGTTCACGGTGGCGGGCAGCAGCGGCCTGCTGCTCGGCTGGCTGGCCGATGGCTCGGCGCGGCCGATGGCGCTGCTGATGCTGGCGGGCGCCGCAGCCATGGTGGTGGCGGAACGGCTCCGGCCTCAGCGCTGAGGCCGCGCTCCCGTCACTCCCACTCAATTATTCAAATTCAATATAAGTGCTTGAACCGTAATGGTTTTTCTCTGTTTACAGCGACGAAAACCGACCCTTGGGCCGTCAAAATCTTATGCTGTTGATTTTGCAGGTAAATTCCCATGAAATTTTTCTTGTGAACTTCAGCATCTATTGGGGTCAATTGGCCTCTGAAAGGATTTTTCACCAGCCTTCGCCGATTTGCCGACCACAAAAAGTACCGTCACCCATCTTGTAGCAGACTAGGTGCACTGTGACGAGGCTAGCGCGTCGGCCTAACTGTGAGCCGATCCCTCGCCACCACCATCTCGCGAAGAGCCACCTCAACGCGCCTACACATAAAACTTGAAAGGCTGTCGCTCGGCTCCGGCGGCACTTCCCATCGTCAACACCTCACCCACCTTGTCCGCGAAACGAATGGTGACCGGTAGGCCGTCGCTGAAATTGCACGCATTGTAGTTGATCTTTGTGAGGCCCAGGATGTCGGCCAGAACGACGTCGATAGCTGGGAATTCACTGCTCGCGCGCAGCACGGTCACGAACAGCGGGTTCGGTGTCTCTGGTCCAATATAGGTGTCGATGCGGGGCGCGTATCCCGTGGTCCACAGAAAGGCGTCCTTGTCGCCGAGCCGGATCGCCGTGCCCCGAAGGCAAGGATAGTCGCCATCGCGGAAGAGCTTCGTCTCGCCATGGGTGGTTCGGATGCGCACACCCACGACATTGGTGCCTTCGGGAGCCGCTTTGCTGAAGGCCTCCCACTCGGCGTCGTTGAACTTTGTCCGGCCATGGATGAACAACTCGCTCGGATAATTTCCGAACCGGTGCTTGTATGTGTCCAAGACGGTTGTAATCAGCTTCTCAGCGGCTGAATCGCTAAGATGAAATTCCTTGTCTTCGGTCTGCCACGGTCCGTTAGCCCCACGAAAGACAACGCCGTCTCCCTCGCTCAGGAACATCTGCGCCGCGCAGCAAGCATGATTGTCGGGGTGGTTGGGGAGGAGTTTGAAGACCAAGCCGACGTAACAGACGCCCGGCCGCATCCCCGCGATCTTCCATGGCGGTTCGGCTTGCGTTTTGTAGAACAGGCCTGTCGCCAGATTCCATGCGACGGTGGCGGAATCCTGGGTGCCTCGCCTAGGATATCCCGCCTTGTTCAGGAACTCGCTGGGAGCAAGTGTCGTCTCGCGAATGAGCTGGGATGTCATCCCCAGCTTCAGCAGCTTCGCCTTGATCTGACGGTGGAAATCGGGGATGTCGTCGAACACTGCCTCAAGCGTGTCATCAATGACACCTGCCAGTAGCGGAAGGTAGGCGCGACCCTTCTGGCGCCTGTGAAGTTCTCCCTTTACGAGTTCGAACTTCCGGCGCTGACCAGCGACCGGACGGCAGGTCTCGAATACGGTCTCCGGCACGACGAAGACCCAGACATCGACCGTCCGCTCCTCGTTTTTCGCGTGGCGCTCGAGCGGCTCGATAAACAGCTTGGTCGTTGCAGCTACCGCCTCGTGATGGTTCTCGATTGCTATGGCGGTCTGAATTTCCGCCGAATCAATCTCGTATGCGATCAGGCCGCCCGGTTCGGCACGTATCCCGAAAGCCTCTTCGAGGCCGGGAAAGTCGGATAGGTGCAGCCGGAACTCCTTGTCGCGCTTGCCGCGAGGCGGGATCGCAATTGGATTGCTAATCGCTTCGAGCCAACGACGCAGGAAATCTAGGCCATGCTTCGTGCCGATCGCGCCGATTGTGATCTGCGCCCGATCTGGCGTCGATGCCGGTCCATAGAGGGTTAGGCCGTCCTTTGGATGGTCGGAAGTCTGCCCGTGCGCAAATCCGAGCGATGGCTCCGGCACATAGAGGACTGGGACGGATTTTTCGGGAAACTCGATCAAACGTCCTCATCCTCATAGTGACCGCCGAGGGTCGTTTCGTCAGGTTCTTCGGCATCCTCGCCGAGACGGTTGGTCTGCCGCGCCGTAACGGGAGCCATGAACTGAATCGGCATCGCGTCGAGTGTGATGGTGCCGCCGGAACCAACAGCGAGGCCAACATAGGGGCTCTCGCCAGCCAACAGTTCCATGAAGGCCATCACGCGCCCATGCCAGGCCTTGTTGCGCCAACCGGAACAGACGGAGCGCCGCAAGCGAAACTGAGCCTTCGTGTCGGGGATGACGATCGCCTTATTGCGTTCGCCTATGTCGGAGAACAGCACGCGGCCTTTCAGCCGCATGTGGGGATAAGGAAAGAGGCTAGGAATGACGCTGACGCCATATTCCCAGATCTTCTTTCGGGAGACGCCGCGGAGCATCGAGTTCCTCCGCTCGCCTTGGCGTCCCCAGGAGACGCGCTTCTTGAGAGCCAATTTGTCCTCTCCGACATGGAAGGACAGGCCGCTCGAGAAGGTATGGGCAAGGAATCGTTCCCGAGCACAATGCTTCTCCCACGCTTGGCGCAGGAGGTTCATCATGATGGACTTGGCATCCCGGCTCTCGATTCCAGCATCCGCGGACCCGTTCTCAATGAAATCGAGCAAGTCGAAGTCTCGCTCGATGCGAAAGGGTCCGACTCGCTCAAAATGCTCCGTCAGATCGAATGGATTGGCGAAGGTCAGAAAGCCGTCGCCAAATTCGGCCATCGGGAATTCAAAGGAAGCCCCTAGCTTGCGTAACACCGCACTATCGGCCCGGTTGCGCGAAACGAGATAATTCAGCTTCTCCGGCATCCCGACGATTCGAAGCCAGTTGGACGTCAGAACTTCGGGAGTCGCCTCGATCTCCACAGCGCGGCGACGGAGATAGGCGTACCACTCAGGCTGGATAATGCCGCCGCCAGCCTTCGGCACCTGCTGCCTTTCAAGCGACCTGAGCAGGCTCGCAAGCCCCTTAGCCCAGCCGCGTTCGAAATCGACATACTGGAGACCGCCGATACCAAAGAGCTTCTGAAATGTGCGAATCTTGAGAGGGATGATGAAATTTGGATCTTGGAGCTGCTTTGTCTGGTCCTCCGCAATAGAGATTTCTTCTCGGACACCCCTTCTGGCAAGAGTTTCGTCGCTGCAGCACAGCAGCATCTTGACCGCCCTCGATTGAAGAGCCGCCGTGAGCTTGCCGCGCCATTCATCGCCAGCATCAAGATCGAAGATGTCAGCGAAGACCTTGTAGCCCGCGGCTTCAAGACGTGGAGCGAGCCATAGTACGAACTGGTCGTCGCCCGGCGTCGCCTTGGAGATGAAGATCAGGTCCCGTTCGATCGGTGCGGCCGCAGTCATAGCGCGGACTCCGATTCGAGCCAAAGCGCAAAGAAATTGTCTTCAGAGGGAGCATGGCTGATGAAGATCGCCGATTGACCAGCGGGACCATCCACATTCGCTGACTGCGGTAAATGTGCTCGTTCTGTCATGGTGATCTCGACGGAAGACTTTGTCGATCGAAGAAATTCGATTGATGACCTGCCATGGTCTGAACGAGCAGGCTTCTGTCGAGAAACAGATTCCGCATCTCACAGCTCGTTTCTGCGATGAGCAGGCACCCGTGACAGGCTGCACCATGGGTCGCTCGATCCCCGCTTCGACCGTCCGGCTCATGATCCGCACACACTGGATCATTCGAGCAGATCAACTGCCGGTCGAGCGCATTTCGCAAAATCCTCGAGAAGCGCGATGCCGCAGCAACAAGTCCGCCCAAAGTCCCTTGGGCGCCTGGGGTCGCCGTGTAGATCAGGATTCCGCATCTCGCAGGAACACCACCGTTGCGGGCGTCGCTGAGCGCGTAGATGCGTTCCTTCAAGGAACTCGCAGGATATCCGCTGTCGAGGGCGATCTCGGCCATCAAGGCGTGCGAGAGCGAGTGCAGTAGCGTATAGGCCGTTCCCGGATAGTTCGGAGCCCCTCCTGAAAACCTGGCTCGCCAGTGGTCGTAACCGCGAAGCAGGCTTGCTTGCCGGTTGGCGACACCGGGGTCCTGAAGCCAGCCGTTCACCACCCGCTCGTCAATGTGGATGAAGAGTCCTTCGCCGAACTGTTCGATGGCCGGCAACCAATCGGCTCCGCGCGAGATCGGCGCACCTCGAACGGCCAGTTGGATGTCCTCGATGTCACCGTCGGAACTCGTGGGCGCGGCTTCAAATCGCGTGAAGCCGTACAGGCTCGACACCTCCCGCAGTCGATGGACAGCGACGAGATTCTTGATGGCCGAGCTGTCAATATCGACGCTTTGGTCGTCCCATACTGTCCGAGGAAGCGTTTCCGCATAGAGCTTGGCTGACGGATGATTGTGCCCGATCTGTTGGCGGCCACTCGCAAACACGTCGAACTCGGACATCTTGGGAGACCGGGACGCATCGGCCTTTGCCCCTTCTCTGAGGCGTTTCAGGCGCTCGAATATCTCGGCATCCGGATAAGCGCCCAGTGAAACGGAGACCTTCGGGTTGAAGCGCTTGGCCTGAGCAACGTCCGCTACCGTCTCCACGTTCGCCAGATCGCCCGACAGTTCGTCGACCAGGCGAGTCAGGTCGTCCTCTTCGCTGGGTAGCGAGATGACCGTGTAGACCTGCGGGAAATATGTATTCGTGGCGGTTCGCGTGAGGAGCTTCAGGTTGTCTCCGCATCCGTCAGGATCACGATCGAGCAACCATGGCCGTTCCCCACGGCATTTGCCCAGACGGCCGGGTTGGAAGGCATCCTGGAGCGAGAGGCTTCGACCACAACCGCACACGATACTGGTATCGGCGGGGTCGGCGCTGGTGCCTTTCTCCTCGACCCAAAGCGGTTCATGGCATTGAACCGCCCCATGGACGACCCATCGCCAATCGATATCCTGCAAATGTCCTTTTTCGCAAGCGCAGACGAAACGGATTGGCGTCACTTCTGATTTTCGACCGTCATCGAAAACGAACCTGCGCCGCCCCCTGGTGTCGAGGTCCTGCCAACGCACGAGGCGCCGTCTCCGCAGCGTTCCGGTCGCTGCGGTCGTGGCCTCGACCTGCTCGCAGACAAACCATGCCGGGAAAATCGGAGCTGTGACGCCAGCCGGAATGCCATTGACGCTGTCGGTCGAGACCGGCGGCGTGCGAAGCGACAAGCTGATATTCGGGTCCAGACGCCCCTGATCCTTCAAGAGCTGTTCGAGGCGCGCCGTTAGGCGTGGCTCGGGGATCGTCGTGAAGGAGTTGGCCCGCATCTCCCAGAATTCGAGCCCTGCCACCACCACAGACCTTGTCGGCAGGTCGATCATGGCGCCGGGACCGAAGGTAGAGATCAGTTGGCTCAGCCGTTGCGCGTTCTTGGTCATGTGAGATCGTCCGCATTTGCGATCTGGTTGCCCCAAGGATCCCGGACCTTGAGCGCGACACTGGGTTCCACGTCCCGCATCGACCGACCAGCAACAAAGCGCCGATGATCTTCCGTCAGGTTAGGCAGGTCAGGTTCGAGCGGCATGTGAAGCAGGCGATGGGGGCTCTTCTTTCGAGCGTAAGCGAAGGTGTTTCCTCCCGCGGCCTGATCGTCGGCGGTCGCAATCCACGCATCGGCGATGGCGTCTATTGCAGTCACCAGAGCGGCATGGCCGCCAGCGATCATGTGCGCCGGGGCGCGGGCGACAATCGCATCACGAACGGCATCGCGCACTGCGGGATTATCTTTGAAGGCGGTGACAGCCGCCTCCGGCGTCAGCGCTGGGTCGACATGGCGAGCGGCCGCGACGACGACGGCCGCAAGAGCCCGGTCCAACGCCCGGGCCGCCCAGGGTGTCACGCTCGTCGCCTCGACAGATCGGTAGAAGGTCCGGTGAAACTGACCGAATTGCTCGAAGTGCATGCGGTCGCGGGGCTTATGCAGATTCAAGACCGGGACGACCAGTCCCGGACGCGAAGGATCGCGCCCCACGCGGCTCGTAGCCTGAATGTATTCAGCAGCCGTCTTCGGTTGCCCCTGGACGATCATGAGGCCAAGGCGCGTGATGTCGAGGCCGACGGAGATCATATTCGTGGCCAGAGCAACATCCACAGGTTCTGCGCCGTTCGCGAAGCGCGTTTCGAGCCGCTGCTTGGCCTTAGCGACCTCGTCTGTCGACACGCGCGAGGTCAGCTCCAGAGGCTCCTTGATGGCCCGATCCGCAAACGGCTTTCCGGGCGGATCGACACGGTGCCTTTGCGTGCCGTAGCGGGCCGTTCTGTCACGAACCTCGTCTTCGACGATCCTCCGCGCTCCGCCCAGCTCTCGCAGCGCGTTGAAGTAGCAGACCGCCGTCATGTACGGATCAGCGGGATTGGCGCTCCCGCCGACGACAGGACCGTTGGCGTCGAACGCAGACTGCGCCGCTGCGAGCAGGGTCGTGAGGGACCGCAGGAAGACGAGCTTCGGTCCCCGACCCTGAGCCGCGATGCCCATGTACATCCGGGCCGGGTCCTTGGTTGCCGGCACAGTCCGGGCAAAAAAGCTGTCGGTGCGATCTACGCCAGGCGGTGGGAAGATGCTCGTGGTCTGGCGGTCGAACAGGGCCTCGATCTGGTCCGTGGCCCGGCGAACCGTCGCGGTTGAAGCGACGATCTTCGGCCGTATCACCCGCTCGCCGATTCGACGGGAGGCCAACTGGTCGATCGCCGCTTCGTAAAGTCCCGCAACCGTGCCGAGAGGACCGGAAATCAGGTGAAGCTCGTCCTGGATGATCAGGTCTGGCGGGTCGAGCGACCAGCCATTGCCCAAGGGCCGCCCATCGCCAGGTTCAGCCGCGCCGTAAAATCCGACACCGTCCTCGAAGCGGTCGACATGACCGAAGAAGGCACCGGTCTCGCCAACCCAAGGCAAGGCCGCGAACTTGTCCACCGTGGCAATCAGGAACGCGGGAAGACGCCGATAGATCGGCTCATCGACGGTGAGGACCGGCAGCGGTCGGTTGCGGCTGAATTCGCAATTCGCATTGGCACAACGGATTTCGAGGTTGGTCGGCGCGTGCTCGTTGGGCATGCAGGCGAAGGACGACGGCGTAAACTCCGTGCCACACCACGGGCACGCCTTCAGTGGCGCTGGCGCCCGCTTATCGCGACCGTTCCGAAAACGCCGCACGCGACCGACGGCTGTAGTTTCGTCCGACTTGCCTTTTCCCCCGAGTTTGTTGGGCGACGCATCCGAACCGACCCACAAGCCAATCTCGATCGGCCAATCGCCAAGCAAGCGGCGCCGTTGCGCGTCGATGTTGGCAGGATCGGTCCGCATCAATTCCAGGGCGCACACCACGCCGGCGGCACGGGTCAACTGATCGAGCGTGAGCAGCCGAAGCGTGTAGCGCATGATGACGGACACGCCGGCTCCAAGCACACCCGAGTTCGTCAGTCGCCGGTAAGCGATGACGAAGGCAGCAAGGCCGAGGTAGGCTTCCGTCTTGCCGCCGCCCGTGGGGAAAAAGAGGAGATCGGCAATTTCCCGCTCGGGGTGAGCCCGATCAGCCAGCCCCGAGATGTTGAGCAGGATGAAGGCGAGCTGGAAGGGCCGCCACTGTGGCGCGGGCATAGACAAGGGGTTGCCGGAAGCGCCCGCCGTTCGCCGACGCGCAGCCATGGCGACGGCCAGATTCATGAAGCGGAACGCCGTCCGCGCCTTCGCATTCTGCGTCAGAAGCTGGATGCCATCGGCGATGCGGTTCTTCGCCGTTTCCATCTCGGAGATCAGACGCTCGCCCGTTTCCCGCCGGCGCTGAGGTAACGACGCCAGTTTGCGGCGTTCCGCATCGATCCAGAGCCCATAGAGCTTCGGAAGCTCGTCGAGCGCCTGTACCAAAGCAGCGTCGCCCGAATCGGCGGCTTGCGCCAAGGCTTCCATGCCGAACGTCACGCGCGCTTTCAGCTCAGTATCCTCGTTGGGTGCGACACGCTCGACTTCGGCTGTCGGAAGCGGGTTGGTCCAAACCCGAGTGACTGGACTATTCCCGTCTTCGCTGGTCTCCCAGCCCGCGGCCGCGTTGCGCCCCACCGCCCACTCGAAAACGTCGCGATAATGAAGGTCCGCAATCCGCAGATCCCAATCTTGCGCGCGATATCCCGATAGATCGCGACGGGGCCGGAAGCCTGGCTCGCAATGGAGTTCGAGCCGCGCTTGAAAGGCGTAGCTAACGTCGGAGTAGAACCGATGAACCGTCGCGCGACGGTTCACCAGGAATACGGTCAGCGCCCGAACCTGCTCGGTATGGCCTTCCGGCGTTTCATAGCTGAACAATCGCGAATGCGTTTCCAACGTCAGCCCGCCGCCCCGACGTTGCTCAGCGGCGCTTTCAGGGACAAGCACGGGCTCACCCCGGCCATCTCGGATTTGCACCGGGACTGTCCGTTCCTTCGCCGTACGAACCCAATCCACCATCGGCCGCGTCGCACGCTTCGGCTTTCCGTCCTCTCCGATCTCCTCGGGAAGCGGCTCCGGTAGCAGGACAGTCTCGGGTAGCGGAGGTTCTGTCCGGTAGTCTCCCCAGGAGACGCGAGCTTGGATTTCCGTGACGTCCGGCGACAACAGCACTGTCAGTCCCACGGACGACGGCAGAAAACGGCGCCTGGTGTTCGGCGTCTCCGGCTCCTCGTTGTCGCCAGCCGCACCACCGGCGCCTTCGGCATCGGACTCCTCGACGTCGATCTCCATCTCCTCCTGGGCCGAAGGATCGTCGTCTTCATCCTTCCCTTCGAGGCCGAACGGATCTTCGGCCGGCGCGAGGAAACCAGTCAGATACCATCGCGAGGGACTCTCGTTCAGCCGCTCGGTCGCAAGATCGGCATCTTGCGGGTCAGGACCGATAAGATCGCGGCGAAACAAATCGACGAGATGGGCGCGAATATCGACCGAACTTGTCATGGCCGGCCCGCTCCTTCCGAAAGGGCGAGCTCGCCGAGAGTCCGCTCCAGCCACTTGCTTGTATAGGCCAGCTTCAGGGGCTCTTTCGGCCGGTAGCCCGCTTCGGCAAGAAGCCGCTCCAGCGCGACGAGCCGATCACGATAGCCGAGCCGGACGCCGAAGCGCAGGCTGGCCTTGTCCGGCCCGCACAGAACCCAACCGTCGGTTCGCGTCAGGGTATGCGCCCAGAGCGAGCGCTCGCCGATGTCCAGCGCGATGTCGGATGCTCTCACGACCGCCGCTGCTATCTCGCGATCTCCCGGCGCGTGAATCCCCGCCAGAGATGCACGTAGGGCCGCCGCATCAATCTGCTGCTCCGCCCGCCGCCGTTGGAAACCCGTCTGTGTCTCAATCACGCAGTCCTCCACCGTCTCGACTGGATAACCACCCGCGAGCGCCGCCCACGCCCCAATCCGATGGGATTCGAGAATGACATTCGTGTCGACGAGGACGGGGCCGTGATGTCGCGCCATGGTCGCCTCATAGCTCGGCCGGGGGCTCGACCCCGTGCGCAACGAAGAGGTCCGTTAGATCCTCAACGGCGAGGTCGAGCAAACCTGCGGCGCGACGAGTGGATATCCGACCTTCGTCGACCGCGAGGCCGATCACCTCCATGAACGGCTTCGAGAAAAGAAGCGGCGGAATGGACTTGGGCGCTTCGTGTCCGTTGTTCCGCAGCGCCGCGTCGGAGATCGCGCGCGCGCGCGCCGGCTTCAGCCATTCGAGCGCAACCAGCCGCCATTTCACCGCGGAAGCTGTGACCATTAATTCATCGGCGGCGGTGTTGAGTCTGATGACAAGCTCATCGTCTCCGAACTCCGCCCATTCGCCATAGCGCGCGAGCGCCGCCTTCGGCATCAGTACTGCCGAGGCGAAATTGTTGGCGAGCTGCTCGACGCGGTTGCCGCCGACTTCCTTGGCCTCCTCCGAGTGCTCCGGGGGCATCGCATCCCATGTGAGGATATGGAACAGTTCGTGTGCCTGATCGAAGTGGCGACGGCCTGCGACTTCGTGGCGATTGATCAGCACGACGTCCAGCTCCGGCAGACGGCAGGCAGCACCCGAGATCCCCTCGAATGCATCGACCATCAGCACGAGAATGCCGAGCTCGCGCTCCATCACATCTGTCAGGCGTCGGGCCGGCACGTCACCGAGATCAAATTCGGCAGCGAAGCGCTCGCCTGCCTCCATCGCATCCTCGAAGCGCGAATGGCGCGTCAGACCGAGAGCTCGGCGCAACAACGGGCTTGCGCGTCCAACCTGAGGTGCGATCGAGCGGAAGGCTGCGATCCACCGCCCGGCACTGCGCTCATAGGCGCCTAGAACGCCTGAGCCGACGTTGGTCTGACGCCAGGAGAAGCGGCCTTCTCCGACCAGCAGGAAGGGGTCGGTGAAGTAGTCGAGCGGAGCGCCGAGCTTCTCGACAGCGAGCAGCAGCTCGTCCGCCGTGACGCGACGCTCTCCGGTCTCGATGGCGGAGACCGTCTGCCTGTCCTTGAAGCCAAAAACGCGCGCCAGATCGTCCTGGGAGAGCTTGCGTTCCTCCCTCAGGGCCTTGATCCGCGCGCCGATGAGTTGCGTCGCCATGGGAACCTCCACAGGACACATGTAATCTTGCGAAATGGTATTTGCAAGAATTCTTTGCGTTTTCGCTCAAGCGGTCCGCGCGGCCTCCTCGATCCGCGCTGTGCCAGCCTCCTCCTCGAAGTAGCGGTCCCCACCGCTGAGGGACGCGCAGAAGAGGTCGGCAAGGACGCTACCGATCCGTCGCATGTCGTCGTGAAAGAGGTCGAGCTTCAGGATCCTCGGCGCCCCGCGTTCGGCGTTGAACTCCACCCGGAAGCCTGCGAGCAGTGTCCGCCCCGTTCGGGCAGACTGCTTGTGGATCGGCTTGATCGTGCGGCCGTCTCCGTGCGCGAGGGCGTCACGGAGCCACTTGAAGAAGTCCTCGGCCGTCATGGTCTCGAAATCGGCGTTGATCTTGCGGTCCTCGATCTCGCGCCCGTCCGCGCGGTCGACCAGCACGAGTTGGGGGACGGCCAGGGACAGCCGCCACGGATCTTCCGTGATCCGTTTCTCCCGCATGGCTACCCGCACATCATGGGCGCGGTGATCGGCATGGTCCTGCCATTGCCCGCGCTGCCCGCGGTTCCCCGCAACCCATGCCCGGTTCTGGTCCAGAGCAGGACGCTGCTGAACAGGGCGAAGGTCTGCGTCACGTTGAAGGTCGTTTGCGGCGGCTCGTCGAGCATCGCCTTCAAACGGTTCACGATGGCCCATTCTGTGGATCGGCATGGAATAGGAACCCTGTTGGAGGGGTGATCGGCGTCCAAACGGGACCCCACTGACGGCGGGGTTCACAGTGGTTTCCGGGATGATCGGGAGCCAGTGCTGGGATGCTGGTCGTGGAGACAGTGGCAAAGATCCGGCGCCTGCACCGGGTGCAGGGCAAGTCGATCAAGGCGATCTGTCGTGAGCTCGGGATTTCGCGAAAGGTGGTCCGGAAGGTTCTGCGGTCCGGGGAGACGGAATTCCGCTACAGCCGGGCGCGGCAGCCGCAGCCCAAGCTGGGGCCGTGGCAGGCCGAGCTGGAGCGCCTGCTGGAGGCGAACGAGGCGCGGCCGCGGCGCGAGCGGCTGACGCTGGTGCGGGTCTACGAGACGCTGCGTGAGCTGGGGTACGAGGGCGGCTACGACGCGGTCCGGCGACATGCGCGGGGGTGGCAGGCGTCACGGGCGACGGCGGTGGCAGCAGCCTTCGTGCCGCTGAGCTTCGCGCCGGGCGAGGCATACCAGTTCGATTGGAGCCACGAGGTCGTGCTGATCGGCGGCACGACAGTGACCGTCAAAGTCGCGCATGTGAGGCTGTGCCACAGCCGGATGCTGTTCGTCCGCGCTTATCCGCGCGAGACGCAAGAGATGGTGTTTGACGCTCATGACCGGGCGTTCGCCTTCTTTCGCGGTACCTGCACGCGGGGCATCTACGACAACATGCGCACGGCGGTGGACGCGATCCTGGTGGGACGGGATCGCGCCTACAACCGGCGTTTCCTGCGCATGTGCAGCCACTACCTGGTCGAGCCGGTGGCCTGCACTCCGGCCTCGGGCTGGGAGAAAGGTCAGGTCGAGAACCAGGTCGGGCTGGTGCGGGAGCGGTTCTTTACGCCGCGGCTGCGGGTGAGGAGTTACGAGGAGCTGAACGCCCTCCTGCTGGAGCGGTGCGTGTCCCATGCCCGGGCCAATCGGCATCCGGAGCAGAGGGAGCGGACCGTCTGGGAGGCGTTCGAGGCAGAGCGGCCAAGCCTGGTGCCTTACGCTGGGCGGTTCGACGGGTTCCATGCCGTGCCTGCCGCGGTATCCAAGACCTGCCTGGTGCGGTTCGACAACAACAAGTACTCGGTGATGGCGAGCGCGGTGGGGCGGCCGGTCGAGATCCGGGCCTATGCCGAGCGGATCGAGTTGCGCCAGGACGGCCGGGTGGTGGGCGAGCACCGGCGCGTGTTCGGCCGGGACCAGACGGTGTTCGACCCCTGGCACTACGTGCCCGTGCTGGCGCGCAAACCTGGAGCGCTGCGCAACGGGGCACCGTTCAAGGACTGGCTGCTCCCCAGTGCACTGGAACGGGTCCGCCGCAAGCTGGCCACAGCCACCGATGGCGACCGGCAGATGGTGGAGATCCTGACCAGGGTGTTGGACGACGGTCTGGCTGCGGTTGAGGCCGCTTGCAGCGAGGCGCTGCGTGAGGGCGTCCACTCGGCCGATGTCATCCTCAACATCCTCGCCCGCCAGCGCGAGCCACCGCCACCGGTGACCATCCTGACCCCGGAGGCGCTCCGGCTGCGGCATGCGCCCCTGGCCGACTGCAGCCGCTACGACAGCCTGAGGAGAGGACCCTGATGGAACGCACCGCTATCCTCGCCACCATGGGCGAGCTGAAGCTCTACGGCATGCGCGCGGCGTTTGACGCCATCATCACGACCGCCGTCAAACGCCAGCATGAGCCACAGCAGGTTATCGGCGACTTTGTCTCGGCCGAGATCGCCGAGAAGCAGGCGCGCTCGATCAAGTATCAGATCGCCACCGCCAAGCTGCCGCTGGCCAAGGACGTGGACGAGTTCGGGTTCGACGGTACCCCGGTTAACGAGGCTCTGGTCCGTGATCTCGCGGGTGGCGGGTTCCTGGCCCAGCAGCGCAACGTGGTGCTCGTCGGTGGCACCGGCACGGGCAAAACCCATTTGGCTATCGCCATTGCCCGGGCCTGCATCCGCGATGGAGCGCGCGGACGGTTCTACAACGTGGTTGACCTGGTGAACCGCCTCGAGGCCGAGACCCGGGCCGGACGACAAGGGCGCATCGCCGATCATCTCTGCCGCCTGGATTTCGTTGTCCTCGACGAGCTCGGCTATCTGCCATTCGCCCAGTCCGGCGGCCAGTTGCTGTTCCACCTTGTCAGCCGTCTCTACGAGCAGACCTCGGTCATCGTCACCACCAACCTCGCTTTTGGTGAATGGCCCAGCGTCTTTGGGGACGCCAAGATGACCACTGCCTTACTCGACCGCCTCACTCACCACTGCGACATCGTCGAGACCGGCAACGATAGTTGGCGATTCAAGAACCGCGCCTGAACGCCCCCTCAACACACCTCACAAGAGGGTCCCTTTTGCGTGCCGATCTGGGGTCCCAATTCAGTGCCGATTGACAGACAGCGGCCATTACAGCATCGACAGCACCACCGTTCGCGCCCATGTCTCGGCAGCGGGCGGAAAAGGGGGACTCATCGACGCGCTCTTGGCCGCTCGCGGGGCGGGTTCACTAGTAAGCTTCACTGCCTGGCTGATGCCCTCGGACGACCGCTCGCCTTCCATCTGACGGTTGGCGAAGCGGCAGATTGCAAGGCATATGACGCTCTGATCGGCTTGCCCGAACACGCGCCCGATGCCCTGCTCGCCGACAAGGGGTACGATGCAGACGCCATCCGTGCTGATCTGGCGGAACGGAAGATCAAGGCTGTCATACCCGGTCGGTCAAATCGCCGTGTGAGGATCGAGCATGACCGGGTCCTCTACAAACAACGTAACCGCATCGAGCGCATGTTCGGCCACCTGAAGATCAACCGTGCCATCGCCACCCGCTACGATCAACTGGCCAACAGCTTCCTCGGCATGGTCCATCTCGCCACCGCCAGATACTGGCTCAAATTTGTCCACGCCGCCTAGTTTCAGTGGCGCGACAGCGTTGAATAGAGCTGGCGTGTACGTCCCATATTGCCACCAGTAATCTCGGCGTCGCTCGGCTACCGAATATCCACCAAGCTTGTCTCTTTTAGGCTTCACGTTACGCTCAACGAGCTCTAGGAGATCAGGCCAGCGTCTTGCGTCACTTAGAGAAAGATCTGCAAAGTTTATCGCATACCGATTATGTAAGTGGCGCGGATCGTTTGAAAGCTCACGGCCACCCAAAAAGGGCATAATTCTTTCTGCGTTACGAGCATCTTTGGCTATAAGTGCTTCCATATCTGCGATACTGCCCGCGGAATCAGCATCGCCCGCCTTTGTAAAGACAAATCCGGTGCCATAAGTGTCGCTTCCGCGAAAGCAAACCCCTTGGTTTGCTCGTAGTGGCTTCGGCTCCATCTCGATGGGTGTTGGAAGCAACATGGAGTTGATTGCTTCAACTGGCTGATCGTCAATCAGAGGCGGTGGACCGATCTTCGACTTGACGACATGAACGACGCTGACCACCACTGCAGCGTCCCCCGGCCACCGAAGCTTTCTGACGACCCGAAAAATGGTGCAGTTGTCTGCGCAGATTTGCTTTAGGCCTGCATTTCGCGTGTCACCCTGTGCAACAGTATTGGTCGCAATCAAGCCGAAAGCGCCGCCCCCACGCAGTAAGCCTATGGATCGCCGAAGAAAGTGTGCAACTAGGTTTACACCTTTTCCCCCGGTGTTTGCATGAAGCGACTTCAACCAATCGACATATGCACCACCGAAATTCGGCCAGATCTTAGCGCCCCCAAGAAACGGTGGATTCCCAACAATTGCATCGAATCCGCCATTGCTGCGCTTGAACACCTCCGGGAATTCAACCCTCCAGTGAAATGGTATTACTCCAAAGTCCCCTTGCCTCAGTTTTCGAGAGGCATGCTCAAGTAGATCCCAACGGGGTTGGTGTCCGGAGAACCAACTCTCTGCATCCGCGCGTGTTTTTTCCCGCTCTTTCGCCTTATCGGCGGAGAAAAAGGCCGCAATCACCGCGTCCCCCAACAGCCGGACAGGCGACAGACGCGTCTCCACACGCGTGTGCCGCTGTTCCTGGATCGCGCGCATCGTGTCATCCGGCGCCAATCGGATTTCCGCGCGGGCCCGGTCCGCCTCGGCCACGTGCTCCGCTACGAGCGGCCGCAGAAGTGGCAGACCGGGCTTCGACGAATCCCAGTTCGCGGCCGCGATCTGCGCGGGGGTCAGGCCGACGAGGCTGTCGCCGCATTTCAGAGCATGATCGAGGAAGGTGAACTCGTGATCCTTCGCGAGGGTGGCGAGCCACAGCGACAGCTTCGCCAGATCGACTGCGCGCGGGTTCTTGTCCACCCCGTAGAGGCAGCGCTGCGCCACGAGGCGGCGGGCGTGCAGCTCCTCGTCCTCATCGGGCGGAATGACAGGCCGGGTCTCCGGCCAGCGTTCCCAGGCCTTGACCAGCCGCGTCGCGATGGCGCGGCAGGCCTCGACCAGGAAGGCGCCAGATCCCATGGCCGGATCGCAGACCTTCAGATCGAGGATCTGCTCCGGCGTCGCGTCCGGCCCAAGCCGTTCGAAAGCGGGCTCCAGCGCATGTGCGACGATCGGCTGGGTGAGGCTGCGGGGCGTGTAGTGGCTGCCGGTGCGGCGGCGCTCGTCCGTCGGCTGCAGGATCGGCGTTCCGGGGGATGCGGCGACGTGGCGGGGCGATCCGCGCTCGTCCACGATGCCATCGAGGGCGGCGGCAAGATCGTCCACCGTCGCTACCGCCTCGACCGGCTTTGCCTGAGCGGCCGTAAGCGAACGGCCGACATTCTCCTTCAGATCCTTGATCCTGTCCTTGCCTTTGCGTTTCAGCAGCTCGTCGAGCGCAACGAACACCGGCGTCCGGTTGTTCTTGCCTGCCTTGATCGCGAGCACGCGGCTTTCGGCGACGTCCACGGTGAAGCCCATGACCGTCTCGTAGACCGAGCCGATCTGCTCGACGTCCAGCGTGCGGTAGGACAGGCGCTGGCGTTCCTGACCGCGAAGCTTCAGGGTCATCAGCCCCTCGAGGATGCGAAGGATGCAACCGTCAGAGACATTGAGGATGCGAGGCGGGTCATCCTTGCTCGCGCGGCCTTCCAGAAAGGGAAACTCGTCCGGATCGAAGAGCTTGCCGCCGCGCGCCTGGACGAAGTGGGACGGGTGTCCCTTGTGGATCAGCCGGAAGAGTGCGAGCAACTGGCCCCAGCCGCCGCGACGCTCGTCCATGGTGTCGGGGTTGAGCGCAGCATCCTCGACGAGCTTCGCATAGAGGCCGCGGACCGAATAGCTTGTCTCGTAGATCGTCCGCGCGCGGGCATCGCTGAGCGAGGGCAGCAGATCTCGATCCTCGGCATAGAGGATGAAGACCAGCCGCATGAGAACCGTGAGCAGTCCCTCGTACACGTGGCTGGGGTTCGACCTCGCCAGGCCCCGGATCATCGCGGAATCAGACGCATCGAGGCCACGAAGAAGCTCGTGCAGCGCGCCGAGGACCTGGCCGGCGAGCTCAGTCGAGACCGATGCCTGGGCGTCGCGGCTCTTCTTCAGGAGAGCCGGCAGGCGGTGCGTGTCAGCGGCCGTGAACAGAGACGAGCTATCGAGGAGAAGCTTCAGCCCGCCCAGCATCGGCCGCCCGGCCACCATGCCGAGCGGGCGCAGCGGGAAGGACAGATAGCCCGATGTCTCGCCGCGCGGGGCATAGACGAGGCGCAATTCCCGGTCAGTGATCAGCAGGCCGGCAAAGACGCCGGTGTCTCTCAGAAGGCGCTCGAAGCGCTGATGCGGCGAAGCTTCCCAACCATCGAGCTGGGCGCGGCCATCCGGCTCGATGCCACCCGCCTCGATGCGGACGAGAAGCTGCCACGGCTGGCCGTTCTGGCCGAGTTCGGCGACCGCCCAGGTCGGCGCCAGCGTCGTACCGTGCTCGGGGAGGCTCACAAGCAGCGTGTCCAGCAGTTCCGGGCCGCCTGGCGCTCCTGCAACATGGGCGGCGTTCCAACCGAGCACCTTCTCCATGAAGGCCCAAGGATCGGGCAGCGCCGGCCCGGACACATCCGGATTGAGATGTTCGGCGGCTTCGGCCGTATCGACGGGGCTCTGATGCAGCGGTGTCAGGCCCAGTTCCTTGAGAACGCTTGGCGCGACGACCAGCCCGACCGGCTGGACGTGATCGAGCCACTCGATGTCCGGATCGCGGTAGAGAACGTCAGCCATCGCGCTCACCCCGACACCGGCCAAAGATAGACGATGCCGACCGGCTCCAGTCGATGAGCCTTCACCTCGTAGGAGTCGCGTAGGCGCTTCGGCTCGTCGCGAAACTCCTGCTCGAGGCGCGCGAGGCGTGTTTGCCAGTGCCGCCGATCGGCTTCGCGCTCACGCCGTTCTTCGGGCACGAGGTCGAGAGTGAGCTGGTCGGGATTAAACTCCTTCGAAGCTTTGCCGATCCGATCCCGCTGCTGCTCCAGCAGGCTCGCTAAAGACCGCGCCTCCTCATCTCCCCGCTTGGCGAGCTGAGCCTTGACAACGGTAAGGCGTTCTTTGGCGATGGTTTCAAGGGCCGGGGTCAGATCCGCAATGTCCTGAGCGACGAGGGCGTGTATCCGCGCAATCGCGGACTCAGGCGCTTCCCGCGCACTGCGCAGCGCCTCTTCGAGCTGATTCAAAGTTCTTTCCTCCCCGCTCTCTCCCAGCGCTTTGAGCGGCTTTCGGGCACGTTCGGATTCCGTCCAGATGGCCGTAATTGGAATGATTTCTTCATGCAGCCGGGCCGCACCGGCGCCATAGACGGCTAGGCGCCCCATCAGGACGACGCGCGGCTGAGCGCCGGGACCAGTGATGACCGAGAGCCGGGACAGGTTTGACTGGAACCCCTGACTCAGAAAGCGGGAAATCAGACGCCGAACCAGGCGATGCTCCAGATGCACCTGCACAACATCGGTCGCATCCCGACCGTCGTCGAGAACCGGGGGCTCGAAGGCAATCGCCCGGATCGGAGCGTTGCGCCGCCAATCGCCGAGCCTCTCCCCTCGCTTGCGCGGCCGAACCCGCAGATCGTCGAAGGCGTCGTCCCAGCCGGCATCCGTGGAGAACGCAGGGTCGGACCGATCTAGCCGATAGGTCACAGTCCTGCCGGCATCCCCACCGCGCGAATTGTCGAGGGTGAAGCCGACTCGCGACAGCGCAGCAGCGGCGACCCGCTTGAGATCGCCCGGATCGACGCCGACCCGTTCCCGGGAGCGTTCGAGGACTCGTCTCAAGTCGTCTTGGTCTTTTAGGAGCCGATCATGGCGCGACTTCTCTTCATCATCCATTTCTGCCTGGGCCTTGCCGAGCCGCTCCACATCATTTTCATCGGAGATTGCGCGCGCGAGTGCCTTTCCCTGTCCGCGCCCGATGCCGTCTTCGGCCAGCCGCTTAGCGATACGATCCTCGATGACTTGGCCGACCGAGCCGAGCTCCTCGCGAATGGTCTCGGTCTTCCAAACTAGCGCATCTAGAACGATGTCTGCTTCGCGCTGCTCGTATCGGAAGTAGCGGCAGAAAACCTGCTTCGCGGGTTGGAGCTTGCGATCGATACGGCCGTTTCGCTGTTCCAGACGTGACGGATTCCAAGGCAAATCAAAGTGCAGAAGGTCCGAGCAGTAGGATTGAAGGTTGATACCCTCGCGTGCCGCGTCGGTGCAGATGAGAATCCGCAAGGGCTCTCGATCGGGATCGGCGTTGAAGGCATATTTGATCTGTTCGCGTCGATCCGACCCCGTAGCGCCACTGAAGACGCCGATCCGATCATCAATCAGATCGGTGTCGGCCAGCGCTTCTCGCAACCGCCTTTCCAGCCAGCGCCTCGTATCCTCCCATTCGGTGAAGATGATCAGCCGACGTTGATTCCACTGATTGCCGTCCAGCATTTCCTGGCTGATCCATCCGACCAGCCAGTTCATACGTGCGTCAGGTCGCGCGGCATGCCTCTCGGCCAGCGCGAGCATCTCGTCGACAACCGCCAATTCGGCGCGCAGATCCTCCAGCGTGGCGTCGACGACCCCGGCAGCGGAAGCGGTGGCCGCTTCCGCGTCTTCGTCGGCAGCCATCGCCTTTTCGGCGTCTTCCTCTTCGAGGCCGAGCTCGGCGTTGTCCTCTGGCGTCGGCGCACGAACGTACGCGGCCGCGGCCGCTGTCGAGCGAGCAACCTCTTCGCCGTCCAGCACCTTTTGAAGGGTGACACGATGGGTCTTCAGCGTTCGACCAAAGGCGGCGATCGACGACAGAAGCCTCTGTTGAAGGCCGACAAAGGCCAGCTTGGCGAGTGCCGCCTTCTGACTGCTCAGCTTCGCGATGCGCTTCATGCGCAGTTCGCCATAGGCGGCGAGCAGTCGTGCGAGCACCAGTTCGGGAGCATCCTCCGGTAGGTCGCCGATCGAAATCGGCTCGATGACCCGTTCTGGGAACGCCTCACCGAGACGGCGGAGATCGGCCTTCAGCCGACGCACCATTACCGGCTCAAGATCGCGCGGCCGGACCTCGACGCCGCGCGTGAAGCGCTGTGGGTCGAGCATCTCGAGGAGGGCAGAGAAGCTGTTAGAGTGCCCGTTATGGGGTGTGGCGGTCAGGAACAGCCTATGCTCGAAGCGCTCCGCGAGTTCTCTGACCGCTTTCGTGAGCTGACTGGAGACGGCATATCGCGTGCCTGCCGATGGGGCGGCGTGGTGGGCTTCGTCCAGAATGAAGATAGCCCTCGCACGAAATTCGCCGAGGACATCGCGCAGGCCAGCGGCGTATGTCTCATCGGTTAAAAGACGATGCGACACGATAAAGCGGGAGCCTGTGGTCCACGGATTTACGGAGAACCCCCGTAAGCGCCGCAGATCGCTGATGCGCTCCCTGTCTATGATCTCGAACGAAAGGCCGAACTTTGCCTCCAACTCATCCTTCCACTGCACCGTCATAGCTGGTGGTGCCGCGATCACGATGAAGTCCACTCGGCGTCTGAGCAGTAGTTCCCGCGCGACAAGCCCGGCTTCGATCGTCTTGCCGAGACCGACATCGTCGGCGATCAACAGATTGACGCGCGGCAGGCGCAACGCTTTGCGCAATGGGAGAAGCTGATAGGCGTCGAGCCTAATGCCTGCTCGGAACGGCGCTTGCAGCAGATCCCGGTCAGCAGCCGTTGCCGATCGCCACCGGATAGCCCGGATATGCGCTGCCAGAACCTCAGCACTATCGGGACGGCCGACACCTACGTTTGACCATCGATCGTCATCGAGAACCCTTCCGGCAATCTCGGCATCCCAAAGAATGTCTAACCGCTCCCCCTGAGCGTCATCCGAAATGCACGAGAGACTTAAAGCGGGAAGATCGCTACCATCGCCGACCAATGCCTCCACAAGCCAAGGCTTGCCTCGCACTTCGATGAAGTCGCCCTCTTGAATGTCTTTGCGTGACGGATTCGTGCTCATTTGTTCTTTTCCTTAACCCGTCTTGTTATGGTTACACCGTTCGAGCGGCATGCGCCGATATTCATGAACTCCCTAGCCATTCGCGGTCAGCGCCTCGAGATAGGGTCGAATGACCGTCGTGATCGCTCCTCGCTCGGCTTGCCTGACGATTTCGCCAGGAGTTGTCTTGCGTTGACGCAGCGCCTCCTGGAGGCCCTCAATAGCCACCGACAGACCGATCTTGTTGCGATACCGGAAGCAGTCGGCGACCGTCTTGGCGACCCCAAAAACCTTTACGGGCACCCTTTCGACGGTGTGGGATTCGACGCCTTCCGTAAGGAGGCGATCCGTGAAGCGCACGAGCCGAACTGGCGCCCCATCGCCCTTGGGAGCCCAATCCTTTTGGCCGATGGCGATCCACACCTGCCTTGGGAGCTGATCGGTAAGTTGATGGAACGCGAGGGCTGAGACGAGGCAGACCACACCCTTAGGCACCCGTTTCGCTGCCTCGGCCAGACTGTGATGCGCGTCGAGCGGCGCATCAGGGAGCTGATAAAGCCCTCGCGCAAGTCGGAGCACCTCGCCATCCCGCTCCATGCGGCTCATAGTTGCCGCGGTCACTCCCGCCGCCCGCAGCTCGGCGAGACGCGCAATACCGCGCGCTGTGAGCACGGAGTGGGCAATGTGGCGCTGGGACGCGTTTTCGGGCACGATACGTAGGCTCGGAGTCCGGCATCTATTATCCGAGGATTTGTATCACCCCATTTGTTCAAGGGGAAGGGGAAACCGTGGGGCACCGCGACAATCCGGGGCGGTCAGTTCGGGTGCCTGACGTAGACCCATAGCGGAGAGATCCAGCACAAGCGGGCTCAGCAATACGCGGGTCGCCTCGCCGCCGCGCGCAAGAACCTCGATGAAGTCCTCCTGGTTGGGCTGGCCTAACGCCAGTCTGTAGATCATGCGCTGCTCGCGAAGCTGGGCGAAGCGGCTCATGTCCCGTCCAAATGGCCGTTCGAAGACGTGGCGGCTGATCTCGGCTTTCTCGAGCACCCACCAAGGTCGAAGGCCACTCGCATCGACCAGCGTCTCAGCCTGGCGCTGCAGATGGTGCCACGGAGAACCTCTCGACACGGCCGCATCTCGAAGCGCTTCCTTGTGCAACATTGTAGAAAGTCGCCGCCTCACCGCCAGCCCGGCATAGCGCTGAACGCGACCTTCGCGCTGCTCAAGGTCGAGCGGGTTGGAGGACAAATCCCAATGCACGACATGCGAACACCAAGGATGGAAATCCAGACCTTCCTGTCCGACCGATGTCGTTGCGAGCACGTGCGGCCAGAACGGCGTGTTGAAGCTTCGGCGGACTTCGTCCGGCCGCGCTGGCGCGAATGGCGCGAGTGCTCCATTTACCTTGCCGGCCGGTTCCGCCTCGGCGTCGCCGAACGGAACAGCGACATGGGATCGTACCGGTATCTTGTGTGCTGGCCCGCCAACACTGTGAAAGCTAAAACTACCCGCCCGCAGGCCGAGCGAAGATTGCAAATCCTTGGCGAGGCCCGCTGCGCCCTCTGGAAGATTCTGCGCACGAAGCCAGAAATGCTCGTCCAGGACACTTTCGAAACCTCCGTCGACGACGGCGCCCATCACCTGATCGACCGCGTTCTTGCCTGGCAGCGAGGACAGGATCACCGGGTTGTCGAGATACGCGCGCAAGCCCTGCCAGCTCAATTGTACGAGTTCACCATAGCGCGCCGGATCAAGGATTGTCGGGTCATGGCGCAATAGCGCCCGTCCGAGCACCACGCCCGGCGCGCCGATGGCATAGTCCACGAGATCGTCGAGTTCGGCCGGCGAGAGGCGCTCGATCGTCGGCGTCTGTCGCCATTTAAGGACAGCGGACCGGGCGGCGCGATCTTCTCCGACGGCGCTGCTCCAAGCGGCGGCAGATAGGTCCGACAGCCCGGCCGCCCGCTCTATCGCGGCCAAGGTCAGGCCGATGGATCGGTGCCGTCGACGGGCCTTCACCGTGTCCTTCCCGATGATCCCCTTGGGAAGCGCCGCGAGAATCTGCCGTCTCACCTGCTTACGGGTAGCACCGACCGTCTCTCCCGCCTTCGCGAGCGGATTCGTATTCCGGATGAGCCATGGAGACGGATGAAAGGCGGCCATGACCGGTCCGGGAACGGCCGCTAGTTTGAAGCGACGCCGCCGATAGGCTTTCTCGTAGCCGCCGCGTTGTTGGGGGAGGCATGACGCTTCGACGCCGAAACTCAGGAGCGCTGCCACACTCGGCGGAGTCGCCCGAAACCGGCTGAACATCAGCAGTTTCGGGTCGGCGACTATACCCTTCCAGCCGCCGGCAAGCGGCCACCATGGTAGGGATGGCGCGACCCACGGCAGGGATAGAAGTTTCGCCGGCGCTGCGGCGCTGAGCGCCCTGATTTTCGCGTCAGGCCACCTCGCTGGCGCATCCAGCTTGTTGCGGCGCTCCCGTGTCATCTTTGTGAGCTTCGGCGCGGCCTTGATGGTTGCGCGCTTCCAAGCCGCGTACCGAGGTCCCAAGGATTGGGCCGGCAGTGGGACGGACGACCAATAGGGCAGCGCTTCGTATCGCACGTCTTCAGGAAAGCTCTCCGCCAGATGCCGATAGATTTGAAAGTCTTCAGCTATCGGCTCCGCCGCAAGGAATTGCGTTCCAGCCAACGGATCGCCCGAGGCGACGCCGTCCCGCTCTGTCCTGGACATGACCGGTGTCAGCAGTGCGCGAAGAGCATCTCTGAGTGCGGCAGCCTCGTTGATCTCGATCTCCAGGCTGGGATCGGTCGCCTCCGCATGCACCGCGATGTCCCGCAACTTGTCGCCGAAATCAGAAAACAGAGTCTTTGCGCAGTCACGGACATCGCGGCCGGCGAGGAACTCGATCAACTCCAGCAACTCGGCGTGCGCGAGCGCGCCCTGGGCTTCCTCCCATCGCGTGCTGAGCAGCCGGTAGGGTGTCGCGCTGAGGAGCAGGATGGCTGGCCGAGCAATTGATCCGTGCGGCTCCAGCAGGGCCTTGAGGAGCGGGTCGGCGTCCTTTTCGTCCAATAGCTGCCTGTAACGCTGAAACTCATCCAGAATGACCAGATCGGGCGGCTGATGACGTAGGGTCGCCAGCGCCAGGGCCCGACGAAGATGACCGACGAAGGTGGTCGGTTTGAGCGGCTTTATCTTCCGCTCCTCGTCACCACACAGAGATTGCTCGATCCTTTCGCGCACGGGCTCTCCAAATTCAGCCGCCAGCGCCTCGCGAAACCGCCGTGTCAGATGCGGTGGCGCCGCGGCGAGCTTCCTCTCGGCATCCTCGACCAGCCAATCCCAGGAATCGCCAACGCTCAGGCGCAATATGGCCGGATCGAGATCGCGGGCGAACGCCGGGTAAGCCCGGTCCAGCAGTACCTTGAGAAATGCCCGCTCCTCTTTTCTTCCGCCGGTCAGACGAGCACGCGCGCCGGGGAAGGACGTTGCCGGCGTCAGCGCATAGATCAGAACCGGCTTGTCGGGCCGCTTCGAGACCGCGATCAGGGAAAGGCGATCCGGCGTCGCAACGGCCGCCTTACGTTCCGGCTCGTCTAGGAAGCTGACGACGCGCCCCTTGTTCTGATGGGAGACCGCATGGCCGTTAGCGATGTAATAGATAACGAGAGGCCGCTCACCGTCTTCCGACATACGGCGCGCGACTTCCTTCGCGACGATGGTCTTTCCCAGACCGACTTCATCGGCCACGAGAAAGCGTCGGCGCCCGCCTTGATTAGCAAAGGCCGAGAGCGCGGCATCGACGGCTGCTTCCTGGAACGGCTTGGGGACGCTCACCGACGCTTCCCCTTGCGCTCTTCGCCGAGACCGATCCGGAGCTTGACCCACAGCTCCTCGAAGCGCCGCAGCATCGCAGCGGTTTGCGGGTCTTCCTGGGCGGCCTGCTCCAGCACGGCCGGCAGATATTCGGAAACGCGGCGTTCGATTTCGCGAAACTTGGTCCGATCGCGCGACCAGGCTGCGAGCATCTCCTCCAACGTCGGCAGTGCGGGATCAAAGGTTGGATTTGCACCGGAAGCTGCACGCTCCTGTTGCTTCTCAATTATCCAGTCATCCTCACCGTTGCGGCCGTCATCAGCCAGCAGTCCCGCCAGCCAGAGAAGGAAGCCCCTCGCTCCTAGGAATCGCACGAAGGCCGCACGATCGCGCTCTTCTCCGAAAGGCGGATCGGCCGGCGCTCGCTGCAGCCAGGAGAGTCCCTTCTCGCCACGGCTGACACGCAAGCGCACGAACTCGCTTCGTTCGGCAGGAAGCGTCGGCCCAAGCGGCACCGTCGTCTGTCGCCGCGGCCATGCTTTGAGCTCGCCGTGCAAGACGCCGACTTCGAGCACGATGTCGGCTTCCTCGGGATGCGGTCCATCGGGATAGAGATCGGAACCATGGACAAGACGGATCTCATCCCCATCGATGCTGAGCGTGCTCGCCCATCGCGCTGCGACCTGCGCCCTGGCTCGCTCGAGCGCTTCTTCTTCCAGCGCCACCGCGTCCGGCTGATATTCGGTGTCCGGCGCCTCGACGATCCGCGCCGAGTCGAGCAACGCCTTCAGACCTCTCTCCAGAGCCTCGGTGACGAGCAACTCGGCTGTGACCTCGGCGTTGCGGCCCGTCCACGCCCGCATAGTGGCGTTGGCGCTTCCCAGCCATAGGGTCCGCTTCCGTCCCGCGCGCACGAACAGCAATTTGGCATGGAGGCCTCGGCCGATCTCTTCCTCCTCGTCATCCGCAGTATCTGCGTTGAATGTCGACATGGTGTGCGCTTGCTCCGGCTCCGGGTCGCCGATGGGATAATCTGGCGCATCCAACGCCAACAAATCGTCGAACGAGGAGAGCGACGGGCCGATCCGCTCGATCTCGCGCATGGTCGTTAGCAACACACGCCGTGCCGGCGTCGGCCCCTCCGATACTTGTCCGGCCAGGAAATTCTTGTCGATGAACGGGCTCACGACGACGATTTCATCAGCCCCCGCCGGTGGGATTGGAGCTTGCAGGCCTCCTGTCCCCGTGGACCAGCGAATCCGCCCGACGCGCACGCCGGCGGGCGCGCGCCACGGGATCTTCGCAATCGCGGTCGCGAGAGAAGCAGGCCGGACGCCCTTCAGCTCGGCACGCTCAGCTAACGCGCGTGCCAGATCGCCCGCCCCGGAGATCGGGCCTCCGCCATTCTCCCCTGACACCAGCAGAAGCCCAATGTCGCGGTTGACGCACTCAGTGAGATTTCGGCTTCCGATCCAGAGCCGCCAGCCGGTCTCGCCGCCTTCGCTCCGTGTCCGCACCAACGCAGCCTTGGGATGCCAGCTATGGGCAGCTTCGTCGAAATCGACTTCCCGCACGAATTGGTCCAGCACCGCCGCAATCCGCGGCGTTCGCCGCATCTTCGCAAGCCGACCGCGCTGGATGATGATCCGCACTTTGCCGCGCAGGCGTTCAACGGCATCGGCGAAATCGGAGGGGCTGCCTCGCCCTGCCTCATTGTCCTTGCCGGCGAGGGCGAGCAAAGCTGCGCCGATCGATCCAAGGTCTGCCGAATAAGACGCCAGCAACGCCAATTCGACATTCTCGTCAGGGCCGGGACGCAGGCCTTCCAGAAATGAAAGAGCTGGCCAACTGTCGAGCGCGCCGCTCATTCGGCACCCGCCAGATCGTCGAGAAGCGTACTGACCTGCTGCCACCGGTAATGCAGGGGTCCGGCCAAGCCATGTTCATCGCTCGACCACTCGCGTCGCCGTGCCCGCCCATTGGGGGTCGGCGCAAGCCGTGCGCGCGGTCCCTTGCGCGCCTCGGCTGCGGTATAGACGTCGGAAAGCGCGACAGGATTCCCCGATCCCGCAGCAATCCAGTCCTTCGTGGCCGTCACCACAGCAAGCAATTTCGCCGGCAGAGGCCCAATGTCCGCTTCGAGTGCCGCTATATCGAGCCCGGCTGCGATCGGACCCTGCTCCGCGAGGATAACCCCGAGATGCTCGCGGTGACGGGCCGAGATTTGCCGCTTGTCATCGATCTCGACGATCCGCTCCAGCAGCGCGTCGTAGACGGCCCGGCCGATTCCCGCGAGACTGGCTGCCTGCCGCGCGCGGATGAGCGGGCCATGATCGGCACCGGCGATGGCGTATGTTTCGTTGGCCCACATCTTGGCAGGAGCCGCAGCCTCGGTTCTGACCAGCCTCGCCAGCAGCGACAGTTCACGGCCACCATTGCCGCGTAACTGCGCTAGACGCTCGCGTAGGAACCCGGCCTCCGCCTTCTTCAGACGAAGCGAGATGTCTCCGCTCTGCCAATTGCTCGGACGATCGGGAAGCCGCACGAAAGGCGGCTCGAAGCTCAGGAGAGGCTGACCATCGTCCTCGGTGGGCGAGCTGACGGTCTTCAGTAAACGATGCGCCTGTCCGCGAGAAATCGTCCGACCGTCCAGTCGCGGACGCAAGATCCCCCAAACCGCAAGCGCGTTCCAATAGACAGTGGACGGCGGTTGGCTTGAGGGCTTTGGAAAGACACGGCTGCCAATCACCTGGGCTTCGCCCGCGTCCCTCAGTCGTCCAGCGAGCAGTCTCTCGCGTTCACGCAAGGCACGCTGCGCGGCCGGCCCCATCATGCCCGCGAGGTCCTCGAACAGCCAGGGCACGAAGAGCGCGTAGCGCGCGCGGGTATGCAGGACCGATGTGCCGGGAAAGAAGCGATCGGCGTAACGCTGGTGGATCGTCAGGAAGCCGATCTCGTCGCGGACGCCCAAGGACTCTTCGTCCATCTGCGCCTTGGCGCGGGCGAGCGCCTCGCGCGAGAGATAAGTCCAGCCAAGAGAAGGCTCGATTGGCGGTGCGCGTCTGGTTCGGGATCGTTTCGCAGCCTGTTGCAACGCCTCAACTCCGAAGCGAGGACAGCAGCGGCGCGCTCAACTTGTCGCCGGAAGGCACGACATCAGCGAATTCGATCCCGACGAGTTGGAAAGCATCAGCCATGCGCGACCTTTCCGACGCTGAGCGCCAACCATGTCGGCAGCTGCGGCGACCAACTCGTTGAAGGCAGCAGGCGGAAGCCTTCGCTTCAAGGTCCGCAGGGCTGGCTCGGCCCTATCGGGGCCTAACCACGCCAAGGCTCGTATCGCCTCGCCCACGGGCCGCTGAGCCAGCGCGAGTTGCCACCGTGGCGCGTGGCGGAGCTCGACGGTCTGCTTGCCAAATCTCATCTTCCTGGAGCGCCCCGACGTCAGATAGACCGACCGGGCGGGCACCTGTGTTGTAAGCCCAAGACGGTTAGCGGCGGCCGCACCGCTCGAGACGATGACCTCACCGCGCTGGGCGGCGAGCGCCTGCACGGCTAGTTCCACTGATGGAGCCCTCGCACCGAACCGGCTCGCAACGGGCAGCAGGTACACACCCCGTCCAGCCCGAAGCAGTTGACCCCGCTCGGCAAGGCGCGACAGGGCCTGATCCACGGCCGCCCGATTTCCGAGATGGAGCAAGCTCTTAGCCGCGACCGGCGTGCCTTCAGGCAGCCCCTTCGCGCGCTCAAGAATCTGTTCGGTCAAACGTTGCACGGCCATCCTCTGTCAGAAATATGCACGGTTTTCTAACAGTATTCAATGAGCGGCGTGGCGACTGCCCTTTGGACGAATGAGGTTGGCTCCGATTGGAAGGGGAAAGCCTTCCTGCGGCCGAGCCTCACGTCTCGGCTGACCCCTTCTGCGGGGAAACCCCGCAACGCCCCCAGAGTGAGAGTGCGGACCGGTTTCCGTGACGGGTGAATGGCTGGGAGAGAGGCTCCCGCGCCCGTCGCGGAGATTGGTCCCATGAACATGCAAATTCTCGATGCGCGCCGCGACACGACCGGCGGTTACAAGGTGGATGTCAGCCGCGGCGAGCGGGTCGGCCGAGTCTCGTCTGAGTGGTTTTCGCGTCCGGCCGACGAACGCTACCTCTCGCTCTCCGAGCTGGCGCGATCGGTGCGCGACCGCGCCGACCGCAGCCGGACGCGCGTGGTGGAAAGCGCCCTGATCCATGTGGAGGCGAACCGCAACAACCCGGAGCGGTTGGCTCTGATCCTGCCCGGCACCGATACGGCCGTTGCGCCGACACACTGGTCCTTCGGCCAGCTCGCCAGCCTAGTCGGCGCACCCGCCGCCTATGTACGGCAGCTCCCGGCCGCGCTCGCCGGGATCAACCTGCAATATGGCCTGACATCCAATCGCGCCGAGCAGATCAAGACACTGGAAACCGATGACGGCCGCACGGAACTGCGCGCCGTTACCGGCCCAGATTATGGGAGGATATTCGACCACGAGTTGGTCGAGGCCGTGCAACGCATCGCCGGCAACGGCACGGGCGATACCCGCTGGAAGGTGCCGGGCGTGCTCGACTGGTCGACCGGCATCTACAATCCGCGCGTCGATATCACCAAGGACACAACAACGCTCTATGCCTCCGATCGAGACGTCTTCCTGTTCCTGGTCGATGACCTGAACCCGATCGAGGCCGGCCGACTGCCGGACGGATCGCCTGACCTCTATTTTCGGGGCTTCTATTGCTGGAATTCCGAGGTCGGCGCCAAGACCCTCGGCATGGCGAGCTTTTATCTCCGCGCCGTCTGCCAAAATCGCAATTTGTGGGGCGTGGAGGATTTCGAGGAAATCAACATCCGCCACTCCAAGTACGCCGCCAATCGGTTCGCGCATGAGGCGGCACCGGCGCTCCTGAACTTCGCGAACTCGTCGCCACTGCCGTTCGTCAACGGCATCAAGGCGGCGCGCGAGCGGATCGTGGCGAAGACCGATGAAGACCGCACCGACTTTCTGCGCCGTCGTGGTTTCACGAAGGCGGAGACCGGAAAGATTATCGGCACGGTGCTCGCCGAGGAAGGCCGCCCGCCGGAGAGCATCTTCGACTTCGTTCAGGGCATCACCGCCGTCGCGCGCGACAAGCCCCATCAGGACGCCCGCCTCGACATGGAGGCCAAGGCCAAGAAGCTGCTCGACCGAGCGGCCTGATTTCCGTGAAGCCGGGGATGCGGTTCTCCGTCTCTCCGGCTTTGCGCTTTCGTATCTCTCCGGTTCACCGGTCCGTGGCGCGCCCCCTTTAGAGGAAGAGGGCGGCGCTTCGCTTCGTGACGGGTTGGAGGTTGAGAGAGAGTCTCTTGGCCGCCCGTCGCGGAGTACATTCCCATGGCTACTGCTGCGAAGAAAATCACCCTGTCGTCGTCGCGCGACATCCCCTTCAACCAACTCCTCATCTCCCAGGCGAACGTCCGGCGGATCAAGGCCGGCGTTTCGATCGAGGAACTGGCGGAGGACATCGCCCGGCGAACGCTGTTGCAGAGCATCACCGTGCGGCCCGTGCGCGATGCGGATGGCAACGAGACCGGCATGTTCGAGATTCCGGCCGGTGGGCGCCGGTATCGTGCTCTCGAACTTCTCGTGAAGCAGAAGCGCCTCGCCAAGAACGCGCCTGTCCCCTGCGTCATCCGCGAGGGCGGCATGGCCGAGGAGGATTCGCTGGCCGAAAACATCCAGCGCGCGCCTCTGCATCCGCTGGACCAGTTCCGTGCCTTCCTGGCCTTCCGCGAAAAGGGGATGTCCGAAGAGGAGATCGCCGCCAACCAGTTCGTCTCGGTGTCGGTCGTGAAGCAGCGTCTGCGTTTGGCGTCGGTCTCGCCCAAGCTCCTCGACGTCTATGCCGCCGACGACATGACCCTCGATCAGTTGATGGCGTTCACGGTCAACGGCGACCATGAGCGGCAGGAGCAGGTTTTCGAGCGCCTCGCACAGGGCTACAGCAAGGAACCGCATCTCATCCGCCGGATGCTCACCGAGGGCGCGGTTCGTGCGGCCGACAAGCGAGCACAGTTCGTTGGGCTGGAAGCCTACGCCGAAGCTGGCGTCATCATGCACGACCTGTTCCAGGGTGACGACGGCGGCTGGCTGCAGGATGTCGGACTTCTCGACATGTTGATGGCCGAGAAGCTGCGTGAGCAGTCCGAGGCGATCTCCGCCGAAGGCTGGAAGTGGATCGAGGTCGCGCCGGACTTCCCCTACGGCCACACCTACGCCCTGCGTCACCTCCGTGGCGAGCAGCTCCCTCTCACCGAGGAAGAGCAGGCCACCCGCGACGCGCTCCAAGCCGAGTTGGACGGACTGGAGGAAACCTATGCCGATGCCGAGGATCTGCCGGACGAGGTGGACGAACGGCTCGGGGAAATCGAGACCGCGATCAGCGCGCTCGACGATCGGCCAGTGGTCTTCGATCCCGATGAGATCGCGCGCGCCGGCGCCTTCGTCAGCATCGACGGATCGGGCAACCTGCGGGTCGAGCGCGGCTATGTCCGCCCAGAGGACGAACGCCCGATCGAGCCGGAAGGCGATCTCGAGATCGAGGACTCCGCCAACGCCGTCGCGGCGCGCGCGGAGCATGAGAACGATCACCTAACGGCGGACATCGAAACCGAGGCGGACCCGGAGGAAGACGAGGGCTTGAAGCCGATCCCGGACCGCTTGATGACCGAGCTGACCGCCCATCGCACGCTGGCACTGCGCCACGCGCTCGGCGAGCAGCCAGATGTCGCCTTCCTCGCCGCGCTTCATGCGCTCACGCTTCGGGTCTTCTATTACTGTGGCTCAGACACCTGCCTAAGGCCTGTTAGAGCTTGATCCAGTCAGCGGCGGCTGCGAGGCAGAGGATACCGAGGAAGGATCTGGCAGTCTTCTCGTAGCGGGTGGCGACGGCGCGCCATTCTTTCAGGCGTGCCCAGAGATTTTCCACCCGAGAGCGGTTGTTGTAGATCCAGGTGGGACAGGCGACCGGCGCGTCCGTGCGCTTGGGTGGAATGGCAGGACGTGCGCCCATGTTCCAGATCCGCTCGCGGAAGGCATCGGAGGCATAGCCGCGGTCACCGATGATCCAGCCTGGCACGTCCGGCAGGCTGTCGAGCAGACCGGATGCGAGCGGCAGTTCATGCGCCTGTCCAGGCGCGAGAGCGAAGGCGATGGCCCGTCCGCGCCCATCCGCAATCACGCAAGCTTTGGTGCCATAGCCGCCGCGAGATCGGCCAAGTGCTTCGCGTAGATCTCGCTCCTTGCCATTGGCCCCCTTTTTTCCGCACCCGCCGCCTTCTGGTGAGCGCGGATGGTGGTGCCGTCGAGGAAGGTCATGCCGAGCGCCACGCCACGCTGCTGGACCAACTCCAGCAGGCGCTCCCAGACGCCTGCCTTGGCCCAGCGGATGAAGAGTTGGGCCGCCAGCCACCAGGGCCCGAGTTCAGCAGGGATGCTGCGCCACTTGGCGCCGTTCTGGTGCCGCCAAAGGATGGCCGACATCGTGCGGCGCAGCTCCTTCGGCGGCGTCTTGCCGCGAGGCCTGACCGCCTCGATCAGCGGCTCCCACACCGCCCAGACCGCATCCGTGAGAAGCTGCTCGTTCCTGTCCTTCGCCATGCCCAAAACATGGGGGCAGTATTCAAGCTCTAACAGACCCTAGAGCTCGACCTTAAGAACGTCAGTTTCGGGGCGCAGGCGCCGGGTCTGAATGACAGCAGCCTGGCCTCGGCGATCGATGGCCGCCATCAGGCGTGGTTGGCGGCGCTTCCGAAGGAGCCCGGCGATCTGTGGGACGCACTGCGGGCGTTCGACGGCGACAGCCGTCACGCTCTGTTTGCGCATTGTGTGTCCCTGTCGGTTAATGCGATCTACGAGGCCTACAATCGTCGGCCTCGCGCGCTCGCCCACGCCGACCAACTCGCCCAAGCGGTCGATCTCGACATGGTGGCGGCCGGATGGGAGCCAACGGTCGACACCTATCTTGGTCGCGTCACCAAGGCCCGCATCCTCGCGTCGGTGCGCGAGGCGAAGGGTACGCGCGCCGGTGATCGCATCGAGCACCTCAGGAAGGGCGACATGGCCGAAAGGGCGCAGGAACTGCTCGCCGGATCCGGCTGGTTGCCGGAGCCGCTGCGCACGCCCGGCCACCTTGCCACCGCTGTCGATGACGCGTCGTCCGTCGAGACCGGCCAGTCCGCCGATGGTGACATCGAAGACACGGCGGAAGACGGCGGTGAAACGGCCATGGCAGAAATCGAGCGGCGGATCGAAGATGAGCTGGCCGAGATCGACATGCATGTGATCGCGGCCGAATAGCCGAAGGAGCAACACGTCCACCCAAGGGCCCGTCGGCAATGGCGGGCCCGTTTTTAGTCTCGGAGTCCGCGATGCAACCCGCCGCAGATCTCGCGCGACGGCTGGCAGCTCAGGCCGAGGCCGTTTGTCGGCACTATCTATCCAACGGCCACCGCGAAGGGCGCTACTGGCTCGTTGGCGATGCGCGCAACACGCCCGGCCGGTCGATGTTCGTGCGGCTGAAGGGCGGCGAAAGCGGCAAAGGCGCCGCCGGCAAATGGACCGATGCCGCGACCGGAGAACATGGCGATCTCCTCGATGTCATCCGGGAAAGCTGCGGCCTGATCGACTTCAAGGATGTGGCCGACGAAGCCAGGACCTTCCTCAGCATGCCACCACCCGAGCCGGAGCCGCGATTCTAGGAGCGTCAACGGCCAGCACCAAGCGGCTCGCCGGAAGCAGCGCGACGTCTCATCGGCATGTCGCAGCCGATTACGGGCACAATTGTGCAAGCGTATTTACGGGAACGCGGCATTACGGATTTACGCGGAACCGGAAACCTTCGCTTCCATCCACGCTGCTATTATCGGCCCGACGAGCATTCGCCACCCGAGACATGGCCGGCGATGGTCGCCGCTGTCACCGATCTCGACAGCAAGATCACGGGCGCGCATCGAACCTGGCTCGACCCCCGATCGCGCGACAAGGCGCCGATTGACACCCCGAGGCGAGCGATGGGTGACCTGCTCGGCAACGCGGCGCGCTTCGGCATCTGCGGCGACGTCATGGCGGCCGGCGAAGGCATCGAGACCGTCCTGTCGCTCCGACAGGTGCTTCCCGACATGCCGATGCTGGCGGCGCTCTCGGCAGCACATCTCGCCGCCATCCTGTTCCCCGATACACTGCGACGGCTCTATATCGTGCGCGACAATGATCCGGCCGGTGACGGTGCGCGTGACAGCCTGATCGAACGGGCCAACGCCGTCGGGATCGAGGCGATTGTTATCTCGCCGGCGCTCGGCGACTTCAACGATGATCTCCGCACCCTCGGCATCGAGCATCTCCGGCAGCAGTCGCGGATGCAGATTGCACCCCAGGATGTCGCAAGGTTCATGGCGCTGGCCGCATAGCCCGGCACAGGAGACCGACAATGGCGGTGCGTCGTCATGCTCGCAGATGCACCAACCGTCGGAGGGGGACCGCGCCTCGGCCTTCGAGAGGGCGATCGGCCAGCAAACGGGCCTGCCCAACAATGGCTGCGGCTGACGATTTTCCCGCGGCGCGTGCCGCGCCTTTCCATCGCGAGGCAAAATCGCCGGCTTCCGCCATCCTCCGCTGACGCTCCGGCCCTGCGCCTTGCTCCGGGTGCAGGGCCGGCCCGCCCGCCGGCTTTCGTCGCCATGAAGGCCGCGACGGTCGCGGTCCAACCGACGGAGCATCCCATGAGCGAGCACGACGACTTCGAACCGCATCACGCCTCATCACCGACCGACCATGTCCTCACCGAGATTCAGCTCCACGGCTACCGTCCCTTCGAGGATGAACCCGACCAGCGACTCCTCCCGGATGGCAACGCGGTCGCAGGCGCTATCGCCGACATCTTCGACGCCCTGATCGGGACGCTGGAGGACACTCGCCTCGAACCCGACCTCGACGATCTCCTCTGGTCGACGGTCAACGTCTTCCACCGCGCCACCGACCGGATCGCGCGCGAACTGGACGACAACGAGCAGGCGCAACGCCGCGGGCAGCGTGAACAGGACGGCAGCGAGGTAAAGGCGGTCGAACTCGAGCGCCACATCGCCGAAGGGCAGACCCTCATCGAACGCCAGAACGCCTTCGAACTGATGCGTGACCAGGCGGCTGAACACTACGAACGCCACGTCGGCAAGGCTTGGCTTCCGCGCAGCGGGTCAAAGGTCAACCACCGCAATTTTACCTCGGCGATGATCGACAGCCGCGACTTCCTAGCAACGAAGCGGCGCGCCGAGCAGACGATGTTTCTTCCCGCTGGTCCGAAGATCCTCGTCACCGGCGGGCTCAACTTCAACGATCACCGGTTGATCTGGGCCAAGCTCGATCAGGTCCACGAAAAGCACCCAGACATGGTCCTCATGCACGGCAAGTCGCCGAAGGGCGTCGAGAAGATCGCATCCCTTTGGGCCACGAACCGCAATGTACCTCAGATCGGCTTTGCTCCGGACTGGACGAAGCACGGCCGCGCAGCGCCAAGCCCCCGCGCTTAAACGGCTGAAACAACTCATTCATGGACGAATTCCTTGTCACGACTGGGCTGTTGACCCGCCTCCGCCTTGCCGATCGTGGGCAGGATCTCGCGGGCAAATTCGTCGATCACCTCCGGCAGAGGCCGGCGGGAGGGCCGCAGCAGCACGGCCAGATGATCGACGCCGGCGCTGTGAAGGTGTTGAAGGTGGTCGAGGAAGGGCTTGCGGCCGATGCGTGCGCCGAAGCGACGGGGCGTTGCCAGTTCGTCGGGATCGTCAGCGAGGTCGAGATGAAAGGCGCTGATGAAGACGCCACGATCCATCCCGACAGCCTGCCGAAGCCGGCGGAATTCCGCCGCCTGCGCCGCCATCCGATCGAGATTGCCGGGATAGACGAAGCGCCCATCCATGTTGTCAGCAATCCACTCGTCGGATTGCTGACCGTTGCCGACGATGATCGTGGAAATGGTTCTTCGCGCAGGCTTAGGTAGCAGGTCGAGTTCGACGGCTATGCGTCCGTCGCCGAGCGGCAGGCCGCCGTCCTTCCAGGCGTCGCGCATATAGGCCTCGCCACGCCCCTCGAAATCGAGACCGAGCAGCGGATACTCCACCGGCCGGTCGCCCGAGGCCAGGCCGAGGATTAGCCGACCGCCTGACAGGCAATCGACGGAAGCAGCGGCCTTCGCCACCATCATGGGATGGCGAAGCGGCAGGACGATGCCTGCCGTGCCGAGCGCGACGTGCTTCGTGATCCCGGCGAGGAATCCCAGATTGACGAAGGGATCGTAGACAGAACCCGCGTCGCCGAAGTTTCGCGGATCGAACGCCGGAACGTCGCGCATCCAGATGGCGGCAACTCCTGAGGCATCGATCTGCCGGACCAACTCCGGGTAACGGGAGAGATCAGGCACGCCCCGCGGGCGTCCGTCCGCGACGCGGCGCGCTTCGCCTTCCGGCGACCAATCGTTATCGAGCGGCAGTTCGATGCCCAGCGTTAGTTGGCCGGGACGATTAATCAGGTCGAGTGCGGTTGCGGAGCGGGATTGCGTATTCATTCCCGCACCGTAACCGCTCGCCATTCCATCGATAATCCGCTATTATGGAACGTCAGTCGTGAAATGAATTCGTGAGCTAGGATGAGCGGCCATGAACAATCGTGCCGGAGAAATGGAGGTGTTCGTCGAGGCCGTGGATCGCGGCAGCTTTGCCGGAGCGAGCCGCGCGCTTGGCCTGTCGCCTTCGGCCGTCAGCAAGGTCGTCGGCCGCATCGAAACCCGACTTGGGACGAACCTGCTGGTCCGTTCAACCCGCTCGCTCAGTCTCACGCAGGAAGGCGAGATCTACCTGCGGCGTGCCCGCAATGTGCTGGCCGAGATTGACGATACGGAGCGCAGCATCACATCGGGATCGTGCTCCACACCGCGCGGGCTGCTTAGGGTCAACGCCTCGGTGCCGATTGCGCATTGCGCGATAACACCGCTGCTGCCGGCTTTCCTCGCCCGCTTCCCCGAGATCGAAATCGACCTTTCGCTTGATGACGGCATGGTCGATCTGATCGAGAATCGCACCGATGTCGCGATCCGTGTCGGACCATTGCAGGACTCTGGCCTGAAGGCCCGAAAGCTGCTGGAAAGCCGTTATGCTGTCGTCGCCGCGCCGTCTTATCTGGAAAGCGCTCCGCCACTGCGAACCCCCGCGGACATCGCCCAGCATCAGTGTATCGGCTTCAACTTCCGTCGCTCGATGCACGAATGGCCGTTCCTTCAACGTGAAGACGGTACGATGACCTACGCCCCGCTTCGCGGGCGGATGCGGGTCAACAATGGCGAAACGGTCAGAAGGCTCGCTCTCGCCGGAATGGGGCTGGCCCGCTTGGCCCGGTATCATATCGAGCCCGATATCGAGGCTGGTTCGCTAGTTGCGGTGCTCGAGGACTTCAACCCCGGCGACATCGAACCCGTGAGCGCTGTCTATGTCGGCCATGAGCATCCTGCCGCACGTATCCGTGCGTTCGTCGATTTCCTCGCCGATAACATGACGGCGTAGGCAAAAGAGCATTCGCCGGACCTTATGCCGCGCAGGGCGATCCGTGCGATCCGCGACCGCTCGCACGAGGCGTTAGCGCACTAGCGGTGCTCGGCCCCGAGAGTTTCGGGCTGACCTGCCGTCGAAATATTTCGACGGGGAATTGGTGCGGGTGGTCGGAATCGAACCGACACTCCTTTCGGAACCGGATTTGGAAGTGAGTCGAGTCTACCGAACGCCTCCTTCGTGCGGCGAACTTACCGCTATTCGAGTTCGTTCAGCAGGGCCTGTTCGCTCCTATGCTGCACCTACGGGTCAGGGAAAACCCGCCGATGTGTACGCCATTGCCCGAAAATACCGCACAGCATCTCGGGAGGGCTTCCAGTATCAACATCTATCGGTCTCAATCGCTCCGGCAACGTAGGAGATTGAGATGGCAAAAATTGAAGCTACGCAAAGCCGAAGAACAATCCGGCGGCAGCAGTTGCGTGAAATGGTGCCGATGGCAGACAGCACCATCTATGAAATGGAGCAACGCGGCGAATTCCCACGGCGGTTCGCGCTCTCGCCACGTTGCATCGTGTGGGATCTAGCCGAGGTCGAGGCTTGGTTGATCGCACGACGGACCGCCCCGATCCGTCGTGCGCAGCACCCCGACGTCGCCAAGCGAAAATCCCGTCCAGTCAAAGGGCAGGATCAAGCTCCAGCAAAGGCATAGTCGTGGGTAGGAGCGTTGGGGCATGCCTGCGACCCTCGACCCACGCGTCCACGGTATCCGCCCACTCCTGCATCATATGGCGGCGCTGGACCTCGTATTCGGCCTTGTTATAGACTCCGCGCGACGAGCGACCGTCTTCGTGCGCCAAGCACTTCTCAATCCAATCTCTATTAAAACCCAGTTCGTTTAGCAGGGTCGAGCCTGTACGCCGCAGGTCGTGAACCGTGAATGGTTCGAGTGGCAGCCCATCTTGCTTGGCCTGCTCAACGACCGAATATGTGACCCGATTGAACGTCGCGCGAGACATTGGCGCATCGGCGTCATAGCGCGAAGGCAACAGATACCGGGAATTCCCGGCGCAGGTTTTGAGCGCAATCATGATGTCGAGAGTCTGGCGGCACAGATAGACGTTGTGCGCCTTTGACCGCTTCATCCGCTCCTTGGGAATTGTCCAAACAGCGTTCTCGAAGTCGACCTCGTCCCAAACCGCGTCCTGCAGTTCGCTCTTGCGCACCATCGTCAGTAGGAAGAGCCGCATCCCGAGCCGGATCGTCGGCAGCGTGGCGACCTTTTCCAGCTCTTTTAGCATCACTCGAATTTCGGCTGGCGACAGAGCCCGATCTTTCGGCGTGAACGTCGCGATCGATGCTGGTCCGACGTCGTCGGCCGGATTGGCCACCTTCTCGCCATGCAAGATCGCGAACCCGTAGATCTGCTTCAGGATGTCGCGTACATGGATCGCGGTAGCGGGCGCGCCGCGATCGACGATCTTTCCGCATTGCGCGCGAAGATCGTCCGGTGTGATCTCGGTAAGCAGGCGGTTGCGCCAAACCGGCAATAGCTCCCGTTCAAAAATGGAACGACGCATGGCGCGTGTGCTGTCAGCCATGGGCGCATTCACCAGCCACTTTTCGCCAAACTCGCCGAAGCTCTTCGCTTCCTTGATACGGCGCTTCTCGCGCTGCTTCTCAATGGCCGGCGATCGGCCCTCGCTGATCGCTCGCCGCGCGTCCAGGCAAAGCTCTCGAGCCCGCGCCAACGAGATTCCATCTCGCCCGTATTTACCCAGGTAGACCGTCTCCCGTCGTCCATTGAGCCGATAGTCCAGCCTGAACGACAGAGCGCCCGAGGGCGCGACGCGCAAATACATGCCATCGCGGTCCGTCACCTTGTACATTTTCTCTTTAGGTTTGAGCGCCTTGATCGCTGCGTCCGTCAACATGGTACGCCACCTCCAAAAAAGTACCGTCACGCGGTTTTGGGGGGCTCTCGTCGGAAAAGTCTGCGTATTGTCAGCAGCTTAGCGCCAAAAAAGTACCGTCAGGAGCCTCATCTCCCTTGACGGTACTTTCAAATTTCGTCGCGATCAATATGGCCAAGGCCCGTCAACGGGTCCGACAGCCGCGATCTCTGCCCACCGATAGGCATCGATAGATGCCGACAGGAATATTTATTTGTATCAGTGGTTTAGATCGTACTCTGGGGTGGTTTTGGATATGGCCGGATAGGCAAAAATCATTCCCACTCGATGGTTCCGGGTGGCTTCGAGGTGATGTCGTAGGTCACGCGGTTGATGCCGCGCACCTCGTTGACGATGCGCCCCGCCACCCGCGTCAGGAATTCCATGGTGAAGGGGTAGACATCGGCCGTCATGCCATCCGTGCTGGTGACGGCGCGCAGCGCGCAGACGCTGTCATAGGTGCGGCCATCGCCCATCACGCCCACCGTCCTGACCGGCAGCAGCACGGCGAAGGCCTGCCATATGGCATCGTACAGGCCGGCGGCGCGGATCTCCTCGAGGTAGATGGCATCGGCCTTCTGCAGGATCTGCACCTTCTCCCGCGTCACCGCGCCGGGGATGCGGATGGCCAGCCCCGGCCCCGGGAAGGGATGCCGGCCGACGATCTCCTCCGGCAGGCCCAGCTCGCGGCCCAGTTCGCGCACCTCGTCCTTGAACAGGTCGCGCAGCGGCTCGACCAGCTGCATCCGCATGTCCTCGGGCAGGCCGCCGACATTGTGGTGCGACTTGATGGTGACGGAGGGGCCGCCAGTGGCCGAGACGCTCTCGATCACGTCCGGATAGAGCGTGCCCTGGGCCAGGAAGTCGGCGCCGCCGATCTTGGCCTGCTCCTCCTCGAAGACCTCGATGAACAACCGGCCGATGGTCTTGCGCTTCACCTCCGGATCGGTGACGCCCTCGAGCGCGCCGAGGAAGAGGTCCGACGCATCGCGGTGCACCAGCCGGATGTTGAAGCGGTCGCGGAAGGTGGCGACGACCTGCTCGGTCTCGCCGGCGCGCATCACGCCGTGATCGACGTAGATGCAGGTGAGCTGGTCGCCGATCGCCTCGTGGATCAGCACCGCCGCGACGGAGGAATCGACGCCGCCCGAGAGGCCGCAGATCACCCGGCCGCCGCCGACCTGGGCGCGGATGCGCCCGATGGCCTCGGCGCGGAAGGCCGCCATGGTCCAGTCGCCCCGGCAGCCGCAGACGCCGTGGGTGAAGTTCCGCAGGAGCTGCGCGCCATGCGGGGTGTGCACCACCTCGGGGTGGAACTGCAGGCCGTAGAAGTGGCGCGCGTCGTCGGCGATCATCGCATAGGGCGCGCCGTCGCTGACGGCGACGATGCGGAAGCCCTCGGGCAGCGCCGTGACGCGGTCGCCATGGCTCATCCAGACCTGCTCGCGCGCGCCGGGCGCCCAGACATCCTGCGTCAGGGCACAGGCCTCGCGCACCTCGACATAGGCGCGGCCGTACTCCCGGTGGTCGCTGCCGGCGACATCGCCGCCGAGCTGCAGGCACATGGTCTGCTGGCCGTAGCAGATGCCGAGCACCGGCACGCCCAGCGTGAAAACCGCCTGCGGGGCGCGCGGGCTGCCCTCCTCCGTCGTGCTCGCCGGGCTGCCGGAGAGGATGATGCCGCGGGGCGCGAAGGCGCGGATGCGCTCCTCGCCGGCCGTGAACGGCCAGACCTCGCAATAGACGCCGGATTCCCGCACCCGGCGCGCGATGAGCTGCGTCACCTGGCTGCCGAAATCGAGGATCAGGACGCGGTCGTGATGGGAGCTGGGGGAGGAGAGGTCGGCCATGGGCCAGCTTGCACCACAACGCCGCTGTCAAGGCAAGACTTTCGCGCCGCCCCCGCCGGCTCCGGCTTCCCCTTGATCCGCCGGACCGTCAGCGCCACCGTGGAGCGCAGCAAGATACCGAGGACAACGCGGCAATGACCTGGTCGATCGTGGCGCATGACGCCGACAGCGGCGCCTTCGCGGTGGCCGTCACCACCTGCGCCTTCGCCGTCGGCGCCTCCTGCCCGCATGTGCGGGCCGGGGTGGGCGCCGTCTCCACCCAGTCCTTCACCAACCGCTACCTGGCGCCCGCCGTGCTGGACGGGCTGGCGCGTGGCCTGACGCCCTCGGCCGCCATCGAGGGCGCGCTGGTGGGCGATGACGGCAAGGCGCTGCGGCAGATCCACGCCGTGGACCGGCATGGCCGCGCCGCCGCCTGGACCGGCCAGAGCTGCGTCGAATGGGCGGGCAGCCAGCAGGGGCAAGGCTTCAGCGTGGCCGGCAACATGCTGGCCAATCCGGCGGTGGTGGGCGAGACGGCGGCGACCTTCCGCTCCGGCACCGGCCTGCAGCTGCCTGAACGGCTGATGCTGGCGCTCGATGCCGGGCAGGCGGCGGGGGGCGACCGGCGCGGGCGGCAGTCGGCGGCGATGAAGCTGATCACCACCGAGGACTTCCCGGACCTTGACCTGCGCGTGGACGACCATCCCGAGCCGCTGACGGAGTTGCGCCGGCTGCTCGGCATCTGGCGCCGCGAGCGGGCGCCCTCGCTGGCCTTCTCGCCGCGCAAGGCCGATCCCGCCGGGCTGATCGACAAGGCGGTGATCGAGGCGGGATGGCGGGCGCGCGGCCTGGATCTGCGATTTCCGGGGCGCTAGGGGGGGGGCGGCGGCCCCGGGGATCCCACGAAAAAGGCCGGAGCGCGACGCGCCCCGGCCTTTTCATCCGGTCTGGCGGGCAGGGCCCGGCCGCCGGCGGATTATTTGGGCGCCAGCACCATGATCATCTGGCGGTTCTCCAGACGCGGCATCTGCTCGACCTTGGCCAGCTCGACCAGTTCGGTGCGGATGCGCTCGAGAACCTTCACGCCGAGATCCTGGTGCGCCATCTCACGGCCACGGAAGCGCAGGGTGACCTTCACCTTGTCGCCTTCCTCGAGGAAGCCCTTCGCCGCGCGCATCTTCACGTCGTAGTCGTGGTCATCAATGTTCGGGCGAACCTTGATTTCCTTGATCTCGACGATCTTCTGCTTCTTGCGGGCCTCGTTGGCCTTCTTCTGCTGCTCGTACTTGAACTTGCCGTAGTCGGTGATCTTGCACACCGGGGGGACGGCATTCGGGCTGATCTCCAGCAGATCCATGCCCGCGTCATAGGCGCGGAGCAGGGCCTCGCGCGCGCTCATGACGCCGAGCATCTCGCCATCCTGGTCGATCAGGCGAACCTGCGGGACGCGGATATCCTCATTGACCCGCGGACCGTCGCGGGTTGGCAGCTGGTTCGGGATTGGGCCTCGGGCCAGAGTCGGCTCCTGTTGCTGTGGGGGACGAAGCGGAGTGTCTTATGGTGCAGTGGTCACGCAACCGCAACCTCTGTCGGCGCCCTTAGATCGGGCGCCAGCGCCTCCGATGCAAGGGTCTCGACCGCCTCGGCCAGGCTCATGGCCACCTGCTCACGGCCCGGCAGGCGGCGCAGCACCACCCGCCCCTCCTCCGCCTCGCGCCGGCCGATCACGGCGAGCACCGGAATGCGCTGCTCGATATGGTCGACGACCTTGCGGTTGATCTTCTCGTTCCGCACGTCCAGTTCCACCGCCAGCCCGGCCTTGCGGAAGGCGGCCGCCACCTCGCGGGCATAGGGGGCCGCCTCGTCCACGATGGTCGCCACCGCCACCTGCGCCGGCGCCAGCCAGAGCGGGAAGCGCCCGGCATGCTCCTCGATCAGGATGCCGAGGAAACGCTCGAAGGAGCCGAGGATGGCGCGGTGCAGCATCACGGGCCGGTGCCGGTTGCCATCCTCGCCGACATAGACGGCGTCCAGCCGCTCGGGCAGCACGAAATCCACCTGCAGGGTGCCGCACTGCCAGTCACGGCCGATGGCGTCGCGCAGCACGAATTCCAGCTTGGGACCATAGAAGGCACCCTCGCCCGGGTTCATCTCGTACTCGACGCCGGCGATGCGGCAGGCCTCGTGCAGCGCGCCCTCGGCATGGTCCCAGACCTCGTCCGTGCCGGAGCGCTTCTCCGGCCGGTCGGAGAATTTCACCCGGAAGCTCTCGAAGCCGAAATCGCGATAGACGCGCGAAAGCAGGCTGACGAATTCAACCGTCTCCTGGGCGATCTGCGCCTCGGTGCAGAAGATATGCGCGTCGTCCTGGGTGAAGGAACGGACCCGCATGATGCCGTGCAGCGCGCCCGAGGGCTCGTAGCGGTGGCAGGCGCCGAATTCGGCCATGCGCATCGGCAGTTCGCGATAGGAGCGCAGGCCATGGTTGAAGATCTGCACATGGCAGGGGCAGTTCATCGGCTTCAGCGCCAGGATGCGGTCCTTCTCGGACTCGTCATCCACCGTCGCCAGGAACATGTTCTCCCGATACTTCTCCCAATGCCCCGAGGCCTCCCACAGCTTGCGGTCCACGAGCTGCGGGGTCCGCACCTCCTGGTAGCGCTCGGCATCCAGCCGCCGGCGCATGTAGTCCTGCACCGTGGTGTAGAGGCGCCAGCCCTTGGGGTGCCAGAAGATGCTGCCCGCCGCCTCCTCCTGGAGGTGGAACAGCCCCATCTCCTTGCCGATCTTGCGGTGGTCGCGCTTCTCGGCCTCCTCCAGCTGGTGGAGATGGGCGTCGAGCTCCTTCTGGTCGCGCCAGGCGGTCGCGTAGATGCGGGAGAGCATGGCGTTGCGATGATCGCCCCGCCAATAGGCGCCGGCCACCTTCATCAGCTTGAAGGCGGAGCCGATGTCGCCCGTGCTCCGCATGTGCGGGCCGCGGCACAGGTCCAGCCATTCGCCCTGGCGGTAGATCGAGATCACCTCGCTCTCCGGCAGGTCGCGGATCAGCTCGGCCTTGTACCGCTCGCCCCGCTTCTCGAAGAACGCGATGGCCTCGGCGCGCGGCCATTCCTCCCGCTCGAAGCTCGCGTTGCGCGCGATGATCTCGCGCATCTTCGCCTCGATCGCGGGAAAGTCCTCCGGGGTGAAGGGCTCGTTGCGCGCGAAGTCGTAGTAGAAGCCGTTCTCGATCGCCGGGCCGATGGTCACCTGGGTGCCGGGGAACAGCTCCTGCACCGCCTCGGCCAGCACATGCGCGGCGTCATGCCGGATCATCTCCAGCGCCTCGGGGTCGCGGCGGGTGATGAAGCGGATCTCGGCATCCTGGTCGATGCGCGCCGAGAGGTCGCGCAGCTGGCCGTCCACCCGCATGGCCAGCGCCGCCTTGGCGAGGCCGGGGCCGATGGCGGCGGCCACGGTCGTGCCGGTCACAGCCCCGTCGAACTGGCGGACGGACTGGTCGGGCAGCGTGATCGCAGGCATCGGAAGGGTCATCCCAGGGTTGAAATCGGGGGGTTGAAAATCGGGCCCGAAATCGGGCGGGGGACCATGCGGCGGCGCCCCCGCCCCGTCAACGAGAAAAGGCCCGCCAAGGGCTGGCAGGAGGGATGCGCGCGCCGCCTGCCGGCCAGCCGCCGCGGGCCCGGCCACGCCTCAGCCGCCGCCGGGCAGGATCCTCTGCATGAAGAGCAGGTCGAGCCAGCGATCGAACTTGCGGCCGACCTGTCGCAGCACCCCCGCCTCCTCGAAGCCCATGGCCCGGTGCAGGGCGATGGAGGGGGCGTTGGCCGCCTCGATCGCCGCCACCAGGACATGGAGCCCGAGCGCCTCGGCCCGGACCAGCAGCGCCGTCAGGAGGGCCTTGCCGAGGCCGCGACCCTGCGCCGCCGGCGCCACGTAGAGCGAATGCTCGGCCGTCAGGGCATAGCCGGCGAAGGGGCGGAAGTCGCCGAAGCTGGCGAAACCCAGCACCTCCCCCCCGGAGACCGCCACCAGCACCGGGAGGCCCCGGCCCTGGCGCTCGTGCAGCCAGGCGCGACGGGCCTCCAGCGTCGCCTCGGCGGTGTGCCAGATCGCGGTGGTCTCGCGAATCGCCTGGTTCAGGATGGCGAGGATGGCCGGCAGGTCGGCCTCGGTGGCATCGCGGATCTCGGGCATGGCGGCGGGCGTGTCCATCATGATGGAAATATATCTATCGCATAAGCCGTTAACATGTCACGCCCGTTGACCCCCGGCCGGGGGCGCCTCAGTTTGCCCCGCATCGCGCAGCAGACAAAGGACGACAGCATGCGGCAGGACATCCTTGAGGCGATCAGGGCCTATGAGCCCGAGCTGGTCGAGATCCGGCGGGACATCCACCGCCATCCCGAGACCCGCTTCGAGGAGGTGCGCACCGCCGGGCTGGTGGCCGGCAAGCTGCGGGAATGGGGGTTGGAGGTCGCCGAGGGCATCGGCGGCACCGGCGTCGTCGGTACGCTGAAGGGGCGGCGGCCCGGCCAGCGGGCCATCGGGCTGCGCGCCGACATGGATGCGCTCTTCATCCAGGAGGAGAACGACTTCGCCCATGCCTCCACCGTGCCGGGCAAGATGCACGCCTGCGGCCATGACGGCCACACCACCATGCTGCTTGGCGCCGCCCGCTACCTGGCCGGCAATCCGGACTTCGCCGGCACCGTCCATTTCATCTTCCAGCCCGCCGAGGAGGCCGGCACCGGCGCCCCCGCCATGATCCGCGACGGGCTCTTCGAGCGCTTCCCGGTGGACAGCGTCTGGGGCATGCACAACACGCCGGGCCTGCCGGTCGGGCAGTTCGCGACGCGCCCCGGCCCGATGCTGGCCGGTGCCGATTTCTGGGGCGTCACCTTCCACGGCACCGGCGGCCATGGCGGCGCGGCGCCGCATCTCGCCACCGACGCCACGGTCGTGCTCGGCCACTTCCTGCTGGCCGTGCAGACCATCCTGCCGCGCAACCTGCGCCCCATCGAGAGCGCGGCCCTCTCGGTCGGCCATGTCCAGGGCGGCAGCTTCGGCTCGCCCAACGTCATGCCGGCCAAGGTCGTGGTGCGCGGCACCGCGCGGTATTTCGAGCCCGCCGCCCAGGCCGTCATCCGGCGCCGGCTGCAGGAGCTGGCCGAGACCCTGGCGGCGGCACATGGCTGCACCGCCGAGCTGAGCTACGAGGCGCTCTGCCCGCCCACCGTCAACGCGGCCGAGAAGGTGCCGGTGGCCACGGCCGCCGCCGCCGCCCTGGTGGGCGCGGAGAAGGTGGGCGAGATCCCGCTCAGCACCGGCGGCGAGGACTTCGCCTTCATGCTGCGCGAGAAGCCCGGCGTCTTCATGCGCATCGGCAACGGCATGAATCCGGACGGCAGCTTCCACAACGTCCATACGCCGCTCTACGACTTCAACGACGAGATCCTGGCGCTTGGCGCGGCCTACTGGGCCAGCCTGGTCGGCCAGGAGCTTGGCTGGACCGAGGGGGAGGCGGCATGACCTCCCCCATCCCCTCCTCCTCCACGCGGAAGACCGCCATGCGTATCACATCCAGCCTCAAGGCCGCGTTGCTGGGCACCGCCCTGCTCGCGGCCCCCCCCGTTCTGACCCCCGCGCTGACGTCCGCCCTGGGCCAGACCCTCTCCATGGGCATCTCGGCGCCGCCGGCCAGCATCGACCCGCAGTATTACACGCTGACGCCGAGCATCCAGCTCTCCTCCCATATGTTCGAGGGGCTCACCCGGCGCGACGGCAATTCCCGCGTCATCCCGGGCCTGGCGGAATCCTGGAAGCTGGTGGACGACACCACCTGGGAATTCAGGCTCCGCCCCGGCGTCACCTTCCACAACGGCGCGCCGCTCACCGCCGAGGACGTGGCCTATTCCGTCCGCCGGCCGCCCACGGTGCAGAGCCCGAGCTCCTTCGCCGTCTATACCCGCGCCATCACCGACATCACGGTGGTCGACGATCGCACCATCCGCTTCCGCACCAACGGCGTCTATCCGCTGCTGCCGAACGACCTGACGCAGATCTTCATCATCCCGCGCTCGCTCGGCGAGGTCGCCTCCTCGGAGTTCAACAGCGGCCGCGCGGCGATCGGCACCGGCCCCTTCCGCTTCGTCTCCTACAGCCCGAACGACCGGGTGGAGATGGCGCGCAACGACGCCTACTGGGGCGACAAGCCGGAATGGGCCAAGGTCGACTACCGCATCCTGACCAATTCCGGGGCCCGCGTGGCGGCGCTGCTCTCGGGCGATGTGCAGATGATCGACAACCTGCCCACCAACGACCTGGCGCGGCTGCGCAAGGACGAGCGGGTGAAGGTGGTCGAGAACACCAGCCTGCGGCTGATCTTCCTCGGCCTCGATGTCTACCGGGACGGCGCCACGCCCGACGTGACCGGCCCGAATGGCGAAACGCTGGACAGGAACCCGCTGCAGGACCGGCGCGTGCGCGAGGCGCTCTCCATCGCCATCAACCGCCCCGCCATCGTCAGCCGCGTGATGGAGGGGGCGGCGGTGCCGGCCGGGCAGTTCATGCCGCCCGGCGCCTTTGGCTACAGCCCCGCCATCGCCGTGCCGAAGTATGATGTCGAGCGGGCCAGGGCGCTGCTGGCCGAGGCCGGCTATCCGAACGGCCTGACCGTCACGCTGCGCGGCCCGAACGACCGCTACGTGAACGACGCGCAGATCCTGCAGGTGGTGGCGCAGATGTGGACGCGCATCGGCGTGAAGACCAATGTGGACGCGCAGCCGCTGGCGACGCTGATCGGCCGGCTGAACCGCTTCGAGGCCTCGGCCTACCTGCTGGGCTGGAGCAACAGCCTGGGCGAGCCCTCCACCTCGCTCCGCGCCGTCCTGGGCTCGCGCGGCACGGCGGGGACGGGCCTGTCCAACTACGGCCGCTACTCCAACCCGCGCGTCGACGAGCTGACGCTGCAGGGCCTGCAGAGCCTGGACGAGGCGAAGCGCGAGGCGCTGCACCAGGAGGCGATGAAGGTGGCGATGGAGGATGTCGCCATCATCCCGCTGCACACCCAGAAGAGCGTCTGGGCGCTGCGGCGCGGCCTCGACTACCGGCCGCGCGTCGACGAGCAGACCCAGGCGACCGAGGTCTTCACCACGCGCTGAGCCTCACCGGGGAGGGGGCGGCGCTCCCCTCCCCGCGCCAGGATGGTCAGGCCTCGGGCGGTCAGGCCTCGGGCGGTCAGGCCGCGACGGGCAGCCGCACCGCGCTGGTCCAGCCATGCGGGTCCGGCGCCCGGCCGTACTGGATGGCGATGATGGCCTCGTAGAGCTTGCGCGTCAGCGCGCCCGTCTCGCCGCCGCCGATGGTGATGGTCTCGCCCTTGTACTGGAGCTGCCCCACCGGGGAGACCACGGCCGCGGTGCCGGTGCCCCACATCTCGGCCAGCGTGCCGTCACGCCCGGCCTGCATCACCTCCTGGATGTCGATGCGCCGCTCGGAGACGCCGAGGCCCCAGTCGCGCATCAGCGTCAGGATGGAGTTGCGGGTCACGCCGTCCAGGATGGTGCCGGCCAGCGGCGGGGTGACGATCTCGTCGCCGATCCGCATCATGATGTTCATGGTGCCGACCTCGTCGATGAAGCGGCGCTCCACGCCGTCCAGCCAGAGCACCTGGGTGAAGCCGAGCTTCTCCGCCTCCTGCTGCGCCGAGAGCGAGGCGGCGTAGTTGGCCGCCGTCTTGGCCTCGCCGAGGCCGCCCTGCACGGCGCGGACATGGGTGTCGGTGGCCAGGATGCGAACCGGCTTCACCCCTTCCTTGTAGTAGGCGCCGACCGGCGAGCAGATGACGAAGTAGGTGTAGCGGTGCGCCGGATGCACGCCGAGCATCACGTCACGGGCGATGACGGTCGGGCGGATGTAGAGCGAGGTTCCGGCGGCGCGCGGCACCCAGTCATGATCGGCGGCGACGATGGCCTCGAAGGAGGCCCGGATCAGCGCCGGATCCATCTCCGGGATGCAGAGGGCGCGGCAGGAGCGGTTGAGCCGCTCCGCGTGGCGCTGGGCGCGGAACAGGCGGATGCTGCCGTCCTCGCCGCGGAAGGCCTTCAGCCCGTCGAACACCGCCTGGCCGTAGTGCAGCACCGAGGTGGCGGGATCCAGGCTGAAGGGGCCATAGGGCACCACGCGCGGATCGTGCCAGCCCTTCCCCTCTTCATAATCCATCAGGAACATGTGGTCGGTCATGACCTTGCCGAAGCTGAGCGAGGCATCCTCGGGCCTGGGCCGCGGCTGCGTGGTCCGGGTGAAACGGATGGAAGGATCGTTGAAGGGGCTCATCGCGCCGGTTCCCGCACATATGTTTCCTGGCTTGTCATCATAGCGCAATTCTGCTGCGCGACGAGCCTCCACCCCCGGCAGATCACCCATGCGGCGAGGTTCTGTGCCGGTGGCCGCCGCTGGCGCACTTCCCGCTTGCGGGACCGCATCCTTCTGCGGCAGGAACGAGGCCAGACGGACAAGGCGCGGGCCATGTCTCCGCGCCGCCGAGCCAGGAGAGGACCGCCATGACCACGCCGCTCCCCCGCCGCGCCCTGCTGGGCCATTCCCTGGGCGCCGCCGCCCTGTCCACTTTGCCCGCGGCGGGCCCCGCCGTGGCCCAGGGAAGCACGACCCCGGGAGGCGCGACCCCCGGAAGCGCGGCCCCGGCCGCCAACTGGCCCACCCGGCCGGTGCGCTTCATCGTCCCCTTCACGCCCGCCGGCACCACCGACATCGCCGCCCGCGTCATCGCGCCCCGGCTGCAGGAACGGCTGGGCCAGCCCTTCCCCATCGAGAACCGCGCCGGGGCGGGCGGCAACATCGGCTCCGACGCCGTCGCCAAGTCCGAGCCGGACGGCTACACCATCCTGATGCAGACCGTCTCCTCGGGCGCCATCAACTACGCGCTCTACGGCAGCGAGATGGGCTACAAGCCGCAGGATCTCGCCAGTGTCGGGCTGGTGATCAAGGTGCCGAACGTCATCTTCGTCACCCCCGCCCTTCCGGTGAAGACCCTGGCGGAGCTCGTGGCACTGGCCAGGAAGGAGCCCGGCAAGCTCAATATCGGCTCCTCGGGCGCCGGCACCTCGCTGCACATGACGGGTGAGCTGCTGAAGCTCGAGGCCGGCATCAACCTCACCCATGTGCCCTTCCGCGGCGCCGGGCCGATGCTGGCCGAGATCATGTCCGGCCGCATCGAGGTCGGCGTGGACAACCTCCCCTCCGCCATCGGCCATATCCGCGACGGCCGGCTGCGGCCGCTGGCGGTCACCACGCCGGTGCGCAGCGAAGCCCTGCCCGATGTGCCGACCACCGCCGAGGCGGGATTCCCCGGTGTCGAGGCCACCGGCTGGTTCGGCGTGCAGGCCCCGGCGAGGACGCCGAGGCCGATCGTCGAGAAGCTCGGCGCGGCCATCGACGCCATCATCGCCGAGCCGGAGACCTGGGCCCGGCTGGCCGATCTCGGCGGCATGAAGCCGGGGCTGACGCCCAATGGCGGCACCAGCCCCGCGGCCTTCGAGGCCTTCGTCGCCGCCGAGGTGACGAAATGGGGCGAGGTGGTGCGCCGCTCGGGGGCCAGGGTGGAGTAGCGGCCGGGGCCGGGGGAGGCGCGGGAAAGGCCAGGCTGCCGCTTGCAGAATGGGGCCCCAGCGTCTAGCACGCGCGCAGAAAACGTTCTCGAAAGGTCGCGCAATGACGCTCTCGCGCCGCCATCTGCTGGCCGCCAGCAGCCTTCTGGCCGCCCCTGCCCTCCTCCCCGCCAGCCTGCGCGCGGAAGCCGCCTATCCCAGCCGGCCGATCCGCCTCGTCGTGCCCTTCCCCGGCGGCGGCGCCACCGACGTGACCGCCCGCGTCATCGCCGAGCGGCTCTCCCAGATGCTGGGCCAGCCCATGGTGGTGGACAACCGCCCCGGCGCCGGCGGCATGCTGGGCAGCGACATGGTCGCGAAGTCGGAGCCGGATGGCTACACGCTGCTGATGTGCACCATCGGCACGGCCAGCATCAACCAGTTCCTCTACACCAAGATGCCCTATGCGCCGAAGGACCTGACGAGCCTCGCGCTGGTCAATTCCCTGGCCAATGTCATCACCGTCCCGGCCAACAGCCCGATCAAGAGCTTCGCCGACCTGCTGAAGCAGGCCAAGGAGAAGCCCGGCGACCTCAGCTACGGCACGCCCGGCAACGGCACCTCCGGCCATATGTGCGGCGAGCTGCTCAAGCACCGCACCGGCACGGACATCTTCCATGTGCCCTATCGCGGCAGCGCCTCGGTGATCCCCGACCTGCTGGGCGACCGGCTCAACATCGCCATCGACAACCTGCCGCCCTACCTGCCGCATATCCAGGAAGGCCGTCTGCGCGCCCTGGCGGTGACCAGCAAGGCGCGCTGGTTCGCCCTGCCGGATGTGCCCTCGGTGGCCGAGAGCGGCGTCGAGGGCTTCGAGGCCGAGGCCTGGTTCGGCGTGCAGGCGCCGAGCAGGACGCCGAAGCCGATCATCGAGCGCGTCTCGGGGCTGATCCTGGAGATCCTGAAGGAGCCCGCCGCCCTGGCCAAGCTGCGCGACATCGGCAGTGAGCCGCGGCCGATGGGACCGGCCGAATTCGACGCCTTCATTGCGCGCGAGGACACCAAGTGGAAGGACGTCGTCCGCGTCTCCGGCGCGCGGCTCGACTGAACGGGGCGGCGGCCGGGGGATCGCCCCCGGCCCTGCCCTCAGACGTGGAAGCTCTCGCCGCAGCCGCAGCGGCCCTTCTCGTTCGGATTGGTGAAGGTGAAGCCGGCCGACATGGCCTTCACCTCGTAGTCCATGGTGGTGCCGATCAGGAACAGCGTCGCCTTGCGGTCCACCAGCACGGTCACGCCCCTGTCCGAAACCACCTCGTCGCCCGGGCCGGGCGCATCGGCCCAGCTCAGGTCGTAGGCCATGCCGGAGCAGCCCTTGGTCTTGACCGCGATCCGCAGCAGCCGCCCTTCATGTCCGCCGGCATAGAGGGCGCGCAGGCGTTCGGCCGCCGCCTCCGAGACCTGCATGAGGGGCGGCAGCGCGCGAGCGGGACGGAGCGTGGTGGCGGTGGTGCTCATCTCAACCTCAAGATGGCCAGCGGTCAGTACATGTTCAACGCCAGCCGGGCATCCTCGCTCATGCGCGAGGGGTCCCAGGGCGGGTCCCAGACGATCTCGACCGTGACATCGGTGACCCCGGGCACGGCGCGGACCATCTCCTCCACCTGCCCCGGAAGCTCCTGGGCGGAGGGGCAGGACGGGGTGGTCAGCGTCATCTCGACCTTCACCACGCCGTCATCGCCGATCTCGACGGCATAGATCAGCCCGAGCTCGTAGATGTTCACCGGGATCTCGGGATCATAGACATTGGCGATGGCGCCGATCACCGCGTCCTCGGAGATGCGCGGCGGCGTCTCGCCCTCCGGTGTCCAGCTTCCGTGCCGCTCCTGGGTGGCGGGGCTCCCGTCACTCACTGCTCGCCTCCTTCCCGCTGTTCTCCAGCGCCTCGTTCAGCGTGTGCCAGGCCAGGGTCGCGCATTTCACCCGGCTCGGGAACTCGGAGACGCCGCCCAGGGCCTGCAGGCGCTCCATCTCCTCCGCCAGCCCGGCGCCGCAATCGGGGCAGGCGCCGGTCATCGCCAGCTCGCGGAAGCAGTCGGACAGGTGCCGCGCCTCCTGCTGCGTCTTGCCGCGCACGGTCTCGGTCATCAGGCTGGCCGAGGCCATGGAAATGGCGCAGCCCTTGCCCTGGAAGGCGAGATCGTCCAGCCGCCCGTCCGGCGCCAGCTTCACCCAGAGCTGCATGCGATCGCCGCACATCGGGTTGTCGCCGCGGCCTTCGCGATCGAACGTCTCCAGCCGGCGGAAATTGCGCGGCTTGCGCCCGTGGTCGAGGATGACCTCCTGGTAGAGGTCCCGCAGATCGTCGAACATCAGCCGAAGAACTCCCGCGCCTTGCCGAGCGCCTCCGCCAGGTAATCGATCTCCGCCTCGGTCGTGTAGAGGCCGAAGGAGGCGCGGCAGGTGCTCTCCACTCCAAATCGGGCGTGCAGCGGCTCGGCGCAATGGCGGCCGGACCGGACCGCGATGCCGACGCGGTCCAGCAATGTCGCCAGATCATGGGAATGCGCGTTGTCGAGCGCGAAGGCGAAGACGCCGCCGCGATCCTGTGCCCGGCCGAGCAGCGAGAGCCCCTCGATCGGCGCCAGCCGCGCCATGGCGTGATCGACCAGATGCCGCTCATGCGCCTCGATGGCCGGCATGCCGATGGCCTGGACGTAGTCGATGGCCGCGTGCAGCCCGACCGCCTCGACGATGGGCGGCGTGCCGGCCTCGAACTTCGCCGGCACGGGCGCGGGCAGGAAGCCCTCCAGCGTCACCTCGCTGATCATGTCGCCGCCACCGAGGAAGGGCGGCATGGCCTCCAGCAGCGCCATCCGGCCCCAGAGCACGCCGATGCCGGTCGGGCCATAGAGCTTGTGGCCGGTGAAGACGTAGAAATCGCAGTCCAGGGCCTGGACGTCGACCTGGCGGTGGACCGCCGCCTGCGAGCCGTCGAGCAGCAGCTTCGCGCCATGCGCATGCGCCAGCGCCGCCAGCCGCCCGGCCGGCGTCACCGTGCCCAGCACGTTGGACATATGCGTGACGGCGAGGAGGCCCACCCGGCCATCGGCCAGCTTGGCCTCGACATCGGCGAGGTCCAGCTCCCCGGCATCGGTCACGCAGGCGACGCGCAGCTCGATCCCGCGCTCGGCCTTCAGCATCTGCCAGGGCACCAGATTGGCATGGTGCTCCATCTCGGAGATCAGCACCGCCTGCCCCGGCCTCAGCACGCCACGCCCGTAGCTGTGCGCCACGAGGTTGATGGCGGCTGTGGAGGAGGCGGTGAAGACGATCTCGCGCTCGCTGCCCGCGTTCAGGAAGCCGGCGACGGCGCGCCGCGCCGCCTCATAGGCCTCGGTGGCGGCCTCGGAGAGATGGTAGGCGCCCCGGTGCACATTGGCATAGGCGGTCTCCATCATCCACGTCATCGCCCGGATGACCTGGCGCGGCTTCTGGGCGGAGGCGCCGGAATCGAGGAAGACGAGATCCTTGCCGCGCACCTTCTCCGCCAGGATGGGGAAATCCCGGCGGATGCGGGCGAGATCGAAGCCGGCCGCGACCGCCCCCTCCATCACGCCGCCATCCTTTCCCACCAGCCGGCCACCGCCTCGGCCAGCGCGGCCCGCGCCGCCTCCTCGGTGACGCCCTCGACCGCCTCCTGCAGGAAGGCCTCGATCAGCATCGAGCGCGCCTGGGCGGCGGGAATGCCACGCGAGCGCAGGTAGAAGACCTGCTCCTCGTCCAGCTCGCCTACCGTGGCGCCGTGGCTGCACTTGACGTCGTCGGCGTAGATCTCCAGCTGCGGCTTGCTGTCGATCTCGGCCTGGTCCGACAGCAGCAGCGCCTGGTTCATCTGGTAGCCATCCGTGCGCTGGGCGACCTGATGGACATGGATCTTGCCCTGGAAGACGCCGCGCGACCTGCCGGCCAGCACCGTCTTGACCGTCTGGCGGCTCGGGCAGTCCGGCGCCGCGTGGTCGAGGAAGGTGGTGCAATCGCCATGCTGGCCATCGCCCAGCAGCTGCGCGCCGTTCAGATGCGCCGCCGCGCGCGGCCCGGCCAGCCGCACATGCGCCTCGCTGCGCGACAGCTTGGCGCCGGCATGCAGCAGGAAGCTGTCATAGGTGCCGCGCGCCGCGACCTCGGCGAAGACGGTGGAAAGGTGGATCGCCCCCTTCCCCTCCTGCTGCATCCGGGCGTGGGTGACATGCGCGTCCTCGCCCACCTCGACCTCGAAGACCGGGCTGTGCAGGTAGCGCCCCTCGCCATGGCCCCAGCTGCGCTCGATCAGCACGAGCTTCGCTCCGGCGCCCAGCCGGATCAGGTGGCGCGGATGCGAGGCGACCGGCCGGTCGGCACGGGTGACGGAGAGCAGCTCGATCACGCCGCCATCCTCGCCCGGCGCGAGATCGATCAGCACGCCATCCTCGAAGAGGGCGGTGTTCAGCGCCACCAGCGGCAGGTCCTCGACCCGCGCCAGGGCGCCGAGGCGGCCCTCCAGCTCCGGAAGGTGCCGCGCCAGGCTGCGCACCGGCGCGTCGGGATCGGACAGGTCCTGGCTGAACCGGCCATCGACCAGCACGACACGCCGTGGCGCCGCCGGGCGGGGCAGCGGCAGCGCGCTCTCCACCGGGGTCAGGGGCTCGCCGAAGCCGGCCTGGGTCAGGGGCGCGAGGTCGGTGTACTTCCAGGCCTCCACCCTGCGGCTGGGGAAGCCCTGGGCGCGGAAGCTCTCGGCGGCGGCCTCGCGCCGCGCCACCAGCCAGGGCAGGCCGCGGCCCGGCAGGCGGACGCGCAGCCCCTCGAAGCGATGCAGGAAGCCGGCGGCGCCGGCCTCGGTCACGGCAGGCTCGCTCACCGCGTTCATGCCGCCTGCACCGAGCCGTAGCCGCTCGCCTCCAGCTGCTGCGCCAGCTCCGGCCCGCCGGACTGCACGATGCGGCCGCCCATCAGCACGTGCACGCGGTCGGGCACGATGTAGTCCAGCAGGCGCTGGTAGTGGGTGATGACCAGCGCCGAGAAGTCCGGGCCGCGCATGGCGTTGACGCCATCGGCCACGATCTTCAGCGCGTCGATGTCGAGGCCGGAATCGGTCTCGTCCAGGATGGCGATGCGCGGCTTCAGCAGCGCCATCTGCAGCACCTCGTTGCGCTTCTTCTCACCGCCGGAGAAGCCGACATTGACGCCGCGCTTCAGCATGTCCTCGGGCATCGACAGGGCGCGCATCCGCTCCCGCGCCAGCTTGAGGAACTGCATGGCGTCCAGCTCGGCCTCGCCCTTGGCGCGCCGCTGCGCGTTCAGCGCGGTGCGCAGGAAGTTGGCATTGCCGACACCGGGCAGCTCGACCGGATACTGGAAGGCGAGGAACAGGCCGGCCGCGGCGCGCTCCTCCGGCTCCATGGCCAGCAGGTCCTGGCCCTCGAAGCTCGCGGCGCCGCCGGTGATCTCATAGCCCTCGCGTCCGGAGAGCACGTAGGACAAGGTGGACTTGCCCGAGCCGTTCGGCCCCATGATGGCGTGGATCTCGCCGGTGGGCACCTCGAGGTCGATCCCCTTCAGGATCTCCTTGCCATCAATCTCGGCGGTCAGCCCTTCGATCTTCAGCATCGCTTCCACTTCCGTCCTTGCGGCGCGCGCCCGACAGGATGGCGCCGCCCTTCATCTCGCATCTCAGTTCCGCACCGGCGTGCCGCGACGCCGGGAAAGGCCTCAGCCGACCGAGCCCTCGAGGCTGATCTGCAGCAGCTTCTGCGCCTCGACGGCGAACTCCATCGGCAGCTCCTTCAGCACCTCGCGGCAGAAGCCGTTGACGATCAGCCCGACCGCATCCTCCTCCGACAGGCCGCGCTGGCGGCAGTAGAAGAGCTGGTCCTCGGCGATGCGGCTGGTCGTCGCCTCGTGCTCGACCTTGGCGGTCATGCAGCGGTTCTCGATATAGGGCACGGTGTGCGCGCCGCACTGGTCGCCGATCAGCAGGGAGTCGCACTGGGTGAAGTTGCGCGCGCCCGACGCCTTGGGCTGGATCTTCACCAGGCCGCGATAGGTGTTCTGGCCCTTCCCGGCGCTGATCCCCTTGGAGATGATGGTCGAGCGCGTGTTGCGCCCGAGATGGATCATCTTCGTGCCGGTATCGGCCTGCTGGTGGTTGTTGGTGATGGCCACCGAGTAGAACTCGCCCACGCTCTCATCGCCCTGCAGGATGCAGGAGGGGTACTTCCAGGTGATCGCGGACCCCGTCTCGACCTGGGTCCAGGAGATCTTGGAGCGCCGGCCGCGGCAGGCGCCGCGCTTGGTGACGAAGTTGTAGATGCCGCCCTTGCCGTTCTCGTCGCCCGGATACCAGTTCTGCACCGTGCTGTACTTGATCGAGGCATCGTCCAGCGCCACCAGCTCCACCACCGCGGCGTGCAGCTGGTTCTCGTCGCGCATCGGCGCCGTGCAGCCCTCGAGGTAGGACACGGTCGCGCCCTCATCGGCGATGATCAGCGTGCGCTCGAACTGGCCGGTGCTCTTGGCGTTGATGCGGAAATAGGTGGACAGCTCCATCGGGCAGCGCACGCCCTTCGGAATGTAGACGAAGCTGCCATCGGTGAAGACGGCGCTGTTCAGCGCGGCGAAGAAGTTGTCCGCCTGCGGCACCACGCTGCCGAGATACTGGCGCACCAGCTCGGGGTGGTGCTGCACCGCCTCGGAGATGGAGCAGAAGATGATGCCCTCCTTCTCCAGCCGGCCCTTGAAGGTGGTGGCCACCGAGACGCTGTCGAACACGGCGTCCACCGCCACCGGCATGCGGCCCTCGGCCGGGCTCTCCCCCGCGCCCTCGACGCCGGCCAGGATGGCCTGCTCGCGCAGCGGGATGCCGAGCTTCTCATAGGTGCGCAGCAGCTCGGGATCGACCTCGTCGAGCGACTTCGGCCCCGGCTTCTTCACCGGCGCGGCGTAGTAGTAGGCATCCTGATAGTCGATGGGGGGATACTTCACCGCCGGCCAGCGCGGCTCCTCCATCGTCCGCCACAGCGCGAAGGCCTTCAGCCGCCAGGCGAGCAGCCATTCCGGCTCGTTCTTCCGCGCGGAGATGAAGCGGACGATGTCCTCGTTCAGCCCCTTGGGGGCGAACTCCATCTCGATCTCGGTCTCGAAGCCGTACTTGTAGGTGCCCGAGGTGACGGAGGCGACGGTATCGATGGTTTCAGTGACGGCGGGCATGGCGTGTTCCCTACTCGGCGGCGGGCGAATGGGCGGGCAGGCGGGCCGGCTGCGCCGGCGAATAAGAGCGGGCCGGCTCCGCCGGCGGGCGCGGACGGGCAGGCGGCGCGGCGGAGCATGCGGCGCGGGGCACCGCCAGATCGGCCAGGGTGATGGAGGAGAGCGCGGCGCGGATCGCCTCGTTCACCGGGTCCCAGCGGCCGCGGACGGGGCAGACCGCCTCGGCCTCGCAGCCGCCGCTGGCGCCATCGACGCAGGCGGTGAGCGCGATCGGGCCGTCGATGGCGACGATGACCTCGGACAGCGGCATGGCGGAGAGCGGCCGCGCCAGGCGATAGCCGCCACGCGCGCCGCGCAGCCCCTCGACCAGCCCGGAATGCCCCAGCGTCTTGAGCACCTTGGCCACCGTCGGCTCGGCGATGCCGGTGGCCGCGGCGAGGCCCGGCGCGGTCTGCACCCCGCCCTCGGCCTCGAGCCGCGACAGCACCACCACGGCATAATCCGTCAGTTTCGACAGCCGCAACACGCGGGCCCCTCTTCCTTGAGAATGGTTCTCAGCTAAAACGGACCTGATTCGTCCGCTTTCCGGCAGATGCGCTCGCGTCGTTGCAATGTCAAGAACTTGGCCCCTTTTCGGGCGCCGCGCATGGTGCGAGCCTGTGCGCCATGTCCGAGATCGCCCCCGCCGGCCGCCAGGCCGCTCCCGCCGCCCGCCCGGCCTTTCCGCGCCACGCCGCCACCCTGATCCTGTGGCGCCGCAACCATGCCGGGGTGGTGGAGGTGCTGATGGGGATGCGCGCCGCCGGGCACCGCTTCATGCCCAACCGGCTGGTCTTTCCAGGCGGCAGGGTGGATCTGGCGGACCGCGCCGCTGCCGCCGCCACCGAGCTGCGCTCCGCCACCCGCGCCGCGCTCGAGCACCGCGCGCCGCCGCGGCTGGCGCGCGCGCTCGCCATCGCCGCCGCGCGGGAGCTGGAGGAGGAGACGGGGCTGACGCTCGGCGGCGCGGTGCCGCGGCTGGACGGGCTGGAGTATCTCTGCCGCGCGGTGACGCCGCCGACCAGCCCGATCCGCTTCAACGCCCGCTTCCTGATCGCCCCGGCCGAGGCGGCGGAGGGGCGGCTCGCCGGCTCGGGCGAGCTGGAGGGGCTGGGTTACATGCCGCTCGACACCCTGCTCGACCTGCCGGTGGCGCCGATCACCGGCAAGGTGCTGGCCGAGTTCCGCGACTGGCTCGCCATGAGCCCGGAGCAGCGCGAGCGGCGGGCGCTGATCTGGTTCCGCGGCCGCGACAACCGGCGGGTGGACCGGCCGGAGGCGCCGGGCTAAGGGGCCCGGCGCCCGGCAGGCCCGTCAGAGCGCCGCCAGGACCGCCTGGCCGCTCGACACCTCGAAAGCGCCCGGCGCCTCGACCGCGACATGCGTCACCTTGCCATCCTTCGCCACGAGGACGAAGCGCTGGCAGCGCAGGCCGAGGCCGCGCGCCGTCAGGTCCAGCTCCAGGCCGAGCGCCCTGGTGAAGTCGGCGGCGCCGTCGGCCAGCATCACCACCTCATCCGCCACGCCCTGGTCCTTGGCCCAGGCGCGCAGCACGAAGGCGTCGTTCACCGCCATGCAGGCGATGGTGTCGACGCCCTTGGCCTTCAGCGCCCCTGCGGTCTCGAGGAAGCTGGGCAGGTGCTTGGCGGAGCAGGTGGGGGTGAAGGCGCCCGGCACGCCGAAGAGCACCACGGTCTTGCCGCCGAAGACCGCCTCGGTCGAGGTCTCGCGCGGGCCCTCCGCCGTGGCCTCGGTCAGCTTCCGCGACGGAATGGTCTCGCCGGTCTGGATGGTCATTAGGCGTTCTCCTCTTTGTGGCGCGCCTGCCGCGCCGCCAGGCCCTGCCGGCTTTTCACAGCCCGGCCCGCACTGTCAACGCGCGATCCGCCGCCGCGCCCCGCGCCCCGCCGCGCCGGACGGCCGGCATGGCGCTTGCGCGGGCCGGCCGCCGCCGCCATGTTGACAGGGTAATGGCAAGACGCGCACGCGAGGATGAGTTGCCCGACGCCTTCCGCAATGCCCAGGGGAAGCCCCTCGGGTCCGCGGCGGGCCAGGCCACCGGAAGCAGCCTGCAGGCCGGCTACCTGAACGGCCAGCTGCTGGTGGCCATGCCCGGCATGCAGGACCCCCGCTTCGCCCGGTCCGTCATCTGCCTCTGCGCCCATTCGGCGGACGGGGCGATGGGGATCGTGCTCAACAAGCCGCTCGACAGCCTCTCCTTCGAGGATCTGCTGAAGCAGCTCGAGGTGGAGCCGGCGCCGCCCCAGCGGCAAATCCGCCTGCTCGCCGGCGGGCCGGTCGAAGGCGGCCGGGGCTTCGTGCTGCACACCACCGACTGGTCGAGCGAGGGCAGCCTGAGGGTGACGGGCGATTTCGCGCTCACCGCCAGCGTCGATATCCTGAAGGCCATCGCCGGCGGCGGCGGCCCGCGCCAGGGCCTGCTGGCGCTCGGCTATGCCGGCTGGGGGCCGGGCCAGCTGGAGGAGGAGATCCAGCGCAACGCCTGGCTCAACGTCTCGGCGGACGAGGCCCTGCTGTTCGAGGGCACGGCCGAGGAGAAGTGGCGGCAGGCCCTGGCCAAGCTGCGGATCGACCCGCTGCTGCTCTCGGGTGTCGCCGGCCACGCCTGAGTCCGCCCGGCGGTCCGCCCCGCCCTGCGATCAGCCCCTCAGGCGGCTGTTTTACGTGAGCGCCCGGCCCGCGCCTTGCCAATTTCCGCGATGCCGGGTCCGCTCTAGGATGTCCGAACCCCTGGAGGACAACGAACCATGGACGCCCCGGCCGAGACACCCTTCATCCGCCTGCATCCCGAGGACAGCGTGCTGATCGCCCGCCGCGCCGCGGCCGAGGGCACGCCCGTCGGACCCAATGTCCTGACCCGCGCCCGCATTCCGCCCGGCCACAAGGTGGCGGTCCGCGCCCATGCGCCGGGTGAGGCGGTGAAGCGCTACGGGCAGATCATCGGCTTCGCCACGCAGCCCATCGCGCCCGGGGACTGGGTGCACGTGCAGAATTGCGGCATGGGCGATTTCGACAAGGATTATGCCTGGGGCGTCGATGCCAGGCCGACGCTCTACGTGCCCGAGCCCGCCACCTTCCAGGGCATCCTCCGCCCCGATGGCCGCGTGGCCACGCGCAACTACATCGGCATCGTCACCAGCGTGAACTGCTCGGCGCATGTCGCCTCCATGATCGCCGATGCCTTCAAGCGCAACCCCTTCACCGGCAACGACCCGCTGGCCGAGTTCCCGAATGTCGACGGCGTCGTCGCGCTGACGCACAAGACCGGCTGCGGCATGGGCGACAATGACGGCCTGCGCATCCTGCGCCGCACGCTGGCGGGCTATGCGCGGCACGTCAATTTCAGCCATGTCATCGCCATCGGCCTGGGCTGCGAGGTCAACCAGATCTCCGGGCTGCTGGAGGAGCAGAACCTCGCCGGCCGGCTGCGCAACATGGACATCCAGTCCATGGGCGGCACCCGCAAGACGGTGGAGGCCGGCATCGCCTTCGTGCGCGAGGTGCTGGCCGAGGCCAACCAGGTGCACCGGCAGGCCGTGCCGGCCAGCCACCTGACCATCGCCCTGCAATGCGGCGGGTCGGACGGCTATTCCGGCATCACCGCCAACCCGGCGCTGGGTCATGCCTCGGACCTGCTGGTGCGGCATGGCGGCACCGTCATCCTCTCCGAGACGCCGGAAACCTATGGCGCCGAGCACCTGCTGACGCGCCGCGCCACCTCCCGCGCGGTGGGGGAGAAGCTGGTCGGGCTGATGCGCTGGTGGGAGGAGTACGCGGCGCGCGGCCAGGCGGAGCTGAACAGCAACCCCTCCCCCGGCAACAAGGCGGGCGGGCTGACCACCATCCTGGAGAAGTCGCTCGGCGCCATGGCCAAGGCCGGCACCACCAACCTCACCGCCGTCTACGACTACGCCGAGCCGGTGACGGAGAAGGGCTTCGTCTTCATGGACACGCCGGGCTACGACCCGGTGGCGGCGACCGGCCAGGTGGCGGGCGGCGCCAACATGGTCTGCTTCACCACCGGCCGGGGCAGCGTCTTCGGCTGCAAGCCGGCGCCCTCGATCAAGCTCGCCACGAATTCCGCCATGTACGAGCGCATGGAGGAGGACATGGACGTCAATTGCGGCACCATCCTCTCCGGCCGCGAGACGGTGGAGGCGTGCGGCGAGCGGATCTTCCAGCTCATCCTGCGCGTCGCCTCGGGCGAGCGCACCAAGAGCGAGAGCTACGACTTCGGCGCGGCGGAGTTCGCGCCCTGGCCGATCGGCGCCACGATGTGACGCGGCCGCCCGCGCGGATGTGAGGCCGGCGCCGCAACATCCGCGCGGCGCCGCCGTTGCAGGCGGAGGCCCTTCGGGAGAACCTCCGCCATGAAACGGTTGCAACAATCCCCGCTGCCCCGCCGCGCCGTCCTGACCGCTGCCGCCCCGGCCCTCGCCGCCTGCGCCTGCGGCCATGCCCTGGCCCAGCCGGTGCAGCAGCACCAGGGCAGCCCCGCCGCCGGCGCCGAACCCTCCACCCGCAGCCAGGTGCTTGGCACGGGCGCGGCGCTGCTGCAGTCCAAGGCGCCGCTGAACGCCATGGACCTCTACCTCAACGGCTTCCATTTCTATGCCGATGACATGGGGCGGCCCGTCGAGGCGCATCACTACTGCACGCATCTCACCGAGGACCTGCATCAGTGCACGATCTTCGACGGCAACCACGCCCAGGCGCGGCTGATCGGCATCGAATACATCGTCTCGGAGCGGTTGTTCCGCGACCTGCCGGAGGAGGAGAAGCCGCTCTGGCACAGCCATCACTATGAAACCACCTCCGGCCTGCTGGTCATGCCCGGCCTGCCGCAGGTGGCGGAGAAGGCCGCGATGCGCGACCTCTCCACCACCTACGGCAAGACCTGGCACACCTGGCAGGTGGACCGCGGCGATACGCTGCCGCTCGGCCCGCCGCGGCTGATGATGGGCTACACGGCGGATGGCCAGCTCGACCCCGCCGCCGTGGCGGAGCGCGACCGCAGGCTCGGCCTCTCGACGCAGGAGCGGCGCGAGGGGCGGGCCGACCTTCCCGTGCCGGCCGTGGCCGAGGGCGCCAATGCCTGGCAATCCGGCCAGACGCCACAGCTGAGGCTGGAGACCGTGCCGGTGCGCAACCGGCGCTAAGGCCCGTTAAACGGTCAGCAGCCGGCGCACCGCCTCCTCGTCCAGCGTGCCGGATGCCCCCGCCAACGCCACCTCGCCGCGCACCAGGATCGCGAGCTGGTCACCCAGCTCGCGGGCGAACTCGTAATACTGCTCGACCAGCACCACCGCCATGTTGCGGCTCCGGGCCAGCAGCGCGATCACGCGGGCGATGTCCTTGATGACATTCGGCTGGATGCCCTCCGTCGGCTCGTCGAGGATCAGCAGGCGCGGCCGCGCGGTGAGAGCGCGCGCGATGGCGAGCTGCTGCTGCTGCCCGCCGGAGAGATCGCCGCCGCGCCGGCGCAGGAACTGCTTCAGGATCGGGAAAAGCTCGAAGACATCCTCCGGCACCCGGCTGCCGCGCGGCGCGGCGGCGAGCGCGGTCTCGAGGTTCTCCCGCACCGTGAGGAAGGGAAAGATCTCGCGCCCCTGCGGCACGTAGCCGATGCCGGCGCGGGCGCGGTCGGCGGGAGAGAGGGCGGAGATGTCCCTCCCTTCCCAGACGACGCGGCCCCCGCGGATGCGCTCGAGGCCCACGATGGCGCGCATCAGCGAGGACTTGCCGACGCCGTTGCGCCCCAGCACACAGGTGACGCGACCGGGATCAGCGGCCAGCGAGACACCGCGCAGCGCCCGGCTGGCGCCATAGAAGAGATCGATACCCTCGACACGCAGCATGCTCAGCGCCCCAGATAGACTTCGATCACGCGCGGATCGTTCTGGACATGGTCGATCGACCCCTCGGACAGCACGCTGCCCTCGCAGAGCACCGTGACCTTGCTGCCCAGCGCCCGGACGAACTCCAGGTCGTGCTCCACGACGACCACCGAGCGCCGCCCGGCGATGCCGCGCAGCAGGGCGGCGGTGCTCTCCGTCTCCTGATCCGTCATGCCGGCGACCGGCTCGTCGACCAGTAGCAGCCGCGGCTCCTGGATCAGCAGCATGCCGATCTCGAGCCATTGCCGCTGCCCGTGCGACAGGATGGCGGCGCGGTCCCGCGCGCGTTCGGTGAGGCCGATTTCCTCCATCACCGTCTCGATCCGGCGGCGCGCGCTCTCGGCCAGCCGCCAGCGCAGGCAGGACCAGGGATCGCGCGGCGCCTTCAGCGCCAGCTCCAGGTTCTCGAACACCGTCAGGGCATCGAAGACCGTGGGCTTCTGGAACTTCCGGCCGATGCCGAGATTGGCGATCTCAGCCTCGTCCATCCGCGTCAGGTCATGCTCGCCGAAGCTGACCGTGCCGGCGGTCGGGCGGGTCTTGCCGGTGATGATGTCCATCATCGTCGTCTTGCCCGCGCCGTTCGGCCCGATGATGGCCCGCAACTCCCCCGGCTCGATGATCAGCGACAGCGCGTTCAGCGCACGGAAGCCGTCGAAGACCACGGAGACGCCATCGAGGTAGAGCCGGCCCTCGACACCGCCGATCATCGCCCCTCCTCCCTGCGGAACAGGCCTGCCAGACCGCGCGGCAGGAGCAGCGTGACGGCGACGAAGAGGCCACCCAGCACGAAGAGCCAGAGATCCGGCGCGAAGGAGGTGAGCCAGGTCTTGAGGGCATTGACCGAGAAGGCCCCAAGCAGCGCGCCCACCAGCGTGCCGCGCCCCCCGACGGCGACCCAGACCACCGCCTCGATCGAGTTGCCCGGGCTGAACTCGCCGGGATTGATGATGCCGACCAGCGGCACGTAGAGCGCCCCGGCCAGCCCCGCGATCATCGCCGAGAGCACGAACACGCTGAGCTTCACGGCGGTGGTGTCATAGCCCAGGAAGCGCAGGCGGCTCTCCGCGTCGCGCACCGCCACCAGCACCCGGCCGAGCTTGGAGCGGGCGATGTGGCGGCAGAGCAGCAGCGCGGCGCCGAGCGCCAGCAGCGCGGCATAGAACAGCGCCGCGCGGGCGCCGGAGGTATTGAGCGGCATGCCGAGCAGCTCCTTGAAGTCGGTGAAGCCGTTGTTGCCGCCGAAGCCCATGTCGTTCCGGAAGAAGGCCAGCATCAGCGCATAGGTCATGGCCTGGGTGATGATGCTGAGATAGACGCCGGTGATGCGGCTGCGGAAGGCCAGCCAGCCCACCAGCCCGGCGAGCAGCCCCGGCACCGCCAGCGCCATCAGCAGGGCGAAGGGGAAGTGCTGGAAGCCCCACCAGTACCAGGGCAGCTCGGTCCAGCCGAGGAAGACCATGAAGTCCGGCAGCACCGGATGGCCATAGACGCCGCGCGGCCCGATCAGCCGCATCAGGTGCATGCCCATGGCGTAGCCGCCCAGGGCGAAGAAGGCGCCATGGCCGAGCGAGAGGATGCCCGCATAGCCCCAGGCCAGGTCGATGGCCAGGGCCAGGATGGCGTAGCAGATCCACTTGCCCGAGACTGCGACCACGAAGTCCGAGACGTGCAGCGCGGAGTCCTGCGGCAGCTGGTTCAGCACCGGCAGCAGCGCCAGGATGGCGAGGCCGCCGAGGAGGAGCCCGCGCAGCACCAGGCCCGGGCGGAGCGCGGTGCGGACCGGCGGATGGGCGGTCGTCGCGCTCATTGTTCCGCCGCCCTGCCGCGGAGCGCGAAGAGGCCCTTCGGCCGGCGCTGGATGAACAGCATGATGCCGACCAGCACGGCGATCTTGGCCAGCACCGCGCCCGCCCATGGCTCCAGCATCTTGTTGACGAGACCAAGGGTGAAGGCGCCGATCATGGTGCCGGCCAGCGAGCCGACGCCGCCGAAGACGACGACCATGAAGCTGTCGATGATGTAGCCGGTGCCGAGATTGGGCGAGACGTTGTCGATCTGGCTCACCGCCACCCCGGCCATGCCGGCGATGCCGGAGCCGAAGGCGAAGGTCATGGCGTCGACGCGGCCGGTGCGGATGCCCATCGTGGCGGCGATGCGGCGGTTCTGCACCACGGCGCGCATCTCGAGGCCGAAGCGGGTGAAGCGGATGGCGGCGACGGTCAGGCCGAGCACCACCAGGGCGAAGAGGATGATCCAGAGCCGGTTCTGCGTCACGGTGACATCGCCCGGCAGGGTCAGCGTACCCTGCATCCAGGCCGGGCTGACCACCTCGCGGTTCTGCGCGCCGAAGATCAGCCGCACCGCCTGCTGCAGGATCATGCCGACGCCGAAGGTCATCAGCAGCGTCTCCAGCGGCCGGCCGTAGAGGTGCCGGATCAGCCCGCGCTCCAGTGCCACCCCCACTGCCGCCGTGACCAGGAAGGCCGCCGGCACCGAGAGCGGCAAGGACCAGGCGGCCAGCCAGGGAATGCCGCGAAGCGCCTCCTGCACCATCACCGTGGTATAGGCGCCCAGCATCACCATCTCGCCATGCGCCATGTTGATCACGCCCATGACGCCGAAGGTGACGGCGAGGCCGAGCGCGGCCAGCAGCAGGATCGAGCCGAGGGAGAGGCCCTGGAACGCCGTCTCGGCCATCTGGCGCAGCTTCAGCCGCCCGTCGATGGCCGCGATGGCCGCGTCGATCCCGTCCGCGGTCTCGGCCCCCGCGGCGCGCGCCTCCAGCAGCAATCCGCGCGCCTCGGCGGAGCTGCTGGCACCGAGCGTCGCGATGCCGGCGCGCCGTGTCGCCACGTCCCCCGACATCAGCCGCGCGGCGGCGAGCGCCATCTCCATGCGGCGGCCCACCGCCGGCACGGTCTCGCGCGCCAGCGCCTGCTCCAGCAGCGGGATGTTCTCCGCGCTGCGGCTGCGGAACAGCCCCTCCGCGGCGGCGGCGCGCACCGCTTCCTCGGGCGACATCAGTTGCAGGCGGCCCAGCGCGCCGCGCAGCGCCGCGCGCACGCGGTTGTTGATGCGCACCACCTCGCCCGGCCCGGCGGCCGGGGCGCCCGAGAGCGCCTCGTGCACCGCGCCATTCTGGGCGATCAGCAGCGTGCCATCGGCCTGCTTCTGCAAGCGGCCTTCGGCCAGGGCCTGGAGCAGCGGCAGGGCGCGCGGATCACCCAGCGCGCCGAGCCTCTCCACCGCCTCGGCCTGGGCCGTGAAGCTTCCGGCCAGGGGCGCGGCGGTGGCCTCGAAACTCTCCTGCGCCTGCAAGGCAGCCGGGATCAGCAGGAGCGAGGCCAGCAGGCACAGGAGGCGGAACATCAGCCGGCCTTGGCGCGGTTGGCGTTCTCGGGGATGAAGGGCGACCAGTTCTCGGCCTTGATCGCCGTCGGCGTCTTGTAGACCACGTTGAACTGGCCGTTCTCCATGATCTCGCCGATCATCACCGGCTTGGAGAGGTGGTGGTTCTCGAACATCTGCTCGGTGTAGCCGCAGGGGGCCTCCACCTTCTGGCCGTACATGGCGCTCCGCACGGCATCGACGGCGGTCGTCCTGGCCTGGCCCACCGCCTGGGTCCACATCCTGAAGCCGGTGTAGGTGGCTTCCATCGGGTCGTTGGTGACGCGCTTCGGGTTCTTGATGTAGGACGCCCACATCTTCTTGAACTCGGTGTTCACCGGGCTGTCGACCGACATGAAGTAGTTCCAGGCGGCCAGGTGGCCGACCAGCGGCTTGGTGTCGATGCCGGCCAGCTCCTCCTCGCCCACCGAGAAGGCGACGGAGGGAATGTCCTCGGCCTTGATGCCCTGGTTGCCCAGCTCGCGGTAGAACGGCACGTTGGCGTCGCCGTTGATGGTGGAGACGATCGCCGTCTTCTTGCCCTGGCTGGCGAACTGCTTGACGCGGCTGACGATGCCCTGCCAGTCGGAATGTCCGAAGGGGGTATATTCCTCCAGGATGTCGGCATCGGCGATGCCCTTGCTGTTCAGGAAGGCGCGCAGGATGCGGTTGGTGGTGCGGGGATAGACATAGTCGGTGCCCAGCAGCGCGATGCGCCTGGCGCCGCCGCCATCCTCGCTCATCAGGTATTCGACGGCCGGGATCGCCTGCTGGTTCGGCGCGGCGCCGGTGTAGAAGACGTTCTTCGACTGCTCCTCGCCCTCGTACTGCACCGGATAGAACAGCAGGCCGTTGAGCTCCTCGAAGACCGGCAGCACCGACTTGCGGGAGACCGAGGTCCAGCAGCCGAAGGTGACGTCCACCTTGTGCACCTGCAGCAGCTCACGCGCCTTCTCGGCGAAGAGCGGCCAGTTGGAGGCCGGGTCGACCACCACCGCCTCCAGCTTGCGGCCCAGCACGCCGCCCTTCCGGTTCTGGTCCTCGACCATCATCAGCACGGTGTCGCGCAGCGCCGTCTCGCTGATCGCCATCGTGCCGGAGAGGGAGTGCAGCACGCCGACCTTGATCGGGCCGCTCCCCTGCGCGAGGGCGGGGCGGATGGCCGGCATGGCCAGGGCGCCGGCCGCCGCGCCGAGCAGCGCGCGCCGGGAGACGGGGAAGCGGACGGTCATGGGATCGGGTCTCCTGCAAGCGGCGGCCGGTGGAGGCCCGGCCTCATCGCGGCGCGCAGTCTCGCGGCGATCCTCCCACCGGCGTTATACGTCAAATGACGTAGCCCCGGCCGTCTTGACCCGTCCGGCGCCCCGGCCCCAGTCTGTGGCGCGCCGCCATCCCTCCCGCCCGGCGGCGCGAGGACGGGCCCCCGCATGGCGACACGCCAGCGCATCATGCGCATCCGGCGCGACTACAACCGCTGGGTCGCCGACGAGACGATGGAGGATTACGCCCTCCGCTTCACCGCCGAGAGCGCCCGGAAATGGTCCGCCTTCCGCGTCGCCAACACGGCGCTGGGCTCGATCTCCTTCCTCGCCCTGGAGGCCATCGGCGGCGCGCTGACGGTCGCCCATGGCTTCGTCAACAGCGTCTCCGCCATCCTCTTCGTCTCGGTGGTGATCTTCCTGGCCAGCCTGCCGATCTGCCTGCACGCCGCCCGCGCCGGGGTGGACATCGACCTGCTGACCCGCGGCGCCGGCTTCGGCTATATCGGCTCCACCATCACCTCGCTGATCTACGCCAGCTTCACCTTCATCTTCTTCGGCATCGAGGCGGTGATCCTGGCAGACATGCTGGACAGCTTCTTCGGCGTGCCGCTCTGGCTCGGCTACCTGCTCTGCGCCGCCGTCGTGGTGCCCCTCGTCACCCACGGCATCACCTTCATCAGCCGGGTGCAGACCTGGACCCAGCCGGTCTGGCTGGTGCTCAACATCCTGCCGCTGATCGCGCTGATCCTGGCGCATCCCGACTGGCTCGCGGGCTGGACGGCCTATGCCGGGGAGAACGGCCGCGCCGGCTTCGACCTGCTGGCCTTCGGCGCCGCCGCCTCGGTGCTCTTCGCGCTGATCACCCAGACCGGCGAACAGGTGGACTACATCCGCTTCCTCCCCCCGCGCGCGACGCAGCGGCGCTGGGTCTGGTGGGGCGCGCTGCTGGCCGGCGGCCCGGGCTGGATCGCCTTCGATGTGCTGAAGCTGCTGGCCGGCTCCTTCCTGGCCTATGCCGCGCTGCGCTCGGGCCTCTCCGCTGCGCAGGCGGTGCAGCCGGCCGAGATGTACCGCCTCGCCTTCGGCGTGCTGATCGCCTCGCCGACCCTGGTGCTGGCGGTGACCGCCATCTTCGTCGCGCTGTCGCAGATCAAGATCAACGTCACCAACGCCTATGCCGGCTCGCTGGCGTGGTCCAACTTCTTCTCGCGGCTGACGCACAGCCATCCCGGCCGCGTGGTCTGGCTGGTGTTCAACATCGCCGTCGCCCTGCTGCTGATGGAGCTTGGCGTCTACAACACCATCGAGCAGGTGCTCTTCGTCTATTCCAACGTCGCCGCCGCCTGGATGGGGGCGCTGGTCGCGGACCTCGCGATCAACAAGCCGCTCGGCCTCAGCCCGCCCGGCATCGAGTTCAAGCGCGCCCATCTCTACGACGTGAACCCCGTCGGCGTCGGCGCCATGCTGCTCTCGGTCCTGGCCTCCTTCCTCGCCTATTACGGTTTCCTGGGCGCGCTGGCGCAGGCGATGTCCACCTTCATCGCCTTCGGCGTGGCCTTCGCCGCCGCCCCCGCCATCGCCTGGGCCACGGGCGGGCGCTTCTACCTGGCGCGCCGGCCCCGCGCCGCCTGGGCGGCGCGCCCGATGCTGACCTGCGTCATCTGCGAGCATGACTTCGAGCCCCGCGACATGGCCTATTGCCCGGTCTACACGGGGCCGATCTGCTCCCTCTGCTGCTCGCTCGACGCCCGCTGCGGCGATGGCTGCAAGCCGCATGCGCGGCTTTCCTCGCAGATCATGACGCCGCTGCGCGCCCTGCTTCCGGCGCCGCTCCTGCGCGGCCTGGCGACGCCGGTCGGCGCCTTCATGGTGGTCTTCCTGCTCTTCGTCGCCACCATCAGCCTGGTCTTCCTCGGCATCCGGCTGCAGTCGCGGCCCAGCGCCGACCTCGACGCCGCCTTCTGGAAGGCCTTCTTCGTCCTCGTCGTCATCGGCGGCATCGTCGCCTGGACGCTGGTGCTGGCGCATGGGAGCCGCAAGGTGGCGCAGGAGGAGACGCGGCGGCAGACCAGCCTGCTGATGAGCGAGATCCGCGCCCACCAGCGCACCGACGCGGCGCTTCAGGAGGCGAAGGAGGCGGCCGAGGCGGCGAACCTGGCCAAGAGCCGCTATGTCATCGGCATCTCCCACGAGCTGCGCTCGCCGCTCAACGCCATCCTGGGCTATGCGCAGCTGCTGGAGCGCGACGCCGCCATCCCCGAGCGGCGGCGCGACGGGGTGCGCACCATCCGCCGCTCGGGCGAGCACCTGGCGGCGCTGATCGAGGGGCTGCTCGACATCTCCAAGATCGAGGCCGGGCGTATCGAGCTCTACCGCGACGCCGTGCGCCTGCCGGAGTTCCTCGACCAGATCGTGCAGATGCTGCGCCTCCAGGCCGAGGCCAAGAGCATCGCCTTCACCTTCGACGCGCCGCCGCGCCTGCCGGACATCGTGCACACCGATGAGCGGCGGCTGCGGCAGATCCTGATCAACCTGCTCTCCAACGCCATCAAGTTCACCCGCCAGGGCGGCGTCACCTTCCGGCTGCGCTTCCGCTCCGAGGTGGCCGAGTTCGAGGTGATCGACACCGGCATCGGCATCGCGCCCGGGGATCTGTCGCGCATCTTCGAACCCTTCCAGCGCGGCGGCAATTCACATGCGCCCTCGACACCCGGTGTCGGCCTCGGCCTCACCATCACCAAGACGCTGACCGAGGTGATGGGCGGCGAGGTCTCCGTCACCAGCCGGCTCGGCGAGGGCAGCCGCTTCCGCGTGCGCCTGCTGCTCTCGGGCAAGAGCGCCCTGCCCTCCGAGGTGGAACGGCCCGTCACCGGCCGCGCCGATGCGGCGACACGGCCGCTCCGCGTGCTGGTGGCCGATGACGATGCCGCGCACCGCGCCCTGATCTCCGACCTGCTGCAACCGCTGGGCTTCCAGCTCCGCCTCGCCGCGGACGGGGCCGAGGCGCTGGCCCTGGCGGAGGAGGAGGCGCCGGATCTCTTCCTGCTGGATATCGCCATGCCGGGCATGACCGGCTGGGAGCTGGCCCGCCGGCTGCGCGAGGCGCAAGGGCGGCGCGCGCCGATCGTCATGATCTCGGCCAATGCGCTGGAGCTGGGCCCCGGCGGCGAGGGCCGGCACCATGACGACGTGCTGCCCAAGCCGGTCTCCCTCACCGCCCTGCTGGAGAAGATCGGCCTGCTGCTCGGCATCACCTGGACCTTCGCCGACACGCCGCCGCCGCGCCCCGCCGCCGCCGGCGCGCGGCTCACCCCGGCCCAGGCGGCCAGCCTGCGCCAGCTCGCCGCCATCGGCTATGTCGGTGGCCTGCGCGAACGGCTGGACGCGCTGGAGGCCGAGGCGCCCGAGGCGGCGCCGGCCATCGCCGAGCTGCGCGGCTACATCTCGGAGTACCGGCTCGACGCCTTCCTGGCGGCCCTGCCGGAGGAGGAGGCATGATCGAGCGCCGCGACATCGTGCTGGTCGTGGATGACGCGCCCGGCACGCTCGGCCTGCTGAACGACACGCTGGAGGGTGCCGGCTACATGGTGCTGGTGGCGCAATCCGCCGCCGCCGCCCTGGCCGTGACCGAGCGCATCACCCCCGACATCGTGCTGATGGACGCGATGATGCCCGGCATGGACGGTTTCGAGGCCTGCCGCCGCCTGAAGCGCCGGCCGAGCCTGATCTCCGTGCCGGTCATCTTCATGACCGGACTGACCGAGAGCGAGGACGTGGTGCGCGGCTTCGATGCCGGCGGCATCGACTACGTGATCAAGCCCGTGGTGCCGGACGAGGTCCTCGCGCGGATCAGCGCGCACCTGGCCAATGCCCGGCTGACGCGCAGCGCGCATGCCGCGCTCGATGTCGCCGGCCGCTTCCTGCTGGCGGTGGACCGCGAGGGGCTGGTGCTCTGGGCCACGCCGCAGGCCACCGCCCTGCTGCGTGCCGCCCTGCCGCCGGAAGAGGCCGGCGCCGGGGACATCGCCCCCGGCCCGGCGGGCCCCCGCCTCCCCGGTTGGCCGCCGCTGGCCGAGGGCGAGGCGCCGCGCCTCGGCCCGGTGGCGCTGGCCGACGGGCGGCGGCTGGAGTTCCACCATGTCGGACAGATCGCCCCGGACGAGTTGCTGCTGCGCGTCACCGCGACCGATCCAGGCCGCGCCGAATCGGTGCTGCGCGAGCGGCTCGGCCTGACCGCGCGGGAGGCCGAGGTGCTGCTCTGGCTCGGCCGCGGCAAGTCGAACCGCGACATCGCCGAGATCCTGGTGATGAGCCCGCGCACGGTGAACAAGCACCTGGAGGGGATCTTCGCCAAGCTCGGCGTCGAGAACCGCGCCTCGGCCACGGCGCTGGCGGTGCGGGTGCTCGACGGGGGGTGACCGCCCGCCGGGCCTTGTGGCAGGCTGCGCCGCCATGCCGACCTCCAGCCCCTTCACCAGCGCGCCCACCGACCTGCTGCTTGTCGTCGACGTGCAGCCGGACTTCATGCCCGGCGGGGCGCTGCCCGTGCCGGAGGGCGACGCGGTGCTGCCGGTCATCAACCGGCTGATGCCGCGCTTCGGCAATATCGTCGCGACCCAGGACTGGCACCCGGCCGACCATGCCTCCTTCGCCAGCCAGCACCCCGGAAAGGCCCCCTTCGAGACCGTCACCCTCTCCTACGGGGAGCAGGTGCTCTGGCCCGATCACTGCGTCCAGGGCACGCCCGGCGCCGCGCTGCATCCGGCACTGGAGACGCGCGGCATCCAGATGATCCTGCGCAAGGGCGTCCGGCGCGCCATCGACAGCTATTCGGCGTTCCGCGAGAACGACCGACGCACGGCGACGGGGCTGCACGGCTATCTCCAGGCCCGTGGCATCACGCGCCTCTTCATCGCCGGACTGGCGCGGGGCTACTGCACCGACTTCAGCGCCGAGGACGCGGCGGAGCTGGGCTACGCGGTGGTGCTGCTCGAGGATGCCTGCCGCGGCATCACGCCGGAGGCGACGGCGGAAGGGACGCGGCGGCTGCGCGCGAAGGGTGTGCGCTTCCTGCGAAGCGACGCGCTCGCCGGTTAGCGGAGGGGGGAGGCCCCCTCCCGCCGTCAGCCCGCCACCGTCTTCTGGTTCTGCTCGCCCAGCCCCTCGATGCCGAGGCGGATCCTCTGCCCCGCCTTCAGGAAGACCGGCGGCTTCTGCCCCATGCCGACGCCCGGCGGCGTGCCGGTGGTGATGACATCGCCCGGGTGCAGCGTGATGAAGTGCGACACGTAGGAGACCAGCTTGGCCACGCCGAAGATCATCGTGCGCGTCGAGCCGTCCTGGTAGCGGTGCCCGTCGATCTCGCAGAACATGGCGAGGTTCTGCGCGTCCGGCACCGCGTCCTTCGTCACCAGCCAGGGGCCGAGCGGGCCGAAGGTGTCGGCGCCCTTGCCCTTGTCCCAGGTGCCGCCGCGCTCGGTCTGCCATTCACGCTCGGACACATCGTTGCAGATGGTGTAGCCGGCGACGAAATCCATCGCCTCCGCCTCGGAGACGTTCTTCGCCTTCTCCCCGATGATGACGGCCAGCTCGACCTCCCAGTCGGTCTTCACGCTGTCCTTCGGGATGACGACGTCGTCATCGGGCCCCTGGAGCGCGCCGAGCGACTTCAGGAAGATGATCGGCTCCTTCGGAATGGCGGCGCCGGTCTCCGCCGCGTGGTCGGCGTAGTTCAGGCCGATGCAGACGAAGTTCTTCATCCCAGCGACCGGCGGCCCGAGGCGGGTCGATCCGGACACGGCCGGCAGGGCCGAGACATCGAGCGACGCCAGCCTGGCCAGGCCCGCGGCCGAAAGCGCCTCGCCCGCCAGGTCGGGAATCTCGGCGGAGAGGTCGCGGATCGTCCCGGCATCGTCGAGCAGGCCAGGCTTCTCCTGGCCGGGCGGGCCATAGCGCAACAGCTTCATGGTGCAGCGTTCCCCTTGACTGCGCCCGCGAACGGCGGGGCGCACGATCAGACAAGACCAGTTCAGTTCGTCCAGCCACCGTCGATGACGATGGCCTGCGCGGTGACGAAAGCCGATTCGGGCGCCGAGAGATAGAGCACCAGCTCGGCGATCTCCTCCGGCGTCGAGAGCCGGCCCATCGCCTGGCGCGCGACGAAGGCCGCGCGCGCCGCGTCCAGCCCGCCCGCCGCCGTGGCGTTGGCGGCGATGCGCTCGCCGAGCGAGGGCGTGTCCACCGTGCCGGGGCAGACGCAGTTGCAGCGGATGCCTCTGGCGACGTAATCGGCGGCGACGCTCTTGGTCAGCCCCACCACCGCCGCCTTGGTCGTGCCATAGACGAAGCGATTGGCGACGCCCTTCACCGAGCCGGCGGCGGAGGCCATGTTGACGATGGCCCCGCCCCCCTTCTCCAGCATGCCGGGCAGCGCCGCCCGGATCACCTTCCACTGCGCCCGGACGTTGAGCGCGAAGGCGAAGTCCCATTCGGCGTCGGTGCAGCTCAGCACGTCGTTCTGGTGCACGAAGCCCGCGCAGTTGAACACCACGTCGAAAGGGCCGTTCGCCAGGATGGTGGCCTCCACGGCGGAATCGTCGAGCACGTCGAGCGCGAGCGCGGTGATGCCGTGCGCCGCCAGCCCCTCGAGCTTGGCGGCGTCGCGGTCCGTGGCGACCACCGCGGCGCCCTCGCGCGCATAGGCGAGCGCCGCGCAACGCCCGATCCCCTGCCCCGCCGCCGTGACGAAGCAGCGCCTGCCCTGCAGCCTTCCGGCCATCCTTCCTCCTCCCCGCCGCGTTTCAACGCCTGCCGCGCTTCAATGATTGTGCCGGCTCTCGCCGCGCGTCTCCAGGATGTTGAGATAGAGCGTCGCCGGCTCCAGGCAGCCGCCGGTGCCGAGCTGCCCAACCATGGAACGGTAGATCTCCTCCCATGGCGTCTTGTGCTGCAGCTTCGGCGGCGTCCAGGCGGCGCGGCGGGCCTCCAGCTCCTCGGCCGGGATGAGCACGTCCACCTTGCGGGTCTTCAGGTCGATGCGGATCGGGTCGCCGGACTTCAGCAGCGCGAGGCCGCCGCCGACGGCCGCTTCCGGCGAGACGTTGAGGATGGAGGGCGATGCGGAGGTGCCGCTCTGCCGCCCGTCGCCCATGGTCGGCAGGCTCTGCAGCCCCGCCTTGATCATGGCGCCGGGGGGCTGCATGTTCACCACCTCGGCGCTGCCCGGATAGCCCACGGGGCCGCAGTTGCGGATCACCAGCACGGTGCGCTCGTCCACGCCGAGATCGGGGTCCTCGATGCGGTCGTGGTAGTCCTCCGGCCCCTCGAAGACGATCACCTTGCCCTCGAACACGTCCTCCGGGTTGGAGAGGAAGCGCTTGCGGAACTCGGCGTCGATGACGCTGACCTTCATCACCGCGCTGTCGAAGAGATTGCCCGAGAGCACGACGAAGCCGGCCTGCTCCTTCAGCGGCTCGGCATAGGGGCGGATGACCTCGCGGTCGGGCAGCGGAGCGCGCTTCAGGTCCTCCGCCAGCGTCTGCCCGGTGACGGTCTTCACGCCGGTATGCAGCTTGCCGGCATCGGCCAGCTCCTTCATCACCGACTGCACGCCGCCGCCGCGATAGAACATCTCGCCCAGGAAGCGACCGGCGGGCTGGCAATCCACCAGCAGCGGGACCTCGGCGCCGATGGTCTGCCAGTCCTCCGTGGTCAGCGCCACGCCCATGTGGCGCGCGATGGCGACGAGGTGCGGCGGGCAGTTCGAGGAGGCACCGATGGCGCTGGCCAGCACGATGGTGTTCTCGAAGGCCTCGCGCGTCATGATGTCGGAGGGGCGCAGGTTCTCGCGCACCATGTCGACGATGCGCATCCCCGTCGCATGCGCCATCTGCCCGCGTTCGCGATAGGCGGCGGGGATGGAGGCGCAGCCCGGCAGCGACATGCCGAGCGCCTCGGCCAGCGAGTTCATGGACAGTGCCGTGCCCATGGTGTTGCAGTGGCCGACCGAGGTGGCCGAGGAGGCCACCATCTGCATGAAGCCGTCATAGTTGATCTCGCCGGCGGCGAGCAGCTTGCGCGCCTCCCAGACGATGGTGCCGGAACCGGAGAGCCGCCCCTTCCAGTGCCCGTCCAGCATCGGCCCGCCGGAGAGGACGATGGCGGGGATGTTCACCGTCGCCGCGCCCATCAGGCAGGCGGGGGTGGTCTTGTCGCAGCCCGTGGTCAGCACGACGCCATCCAGAGGATAGCCGTGCAGGATCTCGACCAGCGACAGATAGGCCAGGTTGCGGTCGAGCGCCGCCGTCGGGCGCTTGCCGGTTTCCTGGATCGGGTGGATGGGGAATTCCAGCGGGATGCCGCCGGCGTCGCGGATACCGGCCTTCACCCGCTCCGCCAGCGCGAGGTGGTGGCGGTTGCAGGGGGCGATGTCGCTGCCGGTCTGGGCGATGCCGATGATCGGCTTGCCCGACTGAAGCTCGCCGCGCGTCAGGCCGAAATTCAGGAAGCGCTCGATGTAGAGCGCCGTCATGCCCGGATCCTCCGGGTCATCGAACCAGCGCTGGCTGCGCAGCTTGAAAGGCTTCTTGGTCTGATCCATGGCGTCCGGTTCCGCTTCTCCCGCTGGGTGAAGCGTCCGTCGCGGCCCTCGCTATGTCAATCGTGGGCTGGAGGGGCGTGGGCTGGAGGGGCGTGGGCCGGAGGCGGAATCAGCGCCGGGGCGGCTTGGCGGGCTTGGGCTGCGGCGAGCGCTGCAGCGTCGCGATCACCGGCCGGGGCAGGCCCGAGGCCTTGGAGATCTCCTCGTCCTGCGCCTCGATGTAGCGGCGCGCCGGCAGGTCGCCGTCCAGGCCGCCGAGCAGCTCCGTCGGGACCTTGCGGTTGGAGCGTCGGCTGCCATCCTCGTACTGGACGTCGAAAAAGACGTAGGTGCCGTTCTGCTTCGCCATGCCGCGATATCCTGCCATGCCACGGGCCATCAGGGCCCCGGCCAGGGCCTATCGCTCCTCGCGGCCGGAGGTTTCATCCTCCGCGTCGAGTGTGACGGGTTCGCCGAGATCGGGGTCCAGCCCGGCGTCGATCGCGGCCTGGCGACGGGCGCGTTCGGCCTCGCGCCGCTGCGCCTTGGCCTCGGCCTTGTCCTGCTTCGAGCGGTTCCGGTCAGCCCGGGCAAGGCCGTAATTGGGGGTGCGTGCCATGGTCGCGTCTCCGCTTTGGCGCCCGGTATCCTGACGGCACCATGACGCGGCCGGAAACCGACCCACGGGGGCGACGCGACGATCCGGGAAGAGGTACGCCCAGGGGTGGATGCCACCCGCGCGGGGCGGAAGAGAACCGGCCACGCCACCGGTCGGCGGCGGGCCGGAGGGTCGGGCCGGGCCAGCTCTGCCCCGGCCCCTTCCAGGCTCAGACCTGCTTCAGATTGCCGGCCGAGAGGCGGCCCTCACGGCCCCGCTGCATCTCGAACTCCACCCGCTCGCCCTCGTTCAGGCCCTGCAGGCCGGCGCGCTGGACGTCGGAGATGTGCACGAACACATCCTTCGAGCCGTCTTCCGGCTGAATGAAACCAAAACCCTTGGTCGGGTTGAACCACTTCACGGTACCGATGGGCATCGCGGTGCTCCGTCAGAATGCGTTGCCACCGCGCAACATGCACGGCGGATCAACTTCGAATGGGAACGGGCACCAGGCACGCAGTGCCCCACCCCGAGGGGCGGGGATAGGCGAGCTGGGACAGCAAGCCGAACCAAAACAGTCGACACCTGCAATGTAGGGGCGCCCGGGGCGATCCACAAGACAATTCCCGCCCCTCTATCCGGGCCCGGCCTCCTCCAGGAACAGCTGCACCGCCTGGAACAGGGCGCCGCGGTTGCGCTCCAGCATGATGCCGTGCGTCCCCTCGCCCAGCAGGACGAGCCGCTTGCCCGGGCTGCGCGTCAGCAGGGGAAACAGCGCCAGGGCCATGGAGGGGGGCGTGTCGCGGTCCCATTCCGCCAGCACGATCAGGGTGGGGGCGGTGATGGCGGCGGGGTCGTACCAGGGCCGGCCGGCCTGCCAGAAGGCCCGGGAATCCGCCAGCACGCCGTTCGGCGCGCGCAGCACCGAGGGCACCTCCCGCATGCCCTCCGGATCGGTCGCGAAGGTCGCGTCCGCCCAGTGCTCGTACCAGCCCGCGGGGAACAGGGCACCGCGCCGCGCCTCCGGCACGCCGTTCAGCCACCGCTCGCGCGCCTGCGCCCGGGTGACGCGACGATAGGCGCCCAGGGCCTCCGCGGCCCCCGCCGCCGCCGGACTCGGCCCCTCGCGCAGCCATTGCGGCGCGTAGAGCACGAGCCGCTCGACCAGCGCCGGATTCTCCGCCGTGAAGCGCGCCATCAGCGAACTGCCCCAGGACCAGCCGAGATGCACCAGCTTCGGCACGCCTCGCCTTTCGCGGATGAAGGCCGCGGCGGCGGCGATGTCGCGCAGCGCCACCTCGCCCGGGGTCAGCGGCGCGGCGCCCTCCGCCGGCTGGGCCATCGCCGCCTCGCGCGTCGAGCGGCCATAGTTCCGCAGGTCCAGGCACCAGACGTCGAAGCCGCGCGCGGCCATGTAGTCCATCCAGGAGACGCCGCCGAGCGGCAGGTCGAAGCCGGTGCTGGCCGGATAGGTGGCCCCGTGCACGCAGAGCACGGTGCGGTCCGGCCGCGCCGGTGCCGAGGCCCCGCGCTTGTTGCGCAGATAGAGCTGGATGCCCGGATCGCCGCCCGGGACCAGCATCTCCTCGAAGGTGACGCCGGCCGGCTGCGCGGCGGCGGGATGCGGGCCGCGCAGCGACGGCGCGGCCAGGAGCGCGGGGGCGGCAAGCACGGTACGGCGAAGCATGGCACAGACCTCCCGAATCGGCCGCCTCTCCGGGGGCGGTCGTGTGGCGCAGGCTAGAGCATCGCCGGCGGGACCGGGGAGCCCCGGCGCGGCGCGGGTGCCTCAGGACTGCTCGTAGCGCGTGTCGAGCCAGGTATGGATGGCCTGATAGGCCTCCGCCCTGCGGGGGAAGCGCCCGGCGTCATAGAGGCAGACCAACAGCCCGCGCGAGAGATGCTTGATCGGCACCTCCTCCAGCCGGACGGGGTTGCCGGCCTCGCGCAGCGCGTCCTGCAGGGCGCCGCAATGCCCCGCCACATGCGCGCCGGGCGGGACGAAGTCATGCTCGTCGGTCAGGAAGCCGGTCCGCGCCAACTCGTCGCCAGCGGCCCTGAGGAAATCCTTCGTCAGCAGTTCGCTCTCGGTCATGTTCGGTGTCTCCTTCTGGCCGTCGGGGAAGCCCACGATCACAGGCTAACGCCGCAGGCACGACAGGGGCTGCCTTCGCCATGGACACGGGAACGTCGCGAGCCTTCGCCTCAATCCTGTGCTACTCGCCCACGCATTATGCAGACGACTCCGAAGCCCCCCCGCCCGCGCGACAGCTGGGCGGGAGAGGCCCGCGCCATGCTGGCGCTGGCCTGGCCCCTGGCGCTGACCAACCTGTCGCAGATCGCGCTGGTGCTCACCGACACCTTCTTCCTGGGCCAGCTGGGCGAGATCCCGCTCGCCGCGGCCACGCTCGGCGGCAACCTCTACTTCATCGCCATGTCGCTGCCCTTCGGCCTCGCCTTCGCCGCCTCGGCCATGCTGGCGCAGGAGCGCGGGCGGGTGACGCGGCATATGCGGGAGATGCGGCGCACCGTCCGTCAGGCCTTCTGGCTGATCGTGCCGATCTTCGTCCTGCTTGGCTTCGGCCTCTGGCACACGGGCGCCATCCTGCTGGCCAGCGGACAGGACCCGGACCTGGCCGCCGCGGCCCAGATCTACAACCGCGCCTTCCTCTGGGGCATGCCCTTCTTCTTCGGCTTCATGCTGCTGCGCGGCTTCCTGGCGGCGCTGCAGCGGCCGGCGCCGGCGCTCTGGATCTCCGGTGCCGCGATCCTGCTCAACGGCCTGCTCGACTACGGGCTGGTCGCCGGCGGCCTCGGCATGCCGGCGCTCGGCGTGCTCGGCGCCGGCATCGCCTCGGCCACCGCCAATGCCAGCATGTTCCTGGGCCTGGCGCTCTGGATCGGCCTGGACCGGCGGCTGTCGCGCTTCCGCCTCGCGGGCCGCTTCTGGCGCGCCGACTGGCGACGCATGCGCGAGATCGTGCTGGTCGGCCTGCCCATCGCCGGCTCGATGCTGCTCGAGATCGGCATCTTCAGCGCCACCGCGCTGGTGATGGGCTGGTTCAGCCCGCGCGCCGTGGCGGCGCATGCCGTGGCGCTGCAGGTGGCCAGCGCCTGCTTCATGGTGCCGATGGGCATCGGGCAGGCCGCCACGGCCCGCGTCGGCCTCGCCACCGGGGCCGGCGACGCCGCGGGGGCCTGGCGCGCCGGCTGGACCGCCATCGGCCTCGGCGCCGGCTTCATGGTGCTGACGGCGCTGCTGCTGCTGACGTTGCCGGAGGCCATCGCCGGCCTCTTCCTCGCCGCCGATCTGGCGGAGACGCGCGCCCTCGCCGTCACCCTGCTGATGATGGCCGGCCTGTTCCAGCTGGCCGACGGGGTGCAGGCCGTGGCCGCCGGAGCCCTGCGCGGGCTGAAGGACACCCGCATGCCGATGCTCTTCGCCGCCCTCGGCTACTGGGGGCTGGGCCTGCCGATCGGCCTCGGCCTCGGCTTCCCCGCCGGCTGGGGGCCGCTCGGCGTCTGGATCGGCCTGGCCTCGGGGCTGGCGATGGTGGCGGTGCTGATGACGCTGCGCTGGTCCCGCATGGCGCGGCGGGGCGGCCTGCGGGCCCGCCACCTGGCACCGCGCCCGGCCTGACGCCCTCTTCCGGCCCCGCCCCGTCCGGCCTACAGCTTGGCTCTGTCTCCGCAGCCAGGATGCCGGATATGACCGCTACCGCCCCCAAGCCCAAGGTCGCCTTCATCGGCACCGGCGGCACCATGGCCTCGCTCGGCCGCGATCCGCTGGACATCCAGGACTACGGCGTGCTCGGCAAGGTCATGGGGGCGGAGGAGATCCTGGCGCGGGTGCCGGAACTCGCCATGGTCGCCGAGGTGGTGGCCCGCCCCTTCAGCGCCCTGATCTCCAGCCGGATCGGCTTCCGCGAGTGGCAGGGCATGGCGCGGGAATGCGCCCGCGCCGTGGCCGAGATCCCGGACCTCGCCGGCATCGTCATCGGCCATGGCACCTCCTCGCTGGAGGAGACCGCCTATGCCCTCTCCCTCGGCCTCCGGGTCGCGGTGCCGGTGGTCATGGTCGGCGCGCAACGCCCGGCCTCCGGCCTCTCCACCGACATGCCGATGAACCTGCTGAATGCCGTCCGCACCGCGGCCAGCCCGGAGGCGCGCGGCCTCGGCGTGCTGACCCTGCTGAACGACGAGATCCACGCCGCGCGCGACGTCTCCAAGACCTCGACCTGGCGGATGCAGACCTTCCGCACCCCGGATTTCGGCGCCCTCGGCCAGGCGGATGGCGACCGGGTGGTGTTCTACCGCAAGCCGCTGCGCCGCGCCGCGCCGGACACCGAATTCGACCTGGCGGGCCTGGCCGCCCTGCCGCGGGTGGACATCGCCTATTCCCACGCCGATGCCGACGGCACGGCGATCCGCGCCTTCGTGGCGGCCGGCGCCCGGGGCATCGTCAGCGCCGGCTTCGCGCCGGGCGCGCCCACCCCGGCCGAGGCCGAGGCGCTGGCCGAGGCGGTGAAGGAGGGCGTGGCCGTGGTGCAATCCACCCGTGTCGGCAGCGGCCGCGTGGTGCGCGGCCACAGGATGCGCGAGGGCGGCATCCTGGCGGCCGACAACCTGACGCCGCAGAAGGCGCGTATCCTGCTGGCCTATGCGCTGACCGTGACGCGCGACCCGGCGGAGATCGAGCGGATCTTCGCGACCTACTGAAGGCGCCAGGGTGTCGGGGGCTCCCCGGCGCCGGACCTCAGCAGGCGGCCGGCACCGGGTCCAGGCTCTGCATCAGCGCGTCCACGGCGAAGTCGCCGAAATCCATCTTCATCTCGTCGGCCACGCCATTGGCGAAGTAGCGCAGCCCGACCTCGTATTCCGGCGCGCTGGCGCCTGCCGCCGCCTCGCGGGAGAAGAAGGCGATGCGCATCCGGGCGCTGTCCTGGCCCTTCAGCAGGGCGAAGCGCGGCTCGGCGAGCGGCTTCGTCCAGGGCGAGAGCAGGGTGGTGCTGTCCTGCGCGCCGTCCTCGCTGGTGCCATCGAAGAGCGGCGCCACCAGCATCCGTTGGCCTGAGCGCGCCATCTCGAGCGCCCGGATGGTGTGCGACATGGGCAGCAGCGTGCCGGGGGGCAGCGCCACCTGCTGCGCGGCCGGCGATTCGTAGCGGGCGGTGCCCCCCTTCTCGCCGTCCAGCTCGGCCTCGCCGGAAATGCGCTGCGTCACCGCCCCCTGCGCCGACTGCGTCAGGGTGTAGCGCAGGCGCCGGCCATCCTTGCTCTCCCAGGTGGAGTAGTCGGAGGCGGTCTCCACCGTCTGGCCGGCGCGGTCGATCACCGTGAGCTGCAGGCGCTGGCGCGTGGTCCAGCCGTCGCAGGCGTCCAGCACCTCGAAGAGCATGGCGCCATCGGCCTGCACCACCTCCCTCCCCTGCCGCGCCCTGTCGAGCGACAGGCGGTAGGCGGCACGGTGCGGCGCCATGGCCTCACTGCCGGGCAGAGCGGCGGCGGCGGCCGCCACGGCCGGTGGCTGCGCCGCCGCGGGGGCCGCGGGCAGGGCCGCCAGCGCCAGGGCCAGCAAGGCCGGGGCGGAGACGGGGGCGGAGAGGAAGGTGGCCCCGGCCAGGGCGTCGCTCAGCCGCATCTGCAAGTCCTTCTCGGGCTGGCCCGGCGGGGGTGCCGCCGGGCATCGTCAGGCAGGCCACGCGGCGGGTGCCGCGCGGGCGTCATGCAGAGTTAGGAAGCCTTCGGCACCGCGGCACCCTTGGCCGGCGGCAGATCGAGCTTGATGGACAGTTCTTTAAGCCGCGCCGGCTCGACCGGCGAGGGCGCGCCCATCATCAGGTCCTGCCCCTGCTGGTTCAGCGGAAACAGGATGACCTCGCGGATGTTCGGCTCGTCGGCCAGCAGCATCACCATGCGGTCGATGCCGGGGGCCGAGCCGCCATGCGGCGGCGCCCCGTAGCGGAAGGCGTTCAGCATGCCGCCGAAGCGGGCCTCGACATCGGCCGCCGTGTAGCCGGCGATCTCGAAGGCGCGGACCATGATGTCGGGGCGGTGATTGCGGATGGCGCCGGAGGAGAGCTCGATGCCGTTGCAGACGATGTCGTACTGGAAGGCCTTGATCTCCAGCGGGTCCATCGTGTTCAGCGCCTCCAGCCCGCCCTGCGGCATGGAGAAGGGGTTGTGGCTGAAATCGACCCGCCCGGTTTCCTCGTTCAGCTCGTACATCGGGAAGTCGACGATCCAGCAGAAGCGGAACTCGCCCTCCTCGATCAGCTTCAGCTCCTCGCCCAGCTTCGTCCGCACCTTGCCGGCGAATTTCGGCGTCTCGTCCGCCTTGCCGGCGGCGAAGAAGACGGCATCGCCCGGCTTCAGGCCGCAGGCGCTCCGGATCGCCTCGACGCGGTCGGCTTCCAGGTTCTTGGCGATCGGGCCCTTCGGCCCGTCCTCGGCGAACTGGATGTAGCCGAGGCCGCCGGCGCCCTCGGCGCGCGCCCACTCGTTCAGCTTGTCGAAGAAGCCGCGCGGGTTGGCGGCGGCGCCCGGGGCCGGAATGGCGCGGACGATGCCGCCCGAGGCCACCACCCTGGCGAAGAGGCCGAAGCCGGATTCGCGGAAGCTCTCGGTGACGTCGGTGATCTTCAGCGGGTTGCGCAGGTCGGGCTTGTCGGAGCCGTAATCCAGCATGGCGGTGTCATAGGCGATGCGCGGAAACGGCGCCTGCGTCACCTTGCGCCCGCCGCCGAACTCCTCGAACACGCCCTGCATCACCGGCTCGATCGCCGCGAAGACGTCCTCCTGGGTGACGAAGCTCATCTCGAAGTCGAGCTGGTAGAACTCGCCCGGGCTGCGGTCGGCGCGGGAGGCCTCGTCGCGGAAGCAGGGCGCGATCTGGAAGTAGCGGTCGAAGCCCGCCACCATCGCCAGCTGCTTGAACTGCTGCGGCGCCTGCGGCAGGGCGTAGAAGGTGCCGGGGTGGTTCCGCGAAGGCACCAGGAAGTCGCGCGCGCCCTCCGGGCTGCTGGCGGTCAGGATCGGCGTCTGGAACTCGGTGAAGCCCTGCTCGATCATCCGCCGCCGGATCGAGGCGATGACGCCCGCCCGCAGCATCATGTTGCGGTGCTGCTTCTCCCGCCGCAGGTCGAGGAAGCGGTACTTCAGCCGCAGCTCCTCGGGGAACTCCTGCTCGCCCGCCACCTGGATCGGCAGCACCTCGGCCGGGCTCTGCACCTCCAGCGCCTTCACCCGCAGCTCGATGGCGCCGGTCGGCAGCCTGTCGTTCACCGTGCCCGCCTCGCGCGCCACCACCTCGCCGGTGACGGTGATCACGCTCTCGGGCCGCACCGCGTCGGCCGCCGCGAAGACTTCCGAGCCGGAGGGAAAGACGCACTGGGTCATGCCGTAATGGTCGCGCAGGTCGATGAACAGCAGCCCGCCATGGTCGCGCTTGCGGTGCACCCAGCCGGAAAGGCGGGCGGTCTGCCCCGCGTCGCTGGCGCGCAGCGCGCCGCAGGTGTGGGTGCGGTAGGCGTGCATCGGTCGGTAAACCCCAGGCTGGATAAGGACGCGGCGTCAGTCGGAAAGGGCCGCAGAAGGGGCGCCGGGCGGCCCCCTGTCAAGGGCGAGTTGCGCCGCCTGGCGAATCGGTCCGGCCAGGGCCGGACTTTGCGCCGCCCGCGCGCTTCGCTAGAACGCTGACAATGAGCCGACGCAGCCAGGCCCAGGACGCCGACCCCGTCCTGATCACCCGTACCGAGGACCTCGCCGCGCTCTGCGCGCGCCTGCGCGAGGAGCCCTTCGTCACGGTCGACACCGAATTCATGCGGGAGAAGACCTATTGGCCGGAGCTCTGCGTCGTGCAGCTCGGCGGCGCCCGGGATGTCGCCGTGATCGACGCCCAGGCCGAGGGGCTGGACCTCGCCCCCCTCGGCGAGCTCCTGGCCGATCCGAAGGTCACGAAAGTGTTCCACGCGGCGCGGCAGGATGTGGAGATCTGCATCCTCCGCTTCGGCGCCCCGCCCCGCCCCCTCTTCGACACGCAGATCGCCGCCATGGTGGCCGGCTTCGGCGACCAGGCGAGCTATGACAGCCTGGTGCGCGGCCTCGCCAATGCCTCGATCGACAAGGCGCACCGCTTCTCCGACTGGTCGGCGCGCCCCCTCTCCGCCGCGCAGATCGCCTATGCGGCGGCCGATGTCACCCACCTCCGCCGGGTCTATACGGCGCTGGTCGAGCGCCTGACCGAGGAGGGCCGGCTCTCCTGGGTGGCCGAGGAGATGGCGGAGCTGACCGACCCCGCCACCTACCGCCAGGACCCGGAGAGCGCCTGGGAACGGCTGAAGCCCCGCAGCGGCAACCGCCGCTTCCTCGCCGCCGTGCGCGCCGCCGCCGCCTGGCGCGAGCGGGAGGCCCAGCGGGTGAACATCCCGCGCCAGCGGCTGGTGCGGGACGAGACCTTGCTGGAGATCGCCGCCACCAGCCCCGCCTCCCCCGCCGAACTGTCCCGCGCGCGGGGCATCAGCAAGGGCTTCGCCGACGGCAAGGCCGGGGCCGGTCTGCTGGCCGCGCTGGCCGCGGCCCGCGATTTGCCGGAGGCCCAACTGCCCGAGGCGCAGCGCGACAACCGCCAGGGTCCGCCGGCCTCGCCGGCGCTGATCGCGCTGCTCAAGGTCCTGCTGGCGGCCAAGGCCGAGGAGCATCATGTCGCCCCGCGCCTGATCGCCAGCAGCGACGAGCTGGAGCGGCTGGCCACCGAGGCGGAGCCGCAGATCCCCGCCCTGCATGGCTGGCGGCGCCAGATCTTCGGCCAGGCGGCGGTGTCGCTGAAGAGCGGGCGGCTGGCCCTGGGCGTCGAGGGCCGCAAGGTCAAGCTGATCCCGAGCTAGAGCGGAACCCGATCCGGTGGAATCACCGGATCGGGTGAGGACGCTCGAGAAAAACAGACGCTCCAGGCCGGGACTGCCGCGGGGCCTCGGCCGTGAGGGGGGAATCCGTCAGGCCGCCGGCGGCGCCGGCTCCAGAGGGTCGGGCCCATAGCGGTTGGGGCCGCGCTGGCCATCGCGGCAGAACAGGCTGACGAAGACCCAGATCCAGCCCAGCACCGGCACCAGCAACAGCAGGCTCCACCAGCCGCTGGCGCCACGGTCGTGCCAGCGCTTCGTCATGCCGGCGAAGCCGGGCACCAGCGAGACCCACCACCAGAGACCCGAGAGGGGTCCTTGCAGCGTCAGCGTGGTGGCGTGGAGCCGATAGGTCCCCTCCAGCGCCGCACGGGCCGTCGGCACGATCTCCGGCCCCAGGCTCCGCACGTTCCAGCCGAACAGCAGGATATCGGCCAGGATGGCGGCGAGCTGGAGCGCGGTCAGGGGCAGCACATAGGTCAGCCAGTAGCGGCCGAGCGGGATCCGGCCCCGGAAGCTGATCCAGTCTCCGAGCGCCCCTCCGAGCCCCCGGCCGATCCGCGCCATCATGACGCCCTCCGCCCGCGCCTCAGGCCGCCAGTTCCACCACCGCGGTCAGGCCGAGCGCCGCCGCCAGGGCCTCGACGCGGCGTTGCACACTGTCCCCGGCGAAGACGCCACCCCCCTGCACCAGCCGCAGGCGAAGCTCCTCGCCGGTCATCTCCAGCCGCGCCTCGCCCAGCAGCGCCGGCGTGCCGCCCGAAAGCGTATAGGCGAGGCGCAGCGCCGCCCCCAGCACCTCCGCCCGGCGCAGCGTCACGCTGTCCAGCAGGATGCGCGCCGTGGCCAGCCAGGGGGCGGCCAGCTCGGGCTCGTAGCGCAGCGCCACCACCAGGGCGAGAAAGGCGCGCTCGTGGTGGTCGAGGCCGATGCCCGGCTGGCGCAGCACGCGCAGGAAGGATTGCTCGGCGCGATAGTCCGGATGGTCGTGGCTGCCGATGTCGGACAGCCAGCAGGCGGCCTCGCGCAGCGCCGCCTCGGCCGGGCGCTCCTCGGGGAAGAGCGGCGCGGTCCAGGCGGCGAGCGCGAGGGGCAGGGCCGTGTCGCGCCCGTAGCGCGCCGCCATCTCGCGCCCGGCGGCCAGCAGCGGGTCCTCGCGCCGCACCTCGGGCGCCAGGTGGCGGGCATACCAGCCTTCCCGCAGCCCGTTGGCGCTGAAGACGACGCGGCAGGCGCCGGTGGCGCGCAGCAGGCGGCGCAGCGCCACGGCGGCGAAGGGCAGGTCCTGGAGCCGCTTGGAGGGAACCCCGGGCAGCTTCTCGAGGGTCCGCCGCGTCGCCGCCGCCACCAGGCCGCAGAGGTCGCGCGCCTCCTCCCGCCGCAGCACGTAATGATGCACGATGGACAGCGGATAGGAGGTCTGCGCGATGTGGATCTTGGCCAGCGCGCGCCAGGCGCCGCCCACCAGGTAAAGGTCGCGGTCCTTGCCATGCGCCAGCCAGGGCAGCCGGCCCAGCTCGGCCTCGGCGATGCCGCGCGCCCGGCCGACATCGCCGCCGGCGCGGTCGGAGAGGCGGATGGCGCCGAGCGGCAGGGACTCGCTGGCCCCGGCGCGGCCCTGGGTCAGCTCCACCACCTCCAGCGAGCCGCCGCCGAGATCGCCCAGGATGCCGTCCGCCTGGGGAAAGCCCAGCAGCACCCCCTCGGCGGAATAGGCCGCCTCCTCCTGCCCGTTCAGGATCTTGACCGGCACGCCCGGCATCCGCTCGGCCAGGGCGGCGGCGAAGGCGGGACCGTTCTCGGCATCGCGCACCGCGGCGGTGGCCAGCACCTCCAGCGGCGCCGCCCCCATGGCGCGCGCCACGGCGTGGTAACGCTCCAGCACCATCAGCGCCTGCGGCACCGCCTCCTCGTTCAGCCGCCCCGTGGTCTGCAACCCCCGGCCGAGACCCAGGACCGCCTTCTCGTTGAAGATGGCGGCCGGGTTCCGCCCGCGCCCCTCGAAGACCACCAGACGCACGGAATTCGAGCCAAGGTCGACGATGCCGCAGCGGGCATCCGGCCCCATTCCCACGGCGGCGGCGATATGCGGCAGATCCAAACGCGGGCTTCCTTCTGTGGAGTCAGTCCTGGGAGACACGGTCCTGCCGCCGGCGCGCGCGGGCGGCGGTCCGCTGCAGGGCGCTGCCCCGGCCGGACAGCGACGGGTTGGTCATGAAATACTCGTGGGCGGACACCGGTTGCGCCCCCGGATGCAGGCGCCGCCAGGAACCGTCCGGCCTCAGCTGCCAGGATTGCTCGGTGTCCCGCAGATTGGTCACCATGATCTGATCGAGGATCTGCGCATGCACGGTCGCGTTCTCGACCGGCACCATGGTCTCGACCCGCCAGTCCATGTTGCGCGCCATCCAGTCGGCCGAGGAGATGAAGACCCGCGCCCGGCGCGAGGGCAGCCGGTGGCCATTGCCGAAGACCAGGATGCGCGAATGCTCCAGGAAGCGGCCGACGATCGACTTCACCCGGATATTGGTGGAGAGGCCCGGCACGCCGGGGCGCAGGCAGCAGATGCCGCGCACCACGCAGTCGATCCTGACCCCCGCCTGGCTGGCGCGGTACAGCGCGTCGATCAGCTGCTGGTCGACCAGGGAGTTCATCTTGAGCCAGATCTGCGCCGCCTTGCCCTCCCGCGCGAAGGCGATCTCCTGCTCGATCAGGCCGAGGATCGAGGGGCGGATGGTCAGCGGCGAGAAGGCCAGCTTCTCCATCGTCTCGGGGCGGGCGTAGCCGGTCATGTAGTTGAACAGCTTCTGCGCGTCCCGCGTCAGCGCCGGGTCGGCGGTGAAGTAGCTGAGGTCGGTGTAGATGCGCGCCGTGACGGGGTGGTAGTTGCCGGTGCCGAAATGCGCGTAGGAGCGCAGCGAGCCGCCCTCGCGCCGCACCACCAGGCTGACCTTGGCATGGGTCTTGAGATCGACGAAGCCATAGACGACCTGCACCCCGGCCGCCTCCAGCTCGCGCGCCAGCGCGATGTTGCGCTCCTCGTCGAAGCGGGCCTTCAGCTCCACCATGGCGGTGACGGACTTGCCCATCTCGGCCGCCTCGATCAACGCGCGGGCGATCGGGCTGACGCGGCTGGTGCGGTAGAGCGTCTGCTTGATGGCCACGACATTCGGGTCGCGCGCCGCCTGCCGCAGGAACTGCACCACCACATCGAAGGATTCGTAGGGGTGGTGGACGACGATGTCCTTGGCGCGGATCGCCGCGAAGCAGTCGCCGCCGAAATCCAGGATGCGCTCGGGGAAGCGCGGCGTATAGGGCGTGAACAGCAGATCGGGCCGGTCGTCGACGATCAGCTGCTTGAGGTCGGCCATGCCGAGCAGCCCGTCGACGACGAAGATCTCGGCGCGCGGCGCGTCCAGCTCCTCGACCACGAAATCCACCAGATCAGCCGGCATGCCGGCATCGACCGAGAGCTGGATGGCGCGGCCGCGCCGGCGCCGCTTCAGCGCGCTCTCATAGGAGCGGACCAGATCCTCCGCCTCCTCCTCGAATTCCACGTCGGTGTCGCGGATCAGCCGGAACAGCCCCTGCTCGGCATTGATGAAGCCTGGGAAGAGGCGCGGCAGGAAGAGGGTGATCAGGTCCTCGAGCACGACGAAGCGGATCGGCCCGGTGCCGGGGGTGATCTGCGGCGCGTCATCGGCCGGCGGCAGGCGGACGAAGCGCTCGATCTGCGGGGGCAGCGGCAGCAGGGCGCGCATGGTGCCGCCATCCTCCTCCCGCACCAGCTTCAGCACCATGCAGAGCGCCAGGTTGCTGATGAAGGGAAAGGGATGCGCCGGATCGACGGCCAGCGGCGTCAGCACCGGGAAGACGCGCTCCAGGAACCAGCTCTCGAGCCAGGCGCGGTCCGCTTCCGACAGCTCCTCGATGCCGGCGACGCTGATGCCCGCCTCGCGGATGCGGGCGCGCAGCTCGCGCCAGGTCGCCTGCTGCTCGTCGATCAGCGCCGCGGCGCGGGCATGGATGGCGACCAGCTGCTGGCCCGGCGTCAGCCCGTCCGGGGAAGCCGGCAAGATGCCCGAGCGCTCCTGCCCGACCAGCCCGGCGACGCGCACCGAATAGAACTCGTCCAGGTTCGAGGCCGAGATGGCGACGAAGCGCAGCCGTTCCAGCAGCGGGTGCTGCGGATTGGCCGCCTCCTCCAGCACCCGGGCGTTGAAGTCCAGCCAGGAGAGCTCGCGGTTGATGAACCGCTCGGGCGAGGTGGCGATGGCGGCGGCCTCGGCGGGCGGTTCCGCATCAGCGGGGAGGGTGGCGTCTGGGGCGTCCATGGGGCGAGACTACAACAGCGCCGGCGTGTCGAGGGAGCCGGCCTCGCCGGATTCCATGGAAACGTCATCGAGAGGCTCGAAGCCGGGCCAGTCGGCGAGCGCGGCGCGGGCCAGGGCCCGGGTCACGGCGCCCCCGGCGGCCAGGGCGGCGCGGTCCAGCCGGGCGGCGGCGGCGGCGATGGCCGCGGCCTCGCGCGGCAGGCGGGCCAGCAGCCAGTCCTGCACCGCCTCGGGCACGCGCAGCTGGCGCTCGGCGAAATGCCGCGCCAGCAGGGTCGCCAGCAGGGCGTCCGACGGCTCGCCGATGCCGGCCGCGGTGGTGGCGCGCAGCCGCGAGCGCAGGTCGGGCAGCGCCACCGCCCAGCGGGCCGGCGGCGCGCGGCCGGCCAGCAGCAGCGGCAGGCCCTGCGCCGCGCAGGCGTTGATCAGATGGAACAGCGCCGTCTCCTCGGCCACGCAGTCGGCATCGTCCAGCACGCTGGGGGCCGGCTCGGGCACGCCGCGCAGCAGCGGGCCCTGCAGCAGCCGCCAGCCGCGCTCCGCCGCCACCCGCCGCAGCAGGTGCGACTTGCCCACCCCCTCGGGCCCGAAGACCGCCAGCCGCCCGGCCGGCCAGGCCTCGTGGCGCGCCAGCCAGGCGCGCGCCGTGGCATTGGAGGGATCGGCCAGCAGCTCGCCGCGGAAGGCCTGCGGCAGATCCAGCGGCAGGGCCAGCTGGCGGGTCGGGGTATGGCCGGGGGCGGACATCACGGGCCGGTGCGGGGCGGGTCCAGGTAGAGCGGACTTTCCAGATACCGCCGCAGCCAGTAGCGCGCCAGCACGCCGAGCGTCGCCGCCATCGGCACCGCCAGGAGCACGCCCAGGAAGCCGAAGGCGACGCCGCCGGCGAAAAGGGCGAAGATCACCCAGACCGCGTGCAGCTCCACCCGGTCGCCCAGCAGCCTGGGATAGATGATATAGCCCTCGACGATCTGCCCGGTGACGAAGACCGCCGCCACCAGGCCGACCCCGTTCCAGGTGCCGAACTGGCCGACCGCCAGCAGCAGCGCGGCGGCCAGGCCGGTCATCGAGCCGACATAGGGGATGAAGGTCAGGAAGCCCGCCGCCAGCCCGACCATCAGCCCGAGCTCCAGCCCGACGGCGGAGAGCGCCATGGCGTAGTAGGCGGCGAGCAGGGCGCAGCAGATCAGCTGCCCGCGCAGCCAGGCGGAGAGTACGCGGTCGGTGTCCATGGCCAGCTGGCGCAGGGTGGCGGCGGAGCGGCGCGGCAGCCAGCTCTCGAGACGCAGCATGATGCGCGGCCAGTCGCGCAGCAGGTAGAAGGCGACCACCGGCGTCACCACCACCAGGGTGAAGACATTGACCAGGGCATAGCCGCCGCCGATCAGCCGCGTCGCCGCCGTGCCGAGATAGGAGAGAATGGCGCCGAGCTGGCTGACCGCGAGGTCGCGCAGCCGGGCGTCGAAGACCTCCGGCCCGAACCGCGTCTCCAGCGCCGTCATCGCCTCCTGCGCCGCGGCGCCGACGCCGGCGATGTAGCTCGGCAGCCGCGCCAGCAGGGTGCCGACCTGGCCGATGATCAGCGGATAGAGCAGCAGCAGGCCGAGCAGCGCCAGGGCCATCAGCCCGGCGATGAGCAGCAGCGAGGCGAAGCCGCGCGGCAGGCCGAGGCGCGCCATGCGCGTCGCCACCGGGTCCAGGAAATAGGCGATGCAGCCGGCCAGGACGAACGGCGTCAGGATGGCCGAGAACAGCCAGAGCAGGAACAGCCCCGCCGCCAGCAGGCCCAGCACCAGGCCGAGGCGCTGGTTGCGCGTGGCGCTGCGTGGCCCCGCCGGCGCCGGCGGGGGCGTCGTCAGGCGCGGCGGCTGCCGCAGGTCCGGGGGCGAGATGGGGGGCACGGCGGGCGGCAGCTTCACGGCGACGGCCTCGCGGTGACACTCTGAGGCGGCACTCTCACGGGGGCGCTCCGGGTCGCAGGGCGTTGAGGAGATAGGCGATGCCGGAGGCGAGCGTCAGCCCGGCCACCAGCCAGCACGCGACCAGCAGCAGGCCCGGCGCCGGCAGGCCGAAGCCATGCAGGAAAAGGGCCAGCCCGGCGAGCAGGATCTGCCCCAGGGTATTGACCTTCGAGATCAGCAACGGCCGGATCGCCGGCGGCGGGCCGAGCAGGCTGAGCAGGGCGACGCCGCCCAGGATCAGCACGTCGCGGAACACCACCAGGATGGCCAGCCAGTCCGGCAGCACGCCGATGACGGCCAGGGTGACATAGGTGCAGACCAGCAGGGCCTTGTCGGCCACCGGATCGAGCATGGCGCCGAGCGCCGAGCGGCTGTTCGTGCGCCGCGCCAGCCAGCCGTCGATGCCGTCCGACAGGCCGGCGGCGGCGAAGACGTAGAAGGCGATGTCCAGCCGCGCGTGCAGGATCAGCCAGACGGCGGCCGGCACGGCGCAGAGCCGCGCCAGGGTGATGGCGTTGGGAAGAGTGAGGGCGCCGGCGTCCCGGGGCGGAGCAGCCCCTTCCCCGGGCCCGCCGCGGCCCGTCTCCGCCGGCGGGAGCGGCTCCGGCTCAGGCGCCGCCGGCAAGGCCGATGTGCCACATCCCCGCCGCGCCGCCCGCGGTGGCGCCGGGCGCCGCCGGGACGGGCAGCGCCGCCCCGCCGATCGGCACCGGGGGGGCCAGCATCCCGGCGGGCCGCGCCGGCACGGTGACGGCGGGGGGCACCAGCGCCAAGCCGGTGGCGTTCAGCGCCTGCTGCGCCTGCTCGGCCCCCTGCCGCAGGCCGATGCGCAGCCGGGCGCCATCCACCGCGATGGCCTGGATCTGCACCGAGGCGATCTCCGGGCTGGCGGCCAGCCGGCGGCGCAGCTCCAGCCATTCGCTCAGGCCGAGGAAGCGGGCCCGGGCCTCGATATGGCTGGCGGCCGGGCCGCTGTGCGGCATGACCGGCGGCGCCGCGTCGCTCGGGGCCGCGCCGGCGGTGCCGCCGCTGGCGAGGCTGCGGCCCGGGCCGCCCGCCCGGTTGGGATTGAAGTTGACCGTCAGCCGGCCGGTATAGCCGGTGCGGGTGGTCCGCTCCTGCTCCACCACGATGCTGCTGACCATGCTTTCGATCTGCGAATCGCTGACGCCGCGCGGCAGGCCGAGCTCGCTGGCCATCCGCTCATAGGCCAGGCGCTGCGCCGAGGCGATGGCGCGGGTGCGGGCCACCACGGCGTTCTCCGCCGTGGCCTCCGCCGGAACGCCGCGCTGGGTGTAGGCGGCCATCGGGTCGGCCATCGGCGCGGCGCCGGCCGCCGCCGTGTCCGCCGGCAGGGGAGAAGGCGGATTGGGCAGCTGGGCGCCCGCCGGGGCAGCACCGATCCCCGCGCCGATCAGGGTTCCCAGGACAATGGTTGCGGCGAGACGCCGAAAGTGTTGCATTCCGCCCCCTTGGATGGCCCGGCATAGCGGTCTGACTGCGTCCGGGTCTTTTGCGCATAGCCGATCGGGCCCCCTGATGACCAGTCTGACCTACCGTGATGCCGGCGTGGATATCGAAACCGGCGATGCCCTCGTGGACGCCATCAAGCCGCTGGCCCGCTCCACCGACCGCAGCGGCACGATGGGGGGCCTCGGCGGCTTCGGCGCGCTCTTCGACCTGAAGGCGGCGGGCTTCGCCGATCCGGTCCTGGTCTCCTCGACCGACGGCGTCGGCACCAAGCTGCGCCTCGCCATCGACGCCGGGCTGCACGACACGGTGGGCATCGACCTCGTCGCCATGTGCGTCAACGACCTCGTCGTGCAGGGTGCCGAGCCGCTGTTCTTCCTCGACTACTTCGCCACCGGCAAGCTGCGGCTGGAGCAGGCCAGCGCCGTGGTGTCCGGCATCGCCGAGGGGTGCCGCCAGGCCGGCTGCGCGCTCGTCGGCGGCGAAACGGCCGAGATGCCCGGCATGTACGCCAAGGACGACTACGACCTCGCCGGCTTCTCGGTCGGCGCCGCCGAGCGCGGCGCGCTGCTGCCGAAGCCGGATGTCGGCCCCGGCGACGTGGTGCTGGGGCTGGCCGCCTCCGGCGTGCATTCCAACGGCTTCTCGCTGGTCCGCCGGGTGCTGGCCGGGACCAACCAGGGCATCGACACCCCCGCCCCCTTCGCCGCCGGCCAGACCGTCGGCCAGGCGCTGCTGGCGCCGACGCGCATCTATGTGAAGTCGGTCCTCGCGCTGCACCGCGCCGGGCTGCTGAAGGCGGCGGCGCATATCACCGGCGGCGGCCTGCCCGGCAACCTGCCGCGCGTGCTGCCCCGCGGCACGGTCGCGGTGCTGGATGCCGGCGCCTGGACGGTGCCGCCGGTCTTCGCCTGGCTGGCGCGCCAGGGCCATGTCGCGCCCGAGGAGATGCTGCGCGTCTTCAACTGCGGCATCGGCATGTGCCTCGTGGTGCGCGAGGCCGATGCGGCGGCGGCGACCGAGCTGCTGGCCGGGGCCGGCGAGACGGTGTTCCGCCTCGGTGCCATCGCCGCCGGTGCGGCGGACGCGGCGCCCGAGGTGCGGATCGACAATTTGCCGGCCGGCTGGCCCCTCCCCCGGTCCACCCCGTGACCGGCGGCGCCCCCGCGCGGCGCCGCACCGCGATCCTGATCTCGGGCCGGGGCAGCAACATGGCCGCCCTGCTCGCCGCCGCCGCCGACCCGACCTATCCGGCCACCATCGCCCTGGTGCTGTCGAACCGCGCCGACGCCGCCGGCCTGGCCCGCGCCGCCGAGGCCGGCATCCCGGTGGCGGTGGTGGAATCCCGCCCCTTCGGCCGCGACCGCGCCGGCTTCGAGGCGGCGATGGAGGCGGTGCTGGCGGAGCACGGCGTGGAGCTGATCGCCCTGGCCGGCTTCATGCGCGTGCTGACCGAGGGTTTCACCGCCCGGTGGGAGGGCCGGTTGCTGAACATCCACCCCTCCCTGCTGCCCGCCTTCCCGGGCCTCGACACCCATGCGCGGGCCCTCGCCGCGGGCGTCCGCCTGCATGGCTGCACGGTGCATCTGGTGACGCCGGGCGTGGATGAGGGACCGATCCTGGCCCAGGCCGCCGTGCCGGTTCTGCCCGGCGACGGCGAGGCCGAGCTCGCCGCCCGCGTCCTGGCCGAGGAGCACCGCCTCTACCCCGCCGCCCTGGCCTGGCTGGCGGCGGGCCGGGTGCGGCTGGAGGGCGGCCTCGCCCGGCTGGAGGCGGCGCCGGCGCCGAGTGCCGTGGCGCTGCGCAACCCCGGCTGAGCCGCTCCCGTCCCGGAAGGCCCTGAGCGGCGGCCCCCGGCGGCGAATGCCAGCTATCCGTTGCCTCCCCGTCGGAAATGCCCTAATGGCCCGCGCTGCGCTGGCACCCCTGGAGGCCGGCGCAACTGTTTTCGGGCATGGGTCCGGGAGCGGTGGGCGGGGCGCCCCGGTGCGAGCCGGCGCGGTGCCCGACGAGCCCGAGAGACAAGCGGAGCACGGACAGATGGTCCAGACGATTCGGATCGAGGCCGAGGCGCGCGAGTTGGCCGGTAAGGGGGCGGCGCGCGCGACTCGGAGGGCGGGGCTGGTTCCCGCCGTCATCTACGGCGCGAAGGAGGAGGCGACGCTGATCGCCCTCGACCCGCGCGACGTGATGAAGGAGCTGCACAAGGGCGGCTGGCAGTCGCACCTCTACGAGGTGGCGGTGAAGAACGGCCCGACCGTGCGCACGCTGATGCGCGACGTGCAGTTCCACCCGGTGAAGGACAGCCCGCTGCATGTGGACTTCCAGCGCCTGGCGCCGGGCCAGCTGATCCGCGTCAAGGTGCCGGTCGTGTTCCTCAACGAGGAGACCGCGCCGGGCATCAAGGAAGGCGGCGTGCTGAACGTCGTCCGCCGCGAGCTCGAGGTGCTGTCCGATCCCGACCAGGTGCCGGACCAGTTCGAGATCGACATGGGCGCCGCCGCCATCGGCGACAGCCTCCGCTGGTCCAACGTGCTGGACCACAAGGGCACCAAGCCGGTGATCGTCGGCCGTGACTTCGTCGTGGCGACCATCGCGCCCCCGACGGTCGAGGAAGAGGTCATCGTCCAGGCCCCCGCCGCGCCGGCCCCCGAGGCCAAGGGCAAGGGCAAGGGCAAGAAGTAAGGAGGCCGCACGGTGCTGCTCTGGGTCGGCCTCGGCAATCCGGAGCCGGGCCAGGCGCGGCACCGGCACAATATCGGCTTCATGGCGCTCGACGCCATCGCGCGGCGCCATGGCTTCCCGCCATGGCGCAGCCGCTTCAAGGGGCTGGTATCGGATGGCGTCATCGCCGGGCGGAAACTGCTGCTGCTGAAGCCGCAGACCTACATGAACCTTTCCGGCGAGGCGGTGCAGCCGGCCGCCGCCTTCCACAAGATCCCCGTCTCCGACATCACCGCCTTCCATGACGAGCTCGACCTCGCCCCCGGCCGCATCCGGGTGAAGCAGGGCGGCGGCGCCGCCGGCCATAACGGCCTGCGCGACATGGATCGCAGGCTCGGCACGCCGGACTACTGGCGCGTCCGCCTCGGCATCGGCCATCCGGGGATGAAGGAGAAGGTCACCGGCCATGTCCTTGGCAACTTCGCCAAGGTGGACACCTGGCTGGAACCGATGCTGGATGCGGTGGCGGAGGCCGCGCCGCTCCTGGTCCAGGGCGAGCGGGAGGCCTTCATGACCCGCGTGGCCTTGCTGACCCAGGAGAGTTGATACCATGGCGATCGAAGACGCCGCCGCCGATCTGGCGGCCGAGTTCGGCGGCCCCGGCCCCGAGGATCTGGCGAACGGCGCCGCGGCGCTCGCCGCCGCCCTGCTGGCCCAGGCGCAGACCCTGGCCAGCACCGCCGCCGCCCTGGAAGCCAGCGACACCGGGCATGGCGGGGCGATCGAGGCCGCCGCCGCCCGCGCCGCGCTGGCGCTGGCCATCGCCCAGGCGGTGTCGGAGGCCAAGGGCCCGGCCCGGGCCGGGCTGATCCGCGCCGCCGCCGGGACGCTGGATGTCTCGCAGGCCGGCGCCGTGACGCAGCTCCGCGCCGCCGCCCTCAGCCTGCCCACCGACGACGCGGCCGCCCGCATCGCCGCCGCGCAGATCGCCCAGGACATCGCGGCCGCCCTGGCCGGCGAGGGCTAGCGTCCCACCGAGCTCCACCACTGGCCGGGCGACAGCCGCGCCCGGCCGGCTTCTCCTGCCGTTCCGAGGACTGTCATGGGTTTCAACTGCGGTATCGTCGGGCTGCCGAATGTCGGCAAGTCCACCCTGTTCAACGCGCTGACCCAGACAGCCGCCGCCCAGGCCGCGAACTACCCCTTCTGCACCATCGAGCCGAATGTCGGCCGCGTGGCGGTGCCGGACCCTCGCCTCAACGAGATCGCCCGCATCGGCAAGAGCCAGAAGATCGTGCCGACCAGCCTGGAATTCGTCGACATCGCGGGCCTGGTGCGCGGCGCCAGCCGGGGCGAGGGCCTGGGCAACCAGTTCCTGGGCAATATCCGCGAATGCGACGCCATCGTTCATGTGCTGCGCTGCTTCGAGGATGGCGACGTCACCCATGTCGAGGGCAGCGTCGATCCGATCCGCGATGCCGAGACGATCGAGACCGAGCTGATGCTGGCCGACCTCGACAGCCTGGAGAAGCGGCAGACGGGCCTGCAGAAGCGGGCGCGCGGCGGGGACAAGGAGGCGGCGGCGCAGATGGCGCTGATCGAGCCGATCCTGGCCGGGCTGCGCGAGGGCCGGCCCGCCCGCGCCTCGATCCCGAAGGGCGAGGAGGAGGCGGTCCGCCGGCTCCAGCTGCTGACCTCGAAGCCGGTGCTCTACGTCTGCAACGTGGAGGAGGAGAACGCTGCCAGCGGCAACGCGCACAGCGAGAAGGTCTTCGCCCGCGCGGCGCTGGAGGGCGCCAAGGCGGTGGTGGTCTCCGCCGCCATCGAGGCCGAGATCAGCCAGATGGACGAGGCGGACCGGGGCGAGTTCCTGGAAGGGCTGGGCCTGGCCGATTCCGGTCTCGACCGCGTCATTGCCGCCGGCTACGGGCTGCTCGGCCTGATCACCTATTTCACCGTGGGACCGAAGGAGGCCCGCGCCTGGACCATCGTCAAAGGCATGAAGGCCCCCCAGGCCGCCGGCGTGATCCATGGCGATTTCGAGCGCGGCTTCATAGCCGCCGAGACCATCGCCTATGAGGACTATATCGCGCTGGGCGGGGAGCAGGGCGCCAAGGAAGCCGGCCGGATGCGCGTCGAGGGGAAGGAGTACCTCGTCAAGGACGGCGATATTATGCTTTTTCGATTCAACGTTTGATTGCATTCAACCTGTCATTGCAATTTACGGTGCCGATTCTCGCTCTTTCCTCTAGTTGAGAGCGGCACCGCCACGTAGAATGGCCGCTTCGGAAAAGGGTTCCGGAACACAGCGGGAAACCGGGCGGCCAGCACATCCGTGGCGTTGGACAGTAAAACACTTCTGCTCCTCAGCACGCTGATCTGCCTCGCCCTGGGCATCGGCTGCATGTTGCTGTCGCGCGCGCGCAACCACGTCGAGGGCTATGGGGAATGGGGCGCGGCGCTGATCGCGCTGGGTCTCGGCAGCGCCCTGGCCGGGCTGCGCGGCTTGCTGAGCGACGCCCTTTCAATCTCGCTGGCCAATGCGCTGGTGCTCGGCGGCTGCGGCCTTTGCTGGGTCGGCGCCCGCCGCTTCAGCGGCCGCACGGCGCGGCTCTGGATCGTGCTTCCGGCGCCGCTGCTCTGGCTCACGCTGCGGCAGTTCCCCGGGGCGATGGACACGGTCGAGGCGCGGGTGATCCTGGCCTCCCTGCTGTGCGGCCCGCTCCTGCTGGCGGCCGGCTTGGCCTTCTGGCGGGCGGCCGGCATCCGCTGGGGCCTGCGCCTGTTCCTCTCCCTCTCCTTCACCTTGCACGGCCTGCTGGTGCTGGGCCGCGTGCCCTTCGCCCTCCTCCGCCCGCAATGGCAGGCGGGCAGCCAGCTGCCCAGCGACATGGCGGTGCAGCTGGTCATGCTGCTGACGGCGCTGCAGGGCATCGGCACCACCATGGCGCTGCTCCTCGCCACCCGCGAGCGGCAGGATGAGGAGATCCGCCTCGCCCTGGCCACGGCCCGCGACGCCGCGCAGCAGGCCAATGCCGCGAAATCGCGCTTCCTCGCCCGCATGTCGCACGAGCTGCGCACGCCCCTGAACGGCGTGCTGGGGCTGTCGCAGGCGCTGCGCGAGAACGGCGCGCTGCCGCCCGCCGCCCGCGAGCAGGCGGCGGTGATCGGCCGCGCCGGGCAGCACATGCTCTCCCTGGTCAACGATGTGCTGGACATCGCCCTGGTCGAGGCCGGCCGCCTGACCCTGCGCGAGGAGGCGGTCGCGGTGCGGCCGCTGCTCGAGGAGGCGCTGGAGCTGCTGCGGCCGGAGATCCAGCGCAAGACCCTCACCGTCGAGACCGAGGTCGCGGCGGAGGCCGCGCCTTCGGTGCGGGCGGATCATCGCCGGCTGCGCCAGATCCTGCTCAACCTGCTCGGCAACGCGGTGAAGTACACGCCGCCCCGCGGCCAGGTTCGCCTGGTGGTTAGGCCGCTCGCACCACAGGGCCTTCGCATCAGCATCATCGACAGTGGCCCCGGCATCCCGCCCGACCAGCAGGCCCGGCTCTTCGCCGAGTTCAGCCGGCTCGACAGCGCGGAAAGCCTTACCGCCTCGCAGGAGGGACATGGCCTCGGCCTGGCGATCTGCGCCGGCCTGACCCAGGCGATGGGCGGGCGGATCGGCGTCGCCGCCGGCGTGGCCGGGCTGGGCAGCCACTTCTGGGTGGAGCTGCCGCTTCAGCCGTCCACGCCGCCCCGCACCGCCGCCGCCCAGCCGCCGCCGTCGGTCATGAACGGCCTGTGCAGTGTGCTCGTGGTGGACGACGTGGCGGTGAACCGCATGGTCGCCCAGGCGCTGCTGCAGGCCGCGGGACATGTCGTGTGGCAGGCGGCGAGCGGCGAGGCGGCGCTGGCCCTGCTGGCGCGGGAGCCCGTCGACCTGGTGTTGATGGACGTGCAGATGCCGGGAATGAGCGGCCTCGAGGCCACCCGCCACATCCGCGCGGCGGAACGGGCGGACCCGTCCCGGCGCCGGATCGGCATCCTGGCCCTGACCGGCGAACTGGAGCAGGAGAATGTCGATGCCTGTCTGGCAGCGGGCATGGACGGCCATCTCGCCAAGCCGGTGGACCGGCAGAGCCTGCTCGCCGCCGTGCAGCGCTGGCCGGCCGCCGGATCGCCGGCGATGCCGCACGACCTCGCCCGGCCGGAGCCTCAGCGCGCCTGAGGTGGCGGGCCGGGAGGCGCGGGCTCCGCGCCGGTCTCGCCGGACGGGTCCTCCGCGCGGCGGGCCCCGTCGAGCAGCGCCTGGCGGCGCGCCTCCTCGGCCCTGTCGCGCTCCTTCTCCGCCTTGCTGCGCCCGTGGCTGGCGCGATTGACGGCGGCCTGCCGCTCCGCCGCGCCACGAACCGCGGCTTTCCGGTGCTTGTTCAGATTGATGATCTCTGCCATGCGCCGAGGATAGGATGAAACGGGCCCCGGGGAGAATCCCGCCGCCCTGTTCCAGGGAAGCCGCCATGCAGATCGAACTCGCCGCCGCCGATGGCCACCGCCTCTCCGCCTGGCGGGACGGGCCGGAGGAGGCCAGCCGGGCGCTCGTCGTGGTGCAGGAGATCTTCGGCGTGAACCGTCATATGCGGCATGTCTGCGAGGGCTTCGCGCGGCGCGGCTATGCCGTCATCGCCCCCGCCCTGTTCGACCGCGCCGAGCCGGGGGTGGAGCTGGGCTACACGCCGGATGAGGTGAAGCTCGGCCAGGCGCTGCGCGCCCGCATCGACCCGGCCGATACGCTGCTCGACATCGAGGCCGCCGCGGCCGCCCTGCCCATGGCGGCGCGGCGCGGCATCATCGGCTACTGCTGGGGCGGCACCGTCGCCTGGCATGGCGCGACGCGCAGCCAGAGCTTCGCCGCGGCGGTGGGCTATTATGGCGGCGGCATCGCGGCGGCGCGCGAGGAGGTGCCCAACTGCCCGGTGCAGCTGCATTTCGGCGAAACCGACCACGGCATCCCGATGGACGACGTGGCGGCGATCCGCGCGGCGCGGCCGGAGGTGGAGATCCACACCTATCCCGGCGCCGGCCACGGCTTCGCCTGCGAGGAGCGGGCCGCCTATGATGCCGCGGCGGACGCGCTGGCGCTGCGGCGCAGCCTCGACTTCCTGGCCCGGGCGCTGGGCTGAGCGGCGCCGATGCTCACCTACATCGCCCTCGCCGCCGCCATCCTGGCCCTGCTGGCCTGGCTGCCGCAGCTCTATGCCGAAGGCTTCGGCGCGCCGCCCATCCTGGTCTGGCTGCTGCTGGCGCTCGCCGCCCTGGTCATGGTCTTCCGCGGGCGGCGGCGCGGCGAGGACTGAGCGGCCGCCCTCACTCGGCCGGGGCGGGCGCCGCCGCCGGCCACAGCTCGGGCCGCAGCTCCTCTTGACGGTCGGGGAAGAACAGGGCGCAGACCAGGGTCACGCTGCCGAAGCCGGACAGCACCAGGATGGTCAGGGTCAGGTTTCCCGTCGCCTGGTGCAGCAGGCCGACCAGCGGCGAGGCCGCGGCGGCGCCGAGGAAGCCCACGAAGAAGCGGATGGAGTAGAGCTTCACCCGCAGCGGCGGCGCGATGTAGCGGGCGGTCATGGTCTCGTTCACCGTCACCTGCCCGAAGATCGAGGCGGCCAGGATCGCCGCCAGCGGCAGCACCATCCAGCCCTGCACCACCGAGAGCGCCAGCATGGCCGGCAACTGGATCAGCGCCATCGGCAGGAAAACGCGCCTCAGCGTGGTGCGGTCGATCATCCGCCCCACGGTGAACTGCGTCAGCCCGCCGCAGAGCGTCACCAGGAAGGCCAGCAGGCCGATCACCGGCAGCAGGTCGGGGCTGCCCGCCAGCCGCTCCTGCATCAGCTTCGGCAGCAGCAGGGTGAAGGCGTTGAAGACGAAGCCCGAGGCGGCGGCGATGGAGAGCAGCACGATCACCGCCCGCCGCACCACGGGGCGGGGAATGGCCGGGAAGGACCGCGCCGCGCCGCGCGCCGTGGCCATGTCGATCGGCGGCTCGCGCCAGTAGAGCAGGCCGGCCAGCACGGTCAGCACGCCCGGCACCAGGAAGGCCCAGCGCCAGCCGAGCGTGATGGCGAGGAAGGCGGTCAGCACCGGCGCCGTGGCCACGCCGAGATTGCCGAACACGCCGTTCAGCCCGACGGCGCGTCCCACCTTGTCGCCCGCCGCCTCGACCAGCATGGCGGTGCCGACGGGATGGTAGATGGCGGAGAAGGCGCCCATCCCGGCCAGCGCCAGGGCCAGGCCGAGCGGGGACTGCATCAGCCCCGCCAGCGCCATGCATCCCCCGGTGCCGAGGAAGAAGGCCAGCATCAGGTTGCGCCGCCCGAAGCGCGCGGCGAGCCAGCCCATGGGCAGCGAGCCGACGCCGTAGAGGACGAACATGGCGGTGCCGAGCGCCAGGATCGGCCCGTATTCCACGCCGAAGGTGCCGGTCTCCTGCCGCACCATGCTCAGCACCGCGGTGGCCAGGATCAGCAGGCTGAAATGGGTGATGCCGTGCGCGGTGTTGATGAAGGCGATCTGCCGTGTGGCGGGATGCAGGGCCATGGCCGGGTCTCGGTGCTTGCTGTTGCTTGCCGGCGAGGATAGCCTGTCCGCTTATCGACGTTCGGCCAGATTATGTCGCCATCGCGCCAAGTCGTGCCCATCCGGCAGGATCTGCCGCAGGACGAGGTGGACCGGCCCCTGGCCGGCTTCCGCCGCGACTACGCGGATGGCGACACCACCATCGTCCATGCCCATCGCCGCGCTCAGCTTATCTACGCGACCCATGGCGTGATGCGCATCGCCACCGACAACACCGCCTATGTGGTGCCGCCCGGCCGCGCGCTCTGGGTGCCGGGCGGCACGCCGCACAGCGTGGCGATGCAGGGCGAGGTCGCCATGCGGGCGCTGTTCCTGCGCGGCGACGCCGCCCGCGCCGGGCCGCCCGCCGTGGCCGTGCTGGTGGTGCCGCCGCTGCTGCGCGAGCTGATCCTGGCCGCCTGCGACGAGCCGCCGGACTGGGACCCGCGCGGGCGGGGCGGCCATCTGGCGGCGCTGATCCTGGACGAGATCGCCCATGCCCCCACCCTGCCGCTCGGCGTGCCGCAGCCGCGCGACCCCCGCCTGCTGCGTCTGGCCGAGGCGCTGCGGGCCGATCCCGCGCGCGACCTCTCCCTGGAGGGCTGGGCCGAGGCGGTGGGCGCCAGCCCACGCACCCTCTCCCGCCTGTTCCGCGCCGAGACCGGCATGAGCTTCGCCCAGTGGCGGCAGCAATGGCGGCTGGCCGAGGCGGCCGCCCTGCTGGCCCGCGGCCTGGCGCCGGCACAGGCGGCGGCGGCGGTCGGCTATGCCAGCGCCCCGGCCTTCGGCGCCGCCTATCGCGCCGCCTTCGGCCTCACCCCGGGCGCGGCGCGGCGCAAGGGCCTGGCGCCCGGATAGCGTGCCCCGGACAGCGCCATGGGGGGCCATGCCGAATCGGCGCATCTGGCGCGCAAGGCCTCGTCTGGACGCCGCCCGGGCGGGCTGGTCTGCTTCCCGGCGTGATGCAGACCCAGACGCCCTCGCGGGCCCCCATGCCGGTCACGCCCGCGCCCCTGCTGCGCCGGGACGGCTATGTCCTGCTGCCCTCGGCCCTGGCCCGGGCCGGCTTCGATGCCTCGGGCGAGGCCCTGCAGGGGCCCGGCTGGGCGCGGTTCGCCGCCTCCTGGGAGGATCTCCGGCCGGACGAGCACATGGCCGATCGCGGCCGCTACCGGCTGCGCCGCCATGCGGTCTACACCCTGGAGCATGGCCATGCCGGCATCACCCGCGCGCCGCACCGGCCGCATTTCCAGAGCCTCGACTTCAATCCGCTGAATGGTGGCCGGGAGCGCTGGTTCGCGCCGGTCGAGGCGGCGGTCGGCGAGGGGCCGGCGATGACCGCCCTGCTGAACGGCGCCCGCGCCGTCTTCGACGTCATGCGCCCGCGCAGCGACTGGCTGGTGGAGGCGCACCAGTTCCGCATCCAGGCCCGCCCCGAGGAGGCCGGCCGGCCCACCCCCGAGGGCATGCACCGCGATGGCGTCGACTATGTCCTCGTGACGCTGATCGGCCGGGAGAATGTCGAGGGTGGCGTCACCGGCATCCGCGTCGACGGGCAGGAGGGCGAGGCCGCCAGCTTCGCCCTGCGCGACCCGATGGACAGCGTGCTGCTCGATGACCGGCGCGTCTGGCACGGGGTGACGCCGGTGGTGCCGCTGGACCCCGCGCGCCCCGGCCACCGCGACGTGCTGGTGCTGACCTTCCGGGCCGGCGGGTAGAAGCCGGCGGGGAGGTGGCGCCGCTTGCCTTCCGCCGCCGCCGCGCCCTAGCCTCCGGGACGCGGGACAGGACGGTGGGCGTGGCACAGGCCGGGCGGGAGATGTGGCGGCAGACGGGGCGGGACTTCATCGCCGCCCTGCTGCTGCTTGCGCTCCTGCTGCAGGGCCCGCCCGTCGCCAGGGCGACCCTGGCCGGCCCCGCCGCCTTCGACCCGATGTCCGCGCTCTGCGCTTTCCCGGCGCATGACACGGCGCCGCTCCCGGACGCGCCGGCGGGCGAGCCGCAGCACGCGCTCTGCTGCCAGCTCGCCTGTCAGGCCGGCCTGGCCCTGCCGGCCCTGCCCGCGGGCGCGCCGCATCTCCTGCCGCCGCCGCGCGCCGGGCCGGCCGCGGCCGCCTTCCGCCCCACCCCGCCTCCGCCTGCCGCGCGGCCGCCGCGATACGCCCGCGCCCCTCCCGCCCTGGCCTGATCCCCGCGCCCCCAACCCGCTTTCCGCCATCCGGCCGGCGAGGCGGCGCCGCCTGTCGCGCGCCCCCGCCGTCCCCTGGGAGCCAGGCCTTCCATGAGCCTTTCGCACACCGCCCCGCGCCGCGCGCCCGCGCGCGCCGCCGCCGGGCCCTCCGACCTCTACCGCGCCGTCTGGCGCTGGCATTTCTATGCCGGCCTGCTGGTGCTGCCCTTCCTGATCCTGCTGGCCGTGACGGGCGGGGTCTATCTGTTCCGCGCCCAGCTCGACCCGCTGATCCATGCCGATCTCATGCGGGTGGAGGCGCGCGCCACGCCGTCCCGCCCGCCCTCCGAGCAGGTGGCGGCGGCGCTGGCCGCCAGCCCCGGCACGGCCTTCCGCTACATCCCGCCCGCCGCGCCCGATGCCGCCGCCGAGGTGGGGATCAAGGCGCCGGACGGGGCCCGCACCGTCGTCTATGTCGATCCCCACGAGGCCCGGGTGCTCGGCAGCCTCTCCGACAAGGGCACCGCCATGGGCTTCGTCCGCCGGCTGCACAGCCTGGCGGTGGCCGGCCCGCTGGCCAATGCGCTGATCGAGGTCGCCGCCGGCTGGACCATCCTGCTGGTGCTGACCGGCTTCTATCTCTGGTGGCCGCGGCGCGCCGGAACCGGCGGCGTCGTTACCCTGCGCGGCCGGCCGCGCGAACGCGTCTTCTGGCGCGACCTGCATGCCGTGACCGCTGCCGCCATCGGCGGCGTGCTGCTGTTCCTGGCGATCACCGGCATGCCCTGGTCGTCGGTCTGGGGCCGCTACGCCAATGAATGGGCCAACGGACACAATTTCGGCTACCCGGCGGGGCTGCGCGTGGCGCTGCCGATGTCGGACGAGCACCTGGCCCATGCCGGCCCGACCAGCTGGAGCCTGGAACAGGCGCGCCTGCCGCTCTCGGCCGGCGAGGGCCAGCCGATCGGCCTGGACGCCGCCGTGGCGCGTTTCGACGCGCTGGGCCTGGCGCCGGGCTACGTGGTGGCCCTGCCGGGCGGCCCGCAGGGCGTCTTCACCGGCTCGGTCTATCCGGCGGAGCTGGAGCGCCAGAGGGTGATCCACCTCGACCAGTATTCCGGCCAGCCGCTGCTCGACATGAGCTACGCCGACTACGGGCCGCTCGGGCGGCTGCTGGAATGGGGCATCAACATCCATCTCGGCCAGCAATGGGGGCTGGCCAACCAGCTCGTGCTGCTCGCCGTCTGCCTCGTTACGGTGGCCTTCTGCGTCGCGGCGGCGGTGATGTGGTGGAAGCGCCGTCCGGCCGGGCGCCTCGGCGTGCCGCCCCTGCCGCATGAGGCCGGGGTGCTGCGGGGCGTGGTGGCGCTGCTGGCCCTGGGGGGCGTGCTCTTCCCCCTGGTCGGGCTGTCGCTGCTGGTGATGCTGGGGGCCGACCTCCTGCTGACCCGGCGCCGCCGGCCGCGCGCCGCGCGGGCCTGAACGCCGTGGAGACGCGGCGCCTCAGCCGGCGAGGCGGCGCAGCGTCTCCGGGCAGCCCTGGCCGCCGAAGAACTGCTCCAGCGCGGCGCGGAACTCCGCCTCCGGCCGCGCCGCGTCGAACAGCGTCATGCAGGAGCGGAACTTCAGGTCGTCCGGGCTGCCGAAGATCTCGTGCGCCGTGCGGGCCCGCTCGACATTCACCAGGGCGGTGCAGTCCTGCAGGCGCGGCCCCAGCACCGGATGCGCCAGATAGGCCCGCGCCTCGTCGAGCGAGGCGATGGCGTAGTGCTGCGCCATCTCGCTGCGCCCGAGGCCGGCCAGCTGCGGAAAGACGAACCACATCCAGTGCGTGCGCTTGCGCCCCTCGGACAGTTCGCGCAGCACCTGGGGCATGACCGGAGCCTGCGCCTCGAGGAAGCGGGCGAGGCCGAAGGGGTCCACCGTCCCGGTCGCGGGGCCGGTCATGGCGCCGGCTCCAGCCGCAGGACGCGGCCGCGCGATTCGTCGGTCAGCAGGTAGAGCAGGCCATCCGGGCCGGCCACCACATGGCGCAGCCGCGTCTGGCCCCAGAGCAGGCGCTCCTGCCCGGTGATGCGGTCGCCCTCCAGCGTCAGCCGCATCAGCCCGGCGCTGCTCAGCGTCGCCAGGAAGAGGTTGCTGCGCCAGCCAGGGAAGGCCGCGCCCTCGTAGAAGGCGGCGCCGGAGGGGCTGATGGAGGGCGTCCAGTGCACCAGCGGGTCCTGCATGTCCGGCCGCGAGCTGCCCTCATGGATCGGCAGGCCGCTATAGGCCCGGCCATGGCCGACCACGGGCCAGCCGAAATTGGCGCCGGGGCGGACGATATTGACCTCATCGCCGCCACGCGGCCCCATCTCGATCTCGAACAGCGTGCCGGTGGCGGGGTTGAAGACCAGGCCCTGCGGGCTGCGGATGCCATAGGCGTAGATCTCGGGCCGCACGCCCGCGCGGCCCTGGAAGGGATTGCCGGCGGCCGGGCGGCCGTCGCGCTCCAGCCGCAGCAGCTTGCCGGCGAGGTCGTCCAGGCGCTGGGCCCGCTCCGGCTCCGACTGGCGGTCGCCGCTGGTCAGGAACACCTTGCCATCCGGCGCGAAGGCGATGCGGCAGCCGTAATGCCCGTTGCCGGACTGCGCCGGCGTGGCGTCGAGGAGGGGCTGGACGGTGTCCAGCGCCCGGCCGTCGGCGGCGAGCCGCGCCCGCGTCAGGCGCATGACGTTGCCGCCCTGGATCCGCGCCGCCTGGCAGAGATAGATCTCGCGGGTCGTGGCGAAATCCGGGGCCACCTGCACATCCAGCAGCCCGCCCTGCCCGGCGGCCGCCACCGCCGGCAGGCCGGAGAGCGGTGGAGAGACGGCGCCGTCGCGCCCGATCAGCCGCAGCCGGCCCGGCCGCTCGGTGACCAGGAGCCGGCCATCCGGCAGGAAGGCGGCCCCCCACGGGTGCTCTAGCCCGGCGGCGAAGGTGGTGACGCGGAAGCGCGCGGCCTCGCTCTCCACCACCTCGCCGCCACCGCGCAGACCCTCGGCGCAGGCCGGGGTGGCCAGCAGGGCCGCCAGCGCCCCGGCGAGGACCAAGGCACCGCGGCGACGAAGGCCCCGGGCGGCCGTCAAGGCACTACTTGCCCAGCGCGCCGGCGAGCCAGTCCTTCAGCGCGCTCTTGGGCAGGGCGCCGACCTTGGTGTCCACCGGCTTGCCATCCTTGAACAGGATCATCGTGGGAATGCCGCGCACCGCGTACTCGTTCGGGGTGCCGGGGTTCTCATCGATATTGACCTTGGCGATGGTCAGCTCGCCTTCGTAGTCCCGGGCGATCTCGTCCAGGATCGGCGCCACCATGCGGCAGGGGCCGCACCATTCGGCCCAGAAATCAACCAGAACGGGGCCGGAGGCCTCCAGGACGTCCTGCTTGAAGCTCTCGTCGCTGACGGCCTTGGTGAGTTCGCTCATCGATGGATTCCTATCGCAGCCCCGAGGGAGCATCCTCCGGGGCGCCCGCAGGCGGCGGGCGCGGTCCCGCTACAAATCGTGTCGGCCGGGCATCCGGTCAAGCGGGTCGCCGCCAAGCAGGTCGCCGCTCAGCGGGTCGCCGCTCAGGGGCGGAAGCCGCCGATGTCGCGGCGCAGCGCATCCGCCCGCCCCGCCCGCGTCACCTCCCAAAGGGGATTGTCCACCGCCAGGCGCTGGCCACCGTCCCGCTGCACCGGGCGGATCACGGCCCCGCCCACGGCCCGGCTGCGGCGGCCGAAAAGCTCCAGCGGTACGCGGATGTAGAGGCCCTTGTCGAAGGAGCCCTCGCCGAAGCGCGCGGCGGAGACGTTGGTCAGGGTGAAGAAGCCGCCGATCTCGATGCCGCTGTCGAAGCGGCGCCCCACCTCCACCGTGCCGCCCCAGTCGCCGGCCAGGTAGCGGCCGGCGCGCAGCACGCCATAGAGGTTCCACCAGGGAAGGTCGGCATAGAGCGAGGCGTGGCCGGTGGCGACGCTGTAGCCGAGGAAGCCGAGCTTCTGGTCATATGCCCGCTGCGCCACCCAGTTCAGGTCGAGGCCGAGGGCGAGGCCGCGCTCCTGCGGCCGCCACAGCACCTCGCCCGACAGGCCGCCGAACATCGGCTCCAGATAGCCCGCCGAGGCGCGGGCGAAGACATCCGGCGCCAGGTTCCAGATCCGCTCGCCATAGAGGGCGGTGATCGCTGTTTGGCCTTCCCGGGCATAGTGCGCGTAGTCGCTGCGGACATGCGGCAGGCGGCTGTCGGACGGCAGGCCGCCGGAGAGATTGCCGAGCAGGGCCTGCTGCACCCCGCCGGCCAGCGCGAAGCCGGCGCCGAGGGAGAGGCGCGCGCCCGCCCCGATGCCGGCCTGCCAGCGCAGCGTCCGGCTGGGATCGCCCAGCTGCAGCGCGAGCGTCGGCGCGACGGTCCAGTCCAGGGCCGGGCTGGCCAGGGAGGGACCGGCGGGATGCAGGGTGCCGGGCGGCAGGGCGGCGTCCGGCGGCAGGAGGCGGCTGGCCAGCCAGGCCTCCTCCGGGCTGCCGGCGGGGCCGCGCGCCGCCTCCAGCGCCGCCCGCGGCACCTCCAGCACGGCGATCTCGACGCCCATCTGCCACCAGCGCAGGCGCAGCAGCGCGACCTCCGGCGGCAGGGCGGCCTGCACCGCGCCGAGCGCCAGCGCCGCCATCTGCGCCGGGGTGCGGGCATCGCCGCCTTCCAGCGCGATCTCGGCCAGCATCCCCTCCCGGCGGAAGGCGAGCGGGCGGAACCCGGCCTGATCCAGCCCGGCGAAGACCGCGGCCGCGACCTCCGCCTCGCCGGCGGGCGCCGCGCCGAGGGCGGCGCCCCGCGCCGGCAGCGGCGGCATGGGCGGCGGCGGCAGGCGCGGAGGGTCGGCCGGGTTCATCCGCAGCGACAGGCGGAAGAGCAGGTCCGTGCCGTGCACCCAGTGCAGCCCGGCATCCATCCAGCCGTTCGACCATTGCAGGCCGAGGTTGACGCGGGAGGCCGCCTCCCCCCGCGAATCCACCCGCCGCGCCGGCCAGCCGCCGCGCTCGTCGCGCAGGGCGTCGCCGTTCCATTCGGCCTTGGCACGCAGCCCCGCCACCGGGCCCCAGGGCGTCGGCAACGGCGGCACCGACCATTCGAGGCCGAGGAAGGGCGCCATCTCCTCGCCGCGGAACCAGTTGCGCTGCACCGTGCCGCCGCGCCCGACATCGCGCGGCCGGTCCCGGAAATGGCCGCTCAGCGAGGCCAGCGGACTGTTCCATTCGCCGCCCGTGCCGAGCCGCCCCCAACCCAGCCCGGCGGTCAGGTCCAGCCCGTGCCACCGCTTCGAGGCGACGAGGTATTCGCCGGCGTAGAGGCCGGTGCCGATGAAGTCCTGCAGGCCGACCGCGACGGCCGGCAGCCATTCGCTCTCCTCGACCAGCCGCAGCTTCAGGTCGAAGGAGCGGTCGGTGGTCATGCCCTGGCCGGTGGTGGCGTTCAGCCGCTCGCTGACCCGGAAGGTGGTCTCCAGGAAGGGCAGCGCCTGGAAATTGACGAACCAGAAGCGGCGCTGGTGACGCAGCGCGCCGCCCAGCTCGACGGTGCCATCGTCGCGCATCCGCGCGTTGCGGGTCTCGATCAGCCCTACCCCGCCCCAGTCGCCGCCGCTGGGCGGCACCTCCTCGGCCCGGACTGGCCCGACCCTGGCCGGGGCAGCGGCGGCGGCCAGCAGGAGCCCCGCCAGGCACAGGCGATGAGTCATCTTCACAATGGCGTGATTCTAGCCTGGGTTGCATCGTCCCGCCATCGGAAAGCCCATCGGGACGCCGCCTGGGACGCCATCGCTTGCGCGTGGATGGACAAGCCGGGGGGCCGCCCCAAGAATGCCGCCCATGACCTTCTCGCTTCTCGGTCGCTGCGCCCGCAGCGGCCAGTTCGGCGCTGTCGCCACCACCTCGGGCCTCGCCATCGGCGCCCGCGTGCCTTTCCTGGCGCCGGGGCTCGGCGGCGTACTGACCCAGCATCGCACCGACCCCCGCCTCGGCCCGCGCGGCCTCGACCTGCTGCGCAGCGGCTGCGATGCCGGGCAGACGGCCGCCGCGCTGGAGGCCAGCACGCCGGATTTCGGCTGGCGGCAGATCGCCGTGATCGACGCCGCCGGCCGCACCGCCCACCGCGACGGCGCCTGGGTGAAGCCCGCCCGCGGCGCAGCGCATGGCCCGGATTGCGTCGCCATCGGCAATATCCTGGCCGATGAGGGGGTGCCCGCCGCCATGGTCGCGGCCTTCCTGGCCTCGCCCGCATCGCCGCTGGGCGACCGGCTGGTGGCGGCGCTCCGGGCCGGCGAGGCGGCGGGTGGCGAGGGCCGCCCGCTGCTCTCCGCCGCGCTGCTGATCGTCGGGCGCGAGAGCTTCCCCTATGCCGACCTGCGCGTGGACCGCGATACAGATCCGATCGGTGCCCTCGCCAGCCTCTGGCACGACTACGCCCCGCAGGCCGACGACTATGTCCTGCGCGCCGTCGATCCCATGACCTTCAGCCCGACCTGACCGGGGACCCTCCTGCCATGCCGATCCCGAACCGTATCGCCGACTTCGTGCCCGAGATGACCGCCTGGCGGCACGACTTCCACGCCCATCCCGAACTCGGCTTCCAGGAGACGCGCACCAGCGAGGCCGTCGCCCGCCTGCTGGAGGGGTGGGGGATCGAGGTGCATCGCGGCCTCGGCCGGACCGGCCTCGTCGGCGTGCTGAAGGGCCGCCAGGCGGGGGGCGGCAGCATCGGTCTGCGCGCCGACATGGACGCGCTGCCCATGCCGGAGATCAACGACTTCGCCCACCGCAGCACCAACCCCGGCGCCATGCACGCCTGCGGCCATGACGGCCACACCGCCATGCTGCTCGGCGCCGCCAAGTACCTGGCCGAGACGCGCAACTTCGCCGGCACGGTGCACTTCATCTTCCAGCCCGCCGAGGAGGGGCTGGCCGGCGCCCGCGCCATGATCGAGGACGGGCTGTTCGACCGCTTCCCCTGCGATGCGGTCTACGGCATCCACAACGACCCGACCATGCCGCTCGGCCAGGTCCGCGCCGTCGCCGGCGTGGTCATGGCGGCCTCGGATTCCTTCGGCCTGACCGTCCGCGGCCGCGGCGGGCATGGCGCCATGCCGCACCTCGCCATCGACCCGGTGCTGATCGGCGCGCAGATCGTCGGCGGGCTGCAGGCCATCGCCAGCCGCCGCGCCGATCCGCTGGCCAGCGTCGTCGTCTCGGTCACGCAGTTCCACGCCGGCAGCGCCGACAACGTGATCCCCGACGAGGCCGAGATCCGCGGCACGGTGCGCACGCTGACGCCGGAGATGCGCGACATGGCCGAGCGGCTGATCGGCGAGATCGCCACCGGCACCGCCGCGGCGCACGGCGCCGTGGCCGAGCTGCGCTACAACCGCCGCTACCCGCCGACCGCGAACCATGCCGAGCAGACCGAGCGCGCGGCCGCGGCGGCGGCCGAGGTGGTGGGCGCGCGGAACCTGCTGCGCGAGGCGCCGCCGGTGATGGGCGGCGAGGACTTCTCCTTCATGCTGGAGAAGCGGCCGGGCGCCTTCCTCTTCGTCGGCCAGGCGGAGGGGGCGAAGGGCGCCACCTCGGTGCACCACCCGGCCTATGACTTCAACGACAACCTGCTGCCGATCGGCGCCGGCTACTTCGCCCGCCTGGTGGAGCGGGAACTGGCGGGCTGAGCCGCCGCCGGGAGGGGGCGGGCCCCCTCCCGCGCCGCCCTGGAGCATCTTCCGTTCGCACGGGCTCACGGCATACGCTCCGGCCATTTGTTCTTGCGAGCATCTTCACCCGATCCAGTGATGCCACCGGATCGGGATCTGCTCTATCGCCCGACGGCCTCCCGGACGATCGCCGGCACGTCCCGCTGCGCCGCCGCGCGGGCCTCGGGATGACCGCCGACATGCGGGCCGAGCGCCACGCAGTCGTCGGTATAGGCGAAGGTCCGCCCGGTCGCGGTGTTGATCAGCACGCCCGGCCGGCGCTCCTCGATGCTGCAATCCCGCACCGACTGCGACCGCGCGGCGCGGCTGTGCGTGTCGGAGAGCGGCGTGTCGAAGCCGTGATGCGCGCCGGGATAGCTGGTGATGGTGACATCCGCGCCAGCCGCGCGCAGCCGCTCCACCTGGGCGGCGCAGCTGCGGAGCGGGTTGTAGTCGTCCGCCTCGCCATGGATCAGCCGCACCGGCCGCGCCACCAGCTTCGTGTCGTCGATGTAGCGCGTGGCGCAATCCGGGTAGAAGGGGATGTAGGCGGCGAACTGCGCGCCGCTGTGGTTCCACAGGCGGTGGAAGCGCTCCATCGCCGCGTAGAAGGCGGCCTGCCCGCCGCGCGAGAAGCCGATCAGGATGATGCGCTCGGGATCGACGCGCGGGTGTCTGGCCAGGATGTCGAGCGCGCCATAGATGTCGAGGATCAGGTTCAGCCGGCCGAGCCTCGCCTGGTCGGCGCTGGTGCTGACCAGGCCGCGCCCGGTGAAGCCGTCGATCGCGAAGGTCGAGACGCCCTGGGCGTTCAGCAGCCGCGACCACATCTCGATATTCGGCCCGATGCCGCCCGAGCCATGCATCAGCACCGCGACCGGCCGCCGCCCTTCCCCCTGGCTCTCCCCCTGGGCGATGCGGAACTCGCCCGCCACCGTGACCGGCGTGCCGGCCCGCGCGGCGCCGCGCAGGAAGTCGGCGTCGCTCATCGTGCGGGAGGCGTAGGGGTGCAGTTCGACACGGGCGGCGATGGCGGCCCGGTCGTCGGGCGCCGCCGCCGCGGTGGCGTCGGTCACGGGAGCGGGCGCCTGACAGGCCGTCAGGAGCAGGGTCGCGAGCGGCAGCAGGGCCAGGGCCATGCGGCGGGCGGGTCTGGGCATCGTCATCCTCCTGGATCGTCCTTTGGGCCGGCGCGGTCCGTGCCGCCATGTCCGGCCAGCTCCATGAGAACGGCCAGGCCCTAGCCTGGCAAGCCGCGCCCGACCCTCAGGCCGCGCGCCGCCGCGCCGCCAGTGCCCAGAGCTTCGGCCCGACCAGCCCGATCAGCGCCAGGATCAGGATGCAGAGCGAGACCGGACGGGTCAGGAAGGTGGTCCAGTCGCCCTGGCTGATGGTCAGCGCCTGGCGCATCGCCTGCTCGGCCATGGGCCCCAGGATCATGCCGATCACCACTGGCGCGGTGGGAAAGTCGAAGCGCCGCATGAACATGGCGATGATGCCGATGCCGTAGAGCAGCATCAGGTCGACCACGCTGTTGCTGATGCCATAGGTGCCGATGGTGGCGAAGACCAGGATGCCGGCGTAGAGCTGCGGCGTCGGGATCTTCAGGATGCGGGCCCAGAGCCCGACCAGCGGCAGGTTCAGCACCACGAGCATGATGTTGGCGATGTAGAGCGAGGCGATCAGCGTCCAGACCAGCTCGCCCTGCGTGGTGAAGAGCATGGGCCCCGGCTGGATGCCGTAGGACTGGAAGGCGGAGAGCATGATCGCCGCCGTGGCCGAGGTCGGCAGGCCGAGGGTGAGCATCGGCACCAGGATGCCGGCGGCGGCGGCGTTGTTGGCGGCCTCCGGCCCGGCCACGCCCTCGATGGCGCCCGTGGTGCCGAACTCGTGCCGGTGCTCGGGCTTCACCAGCTTCCTCTCGGCGTAGTAGCTCAGCATGGTCGGCATCTCGCTGCCGCCGGTCGGCATCACGCCGAAGGGAAAGCCGAGGCCGGCACCGCGCAGCCAGGGGCCGATGCTGCGCTTCCAGTCCTCCTTCGACATCATCAGCCGCCCGACCTCGCGCACCTCCTGCCGGCCCTCGACATGGCGCCAGGCGAGGTAGAGCGTCTCGCCCACCGCGAAGAGCGCGACCGCGACCAGCACGACATCGACGCCGTCCAGAAGCTCGGGGATGCCGAAGGTCAGGCGCGGCTGGCCGGTCTGCAGGTCGATGCCGATCAGCCCGATGGTCAGGCCGAGGCCGAGCGAGGCCAGGCCGCGCAGCGCCGAGCCGCCCAGCACCGCCGAGACGGTGACGAAGCAGAGGATCATCAGCGCGAAGTACTCGGCCGGGCCGAGCTGCAGGGCCAGCTCGACGACGATCGGGCCGAGGAAGGAGATGCCCAGCGTGCCGATGGTGCCGGCGACGAAGCTGCCGATGGCGGCGGTGACCAGCGCCGGCCCGGCACGGCCGTTCCGCGCCATCTTGGCGCCTTCCAGCGCGGTGATGATGGAGCCGCTCTCGCCCGGCGTGTTGAGCAGGATCGAGGTGGTCGAGCCGCCGTACATGGCGCCGTAGAACACGCCGCAGAACAGGATGAAGGCGCCGGTGGCCGAGACCTGGAAGGTGATCGGCAGCAGCAGGGCGATGGTCAGCGCCGGGCCGATGCCCGGCAGCACGCCGATCGCGGTGCCGAGGAAGCAGCCGAGCAGCGCCCAGCCGAGATTGGTCAGCGTCAGCGCGTTGCCGAAGCCGAAGGCCAGTCCGCTCCAGACGTCCATGGCTCAGAGGATCCCGTCGAGGATGCCGGCGCCGATGTTCACGCCGAGCAGCTTGTCGAAGGCCAGGAAGGCGCCGAGCGTCACGGCGAGGCCGATGGCGAGGTCGCGCAGCGGATGGCGGCTGCCGAAGCCCATGGCGACCAGCACGAACTGCGCCGTGGCGGCGAAGACGAAGCCCAGCGTGTCGATCAGCGCCAGGTTGGCCACCAGCCCGGCGCCGACCAGCCCGAGGGCGCGCCAGTTGACCGGCGGCGCCTCCCGCACCTCCTCCAGCGAGGCGGACCAGCCGCCGCGCAACGCGGTCCCGACCAGCCCGAGGCCGACCAGCGTGACCAGCCCGCCGATCAGGTAGGGCATGAACTTCGGCCCGACCTGGGCGTAGAGCGGCGTGACCGGGATGGCCCAGGCCTGCCAGATGCAGAGCAGGCCGAGCAGCGTCACGAAAAGGCTGGCGGCGAGGTCAGCGCCGCGCTCCGCTGTCCCGCTGGAGGGTGCCATGGTCAGATCAGCCCGATCTCGCGCAGCACCTCGGCGGTGGCGGCCTCGTCCCGCTTCAGGAAGGCGTCGAAGTCGTCGCCGGAGAGGAAGGCGTCGTCCCAGCCCTGGCGCTGCAGCATCTCCTTCCAGGCCGGCAGCGCATGCAGATCCGTGACGAACTTCACCAGCCCCTCGCGCGCCTCGGGCTTGATGCCGGGCGGGCCGAAGACGCCGCGCCAGTTGCCCATGACGATATCGACGCCGCTCTCCTTCAGCGTCGGCACGCCCTCGAGGCTGCGCGTCTCGCCGGTGGTGGCCAGGGCCCGCATCCGCCCGGCCTTGATCTGCTCGGCGAACTCCGAGATGCCCGAGATGCCGGCCTTCACCTGCGCGCCGAGGATCGCCGCCTGGGCCGGGCCGCCGCCGGCGAAGGCGACGTAGGAGGCCTCCTTGGCCGAACGGCCCTGCGACTTCAGCAGCAGGCCCAGGATGATGTGGTCCATGCCGCCGGCGCTGCCGCCGGCCACCGAGGTGCCGCCCGGATTGCTCTTCAGCGCCGCCAGGAAGGCGGGCAGGTCCTTCAGGTCGCTGCTCGCCGGCACGACGATGACGGCGGGCTCGGTGGTCATGCGCGCGATCGGCGTCACGTCCCTAAGGCCGACCGGCGACTTGTTGGCCAGCACCGAGCCGACCATGACGCCGCCGGACACCATGATGCTGCCTTCGCGGCCGCGGCGCTGCGAGACGAAGCGCGGCAGGCCCACCGTGCCGCCGGCGCCGCCGACATTCTCGAATTGGAAGTTGCCGACCATGCCGGCCTGGCGCGCCACCTGCTCGATGGCGCGGCCGAGTCCGTCCCAGCCGCCGCCCGGGCCGCCGGGGATGAAGATGTGCATCGAGGCGTAGCGCTGAGCGGATTGCGCCAGGGCAGATTGCACCAGGGCCGGCGCGCCCCGGGAGGCGCCGAGCCAGGGCAGGACGGCGCCGGCGGCGGCGAGGGTCAGGAGATCACGGCGCAACATGGCTCTTCCTCAGGACGATTTCTTGGCGTTCGAAGTTGCGCGATAACCACACTTCCGGCAAAGCGCAAAATGCGTTTTGGAAACCGCCGGTTGCGGCTTGCGCCACCCCTCCCCGCCCCGCATTCTCCGCCGCGCGGTCTGGGGGTGTGTGCTGAATGCGGCTTTGTCTGGGAATGGTGCTGGCGCTGCTGGCCGCACCCTTGCCGCAACCGGCCGGGCACGGTTTTCCCGGCAGCGTCCTTCCCTGGAGCCTTCCCGCCTTCCGCCCCGCCCTGGCGCAGCGCCCGGCACAGCCGCCCGCCCGGCCACCGGCCCGCCCGGATGCCGTGACGGAGGCGGTGATCGCCAATGAGCTGGGCCTGGCGCTGAGCGAGCTGTACGTCGTGCCGGCCGGCAGCACCGAGCAGGGCGAGGACCGGCTGGGCGCCTCCGACACCCTGCCCTCCGGCGCCAGCCTGCGCGTGCCGCTCGGCCGCGCGCGGCTCTGCCTCCACGACGTGCGCGGCGTGCTGGCCGATGGCAGCGTCGAGGAACGGCGTGGCGTCGATCTCTGCCGCAACCCGAGGCTGACGCTGGGGGATCCCTCGGCACCCCTGCGCGAGGCCGATGTGGTGAACGACACCGACCTGGCGCTCCGTGAATTCTATGCCATGCCGGCCGGCGCGGGGGCACGGGGCCCCGACCGGCTGGGCGCCGAGATCGTGGCCCCCGAGGCCACCTTCCGGCTGCGCCTGGGGCGCGCCCGGCAGTGCCTCTACGACCTGACCGCGGTCTTCGAGGACGATTCGGTCGAGGAGAAGCGGCGTGTCGATCTCTGCCGCCGCAGCCGGGTGAGCTTCGGCGACGCCGCCATCCCCTGGCGCCAGGCGGAGGTCGAGAACGCCAGCGGGCGCGCCATGCGCAATCTCTACGCCGTGGGCCGCGGCACCGCGCCCGAGGGCGCGCCGGAGGGGGCGCGAGAGGGCGGCGGGCCACGCTGGGGCCCCGACCGGCTGGGCGCCACCCTGCTCGACTCCGGCGAGAGCCTGCGCCTGCGGCTGCGCAGCCGGAGCTGCCTCGCCGACCTGCGCGCCGTCTATGAGGACGACGCGGCCGAGGAAAAGAGCGGCGTCGATCTCTGCGATGGCGGCGCCATCCGCTTCGACGGCGGCGGCATCCCGCGCGCGCCCGAGCGCGCCGTCACCCTGGTCAACCGCCACGGCGCCGCGGTGCAGGAGATCTACGCCTCGCCGGTCAATGACAGCGACTGGGGGGAGGACCGGCTGGAGGGGCGGCCGATGGAGCGCGGTGCGCGCACCGAGCTGGTGCTGCGCAGCGCCTGCGAGGCGGATCTGCGCATCGTCTTCGCCAATGGCGGCGCCGAGGAGCGGCGCGGCCTCGACATCTGCGAGAACAGCCTGATCGTGCTGCGCCCGGGCTGGACCCTGGCGGAGCGGCTCGGCCAGGGCGCCGGGCCGGTCGAGCAGGGGCCGCCGCGCGAGGGCAGCGTGCGCTTCCGCAACACCGGCGGCGTGCCGCTGGTCGAGCTCTATGCCGATGCGCCGGGGGCGCCCCGCGGGCCGGACCGGCTGGGCGCCACGGTGCTCGGCCGCGGCGAGACCCTGGACTTCGCCCCGCCCGGCGGGCTGGGCTGCACCGTCCACCTGCGCGGGGTGTTCCGCGACGGGCGGCTGCTGGACCGGCCGGATTTCGACCTCTGCGCCGGCACCGAGGTGAACCTGCCATGATCCGCGCTCGTCTCCCCATCCTGCTCGGCCCCCTTCTGCTCGGCCTTTGCCTCGCCGGCCTCGTCCCGCCCCAGGGTGCCCGGGCGCAGCCGGCCGCGCCCGCCGCCGAGGCGCCGCCGCTGGCCACCCCGGCGGGGCTGCGCGGGGCCTGGTTCGCCGGCGACTGCGCCGCCCCCGGCGCCATGCTCCAGGTCACCGCCCGCGCCGTGGCCCGCCTGCCGGCCGATGGCCCGGCCCGGCTGGTGCGCTTCACCGGCATGCGGCAGGCGGAGGGCTGGAGCATCGGCACCGGCCGGGGGGCGGAGGCGCCGCGGATGATGCTGCGCGGCGATCCCGCCAGCCTCGAGAGCGCCGAGCCGGACGCCAAGCTGCGCGATGACCGGTTGCCGGGCGAGACCCCGATCCGCAGCTGGCGGCGCTGCCCCATCCCGCCACCGGCTTTCGCCGCCCGCCATGGCGAGGGTCTGGCCGTGCTCTCCAGCCTGGAGGTGCTGGAGGCGGCCTGCGGCGGTCCGGCCGCCTCCATGGCGGGCTGCATCGCCGCGCTGATGGGCGAGGCGGACGTCTCGGGGGACCGGCTGCTCTCCCCGGCCGAGATCTCGCGCCTGGTGCGCGGCATGGCCTGGGTCCTGGCCGCCGCCGAGGACGCGGCGCCCGAGGCGCTTGTGGCGGCCGGAGGCGGCGGCGTGATCGCCGGCATGGCCGTCGCCCGGCTGACGCTGGAGAGCCTGGACTATGATGGCGACGGCAAGCTCTCCGCCACCGAGCTGGCGCAGGACCGCAGCAGCTTCAGCCGCGCCACCGGCAGCGAGGCCGGGCGGCCGCTGCGGCTGGAAGGGGTGCAGGAGGGCATGAGCCTGATGCGCAGCCTTCTGGACAGCCTGTTGCTTGAAGATTAACTTTCTGGCGATTCGTTTCGCGGTGCATCATAAATGATGCGCGGCCGGCCCGATCTGCGATAGGAGGGTTGGTTTCGGGAGGCGCAACTCTCACGCCCCCCATCGCGACGATGGAGCCCGCGCAGCATGTCCCCGCCCCCAGCCCCTCCCGGGCGCTGCGCCGTCCTGTTGCAGACGCACTTCTACAACCCCTCGCTCGCCCGCGTGTTCCGCAAGCTGAAGGCCGAGTGCCCGCCCGGCTATGACGCCTTCGTGCTGCTGCACACGCCGAGCCGCAAGGGCATCCCCGCCCGGCTGGAGCGGGAGCGGCATCATGTGGCGCTGACCGCCGAGTGTCGCCTGCCCGCCTACGGGCGCAAGGCCGGCATCGACGCCGAAGGCCGGATGGTGCCCGGCTGGAGCGTGCGCGACGACGGCCACTCTGACCTGATGCCGCTGCATTTCCACGCCCGGCATCCGGAATACGATTACTACTGGATCATCGAGTACGACGTCCGCATCTCCGGCTCCTGGACCCGCTTCCTGCAGCATTTCGAGAGTTCGGCCGCGGATCTGCTGACCACCACGGTGCGCAGCGGCGCGGAGCACCCGAACTGGCTCTACTGGGACACGCTGCGCACGCCGCCGGCCGTGCCGCCCCTGGCGCCGGAGGACCGCCTGTGCTGCTTCCTGCCGGTCTACCGGCTCAGCCGCTCCGCCATGCAGGCGATCGACCTCGCCTATCGCCAGGGCTGGGCCGGCCATGCCGAGGTCACCCTGCCGACCATCCTGCGCCAGGCCGGGCTGACGGTGGAGGATCTGGGCAGCGACGGCCACTTCGTGCGGGCCGACAACCGGGGCCGCTGGTACAGCAACGCGCCCCAGGACCTCGCCGGCACCGCCGGCAGCTTCGTCGCCGCGCCGCCGCGCTTCGTCATCGGCCGCCAGCCGGACATGCTGTGGCATCCGGTCAAGCCGCTCGGCCCCATGCTGATGGACAAGCTGCGCAAGATCCCCGCCCGGCTGCGCGGCCTGCTCCCCCGCCTCGGCGTCGGGCGCCGCCGGGCGCTCGCCGCGGAGCAACCGAAGCTCCCCGGCTGAGGCCGGCGCTCAGCCATCCGGCCGGGGCAGCGCCGGCGCGACGCCGGACCCCAGCATCAGCGCGCCGGTGACGGGGCCGAAGCCCATGGCGCCGCGGGCGAAGAACCGCTTCAGCGGCGGCATCCGCTCCACGGCGGCGAGGCCGAGGCGGCGCGCCAGGCGGAGCGGCGGCAGGCCGTTGCCGAACAGCCGCTCCAGCGCATGGGTCGCGCCCAGCATCAGCATGGCATCCGGCCGCCGTGCCGCCTGATAGCGGGCCAGCAGGCCGGGAGCGCCCGGGTCCCCGCCCAGCCGCACCGCCTCGATCACCATCTCGGCCAGGGCGGCGACATCGCGGAAGCCGAGGTTCAGCCCCTGACCGGCGATCGGATGGATGCCATGCGCCGCGTCCCCCACCAGGGCAAGGCGGGTATCGGCATAGCGCGCCGCCTGCATGGCGGTCAGCGGATAGGACCAGCGGCGGCCGATCGGCGTGACGCGGCCGAGGTGATCCCCCATGCGGCGCTGGATCTCGTGCCCGTAGGCGGCATCCGGCAGCGCCAGGAAGCGCTCGGCCAGATGGCGCTTCTCGGACCAGACGATGGCCGAGGCGTTCGGGTGGTCGGGCGTCGGCGCCAGCGGCAACTGGGCGAAGGGGCCGTTCGGCAGGAACTGCTCCAGCGCCGTGCCCCCGTGCGGCCGCTCATGCGCGATGGCGCCGACGATCCCGGTCTGGTGGTAGTCGAAGCTGGCGGCACCGATGCCGGCCTGCCGGCGCAGGGGCGAGCGCCGCCCCTCGGCCGCCACGACCAGCCGGGCGCGCAGCCGCTGCCCCGTCGAGAGGCGGATCTCCACCCCGGCCGGCCCGCGTGACACCTCCGCCCGCGCCGGGGCGAGGACCGTCAGATGCGCCAGCGCCGCCATGCGGGCATTCAGCGCCATGCGCAGCGCCCGCGCCTCGACCATCCAGCCGAAGGGCCCCTCCCCCGTCTCGGCGGCGTCGAAATGCAGCGCCATCCGGCTCGCGCTCTCCCCCGGCCGGCCATCGGCGCAACGGATGCGCTCGATTGGCCCCGGCGCCCAGGGCAGCAGCGGCCAGACCCCAGCCGCCTCCAGCAGGTTGCGGCTGGTGAGCGCGATGGCATAGGCGCGGCCATCGAAATCCGGCAGTTCCATGGGCGGCAGCGGCGCGCTGTCCACCACCGCGGCCGTCACGCCATGCGTGGCCAGCACGGTGGCCAGCGTGGCGCCGACCGGCCCGGCGCCGATGATGCAGACATCCACCGCGCGCGGCGGGGCCTCGGGGGATGCGGGGTCGCTCTGGGTCATGGCCCATGATGCCGCCTCGGACCCGGCGCCGGAAGGCCGGGGCGGGAACAAGGGCCGGCGAGCGCGACAAGCAGGCGCATCTGCCTAAATTCCGGGCATTCGGAGGTACCTGGCTTGGCCTTGAGGGTCCTGGCGCCTGTTACGCAGTGTGGCACGCCGCTCGCATTGGCGGCTTCGGCTACGCGGATAACAGAGGGGGCCGCAGCGCATGAAGCTGGTGATGGCAGTCATCAAGCCCTTCAAGCTGGACGAGGTGCGCGAGGCGCTCACCCCGCTCGGCGTGCAGGGGCTGACCGTGACCGAGGTGAAGGGCTTCGGCCGGCAGAAGGGTCAGACCGAGATCTACCGGGGCGCGGAGTACCACGTGTCCTTCCTGCCGAAGCTGAAGATCGAGGTGGCGGTGCCCGACGACATGGTGGACGCGGTGGTCGAGGCCATCGCCAACACCGCCCGCACCGGCAAGATCGGTGATGGCAAGGTCTTCGTCCTCGATGTGGAGCGCGCGCTCCGCATCCGCACCGGCGAGACCGACGATTCGGCGCTGTGACCGCGCGCCCCGAGACCCAGAAGCCCGAGAAGCAGAAGAAAGTGGAACCGAGGATCATGCGAATCCTGGCACGCGGCGCATCCGCGTCCCTCGCCGTCCTGCTGCTGGCCGCGCCGGCCTTCGCGCAGGAGGAGGCCACGGTCAACGCCGGCGACACCGCCTGGATGCTGACCAGCACCGCCCTGGTGCTGATGATGACCATCCCGGGCCTGGCGCTCTTCTACGCGGGCATGGTCCGCAAGAAGAACGTGCTGGCCACCATGATGCAGTCCTTCTTCCTGGCGGCGCTGTGCAGCGTCATCTGGATGGTGGCCGGCTACAGCATCGCCTTCGGTGAGGGCGGCGCCTATATCGGCGACCTGTCGAAGGTCTTCCTCTCGGGCGTCGCGGCGAACTGGGACCAGCCCTTCACCCTGGGCAGCGGCGACGGCGCGGTGGCCTTCACCGTGCCCGAGACCGTCTTCATCATGTTCCAGATGACCTTCGCCATCATCACCCCGGCGCTGGCCACGGGCGCCTGGGCGGACCGCGCCAAGTTCTCGGCCGTGGTGGTCTTCACCATCCTCTGGTCGCTGCTGATCTACAGCCCGGTCGCGCACTGGGTCTGGCATCCGAACGGCTGGATCTTCGGCCTCGGCGCGCTCGACTTCGCCGGCGGCACGGTGGTGCACATCAATGCCGGCGTGGCGGGCCTGGTCGGCGCCGTGGTGCTCGGCAAGCGCATCGGCCTCGGCACCGAGAACATGTCGCCCTACAACCTGTCCCTGGCCGTGATCGGCGCCGCCCTGCTGTGGGTGGGCTGGTTCGGCTTCAACGCCGGCTCCGCCGCGGCGGCCGGCGGACGCGCCGGCATGGCCATGCTGGTGACGCAGATCGCCGCCGCCGCCGCCACCCTCGCCTGGGTGTTCGCCGAGTGGATGCTGAAGGGCAAGCCCTCGGTGCTGGGCGCCATCTCGGGCGCGGTGGCGGGCCTCGTCGCCATCACCCCGGCCGCCGGCTTCGTGCTGCCCTTCCCGGCGCTGATCATCGGCGTCGTCGCCGGCCTCGCCGGCTTCTGGGGCGCCACGGCGCTGAAGCACTGGTGCGGCTATGACGACAGCCTGGACGCCTTCGGCGTGCACGGCATCTGCGGCATCGTCGGCGCGCTGCTGACCGGCATCTTCGCCTATGGCCCACTCTCGGCCACGCCGGGCCTGCCGGAAGGCATCGCCGGCTCCTTCGCGCAGTTCATGCTGCAGCTCTACGCGGTGGTCGCGACCTTCATCTTCACCGCCATCGGCACCTGGATCCTTCTCAAGGTGGTCGATGTGGTGATCGGATTGCGCGTCACCGAGGAGGAGGAGCGCGAGGGCCTCGACGTCTCGCTGCACGGCGAACGCCTCGGTTGAGGCCACCGCCCAGGACCGCGACAGGCGCCGGGGGGAGACCTCCGGCGCCTTCTCCATGACCGCCCGCCGATCTCGCGACGACGCCCCGGACGCCGTGCTCTCAGCGCAGGCGCCGGACATTGCCGGCCACCGTCCGGCGGACCGGGCGCAGCGAGGCCTCCGCCACGCCGAGGCCCGCCGTGACGCAGGCGGTGCCGAAGCCGGCGGCCCGGCCCATCGCCCCCGCCGCCCATTCCATCTGCGCCATCGACCATCCCAGCGGCGAGCGGCTGGCGGCGGCGCGCAGCATGGCGCGGTGGGCCGCCTCCATCTCCGTCAGGGAGTATTCCAGCGCGCGCCGGGACAGATCCGCCCCGCCCTGCGCAAGGGCCATGCCGCCGGCCGAGAAGGCCAGCATCTTCTCCGGCACCATCCGCGCCGCCTCGAGGCCGTTGGCGAGCGGCGTGCGGCCCTGCGCCGCCTCGGCGGACAGCCGCGCCTGCACCACCCGGCGCGCCTGATCGAGCGTCGTGACGACGGCACCGGCGTGGCGGAGGGCGCGGGGACCGCTCCTGGGATCGAAGGTCATCGGCGGCCTTTCCGGAAATGCGCGAAGCAACAATCGTAACGCGCCGGCCGCCGCCGGGTTGTGCGCCGGCGCTCAACCCGGCTCGCGCAGCTGCGGATTGTCGAAGACCGGCGAGCGGTACGCCGCAAGCGCCGCGCCGAGGGCATCGGCCAAGTCCCGCTGCTCGGGCTCGGAGAGGTAGCGGCCGATCGCCACCCGGCGGCCGCGCTGCCGGAGTGCCAGCCCCTCCCGCTCGCTCCATTCCACCCGGCTCCAGTAGGGGTCGAGCTCCGCCACCTCCAGCCGGCCCCGCCCATCGGTGCGGCGCACCACCAGCCGGCCGGCGCCGAGCGAGACCACCTCCCGCGCCCGGGCCGACCAGCGGTGGTGCAGCAGGACCAGGACCAGGACCAGCAGGGTCTCGACGCCGAGGAAGGGCACCACCGGCCAGGCGCCCAGCACCAGGAAGACGACGCTGCCGATCAGGGCCCAGCCCAGGCACATCGCCGCCAGCAGGGCGAGCGCCAGGGGCCGCAGGCTGCGGTGCGGCACGCTGATCGCCTCGAAGATCAAGGGTTCGGGACTTGCCGTCATCGCCAGGAAACATAGGCTGCTCCGGCACCGCGGCCAGATGGCGGCGGGGCCTTTCTTCTCCCTTGCCGCCCCGCCCGGCGGAGCTCCGCGAGTGCCATGACCGCCAACCCCTCCCGCCGCCGCCGGGCCGCCCCCGCCGGCGCCGCCTCTCCCCCCGCCATGGCCCCGCCCCAGGCGGCACCGGAAGTCACGGCACCGGAAGTCACGGCACCGGAAGTCACGGCGCCCGAGATCACGGCGCCGCCCGCCACCCGCGCCACCCCGCGCGCCAGGCCAGCGCGCGCCACTCCGACGGCCTCGCGGCATGGCTCGGCCGAGGCGCCGCGCCGCGCCCGGAAGATGTCCGCCGCTCAGGCCGCCGCCTTCGTCCGCGCCCTCGCCGCCCACAACCCGGCGCCGCGAACCGAACTGAACTACACCTCCCCCTACACGCTGCTGGTCGCGGTGGCGCTGTCCGCCCAGGCGACCGATGTCTCGGTCAACAAGGCCACGGCCACGCTCTTCCCGCTGGCCGACACGCCGCAGAAGATGGTGGCGCTGGGCGAGGCGGGGCTGGCCGAGCACATCCGCCGCATCGGACTGTGGAAGGCCAAGGCGCGCAATGTCATCGCCCTGTCGCGCCTGCTGATCGAGCGGCACGGGGGCGAGGTCCCGGCGGACCGGGCGGCGCTGGAGGCCCTCCCGGGGGTCGGCCGCAAGACCGCCAATGTCGTCCTGAACGTCGCCTTCGGCGAGGAGGCCATGGCGGTGGACACGCATATCTTCCGCCTGGGCAACCGCACCGGCCTCGCCCCCGGCCGGACGCCCCGCGCGGTGGAGGACGCGCTGATGAAGCGCGTCCCGCCCGAGCTGCTGCGCGACGCGCATCACTGGCTGATCCTGCACGGGCGCTACATCTGCAAGGCGCGGCTGCCGGAATGCTGGCACTGCGTGGTGCGCGACCTGTGCAACTACGGCGACAAGGTGCTGTGGCCGCCGCCCCGCGCGGCGTGAGCGCCATGCGCCGCAAGCGGAACGATCGCGCCCGCGGCCACGCGGCGGCTTCCCCGCGGGCGCGGGAAATGTCATCACGCCCGCGCCTGCCGCGCATCCGGCCCTGGCTTTGCGCGGTTGCCCCACCGCACCCCGAACCCTTATGTGACCGCCATGACCCGGCTCCTCCCTCTGCTGATGCTGCTCGGCGCGCCGCTCGCCGTGGTGGCCTCCCCGTCCTCCGCCCAGGCCCAGCAGCCGCGCCCGCAGGCGCTCGGCAGCTTCCAGGACTGGACCGCCGCGACCCTCGGCTCGGGCGCGCAGAAGGTCTGCTACGCCTTCTCCCGGGCCAGCAAGAGCGAGGGCGCCGGCAACCGGCAGAACGTCATGCTGACGGTGACGCACCGCCCGCAGGGCCGCGACCAGGTGGCGCTGCGCCCGGGCTACAGCTACGCTCCCAAGGCCGAGGTGGAGGTCGCGGTCGGCGGCACCGCGCTCGATTTCTACACCGCCCAGGAGAACGCCTTCGCCCGCGAGGGCTCGCGGGCCGTGTCCGCCTTCCGGGGCGGCGCGACGGCGGTCGCCAAGGGCCCCGGCCCCGGCGGCCGCGGCACCGCGACCGACACCTTCTCCCTCTCCGGCTTCACCGCGGCCTATGAGGCCATCAGCAAGGAGTGTCCGGCGGGCCGCCGGTAAAGTCCGAATGAGCATCTCCGCCCCCGCCGGACCCCTCCCCGCCGCGACGGCCACGCCCGACCTCACCGAGGCGGAGCGCGCCCGCATCCTGGCCAAGGCCGCGCTCTTCGCGCCGCCCGCGGCCACGCTGCCGGACGGCCGCCGCGACCTGGTCGGCCTGTCGCGCGAGGAGCTGGCGGCGGAGATGCTCGCGATCGGCGAGAAGCCGTTCCGCGCCAAGCAGCTCTGGCACTGGATCTACCACCAGGGCGAGACCGACTTCGCCCGCATGCCGAGCATCGCCAGGACCCTGCAGGCAAGGCTCGCCGAGCGCTTCGTCGTCGGCCGCCCCGGCCTCGACACCCAGCAGACCAGCGAGGACGGCACCCGCAAGTTCCTCTTCCGGTTCCGCGACGACCAGAAGGTCGAGACGGTCTATATCCCCGGCCTGCAGGAGGACCGCGGCGCCGTCTGCGTCTCGACCCAGGTGGGCTGCACCCTGTCCTGCCGCTTCTGCCACACCGGCACGCAGAAGCTGGTGCGCAACCTCGGCGCCGCCGAGATCGTCGGGCAGTTCATGGCGGCGCGCGATTCCTATGGCGAGTGGCCAAGCCCGACCGACGGCACGCCGCGGCTGCTCTCCACCATCGTCATCATGGGCATGGGCGAGCCGCTCTATAACTACGAGAACGTCGCCAAGGCGATGAAGATCATCATGGACGGCGAGGGCATCGCCCTGTCGCGCCGGCGCATCACCCTCTCCACCTCCGGCGTGGTGCCGATGATGGACCGCTGCGGCGAGGAGCTCGGCATCGGCCTGGCCGTCTCGCTGCACGCGGTGCGCAACGACATCCGCGACGAGATCGTGCCGCTGAACCGCAAGTACCCGATCGAGGAGCTGATGGCGGCCTGCCGCCGCTATCCCGGCGCCTCCAACGCCCGGCGCATCACCTTCGAATACGTCATGCTGAAGGGCGTGAACGATTCGGAGGCCGACGCGCGCGAGCTGGTGCGGCTGCTGAAGGGCATCCCGGCCAAGGTGAACCTGATCCCCTTCAACCCCTGGCCCGGCAGCCCCTACGAGACCTCGTCGAACAACGCCATCCACCGCTTCGGCCGGATCGTCATGGAGGCGGGCTATTCCTCGCCGATCCGCACCCCGCGCGGGCGCGACATCCTGGCCGCCTGCGGCCAGCTGAAGACCGAGAGCGAGCGGGCCCGCCCCGCCCGCCGCGCCCAGGCGCCGAAGGCCGACGCGGCGTGAGCGCCGCGGCCGGGGGCGGCGCTCCGCGACCCGGTGGAGCCCCTGCCCGGCCTCCCCTCACCATCCTGCCGCTGCTGGCCGCCGCCGGCTTCGCGACCGGCGCCGGCATGCGGATGCTGGACCCCGTGCTGCCCATGGTCGCCCGCGATCTCGGCGTGACGGTGGCCGAGATCGCGGTGCTGATCACCGCCTTCGCCCTGCCCTACGGCCTCTGCCAGATCCTGCTCGGGCCGCTCGGCGACCGCTTCGGCAAGCTGCGCGTGCTGACCCTGGGCCTGCTGCTCTACGGGCTGGCCATGGCGGCCTGCGCCCTGGCCGGCTCGCTCGGGCAGTTGCTGGCGCTGCGGGCGCTGACCGGGGCCATGGGCGGCGCCATCATCCCGCTGGCCATGGCCTGGATCGGCGACAACGTGCCCTATGAGGAACGGCAGGCGACGCTCGGCCGCTTCCTCACCGGCATGGTCATGGCGCAGCTCCTGACCGGGCCGGTCTCCGGCACCATCGCCCATGGCTTCGGCTGGCGCGCCGTCTTCGTCACGGTGGGCGGGGTGGCGCTCTCGGTCGCGCTCGGCATCCTGCTGGCGCTCGGGCCGGGCCTCTGGCGCCGCGCGCCCGGCGCCCCCCCGGCGGGCTTCGGCTTCGGCAGCTACGCGGCGCTGCTGCGGCGCCCGGCGGCCCGCCTGCTGCTGCTCGCCGCCTTCCTGGACGGGCTGCTGCTCTTCGGCGGCGCCCTGCCCTTCATCGGTTCCTACCTGATCCAGGACTTCCACCTGGAGCCCTGGCATGCCGGGCTGGTCGCCGCCGGCTTCGGCTTCGGCGCCCTGGCCTATACCCGCATGGCGGCGCGGCTGGTGCGCCGCCTGGGCGAGGCGCGGCTGCTGCTCACCGGCGGGCTGATGCTGGCCGCGGCCCTCGCCCTGCTCGCCCTGGCGCCGAGTTGGGGGGCGGTGGCGCTGCTGCAGGCGGCGATGGGCCTGTTCTTCTTCATGTTCCACGGCGTGCTGCAGGCGCGCAGCACCGAGGCCCTGCCCGAGGCCCGCGCCACCGCCGTCTCCGGCTTCGCCATGGCGTTGTTCCTCGGCCAGGGGCTGGGCTCAATCGGCTTCGGCGCCATCCTGGCGCGCGGCGGCTATTCCGCCGCCTTCCTCACCGCCGCCGCCGGCATGGTGGCGCTCACCTTCTGGACCCGCGCGACGGTGACGCGGCCCGGCTGATCAGGCCAGGAACACGTCGTCGAAGCTGGCATGGTTGCCGGTGCCGAGCTGCACCGCGTTGTGCAGGCGCCTGTCCATCACGGTCGGGTAATTGACCTCGACCACCCAGAGCAGCGGCATGTCCTCGACCAGGATCTTCTGCACCTCGGAGAAGGCGGCGCGCCGCTCCGCCTCGCTGGCGGCGCTGCGGCCGCGGGCGAAAAGCTCGTCCACCCGCGGGTTGGAATAGCCGGCGGTGTTGGTGAACAGGATCTTCTGGATGTTGGACGACACGTAGGAGCGCTCCACACCGAGCGTCGGGTCGCCGAACTGGTAGAGCACGTTGGAGGTCGCCTCGTAGTCCCAGTTTGCGATGCGCGAGGCCCAGGTGCCGGCATCGGTCGATTCCAGCGTCACCTCCATGCCGATCTGCCGCATGGCCTGGCGGAAATACTCGCCCATGCGGGTCCAGATCTCGCCATAGGGCGGCACGACGTAGCGGAAGGCGGCCCGGATGCCCTGCGCGTTCGGGCGCAGCCCGGCCTCGTCCAGCAGCGCGCGGGCCTTCGCCACGTCGAAGGGCGCCACCTTCGCCTCCGGCTCGTGGAAGCGCGTGGTCGAGGCCACCGGGCCGGTGGCCGGCTTGCCGAGGCCGAACCACAGCCGGTTGACGATGAAGTTGCGGTCCAGCGCCATGCTCATCGCCTGCCGCACCCGCCGGTCGTCGAAGGGCTTCACGCGCAGGTTCAACTCGAACCAGAAGAGCGGCGAGAAGTACTCCCAGCCCTTGGTCGTGACCTGGAGATTCGGCGCCTGACGCAGCGCGGGGATGTCGAAGGGCTCGATGTCGGTGGCGGTGCTCATCTGCACCTGGCCGCCCTCGATCGCCAGCCGGCGGCTCTGCCCGTCGGGGATGACGCGCCAGAGAATGCCGTCGAGGTAGGGCTGGCCCGGCTTCCAGTACCCCTCGAAGCGCTCCATGCGGATGAAGTTGCCGCGCTGCCATTCGACGAAGCGGAACGGCCCGGTGCCGATCGGCCTGGCATTGGCCGGATTGGTGCGGAAATCGGTGCCGCCATAGATGTGCTTCGCCACGATCGGCAGGGCGGTGGCGTCGAAGCACAGCAGGAAGGGCTGGAAGGGCTGCTTCAGCACGAAGCGCACGGTCAGCGGATCGGGCGCCGTGGCCTCGGCGATGCCGGAGAGCACGCCGCGCAGGCGGGGCGCGATCTCGCGGTTGAACTGCATCACGGAGAAGATGACGTCCTCCGCCGTGAAGGGCCGGCCGTCATGCCACGTCACGTTCTCCTGCAGCCGGAAGACGTATTCGAGCCCGTCCGGGCTGACGCTCCAGCTCTTCGCCAGTTCCGGCATGGGCTCGAGGCCGGGGGTGAACTTCAGCAGGCCCTGGGTGATCTTGGTGCCGCTGATCAGCGTCGGCGTCTGGTTGTTGACGCCAATCTGCAGGACCGGCGGCTCCGGGTTCAGGATGACGTTCAGCATGCCGCCGCGCTTCGGCTGGATTCCCTGCGCCAGGGCCTCCGTGGCACTCATCAGGAGCGGCGTGGCGCCAAGGCCGGCGATCAGGTGACGACGCGTCAGGCTCATGCGGGCTTCTCCGGAGTTTCGCGCCACGGGACGAGGCGTGGCGAGAGGCTAGGCTGGATCGGCCGGAGCCGAAAGGCCGCGCTTCGGAGCGCCCCCGGCGGTTCAACTCATCCGGCGCGCCACCTTCCAGCCTTCCCCGGGCGGGTTCTGCGCGGATCGCAGCAGCCAGGACTTGGCGGCGATGCGGTGCCCCCGCATGGTGCGATAGGCGGCGATGGCGAGGTGCATCTCCTCCGCCCCCGGCATGGACAACGCGCCGGAGGCGCCGGCGCCGTCGGAAAACTCGATCAGGCAGGGCCGCGCGGCGAAGGGCGGCGGCGGCAGCGTCCCGGCACTGGCGCGGCAGCCCGGATAGGCGTGCGAATCGTGCAGCCGCAGCAGCAGGGGGACGAGATCGGCCATCGAGGCACCCTGCCCCGCTCCCGGCCGCGCCGGAAGCCCCTTCCCAATCACCTCCTCGGGGCCAATGATATCCCCGGGACGATCAGGAAAGCGGATCACGACATGGCCAAGTTCGGCTTCAGCCAGCCCATGCGGCGGATCGAGGATCCCCGGCTGCTCAAGGGGCAGGGGCGCTACACGGACGATATCGGCGCGGCAGGGCAGCTGCACGCCCTGGTGCTGCGCAGCCCGCACGCGCATGCGCGCATCCTCTCCATCGACACCGCCGCCGCCACCGCCCTGCCCGGCGTGAAGGCAGTGCTGACGGGCGCGGACTGGAAGGCCGACGGCCTCGGCGAGATCCCCTGCCTGATCCCGCTGAAGAACCGCGACGGCAGCCCGCGCGCCGAGACGCCGCGCTACGGCCTGGCCATCGACGTGGTGCGCCATGTCGGCGACGGCGTCGCCTTCATCGTCGCCGAGACGCCCCAGGCGGCGCGCGACGCGGCCGAGGCGGTGATGGTCGATTACGAGGTGCTGCCGGCCGCGGTGGATCTGGCGACGGCCTTCCAGCCCGGCCAGCCGCAGGTCTGGGACAGCGCGCCCGGCAATATCTGCTTCGACTGGTCGGCCGGCGACGAGGCGGCGACCGAGGCGCTCTTCGCCCGCGCGGCGCATGTCACCAGGCTGACGGTGGTGAACAACCGCATCGTCGTGAACAGCATGGAGGGCCGCGCCGCGCTCGCCGAGTATGACGCGGCCAGCGGCAGGTTCACGCTGCATGCCGGCACCCAGGGCTCCTGGCTGGTGAAGAACATCCTGGCCGATGCCGTCTTCCACCTGCCGAAGGAGAACTTCCGCGTCGTCACCCCCGATGTCGGCGGCGGCTTCGGCATGAAGCTCTACATGTATGCCGAATACGCGCTGTGCTGCTGGGCGGCGCGCCGGCTGGGCCGGCCGGTGAAATGGGCCTCGGAGCGGATGGAGGCCTTCCAGTCCGACACCCAGGGGCGCGCCAACCTGACGGAGGGCGAGCTGGCGCTGGACGAGGACGGCAGGTTCCTGGCGCTGCGGACCAGGAACTACGCCGACATGGGCGGCTATCTCTCGACCTTCGCGCCCTTCATCCCCTGCGGCGCGGGCACCAAGGTGCTGGCCAGCGTCTATGGCTTCCAGGCGATCTACGCCAACGTCCTCGGCGTGCTGACCAACACCGTGCCGGTCGATGCCTATCGTGGCGCCGGGCGGCCGGAGAGCAACTACCTGGTGGAGCGGCTGATCGACGCCGCCGCGGCCGAGGTCGGCATCGACCGCGTCGAGCTGCGCCGCCGCAACATGGTCCCGCCCTCGGCCATGCCGCACAAGACCCCGGTCGGGCAGACCTACGATTCGGGCGATTTCAACAAGGTGCTCGACGTGGCGCTGGAGAAGTCCGGCTGGGCCGGCTTCGCCGAGCGGCGGGCCGAGGCGGCGCGGCGCGGCAAGCGGCGCGGCATCGGCATGGCCTATTACCTGGAGGCCACGGGCGGCGATGCCTCCGAGCGGGCCGAGATGCGCTTCGCCGAGGACGGCTTCGTCGAGGTGCTGGTCGGCACGCAATCCACCGGCCAGGGCCACGAGACCGCCTATGCCATGATCACCGCGCATGAGCTCGGCATCCCGGTCGAGAGGATCCGCGTGGTGCAGGGGGATTCCGACGCCATCCCGACCGGCGGCGGCACGGGCGGCGCGCGCAGCCTCTATTCCGAGGGCACCGCCCTGCTGGCCGCCGCCACCAGCGTGATCGAGAAGGGCAAGCAGGCGGCGGGCGAGGCGCTGGAGGCCGCGCCGGCCGATATCGAGTTCGCGCAGGGCCGGTTCACCATCGCCGGCACCGACCGCGCCATCGGCATCCTGGAGCTGGCCGCGACGCAGCGCGCCCGGGCGGCGAAGGGCGAGACGGTGACGCTGCTGGACGCCGCCGAGATCGCCGCCATCCCGGCGCACACCTTCCCGAATGGCTGCCACATCGCCGAGGTGGAGGTGGATCCCGAGACCGGGCATACCGAGATCGCCCGCTACATCGTGGTGGATGATGTCGGCTTCGCGCTGAACCCGATGATCGTCCGCGGCCAGGTGCATGGCGGCGTGGCGCAGGGCATCGGCCAGGCGGTGATGGAGCGCACCGCCTACGATCCCGAGAGCGGCCAGCTGCTCTCGGCCAGCCTGAACGACTATGCCCTGCCGCGCGCCATCGACCTGCCGGACATCGAGGTCGAGCTGGTCGAGATCCCCTGCGAGACCAATCCGCTGGGTGTGAAGGGTGCCGGCGAGGCCGGGGCGGTCGGCTCGCCGCCGGCGGTGATGAACGCCCTGATCGACGCGCTGCGCGAGGATGGCGTCACCCGGCTCGACATGCCGGCGACGCCGGAGGTGGTCTGGAAGGCGCTGTCGCGCGCCGCCTGACCCCTGGTCCGGCCGGCCGGGAAGGCGGCGCCTGGAGGGCGCCTCCCTCCGGGTCCGGCCGGCTCAGATGATGGCGAAGTTGGCGGCCGCCAGCGCGGCGGGCGCGAGCCCCTCGAAATGCAGCGCGCCGCCGCCGATCGCCAGCAGGCTGCCGCCGGCACCGTCGCTCTCCAGCGCGGCCAGCACCGCGGCGACGCTGGCATAGCCGGTGGTGCCGTCGTCGAGCGCCACCACGCCGCCCCGGCCGGCGCCGAAATCCAGGATGCTGCCGGAGAAGTCGTAGAGGGTGTTGCTGTAGGAGATGTCGATTCGCGTGGCCTCGCCGCCATCGACGATCCGTCCGCCGATCAGCGTGTCGAGCTGCAGCCGGTTGTCCGCTCCGGCCAGGACGATCTCCGCGGCCACGCCGAAAATATCGTACTGCGCCCGGCCACCCGCCGAGGCGATGTGCCCTTCCACCAGGGTCTGGCTGGTGACGCTGTTGCCCTCGCCGCCCAGCCGCAGATCCACGTCATTGGCCGTGAAGCCCAGCAGCTCGACGCGCGTGCCGCCCGTGCCGCCCTGCACCTCGAGATGTCCGGCGGCGCCGCTGATGCGGTCGCCATACCCCTCCAGGGTGATGGAGACCTCCCCGGCGGCGGCGCCGCGCCCGCTGGGCGGGAAACTCACCAGGCTATCGCCCACCCCCGGCTGGATGGCATAGTTGCCAAGGCCCAGGAAGATCCGGTTGCCGGTGCCTCCGGTGTCGAGTGAGGCGGTGCCGAGGCCGCCGAGGTCGAAGCTGCCCTGCCCCGCTCCGCCCTCGATACGAAGATTCACGGTCGGCGGCGGCGCGAAGGCGGATTCCGCCAGGCTGAAGCTGTTGCCGGTGCCGGCGAAGCGGACCCAGGTCTCGCCGGCGCTGCCGGGGTAGAGCCCGCCGTCGAGCAGGACGCTGTTGCCGCCGCAATGGAACAGGATGTCGTTGTCGCCGAAGCCGGTGCTGACGCTGTTGTGGCGGCCCCAGAACTCCAGCCGGTTGTCGCCGTTGCCCAGGCTGACGGTGTTGCCGCCGCCCCAGGAGAGCAGGTCCAGCCCGGCATCGCCGGCGATGACGCCGTTGCCCTTCCCCGCCAGCAGCACGGTGTCACGCCCCGAATCGCCATCGCCCGGCTCGCCGAGCCGCACCGTGTCCATGCCGCGCCAGCTGGTGATGACGTCATCCTCGCCACCGCCGCCGATGATGAGGTTCCCGCCGCCCCGCGCGACAAGAACGTCATTCGCTCCGGTGCCGGCGAGGGTGGCGCCGCCGGCGGCGGGACCCATGATGAATGCCATTGTGATGTCTCCCCATCCCCGGGAGCGGGACAGCCGCCCGGCGCGGAATCGCGCGCGGCGGGCCTGTTTTCCCAGGAGCGTGTGAGCATGGGCGTGGAGCCGCCCGCCATGCCATCAAAACCGGCGAACGGGCGCGAGACGCCCCGGCGTTTCCGGCCTCAGAGCTTGAGGCCGAGGCGCTGGATCATCGCCTTCTCCTCCGCGTCGGTCTTCGCGGCGAAGGCGGCGTAATCCTCCGGCCCCATGTAGATCACCGGCATGTCGTAGCGCTCCAGGATGGAGACATGCTGCGGGTCGTTGACCGCCTTGCGGAAGGCCTCGTCCAGAACCTTCACCACCGCCGGCTCCATGCCGCGCGGGCCGGCCACGCCATAGGGCGAGGTGGAGACGATGTCGATGCCCCCTTCGCGCAGCGTCGGCACGTCGGGGAAGCGCTTCACCCGCTCCGGCGTCCAGACGGTGAGCAGGCGCAGGCGTCCCTCCAGCACCATCTCGGCCCAGCCCGAGCTGTCGGCCAGGGCGTCGGTCTGCCCGCCGAGGAGGGCGGTAAGGTTGTCGGCCACGCCGCGGAAGGGCACGTGCACCCAGTCGATGCCGCGCTCCCCGGCGATCCGCTCCATCGTCAGGTGCAGCGAGGTTCCGACGCCGGGCGAGCCGTAGGTCACCTTGCCGGGGTTCTTCTTGGCATGGTCGAGGAATTCCGCGAAGGTCTTCCAGGGCGCGTCGGCCCGCACCACCACGCCGAAGGTATAGCCGGTCAGGTGGCTGACCCAGGTGAAGTCGCGCAGGACATCGAAGGGCGGCTTGGGCGCCATGTGCGGGTAGCGGAAGACGCTGATCGGCATCTGGCTGAGGGTGTAGCCGTCCGGCCTCTCGTTCAGCAGCGCCTGCGGGCCGAGGATGCCGCCCGCGCCCGCGCGGTTCTCCACGATCACGGGCTGGCCGAGATGGCGGGAGGCGGCATCGCAGAAGGCGCGCATCTGCACGTCCGTCGTGCCGCCCGGCGACCATGGCACCAGCATGCGGACCGGCCGGCTGGGGAAGCTGGCCTGGGCCAGGGCCGGGCGGGCCAGAAGGGACGCTCCCGGCACAGCCAGGGCCGGGGCGCCGAACAGCGCCAGGGTCGCGCGACGGGACAGCTTGGTCATTCCGTTCCTCCATGTGCCGGCCTCGTGCGGGCCAGCCTTCCCGGCCATTTGACGGGAGGGAGCTGCGGGTCGCAAGGGTCGGATGATCGCTTTCGCCGCCGCCCGCGCCCCTCCTCCCGACCCCCGCGGGTGACCAGATGCCTGACCGGCACGGACCGCTTCCCCGCCCTTCCGCCATCCGCGCCGGGTGGCGCCACCCGCCGCGCAGGCCCAAAAGGAGACATGATGACACGCCCTTCCCGGCCCCGGCATGACGGGCTCCGCTGGTTCCTCCGCCAGGGCACCCAGGCCCTGCACGACCGGGCCGATGCCCTGGGCGGCCGCTATGCGCTGGCGACGGCGCCGGGCTATCGCGCCTTCCTGCGCGCCCATGCCCGCGCCCTGCCGGCGCTGGAGGCCGCCTGCGACCGGCAGGGCCTGGAGCGGGCGGTGCCGGACTGGTCCGCGCGCCGGCGCACCGCGGCCCTGGCCGGCGACATGGCGGCGCTGGCCGAGCCGATGCCGCCGCCCCTGCCGCTTCCCGCCGGCGCCCTCGCCAGCCTGCCGGCGGCGCTCGGCGCCGCCTATGTCCTGGAGGGCTCCCGCCTGGGCAACGCAATGCTCCTGCGCGGCGTTATCCGGGATGCGGCGGGGCGGGTGGCCACCGCCTATCTGTCGCATGCTCCCGCCGCGGGCGGTTGGCCAGCCTTCATCGCCATGCTGGAGCAGGCCCTGCCGGAGCCTGATGCCTGGCCCGAGGCGCTGGCCGGCGCCTGTGCCGCCTTCAACCAGTTCCTGGCCGCCCTGCAGGGCGAGGACACCGAGGAAGCCTTGCTGAATGCCTGACCTGACCGGCGCCGTCGATCTGACCAACTGCGATCGCGAGCCGATTCATCTCCTGGGTGGCATCCAGCCCACCGGCTTCCTCGTCGCCACCAGCGCCGACTGGCTCATCCAGCGCGCCTCGGCCAACCTCGCCGCGCATCTCGGCCTCGACCCCGAGGCCGCGCGCGGCGAATCCCTGGCCGGGCTGCTGACGCGCGAGGCCATGCACCAGATCGGCGGCCGGCTGCATCTGCTGCGCGGGGTGGACGCCGTGGAGCGCCTGTTCGGCGTGCCGCTGCGCGAGGGCGGGCCGCCCTACGACCTCGCCGTGCATCAGAGCGGGCCGCTGATCGTCGTCGAGGGCGAGCCGTCCGACCTGCAGGATGCGCTGGAGGCCGGCACCACGGTGCGCGGCATGATCGCCCGGCTGCACCACGCCGACAGCTTCGAGGCGCTCTGCCGCGAGGCGGTGCGGCAGATCCGTGGCCTGACCGGCTTCCACCGTGTCATGCTCTACCGTTTCGACCATGACGGCGCCGGCGAGGTGATTGCGGAATCGGCGGCAAGCTTCCTCTCCTCCTTCATGGGCCTGCATTTCCCGGCCAGCGACATCCCGCGCCAGGCGCGCCGCCTCTATGAGCGCAACTGGCTGCGGCTGATCGGCGACACCGAGGCGCCCTCGGTGCCGGTGCTGCCCCTGCTCGACAGCCGGGGCGCGCCGCTGGACCTCTCGCTCAGCCTGCTGCGCAGCGTCTCGCCGATCCATGTCGAGTATCTCCGCAACATGGGGGTGCGCGCCTCGATGTCGGTCTCGGTGCTGCGCAAGGGCCGGCTCTGGGGACTAATCGCCTGCCACCACAACGAGCCGCTGCGCGTGCCCTTCGAGCGGCGCACCGCCGCCGAGCTGTTCGGCCAGATCTTCTCGCTGATGCTGGAGAGCTGCGAGCGCGAGCAGGACCAGGCGCGCGACGCCCAGGCCAATGCGATGCACCAGCGGCTGATGGCCGCGCTCGGCGCCATGCGTCCCGGCAGCCGGTCGCTCGCGGAGTTCCTCGAGCCGCTCTCCGAGGTCATCCCCTGCGACGGCATCGGCCTCTGGAGCGCCGACGGCACGGCGTTGCGCGGTCACACGCCGACGGCGGAGGAGTTGGTCGGCATCGCGCGCTTCCTGCACCGCTCGGCTTCCGGCAGCGTCTGGTCCACCCATCAGCTGGGCGAGCTGCACCCGCCGGCGCGCGACTATGCCCATCGCGCCTCCGGCCTGCTCGCCATCCCCCTCTCCCGCGCCCCGCGCGACTACCTCATGTTCTTCCGGCGCGGTGTCACCCAGTCGGTGACCTGGGCCGGCGAGCCGGCCAAGACGATGAGCTACGGCCCGAACGGTCCGCGCCTCTCGCCGCGCAAGAGCTTCGCCGCCTGGCGCGAATCGGTGGAGGGGCACAGCCAGCCCTGGAGCGAGAGCGACCTCACCATGGCCGAGCGGCTGCGGGTGACGCTGCTCGAGGTGGTGCTGCAGCTGACCGATCTCGCCGAGCGCGAGCGCAAGGTGGCGCAGGAGCGGCAGGAGATCCTGATCGCCGAGCTGAACCACCGGGTGCGCAACATCCTCGGCCTGATCCGCGGCCTGGTCGGGCAGAGCCGCAGCTACGCCAGCACGGTGGACGAGTTCGCCGCCATGGTCGGCGGCCGCATCCAGGCGCTGGCCCGCGCGCATGACCAGATCACCACCGACCGTTGGCAGCCCGCGCCGCTCGCCGAGCTGATCCAGGCCGAGGCCGAGGCCTATCTGCAGGAGAAGTCGGAGCGGCTGCACCTGCGCGGCCCCGGCGTGCTGCTGCAGCCGGCGGCCTATACGACCCTGGCGCTGGTCATGCACGAGCTGGTCACCAATGCCGCCAAGTACGGCGCGCTCTGCGACCGCCATGGCGAGGTGGACGTGTGCTGGGATTTCACGCCCTGCGGCGGGCTCGAACTGCTCTGGCGCGAGCGCGGCGGGCCGCCGGTGCGCCCGCCGCGCCGCCAGGGCTTCGGCACCACCATCCTGGAGCGCGCCGTGCCGCACGACCTCGGCGGCGAGGCGGATCTGCGCTACCGGCTGGAGGGGATCGAGGCCCGCTTCCTGCTGCCGGCCGATTGCGTGCAGCGCGCCGAGGGGGCGCCGCCGCCCGCCGCGCCGGCGCGCCCGGCGCGCGAGCCGGCGGCGGAGTTCACGCTCTCCGGCCGGGTGCTGCTGGTCGAGGACAATCTGCTGATCGCCATGGATGCCGAGGACCAGCTCCGGCGCCTGGGCGCGGCCGAGGTGGATGTGGCGGCCGGCGTGCAGACGGCGCTGCGCCTGCTGGAACAGGCGCCGCCCGCCTTCGCCCTGCTCGACGTCAACCTGGGACGCGAGAGCAGCTTCCCGGTGGCCGACGCCCTGCTGGCGCGCGGCATCCCCTTCCTCTTCGCCACCGGCTATGGCGAGGCGGATGCCTTCCCCGACCGGCTGCGCGGCGTGGCGGTGATCAGCAAGCCCTATTCGTCGACCGAGCTGCGCGCGGCGCTGCAGGCGCGCCTGGGCTGAGGCGGCCGGGCGCGGCCCCGGCCGTCACGCCGTCAGGCTGGCGGCGACCTCGGCGCGCAGCTCGTCCAGCAGGCGCAGCGTGCCGTCGCGCCGCTCGACATGCCAGAACAGCCAGCCGTTGCAGGAGGGCGCCTCCTGCACCGCCGCGCCGACCTGATGGATCGAGCCCTGCGCCTTGCCGCATCGCAGCGAGCCATCCGCCGCCACTTCGGCGACGAAGCGGCGGTGCCGGTCGGTGAGCTTCGCGCCGGCCGCCACCAGCCCGCGCTCGACCAGCGTGCCGAAGGGCACGCGTGGCTGCTCGCGCTTCGTCGGCGTGACCAGCATGGCGCTTTCCGACAGCGGCGCGATGGCGGCGATGCGCGCGCGCGCGGCGGCGGCATAGCCCGGATCGCGCTCGATGCCGATCCAGCGCCGGCCCAGGCGGCGCGCCACGGCGGCGGTGGTGCCGGAGCCGAGGAAGGGGTCGAGCACCACATCGCCCGGCGCGGTGCAGGAGAGGATCACCCGGTGCAGCAGCGCCTCCGGCTTCTGCGTCGGATGCACCTTCTTCCCCTCCGCGTCGCGCAGCCGCTCGGCGCCGGTGCAGAGCGGGATGAACCAGTCCGAGCGCATCTGCACGTCGTCGTTCAGCGACTTCATGGCGGTGTAATTGAACTTGTAGCGGCTCTCCTGCCCGCGCGCCGCCCAGATCATGGTCTCGTGCGCGTTGGTGAAGCGGCGGCCGCGGAAGTTCGGCATCGGGTTGGCCTTGCGCCAGATCACGTCGTTCAGGATCCAGAAGTCGAGATCCTGCAGCGCGGCGCCGAGGCGGTAGACGTTGTGATAGGAGCCGATGACCCAGATGGTGCCGTCCTTGCGCAGCACCCGCCGCGCCTCGGACAGCCAGGCGCGGGTGAAGGCGTCGTAGGCCGCGAGGTCGGAGAAGCGGTCCCAGTCGTCGTCCACGCCGTCGACCACGCTCTCGTCGGGACGGCGGAGCTGGCCCCGGAGCTGCAGGTTGTAGGGCGGATCGGCGAAGATGGCATGCACCGAGGCCGGGGGCAGTGCCCGCAGCATCTCGATGCAATCCCCTTCCAGAATGCAGTCCACCGGCAGATCCAGCCCCGTCCCCACGCCCACGAAACCCCCTGCCGTCCTCAGCGACTCGAAGCGGGACAATGCGTTGGGCGGAGTCGTGCCGTCAAGGAAGGGTCGAGGCGGCGCTCCGGCGCGCCTCAGGCGACCGCCTCGCGGAACAGCAGGAGCTGATCCACCGGCGCGAAGCCGCGGCGGTGATGCGGGCAGGGTCCGAGCCTGGCCAGGGCCGCGCGGTGCGCCGCGGTGGGATAGCCGGCGTGGCGGGCGAAGCCATAGCCCGGCCAGCGCCCGTCCAGTCGCGCCATGGCGCGGTCCCGTGTCACCTTGGCCAGGATCGAGGCGGCGGCGATGGAAAGGCTGAGCCCGTCCCCCTTCACCACGCAGCGCACCGGGCAGGGCAGCGGCGGCGCCGCGTTGCCGTCCACCAGGGCGGTGTCGGGGGCCAGGGGCAGGCGCGCGATGGCCCGGCACATGGCGAGCTGCGTGGCGCGCAGGATGTTCAGCCGGCCGATCTCGGCCGTGCTGGCGGCGGCCACGGCGCAATCCAGCAGGCCCCCGGCGCGGGCCGCCAGCAGGGCGTCATGCGCCGCCTCCCGCCGCGCCGCGTCGAGCTTCTTGCTGTCGTCCAGCAGGGTGGCCAGCCAGGCCGGCGGCTCGGCGCGGAACATCACCGCCGCCGCCATGACCGGGCCGGCGAGCGGGCCGCGCCCGGCCTCGTCCACCCCCGCCACGCGGCCCCCCGCCGCCCGTTCCAGCGCGTAGTCCGGCATTCACCCCAGGCCCTTGCCTCCAGCCGGTCGCCCGCTTCCAGCAGGCCGGGCATTCCCGCCCGCAGCGCCCGCCGCGCCGCCGCATCGCCCAGCCATAGGCCGCGCAGGAAGGCCAGGGCAAGGCCGGCCACGCGCGGGTGGAAGCCGGCCTCCTCCCAACGGCCGCCCGCCCCCGGCTCACCGGCGAAGCTGCCATGCGCGGCGCCCTCCAGGATCGCCAGCGCCCCCGGCGCGGCGATGGCGTCGAAGGGCTGGCGGCGGTCCCCGGGCAGGGTGCCGCCGATCCAGCCGCGATCCTCGGTGCCGGTGACGTGCAGGATCGGCGCGGTGACGCGGGCGAAGGCCAGGCGCTGCGGCAGGCCCTCGGCCGGCATGGGCGAGAGGGCGATGCCGGCGCCGAGCCGGGGGTCGGGCAGCGCCAGGCCGCGATCGCCGCCGGGCAGGCGCTGGCCCAGCATGTGCTGCACCAGCCAGGCGCCGTAGGAGTGCCCGGCGATGGCGATGCGCGCCGCGTCCAGCCGCCCGGCCAGCTCCGTCCGGCGGGGCAGTTCGTCCAGCACGAAGGCCACGTCGCGCAGCCGGTCCAGCGCGCGCCCGGCATCGCTGGCGGCGGCGGCGAAGGCCAGGCGCCGGTCGGCCGCGCCGCGCCAGAGCCCGTCATCGGTGCCGGGATGCTGCAGATGCAGCACCAGGAAGCCCGCCTCCGCCAGCGCCTCGCCCAGATAGGCCAGGCCGTGCCGCGTGCCGCCGAGACCGGGCGAGACCAGCACCAGCGGCGCCGGCCCCGTCCCGCCGGGCAGGCGGAGCAGCAGCGGCAGGTCGCGGCCACGGGCGGCGTCGGTCCAGCTCAGCGCGCGCGGCGCGGGGCGGGCGCCGGCGGGGCGGCTCCGGGCCGGCAGGAGGGCGGCGGGAAGGGCCAGCAGGGCGCGGCGCGGGGTCCTCATGCCCCGGATGTGGCCCTGGCGGCGGCGCGTGGAAGGCCCCCGCCCGCGTTGACCGGCACCGACACACGTGCCAAGCGCTGGGCCGCGGCACACCGCTCCGGGAGGGAGACCGCCATGACCACCGCCTGTCCCGTCGCCATCGGCCGTGTCGTGCTCACGGTGCGCGATCTCGTCCGCACAGGTGACTTCTATCAGCGGGTCATCGGCCTGCACCGGCTGGCGGGCGGCGAGGCCGGCCTGAGCCTCGGCGTGGGGTCCCGGCCGCTGCTGGAGCTGCGCCGCGACGCCGCCGCACGGGTGCGGAGCCCGCGCGAGGCCGGGCTGTTCCACACCGCCTTCCTGCTGCCCGGCCGCGCCGATCTCGGCCGCTGGCTGCGGCAGGCGGCGGCGGCCGGCGTGCCGCTGAGCGGCGCCGCCGACCATGCCGTCAGCGAGGCGCTCTACCTCGCGGACCCCGAGGGGAACGGCATCGAGGTCTATGCCGACCGTCCGGCCTCGGCCTGGCGCTGGCGGGAGGGGCAGGTCGAGATGATCAACGCGCCGCTCGACCTGGAGGCGCTGGCCCGCGCCGGCGGCGATGCCGAATGGCAGGGGATGCCGGAGGGGGGCGGCATCGGCCATGTCCACCTGCAGGTCGGCGCCCTGGCCCCGGCCGAGGCCTTCTATGCCGGCCGGCTCGGCCTCGACGTCACCTCCCGCTATCCGGGCGCCAGCTTCTTCGCCGCCGGCGGCTACCACCACCACCTGGCGGCGAATATCTGGAACAGCCGAGGCGCCCCGCCGCGTGACCTGCCCTCGACCGGCCTCGCCGAAGTGGAGCTGCGCTGCGACCCCGCCTTCCTGGCGGCCGCCTCGCCGCAGGGCGCGGTGACGCTGGTCGACCCCTGGGGCACGCCCATCCTGTTGGCGCCGCGCTGAGGCGCCCGGCCGCCCACCGGAACGGCGGAGGTCAGGCGCCGGGGCGGGAGCCGGGCGCGCCCGCCGGCCGCCCCACCCCCGCCGCCGCCAGATGCGGCCCGAGCCGGCCGCCCAGCCAGAGGCCGAGCATGCGGAAGTCGCTCCAGAGCGACCAGAGCGGATGGCCGAAGGTCTGCGGCCGGTTGCCCTCCAGCCCGAAATGCGCCGCCCAGGCGAAGCCGTAGCCGATCAGGGGCGCGGCGATCAGCCAGCGCCAGTCCGGCGAGAGCAGCCCGGTCAGCAGGGCCGCCAGGGCCAGCAGGCTGCCGCAGTAGTGCAGCGCCCGCGTCTGCGGCCGCGCATGGGCCCGCAGGTAGATCGGCCAGAACTCGGCATAGGTCATGCGCGCCTCCCCCCCTTCCGGGCATGCTGTTCCGGGCATGCTGCCACGCGGGCCGGGCGGGGTGGAATGCCCGGCACCGGGAAGCGCCGGGCTGGCGGATCACAGCTTCCGGCGGATCACAGCTTGATGTCGTAGGTCTTCCAGGGGGTGAGCTGCGCCACCCGGTCATAGACCGCGCGGCCGCGGTAGTTGTCCTCCGCCGTGATCCAGCGGATGACGCTCCAGCCCTTCTCCCGCCCGATCGCCGCCACCGCGCCGATCAGCGCATCCGCCACGCGCTGCCCGCGCGCCGCCGGATCGACGAAGAGATCGTCGAGGAAGCCGCCGGTGCTGGCGGAGAGCGGCCGGGCGAAGGGCCGGTAATGCGCCAGGCCAAGACCGCGCCCGCCGGCATCCAGCGCCACCAGCCCCTTCACCTCATGCGCCGGGTCCTGGATCCAGCTCCAGACGCGGGCCCGCATCTCGGCTGTCTGCGTGACGCGGTAGAAGGCGGCGTAGCCGGCATAGAGCCGCTCCCAGTCGGCGCGGTGCGCCTCGGCCACGGGCACGATCTGCGGCGGCGATGTGGCGGTCATGATGTCTCCTCCTGCCGGCGCGGAACCGGAAGCGGCGGCCGCGCGTTTCGCCGTCATGCTGCAACAGGCCAGCGTTCCGGTCGAGGCTGCCCCGGCGCCGCCCCGCGCGACACCTCCGCCGGAGGCCGCCGAGGCGCGCGCCATCGGCCTGCGCTATGTCTCCGACGCGACGCCGGGTATCACCCGCCGGCGCAGCGGCACGGGCTGGAGCTATCGCGATGCGCGCGGCGCCACGGTGCGCGACAAGGCGGTGCTGGCGCGGCTGCGCGCCCTCGCCGTGCCGCCGGCCTGGCGCGAGGTCTGGCTCTGCCCGCAGGCGAATGGCCATATCCAGGCCACCGGCCGCGACGCCAAGGGGCGCAAGCAGTACCGCTACCACCCCGACTGGCGCGCCGCGCGGGACGAGACGAAGTACGGGCATGTGCTGGAATTCGCGCGCATCCTGCCGCGGCTCCGCGCCCGCGTGGCGGAGGACATGGCGCGGCCCGGCCTGGGGCGGGAGAAGGTGCTGGCCAGTGTCGTCCATCTGCTCGACACCACGCTGATCCGCGTCGGCAACGAGGACTATGCCGAGAGCAACGGCAGCTATGGGCTGACCACGCTGCGCAACCGCCATGTCGCGGTCCGGGGCACCGAGCTGCGCTTCACCTTTCGTGGCAAGAGCGGAAAGGAGTGGAAGCTGGCGCTGCGCGACCGCCGCGTGGCGAAGGTCGTGCGGGCGTGCCAGGAGCTGCCGGGGCAGGCGCTGTTCCAGTACATCGACGGGGAGGGCGAGCGGCGGGGCATCGATTCCGCCGACGTGAACGCCTATCTGCGCGCGATCTCCGGCCACGACATCACCGCCAAGGACTTCCGTACCTGGGCCGGCACGGTGCTCGCCGCCATGGCGCTGAGCGAGTTCGAGCGCGCCGACACCGAGGCCGCCGCCCGGCGCAACGTCAGACAGGCGATCGAGCGCGCGGCGGCCCGGCTCGGCAACACGCCGACCATCTGCCGCACCTGCTATGTCCATCCCGAGGTGCTGGAGGGCTACATGTCCGGCGCGCTGCTGCTGCAGGTGAAGCGCCAGGTGGAGGCAGAGCTGAGCGGGGCGCTCCCCGCGCTGCGGCCGGAGGAGGCGGCGGTGCTCGCCTTCCTGCACGGACGGCTGCGGCGGGCGGCGGGCTGAGGGTCGGCGGGCGGGGGCGACTCCGCTTTGTGCGTCCAGACACATTCTTACATTTCCCATCCTGCGAAGTTCCACCCCGCAGAGATCCTCCTCTGCGCGACAAGACCCAGGACGTGTCATGACAATCCTCATCACCGCACGCGCCCGCTGCCTGATCTCCGCGGGGATCGCCGCCGGGATCGCCGCCTGCGGTCCGGCCATCGCCCAGCAGGCGGGACTTTCCGTGCTCAGCGAGGGCGAGAACTTCAGCGTCCTCTACGGGCAGGACCACCGCCTCAACATGGTGGGCGGCGGCGCCGTGCTCTCGGTGACGGGTGGCGAGAACGGCGCCATCACCTACCGGGACGCCGCCGCCGAGCAGCCTCCCATGCTGGCGCAGACCGTGAGCGAGGGGGAAGGCCTGCAGATCCTCTACTCCGCTCCCCAGCCGCGGCGCGGCGCCCTTGCCGGTGTGGACCTGCCGCCGGATGGCCAGGGGCCGCGGCGCTGATGCCCGGCGGCCTGGCACGAACCGCGCGGCGGCCGCATGGCCCGCCGCGCGGCGGGACCGGCACCGCGCCTCAGGGCCGCAGCCGCAGATCGAGCCGCCCGGCCGCCGAGAGCGCCAGCAGCAGCGCCGAGACATGCATCACCTGCGGCAGCAGCCCCTCCCCCAGCCGCGCCAGCACCTCGGGCAGCGGCCAGAGCTCGACGGTGATGTCCTCGCCCGCCTCATGCGCCGTCGGGTGCCGCAACTCGGCGCCGAGCGCCAGCACGGCGTGGCAGCGGTTGCGGTGCGTCACCGTGTTGGGGCTGAGGGTCGAGACCAGCCGGCAGCCGGGCGCGGCATAGCCGGTCTCCTCGCGCAGCTCCCGCGCGCCGGCCACGGCCGGGTCGTCCTCCCCCGCATCCATGGCGCCGGCCGGCAGCTCCAGCACCCGTCCCTGCCAGCCGTGCCGGTACTGCCGCACCAGCACCAGCTCGTCGCGCGGAGTGATGGCGACGACATTCACCCAGTCCGGATAGGCGAAGGTGTAGAAGTCCTCGAGGATATTGCCGCGCGCGTCGCGGCAGCGGTCGGCGGTGATGTCGATCCAGCGGTCGCGCAGCACGCTGCGGCTGCCGAGCACCGTCCAGTCGGGAATCGCGTCGTCGTCCATCGCGCCGGCTCCAGGCCCTTCCCCCGCGCAACCGCCGGAGTATTCCCTCCCATGGCCCAGCTGCCATGCCGGGCGCAAGCGGCGCCGCGCCGGGAGGGAATACTCCCCGAGCAGGATGCCGCCGGGGAGGGGGGAACGGCGGAATGCCGCCTATCCCGTGGTCGGGAACGGAAGGCCGCTGCAGCGGCTGGAGGTGGCCCCCCCGGGGGGAGGTGGACGGGGATGGCTAGCCCGCCGCCTCGTCCGCCGGGGCGCAGGCGCGCGACAGCACGCCGCGGCGCAGCTGGTCCTCCTTGATGCTCTCGAACAGGGCGCGGAAATTGCCCTCGCCGAAGCCGTCATCGCCCTTGCGCTCGATGAACTCGAAGAAGACCGGGCCGATCACGTTGGCGGAGAAGATCTGCAGCAGCAGCCGCGCCTTGCGGTCGATGAAGTAGAGCAGGCCGCCGCCGATGCCCTTGATCGCCGGCGTGGCCATCACCGGCGTGCCCGGCACGGCCTCGGCCGGCTCGGCGCCGAGCGCGAGGGCGCGGCGCCATGCCTGCTCCGCATCGACCACGCGAAAGGCCATGGACGGCACCGAGGGGCCGTGCGCGGCGGCGAAGCGCATCGCCTGGCTGCCCGGCTCCTCGTTCAGCAGGTCGTCGATGTCGCCCTGTCGGTAGAGCGTGACGGCCTTGCCGCGATGCCGCGCCACGGCGGTGAAGCCCATCTGCCGGAACAGCGCATGCAGCCGCTCCGGCTCGGGCGAGGCGTATTCGACGAAGGCGAAGCCATCCGTCCCCATCGGGTTCCGCGCGCTGATGGCGGCGCCCGGCGCGTCATGCGGGAACGGTCCCATCGGAGGCCTCCTTGCGGTGTTTCTCATTCGCAAGGCTAGCCCTCCGCCCGGGCAAGGGGCGTGCATAGCGGCGGCCGATCCGGTCCAGGATGCGGGAAAGACGCGGGGAAGGAGCGGCCCATGCACGAAAGCTTCGAGATCGACCGGCTCGACCTGCGCCTGCTGGCGGCGCTGCAGGCCGATGCGCGGCTGACCAACCAGCAGCTCGGCGAGCGCATCGGCCTCTCCGCCTCGCAATGCTCGCGCCGGCGCGCGGCGCTCGAGGCCGCCGGGCTGATCCGCGGCTACCGCGCCGGACTCGACGCCGCGGCCCTTGGCCTGCACGTCCAGGCCTTCATCCAGGTCACGCTCAAGGCGCACAGCGGCGACAATGCGCGCCGCTTCCGCGATCTCCTGGCCTGCGTCGACGCCATCCAGGAGGCCTATGCGCCGACCGGCGACACCGACTACGTGCTGAAGGCCATCGTGCCCGATCTCGCCGGCCTGTCGCGGCTGGTGAACGAGGAGCTGCTGGCGCATGAGAGCGTCGCCCGGCTGCGCTCCTCGATCGTGCTCGACCGGCTGAAGGACCGGAGCCGCCTCCCCCTGCCGCCCGGCTGAGGGGACGCGCCCCCGGCCGGGCATGGCGGCTCACTCGGCCGCCTGGGCGTAATCCTCCAGCGGCGCGCAGGTGCAGACCAGGTTGCGGTCGCCATACACGTTGTCCACCCGCTTGACCGGCGGCCAGTACTTGTTCGCCGCCACGAAGGGCAGCGGATAGGCCGCCTGCTCGCGGCTGTAGGGATGCGCCCAGTCGGCGGCGGCGATCTCGGTGGCGGTGTGCGGCGCGTTCTTCAGCGGGTTGTCGAGCTTGTCCATGCGGCCCTGCTCCACCGCGCGGATCTCGGCGCGGATGGCGATCATGGCGTCGCAGAACCGGTCCAGCTCGGCCTTGGGCTCGCTCTCGGTCGGCTCCACCATCAGCGTTCCGCTGACCGGCCAGGACATGGTCGGCGCGTGGAAGCCGTAATCCTGCAGGCGCTTGGCGATGTCCTCGACCAGCACGCCGCCGCCCTGCTGGAAGCCGCGGCAGTCCAGGATGCACTCGTGCGCCACCATGCCGCGCGCGCCCTTGTAGAGCACGGGGAAGTGCCCCTCGAGGCGGCGGGCGATGTAGTTGGCGTTGAGGATGGCGACCTGCGTCGCGCGCGTCAGCGCCTCGGCTCCCATCATGCGGATATAGGCGTAGCTGATCGGCAGGATCGAGGCGCTGCCGAAGGGCGCCGCCGAGACCGGCCCATAGCCCGTCGCCGGCCCGGCCTCCTTCAGCAGCGGGTGGTTCGGCAGGTGCGGCAGCAGGTGCTTCGCCACGCCGATCGGCCCGACGCCAGGGCCCCCGCCGCCATGCGGGATGCAGAAGGTCTTGTGCAGGTTCAGATGGCAGACATCGGCGCCGATGCGGCCGGGGGCGGTGAGGCCCACCTGCGCGTTCATGTTGGCGCCGTCCATGTAGACCTGGCCACCCGCCGCGTGCACCGCGTCGCAGATGCGGATGATCTCCTCCTCGAACACGCCATGCGTCGAGGGATAGGTGATCATCAGCGCCGCGAGCTTCCCGGCATGCTGCGCGATCCTGGCCTCCAGATCGGCCAGATCGACATTGCCGTCCTTGTCGCAGCCGACGACGACGACGCGCATCCCCGCCATCACCGCCGAGGCCGGGTTGGTGCCATGCGCCGAGGAGGGGATCAGGCAGATGTCGCGCTCGCCCTGGCCATTGGCCCGGTGCCAGGCGCGGATGGCGAGCAGCCCGGCATACTCGCCCTGGCTGCCGGCATTGGGCTGCAGCGAGACGCCCGCGAAGCCGGTGATGGTGGCGAGCCAGCTCTCCAGCCGCCGCACCAGCGCGATATAGCCCGCCGCCTGATCAACCGGCGCGAAGGGGTGGATGCTGCCGAAGCCCGGAAAGGTGACCGGGATCATCTCCGCCGTCGCGTTCAGCTTCATCGTGCAGGACCCCAGCGGGATCATGCTACGGTTCAGCGCGACGTCCTTGTCCTCGAGCGACTTGAGGTAGCGGAGCATGGCGTGCTCCGAATGGTGCGTGTTGAACACGGCGGCCGTCAGGAAGGCCGAGTGGCGTGCCAGCGCATCCGGGATGCCGCCCCGCCCCTCGAGCTCCGCCAGCGCCGGCTTCGCCCCGCCCACGGCGCCGAGCAGCGCCACCAGCGTCTCCAGCTCGCGCCGCGTCACCGTCTCGTCCAGCGCGATGCCGACGCCCGTGGCGTCGATGCGGCGCAGGTTGAAGCCGTCGGCCAGGGCGCCCGCCATCAGCGCATCGGCGCGGTCACCGGCCTCGATGGCGATGGTGTCGAAGAAGGCGTCGTGGCGGAGCGTGAAGCCCGCGCGGCGCGCCGCATCGGCCAGCAGCCGCGCCTGCAGGGCCACGCGCCGCGCGATGCGCGTCAGCCCCTCGCGCCCGTGCCACACGGCGTACATCCCGGCCATCACCGCCAGCAGCACCTGCGCGGTGCAGATGTTCGAGGTCGCCTTCTCGCGGCGGATATGCTGCTCGCGCGTCTGCAGGGCGAGGCGCATGGCCGGCCGCCCCGCGGCATCGACCGAGACGCCGACAAGGCGCCCGGGCATCAGCCGCTTGTAGGCATCCTTCACCGCCATATAGGCGGCATGCGGCCCGCCATAGCCCATCGGCACGCCGAAGCGCTGGCTGGAGCCGATGACGACATCGGCGCCCATCTCGCCCGGCGGCGTCAGCAGCGTGAGCGACAGCGGATCGGCCGCGACGATGGCGAGCCCGCCCACCTGCTGCGCGGCGGCGATCTCGGGCGCGATGTCGCGCACCGCGCCGGTCGTGCCGGGATATTGCAGCACCAGGGCGAAGGGCTTCCGCGCCCCGCAGGCGGCGGCGAGCCCGCTCACCGGCACGACCTCGACCGTGAGCCCCAGCGGCTCGGCGCGGGTGCGGATCACCGCCAGCGTCTGCGGGTGCACGTCATCGGCGACCAGCAGGGTGTGCGAGCGGCCGCGCGTGGCGGCGAGCGCCAGCGCCATCGCCTCGGCCGCCGCCGTCGCCTCGTCCAGCAGCGAGGCATTGGCGACCGGCAGGCCGGTGAGGTCGCAGACCATGGTCTGGAAGTTGACCAGCGCCTCCAGCCGCCCCTGGGCGATCTCCGCCTGATAGGGCGTGTAGGCCGTGTACCAGCCGGGGTTCTCCAGCACGTTGCGCAGGATCACCGGCGGCACATGCGTCCCGTGATAGCCCATGCCGATCAGCGAGCGCAGCGGCGTGTTCAGCTCCGACAGGCCGCGCAGCTCGGCGATGACCTCCGCCTCCGACACCGGAGGAGGCAACTGAGAAAAATCCTGGCCGCGGATGGCGGCGGGCACGGTCCGCTCGGCCAGCGCCTCGAGACTCTCGGCGCCCACCAGCTTCAGCATCTCCGCCACCTCGGCCGCGGAGGGCCCGATATGGCGGCTGCCGAAGGCCGCGTGGTCCTCGAGCCGGTTCAGCTCGTCAATGGCGCTGCTCATGCCCGCTCCCCTTCCGCGTCCGCTCAGGCTTCGCTGTCGACGAAGGCCTGGTAGGCCTCGGCATCCATCAGCGCATCCAGCTCGGAGGGGTCGGCCACCTCCATCCTGAAGAACCAGCCCTCCGACTGCGCGGCGCTGTTCACCATGGCCGGGTCGTCGGCCAGCGCGGCGTTGCTCTCGGTGATGGTGCCACCGACCGGGGCATAGACGTCGGACGCCGCCTTCACGCTCTCCACCACGGCGACGGCGTCGCCCGCCGCCACCTGCCGCCCGGCCTCGGGCAGGTCGACGAAGACCACATCGCCCAGCGCGGTCTGCGCGTGGTCGGTGATGCCGATGGTGGCGATATTGCCGTCCAGCCGGACCCATTCGTGGTCGCGGGAGAATTTCAGCTCGGCCATGGTGGCGGTCCTTATCGGGCGTAACGGTGAGGGATGAAGGGGGTGGCGGCGACCTGGGCGGGAATCGCCCTGCCGCGCACCATCAGTTCGAGCGCCGTGCCGTCGGCGGCATGGCCACGCGCCACATAGCCCATGGCGCAGGGGCCGTTCAGCGAGGGGCCGAAGGTGCCGCTCGTCACCTCGCCCACCGTCTCGCCGCCAACCGCGATGGCGGTGTGGGCGCGGGCCGGCTGGCGGCCCTCGGGCAGGATGCCGACGCGCAGCCGCGCCGGACCGTTCTCCAGTTCCTCGCGAACGCGCGCGGCGCCGGGGAAGTTCCACTCCGTGCGGCGGCGCTTGCCGATGGTCCAGGTCAGGCCGGCCTCGACCGGGCTGGTCGTCTCGTCGATGTCGTTGCCGTAGAGGCAGAGCCCGGCCTCCAGCCGCAGCGAATCCCGCGCGCCCAGCCCGGCCGGGGCGGCTCCCGGCAGGGCCAGCAGGGCGCGGGCCAGGATCTCGGCCCGGTCGGCGGCGACGCTGATCTCGACGCCGTCCTCGCCGGTATAGCCGCTGCGGCTGACCAGGACGGGGATGTCGCCGATGCGGGTGGCGGCCACGCCCATGAAGGGCAACGCCGCCACATCCGGCGCCAGCGCCGCCAGGGCGGGCACCGCCGCCGGCCCCTGGAAGGCCAGCAGGGCACGGTCCGGCAGGCGGTTCAGCGTGACGCCGGCGGGCAGCGCGGCCTCGATGGCGGCGCAGTCCACATCCTTGCGGCTGGCGTTGAGCACCAGGAACAGCCGGTCCCCGAGATTGGCGACCATGAAATCGTCGAGGATGCCGCCGGCCTCGGTGGTCAGCAGGCCGTACTTCTGCCGCCCCGGCTTCAGGATCCGCACATCGGCGGGCGTCAGCCGCTCCAGCGCCTCCGCCGCGCCCTCGCCCCGGAGCTCCGCCTGGCCCATATGCGAGACATCGAACAGCGTGGCGCCGCGCCGCGTCGCCAGATGCTCGGCCAGGATGCCCGCCGGGTACTGCACCGGCATGGCATAGCCGGCGAAGGGCACCATCCGGGCGCCGAGCTCACGGTGAAGGGACGCCAGGGGCGTTTCAAGCAGGGTCTCGGCCACGGAACCTCCAGCGCCGCGCTCGCGCGTGGCGGGTCAGGGTTGTGGCCCCCCTCTGTCCGATGACCTGAGAGATTCAGCGCGGGCGTTGCGCGCCTTACTCCGTCGGTGCCATTGCCTGTCGCCAGGCGCCGGGCTTTCCAGAGGCCCCTTCCCCACGCGGCCCTTTGTGCCTGAGCGTTTCCGGGGGCCGGTTGCGCCTTCGGCGATGGCATGCGCCACTCTCTCCCGCGTGGGATCAGCGGGTCAGGCCCTCATGCCCGAGCGCGGAGCGCCGCGCAAGCGGGGATCGCGCGGCGCGGCGGCCCGCGCCGCCCTCCGGCCACGCCCGGCCCCCGCCACACCTCCCCCCCCCGCCACGCTTGACCCGGGTGCGCGCCGCAAGGCATCTGCTGGCCATGCGCCTCCTGCCGCTCCTGCTGGCCCCGTTGCTCTGCCTCGCTTTCAGCGCCGGCCCGGCCCGGGCGCAGCGCGCCGCCGCGGACTGGCAGCTTTGCCGCCAGGCGATCGCGGCGGAGGAGCCGGGCTCCGGCCTGCCGCCCGGCCTGCTCGGCGCCATCGCCCTGGTGGAAAGCGGCGGCACCGACCCTTCCGGCCGCCCGGCCTCCTGGCCCTGGACCTGGAACGCCGCCGGTGAGGGCTTCACCGCGCCGAGCAAGAACAGCGCCATCGCCGCCGTCGCCGCGCGGCTAGCCGGGGGCACCCGCTCGATCGACATCGGCTGCATGCAGGTGAACCTGATGCACCACCCCCAGGCCTTCGCCAGCCTGGAGGAGGGCTTCGAGCCGCGCGCCAATGTCCGCTACGCCATCCGCTTCCTGCGCAGCCTCTATGCCGCGCATGGCGACTGGGGCCGGGCCATCGCGCGCTACCATTCGGGCGAGGCGGAGCGCGGCCTGGCCTATAGCCGCCGGGTCGCCATGGCGCGGCTCGGCGCCGGTTGGGGCCGCGGCGGGCAGGTGCCGCTGCCGGCGCGGCTGGGCCAGGGGCTTTGCGCGCCCGGCCTGCGCCCGGCCCTCGCGCTGCCGAAGCGGCTGGCGCCGAACCAGCCGCTGCGCCAGCCCAGGCTGGTCTGCCGCCGGGGCGGGTAAGGCCGGCTCCCGCTTGAAAATGATTATCATTATCGTATAGGCACACCGCGCCATCCGGCGCCGGAGGACCCATCATGCCGCAGCCTTCCCACCCGTTCCCGCTGACCCGCCGCCACGCCCTCGGGCTGGGCGCGGCCGGCCTGCTGGCCCCGCTGCTGGGTGCGCGCCCGGCTCTGGCGCAGCGCCTGGCCACCCGGCAGGAGCTGGCCCCGCACCTCTACGAGCTGGCCTACAGCCCGCGCCAGCGTGCCCTCTTCGTCGCCTCGGCTGGCGGCTTCAGCGAGGGCGCCCCGCCGAGCCGCGTCTTCCGCCTGGACCCGCAGACGCTGGCGGTGCAGGCCGAGATCCCGCTGCCGCTGAAGGGCTTCGGCGTGATCCTCGACGACGCGGCCGGCCGGCTCTATGTCAGCCACGCGATCGACGGCGCGGTCAGCGCCATCGACGTCGCGGCGAACAGCGTGGTCGGCACGCTGACCCTGGCGCCGAAGGTGCGCGGCGAGGACGGCAAGGAGGAGGCCCCCTACGGCTTGCGCCGCCTGGCCCTCGACCCGGCCCGCGGCCGCCTCTACCTCGCCGGCCTGTCGCTCAAGGAGGGCGTGCTCTACGTCGTGGACACCAGGGCGCTGCGCCTGACCAGGACCGTCTCCGGCATCGGGCCCGGCGCCAGCGGCATCGCCCTCCATCCCTCGGGCGACCGCGTCTTCGTCTCCACTCTGGCGGGCCAGCTCGTCACCGTGAATACCGAGAGCCTGGCGGTGGTGAAGCAGTTCGCCGCCGGCGGCGCCGAGCAGCCGCTGAACCTCGCCTGGGACGCGCCGCGCCAGCGGCTGCTGGCCGTCGACCAGGGCCTCGAGGGCATCCGCAAGATGCAGGAGAAGAACGTGCCGGGCTTCACCTCGCGCAATCCGGGCAACCGGGTGGTGGCGCTGGACCCGGAGACCGGCAAGCTGCTGGCCGAGGGGCCGGTGCCCGAGGGGCCGGTGGCGCTTCTGGCGGATGCCGGGCGCAACCAGCTCTATGTCAGCAGCCGCGCCGGCGGGGCGGTGACCGTGCTGGCGCTGGACAGCCTCGAGCGGCGCGCCAGCGTCCCGCTGCCGGTGCACCCCAACAGCCTGGCGCTGGACGAGCAGGGCAAGGCGCTCTTCGCCACCGTGAAGGCGGCGCCGAAGCGCGGCTCGCTGGACCTGGAGAGCGTGGCGCGCATCGCACTCTGAGCCGGGCGACGGGGAAGTGGCCGGCGCGGCGCAACCCTGCCCGCGCCCAGGCGCTTCCCGTCCGGCGGCGCCGGGCCGGGTCCCGGGGCGCCGCGACAGGAGGTCCCGTGCCGAATCCCTGGATGAAGAAGAACCCGCTGCTCAGCCTGATACTGAGCGGCGCCAATGCCTGGACCGGCGCGGCGCGCGGCATCATGGCCGGCCAGGCCGGGCGGCAGCGGGCCCAGGCGGCGCGGACCACCGCGCAGGCGATGACCGCCTTCTGGACCGGCGGCGCGGCCGGCGGCCCCAAGGGCAGGGCCCCGTCCCGCAAGCGCGGCAAACGGAGCTAGAGCGGATCCCGATCAGGCGGAAGCACCGGATCGGGTGAAGCTGCTCCGGCACCGGCCCCGGGCGGCTGCGGTTCCGCTCATGTGAGTGCCCCCAAAACCGAGCTTTGCCTGCCAACATTCCGCCAGCGGCACAAGAATAGCCTCGCCGCCGAGTCAGATCCTTGAAGCGCGGCAGCAAGTCCTCGTCGAGAATTGTGAAGTAACTGTGGAACGGGTCCGCTACTGAGCGAGCGGGCCCAAGTATCGTGCACAGAGCTACGCCGTGCGCCTGAGAAGCCAGGTGCCGACATCGGTTTGGAGGCGCCACCGTCACGTCTGCGCATGCAGGCGGATCGCCGCGGCCCATCCATGATCAAGCCCGAGTGGTGCCTCGGCGGTACCTTGGAAGCATCGTTCACCAGATGCCCCTTCGAGATCAGATGCCGTGGCGGCCGCGGTGCCGGTTGGCCGACAGGTCAGCGACTAGCCGTCGGCTTCAGATCGCGGGCCTCGATTCGCCGTTCCCAGCTTGAGGCCCAGGTAGCGCAGGACCTCTGGGGTCATCCGGTGCGGGCACACGATAATGAACAGAAGCAGCATGAGAGGGTCATCGGCTGTTGATTGCCACTGAGAGCTGACCCGGGGTTGCCACGGAGATCTGACCCGGGTTGTGGATGCGGGGTTTTCAGATCTCGTCAGGTCGGCTGTGGTTTCCTTTCAGGCTGGGCCTGGGTGGCGGAGCTGTTCCTGAAGCGGAAGCTGTCGTTGCCGGTCTCCAGGATGTGGCAGTGGTGGGTGAGCCGGTCGAGGAGTGCGGTGGTCATTTTGGCATCTCCGAAGATCGCCGCCCACTCACTGAAACTGAGGTTGGTGGTGATGATGACGCTGGTCTGCTCGTAGAGCTTGCTGAGCAGATGAAACAGCAGGGCACCGCCTGAGGCGCTGAACGGCAGGTAGCCCAGCTCGTCGAGGATCAGCAGGTCGGCATGGAGCAGGCGGGCCGCGATCTGTCCGGCCCTTCCGGCGGCTTTCTCCTGCTCCAGCATGTTGACCAGCTCCACCGTGGAGAAGAACCGCACCCGCTTGCGGTGGTGCTCGACCGCCTGGACGCCGAGCGCGGTGGCCACGTGGGTCTTGCCGGTGCCCGGTCCGCCGACCAGCACGATATTGTCGGCGCTGTCCATGAAGGCACCGGCGTGGAGCTGGCGCACCAGGGCCTCGTCGAGGTGGCTGCTGGCGAAGTCGAAGCCTGTCAGGTCCTTGTAGGTAGGGAACCGGGCAGCCTTGAGCTGGTAGGCGATGGAGCGGACCTCGCGCTCGGCGATCTCGGCCTTGAGCAGCTGCGACAGGATGGGGATCGCGCTCTGGAAGGCAGGCGCGCCCTGCTCGGTCAGTTCGGCCGCGGCCTGGGCCATGCCGTGCATCTTGAGGCTGCGCAGCATGATGGCGATGGCGGCGGCCGCCGGGTCATGACGCATGGCGGCCTCCCTGCCTCGGGCGCAGGCTGTCGTAGCGGGCCACATTGGCCTTGGGCTCCTGTTCCAGCACCAGGGCCTGGGGCGCCTCGATCGGCGGCGCCTGGGACGCGGTGCCATCGGTCAGCCGGTGCAGCAGGTTCAGGATATGGGTCTTGCTGGCGACCCCGGCCTGCAGCGCCATCTCCACGGCGACCAGAACGGCCTGCTCGTCGTGCTGCAGCACCAGGGAGAGGATCTCGACCATCTCCCGGTCGCCGCCGGACCTGCCGTGCAGCTGACGCTGGAGCTGCCGGAACGCCTCCGGCAGTTCGGCGAAGGGGGCGCCGTTCCGCAAAGCACCGGGTTTGCGCTGGACCACCGCCAGGTAGTGGCGCCAGTCGTAGACGGTTCGGCCTTGCCCGTGGTGCGACCGCTCGATGATCCGCTGGTGCTCGCAGACGACGGCCCCCTCGGCCACCACCAGGATGCGGTCGGGGTAGATCCGCAGGCTGACCGGCCGGTTGGCGAAGGAGGCGGGCACGCTGTAGCGGTTGCGATCAAAGTGCACGAGGCAGGTGGGCGAAACCCGCTTGGTCTCATCGACGAAGCCGTCGAACACCCGCCGGACCGGCATCAGGCAGTCCACCTCCTGCCGCCAAGCTGCAGCGACGCTGCCGGGCTCCACCCCGTGCGGCATCTCCTGCCAGAGGGTAAGGCATCGCTGCTCCAGCCAGGCATTCAGCGCCGCCAGGCTGGCGACCTGCGGCATCGGCTGCCACAGCCGGTGCCGGGTGTCCTGAACGTTTTTCTCGACCTGACCTTTCTCCCAGCCCGAAGCTGGATTGCAGAACTCGGGCTCGAACAGATAGTGGCTGGCCATCGCCAGGAAGCGGGCGTTGATCTGCCGTTCCCGGCTCTGGCCGATCCGGTCCACGGCGGTGCGCATGTTGTCGTAGATGCCGCGCTGCGGCACGCCGCCCAGCACGCGGAAGCCGTGGTTGTGGGCGTCGAACAGCATCTCGTGCGTCTGCAGCAGGTAGGCTCGTACCAGGAAGGCCCGGCTGTGGCAGAGCTTGAGGTGGGCGACCTGCAGCTTGGTGCGCTCGCCGCCGATGACGGCATGCTCCTCGCTCCAGTCGAACTGAAACGCCTCGCCTGGGCCAAAGGCCAGCGGCACGAAGACACCGCGGCCGGAAGTCTGCTGCTGGCGAAGCCAGTCGTCGCGCCAGGCCCGCACGAAGGCGGCGACCCGCCGGTACGAGCCGTCGTAGCCGAGCCCGGCCAGCTCGGTGTGGAACTGCCGCGCGGTGCGTTTCTGTTTACGTGGCCTCCGGCCATCCGTCCGCAGCCAGGCGGCCAGCCGCTCGGCAAAAGGATCCAGCTTGCTGGGCCGATCGGGGGTCCTGAACACAGGCTCCACCGCCTCGGACCGCAGGTACTTGCGGATGGTGTTCCGCGACAGGCCGGTCCGGCGGGCGATCGCGCGGATCGACAGGTGCTCCCGGAAATGCCAGCGCCGGATCACGCTCAACAACGCCATGTCCAACACTCCCGCTGCCCCCGCCCAAAAGGCTGAGGCTAGCGTCCGAACATGGGTCAACTCTCAGTGGCAATTTCACCCCAAACCGGGTCAGCTCTCAGTGGCAATCAACAGTCATCGGCCAAGCGTCGGGGCACGCCGGGGGACGATGGGTCCAATGCGTCACGGACGATCTCGGACCAGCTGCCCCGCGGGCGAAGTATGACCTCAGCGGTTTGCCCTCTGGGGCTGCGGACCAAGCAAAACTGCCATGGTGTAGCGGGGCGGAAAGCTTGGTGGTTCAAGCGAGTAAGGGGTGCCCAGATGGCCTTTGCCGCTGCCCTCGCCCCGGCCTGCACCACAAGGTGCAGGACACCCAGCGCGGAGAACGACTGCCCAGCATAGAACTCGTTCTCCAAGGGATCACGGGCGCCAGGAAGGACGGCGTGATTGCGGTGCAGCACCACGTCCCCAGCGCCGTAGTAAGGAGGCGCGAGAGGGAGCAGGCCCCCGAACCTCGATTGGGCCGCCACGACATGCGTCAAGAGGCTGCCCATGCGCTGAGTTGGGTCTGCCAGCCTGCCGCGGGCGGCGAGATACCAATGGTGGGCGAGCAGTTGCGGAACCGCAGCCTCACCCCAGAGGCCCGCCGTTGCCAGCTCCACATCAAGCTTGGCCGCGGGATCCTCAGCTTCCAGAGCAAAGGCGGCCGGGCCATCGCCGTGGGGGCCGACGTCACAAAGGAGGAAGACGTCCTCCGGCTCTTCGACCGGACCGAGGCCGCCTTCGGCCGCGTTGACATCCTGGTCTCGAACTCGGGCGTGCAGAAGGATGCGCCCGTGGCGGAGATGACGCTGGACGACTGGAACAGCGTCATCGACACCAACCTGACGGGGCAGTTTCTCTGCGCCCGCGAGGCCGTCCGGCGCTTCCGCAGCCGGTCCAAGGGCGCCCGCCCGTCCCGGAGCGCCGGTGCCATCGTCACGATGAGCTCGGTGCATGAGGTCATCCCCTGGGCGGGACATGTCAACTACGCCTCGGCCAAGGGTGGCGTCAGCATGTTGACAAGGACCCTGGCGCAGGAAGTGGCTGGCGAGGGCATCCGCGTCAACGCGGTGGCGCCGGGCGCCATCCGCACGCCGATTAACAAGGACGCCTGGGGAACCGAGGAGGCGCTCGCCGAACTGCTCAAGCTGATTCTATATGGTCGCATCGGCGAGCCGGAGGACGTGGCACGGGCGGTCGTCTGGCTGGCATCGGACGACGCGGACTACGTCACCGGGACAACCCTGTTCGTGGACGGCGGCATGGCCCTCTACCCGGAGTTCCGCGACAACGGATAGGACCGGCACGGCGCGCCGGGAGCCGGTTGTCGACCAGGAGGTCCCGACGCCTCGGGTTACAGGCTGGCGAGGACGGAGCGGCGTGACCTCGCCACCAGATCCGCTACCCGGTTCAGGTCTACGCCGACGAGCGCACCGTGCCGCTTCCGCGTGGCGCCCGCCACCATCACCGTGTCAACATTGCTCGTGTCCATGCCCGTCACCACCGCGCCGACGGGGTCGTTCACCGGCAGCACGTTGATACGGTCGGCCCGCAACAAGACGATGTCGGCCTGCTTGCCGGGGCGGAGCGAGCCCACCTGCCCGTCGAGACCGTTAGCGCGGGCTCCGTCCAGGGTCGCGAACCGCAGCACCTCCGTCGCTGTAAGCAGGGGTGGCGCGCCGGGCTCCTTCCTGTGCGCGCGGGCGTTTCCTTCTCCCCTTTGGGAGGCGAACGCGGCGCGCATCTGGGTGAACATGTCCGATGGCACCGACGTCTCAGCATCCACGGACAGGCTCGGTCGAAGACCCGCGTCCAGGGTGGCCTGCACCACCGGATTGCCGTGCCCCATCTGCAGCTCGATCTGAGGGGAAAGGGAAACCGTGCCGCCCGAACCCGCCACCAGGCGCCACTCCTCCGCGTCGAAAAAGTTGCAGTGGATGTAGGTGGTGTCGGGACCGAGGAGGCCCTTGGCCGCGAAGCGGGCCAGGTTCCCGCGCGAGGCTGGGCCGACACCGGCGTGCGTGCTGATGCGCGCCCCGACCTCCCGGGCCACGCGCCATTCCCGCTCGGCGACGTCCACCGTGCCGAAGAGCGGTCCGCTCGCCGCGAGAGCGAGGGTCAGGAGACCGTCGGAGCCGGAAATGTGCTGCCGCCGCACCCTCGCGAGGTCGCCTGGGTACGGGTGGCCCTCAGTCTCCCACCACCGCCGTCCGAGTTGCGGGGCGCCGTAGCCGAAGACCGCCCGGATCCCGGCTTCCCTGAGTGCCGCGATGGCGGCGTCCGTGTGCGCGGGGCTGTTCTGGATGTGTGACCAGTCCAGGACCGTGGTGACACCGGCGTCGAGCGCCCCAAGCGCCCCGAGCAGATTGCCAGCGAAGACGTCCTCAGGCCGGTACGCCGGGCCCAGCCGGTTGAGGATGCTGGCAAGGTACTGCTGCAGGGTGCCATCCGGCAGGATGTTGCGCAGCAGGCTTTCCCAGAGGTGTCGGTGGGTGTCGACGAAACCCGGCATGACGATCATGCCCCCGGCGTCGATGACCTCGGCGTCGGCGACGTCCAACGAGGGACCGACCGCCGCGATCCGCTCGCCTTCCACCAGGACATCACCTCTTGGCAGGTCAGGCAGTCCGGGCTCCATTGTGAGCACGGTGCCTCCCCGGATAAGGATGCGGCGTCCCCTGGATGCCTGCGCGTTGGCGGTCCTGGCGCGAAGCGGCGCCACTAGCCCGCCCGCCAGCCCGGCGGCCGCGGCTTTGAGGAGGCTTCGCCGCCCGCCCGGCAGGATGGGCGTGCGTGGCTGGCAGCAGGCGCAAGCAGGAAACCTCATGGTCTTCCATCCCATCCATGCGTTGGTTGGTGCCCGCGGTACGGGCCAAGCTACGGGCGGTCTCAGGCGACCAAGGATCCGCCATGGCCGCGCAGGCTTCCGGAGCTCCGGTGCGGCCGGTCAGGCGGTGGGGAAGAACTTGTCCAGCCAGCCCTTGATCATCGATTTTGTCCGCGGCGCGTCGTCCTTCGAGAGCGGGAAGTGCGACGTCCCGGTCACCAGCATCAGCTCCGCGGGCTGGCCCGCCTTCTCGAACAGCCTGATGGACTGCTCGGTCGGCGTGATGCTGTCGTTCGCCGTGTGGAAGAACAGGCTCGGCCGCGGCGAGATGTCGCCGACCACGTCGTCGGCGCGGAAGTTGTACATGCTGATGGCCGTCTCGACCGGGATCTCCATGATCGCCTTGGGCGAGAGATTGCGCCGCAGCGGCTCAGGGATCGGCACGGCGTCGAACCGCGAGATCCACATGCTCTCGCCCGTTTCCTGGCGGTGCTTCCGGCCCTTCTCCAGCAGGCCGGTGAAGCGCTCCCAGGCTTCCGGCGTGGGGTGCTGGCCCCGGAACTTGCGCTCGCCGTCGCCCCAGCCGCAGGACGAGATGACGCATGCGAAGCGGCTGTCCACCCCGGCCGCGTAGGTGGCGACCGCGGCGCCGAAGCTGTGCCCGACGACGCCGATCCGGCTCGGTTCGATTTCCTCCCGCTGCGCCAGGAAGGTGAGCGCGTTCTTCGCGTCCGCCACCTGGTCGAAGCAGCGCACCTGCCCGCGTTCGCCCTGGCTCTCGCCGCAGCAGCGGAAGTCGAAGCGCAAGGCGGCGTAGCCGAACTCCTCCATCATGCGCGCCTGGATCTCGGCATGCGATTCGTCCTTCGAGCCGACGAAGCCGTGCAGCACGATGAAGGCGGGCAGGCGCTGCCCGGGCTTGCGGCTATCCGGGACGTGCAGGACCGCGGACAGCTCCAGGCCGTCCGACATGAAGGTCAGCTTCTCTTGCATGAGTTTGCTCCTGTGCTCTCTGGTCAGCCCACGGCGGCGAAGGGGAAGTGGTGCGTGCGCCACTCGAGGGGCGCGGGCGTGCCCCAAACGTTCATCTCGCGGACGTTGCCGGGGCGCTGCAGGTTGGTGATGACGTTCGGCGTGAAGTTCGCGTCGTCCGCCACGAGGGCCATGGCGCTGGCGCACTCGATCATCGCGCCGGAGGCGTCGGTGTAGTAGGCGTAGGTGTTGTCGCCCGGCCGGTGGCGGCCCGGCCCCCACAGCATTTCCTTGCCGAAGCGGTCCAGGGTGTCGCCGAGCCGGAGGTACTGGTTGAACTCCAGGAACTCGAACGAGTAGTGGTGCAGCCCCACCTTGCCCTTGACCAGGCCCAGGATGTGGTGCTGCCGGTTGCCGCCGTACATCCAGCTCAGGCTGTCGTCGACGAGGCGCTCGGCCAGCCTCAGGCCGCCGATCTCCTCCAGTTGGGATCGCGTCGCCGCCGGGTCGGGCGTGATGAGGTTGATGTGGTCCATGCGGTTGGCGCCGACCCCGGTCGTGACGTGGCGACGGCCGTAGATCGTGTCCCGGATCGGGGTGTGGATCTCGAAGCGGAGCCCCTCCGGTGTCGCAAAGGTGATGCCCGCGGCCATGCAGTCGAGGCTGGGAGCATCAGACAGCACGCGGCATCCTGTGGCCTCGACGCGTTTCTCGGCTTCCCGCACCGCCTCGACGGTCAGCGCCTCCAACCCGATGGTGTGTGTCGCGTTCTCCTCGGCGTGGAGGAGGACGAGTTCCGCCTCCCGGCCATTCGAGCTGAGCCAGGTCTGCCCGGCGTCGCGGCGCGTCACGTGCAGACCGAGGATCTCCGTCGCGTCGCGGACCACGGCGTCGGGGTCGCTGACGTTGACCTTCAGGTGCCCGATGGCATGAACGAGATGTGGCATGGTTCCCTCCCCCGGGGAGCCGGGGCTTTCGGTGACGTAGGTGTCTTGAGAGTGCAGGGTCAGCCCGGCTGACCCGCCGGGAAGCGCTGGCCCCATTGGACCCGCACTTCCGGAGGCTGCCAGAAGAACGCGTTCAGCCCGGTCTGCGCCCGGCCCAGGATCAGGGCATGCACGTCATGCGTGCCCTCGTAGGTGTTCACCGCCTCGAGGTTCATGACGTGGCGGATCACGTGGTACTCATCGGCGATGCCGTTGCCGCCGTGCATGTCACGGGCGACGCGGGCGATGTCGAGCGCCTTGCCACAGGAATTGCGCTTGCAGAGGGAGATCATCTCCGGCGCCACGCGGTGCTCGTCGAACAGCCGGCCGAGGCGCAGCACGCTCTGCAGGCCGAGGGTGATCTCGGTCTGCATGTCGGCCAGCTTCTTCTGGATGAGCTGGGTGTTGGCCAGCGGGCGGCCGAACATCTTGCGCTCCATGGTGTAGTCGCGCGCGGCGTGCCAGCAGAACTCGGCGGCGCCCAGCGCGCCCCAGGCGATGCCGTAGCGGGCGCGGTTGAGGCAGGAGAACGGGCCCTTCAGCCCCTTCACGTCGAGCTTGTTCTCCTCCGGGCAGAACACCTCCTCCATCATGATCATGCCGGTGGTGGAGGCGCGCAGCGAGAACTTGCCCTCGATCTTGGGCGCGGAGAGGCCCTTGGCACCCTTCTCCAGCACGAAGCCGCGCACGTCGCCGGCCTCGTCCTTGGCCCAGACGACGAAGACGTCGGCGATCGGGGAATTGGTGATCCAGGTCTTGGAGCCGGAGAGCAGGTAGCCGCCATCGACCTTCTTCGCCCGCGTCCGCATCGAGCCGGGGTCGGAGCCGGCATCGGGCTCGGTCAGGCCGAAGCAGCCGACCAGCTCGCCCTTCTGCATCCCCGGCAGCACGCGGTCCTTCAGCGCGTCGGTGCCATAGGCCCAGATCGGGAACATGGCGAGCGAGGACTGCACCGAGAAGGCCGAGCGGTAGCCGCTGTCGACGCGCTCCACCTCGCGCGCGATCAGCCCGTAGGAGACGTAGTTGACGCCGGCGCAGCCGTGGCTGTCGAGCGTGGCGCCGAGGAAGCCCATCTCGCCGAACTCGTTCATGATCTCGCGGTGGAAGACCTCGTGCCGGTTGGCCTCCAGCACGCGCGGGAAGAGCTTGCCCTGGCAGTAGTCGCGCGCCGCGTCGCGGATCATCCGCTCATCCTCGGTGAGCTGGTCCTCCAGCAGCAGCGGGTCCTCCCAGTTGAACGCGGGGCGGGTCTGCGGGGTCAGGACGTTCATGGCGTTCTCCGTTCCATCGTCGGTGACTCGAGGATCACGCGGGAAGAGGTTGTGGCATCGCAATCCCGGCGACCTGGGCGGCAGCGGCCAGGGCATTCCAGGTGGCAGGTGGCAGCGGGATGCCCGTCTGGACCCGATCGCGCCGGACGGCGTCGCCCCGCTCGCCAGGGAGGAGAAGCCGTTCCACGCCGGGCGCCGTGGGCTGCTCCGCCACCGCGTCTGCCAGGGCGTCGACCTCACCTTCGAAGTCGCCCGGCTCGCCGAAAGCCCGGACGTCCAGGGCAATGGCCGTGCCGTTCATCCGCGTCCCTTTCGCCCCGGCGAGCGCTGGCACCAGAACCGGGTTGCCCGCGGTCAGGCTGGCCAGGCACTCGATCATCAGCGACAGGCCGGAGCCCTTGGGTCCAGCCATCGGCAGGAGGGTCGCAATTGCCGCGGCGTCGGTGGTGGGCTGGCCCTCCGCGTCCAGGCCCCAGCCCTCTGGCACCGGTCGTCCGGCGAGGCGGGCGTTCTGGACCTTGCCTAGCGCCACCGTCGCCGTGGCCATGTCCAGCACCAGGGGCGGGCGGCCCCGCGCCGGGATGCCAATGGCGATGGGGTTGGTGGACACCACCGGCCCCTTGCTGCCGTGGTAGGCCATGAGGGGCGCGGAGGCGGTCATCGCCATGCCCACCATCCCCGCCTCAGCGGCCTGCTGGACGTATTGCCCCACGGCGCCCGCATGGGTGATGTCGCGCGCGACGCACCATCCGACGTGCACGTCCCGCGCCCGAGCGATCGCGATCTCCATCGCGCGCGCCATGCCGATGGGCCCGGGCGCCCGGTCGGCGTCCAGTAGGGCGATTGCGCCCATCTCCCGCAGCAGCCGCATCTCCGGGCGGGCGTTGATCTCGCGCTTGCTCAGCAACTCGAGATATCTCGGGACACGCATGACCCCGTGGCTGTCCACGCCGCGAAGGTTGGCGGCCACCAAACTGCTCGACCAAGCCGCCGCTTCGGGCTCGAGGAGGCCCGCGTGGACGAAAATCCCGGTGACCAGCCCTTCCAGGTCGTCCGGCTGGAGGCGCTGGGGCGCGGCCGGGCCGGTCATGCGCGCACGCTCGACTGGTCGGCATGTCCTTCAGGGGTGGAGCAGTGTTGGGTCCGCATGATCGGGAACCTTCTCGGAGACGCGTGCAAAGGGGTGGGGAGCGGCGATCAAAGACGCAGGCGGCTATTCCAGGACGATGCGGCGGTCGCGGATCAGGGCGCGCCACCGCGCGATCTCACGAGCCATCAGCTCGCGCATCGCTTCGGGCGTGCCGCCGACCACCTCGCCATCCACCAGGTCGGCCAGTCGCGCGCGGACGTCGCCGTCCTGCACCGCCGCGATTGCCGCCGCGTTGAGCCGCGCCACCACCGCCTGAGGTGTGCCGCGGGGCGCCAGCAGGCCCGCCCAGGTGGCAGCGTCGTAGCCGGGCAGCGCCGCCTCGGACACGGTCGGCACGTCCGGCAGACCGACTGAGCGCCTCTGCCCCGTCGTCGCCAGCAGCCGGACCTGACCACCCTGCCGCATCGGGATGGCGACGTTCGCCGCGGTGATGGCCAGCGGGATCTCTCCCGTCAGCACCGCCGTGATGCTGGCCGCGTCACCGCGGTACGGCACGTGGACCATCTGCAGGCCCGCCATCGAGTTCAGCAACTCGCCCGCGAGGTGCTGGGTCGTGCCGTTTCCAGCGGAGCCGAACTGCCAGCCGTTCCGGGACGCGCCAGCGGCCCGCAACGCCGTGGTAAGGTCCTGCGCGGGGTTGTCCGCCCGCACGACGAGCACGAAGGCATAGCGCACGAGTTGCGACACCGGCTCGAAGTCGTCGATCGGCTCGTAGTTCTGGTTGCGGCCAAAGGCTGCCGTGACGGCGTGCCCGCCGGTGACCAGGCCGATCACCGATCCGTCCGGGTGGGCGCGTGACAGCGCCGCCGCCGCGATGTTCCCCCCTGCCCCTGGACGCGGATCAACGACCACGGTCTGGTGCAGCGCCGCGCCGAGTGGGCCCGCCACCAGCCGCGCGACACCGTCCGCCGGGCCGCCCGGCGCGAAGCCGTGCAGCAGGGTGACCGTGCGCGCCGTTTCCTGCGCCTGGGCATGCCTCGCCCACGGCCCGCCGACGGCTATCGCCGCCGCGAGCAGATCTCGCCTGTTCATCCTCGTTCTTCCCTTTGGCGGCGGGCTCTCTGGCCCGCTTTGTCGTGTCGCTTACGCCGCGCCTCAGTCCGCGCCCGGCATGAACTGCGGAGCGTATTGGAGGACCGTCTGCGTGGTCTCCTCCAGGTGCGACCGCAGTAGCGTGCCCACCTCATCCGCGCGCCGCGCGAGCGCGGCGTCCCGGATCAACTCGTGCTCCCGGCGCTTGTGCATGCTCAGGGGCCGGTGCTTCTGGGAGATCAGGCGGTAGCGTTCCATGTGGTCGTACAGGGTGGCCCTCAGGCGCAGCAGCCAGCGTGAACCGCAGTCCGCCACCAGCGCATCGTGGAACTGCCGATGGCAGGTGAGCCACTCGCTGCTGCGCTGGATCCGCTCCTCCCGCGGCAGTGCCTCGATGCGGGCCAAGCGGTGGAAGCTGGTGAGCACGCCCGTCTCCCACTCGTCGCCGCCACGCCGAACAGAGTCGACGGCCGCGCGCTCCTCGAACTCGATGTACAGCGAGGACACGTCACGGAGATCCTCCGCCGACACAGGCGCCACCCGGAAGCCGCGGCCTGCCTCGAGTTCGACCAACCCCTCGGACCTCAGGTGGGAAAGGGCCTCGCGCAGGGTGCCCACACTGGCGTCGTACGCCTCCTGCAGCAGCGCGGTCGCGAGCTTGCTCCCTGGCGGGAAACGACCATCCAGGATGTCACTCTTCAGGCGCGACTGAACATCGTGGCTCACCAGCACCGGGTTGGCGGCCACCTTCCTGCGCGACGTCGCTTCGGCCACTGCTCACCCTCCGTGCTACTCGGGATCTAAGCATCGCAGATAATATTCGAAACACAAGAGACTTTCGAAACATAAATTTTTCCTTTTCTATCAATGAGTTAAACGTCCCACTTACCACCTTCGAGGCTAGCTCGGCATGCCTTGGACACTTACTTTCGAATCTAAGAAGATTTTCGATAGACACAGATTTTCTCGATCCCTAACGTGACCGCAGGCTGGGTGGCAGACCTATCGATGCAACGATGGGCACCCCCGGCGCCAAGCAAGGCTCGGCTTGGACAAAGAACGCGATGGGGAAACGCTAATGCTTGATAGCGCCAGCATGAGAATTGCCCGACTGCACGAAGTGGGCGGGCCACTGCTGATCGAGGACCTGGAGGTACCCAAGCCCCGACCCGACGAGGTGCTGGTCCGCGTGCGGGCCTGCGGGATCGTGCCGAACCTCGGCAACGTGCTGGCGAACTGGACGAACTGGTTCCCCTACATGCCGCTCCCCCCCTTCCCCGCCAGCTTCGGGCTGGACCCGGCGGGAGAGATCGCCGCCGTCGGCAGCCGGGTCCGGGGGCTGCGGGCAGGCCAGCGCGTCTACGTCAACCCGGGTCGCAGCTGCGGCAGCTGCAGGCACTGCAGGCGGGGCGAACCGATTGCTTGCCGCAGTTACGCCTTCAGCGGGTACTTCGGCTTCGACCAGAAGGCCCTCGAGACCTTCGCCGACTATCCCGTCGGGGGGCTGAGCGAGTACATGACCGCGCCCGCGAGCGCCATCGTGACCCTTCCCGACAACGTCTCCTTCGAGCAGGCGGCCCGGTTCGGGTACATCGGCACCGCGTACTCCGCCCTGCGGAAGGCCAATGCGGGGCCCTCCACAACCGTGCTCATCAACGGCGGAAGCGGCACGCTCGGTCTGGGCGGCGTCATCTCGGCGCTGGCCATGGGCGTGCCGCGCATCCTCTGCACCGGCAGGGACCAAGTTCTCCTCGACGAGGTCCGCGCGCTGTCGCCACGCCGCATCGAGACCTTCGCCACCGGGCGGGGTTCGATCGCCGAGTGGGCGAAGGGCCTTACCGACGGCGAGGGCGTGGACGCCGTGATCGACTGCCTCGGCCCGGGCGCCGATCAGGCGACCTTCCTCGACGCCATGGTCTCCATGAGACGCGGCGGGCGCACCGTGAACATCGGCGCGGTGGCCGGGGACGTGCCCATCAACATCCACTGGCTGCTGGACAACAACATGCAGCTCATCTGCTCCGCGTGGTTCACGACCGACGAGGGGCAGGACATGGCCGACATGGCGGCCACCGGCGTCCTCGACCTCGGCTGCTTCGAGCACCACTGCTACCCGCTTTCCGAGGTCAACACGGCCATCTCCGGCATCGCGGTGCGCCACGGCGGCTTCTCGAACTTCGTGATCAACCCATGAAGGCGCCAGCGAGGACGGACAACGTCGTGCCCCTCGCGGATGGCCCGGCGGACGTGCACCTGGCGCACCCGACAGGTCCGGGGCCGTGGCCCGTGCTCATCTTCTACATGGACGCTCCGGGCATCCGTGACGAGCTCCACCGGATGGCGGCTCGCTTCGCGGCCGCTGGCTACTGCGTCGTGCTGCCCAACCTGTTCTACCGCGCCGGTCTCGGCTTCCGCCTGCCACGGGATTGCACGGATCCGTCCGCGCCGTCCCACCAGCGCATGGTCGAGCTCTTCATGAGCCTGAGTGTACCGCAGGTGATGTCGGACACCGCCGCCCTGCTGGACTGGCTCGAAACGCAGCCCGCCGCGGACACGGGCCGCATCGGCACGCTCGGCTACTGCATGAGCGGTCGCTTCGCCCTGGCGGCGGCCCAGAAGTGGCCGCACCAGGTCCGCGCGGCGGCCTCGGTGTACGGCACCGGGCTGGTGACGGAGGAAGCGGAAAGCCCGCACCGGCTCGCCGCCGCCGCGCCGGGCAACATCTACGTGGCGTTCGCGGAACTGGACCAGCATGCGCCCGCCGCCCATGCCGCGCCCATGCGGGAGGCGTTCCAGGCAGCCGGGAGGGAGGCCGAGGTCGAGGTGCTTCCGGGCGTCGACCACGGCTTCGGGTTCGCCGAGAGGCCGACCTACGACGAGCGGGCCTCCGAACACGTCTGGGGCAAGCTGCTGGCGCTCTTCCAGCGGAGCCTTCCATGACCGAAGCGCTTGACGGGCTGGAGGACCACTACGACGCGGTGGTCGTCGGCGTCGGCCCGGTTGGCGCCCTTGCCGCCAACCTGCTGGGCCGGTACGGCCTGCGGACGCTGGCGGTGGATCAGGCCCCGGCGCCGTACCACCTGCCGCGCGCCATGGGCATCGACGACCAGTCCCTCCGCCTGCTCCAGTCGGTCGGCGTCGCGCAGGCCATCGAGGCCGAGATCGGCCCGTACCGGTCTTCGGAGTACCGGTCGGCGTCGGGTGCCGTCCTGCGGCGCCTCGTGCAGCCGCCGGAGCCCTATCCCCTCTCCTGGCCGCCCTACGCCACCTTCGTGCAGCCGCACCTCGAGGCCGCCGCCCGCGCCGCGCTGGCCGCCTCGCCGAACATCACCCTGCGGCTCGGACTGCGCGCGCAGTTGCTGGAGGAGGACGGCGAGACGGTGCGCCTGCGGCTGAGCGCGAACGGCACGGACCGGATCGTCACCTGCCGCCACCTCCTCGCCTGCGATGGCGCCTCGAGCCCAGTGCGCGAGCGGCTGGGCATAGCGCTGGAGGACATGTGCTTCGACGAGCCCTGGCTCGTGACGGACATCATGGTCGACGATCCCGGCCTGCTGCCCGACGTCAACATCCAGAGCTGCGATCCCGCGCGCCCCAGCAGCTACATCTGCGGCCCCGGTCGGCTGCGCCGCTGGGAGGTGATGCTGCTGCCGGGCGAGGATCCGGCGGAGATGGTGGCGGAGGCGTCCATCCGTCGGGTGCTCGCGAAGTGGCTCCCGGAGGGTCAGGGGACGATCTGGCGCGCCGCGACCTACCGCTTCCATGCGCTCGTCGCTGAACGGTGGCGGCGCAACAACGTCTTCCTGCTCGGGGACGCGGCGCACCAGACGCCCCCGTTCATGGCCCAGGGGCTCAACCAGGGCCTGCGCGACGCGGGCAACCTCTGCTGGAAGCTCGCCGAGGTGTTCCACGGCCGCGCGGTCCCCTCCCTGCTGGACAGCTACGAAACCGAACGGAAACCGGCGACCCGCCACGCCATCGGGATGGCGAAGACGCTCGGCCACATCATCTGCGAGCGGGATCCAGCCAAGGCGGCCGAGCGCGACCGCCGCATGCTGGCCGAGATGGACGCGGGACACGGGACCGTCGTCCGGCAGCACCTGCTGCAAGCGGCCATCGTCGACGGCTTCATTCTGCGTGACCCCGCTGGCCAGCCGCAGGGCGGAGCCGGGTACCCCTTCCCGCAACCCTGGGTTCGGACGGGAGAGGGGCGGCAGCGTCTCGACGAGACGCTGCCCACGGGGTGGCTCCTGCTGTCGCGCCCAGGCTGGCACCCCGACACCGCGCAAGAGCGGCGAGCCGAGGCGCTCGGCGTCGCCTTCGCTGCGTTGGGACCTGCGCAGCCGCCGGTGCAAGCGATCCTGGAGGAGGACACCCTGGTCTCGGACTGGATGGCGCAGCACGGCGTGGCGGCTGTCCTTGTCCGTCCCGACCGCGTGGTCTTCGGCGGCCTGTCGGGCGAGGACCCGGAAGCGTCGTTGTTGACAAGGCTGGAGCGGGCGCTCCGCGGGCACGCGGTGTCCGCAGGCGATGCAGGGGCGTTGACCGGCGCATGAGCCGGTGCGCGCCATCGCAGAAATTCGTGAGTGAAAAGGAAACGGCGCCATGGGCGATGTGACCGACGCCACCATTCTGGATCTCGAAGACCGGCGGTTCCGAGCCACGGTCGAGGGTGACTTGTCAACACTGGAGGAATTGCTCGCCGACGACCTGCGCTACGTGCACTCGAACGGCGCGACCGAGGGCAAGGTGGAGTTCCTGCGGAAGCTCGCCGCGGGAGAGCGGCAGTACCGGCGGTACCAGGCGGCGGAGCGGACTGTGCACCGGGAGGGTGGCTTCAGCTTCGTGTTCGGCGTTGCCATCGCGGTGCTGGTCCGCGCGGCCGGACAGCTCGACATGCGGCTGGCCTACACTGCGGTCTACCGCGACAGCCCCTCCCCGCGCCTTATGGCCTGGCACTCCGCGAAGTCGGGCTGACCTCACCTGGCCTGCGGCCCGAGCGTCACCAACGAGAAGCAACGAAGTAAGCAGGGGGACGACGACATGATGAGGAGGCAGATCATAACCGCCGCGCTGGGCCTGGCCGCCCTGCCAGCTGTGGCCTTCCCGGTCCAGCCAGTGACGGTGGTGGTGCCCTATCCGCCGGGCGGACCGACCGACGCGATGGCGCGGGCGCTGGCGGACCTGCTGCGGGGGCGGCTCGGCCAGCCGGTGGTGGTCGAGAACCGGCCCGGCGGCGGGGGGCAGATCGCGGGCACGGCGGTGTTGCGGCGCCCGCCCGATGGGCACAGCCTGCTGGTCGCCGACACCACGACCCTCGCCATCAACCCGCACATCTACCGCAACTTCGCCTACGACCCGGCCACCGGCATCACGCCGATCGCGCCGTTGCTGCGGATGCCGCACGCGCTGTTCGTGCCCGCCGCGAGCCCCTTCCGGAGCTTCGCGGACCTGCGGGCGGCGGCCCGGTCCCAGCCGCTGAGCTTCGCATCCCAGGGCTACGGGACCGTGGGGCACCTGCTGGGCGAGATGCTGCGCCAGGGCACCGGTGGCCTGCTGAACCACATTCCCTACCAGGGTTCGGCTCCGGCGATGACCGCGCTGCTCGGCCGCCAGGTGGACCTGCTGTTCGACGGCGTGGGACCGGGCCTGCAGCACGTGCGGGGCGGCGGGCTCAGGGCGCTGGCCGTGGCGGGCGCGGAGCGCGTCACCGTCTTGCCGGACACGCCGACGGCCGCCGAAGGTGGCCACCCGGAACTGTCCCTGGCCATGTGGTTCGGGGTGGTGGCTCCCGCGGGACTTCCAGCGGGTGTCCTCCAGCAGTTGCACGACGGGATCGCCTGGTCGACCGAACAACCCCAGTTCGGCGACAGGTTCCTCCCCATGGGTTTCGAACCCATGGCGATGTCGTCCGACGACTTCCGCGCCTTCATCGCCGCCGAGACGAAGCGCTTCGCCGTGCTGACCAAGGAAAACAACATCACCGTCCAGTAGCGACATCCGGCACGGCCTGCTCGCGTGCAGGAAGGCGCTCCGCACATTCAGGCTGCCCACGACACCTGCAGCGAGGCTTGACGTAACCCGCGCACCGGCAGCGCGTCACCAGCCAAGTCGAACCCCTGATCCAAGCAAGAAAACCGAGGAAGCGTGATGTCCATGAGCAAGCCTAGAATACTGATCGCTGGTGGCGGCATCGGCGGTCTGGCCGCGGCACTGGCGTTGATCCGACGCGGTTTCGACGTGCAGGTCTACGAGCAGGCCCCGGCGCTGAAGGAAGTGGGGGCTGGCGTGCAGGTCAGCGCCAACGGGATGGCGGTGCTGGAAGACCTGGGTGTTGCAGACCGCCTGATGGAGTTGGCGGCGCATCCCGAGCAGCGCCAGATCCGCATGTGGAACACCGGGCAAAGGTGGACCGCGTTCGACCTCGGCTCGATCTCGGTGAGCACCTACGGTCACCCCTACGTCACTGTTTACCGTCCGGACCTCCTCGACGCACTGGCCGATGGCGTTCGCGCCGCGGCTCCATCGGCCCTGCACCTCGGGCGGCAGATTGTCGGCTTCGACCAGGATGACGCGGGCGTCACGCTGCGGTTCAGGGACGGCGGGACGGCGCACGGGGACGCGCTTGTGGGCGCCGACGGCATCCACTCCGTGATCCGATCCGGCCTCTACGGCGCGGACCAGGCGGAGTTCACCGGCCTTGTCGCCTGGCGGGGCGTCATCCCGATGGACAGCCTGCCTCCGCATCTGGCGCAGAACGTCTCGTTCAACTGGGTGGGGCCAGGACGGCACGTCATCCAGTACCCGCTCCGGGCGGGCAAGCTGATGAACTTCGTCGGCATCGTCGAGCGGACCGACTGGTTGGAGGAATCCTGGAACACGCCGGGCACCCATGACGCGATGAAGGCCGACTTCGAGGGGTGGCACCAGGACGTGCTGGACATGATCGACGCGATCCCGCAGCCCTACCTTTGGGCGCTGAAGCTGCGGCCCCTCCTGCCCACCTGGACCCGGGGCCGCATCACCCTCCTCGGGGACGCCTGCCACGCCACGCTGCCCTTCCTGGCGCAAGGCGCCGTCATGGCGATCGAGGATGGGCTCGTCCTCGCGCGGGCGCTCGAGGAGCAACCCGATCTCACCTCGGCGTTCCTGTCCTACGAGGCGGCGCGCCAAGCCCGCACGGCTCGCATCGTGACCGGATCCGCCGAGAACACGCGTCGCTTCCACAACCCCGCCCTCAGCGACCCCGCGACGGCGCAGGCCTACGTGGAGCGTGAATGGACGCCCGAGCGCCTTCGCGAGCGCTACGACTGGATCTACCGCTACGACGCGACTACCGTGCCGCTGGGGGAGCTCAGCGCATGAAGCGGGCGGGCAACCACCCTGGGCTCGAGAGGGCTGGGGCAACGCCAAGAACTTGCCTCGACCAGATTGCGGCGACGCGCCGCGCCATCCTGCGCGGCGGACTGGCTGCCGCGGCGCTGCCGCTCCCAACATGGGCACAGCCCAGCTACCCGTCGCGGCCGGTCACCATCGTCATTCCTTTCGCGCCGGGAGGGCAGACCGATCCGGTCGGCCGGTTCCTTGCCAACCACCTCCAGCGGGCTCTCGGCCAGCCCTTCGTCATCGACAACCGCAGCGGGGCGGGCGGCACCATCGGTGCGAGCCAGGTCATCCGCTCGGCGCCGGACGGCTACACGCTCCTGCTCAGCGTCGTCGGCACGTACGCCACCGCGCCGTTCATCTACGGCAAGGGGAGCTACGACCCGACCACTGCGTTCACGCCCATTGCCCTGGTGATGGAAGGCGCGATGGTGCTGGTCACCCATCCCCGCTCGGGACTGAAGAGCGTGGCGGATGTGCTCGCCACGGCGCGCACGCGGAACCTCACCTTTGCCTCGCCCGGCGTCGGCACCCTGCCACACCTGATGGGCGAGATCCTCTCGGCCCGGACCGGAAGGCGGCTGACGCATGTCCCCTACCGGGGAGGTGCCCCAGCCATGACCGACCTGATCAGCGGGCAGGTGGACCTGTTCATCGACGTCATCCCGAATGTACTCCCGCACGTCCAGGAGGGTCGCGTGATGCCGCTGCTGGTCAGCGGCAGCCGACAGTTGCCCGTCGGGACCGTTCCCAATGCCAAGGACGCTGGCTTCCCTGAACTTGACCTCATGGCTTGGAGCGGGCTTGCGGGACCGGCAGGGCTGCCCGAGGCAGCCGTCGCCACACTGAACCACCACGTCAACGAAGCCATGCGGACGGACGAGGGAAGGGCTTTGCTGGAGCGGTTGGGCGCCAATCCCGCCAGCGGCAGGCCAGGCGACATGCGCGAACGCATCGTCACGGATTCCTCGGTGTACCGCAAGGTAATCGAGGCCAACTCGATATCAGCCCTCTAGTGGGTCCATCCAGGGACCAGGGCATCGGCCGCCTGCTGAGCCACAGCCCGTTCAAGTATTGGCTTCGGCGATGCTGGCCCTGCTCGCCTGGCAGGCGGCCCTGCTGTCCGATGGCGTGGCGTCGGTCCCGCAGCACGGTGGAGGTGGATGGCCGCAGGCGCTGACCGTGTTGGGCCCGGAACTGGCATTGCCGATATGGGTCGGGGTGGTGGCTCCTGCGGGAGCTTCCGCAGGTGTTGGCTCCGGCATGCAATTGGAAGTCATGGCCCTGATGTGGCATTGGCACCTGCCCAAGGCCACGAGGTGACCCGATGAGCAGTCCGCCCGATGAACAGGTCGCCGACCTCGCCGCGGCACTCGAGGTGTTCTCTCGCCGGTTCAAGCTCGCCGACGCCGACTCGGGCAAGCCGCTGGCGGAGATCGACAAGCACATCCTCCACTATGTCGAGGCCAATCCCGACTGCGGCCCGACGGATGCGGCACGCTACCTCGGCGTTGCCCCCACGACGCTCTCGTCGGCGACGGACCGGCTGGCCAAGCGTGGCCTGCTGGAGCGGCTCCGCCCTTCCGGTGACCGACGCGCCGTCGCCCTGCGGCTTTCCAAGGAAGGGCAGGCCTACGCCGCCGCCCACAAGAAGGCCTACATGGCCATGTTCAGGAAGATGCTGGACAGCCTGACCGTCGAGGAGCGTGGCGCCTTCGTCGCCATGATGAAGAAAATCGCTTCCTACGAACCTTGAATAGTACGAATTTCGTATTAGTTTGCGTGCATAGACCGTCGTCACTCCAGCCTGCCGCCAGGAGATGAAGCAATGGCCATATGCATCAACGGCAACGACGTTGCCGCACCGGATGACCCGCGCGTCTCGCTCCTTGCCTTGCTACGTGACGGGCTGCACCTGACCGGCACGAAGCTGGGCTGCAATCAGGGGGCCTGCGGCGCCTGCAGGGTGCGCCGGTCTTCACCACATAGCGCAGGCCGTTGAACACCTCGCGCAAGCTGTGTTCCCGTTGCCCGGCCCGCTCCGGCAAAAGCGTCAGATAGGGCGCAACCAGCGACCACTCTTCATCAGATACATCGGACGGATATGGCTTACGGGCAGTCATGCCCCACAGCCTGATCGTTACCCGCCCGCAGGTCCATAACAGCCTCTAAGTCGCGGTCCGTGGCCGTCACCACAAAATCGGGTATGCAAAAGGTTCTCACGCCCTGCGCATCGGCCTCATCAACAGGAAGTCCTATGTCGAACACAGGCTTTTCCACGGTCATGCCAACCTTGCGGGCATTGAGCATCCATGCTGCCGTGTCCAGTATTTCGCGCAGTGTCCGGCGCTCGTAGTCACTGTCCACGAGCATGAGGTCACCACGGCCATAGCACGGGTGCACGTACGCCTTCAGGGCACGGTACCTTTCGTTCGCTTCCGGACGCGCGACCACGATTGCGGCCAGCCCGGGCGTTTGGGGCGAAATCCGCCGCGTGGCATCTGCGCTCTCCCCGAAAACTGAAATGCGACCTGCCACCTCCAGCACTCTTTCTGGTCCTGCGCGAAGAAGATGAGGCTCAACAGTGTCCACCTGGCAGATGATCACGCCCACCGGTCGCGATCCCCGCCAGGACCTGGGCTCAACGCCTTCGATAGCGGCGATGACCCGGTTTAGCCCATCGAGATTGGTCCCAAGGACCCTCTGGAGGGTAACTTCTTCCGCCACTCTTATGTCTGCCGCGACGCGCCGAATCTCTGCGTACTGCTGGCTCAAGCCGAGACGGTCTTCGCCGCACCGAACCTGCTGAATGTTGGCTGCGACGACCGCCCTCATGAGCAACTGAGCAACCGCCGACCTAGGTGTTGCGTAGGCCACACGCGCGACTTCGTGCCGCTCACCACCTATCGCCTGCAATGGCCCAAGCAGTCGCAGGACCTGACCAGCGGGATGCCGGTAACTCCTGACGATTTCCCGGCCCTCGGTGGGGTCGCGGGCAAACGGGCAGTCCTCGGAGTGTTCAGGATGTGCTGGCGTGACATGACGGGCCAGGAAGCCGGTGCGCCTGAGGACGAGTGCAGGTCGATGCTCCACTCGGCCCCGGCAGTCGCAGACGAACATGCCGTCGTATGGGTGCCAGCGCAGCACGACCCGGCGGGCCTCCTCCGCCGCACCGGTGCCAAGACTAGGCCATCCAAATCCGTCCCGGAGGATCTCGAACTCCCCGCCAGCCAATTGGACGAGCCGCCTTGACCCGTTTCGCATGAACCCCAGCACTCGCCACCCCGTCGTATGTGCACGTCCTTTGCTTGGAACTGAGTAACACCGGATGGAGCCGGGTGGGAGACAGGCAGTGGATCGAGCAGAGGCCGCCGAAATTGTTGACCTGATCACAGTGGCGACTTGGGGACTATGAACCGCCCCGGGTTTGCCGGAGGCTGGTTGGTTTGGGTTAAGCGGCCAGGGCTGGTGCATCCCCCGCAGCATAGTAACGCGCCTCGGCTTCGGCGGGAGGGACGTTTCCGATCGGCTCGAGGAGGCGGTGGATGTTGAACCAGGCCACCCACTCGAGGGTGGCGTATTCGACGGCTTCCAGCGACCGCCACGGGCCGCGGCGGCGGATGACCTCGGTCTTGAACAGTCCGATCACCGTCTCGGCCAGTGCGTTGTCGTAGGAATCACCAACGCTCCCGACGGACGGCTCGATCCCGGCGTCGAGCAGCCGTTCCGTGTACCGAATGCTGACATATTGCGACCCGCGGTCGCTGTGGTGGGTCAGGCCGCCCTTCACGGGACGCCGGTCGTGGATGGCCTGCTCCAGTGCGTCGAGGACGAAGCCTGCACTGGCCGCCCGTGACACCCGCCAGCCGACGATGCGGCGGGCAAAGGCGTCGATGACGAAGGCGACGTAGACGAACCCTTGCCACGTCGCGACGTAGGTGAAATCCGACAGCCACAGCACGTTCGGCGCCGACGCCCGGAACTGCCGGTTCACCTTATCCAGCGGACACGGCGTGGCCGGGTTAGAGACGGTGGTCCTCATCTCCCTCCCGCGCACCGCACCCCGTAGGCCCATGGCACGCATCAGCCGCTCCACCGTGCAGCGGGCCACCACGATGCCCTCGCGGCCGAGCTGCCGCCAGACCTTGCGGGCGCCATAGACCCCGAAATTGGCCGCATGCACCTGTCGGATGCTCTCCATGAGCACCCGATCCTGCCGGGTGCGGGGCGAGGCCTTGGCCGGATCAGTGCGCCGGGCGACATGGGCGTGGTAAGTCGACGGGGCGACCGGCAGCACCCTGCAGATCGGCTCGACACCGTAGACCTCGCGATGATCGTCGATGAAGGCGATCATGGCTTCGAGCGGCGGTCGAGCTCCGCCAACGCGAAATATGCCGACGCCTTGCGCAGGATCTCATTGGCCTGCCGCAACTCGCGGACCTCGCGTTCCAGAGCCTTGATCCGCTCCCCCTCCGCGCTGGTTGGGCCAGGCCGCAGCCCCTGGTCGCGCTCGGCCTGCCTCACCCAGCCGCGCAGCGTCTCCGCCGTGCAGCCGATCTTGGGCGCGATCGAGCCAATCGCCGCCCATTGCGAGGCATGGTCGCCTCCATGCTCCAGCACCATCCGTACCGCCCGCTGCCGGACCTCAGGCGAATATCGGTTCGAAGTCTTCTTCGTCATGGCTCCACCTTCTCAAGAGTTGGAGCCTCCGGGGAACCCGGGGCGGTTCACTAGCCGTGACCCCTTCGGGATGGAGCGACACTGGCTGGTGCTTGTTGTCTTACCTCATCGACACCCGGCAAGAGCCTTGCGTGAGCTTGACCGCGTTGGTGCCGGAACACTTCGTGGACGCGAGCGGCGAGCCAATCAGGGTTGTCAGCGGCGCTCCCCAGCCAACGGTGGCACGGGCAGAGATCTCGTTGCGAGCCGCCCTTGCCGCCCAGGGCATGGTGCCCGAAGCTCTCCCTCCGGCACTCCCAGACGACACTGTGCGCCTTGTGGCGCGTGTTCTCCAGGTTCACGCTGCCTCCGCAGCATGGTGGTGTGCCGTGCATACTCTTCTGGCTGACTGAGCCGTCACAATCTGGCCTGACCATCAGTACCAAGTGCCCCGCGCAGGCCGCCGCACGATTGCCTCCGTTCAGCCCGAAGGCCGACAAGTTCCCCGCTGACGCTCCCAGCATCAGAGTTCCCCTTGGGAGGTTTGGATGCGTCGGTTCGGTTTTGCGCTGGCAGCCTCGGTCGCCTTGAGCGCGGCCATAATGGCTCCGTCCGGCGCTTCGGCGGCGCCTGTCGCAACAATCTCGGCTGGCGGGGCTGGTGCGGTCCACCGGGTGCAGTACTGGGACCAGCGGCCGTACGACGGCGGATGGGAACGGCGCCAGCAGTGGCGCGAGTGGCGCCGGGAACGTGACGAGGCCCGCATCGCCGAGGCCGCACGGCGCGAGGCTTGGCGCATCGAGCAGGAGCGCGAGCAAGGCCGTGCTTGGCGGCACCAGAGCGGCTACGGGCCGCGTTACGACCGCTGGTGGTGACGATAGGGAACGGCCATGGTGGTGGCGGAGCAGCTCTGCGGAACCCGCCAATGAATGGTTCCGCCGTGGCTCCGTCGTCGGCCGCTCGCCGACAAAGCGCCAGTTGTTGGCGCAGGACCACCTTGGCTCCCACGCGGGCCACCTTCAGCGGCGCGCAGACATCCACCGCGGCTGGTGGTAAGCACCAGCCATGACGAAAGCCTCTGATAGCGGGCACCCCAAGCACTCCAAGGTACCGGCCCCTGTCCTGCCGAAGCAGGACTGGAGCGGGCGCCTCATACCACCCCTGGACCGTCGCGCAGAGCGGCCGCCGGTGCCCGAGCGCGTGTGGGACTTCGACGACTTCGGCTCCTGGCGCAGCATGGTCTGGGACATGACCGGCGACATCCTGAACGAGGACGTGCGCGAGGCGTTCCTGAAGTCGCCGCCCCGCTTCATCGTCTCCGATGAACTCGGCTGGCTCGACGACATCGTGCTGGCAGCCACCGACCGGCAGGTGAACACCCAGCACCTGATGATCGAGAAGCTGACGGAACGGTTCGATGCCGTGCGCTGCTGCCACGCCACGAACACCGCGGACGTGGGGACATACTACGAGCGCGGAATCCTGCCGCTTGATTTGGAGCGGGCCAACCAAGCGGTGCGGGCCGTCTATCTTGATGGCTCGTTCCCCGAGCTGAGCCCGGAGGAAGTGGAACGGGCCATCGCCGCGGCCGACCCCGAGCAGCGGGTCGGTAAGGCCTATTTCGAGGCCAACGAATGGTCTCTGGTCCACAAATGTGGCCATTACCTGCTCAACGGCAGCGAGTACGTCGCCTCCATCGCGAGGAACCTCTCCGGGCCTGGTCGTCGCGACTACCGGCGCATTCTCCGAGAGCGGGGAAAGCCGACGATGTTTCTGTGCGACGTGCCACTGGGGTGGCTGCGCATGACCATCGTCGAGGCCGCTGGCACGGTGCTGGAGAACATGTTCAAGGAACTCCTCGAAGGCCCGGATTTCGAGCCAGACCGCTACCGGGGCTTCGGGTTCTCGATCCCGTGGGCGCTTCCACCCGAGCGGATCGTCGGGCATTACCACCTGGCCAACGTTCGCGATCCGCACGCACGAGACCGGTGACGCGCTGCCAGGATGGCCACCTAGGTGGCCCGCTTGGCCTGACATACTAGAGGACGCGGGATGAAGGTTTTCCAGGATCTCTCCATCACCGGGCCAGCAGTGGCCTTGGATCGCCTTCCTGAACTCTTGGCTGGCGCAGCCGTCCCCCCCTGGTCACGGGACAGGGCCGCCGAGGAGCGTTCCCGCGACATCGGCTTGGGATCGGACTTCCTCGTGTTCCTCCGTGCCGCGGACGGTGGCATGCCCGCCGCCAACCTCTTCCTGTCACGGGACGCGGACGCCTGGACCGTCTCCAACATCGTACCCGTGGAGAACGGCTCTCTGGGCGAGGAGACGTACAACCGCATCCTGCGGGAGTTCGAGCGGCTGCTCGCGCCCGTGGCCGCGGCGAACGACCTTCAGGTCAACGTCTCCCAGGCGGACGTCAGCGTCGATGACATGCTGTCGGATAGCGCCGCGAAACTGCTGCGGACCTTTTCCGCTTCCGCGAACATGGCGACCGGGTCGGCGCACCCTCTGGATTTCCGGCGGTGGGCCGCCTTCCTGGTCCAGATGCACCGGGACGGGACCACGCTGTACGCCTCCGACCTGGGCCGCCTGCTGGTGGAGGAACTCCGGTGGCCGGAGGACACCGCGTCGAAGCTCCTGCTCGAGTACGAGTTCGCCCGCAACCTGCTGAAGGCCTACGACGAGGCATGAGCGCCAGCGACCTTGTGGGCGCCGTGCTGGCGATGGCTGGCCGCGGCGGCCCCATCCTGATTCCCGACACCTGTTCCCTCCTCGACATCCTGCGGGCGCCCATCCGGCCGCAGTTCCGCGAGGATGACGTGGCGGCGGTCGCCAGGGTGCTCACCCTCACGGAAGCCGCCGAAGCCGGGGCGACGCTGGTTCTGACCGGCCAAGTGCGCCGGGAACTCGAATCGAACTCCCAACTGGTCGCGGATGAGGTCGAGCGCGAGCTCAAGAAGACATCGGAGACGGTGCACTCGATACTCGACCGCATGGCATGGCTCAGTGGTTCAGCCCGGCACCCATCTGTCAGCTTCCACCAGGTTGGGCACCCGCAGGTCGGACGCGACCTGCTGGAACGGCTGCTGGCCAGTAGCATTGAGGTGGCGGACAGCACCGACGCTATGGCGGCGGCTGGCGACCGCGTCGCGAGGGACACGGCGCCTTCCCGCAAGGGGAAGCAGTCCTACAAGGACTGCCTTGTCATCGAAACGACCCTGCGGGTGGCCGCCGCCTGCCGTGAGGGCGGGGTGACTAGGCCCATCGTCTTCCTGACCGCCAACACCAGCGACTACTGCGAGGGGACCAGCTTGCGGCTGCGGTCACCGCTAGACGGGCAGTTCGCGACAGCGGGCCTCGAGTTCCAGCCAAGATGGGCGGCGATCTATCGGCATATTGCCTAACGGGCGAGGACCTCCGCCTGTGCACCGGCGGTCAGGAGGCCGCAACAAGGCGCGGTCAGTGTGTGTTCGAGACCATGACAGAGGTGGATGGTCGACTCGGCTGCGCACCGCCTGTGTCGCTCCAGGCTCAGCCCGTCGGGAATCGCCCCGTGGGGCGCTAGGCGAACCGGCGGCGTCGCCGTAAGGAAAACGTGGGCGGCCTTACCGCACCAAATAAGGTGCCTACGCGGCGGAGACTACGGCCATGATCGATCTCCGGCATCTGACGCTCGCCCAGGCGGGCAGCCGACCAGAAAGGCAGGCTACCCGCTCCGGCGCGAGCCGTGGAAGCCGTCGGGGGCAAGGCGCTGGTGGCAAGCCAGCCGAGCACCCGCCCCGGTCGTCCCGTCGCCCTGATCGGCCCGATCACACCGCCGCCTCTCGCCGGGGCCCCTTGCGCCGCATGGCCCAAGGGACGCGCCGCCCTCTAGATCCGTCGACCGGCGGCTGCCTGCCATTCCACCGCCCGCTTGAAGGTGAGGCTAACTAAGGCGCAGCCATGCCTTCCCTGGCCCGCGCCTGATCCGACGCCTCATCTGGCGGGCATCCTTGCCGCCGCTTTTGAGGTCAAGGAGGATATCGCGGCGCCCCGACCGCGGATCTCAGGTGTCCCGCCCTTGCAAAGGTTGACGTGTTGCGGTCCCACGTCGGACCAGCAGCGGCGCACCCTGACGAGAAGCGCGGAGGCCCTCCCGGCAAGCGATGGGGTGAAGGGGACTATCGCCTGCGGGCTGCCCGGGAACGGCCAGTAAGCAGTTCGGACCCGCGCCCCACTCACCCCTGGCCGATGGAATCGCTGCGAGCGGTCCTCCAGCTGGGACCGTAGGGGGTTGCGGGCGGCGCCGAAACAGGCGGCTGGCGCATGGCCTCCTCAAGGCCGGGGTAGCTGCGTGGAAACCCGATTCGCCACGGAAGCAACAGGCCAGATGCAGCAAGCATGAAGCGGCCCTTGGTTGCTTCCAGGGGCTGCCTGCAAGTACAGTTCGGCCAGCGGTGAAGAACAGCAGGCCGCCCGGCTGGCAGGGGTGACCGTGGAGCAGCGTTGTGGGCAGAAGAACGGCTTGAGAGCCGCAGCTTGCACGGTCGATGGATTACTAGCTTTCAAGGTAGAATTGTTTGGCGTCAACAAGTTAGCTCGAGGCCAGAGCATGGTTATGCCTGGGCTTTCAGCTCAGGCCCCGCCGCTCTGCCGCGCCGCCGTGGCCAGCCGGTCGGCGCGTTCGTTCATCACATCCCCCGCATGGCCGCGCACCCAGCGCCATTCCACCCGGTGCGGCCTGGCAGCCGCCAGCAGGCGCTGCCACAGCTCCATGTTCGCCACCGGGTCGCGCGAGGCGTTGCGCCAGTTGTTGCGCACCCAGCCGTTGATCCATCGGCTGATGCCGTTGCGGACGTATTCGCTGTCGGTGTGCAGCAGCACGGTGCAGGGCCGCTTCAGGCTCTCCAGCGCCATGATGGCGGCGGTGAGTTCCATGCGGTTGTTGGTGGTCGCGGGATCGTGGCCGGAGAGTTCCTTCTCGGCCTCGCCATAGCGCAGGATGGCGGCCCAGCCACCGGGGCCGGGGTTGGGCTTGCAGCCGCCGTCGGTCCAGATCTCGACCATGCGGCCGGCGGCCTCGGAAGGGGCTTCCGCGAAGACGTCAGAGGCCATAGGCGGCGGCATCCCGGGCCTCGGCGTGGAAGCGCAGGCGGCGCAGATATTCCAGCGGGTCCTTGCGCGTCACCAGCGCGCCGGGCGGCGTGTGCGTCCAGTCGTAGAGCCGGGTCAGCAGGAAGCGGATGGCGGCGCCGCGGCAGAGCACCGGCAGCGCCTCCAGCTCGGCCGCACCCAGCGGCCGCAGCGCCCGGTAGGCGCCGAGCAGCGCCCGCGCCTTGGTCACGTTGAAGGACAGGTCCGGCTCGAAGCACCAGGCATTGAGGCAGATCGCCAGATCATAGGCCAGGAAGTCGGTGCAGGCGAAGTAGAAGTCGATCAGGCCGGAGACACGCGGCGTGCCGCGCTCCTCCTCCAGGAAGAAGACGTTGTCGGGAAAGAGATCGGCGTGGATGTGGCCGCGCGGCAGGTCGTGCGGCCAGTCGCGCTGGATGCCGGCCAGATGCCCGTCGAGCTCGGCGATCAGGCCGGCCTGCACCGTGTCACCGGCCTCGCGGCAGCGGTCGAGCAGCGGTGCCCAGGCGCGGGGGCCGAGACCGTTCGGGCGCTCGGCGCGGAAGCCGTCCCCCGCCGCGTGCAGCAGCGCCAGGGCGGCGCCCAGCGGCGCGCAGTGCTGCTGCCGCACCCGGCGCGGCCAGGTGCCGGGGAGGAAGGTGCAGATCGCCGCCGGCCGCCCGGCCAGGTCGCGCAGCGCGACCCCGTCCCGCGCCGCCACCGGCAGCGGGCAGGACACCCCGCGCGAGGCCAGATGGCGCATCAGCCCGAGGAACCAGGGCAGCTCGGCCGCGTCGACGCGCTTCTCGTAGAGCGTCAGGATGAAGTCGCCATGGCTGGTCTTCACCGCGTAGTTGCTGTTCTCCACACCCTCCGCGATGCCGCGGAAGGCGAGCAGCTCGCCCAGTGCATAATCGGCCAGGAAGGCGCGCAGCGCCTCGTCCGTGACCTCGGTATAGACCGCCATCCGCGCCCCATGCTGGTTGCCCCGGCGCGGGGTCCGCACCGCGCCGCAGGTGTCAGTAAGCAGGAAGCGGCTATTTGACCAGGGCGGGCGGCAGCTTGAAGGTGATGGTCTCCTCGGCCACCACCACCTCCTCGGTGGTCACGGCGAAGTGCTCGCGCAGCCGGTCCAGCACTTCCTCCACCAGCACCTCCGGCGCGCTGGCGCCGGCGCTGATGCCGATGGTGGAGAGGCCGCGGGCCAGTCCGGGGTCCAGCTCGGCGCCCCGCTGCACCATGATGGCGCGCGGGCAGCCGGCCCGCTCCGCCACCTCGCGCAGCCGGACGCTGTTGGAGGAATTGGGCGCGCCCACCACCACCATCAGCTCGGACCGGGCGGCGATCGCCTTGACCGCCGCCTGGCGGTTGGTGGTGGCGTAGCAGATGCTGTCCTTGGTCGGCTCGGCCATGTCGGGGAAGCGCCGGCGCAGCGCCGCCACGATCCCCTCCGTATCCTCGACCGAGAGCGTGGTCTGGGTGGTGTAGGTCAGCGGCAGGTCGGGCACCGGCTTGGCCTCGGCATCCTCCACCGATTCGATCAGGGTGAAGGCGCCCTCCGGCAGCTGGCCCATGGTGCCGACCACCTCCGGATGGCCCTCATGGCCGATCAGCAGGATATGACGCCCGGCCGCCGCCTGGTGCTCGGCGGCGCGGTGCACCTTGCTGACCAGCGGGCAGGTCGCGTCCAGGTAGATCATCTGCCGCCGCCGCGCCTCGGCCGGCACCGCCTTGGGCACGCCATGGGCGCTGAACACCACGGGCGCGTCCTCCGGGACCTCGTCCAGCTCCTCGACGAAAATGGCGCCCTGGGCCTCCAGGTTCTCCACCACGAACTTGTTGTGCACGATCTCGTGGCGCACATAGACCGGCGCGCCGAAGCGGCGGATCGATTCCTCGACGATCCGGATGGCGCGGTCCACGCCGGCGCAGAAGCCGCGCGGGCCGGCGAGCAGGACGTGGAGGGCGGGCTTGACGGTCATGCGAGCCTGTTCGATGGGGGCGTGGTCATTCATGCGGCGAGGGTCGGCCGGAAAGCCGGGCGGCGATTCAACGGCACTAAGGGGAAGACAGGCGGCATGGTCAAGGCATGGAAGCTCCGGGGTGGCGTGGCGGCGGCGGGAGGCGTGCTGTTGCTGCTGGCAGGGTGCGGCGGCAGCCCGGCGCCACTGCTGGCGGAGGCCACCGCCCCCTGCCCGCATGTGGCCGTGCTGGCCGACGCGGCGGACCTGACGCGGTTCCGCCCGGGTGGCGGGCGCGATCTGACGGCCATGACGCTGAATGCCTCCCTCGCGGGTTTCCAGGCGAAATGCGACTACGCCCCGAAGCATGCCGGGCTGGACGTCACCCTGACGCCGGCCTTCACCGCCGAGCGCGGGCCGGCGGCCCAGGGCCGCACCGCCCAGATTCCCTATATGGTGGCCGTGGCCGAGGGTGAAAGCATCCGCGACCGCGCGGCCTATGTGCTGCAGGTCGAGTTCCCGCCCAATGTCGCGCGGGTGCGGAGCGAGGGCGAGGAGCTGCTGATCCGCCTGCCCGGCAATCCGCAGGAGGCGGCGGGCAAGACCATCTGGCTCGGCTTCGTGCTGACGCCGGAGGAGCTGGCGCTCAACCGCGAGCGCGGGCCGCGCTGAGGCGTCGCGCTACTCCTCCAGGACGATCGTCTCGAGACGGGGCCCAGGGCCCCGCCGCGCACCGCCCCCCCCGCCAGGCATGCCTGACACAGGGGGCCGCCCCTGCCGGCCTCAGGCGCCGTAGTCGCGCTTCGCCGCCTCCTCGCTGACCAGCCCGTCCGCGACATCGGCGGCGACGAGGGCACGGTCGCGCTCCAGCGCGCTGCCCATGCCGCCGCCACCGGGCAGCTTCAGCAGCAGGCGCCGCCCTTTCGGAATGACCTGGTAGCCCTTGGTGCGCAGCACCGTGCCATCCGCCAGCCCGACCCAGCCCGGCGCGCCCTCGCCGCCGCCCTCGCGGCCCTTCGGCGGGTTGGCCACGCGGTCGAAGATGGCGTTCACGGCGAATTCGGCCTCGCCCTTGGTGCCGATCTCCATCACCTGCCCGAAGCCGCCGCGGGTGCGGCCCGGCCCGGCGGAATCCGGCCGCAGCTCCTTCTTCCAGAAGATCACCGGCGCCACGTTCTCGGTCGCCTCCACCGGCATGGTGCGCACGCCGGAGGGGAAGGCGGTGCCGTCCAGCCCGTCGAAGCCGCGCCGCGCGCCGGTGCCGCCGGAGTTGAAGGTGATGATCTCGAAGTCCGGCAACTCGGCCTCGCCGCCCGAGACCTGGGCGCCGCCGCGCAGCGGCGGGTTCCACAGGCAGGAGGAGCCCTCCGCCACCACCCGATCGGGCACCGCCTGGTGCAGGCAGCCCATCATCAGGTCCGGCAGGAGCTGGCCCACCACATGCCGGACCGAGACCGGGAAGGGCCGCGGCGCGTTCAGGATGCACCCTTCGGGGATCTGCATCTGGAACGGGGCGAGGCTCGCCCAGTTGTTCGGGATCTCGGGCGCGACGACGCATTTGATGCCGAAGCAGGCATAGGCGCGCGTATAGGCCGGCGGCACGTTGATGCCGCGCCCCGAGAGGCCCGAGGTGCCGGCATAGTCCACCACGATGCGATCGCCATGGATGGTCATCGCCGCCTTCAGCGTCACCGGCGCCTCATAGCCGTCGGAGGCGATCTCGGCGCGGTAGGTGCCGCCGGGCAGCTTCGCGATCTCGGCCAGCGTCGCCTTCAGCGAACTGTCGAAGATGTAGCCGGCCAGCGGGTCGATGCTGTCCATGCCGAACTCGTCCAGCATCTCGACCAGCCGCTTGATGCCGGCGTCATTGCAGGCGCAGAGCGAATAGACATCGCCCTCCAGCTCGACCGGGGTGCGGCTGCCGGCGCGGATGAAGTCGAAGAAGGTCTCGTTGGCGACGCCCTGGTCGAAGCACTTGACGATGGGGATGTACATCCCCTCCTCGAAGACGCTGCGCCCCTCCGGCCCCATGCCGAGACCGCCGACATCGATGACATGCGCGGTGTTGGCGAAGAGGCCGACGATCTTCCCGTCCCGGAAGGCGGGCGAGACCACGGTCAGGTCATGCAGGTGACCGGTGCCGAGCCAGGGGTCGTTGGTGATGTAGTGATCCCCCGGCTTCATCGTCTCCGCCGGGAACTTGGCGAGGAAGTGGCCGACGGATTCCATCATCGAATTGACGTGGCCCGGCGTGCCGGTGACGGCCTGGGCCAGCATGCGGCCCTGGAGGTCGAAGATGCCGGCCGAGAGGTCGCCCGCCTCGCGCACCGTGGTCGAGAAGGCGGTGCGGATCATGGTCTGCGCCTGTTCCTCGACCACCGCGATCAGGCGGTTCCACTGGATCTGGCGCTGGATGGTCTCGAGGGCGTCCATCACGCGGCCTCCTTCGTCAGCTCGAGGTAACCGAGGGAATCCATCCGGCAGGTCCAGCCGGGGCCGACCAGGGTGCTGGTCTCCGCCTCCGCGACGATGCAAGGGCCGGAGAGCCGGGCGCCGGGCGAGATCTCCTCGCGGTCATAGACCGGCCATTCGGCCACGGCGCCGCTGCTGGTGTCGCGCACGGCCTGGGTGCGGACCGGGGCCGGCGCCTCGGCCGGCGCGGCCCCGGCGGCGGGCGCCACCTCCGGCAGCACGGTCTGCACCGTCACGGCGAAGGAGAGGATCTCGACATCGCTGCCCGGCACCGGGCGGTCGTAGAAACGGGCGTATTCCGTGTCATAGGCCTCGCGGATGGCGGCGATATCGGCGCCCTCCAGGTCCCGCGCCGGCAGGCGGACGGCGATCTCGTGCCCCTGCCCGACATAGCGCATATAGGCGATGCGGCTCTCCTCCAGCGCCGCGCCGAAGCTGCCCCGCTCGACCACGCCGCGCGCCTCGGCCGACATGGCGGCGAGCAGCGCGTTCACCGCCACGGCGTCGAAGCTGCGGAAGCGCTGATAGAGGCTCTTGACCACCTCGTAGCCCACCGGCGCGCGCAGGAAACCGATGGCGCTGCCGACGCCGGCGCCGGAGGGCACCAGCATCCGCGACACGCCGATCTTCTCGGCCACGCGGTAGCCATGCACCGGCCCGCCGCCGCCGAAGGCGATCACGGCACGGCCCTCATAGCCCTTGCCGCTCTCGATGGCATGGACGCGCGCGGCATTGGCCATGTTCTCGTCGACCATCTCGACCACGCCGAGCGCCGCCATCTCCGGCGAGAGGCCGAGCGCCTCGCCGATATGCGCCGCGAGCGCCGCCTTCGCCGGCTCCGTCCGCAGCGGGAACTGCCCGCCGGCGAAGAGCGCCGGCTCGTAGCGGCCGAGCGCCAGATTGGCGTCGGTCACCGCCGGCCTGGTGCCCCCGCGGCCGTAGCAGGCCGGGCCGGGATCGGCGCCGGCGCTCTCGGGGCCGACCTGGATGCGGCCCAGCGCGTCGAGCTGCGCGATCGAGCCGCCACCGGCGCCGATCTCCACCATCTCGATCACCGGGATGCGCAGCGGCAGACCGGAGCCCTTCTTGAAGCGGCCGACGCGGGCCACCTCGAAGGTGCGGCTGGCCTGCGGCGCGAAGTCGTCGATCAGGCAGACCTTGGCGGTGGTGCCGCCCATGTCGAAGGAGAGCACCTTGTCGAGGCCCCGCTGCCGCGCGACATGGGCCGAGAAGATGGCGCCGCCCGCCGGGCCGGATTCCACCAGCCGGATCGGGAAGCGCGCGGCGGTGTCGAGCGTGGTCAGCCCGCCGCCGGAGAGCATCAGGAAGAGCGGGCAGGCGAAGCCCGCCTCCTTCACCCCGTCGCGCAGCCGGTGCAGGTAGCTGGCCATCAGCGGCTGCACATAGGCATTGGCGACGGTGGTGGAGAAACGCTCCCACTCCCGCATCTCGGGCGAGACCTCGGAGGAGAGCGAGACCGGCACCTCCGGCCATGCCTCGGCCAGGACCTCGGCGGCGCGCCGCTCATGCGCCGGATTGACGAAGGCATGCAGGAAGCCGATGGCCAGGCTCTCCACCCCCTCGGACTTCAGGAAGGCGATCCGCTCTCGCAGCGCCGCCTCGTCCAGCGCCAGCAGGACGCGGCCCTCATTGTCCAGCCGCTCCGGCACGGCGACGCGCCAGCGGCGCGGCACCAGCGGACGGGGGAGCTGGATGTTGAGGTCATACTGGTCGTAGCGGGACTCGTTGCCGAGCGCGAGGACGTCGCGGAAGCCCTCGGTGGTCAGCAGGGCCGTCCGGGCGCCCTTGCGCTCGATCACCGCATTGGTGGCGAGCGTCGTGCCATGGATGAAGATCTCGACATCGGCGGGCGTCATCCCCGCCTTCTCCAGCACCACGCGGATGCCTTCCAGCACCCCCCGCTCCGGCGCCGCCGGCGTGGTCAGCACCTTGGCGGTCCAGCGCTCCGCCCCGCGCTCCAGCGCCAGGTCGGTGAAGGTGCCGCCGATATCGGCGGCGAGACGTGCGGAAGGCATCAGCGTGTCGTGCTCCTTGTCGGTCTCAGAAGACGGAAAGGCGGGAGTTCAGCAGGTCGGTCACCAGCATATGGCCGGGTGCATGCGTGATGCAAAACTCGGGCCGCGAGGCCCGCACCACCGTCTGCGGCGTCACGCCGCAGCCCCAGAACAGCGGAATCTCGTCCGGCATCACCTCGGTCGGATGGCCGTCATCGACCTTCGCCAGGTCCTGGATGCCGATCTGCTCCGGATGGCCCAGATGCACCGGCGCGCCGTGCACAGCCGGGAACCGCGAGGTGATCTGGATGGCGCGGATCGCGTCAGCCGGCCGGAAGGGCCGCATCGAGACCGCCATCGGCCCGTGGAAGACCCCCGAGGGCACGCACGGGATCGAGGAGTAGTAGACCGGGACGGGATGGCCGCGCTCGATGTGGCGCAGGCGCAGCCCGTCGGCCAGCATCGGTTCCTCGAAGGAATGCGAGCAGCCGATGGCGAAGGTCACCAGGTCGTCGCGCCACAGGGCGGAGATGTCCTCCACCTCCTCGACCAGCTCGCCGTCGCGCCAGACCCGGTAGCGCGGCACGTCGGTGCGGATGTCGATGTCGCGGCCGAGGCCCGGCAGCGCGGGGTCGCCCGGCTCGGAGCTCGCCAGCAGCGGGCAGGGCTTGGGGTTCAGCGCGCAGAAGCGCTGGAAGTCGGGCGCCAGGGCCCGCGGCAGGATGGCCAGGTTGGCCTGGACATAGCCGGGGGCCAGGCCCTCCGTGGTGCGGGTCCAGGCGCCGCGCCGGATGCGCTGGCGCAGGTCATAGCCGGTCTCGCGCAGCGGTGGGGTGTGGTCCATGCCGGAAGCCCTCCATATCGCCGGATGATCGCCGCATCGCACTCCAGCCATGGCGCCTTGTCGAATTGTCATTTTGGATCGGACTGATCCGGAATTCTTATCGGAGCCGGCCTTCACCCCTCGTCCGGCAGCGGCTCCCCCGCCACCTCATGCGCCAGCCGCGCCGCGGCGGCGGCGAGGTGGCTGTCGGGCCGCCGCAGATAGGCCACGTGGAACCCGACCCTCGGCAGGGTGACATCCGCGACCGTGAGCGGCCGCAGCGTCCCCGCCGCGAGCTCCCGCCGCACCAGCACCTCCTGCATGACCGAGACGCCGATCCCCTGCTCGGCCAGCCGCGCCATGGCGGTGATCGAGGCACTGCCCCAGAGGCGCAGCCCGGGCGCCGGGGCGGCGGCGAAGGCGCGGCGCAGGTCGGCCGAGACATTGGTGCCGTGCGAGAAGCTCAGGATCGGCCAGCGCGTCAGCTCGGCCAGGCGCAGCGGCCCCTCCGGCAGGCCGAGGCGCGGACTCGCCACCCAGCAGAGCGGATAGTCGCAGAGCGGTTCGCTCACCCCCTGCCCCGGCTCCACCGTGCCGGCCATCATGGCGATGTCGATCTGCCCTGCCAGCAGCCCGGCGCGCAGCGTCGGCGTGATGTCCACCACCATGTCGAGCACGATGGCCGGATAGGCCGCGCCGATCCGCTCCACCAGGCGCGGCAGCAGGGTGTGCACCAGCGTCTCCGACAGGCCCATGCGCAGCGTGCCGCGCATGGTCGCGGGGCTGGCCACGGCGCGCAGCATCTCGGCCCGCTTCTCCAGCATCTGCTCGGCATGGTCGAGCAGCACCGCCCCCTCCGGCGTCAGCCCGATCGGCCGCTGCCCGCGATGGAACAGCGTCACGCCGAGATCCCGCTCCAGCTGGTCGATGCGGGCGGAGATGGCGGGCTGGGTGGTGTTCAGCCGCGCCGAGGCGGCCCGGAAGCCACCGAGCCGCGCCACCCAGACGAAGGTTTCGAGAGTCCGCAGGTCGCGCATGAGGCGGCGAAGTCTCGGCGGCGGGGGCGCGCCTGTCCAGCGGGGATGGGCCGCCGCGCGCCGCGCCCGATCGGGGCCGGAGGCGATCCCCGCTCCGGCGACGGCAGGTTCAGGGGAAGGTGCCGCACCGCGGCGGGGTGCTCGTCCCCCGCCGGACATGGCGGCGGGCGGCCGGTCGGGGCCGCCAGGGCGGCTAGCGCCAGATCTGCCAGAGGGTCCCGGCCAGCCCCGCCGCGATCAGGACCAGGCCGCACCCCCGATAATACCTCAGGGACGCGCGATGAAGCCTTCGTTCCTCCCGGAGCGCGGCCTCCCCCCTGGGCGAGGCGCCGCGCATGCGGGATTCGAACATGGCGCGGCTCCAGGTCGGCACCGCTTCGGCGAGCTCGGCGCGCACGCAGATCAGGGTCGTCAGCAGTCCAAGGAGAAGAACGCCGGGGAAACCCAGGATCGAGACCAGGACAGCCGCCAGGCCGATCAGCAGGAGGATGCCGAGCCAGGCGATGCCGTTGGCCGCATCCCGTGGCGTCAGGCGCATCATGCCCTCCCTGCTGTCCCCGCATCGGTGGCCGGGATGGGCCGGAGGCATTCGCCCCGGCCCATCCCCGGCCCTAGTGCTGCAACGCCTGCACGATCTGCTGCGTCACCTTCTTCGCGTCCCCGAACAGCATCATGGTGTTGTCGCGGAAGAACAGTTCGTTCTCGACGCCGGCATAGCCCGAGGACATGCCGCGCTTGACGAAGAACACCGTCTTGGCCCGCTCCACATCGAGGATCGGCATGCCGTAGATCGGCGAGGCCTTGTCGGTCTTGGCCGCCGGATTGGTCACGTCGTTGGCGCCGATGACATAGGCCACGTCGGCCTCGGCGAATTCGGGATTGATCTCCTCCAGCTCCTTCACCTCGTCATAGGGGACATTGGCCTCGGCCAGCAGCACGTTCATGTGGCCCGGCATGCGGCCGGCGACGGGGTGGATGGCGTATTCCACCGTGGCGCCCTCCTTCTTCAGGAGGTCCGCCATCTCGCGCAGCACCTGCTGCGCCTGCGCCACCGCCATGCCGTAGCCCGGCACGATGATGATCTTCTGCGCGTTCCGCATGATGTAGGCGGCGTCCTCCGGGCTGCCGGACTTCACCGGCCGCGCCGGCTGCGCGGCGCCGCCGCCCGCCGCCGCGCCGCCAGCCTCGGAACCGAAGCCGCCCAGCAGCACGTTGACGATGCTGCGGTTCATCCCCTTGCACATGATGTAGGACAGGATGGCGCCCGAGGCGCCGACCAGCGCGCCGGTGACCACCAGCAGGAGGTTCTGCAGCGTGAAGCCGATGCCCGCCGCCGCCCAGCCGGAGTAGGAGTTCAGCATCGAGACCACGACCGGCATGTCGGCGCCGCCGATCGGGATGATCAGCAGGAAGCCGAGCGCCAGCGCCAGCAGCACGATCAGCCAGAACAGCACGCCGCTGCCGGTGGCGACGAAGGCCACGACCAGCACCACCAGCAGGATGCCGAGGCCGAGATTGAGCCAGTGCTGGAAGCGGAAGGTGATCGGCGCGCCCGACATCAGCGCCTGGAGCTTGGCGAAGGCGATGACGGAACCCGAGAAGGTGATGGCGCCGATCGCGGCACCGAGCGACATCTCGACGAGCGAGCCGCCATGGATGTGGCCGGGGTGGCCGATGCCGAAGCTCTCGGGATTGTAGAAGGCGGCGGCCGCGACGAAGACGGCGGCCAGGCCCACCAGCGAGTGGAAGGCCGCGACGAGCTGCGGCAGCGCCGTCATGTCGATCCGCCGCGCCAGCACCGTGCCGATGCCGCCGCCGATGACGAGGCCGACCAGCACGATGACGATGCCGGAGAACTCCATCCCCGGCCGCAGCAGCGTGGCGAGGATGGCGATCGCCATGCCGACCATGCCGAAGAGATTGCCCCGCCGGCTCGTCGTCGGATGCGACAGGCCGCGCAGCGCCAGGATGAACAGGACGGAGGCGACCAGATAGGCCAGGGTCGAGAGGGTCTGCGCCATCGGCTCAGCCCTTCTTCTTGCCAGCGAACATGGCGAGCATGCGCCGTGTCACCAGGAAGCCGCCGAAGATGTTCACCGCCGCCAGCGTCGCCGCCAGGAAGCCGAAGACCTTGGCGATCCAGCTGTCACCCAGGCCGGTGGCCAGGATGGCGCCGACGATGATGACCGAGGAGATGGCGTTGGTGACGCCCATCAGCGGCGAGTGCAGCGCCGGCGTCACGTTCCAGACGACGTAGTAGCCGACGAAGCAGGCCAGCAGGAAGATCGTCAGCAGCATCAGGAAGGGCTCGGCGGCGGCGGCGACCGGCGCGGCCTGGACCAGCCCGGCCTCGGCGGCGGCGCGGGCCTGCGCGGCCAGCGCCAGGGCACGCTCGGCGGTGGCCTGCGCCTGGATGGCGAGTTCGGTGGGGTTCATCGGTCGGGTCCGTTTCCTCAGGCAGCCTGGGCCGGGGCGAGCTGCGGATGCACCACCGCCCCGCCGCGCGTCAGCGTCACGCCGCGGACGATCTCGTCCTCCTGCGGCAGCTTCGGCGCCGCCGCCTCCTTGTCCCAGAAGGTGGTCAGGAAGGTCAGCAGGTTGCGGGCATAGAGCGCGCTGGCGGCGCCGGCGATGCGGCCCGGCCAGTTGCGGTGGCCCAGGATCCGCACCCCGTTCTCCGTCACGATGCTCTCGCCCGGCCGGGTCAGGGCGCAGTTGCCACCCGCATCGGCGGCGATGTCGGCGATGACGCTGCCGGGCTTCATGCTCGCCACCATCTCGGCGGTGACCAGCGTCGGCGCGCGGCGGCCCTGCACCAGCGCCGTGGTCACCACCACGTCCTGCTTGGCGATATGCCCGGCCACCACCTCGGCCTGCTTGCGGTAGAACTCGGCGGAGAGCTGCTTGGCATAGCCGCCCGCCGTCTGCGCGGCCTGGCTCTCCTCGTCCTCATAGCCCACGAAGCTGGCGCCGAGCGAACGGATCTCCTCCTTCGCCGCCGGGCGGACATCGGTGGCCGAGACGCGACCGCCCAGCCGCCGCGCCGTCGCGATGGCCTGCAGCCCGGCGACGCCCGCGCCCATGATGAAGACATTGGCCGCCGGGATGGTGCCCGCCGCCGTCATCAGCATGGGGAAACCCTTGTCGAAGGCGACCGCGGCCTCGATCACGGCGCGGTACCCGGCGAGATTGGCCTGGGAGGAGAGCACGTCCATGCTCTGCGCGCGCGTGATGCGCGGCAGCAGCTCCATCGAGCAGGCATCCAGCCCGAGCTCGGCATAGGTCCGCGCCCGCTGCGGATCGCCCAGCGCCTCCAGCACGCCGATCAGCAGCGCGCCGCGCGGGATCAGGGAGAGCTCGTCCACCTCCCCCTCGCCGGTGCCGAGCGGCGCCCGCACCTTGAGCACGATTCCGGCGCCGGACAGCGCAGCGGCGGCATCGGGCGCGACCTCGGCACCCGCCTCGCGATAGGCGCCGTCGGTCAGGCCGGCGGCCAGGCCGGCGCCGCTCTCCACCACGACCTCCAACCCGAGCGCCTTGAACTTCTTCACCGTTTCCGGCGTGGCGGCGACACGGCTTTCGCCGCCACGCCGTTCCTTGAGCACCGCGAGGCGCATCCGGGACCCTCCGAGACTGTTCTTGGAGGGGAACCATGCCGGGGCGGCCGCGGCGCCGCAAGGCGCCGGGCCGCGCCGCGCCTCAGTTCTCCAGACGGTAACGCGCGTAGATCAGCCCGCGCGCCTCGCTCCAGTCGGCCGAGCGGTCGTAGCGCAGCGCCGCGCCGAGGCGCAGCACCGGCGTCACCTGGTACTCGGCATCGGCCCGCAGCCCGCCCGTGAAGCCGGTCTGGGACTGGCCGGGGTAGTAGGCGCTGACCTGGCTGTCCGCCCGGGCGCGCGCCTCCATATAGGCCTGCGCCCCCGCCTCGGTCGGGAAGATCGGCGCGCGATCCTCCCGCCAGGAGGCGAAGCCGACCGTGCCGCCCAGGCGATAGGAGAGCGCGCCGGAACGGGCGCGGTAATCCAGCGGGATGGTCGCCGCCATGTAGGATTGCGGGCTGTAGTAGCCGCCATGGCCGATGCTGAAGAAGCGCAGGTTCTTGTCGTAGGACTGGTAGAGCAGGTCGAGCCCGGTCACCAGCTCCTCGTCCGGGCGACGGAACAGGGCGTGGCTGAGGCCGGCGCCCGCCTCGACCCGGCTGTTGTCCGCCACGCCATCGCCCTCGATCGTCGAATAGCCGCCGCCGACATAGAAGTTCGTGTCGCCGGAGCCGAACTCCACCTGCCCGCGCGCGGTGTTGCGCACCACGCCACCCCAGACGCGGCCCGTGGTCGCGTCGCGCATCCCGGCCCAGGACAGCATCGAATCGGTCATCGCCCGGCGCTCGCCGGTGACGCGCAGCCGCGCCCCGCCGCCCAGCGCCGGGGCGAACTCCACGCCACCCACGACATTCTGTTTGCGGAAACCGAGCGGCGTGCTGCCGACATCGGCCGAGAGATTGTCCCGTGTATAGGCGAGGCCGACCGACACGCCCGAGGCCGAGGTGTCGCGCGGCAGGAACTGCCGGGCCTGGCTGGCCGGCAGGGCATTGGTCGAATCCCGCGGCAGCCCGGCGTTGAGCAGGACCTCGCCCGCGGCGGCCTCGGTCAGCGCGTTGCTGCCGAAGCGCTTCAGGCTGCCGGTGTCGAGCGCGAGGTCGCCCGCGTCGATGGCGGTCGGCCGAGCCCGCAGCGCGATGCGCCCGCCGATGCCGCCCACCGCGGTCGAGACCTCGGCCTCGCCGCTGAACTCGGTCAGCCGGTCGAGGCCGGACGAGCCGGTGCGGCTGCGGATCACCGGCCCGGCGGTGATGCGGGTGCCCGCCTCCTCCCTGGCCACCGCCAGCTCACGGTCGATCTGCTCCAGCAGCGGATCGGTGGCCGGCATGGTGTAGCCGCCGCCGGCCACGGAAAGGCCGGCCCCGGCCAGGGCCACGCGGCGGAACGGGTTCTCCACGCCGGAGGGCATGGCGGGCGCCGCGGCGGCCGGCGCGACCGCCCCGGCCATGCCGCCGCCCAGCTGCGCCCGGCGCTGCTCGGCGGCCAGCTCGAGCGCCCGGCGGGCGCGGCGGGCATCGCCCGAGGCGCGGGCCAGCCGGGCCTCCATCATCGCGGTGCGCGGATCGTTCGGGGCGAGGGAACGGGCCTCGGCCAGCAGGGTCTCGGCGCGGCGGCGGTCGCCCAGCGCGATGGCGGCATCCAGCGCCCCGGCCCTGGCCTCGGCGTTGCCCGGGTCGCGGCGGAGCACCGCCTCGGCGATGCGCAGCGCCTCGCGCGGCTCGCGCGCGCCCTGGTAGAGCCGGGCCAGGGCCAGGTTGGCGCCGGGATCCTGCGGGTTCTCGCGCAGCGCCGGAACCAGCTGGTCATAGGCGGCGGCCTGATCGCCGGCCTCGTTCAGACGGTCGCTGGCGCGCACGGCGAGGCCGCCCCGCAGGCCGGCGACCCGGCGCCGCTCGTCGGCGGTCAGGCGACTGTCCTGCGCCAGGTCGGCGACGACCAGCCCGGCCTCCTGCTCCAGCCCGGCGGTGAGCAGGGCCTCACCCAGCGCCAGCCGCCCGGCCGGCGGGGCGCCGCGATTGACGGCGCGCGCCACCCGCGCCGCCTCGGCCGCGGCGGCCCGATCGCCCAGCCCGGCCAGCGCCTCGACCACCAGCCCGGCCGTCTCGCCCGAGGGGTCGGGGCGCGCGGCGAGGCTCATCAGGCGGCGCCGCGCCTCGTCCGGCCGGCCGTAGCGCGCCGGCTCGGCGGCGGCCGCGACCTGCTCCTGCAGGCGGACGCGCTGCAGCAGCCGGTTCTGGTCGGCGCTGCGCAGCCGCGCGGGGATGCGCTCGATCCAGCTGGCGGCGTCCTGCGAACGCCCCTCCTCGCTGGCGAACAGGGCCGCGGCGTGCACCGCCTCCGGCTTGCCGGTGGCGGCCAGCTGGTCGACCAGGGCGCGGCCCTCATAGGCGGAGCCCTGCCGCGCCAGCAGCCTGGCCAGATCCAGGCGAATCCAGGGATTGTCGGGATCGGCCTGCGCGGCCGCGTGCAGCAGGGCGACGGCGGAGGCCGGATCGCCGGCGCGGCTTGCCTCGGCGCGCAGCCCCTCGGCCCGCTGGGTGGCGAGACTGGCGGCGAAGCGGCCGCCGCGCTGCTGCGCCAGCTGCTCCGCCTCGGCGAAGCGGCCCTGACGTTGCAGCGCCTCGTAGAGACCGGCCAGGGCCGGCGCCAGCTCGGGGCGGCGCGACAGCGCGGCGCGGTAGCGCTGCTCGGCGCCCGCCGGATCGTCGCGACGTAGCGCCAGATCGCCCAGCAGCACCTCGGCATCCGGCCGGTCGCCCCCCTCGCGGCGGGCCATGCGCTGCAGCAGCGCCTCGGCCTCCTCGACCTGGCCCCGCTGGATCAACGCCCGCGCCTGGGCCATCTCGACCCCGGCGCTGGCGCCATCCAGGGCACGGCCCCATTTCCGCCGGCCCTCCGCGGGATCGGCGGCGATGGCCTCGGCCAGCAGGCGCCGCGCATCCGCCGTCCGGCCCTGGCGCTGCCGGACCAGGCCCAGCCCGCCGGTGGCATCGGCATCGCCGGGACGCTCCGCCAGCACCGCCTCGAACGCCTGCGCCGCCTCGGCCAGCCGGCCGGCATTCAGCGCCGCGAAGCCGCGCACCCGCGCGGCCCCCACCTCGTCCACCGAGCCGGGGGGCGGGTTGCGTGCCTCCTCCAGCCGCTGCCGCACGGCGGCATCGTTGGGGTTGCGCCGGAGATACTCCTCCAGCGCAGGCACCGCCTCCGGGTTCGGCCCCTCCCAGAGCAGGGCATCGCGCAGCGCCGCATTGGCGGCGGTGGCGCTCTCCGGCCGCTGCGCGAGGTTGCGCAGGCGGCGCTCTCCCTCGGCGCGGGAGGCCTCGCGATAGGTCAGGATCTGCGCATAGGCGAGGGCCAGACGCGTGTCGTTGGGCCGCTCCTGCGTCAGCCGCTCCATGGCCTGGCGCGCCTCGGCATAGCCATCCGGCGTGCCGGCCAGCGTCTGATAGTACTCGATCGCGTAGGAATCCGGCGGCACGGTGCCGCCGAAGATCTGCCGGTAGCGCGCCAGGGCCTGCGCGGCCTGGCCCGACTGGGCCAGGCGCCGTGCCTCGGCCACGGCGGCCGGGTCGGCCATGGCGCCGCGCACCTGGCGCGAGGCGGCGGACAGGCGTGGATCGGAGGGCGCCAGCTGCCGCAGCCGGGCGAGGTAGCGGTTCGCCCCGGCGCTGTCTCCCGCCCCGGCGGCGGCCTCGGCGGCCAGGGTCAGCGCGTCGATATTGTCCGGGTCGGCCTGCAGCAGCCGCTCCAGCGCCTGCAGCGCCCGGTCCGACTGGTTCTGGCTGCGCCAGTAGCGCGCCTGCTCCAGCAGGACGGCGAGGGCATTGCCGCCCTCCTGCGCCGCGGCGGGCCCGGGCGGCAGCAGGGGCAGCAGCGTGGCCGACAGGGCAGTCGCCAGCAGGCGGGCGCGGAGGCGGCTCATTGGGTCCGGGTCCTGAGGCGAAGCGCGGCGCGGCGGCGCAGCAGCCAGTAGGTGGGCATGGCGACCAACACGGCCGCCACCAGGGCCAGCAGCAGCAGCATGTCCGGCCGGCTGCCCAGCCAGTACTGCGGCCAGAGATAGGGCGGCAGGTGGCCGAGGGTGTAGGTGGCGCCGATCTTGTAGGAGGTGACGCGGCCGCCGCTCGCCAGCGCCAGGTCGCCCTGGATCGCGGAGAGCTGCTGCGGATCGCGCAGCGCCGCCAGCATGGCCTCCATGCCTTGCGGATTGGTGCCGCTCAGCGCCACCACGGAGCGTCCGGCGCTGAGCGGGCTCTCGAAGCCGATCAGCATGCCGGTGCCCTCGCCCGGCGAGGCCAGGCTGGCCTCCAGCCTTTCCCGCTCGGCCGGGCGGCTGTCGCCCAGGAAGAGGTTGCGGAAGTTCTCCAGCGCCGTGGGCAGCGAGACGGCGATGCGGTTGCCCTCCACCTGCAGCGGGCTCCGCCCGCCGAGCAGCGAGGACAGGGCCGGCTGCCGCCCCAGGGCGCCGATCACCAGCAGGTCACGTCCGCTCACCTGGCTCAGCGCGCCCGGCCGCACCACCTCGATCCGGGTCGCGGCATGGCCCACATTGGCGGCCATCTTGCCGAGCAGCGTCAGGAAGGAGGAGATCTCCAGCGTGTTCGGCCGGTCGGGCAGCACCGCGGCGGTCGAGGAGAAGTCCGCCATGGTGCTGAAGGGAAAGCCCGAACCGGCGAAGAAGGCGAGGTTCGGCATGGCCGCGAAGCGATGCGCGCGGCCCAGGTCGATGGTGCTGTCCGGATCGATGCCGGCACGCACGTCGCTCGGGATGGCGACGCAGTCGCCCCGGTTGAGCGGGCGCATGTCGAAGCGCATCTGCAGCTCGTTCTGGCCGAAGATCAGGTAGGGCGGCAGGCCGACCTGCCCCTCCCCCACCTCGGCCGGCTGGCCGAGTCCGGTCTGGCGCGCGAGCCAGCTCCAGGGCCAGGTCGGCTCCGCCTCGCGCAGCGGGATCGAGCGCAGGTAATTGCCGTTCAGCGCGGTGTCGAGGCGAGAGACCGAGACGTCGGTGATCGGGCCCGGCGGCGCGCGGAAGCGCAGCTGCACCGGCAACGGCCGGTCGCGCCAGGTGTAGATGTCGGGCGCGGTGCGGAAGGGCACGGCGATGGTGCCGCCGGAGAAGCCGTAGCTCTGCAGCTCGGAGGGATCGACCAGCTCGCCGAAGCGCATCGGACGGTCGTCGCGGATCCAGCGCGGCGCGTCATAGGGCTTGCGCGGGGCGAGCTGCGGCGGCTCGACGCGGGCGATCTCGCCCGCCAGCCCCTCCTGCCCGACGGTCAGGCCCTGGGCGGCGGCCACCGCCTCGGCCGGGGTACGGCCGCCGACCACCAGCAGCACGGCATCCGGATCGGCCGGGTTCGGCACGATGGCGAGCGTCGGCCCGTCCAGCCGGGGCAGGGCGAGGCCGGGAATGCCCTCCGGCCCCGCCACCAGCACCATGGCGTTCCCGCGCGGCGGCACGGCGCTGCTGACCGGGAAGTTCGCGCCCCGGTAATCGGCCTGCACGGCGAACCAGGAGCTGGCGATGGCGGCGGCGCGCAGCAGCTCGTTGCCGGCGCCCTCCGGCAGTACCACAGGCAGGTTCAGCGCCTGGTTGCGCAGCCGCGCGTCGAAGAAGGGTTCCGGCAGGCGGGCGAGATCCCGCCGCAGCGGCAGTTGCTCGATCGTCAGGTGCAGCGCCGAAAGGTCGGAGATATTTGCCCAGAGCAGACCCGAGAGCGGGTCGTTGCACTCCACCGCGTAACGGCCGGTGAAGCGGAAGTTCAGCCGGTTGGCATCGGTGAAGAACACCGGATTGATGGGAAATTCGAGCGGGCCGAAGCTCGGCCGCGCCCGATCCGGGGTGACGGCGGCGACGAACTGCTCGTTCAGCGTGATGGCGATCTGACTGAGCTCGGGGATCAGCGCTGGGCTGCTGGCGCCCTGCAGCACCAGCTTGGCGCCGGTCACCACCTCGTTGGCGCGCAGGCCGAAGAGCACGCCCTGCAGGTCGTTGGTGCCGCGCAGCTGCATCGGCCCGGTCAGGCCGAGCTGGCGCAGCGTCCGCGTCTCGACCCGGGCCTCGCTGCCCGTCGCGGCCAGGGCCGGCGGGCTGGCGGGCGCCGGGGCGGGCTCGGCGACCGTCTCGGGGGCCGACTGGAGCGCGGCCGGGGATTGGGGCGGGGATTGGGGGGGGGGCTCGGGAGCGGCCGCGGCCGGGGGCGCGGGCGGCGCCCGGCGTTGCGCGGCGGCGGGGAGCGGCGCCAGGCCAAGGCCGAGGCCCAGGCCCAGCAGCCAGGCCACCGCGGCGATGCGGCGCGCCTTGCCGGTGGGCGGCGGCACCAGCCGCTCCGCCGGGCGCGGGGCGGCCACGGGCGCGGCCTTGGCGATGGCGGAGGCGGCACGGGCCCGGGCGCGGCGCTCACGCCGCCCGCGAAGCGAGATCTGGCTGTCGCCGCGGAACAGGCCGGTGATGCTCACCGCCACCTCGAACATCGCGCGCATCGGCCGGTCCCGGCGCACATGGTCCCAGTCCAGCCAGGCATCCGCGCGGCCAAGCACCGTGCGGACGATATTGCCCTCGTCCATCAGATCCCTCGGGGTGAAGCGCAGCTGCAGCCGGCCGGCATCCCAGCGCAGCGTCGCGGCCGGAATGGCGACGCGGTCGGCGCCCAGTTCGAACTCGATGTCCAGCGGCCCGGCGGGCACGCCATCCTCCGGCAGAGGCACCGCCAGCGCGGCGCCGCCGAGCGAGAGGTTCTCGCTGCGGCCGGCGACGCGGCGGCCATCCGGCAGCAGCACCACCACCGGCACCACCGCATGCACGCGGGCGCGCTCGCGCACCTGCCGCCGCTCGCGCCCGACGGCGATGCCGGCGGCCACCGTGACCAGCGACAACACCACCCAGATCGAGTTCAGCGCGTTGGCCTGGAACTCCAGGCTGCCCCATGGATTGGTGAGCATGCCATAGGCGCCGGACAGCAGCCCGAGCATCAGCACCAGGGCGAGGATGAAGTTGGCCGAGACGGCGCGGAAGTCGAAATAGCCTTCCTGCAGCGTGCCGCCCTTGTCGGTGACGTTGAACTTGCCCTTCTTCGGGTCGAACAGCGTGGTCAGCACGACGGGCAGCAGGTAGAGCGCCAGCACCGTCTCATAGATCTCCGACCAGAAGCTGTGCCGCACCTTGCCCTGCAGGCGGCTGTTGGTGCCGACCGAATGCACGATATGCGGCCCCGCATAGGCCAGGATGGCGAGCGGCGACGCGGCGATGATGCTCTGCCCGAAGAGCAGGAAGGCCAGCGGCGCGGTGAGGAAGACGAAGCGCGGCAGCGGGAAGAGGAAGTGCCACTGGGCGTTCAGGTAGCAGAGCCGCTGGTAGAGCTTCAGCCCGGGACCCAGCAGCGGGTTGTCGACGCGGAAGATCTGCACCATGCCGCGCGCCCAGCGCATGCGCTGGCCGATGTGCGAGAGCAGGCGGTCGGTCGCCAGGCCGGCCGCCATGGGAAGGCGGAGATAGGCGGTGCGCCAGCCCAGCCGCTGCATCTTCAGCGAGCAGTGGCAGTCCTCCGTCACCGTCTCGGTCGGCACGCCGCCCACCTGCAGCAGCGCGGTGCGGCGCAGCACGGCGCAGGAGCCGCAGAAGAAGGTGGCGTTCCAGAGATCGTTGCCCTGCTGCACCAGCCCGTAGAAGAGCAGCCCCTCGTTGGGGATGCGCTTGCCGGAGGCGAGGTTCCGCTCGAACGGGTCCGAGGAGTAGAAGTGGTGCGGCGTCTGCAGCATGCCGATGCCGCGGTCGCGCATCATCCAGCCGATCGAGAGCTGCAGGAAGGACCGCGTCGCGACGTGGTCGCAGTCGAAGATGACGATGTACTCGCCCGAGGTCTTGGTCAGGGCGTGGTTGATGTTGCCGGCCTTGGCGCCCTTGTTGTCGGGGCGGATCATGTAGCCGCAGCCGATCTCCTCGGCGAACTTGCGGAAATCCTCCCGCCGCCCGTCATCGAGGATGTAGACGTTCATCTTCTCCGGCGGCCAGTCCATCGACAGCGCGCCGAAGACCGCGGGCTTCACCACCTCGAGCGGCTCGTTGTAGCTCGGGATGAAGACGTCGATGGTGGGCCACTGCTCCGGGTTGGCCGGCAGCGGCACCGGCTTGCGCTCCAGCGGCCAGAGCTGCTGGAAGTAGGACAGCAGCAGGGCGATCACGGCATACATCTCGGCCAGCAGCAGGCCGGTGCCGAGGAAGGTGCCGATATAGCCGGAGTAGTCGAGCGTCTCGGTCAGGCGCCAGTAGACGTAGCGCATCGAGACCAGGCACGAGAGCGCGACCAGGACGAAGAGCGCCCCCCGGCCGCGCGCCCGGCCGATGATGAGGAAGGCCAGGAAGCCGGCCAGGGCCAGCCAGGCCTGCTGCTCGGGCTCGAGCGGCGCGACGATGAAGATCAGCCCCAGGAGGCCGCCGAGGGAGGCCAGCAGGATGCCGAGCGCGGGCGAGCGCGCCAGCGTGCTCCGGAAGAAGTACTTCATGCCCGCCACCCGGCCCAGGCCGGCGCCTGCGGGGCCGCCTGGTGCGGCGCGGGCGGCTGCGGACCATAGGGCTGGGCCGGAAGGGCATGTCCCGGCGGTGCCTCATGGGGCGGCGGCGCGGGATAGGGCGGACCGCCATAGGGTGGCGGCGCCGGCTGGGGCTGGGCGAAGGAGGGTGGCGTGAAGGGGGGCTGTGCGAAGGGGGGCTGCGGGAAGGCGGCGGCGGGATGGACCGCCGGCTCGGCCACCGGCCCCTGCGACAGCACCGCCAGCGCCTGTGCGATATGCTGCAGGTCCCGTGCGGCAGCGGAGGCCGGGGCCACCTCGCGCAGCGGGCGCATCTGCGCCAGCGCCTCGGCCAGGCTCTCATCCTGACTCACCGCGCCCAGCAGGCGCGGCCCCAGATGCTGCGCCACGGCCTCGGCGGCGGTGCGTGACAGGCGGGACTGCATGGCGACGCCGTTCAGGACGAAGTGCAGGCGGTTGGCGAAGAGCGCGGTGACGGTGCCATGCCCCAGGAAGCGCCCGCTCTCCACCTCGCCCAGCATGGCGGCGCTGATCGCCTCGCTGCGCAGCACGGTCACGATGACGGCGGCCAGCGGCGCGGTCAGGGCCAGCACCTGGCTCGGCCCCGGCGGCAGGTCGGCGATCACCGTCAGGTTGGGATCCGCCAGCATCTCGCGCAGCGGCTGGTGCAGCAGGCCGGGATCCTGCTCGAGCATCAGGGCCTGCTCGAGCGAGGCGCGCAGCGGCATCGCCCCATGCGGCAGCAGCATCAGGCCGTTCGGCATGCGCCAGATCATCTGCCGCCAGTCGGGGCGCCGCGCCAGCGCCGCCATGAAGCCGCCCGGCTCCGCCAGGGGCAGGCCGAAATGCAGCCGCGCGGCATTCTGCGGATCGAGGTCGAGCAGCAGCACGGGACGGCCCGACTGCGCCAGCATGTCGGCCAGGTTCGCCGCCAGCGTGGTCTTGCCGACGCCGCCCTTGGGGGATGCGAAGATGATCAGAGGCATGTTCTGTCCTCAGGCCTGGCCGGGCTGGCGCAGCCCGCGGAGCAGTTCGAGTGTACCGTTGGGCATGGCGCGGGGCGGTGCCGGCACCGCCGTCTCGGGCGGCGCCGGGATGGCATGACCCGTGCCGAGCGCCGCCAGCAGGCCGCCCTGCGCCGGCGGCGGGGAGGCATGGAGCTGCGCCAGCAGGGCCGGGCCGCCGGCGGGGGCGCGGCGGTGCTCGGTCGGGGCCGTCGGCGGGGCGCTCAGTGCCGCCAGACCCTGGCGGATCAGCAGCGGCAGGGCCGCGGGCGGGGACACGGCCTGGGAGGCGGGCGGAGGAAGCGGAACGGCAGGCGGCACCGCCTGCAGATACGGCGGCGGACCGCCGGCGGGCGGTCTCGCGGGGACAGGCGCCAGCTGCGCCATCAGCGGAGGCGTCTCGGCGGTGGCGGCGGCGAGAGGAAGGGAAGCCGCCGGGGCCGGGGGCTCCGGAGCCGGTGTCCCGGCGGGCGGCACCTGCGCATCCGGAAGGGGCGCGGGCGAGAGAGACCGCCGCACCGGCAGATTGCCATAGGAACGGTAGCGCCAGAACGGCATATGCAACATCGACGCGATTCGATCCACATCCGCGTCCTGTTTCGCGCTCATAAGCCCCTCTAACACAGCCGTTGCGGGAATGTATTGTGATGAACCCTAGGAGGGCTAGAGTTTTCGTGCGAATTTCCAGCATCATTCAACCAGACGGTGAATCCGCGGCGGCCAGCAGGACCATCACCCGCAGGATCTCCGGGTAGTACTGGTAGGGCCTTTCCGCCTTGAGCAGGGGGCCGCCGCCGGAGCCCTGCCCGGTGCGGACCGCCACGAAGCGCGTCACCGCCTGCAGGCCGGGCGGCGCCGGATAGGGCGAGACGGCATCGCTGGTCAGGTCGGCCCAGACCGGGACATGCCGGTGGGCGGGATCGGTCCAGAAGCGGGCCGCCGCGCGGCAGACCGGCTCCTCCGCCAGCCCCGCCCAGCAGAGATAGAAGGGAACCCGCAGGGCATCGTAGGAGAAGCGGGGCGGCCAGCGCCCGGGCAGGCGGAGCGCGCCGCTGCGCCGGTCGATCTGCAGCCAGTCGGGCGCCAGGTTCCAGCGGCCGAATCGCGCCTGCCGCAACAGTTCCAGCCCGTCCGCCGCCAGCCGCAGCCAGAGCGGGTCCGGCACCGCGCGGGCCAGCACGCCGAGCAGCGGGAAGGCGTAGTAGGAGGGGTTGACGATGATGCTCTCGGCTTCCTCAAAGCCGTGCAGGCCGGGCAGCAGCAGCACCCGACCGGCGACCTGCCGCACCAGCAGCCGCAGCACGTCCTGCGCCATGGCGCCGCCGGCCTCGGCATAGCGTGGCTCGGCCCAGCGCTGCGCGGCCAGCAGCAGGGCGGCGGCGGCGAAGATGTCGCCGTCCGTGGCGTTGTTGCGGTCGGCCACCGGCTGCGGCGCGCCCGGCTGGAAGCGCCAGGCCAGCAGCCGGTCGTTCGGCCGTGCCAGGGTGCGGCGCGTCCAGTCCCACAGCCGGTCGAAGCTGGCGCGGTCGTCGCAGCGCTCGGCGCAGAACATCGCCCAGCCCTGCCCCTCGGAATGCGAGATGCCCTGGTTGCCGGTGTCCACCACCCGGCCCTCGGGCCGCAGCAGCGCCTGGCGGAACTGCCCCCAGGCGGCGAGCCCTTCCGGCGGCGCCGCCGTGCCGGCGCGGGGCATCCCCGGCGTGGCCCGGGCCGGCTCCGGCAGCGCGGCCAGCGTCAGTCCGCTCAGCAAATGCCGTCGTGTGGGGGTCGGGACCATGCCGGCAGGCTAGGCCGGCCGCCTTTCAAGACCATGAATCGGCGGGGGCCCGCCGCCTCAGCCCAGCCGCCTTCAGCCCGGCCGCTTCAGCCCAGCAGCCAGTCGCGCAGCAGGGCGGTGCTCTCGGCCGGCCGCTCCATGGTGGGCAGGTGGCCGGCCCCCGGCAGGCGGGCCAGCCGGGCGTCCGGAATGCCCGCGGCCATCTCCTCGGCCAGTTCGGGCGGCGTCAGCACGTCCTGCTCGCCCACCGCCACCAGCGTCGGCACGCCGATGCCGGGCAGCATGGGCCGCGAATCCGGCCGGTGCAGGATGGCGAGCTGCTGGCGCAGGAAGGCGTCGCGCCCGACGCGGTCGGCCATCGCCCGCACCTCCGCGCCGAGCGGTCCGGCGACGTGGTCGGGATGCAGCAGGCTGGGCAGCAGGCGTGGCGTCACGCCCCTGAACTGGCCGGTGCGGGTCAGCGCCATCAGGCCACGCCGGCGGCGTGAGGCCTCCTCGGTGTCCGGGCGGGCCGAGGTGTCGAACAGCGCCAGCCGCGTCACCCGCTCCGGCGCCTGGCGCAGGATCTCGAAGGCGACATAGCCGCCCATCGACAGGCCGGCCAGGGCGAAGCGGGGCGGCGCGGCGGCCAGCGCCCGTGCCGCCATGCCGTGCAGCGTGTCGTCGCGCGTCAGGTCCGCCACCTGGCAGGCGGCGAGGCCGGCCAGGCCGGCGACCTGGTCGCGCCAGAGGCGCCCGTCGCAGAGCAGGCCGGGCAGCAGGAGGAGATCGTGTCGCGCGGGCATCACCCTCCTCCGCTACCCCGCCCTCCGCGCGGCCGCAAGCCGTCGAGAACCTTGCCAAGCCGGGCCGGTCGGCGCATATCCCCGTGACCATTGCCGGAGAGAGGGCTGCGCGGGCTCCGCGCGGTCGCCGGCACGCATCCCGCCGCATGTCCGGCGAAGGAACCGACTGCCCTTGAGCGATCAGCCCGATGCGGCCGCGCACCGCGTGGCCGAAGATGAGTATTCCGACGCCCTGACCACCCCGGCCCCGGTTGCCCCGGCGCCGGCGAATGCCGCCGCGCCGCACCCGGACGGGTCCGTGGCCGTGGCCGCCGCCGAGCCGCCCGACCCGGAGGATGGACCGGGAGAGGAGCCAGGGGAGACGCCGGAGGCCGGCCCGCGCGCCGTCTTCGCCGATCTCGGCCTGTCCGAGGCGCTGCTGCGCGGCGTGGCCGAGGCGGGCTATGTGCACCCGACCCCGATCCAGGAGCAGGCCATCCCGGTCGTGCTGATGGGCCGTGACGTGCTCGGCTGCGCCCAGACCGGCACCGGCAAGACCGCCAGCTTCGTGCTGCCGATGATGGACATCCTGGCCGGCTCCCGCGCCAAGGCCCGCATGCCGCGCAGCCTGATCCTGGAGCCGACGCGCGAGCTGGCGCTCCAGGTGGCCGAGAACTTCGTCAAGTACGGGCAGCACATGAAGCTGACCCATGCCCTGCTGATCGGCGGCGAGAGCATGTCCGACCAGCGCGACGTGCTCGACAAGGGCGTGGACGTGCTGATCGCGACGCCGGGCCGGCTGCTCGACCTGTTCGAGCGCGGCCGCGTCATGCTGGCCGATTGCAAGGTGCTGGTGATCGACGAGGCCGACCGCATGCTGGACATGGGGTTCATCCCCGATGTCGAGCGCATCGTCTCGCTGCTGCCGCCGCTGCGCCAGACGCTGTTCTTCTCGGCCACCATGGCGCCCGAGATCCGCAAGCTGGCCGACGCCTTCCTGCAGAACCCGAAGACCATCACAGTGTCGGCCCCCGCCTCGGTGGCGACGACCATCACCGCCGGCCTCGCCTTCGTGCAGCCGCACGACAAGCGCGAGGCGCTGCGGCGGCTGATCCGCTCGCAGGACGTGCAGAACGCCCTGATCTTCTGCAATCGCAAGCGCGATGTGGACGTGCTCTACAAGAGCCTGTCGAAGCATGGCTTCGCCGTCGGCGCGCTGCATGGCGACCTGCCGCAGTCGGTGCGCTTCGCCACGCTGGAGAAGTTCAAGGCCGGCGAGCTGCGCCTGCTGGTCTGCTCCGACGTCGCGGCGCGCGGCATCGACATCGGCGGCCTCAGCCATGTCTTCAACTTCGACGTGCCGTTCCGCGACGAGGACTATGTCCACCGCATCGGCCGCACCGGCCGGGCGGGGCGGGAGGGCCATGCCTTCACCCTCGCCACGGCGGATGACGTGAAGCTCGTCGCCGCCATCGAGGCGCTGACCGGCAAGCCGATCCCGCGCATTGAGATCGAGGGGCTGGACACCGTCTCCGCCGAGGAGCTGGCCGAGGCGGCGAGCGCGCCGCGCGGTGGCCGGGGCCGGGGCCGCAGCACCGGCAAGGGCCGCGGCGGTGACAGCCGGGCCGGCGAGGGTCGCGGCGGGGATCGCCCCCGGCGCGAGGCCGGCCGAGGCGAGACGGGCCGGAGCGAGACGGGCCGAGGCGAGACGGGCCGAGGCGAGACGGGCCGAGGCGAGACGGGCCGCGACGAGGTGCAGCGGCGTGGCCAGCGCCGCCCCGGCCGCGGCGAGGCGCCGCCGCCGCCGGTGGTGGCCGAGGAGGCCGCGCCGCCGCCACGGCCCGAGCGGGCGCCCCGCGAGGAATGGCGCGCCCCGCGCGAGGATGGCCGCCAGGACCGCCGCCGCGACCATGCGCGCCGCGACCGGGACGATCTGGGCCCGGCCGTGAAGGGCTTCGGCGATGCGGTGCCGGCCTTCATGCTGATCCCCATCCCCCGCCCGCAGCGCGATACCGGCGCCGACTCCGGCGGGGGCCAGGAGGCCGCTGCCTGAGACCCTTCCCGGGGAGAGATCCCCGGGGGGTTCCCTGGAGAGAGGGCGGCCGTGCCGCCGCGCGCTCCGCCGCCCGGTTGCCGAGGCGCGCGAAGGGCGCCAGATTGCGCGTGATCGGATCTCGGAACGGTCCCGCAGACCCCATTCGGAGGAGGCGCCCTTCCGCTGGCCGGAGCGGGCGCCGCCTCCCGCCGACCCCAGCCGCTGGAGAGAAACGCCATGAACGCCGTGACCCCATCCGCCCGCCCCGCCTTCGTGTGGGACGACGCCCTCCTGCTGGAGGACCAGCTCACCGAGGATGAGCGGATGATCCGCGACGCGGCGCGCGACTACTGCCAGGGCAAGCTCTTCCCGCGCGTGCTGGAGGCCAACCGGCACGAGGTCTTCCACCGCGAGATCATGAACGAGTTCGGCGAGATGGGCTTCCTCGGCGCCACGCTCGACAGCCATGGCTGCGCCGGCGTCAACTACGTCTCCTACGGGCTGATCGCGCGCGAGGTGGAGCGCGTCGACAGCGGCTACCGCTCGGCCTTCTCGGTGCAGTCCTCGCTCGCCATGTTCCCGATCTGGGCCTATGGCACCGACGCGCTGAAGGACCGCGTGCTGCCGGGGATGCAGAAGGGCGAGCTGGTCGGCTGCTTCGGCCTGACCGAGCCCGATGCCGGCTCCGACCCCGGCTCGATGCGGACGCGGGCGAAGAAGGTCGATGGCGGCTACCTGCTCTCCGGCTCCAAGACCTGGATCACCAATTCCCCGATCGCCGACGTCTTCGTCGTCTGGGCCAAGGACGAGGCCGGCGACGTGCGCGGCTTCGTGCTGGAGAAGGGTGCCAAGGGCCTCTCCGCGCCCAAGATCGAGGGCAAGTTCTCGCTGCGCGCCTCCACCACCGGCATGATCATGATGGAGGAGGTGTTCTGCCCGGAGGAGAACAAGCTCGACGTGAAGGGGCTGAAGGGCCCGTTCTCCTGCCTCAACCGCGCCCGCTACGGCATCGCCTGGGGCGCGCTGGGCGCCGCCGAGTTCTGCTGGCACGCCGCGCGCGACTACACCATGGAGCGCAAGATGTTCGGCCGCCCGCTGGCCAACACCCAGCTCATCCAGAAGAAGCTGGCCGACATGCAGACCGAGATCACCCTCGGCCTGCAGAGCGTGCTGCGCCTCGGCCGGCTGTTCGACGAGCACCGCGTGGCGCCGGAGATGATCTCCCTCTGCAAGCGCAATTCCTGTGGCAAGGCGCTCGACATCGCCCGCGTCGCCCGTGACATGCACGGCGGCAACGGCATCGCCGACGAGTACCACGTGATCCGCCACGTCATGAACCTCGAGGCGGTGAACACCTACGAGGGCACGCATGACGTGCATGCCCTGATCCTGGGCCGCGCCCAGACCGGGCTGAACGCCTTCGGGGCCTGAGCGCCCGGACCCGGCGGCGGCGGCCTCCCCCGCCCGCCGCCGGGTCCGCTCCTCTCCGGTCCGGCCTCCCGGCCCCTGCCCCGTCCCTGCCCGGACCCATGACCAGCACCGATCTCGACATCACCGGCCTCGGCGCCGGCGGCGACGGCCTCGCCCGCCTGCCGGACGGCACGCCCTGCTTCATCCCTGGCGCCCTGCCGGGCGAGCGCGTCCGCGCCGCGCCTGGCGCCCGCCGCGGCGAGGGGGTGGCGGCGCGGCTGGAGACGCTGCTCGCCGCCTCACCCGACCGCGTCGTGCCCCCCTGCCCGCATTTCGACCCGCGCGGCGAGGCCTGTGGCGGCTGCCAGATCCAGCACTGGGCCGGCGCGCCCTATGCCGCCTGGAAGCGGGCCCGGCTGGTGGAGGCCCTGTCCCGCGCCGGCTTCGCGGACCCCGCCGTGGCGGAACCGGCGGTCACGCCGCCGGCGACGCGGCGGCGCGCCGACCTGGCCCTGCGCCGCGGAGCGGACGGCGCGGTGGCGCTCGGCTTCCACCGGCGCGGCGCCGCCGCCATCGAGGATCTCTCGACCTGCGCCGTGCTCGACCCGGCGCTGGTGGCGCTGTTCGATCCGCTGCGGGCGATGCTGCGCGGCCTCGGCGCCTTCCGCCGCGAGGGCTCGGCCCTGCTGAACCTGCTCGACACCGGCCCCGATCTGCTGCTCCGCCTGGACGGCCGGCCGGGCACCGCCGACCGCGCCACGCTGGCCGCCTTCGCCGCCGCCCAGGGGGTGCCACGCATCGCCGCCGGGCCGCTGAAGGGATCGGCGCAGGAGACCATGGCGCAGCTCGGCCCGGTCTCCATCGGCTTCGCGGGGGTGGCGGTGGCGCCGCCGCCGGGCGCCTTCCTGCAGGCGACGCCGCAGGGGGAAGCGGCCATCGTCGCCGCCGTGCTGGAGGGACTGCCGAAGCTCGCCGGCCGCGCGCGCATCGCCGAGCTGCATGCCGGGCTCGGCACGCTGAGCTTTCCCCTCGCCGCGCGCGCCCGCGTCACCGCCTATGAGGGCGCGCCGGAGGCGGTGGCGGCGCTGGATGCGGCGGCGCGCCGGAGCGGTGGCCGTGTCACCGCGGTCCGGCGCGACCTGGCGCGGCAGCCGCTCTCGGCCAGGGAGCTGGAGGGCTTCGCCGCCCTGGTGCTGGACCCGCCCTTCGCCGGCGCCGCCGAGCAGATGCCGGCGCTGGCCCGCAGCGGCCTGGCCTGCATCGTCTATGTCTCCTGCAACCCGGCGGCGCTGACGCGCGATGCCCGGCTGCTGGCGGCGGCCGGCTGGCGGCTGGAACGGGCGGTGCCGATCGACCAGTTCCTCTGGTCCGGCCAGCTGGAGGCCGTCGTCACCTTCGCGCGCGGCCGCCCGGGATGAGGCACGCCCAAGCGGGCGAATGGAAGCCGGCGGCGAGGGCCCGGCAGGGGCTGGCCGCCTTCTACGGTCACGACTCATAACTAGTAGCTGACAATGGCAGCGAACTGGACAGCGGCCAGGAGGCAGATTCCGCAGCGGCACGCTACGCGGCTTGTTCGCGAGGAGTGGTGCTAGGCGCTGCCATTGCCGGTCCGTCAGCCAGACCTCTCTCCGCTCATCAACGTTCCCTAGGCACAGCCGCAGCCAGAGGGAAGCGCCACGGATTCTTGTAGATCGAGCTTGTTTATAGGTCCCGATCAAAGTGGCGGTCACATCGCAAACGATACCTAAATTCTCGTTGATAATTCGCAATCATTTTGCTTTAAACATCCATAGCCCAAATGGATCAAAGGAGGGATGAATGTGGCACCCTGTTGCTGGAGCATTTCTTCTGGCGGTGCTGGCTGTGTCTGGATGTTCTCAGAGCACAAATCAGAGTCCCGGTACGCCCACACCTTCGTCTGGAAACGTATCTTCTTCGACAACTGAAGATTGGGATGGCACTTGGGTTGGAGAAATTTCGGGTGGAGCATCTGTTCGTGTCGATGTTCGGAATGGTCAAGTAACTCGCTATGCTTTTCGTGGCCGCAGCCACCCTATCCTCAACTCGAACTTAAGTGGTGGTACTTTGACAACTTACCTGCAAGGAAACATTGCCGCGCAATTTAGGCTGACAAAGAATACCGCCGATTCCCTAAACTTTAGTTACAACAGCAGCGGCGGCGGCATGGCAACTGGGACCCTCTTTCGCCGCATTACAGCCGCTCCGGCTTAAAAGGGGTCGGCCGAACCGGGATCGGCGGCCGGTCCCGTTCCGGTGTCGCGCAGGTCCCGCAACAGGGCGGCGACCTCGGGCGTGTCGCGGCGATCCACCAGGCCGAAGCTCGGCTGCCGCGCCCAGATCACGAAAAGCGCGTTGGCGAAGACCGGCGTCGCGGTGGCGGCGAGGTCGCGCAGGAAGGCGCCGCCCAGGGCCGGCAGCCGCTCCTTGCTCACCACCACCCAGTCCCACGCCTCGGCGCCATCGCCCGGCGGTCGCGCATAGGGGATGATGTCCGGCAGCCGGGCGGCGAAGAGGGCGGGGGCGAGAATCCGGTCGCGCGGCAGCACCCGCTCGACGAGGAAGCCGGCGGCATCCTCCCAGAGCGGATCGCCGGCGGGGAAGTCGGGCGGGTCGGCCCGGTCCTCGCCGCGCCGCAGACGCAGCCGGCGGCGCGCCTCGGTCAGGGCGGCGGCCTGGGGCGGCGGCAGGCTGCCCTCATCAAGGCCGTCCAGCAGGGCCTCCGCCGCCGCCTCCGACGCCTCGTCGAGCAGCCGGTGCGCCCGCTCGATCCGCAGGCCGGGCGCGGTGTTCCCCGCCTCGATCGCCTGGCGCACCAGCCGCGCGGCGGCCGCCTCCCCCCGCCGGCGGCGCAGCGCGGCGGCGAGGTTCTCCACGTAGTCGGCCGAGAGCAGGCGGCCCTGGCGCAGCCCGTGGCGCAGCGCGGCGATGTCCACCGGCCCCTCCAGCGCGGCCCGCAGCAGCGGCGCCAGGGCGCCGGCCTGCAGCACGAAGCGCAGGGAATCATGGTTGGCGAAGGGCGTCGGCACCGTGACGACCGGGCCGGCGGCGCGGATCAGCGCGGCGTGCCGGGCATCCTCGGGAAAGAGCGGATCGTGGAACAGCAGCGCCTGGCCGCGCAGATCGCCGGGCCGCAAGCGCATGCCGGTGTGCAGCGCGGCCTGGAAGAAGGCCTGGCTGCGGCGCGGATCGAAGGCGCCGACATCGGCGGGGCTGATGGAATACTGCGGGGCGAAGGCCAGCACCACATCCGCCCGCAGCCGGGCGGCGTGCTTGAGCGCGGCGTAGGCGCCCATGCTGAAGCCATAGAGCACCACGCGGCGGTGCGCCGCCAGCAGGGGCTCCAGCCGCGGCGACAGCAGCGCCATGTCCTCCTCGGGGAACCAGCTGTCCCGGTGGTCCACCAGGCCCAGCAGCGAGGCGCCGAGCCGGGCCAGGAAGGCACGGCCCCAGATGGCGCGCTCGGCCTGGCGCGGCGCGAGGGAGACGATCAGCCCCTCGCCGCCCGGCTGGTAGAGCGCGGCGACGCGGCCGGTGTCGTGCAGCAGGGTCGCGGTCGGCGGTGCGGACAGAAGCAAGCGAGGATCCCCGGGGCACAGGCAACCAGTGAGAGCAGGACCTGGATTCAATGCCCGAAGGATTATCATGTTTTCATACGGTACCACCGCTCATTCACGCCCCGGCCCGCCCTTGATCCCATGCCCCCGGGTGCCGACCTGCTGTGCGCCAGCACAGGGAGAGGTGGCATGCCGATCGGACGGAAGGATCTTCTGATGGGAGCCGGGGCGGCGGCGCTGGCCGCCGGGGTGGGCCCGGCAGCCATGGCCCAGGGGCAGGGACAGGCGCGGGCCCAGGGGCAGGCCGAGGACGGCGCCGCTCCGGCCCAGGCGCCCGGCTTCTACCGCTTCCGCCTCGGCAGCCGCGTCGTCACCCTGCTGCATGACGGGGCCGGCCGCCGCCCCAACCCGACCCAGGGCTTCGTCCGCAACGCCTCGCCCGAGCAGGTGGCGGCGGCACTGCAGGCCGAGCTGATGCCCACCGAGCATCTCGACATCGTCTATACGCTGACGGCGCTGGAGACGCCGGAGGGCGTGGTGCTCTTCGACACCGGCACGGGCGGGCAGCTCGGCGCCACGGCGGGCCAGGCCCCGGCCAATCTCCGCGCCGCCGGCCACGACCCCGCCCAGGTGCGGATGGTGGTGATGACGCATTTCCACGGCGACCATATCAGCGGCCTGACCGACGCGGAGAACCGGCCGCTCTTTCCGCAGGCCACGATCGTGGTGCCGAAGGCGGAATGGGACTTCTGGATGGATGACGGCCAGGCCGGCCGCGCGCCGGAGGCGATGCGCAACGCCTTCGCCCTGGTGCGGCGCAAGTTCGAGCCCTATCGCGAGCGCATCCGCCAGATCGACGGCGCCGCGGAGGTCGCGCCCGGCATCCGGGCCGTGCCGACGCCCGGCCACACGCCGGGCCACACCAGCTACCTGCTGACCGATGGCGGGGCGCAGGCGATGGTGCTCGGCGATGTCACCAACCGGCCCGAGCTGAACCTGCGCAACCCCGGCTGGCACCTGGTCTTCGACATGGATGCGGAACAGGCCGAGGCGACGCGGCGCCGCATCCTGGACCGGGTGGCGTCCGACCGCATCCGCTGCATCGGCTATCACTTCCCCTTCCCCGCCAATGGCTATGTCGCGAAGGAGGGCGAAGGCTACCGCTACATCCCCGCGCTGTGGCGGGGCACGCTGGAGGCGTGAGCGCGTTGCCCCCGGAGGCCTTCTTCCTTCGGGGACGGGCGGTCAGCCGCCGAGCAGCAGCCGCGTCAGCGCCGGGCTGAGCCCGCCGGTGGCGCGGCCCTGCGGCGCCGCCAGGCTGCCGGCGCGCGGCTTCGGGGGCGCGAGGGCCACCAGTGCCTCGGCCAGCTTCACGCCGCAGGCCATGCCGTCGAGCAGCGGCACCGGGGCGCGGGGCGCGAGGCGCGCCGCCATGCCGGCGAGCGCCGCGCCGCCCAGCACCACCGCGTCGGCCCCGCCCTCGACCAGCCGCAGCGCGCCCCGCAGCACCGCCTCCTCGGCGGCGGCGGGCTCGGCCACCGCCTGCTGCGGCGTCATCGCCACCCCCTCCAGCCCGGAGAGGCGGCCGGCGAGGCCGTGGCGGCCGATCAGCTCCCGATAGGTCTCGGTGCCGCCCAGCGTCACCAGGCCGAAGCGGGCGCCAAGCAGGCAGGCGGTCAGGCAGGCGGCCTCGGTCATGCCCACCACCGGGCAGGGCATCAGCTGCCGCGCCGCCTCCAGCGCCGTGTCGTGGCTGACCGCGAGGATGGCGGCGTCGATCTGTCCGGCATGCTCGGCCAGCAGCTCCAGCAGGGCATGGCCGGCGATGGCGTTCTCGGCCCGGGTCGAGATCACCGCGACGCCGAAGCGCGGCGTGGCGGCCAGGATCTCCGTCCCCGGCGCCGCGGCGGCCCGCGCCGCGTCGGCGCAGAGCGCGGTGATGGCCTCCGTCGTGTTGGCATTGGCCACCAGGATGCGCATCACCCCGCCTCCCCGCGCAGTGCCGCGAAAGCGCCCTCGGAAAGGCGCGAATTCTCCGTCATCACCGCCAGCGCCTCGAGCTGGGGCCGCCGCGTCGCCCAGACCAGGAAGGGGTTCACGCAGAGCAGGTCCCCCGGATGCAGCATCAGGCGCAGCGCCATGCCGGGCGCCTGCGCCGCCCGCTCCAGCGCCGACCAGGCCGGGCCGCAGAGCGCCGGATCGCTGCTCATCCGCTCGCAGCGCGCGGCGAAGACGCCGCTGGTCACGGCGAAGACCGGCAGGCCCGTCTCCGGCCCGGTCGGCAGGGCGCCGTAGAGCACCTCCAGCGCCGGGCGGTCGGTCTTCAGCACTTCGTTGTGCAGCGCGGCGGCGGAGAACAGCGCCACCTCGACACCCTCGCGGCAGAGCAGCAGCAGGGCGTCGCAGGGCTCCGTGTGGTACTTGCCGCCGGGCGCGGGGTCCGGCGCCTCCGCCGGCCCCTGCGGCAGCGGCCGGCCCAGCCGGCGACCGATCTGCGACAACCGCTCCGCCGGCGCCTCCGGCAGCTTCATGCCGCGCAGCAGGCAGAAGCCGAGGCCATGCGCCAGCCGCTCGGCCACCTGGCCCAGCAACGGGTCGAGCCGCGGCAGCGGCGTCGCGGTCTCGCCGGCGCTGGCGATCTCCGCGGTCACCTCGCCGCCGAGCGGCAGCATCCAGTCGGCCGGGGTGAGGGCCGTGCCGGTCCAGAGGTTGTCGCCGGTCTGCGGCGCGATGCGCCGCGGGGGAGTGTATTCGCTCATCGGGGAGGAGGTTTAGCAGGCTGCCCCCCCTCCCCGTCACCTCTTGACAGATCTCCCCCTTGTCCTGCCGCCGCCATGGCCGCAGGCTGCGCCGCCGGATGCGCCCAGACGCGGGGGATGGGCCGGAACCGGACGGGCCGGGCATGCCAGGCCGGACGTGCCAGAAGGGAGAGATGCGAATGCAGAAGGCGGAGAGGCTGCCCCAGGACCAGGCGGAGGCCCAGCGCGCCCTGGCCCTGCCCTTCGAGGCCGAGGCGCTGCTCGCCGGGCTGCGCCCCTGGGTCGAGTGCGAGAGCCCGACCTTCGACGCCGAGGCGGTCAACCGCATGATGTCGCTGGCGGCGCGGGACCTCGCCATCCTCGGCGCGCGGATCGAGCGCATTCCCGGCCGCATGGGCTATGGCGACTGCGTCCGTGCCCGCTTCCCGCATCCCGATGGCGAGATGGAGGGCGGCATCCTGGTGCTGGCGCATCTCGATACCGTGCACCCGGTCGGCACGCTCGGCGCCCTGCCCTGGCGGGTCGAGGGCGAGCGCGCCTACGGCCCCGGCATCTGCGACATGAAGGGCGGCACCTTCCTCGCCCTGCAGGCCATGGCGGCGATGCAGCAGGCCGGCATCTGCACCCGCCGCCCCGTCAGCTTCCTGCTCACCAGCGACGAGGAGGTGGGCAGCCCCTCGACCCGCGACGTGATCGAGGCCGAGGCGGCGCGGCACGAGGTGGTGCTGGTGCCCGAGCCGGCGCGGCCGGATGGCGGCGTGGTGACCGGCCGCTACGCCATCGCCCGCTTCAACCTGCGCACCACGGGCCGGCCGAGCCATGCCGGCGCCGCGCTCTCGGACGGGCGCAGCGCCATCCGCGAGATGTGCCGGCAGATCCTGGCGATCGAGGCGATGACCACCGAGGCCGCCACCTTCTCGGTGGGCGTCCTGCAGGGCGGGCGATGGGTCAATTGCGTCGCCACCCATTGCGACGCCGAGGCGCTCTCCATGGCCAAGCGGCAGGAGGATCTGGACCATGCGGTGGGGCGGATGCTGGCCCTGCAATCCGGTGCCGGCGACGTGACGCTCGAGGTCCGGCGCGGCGTCACCCGCCCGGTCTGGGAGCCGGATGGCGGCACCATGGGCCTCTACCGCACGGCGCAACGCCTGGCCTCGCAGCTCGGCTTCGAGATCGGCCATGAGAGCGCCGGCGGCGGCTCGGACGGCAACTTCACCGGCGCCATGGGCGTGCCCACCCTGGACGGGCTCGGCGTGCGGGGCGGCGGCATCCACACCCTGCAGGAGCATCTGCTGATCGACAGCCTGGTGCCCCGCGCGCGGCTCTTCGCCGGCCTGCTGGCCAGCGTCTGAGCGCGGCATCCGGCTGCCGGGCGGGAGGGGGGATGGACCCTCCCGCTCAGGCCCGCGACTGGGCGGCCAGCGGCCCCGCGGCCTGCCGCCGGCGCCCGCGCAGCAGCGCCAGGGCCGGCGCCTTGCAGAGGCGCAGCGTCAGCCAGGCGAGGATGGCGCCGAGCTGGAACAACCCGCCCAGGCTGGCGAAGGGCGCGCTGCTGGCCAGCAGCGCGGCGCCGATGCCGAACAGCATGAAGCGCAGATTGTCCTTGCGGATCTCGTTGTGCGAGCCGCCGTAGCGATAGGTGATGTAGATGACCCACATCATCGCCACCTGGCTGAAGGCCAGGACCACGCCGAACTTCGTGGGCTCCATCAGGAAGAAGATCGGCCCGAACTTGATCGCGTTCAGCACCGGGTAGAGCAGGATGCGCGAGCCCGGCGGCCGGCGGTTGTAGACGTAGAAGACCGCCCGCAGCACCAGCAGCATGGCGACCCAGCCCAGCGCGCCCCCGGCCAGGCCGATGCTGCCCAGCATCCCGGCCCAATGCGCCCCGGCCAGCCCCAGCGCGCCCGTCGCCAGGGACCAGAGCCAGGCATCGGGCTCGATGGGGAAGTCGCGGTAGCGCGCCGCCGCCGGCTTCAGCGTCGGCGCCGCCTCCCGCCGCGCCGCCACCATGTCGTTCTCGTAGTAGCCGATCTCGTAGACGCCCATCAGCGAGATCGTCAGGAAGGGCACGAAGCCCAGCGCGGCCAGCAGCTCGCCCGGCGTCACGCTGATGCTGAGCGCCACCAGCAGGATGTCGACCAGCAGGATCTGGTCCAGCACATAGGAGCGTGTGTACTTGGCGGCGGCGGTATAGCGCAGGGGCAGGTAGAGCCGCTCCCGCGCCGAGATGGCCGGTCCCTGCGGGGCGATCAGCTCGCCCCGCCCCGCCGCCTGCAGCAGGTCGGCATCATCGCGGGAATCGGTGATGAAGTCGGCATGGGCGATCTCGGCGGCGCTGAAATGCCCCTCGACCAGATGCAGCTTGCCGGCCCGGAAGCGCCCGAGGGCCGGCAGCAGCGGGGTGGCGATCAGCCGACAATCCTGCCAGGCGCTGCCGCGCAGCATCGCCCGGATGACGAAGGCCATCCCGAAGGAGACGATGACCACCCGTCCGGCCCCGGCCCGCCGCAACCGCTCCGTCACCATCCGGCTCTCCAGCCGCGCGAAGAGCCCGGGCGCGACGCGCCGCCAGATCAGCAGGTTCCACGGCATCAGCAGGATAAGGCAGAGGCAGCAGGCATAGTCCCGCAGCCGGAACCATTGGGGCAATCCGGTCCAGCGCCAGGGGATGCAGCGGCGCACCAGCAGCTCCACCAGCGCCGCCAGAAAGGAGGGCTTGCAGGCGGCGATGAACAGCTCCGTGCTGTTGCCGGCCAGCAGCGTGTGATCGAAATCCGCGAAATACGGGCTCCGGGCCGGGGGCGTCTGCGCGGCTCGCATCGAATGGCGGGTCCTTCCTGCTCAGTGCGGTCAAAAAATCCAGGAGATCAGGACAGGAGAGGCCATTCACCCGCGGAACCGGGCCGCCCGCCGGAATTCGTGCCGATTCCGGCATGAAATCCCGGGCACAGGCCTGAATTCCAGACACACGCACCAGGCTCTTTTACTGGACGTTCATTGTGGCGGAATTGGGGCCGGACGCGCCTTCCTTCCTCTCCACTCCGCCGCGTCCCGGAATACCTATCCTCTCCAGGCCTGTGTCAGCGCCAGCCGAGCGCCGGCGCGACATGCGTCAGCACGGCCTCGATGGCATGCACGCAGTAATCGACGCCGAGCTGGTTGGGCACGGTCAGCAGCAGGGTGTCGGCCTCGGCGATGGCTTCGTCCTGCCGCAGCGCCTCGACCAGCGCCTCCGGCTCGGCGGCATAGCCGCGGCCGAAGATCGCCCGCGTCTTCTCGTCGATGAGGCCGATCCGGTCCTGTTCCTTGCCGCGGCCGAAATAGGCGCGGTCCCGGTCGTCCATCAGGGCGAAGATGCTGCGGCTGACCGAGACGCGGGGCGTGCGCGCATGGCCGGCCTCGGCCCAGGCGGCACGATAGGCGCGGATCTGCCGGGCCTGCTGGATGTGGAAGGCCTCGCCGGTCTCGTCGTCCTTCAGCGTCGAGCTCTGCAGGTTCATCCCCAGCTTCGCCGCCCAGACCGCCGTGGCGTCCGAACCGGACCCCCACCAGATGCGCTCGCGCAGCCCCTCGGAATGCGGCTCCGGCCGCAGCAGGCCGGGCGGGTTGGGGAACATCGGCTGCGGGTTCGGCCGGGCGAAGCCCTCGCCGCGCAGCACGTCGAGCAGCACCTCGGTGTGGCGGCGGGCCATGTCGGCCTCGCTCTCGCCCTCGGCCGGGCGGTAGCCGAAGTAGCGCCAGCCGTCGATCACCTGCTCCGGCGAGCCCCGGCTGAGGCCGAGTTGCAGCCGCCCGCCCGCGATCAGGTCGGCCGCCCCGGCATCCTCGGCCATGTAGAGCGGGTTCTCGTAGCGCATGTCGATGACCGCCGTGCCGATCTCGATGCGCTTCGCCCGCGCGCCCACGGCGGCGAGCAGCGGGAAGGGCGAGGCGAGCTGGCGGGCGAAGTGATGGACGCGGAAATAGGCCCCGTCCACGCCCAGCGCCTCGGCGGCGACGGCCAGATCGATGGATTGCAGCAGCGCGTCGGCCGCCGAACGGGTCTGCGACTGGGGTGAGGGCGTCCAGTGTCCGAAGGAGAGAAAGCCGATCGGACACTTCGAAATACCTCGCTGCTAGTGCGCTGAGGTGATTCACTGGCTCCGGTCAGCGGAGGCAGTGGCGATGGCGGGTCAGCCTGGCTTCTTCGATGTCGATGAGCGGTATGCGGCCCTCTCTGCCGCCGGCGATCCGCTGGAACGTCTTGCGGCCGCGGTCGGCTTCGAGGTCTTCCGGCCCGTGCTGGAGGCGGCGCTGGCGCGGTCGGATCGCAGCCGCGGTGGTCGCCCGCCCTATGACGCGGTGCTGATGTTCCGCATCCTGGTGCTGCAGGCGCTCTACAGCCTCTCCGACGAGCAGACCGAGTTCCAATTGCGGGACCGGCTGTCCTTCATGCGCTTCGCAGGTCTCGGCCTGCACCAGGCAGTGCCCGACGCCAAGACGATCTGGCTCTATCGCGAGCAGCTCAAGCAGGCGGGTGCCATCGAAGGGCTGTTCCGCCGCTTCGACGCGGTGCTGGTCGAGCAAGGCTATTTGGCCATGGGCGGGCAGATCATCGACGCGACCCTGATCGCCGCGCCACGCCAGAAGCTCACCCTCGATGAGAAAGCCACTATTCGTGAGGGCAACACGCCGACGCACTGGTCAAAGGCCAAGCGGGCGCAGAAGGATCGCGACGCGCGTTGGACGCTCAAGCGCGGCAGAACCAAACCCAAACCAGAAGGTGCGCAGCGCCAAGCCATTCAGATCGCGGTGCCGGTTTTTGGCTACAAGAGCCATATCGGCATCGACCGGCGGTACGGGCTGATCCGCCGCTGGACGGTCACTGATGCCGCCCAGCACGACAGCCGTAGCTTTCCTGCCCTGCTCGATCCCGAGAACACGGCCAGCCGCGTCTGGGCGGACACGGCCTACCGCACGAAGCGCAATCTGGAAGCGCTGGAACGGCGCGGGCTGAGCGAGCGCATCCTGTTCCGCAGACCGCCACGGCGCGAACTCCCTGAGCAGCAGGCGAAAGCCAATGCATCACGCGCCCGGATCCGCTCCGGCATCGAGCATGTCTTTGCCGCCCAGAAACACCGCATGGCGCTGTTCGTCCGCACCATCGGCCTGGCCCGGGCCCAGGTGAAGATCGGCATCGCCAACTTGGCTTACAACTTCACCCGCCTGGCCTGGCTCAGCGCCCGAGCTGCGCCCGCATAACCCCACAGCGTCCACGAAGGGCAGAACCCGCCGCCCAAAGCCGGTGACCCAGCCGGGTCAACAGGGGCACGTCACGGCCTGAGGCGACCATCCTGCACGCGAAGGCCATGCAGCAGCGGGTAGTTCGAGGTGTCCGATCGTCTTCACGCGGGGGTGCTCCATGCTGCGGCCCCGCATGTGGGGCGGCGGCGGCGCGGATGGGAGGCGCGCCCCGCGGGAGGCACCCCTGCTCCCGGGCGTGGCCTACCGCGCCAGGCTCGCCTCGCCGAGGTCGATCTCGTGCACCAGCTCCTGCAGCGTCTCGTCGCTGATGCTGCGCTGGCGGCGCAGGCGGTAGAGCTCGTCGCGCTCGGCGCGCAGCCCGGCCAGGCGCAGCTCCCGCTCGATCGCCAGGATGCGCCGGCCCCGCGCGGCGGCCGCCTCGTCCTCCTGCGTCCCGACCGCGCCGAGGCGATAGGGCTCCATGCTGCGCGCCGCCGCCTCGGCATAGAGATCGGCCTCCGCCCTTCCCTCGGCCAGCCGGTGCTGCGCCCGCCCGATGGCGCGCATGGCGGCGTCGGTGGCGAGCCGCCGGGCGCGGTCCAGCTCGGCGTCGTGCGCGTCCTCGGGCGGCAGCGAGAGGCCCTGCAGCACCGGCGGCAGCAGCAGGCTGGCCCCCACCAGCGACACCAGGATCACCCCCATGGCGAGGAAGATGGCGAGGTCGCGCGCCGGAAAGGGCGTGCCGTCCGGCAGCGCCAGCGGCAGGGTCAGCACGCCGGCCAGCGTGATGGCGCCGCGCACGCCGGCCAGCGAGGTGGCGACCAGCACGCGCCAGCCGACGCGCGGCCGCGCCTGGCCGGCGCGGCGGGCGCGGTAGAGGGTGAACTGCAGCGAGGCCCAGACCCAGCCGAGCCGCAGCAGGCCGAGTGCGACGGCGATGGCCAGGACATAGACCGGCAGCCACCAGGCGTCGTGGTGCCCGGTCTGCCGCACCGTCTCGGCCGCGCCCATCAGGATGGCGGGAAGCTGCTCGCCCAGCAGGACGAAGATCACGCCATTGGCGGCGAACTGCACGGTGTCCCAGACCGCCGTGCGGCGGATGCGGGTCGCCGCCAGGGCGCGCCCGGAATTCTCCGTGTAGCTCATGGTGATGCCGGCCGAGACGGCGGCCAGGATGCCGGAGACATGCACATGCTCGGCCGCCAGATAGGCGCCGAAGGGGATCAGCAGGCTGATCAGCACCTGCGCGCCAGGGTCCTCGCCGATGCGCCGCACCAGGGCGCGCTGCGCCCGCATCACGCCCCAGGTGACGGCGACGCCGAGGGCGATGCCACCCAGGGCGAGCTGGGCGAAGGTCAGCGCCGCCTCGGAGAGCGAGAAGGCGCCGGTCATCGCGGCGGCGATGGCGAAGCGCAGGCAGACCAGGCCGGAGGCGTCGTTCAGCAGCGACTCGCCTTCCAGGATGTGCATCAGCCGGTGCGGGATCGGCACCCGCGCCGCCACCGCCGAGACGGCGATCGGGTCGGTCGGCGAGAGCACGGCGGCGAGGGCGAAGGCGACGGCCAGCGGCATGGCCGGGATCATCCAGTGGATGAACAGGCCGATGCCGAGCACGGTGAAGAGCACCAGGCCGAGCGCCAGCTCGACGATGGCGGCGGCGTCGCGGAACAGGCCGCGCTTGGGGATGCGCCAGCCATCGAGGAAGAGCAGCGGCGGCAGGAAGAGCAGGAAGAACAGCTCGGGATCGAGCGTGATGCCGAGGCCGAGCCAGGCGGCCAGCAGCGCGCCCAGGCCGATCTGCAGGATCGGCAGCGGCAGGGGGACGGGCGAGAGCCGCACCAGGAAGCCGCTCGCCACCACCGCGAGCAGCAGGACCAGGACGGTGGTGACGGCTTCCATGCTGCGCTTCCTTGGCTTGCGGCCGCCCTCGGGTTAGCTGGCCGCCTCGCCCTCCGCCACCCCATGCTGCTCGCGGAGCGACAGGAAGCGCAGCCCGGGCCATTCCTCCTCGGCCCGGCGGCGGCCCCAGTCGGAGGTGAAGAAGGCCACCGGCTCGCCGTCATGGTCCTCGGCCATCTGGCTCGGCGCGCCGCGCAGGAAGCGCTCCAGCGCCGCGCGCTCCTCCTCCGCCTTCGGTGCCACCCAGCGCATGGTGGACCAGGAGGTGGGCTCGAAGGTGATGGTCACGCCGTATTCGGCGGTCATGCGGCTGGCCAGCACGTCGAGCTGCAGCTGGCCGACCACGCCGACCACGGGCGGACTGCCATCGAGCGGGCGGAACACCTGCACCACGCCCTCATCGGCCAGCTGGTCCAGCGCCTTGCGCAGCTTCTTGGCCAGCATCGGGTCGTCGAGCCGCACCCGGCGCAGGATCTCGGGCGCGAAGCTCGGCACGCCGCGGAAGTTCAGCGCCTCGCCATCGGTCAGCGTGTCGCCGATGCGGAGCGTGCCGTGATTGGCGATGCCCACGACATCGCCCGGCCAGGCCTCCTCGGCCACCTGCCGCTCCTTGGCGAAGAAGAACAGCGGCGCGTTGACCGGTATGCTCTTGCCGGTGCGAACCTGCCGCAGCCGCGCGCCCTTCCGCAGCCGGCCGGAGCAGATGCGCAGGAAGGCCACGCGGTCGCGGTGGTTGAGGTCGGTGTTGGCCTGGATCTTGAAGACGAAGCCGGTGAGCTTCTCCTCCTCCGGCTCCACCACCCGCGCATCGGCCCGCCGCGCGGAGGGGGGCGGGGCGAACTGCGCCAGCCCGTCCAGCAGGTGCCGCACCCCGAAGCCACGCAGCGCCGAGCCGAAATAGACCGGCGTCAGATGCCCCTCGCGGAAGCTCGCCAGATCGAATTCGGGATAGACCGAGGCCAACTCCATCCCCTCGCGCAGCACGTCGCCCTGGCCGTGGCGCAGCAGCCCGTCGATCCGCGCATCCTCGGGGCCCTCCAGCTTCTCCTCCCGCTCGCCGCCCTCGGCGATCAGCCGCAGGCTGTTGTCGTGCCGGTCGTAGACCCCGGCGAACTGCTGGCCGGAGCCGATCGGCCAGGTGGCCGGCGTCACGTCGAGCGCGAGCGTCTTCTCGATCTCGTCCAGCAGTTCCAGCGGCTCGCGCGCCTCGCGGTCCATCTTGTTGATGAAGGTGACGATCGGGATGTCGCGCAGGCGGCAGACCTCGAACAGCTTGCGGGTCTGCGCCTCGATGCCCTTGGCGGCGTCGATCACCATCACCGCGGCATCGACGGCCGAGAGGGTGCGGTAGGTGTCCTCGGAGAAGTCCTCATGGCCCGGCGTGTCGAGCAGGTTGAAGATCTGCCCGCCGTACTCGAAGGTCATGACGCTGGTCGCGACCGAGATGCCGCGATCCTGCTCGATCTTCATCCAGTCCGAGCGCGTCCGCCGCCGCTCGCCCTTGGCGCGCACGGCGCCGGCGATCTGGATGGCGCCGCCCAGCAGCAGCAACTGCTCCGTCAGCGTCGTCTTGCCGGCGTCCGGGTGGGCGATGATGGCGAAGGTGCGCCGGCGATGCGCCTCGGCCGCGGTCTCGCTGGCGGGCGGCTGGTTGTGGCCGGCCGCCGGGGCCTCGGCCGGGGTTCCAGGGGGCGTCTCAAGGTTCTGCACGATCGCGACAACTCCGGCCGAGGGGGATCTCCTGCGCGGCCCGGGTATAGCGCGGCAGGGGCGGCACCGGGAGGGGCGCGCCGTTCAGACCTCCGCCTCCGCCTCCGTCTCCACCGCCGCTCCGCCCGGCAGCAGCAGCGCCAGCGCCAGCGCCGCGCCCACCGGCGCCGCCAGGGCCAGGAAGGCGCCGCTCCAGCCGAACCAGCCGGCCAGGGTGCCGCCGAAGGCATGGGAGAGCTGCCCGCCCACGCCCTGCATCGCATAGACCGTGCCCAGCGCCGTCTGCGTCCGCCCCGTTCCCGCGCTGGCATTGGCCACCACCACGGGTACCGCGACGCCGATCAGGCCGGAACCGAGCCCATCCAGCACCTGGACCGGGACCAGCCAGAACGGATCGGCGATCCAGGCGGAGAGCAGGGCGCGGGCGAGCAACGCCGCGCAGGCCACGACCAGCAGCGGCTTGCCGCCGCCGCGCTCGGCCAGCCGCCCGCCCCAGAGCGCGACCGGGATCATGGTCAGCTGCGCCGCCACCACATAGCCGGCGGTCCAGGCGGTGGCGCTGCCGCCCTCCGCCGCCACGCGCTGGCCGATCAGCGACAGCATGACGCCATTGCCCAGCGAGAACAGCGCCAGCACCAGTGCCAGCATCAGCAGGCGCCGGTCGGTCAGCACGGCCCGCAGCGGGCTGACCTCCTCCCGGCCGGCGCCCCCGCCGGAGCCGGCCCGCCCCGCCCCGCCCGCCTTGCCATCCTCCTCGCCCTCATCTTCCCCCTGGGCGCGCCCCGCATCCCAGGCGTCGCCCGGGGTGGTCACGGTGGCCAGGATGGCGCCCACCGCCATGCCGGCCATGACGAACAGGGCCGCATCCGGCCCGATCAGCACGGAGCCGCCGGCGATCATCAGCGCCGAGGCCAGGATTCCGGCATGGTTGAAGGCCTCGTTGCGGCCGTGCTGCCGCGGGAAGGCCTTCCGGCCGACGATGCCGAGGGTCAGCGCCGTCGCCGCCGGCAGCACCAGGATGCCGCCCAGCGTCGCCGTGCCGTGCGCGGCGACCACCCCCGGCACGCCATCGGCCAGGAACAGCAGCGCCGTGCCGCCGAAGATGGCCGCGCAGGCCAGGCCGAGCAGCAGGCGCGGCAGCTTCAGCCGGTCCACCAGCGCCCCGGCCGGGCCGTTCAGCAGCAGGGCGGCCAGCCCGACCAGGGTGTTGATCCAGCCGATCCGCTCCGGCGTCCAGGCCTTGGTCTGCGCCAGCCAGGTGGCGAGGAAGGGGCCGAGGCCGCCCTGGATGTTGCCCGTGAAGAAATAGACGATCGAGAGATGGCGGGTCGGGGACACGAGTGGCGGAACCTCCCTGGATGGCCGGCCTCACACGGCCGGGGGCCGCCGGCCCAGCCCCCGCTGGCCGACAACGCGCGAAGGTGGGCCAAGCGTTGCCTCGGCCGGCGGATTTCCGCGCGGCGGCACGGGCGTTCCGCCCGCGAGGTTCGGGCCGGACGCTAATCCGGCGCCCGGCCACCCTCCCCATGCCCGAAATCGAACGCGGCCTGGTGCGCGGCGAAGGGGTCCTCGGCCCGCCGGGCCTCGTCCCGGTTCAGCCCCAGCGCGTCGAGCTGCTCGCCGGAGATCGGGCTGAACGCCACCCCGGCCTCCCGCATCATCTCGATGGCCAGCAGCCCCACCTCGTCCCAATGGCTCGCCGTGCCGCGTCGCGGCGCCGCCGCGATCACCCGCCGCACGCCGGACTGGATCAGCAGGGTGGCGCAGACGTTGCAGACCGGCTTGCCCACCACATAGGCATCGCAGCCGCGCGCGCCGTGCCCGGCATTCAGCAGCGCGTTCTGCTCGGCGTGCAGGATCATCCGCAGCTTGGTCGCCTTGTGCTCCAGCCGCGCGGCGCTGTCCTCGACATTGGAGGGGAAGCCGTTGAAGCCGGTGGCGACGATGCGCGCCTGCCCCTGGTTGACCAGCACCGCGCCCACCTTGGCGCGCGGATCCTTCGACCACTGGGCGATGTGGTGCGCGAGGCCGATGTAGCGCGTGTCCCACTTCGCCTGCTTCTCGGGCCGTCCCTCGAAGGTATTGATATCGGTCATGTTCCGATTCTAGCGCCGAATGCCGGCCGCCAGGCAAGCCTTCCGCTCACGGCCGTTGACCGGCGCCCCGCGGGCAGGCATGGATCGCGGGATGCGCTGCCGGCACAAGGCAGCCATGCAGGGACTGCCGGCTTCATCATCCCGTCTCGGAGGCACCGACTTGAAACCCACCGCCCCCCATGCGCGCCGTCGCGCCCGGTTCGCCGCCCCGGTCGCCGCGGCGATCGGCGGCCTGCTGCCCGCCGCCCTTCCGGCCGCCGTCTCGGCGCAGAGCCTGAGCCTGGCCGTCGCCGCGCCGCCGACCTCGCTCGACCCGCACTACCACACGCTCTCGCCCAACAACATGATGGCCGAGCACTTCTTCGACAAGCTGGTCAGCCGGACCGCGCAGGCGCAGCTGAAGCCCGGCCTCGCGGAATCCTGGCGGATGGTCGATGACACCACCTGGGAGTTCAAGCTCCGCAAGGGCGTGAAGTTCAGCGACGGCAGCGAGTTCACGGCGGAGGACGTGATCACGACGCTGAAGCGCGTGCCGAACGTGGTGAACAGCCCGGGCTCCTTCAGCATCTACACCCGCGCCGTCATCGGCACCGAGGTGCCCGATCCGCACACCATCCGGTTCAAGACCAGCGGCGTCTATCCGCTGATGCCCTACGACATGAACAACATCTTCATCATCTCGCACAAGGTCGGCGAGAATGTCGCGACGGCCGACTTCAACAACGGCAAGGCCCTCATCGGCACCGGCGCCTACCGCCTCTCCTCCTTCACGCCGGACGACCGGGTGGTGATGACGCGGAACGAGGACTACTGGGACGAGAAGCCGGACTGGAAGCAGGCGACCTACCGCTTCATCTCGAACGACGGCGTGCGCGTCGCGGCGCTGCTCTCGGGCGACGTGCAGATGATCGACGTGGTGCCGCCGGCCGACATTCCGCGCCTGCGCTCGACCCAGGGCATCTCCTTCGCCGAGACGCCGTCACTGCGCGCCATCTACCTGAAGCTCGATGTGGCGCATGACAGCTCGCCCTACATCACCGATTCCGGCGGCAGGAAGCTCGCCACCAACCCGCTGCGCGACCTGCGCGTGCGCCAGGCCCTGACCATGGCGATCAACCGCCAGGGCATCGTCGACCGCGTGATGCAGGGCGCCGCGCTGCCGACCGGGCAGATGATGCCGCCCGGCGCCAACGGCTACGTGCCGGACCTGCCGCCACCGGCCTACGACCCGAACCGCGCCAAGGCGCTGCTGACCGAGGCGGGCTATCCGGACGGCTTCAACATCTCGCTGCTCGGCCCCAACAACCGCTACGTGAACGACGCGCAGATCATCCAGGCGATCGGCCAGATGTGGCAGCGGATCGGCGTCCGCACGACGGTCGATGCCGTGCCCTTCTCCGTCCTGGCGCAGCGCCAGGCGCGGAACGACATGTCGGCCATGCTGATCGGCTGGGCCACCTCGGGCGAGCCCTCGACGGCGCTGCGCGGCGTGCTGACCACGCGGATTCCCGAGAAGGGCTTCGGCACCACCAACTTCAGCGGCTACAGCAACAAGCAGCTCGACGCGCTGGTGGAGGAAGGGCTGCGCACCGCCGACGACGCGAAGCGCGAGCAGATCTTCCAGCAGGCGATGCGGGTCGGCATGGAGGATGTCGGGCTGGTCATGCTGCACATGCAGAAGAACATCTGGGCCCTGCGCGGCGGTCTGACCTACGAGGCCCGGGCCGATGAGTACACCACCGTGATGGGCGTCGGCGCGGCGAAGTAGCGCCGCCGGGCGTGGCCCCCGGCGGGGCCGCGCCACCCTCGGGAGAAGGCCAAGCATGCCGAAGAAGATCCTCGCCTCCGACCGCGTCGGCCGCAGCCGCCTGCCCTTCGCCCAGGCCACCCTGGCCGGCGGCTTCCTGTTCGTCTGCTGCATGGGCAACGACCGGCAGGGGCGCTACGCCCTGGGCGACGCCCGGGCGCAGACGCAGCAGGCGATCGACAATATTCGCGCCCTGATCGAGGAGGCCGGCGGCACGCTGGCCGATGTCGTGAAGTGCACGGTCTATGTCACCGACCGCGCCTGGTGGGAGCCGATGAACGAGGTCTATTTCGCGAACTTCGCGGAGGACCCGCCGCACCGCGTCTCCTGCATCGTGCAGGGGCTGGGCTCGCCGGACGCGCTGGTGGAGATCGACGCCACCGCCTATCTGGGCGAGGGCGCCGGCTGAGGCGGGCCTGCCGCGCGCTCACTCCTCGAAATGGCCGAAGATGCCGTGCATCCGCCCGAGGAAGTTCTTCAGCCGCTCGCTCTCCGGCCGGCCGAAGACCTCGCGCGGCGGCCCCGCCTGCGCCACCTTGCCCTGGTCCATGAAGACGACATGGTGCGCCACATCGCGCACGAAGAGCATCTCGTGGCTGACCAGCAGCATGGTCATGCCGCTCTCGGCCAGCGATTGCATCACCCCCAGCACCTCGGCCACCAGCTCGGGATCGAGCGCGCTGGTCACCTCGTCGAAGAGCAGCAGGCGCGGCTGCATCGCCACAGCGCGGGCGATGGCGACGCGCTGCTGCTGCCCGCCGGAGAGCTGGTATGGGTAGTGCCCGCGCCGCTCGGCCAGCCCGACGCGGTCCAGCCAGTGCCCGGCGGTCTCGCGCGCCTCGGCGCGGTCCTTGCCCAGCACCTTGGTCAGGCCGAGCATCACGTTCTCCTCCGCCGTCAGGTGCGGGAAGAGGTTGAACTGCTGGAAGACCATGCCGATGCGCGCACGCTGCGCCGAAACCCTGGCCTCGCTCAGCCGCCGCCGCGCGGCCCCCTCGCCGCGATAGCCGACCGGCTCGCCATCGAGCAGGATCTCGCCGCCGTCGTGCTCCTCCAGGAGGTTGACGCAGCGCAGGAAGGTGGTCTTGCCGGAACCCGAGGCGCCGATCAGCGCGACCACCTGTCCCTGCCGCACCGTCAGGTCGATCCCCTTCAGCACCTCGACCTGGCCGAAGCTCTTGCGCACGCCTCGCGCGCGCAGCAGCGGCGTATCCGTCATCCCTTGGGCTCCGATCTCGCCGGCATCCATCCGTGGCGCAGGCATGGCTTCAATACCGCAGATAGGAGAAGCGCCGCTCCAGCAGCCCGCCAAGCTGCGCGAGGGCGAAGTTGATGATGAGGTACATCACCGTGGCCAGGAGGTAGAAGTCGATGATCATGTAGTTGCGCGCCATGATCTGCTGCGAGGCCAGCAGCAGCTCGACCACGCCGATCACGGAGAGCAGCGTCGTGCCCTTGACGATCTCGAGGCCGGTGTTCACCCAGGGCGGCAGCGTGCGCCGGAAGGCCTGCGGCAGGATGACGTACCAGAGCCGCTTCGGGAAGGTCAGGCCGATCGCCTTGGCCGCCTCCATCTGCCCGGCCGGCACGGACTGCACGGCGCCGCGCAGGTTCTCGGCCACATGCGCGGTGGCGAAGGCCGAAAGCGCGATGATGCCGGCCCAGAAGGCCGAGACATCGATGCCGAACAGCGCCAGCCCGTAATAGGTGAAGAGGATCAGCACCAGCACCGGAATGCCGCGCATGACATCGACATAGAGCCGCGCCGGCAGCCGCAGCCACCACCAGCCATAGGCCAGCGCCACGCCCATCAGCGTGCCGCAGACGGTGGCGATGACGATGCTCCAGAGCGAGCTCAGCATCGTCACGCCGAGCCCGTTCAGCAGCGACCAGCGCGCCTGCCAGGCCTCGAAGAGGAAGGTTCCAGGCTGCATCGAGAGATCCATCATGTCCCCCTCCCTCAGCGGATCGTGGCGTAGCGGCGCTCGAGCAGCCGCAGCAGGGTGGCGATGAGATAGGTCGCGACGAGGTACATGGCGCTCACCGTCAGCCAGACCTCCATGACCCGGAACGTATCGGCATTGATGCGGCGGGCGACGAAGGTCAGCTCCGGCACCGCGATGGCGGCGGCGAGCGAGGTGTCCTTGAACAGCGAGATCAGGTTGTTGCTGATGGAGGGCAGGGTGATGCGGAACATCACCGGCAGCACGACATAGCGCTGCCGCTGCCACGGCCGCATGCCGATCGCCTTGGCCGCCTCGACATACTGCTTCGGGATCGAGGCCAGTCCGGCGCGGAACACCTCGGACATGTAGGCGCCGGCATAGAGCGAGAGCGTCAGCACGAAGCTCTGCGTCTTGTCGAGGAAGGTGATGTCGAACTCTGGCAGGCCGAAGTAGATGAAGAAGATCAGCAGCAGCAGCGGCGTGCAGCGGATGAACTCGACATAGGCCCAGACCGGCGCGGCCAGCCAGCGCCGGCCGGAGAGCCGCGCATAGGCGGCGGCCAGGCCGATGACGCAGCCGATGGCCAGCGAGATCACCGCCAGCTCCAGCCCGAGCAGCAGCGCGCCGAGCAGTGAATCCCAGTTCCGCGCGATGACGGACCAGTCGAAATGATAGTCGATCATGGGTCCTCGGAGAAACGGCCGGCGGGGCGTCGCCGCGCGGCCGGACCAGGCTGGCCCGGCCGCCCCGGCATCAGGCGAACTCGTTCGGGAAGCCCACCTTGGGCACCGCGAGGTCGATGCCGAACCACTTCTTGTAGCTGGCGGCGAAATAGTCGAAGTCGACGCCCGTCATCGCCTCGCGATAGACGGTGTTGACCCAGTTCAACCAGATCGGGTCGCCCGGCTTCACGGCGGAGGCGTAGGAATTCGGCATCCAGCCATAGCCGGCGTCGACGAAGCGGCCCGGCGCCTGCTGCATCAGCCAGCGCATGGCCGACTGGTCCTGCATCGAGGCATCGATGCGCCGCGCGTTCAGCGCCTGCATCGCCGCGTCCGGGCTCTCGAAGGCGTCGACCTTGGCCTGCGGCAGCGCCTTGTGGATCCACTCCTCCAGGAAGACGTTCTGCATGCCGCCGATGGTGACGGCGGCGCCGGCCGCCTTCAGCTCCTCGAAATTCTTGTACTTGCCGCCGCGCGCCAGCATCAGCAGCCCGACGCCTTCGCGGTAGTAGGGGATGGTGAACTCCACCTGCTGCGCGCGGCCCGGCGTGATGGTCATCCATTGCACGACGATGTCGACCTTGTCGGTCACCAGGCTGGGGATGCGGGCATCCGAGCCCTGCAGCACGAACTCGACCTTGGTGGGGTCGTCGAACAGGCTCTTGGCCAGGAGGCGGGCCAGGTCGATGTCCATGCCGACGAGCTGGCCGGAGGCATCGTTGAAGTGCCAGGGCGGGTTGGTCGAGCCGGTACCGACGATCAGCTTGCCCCGCTCCTTGACGGTGTGGAGCTTGCTCCTGGCCACGGTCTGGGCCTGGGCTGCCCGCGGCGCGAGCAGACCGGCCGCGCCGCCCAGCGCCGCCCCCGCCGCGCCGATGCCGAAGAGGCCGCGCCGTTCCATGCTCATGGCCTTGTCGTCCTTGCTGTCCATGACGGAAATCCCCGAATCCCCCGGCGGCCCGGACGGCCGCCGCCGGAAGACAGGAGAGCAAGATTCCGGCCAGCCGTCACCTTGCGGTGCCGCAAGGATCGTCAGGCCTCGGCCAGCGCCGCCTCGCAGAGCCGCGCCACCGCCGGCAGATCCCCCGGATCGGCCACGCGGTGGGTGCGCGCCGGCATCTCCTGATAGGCCTTGCCGTCCTTGAAGCCGTGGCCGGTGACCAGCAGCACGCAGCGTGCCGCCGCCGGCAGGCGCCCCTCGCCATGCAGCCGGGCCAGGGCGGCCAGCGGGCTGGCCCCGGTCGGCTCGGCATAGACGCCCTCCAGCCGCGCCAGGTCCTGCATCGCCCGGCGCAGCGCCGCGTCGCTCACCGCGACGGCGAGGCCGCCGCTGGCCCGCACCAGCCGCAGCGTGTGGGTACCGTCGCGCTCATAGCCGATCAGCGGATCGCTGATGCCGGAGGCGATGGTGCGGGGTTCCCCCCAGGCCGAGACCGCCTCCGCCCCCGCCTCGAAGGCGCGAACGATCGGGGCGCAGCCCTCGGCCTGCACCGCGACCAGCCGCGCGCCGGGCAGGCCGCGCGCCACGCCCTGCACCAGCGGCCCGCTGCCGGTCGGGATCAGCACGAGGTCGGGCACGCCGATCCGGGCGCCGATCTCATGGCCCACCGCATCGAGCGCCGCCACGCCCCAGGGGTTGAGGAAGGTGGTGGTCAGATTGGCGAAGCCGTGCCGCTCCAGCCCGCGCGCCAGATCGTAGGCGCGCGAGTAGTGCCCCTCGACCAGCAGCAGCAGCGCGCCATGCGCCGCGATTTGCGTCACCTTGCCCGGCGGCGTGTGCGCCGGCACGACGATCACCGCCGGCACCCCGGCCCGCGCCGCATAGGCCGCGGTCGCCGCGCCGGCATTGCCCGAGGAGGCGCAGACCACGCCGCGCACGCCGAGCGCCACGGCCCGCGCCAGGGCGGCGCCGACCAGCCGGTCCTTGAAGGAGCCGCTCGGGTTGCGCGTCTCGTCCTTCAGCCAGATCTGTCCGGCGAAGCCCGGCAGCGACGCCTCCAGCCGCGGCGCGCGCAGCAGCGGCGTCTCGCCCTGGCCGAGATCGACCGGCGGCAGCCCGTCATCGCCCCGCAGTTCCAGAATGCCGCCGCAGGCCGCGCAATCGTAGAGCAGCGCCGGCGGATGCGCCCGCCCGCAGTCGACGCACCGCAGTTCCATCCCCGCCTCTGGCATCGCGCCCGCTCCCCTGTTCCGACAGCTCTTCTCGCGCCGAATCGAGGTGCCGGAAAGGGGCGCCGCCGGTGGCGCGGCCTCAACCCAGCCGGGCCAGGATCTCCCGGAACCGCTCGCGCACGCGCGGCGGCAGGCCGTCCGGGATCCGCGCCGGCGTCACCTCCCCCTCCCCCACCTGGATCAGCATCACCATCCCCATGGCGTAGTGCGGGATGCACTGGATGCCGTAGAGCCCCGGCACGTCGAACCGGACCTCGATCTCCTCGTTGATGCGACCCTTGAAGGGCGTGGCGCCCTCCGGGAGCATGGCGGGGATGGTCGCGGCGTTGTGCGTCACATGGGTGGCCAGGAACTTCACCCGCTCCCCGGGCGCGAGGCGCAGGAAGTCCGGCTCGTAGACCATGCCGCCGGTGGCGTTGCGGTTCAGCATCTTCACCTCGCGCGGGGCTCCGGCGCGGGCCGGAGGGGCGAGGCCACCCGACAGGGCGAGGAGGGGCAGCGCCACGAGCGCCCGCCGTCCCGGAAGCGGTTTCATGCAGGGGGTATCCTTCGGCTGATGTCGCGGAAGCGGAGGATGCGGCCGCCATCCTCGGGGTCGGTCAGGGTGGTGACGGCGACGCCGAAGACCGCGCGCAGCAGCGCGGGCGCCAGCACCTCGGCGGGCGTGCCGAGCGCCACCAGCCGCCCGGCCTGCAGCACGCCGACGCGGTCGCAGCCCATCGCCTGGTTGAGGTCGTGCAGCGCGATCACCGTCGTCACCGGCAGCGCGGCGACCAGGCCGAGGATCGCCAGCTGGTGGTGGATGTCGAGATGGTTGGTCGGCTCGTCCAGCAGCAGGATGCGCGGCTGCTGGGCCAGCGCGCGGGCGATGTGCACGCGCTGCCGCTCGCCGCCCGAAAGCGTCGCCCAGTCGCGCGCCGCGAAGCCCTCCATCTCGACCGCCGCCAGCGCGCCGTCGACGATGGCATCGTCCGCCGCAGACCAGGGCCGCGTCAGCGAAAGGAAGGGCGTGCGGCCGAGCTCGACCGCGTCGCGCACCGTGATGCGCTCGGCCGTCTCGGCCTGCTGCTCGACGAAGGCCAGTTGCTGCGCCACGGCCCGCCGGCCGAGCCGCGCCAGCCGCTCGCCGCCGAGCCGCACCACCCCGCGCGAGGGCGCCAGCACCCCCGCCAGCAGCCGCATCAGCGTCGACTTGCCCGAGCCGTTCGGGCCGATCAGCCCGAGCGTCTCGCCGGCGCGCACGGCGAGACTGACGCCGCGCAGGATCTCGCCGCCACGCGGGGCCCAGGCGAGGTCCTCCGCCTCCAGGACGGGCGCGCTCACCGGGGGGGCCTCATCGGGCGGGCCGCGCGCGGATCAGGATCAGCGCGAAGACCGGCGCACCGACGAGGGCGGTGATGACGCCGATCGGCAGCACCTGCCCCGGCACCAGGGTGCGCGAGAGCACGTCGGCGGCGATCAGGAAGACCGCTCCGATGAGCGCCGCCGCCGGCAGCAGCCGCCCGTGCCGCACGCCCACCAGGAAGCGCGCCGCATGCGGGATCACCAGGCCCACGAAGCCGATGGCGCCGACGATGCTCACCATCACGGCGGTGGCCGTGGCGGCGCAGAGGATCAGCGTGGCCTGCACGCGCCGCACCGGCACGCCGAGGCTGGCGGCGGAATCGGCGCCGAAGGTGAAGGCATCGAGCGCGCGGGCGTGCCAGAGGCAGACCAGCGTCACGGCCAGCGCCACCGGCACGGCGCGCGCCGTGTCGTCCCAGCGCACGCCGCTGAGATTGCCGAGCAGCCAGAACATGATGCCCCGCGCCTGCTCGGCGCTGGCCGAGCGGGTGATCAGGAAGGCGGTCAGCGCGTTGAACAGCTGCGAGCCGGCGATGCCGGCCAGCACGATCTGCCCGGCGCCGCGCGGCCCCGCCCCGCCGCCGGCCGCCCGCGCCAGCACCGCCACCAGCAGGAAGGCGGTGAGCGCCCCGGCCAGCGCCCCGGCCGAGAGCGAGACCGCGCCGGCGCCGATGCCCACCACCGTCACCAGCACCGCGCCGGTCGAGGCGCCGGCGGAGATGCCGAGCAGGTAGGGATCGGCCAGGGCGTTGCGCAGCAGCGCCTGCAGCACCACGCCCGAGACGGCGAGGCCGGCGCCGCAGCAGGCGGCGAGGATGGCGCGCGTCAGCCGGTAGTTCCAGACGATGCCCTGGTCGATCCGGTCGATCTCGTAGGCGGCGCCGAACAGCTTGTTGGCCAGCGTCCTCAGCACCGTCGCGGGCGGGATCGCCGTCTCGCCGATGCAGATGCCGGCGAGCAGCGCCAGCGCCAGCACCAGCGCGATGCCGAGGCTGACCAGCGCGGCCCGGCCGAGCCGCGGCCACAGCGCGGGCGGCGCCGCCACGAAGCTCACTTCTCCAGCTTCGCCATCGCCTCGGTCAGCGTCTCCAGCCCGCCGATCAGCCGGATGGTGGCCTGCATGGCATGCGCGTCGAGGATGACGATGCGGCCGCGCCGCACCGCCTCCATCTGGCTCGTCACCGGATCGCTGCGGAGGAACTCCAGCTTCTTCTCGTAGTCATCGGCCGGGAAGCGGCGCCGGTCCATGCGGGCGATGACCAGCACCGAGGGATTGGCCCGCGCGATGGTCTCCCAGCCGACCGTCGGCCACTCCTCGTCCGACTGCACCACGTTCCGCAGGCCGAGGGTGCGCATCATGTAGCCGGGGATGCCCTTCTGCCCGGCCATGTAGGGGTCGAGGTCGAGATCGGCGCTGGAGAACCAGAAGGCGGCCGATGCGTCCTTCAGCCCGAGCCCCTTCGCCTGCTCCACCGCCCGCGCCTCGCGCGCGCGGAGATCGGCGACGAGCGCCGCGCCCCTGGCCTGCCGGTCGAAGATCGCGGCGAGCTGGCCGATGCCCTTGTAGAGACTCTCGGTCGAGAAGGCGGCGGTGCGGGTGCCGTCGGCGCCGACCAGGTTGTTCTTGCCCTCGCAATCGGCGGGCATGATGTAGGTCGGGATGCCGAGCTCGTGGAACTGCGGCCGGGTGCCGACCACGCCCTGCGGCCCGATCATCCACTCGAACTGCGTCGCCACCAGTCCGGGCCGCTTGGCGATCACCGATTCGAAGCTCGGCGCGTTGTTGTCGAGGCGCGGCACCTTGTCGTTCTGCGCGCTGAACTCGGGCAGCACGTTGTTGAACCAGAGCGCGGTGCCGGCCATGCGCTCGCCCACACCCAGCGCGTAGAGGATCTCGGTGGCGGACTGCCCGATGGTGACCGCGCGGTCCGGCGGGCCGGCGAAGGTCAGTCGCTCGCCGCAATTCTCCACCGTCAGCGGATAGGCGGTGGCCTGCGGCGCGGGCGCGGCGGCCGGCTGGGCCAAAGCGGGGGCGAGGGGCAGCAGCAGGTGCAGGCCGAGGCCCGCCGCCACGGCCTGGAGGGACGCAAACCTCATGACTCAGATCTCCGGTCAGGATGGCGCCGGCGGCGCGATGGCCAGACGGGGCATCCCGGAGAGGCGGCACGCGGGCGCGGGCCGCGCTGGAGGTCGCGTTGCAGCACGTTCATCGGCATCCCTGCCCGGACAACCCCGCCCGGCTGGTGGTCACACGTGCCGGCAGGTCTCCTGACTGGCGGGTCAATGCCCGATCCCGCCTTCCCGGGCGGCCTCCCTTCGGAGGCGTCCCAGTGGCCTGCCGGGATCCGGCTCGCCGCCTACAGTTGCGGGGGCAGTCCCGTTTCATGGCGCGCGGCCATGGCGGGTTCCCTGTTAGGTCCTCTCGGACACCGACGCGGCACCGGTAATGGAAGGCCGCCGGGCTGGCAAGACAAAAGCCCGGCCGCCGCCGCGGAGCGCCCATGCCGCGGCCCAGCTTGCAACCGGAGCGTGCCCGGCCCTAGCTTCGCGCCCGTAATGTAAGATTCTGCCAGGAGTGACGGCGGTCCATGTGTGAGAAATGCGGCAGCCTCCTGGCCTGCCTTGCCGCCCCGCTGGCGGACGACACCGCCACCACGGCCCTCGCCGGTACGCGGGAGGCCCAGGAGGCCCCGGTGCGGATGGCCACCGCCTCCGGCAACGCGGCGGTGGATGCCCTGATCTCCGGCCCCGCCTGGGGCGGCCCGGTGCGCTTCGGATTCCCGCAATCCGCCGGCGCCTATGGCGGCGGCTCCAGCGAGGCGCTCACCGGCTTCCTGCCGGTCTCCTCGGCGCAGCAGGCCGTGGCGCGCGCCGCGCTGCTCGGCACCGCCTCGGGCGAGACCGCGCTGCTGCACGCCTTCCCGGTCACCGGCTTCACCCTGCTGCAGGTCAGCGAGGCGGCCGCCAGCCAGGCCGAGATCCGCTTCGCCCAGTCCTCGCAGCCCCCCACCGCCTGGGCCTATTCCCCGGGCAGCAGCGACAAGGCGGGGGATGTCTGGTTCGGCGACCGCTACGACTACCGCCATCCGGCGCTCGGCGATTACGCCTACGAATCCCTGCTGCACGAGCTGGGCCACGCGCTCGGCCTCAAGCATCCGCACGAGGCCACCGGCATCACCGGACAGGCGATGGAGACCGCCTGGGACAACAGCGAATTCACGGTGATGAGCTACCGCAGCCATTCCGGCGGCACGCTCGGCCAGCTCACCGCCGGGCCGTGGGACCTGCCGCAGACCTACATGATGCTCGACATCGCCGCGCTGCAGACGCTCTACGGCGCCGATTACGGCCTGCGGGACGGCGACACGCGCTACAGCTGGAACCCCGCGACCGGCGAGATGTCGATCGACGGCGCGGCGCAGGGCCGGCCGGGGGCGAATCGCGTCTTCATGACCGTCTGGGACGGCGGCGGCAACGACACCTACGATCTCTCCGGCTATGCCGGCGGCGTGGTGGTGGACCTCGCCCCGGGCGGCGCCTCCATCACCTCCGAGGCGCAGCGGGCCTGGCTCGACCAGGAGCACGGCATCCGCGCCAGCGGCACGGTCTACAACGCGCTGCTGCACGAGGGCGACACGCGCTCGCTGATCGAGAACGCCATCGGCGGCGCCGGCAACGACCGGATCTCCGGCAACCAGGCCGCCAATACCCTGCGCGGCGGCGCCGGCGACGACCATCTGCTCGGCCTCGCCGGCGCCGACAGGCTGTTCGGGGAGGCGGGCGACGACATCCTCGAGGGCGGCGCCGGGAACGATCTGCTGGATGGCGGCGCCGGCTTCGACATCGGCGTCTTCGATGCCGCCTTCCTGCCCGCCGGGGCGCGCGAGGCGGCCGTCTCGGCCATTCCGGGCGGCTGGACGGTGGCGATCAGCGCGGTCTCGGGCGGCCGGCGCGGCACGGTGGAGACCGACACCGCCCGGGCGCTGGAGGAACTCCGCTTCACCGACGGCAGCATCCGCCTCGACGGCGACGCGCTGCTGGACCCGGTCTGGTATGCCCGCCACTACGCCGATGTCTACCGGGCCGGCATCGGCGCCGCCTCGCACTACGCCACGCATGGCTGGCAGGAGGGGCGCGACCCCTCCGCCGACTTCAGCACCGCCGCCTATCTCTCCGCCCATCCCGGCGTCGGCGACCCGCTGGCGCACTGGCGCGCGCTCGGCTGGCAGGCCGGGCTGGACGCGCGGGCGGACTTCGACACCGGCACCTACCTCGCCCGCAACGCCGATGTCGCCGCCGCCGGCATCGACCCGCTGGCGCACTGGCTGGCGCATGGCCAGGCCGAGGGCCGTGCCGCCACGCCGGCCATCGGCGCCGCGGTGCGGGACGGCTTCGATGCCGAGTACTACCTGCTGGCCAATCCGGATGTCGGGCGCGCCGGGGCCGATCCGGGGGCGCATTACGCGGCCCATGGCTGGCACGAGGGCCGCGACCCGGATGGCTGGTTCGACACGGCGGGCTATCTGGCGCGCTACGCCGATGTCGCCGCCGCCGGCATCGAGCCGCTGGCGCACTACATCCAGTTCGGCTGGCGCGAGGGGCGCGACCCGTCCGCCCTCTTCGACACGCGCGGCTACCTGGCGGCGAATCCGGACGTCGCGGCGGCCGGCATCAACCCCCTGCAGCATTTCCTGACGGCCGGCGCGCTGGAGGGCCGCGCCGCGGCGGGGGACGGGGTCTGGGCCTGAGCGGGGTCAGGAGCGCGGCCGGCGGGCGGAAGCCCGGCCGCGCCACCCGGACGGCAGCTTCCCCTTGCCGGCTCGCGGGCCGCTGCCTATTGCTGGGCGCTCAGGCTGGCACGACAGAGGAAACCCCATGGCCGAGGCGACGCAGCAGATCGATTTCGTTCCGGTGAAGGCCGAGGACATCCTGGCCGAGCGCACCCGGGGCTGGGACATGTTCGTCCTGGCCACCAAATGGGGCATCGGCGTCGTGATCGTGATCCTGGTCGGGCTCTGGCTCTTCGCCGGCTGAGGCCGGCGCGCCGGAAGGCGCCGCCCCGGTGGAGACAGGGCGGCGCCCCCCGCACGGGAGGCGCCGCCCTGCGCGTCCGCGCCGCGGCGGCGGGATCGCCCCGCCGCCACGGGGTTCAGCCGACGATCTCGGTACCGGCGAAGAAGAAGGACACCTCGCGCGCGGCGGCCTCGGCGCCGTCCGAGCCATGCACCGAATTCGCCTCGATGCTCTCGGCGAATTCCTTGCGGATGGTGCCCTCGGCCGCGTTGGCGGGGTTGGTCGCGCCCATGATCTCGCGGTTGGCGGCGATCGCGTTCTCGCCCTCCAGCACCTGCACCACCACCGGGCCCGAGGTCATGAAGGAGACCAAGTCCTTGTAGAACGGCCGCGCCTTGTGCTCGGCGTAGAAGGCGCCGGCCTGGGCCTCGGAGAGCTGGATGCGCTTCTGCGCGACGATGCGCAGGCCCTTCTCCTCGAACTTGGCGTTGATCCGGCCGGTCAGGTTGCGGCGGGTGGCATCCGGCTTGATGATGGACAGGGTGCGCTCGACGGCCATGGGGTGACTCCCTTTGATGGCGTGCAGATGCGCCGCCCGATAGGCGGCCCGGCGCCGCAAGGCAAGGGGCGATGGCATGACAGCCCCGCACCCCGCCGGGCAACCCCGGCTCCGCCCCAGCTTTAATCGCCCGCCGGCCCGGGAGGGCTTGAGGAGAAACCATGACGCGCCGAACCACCTCGCTGATCGTCCTGGGCGGGCTGCTGCTGCTGCTTCTCTGGCTGGTGCCGGAGGTGCCGCTGCTGATCTTCGCCGCAGCGCTGATCGCCATCTTCCTCCATGCCGGGGCGCAGCTGCTGCGGCGGGTGGTGCCGGTGCTGCCGCACGGGCCCGGCGTGCTGATCTTCATCCTGCTGCTGCTGCTGGTCGGGGCGGGGCTCGGCATGCTGGCGGCCCAGCCCATCGCCGACCAGCTCAACCAGCTCTGGCAGGAGGTGCCGGCGGCCGCGGACCGCCTGGCCGCGACGCTGCGCCGCTACAGCTGGGGGCAGGAGCTGCTCACCCGCCTGCAGCCGGAGAACATGAGCCTGCCCTCCGGCGGCGGCAGTTCCGCCTTCTCGGCGCTGAACACCACCTTCGGCGCCCTGGCCAATATCGTGCTGGTGCTCTTCCTCGGGCTGTACTTCGCCCTCGACCCGGCGCTCTACCGGCGCGGCATCGAGCTGATGGTCACCCCCTCGCTCCGCCCGAAGGCCCGCAGCGTCGCCGAGGAGGCGGCCGTGACGCTGCGCAACTGGCTGGGCGCGCAGATGATCTCGATGGCGGTGGTGGGCGTGCTGACCGGCCTCGGCCTCTGGTTCATCGGCGTGCCGCTGGCCCCGGTGCTGGGGCTGATCGCGGCAGTGCTCGCCTTCATCCCGACGGTCGGGCCGGTGCTGGCGGCGATCCCGGCGGTGCTGCTCGGCTTCGCCGACGGGTTCAGCGGCGTGCTCAGCGTCATCGCCGTCTATCTCGTCGTGCAGTCGGTCGAGAGCTACCTGGTCACGCCCTATGTCCAGAAGACCCATGTCAACCTGCCGGAGGCGGCGACCATCATCGCCCTCTTCGCCTTCGGCCTGCTCTACGGCTTCCTCGGCATGATGCTGGCGACGCCGATGGCGGCGGTGCTGCTGATGCTGGTCCGTCGCCTCTATGTCGAGGACTATCTGGAGCACGAGCCCCCGGAGGAGGCGCCCATCGCCCAGCCGGTGCTGATCCGCCGCCCCTGAGGCCGCCCTACCCGGCCAGCGCCAGCGGCTCCGCCATCGCCACGGTGCCGCTCGGCCCATCCGGCCCCAGCAGGGCATAGCGCCGCGCCAGCTCGGCCGTGGCGCGCAGCCCCGCCGGCCCCGGCAGCGACACCGGCCGGATGCCGTTGACCTTGATGCCCAGCCCCTTCAGCCGGGCCGCCTCGGCCCGCGTCAGGGCCTCCAGCGCCGCCTTGGAGGCCAGGTAGGCGGGCGCCCCGCCGCCCGGCGCGGCCAGCAAGTTGACGACACAGGGTGCTTCGGAACGGGTCAGCAGGGGCAGCATCGCCTCCGTCACCGCCGCCGCGCCGGTGGCGTTGACGGCGAAGCTCCGCTCGAAGCGCTCGCGCGGCAGCAGGTCGTCACGCGCGTCCAGCGCCACCTCGGCGGCATTCACCAGGATGTCCAGCCGGCCGTATTCCCGCCGCACCAGCTCGCGCAGCGCGGCGATCGACCAGTCGTCCGTGACATCGAGATGCACCGGCTCCATCCAGGCCCCCTCCGGCCGCGCCGCCGCCGCGGCGTGGCCGCGCTCGCGGCTGCGGCAGCCGAGCAGGATCTGCACCCCGGCCTGGGCCAGCGCGCTGGCAATGGCCAGGCCAGGGCCGCGATGGGCCCCGGTGACGAGGGCGAGGCGCCTGTCCTGACACGTCCTGTCCTGGCGCGTCCTGTCCTGTCGCATGCGATTCTCGGGCTCCACTTCCGGCTCCCGCCGCCGGAGCGCGGCGCGGAGGGCCCGCGCCGGCGGGCCGGCTCCCGAGATAGGACCTCAACCCAGGTTGAGGTCAAGGGCACGTCCGGCCGGCTTCAGCCTCCCCGCGTTCCCGGGGCCTTGCCCTCCCGCCGGCTGCCGCGCAGCACCAGGTAGCCGGCGGTGCCCGCCACCAGCGAGCCGGCCAGGATGCCGAACTTCACCCGGTCCTGCAGCGCCGGATCCTCGAAGGCCAGCAGGCCGATGAACAGGCTCATGGTGAAGCCGATGCCGCAAAGCAGCGCGGTGCCGAGCATCTGCCCCCAGCTCGCCGCCGCCGGCAGGTCCGCCAGGCGCAGCCGCACCATCAGCACCACGGCGCCGAACACGCCGACCAGCTTGCCCAGCACCAGCCCGCCGGCCACGCCCAGCGTCAGCGGCTCCCAGAGCACGGACAGTTCCACCCCCGCGAAGGAGACGCCGGCATTGGCGAAGCCGAAGATCGGCACGATGACGAAGGCGACCGGCCGCTGCAGCACATGCTCCAGCCGGTGCAGCGGCGAGGCCGCCGGCGCCGCTTCCGGCGTGCCGGGGGTCAGGCGGATCGGGATGGTCAGCGCCAGCAGCACGCCGGCCACCGTGGCGTGCACGCCGGAGCGCAGCACCAGCAGCCAGAGCAGCGCGCCGAGAAGCAGATAGGGCAGAAGCCGCAGCACGCCGGCGCGGTTCATCAGCACCAGGGCCGCCAGCACCGCCGCCGCCCCCAGCAGGTCGGGCAGCGAGACATCGCCGGTGTAGAACAGCGCGATCACCAGCACGGCGCCGAGATCGTCGATGATGGCGAGTGCCGCCAGGAAGACCTTCAGCGAGATCGGCACGCGCGGGCCGAGCAGCGAGAGCACGCCGAGGGCGAAGGCGATGTCCGTCGCGGTCGGGACGGCCCAGCCGTGCAGCGCCTGCGGATCGGCATGGTTGAAGGCCACGTAGATCAGCGCCGGCACCACCATGCCGCCCAGCGCGGCGACGCCCGGCAGGATGCGGCGGCTCCAGGTCGAGAGCTGGCCGTCCAGCATCTCGCGCTTGATCTCCAGCCCGACCATCAGGAAGAAGACGGCCATCAGCGCGTCGTTGATCCAGTGCAGCAGGCTGAGCGGCCCGAGATAGCTGTGCAGCGCGGTGAAGTAGGCGCCGGCCAGCGGCGAGTTGGCGGTGGCGATGGCGAGCAAGGCCACCACCATCAGCACCAGCCCGCCCGAGGCCTCGCTATCGAGAAAGCTGCGGAAGGCGGTGTTGATGCGTCCCGTGAAACCGGTCGAAGCCATGCGGAAACGTCCTCCTGGCAGGGTGTTTGTCAGGTCTCCGTTCCGTGCTGATCCCAGGCCGCACGCAGCACACGGCAAGGGAAGAGGAGGGTGTGTACATCTCTCGCCGCGAACAGGCCAGGGGGCGTCCTAGCCTGTTGATTCCCGCGCCTCTTCACTCTCCCTCCCGATTTCCCCCGGCCGGGTTCCGCTCTAAGCTGCCCGGCGGATGGCAGCAGGGATGGATGCGCGATGACACTGGCGATGAGCTGGGAGGAATGGGCTGGCCAGGACGGGCTCGGCCTGGCGGCGCTGGTGCGCCAGGGGAAGCTGACCCCCGCCGAGCTGGCGGCCCAGGCCGCGGCCGGCATCGCCCGCGTCGATCCCGCCCTCTCCGGCGTGGTCGAGGTGTTCGAGGACGCGGTGGCCGACCCGCTGCGGGACGGCACCGACCCCGACGGCCCCTTCGCCGGCCTGCCCTGGCTGATGAAGGATCTCGGCCCGACGGTGAAGGGCCGCCTTCAGGAGATGGGCTCGCGGCTGATGCGCGGCCACCGCGCCACGGCCGATGCCTGGCTGACGCAGAAGATCCGCGCCGCCGGGCTCAACATCATCGGCCGCACCACCACGCCCGAATTCGGCTGCTGCTCCTCGGCCGAGAACCCGGCCGTCTACGTCACCCGCAACCCCTGGGACACGGGCTTCACCACCAACGGCTCCTCCGCCGGCACGGCGGCCATGGTGGCCGCCGGGGTGCTGCCGCTGAGCCACGCGACCGATGGCGGCGGCTCGATCCGCATCCCGGCCGGGGCCTGCGGCAACCTCGGGCTGAAGGTCTCGCGCGGGGTCTTCTCCATCGCCCCCGGCGCCTCGGACCTCACGGGCCTGGTCTCCATCCAGGGCTGCCAGAGCCGCACGGTGCGCGACACGGCGGCCTTCGTCGATGCCTGCCGCGGCGGCGCGCCCGGCGAGTTCATGCCGTACTGGACGCCGGACGAGGCCTATACGACCCTCATCCGGCGTGACCCGCGGCAGCTGCGCATCGCCCTCTCGCACGAATGGGGCGACTACCGCGCGGCCCCGCATTTCGTCGCCGAGCTGGAGCGCGCGGGGCGGCTGCTGGAGAGCCTCGGCCACCATGTCGAATGGGCGCTGCCGACGATCGACTTCCGCGCCGCCTTCGCCGCGCAGACCGATTGCTACATCAGCAATTTCGCGCAGACGGTGAACAACCTGATCGCGCCGCTGGGCCATGCCCGCCCACCGGCGGATCTGGTGGAGCCGATGAACATCCGCATCTGGGAGGCCGGGCTCGGCTTCTCCTTCACCGAGCGGGCGCGGATGCAGGCGGTCTTCAACGCCACCTCGCGCGGCTTCGGCGCCTTCTTCGAGGACTGGGACATCCTGCTGACCCCGGTGACCGCCCTGCCGACACCCGTGATCGGCACGACGGAGTACCTGACGCTCAGCGACAATCCGGACGTGCGCGACTGGTTCGCCAACCTCTGGCGCAACTTTGCCTATACGCCGCTTTGCAACCTGGCCGGCATTCCCGCCCTCTCCATGCCGCTCGGCTGGCAGGAGAGCGGCCTGCCGCTTGGCATCCAGGCGATCGGCGGCCAGGCGAAGGACGGGCTGCTGCTGCAACTCGCGGCGCAGATCGAGCGCGCTCTCGGGGGCCGGTGGAACGATGGCCGCCGCCCGGCCGTGCATGTGGCGGCGGGATAGGGCGCCGCCCCGCCAGTTCCACCGCAAGCCGCGGAGTGCGGCGCGCCCCGCTCCGCCCCAGTCTGCCGGCTCCTCTCCATGGAGCCGGCCCGATGCCCGAACCCCTGCCCGCCGCCTTCCGCCGTCTCGCCGCCTCCAACCTCGCCGCCCAGGCGGCCGAGCAGGTCGCCCTCGCCGCCGCGCCGCTGCTGGCCGTGCTGGCGCTGGGCGCCGGGGCGGCCGGGGCGGGCTGGCTGCAGGCGGCGCAGACCCTGCCCTTCCTGCTGCTCTCCCTGCCCGCCGGCCTGCTGGCCGACAGCACCTCCCGCCGCCGGCTGATGCTGGGCGCCGAGCTGCTGCGCGCGGCCAGCCTGCTGGGGATCCTGGCCCTGCTGCTCGGCGGCGGGCTGTCCCTGCCCTGGCTGGCGGCGCTGGGCTTCCTCGGCGCCACCGGCACCGTGGCCTACAGCGTCGCCGCGCCGGCCCTGCTGCCGGCGCTGGTCGCGCGCGGGCGTTTGGCCGAGGCCAACCGCTGGCTGGAACTGGCGCGCAGCACGGCCTTCGCCGCCGGGCCGGCCCTGGGCGGAGCGCTGCTCGGCGGCCTCGGCGGCGCGGCGGCCTTCGCCCTCGCCGCCGGCCTGTCCCTGCTGGCGGCGCGGCTGCTGGCCGGCCTGCCCGATCCCGCCCCTGCTCCTGCCCCGCGCCGCACCGCGCTCGCCGGGCTGCGGGAGGGGGCGGGCTTCGTCCTCGGCCATCCCCTGCTGCGCCCCGTGCTGGTCACGGCGGTGGTCTTCAACACCGCCTGGTTCCTGCTGCTGGCCGTCTATGCCGCCTATGCGGTGGAGCGCCTCGGCCTCTCGGCGGCCGGCACCGGCGTCACCCTGGGCCTCTACGGCGCCGGGATGGTGGCCGGGGCGGCGCTGGCGCCGCCGCTGCTGCGCCGCCTGCCCTTCGGCCGGCTGGTCGCGGCCGGCCCCTGCGCCGGGCTGCTGGCGGCGCTGCTGATGCTGGCGAGCCTCGGCGCGCCGCACAGCGCGCCAGGGGCCGCGCTGGCCGGGGCCAGCCTCTTCCTCTTCGGCGCCGGGCCGATCCTCTGGACCATCGCCACCACCACGCTGCGCCAGGCGGTGACGCCGGACCGCCTGCTCGGCCGCGTCTCGGCGGTGGTGATGACCGCGACCTTCGGGGCCAGGCCGCTGGGCGCGGCGCTCGGGGCCCTGCTCGCCGCGCGCCTCGGCGTCGAGGCCTGCCTGGCCGCCGCCGCCCTGGGCTTCCTGGTCCAGGCCCTGGTCATCGCCGCCTCGCCGGTGCCCCGCCTGACGCGCCTCCCCGCCGCCGTCACGGGCTGAGGGGGCAGCCTGACCGCTGCGGGATCAGGAACGGGTGTATGGTTTCGTATTGCTACTAAAAGTTGAGTCTCCTATCCTTTCAGCAATCATTTTTTCATTCCGGAAGTCCGCCTGGCGGGCGCCCGGGCCTGGCCCCGCCGTGAAGGACACAGCCCATGACATTCAACCCGCTCGAGGCGCTGGACTGGGGCATCAAGGCGCCGGGAAGCTGGATCACCTACAGCTTCACGGCCGGCGGCCAGCCCATCTCCGCGAACGATCCGTCGCAGCTGACCGTCGCTTGGAACGACTACGAGAAGGGTCAGGTGCGGCAGGCCCTCGAGACCTTCTCCCGCATCACCAACCTGCGCTTCGGCGAGGTCGCGTTGGATGAGGACGGCGAACCCGAGGCCGAGCCCATGCTGGTGCTCAACCTTCTGGACATGAACGATCCGGCCCTGCTCGGCTCCTGCGAACCGCTCGGACGGTCGGAGCCGGCCCAGGCGCGGTTCAACGTCGGGGGCGACAGCTGGTCGCGCGGGCCGGGTGGCGACCTCGATGTGGGCGGCGACGGCTTCCAGACGCTGATCCACGAGTTCGGCCACGGGCTGGGCCTGTCGCACCCGCACGACACCGGCCTGAACGGCGATTCCCCGATCTTTCCCGGCGTCGTCGATCCCTTCGGCCGGCGCGGCTATGGCGAGCACGACCTGAACCAGGGCGTCTGGACCATGATGTCCTACGTCGCCGGCTGGCCGACCGGGCCCGACGGCACCTCCGGGACCAGCGCCTGGGGCGAGGCGATGGCGCCGATGGCCTTCGACATCGCGGTGCTGCAGGCGAAGTACGGCGCCAACCTCGCCTGGGCCACGGGCGACGATGTCTACGAACTGGCCGACGCGGATGGCCCCGGCACCGGCTATGCCGCGATCTGGGATGCCGGCGGGGTGGACACGATCCGCTACAGCGGCGCGCGCGACGCGGTGATCGACCTCAACGCGGCCACGCTGCTCTGGGCGCCGGGCGGCGCCGGCCAGGTCTCCTATGCCGCGGGCGTCCATGGCGGCCTGACCATCGCCCATGGCGTCGTCATCGAGAACGCGGCGGGCGGCGCGGGCGACGACATCCTGCGCGGCAACGCGGCGGACAACATCCTCGCCGGCGGTCTGGGCGACGACGTGCTGGAGGGCGGCGCCGGGCGCGACACCGCCGCCTACGGCGTCACCCTCGCCGCGCAGAGCCAGGCCTGGGGAATGGAGGGCGGCGCCTATGTCCTGGCCGGCGCGGAGGGGCGGGACCTGCTGCGCGGCATCGAGGTCTTCGCCTTCGCCGACGGCAGCCTGGCCCTCGACGACGGCACGATCCTGGTCGACGACCTGCTCTACGCCATCGCCAATCCCGATGTCTGGGCGGCGGGGCTGGATGCCGAGGCGCATTACGGCGCCGCCGGCTGGCGCGAGGGGCGCGACCCCAACCTCCTCTTCTCGACGCGCGGCTACCTGGCGGCCAATCCGGATGTCGACGCCGCCGGCGTGAACCCGCTGGAGCACTACGCCGAGCAGGGCTGGCGCGAGGGCCGCGCCACGGGGCCGCAGTTCGACGGCGCCCTCTATCTCGCGCGCAACGCCGATGTGCGGGCGGCCGGGGTGAACCCGCTGGAGCACTACCTCGCCCATGGCGCGGCCGAGGGGCGGGCGATCTTCGCCGCCGTCGGCGCCGACATCGAGGCGGGCTTCGACGCCACCTTCTACCTCCTCGCCAATCCGGACGTGGCGGCCGCCGGCGTGGCGGCGCGGGCGCACTGGCAGGGCTTCGGCGCGCGGGAGGGGCGCGACCCGAACGGCTGGTTCGACACCGGCGCCTATCTCGCGGCGAATGCGGATGTGGCGCTGGCCGGCCTCGACCCCTGGCCCATTACCACGACTGGGGCTGGCGCGAAGGCCGCGCCGCCGGGCCGCGCTTCGACACGGCGGCCTATCTGGCGGCCCACGCCGATGTCGCCGCGGCCGGCATCGACCCGCTGCAGCACTTCCTCGCCTTCGGCATCCATGAGGGGCGCGACGCCCCGCCGGTCGCATGAGGCCGCCGCCCGGCCCCGGTCACGCCCCCGGCCCCGCCCGCTTCATCGCCCGCTCGGGGGGCCGGTCCCGGCCGCTGCGCTGCCTGCACACGGACCCGGACGGGCTCTCGATCGTCATGTTCCACGAGGGCGCCTTCCTGCAGTGGCCCGGCCTGCTGCGCAGCGGCCTGCTCGACAGCCGCACGCATCTTCTCTTCACCTTCTCCTGGAACCAGGGCGCCGGGCAGTTGCGGACCCTGCGCGGGCGGCTGGAGCAGGCGGTGGCCGGGGCGGGGGCCGATCCCGCCCTGGCGCGCGACCAGGTCACGCTGCTGATGAATTCCGAGCGGGAGGTCGCCGATGCGCGCGCCGCCTTCCCGGGCTTCCGCGTCCTGCATTTCAACAACGCCGCCCTGCTGGACGAGGAGAGCATCCGCATCCTGCCCACGCCGCGGCTCTACCGCGCCGTGCTCAACAGCAAGCCACTGGCCTTCAAGCGGCATGACCTGTCGCGCCTGGTCGGCGGCACGCTCTTCATCACCTATGACGTGAACGAGCCAGACCACGGCCGCACCGCCCGCGTCGTCCTGGAGGATTGCGGGCCGGCCGGGATCGTCCGCAACCAGCCGCCGGAGCGGGTGGTGGCGTTGCTGAACAGCAGCGAGGTGGGGCTGATCCTCTCCGCCGCGGAGGGCGCCTGCTACGCCTCGCTGGAGTATCTCCTCTGCGGCCTGCCGGTGGTCAGCACCCCCTCCCTCGGCGGGCGCGACGCCTTCTACGACGCGGCCAACGCGATCATCGTCGAGCCGAAGGCGGAGGCGGTGCGCGACGGGGTGGCGCTGGCGCTGCGCCAGCTGCGCGAGGGGGAGATGGACCGCGAGGCGATCCGCCGGGAGGCGGTGGCGCGGATGGCCGGCTTCCGCCGCGTCCTCGCCGGCGAGGTGGCGCGCATCCTGGAGGGGCATGGCCGGCGGGTGCCGGACGGCATGGCCTGGCTGACCGACCTGCTGCGCCGGGACAGCAAGCTGCGCGAGCACCGCAATTTCTGGGTGCAGGAGGTCGAGGCGGCCTGACGCCCGGCGGGATCCGTCATCCGCCTGTCACATCGCCATGGTAAGGCAGGCGCCCCTGGGGCCGCGCCTGGCGGCCCCATCCCCCGACCCGCTCCGGCGGACAGGAGCATGGCATGGTGGAACAGCGCCCGAAACTCGCCCGCACGGTGATCGACCCCAGCGTCCGGCTGCGCGAGGCCGGGATCGGTCGCTGCTGCGAGATCCTGCGGGACAGCCAGATCGAATACGCCACCCTCGGCGACTACAGCTATCTCGGCGAGGATTGCATGGTGTCGGATGCGGCCATCGGGCGCTTCTGCGCCATCGCCGCCCGGGTGCGGATCGGCGCGCCGAACCACCCGATGGACCGGCCCTCGCTGCACCGCTTCACCTATTGCCCGGAATACTACGACGCCGGCGCGGCGCGGGACCGCGCCTTCTTCGCCGACCGCCGCGCCGCCCGCGTCACCATCGGCCACGATGTCTGGATCGGCCATGGCGTGACGGTGCTGCCCGGCGTCACGGTGGGGGATGGCGCGGTGCTGGCGGCGGGCGCCGTGGTCAGCCGGGACGTGGCGCCCTATTCGGTGGTCGGCGGCGTGCCGGCGCGGCGCATCCGCGACCGCTTCCCCGCCGGGATCGCCGCCCGGCTGCGCCGCATCGCCTGGTGGGACTGGCCTTTCGAGACCATCCTGTCGCGCCTGCCGGAGTTCCAGAGCGGCGACATCGCCGCCTTCTGCGACCGCTGGGACCCCGCTCCCGCCTCCACCCCCGCCGCCGCCCTGGCCGCCGGCGGCTGAACCCGGGCGCGGCGGCGCCTCAGCCGCCGAACTGCCGCTCCATGCCGCGCTCGACCTTCTCCAGATCCACGCTCCACTCGTGGGTGATCGGGTTGATGCGCTCCAGATGCAGGGCATGCGCGTGGCCGCGCAGGCGCGAGATGCGGGCGAAGTTGTAGCGCAACGACATGCTGCCGGCGCTCGCCGGCACCAGCTCCAGCACGGTACAGGTGTCCGGCTTGGCCAGCAGATGCGACAGGCCGGCGCCATGCGGCGCGACGATGCGCCGCGCCCCGGCGAAGAGCGCGACCTGCGCGGCGAGGCTCATGCCGGAGAGCTCGACGGCGGTGAACCCCGCCCGTTCCACCCGTTCGATCAGCGCCGCCTCGTTCAGCAGCCGACGCCGCCCGGCATCGCGGCGGGAGATGTAGAAGTCGGCGGGCGTCTCCCCGGGCATCTCCCGCCGGGCGGCCGCGTTGATGCGCCGGAAGCCCGCCTCGTAGGCCCCCCAGTGGCGATAATTCAGCATCCGCCGGTCGCCGACATGCAGCCGCCCGACCCGCAGGGCGTCCCCCACCCGCAACCGCGGCGCCTCGCTGCCCAGCAGCGCCAGGGAAGCCTCGTGATAGGATGGCGCCAGGTCGCTCAGCAGCAGGGACGGGGCTTCCGCCGCATCCCCGAGCGTCCAGAACAGGGAGGGCAGCCATTCGCAGAGCCAGTGGAACAGCCCGGATTCCTCCATGGCCAGCACGCCGCTCCCGACCTCCGGCGCCTGCCGCGCCGCCGCCAGGCTGGCCTCGGGAAGGGGGCGATTGCCGGAGAGGATCACCTCGCCCCCCTCGCGCCAGACCTGGCCATGCCGGTTCACCAGCACATCCTCGTGCACCGCCACCTGCGGCCGGATGTCGCGCCGCAGGGCGGCCTCGAAGGCGTCCCGCACCGCTTCCAGTTCGGCCACCGCGGCAGGCGGGGCAGCCTCGTGGTGCAGCAGCGGCGGCGGCCCGGGCTCGGGCATGCGCGGTGGCGCGCCTCCCGTGTCCCAGGTCAGCACCCGGTCCGGCCCCACCGAGAGCGCCGCACCGGCCAGGCGCCGCCGCAGGATGCCGGCTGCCAGGCGCAGGCCGCGCTCCCGCGCGCTCGCCTCGATCAGTGCCAGGACCTGCGCCAGCCCGCTCCGGTGCGGCGCGGAGTCCAGGAGCGCCCGGCAGGAGAGCAGCAGCCCCCAGGCCGCTCCCGCCTCGCCCGACATGGCAAGATGCCGGCCGATGGCCAGGGCGATATGCGGCGGCAGCTCCACCCCCACCGAGCGCCGCAGCACCTCGTCCAGCAGCGCCCCGGAGCGGGCTTCGGTCGCGGTGACGGCGGCATAGAGCACCGTCCGCGGCCGCCAGGGCCGATCCGTGGTGGCGAGGAGGGCGATCCGCAATTCCTCCCAGCCGCCGGCCTCGGCCAACACCTTCGCCCGCCGCTCGAAAGCCAGGGGGTCGAAGCTGGAGGCTCCCGTGGCCTTCTCAACCAGTCCTGGCGATTCTGCGTTCAACTTCGCCTCCACCTTGCATGACGCCATGCTACCTCGAATTGTACCGGCAGCCAGCGGGACGAGTTTCTAGCGATAGGTCAGAACGTAGTGGATGGTGAAGTTGAAGGTGGTGCTGTCGCCTTCCATCTCGGGCGTGAAGCGCGGTGCCTGGCCGTCGCGGAAGATCGCCGTGGCACCCATGTCGAGCCAGCGTGAGCCGGAGCGGCTGATCATCCTGAGGCCGGTCACGCGGCCATCCCGCGCCACCGTCACCTGCAGCGTCACCGGGCCGGATTCCCCGGCCATCGCGGCCTGCGGCGGATAGAAGCCGCGGCTGCGGACCCAGGCCAGCAGTTCCTGCTGCCAGTTGCGGCTGGCCCGCGTGCCGGCGACATGGCTCACCGTGGCGTTGTTGGTGGCCAGCGGCCCGGCCGGGCCCAGCGGCCGCTGCGGCACCGGCCCGATCGCCGTGTCGATGGCCCCCGGCCGCCCTGGCGGCTGGGCCCGGCGCGGCGCCAGGGCGGGCGGGCGGCCGAGCATCACCGTGCCCTGGAAGGGCGAGGCCGGGGCCTGCGGCGGGCGTTGCGGCGGCGCCTGGGGCGAGGGGGGCGGCGGCGGCCGCAGGGTGAAGGGCGTCGGCCGTGCCAGCAGCGCCTCCGGGCGCAGTTCCGGCGGCAGGTCGAGCGGCGGCGCGGGCCGCGCCTGCGCCACCGGGGGCGCGGGCTCGGGTGGCGCCTCCTGGGCCGGCGGTTCGGGCGGCGCGGGCTCGGGGGGCACCTCGGCCACCGTGGGGGCGGGCGGCGGCGGCGCGGGCTCGGCCTCGGCTGCCGGGGCGGGCGGCTCGGGAGGCAGCACCTCCACCGCCTGCGGGTCGGGGGGGGCCAGCGGCGTCGGCACGGCCGGGGGAGGCTCGGCGGGGGCGCTCGGCTGCTCCGCCACGGTCTCGCCGGGCGGCGGCTCGCCCGGCACCGGCTCGAAGACCACCGCGACCTCCCGCTCCGGTGCCGGGGGCGGCAGTTCCTCGCGCTCCAGGCCGAACAGCAGGACGGCGACCAGCCCGGCATGCAGCAGCAGCGAGACCAGCAGGCCCGGCCCCAGGCGAGGCAGACCACGCCGGGGCAGACCGCGCCGGCGCGGTCCGGCGGGCGGGCGGGCGGCGGTCAGCTCCATGCGCGGGGATCGGGGAGGAACGGCAGCAGCAAGGGGTCGGGCGATCCTGTCAGCCACGCCGGCACCGGGCGCGCGGGCGGACCCTAGAGCAAATCCGGCCGGGCCGGAACGCCCGGGGCCGGGCCGCGGCCGGACTGAAACACGGCGTCACGCCGGCAGGGGCCGCCGTGGCAGGCCCCGGGTCCAATGCCATGGCGGTTGCGGCCCATCCATGGCTAAGCTGCCCGGGTCAATCAGGGGCGAGCCGATGCAGCCGCCCCGGACCTGGGAGAACCACCGAGAATGACGCGACGTCCGATGCTGGCGGCGCTGCTGGGCCTCTGCGCCCTGGCCGCGCCCCTCCACCCCGCCCTGGCCTTCCCGGACCGGCCGATCAGCCTCGTCACCGGCTATGCCCCCGGCGGCTCCACCGATATCGCGGCCCGCCTGCTGGCCGACCGGCTCGGCCACACCCTGGCCGGCCCCTCGGGCGAGCCGGCGCGCGTGGTGGTGGAGAACCGCCCCGGCGCCGCCGGCGTCGTCGCCAGCGAATGGCTCCGCCGGCAGTCGCCGGACGGCTACACCATCATGCTGGTCGAATCCGGCTCGCACGGCATCGCCCCCTCCGCCCTGGTCGGCGGGACGCGCTACGACCCGGTGAAGGACTTCACCCAGCTCGCCGTGCTCGGCACCGGGCCGCTCGTCGTCATCGCCAACAACGACTTCCCGCCGCGCGACGCGAAAAGCCTGCTCGCCACCCTGCGCGAGGCGAAGCCCGAGAGCATCACCTACGCCTCCTCCGGCGTCGGCACGCCGAACCACCTGACCTCGGAGATGCTGGCGATCACCCTCGGCACGCGCTTCGTCCACGTGCCCTACCGCAGCGGCGGGCAGCAGGTGCAGGCGATCCACCAGGGCCAGGGGCAATGGGGCGTCGCGGTGCTGGCCTCGGCCGCCGGGCAGATCCGCGGCGGGCTGGTGCGGCCGCTGGCGCTGACCTCGCCGGAGCGCTTCCCCACCTTCCCCGAGATCCCGACGCTCGCCGAGAGCGGCCTGCCGGGCTTCGACCTGCAGACCTGGAACGTCATCCTCGGCCCGCCCGACATGCCGGCGGCGGTCGCCGGGCGGCTGAACCAGGCCATCAACGCCGCGCTGGCGGAGGAGGAGTTCCGCAACCGCCTGATCGACAACGGCGTTGCGCCCTGGCGGCAGGCGAACGGCCTGGCCGAGGCCCGCGCCTTCCTGGTGCGGGAGGTGGCGAAGTTCCAGGAGGTGGTGAAGCGGACCGGCGTCCGGCTGGAGCAATAGGGTCCGGCGCTCCCCTGGCGTTGTCCCCTGGCGTCTCCCCTGGCCCCCTCGCCCGGAGGCAGCCATGCGGCGGCCGGGGGAACAGCCCGCTTCCGCCGCCCGGCCCCGATGCTCTAAACCCGCCGCATGACCGTCCTCGCCATCCGTGACCTGACCATCCGCATCGCCGGCCGCCCGCTGCTGGAGGGCGCCGGGCTGATGGTCGATCCCGGCCGCAAGATCGGCCTGGTCGGCCGCAACGGCGCCGGCAAGTCCACGCTGCTGCGCGCCATCACCGGCGAGCTGCAGCCCGATGGCGGCGAGATCCGCCTCGCCGCCCGGGCCCGCATGACGCATGTGGCGCAGGAGGCGCCGGGCGGGTCGCGGAGCCTGCTGGAGACCGTGCTCGCCGCCGACACCGAGCGCGCGGACCTGCTCGCGGCCCTGGAGAACGAGGCGGACGGCGCCCGGCTGGCCGAGATCCATGAGCGGCTGATCGCCATCCGCGCCGACAGCGCGCCCTCGCGCGCCGCCATCGTGCTCTCCGGCCTCGGCTTCGACGCCGCCGCCCAGGCGCGCGCCGTGGGCGAGTTCTCGGGCGGCTGGCGGATGCGCGTGGCGCTGGCCCAGGCGCTGTTCCTGGAGCCCGACCTGCTGCTGCTGGACGAGCCGACCAACCACCTCGACCTCGAGGCCACGATCTGGCTGGAGGGGTGGCTGGCGCGCTTCCCCGGCGCCGCCATCGTCGTCAGCCACGACCGCGGCCTGTTGCAGCGCTGCGTCGATTCCATCGCCCATCTCGACCGGCAGACGATCACCCTCTACCCCGGCGGCTTCGACAACTTCGTCCGCATCCGCACCGAGCGCGCCGCGCAGCTCGCCGCCCAGGCCGAGAAGGTGGCGGCGCAGCGCGCCCACATGCAGTCCTTCGTCGACCGCTTCCGCGCCAAGGCCACCAAGGCCCGCCAGGCGCAGTCGCGCCTCAAGGCGCTGGAGAAGCTGCCCGCGATCGAGACGGTGGTGGAGGACGCGCCCACCCGCTTCGCCTTCCCCGAGCCCTCCGAGCTGTCGCCGCCGATCCTCGGCCTCGAGGGCGTCGCCATCGGCTATGACGGCCGGCCGGTGCTGCGCGGGCTGAACCTGCGGCTCGACCAGGAGGATCGGGTGGCGCTGCTCGGCGCCAATGGCAACGGCAAGTCCACGCTCGCGAAGCTGCTGGCCGGCCGGCTGGCGCCGATCGCGGGCGAGGTGCGGCGCGACCGGCGCCTGAAGGTCGGCTACTTCGCCCAGCACCAGTCGGAGGAGCTGGACCTCGCCGGCACGCCGCTCAGCCACATGCAGGCGGCGCTGGGGATGCAGGCGAGCGAGACCCAGTGCCGCGCCCAGCTCGCCCGCTTCGGCCTCGATGCCGAGCGGGCGACGACCCGGATCGGCGCGCTCTCCGGCGGCGAGAAGGCGCGGCTGCTGCTGGCGCTCTGCACCCGCGAGGCGCCGCACCTGCTGATCCTCGACGAGCCGACCAACCACCTCGACATCGACGCGCGCGACGCGCTGGTGAAGGCGCTGGCCGGCTTCGGCGGCGCCGTGGTGCTGATCACCCACGACCCGGACATGGTGACGCTGGCGGCCGACCGGCTCTGGCTGGTGGCCGATGGCGGCGTCGCGCCCTTCGAGGGCGACCTCGACGACTACCGCGCGCATCTGGCGGAGCAGGCCCGGGCCGCGCGCCAGGGCGGCGCCGCCGAGCCCGCCGCCACGCGGCGCGACGAGCGGCGCGAGCGGGCCGAGAACCGCCAGGCCCTGGCGCCGCTGCGCCAGCGTGTCACCCGGATCGAGGCGGAGATGGCGAAGCTGCAGAAGGAGGCGGCGCTGCTGGAGAAGAAGCTCGGCGACCCCGCCACCTATGCCCGCTTCAGGGCCGAGGACATCGCCTGGGCCACGCAGCGCCAGGGCGCCATCGCCAAGCAGGTCGCGGCGCTGGAGGAGGAGTGGCTGGAGCTGCAGGAGAAGCTGGAGGCGGCGTGACGGCGCGCCTCAGTCCGCCTTCCGCAATTCGCCCAGGCGCACCGGCCCGTCCTCGCCGCTGAACACCGGCTCGCCGCCGGAGGCCTGCTGCACGCCGCTGATGCGCCGCCCGCCCGTGTCGTAGGCCTCGACGCGTCCCGCGCGCTCGATGAGCAGGCGCTTCCGGTCGGGGAAGACCGCATAGCGCAGCCCGTCCTGGCCGCCGCTGCTCGCGGGCTGCCCCAGCGCCTCGGGCCACCAGGCCTCGCTCCGCATGGGCTTCATCGGCTCCATCGGCTTCATGGGTTCCATCGGCTTCATCGGCTTCATCGGTTCCATGACCGGCCTCCTCTCGGGTGTGTTCGGGCTCGCCGGGTCAACGCGCGGGGTGGCGGAAGGTCACGGGCTTGACGCCGGGCGCGCGGCGCGCGACCTCGGGGGCAAGAGCGCAACCGGAACGTCCTGCCATGCAACGCCGCCATCTCCTCGCCCTCGGCCCCGCCGCCCTCGCCCTGACGCCCGGCGCCGCCCGCGCCCAGGGGGCCGCCACCGGCCTGGCCAGCCGGCCCGCCCCGGGCAGTCCGCTGCGCATCATCGTGCCGGCCCCGCCGGGCGGCTCCACCGACATCCTGGCCCGCGCGCTGGTGGACAAGGCGCAGGCCACGCTGAACCGGCCCGTCGTGGTGGAGAACCGCGCCGGGGCCGGCGGCATCATCGGCACCGAGGCCGCCGCCCGCGCGGCGCCGGATGGCGACACGATCGTGCTCGGCCACAACCAGACCCATGCCGGCAACCAGGCGATGATGGCCCGCCTGCCCTATCACGTGGTCGACAGCTTCACGACCGTCTGCAAGCTGGCCACCGTGCACCACGCCCTGGTGGTGCCGGCCGGCGCGCCCGACCGGGACCTGGCCGGGCTCATCGCCCGCGGCCGGCGCGGGCGCCTGACCTACGCCTCCTCCCAGGCGGGCTCGGCCAGCCATGTCATCGCCGAGACGCTGGTGCGGCGCGAGGGCATGGAGGCGACCCACGTCCCCTATCGCGGCGCCGCCCCGGCGGCGACCGACACCGTCGCCGGCATCGTGGATTTCTACGTCGCCACCTTTCCCTCGGTCTCCGGCCTGGTGCGGGACGGGCGGCTGCGGGCGCTGGAGATCGGCGCCCCCGCCCGGCTGGCCGACTTCCCCGATGTGCCGACCGCGGCCGAGGCCGGCGCGCCCTTCCTCGCCGTCGATGCCTGGTTCGGCTTCTTCGCTCCCGCCGGGACGCCGGGCGAGGCGGTCGGCAGCATCGCCCGCGCCATGCTGGCCGCCCTGGCCGAGCCCGAGGTGGAGGCCCGGCTGCAGACGGCGGGCTTCACCGCCGACCCACTGCTGCCCGCCCCCTTCGCCGAGTTCCAGCACGCCGAGGTGAAGCGATGGGCCGAGATGATCCGCCTGACCGGCGTGACCATGGAGGGCTGAGCCGCGGCTCCTTCCCGCCGGGGCGGTGGCGGCGGGCGCCACCCCCTGCTATAGGCGGGCCTTTCACCGCCAGCCCCCCGACCGGCGGATTAGAGGATTCCCGTGACCATGGCGCGACGCCGGCAACTCTATGAAGGTAAGGCCAAGGTCCTGTTCGAGGGCCCGGAGCCCGGCACGCTGGTGCAGTACTTCAAGGACGACGCCACCTCCGGCAACGGCACCAAGAAGGGCGTCATCACCGGCAAGGGCGTGCTGAACAACCGCATCAGCGAATACCTGATGACCCGGCTGGGCGAGATCGGCGTGCCGACCCACTTCATCCGCCGCCTGAACATGCGCGAGCAGCTGATCCGCGAGGTCGAGATGATCCCGCTGGAGGTGGTGGTGCGCAATGTCGCCGCCGGCAGCCTGTCGCAGCGCCTCGGCCTGCAGGAGGGCACCCGCCTGCCGCGCTCGATCATCGAGTACTATTACAAGAGCGAGGGGCTGAACCGCCCCATGGTGTCCGAGGAACACATCACCTGCTTCGGCTGGGCCGCCACCCAGGACCTCGACGACATGGTCGCGCTGACGCTGCGCATCAACGATTTCCTCTCCGGCCTCTTCCTCGGCACCGGCATCGCCCTGATCGACCTCAAGCTGGAATTCGGCCGGCTCTACGAGAATGACGAGCTGCGCATCGTGCTCGCCGACGAGATCAGCCCCGACAACTGCCGCCTGTGGGACGCCCGCACCGGCGAGAAGATGGACAAGGACCGCTTCCGCCGCGATCTCGGCAAGGTCGAGGAAGGCTATCAGGAAGTGGCCCGCCGCCTCGGCATCCTGCCCGAGGCGGGCGTGCGCGACATGAAGGGACCGGAGGTCATGCAGTGAAGGCGATCGTGACAGTCATGCCCAGGGCCGGCGTGCTCGACCCCGAGGGCAAGGCCATCGGCCACGCCCTCGGCACGCTGGGCTTCGGTGGCGTGGGCGAGGTGCGCACCGGCAAGATCATCGAGCTCGACCTGAGCGAGACCGACCCCGCCCGCGCCCGGGCCCAGGCCGAGGACATGGCCCGCCGCCTGCTGGCCAATACCGTCATCGAGAGCTTCCGCGTCGAGCTCGCCTGAGCCGGCGGGAGCGGCGCACCGATGATCAAGGCCTCCCTGCTGCTGATGCTGCTGCTCACCGTGCTGATCGGCATGGGGCTGCGCTGGCGGCAGGCCCGGGCCCCGCAGGTCGCCGCCGGGCAGGCCCGCCACGGCCGCCGCCGCGACCCTGGCCTGCTGGCCCGCTCCAAGGCCCGCATCGACCTCTGGGTGACCGCCGCGGCCATCGCCTCCGGCGTCACCATCCTGATCATGGGCGGGCTGCACTGGATCCGCGTCGCCCTGCAGTAGCCCGCCCCCGCAACCCCGCCCCCTCCCGCTCAAGGCCGCCGCCATGAACGCCGTCATCCTCCTCTTCCCCGGCACCAACCGCGAGCGCGACATGGCCATCGCGCTGGAGAAGGCCACGGGCCGCCGGCCCACCATCCTCTTCCACGCCGAGACCAGCCTGCCCGCCGGCACCGACCTCGTCGTGCTTCCCGGCGGCTTCTCCCACGGCGATTATCTGCGCTGCGGCGCCATGGCCGCCCGCTCCCCCATCATGCCCGCCGTCGCCGCCTTCGCCGCCCAGGGCGGCCATATCCTGGGCGTCTGCAACGGCTTCCAGATCCTGACCGAGGCGCAGCTCCTGCCCGGCGCGCTGCTGCGCAACGCCGCGCTCCGCTTCCTCTCGATGGACTGCATGCTCCGCGTCGAGACCAGCGCCAGCCCCTTCACCGGCCGCTGGCAGAAGGGCGCCACCTTCCGCGCCCCGATGGCGCATGGCGACGGCAACTACTTCGCCGATGACGCCACCCTTGAGGCGCTGGAGAAGGAGGACCGCGTCGCCTTCCGCTACGTGGACGAGGCCGGCGCGCCGACCGAGGCCGCCAACCGCAACGGCGCCCGCAACAACATCGCCGGCATCCTCAGCGAGAACCGGCGCATCCTCGGCATGATGCCGCATCCCGAGGACCTGGTGGACCCGCTGATGGGCGGCATTGATGGCCTGCCGCTCTTCGAGAGCATCGCGGACGCCTTCGCGCGGGCCTGAACTCCGGGGCCCTGGCCGGCGGCACCCCCCTGCCGCCGGCCCGCCCCCCTACTCCTCCTCACCCGCCGCGTCATCCTCCCGCGCCATCACCTCGAAGGCGGCGACCACGTGGCGCAGGTTCACCGTGGCCAGTGGCCGCCCCGGCGGCCCCGTCACATACGGTCCGGGCATCGCGACATCCGGCGCCGGCCCCTCCACCAGCTCCACATCCAGCAACGCCTCCCCGGCCCGCGCCGCCAGATGCACCGCATCGATCCTGCGGATCAGCATGGTTTGCCCGGTCGTCAGCAGCAGCCCGAAGATCCAGGCATCGGCCATCATGCGCCCGGCGAACCAGGCCGGCATGACCTCGCCCAGGCGAAGGTCGTCCGGACTGTCGATGGTTGTCCAGCTATAGGTCATGAACAACCTTAACGGGCAGTTTCCGGCGAAACAATCCTTCCCTTCGTCGAAGACGCGGACAGGGACGCCCAACCTCGGCCGCCGCCCGGCGTTTCCGCCAGAGCCCACTCTCGCGGAGCCGCCCGATGACCGATACGCCCCCCGCCTCCCGCCGCGACCTCGTCCGCGGCCTCGCCGCCACCGGCCTGGCCGCCGGCACCCTGGCCGCCGCGCCGGCCCGCGCCCAGGCGCCGCCGGCGACCACCCCCGCCCCGACCGGCCCCGCCCTTCTGGCCGACCCGCGCGGGCGCTTCCCGAAGCCGCCCTTCAAGGTGCAGTCCCAACCCTGGCCGGCCCTGCAATCGAGGATGGACCCGATCCCCGATTGCGGCGAAACCTCCTACCGCGGCAGCAACCGCCTCGCCGGCCGCCGCGCCCTGATCACCGGCGGCGATTCCGGTATCGGCCGCGCCGCCGCCATCGCCTATGCCCGCGAGGGCGCCGATGTCGCCATCAACTATCTCGACGCCGAGCAGTCGGACGCCGAGGATGTCGCCCGCCACATCCGCGAGGCCGGGCGCAAGGCCGTGCTGATCCCCGGCGACCTGCGCGAGCAGGCCTTCTGCGCCCGCCTGGTGGATCAGGCCCGGGAGCAGCTCGGCGGCCTCGACATCCTGGTCAGCAACGCCGCCTATCAGCACGCGCAGACCAGGCTGGCCGATATCTCCGCCGAGCAGCTCGACCAGACGATGAAGACCAATGTCTATGCCATGTTCTGGCTGACCCAGGCGGCCCTGCCGCATCTGCCGCCCGGCGCCGCCATCATCGTCACCAGCTCGGTGAACGCCGATCGCCCCTCGGAGAACATCATCGACTATGCCTGCACCAAGGCCGCCAACGAGGCCTTCGTCCGGGCCCTGGCGAAGCAGGTCATCGCCCAGGGCATCCGCGTCAACGGCGTCGCCCCCGGCCCCTTCTGGACCCCGCTCCAGGTCGGCGGCGGCCAGACGGAGGAGGGCCTGCGGACCTTCGGCACCACGACGCCCCTGGGCCGCCCCGGTCAGCCGGTGGAACTGGCCTCGGTCTATGTCGAGCTGGCGGCGGCCACATCGAGCTACACGACGGGGCAGATCTATGGGCAGACGGGCGGGGTGGGGTGGCCGTGAGCGGACGGCCCCGGAAGGGTAGTGGCGACGACCCCGGAGGACTGCGGGCGCGCCGGCACCGCGCGGCCTGCAGCGCGGTGCCGGCCTCCTTGATCTGGGCGGCCATGCGCCGGGCCTCCTCGCGGATGAAGGCCGCGAACTCCTGACGCGTCTCCGCCCGGGACCGCGCGCCAAGCCGGGTGAACCGCTCGACGATGGCGGGGTCGGACAGGACGGCGGAGAGGCTCTCGCTCTGCCGGCCCAGGATCGGGCCGGGCATGCCGGCCGGCGCGAAGATGCCCTGCCACTCCTGACTGGAATAGCCTTGCACCGTGCCGCTGATGGGCGGGATGCCGGACAGCATCTCGAGCGGCTCGGTTCCGCCGTGGGCGATGACGCGCAGGTCGTTCTGCCGGTGCAGCGGAATGGCGGTGGTCGCCGTGGCGAATGTCATGACGATGCGGCCTGAGCGCAGATCGTTCCGCGATGCCGGCGCGTCCTTGTACGGAACATGGCCGATGCGGGTTCCGGCCATCCTGTCGAGGATCCCAAGTGCGAGATGCTGGGACGAGCCGACGCCGGTGCTGGAGCAATCGAGGCCGCCCGGATCGGCCAGGATCGGGCCTCTACAGGTCGGTCCCGGGACCATGTGCGAGAATTCGATGACGCGCTCGCCATGGAGCGGCAGGGTCCTGTCCACGCGCGGATCTCCCGCGCGCCGGCGGTGCGTCCCGTGGCCTCCGGCGGCTCGCGCCCGTCGGCGCAGCGGAAGCCCTTCTCGGTGCCGACATCGGGCAAATGGCCGTGGATCGGCTCCCCCTCCCGACTCGGAGCGGCCTACGGCGGCGGCGACGCTCTCGCCGGCGTCCGGGCGGCCGGCCACGCCATCTCGCTCGGCGAGTGTGACCCGGAAGCCGCCGCCGTCATGGAGGCCGCTGCGGCACTGACCAGAACCCTTGGCGGGCGCCAGCCGCCGGCCGGGACCGGACACCATCCAGGGAGAACGAACGTTGAAGCATGACAGCCCGCCCCGGTGCGTCGCGACGCGCGTCTGAGGGCCCATGCCTCGATGCCGCCGGCAATCTGCACCTCGTGGACGTGCCGCATGGAGGATCTTCCGCATGACGCCGCAGAAGAAGTGCTCGGTCATCGCCGAACATGACGGCGGACCCAATGGCCTCGCCCTGCACCCGGATGGCGACCGGCTGATCATCACCGAAGACTAGCAGGGCCTGCTCAGCCTCGATCTGCGCGGGGGCAGGCCTCGAGCATGTCGCGTCCGTGATGGCCGGCACCGTGGTGCTGCAGGCGGTCCGGCTGCTCACCCGCCCGCTCCGTCACCTCCTGCCGGACATGAACCGACCCGCGGGCGTCGTCCAAGGCGTGGCGGGCGGGAAGCCGCCCTCCGTCAGCCAGGGTGGCGAGAGAACCTTACTCCGCCGCTCGCGCATCATGCCGGCCGTTCCGCTCAGGCCATGAAGTCGCGCCGGATGGCTTCGCCTTGCTCGTCAAGCCCCGGCACGCGCCCCGCCTTCTCAAAGCGCAGCATGGGTAAGGTCGGCATGGAGCAGCTTTGCCCATTGCCCAGATCGACCTCCAACCGCGTCAGAGCCTGATGGTTCACGAGATCGGACACCGGGGAAACCTGCGCCCAGGCCAGTTGATGCGCTTCCAGCCGCGACACCATCTCGGCGCGCGTCTGGGCAGCGAAGATCCGGCGATCTCGGCGGTCAGCGCCTCGCGGTTGATCACGCGGGAGGGGTTGTCCGCGAAGCGCGGGTCGGCGATCAGATCCGGCCGTTGGATCACGCCAGCACAGAACCGGCGCCACTCCGCAGGATTCTGCACGACAATGACAAGACCGCCGTCGCTGCATTCCACGACATGGTAGGGAAAGATGGAGGCATGCGAGAGGCCCATGCGTGGCGTGACGCGCGCCCCCTGATCGTAATGCAGAAAGGGCACGGCCATCCACTCGGCCAGCGTGTCGAGCATTGCGATCTCGATGGCTTGGCCGCGCCCGGTGCGCTCGCGCTCATACAGGGCCTGAAGGATGGCGGCGTGGGCGTTCATCCCGCTGCCGATGTCGCCGATCGAAACGCCGACCTTGACCGCCTCCTCAGGCGTTCCGGTCACGCTGCACAATCCGCTCTCGGCCTGCACCGGCATGTCATAAGCGCGTTTCTCCCGCGCCGCCGTGCTCTGCCGATAGCCGACGATGTCGAGGGCAATGAGGCGAGGATACCGGCGCACCAGATCGCGCAAGCCAATGCCGAGCCGGACCGTGGCGCTAGGCGCGAGGTTCTGCACAAAGACATCCGCCTTCGCGATCATGCGCTCCGCCAGCGCAAGATCGTCCTTGCCCTTCAGATCGAGGGCGATGCTCTCCTTGCCGCGGTTCAGCCAGGCGAAGTAGGCACTGACACCTCTGACGGCCTTGTCGTAGGGGCGCGCCGTGTCGCCTTCCTCGCGTTCGATCTTGATGACGCGCGCGCCGGCATCGGCGAGACGCATGGTGCACATGGGAGCCGCGACGGCCTGCTCCAGTGCGACGACCAGAAGCCCTCCCAATGGAGCAGGCATGGATCCGCCCCCATCGCCATCGCCGTGCGCAGCTGCTCCTGCGCCTGCGCCGGTCCCACGGAGACCGCGACGATCTCCGTCACCGCGCCCTTCTCCCTGAGACGCACCGCCTCCTCGACCGCGATCTCGTCGAAGGGGTTCATCGACATCTTCACGTTCGCCGTCTCGACGCCCGTGCCGTCCGCCTTCACGCGGACCTTCACATTGTAATCCACCACCCGCTTGACGGGGACGAGGAGCTTCATCGCCTGACCGTGTCCTCTACCGGCACGACGCTCGGCCGCGTGCCACACGCGACATCGCGCCGGCCTGTCACTGTGCTTCCCGTTCTGGAAAGAACCGACGCCACGACCTGCTGGCTCTCCTTCCGGCGTCAGTAGCTCCTGGGCATGCCGAGGACATGCTCGCCGAGATAGGAGAGGATGAGGTTGGTGCTGATCGGCGCCACCTGATAGAGCCGCGTCTCGCGGAACTTCCGCTCCACATCATACTCCTCGGCGAAGCCGAAGCCGCCATGCGTCTGCACGCAGGCCTCGCCCGCCGCCCAGCTCGCCTCGGCGGCAAGCATCTTGCCCATGTTCGCCTCCTCGCCGGGATTGACCCCGGCCTCGAACTTGGCGAGACCCTTGTGCACGATGGCCTCCGCCGCGCGCATCTGCGCATAGGCCTTGGCGATCGGGAACTGCACGCCCTGGTTCTGCCCGATCGGCCGCCCGAACAGCACCCGCTCCTTCGCGTAGCCCACGGCCTTCTCGATGAACCACTTGGCGTCGCCGATGCATTCGCTGGCGATCAGCAGCCGCTCCGCGTTCATCCCGTCCAGGATGTAGCGGAAGCCGCGGCCCTCGACACCCACCAGGTTCTCCGCCGGAACCTCCATGTTGTCGAAGAACACCTCGCAGGAATTGTGGTTCATCATCGTGCGGATCGGCCGGATGGTCAGACCCTTGCCCAGCACCGTCCGCATGTCGACGATGAAGGTCGACAGCCCCTCCGTCTTCTTCGCCACCTGATCGCGCGGCGTCGTGCGCGCCAGCAGCAGCATCAGGTCCGAATGCTCGGCCCGGCTGGTCCAGATCTTCTGGCCGTTGACGATGTATCTGTCACCCTCGCGCCGCGCGAAGGTGCGCAGCGCGGTGGTGTCGGTCCCGCTGGTCGGCTCGGTCACGCCGAAGGCCTGCAGCCGCAACTCGCCCGACGCGATCTTCGGCAGGTACTCCTGCTTCTGGCGGTCGTTGCCGTGCCGCAGGATGGTGCCCATGATGTACATCTGCGCGTGGCAGGCGGCACCGTTGCAGCCCTGCCGCTGCACCTCCTCGAGGATCGCCGCCGCCGCCGAGAGCGGCAGGCCCGAGCCGCCGAACTCCTCCGGGATCAGCGCGGCCAGCCAGCCCGCCTCCGTCAGCGCCTGCACGAACTCCGTCGGATAACCACGCACCTCGTCCAGCTTGCGCCAGTACTCCCCAGGAAAGCGCGCGCACAGCTTCGCCACCTCCTGCCGGATCTCAGCATGCAGATCATCGGGATTCTGAGCGAAGTCCATTGGAATGCCTCCCCCTGGATCGCGTCGCGACCCCGTCTTCGGGCATAGATTGACCGTGGACCTCGCATAAACAATCCACAATAGTTTTCGACCACCTATGCCGGTTTGCTATCGCTCCTCTGTAGCTCGCCCTGCCAGACGCCCTCGCTGATCATGGCGGCCACCTCATCCCGCAGGATCAGCTCGAAGCGCTGCACGGCGAGGGACGCGGCCCGCCCCGTCGGCCGCGCGACGACCAGCCTGCGGGAGAGCTGCGGGTCGCTCACCGGCACCGCCGCCAGCAGCCCGTCGCTGACCTCCTGGTGCACCGACGGCATGGGCAGCACCGTCGCGCCAAGCCCGCGCGCCACCAGGGCCTTCAGCACCTGCAGCGCATCGGCCTCCACCGGAATGCTGAGGCTGACACCCTTGCGGCGCGCCTCATGCTCGATCAGCAGCCGCAGCCCGTGCTGCGGGCCGGGCAGGATCAGGTTCCGCGACGCCAGTTCCCTGAAGGTGATGGTCGCCTTCTCCGGCCTCTGCCTGGCCAAGGTCACGAAATGCAGCTTCTCGACCAGCAGTGGCGCGTAGCGGATATTGCCGCCCTGTTCCGAGCCGTAGATGACCGCGATGTCGATCTCGCCACTGTGCAGCCATTCCAGAAGATAGCCGCTGAAGGCCGTGGCGACACGCAGGCGGACATCGGGATAGAGCTGCAGGGAACGCTCGACCAGGCGCGTCGCCAGCACATCGCCCACGGTGGGCGGCACGCCCAGCACCACCTGCCCGCGCACCGCCCCCGCCTCCTGGCTGAGATCGGAGCGGGTCTCCTCGATCTGCCGCAGGATGCTGCCGGCCCGGATCTTCAGCAGCTCACCCGCTCGGGTCAGGACCATGCCGCGCCCGTGACGGGTGAAGAGGGTGACACGAAGTTCCTCTTCCAGCATGCGGATCTGCCGGCTCAGCGCCGGCTGCACGATCCGCAGGCGATCCGAGGCCTTGCTGAGGCTGCCGAGTTCCGCGACCTGGATGAAGGTGTTGAGTTGCTTGAGGTCCATTCGCTATCTAATTCTGGCATAGCGCCTTGAGCAACATTCTAATTCCGTCACGCTCCGGCCGGGCCTAAGCCAGTGCCATACCGGACTCGTGGCGGAGAAAGATCCCAAGAGATGGTGGATAGCCCAGCACTGCCGACGCAGGGGTGGCAACGCGACGTCTTCGACGTCCTGAAGGCCGCCAACGTCAGGCATATCGTCTATGTCCCCGATGCCGGGCACTCAACCGCCATCCGCTTGGCCGAGGCCGATGAGGAGATCCGCTCCGTCGTGCTGACGACGGAGGAGGAAGGCATCGGCTATCTGGCGGGCGCCTGGCTCGGCGGCGAGCGCGGCGCGCTGCTGATGCAGTCGAGCGGCGTCGGCAACTGCATCAACACCCTGGCGCTGCAGACCTGCACGCGCTTTCCGCTGTTGATGGTCGTCACCATGCGGGGCGACTGGGCCGAGTTCAACCAGTGGCAGAACCCCATGGGACAGGCCACCGAGGCCTCGTTGAAGCTGATGGGCGTCCTGACCTGGCGCGCCGATGATCCCAAGGATGTCGCGCCGCTGCTGCGTGGCGCCGCGACCATGGCGTTCGATGGTGATTCGGCCTGCGCGGTGCTGCTGGGGCAGCGGCTGATCGGCGAGAAGGAGTGGGTGAAGTGAGCGCGGGTGGCACTCTCGACAGGCGCCTTGTCGTCGCGGATCTGCTGAAGGATCGTGACCGCCTGATGGTCGTCACCGGCCTCGGCTCGCCCTCCTACGATGTGATGGCCGCGGGCGACCATGACCTGAACTTCTATCTCTGGGCCGCGATGGGCAGCGCCGCGATGGTCGGCCTCGGCCTGGCGCAGGCGCAGCCGGATCGCCCCGTCCTGGTCGTGACGGGCGATGGCGAGCAGCTGATGGGTTTCGGCGCCCTGGCGACGATCGCGCTGCGCAAGCCGCGCAACCTCAGCATCGTCATTCTCGACAACGGCCATTTCGGCGAGACCGGCATGCAGCCGAGCCATGCCGGCCAGGGAATCGAGTTCGCCCGCGTGGCCGAGGCCATGGGCTACCCGAAGGTCGATGTGGTCACCGAGTTGCAGGGAGTAGAGCCGCTCCGCCGGCGCGTGCATGCCTGCGAGAGCCTGAACCTCTCCGTGGTGAAGATCTCGGCCGTGAACATGCCTCGCGCCCTGCCACCGCGCGATGGCGTGTATGTCAAGAACCGCTTCCGCCTCGTGCTGGGCCACAAGCCCGCGTGACCTCGGCGGACGGCCAGTCGCTATCCCCCTGAGTGGCCCTGGGCGTCCCACCTTCTGCGGGGGCGCCCGCTGGCGTTGTGGACCCGCGGGTCCGAGCAGAGGCCACCGGGGCATTGCGTCCGGCGGCGGAGACAGGAAAGAGAGAAGGATGCAGGGTGTGACGCGCTTCCGGAACACTGTGAACGGCCAGCCGCGCGGTGGGGACCAGTGGATCGCGTCCCTGAACCCGTTCGACGGCGAGGCCTGGGCCGAGATTCCCCGCGGCACGGCCGCCGATGCCGACGAGGCGGTGACGGCGGCCCACAAGGCCTTCAGCAGCGGCCCCTGGCCCGCGATGACGGCGACGGCGCGCGGCAAGCTGCTGCGGCGCTTCGGCGATCTCATCCTGCGCGATGCGGAGAAGCTCGCCGCCATCGAGGTCCGTGACAACGGCAAGCTCTATGCCGAGATGCTGGGCCAGCTCCGCTACATTCCGGAATGGTTCCACTACTTCGGCGGGCTGGCCGACAAGATCGAGGGCGGCGTGCTGCCCATGGACAAGCCAGAGATGTTCGCCTTCACCAAGCCCGAGCCGCTTGGCGTCGTGGTCGCCATCACGCCCTGGAATTCGCCGCTGCTGCTGCTGGCCTGGAAGCTGGCGCCGGCGCTGGCGGCCGGCTGCACCGTGGTGATCAAGCCCTCCGAATTTACCTCCTGCTCCACGCTGGCGCTGATGGAGCTGGTGGCGGAGGCGGGATTCCCGCCGGGTGTGGTCAACACCGTCACCGGCTATGGCTCGGAGATCGGTACCGCGCTCTCGGAGCACCCGCTGGTCGCCAAGCTCGCCTTCACCGGTGGCGACGCGACCGGCACGGCGGTCTATTCCTCGGCGGCCAAGGGGCTGAAGCACGTCACGCTGGAGTTGGGCGGCAAGTCGCCGAACATCATCTTCGATGACGCCAGGCTGGAGGACGCGGTCAAGGGCGCGATTTCCGGCATCTTCGCGGCCTCCGGCCAGACCTGCATCGCCGGCTCGCGCCTGCTGGTGCAGCGCTCGGTCTATGAGGAGGTGGCGCAGAGGGTCACGGCCTTCGCCGGCACGGCGCAGATGGGCGACCCGATGCTGGACACCACGCAGGTCGGCCCCATCACCACCGTCCCGCAGCGCGACAAGGTCCTGTCCTATATCGACATGGCCCGGCAGGAAGGCGCGCGCTGCCTGCTCGGCGGCGGCAGGCCCTCGCGCCCGGATCTGGCGAGGGGCTGGTTCGTCGAACCCACCATCTTCGCCGATGTGGACAACAGCATGCGCATCGCGCGGGAGGAGGTCTTCGGCCCGGTGCTGTCCATCATCCCCTTCGAGGATGAGGACCACGCCGTCGAGATCGCCAATGACACCATCTACGGCCTGGCCGCGGGTGTCTGGACCGGCAGCACGCGCCGTGCCTTCCTGATGGCCGACAAGCTGCAGGCGGGCACGGTCTGGGTGAACACCTACCGCGCGGTCAGCTTCATGGCGCCGTTCGGCGGCTACAAGAAGAGCGGCATCGGGCGGGAGAGCGGCCAGGCCGCCATCCGGGAATACCTGCAGACCAAGACGGTCTGGATCAACCTCGCCGAGGGTGTCTCCAACCCCTTCGTGCTGCGCTGAGAAAAGGCCGCGCCGGATCACGTCCGGCGCGGTCATGACGTCCGGAATCGCCAAAAAACAAGGGAGGATCGGCCATGCGGCGCCGTACCGCGTTTCAGCTCGCCGTAGCGCTCGCTGCGACACGCCCCAGCCTCGGGCGCGCGGCCACCACGCCCTGGCCAACCCAGCCGGTGCGGCTCGTCTGCCCCTTCGCCGCGGGCGGGCCGACCGATGTGGCCGCCCGTCTGCTGGCCGAGGGCCTCTCCTCGCAACTGTCCCAGCGTGTCCTGATCGAGAACCGCACCGGCTCCGGTGTCCTGGTCGGAACCGAGGCGGTGGCCAAGGGACCGGGTGATAGCCACACCATGCTCTACAGCACCATTGCCCATGCGGTGCTGAGGCCGCTCTTTCCCAATCTCAGCTTCGACCCCGTCGCCGATTTCCAGCCGGTGGCGCTGGTCGGCACGGTGCCCATGCTGCTGATGATCAACAACGCGGTCCCGGCGCAGAACCTGCAGGAGCTGATCAAGCTGTTCCGTGACCGCCCCGGGGACTACAACTACGGCAGCTCCGGCGCGGGCGGCGCCGTGCATCTGGCGACGGAGTTGTTCCTGCAGCAGGCCGGCCAGCTGAAGGTCAACCATATCCCCTATCGTGGCGCCGCGCCGGCCATGCCGGATCTCCTGAACGGCAATCTCACCATGTTCCTGAACGTGGCGTCGGACGGCATCGCCAGCGTGCAGCGCGGGCAGACCCGGGCCCTGGCCGTCAGCTCCGGCCGGCGCCTGCCGCAACTTCCCGACGTGCCGACCTTCGCCGAGGCGGGGCTGCCGGGTTACGAAGCCTACACCTGGCACATGGTCTTCGCGCCCGCCGGCACGCCTTCGGATGTGGTGACGCAGCTCAACGGCGCCGTAAACGCGGCGTTGCGGGTGCCGGCCCTGCAACAGAGGCTGGCCGATCTCTCGGTCGAGCCAAGGCTCGACAGCACCCCGGACACGGCCGCGGCCTGGCTTGCCTCCGAGATGGCGAAATGGGAGCCGCTGGTGCGCGCCGCCGGCATCACCGCGCAGTAGGGCGGCCGTCGCGGCGGCACCATCCTGAACGGGGGCCCTACAATCCGGCCGGTGCTCCACCGGGCAGGGGGCGACGGTTCAGCAACTCGCGCAGGCTTTCCTCGAACCAGCCATCGACGATGCCGCGGGCGGTGGAGCGCAACGCCTGCGTCTCCACCCGCGGCATCCTCTGACGATGATCGGGCGGTCCGCCCATCTGCCATTTCCGGATGCGGATATTCCAGCCCGCATCCTCTCCCTCGCGCAGGATCAGGCGGTAGCCGCGGTAGAACTCGATCGTCAGAAGCTCCGCACTTTCCATGGCACCGATCCTGGCTTGGCATGCCGGCCTGCCGTGGCACGATCCGCGTGGAGTTCCGGGAACCCGCGGCCCGCGCGCCAAGGCGTCCTTCCGGCCCGTTCGTCCCGGCCGAGGCTCCGCTGGAGCCGGAGGCCGGGCGTTGCTGATGACGCCCCGTGTGGCACGCGGTCGCATCATGCTCGACCGCCAGATCGATCATCCACCAGGCGCCGACATCACGAAATTCGAATTTCGTTCGATCAGCCATGCCGGATTTCGCAGGCTTTCCCGCGGCGGTCCATTCCACGCGCATCCCGGCCTTCCGCACCACCTCCTGCCGGCGTTGACTGTCCCGCCGTAGGAACTTTCCGAATTCCTCCGGGGAGGCTCCTGTCTGGATCTCCGTGCCGTCATCCTCAGACAGCGCCGCAAGCCAGGTTGGGCAAGGGCCTTCGTCAGCGCGGCATGCAGGTTCGCGGCCCGGCGGGACGCTGACCGCCGTCATTGCCGGCCCGGAGGGGGGGGAGGATCAGGCGAATGGCGGCGTCATGGCCGGCTTGCTTGGCCGCCCGCCCGGAGGAGGGTTCTCCGAGGCGGGCCTGAGCGGCTCCGCCCCCGGTCCCCCGGGCGGCCCCGCCGGGCAGCGGAGGCGCCCTGGCCGCCGCGCCACGGGCGCCCATGCGCGCAACGGGGGCCGCCCTCCCTCAACAAGCCCTGGACAAGCGCCGCGCGGCTGCCGACAAGGCTCCCATGCCGACGCCCGCACCCCTCGACCCCGCCCGCGCATCGCAACTCGCCGCCGAATTCGGCCTGAAGCCGGATGAGTACGACCGGGCGCTCGCCATCCTCGGCCGCACCCCCTCGCTCACCGAGCTCGGCATCTTCTCGGTGATGTGGTCCGAGCATTGCTCCTACAAGTCGAGCCGCGTCTGGCTCCGCACCCTGCCCACCAAGGCCCCCTGGGTGATCCACGGCCCGGGCGAGAATGCCGGCGTGATCGACATCGGCGACGGGCTGGCCGCCATCTTCAAGATGGAGAGCCACAACCACCCGAGCTTCATCGAGCCCTACCAGGGCGCCGCCACCGGGGTGGGGGGCATCCTGCGCGACGTCTTCACCATGGGCGCGCGCCCCATCGCCAACCTCAACGCGCTGCGCTTCGGCGCGCCCGACCACCCGAAGACCCGGCATGTGCTGGATGGCGTGGTGTGCGGCATCGGCGGCTACGGCAATTGCGTGGGCGTCCCCACCGTCGGGGGGGAGGTGAACTTCCACCCGGCCTACAACGGCAACCCGCTGGTCAACGCCATGACCGTCGGCATCGCGCCCAAGGGGCGCATCTTCCTCTCGGCGGCGGCCGGCATCGGCAATCCGGTGGTCTATGTCGGCTCCAAGACCGGGCGGGACGGCATCCACGGCGCCACCATGTCCTCGGCCGAGTTCAGCGCCGATTCGGAGGAGAAGCGCCCGACCGTCCAGGTCGGCGACCCCTATGCCGAGAAGCTGCTGATCGAGGCCTGCATGGAGCTGATGGCAACAGATGCCATCGTCGCCATCCAGGACATGGGCGCCGCGGGCCTGACCTCCTCCTCGGTCGAGATGGCGGGCAAGGGCGGCGTCGGCATCGAGCTGGTGCTGGACAACGTTCCGCAGCGCGAGACCGGCATGAGCGCCTATGAGATGATGCTCTCCGAGAGCCAGGAGCGCATGCTGATGATCCTGAAGCCCGGCGAGGAGCATGTCGCCGAGGCGATCTTCCGCAAGTGGGAGCTGGATTTCGCCGTCATCGGCCACCTGACCGACACCGGCCGCATCGTCATCCGCCACAAGGGGCAGCTCGAGGCCGATATCCCGCTGGCACCGCTGGAAAGCGAGGCGCCGCTCTACCACCGCCCGACCGCCGAGACACCCAGGCAGCCGGTGCTCGACCCCGCCGGCGTCGCGGATCCGCTGGGCCTCGAGGCCGCGCTGCTGAAGCTGGTGGGCAGCCCCGACCTCTGCTCGCGCCGCTGGATCTGGGACCAGTATGACAGCACGGTGGGCGGCCAGACGGTGAAGCGCCCCGGCGCCGCCGATGCCGCCATCGTCCGGCTGGAAGGCCTCGCCCGCGCGCTCGCCATGACCACCGACTGCACGCCCCGCTACTGCGCGGCGGACCCGGAGGAGGGCGGCCGCCAGGCGGTGGCCGAGGCCTGGCGCAACATCACCGCCACCGGCGCCCTGCCGCTGGCCATCACCGACAACATGAACTTCGGCAACCCCGAGAAGCCCGAGATCATGGGCCAGTTCGCCGCCGCCGTGCGCGGCATGGCGAGCGCCTGCACCGCGCTCGACTTCCCGGTCGTCTCCGGCAATGTCTCGCTCTACAACGAGACCGAGGGCCGGGGCATCCTGCCCACCCCCGCCATCGGCGGCGTGGGCGTGCTGGAGGAGGCGGCGCGGGCCGTGGGCTATGGCCTCGCCCCCGGCCTCGATCTGGTGCTGATCGGCGAGACGGCGGGCTGGCTCGGCCAGTCGCTCTGGCTGCGCGAGGTCGCCGGCCGCGAGGAAGGCGCCCCGCCCCCGGTCGATCTGGCCGCCGAGCGCCGCCACGGCGATTTCGTCCGCGCCCGCATCCTCGCCGGCGAGGTGGCCGCCAGCCATGACTGCGCCGATGGCGGCCTGCTGGTGGCGCTGGCCGAGATGGCCATGGCCGGCACCGCCGGCGCCACGCTCGAGGCCGCGCCGGAGGGCCTGCCCGCCCATGCCTTCTGGTTCGGCGAGGACCAGGGCCGCTACGTGCTGGCGGTGCGCGACGGCGCCGCGCTGCTGGCGGCGGCGGCGGCGGCCGGCGTGCCGGCGCGGCGCCTGGGCCGCTCGGGTGGCGGGCACTTGGTTCTGCCCGGCGGCGCCGCCATATCGGTCGAGGCCCTGCGGGATGCGCATGAGCGCTTCCTGCCGGCCCTGATGGCCCGCTAAGTTCCAGCCGGAGAGGAGAGCGCCATGGCGATGCCCGCCGCGGAGATCGAGGCCCTGATCAAGGCGGCCTTCCCCGATGCCGAGGTCACCATCGAGGACCTCGCCGGGGATGGCGACCACTATGCCGCGACCGTGGTCTCGGAAGCCTTCCGTGGCCGCTCGCGCGTGCAGCAGCACCAGCTCGTCTATGCCGCCCTGCAGGGCCGCATGGGGGGCGAGCTGCATGCCCTCGCCCTGCAGACCTCCGCGCCCCCGCAATAGGATTCCTGCCAATGAGCAACCCGACCTTCGACCGCATCCAGGCCGAGATCACCGAGAATCCGGTGGTGCTCTACATGAAGGGCACGCCGGTCTTCCCGCAATGCGGCTTCAGCGCCCGCGTGGTGCAGGTCCTGAGCCATGTCGGCGTGCCCTTCAAGGGCGTGAACGTTCTGGAGGACGCCGAGATCCGCGAGGGCATCAAGGCCTTCACCAACTGGCCGACCATCCCGCAGCTCTATGTGAAGGGCGAGTTCGTCGGCGGCTGCGACATCGTCATGGAGATGTTCCAGAATGGCGAGCTGACCGCCCTGCTCGACGAGAAGGGCATCCCGCACCAGGCCGCCGCCTGATGCGTCCCTTCCCCTGGCCGCCGGCCGCGGGGAGAATGGAGGCCGGGGGCGATCCGCTCCCGGCCTTTTTCGTGCCCATCCGTACGAATGCCGCCGCGCCGCGCCGGCTCAACCTCGCCGCCGCCGGCGTGTTCCGTGGCCGGGCCTTACCGGGATTGACCACCGCATGACGCAGAACGACCTCCGCACCCTGCTGAACATCGCCCTGCCGCTGCTGCAGCCGCTGGCGGGAATGATGGCGCCGGTCTTCGGCCTCGGCCACACCATGGCGGAGATGTCGGCCCGCAGCGAGACGCCGGTGGTGCCGCAGGGCTATGCCTTCTCGATCTGGCTGGTGATCTTCGCGCTCGCCATCGCCTGGGGCATCTGGCAGCTCCTGCCGGATGGCGGACGGGACAGCCCGGCGGCGCGGCGCCTCGGCTGGCCGCTGGCCGTCGCCTTCGCCGGCTGCATCCTCTGGATGGTGCTGGGCCAGACCACGGAGAATGGCTGGCACCTCGTTCTGGTCATGCTGGTGGTGGTGGCAGCGAGCCTGGCCGCCTTCCTGGCCAATCGCCGCCTGGTGCATGAGGGGCAGGCGGGCGGCTGGCCGGAGCGCTGGATCGTCCGGCCGCTGGTCGGGCTGCTGGCCGGCTGGGTCTCGGTCGCGGCCTTCGCCAATATCGCCGGGGCGGCGCGGCTGTCCGGCGCCATCGCCGCCGACGGCGCGGCGGGAACCCTGGCGGCGGTGATGATCCTGCTGGCGGCGGGCGGCTTCACCCTGGGCGTGCTCTGGCTGGCCAAGGGCTCGCCCTGGTACGCCGCCGCCGTGGCCTGGGCGCTGATCGCCATCCTCTATGCCAACACCGCCGGGCGGGAGCTGAACATCGCCGTGGCGATCGTCTCCGGCGCGCTGGCGGCGCTGGTGGTCGGCATGGCGTGGCAGCTCGGGCGGATGCGGCGACGCTCCCTGGCCTCCTGAGGGAGCGGCCTCAGCTCAATGCCGCCCGCCGGCCCGGCCACACACCGGGCCGCACGGAGCCGGCCGTGATCAGGCCATAGGCGGTGATGCCGAGCGCCACGCCGAGGAAATGCCCCTCCAGCCCCAGCCCGAGCGGCCCCGCCAGGAGGGCGCCGCCGCCCACCGCCACGCCGAGCCGGGTGACGGCCGCCAGCACCGGGCCGCTCATGCGCCCCGCGCCCATCGAGGCGAAGTAGAGCGCCATGCCGAGGCCGAAGCCGCCGAAGGCCGGGCCGGTATAGGCCAGTCCCCGGGCGGCCACGGCCACGACGGCCGGATCGCTGGTGAAGAGGCGGGCGAAGCCGGCCGGGAACAGGCCGACCAGCAGCCCGAGCAGGCCCGCCACGCCGAGCGCCACGAAGCCGCCGGCCCAGGCGGTGCGCCGCGCCATCGGCCAGTCCCCCGCCCCCGCGGCGCGGCCGACCAGCGCCGTCAGCGCCGAGCCCACCCCGAAGGCCAGCGGCACGGTGAGGAACTCCAGTCGCGCCGAGATGCCATAGGCCGCCACCGCCACCGGCCCGTAGACGGCGAGTTGCCGCGTCACCAGGATGGTGGTCAGGTTGGCGAGGGTCGCCAGCGCGCAGGCGACCAGACCGACCGAGAGGATACGGCGGAAAAGCGTCGCCGAGGGGCGCATCCGCAACCGGGGCGTGAAGCCGGCGCCGCCGCGGCCGACGATCAGCGCCATCAGCAGCGCCGCCGCCCAGAAGACCGCCGCGAAGCCGGCACCCACCCCTGCCAGCCCCATGCCGAGCGGCTCGCTGAGCAGCCAGGCCAGCGGCGGAAAGGCGATCCAGGCCAGCGCCAGGACACGCGCCGCGAGGGCGTGCCGCCCGCCGCCCCGCAGCACCGAGGCGAGGGTATTGGCCAGCCAGACCGGCAGCGCCCCGACGCCGAAGAGCCATATGGCATAGGGCGCCGCGGCCGCGGCCGCCTCGGGCCCGGCAATGGCGCCGAGCACCGGTCGCGGGAAGCCGGCGAGAAGGACCGCGAACAACAGCCCGCCGCCCAGCGCGATCAGCAGGGCATGCAGGACCAGGTCCGCCGCTTCCTCCTTGCGCTCGGCGCCGAGGGCGCGGGCGATGGCCGCGGCGACGCCGCCGCCCATGGCGCCCGCCGACATCTGCTGCAGCAGCAGCGAGAAGGGCAGCACCACCGCCCAGCCGGCCAGGGCCGCCAGCCCCTGCCGCGCCGCCAGCCAGGTCTCGGTCAGCTGTGCCGCCGCCTGCAGCAGGGCGATGGCGGTGGTGGGCGCCGCCAGCGCCCCAATCCGGCGCAGCAGCACGGCCACGCGCTCATTCCCGGCCTCGGACATCCCGGCCCTCTCCCTTGTTCCGCCATGCAACACGATCGTTCGCAGTGCAGCAAGTCATGCAGGGCGGAGGGGAACGGCGCGGAGCCCTCTACCGGGAGGCAGGCATGAAAAAAGGGAGGGCGCCTCGCGGCACCCTCCCCTGTCGTTCCGTCTCCAGCTCCGGCCGGAGCGCCCGGTCAGCGCGAGTAGAACTCGATGACCAGGTTCGGCTCCATCTGCACCGGATAGGGCACGTCCGAGAGCTTCGGGGCGCGCACGAAGCGGCCCTTCATCTGGCGGTGGTCGATCTCGAGATACTCGGGGACGTCGCGCTCACCGCTCTGCGCGGCATCCAGCACGGCGACCAGCTGCTTCGACTTCTCCTTGACCTCGATCACGTCATTGTCGCGCACGAGGTAGGAGGGGATGTTCAGCCGGCGGCCATTGACCAGGATATGGCCATGGTTGACGAACTGGCGCGCCGCGAAGGGGGTCACGGCCAGCTTCATGCGGTAGATCACCGCGTCCAGCCGCCGCTCCAGCAGCTCGATCAGGTTCTCGGAGGTGTCGCCCTTGCGGCGCACGGCCTCCTCGTAATACTTGCGGAACTGCTTCTCGCCGATATTGCCGTAGTAGCCCTTCAGCTTCTGCTTGGCCATCAGCTGGACGCCGAAGTCGGTCGGCTTCTGCTTACGGCGCTGGCCGTGCTGGCCGGGGCCATACTCGCGCTTGGCGACCGGGGACTTGGCGCGGCCCCACAGGTTCACGCCGAGGCGGCGATTGATCTTGTACTTGCTTTCCGCGCGCTTCGTCATGCGGCGGGCTCCTTCTTGTTCTGCGGCCTCGGCCTCGGCGGCTGCGGTCTCGCGTTGGTGTCCCGGTAGTCCCGAGGCTGGAAGGCCAGGGGCGGGACGCGTGACGGGGCACGCATCCGCTTTCCCGGAAAGGGTGCGGCGCTTTAGCCGTGGCGCCGGCGGGAGTCAAACACGGCGCCGCCCCCCAGGGCCGCCCCCCCGGCGCCGAGGCGCGGGAGAAGTGTTGCCCTGCATCGCGCGCCCGCTTATCCGTCGGGCATGGTGTCGCGATCCGAGATCCTGATCCTGGGCCTGACAGCGGGGGTGGCGGGCAGCCTGGTGGGCGGGCTGATGCTGGGCATCGGCCTCGGCCTGGTGGTCAACGGCGTCCATGCCGGATGGGTGCTGGTGCTGCCGGCGGCCCCGGTGGCGGGCCTGCTGGGCTATGCGCTGGCCCGCCGCCTGGCGCGGCGTCTGCCGGGCTGAACCGTCGGCCGTTATTCGGCCGCCGCCGGCATGGGAAGCAGCCCCTGGTGCAGGGCCGCGATCTGCCGCGGCGACTTCACCGGATGATAGAATTCCAGGGGCCCCATGGGCCGCGCCCTCTCGTGGTTGAAGCCCTCGGGGCTGTAGATCGGCGCATCGAGCACGCGGCGCGCAACGGTGTTGAGATCCTCCAGCACCATGTCCAGGGACCGCGCGAGGGTCGGGATGACCACCTCGTGGTGGCCGTTCCAGCCGCCGCGATAGGCGGCATCGAGCGCCGCCATCAGGCGGCCGGAATAGCGGGAGAGCGGCAGGAAGCAGGCGCTGGCGGCCGCCCGGATACGCGCCTCCTCCACCGTCTCCGGTCCCGCGTCGCGGAAGGTCAGGGTCGGCCAGTGCACCCAGTCCGGATGCTGCTCGCGGCGGCGCAGATAGCTGCCCAGCAGGTCGGCCCCGCTGCCGGCCTCGACCGCCAGCAGCCGGGGCAGGCCACGCGGCGCGCAGACATCGAACTCCATCACCCAATAGGCTTCGTAATCCGGCGCCTGGCGCCAGATGGCGAGCGGAATCAGGTCGGCGTTGCCCGGCTTGACGAAGGGGCGGACGGTCTTGCGCGGATAGTCGGGAATGAACAGGTCGGACTTGCGGAGAAAGACAGCGCCCGCCAGCGCATACTGCTCCGCCTTCTCCTGCAGCGGCTCCGTCAGGACCAGCACCACATCCAGCGCGTGCCCCAGCTCGGCCTGGCATTGCCAGAACCGGGCCAGCACCACCTCGTCCAGAAGATGGCTGATGAGCAGCAGGCAGGTGCGGTTCCGCGGCGGGGCGAGCGGCAAGGCTTTCGGTCTCCTGCAACCTGGCCGCTAGGCTAGCCCGACCTTTCCATCCGACACAAGAAGATGCGGGCGGCCACCGTATCCAGGGTTGCAACAGCCCGGACAGCGAAAAGGGAGGCCGGAGCCTTCCCTGCCTCCCTTCCCGCGAGAACCTTAGGCCGCGACCTGCAAGGCCTCCGACTGGCGGCGCACCATGTCCTGGTAGGGGCCGGGGCGGCGCATCAGCAGGTCCGGCGCGCCGTCCTGCACCACCTGCCCGTTCTCCATCACCACGATGCGGTCAAAATTGGTCAGGGTGGCGAGGCGGTGGGCCACCGCGATCACGGTGCGGCCCTCCATCAGCCCGTCCAGCGCCTTCTGCACCTCGGCCTCCGACTCGGAGTCGAGGGCGGAGGTCGCCTCGTCCAGCAGCAGGATCGGCGCGTTCTTCAGCAGGGCGCGGGCGATGGCCAGGCGCTGGCGCTGGCCGCCCGAGAGCTTGGCGCCCCGATCGCCGACGATGGTATTGAACCCTTCCGGCAACGCCTCGATGAAGTCGCGGCAGCGGGCCGCCTCGGCCGCCGCCATCACCTCGGCATCGGTCGCCTCCGGGCGGGCGTAGCGGATGTTCTCCAGCACGGTCCGGTGGAACATCGACACATCCTGCGGCACCACGGCGATCATGTCGGCCAGGCTCTCGCGGGTGGAATGGGCGATGTCCTGGCCATCGATCAGCACGGCGCCGCCCTGCGGCTCGGAGTGGCGCTGCAGCAGCGTCAGCAGGGTGGACTTGCCGGCGCCGGAGCGGCCCACCACGCCGACCTTCTGGCCCGGGGCGATATCGAGGTTCAGGCCGCGCAGCACCGCCGTGCTGCCCTCGGGCGCCGAGGGATAGCGGAAGGTGACGTCCTGGAACACCACATGGCCGCCGCGCGCCGCCAGACCATGGGCATCGGCGGCGTCCGGCAGATCGTGCGGGACCAGCAGGGCGGACAGCGCCTCGCGCATGCGGGCCACGTACTGCGTCAGGTCCACCAGGGCCATCGCGAGGTCGCGGCTGGCATGGAGGATGGTGAAGCCCAGGGTGCAGACCAGCACGATGTCGCCGGTGGTGGCGCGGCCGAGCTGCCAGAGATGCACCACCCAGGCCAGCAGGCAGGCGGTCAGCAGTGCGGTCGTGGCGCCATGCACCAGGCGCAGCTTCTCCAGGTAGCGCAGGCTGTTGCGGCGCGCGGCGGTCTCGCCCGCCAGGGCGTTGTCGAGCAGCACGGCCTCGCGCTTGAAGGCCCCGAAGGCGCGCACCAGGGAGAAGTTCTGCACCACGTCCACCAGCTGCCCGTCCACCGCCGCGGCGCGGCTGGCGAAGCTGTCATGCAGCCGCTCGCCGCGCCGGCCGAGCCAGGCGACGCCGGCCGCCAGGGTGAAGGCGACAACCACCAGGCAGCCCGCCATCCAGGGATCGACGCTGGCCAGGAAGCCGATGGAGAGGGTGACGGCGACGGCCGGCGGCACGGTGTGCCAGGTGAAGTTCTGCAGCACGGTGAAGGCGGCGGTGCCGGTGGCGCTGATGCGCGCCGCCAGCGTGCCGGCCGAGCGGTTGGCGAAATAGCCCGGGGAGTGGCCGGAGAGGTGGCGGAACAGCTCGGCCCGCATCGAGGCGGTGGCGCGCGGGAAGCGGTCCGCCGCGATCCAGCCGCCGACGCGCCAGAGCAGGTTGTCCGCCGCGATGACGCCGGCCAGGATGGCGAAGGCGGTCCAGACCGCCGCCTGCGCCGCCTGGGAGGGACCACCCGAGAGCGTGTCGATCAGGTGCTTCACCGCGTAATTGGCGCCCACCGAGCAGCCGACGGCGCCCAGCACGGCCAGCAGGATCGCGACGTGGCTCCCTGCGTACGGCTTCAGGTGGCGAAGCAGGAAGCCCACCGGCCTCCGGCCGAGGCGGAGGAGGGCGGCTTCATCGTCGGACGGACGGGCGGCGGTCATGGGGGCAAAGCCTCCTCGATCTCCGGGACACATGAGCGTGAACGCCCGCTGCATCCGCGTTGTTGCAGAGGAAACGCCCCCTTCCTGACGAAATCATGGCGAGATGTGCCGAATCAGGACCGCATTCGGCTGCGATACGGGGGTCAGAGGCAAAGGAGAACCGGACCCCATGCGTATCGCCCAGATCGCTCCCCTGACGGAAGCCGTTCCCCCGAAGCTCTATGGCGGGACGGAGCGGATCGTCTCCTACATCACCGAGGAGCTGGTGGCGCTCGGCCATGACGTGACGCTGTTCGCCAGTGGCGATTCGATCACCCGGGCGAAGCTGGCGCCGATGTGCCGCAAGGCGCTGCGCCTCGACCCCTCGGTGCGCGACGCCAACGCCCCGCTGAACCTGATGCTGGAGGAGGTCTACCGCCGCCGGCACGACTTCGACCTGCTGCACTTCCATCTGGACTACCTGCCCTTCCCGCTCTTCTCCCGCCAGTCCGTGCCTTTCGTGACCACGCTGCACGGCCGGCTGGACCTGCCGGAGTTGCAGCCCGTCTTCGACGCCTTCAGCCAGGTGCCGGTGGTCTCGATCTCGAACGACCAGCGCAGGCCGCTGCCGCAGGCGAATTTCGCCGCCACCATCCATCACGGCCTGCCCGAGCGGCTGCTGACGCCGCGGCCGGGCGTCACGCCCGGCTACCTTGCCTTCCTCGGCCGCATCGCGCCCGAGAAGCGCTGCGACCGGGCGATCGAGATCGCCATCGCCACCAACACGCCGCTGAAGATCGCGGCCAAGGTGGACCGCGTGGACGTCGACTACTTCGAGAGCAAGATCAAGCCGATGCTGGCGCATCCGCTGATCGAGTTCATCGGCGAGATCGACGAGACGCAGAAGCCCGGCTTCCTCTCCGGCGCCATCGGCCTGCTGACGCCGATCGACTGGCCGGAGCCCTTCGGCCTGGTGATGATCGAGGCGATGGCCTGCGGCACGCCCGTGATCGCCTTCCGCCACGGCTCGGTGCCGGAGGTGATCGACGAGGGGCTGACCGGCTTCGCGGTGAACAGCATGGCCGAGGCGATCGCCGCCGTGGGCCGCCTGCGCGGCCTGCCGCGCGCCGCCGTCCGCGCCCGCTTCGAGGAGCGCTTCACCGCCCGCCGCATGGCGGAGGACTACGTGGCCCTCTACGAGACCCTGGCGCGGCAGGAGCGCCCGGGCCTCGCCGTCGCGGCGGAGTAACAGGGCAGCGCGGGCCCGAACCCGGCCTCGGGGGCGAAAGCTCCCGGGGCTTTTTCATGCGCAGATGGCGCGCCTTGCCAAACCAGCCCTCTCATCTCATAAATGGGACGCAGGAGGTCCGCCATGCGCATCACCCGCCGCGCCATCTGGGTGCTCGCTGCCGCCGTGCTGCTTGGCTTCCCGATCTTCCATTTCCTGTATTGGACCGCGCTCGCCGGGGCAGGAAGGCTGCGCCCGGACGCCGACAGCATCAGCCTGCCGATCGGCCTCAGCATGATTCTGGCTGTCCTCGCCAGCCCCGTCGTCATCGGCGCGACTTGGCTCTGCCTGCGCCGCCTCGGTCCCGATACCACCTGGATGGCCTGGCGTCGTGACCGCTTGGTCAGAAGCTGGGGCGGCGCATTGCTGCTGGGTGGCGCGGCCCTGTTCCTGGTGGCCGTGGCACTCGGGGACGCAATCCGCGGCATCGACCGGCCCTGGTTCGACCATCTGTGGAATGGCTATGCGCTGATCCTGGCGGCATGGCTGCTCGGGCTGCGCGCCGCCTTGGCCGGGCAGCAGAAAGCCCGTGCCGTGGCCCGGGGTTGAACGCCACCTACCCTCTCGCCAGGGAGGCTGCCACCGTGCCGTTCCCCCATCCGTCACCCGTCACGCTTTGATTCCGGCGTCGCTTGCCCTATCTGCTGCGGCAAGACCTCGGCGGGTGCGCTCCGCCTTACCTGCCGCCGGAACAGCATGACCGACACACCTCTCTCCCGCATCCGCAACTTCTCCATCATCGCCCATATCGACCATGGGAAATCCACCCTGGCCGACCGGCTGATCCAGGCCACCGGCGCCATCTCCCAGCGGGAGATGAAGGAGCAGATGCTCGACAGCATGGAGCTGGAGCAGGAGCGCGGCATCACCATCAAGGCCGCCTCCGTCCGCCTCGACTACAAGGCGAAGGACGGCGAGACCTATGTCCTCAACCTGATGGACACGCCGGGCCACGTCGATTTCGCCTATGAGGTCTCCCGCTCGCTGGCCGCCTGCGAGGGCTCGCTGCTGGTGGTCGATGCCTCCCAGGGGGTCGAGGCGCAGACGCTGGCCAATGTCTACCAGGCGATCGACGCCAATCACGAGATCGTCCCGGTCCTGAACAAGATCGACCTGCCGGCGGCCGAGCCGGAGCGGGTGAAGCAGCAGATCGAGGACGTGATCGGCCTCGACGCCTCGGAGGCGGTGGAGATCTCCGCCAAGTCCGGCCTCAACATCGAGGGCGTGCTGGAGGCCATCGTCCACCGCCTGCCGGCGCCGCAGGGCAACCCGGACGCGCCGCTGAAGGCGCTGCTGGTCGACAGCTGGTACGACCCCTATCTCGGCGTCATCATCCTGATCCGGGTGAAGGATGGCACCATCCGCCGCGGCCAGAAGATCCGCTTCATGGCCGAGGGCACGACGCACACGGTGGACAGCGTCGGCGTCTTCCGCCCCAAGATGGTGGCGGTGGACAGCCTGGGGCCGGGCGAGATGGGCTACCTCAACGCCGCCATCAAGACGGTGGCCGAGACCAATGTCGGCGACACCATCACCGATGACCGCAACCCGGCCAGCGAGCCGCTGCCGGGCTTCAAGCCCTCCATCCCGGTGGTCTGGTGCGGCCTCTACCCGGTCGATGCCGATGACTTCGAGAAGCTGCGCGAATCGCTCGGCAAGCTGCGGCTGAACGATGCCTCCTTCCATTTCGAGGCGGAGAGCTCCGCCGCGCTGGGCTTCGGCTTCCGCTGCGGCTTCCTCGGCCTGCTGCACCTCGAGATCATCCAGGAGCGCCTCTCCCGCGAGTTCGACCTCGACCTGATCGCGACGGCGCCCAGCGTCGTCTACAAGCTGACGAACAACAAGGGCGAGACCCTCGACCTGCACAACCCGGCCGACATGCCGGACCCGACCCTGATCGAGAGCATCCAGGAGCCCTGGATCAAGGCCACCATCATGGTCCCGGACGAGCATCTGGGCTCCATCCTGACGCTGTGCTCCGAGCGGCGCGGCCAGCAGGTGGAGCTGACCTATGTCGGCAACCGCGCCATGGCGGTCTACCGCCTGCCGCTGAACGAGGTGGTGTTCGACTTCTACGACCGCCTCAAGAGCGTCAGCCGCGGCTATGCCTCCTTCGACTACCAGATGGACGGCTATGACGAGGGCGACCTGGTCAAGATCTCCATCCTGGTGAACAACGAGCCGGTGGACGCGCTCTCCTTCATGGCGCACCGCTCCCAGGCCGAGCGGCGCGGCCGCTCGATCTGCGAGAAGCTGAAGGAGCTGATCCCCCGCCAGCTGTTCAAGATCCCCATCCAGGCGGCGATCGGCGGCCGCGTCATCGCCCGCGAGACCATCTCCGCCATGTCCAAGGACGTCACCGCCAAGTGCTACGGCGGCGACATCAGCCGCAAGCGCAAGCTCCTGGAGAAGCAGAAGGAGGGCAAGAAGCGCATGCGGCAGTTCGGCAAGGTCGAGATCCCGCAGAGCGCCTTCATCGCCGCCCTCAAGATGGACAGCTGAGGCGCGGCGCCGCTCTTTTTAGTTCACCGCCCGGAGCATCCTCGCTAATCGGGAACAGTGCCGGACCGTCTCATCGGACGGCACAAGACCGGGAGTGAACATCCGATGCATCGACGCAGCCTGCTGGCCGCCCTGCCCCTGCTTTCCGCCGGGCTGGCCGCGCTGGCCTCCGTGACCCTCGCGCTGGCCCCCACGGCGGCGCGCGCGCAGGGGGACTACCCGAGCCGCACCATCACCATCGTCGTGCCCTTCGCCGCCGGTGGCCCGACGGACACCGTGACCCGCCTCGTCGCCGAGGGCATGGGCCGCGATCTCGGCCAGACCGTGGTGGTGGAGAATGTCGGCGGCGCCGGCGGCACGCTGGGCGCGGCCCGCGTCGCCCAGGCCCGGCCGGACGGCTACACGCTGCTGCTGCATCATATCGGCATGGGCACCACCCCCAGCCTCTACCGCCGGCTGAGCTATGATCCGGTGGGCGGATTCGAGCCGATCGGGCTGGTCACCGAGGTGCCGATGACCATCATCGCCAACAAGGACATCGCGGCGAACACGCTGCAGGACCTGGTGGCGCTGGTGAAGCGCGACACCACCGGGATCAACTACGCCAATGCCGGCATCGGCGCCGCCAGCCACCTCTGCGGCCTGCTGCTGCAGAAGGCGATCGACGCGCCGATGACCACCGTCCCCTATCGCGGCACCGGCCCGGCGATGACCGACCTGATCGCCGGCACGGTGGACGTGTTGTGCGACCAGACCACCAACACCACCAGCCATATCCGCGCCGGGGCGGTGAAGGTCTTCGCCGTCACCACGCCGCAGCGCCTCCCCTCCCTGCCCGACGTGCCCACCACCGCCGAGGCGGGGCTGCCGGGGATGGAAGTGACCATCTGGCACGGCCTCTACGCGCCCAAGGGCACGCCGGCGCCGGTCATCGCGCGGCTGTCGAAGGCGCTGCAGGCGGCGCTCGCCAACGAAAGCCTGGCCCGCCGCTTCCAGGATCTCGGCACCGAGCCGGTGGCGGCGGAGCGGGCCACCCCGGCGGCGCACAAGGCCTTCTGGGAGGCCGATATCGCCAAGTGGCGCCCGGTGATCGAGGCCGCCGGCCAGTACGCCGACTGAGGTCTTGCCACCGCCCCCTCCCCCTTTCCCCCGGGGAGCGGGCGGCCGGGCCCGGGAGCCGGGACTCTCGATCGGGGGAAGCACGGTTGGGGGATGCGGGCCGGCGCCGCTTGGTCTATGCAGGGTGCAGTTCTAGCAGGGCCATGCATGTCTCGGTTGCGGCGACAGGCGGCCTTCCCCGCGCGGGCACGGAATATTCGGCATGACGTCTCGCCGCAAGCGGCGGCAGGGACGGAGGCGGACGGCATGAGGGCGTGGCTGCCCGGCTGGAAGCCCACCGTCCGCCTGCATCTGCTGATGATCGCCCTGGCCGCCCTGCTGCCGCTCTGGGCCCTGGCCGGGCATATCGCCGGCCGCATGGCCGATGCCGAGAACGAGCGCCTGGCCGCCGCCGCGCGCGAGATGTCGCAGGGCGTCGCCTTCGTGCTGGAGCGCGAGATCCTTGGCCTGCGCGGCGAGCTGAGCGCGCTCGCCACCTCCCCCGCCCTGCGCGACGGGCGCTACGACGTCTTCTACCAGCAGGCCCGGGCCGTGCTGGAGGGCGAGGAAGGGCGCATCCGCCTGACCGACCGCCAGGGCCGCGTGCTGGTCGACACCGCGATTCCCTTCGAGGACTGGGCGGATGAGGACAGCCTGCCGGTGCTGCCCGAGTCGCCGCAGCGCAGCGGCGTCTCCAACCTGCGGATGGACCCCGAGAACAACGTCTATCGCGTCGATATCGTACAGGCGGTGGCGGTGCCCTCCGGTCCGCCGCGCCTCTTCGTCTCGGCCGAGATCGCGCCTCAGCGGATCTGGAGCCGGCCGCTCGAGCTCGTGGACCTGCCGCCCGGCTGGATCGCGGTGATCGCCGATGCGGAGGGCCGGCTGATCGCGCGCCTGCCGCCGATCGAGGGCATGATCGGCCATCGCGCCTCGTCGCAGAGCGCCACGCAGCAGGCCGTGGCGAGCGGCGAGGCCAGCGGCTGGCTGCGCGGGCGCAGCCGCGACCGCGTGCCGCTCTACACCGCCTGGCACCGGGTCGTCGGCACCGAATGGGTGGTGCTGATCGGCCTGCCGGCGGAACAGCTCGACGGCAACCTGCTGCGCACGCTGAGCCCGGTGCTGGTGATGGGCGGGCTGATGCTGCTGGTCTTCACCCTGGCGCTCGCCTTCTGGGTGGACCGGCGCATTGCCCTGCCGCTCGGCCGCCTCGGCCGCATGGCCAGCGCCTTCGGCCGTGGCGCGGCGCTGCCGCCCTTCCCGCCGAGCGGCCTCTTCGAGATCGACAGCGCGGCGCGGGCGCTCAGCCTCGCGGCGGCCGAGCGCGAGGCGCTGGAGGCGGAGCGGATCACGCTGACCGCCCGGCTGCAGACCGTGCTGGAGACCACGACCGACAGCGTGCTGGTGCTCGACCGTGACGGCATCGTCCTCTACATCAACGGCCGCGCCCGGGCACAGGCCGGGCAGCGCGAACTGATCGGCCGCCCGCTCCGCGAAGGCTTCCCCGGCTGGGACAGCGGACCCTTCGGCGCCGTCTGCCGCCGCGCCGCGCAGGAGGGAACCCCGCAGGGCGCCACCGCCTTCCACCCCGCCCTCGGCCGCTGGATCTCCGCCGATGTCTATCCCTCGACCGAGGGGCTCACCCTGTTCTTCCGCGACGTCACCGACCAGCGCGCGGCCGAGGCGGCGCTGCGCGACAGCGAGGCGCGTCTGAAAGCGGTGATGGACAATGTGCCGGTCGGCGTGCTGCTGGCCGAGGCGCCCTCGGGCCGTATCCTGCTGGGTAACCGTCGGCTGGAGGATATCCTGCGTCACCCGGTGCGGCTCTCCGCCGGCATCGCGCAGTATCGCGAGGATTTCGAGGCCTATCATGCCGATGGCCGGCGCGCGGCGGGCGCCGAGCTGCCAATCGGCCGCACCCTGCTGACCGGCCTGCCGGCCAGCGGCGAGTATCACTACCGCCGCGGGGACGGCAGCATGGTCTGGCTGCGCATCGCCGCCGCGCCGGTGCGCGACGCGCAGGGCACGCTGAAAGGCGCCGTCGTCGCCATCACCGACATCGATGCCGAGCGGCGCGCCGGCGAGGCGCTGCGCGAGAGCGAGCTGCGCTTCCGCACCCTGGCCGAGGCCATCCCGCAGGTGGTCTGGTCCAGCCTGCCGGACGGGCGCATCGACTACGTCAATCCGCGCCTGCAGGACTTCACCGGCATGGCGCCGGCGGTGGCCATGCAGGCGCTGGCGCAGATCATCCACCCGGAGGACCAGCGGCGCGCCGAGCGGGCCTGGCAGCGCGCGCTGCGCAAGGGCGAGGCCTTCAGCACCGAGCTGCGCCTGCGCCGCATGGAGGGCGGCTGGCGCTGGTGCATGGTGCGCGCCCTGCCGGCCCGGGCGCCGGATGGCAGCATCCGCCGCTGGATCGGCGCCGTCACCGATGTCTCCGACCTGGTCGAGGCGCGCGAGGCCCTGGCCCGGCAGGTGTCCGCCCAGGCCGCCTCCCGCGAGGCGGCGGTGCAGGCCGCCATGGCGCTGGCCGCCTCGGAGAGCCGGTTCCGCCGCTTCGCGGAAGCGAGCCCGGATGTGATGTGGATGGTCTCGCCCGACTGGCAGACCATGGAGTTCGTCAGCCCCGCCTTCGAGCGGATCTGGGGCATCGCGCGCGAGCGGATGTTCGAGAACCCGGCGGCCGGCCGCGACGCCATCCACCCGGCCGACCAGGAGCGCTACCGCCAGGCGATGGAGGCGGCCGGCCGCGAGGGCGGCTACGATGTCGAGTACCGCATCCTGCGGCCCGATGGCGGCATGCGCTGGATCCGCGACGTCAGCTTCCCCATCCTCGACACCCAGGGAATCATGACCCGGCGCGGCGGCCTGGCGCGCGACATCACGGCGGCCAAGGCCGCCGAGGCGCGGCAGGCGCTGCTGCTCGGCGAGCTGAACCACCGGGTCAAGAACACCCTGGCCACGGTGCATTCCCTGGCCCTGCAGACGGCGCGCACCGCCGGCACCAGCGCCGAGGCGATCCCGCGCTTCCTGAACGACTTCCAGGCGCGGCTGCTGACCCTGTCGCGCGGGCACGACCTGCTGACCGCGCGCACCTGGCGCGGCGCCACGCTGGAGGACACGGCACGGGCCGCCCTCGCCCCCTGGCAGGGGGATGCCGAACCCGGCGGCGAGCCGCACCTGCTGATCGACGGCCCCTCGGTCTGGCTGGCGCCGCGTCAGGCCCTTGGCCTTGCCCTGGCCCTGCACGAGCTGGCCACCAACGCGATCAAGCACGGCGCCCTGTCGCGGCCCGAGGGTCAGGTCGAGGTGACCTGGCGGGGCGACCCGGATGGCATGGTGCGGCTGACCTGGCAGGAGCGCGGCGGGCCGCCCGTGCGCCCGCCCTCGCGCCGCGGCTTCGGCAGCCGGATGCTGGAGCGTGGCCTGCCGGCCGAACTCGGCCCCGGCTCAGGCGTCGAGATGGACTATGCGGAGGCGGGCTTCATGGCGGAGATCCGCTTCCGGCCCGTGAGTGGACCCCAGGTGGAGGAGGAGAGCGCATGAACCGGCTGCAGGGGCTTCGCGTGCTGGTTGTCGAGGACGAGGCCCTCATCGCCATGCTGGTGGAGGATGCGCTGATCGAGGCCGGCGCGGACGTGCTCGGCCCGGCGGCGACGGTGGAGGAGGCGCTGGAATACTTCTCCGGCGCCGCCCCCGCCGCTGCGGTGCTCGACATCAACCTGGCCGGCCAGGTCTCCACGCCGGTGGCGGACCGGCTGGTCGAGATGGAGATCCCCTTCGTCGTCGCCACCGGCTATGGCGCGGCGGGGCTGCCGGAGCGGCACCGCGGCGCGCCGGTGCTGTCCAAGCCCTATGACCCGCAGGAGCTGGTGCTGATGCTGGAGCGGCTCTGCATGCCGGGCTGAGGCCGCCGCCGGGACGGCCTCAGCCGCGCAGCACGCGGCCGGCGACGGCGTCGAGCCGGGCCATCAGCGCCGGGTCGCGCTTCTCGGGCGGCGTGACGATGGCGTATTCCAGCGCCCGGTCGCAGCCCGCCGGGCAGGGGCCGCGCGGCGCGCCCAGCATCGGCACCACCGCCTTCACCAGCGCCTTGGCGCGGTCGGCGTTCTCGTACATCACCTTCACCACCGCCTCGACCGATACGGCGTCGTGGTCGGGGTGCCAGCAGTCGAAATCGGTGACCATGGCGATGGTCGCGTAGCAAAGCTCGGCCTCGCGGGCGAGCTTGGCCTCCGGCATGTTGGTCATGCCGATCACGTCGCAGCCCCAGGCGCGGTAGAGTTCGCTCTCCGCCTTGGTGGAGAACTGCGGCCCCTCCATGACCAGATAGGTGCCGCCGCGCCGGTGCTTCAGGCCGATGTCGCGCGCCGCCTGCTCGGCCGCGTCGCCGAGGCGCGGGCAGGTCGGATGCGCCACCGAGACATGCGCCACGCAGCCGGTCTCGAAGAAGGACTTCTGCCGCGCGAAGGTGCGGTCGATGAACTGGTCAACGATGACGAAGGTGCCGGGCGGCAGGTCGCCGTTCAGCGAGCCCACGGCCGAGAGGGACAGGATCTCGGTCACGCCCGCCCGCTTCAGCACGTCGATATTGGCGCGATAGTTCAGCGCCGAGGGCGGCATGCGGTGGCCGCGGCCATGGCGGGGCAGGAAGACGCAGCGCACGCCGTCGAGCCGGCCGAAGAGCAGCTCGTCGGAGGGTTCGCCCCAGGGGCTGTCCACCCGGCGCCACGCGCGCTCCTCCAGCCCGTCGATGTCGTAGAGGCCGGAGCCGCCGATCAGGCCGATGACGGGTTCGATGATGTCGGTCATGGAATGCTTCCCTGCGACGAGGGAAGGGCCGCCACCGGAGTCCGGCTCCGGCGGCGGCCCTTCATGCGGAGGGCGGCGGGGTGCCGCCCCGCCTCAGTGGACCCTGGCCCAGATCTTCCGCTTCACCGCATAGGTCAGGCCGCCGAGGATGACCAGGAAGAGGATGATCCGCACGCCCATGGCGCGGCGAGTCTCCAGCTCCGGCTCGGCCGCCCAGGCGAGGAAGGCCGAGACATCGGTCACCATGCGGTCCACCGTGGCGGTGGTCCCATCGGCGTACTGCACCTGGCCGTCGCTGCTGATCGGCGGCGCCATGGCGATCTGATGGCCGGGGAAGTACTTGTTGTAGTGCATCCCCTCCATGACCGTGACGCCCTCCGGCGGGGCCTCGTAGCCCATCAGCAGGGCATGCACGTAGTCGGCGCCGCCCGGGCGGGCCTTGGTCATCAGCGACAGGTCGGGGGGCAGCGCCCCGTTGTTGGCCGCGCGCGCCGCCGCGTCATTGGCGAAGGGGCGGCGGAAGCGGTCCGAGGCGCGGCCGGGGCGCTCGAACATCTCGCCATCGTCGTTCGGCCCGTCGGGGATCTGGTAGCCCGCGGCCACGGCGGCGACCTCGGCCTCGGAGAGGCCGATCTCGCGCAGGTTGCGGTAGGCCACCAGGTGCATGGCATGGCAGGCCGAGCAGACTTCCTTGTAGACCTGGAAGCCGCGCTGCAGCTCGCCGCGGTCGAAGGTGCCGAAGAGGCCGTCGAAGGAGAACTTGGTGTCCGGGACGGCGACCCCCTCGGCGGCCCGCGCCGCCGGGGCGGCGCCGAGGGCGAGCGGGAGGGCCAGGGTGGCCGCCAGGGTGACGGCCTTGGCGGCGGCCTTCAGGGAACGCAGGGCCATCACGCCTTCTCCATCGGCTGGGCGGTCGCGGCGCCGGGCAGCGGCCCACCGCCCCGCAGCACGGGTCGGGCGATGCTCTCGGGCAGCGGCAGGGGCCGCTCGATCTTGGCGAGCAGCGGCAGGATCACCAGGAAGTAGCCGAAGTAGTAGGCGGTCGCGAAGCGGCTGACGGTGACGTAGGGCTCCTCGGCCGGCATGCCGCCGCAGTACATCAGGACGAAGAAGTTCACCGTCCAGAGCAGGAACAGCCACTTGGCGATCGGGCGGAAGCGCATCGAGCGCACCGGCGAGCGGTCCAGCCAGGGCAGCACGAAGAGGATGGCGATCGAGCCGAACATCATCAGCACGCCGCCCAGCTTGTTCGGCACCGCGCGCAGGATGGCGTAGAAGGGCAGGAAGTACCATTCCGGCACGATATGCGCGGGCGTCGAGAGCGGGTTGGCCGGGATGTAGTTGTCCGGATGGCCCAGGTAGTTCGGCGTGAAGAAGACGAGGAAGGCGAAGACGATCAGGTAGACGACGATCCCGACGCTGTCCTTGATCGTGTAGTAGGGGTGGAAGGGCAGCGTGTCCTGCGGGCCCTTGGGCTCGATGCCCAGCGGGTTGTTGGACCCCGTGATGTGCAGCGCCGCGACATGCAGGAAGACCACGCCCGCGATCACGAAGGGCAGCAGGTAGTGCAGGCTGAAGAAGCGGTTCAGCGTGGGGTTGTCCACGGAGAAGCCGCCCCAGAGCAGCGTCACGATGCTGTCGCCGACCAGCGGGATGGCGCTGAACAGGTTGGTGATGACGGTGGCGCCCCAGAAGGACATCTGGCCCCAGGGCAGCACGTAGCCCATGAAGGCGGTGGCCATCATCAGCAGGAAGATGACGACGCCGAGGATCCAGAGCAGCTCGCGCGGCGCCTTGTAGGAGCCGTAGTACATGCCGCGCCAGACGTGCACGAGGACCACGATGAAGAACATCGAGGCGCCGTTCATGTGCACGTAGCGGATCAGCCAGCCGTAGTTCACGTCGCGCATGATGCGCTCGACGCTGTCGAAGGCGAGCGAGGTGTGCGCCGTGTAGTTCATCGCCAGGAAGATGCCTGTGGCGATCATGATCATCAGGTTGATCATGGCCAGCGCGCCGAAATTCCAGAAGTAGTTGAAATTCCGCGGAGTCGGGAAGGTCCCGTACTCCTTCTGCATCATGGTGAAGACCGGCATGCGCTGGTCGATCCAGCGCACCACCGGGTTGGTGAAGCTGCTCTCGTGAAGGCCGGATGCCATGGGGTGCGGTCCTCAGCCGATGCGGATCTGGGTGTCGGACGTGAACTCGTAATCCGGCACGGCCAGGTTCAGGGGCGCCGGGCCGCGGCGGATGCGGCCGGAGGTGTCGTAGTGGCTGCCGTGGCAGGGGCAGAACCAGCCGCCGAATTCACCGCGCGGGTCGGTCGATTTCTGCCCCAGCGGCACGCAGCCGAGGTGGGTGCAGACGCCGACCACCACCAGCCACGGGCGGCGGTGGACGCGGGCATCGTCGGTCTGCGGGTCGCGCAGGTCGGAGAGAGGCACGCCCTCGGCCTCCTGGATCTCCGCCCCCGTGCGGTGGCGCACGAAGACCGGCTTGCCGCGCCACATGACGGTGACCGCCTGGCCCTCGGCGATATGGTCGAGCTGCACATCGGTGCTCGCCAGGGCCAGCACGTCCTTCGCCGGGTTCATCGAGGCGATGAAGGGCCAGACCACGGCGCCGACGCCGACCGCCGCGAAGGAGCCGGCCACCAGTTTCAGGAAATCCCGCTTCGTCCCTTCGGCCGCGTGCGGATCATCCCCAGGGGAGCCGCCCCCATGGGAGCCGCCCATCGCGGGGGAGCTGCTCGGCGCAAGCGTATCGGCCATCCCTCTTTCCGTCCCTCCTGGCGGCACCCCGAAACCTGGCAGGCTGGGCGCCGCTGAACCCCTTTCCGCGCACAAGCGGAGGCGCCGGGGCAAGCGCGTCACCGCGCTGCTGCCATGCGCCATGGCCATATAAAGGCAGGGTATGCGGGGTGGCAATCGCCCCTGGCGCCGCACGCCCCGGCCGAAGCCCGCCTTTCTGCGCGTTGCGGCGCCGACGGCATCGCGGTAGCGCAGCGCGGGCGGGGCGTCCTCGCCGCCGCAGAGGAGGCCGTGACCGCCATGACCCAGTCCCCCGAGACCGACCGCCATCCCCTCGCCGCCCCCGCCGCGGCCTGGTTCGAATCGCTGCGCGACCGCCTCTGCGCCGCCTTCGAGGCGATCGAGGACGAGTTGGCCTCCGGGCCGCAGGCCGGCCTCCCCGCCGGGCGCTTCGTCCGCACGCCCTGGCGGCGCGAGGGCGGCGGCGGGGGCGTGATGGCGGTGATGCGCGGCCGAGTCTTCGAGAAGGTGGGGGTCAATGTCTCCACCGTCTGGGGCGAGTTCAGCCCCGAGTTCCGCCGCCAGATCCCGGGCGCGGAGGAGGATCCGCGCTTCCTGGCCACCGGCGTCTCGCTGGTCGCCCACATGCGCTCGCCGCGCGTGCCGGCGGCGCATATGAACACCCGCTTCATCACCACCACCCGCCCCTGGTTCGGCGGCGGGGGCGACCTGACGCCGATGCGCCTCGACGCGCCCGAATCGCAGGCCGACGCCGCCACCTTCCACGCCGCCTACCGTGCCGCCTGCGACCGGCACGACCCGGCCTACTACCCGCGCTTCAAGCAATGGTGCGACGAGTACTTCTTCCTGCCGCACCGGGGCGAGCCGCGCGGCGCGGGCGGCATCTTCTACGACTGGCTCGGCCGCGACGAGGCCGACGAGGCCCGCCTGCCGGACCACTTCGCCTTCACCCGCGACGTCGGCGAGGCCTTCCTCGCCGCCTATCCCGCCATCGTCCGCCGCCGCATGCACGAGCCCTGGACCGAGGCCGAGCGCGAGCACCAGCTGGTCCGCCGCGGGCGCTATGTCGAGTTCAACCTGCTGCAGGACCGCGGCACCCTGTTCGGGTTGCGGACCGGCGGCAATGTCGAGGCGATCCTGATGTCCATGCCGCCCGAGGTGCGCTGGCCCTGACGGGCCGGCGCCGCGAGGCCTCGCGCGACGCCGGGCCTTGCGCCCGGGCCCTGAAAGAACATATCAAGAACTATCCTTCAGGGCTTTTCCCATGGACCTCCGTGCCAAGCTGGCGGTGCTGGCCGATGCCGCCAAGTACGACGCCTCCTGCGCCTCCTCCGGCACCGAGAAGCGCGATTCGCGCCAGGGCGGCCTCGGCAGCACCGAGGGCATGGGCATCTGCCACGCCTATGCGCCGGACGGGCGCTGCATCTCCCTGCTCAAGGTGCTGCTGACCAATGCCTGCGTCTTCGACTGCGCCTATTGCATCAACCGCGCCTCCGCCCCGGTCCGCCGCGCCCGCTTCACCGTGGAGGAGCTGGTCCGGCTGACCCTGGCCTTCTACCGCCGCAACTACATCGAGGGGCTGTTCCTCTCCTCCGGCATCATCCGCAGCCCCGACTACACCATGGAGCAGATCGTCCGCGTGGCGCGCGCGCTGCGCCAGGAGCATGGCTTCAAGGGCTACATCCATCTCAAGACCATCCCCGAGGCGGCGCCGGAACTGCTGGCCGAGGCCGGGCTGCTGGCCGACCGCCTGTCGATCAATGTCGAGCTGCCGCAGGCCGCCAGTCTGCGCGCCCTGGCGCCCGAGAAGGACATGCCGGTGATCGAGGGCGCCATGGCCGAACTCTCCACCCGGATCGCGACGGCCGGCGCCGAGCGGCGCGAGGCCCGCCGCGCCCTGCCGCCGCGCTTCGCCCCGGCCGGGCAGTCGACGCAGATGATCGTCGGCGCCGATGCCAGCACCGACGGCCAGGTGCTGGACGCCAGCGACGGGCTCTACAGCCGCTTCGGCCTGAAGCGGGTCTATTACTCCGGCTATTCGCCGATTCCCGCCGCCTCGGCCGCCCTGCCCCCGGCGCCGCCGCCGCTGTTGCGCGAGCACCGGCTCTACCAGGCCGACTGGCTGATGCGCTTCTACGGCTTCCGGCCGAGCGAGATCCTGGCCGGCGGCGAGGCCGGCATGCTCGACCTCGAGATCGACCCGAAGCTGGCCTGGGCGCTGAAGCACCGCGCCGGCTTCCCCCTCGACCTCAACCGCGCCTCGCGCGAGGCGCTGCTGCGCGTGCCCGGCCTCGGCGCCCGCACGGTGGAACGGGTGCTCGAGGCACGGCGGCACGGGCGGGTGAAGCTCGCCGACCTCGCCCGGCTGCGCGTGCCGCTGCGCAAGGTGGCGCCCTTCCTGACCGCGCCCGACCACCGGCCGCCGCCGGGACAGATCGATTCCGCCGGGCTCCGGCGGCAGTTGCAGCCGGGAAGCGCCTTCGCCCGGGCGGCACGGCCGGAGCAGCTCGCCCTTGGCCTGTAGCATCCGCCTCGCCGGCCCGGCCGATTTCGACGGCTGGCGCGCCGCCGCGCGCGGCCTGCTGGCCGCCGGCATCGCCCCCGAGGCGGTCTCCTGGCCCGGGCAGGACGGGGCCGCCGGCCTGTTCGACGGCGCCGCGCCCGACCTGCCGCGCGACGCCCCCTCCCCCGCCGTGCCGCGCGACTTCCTGGTCCAGGCCGAGCTGGCCATCCGGCACAGCGACCCGGAACGCTTCGCCCTGCTCTATGGCCTGCTCTGGGATGCCCGCCGCCGCCCCGGCCTGCTGCGCACGCCGACCGAGGCGCGCATGGCCCGCCTCGCCGCCATGGCGCGGGCGGTGCGGCGGGACGCGCACAAGATGCACGCCTTCCTGCGCTTCCGCGAGGTGGAGACGCCGGACGGGGTGCGCTCGGTCGCGTGGTTCGAGCCGGAGCATCATATCGTGGAGGCCGAGGCGGGGTTCTTCGAGCGCCGCTTCGCCGCCCTGCGCTGGTCGATCCTGACGCCGCGCCGCTGCGCCCACTGGGACGGCGCCGTCACCACCTTCACCGCCGGCGCGCACCGCGCCGAGGCCCCCGCCGCCGATGCCGCCGAGGATCTCTGGCGCACCTACTTCGCCAGCATCTTCAATCCGGCCCGGCTGAAGCCCGAGGCGATGCGCGCCGAGATGCCGAAGAAGTACTGGCGCAACCTGCCCGAGGCCACGGTGATCCCCGAGCTGCTGCGTGGCGCCGAGGGGCGCGAGCGGGCCATGCTGGGCCAGGCGATCGCGGCGCCGGGGCGGCGGCAGAGGCGGCGGCCCTCCGGGGCGGGCACCGCCGGCTGAGGGCGCCCTCTCCGGCCGCCATCACCCGGAGGGCAGCCAGACCCTGAAGGTCGCGCCCTCGCCCTCCTGGCTCTCGATCAGCAGCTGGCCGCGATGGCGGTTGACGATGTGCTTGACGATGGCGAGGCCGAGGCCGGTGCCGCCGGCGCTGCGCGAACGCGCCTTGTCCACCCGGTAGAAGCGCTCCGTCAGCCGCGGGATGTGCTCGCGCGCGATGCCGGGCCCGTCATCGGTCACGCTGAGCAGCGCACCGGGCCGCGGCGCCTCGGCGCGGCTGACCGCCAGGGTGATGTGGCAGGCCTGCCCGCCATGCTTCACCGCGTTCTCCAGCAGGTTGCGCAGCACCTGGGCGAGCTGCCCGGCATCGGCCGGCGCCGCCTCCACCGTCTCGTCGAGATCGAGCCGCAACGTGACCGCCCGGCTGTCCAGGATCGGCGCCATGGCCTCGGTCTCGGCCCGCGCCAGGGCGGCGAGCGCGACGCGGCCGGTGGGCGCCTGGTGCTCGGCCAGCTCGATGCGCGAGAGGCCGAGCAGGTCCTCGATCAGCCGCCGCATCCGTTCCGACTGCTCGGCCATGATGCCGAGGAAGCGCGCCTGCGCCTCCGGATCGTCCTTCGCCGGCCCGCGCAGCGTCTCGATGAAGCCCATCAGGCTGGCCAGCGGGGTGCGCAATTCGTGGCTGGCATTGGCCACGAAATCGGCGCGCATCCGTTCCACCGCGCGCTCCCGCGTGCGGTCGGCCAGCAGCACCACCAGCCGCCCGCCATCGATCAGCGGCGGATCGAGCGGGATGACCTGCACGGCCAGCTCGCGCGGCACCGGCACGGGCAGGGTGATGTCCGTGCTCTGCCCTTCCCCCTCGGCCAGGGCACGGTCCACCGCCCCCGCCAGCTTCGGATGGCGCAGCAGCGCGGCGGCATCGCCCGCCAGCGGCCCCGATTCGGCGGCCGGCGCGGCGAAGAGGGCGCGCGCCGCCGCGTTGGCGCGCAGCGGCGCGCGGTCGGCGCCCAGCACCAGCAAGGGGTCCGGCAGGCTTTCCAGAATGGCGGCGTCGCTGCGGCGCAGCCGCTCGACCATCGCCTGCCGCTCGGCGAGGTGGCCGATCAGCCGCGTCACGCCCTCGGACACCTCGGAGAGAATCGGGATGGCGAGGCCCCGGTGGCTGGCCTCGGCCTCGCTCCGCGGCGCCGGCATTCCGCCCTCCGCCGCATGGCGCAGGGAGCGCGTCAGGCGCGACAGGTCACGCAGCCAGAACCAGGACAGCAGCAGCGCCGCGGCGGCGGTCAGCGCGAGGCAGAACAGCACCACGTCCGCCTCGGCCTGCCCGCTCAGCCCGAGCAGGGCGAGGAGCAGCAGCGGCACGCCGCCGATCAGCCCTGCCGAGCCCAGCCAGCGGCCGGGCGACGGCCTCTCCTCCTCCATGCGCATCCCCCTCGGTGGCGGGGCGGCATTGTCCGGCAGGATGGCCGCCCTGTCGATGCGCCGGCGCCGTGCCCCGATCCGGTCAGGCCCGGCTCCGGCGGGGGCTCAGTAACCGGCGCTGCCGGGCAGCTCGGCCGGGGCCACCACGCCGGGCGGGCTGCCCGGGGCGATCGAATACACCGCCAGCGCCCGCTGCACCTGCCCGCCGGGATTAAGCCGCAGCGCGCCGTCGGCGCCGAGCACGACCTCGCCCAGCGGGATCTGCGGCGTCGCACCGGCATCCGTCTGAGCGCCGCGCAGGGCGCGGGCGGCCAGGGCGGCGGCGTCGTAGGCGGCGCCGGCAATGCGCGCCGGGCGCTCTCCGAAGGCCGCCTGATAGCGGTTGTCGAAGGCGCCCCGCGCCGCCGGGTCGGGGCCGGGGAACCAGGCGCCGGCCAGGGCGGGCTCCTGGCCCAGGCTCTCGTCGCTGATCCAGAGGGCATGGCCGGCGAGGCGCAGCGGCGGCATGGCGACACCCGCGGCGGCGAGCCCGGCCGCCATCTCCCGCGCCCGCGCCCCGCTCTCGCCCAGGATCAGCACCTCCGCGCGGCTACCGGCCTCGGCGTCGGCGTCGGCGTCGGGGGTGGCGCCGATGCGCCGCGCCACGTCGGCGGCCAGCGCGCCGGGCGAGGCGCTGGCCGGATAGAGTTCGATCATCGGTGGCGGCAGGCCGAGATCGCCGGTGGCGCCGCGCAGCGCGGCGGCCATCTGGTTGCCGAGCGCGTTGCGCGGCGCCGCGAGGGCGAAGCGTTGCGCGCCCTGCTGGTGCGCCGCGCCCACCACGCGCCGGACCTGCTGCGCCAGGGTGATGCCGAGCGGCCAGACATCGTCGGCCGCCTGGTTGGCATCGTTGGTGAAGGGCAGGACCGGCACGCCGGCGGCGCGCGCCGCGCCGGCGGCGGCGGCGGTCTCGGGGCCGGTCAGCGGCCCGACCAGCAGGCGGGCGCCCTCGTCCATCGCCGTCCGGGCCGCCGCGGCGGCGCCCTGCGGCGTGCCGCCGGTATCGCGCGGCAGGAACTCGACGCCCGGCCCGCCCTGCTCGAAGAGGGCGAGCTGCGTCGCGTTCAGCAGCGACTGGCCGAGCGCCGCGTTCTGTCCGGTCAGCGGCAGCAGCAGCCCGACCTTGGCGCGCTGCGGCTCGGGCGCGGCGGGGAGGCCGGCCTGCGGCGCCGGGGCATAGCCCGGCCCCGAGACTTGCGGCGCGCAGGCCGAGAGGGCCACAAGGGCGCCGAGCAGCAGGCCGCCGGCCAGCCCCCTCCGGCGGGGGCCGGCCGGGGCGGGGCGGGAGCCTGTCCGGAAGGCGGGCCGGCGCGATGACGGGAGGGCCTCAGGCCGTGCGGCAGCAGGACGGGACAGACACCACGGAAACGACAAATGAGACCTCCCCTCGCCCGGATGGCAGGCCCGGGCTGACACTGGTGGCGACGCCGATCGGCAATCTCGGCGACCTCGCGCCCCGCGCCCTGGCCGTGCTGCGCGCGGCCGACGCGGTGCTCTGCGAGGACACCAGGGTAACCGCTCCGCTCCTGGCGCGACATGGCGTTTCGGTGAGCCTGACCCCGCTGCACGAACACAACGAGGACGCGGCCACGCCCCGCCTTCTGGCACGGATGGCGCAGGGTGAACACCTGGCCCTGGTCTCGGATGCCGGCACGCCGCTGATGAGCGACCCCGGCTACCGGCTGGTGCGCGCCGCCATCGCCGCGGGCGTCACCGTCTCGGCCGTGCCGGGACCCAACGCGGCGGTGATGGCGCTGACCCTCTCCGGCCTGCCGCCGCACCCCTACCTGTTCCACGGCTTCCTGCCGCCCCGCGCCGCCGCGCGGAACGCGGAGCTCGCCCGGCTGCGCGCCGCCGAGCGGGCCGGCCTTTCCGCCACCCTGGTCTTCTACGAGGCGCCGCACCGCCTGGCCGAGACGCTGGCGGGGCTGGCCGAGGCGCTCGGGCCACGGCCGGCGGCGGTGACGCGCGAGCTGACCAAGCGCTTCGAGGAGGTGCGGCGCGGCACGCTGGCCGAGCTCGCGGCGCATTACGCGGAGCATCCGGCGCGGGGCGAGATCGCGCTTGTCGTCGGCCCGCCGGGAGAGGCGGAGCCGGAGGCCGAAGCGGGGCTCGACGACCGGCTGCGCGCCGCGCTGGCCGGGGGGGAGAGCCTGCGCGACGCCGCCGCGCTGGTCGCCGCCGCGACCGGCCTGTCGCGCCGGCAGGTCTATGCCCGGGCCCTGGCGCTGCGGGAAGCGGAGGGCTGAGGCGGCGGCCGTGCTTGGCGCCGCCCGCCACCCGGCCTACATGGGTCGGACGCTCCCTGGAGGCATGCCGGCCCGCCCCGGCCGCCTCAGCCCCGCCCGCCCTGGCTTATCCGCCCCGGCCCGCCGCGAAAGGCTTGCCCCCGCCGCATGTCCCGCCTCGACCGCTATCTGTTCCACCAGCTCGGCATCGCGCTGCTCGCCGTGACCACCGGCCTCGCCGCGCTGGTCTGGCTGACGCAGAGCCTGCGCTTCATCGAGCTGGTGCTGGACCGCGGCCTGTCGCTCGCCGTGTTCATCGAGCTGACCGGCCTGCTGCTGCCGAGCTTCTTCGCCGTCATCCTGCCGATCACCACCTTCGTCGTGGTGCTGTTCACCTATGTCCGCCTGAACGCCGACCGCGAGCTGGTGGTGATGCGCGCCGCCGGCCTCTCGGACTGGCGGCTGGCGCGGCCCGCGCTGCTGCTGGCCGGCCTGTCCACCGCGCTCTGCCTGTTCCTGCAGCTCTGGCTGGTGCCGGTCAGCCACGCCGCCTTCCGCGCCTGGCAGTTCGAGATCCGCAACGAGATGGCGGCGATCCTGCTGCAGGAGGGCGTGTTCAGCAGCCTGGGCGACGACCTCACCGTCTATGCCCGGCGGCGCGACAGCGACGGCACGCTGCGCGGCATCCTGGTGCACGACACGCGCGAGCCCGGCACGCCGGTCACCATCATGGCCGAGCAGGGCCGCCTGCTCTCCGGCGCCACCGGGCCGCGGGTCATCCTCATGAACGGCGTGCGGCAGCAGCTGGAGCCGGCCACCGCCGGCCATCCGGCGCGTCTCTCGGTGCTGAGCTTCGCCGAGAACAGCGTCGATCTCGCCACCTCCACCTCCGCCGTCACGGAATCGCGCAACCGCGACTCGCGGGAGCGCTTCGTGGGCGAGCTGCTGCATCCGGACCCGGCCGAGAATCTGCCCGAGCGCGACATCCGCAAGTTCCGCGCCGAGGGGCACCAGCGCATGGCATCGCCCTTCACCGCCCTGTCCTTCGCCATGGTCGGGCTGGCCTGCGCGCTGGCGGTCGGCTTCCGGCGCTACGGCGACTGGCGCCCGGCGGTGGTCGGCGTGGCGCTGGTGGTCGGGCTGCTGGCGCTGGGCCTCGCGGTCGGCAATCTGGCGGCGCGCGACAATGCCTTCATCCCGCTGATCTGGCTGCACGCGCTGGGGCCGGCCCTGGCCGCGGGCTGGGTGCTCTCGGGCAGCCGCGGCCTGCGCCGCCGCCGGCCGCAGGCGCTGGAGGGCTGATCCCATGGCCTTCTCGCTCACCCTCTCGCTCTATGTGGCCCGCCGCTTCGCCATGATGGCGCTGGTGATGATCGTGGCGCTCGCCGCGCTGGTGGCGCTGTTCGACTTCATCGAGCTGCTGCGCCGTGCCGCCACGCGGGAGGATGTCGGCTTCGTGATGGTGGCCTCGATCGCCGCCCTGCGTCTGCCCTTCGTCATCCTCCAGATCCTGCCCTTCGGCATCCTGCTCGGCGGCATCATCGCCTTCTGGCGGCTCAACCGCGCCTCGGAGCTGGTGGTGGCGCGCGCCGCCGGGATCTCGGCCTGGAGCTTCCTCCTCGGCCCCGTGCTGGTGGCCTTCTGCCTCGGCCTGCTGGCGATCGCCGTGGTCTCGCCGCTCTCGGCCGCCATGCTCTCGCGCGCCGAGCGGCTGGACGCCACCTACCTGCGCAACGCCACCGGGCTGAGTTCGCTGGCCGGCGGCCGGCTCTGGCTGCGCCAGGCGGACCCCTCGATCGAGCCCAACGGCGTCGCCATCATGGCCGGGGTGCCGGAGATCGGGCCGCAGGGCTTCCTGCTGCGCCAGGTCTCGCTCTGGCGCCTCTCCGCCGCCGATCGGCCGCTGGCCCGCGTCGAGGCGCCGGAGGCGCGGCTGACGCCGGGGCAATGGCGGCTGAGCCAGGCGGTGACCTTCGGCGCCGATCGCCAGGCCTCGCTGCCGCGCGAGATCGACCTGCCCACCAGCCTGACGCCGGACCGCATCGAGGACAGCTTCGCCAGCCCCGACACGCTCTCCTTCTGGGCCCTGCCGGGCTTCATCGAGGTGCTGGAGAACAGCGGCTTCTCGGCGCTGCGGCACCGGCTGCAGTTCCATTCCCTGCTCTCCACGCCGCTGCTGGCGGTCGGCATGGCGCTGCTCGCCGCCGGCTTCTCGATGCGCCAGTCGCGGCGCGGCGGCGTCGGGCAGATGCTGGGCGCCGGCGTCGCCGCCGGCTTCGCCCTCTTCCTGCTCGACAAGGTGGCGGAGGAATTCGGCCAGGCCGGCACCCTGCCGGTGGCGCTGGCCGCCTGGGCGCCCTCGCTCGCCGGGGTCATGCTGGCGGTTGCCTTGCTCCTCTATGTGGAGGATGGCTGAGACCGGCCCGCCCCGAGGAGGGGATGAGGACGGGATGACGCATCGGCCGGGGCCGGGAAGCCCGGCGCGGGAGGAGAAGCATGACCCAGACCGAGGCCTCCGCCAACCTGCCGGAGGATCTGCTGCGCCTGCGCGACAGCATCGACAATATCGACGCCGCCATCATCCACATGCTGGCCGAGCGCTTCCGCTGCACCCAGCAGGTCGGCGCCCTCAAGGCAGCGCACCGGCTGCCGCCGGCCGATCCGGGGCGCGAGGCGCGCCAGGTGGCGCGGCTGCGCCGCCTCGCCGCCGAGGCCAAGCTCGATCCGGACTTCGCCGAGAAGTTCCTGGCCTTCGTCGTCCGGGAAGTGATCCGCCATCACGAGGCGGTGCCACGCGGCTGAGGCGCGGCCACCCCCGAGGTGTGGCCGGGATACACTCGCCGGCTTGGCGCGAAGCGGCTATGGAAGGCGGCATGGACCGAGCCATGCGCGACGCCGGGGCGATTCCGGCCGGAGAACCCAGCTGCCAGCGGATGCCGCCGCGGAGGCGCCGTCCCGGCCTGACCCATGCCGGCCTGCTCGCCGGTGTCGCCCTGCTGGCGCTGATCCTGCCGCCGCGGCCCGGCGGCGCGCAGATCTCGCCCTATGGCACCGATCCGCTCGGCGGCGGCCCCGGCCAGGCCGTGCTGCCCTCGGGCGCCGAGCAGCAGGGCGCGACCCGCGGGGCGGCGCCGGCCACCGCCGCGCCGGCCGGCGCCCCCCTGCCCGCCGGCGCGACCGACCCCTCGCAGACCGGCAACAACGCGCCCGTCACCTTCACCGCCGAGGAGGTGGAGTACGACCAGCAGCGCAACCTGGTGATCGCGCGCGGCGCCGTGGAGGCCTGGCAGAACGAGCGCATCCTGCGCGCCGACACCTTCACCTTCGACCGCAACACCGGCATCGCCGTGGCCGAGGGCAATGTCCAGCTGCTGGAGCCGGACGGCCAGGTCCTCTTCGCCGAGCGCGCCGAGCTGACCGGCAACATGCGCGACGGCGTGGTCGAGGGGCTGGCGGCGCGGCTGGCGCAGAACGGCCGGCTGGTGGCCAATGGCGCCCGCCGCACCGACGGCACCATCCTCGACATGTCCCGCGTGCTCTACTCGTCCTGCGATCTCTGCGCCGAGAATCCGGAGGCGCCGCCGCTCTGGCAGCTGCGCGCCCGCCTCGCCACGCACGACCAGGCCGAGAAGCGCCTGCGCTACCGCGACGCGACGCTGATGCTCGATGGCTGGCCGGTGCTCTGGACGCCCTACCTCTCGCACCCCGACCCCTCGACGCCGCGCCAGTCCGGCTTCCTGACGCCGACCCTCGGCACCTCCTCCTTCCTCGGCGGCTTCGTCACCCAGCCCTACTACTGGGCGATCGACGGCGCCTCGGACCTGACCCTCTCGCCCACCCTCTCGACCAAGCGCGACCCGGCGCTCGGCCTCGCCTACCGCCGCCGCTTCAACTTCGGCGAGGTGCAGGCGACCGGCTCGATCGGCGAGCGGGCCGGCGCGGCGGACGAGGAGGGCTGGGGCGGCCACATCTACAGCAAGGGCCAGTTCTCGCTCGACGAGAACTGGCGCACCGGCTTCAACTTCAACCGCGCCAGCAGCGAGGCCTATCTGCGCGCATGGCGCTACCCCTCGCCCCGCGTGCTCAGCTCGGACGCCTTCCTGGAAGGCTTCTGGGGCACCGGCACCTATGCCCGCATCGACGGCCGCGGCTACCAGGGCCTCTCGGAGGTCGATGACGTCGGCCAGATCCCGCTGGTCCTGCCCAATGCCTATGTCGACCACTTCCTCGGCCGCGACCGCCTCGGCGGCTACCTGACCTTCGACGCCGGCGGCTTCGCGCTCTGGCGCAGCGAGGGCACCGACACCCGCCGCCTGTCCTCGCGCATCGGCTACGAGCTGCCGCGCATCGACCGCTTCGGCCAGGTCTGGACGCTGCGCGCGCAGGCGGACGGGCTGGCCCACTGGGCCGACGACTTCACGCTGGCGCCGAATTACGGCAGCCGCGACAGCATCACCGAGGCCAACGGCAATATCCGCATCGGCCTCGACTGGCGCCTGCCGCTGATGCGCAGCGCCGGCGCGTATGGCAGCCAGATCATCGAGCCGCGGGTGCAGCTCGTCACCGGCCCCGGCACCGGGCGCCAGACGCTGATCCCGAACGAGGACAGCATCGACTTCGAGTTCACCGACGCCAATCTCTTCGCGCTCAACCGCTTCCCCGGCCGCGACCGCCAGGAAGGCGGCACGCGGGTCGACACGGCCCTGCGCGGCGCCTGGCTCTTCCCCAATGGCGGCCAGATCGAAGGGCTGGTCGGCCGCTCCTTCCGCACCACCGACGCCTCGGTCTTCGAGACCGGCTCGGGGCTGGAGGAGAAGGCCTCGGACTGGGTCGGGCGGGTGCGCGTCTCGCCGGTCTCCTGGCTCGACCTCACCGGCCGCGCCCGGCTCGACAAGGACGACTTCGACAGCCGCCTGCTGGAAGGCCAGGCGCGGGTGAGCTTCAGCCGCCTTTCGGTCGGCGCCGGCTATCTGGAGGCGGCGCCGACCAACGCCTTCATCACCACCCGCGAGCGGCGCGAGGTCTCGGGCAATGTCTCCGCCCAGGTCACCCGCTTCTGGCGCGCCGGCGCCTATGGCCGCTACGACCTGGAGCTGAACCGCGCCGTCTCGGCCGGCCTCAGCCTGACCTACGAGGACGAGTGCCTGATCTTCGACACCCGCTTCGCCAAGACCTATGCCGAGCCCAGCTCCAGCCTGAACTACTACCCCTCCGACACGGTCCTGCTGTTCCGCCTCTCCTTCAAGACGATCGGCGATTTCGGCTTCCGGGCGATCTGACGCCGCCCCGCGCCGGTCCGCCGTGGCGGGCGGGGCGGCCCGGTTTCCCTTGCGCCCCGGAATGCTCTAGGAAGTCCGGCACCATGCGACGCGCCTCCGCACCGCCCCCCGCCCCGTCCCGGCCCAACCGGGCTCTTCCCGTCATCAGGGGGGGCCTGCTGGCGCTGCCGCTGGCCGCGGGCCTCCTGGCCACGCCCGCCCTGACCCCGCCCGCCCTGGCGCAGCGCGCCGGCGCGGCCCACGGCGCGGCCCAGCCGGCGCCGCCGGCGCAGCAGGTCAACCGCATCGTCGCCGTGGTGAACGGCGACATCGTCACGGCCAGCGAGGTGGCCAACCGCGCCCGGCTCTTCGCGCTCAACGCCGGCATGGGCCCGGACGCGGTGGAGCGGCTGCGGCCGCAGGTCACGCGCCTGCTGGTCGACGAGCGGCTGCGCATGCAGGAGGTGCAGCGCCGCCGCATCCCCGTGACCGACGCCGATGTCGCCGCCGCCGTGGCCGAGATCGAGAGCCGCAACGGCCTGCCGGCCGGCGGGCTGGCGGCGCAGCTGCGCTCGGCCGGGGTGCAGCCCCGCGCCCTCTACGACCAGATCCGCACCCAGATCGGCTGGTCCCGCCTGATCCGCCAGCAGCTCGGCCCGCAGGCGCAGGTCGAGCCGGCCCGGGTGCAGGAGGCGCTGGAGGCGCACAAGGCGCGCACCGGCGAGCCGGAGTACCTGGTCTCCGAGATCTTCATCCCGGTGGACGATCCCACCTCCGAGCCCGAGGTGCGGCGCTTCGTCGACGACGTGGTGGGGCAGCTGCGGCGCGGCGTGCCCTTCCCCGCCGCCGCCACCCAGTTCAGCCAGAGCCAGACCGCGTTGCAGGGCGGCGACATGGGCTGGACGCGGCCGGACGAGTTCGACCCGGCCGTCGGCCGCATCGTCAGCCAGATGCCGCCCGGCGCCATCTCCAATCCGGTGCGCGTGCCCGGCGGCTTCCAGATCGTCGCCCTGCGGCAGAAGCGTGAGACGGGGCGCGAGCTGGTGACGCTGATCACCATGCGCCAGGCCTTCTTCGCCTTCCAGGGCACGCTCGACCCGCAGGCGCCGACGGCGCAGCAGGTGCAGGTGGTGGAGCGCGCCCGGGCGCTGGAGGGCAAGGCCTGCTCGGCGGTCGAGGCGGCGGGGCGCGGCGGCGACCGGCCGGTCGATCCCGGCACCGTGCCGCTCGATTCGGTGCAGCCGCCGGTGCTGCGCAACATCCTCTCCGGCCTGCCGCTGAACCGCGCCAGCCAGCCGCTGATCGCCCCCGATGGCGTGCTGGTCCTGGCGGTCTGCAGCAAGGAGACGCGCAACATCGCCGAGCTGACGCCGGACCAGGCCCGGATGCAGATCCTGCGCGACCGGATCGAGCTGACCTCGCGCCAGCTGCAGCGCGACCTGCGCCGCCGGGCGCAGATCGACATGCGGAGCTGAGGCGACCATTCCGGCGCCCCCGCTCCCCTCCCTTGCCGAGCATATCGCCCGCCACGGCCTGGCGCCGCGCAAGGCGCTCGGCCAGCACTTCCTGCTCGACGCCGCGCTCTGCGCCCGCATCGCCAGCCTCGCCGCGCCGCTGGAGGGGCGGCATGTGCTGGAGGTCGGGCCCGGCCCGGGCGGGCTGACCCGGGCGCTGCTGGAAAGCCCCGCGGCCGAGGTGGTGGCGGTGGAACTGGACCGCCGCGCCATCGCCGGCCTGGCGGAGCTGGGGGAGCATTTCTCCGGCCGGCTGCGGGTGATCGAGGGCGACGCGCTCCGGATCGACGCCGGGGCGCTGCTGCCGGCACCGCGCCGGATCGTCGCCAACCTGCCCTACAATGTCGGCACGCCCCTGCTGATCGGCTGGCTGCGGCAGGCGCATCTCTTCGAGAGCCTGACGCTGATGTTCCAGCAGGAGGTGGCCGAGCGCATCATCGCCGCCCCCGATACGGAGCATTACGGGCGGCTCGCCGTGCTCTCGCAGTTCCGCTGCGCGGCGCGCATGGCGCTGCGCCTGCCGCCCGGCGCCTTCAGCCCGCCGCCCAAGGTGTGGTCGGCCATCGTGCATCTGGTGCCGCATGCCGAGGCGCCCGACCCCGCCCTGCTGGCGGCGCTGGAGAAGGTGACGGCCGCGGCCTTCGGGCAGCGGCGCAAGATGCTGCGCTCCAGCCTGAAGTCGCTGGGCGGCGCCGAGGCGCTGCTGGAGGCGGCGGCGATCGAGGGCACGCGGCGGGCGGAGACGCTGAGCGTGGCGGAGTTCACCCGGCTGGCCGAGCTGGTCCTGGCCCGCGCCGGCTGAGGGCCGGCGCCGCGGCGCGGCTCAGTGATACGCCCCCCGCAGCCCCAGGATCTCCTCGTAATCGTGCAGCGGCAGCAGCGGCGGGGCCTCCGGCGCCAGCGTCGTGCCCTGCCGCCGCAGACTCTCCGCGAAGCCGCGCATCATCGCCGCATAGGCCAGTGTCGAGGAGACCGGGTAGTTCAGCAGCCGGAATCCGAGTTCGCCGATCTCGCGGGCGGTCAGTGGCGGCACCTTGTGCTCGACGACGTTGAAGGCCATCGGCGCCGGGATGCGCGCCACCGCCTCGCGCATCTCCTCGGGCGATTGCAGCATCTCCAGCAGGACGAGATCGGCCCCCGCCTCCGCATAGGCGATGCCGCGCTGCACCGCGTCCTCGAAGCCGTTCGCCAGCCGTGCGTCGGAGCGGCCGATGACGAGGAAGTCCGGGCTGCGCCGCGCGGCGAGGGCGGCGCGGAGCTTGGCCGCGTGCTCGGCCGGCGGGACCAGGGACAGGCCGCTCATGGCGCCGCACCGCTTCGGCGTCGCCTGATCCTCCAGATGGATGGCGGCGACCCCGGCGGCCTCGTATTCGCGCACGGTGCGGACGACGTTGTTGAGGTTGCCGTACCCCGTATCGGCATCGGCGATCAGCGGCACGTCGATGCTGGCGGCGATGGCCCGCCCGCGCGCCACCATCTCGGTCATGGTCAGCAGTCCGAGGTCCGGCGCCCCGATCAGGCTGGCCGAGAGGCCATTGCCGGTCATGTAGATCGCCTCAAAGCCCGCCTGGCGCAGGATGCGGGCGCCGAGCGCGTCATGGCAGCCGGGCGCCACCACGATCCCCGGGCGGCGCAGCAGGTCGGGCAGGCTTGGGGTCATGGGGCGTTCCTCGCTTCCAGGCGATGCAGGGCAGGCGGACGATGCGGGGCAGGGGCGCGGCGGCGGGCCGGTCAGTCCGCCCGCGCGCCCGACTTCTCAATCGCCTCGCGCCACATCGGCCGCTCCCGGTGACCGCGCTCGGTGATCGCCTCCGGCGTCGTCCAGAGCGGCGTGCCGCCGGCCTTCAGGAAACGCTCCCTCACCGCCGGATCGGCCGCGAAGTCGCGCATGGCGGTGCTGAAGCGGTCGATCACCGGGCGCGGCGTGCCGGCGGGGGTTACGAAGGCGCTCCAGGAGGTGATGACGAAGTCCTCCACCCCCGCCTCGGCCATGGTCGGCACATCGGGCAGCGAGGGCCAGCGCGAGGCGCCGGTCACCGCGAGCGCCCGCATCCGCCCCTCCTGGATCACCGGCACATAGGAGGCCAGGTTGTCGATGGCGAAGGTGACATCGCCCGAGAGCATGGCGGGGATGGTCTGCGCCGCGCCGCGGAACGGCACATGCGTGGCGTCCAGCCCCAGCCGGTTGCGGAAGATCTCGCCCGAGAGATGCGGCGTGGTGCCGACGCCGGGCGAGCCGAAGGAGACGCCGCGCGGCTGCTCGCGCACCCAGCCGACGAACTCCTGCAGCGTCCGGGCCTTCACATGGTCGCTCGCCACCACGACGACATTGGGCATCTCCCAGACCATCGCGACCGGCGCGAAGTCGCGGTCGATGTCCCAGGGCATCCTGCTGTAGAGATACTGGTTGATGCAGAAATGGCCGATGGTCGCGGCGCCGAAGGTATAGCCGTCGGGGGCCGATTTCGCGACCGCGTCCATGCCGATATTGCCGCCCGCGCCGGGCCGGTTGTCGATGACGAAGTTCTGCCCCAGCGCGTTCTGCATCCGCTCGCAGGTCAGGCGCGTCAGCACGTCGGTCGAACCGCCCGGCGGGTAGGGCACGATCATCCGCACGGGCCGCTCGGGCCAGGCGGATTGCGCCCGCGCCCCCGGGATGATGCCGGAGGTCAGGGCCGGCAGCGCCAGGCTGGCGCCGAGCAGGGTGCGGCGGGTGGTCATCGGGGGAGTTCCTCCGGTCGTTTCTTTCTGGACCGGAGGAGCATGCCCGAGCGACCGGCGGCTTGACTACCCCGCCCCGGCCCCCATCCCGGCCCCCATCCCGGCTTGGATCGCCGGCCCGTGCCGGTCCACCAGCAGCGCGCTGGCGGCGTTCAGCCCGACCACCTCGACCCGCTTCCCGCGCCGCCGCAGCTTGCCCACCGCCGCCTCCAGCGCCGCCACCGCCGTGACGTCCCAGAGATGCGCGGCGGTGAGGTCGATGCGGATGTTCGGCGCCTCGTCGCGCAGGTCGAAGGCATCGGCCAGGATCTCGGCGCTGGCGAAGAAAACCTGGCCGGAGACGCGGTAGGTGCGGGTGCCGGTGGCGGCGTCGTATTCGTCGCGGACATCCATCAGGCGCATCACCTTGAAGGCGAAGAACACGCCGCTCAGCATCACGCCCACCGCCACGCCGGCGGCCAGGTTGTGGGTCAGGACGGTCACCGCCACGGTGGCCAGCATCACCACGCTGGAGACCTTCGGGTGCCGCGCCAGGTCCCGCAGCGAGGCCCAGGAGAAGGTCTCGACGGAGACCATGATCATGATGGCGACCAGCGCCGCCACCGGCACCTGGCTGACCCAGGGCCGCAGCAGCACCATCAGCACCAGCAGGAAGACGCCCGCCGTCAGCGTCGAGACGCGGCCCCAGCCGCCGAAGCGGAGATTGCCCACCGTCTGGCCGATCATGCCGCAGCCGGCGATGCCGCCGGTGAAGCCCGCCGTCAGGTTGGCGAGGCCGAGCCCGGCGCATTCCCGCGCCTTGGAGCTGTTGGTCTCGGTCAGGTCGTCCACCACGCTCGCCGTCATCATCGATTCCAGCAGCCCGACCATGGCCATGGCCAGCGCGTAGGGCGCCACGATCGCCAGCGTCTCCAGGCTGAAGGGCACCTCCGGGATCAGGAAGGCGGGCAGGCTGTCCGGAAGGCGGCCGAGATCGGCGACCGTCGCCACCGGCATCGGGACCGCCATGGTCAGCGCCGTCAGCGCCAGGATGCAGATCAGCGGCGAGGGGATGGCGGTGGTGAGCCGCGGCACGAGGTAGATGATGGCGAGGCCCGCGGCGATCAGCGCCCAGGTCTGCCACGCCACGCCCAGCATGTGCGGCAGCTGCGCCGAGAAGATCAGCACCGCCAGCGCGTTGACGAAGCCGGTGCGGACGGATTTCGAGACGAAGCGCATCAGCACGTCGAGCCGCAGCAGGCCGAAGACGATCTGGATCAGCCCGGCCAGGACGGTGGCCGCCAGCAGGTACTGCAGCCCATGGCTCGCCACCAGCGCGGCGGCGACCAGCGCGACCGAGCCGGCGGCGCCCGAGATCATCGCCGGCCGGCCACCGGCGAAGGCGATGACGACGCTGATGACGAAGGTCGCGAAGAGCCCGACCTCGGGATCGACCCCGGCGACGAAGGAGAAGGCGATGACTTCGGGGATCAGCGCGAAGGTGCCGACCATGCCGGCCAGGACATCGCGGCGCAGGTTGCCGAGGCCGCTGTACCACTCGGCGCGGTCGTGCAGGAAAAGGCGTTCTTTCATCAGGCGAGGGATTCCGCAACAGGCTCAGGGAGAGGACGCCGGGCGTCGTCTCACTGCCGCATGCGTTGTCCGGCGGATCGGCGGCCGGAAGAGCCACCCGGAGTCTCACCGGGTCCAGAGCGAATGGCGCGAAGGGTAATGAAGCTTTTGCTGCGGTGCAATGCGCGGCGGTCAGCCAAGCATCGAGGCCAGGTTCGATCCCGCGCTCGGATAGGCGGTCATCATGTGCCGCAGCTCGGTCACGGGTGTCCCGGCCCGCATGGCCAGGGCCGCGAGGTTGATCACCTCCGGCGCCTCCGGCCCCAGCAGGTGCGCGCCCAGCAGGCGCCCCTGCCCGCCCGGTTCGACCAGGAGCTTGAAGGCAGCCGCCGCCTCGCCGGTGCGGCGCACGGATTGATACGCCGCCATGTCGCCGCGCCGCACCTCATACGCCAGGCCCTGCTGCCGCGCCGCCGCCTCGGTCAGCCCCACCATGGCGAGCGGCGGCAAGGTGAAGACCGCGCTCGGCACCAGGCTGTGGTCGGGGCGGTGGCCCTCGCCCTCCAGCAGGGTGGCGGCGACGGCGCGCGCGTCCTCGCTGGCCACCGGCGTCAGCGCCGGGCCGCGCTGCGCGGCATCGCCGGCAGCGAAGACCCGGGGGTTCCCGACGCTCCTCAGGACCTCGTCGAGTTGCAGGCGGCCCTTCTCCACCGGCACGCCGCCGGCCTCCAGATCCAGCCCCGCCAGGGCGGGAACCCGGCCGAGCCCATGCACCACCGCATCCGCCTCGAAGGTCTCGCCGCCGGCGGCGCGCACCGCGTAGCCCGCGCCGCGCCGCAGGATGGCCTCGGCGCGGCAGTTCAGCCGCACGTCGATCCCGAGTGTGCGGGTCCACGCCACCAGCCGGTCGACCAGTTCGGCGTCGAAGGCGGAGAGCGGTCGGTCATCCTCCTGCAGGATGGTGACCTCGGCGCCGGCGCGGCGCGTCAGATGGGCGATCTCGAAGGAGATATAGCCGCCGCCCAGCAGGATCAGGCGCCGCGGCACCGCCGGCCAGTCCAGCACGTCGTCGCTGGTGGCCAGGAGCCCGGCGCCCTCGATCGGCAGCGGGGCGGGCACCGCCCCGGTGGCGATGACGACATGGCGGGTCCGCAGCCGCGCCGTGCCGACACCGATAAGATCGGGAGCCAGGAAGCGGCCCGCCCCCTCCAGCAGCGTGACGCCGGCCTCGCGCAGGGCCGCCGCGCGATTCCCCGGTACGGGATCGGTGAAGCTGCGCTTGAAGGCCTGAGCGGCGCCCCAGTCGAGCCGCAGCGCCTCGCCCCCGGCCACGCCATGCGGCGCGAGGCGGCGCGCCCGCTCCATCGCATCGGCCAGGGTCCAGAAGACCTTCTTGGGCTCGCAGCCGCGGAGCGCACAGGTGCCGCCGGGCTCGCGGGCCTCGGCCAGGGCGACACGCCAGCCCTGCCGGGCGCACCGCGTGGCGATGCCGGTGCCGGCCGTTCCGGAGCCCAGCACGATCAGATCGAAATCGGAGGGAAGGGCCATGCGGGCCTCCGGCGCCGGAAAGGGGCGGCCGGTCGGGGCGGCCGGACGGGGGGTCCGGGGCGCGCTAGGCGCCCCGGAAGGCGCCTCAGAGGATGCGCAGCCGGCCCAGGATGTAGCCGATGCCGGCGGCGATCGCCAGCGAGGTCAGCGGCTGCTCGCGCACGTTCTGGCAGATCTGGCCCAGCGCGTTCTCGGCCTGGCCCTGCGCCTGGTTGGCGTAGCCGCGCGCGCGGTACTCGTTGCTGCCGGTCAGGCCGCCCACGGCCTCCTGCACCCGGCCCACGGTCTCACGGGCGGCGCCGGTCACGCGGTTCTCGTCCACCATCTGTCGCTTCTCCTCGATGCTGCGCGCCACCCATGCCGGGTGGCCCTGCCCCCGAAACGCGGAAATTCCGGTTTGGATGCACCCTTCCGGCCGGCGGCGGGGGCATGGCTTGCACGGGGCGCCGCCGCATGCTGGCCTGCCGCCGCCATGACCGACCCCGCCGACCCCCCCGCCACGCGGCTTGTGCCGCCCGGGCCGCTCCGCCAGGGCACCGCCGCCATGGTGCTTACCGCCCTGCCCGGCGCACGCGCCGTGGGCGGCGTGGTGCGGGACCTGCTGGCCGGCCGGGCGGTGCACGACGTGGACATCGCCGCCCCCCTGCCACCCGAGGCGGTGGCCGCGCGGCTGCGGCGGGCCGGGCTGAAGGTCTTCGAGACCGGGCTGAAGCACGGCACCGTCACCGCTGTGCTCGACCATCAGCCGGTGGAGGTGACCAGCCTGCGGCGCGACCTCGACACCGACGGCCGCCATGCCAGCGTGGCCTGGACCACCGACTGGCGCGAGGATGCGGCGCGGCGCGATTTCACCATCAACGCCATGTCGATGGATGCCGAAGGGCGGCTCTGGGACTATTTCGGCGGCCGTGACGATCTCGCGGCGGGCCGGGTGCGCTTCGTGGGCGAGCCCCGGGTGCGGCTGGCCGAGGATTATCTCCGCCTGCTGCGCTTCTTCCGCTTCCACGCGCGCTACGGCAGGGGCGAGCCCGATCCGGCGGCGCTGGCGGCGATCCGCGCCGCCCTGCCCGGGCTCGCCCGCCTCTCGGCCGAGCGCGTCTGGATGGAGCTGAAGCGCCTGCTGGCCGCGGAGGACCCGCCCGGGGCGGCGCTGGCGGCGCTGGCGCCGATGCGCGACCAGGGCGTGCTGGCCACGCTGCTGCCCGAGGCGGGCGCGCGGGCCGATCTGGCGCCGCTCGCGCGGCTGCTGGCGATCGCCCCCTCCGGACCCGCCGCCGATTCCGGCTCCGGCCCGATGCTGCGCCTCGCCGCCCTGCTGCCGCCCGAGGGCGGGACGGCGGCCGCCCTGGCCACGCGCCTGCGCTTCTCGGGCGAGGAGGCGAAGCGCCTGCGCGCGCTGCTCGAGACCCCTCCGCCGGCACCGGATCTGCGGGAGGCGGCGCTGCGCCGCTGGCTGGCGGAGCTGCCGCCCGGCCTCGCCACAGACCGTGCCCTGCTGGCGGAAGCGCGGGACGGCGCCGACCGCGCCGCCCTGCGCGCCCGCATCGCCGCCACGCCGCGCCCGGTCTTTCCCCTGCAGGGGCGGGATGTCCTGGCGCTCGGCGTCGCTCCGGGCCCGGCGCTCGGCCAGGCGCTGGCGGCGGCGCGGCGCTGGTGGGTCGAGGATGGCTGCCGCGCCTCCGCCGAGGAAAGCCGCGCGGCGCTGGCCGGACTGCTGCGCAGCACGCCCGGCGGAGGTGTCACGCAATCATGACGTAACCGGGAGGCGGCGGCGGACCTAAGCTCCCCGTATGAACGCCGGAGGAGCAGCCTGATATGTCTGAACTGATCGTCGTGGGCTTCGACAGCCCGACCGAGGCCGACCGCGTGCTGGGCGAGCTGGTCCGCATGAAGAAGGAGTATCTGGTCGACCTGGAGGATGCCGTGGTCGCGGTGCGCGACGGCGACGGCAAGGTGAACCTCAAGCAGAGCATCAACCTGGCGGCGGTGGGTGCCGCCTCGGGCGGGCTGTCCGGCGCCCTCTGGGGCTCGCTGGTCGGGCTGCTCTTCCTCAATCCCCTGGCGGGGCTGGCCATCGGCGGCTTGGTCGGCGCCGGAACCGGCGCCATCTCCGGCTCGATGACGGATTACGGCATCGATGACGGCCTCATCAAATCCCTGGCCGACACCATCCCGCCCAACAGCTCGGCGCTCTTCGTGCTGGTCCGCAAGGTGCAGCCCGAGAAGGTGCTGGCCGAGCTGAAGGGCGTGCGGGGGCGGGTGCTGCGCTCCTCGCTCTCGCCCGAGCAGGAGGCGAGGCTGAGCCAGGCCATCTCCAGCGGGTCCATCTCCAGCGGGGCCACCTCCGGCAGCACGCCCCCCGCCGCCTGAGGACGGGCCATGGGGGGCGGGCAAGCCCCGCCCCCGATGCAGGGCTGCATCAAGCAGCCGCTGCTGGAATCGCGAGCCCGGCGACTTAAAATTACCGCCTGGGCCGCCTGCTTGAAACGAACCGCATCGGTCCGCCTTCCCGCGCGATTGGCAGAGAGCGATGACCGAGCCCAGCAGATCCTCCAGCACCCGTAGCCTGTCGCGTCAGGATCTACGCACCCTCATCCTCGCCTCGCTTGGCGGCGCGCTCGAGTTCTACGACTTTATCATCTTCGTCTTCTTCGCCGCCGCCATCAGCCACCTGTTCTTCCCGCCCGGCATGCCGGACTGGCTGCAGCAGTTGCAGACCTTCGGCATCTTCGCCGCCGGCTACCTGGCGCGGCCGCTCGGCGGCCTGGTCATGGCGCATTTCGGCGACAAGCTCGGCCGCAAGCGCATGTTCACCTTCTCCATCTTCCTGATGGCGGTGCCGACGCTGCTGATCGGCCTGACGCCGACCTATGCGACGCTGGGCTATGCCGCGCCGATCCTGCTGCTGATCTTCCGCATGATGCAGGGGGCCGCGATCGGCGGCGAGGGGCCGGGCGCCTGGGTCTTCGTCTCCGAACATGTGCCGCCGCGCCATGTCGGCCTCGCCGTCGGCATGCTGACCGGCGGCCTCACCGGCGGCATCATGCTGGGCTCGCTGATGGCCACCGCCATCAACACCGCCATGACCCCCGCCGAGGTCGCCGCCTGGGGCTGGCGCATCGCCTTCCTGATCGGCGGCGTCTTCGGGCTGCTGGCCATGTACCTGCGCCGCTTCCTGCGCGAGACGCCGGTCTTCGAGGAGATGCGCCGCCGCGCCGAGCTGACGCGCGACCTGCCGATCAAGCGGGTGCTGGCCGGGCACGGCCGCGGCGTGGCGATCTCCATGCTGATGACCTGGATGCTGACCGCCGCCATCGTCGTCGTCATCCTGATGACGCCCACGCTGCTACAGAAGCTGCACGGCCTCACCCCGGCCGAGACGCTGCGCGGCAATCTGGCGGCGACCTTCACGCTGAGCGTCTCGGCCATCCTCTGCGGCTGGCTGCTGGACCGCTTCGGCAGCATCCGGGTGGGCATCGCCGGCGGGCTGGCGCTGCTGGCCACCACCTACGCGCTCTACATCGGCGCCGGCCTGCGGCCCGATCTGCTGGTGCCGCTCTACGCCCTGGCCGGCGTGGCGATCGGCGGCATCACCGTGGTGCCCTTCGTGATGATCCACGCCTTCCCGCCGCCGATCCGCTTCACCGGCGTCTCCTTCGCCTACAACGTGGCCTATGCGATCTTCGGCGGGCTGACGCCGCTGCTGGTCTCCGGCCTGGTGGCGATCGACCCTCTGGGCCCGGCGCATTACGTCGCCGCCGTGGCGCTGGTCGGCATCGTCACCCTGCTGGTGAACGGCCGCCCCGCGGCCTCCGCCCTGCCGGCCGTCACGCCAGCCCCCCTGCCGGGCGAGGCCCGGACCGCCGCCCGCTGATCCCTTCCGGGACGGGGCCATGGCGGCCCCGCCCCCTCTCCGGCGCGCGCCCGCTCAGGCTGTGCCGGTCCCGCTTCCCCCCGCCTCGGCGCGGAGCGTGCGCGCGGCGGCGACCATGTGCTCCAGCGCGGGGCGCACCTCCTCCCAGCGGCGGGTCTTCAGCCCGCAATCCGGGTTGACCCAGATCTGCCAGTCGGCCAGCCGCCTCCGCGCCAGCCGAAGCAGTTCCGCCATCTCCGCCGCCTCTGGCACGCGCGGGCTGTGGATGTCCCAGATGCCGGGGCCGATCTCGGCCGGCCAGGCCGCCTCCTCGCCCCCGCCCGGACGGGGCGCGAAGGCATCGAGCAGCTCCATCCGGCTGCGTGTCGTCTCGATCGAGATGGCATCGGCATCCATCGCCGCGATGGCGGGCAGGATGTCGTTGAACTCGGAGTAGCACATGTGGGTGTGGATGGCGGTGTCGTCCCGCACCCCGGCCGTGGCCAGGCGGAAGCTCTCCACCGCCCAGTCCAGATAGGCCTGCCAGGCCGCGCGGCGCAGCGGCAGCCCCTCCCGGAAGGCCGGCTCGTCGACCTGGATCACGGCGATGCCAGCCGCCTCCAGCTCCGTCACCTCGTCCCGCAGCGCCAGGGCGATCTGGCGGCAGACCTCGGCGCGCGGGATGTCGTCGCGCACGAAGGACCATTGCAGCATGGTCACCGGCCCGGTCAGCATGCCCTTGACCGGCCGCGCGCTGCGCGACTGCGCGTAGGCCGCCCAGCGCACCGTCATGGACCCCGGCCGCGCCACGTCGCCCCAGATGATCGGCGGCGCGACGCAGCGGCTGCCGTAGGACTGCACCCAGCCATGCCGGGTGAAGGCGTAGCCGTCGAGCTGCTCGCCGAAGTACTTCACCATGTCGTTGCGCTCGAACTCGCCATGCACCAGCACGTCGAGCCCGACCTCCTCCTGCCAGCGCAGGGCCTCGTCGATCCAGGCCTCGACCCGCCGCTCGTAGCCCTCCGCGTCCAGCGTGCCGCGCGCCAGGGCGGCGCGGGCCTGCCGCACCTCGGGCGTCTGCGGGAAGGAGCCGATGGTGGTGGTGGGAAAGTCGGGCAGGCCGAGCCGTGCCCGCTGTGCCGCGCGGCGGGCCGGGAAGGCGCCGGCGCGCCGGGCCATCTCCGGCGTCACGGCGGCGAGGCGCGCCCGCACCTCGGGCCGGTGCGCGGCGGCGCTCTCCGCCCGCCCCTGCCGCGCCCGGTCGCTGGCGGCCAGGGCCTGGGCGATGGCGGCCTCGCCCTCGTCCAGGCCGCGTGCCAGGGCGGCCACCTCCTCCAGCTTCTGGGTGGCGAAGGCGAGCCAGGACCGTACCGCCGGGTCGAGCCCCCGCTGGCCCTCCCCGCCCTCCTGGGCCAGATCGACCGGGACGTGCAGCAGGCTGCAGGAGGGGGCGACGATCAGCCGCCGCGTCCCCCGCCGCTCCGCCACCCGCCGCAGGGTGCCCAGCGCCGCGCGCAGGTCGCAACGCCAGACATTGCGGCCGTCCACCAGGCCGAGCGACAGCCAGCGCTCCGGGGGGAGCAGATCGAGCGCCGGCTCCAGGTCGGCCGCGCCGCGAACCAGGTCGAGATGCAGCCCGGCCACCGGCAGGCTGGCGGCGGTGGCCAGATTGTCGGCCATCGGGCCGAAATAGCTGGTCAGCAGCAGGTCGGGCGTGGCGCCCTCCGCCAGGGCGGCATAGGCGCGGCGGAAGGCCTCGCGCGCCGCCTCGGAGAGATCGAGCGCCAGGGCGGGCTCGTCCATCTGCACCCAGGCGCAGTTCGCTGCGGCCAGTTCGCCCAGGAGCCTGGCATAGAGCGGCAGCAGGCGGTCCAGCAGGCCGAGCGGGTCCGAGCCGTCCTCCGTCTTGCTGAGCAGCAGGAAGCTGACCGGGCCGAGCAGCACCGGGCGGGTGCGCAGCGGCAGGGCCTCGCGGAAGGCCGCCAGGGGGCGGTTCTCCGTCAGCTCGAAGCGCTGCCCGGCGGAGAGGCGCGGCACCAGGTAGTGGTAGTTGGTGTCGAACCACTTGGTCATCTCGAGCGCCGGCAGGCCGGCCGCGATGCCGGCGGACCGCTCGGCCGCGGTGCCACGCGCGCCGCGCGCCAGGGCGAAGGCGGTCGCGAGCGACACCGGCCCACCTCGCCAGCCATAGCCCTCGGGGATGGCGCCCAGCATGCCGGCAGTGTCGAGCACCTGGTCGTAGAGCGCGAAATCGTTGCTCGGGATGTGGCTGATGCCCTGGCCGGCCTGGAGCTGCCAGTGCCGCTGGCGCAGGCCCCGCGCGGCCTCCAGCAGACCGGCCTCGTCCAGTTCGCCCGCCCAGTGCGCCTCCAGCGCGGATTTCAGCTCGCGCCGGGCGCCGATGCGGGGGAAGCCCAGATTGGCGGCGACGGTCATGCGCCGCCCTCCGGCCGGGCGGTGGCGGTGGCCGGGCCGGAGGGGCCCCGTTGGAAGGTCGTCATGCTCTCGGTCCTGCCTCCGGTTCACCCCGCCCGGCGGCCTGGTCTGGTGCGACGCCGGCAGGTCTCCTGGCTCGCGGCGTTCCGGGGCATGGCGCCCAGGACACCGCCGGCCCGGCCTTCCCGCGCGCCCCGGAGGGTGGCGCAGTGGCCCGCCGCGGAGGCTTCCACGGCGAATGGGCCAGCGGCACGCCGCTGACAGTTGCGGGGGCAGCCGCCGACTGGCTCCCGGGCGCGATGGCCCGGCCGGAGCGCACGGCGTTCCCTTTTCACCCGCTCGCGCGGGACCGGCGACACATAAAGATATACTTATGTTAAATAGATCTGGCAAGCCGGCTCCAGTGGCCACCGGTCCGGACAGAAGCCCCTTTGCCGCCGCCCCCGAAGGCTCTAAGCGCGGCGGCATGGCCGCTGCCCTTCCGCCCCCCGAGACCACCCGCGCCCTGACCGCCCGCCTCTGGCGGCATTATGTCCGGCATCACAAGGGCGGCATCCTGCTCGCCCTGGTCTGCACCGGGGCGCTGGCGGGGCTGACCGCGCTCTATCCGCTGGTCATCCAGCAGGCCTTCGACCTGTTCACCGCCGGCGACGGGCGCATCGTCTGGCTGATCCCGCCGGCCATCATCCTGCTCACCGCCGCGAAGTCGCTGGCGCAGTACGGCCAGGCCATCTCGGTGCAGGCGGTGGTGCTGCGCGTCATCGAGCGCATCCAGAACGACCTGTTCCGCGCCCTGACCCGCACCGACCTCGCGCTGGTCGCGCATGACGCCCCGGCCCGCCATGCCGCCCGCTTCACCGCCGATGCCCAGGCGATCCGCGAGGCGCTGACCAAGGCGATCAACGCCCTGGCCGACGGGCTCACCGTCATCGGCCTCGCCGCCGCGATGGTCTGGCTGGACTGGCACATGAGCCTGATCCTGGCGGTCATCTATCCGGTGGCGGTGGTGCCGGTGATGAAGCTCGGCAAGCGCATCCGCCGGGCGTCGAGCGGCATGCAGGCGCGCGTCGGCGACACCGCCGCCCTGCTGACCGAGAGCTTCGCCGCCGCCCGCGTGGTGCGTACCTACGGGCTGGAGGCGCAGGAGGAGCATCGCGCCGGCCGCGCCTTCGCCGATCTGCGCGAGGCGCTGCTCTCCATCGCCCGCACCCGCGCCAAGCTCGACCCGATCCTGGAGGCGCTCGGCGGCGTCGCGGTCGCCGGGGTGCTGGCCTTCGTCGGCTGGAAGGTCTCGACCGGGCGCGGCACGGTGGGCGAGTTCACCGGCTTCATCTCCGCGCTGCTGCTGGCGACGCGGCCGATGCGCTCGCTGGGCGCGCTGAACGCGGCCCTGCAGGAAGGCTTCGGCGGGCTGATCCGGGTGTTCTCGGTGATGGACCGGCGCCCCGCCATCACCACGCCGGACGGCGCGCCACCGCTGCCCGAGGGGCCGGGGCGGCTGGTGCTGGAGCATGTCGGCTTCCACTATCCGGGCGGCGACGCGGCCGCCCCGCAGGCGGCGCTGGAGGATCTCTCGCTCACCGCCGAGCCGGGGCAGACGGTGGCGCTGGTCGGCCCCTCCGGCGCCGGCAAGTCCACCGCCCTCGCCCTGCTGCCGCGCCTCTACGACCCGACGGCCGGGCGCATCACGCTGGACGGCGCCGAGATCCGTTCCGTGACGCTGGAAAGCCTGCGCGGCGCCATGGCCTATGTCGGGCAGGACGCGGTGATCTTCGACGACACGGCGCTGGCCAACATCGCCTGCGGCCATCCCGGCGCCGGGCGGGCGGAGGTGGAGGCGGCGGCCCGCGCCGCCGCCGCGCACGACTTCATCGCCGCGCTCCCGCAGGGCTACGACACGGTGCTCGGGCCCGGGGGCTCGCGCCTCTCGGGCGGGCAGAAGCAGCGCATCGCCCTGGCCCGCGCCCTGCTGCGCAATCCGCGCGTGCTGCTGCTGGACGAGGCGACCAGCGCGCTGGACGCCGAGAACGAGGCCGCCATCGGCCGGGCGCTGGAGAGGCTGCGGGCCGGGCGCACCACCCTCGTCGTCGCGCACCGCCTGGCGACGGTGCAGGAGGCGGACCGCATCATCGTCATGCAGGAGGGGCGCGCCACCGAGAGCGGCACCCATGCCGAGCTGATGGCGCGGGACGGGCTCTATGCGCGGATGGTGCGGACGCAGGCCTTCGCGGCCGGCTGACGCCGGCGCCGCCTATTCCCGCCGCAGGATGCCGTCGACCAGCCGGTCGGCCCAGGGGCGGCTGCGGAAGGCGGCGCGCAGCGCGTCCTCGTCATAATCCTCCCGCACCCAGTCGAGGAAAGGCTTGGGGCCGTGCTGCCGCAGGAAGCGGGCATAGTCCCGGAAGAAGGCATCCAGGATGCCGGTCTTGCTCGCCGGGACGTGGCCGTGGCGCCAGGAGAGCTGGCGCATCGCCTCCTCCACCGGCCGGCCCTGCAGCATCAGCCAGAGACCGGCCGCCAGACCGGTGCGGTCGGCGCCGGACTTGCAATGGATCAGCACCGGCTCCGGCAGCTCGCCAAAGATCCGCGCCAGGCGCAGGATGCGGTCGCGGTGCGGCGCGCCGCGCGATTCCAGCGGCGCGTCGACATGGGCGAGGCCCAGCTCCGCGGCCATGGCGCGCCCCAGCGCGTCGGAGCCGCAGGCCTCGCGATGGCCGCGCAGGTTCACGAGGCTGCGGATGCCGAAGCGCCGCACGGCGCGGCGCAGCTGCCAGGGGCTCGGATGGTTGGAGCGGTAGAGCCGCCCGGCCTCGACCACGCCCCAGTTGCGCCAGCCGAGGCGCAGCAGGGCATGATCGACGAAGAGGCTGTTGATCCAGGCGGCGCGGCGCCCGGCGGCGGAGGTCAGGTCATGGGCCACGCCGCAGGGTATGGCGAGGCCGGCCCGCCGGGGCAAGATGGAAGGCGGATCGGGACCGCGCCCCTCAGCCGCGCCGGGCCACCCGCGACAGCGCCTCGCGCCCCGCCGCCGCGAAACGCTCGCGCAGCCAGGCGGCGGCGGGGCCGCGCGGTCGCTGCTTGTGCCACACCAGCTCCAGCGCCACCGGCCAGTCGCCCTCGTCGAACTCGAGGTCGGGCGTCACCAGGCCCGGCGCGGCGGGCGAGGCGGCGATGACGTGGTCGGAGACGAAGGCCCAGCCGATGCCGTGCTTGACCATCTCCAGGATCACCCAGTGGCTCTCCACCCACCAGACCTCGGCCGCCACCCGCAGGCGCCGCTTCTCCGGCCCGTCGCCGCGCGCGGCGACCAGGATCTGCCGGTGCCGCTTCAGCTCCTCCCATTCGACGCGGGCCTTGGCCAGGGGGTGCTCGCGGCCGCAGACCAGCTTGAGCGGCACCCAGCCGATCGTCTGGAAGCCCAGCTCCGGCGGCAGGACCTCCTGGCGCCACATGACGCCGAGATCCGCCGCCCCGTCGCGCACCAGCCGGCTGACATCCTCCATCAGCGGGAAGAGCAGCTCCAGCTCGACATGCGGGAAGCGCCGGGCGAACGCGGCGAAGAGCGCGCCCAGGGCATGCTCGGGGTAAAGCTCGTCGATGGCGACGACCAGCCGGTTCTCCACCCCGCGCTCCAGGCTGCGCGCCACGCCGATCAGGTGTTCCCGCCGGTCGAGCACCACGCGCGCCTCCAGCAGCAGCCGCTCCCCCGCCGGGGTCAGCGACGGCACGCGGCCCGCGCGATGGAACAGCGCCACCCCGAGGTCGATCTCGAGATTGGCGATCTGGGTGCTGACGGCCGACTGCGCCTTGCGCAGCCTGCGGGCGGCGGCCGAGAAGGACCCCGCCTCCGCGGCCGCCACGAAGGCCTGGAGTTGCTCCAAGGACAGGGTCATCCATCTGATATCCGGATAGGTGCCAACTTGAGCCCCGGCATATCACAGATAAAAGGCGGCGCCCGACCCTGGAATTCCGAGACGACCATGCGCAGCACCCGCGACCGTATCCGCCACGCCATCCTCTTCGAACTCATCGGCCTCGCCCTGATCATTCCCCTGGGCAGCCTCGTCCTCGGCCTGCACGGCACCGACATGGGCGTCATCGGCCTCGGCAGCGCCATGGCGGCGACGGCCTGGAACTACGTCTACAATCTCGGCTTCGATCATGCGATGCAGCGTTTCGCCGGTCATACCCGCAAGGGCATCGGGCTGCGCGTCGCCCATGCCCTGCTCTTCGAGGCCGGCCTCATGCTGGTGCTGCTGCCGCCGATCGCCTGGTATCTCGGCATCAGCCTGGCCGAGGCCTTCGTGATGGACCTGGCGATCGTCGCCTTCTACCTGGTCTACACCTTCGCCTTCAACCTGGCCTATGACCGGGTCTTCCCGCTGCCGGCCTGGACGCCCGCCGCAACCTGAGCCGGATCGAGCGCACGGCCGAGGAAACCCGGCGTGGCCGGCGCGGCGCGGCGCGCGTTTCCGCCAGGGCCGGACCCGCGCCGTCCTTCCTCAGCGGATCACCGGTGTCCTGCGCGAGCGTCCGGGCATCGCGGCCTCCATTCACAACGCCACCACGCCGGCGATAAAGCCTCGGACGCCGCGACCTTCAGCGACGACGCGCCATGCGGCCACGCCTAGCTTCTCGCGATGCAGGCCCGGGAGATGGATTGCGCCGCCTCCATCACCATGGGTGCATAGCGCTGCTCAACCTCGGCCGGCGTCATGCGCGATCGCAGGGCCGCGATGTTGATGGCGCCCAACGGCTTCCCATGCACATCGCGAATGACCGCGGCGACGGCGAGGTCGCCATGGTAGATCTCCTCGAAAGCCGCGGCGAAGCCACGCCGGGCCGCCAGGGCAACCTTCTGCATCAGGGGTTCCATCCGCCAGACCGTCATCTCTGTCAGCGGCTTGCGGTCGCAGGCCTGCAGGATCCGACGCGCCTCCTCCTCCGGAAGAGCCGAGAGGATGGCGATACCGGGCGAGGTGCAATAGACCGGATGCCGGGAGCCCACGCTCACATCGATGTTCAGCACCTGTCGCCCGACCATGCGGGCGATGAACAACACCTCCGTTCCATCCCGTAGGCTGAGATTGACGGTCTCGCATGTCTCGGCGCTCAGGTGCTGCAGATAGGGTCGCGCAGCAGCAAGAAGGGGATCGGTGCCCATGAAGCGGCTGGCGAGATCGAGCACCGGCGCAGCAAGGGAGAAGCGCCGGCTGCGCAGGTCCTTGCGCAGGTAGCCCAGGCCGACGAGCGTGTGCGCATAGCGTTGCGCCGCGCTGCGATCCAGCCCGGTGGCGGCGGCGAGCTGCGTCAGACTCAGGGTCGGATTGCGCCTGTCGAAGGCCAGCAGCATCGCGAAAGCCTTGCCCACCGATCGCACCAGCAAAGGATCGCGATCGATCGTCCCGACGACGGCGTGGCCCGGCATTCCTGCTTCCCCTCTTACTCCCGCCGCATGCTGCACAGCTTCATATCGCATTGCAATAACCTGCGTTGCGATGCAATTTTCCGCTTCCCAGCCTCGGGCATTTTCGCTGATCTTGCCGGGCGGGAAGGCAAGCACAGCACTGGCATGGCGGTGGCATCCTCGGTCAAGGCCGCAAGGACAGCCTCGCTCCTCACACGCCGCGGCCCCGCGCCGCGCGCCAGAAGGGAATGTCACGACCGTGCGGACGCGGCAGATGCGGCTGGGCCTTTCGATCGCCAATCTCGGCTATCATTACGCGGCCTGGCGCCACCCCGGCGTTCCGGCCGACGGCAACATGCGCCTCGAGCACTTCCGGCGTTGCGCCGAGATCGCCGAGCGAGGCCGCTTCGATCTGATCTTCCTGGCGGACTCCTCCGCTGTGCGCGATCTGGACAACCCCGCCATCGCCCGCGACCTGGAGCACCAGCTCGTCAAGCACGAGCCGATGGCGCTGCTCGCCGCCATGGCGACCTGTACCCGGCATGTCGGCTTGGTCGCAACGGCCTCAACGACCTACAACCATCCCTACAATCTGGCCCGGATGTTCGCCACGCTCGATCTGCTGAGCAGCGGGCGCGCCGGGTGGAACATGGTGACGGGGTTTTCCCTCGACGAGGCAAGGAACTTCGGCCTGGACCGCGTCCTGCCCTCCGACCACCGGCATGAGCGCGCCGCCGAGTTCCTCGAGGTCTTTCAGGGTCTGCATGACAGCTTCGACGACGGTGCGATCCTCATCGACAAAGCGCGCGGCATTTTCTTCGACCGCGAGCGGATGCACCTGCTGCGGCACAAGGGCAAGCACTTCTCCGTCGCCGGTCCACTCGACGTGCCGACATCGCCGCAGCGCCAGATCCCGGTCTTCACCGCCGGCGACAGCGACAACGCGCAGGAGCTGGCCGCGCGCTGCGCCGATGTGGTCTATGGCGGCCAGCCGGACCTGGAATCCGCGCGTGGCTACTACGCCTCGCTGAAGCGTCGCCTCCCGAAGTACGGCCGCAGCGAGTCCGACCTGCTGGTGCTGCCCGGCATCATGCCCTTTGTCGGCCGCACCATGGCCGAGGCGCGCGACAAGTTCGACCGCATGCAGGAGCTGATCCTGCCGCGCCTCGGCCTCGGCCTGCTCGTGGTCAACGGATTCCCTGATTACACCGGTCACGACATCGATGGTCAGATCCCGGACATTCCGCTGCCGGACAACCGCAAGGGACATTTCTCCTCTCCCTTGCTGGAGAAGGTGAAGCAGGACGGGCTGACCATCCGCCAGCTCTACGAGAAGGTCTCGGCGGGGTTCTGGCACATGGGTGTGGTGGGCACTCCGGAAAGCATCGCCGACCTGATGGAAGAGTGGTTCACCACCGGCGCGGCCGACGGCTTCAACATTCAGTCGCCCTGCATTCCCGTGGATTCGGAGGACTTCGTCGCGCTGGTGATCCCGGAGTTGCAGCGCCGCGGCCTGTTCCGCACCGAATACGAGGCGAAGACGCTGCGCGGCAATCTCGGCCTGCGGCCCGCCGTCAGCCGCCACGCCCATGCCCTGGCCGCCGCGGGAGCTTGAGTCATGAGCAAGCGCATGATGCGACTGGGCCTCTCGGTCGCCAACCAAGGCTACCACTATGCCGCCTGGCGCCTGCCGGAGAGCCCGGCGGACAATGGCCTGTCGTTAGCGCATTATCGTGAATGCGCCGAGCTTGCCGAACAGGGACGGATGGACTTCCTGTTCTTCGCTGATCAGGCGGCAATGCGGAACCAGGACGATCCGCGGATCCGCCGCGACATGGAGCAGGGGCACCTGAAGCTGGAGCCGACGCTGCTCTGCGCCGCACTGGCTGCCGTGACGCAGCATGTCGGCTTCGTCATCACCGCCTCGACCAGCTACATGGAGCCCTACGCGCTGGCGCGGCGACTGGCTTCGATCGACCATCTCAGCAAAGGCCGCGCCGCCTGGAACCTGGTGACCAGCACCAGTCCCGACGAGGCGCGCAACTTCGGCCAGCAGGACCCGCAATCCTCCGAGGCTCGGCATGAGCGCGCGGCCGAGTTCCTGTCGGTCATGCGCGGGCTTTGGGACAGCTGGGACGATGACGCGTTCCTGCGCGACAAGGCGAGTGGTCAGTACTTCGATCGCGCGAAGGTCCACTTCCTCGATCATGAGGGCGCCCACTTCAAGGTCCGCGGTCCGTTGGACACAGCCCGGCCGATCCAAGGCTCGCTGCCGGTCTGCACCGCCGGCACTTCCGCCAACTCGCGCGACTTCGCGGCGGCGCGGGCCGATCTGCTCTACAGCGCACAGCCGACGCTGCCGCTGGCGCAGGACTACTACGCCGCGGTCAAGCGGCGCCTCGCCGCCCATGGCCGCCCCGATCACGCCCTGAGGGTGATGACCGGCATCATGCCGATTGTCGGCTACACTGAGGAGGAGGCGCGCCAGAAGTTCCAGCGCGCGCAGGACCTGCTCGATCCGCGCGTGGCGCATGGCATGCTGCTGATCAACCATTTCCCGGATCTCAGTCACCTGCCGTTGGATGCGCCGGTGCCGGAGATGACAATGGCCAGTCATCACAACACGCCCGGCCGCGATGCGAGCTTCACCCAGACCATGATGGAGCGCGCGCGGCGCGAGCGGATGACGGTGCGCGACCTTTTCGCCGCCATCTCGGCCGGCTTCTGGCACCTCGGCGTGATCGGTACGCCGGACACCGTCGCGGACACCATGGAGCAATGGTTCACCGAAGGCGCCGCCGATGGTTTCATCATCCAGCCACCCTGGCTGCCCACCTCCGCACGTGACTTCGTCGAACTCGTGATCCCGGAGTTGCGGCGCCGTGGCCTGTTCCGCACCGAATACGAGGGCGACACCCTGCGCGAGAACCTCGGCCTGCCGCCCGTGCCGAGCCGCCACACGCAGAGCGCCGCCTGACGCCTGACGCCTGACGACGACAGCCCCCCCTTAGGAGAGATCGTGCCGCCATGATGCCGCCGCGAATGCCGAACCTCATCCTCTCCCGCCGCGTGATCCTGGGCGGCGCCGCCGCGCTGACCGGCGCCGCCCTGCTGCCGGGCCGCCGCGCCTATGCGCAGTCCGGCGTGGTCCCGCGCAAGGGCGGCGTGCTGCGCTTCTGCCGCCCCGACCCGCCCGACATGCTCGACCCGATGGCGACGAACTCCTTCTCCGGCATGGAGTTCTCGCAGATGGTCTACGACAACCTCGTGATGCTTGATGCCGACGCGCAGCCACTACCCTGGCTGGCCACGGCCTGGGAAGGGCTGAAGGACGGACAGGAGTGGCTGCTGACCCTTCGCGAAGGCGTGCGCTTCCATGACGGGCAGACGCTGACCTCGGCCGACGTGGCCGCGACCATCGAGCGCTCGATTGACAAGTCCCGCGCCGGCGCCGGCTTCGGCGCCTTCGGCCCGGTGCAGTCGGTGGCGGCCGAGGGGCCGACGAAGCTCCGCGTCACCATGACCATGCCCTTCGGCGAGTTCCCCGTCGTTCTTGCCTATCGCGCCTGCCGCATCCTGCCCGCCCGCGGCATCGACAGCCTGCGCGAGACACCCAATGGCACCGGCCCCTTCCGCTTCAAGGAGTTCCAGCCGGGCAGCTCCATCACTGTCGAGAAGTTCGATGGCTACTGGAACCCGGATGTGCAGCATCTGGACGGCGTGCGCATGGTCTTCATCCGCGAGGCAGTAGCCATGCAGGCCGCCATGCGCGGTGGGCAGGTGGACCTCATCACCCAGATCCCGCTGGAAACATACCTCGTCATGCGCCGCCTGCCGGGCTTCAAGGCCCATTCGGCGCCGACCGGCGACTACCACACCATCCAGATCATGGGGAACAAGGAGCCCTTCACAAACCCGAAGGTGCGGCAGGCCTTCCAGTATATTCCCGATCGCAAGGCCATCGTTGCCGCCGCGCTCTTCGGCCAGGGCGTGCCGGGCAACGACGTGACCCTGCCTCCCGGCAACGTCTACCTGCCGCAGCTTCCCGTGATCGAGCAGGACCTGCCGCGCGCAAGGAAGCTGCTCGATGAGTCCGGCGTCAAGGAGTTGAGCATTGACGCCTATACGACCAGCGACCGCCAACCGGCACCCAAGATGGTCCTCGCCTTCTCCGAGGCCGCGTCCAAGATCGGCATCACCGTCCGGGTGCGCGACATCCCCTATACAGAGTACGCGGCGAACGTTGCGCGCAAGATGCCGATGTACTCCTCCTACTTCTCCGGCTCCGCCACGCTGTACGACGGGGTCTACAAGATCCATCACAGCAAGGCGATCTACAACTACGGCAACACGGAGGTGGCGCCAGGTCTGGACGCCAAGCTCGACGCAATGATCGCCGAGGTGGACCTGGCGAAGCGCAAGCAGGTCGCCGGCGAGGCATTGAAGTTGATCCAGGCGCACAGCGATCGCATGGTGCCTTACTTCCGCAACTACGTCGGCGTCACCTCGGAGAAGGTGCAAGGCTTCGAGCCGCCGAAGTACGGCACGATCGAGACCCGCGGCATCTGGCTGAGCGCCTGAGCCGATGCAGGCACTGGGCTTCATCCTCCGCCGGACGTTGCTGCTGGCGGTGGTGCTGCTGGTCGTGTCGCTGCTGACCTTCGGCATCGTCAACGTGCTGCCGGGCGACGTCGCGACCGCCGTACTCGGCGACATGGCGACACCGGAGCAGGCTGCGGCACTGCGCGAGCGCCTTGGCCTCGACGAGCCGCTGGCCCAGCGCTACCTCACTTGGCTCACTGCCCTGCTGCAAGGTGACTTCGGCACTTCGCTGCAGCACGGCCAGCCCATCGCGCCCCTGCTGATGGGACGGCTCGGCAACTCCGCCATTCTGGGCCTGCTGACGCTGACCATCGCGGCGCCGCTGGCTGTCGCCCTCGGCATCGTCGCGGCACTCCGGCCGGGCGGGCTGCTCGATCGCCTCATCGGAGCCATCGCCGTCGGCGCCTATGCCCTGCCGGAGTATGTCATCGGCCTGCTCGCCATCCTCGCCTTCAGCATCTGGCTTCCGGTTCTTCCTGGCACCAGCCTGATGGATCCCAACGAGAACCCACTGGCGAGGCCGGAGGCGCTGGTGCTGCCCGTCTGCGTCCTGATCACCGGTATGCTGGCCTTCATCAGTCAGATCACCCGTGCCAGCATGATCCAGGTGATGGCCAGCCCCTATGTGCGCACCGCCATCCTGAAGGGGGTGCCCTTCCAGCGCGTGGTGCTGAAGCACGCCTTGCCCAACCTGCTGCCGCCTACCATCACGGAGATCGGCATGTATCTAGGCTACGTCATCGGCGGCCTCGTAGTCGTCGAGACGCTGTTCTCCTATGCGGGGCTCGGACAGCTGGTCACCAACGCCGTCAGCTACCGCGACGTGCCGGTCATCCAGGCCACGGTCCTGCTGGTGGCCGCCGCCTACGGCATCGGAAATCTCCTGGCCGATGTCGTGGCACTGCTGCTGACACCGAGGTTGCGGGCGTGAGCGGGGCTGCGCCGAGCGCCCGCCGCCTCGTCCCTGGCATCCGGCCGGGCGATCTGCCTGGCGCCTTCATCGTGCTGGGCATGGCTGTTCTGGTGGTCCTCGGGCCCTCGCTCTCGCCGCTCTCGGCGACCGAGTTCGACCCGCTGCACGCGCTGGAGCCGCCCAGCCTGGCCTTTCCCTTCGGCACCGACGAGTTCGGCCGTGACGTCTTCTCCCGCGTGCTGACCGGCGCCCGCCCCACCCTGCTGCTTGCCATGGCCGCCGCAGCGCTCGGCGTCATGCTCGGCACCGTCACCGGCCTGGCTGCCGGCTACCTCCGCGGCGCGGCCGACGAGACCATCATGCGCATCATGGACGCGCTGATGTCCTTCCCCGGCCTGATTCTCGCCATGCTGGTGGTGGTCATGCTGGGCCCCGCGCCGATCAATGTCATCGCTGCCATCGCCCTTGTCTTCTGGCCACGATCGGCCCGGCTGGTTCGCAGCATCACTGTGGATCTCGCCACCCGCGAGTTCATCGAGGCCGCCCGCTCGCGCGGCGAGAGCCGGCGCTTCATTCTCTTCCGCGAGTTGCTGCCCAACGTCCTGCCCATCATCGTCGTCGACTTCTCGCTGCGGGTGACATCCGGCATTCTGCTGGCTGCCTCGCTGGCCTATCTCGGCATCGGCGTGACGCCGCCGACCCCGGCCTGGGGGCTGATGGTGAAGGACGGACAGCAGTTCATCGAGATCGCGCCCTGGCTGGTCATCTATCCCTGCCTGGCCATCGCGCTCGCCTCAATCGGTACCGTGCTCCTCGGCGAGCGGCTGCGCCACAGGCTTGCCCTGCCGGGCGGAGGAAGGATGCGGTGAACGCCATAGGCCAGCTCGCTCCGCCCCTCCTAGATGTGCGCAACCTCTCCATCAGTTATGGCCCGCTGCGCGCCGTGCGCGGCGTCTCCTTCAGTATTGCCCCGGGCGAGGCGCTGGGGCTGATCGGGGAGAGCGGCTCCGGCAAGAGCAGCGTTGCCTATGCGGTGATGCGCTACATCAAGGGCCAGGCCACCGGCACGGTGCGGGTGGATGGCCAGGACATCATGACCCTTTCCGAGCCGGCCCTGGCGCGTATGCGCGGCCGCACCGCCGCCATGGTCTACCAGGACCCGATGAGCGCGCTCAATCCGGCCATCAAGGTCGGCGAGCAGATCGCCGAGGCGATCCGCCTGCACAGGGCCGCGGACAGGTCCACCGCCTGGACGCGTGCCGTCGCGCTGCTGGAGCGAGTGCATCTGCCGCACCCCTCCGAGATCGCGCACCGCTACCCACACCAGCTCTCCGGCGGACAGCAGCAGCGCGTCGTCATCGCCATGGCGCTCGCCTGCCAGCCGCGCCTCCTGATCATGGATGAGCCGACCACCGGCCTCGATGTCACGACCGAGGCGGTGATCCTGGAGCTTGTGAACGAGTTGCGCCGCGAGACCGGCGTGGCGGTGCTGTTCATCAGCCACAACATGGGCGTCGTCGCGCAGGTCTGCGACCGGGTCGGCGTGCTCTATGCCGGACAGCTCATCGAGGAGGGCACGACGCATCAGGTGCTGCGCGCGCCGCGCCACCCGTATACGGTCGCGCTGATGCGGGCCATGCCCGCGATCGGGGGGCCACGCCGGCGGCTTGCCGCCATTCCCGGCCGGCTGCCGGACCTGCGCGCACCGCCAGTCGGCTGCGTCTTCTCCCCCCGCTGCGCCATCGCCGAAGCCACCTGCCACGATGTCATGCCGGAACTGGATGCCGCTGGGCACGCCGGAAGCACGCATCACAGCCGCTGCCACTTCCAGGACGAGATCCATCAGCGCCTGCCGCCGGAACCGCTGATGGAGGAGGAGGCCGTAACCACGGCGGTGAAAGGCCGGCCCCGCTTGCAGATGGTGGATCTCTGCCGCAGCTTCCGCGGCCGCTCGGCGCTCCCGTTCCTGCGCGGTCCGGCGCCGGTGCGCGCGGTGGATCACGTGACGCTCGACATCCCCGCCGGGCGGACCCTCGCGGTGGTCGGCGAGAGCGGCTCGGGCAAGTCCACCCTGGCACGTTGTGTCGCCGGGCTGATCGTGCCGGAGGCAGGCGATATCCGCCTTGAGGAGGCAGTGCTGGAGCGGCTGGTGCAGCGCCGGCCGCGACCGGCGCAGCAGGCGGTGCAGTTCGTCTTCCAGAACCCCGATGCGGCGTTGAACCCGCACCGCACGGTGGCCGAGATCGTCGGCAGGCCGATGCAGCTCTATGGCGGCCTCGCCGGCAGGGCGCTGCGCCGACGCGTCATCGAGCAGCTCGAATCGGTGAAGCTCGGCGAGCGCTACCTCGATCTCTATCCACGTGAGATGTCGGGCGGCGAGAAGCAGCGCGTCTCCATCGCCCGCGCCTTCGCAGGCCATCCGCGCCTGGTGATCTGTGACGAGCCTACATCCGCGCTCGACATCTCCGTGCAGGCCGCCATCCTCAACGAACTCCTGGCGCTGCAGCGGCGGCATGGCACCTCCTACCTCTTCATCTCGCATGACCTTGGCGTGGTGCGGCATGTCGCGCACCACGTCGCCATCATGCGGCAGGGGCGGATTGTCGAGAGCGGCTCCCCCGCCGCCGTCTTCGGTGCCCCGCGCGAGGCCTATACCCGCGCGCTGATCGCCGCCATTCCCACGCTGGAACCCCGGCCGCAGCCGGTTTCGCTGCCGACCTGACAGGCAGAAAGGATAGATCTCGTATGCAGAAACGAAAGATGCGGCTCGGCATGTCCATGCGCGGCCTCGGCTATCACCCCGCCGCATGGCGCCACCCGGACGTGCCGGCCGATGGCACGCTGCGCATCGAGCACTATGTCCGCACGGCCCAGGCGGCGGAGCGCGGCCTGTTCGACATGGTCTTCTTCGCCGATGGCATCGCCATCCGCGAGAAGGACTTGCCGCCCGGCTCGCTCGCCCGCTCCGGCTTCGAGCTTGCGGAGATGGAGCCGATGTCGCTGCTTCCCGCGCTTGCGATGGTGACGAAGCATGTAGGTCTCGTCTCCACCGCCTCAACCACCTACAACGAGCCATTCCACATCGCGCGAAAGTTCGGCACGCTGGACCTGATCAGCAAGGGTCGCGCGGGCTGGAACATCGTCACCTCCTGGTCCGATGCGGAGGGTCGCAACTTCAACCGCGACCGGCATCTCGACTATGACACGCGGTACGAGCGCGCCGCCGAGTTCGTGGAGGTCGTCAAGGGTCTCTGGGACTGCTGGGAGCCCGGGGCGCTGATCTATGATCGCGAATCCGGCCTCTTCTACGACGAGGACCGGATGCACGAGCTCAACCATGTCGGCAAGCACTTCAAGGTCAAGGGACCGTTGAACCTTGCGGACATGCCGCAGGGCCGCCCGGTGCTGTTCCAGGCCGGCGCCGCTGGGCAGGGCCGCGACATTGCCGCCGCCCATGCCGAGGTGATCTATGCCGCACAGGACACCATCGACGATGCCAAGGCCTATTATGACGACGTGAAGGGCCGGCTGGCGCGGCATGGCCGCGACTGGGACGAGCTGAAGATCATGCCGGCGCTGCGCCCGATCGTGGGTCGCACGCGCGAGGAGGCACAGGCCAAGTTCGACCGGCTGCAGGAGTTGCTCGATCCCCTGGTCGGGCTGGCGCGGGTCTACAACGAGTTCGGCGACCTGACCGGACACGATCTGGATGGGCCGGTCCCGGAGCCGCGGGGCGAGCCGCAGGTGCGCAGCGCCGCCGAGCGCATCCTGGCCCGCGCCCGCCGCCACAACCTCACGATCCGCCAGCTCTGCCGGCAGATGGCGGGCGAGGGGAATTCCTGCGTCATCGGCACCGCCAGCGACGTGACCGACGTGATGGAGGACTGGTTCACCCGCGGTGCCTGCGACGGCTTCAACATCACGCCCAATCAGCTTCCCGGCGGCTGCGAGGACTTCGTCGAGCTCGTCACGCCCGAGTTGCAGCGGCGCGGGCTGTTCCGCACAGCCTATGAGGGCCGTACGCTACGGGAGAATCTCGGACTGAAATGGCCGGTGAATCGCCACGTGGCCGCGCGGCAGGCCGCGGCCTCGGCCGCCAAGTAACCAGGGGCGAGACTGGTGGCGAGGAAAGCCATGGCGCCTCATGCGGGCTCTCCCTCGGGGGCGAGCGCGGCGCGGGAGATCAGCCAGCCGCCATCCACCACCAGCACCTGGCCGGTGACGAAGGAGGCATCGTCGGACGTCGGAAAGGCGAACACCGAGGCGATCTCCTCCGGCTTGCCACTGCGGCGCAACGGCGTCGGCGTGAGCATGTTGGCCAGGTAGCGGGGATCCCTCAGATGATCCGCCGTCATTGACGTCTCGATCATGCCCGGCGCGACGGCGTTCACCTGAATGCCGTCCGGCCCCAGGTCGCAGGCCAATTGCCGGGTGAGCTGCGCGACGCCCGCCTTGGCCACCGCATAGGCCGCCGAGCCGGGGTAGCCTGCCAGGCCGAAGATGGAGGAGACATTGATGATCCGCCCGCCCGGGCGGGCAAGGTGCGGCAGGCAATCCTGTGTCATGCGCAGCACCGCCTTGAGATTGGTGTCGATGGAGCAGTCGATGCGGTCGTCATCGGATTCCGCGAGCGGCCGGCTGCCGCCGATGCCGGCATTGTTCGCCAGCGCATCCCGGCGTCCGAAGGCCTCCGGCGCGGCGGCGGCGAGCTTCGCCCCCGCCCCTTTTTCGTTGACGTCGAGCAGCAGCGCCGTGCCGCCGATCTCGCGCGCGACGGCTTCCACCTCCGCCGAGCGGTCCGTCACCAGGACCCTGGCGCCCTCGGCCACCAGCCGGCGCGCCGTCGCGGCTCCGATGCCCCCGCCGCGCCCGTTACAATGGCCGCGCGGCCGGAGAAGCGCGATGCCTGCGCCATTCTCAGCCCACCTGGCGATTGCGGAACTCCTGTTCCACCTGCTGCAGTGTCAGGAACTCGGCCCCCATGCCCGCTAGGCCGTCGATCAGCTTCTCCATCATCATCATGCGGTGGCCGCGGCCGCTGACATACGGGTGGAAAGTATAGACCATGACGCCCCACTCGCTGGTGCGGCACATGTACTCGAAATCAGCCAGCCAGTTCTCCAGCACCGCGCTCGCATTGGCGAGGCCGGGCATGACGCCTGCCTTGGTGCGGAAGAACTCGAAATGCGGGTGATCATCGAGCGACCAGCTGATGGGCACCTCCACGAGGTCCGTCGTCTCGCCGAAGATCAGTGGCTCGTCGACGGCCACCCGGTCGCCGCGCCGGGCGAAGTAGGGCTCGCAGTCATGCCCCATCATGCTGCTGTCGTAGCGCAGGCCGTGCCGAAGAAGCAGGTCGATGGTGCGTTCGCTGAGGTCCCAGGCGGGGGAGCGGTAGCCGGCCGGCTTGCTGCCGGTCAGGCGCCGGATGGACTCGATGGCGCGGGCGAATTCCTCCGCCTCCACCTCGACGGGAAGCTCGGCGGGCGGCACGTGGCTCCAGCCATGGTGGCCGATCTCGTGCCCCTCCTGCACCACCCTCGCGCAGGCCTTGGGGTAGGTCTCGATCACCACGCCGGGGATGTACCAGCTTCCCTTGATGCCGCGGCTGCGGAGCAGGTCGAGGATGCGGCGCGCACCGACGACGCCGAACTCGCCGCGCGAGATGGGCGTCGGCGTCGTCATGCCGCGCGCGGCGAAGCCGGACCAGGTGTCGAAATCATAGGACAGGCAGGCGATATGACGAGGCATGGGAAAGTCCTTGTTCTGGTCTGCCGGATGGCCTGGCACTCAGGCCCGGCGGATGTTCCACAGCACGGGAAAGCCGAAGTCGATGACGCCCTGAAGCTCGCTGCGCCAGACGGCGGGACTGGAGAACTGCCCGGTCAGCGGCATGTTGACATTGATCAGCGCGCGGCGGTTCATCTCGGCCGCCAGGGCGCGCCGCCGCTCCATGTTGTCCTCCGGCTCGGCCTCGAACTCGCGCAGCAACGGTGTCAGCGCCGCGTCGTCATACAGCCAGGGCGCGGCGCGGGTGCCATTGTAGCTGATGCCCACATTCACCAGCGGGTCCGCCATGTCGAAGCCGGTATAGACCACCGGCACGGCGCTCCAGCCGCCACGCTCCACCGGTTCGCTGCTCAGCCAGCGCTGCGCGGCGGTCGCCCAGTCCATCACCTGGTGATCGACATTCAGTCCGAGCCTGCGCATCTGGTCCGACACCACCATGGCCATGGGATGGATCAGCGAGGATGTCTGAGCATCCAGGAGCACCACCCGTTCGTTGTCGTAGCCGGACTCGCGCAACACGGCGCGGGCCCGCTCCATGTCGGGCCGGAGCGCCTCGCCGCCTGCCTCGGAGGAGAGCGGCGTGCCGCAGAGCGTCATGGACTGGCAGCGCGGCAGGAACATCCCGTCCGGCAGGCCGTGCGCGGCGACGATCCCGCCCTGGTCCAGCGCCAGTTGCAGCGCCTGCCGTACCTTGAGGTTGTTGAAGGGCGGCTGCGCGTGATTGAGCACGAGCCCGCCCATGATCTGCGCGATGCCGCCCGGCTTTGCCAGCGTCGTGCCTCTGTCGCGTTGCAGGATGGGCAGATAGTCGAAGGGAGCGTATTCGAGGTAGTCCACCTCGTTCGCTTGCAGTGCCGCCACGCGCATGGAAGGGTCGTCCATGCTGAGCAGCTCGGCACGTTCGATGAAGACGCGCTTGCCACCCGCCAGACCGTCCGCCGGCTCCTCGCGCGGGCGGTAGCGCGGGTTGCGGCGGAAGCTGGCCTTCTCACCCGGCACCCATTCGTTCCTGAGGAAGACGAAGGGGCCGGACCCCATGATCTCCTTCACCGGCTCGGTCGGTTGAGTGTTGGCGGCAATACGCGCGGGCATCATGAAGGGCACGTGCACGCTGGGCTTGCCGAGGGCGCTGATGACACCGCCGAAAGGTCGCGCCAGCTCCAGCACGAAGCTGTCCGTGGCTGTTGCGCGGAGGGATCGGGCCGCGCCCATCAGCCGGCGCCCGGTAGAGTCCCGCGCCCCCCAACGTTTGAGGGAGGCAACGCAATCCTCCGCCGTCACCGGCTGGCCGTCATGCCATTCCAGGCCCGGGCGCAGGGTGAAGTTGTAGGTCAGCCGGTCATCGCTGGCCTTCCAGCCCTGCAGCATCTGCGGCCGCATGATACCCTGGCTGTCCATGGCCACCAGCGTGTCGAACACCATGTAGGCGAAGTTGCGCGTGACGAAGGAGGTGCCGGCGATGGGGTCCAGAACCTGCAGCCCGGCATTCACCACCAGCCGCAGCGGCCGCTCCGCCGCCTGTGCCCGCGCCATGCCGCTTCCCGCTGTCGTCACGGCCGTTGCCAGCATCGCCCGGCGCGTCCAAGTGTCGTGTCTCATCGCTTGCATCCTCACCCATGGAAAGGCCGTGTTGCGCCTGGCGAGACCTGTTTCCCGGTTCTTGTTCTGGGATGGGGATCGTCCACGTCCCGCGCCTGCGGAGCAAGCGGGAGAGCTTCCCGGCGACGTTGGTCGGACGTCGCGTCGCGACCTTCTGCGGCCCGGCCATTCGGAAATGGCCATGGATGGCATCCTCGCCTGAAGCAGGGGCACCCATGCCGATATGGGTCACGGCGCTTCGGAGATATCGCAGCAATGTTCCTGATCGCGAACCAGGGCGGTGTCCGCGGGTCATCCGGCCGAAGGTTTTCTTCACCACCCACCGCGGAGCCAGCCGGGAGGGGGTGGCAGGAGCTCGAAGCCCTGTTGACCCGGCAGCGGCACCCGTAACCCTGTCGCGGTCAAAGGCGCCATCGGCGATGGCGGCGCTTCAGCCGGGGCCGGCGCCTGGCCACTCCGGCGACACGCTTGTCGCGCCACCACGCAGCGCTCACATCCGGCGGCGTCCGATTGCAATGGCAGATCTTTGCCGCCTTCCGAGCTCGCGGGCGGCCAAGCGGCGCGACATCCTCTCGGCATGGCCCGGATGTCACGGCGCCCGGCAACTGCGCCGGATCACCAGTTGCGTCGGCAGCAGTAGCGACCGGCCGACCTCCACCTCGGCCGAGCCCATCCGTTCCAGCAGCATGGTGGCCGCATGCCGCCCCATGGCCGCCAGGTCCCACGAGATCGCGGTAACCGGCGGCTCGTGCAGTTCCGCCAGCTCCGAATCCGACCCCGCCACCAGCGAGATATCCCGCCCCACCTGGCTGCCTAGCTGGCGCAGCGCGCGCAGGCATCCGCCCAGCATGTCCATCGCCGCGACGAAGATGGCGGTCGGCGGCTCCGGCAGGTTCATCAGCGCCATGGTCTCGCGGAAGGCATCCTCGGCCGTGAGGACACGGTCGCGCAGCAGGCGCGGCTGCGGCGCGACCCCGGCGGCGGCCAGGGCCTGGCGGAAGCCTTCCACCCGGCTGCGCGAGGGGAAGGCCCGGGTATCGCCCACCAGCATGGCGATGCGCCGATGCCCCAGCTCCAGCAAATGCGCCATCGCCGCCACGGCGCCGCTGCGATGGTCCGCCGCCACACGGTCGATGCCGGGTAGCCGGTCGCGATCGATCGCCAGCACTGGCATGGGCGCCCGCGCCAGCGCCGCCAGCACCTCGGCGTTGCGCTCGTCGCTGACGGTCATCATCACGCCTTCCACCTTGCGGCTCTCGAAGGCGCGCAGCAGGGCGACCTCCACGGCGGGGCTGTTGGTGGTGCTGGACAGCAGCAGCGTGTAGCCGGCGACGCGCAGCACCTGCTCCGCCTCGCGGATGAATGTACCGAAGCGGGGGATGTCGAAGTCACGGATGGCGCAGGCCACCAGCCGGCTGCGGTTGCCACGCATGCTCTGCGCCACCGGATCCAGCTGGTAGCCCAGGCGGGCGACGGCCTCGTGCACCTTGCAGCGGATCGGCTCGGCGACCGTGGGGTTGTCGTTCAGCACGCGGGAGACGGTGCCGACCGCCACCCCGGCCATGCGGGCGACATCCTTCAGCTTCACCCGTGGCGTCGGCACCGGCGCCCCCTGCTTGACCGCCCTATAATGAACCGGTTCATATCATGTCACTCTCACGGACGGAAACACCGCCATGCGCCCCCCGAGCGGCCTTCGCGGCCTCGTGCCCCTGGTGTTGCTGGGCGCCGTGGCCTTCGTCAATGCGCTGGCCTCGGTCATCACCTTTCCACTGGCCCCCTTCCTGGCCGAGGATCTGGCAATCCCGGCGGCGCGGGCCGCGCTGGCGAGCCTGGTCTTCGCGCTGGCGGCCGGCCTTGGCGGGCTGCTGGCGGCGCTGCTGCTGGGTGGCTGCGAGCGGCGGCGGGTGGCGGCCTGGGCGCTGGCCGGGCTGGGGCTGGGCTCGGCGGCGGCGGCGCTCGCGCCCAGCTTCCCGGCCCTTCTGGTGGCGCGACTGTTTTCCGGGCTTTGCGCGGGGCCGTTGCTGGCGGCGGTCCTCGCCCTGATTCCGGAGATGGTGGCTCCGGCACGGCGCAATCAGGCGGTCAGCTTGGTGGTGTCCGCCTATGGGCTGGCGCTGGTGCTCGGCCTGCCGATGGTCCTGGCGCTGGTCGCCGACGGGGGCTGGCGCCCCTCCTTCCTGGCGCTGGCCGCGCTCTGCCTGCTGTCGCTGGCGGGGATGGCGGCGCTGCCGGGGCCGAAGGCCGGGGCATCGGCGCCGCGCCCCTCGCCCGGCGGGATGATGGCGCTGCTGCGGCAGCCCATCGGGCTGACCGGCCTCGCCCTGATCGCCAGTGCCTCCTTCGGCACGCTGCTGATCTCGCCGCACCTCGGCACCTATGCGCTGCGCAACCTGGGCGTGGAGGAGACGCGGCTCTGGCTGATCTACCTGCTGGGCGGCGGGCTGGCGCTGGGCACCACCCAGGCCACCGGCTGGGCCATGGACCGGCTGGGGGCGCTCCCGGCGGCGCTGACGGTGGGAGGGGGACTGACCTTGTTGCTGGGCTGGACCTTCCTGCTGTCGCCCGGGGCGGCGCTGGCGGTTCCGCTGCTGGGGCTGGTCCTGGCGGGGCAGCTGGCGCGCAGCACCGTGGCCCAGGCCAGCGCGGCCCAGCTCAGCCGGCCCGAGGACCGGCTGACCTACCAGTGTCTGGCGGCGGCGGTGACCAGCCTGGCCCAGGCGGCAGGGGCCGGGGTCTCGGCCCTGCTCCTGGTTGAGGATGCACAGGGACGGCTTCTCGGCATGGGGCTTCTGGCGGGGCTGAGCATGCTGGCGGCCTGGGCGGCGCCGCTCCTGCTGCTGCTGCTGGACCGGCAGCGGCGCGCGGCTGCAAAAAAATTAGCCATTTCATGAACCGGTTCATTGAAAGCTGGCGCCCGGCTCGATAGGCTCGCCGCATCTCTCCAGGAGACCAGCCATGCGGTTCCGCCTCCCGACCCTCCTTCTGCTGCTCGGCCTGCTGCACGCTTCCCCCACCCAGGCTCAGACCCTGCCGCGACTGGACTTCGCCGGCTCCGTCACCTGGACCGGCCAGGTCCCCATCCTGGTCGCCATCGAGAAGGGCTTCTTCCGCGAGCAGGGGCTGGAGGTGCGGCTGCAGGTGATCGTCAACTCCGCCGATCGCATCCGCGCCATCGCCGCCGGCAGCGCCGCCTTCAGCAATCTGGGCCGCACCGCCGTGCTGGCGGAGATGGCCCGCGGCAACGAGAGCTTCTCCTTCTTCGGCAATGTCGATGACGCACCCGGGCAGGAAGGCTGCTGGGCGCGGCCCGGCATCGCCAGCATTACTGATCTGCGCGGCAAGCCCGTCGCCGCCAATGCCTCGGCCGAGGTGACGCTGATGGGTCTGCTGGCGGAATCCGGCATGGCGCTGAAGGACCTGCAATACCGCAGCCTGCAGGGCACCGAGATGGCGCCGGCCCTGGCGCATGGCGACATCCAGGCCGCCTGTGTCTGGCAGCCGCTGCTGGACCGGTTGAAGCAGGCGGCTCCGGACGGAAAGCTGCTCGGCACCGACCGTGACACGGCGATCTTCCACCGCTTCGGCACCATGGCCTCGCCCGATGTGCTGATCATCTCGCGCGAACTGGTGCGGACGCAGCCGGCCCAGGCGCGGGGACTGGCGCTGGCCATCCTGAAAGGCGCGGACTTCACCATCGCGAAGCCGGAAGAGGCCGCCGCCGCCGTCGCGCACCACTTCCGCCAGACGCCGGAGCAGCTGACCGCGGCGCTGCGCGACTTCCGCTTCTACGGCAGCGAGGGCCGCAAGGCCCACATGCAACTCCATACCGAGCAGATGCAGTATCTGGCCGATCTGCTGCACGAGGCCGGGCGCCTGCCGACGCGGCCCGAGACTGCGCGCTGGGCCGATGACAGCTTCATCGATGCGGGGCAGTGAGCCGATGGCCGCGCCGCTGAGCCTGCGGGCTCCCGCTGCCACGCCGCGCCTGCCCAGGCTGGCCGGCACCATCCGCCAGCCGCTGCTGGGTGCCGTCGCCGTCGCGCTCTTCCTGCTGAGCTGGTGGGGCGCCACCGCCTCCGGGATGGTCGCCCGCCTCTTCCTGCCCTCGCCGGTGGAGGTGGCGCAGGCCACCTGGCGGCTGCTGGGCTCCGGCCAGCTGGTGGCGGCCATCCTGGCCTCCTCGGCCCGCGTCTTCGCCGGCTTCGCCATCGCCGCCCTGATCGCGGTGCCGCTGGGCATCGCCATGGCGGTCTGCGGCCCGGTGCGCGCGGTTCTGACGCCCTTCATCTCCCTGCTCCGGCCGCTGCCCTCGATCACCTGGATCCCGTTGACCATCCTCTGGCTGGGCATCGGCGAGACGCAGAAGGTCGCCATCGTCATCCTGGGCTGCTGGATCTACATCCTGCTGGCGACGCATGAGGCGACGCGCCGCGTCGATCCGCTGCTGGTGCGCGCCGCGCGCAACCTGGGTGCCGGCGACCTGACGGTGATGCGGGAGGTGATCCTGCCGGCGGCCCTGCCCGGCATCCTGGCCGGGCTGAAGGTGACGCTGGCCATCGCCTGGTCCTGCGTGCTCTCGGCCGAGATGGTCGCCGCCCATAACGGGCTCGGCGCCATGATCTGGGAAGGCAAGGACTGGGGCGACATGACCCAGGTCCTCGTGGGGATGGTGGCGATCTCGCTGACCGTGCTGCTGGCCGATCTGGTGGCGACGCGGCTGGAACGCGCGCTGCTGCCCTGGGAACGCCACCGGCGGCATTGAGGAACGACAGGATGCAACCGATTCTCGTCGCGGAGAACGTCTCCAAATCCTATGCCATCGGCGGCAACGAGCTGGTCGCGGTGCGCAACCTCTCGATGGAGGTGGCGGAAGGCGAGCTGCTCTGCCTGCTCGGCGCCTCAGGCTGCGGCAAGTCGACCATGCTGGGCATCTTCGCCGGCTTCACCCCGCCCAGCAGCGGCCGCGTTCTGCTGCGCGGCGCGCCGATCACCGGCATCGAGCCGCGCTGCGGCATGGTCTTCCAGTCCTATGCGCTGTTCCCCTGGAAGACGGTGCGGCAGAACGTCGAATTCCCGCTGCGCATGCGCGGCGTGCCGCGCGCCGAGCGCCGCGCGCTGGCCGAGCGCTTCATCGGCATGGTGCAGCTGGCCGGCTTCGCCGAGCACTACCCGGCGGAACTTTCCGGCGGCATGCAGCAGCGCGTCACCATCGCGCGCTGCCTGGCGGCCGACCCGGAAGTGCTGCTGATGGACGAGCCCTTCGCCGCGCTGGATGCCATGACGCGGCAGGTGATGCAGGAGGAGCTGCTGCGGATCCAGGCGGAAAGCGGCAAGACCATCGTCTTCATCACGCACAATATCGACGAGGCCCTGATCCTGGGCAGCCGCATCGTGGTGATGTCGGCACGTCCGGGTCGCATCAAGGCCATCCTGGACAATCCGCTGCCGCGCCCACGCGGCGTCGCCGTGCAGACCTCGCCCGAATACGCCGCGCTGAAGGGCGCGGTGTGGAACCATGTGGAGGAGGAGGTGACCCGTCACATCGCCGCCTCCCGCCTCGCCTAAGGATCGCGTCATGCCGAAACGTCACATGCGCCTCGTTGCCTTCCTGAAGGCGGGGCCGACCTGCCATCATCATGGCGGCTGGCGCCATCCGGAGGCCGAGCTGGGCTTCCTCGACCCCGGCTGGTACGAGCGCACCGCGGCCACGCTGGAACAGGGCTGCTTCGACGCGCTGTTCTTCGCCGATGTGCTGGGGCTCTACGACTACTACAATGGCAGCTACGCCACGCAGCTCGGCAAAGGCGGCGCGCTGAGCCTGCTGGACCCGCTGCCGATCCTGGCGATGATGGCGCGCGCCACGCGGCATATCGGCCTGGGCGCCACGCTCTCCACCACCTTCCACCACCCCTATCAGATCGCCCGCACCCTGGGCACGCTGGACATTCTCTCCGGTGGGCGCATGGCGTGGAACATCGTCACCTCGGCCAGCCATCTGGAGGCGAGGAATTTCGGCATGGAGGCCATCCCCGGCCGGGAGGAGCGCTATGCCCGCGCCCATGAGGCCGTGGAAGCCTGTCTCAAGCTGTGGAGCAGCTGGGAGGCGGACGCGCTGATCCTGGACCGGGAATCCGGCCGCTTCGCCGATCCCGCCCGGGTGCATTACGCGCATTACGAGGGCCAACATATCCGCAGCCGCGGGCCGCTGACCGTGCCGCGCACGCCGCAGGGCCATCCCGTGCTGATGCAGGCCGGCTCCTCCGGACCCGGCCTGGATTTCGCCGCGCGCTGGGCGGAGCTGGTCTTCACCCTGCAGCACAGCGCGGAGGACATGCGCCGCTTCCGCGCCGCCACGCGCGAACGCGTGGCCCGGCACGGCCGCGACCCGGACAATTGCGCCGTGCTGCCCTCGGTCGATCCGATCATCGGCGAGACGGAATCCATCGCCCGCGAGAAGGCCGACTATGTCAACAGCCTGGTCGATGCGGAGCTGGGCATGGCGCTGACCTCCTCGCATATCGGCACCGACCTGTCGCGCTTCCCGCCCGACCGGCCGGTGGAGGATCTGGACCTGCCGGAAGGCTCGCGCGGGTCCTTCGACGTGATCCTCCAGGGCACCCGCGCCGAAGGGCTGAGCCTGGGCGAGGCGGCGCGCCGCTACGCCACCAGCGAGCTGGCGCCGCAGCTGGTCGGCACGCCGGAGAGCGTGGCCGACCAGATGGAGGCGATCTTCACCGGCGGCGCCTGCGATGGCTTCGTCCTGACCCCCACCGTTTCGCCCGGCACCTGGGAGCAGTTCACCCGCGCGGTGGTGCCGATCCTGCAGCGCCGTGGCCTGCTGCGCCGCCACTACGCCGCCACGACCCTGCGCGGCCATCTGCGCGAGGCGGCATGAGCGCGCCCGTGATCGGCTTCGTCGGCTTCGGCGAGGCCGCCCGCTGCTTCGCCCGCCATCTCGGCGCGCAGGGCCTGCGGGTCCAGGCCTTCTGCGCGGGCAGCACCAATCGTCCGCCCTACCCCGATGATTTCCGCAACGAGGCCGCCGCCCTCGGCGTCACGCTGCGGGACAGTCTGGAAGAGCTGCTGGCGGCGGTCGATGTCGTCATCTCCGCCGTGGTGGTGGCCGCGGCGCCGGCGGTTGGCCAGGCCATCGCCACGGCGCTGCGGCCCGGCATGCTGGTGGTCGATATCAACGCCGCCACGCCACGCGCCAAGCAGGACGTCGCCGTCACCGTCAACCTCCGCGGCGGCGCCTATGTCGATGCCAATCTCATGGGGGCCGTCGGGCTCTATGGTGCCGGCGTGCCGCTCTACTGCTCGGGCGACGGGGCGGCGCGGTTCGCCGCGCTCTTCTCGCCGCTGGGGCTGACCATCGAGGTCGCCGGCGACAGTCCGGGCACGGCCGCCGCCGTGAAGATGCTGCGCAGCGTGGTGACCAAGGGTATCGAGGCCTTGGTGGTCGAGGCCATGACCGCGGCCAGCCTGGCCGGCGTACGGCAGGAGGCACTGGCTGGCATCTGCGGCCCCATGGATGCCACGCGCTTCTCGGACTTTGTGGAAATGTGCCTGCGCACCGATGTGCTGCATGCCGGCCGCCGCGCGGTGGAGATGGACGGTGTCGCCGACTGCCTGCGCGAGCTCGGCCTCGAGCCCTTGATGACCGAGGCGACCGCCGCCCGCCTGCGCGCCTCCGCCGCGCTGGACCTGCGGGCGGCATTCCTCGCCCGGCCCGGCTATGATGCCGATGCCGTGCTGGATGCCTATGCCGCGAGGCTGGCGGCGACGCCCGGCTGATGGCGCCGCGCCGGGCCCCGGCCCATCACCGCGGGTCGCCGCCCCTCGACGACGGGCCGACCGGCGGCTCCACCGCGCGATGGCTTCCTGCTCCCCTTCAGTTCAGGAGGACGACCGCCTAAACCGGAGGCGCACCTGCCGCGCGGGGCGGAGCCACTCAAGGGGACGGGATCGCCGGTTTGAAGCCCACGGAACTGGCATGGAGGGAGTTGCTCGCGGCGCCGGAGCGCCGCGGCCTGCCGGCCGGGGCGGAAATCCGCCGCCAGCTTGTTCATGCCATCGAGGATGGGCGGCTGCAGCCGCATTCCCGCCTGCCCTCCAGCCGCCGGCTGGCGGCGCTGCTGGGTGTCGCTCGTGTGACGGTTCTGGAGGTTTACCAGCGGCTGGTGGAGGAGGGCTATCTGACGGCGCGGGAACGCAGCGGCGTGTTCGTCGCACCGCTGAACCGGCCGGAGGCCGGGCCGGAGGGCCTCGCGGCGGCGGCCGATCCCGCAAGGCCGTTCTGGTCCGGCCGCTTCGCGGTCCGGCCGGCGGAATTCCTGAATATCGCCAAGCCGCGCGACTGGCAGCGCTACCCCTATCCCTTCCTATTCGGCCAGCTCGACCCCGCGCTGTTCCCGACCGGACCCTGGCGTGAAGCCGTGAAGGCCACCTCCAGCGTCGCCGCCATCCAGTCCTGGAGCGCCGACATGATCGACGAGGACGATCCGGCCCTGGTCGAGCAGCTCTGCCGCCAGGTGTTGCCGCGCCGCGCGGTCTGGGCGCGGCCGGCGGATGTCATGATCACGCTGGGGGCGCAGCAGGCGTTGTACCTCGTGACGCGCCTGCTGCTGGGGCCCGGCATCGTCGCGGGAGTGGAGGATCCGGGCTATCCGGACCTGCGGCACATGGCGCGGATGCAGGCCGGCGCGCTGCGGCTGCTCAGCGTCGATGCCGAGGGCGCCGTGCCGGACGCCGCCATGGCCGCCTGCCAGGTGGCCTTGCTGACGCCTGGACACCAATGCCCGACCTCCACCGTCATGCCCTCGACACGGCGGCGGGATATCCTGCGCCTGGCCCGGCAGCGCGACATGCTGCTGGTGGAGGATGACTACGACGCCGATCTCTTCGCCGAGGGCGAGGCGGTGCCACCCCTCAAGAGCCTCGATACCGAGGGGCGGGTGATCTATGTCGGCAGCCTGTCGAAGGTGCTGGCGCCGGGGCTGCGCCTCGGTTTCGTCGTGGCGCCACCGCCGGTCATCGCGCAGTTGCGGGCGCTGCGCCGCCTGATCCACCGTCATCCGCCCAGCAACAACCAGCGCGCAATGGCGGGCTTCATCGCGCTCGGCCATTATCGTGGGCATCTGCGCCGCCTGGGAGAGGCGCTGGCCGAGCGTGCCGCGCTGATGGACAGCTTGCTGCCGCGACACCTGCCCGGCTGCCGGTGGCGGTGCGGCGCCGGGGCCAGCAGCGCCTGGGTGGAAGGGCCACCCGGGCTGGACAGCCGCGCCCTGGCCGGCGCGCTGGCGGCGCAGGGCGTGCTGATCGAACCAGGCGACGTCTTCTTCGACGATCCAGCCATGGGCCGTTCCTGCTTCCGCCTGGGCTGGACCGCCATCCGCACCGACAAGATTCATGGCGGACTGGCCATTCTGGCGGATGCCATCACGCTGCATTCAAATTCATCATGATGGTGAAATTCTAGCCGATTCTCTAGCGTGCGAATCTGGTAGGCTATTTTATAGGCATTTGGTTCTTCCGCCGGGTCGTGCGCCATCCGTAATCTGCGTCGGCCCCTCAGGCTGACCGGACCTGCTGCCCCATGACCGACCTCACCGACGCGCGCCACGCCCTGCTGGAACGGCTGTTCGCCGCCTTCAATCGCCACGACGCCGAGGCCGTGATGGCCTGCTTCACGCCGGATGTGATCTTCCACGCCGCAGCTGGCCCCGAGGCGCAGGGCCGACGGATCGAGGGCCAGGCCGCCGTCCGCGCCGCCTTCGAGGGTGTCTGGACCGCCATGCCCGATGTCCAATGGACCGTCCGTCGCCACGCGGTCTTTGGCGATCGCGCCGTCAGCGAATGGCTCTTCACCGGTACCAATGCCGAAGGCGCCCGGGTGGAGGCCGAGGGCCTCGACCTGTTCACCTTCGCCGGCGAGGCCATCGCGGCCAAGAGCGCCTTCCGCAAGGACCGTCCGCCGCTGCTCCGCGCCGCCTGAGGCCCGCGCCATGGATTCGCTGCCACCTCCCGCCGCCTTCCTGCCCACCGCGCCCTATGACCCGCATCATGACCCGCTGCGCGACCCGCATCCGGGCCAGGGCCGCGCCTATGCACCAAGCTACTGGGTGGCCACAGCCGGGCCACCGCCGGCCGATGACGGGCCGCTGGCCGGCGAGACGGACACGGATGTGGCGGTGATCGGGTCGGGCTTCACCGGCCTCGCCTGCGCCCTGTTCCTGGCGCGCGATCACGGCATCACGGCCACGGTGCTGGAAGCGAACACAGTCGCCTGGGGGTGCAGCACGCGCAATGGCGGCCAGGGCCAGAACGCCTCCGGCCGGCTGAGCCGGGCACAGTGGATCGCCCGCTGGGGCCAGGAGACGGCGCTGGCCCTGCATGCCGAGATCCTGGAAGGCTTCGAGCTGTTCACGGACCTGACGCGGGAACTGGACTGCGAGCCGCAGCCCGGCGGGCATCTCTACATCGCGCACCGGCGGCGCAACCTGGAGAAGCTGCGGGCGGATTCCGACCTTGCCAACCGTATCTTCGGCTACGGCACCCGCATCCTGCCGCGCGAGGAGGTGTGGCGCGACTTCGTGCACGACGCCGAGGCGGTGGGCGCGCTGCACGAGCCGCTGGGCATGGGTGTGCAGCCGGCGAAGCTGGCCTTCGGCTATCTGCGCGCCGCCCGCGGGGCGGGCGCCCGCATCCATCCCGGCAGCCCGGTGCTGGAGATCCGCGAAGAGGCGGAGTGCTTCCTGCTGCGCACACCGGGCGGATTGCTGCGGGCCCGGGCCGTCGCCATCGCCACCGGCGGATACACCGGCCAGAAGCTGCATCCGCGCCTGCGCAGCCGCATCATGCCGATCCTGTCGAACAACATGGTGACCCGCCCGCTGACCGACAGCGAGATCGCCGCGACCGGCTTTCGCACGCGCCAGGTCATCACCGACACGCGCACGCTGCGCTACTACTACCGCCTGCTGCCGGACAACCGCCTGCAGATCGGCAGCCGCGCCGCCATCACCGGCGCCGACGCCGCCAACCCCGCGCATCGCGCCGTGCTGGATGACGGGCTGGCGCGGAAGTTTCCCGCCCTGGCGGGCATCGCGGCGGATCATTCCTGGTGGGGCTGGGTGGATGTCAGCCACGACATGATGCCGCGCATCGTCCAGCCCGAGGCCGGGCGCAACCTGTTCTACGCCATGGGCTATGGCGGCAATGGCGTCAGCTACTCGGCCCAGGCCGGGCGGCGGCTGGCCGCGCTGGCGGCCGGCAGGCCCCTTCCCCAGCGCCTGCCCATCTTTCAGGGCGAGTTGCCACGCCACCCCTTCGCGCCGTTCCGCCGGCTGGGCCAGCGCGCGCTGTACCGCCTGTACCACCGCCGTGACGAAGCGCCCGATGCATGATCATGGCACTGCTCGGCCTGCTGATGGTGTTCCTGGCGGGGCTGATCCGCGGCTTCACCGGCTTCGGCTTCTCGATCGCCGCCGTGCCGCTGCTCAGCCTGCTCTACCCGCCGGCCGAGGTGGTGCCGGTGGTGATGCTGCTGCAACTGGCCATCAGCCTGGACGGGCTGCGCGGCGCCTGGGCGCTGGCCGACCGCGCCTCGCTGGGCCTGCTGTCGCTGGGCGCGCTGCTGGCGACGCCGCTCGGCCTTTGGGGGCTCGCGCAGCTGCCGCCGGCGCCGGTGCGGCTGGTGATCGCCGGGGTGGTGGCGCTGGCGGTAGTGATCCTGGCGGGTGGGCGGCGGATGACGCGGCCGCCCTCCGGCGGGGCGACACTGGCCTTCGGGCTGGCATCGGGACTGTTCAACGGGCTGGCCGGCATCCCCGGGCCGCCGGTCATCGCCTACTACCTGGCCTCGCCGCTGGCCACTGCCACCGCCCGCGCCTCCATGATCGTGCTGTTCCTGCTGACCTCTCTGGGCGCGCTGCTGCCGCTAGCCGCCATGGGCATGGTGGGGCAGGCCAGTCTGCTCTCCGCGCTGCTCGGCTTGCCCGCCGTCTGGGCCGGCTCCTGGCTCGGCACCCGCATGTTCCTGCGCAGCCCCGATGCCCGCTACCGCCGCGTCGCCCTGGCGATCCTGGGCGGCACCGCCCTGCTAGCCGTGGCGCGCGTCGCCTTCGACAGCCTGACCTGACCCTCCCGGAGACGAAGTCCTGATGCCCGCCCCCGTCACCATCTTCACCGCCCGCCGCATCCTGACCATGGACCCCGCCCGCCCCGAGGCCACCCATGTGGCGGTGCGCGAAAGCCGCATCCTGGCGGTGGGCGGCGAGGCGGAGATGGCCGATCTGGGTCCCGCCACACTGGACAGGCGCTTCGCGGACAAGGTCATCCTGCCCGGCTTCGTCGAGGGCCACAGCCATCTGCATGAAGGGGCTGCCTGGCGCGATCCCTATCTCGGCTTCTTCGAGCGCCGCGACCCGGAGGGCAAGGTCTGGCCGGGGCTGAAGGACATCGCCGCCGTCGTCGCGCGCCTGCGCGAGGTGGCGGCGGAGAAGCCGGAGGGCTCCATCACCGCCTGGGGCTTCGACCCGATCTATTTCGGCGGCCGCCGCATGAAGCGCGCCGATCTCGACGAGGTTTCGCAGACCCGCCCGGTGGTGGTCACCCACGCCTCCGGCCACATCATGAACCTGAACAGCGTCGCCATGGCCCTGGCCGGGTTCGACCGCGCCAACGACCTGGACGGGCTGGTGCGCGACGAGGCGGGCGCGCCCACGGGCGAGATCCTGGGGCCGGAGCTGATGGGCCGCGTGCGCCGCGTGGTGGTGCCCGACATGTTCTCCCGCACGCTGGATGCCGGCGCGCTGGACCGCTTCGCCAAGCTGGCGCGGCAGGCCGGTGTCACCACCGCGACCGATCTGGTCAGCGACATGAGCGAGGCGACCGTCGCCAGCTACCGCGCCGCGACGGAGGATGCGGATTTCCCGCTGCGCCTGGTGCCCGCTCTGGCGGCGCGGATGTTCGGCCAGGATGAAGGCATCGCCCGGCTGGAGGAATTGCGCCCGACCAGCACGGAAAAGCTGCATTTCAAGCTGGTGAAGCTGGTGGTGGACGGCTCCATCCAGGGCTTCACCGCGCGGCTGCGCTGGCCTGGCTACCACAACGGCGCGCCCAACGGGCTGTGGTATGTGGCGCCCTCCGAACTCGGCGCCATCGTCGGGGCCTGGCACCGGGCGGGCGCGCTGCTGCACATCCACACCAATGGCGACGAGGCCAGCGAGGTGGCGGTGGAGATGCTGGAGCGCGCGCTGACCGCGCATCCGCGCCCTGACCATCGGCACACGCTGCAGCATTGCCAGATGCCCGACCCGGCGCTGTTCCGCCGCATCAAGGCGCTGGGCCTCTGCGTCAATCTCTTCGCCAACCACATCTTCTACTGGGGCGAGGAGCATGTCGCGCAGACCATGGGGCTGGCGCGCGCGCAGCGGATGGATGCCTGCGGCACGGCGCTGCGCGTCGGCATTCCTTTCGGCATCCATTCCGACGCGCCGGTGACGCCGCTGGCGCCACTGTTCACGGCCTGGTGCGCGGTGATGCGCCTGACCGCCAAGGGTCGCGTCCTGGGCGAGGGCGAGCGCATCGAGGTAGCGGAGGCGCTGCGCGCCATCACGCTGGGCGCGGCCTACACGCTGAAGCTCGACCATCTGGTGGGCAGCATCGAGGCCGGCAAGCTCGCCGATTTCGCCGTGCTGGACGAGGACCCGCTGGCCATCGAGCCCATGCGGCTGAAGGATGTCACGATCAGCGCCACGGTGCTGGGCGGCCGCGTCTTCCCAGTGCCGCCCACGGCATGAGCATTCCCGTCACCATCCTCGGCGGCTTCCTGGGCGCGGGCAAGACCACGGCGCTCAATGCCCTGCTGCGGCAGGCGGAAACCCGTATCGCCGTGCTGGTGAACGACTTCGGCGCCGTCAACATCGACGCCGCGCTGATCGCGGCGCGGCAGGGCGGCATGGTCTCGCTCAGCAATGGATGCGTGTGCTGCGCGCTTGGCCCCGATCTCGGCGAGGGCATCGCGCGGCTGGTGGCGCTGGACCCGCCGCCGCAGCAGATTCTCGTCGAGGCCAGCGGCGTCGGGGACCCCTGGCGCATCGCCCAGCTGGCGCGGCTGGAGGTGGGCGTGCATCTCGACGCCGTGCTGACGCTGGCCGACGCGCAGCGCTTCCCGGCGCTCCTGGCCGATCGCTGGCTGTCCGACACGCTGGAACGCCAGGTGGCGCGGGCGGATCTGGTGCTGCTGAGCCATGCCGACCTGGCGACGGAGGCCGAGATCCGCGCCACCCGCGCCGCGCTGGCCGGGCTTCGCCCGGGCCTGCCGGTGGCCTTGCTGCCACCGGAGGGGCTGCCGCCGCTGCTCGGCGCCGCGCGCGTCCAGCCAGGGAGGGAACGCGCCGGCCGCTTCCACGCCGACGCGCCGACGGCGCATGGCTTCCGCCATCTGCTCTGGACGGCGCCCGGGCCGTTGGACCACGACAGGCTGATGCAGGCGCTGGAGGCCCTGCCCGAAAGCGTGCTGCGGCTGAAGGGCTTCTGCCGGTTGGGGCCGAAGGCGACGCCGCATCTGGTGCAGCGCGCCGGCCGCCGGGTGGAGCTGCGGCCCTGGCCGGAACCCCTGCCCGCCGGCGCCGATGCCCTGGTGTTGATCGGCACGCCCGAGATGCCGGATGCGGTGCTCGGCACCCTCCGCGCCGCGCTTCACGCCCACCCCGAATCCCACCCCCGAGGAGGCCCGACATGACGAAGCCCATGACGCCCATGAGCCGCCGCGCGACACTCGCCCTCGGCGCGGCGCTGGTGGCCGCCGGAGGCGCGGACCTGCCCGCCCGCGCCGCGGCGCCGAAGCGGGGCGGCACGCTGGTGATCGGCGGCGCGCTGAGCCTGCGCCATTTCAACGGCGCCATCCAGTCGGGCTCGGCGACGGCGCTGCCCTCCTCGCAGATCTTCGCGAGCCCGCTGCGTTTCGACAGCAACTGGAATCCGGAGCCCTACCTGGCGAAGTCCTGGAGCGTCTCGGAGGATGGGCTCGCCGTCACGCTCAACCTGGTGACGGATGCGGTCTTCCACGACGGCCAGCCCGTCACCTCGGCGGATGTCGCCTTCTCCGTCGACATCATCCAGAAGAACCACCCCTTCAAGACGATGCTGGAGCCGGTGGAGCGCGTCGACACGCCGGACCCGCACACCGCCATCCTCCGGCTGAAGCACCCCCACCCGGCGCTGATCCTGGCGATGTCGCCGGCGCTGATGCCGATCCTGCCGAAGCATGTCTATGGCGACGGACAGGACATCCAGACCCATCCGGCCAATCTTCGGCCCATCGGCTCCGGCCCCTACAGGTTCGCGGAGTACAAGCCCGGCGACTTTTGGGCGCTCGAACGCTTCGATCGCTTCTTCATCCCCGGCCGGCCGGCGCTCGACCGCATCGTCTGCCGCATCATCAGCGACTATAGCGTGGTGACGCTGGGGCTGGAGCGGGGCGAGTTGCACATGACGCCCTTCCTGGCCGGCGTGCGTGACATCGCCCGCGCCGAGCGCGCGCCGAACCTGACCGTGACGCCCAAGGGCTATGACGGCATCGGCGCGCTCACCTGGCTCGCCTTCAACACGCAGCGCCCGCCCTTCGACGATCCGCGCGTGCGCCAGGCCATCGCCTATGCCGCCGATCGCGACGCCATCGTCAGGCGCATCCTGGGCGGCAAGGCAAAGCCCTCCTTCGGGCCGCTTGTCTCCACCTCCCCCTTCTCGGCGCCTGATGTGGAGAAGTACGCCCTGGACCTCGACAAGGCGAATGCACTGCTGGACGCCGCCGGGCACAGGCGCGGCGCCGATGGCACGCGCTTCGCCCTCACCATCGACAGCCCCGCCGGGCAGCCGGAACTGGGCCGCAATCTGGCGGAGTTCCTGCGCGTGCAGCTGCGCAAGGTCGGCATCGCCGCCGAGGTGCGGCTGGCGCCGGACTTCCCGACCTGGGCGCAGCGCGTCAGCAACTTCGATTATGACCTGACCATCGACACCGTCTTCAACTGGGGCGACCCGGTCATCGGCGTGCACCGCACCTACCTGTCGAGCAATATCCGCAAGGGCGTGATCTGGTCGAACACCCAGGGCTACAGGAATCCCGAGGTGGACAGGCTCCTGGCCGAGGCGGGAGTGGAGCGCGACGCGGCGAAGCGCAAGGATCTGTACCAGCAGTTCCAGCGGCAGGTGGTCGCCGATGCGCCGATCTTCTTCATCGACGAGGTGCCGTATCACACCGCCTACCACAAGGGCCTCGGCAATGTGCCGGAGACCATCTGGGGGCCGATGTCGCCGCTCGACACGCTTTACTGGGAGAACCCGCCGGCATGAGTGGCGCCCTCCTCGGCATGGGCGGCAGGGTGGTGAATGCCGTACTGCTGCTGCTGGCCGTCGTGATCATGAATTTCTGCCTGATCCACCTGGCGCCGGGCGACCCGGCGCAGGTCATCGCCGGGGAGATGGGCGGCGCCTCGCCCGAGGTGCTGGCCACCATCCGCGCGCAGTACGGGCTGGACCAGCCATTCGGCACTCAACTCGCCAACTATGTCTCGCGCGCCGCGACGGGGGATCTGGGTTACTCCTTCTACTTCAACCAGCCCGTCTCCAGCCTGATCCTGGAGCGGCTGCCGGCGACGGTGCTGCTGATGGCGGCGGCGCTGACCTTTGCCGCCATCGTCGGCACGCTGCTCGGCGTTCTGGCCGCCTACAGGCCGCGTGGCCTCGGCAGCCTCCTCGTCACCATCGTCTCGCTTGCCGGGCATGCGGCGCCGGTCTTCTGGAGCGGGCTGCTGTTGCTGCTGCTCTTCGCCTCGGTGCTGCCGCTCTTCCCGATCGCTGGCATGACGGATGTGACGCGACCGCTCAGCGGCATCGACTACGTGCTGGATGTCGCGCACCATCTGGTGCTGCCGGCCTTCACGCTCGGCCTGGTGTATCTGGCGCAATACAGCCGGCAGAGCCGCACCAGCATGATCGACGTGCTGGGCGCCGACTACATCCGCACCGCGCGCGCCAAGGGCCTGCCGGAGCGGCGGGTGGTGCTGAAGCACGCGCTGCGCAACGCGCTGATCCCCGTGGTCACGCTGATCGGTCTGCAGTTCGCGCAGCTTCTCGCCGGCGCCGTGCTGGTGGAGACGGTATTCGGCTGGCCCGGCATGGGCCGGCTGGTGCTGGAGAGCATCCTGCGCCGCGACCACCCGACGCTGCTCGGCGTGCTGGTGGTCTCGGCGCTGCTGGTGATGGTCGCCAACCTGCTGACCGACCTGGCCTATCGCCTGGTCGATCCGCGCATCCGGGGACATTGACCCAATGGGGGGCAATAGATCGACCCTGCCGGCGGCGCCCGCGAAGCCGGCCTCTCCGGCGCGGGAAATGCTGCGGCACTTCCTGCGCCACCCGGCCGGCATGGCGGGCTTCCTGATCCTGCTGGTGGTCGCACTGGCCAGCCTGGCCGGCCCCGGCCTCTACGGCGTCGATCCGGCCGACATGGCCGCGGCCCCCTTCGAGCCGCCCGGCCCCGAGGTGCCTCTCGGCGCCGATTACCTGGGCCGCGACGTGCTGGCCGGGCTGCTCATCGGCGGCCGCGCGAGCCTGTCGGTCGGACTGGCGGCGGCGCTGATCTCCGTCGTCATCGGCGTCACCGTCGGCGCGCTGGCCGGCTGGTTCAGCGGGTGGGTGGACCGCGTGCTGATGAAGGTGACGGAGTTCTTCCAGGTGCTGCCCTCGCTGCTGTTCGCGATGGTGTTGGTCACGCTGTTCGGCGCCAGCCTCGGCATCATCACCTTCGCCATCGGCGTCGTCTCCTGGCCCGGCGTCGCGCGGCTGACTCGCGCCGAGTATCTTCGCGTGCGCGGGCTGGACTATGTCCGTGCCGCCGTCGCGGGCGGCGGGCGGCCGCATTACCTGATTCTGCGCGTCGTGCTGCCCAATGCGCTGCCGCCGATCATCGTCGCGGCGGCGCTGGCCATCGGTGTCGCCATCCTGTTCGAGGGCGGGTTGAGCTTCCTCGGCCTTGGCGATCCCAATGTCATCAGCTGGGGCATGATGCTGGGGCAGAACCGGACCTACCTGCTGGATGCGTGGTGGGCCGTGACCTTCCCCGGCGCCGCCATCTTCTTCACCGTGCTGGCCGTCAGCCTGCTGGGCGAGGGGCTGAACGACGCGATCAATCCCAGGCTGAGGAAACGCGGATGAGCGGCACCACGATCCCGCCCCTGGCGCTCTCGGTCGAGCACCTGGGCGTCACTCTCGCCGGGCGCGACGGGCCGTTGCCGGTGCTGGAGGATGTCTCCTTCGGCGTGCCCGCCGGACGGACCCTGGCGCTGATCGGCGAATCCGGTTGCGGCAAGAGCATGGCGGCGCTGGCCTTGATGGGGCTGCTGCCAGAAGGCCTGCGCTGCGACACCGGCGCCATCCGCCTGCTGGGCGAGGATCTGGCCGTTGCGCCTCCCGCCCGCCTGCGGGCGCTGCGCGGCAGCACGCTGTCCATGATCTTCCAGGAGCCGATGACGGCACTGAACCCGGTCTTCACCGTGGGCGAGCAGATCGCCGAGACGCTGCGGCTGCATCAGGGGCTGGATGCCGCCGCCGCCCGTGCCGGCGCGCTGGAGATGTTGCGCAAGGTGGAGATCCCGGCCGCGGCGCAGCGGCTCGATGCCTATCCGCACCAGCTTTCGGGCGGCATGCGGCAGCGGGTGATGATCGCCATCGCGCTGGCCTGCCGCCCCCGCCTGCTGATCGCCGATGAGCCGACCACGGCGCTGGATGTCACCGTCCAGGCGCAGATCTTCGATCTGCTGAAGACACTGCAACGTGAGACCGGCACCGCCATCCTGCTGATCAGCCACGACCTGCATGCCGTGGCCGACATCGCCGATGAGGTCGCCGTGCTCTATGCCGGCACCTGCGTGGAGACCGGCCCGGCCTCGCGCGTGCTGGCAGCGCCGGAGCATCCCTATACCCGCGCCCTGCTGGCCTGCAGCCCGCGCCTGCGCCTGGGCGCGGCGGCGGCCGGTCCGGCACCCGATCTGCTGGAGGTTCCGGGCATGGTGCCGCCACTCGGGCAGCGCGGCCCGGGCTGCCGCTTCGCGCCGCGCTGCGAGCTGGCCGGCGCCGACTGCAACCACCCCCCGCCACTGCGCCCGGCCGGCGCTGGCCGTGCCGCCGCCTGCTGGCGCGTCGGCGATACGACGCTGGAGGCCGTGGCATGAACGATGTGCTCCTGGATGTCACCAATCTCACGGTGCGCTTTCCCGCCGGGCGCGCGGGCCCCTTCGGTCCACGGCGCCATGTGCACGCGGTGGATGGCGTCAGCTTCCAGGTGCGCCGCGCCAGCACTTTCGGCATCGTCGGCCAGAGCGGTTCCGGCAAGTCCACCGTGGCGCTGGCGCTGATGCGACTGGTGGGTATCAGCGGCGGCGACGTGACGCTGGACGGCATGCCGCTGAGCGCGCTGCGTGGTGATGCCCTGCGCCGTGCCCGGCGCGACTTCCAGATGGTGTTCCAGGACCCCTATGCCTCGCTGGACCCGCGCCGCCGCGCCGGCGCCCTGATCCGTGAGCCGCTGGACCTGCTTGAGATCGGCAGCCCGGCCGAGCGCGAGGCCGAGGTGCTGCGCTTGCTGTCCCAGGTCGGCCTGCCGGCCGAGGCGGGGCGGCTGTTCCCGCACCAGTTCTCCGGTGGGCAGCGGCAGAGGCTGTGCATTGCCCGTGCCCTGGCCAGCCGACCACGCCTGGTGGTGTGCGACGAGCCGGTGTCGGCGCTGGATGTGGCGGTGCAGGCGCAGATCCTGAACCTGATGCGCCGGTTGCAGCGGCAACTGGGCCTGACCTATGTGTTCATCTCGCATGACCTCGCGGTGGTGCAGCATCTCTGCGACGAGGTGGCGGTCATGTATCTGGGTCAGGTGGTGGAACAGGCGCCGACGCACCGGCTGTTCGCGGCCCCGCGCCATCCCTACACCTGGTCGCTGATCGCCGCCGCCGCCTCCCACGGCGCGGCGGGACAGGCCATGCGCCGCCGCCATCTGACACCGGGCGAGCCGCCGAGCCCGATCGATCCGCCGCCAGGCTGCCGCTTCAGCGTCCAGTGCCCGCATGTCACGGAGCGATGCCGGGCGGAGGTGCCGCATCTCCGGCCGGCGGCGGAAGGCCATCTGGCCGCCTGCCACCGCATGGAGGAGCTGGGCGTCCCGGATTTCGGCCTCGCCGAGGTGGCGTGAGGTAGTCTGTCCGCCTTCCCGTCAGGCGGGGCGAGGACAGTCCGCCCTGCCTGCCTCAGCGCGCCCGCCGCACCAGCCCCTCGCAGCGCTGGTCCTCGCCGATGCCGAAGCGGATGGTGGGCAGCACGGCGAGCGGCGGAAAGAGCAGGCCGAGCCCGACCGCCGCGCCGGCCCGCGCGCCGAGCTCCACCGGCTCGGGCAGGACGCTCGGGCCACTGAACGGGCCACGGATCAGGATATCGGTGCTCAGCGCGCCGACGGTGAAGTGCTTGGGCTCGGTGCGCAGCGTGTAGTCCAGCCGCTCATCGCGCAGGTTGATGTCACCGAAGCCGCTGATCAGCGCGGACTCCGTGTCCAGCAGCACCGTGCGGGTGTTCAGCATGCCACGCTGCAGGCGCATGTCGGCGATGAAGCACTGCACCGGCGTGCGGTTGGGAAGGCCGAGGGCCGAGAGGATGGCGTCGGCCAGTTGCAGGCCGGAGATGTCCACCAGCAGCGCCGAGAGGTTGCCGCCCGCCATGCCGAGCGTCAGCGCGCCGTTGCCCTGCGCCAGCATCTCCGCCAGGGAGCGGCCCCGGGCATCGATCGAGGCGCTGCCGCCGATCCGCCCCTGGCCCTCACCCAGCGGCGTCACGCCCATCAGCCGCGACAGATCGACGCGCTGGAACTTCACCTCCCCCTTGGCGTGCAGCCCGCCATTGTCCAACGGGGCGAAGTCGAAATCGCCCTCGATGCGGCCGCTGCCGACCCCGAAGCGCAGCGGATGCAGGGCGATGGCGCCGTCGACGATGTCGAGCTTCGCGTGCAGGTCGTCGAGCGGCATGTTGCGGCCCCGGATCTGCGCGCCGTCATAGGTCAGGTGGATATCGGCCGCCTGCAGCCGGGGCAGGTTGACCGGCGTGTCGGGCAGCATCTTGCCACGGCGCCCGCGCGCGGCGGGGGCCGGCCTGTCGCCCGGCGTGCCGCCGATGAAGCCCGCCAGGTCGTCGAGGTCGACCCGGCGCGAGCGCAGCGTGGCGTTGACCACCGGGCGGGCCGGATGCGGGTCCACCGCGATGTCGCCCGAGAGGTCGCTGTCGCCGACGCGGCCCTCCATGCCGGTAAAACGCACCTTGCCCTCGGCATAGTCGAGCTGGCCGGAGACGCGGTAGGGCGGCGTGGCGGGGATCGGCACGCCGGTCAGCGGCGTCAGCTGCGCCATGTCGGGCCCGGAGAGTTCCAGCCGCAGGTTGGCGCCGGCCATCCGCACCGGATCGCGCACCGTGCCCTGCAGCGAGACGCGGGTCGGCCCGTTCTCGATGCTGAGGCGGATCGGCCAGGGGTTCTCGGGGTCGCGCAGGGAGAGCACGGCGCCGCCCAGCAACTCGCCCTTGATCGGCTGCCGGGCATAGGTGCCCTCGGCCAAGGCGCGCAGCTGGTCGGCGGCCTGCTGCCCGGCCGAGGCGCCGCTGTCCACCTGCACCGTCATGTCGGCGCCGAGCCGCGCGAGCTGGGCATGCACCTGCCCGCCCCGGATGGTGAGCGCGCCGATCGCCGGCCCCTCCTCCGCGGCCTCGCCTTCCGCCGGCGCGCCGGCGGAGGAGGGGCTGGTGAAGGTGTAGTTGTTGCGCCCCTCGGCATCCTGCCGCAGCGCCACGCGCGGCTCGTCGAGCGCGATCTCGGGAATGACGAGGCGCCGGCCGCGGATGAACGCCATCACGTCGATCCGCAGGCTGAGCCGGGGGATGCTGGCCAGCGGCGGGTCCTCCGGGAAGCCTTCCGGATTGGCGATACGGAGGTCGGAGAGGACGATGTCGGTCAGCCGGCCGGGATGCACCGCGAGGCCGCCGACCGTCACCGGCCGGCCGAGCGCGGCGGAGGCCTGGCGCTCGACCAGGGGGATGAACCAGGCCCAGGACCAGACCACGACGAGCACCAGCAGGGCCAGCACCGGCAGCCCGGTCCAGAGCAGAATTCGGCGGGTCCGCGGGCTCGGCATGGCCATTCCCCTCGCCGCCGGGCAAGGACGCCGGGCGGGCCTGGACGGAGAAGTCGGCGCCGGGCGGGATGGTTGCGCGGACGCGGCGAGATGACGCCGCCCGGCGGGTGCTAGCCGCCGCGGCCGGCGTCGAAGCCGAGGAAGCCACGATCCGGCAGCGGGCCGTCATGGCCGCCCCAGACCGGCTGCGCGGCGCGGGCCGGCACCTCGGCCACCGGCGCGCGTGGTGCCCGCTGGACGGCGGGGGGCGCCGCCAGGGAGGGACGCCGGGCCGGCGCCTCGGCGACCGGCGCCGCGCCCCCGATCACCGGGCCACGCACCGAGAGCAGGTAGAAGACGATCTCGCTGCGGTTCTGGTCCACCGCGGAATCGATCGGCGTCAGACCCAGCACGTTGCGCGCGTTGAGGTCGGCGCCGCGGGACATGGCGTCGCGCGCCGCGGCCAGGTCGCCACGGTCGATGGCATCGAACAGCGCCTCGTTGGGCCCGAGGCTCTGGCCCGGCTCGGCCGGGATCGGCGAAGGGGCGCGGCGCCCGGCCAGGCCCGGCAGGGCCGGCGGCTCGGCCCGTGGCCGGGCTGTCGGCGCATCCGGCACCATGGGGCCGTTCAGCATCTGGGCGGCGGCCGGCGCGGCGGCCAGCAGGCCGGCCAGGGGGACGACGAACGGAGCGGCGAACAGGGCGGGACGGAGGAGGGAACGGCGCATGGCGGCATCTCTAAACCATTTCTGGCGGGGATGCGATCATCCACAGCCCTGGCCACGGGCGGTGAAGCTCTCCACCCGCCCCTCGCGCAGCGCGAAGGTCAGGTCGCAGCCGACCACGGCATAGCTCGGCGGCACCGCCCAGGGCCGGCGGTAGCCCCAGGGCGGCCCGAAGCCCCAGGGTCCGTAGCCCCAGGGGTCGCCGGGGACCATGACGGTCGCGCGCTGCTCGAACTGGAGGAAGCGGCGCCCGCCCGTCTCGTAGGTGCGGACCGGCACGCCGAGCGCGGCCACCAGATCGGCCTCGCTCCGCCCGACGAAGGTCGCCATGCGCTGCTCGAAGGTGGGCCCCGTGGCGCAGCCCACGAGCGGCGCGGCCAACAGCAGCGCGAGGAGCAGGGCACGGGCATGACGGCGCATCGGATTCGTCCTCCAGACCCTCCAGATAGGACGATCCAATCGTGGCGGCAGGGTGGCGGGCCACGCGGCCGCGCCTTTTTCCGGCCGCTCAGCGCCCCTCGCGCCGCCAGGCGACCAGAGCGAGGCCCAGCACCAGGGGCAGGGCCAGCCAGGGCGGCAGCAGCGGCAGGGCGGCGATCCCGGTCACCCGATGGTCCTCGTTGCGGCGGAGCCCGATCCAGGTGCCGCCCGTCGCATCCCGCCCGGCGGCGACGCGGCGCAGCTCCGGCATCCCCTCGCCCAGCCAGTGCGCGCCCCCGCCGGTGCCGCGCGCCAGCGGCAGGGCCGGCGCCGCGTCGGCGCGCAGATCGGCGATCTCCGGCGGATTGGCGGCCGAGGCGGCGGCGAAGGCGCTCCGCCGCCCGTCAGCGGCCTGCCAGACGCCGGCCTGGCCGGCCGGCATCTCCAGCACCGAGCGCCCGCCCTCAGCCGGGCTGGCGAGCCGCCGCGTCACCGTGCCGTCCGGGGCGGTCACGGTGATCTCGGGCGGCGGACCCGCCTCGACGCTGCGACGCGTGACGGTGAGCGTGCCGCCCTCGACCCGCGCGACGAGGTCCTCCTCCTCCAGCTCCGGCTCCTTCATCAGCCAGTGCGCGGCGCGGCGCAGCAGCTCGGCCTGCGGCCCGCCGCCGTCATGCCCGCGCGACCACAGCCAGATCTGGTCGGAGAGCAGCAGCGCCACGCGCCCCTCGCCCACCCGGTCCAGCTGCAGCAGCGGCGCGCCGTCGGGGCTGTCCATCACCGTCAGCCCGCTCTGCGGATCGGCGCGCAGGTGGCGGTACCAGCGGCCCCAGCGCGCCTCCTCCCCGGCCGTGTTGGCGCCGGTCAGGCCCTGGGTGACGGGATGGCGGGCCCCCGCCTCGGTGACGCGCGGGCGGAAGGCGCCCTCGGCCAGGCCGGCGGCGCCGGTCAGCGGCCGCGCCGGCAGCACCTGGCCGAGCGGCGTGGCGGCGAGGCTGGTGGCGCCGGTGAACTCCGGCCCGACCGACATCAGCAGCGCCCCGCCGCCGCGCACGTAATCGGCGATGTTGCGCAGGTACATCGGCGGCAGGATGCCGCGGTTGCTGAAGCGGTCGAAGACGATCAGGTCGAAATCGCGCAGCTTCACCTGGAACAGCTCGCGCACCGGGAAGGCGATCAGCGCCAGCTCGTTCAGCGGCGTCAGGTCGTCCTTCTCCGGCGGCCGCAGGATGGTGAAATGCACGAGATCGACATTCGGGTCGGCCTTCAGCAGGCGGCGCCAGGTGCGCTCGCCCGAATGCGGCTCGCCCGAGACCAGCAGGACGCGCAGCCGGTCGCGCACCCCGTTCACGGTGACGACGGCGCGGTTGTTCAGGGTGGAAACCTCGCCCGGCCGCGCCTCGGCGGTGAGTTCCACGACGCTCGGCCCGCCGCGCTCGACCGGCAGGGTGATGCGGTGCTCCCGCCCGAGCGGCACGCTCTCGACGCGCGGCGCCGCGCCGTCGCGCCGCAGCGTCAGCCGCACCGCCCCGCCCGACGGGCCGGCGGCGGGCGCCGCCCCCAGATCCTCGACCACCAGCCGCAGCTCGACGCTGCGCCCGACGATGCCATAGCCCGGCGCCTCGAGGACGCGGATGCGCCGGTCCACCTCGCCCGGCCGGCCGGGCAGGATCAGGTGCAGCGGCGCGGTGAAGGAGGGGCTGGCCGGAATGTCATGCGCCTGCCCGTCGGTCAGGGCGATGACGCCGGCCAGCCGCGCGCGCGGGATATCGGCCAGCGCGCGGTCGAGGGCGGTGAAGAGCCGCGTGCCCTGGCGGCCGCCCTCGGGCAGATCGACCGTGCGCAGCTCGAGGTCGGGATGGCGCGCCGCGGCCTGCTCCAGCGCGGCGCGGGCCGCGTCCAGCGCCGCGCCGCGCTCGCCGATGCGGGCGGACTCGCTGCGGTCCTGCAGCAGCAGCGCGATGTCCGGCCGGGTCTCGCGCGTCTCCTCGACCAGGCGCGGATTGGCCAGGGCGAGGCCCAGCACGGCGAAGGACAGCACCCGCCAGCCGGCGCCCCGCGCCCGCCGCCACAGGGCCGGGGCCAGGGCGAGCAGCGCCAGGAGGGTCAGCGCGGCCAGCAGCCAGGGCGGCAGGACCGGGGCGAAGTCGAGGCCGGAGATCACCTGGCGCATCGGTCAGCCCCCCGCCCGCTCAATTCCCCAGCCTTTCGAGGATGGCCGGCACATGCACCTGATCGCCCTTGTAGTTGCCGGTCAGCGCGTACATCACGAGATTGACGCCGAATCGGTAGGCCAGCGTCCGCTGCCGCGCGCCGCCGGGGATGGCGGCGTGGGGATTGCCGCCGCGCGCATCGACCGCCCAGGCCCCGGCCCAGTCATGCCCGCCGATGATCACCGGGCTGACGCTGTCATTCGCCCGGTCCTCCTCGCGCGAGACCCAGACCTGCCCACCGGCGAAGCGGCCGGGCAGTTCCGGCGGCAGGAGGTAGAAGGCACGGGTCAGCACGTGCTCGGGCGAGACGGGCGCCAGGGGCGGGATGGCGAGGCCTGCGGTCAGCCGCAGCAGCGCCTCCCGCGCGCCGGGGGCGAAACCCTCGCCCGAGCCCTCGTCGCGCGTGTCGAACAGGATGATGCCGCCGCCGCGCATGTAGTCGTTCAGCGCCGCCACGGCGGCGGAATCGGGCAGCGGCGTCTCGGCCGTGACGGCCCAGTAGAGCAGCGGCAGGGGCGAGAGGTCGTCCTGCCCCGGGCGCACCGCCGCCGGCTCGCCGAGCGCCGTCGCGGTGCGGCGGTTGACGTAGTCCGACAGGCCGGCGAGGCCCTGCCGCACCGTCTCGTCCAGCGCCGCATCGCCGGTCAGGACATGGCCGATGCGGGTGACCAGGGCGAGATCCTGCGCGGCGCTCCCCCGCGCCATCCCGTCCTGTGCCAGGGCGCCGGGCGCCGCGGGAAGGGCGAGCGCCAGCAGCAGCGCCGCCAGCCGGGCCGGCCGGCCGAGCAGACCCCGCTGGACCAGCGAGATCAGCAGGTCGGCGGCCAGCAGCAGCAGGGCGAGCGCCAGCAGCCAGGGGCCGAGGTCGCGCTCCGCCGGCACGCCGCCGATCGCCAGCAGGGCGGTGCCGGGCGGCGGCGCGGCCAGGGCGCGGGGCGCCGGCAGATGCGCCGAGAGGTTCAGCGCCCGCCGCTCGCCGCCCTCGCCCGGCACGCCGTACCAGCCCGGCGGATGGCGTGGGCCCGGAACGGTGTCGGCGAAGCGGTGCGCCGGGATGGCGCCCACGCCGCCGGCCGCCGGGCCGAGCCGGCCGAAGCCGTCCATCACCTCGAGCGGCGCCAGCGGCGTCTCGCCCTCCGCCCCGGCGACGCCGGAGGACAGCGCCACCACCCGGCGCAGCAGATCGATGAACAGGCCGGAGAGCGGCAGGTTGGACCATTCGGCATTGGCGGTGACATGGAACAGCACGATCCGCCCGGCGCCGCGCGTCTCGGCGGTGACCAGCGGGGTACCGTCGGCCAGCCGGGCCCAGCTGCGGGCCGAGAGTTCCGGCCCCGGCTCGGCCAGGACCTGGGTCGAGACCGTGACCTCGCCGGGCGGCGCCAGCCCGGCGAAGGGCGAGGCCTCCGGGAAGGGCGCCAGCGGCTGCGGCTGCTCCCAGGAGAGCGCGCCGCCGAGCTGCCGCTCCCCGGCGCGCAGCCGCACCGGCAGCAGGCTGTCCGGCGCCTCGGCCAGGCGTGGGCCGGCGAAGCGGACCAGCGTGCCCCCCGCCTCGACCCAGCGCTCCAGCGCGGCGCGCTCCCCGGCCTCGGCCACCGGCCGGTCGGCCAGCACCAGCACGGCGAGCTGCCGGGCCAGGAGCTGCTCGATGCCGCCGCGCCGCAGCTCGGCATAGGGGGCGAGCGCCCGGTCGAGGTAGTAGAGCGGCCCGAGCAGCGGCGTCTCCGCCCCCTGCTCGGCCGGGCCCACCAGCCCGACCGGGCGGCGGCGGAAGCGTTCGTCCAGCAACACGGCGGCGCCCGCCGTCTCCTCGCCCTCGATCTCCAGCCGGATGATCTGGTTGCGGATCTCGAGCGGCAGGTCGAGCCCGCCGCGCGCCTCGCGGCCGCCGGCCTCGACCGGGAGGGAGGCGCGGGCCAGCGCCCGCCCGTCTCCGGTGCGGGCCAGCACGGCCACGCTGCCGGCGGCCGGCGCGGCGGTCTGGCGCAGCGTCAGGCCGAGCCGCTCCGGCTCGGCCTCCGGCGGGGCCAGCAGGCGGGCGGCACGGCCCTCGGCGCGGGCGAGCGTCAGCGGGCCGGCGGCGGCGAGCGCGGCGGCGAGCGGCGTGAAGTCATCGCCCTCCGCCCGGTGCTCGACCCCGTCCGCGACATAGAGGCTGGCGAAGGGGCCGGGATTGGCCTGCCGCCAGGCCGCCAGCCCGGCCAGGGCGGCGGCGCGATCGGGCGCCCAGGGCTTCGGCCGAAGGGCGGCGAGCCGGGCCCGCAACGCCTCGGCCGGCATCAGCGCGCCGGGCGTCAACACGCCGGGCGCCGGCGCCTCGCCGGCCTCGGCGGGGGCGGTGGTCAGCAGGGCGGCGCGGCGGCCCTGACGCGCGGCGGCGTCCAGCGCGGCGCTGGCGGCGGCGGCGCGGGCCGGCCAGTCGGCGCCGGAGGGCCAGCCGTCATCCATCACCAGCAGCAACGGCCCCTCCCCGCCGGCGACGCCGGCCGAGGGCCCCCAGACCGGACGGGCCAGGCCGAGCACGATCAGCGCCGCGGCAACGAGGCGTAGCAGCAGCAGCCACCACGGCGTGCGGGCCGGCGTCTCCTCCGGCGCCGGCAGGTCGCGCAGCAGGCGCAGCGCGGGGAAGCTCTGGCGGCGCGGCGCCGGCGGCGTCACCCGCAGCAGCCACCAGATCAGCGGCAGGGCCGGCAGGGCCAGCAGCAGCCAGGGCGCGACGAAGCCGACCGGACCGAGGGACATCATGCGCCGCCCATGCCTCCTGCGAGTCCGGTGGGAGCCTGTCCGGTGGGGGCCAGCGCCTGCCAGAGCGCCAGCAGCGCCGTCTCCGGCGGATGGTCGGTGCGATGCGTCGCGAAGCTCCAGCCCGCCGCCCCGGCGATGGCGGCGAGCCCGGCGCGATGCGCCGCCAGCCGCTCGGCATAGAGCGCCCGCACCCCCTCGACGCGCGGCAGCAGCAGCGGCGCCTCGCGCCCCAGCCCCTCGAAGCGGACACGGCCGGTATAGGGCAGGGTTTCCTCCGCCGGGTCGAGCACCTGCAGCAGGTGGCCCCGCACGCCCTGCGCCGCCAGGGCGGCGATGGCGGCGCGGCTGTCCTCCAGCGGCGCCAGGAAATCGCCCATCAGCACGGCCCGGGCATGGCGCGGCAGGCTCTCGTCGCGCGGAGGCGTGTCCTGGCGGGACAGCGCATCGGCCAGGGCCGGCAGCGCGCCGCGCCCGGCATGGGCGCGGCGGAGGCCGAACAGGCGCACCCGCTCGCCGCCGCGCAGCAGCAGCGCGGCCAGCGCCAGCAGCAGCAGCGTGGCGCGCTCGCCCTTGGCGGGCCGCCCCTCGCCGCCGCGCCAGGCCATGCCGGGCCCGGCATCGCGCCACAGCGCCACGCTCTGCGCCGCCTCCCATTCGGTCTCGCGCACGAAGAGGCGGTCGGATTTGGCGCTCTGCCGCCAGTCGAGGCGGCTCACGGCATCGCCCGGCAGATAGGGGCGGAACTGCCAGAAGGCATCGCCCTGGCCGGCGCGGCGGCGGCCGTGCACGCCCTGCATCACCGTCGCGGCAACCCGCTCGGCGGCGACCACCAGCGGCGGCAGCCGGCTGCCCAGCGCCTCCGCCGCCAGCGGGGCGGTGGCGGGCGGGGGCAGCGGCTCAGCCAAGACTGGCCTTCAGCGCGCCGATCACCTCGGACAGCCGCACCCCGTCGGCGCGGGCGGCGAAGCTCAGCGCCATGCGGTGACGCAGCACCGGCTCGGCCAGAGCGATCACATCCTCGAGACTCGGCGCCAGCCGCCCGTCCAGCACGGCCCGCGCCCGGCAGGCCAGCATCAGCGCCTGCGCCGCGCGCGGCCCCGGCCCCCAGGCCAGGTGCTGGCGCACCGCGGGCAGATCGGCGGTTTCCGGCCGGGCGCCGCGCACCAGCTTCAGGATCGCCTCCAGCACCTGCTCGCCCACCGGGATGCGGCGGATCAGCGCCTGGGCGGCGATCAGCTCGGCCGCCGTCATCGCCGGCTCGGCCCGCGCCTCGGTCGCCCCGGTGGTGGCCAGCAGCATGGCGCGCTCGGCGGCGGCATCGGGGTAGGAGACCTCGACCTCCAGCAGGAAGCGGTCGAGCTGCGCTTCCGGCAGCGGGTAGGTGCCTTCCTGCTCGATCGGGTTCTGCGTCGCCAGCACGTGGAAGGGGGCGGGCAGCGGATAGGTCGCGCCACCCATGGCGACCTTGCGCTCCTGCATGGCCTGCAGCAGCGCCGACTGGGTGCGCGGGCTGGCGCGGTTGATCTCGTCGGCCATCAGCAGCTGGCAGAAGACCGGCCCCTTGATGAAGCGGAAGGCGCGTCGCCCGTCGGCCCCCTCCTCCAGCACCTCGGAGCCCAGGATGTCGGCCGGCATCAGGTCGGGGGTGAACTGCACCCGCCCCTCGGCCAGGCCGAGCACGGTGCCCAGCGTCTCCACCAGCTTGGTCTTGCCGAGGCCGGGCACGCCCACCAGCAGCACGTGGCCGCCCGACAGGAGGGTGATCAGCACCTGCTCGACCACCTCCTCCTGGCCGAAGATGACGCGGCCCACCGCGCCGCGCACCCGGCCCAGACGGGCGCCGAGCGCCTCCACCTCCGCGACCAGGAAGGTGGGATCCGTGGGGTCCGCCACTTCAACCATGCCGCTTGGCCTCCTTATATAACCCCCGATATGGGCAGCCGGCCCGCCTCGGCCACCCCATCCGCGCACGGCGCGGCCACGGGAATGCCGATGTCAACTGGGGGAGCCTATGACCGTCGGACGCATGGACGAAGTATTGAAACATTCCGCGACAGGGCAAAGCGACGGCAAGGCACCAGGTAGCGGCGACACCTGCTGCAGGCACGCCACAGTTGCCCAGAAAACCGGCAAAGGTCCTGTCAGGCTTCCGGGAGGCCGGCCGAAGCACGAATGCGGTGCGCTCGACATGCGGATCGCGCGCGACGGCACCTGGTACTACAAGGGCAGCCCGATCGGCCGGAAGGAGCTGGTCTGCCTCTTCTCCTCGGTGCTGAAGCGCGAGGCGGATGGCGGCTACTGGCTGGAGACCCCGGTCGAGCGCGGCTCGATCGAGGTCGAGGATGCGCCCTTCGTCGCCGTCGAGGTCTTCTGGCGCCGCTGCGAGGGACGGCAGTGCCTGACCTTCCGCACCAACCTCGACGAGATGGTGACCGCCGACGCCGACCACCCGATCCGGGTGCAGATCGACCCCCGCACGCGCGAGCCGCGCCCCTACGTGATGGTGCGCGCCGGGCTGGAGGCGCGCATCAACCGGGCCGTCTTCTACGAGCTGGTGGCGCTGGCCGAGCCGGAGACGCTGGAGGGGCGCGAGGTGCTCGGCGTCTGGAGCGAGGGCGTGTTCTTCCCGATCGACGACCTGCCGGCCGAGGCCGCCCCGCCGCCGCGCCGCGGCAGGGTGCGGGCCAACGGCGCCGCCACGGCGTGAGCGCGCCCGCCGGACCGTCCTCCCCGTCCGCCGCCGCGGACAGGATCTCGGCAGACAGGATCTCGGCAGACAGGGCCGGGGGCGGCGCGCCGCCGGCCCTCCGGCCCGCACCCATGGATGCGGAGGCGGTGCTGCGGCGCCTCTCCGAGCCGGGACGGCTGGCCCCGCCCCCCGCCCGGGCCCCGGTCCCCTCGGCGCCACCGCCGGGCATCGCCGCCGCCGTGCTGGTGCCCGTGGTGCTGGGGCCGCGCCCCAGCCTGCTGCTGACGCTGCGCGCCGCCACCCTCTCCAGCCATGCCGGCCAGGTCGCCTTTCCCGGCGGCCGCATCGAGCCGGGCGAGACGCCGGAGCAGGCGGCGCTGCGCGAGGCGGCGGAGGAGATCGGCCTCGATCCGCGCCTGCCGCGCATCCTGGGCCGGTTGCCGGAGCACGTCACCGGCACCGGCTTCCACGTGACCCCCGTCCTCGCCGTGCTGGAGCCGCCGCTCAACCTCACCCCGGCGCCGGACGAGGTGGCGCAGGTCTTCGAATACGATCTCGCCCCCCTGCAGGACCCCGCCCTGCCGGAGCGCCGCGCCGCGATCTGGAAGGGCGAGCGGCGCAGCTTCGACGTCTGGCCGCATGACGAGCACTATGTCTGGGGCGCCACGGCGGCGATCATGCGGACCCTGGCGGCGGCGCTGCGATAGGCCGGAACAGTCGGTCAGAACGGCTCGTGCAGCAGCGCCGGCGGCATCACCAGCAGGCCGATCCGCAGAAACGGCCAGGCGCCGATCTCCAGCCCCTCGCGCCGCAGCGCCACCAGCCAGAGGATCGTCGCCAGCGACCCGGTGACGGAGAGGTTCGGGCCGAGATCGACCGCGATCAGGATGGCGCCGGCCAGCACGGGCGGCGCCTCGGCCGGCGGCAGCAGGCCGAGCGCCACGACCAGCGCGGCGCCCGCCACGGCCCAGACCGCCTCGGGCCAGCGGAAGGGGCGGAGCAGCACGCCGAGCGTGGTCAGCGCGGCGATCGTCCAGATGACGGGCGCCGCGCTGACCACGCCGCTCATGCGGGCGCGGCAGGCCCGGGGCGGGGCTGCGCGGCCTCCTCGGCAAGGGCCCTGCGGTCGAGGGTTTCGGGCATCAGCCACCAGTAGCCGAGGAAGCCCAGCGCGGCGATGGCGCCGAGCGCCAGGAAGGCGGCCGAATAGCCGTAGCCGACGATGATGCCCCCGGCGAGCGTCGCGCTGAGCGCCGCGCCCAGCGCGTGGGCGGTGGCGATCGCCCCCTGGCTGACGTTGAAGCGGCCCGTGCCGCGCGTCAGGTCGGCGACCACCACCGGGAAGAGCGCGCCGAAGATGCCGGCGCCGAAGCCGTCCAGCAGCTGCACCGCCAGCAGCCAGAAGGGATCGTGCGAGAGGGTGTAGAGCAGGCCCCGCAGCGCCAGGATGCCGAAGGCGGCGAGGAAGATCGGCTTGCGGCCCCAGAGGTCCGCCTTCAGGCCCGCCAGGTAGGAGACCGGCACCATGACGCATTGCGCCGCGACGATGCAGGCGGCGATCAGCGAGGTGGCGTGGTTCTGCCCGACCACGGTGGTCAGCAGCTGGCCGAGCGAGGGCAGCATGGCGGCATTGGCCAGGTGGAACACCGCCATCAGCACGGCGAAGACCAGCAGCGGCCGGCATTCCAGCAGGGCGCGCCAGCCGGAGGGCCGCGCGGGCCCGCCGGCCGCGGCGCCGTGGCCAAGGCCGCGCGCCACGTCGTCGTCGATGGCGCCGGCCGGGATCAGCAGCGTGGCGCCGATGCTGAGCACCGCCAGGATGCCCATGATCCAGAACACCACCACCGGGCCGAACAGGATGGCGGTGCCCGCCGCCAGCGCCGCCGAGGCGGCGTTGCCGGCATGGTTGAAGGCCTCGTTGCGGCCGATCCGGCGCGAGAAGGCGCGCGGCCCGACGAGGCCGAGGGTGATCGCCGCCAGGGCCGGCGGGAAGACGGTGCCGGCGATGGCGGCGAGCGACTGGGTGGCGACGACGGCCCGGAAGTCGGTGATGAAGGGCAGCACGACGCAGCTCAGCGTCACCGCCACGGCGGCGGCGATGATCACGGCGCGCTTGTGGCGGCTGCGGTCGATGAAGGCACCGACAGGGGTTTGCGCGGCCAGGCCGATGAGGCCGGCCAGGGTGATGACGAAGCCGATGGTGGCCGGGTTCCAGCCCTGCTCCGGCCCGCGCACGGCGAGCAGGTAGATGGCGAGGTAGGGGCCGAGCCCGTCCCGCACATCGGCTAGGAAGAAGTTCAGCCCGTCCAGGGCGCGGTGGATGCGGGGCGAGACGGCGGAGGGGGGAGGCGCCATGCGGTCCATCCTTCCAGAGCGGAGGCGGCGCTGGAACGCGGGGGGATCGGGCGGGGTTGAGCCGGAAGCCGGCGGAATGATCGCGGCGCCACCGCCGGCGGGGCAGTTCCAGAGGCAATTCCATGGGGACGCGATCGGCCCTACCCTGCCTCCCCATGCGGCTCTTCGAGATCCCGGCCCACCTCCCCTTCCTGCCCACCCTGGCCCGTGGCGTGCTGGCCGAGCTCGGCGCCGCGGCGGCGGACCCGCTGGCCCTGTCCCGCACCACCATCCTGCTGCCGACCCGCCGCGCCGCGCTGGCGCTGCGCGAGGCCTTCCTGCGCGAGGCGGATGGCCGTGCCCTGCTGCTGCCGCGCATGCGGGCGCTGACCGGCCTGTCCACCGAGGAGGCGGACGAGCTGGCGCTGCCCGGCCTGCTCGATCTGCCGCCGGCCGTCGAGCCGGCGCGGCGGCAGGCGGTGCTGACCGAGCTGGTCCTGCGCCTGCCCTCTCGCTACGGCGGGCCGAACACCCCGGAGCAGGCCTGGCGGCTGGCCACGGCGCTCGCCGAGTTCCTCGACGAGACGGCGCTGGAGGATGTCCGGCATGACGGGCTGGACGGGCTGGTACCGGAGGAATTCGCCGTCCACTGGCAGGTGACACTGACCTTCCTGCGCGGCGTGCTGACCGCCTGGGACGCCTGGCTGCAGGCGCGGGGGCTGATGGACATCGGCCCGCGCCGCGTCGCCGCCCTGCGCGCCCAGGCCCGCGCCTGGCGCGAGGCGCCGCCGGAGGCGCCGGTGATCGCCGCCGGGATCGGCGCCGGCGGCACCATCCCCGCCGCCGCCGCGCTGCTCAAGGTGGTGGCCGGGCTGCCGCGCGGCGCCGTGGTGCTGCACGGGCCGGGCGAGATCAAGTCCGAGGCGCTCTGGGCCGCGGTGGGGGAGAGCTGCACGCATCCGCTGGCCGGCCAGGTGCGCCTGCTCTCGGCCATGGATGCCACCCCCGCCGACCTCATGCCCTGGCCCGGCAACACGGCGGGCGACCCGGCCCTGGCGCGCCGCGCCGGGCTGCTCTCCTGCGCCCTGCGCCCGGCCGCCGGCATCGAGGCCTGGCTGGAGCGGCGGCCGGAGCACTGGGCGCCCGCGCTAGAAGGCCTCGCCCTGCTGGAGGCGCCGGATGTGCAAGCCGAGGCGGTGGCCATCGCGCTGATCCTGCGCGAGGCGCTGGAGACCCCCGGCAGCCGCGCCGCGCTGATCACCCCCGACCGCGAGCTGGGCCGCCGCGTCGCCGCCGAGCTGACGCGACACGGCATCCTGGCCGATGATTCCGCCGGCCAGCCGCTCGGCGAGACGCCGACCGGGGCCTATCTGCGCCTGCTCGCCCGCGCCGTGGCCGAGGGCTTCGCGCCGGTGCCGCTGCTCGCCCTGCTCAAGCATCCCCTCTCCGCCGGCGGCATGACGCGGGCGGAGTGGATGGAGGCGGTGCGGTTGATCGAGCGGCGCTGCCTGCGCGGCCCCCGCCCCGCGCCCGGCCTGTCCGGCCTGCGGGCCCGGGTGCGCGAGGCCTTCCGGCGCGAGAAGGATGCGCCCCTGCTCGGCACCGCCCTGAAGCTGGTCGATGCGCTGCAGGCCGCGCTCGCCGGTTTCGACAGCCTGCCGGACAGCCCCGCCCGCCCGCCGGCCGACCTGCTGGACGCGCATCTGGCGGCCGCCGAGGCCCTCGCCTCGACGCGGGAGCGGCCGGGCGGCCTGCGCCTCTATGCCGGGGAGGAGGGCGAGCCCCTGGCGGTGCACCTCGCCACCCTGCCGCCGGCGCTGCGCGAGTTGCCGCCGATGAGCCCGGCCTCCTGGCCCGCCCTGTTCGATTCCTCGCTGGAGGGTCCCTCGGCGCCGGGGGTCCGCATCGGCCGCGGGCGCGAGCACGCGCAGCATCCCCGCATCGCCATCCTCGGCCTGCTGGAGGCCCGGCTGCAGGATTTCGACCTGGCCGTGCTGGGCAGCCTGGAGGAAGGCGTCTGGCCGCAGGCGACCGAGGCCGGCCCCTGGATGAGCCGGCCGATGCGCGCCGATTTCGGCCTGCCGGAGCCCGAGGCGCGGATCGGCCGCGTCGCCGCCGACTTCCTGCTGGCGGCCGCCTCGGCGCCGCGCGTGGTGCTGGCCCGCGCCCGCAAGCGCGCCGGCGCGCCGACCGTGCCCTCGCGCTGGCTGACCCGGCTCGAGACCTTCCTCGCCGGCCAGAAGGCAGAAGACCCGCGGAAGGCCGGCGGCCGGGGCCTCGCCCTGCCCCGCCACCCGGCGCTGGGCTGGGCGGCGCGGCTCGACCAGCCGGAGGCGGTGCGGCCCTGCCCGCGCCCGGCCCCCTGCCCGCCCGTGGAGGACCGGCCGCGCGAGATCAGCGTCACGGAAGTGGCCGGGCTGATGGCCGATCCCTATGCCTTCTACGCCCGCCACGTGTTGCGCCTGACGCCCTTCGACCCGCTCGACGCCGAGGTCGGCGCGGCGAATTACGGGCAGATCGTGCACCTCGCCCTGGCGGTCTGGACCCGCCGCCTGGACGAGGCGCCCGGCGGCTGGCCCGGCCTCGCCACCGCCCGCGACTGGTTCGCGGACGCGGCGGAGGAGGCGCTGGCGCGGACCGAGGCGCGGCCCGGCCTGCTGGCCTTCTGGCGGCCGCGCCTGGCGCGCATCGGCGGCTTCGTCACCGCCCAGGAGGAGGCGGCGCAGACGGCGGCGCGGGAGGGGCGGCGCATCGCCGCCCGCCATGCCGAGGTGCCGGGGCGGCTGGCGCTGGCGCAGGGCCGGCTGCGGCTGAAGGTGCGCGCCGACCGCATCGACGAACTGTCCGACGGCACGCTGGCGATCATCGACTACAAGACCGGCACGCCGCCGAATGATTCCGAGATGAAGGACGGCCGCGCGCCGCAGATGCCGCTGGAGGCCGCCATCGCCGCGGCGGGCGGGTTCGAGGGCATCGCCGCCCGTCCGGTCTCGGCGCTGGCCCACTGGCGGCTGACCGGGGGCGGCACGCCGGGCGAGGTGAGGCCGGTGAAGGGCGAGCCCGACGCCCTGGCGGCCGAGGCGCTGGCGCAGACGGAGGCGCTGCTGCGCGGCTTCCTGCTCGGCGAGCGCCGCTTCCTCGCCCGCCCGCATCCGCGCCGCAGGCCGCCCCGCTCGGATTACGACCATCTGGCGCGGGTGGCGGAATGGGGGACGGCGGAGGAGGGGTGAGGCCCCTACCCCCCGTTCCGCGCCCCGGTGTCCGCTGCAGGCCCGACACCATCTCGTCATCGCCGGTGCGGGTCATGAAGGCGGGCAGACCCATCGGCCGCTTCTGCGAGGCCGGCAGGGCGGAGGTGAAGGGCCGGTCGCCGCGCCGCGCCCGGAAATCCACCCTGGCCGCCTCCCGCAGCGCCGCGTCGGTCATCAGGTCATACCCCGCGGCCGCCAGCACGCGGGCGGTGTTGAGCGATCCCTTGTCGCCGATCGACATGCCGCCGCATGCGGTGACGGGCCAGGTGTGCAGCCCGACTCCCAGCGGCATGGTCGGCCAGGCGAAGACCCCCACCGGCGCCTGGTAGCTGACCTCGCCGACATCGGTGGAGCCGCCCGCCGAGATCTCCTGCAGGAAGGGCAGCGGCTGCGGCGCCATGCCCGCCTCCGGCAGCTTCGCCTCCCGCTGGCAGGCCCGGGCGAAGGCCTGCTCCTCCTCCGTCCATTCGATCGGGACGGCGGCGAGGTGGCGGTGCAGCAGCCGCGCCAGCGGCTCGTTCGGCAGCAGGTCGTGCATGCCGAAGAAGTGGATCACCTCGGCGCGGGTCTGCGTCGCCATGGCCGCGCCCTCGGCCACCTGGCGCACCCAGGCGGTCAGCGTGCCGACCTTCTCCCGGTCGAGGTCGCGCAGGAGGATCCAGACCTGCGCGAAATCCGGGATGACGTTCGGCGCCGCGCCCGCCTGCTCATAGATGTAGTGCATCCGCGCGCTGGGCAGGATGTGCTCGCGCATCATCTGCACGCCGAGGCCGAACATCTCCGCCGCCTTGAGGGCGCTGCGCCCCTCCCAGGGGGCGATCCCGGCATGGGCGCTACGGCCGTGGAACATCACCCGCACCTTGTCCACCGCGTTCAGCCGCACGATCCCGGCGCCGGCGAAGGGGGCGGGGTGCCAGGCCAGCACGGCGTCGCAATCCTCGAACAGCCGGTCGCGCGCCATGTAGACCTTGGCGCCCTCCGTCTCCTCGGCGGCGCAGCCATAGACGCGGATGGTGCCGCTGGTGCCGGCCTCCCGCATCATGGCCCTGAGCGCGATGGCGCCGCCGGTGCAGCCGGCGCCCAGCATGTTGTGGCCGCAGCCATGCCCGACCCCGGTGCCGGCGGGGCCCGGCGCCTGGCGCGGCTCCGCGGCGTTGCCGAGGCCGGGCAGCGCGTCATACTCCGGCATGTAGCCGATGACCGGGCCGCCCGAACCCGCGCTCCATTCCGCGACGAAGGCGGTGGGGATGCCGGAGGTGCCGCGGCTGGTGACACGAAAGCCCGCCGCCTCCAGCTCGCGCAGGTGGATGGCGGCGGACTTCTCCTCGTGCAGGCTCAGTTCGGCCTGGGTCCAGACCTCGCGCGAGAGGCGCAGGATGGCGTCGCGCGCCGCCTCCACCGCGCGCGCCGCGGCGGCCGAGGAGGCCGGCGGGGAGGCCGGAGGAGCCGCGGCCGGGGCGGACACCTGTGGCGCGGCGGGCTGCGCCGCGGCGGCGGCCGGTATCGCCCCGGCCATCCCCAAGCCGGCCAGAACGGCGCGCCGTCCCGCTTCCGGCATTCCTCGCAGCGGCATGATCTGAACTCCTTCCTGACAGGCGGACCGGGTGGAGGAACGATACGGGCGGCGAGGCTACGGACCCTTCTCGACCGGCCACAAGCCGGCGCACGGACACAGTCGGGTTACCCGCCGGCTGGTCAGCGGGTGGGCCATCCGCCCGCTGGCCGCCTCAGCGATAGGCCGCGAGAATCGCCCGGCCTTCCTCGCCGGCGCGGGCCGACCACGCCTCGACCACCGGCTGCGCCGCCAGGGTCAGCGCGGCGCGCAGCGCCGGGACCTCGGCGAGCGCCACGCCGTTGGCGCGCAGGCGGGCGCCGTTCTCCTCCAGCCGCGTGGCGATGGCGCGGAACTGCCGGGCCTCGGTCTCCCGCCCGGCCTGCAGGACGGCGCGCCGCGCCGGCTCCGGCAGCGCCTCCAGCGCCGCGCTGGCACAGAAGGCGAGACTGAGCGGCCAGGCGTAGTCGATGCGGGTGAAGTTCGGCAGGATCTCCCACAGCCGCGCCCCGGCGCCGCCATCGCCCGAGGAAAGCACGGCATCCATCTCGCCCGCCTTCAGCCGGGGCAGCGCGTCGGCGAAGGAAATCTGCTGCGGCGCGGCGCCGGCGGCCTGCAACACGGCGGTGCCGGCGGCATCGTAGGTCCGGATGCGCAGGCCCTGCAGCGCTCCGGCCTCGGTCAGCGGCCGGCGCGACCAGATGCCGGAGGGCGGCCAGGGCGTGGCGTAGAGCAGCGTCGCGCCCTGCGCCGCGAGGGCGCGGGCATAGGCCGGCCGGGCGAGATCCAGCAGCCGCGCCGCATCCGCCGCCGAGCCGGTCAGGAAGGGCAGCGCGGAGAGCTGGAAGATCGGCGCGTCCTTCGCCATGGCGCCGGTGAAGGCGTCCGCCGCGGCGAGCTTCCCCTCGGCCACGGCGCGCAGCATGGCGGCGGAGCGCAGCCCGTCCGGCGCGTCGGGGGCGGCGGTCACCGTCAGCGCGCCATCGGCCAGCCGGGTCGCGGCCTCGGCGAAATGCGCGATGCCCTCGCCCGGCATGGCGGTCGCCGGATATTCGCTGGCGATGCGCCAGGCGGCGGCGGCCCGGGCGCGCCGGCCCGGCGCGGCGGCGAGGCCGGCCAGGCCGGCGGCGAGGAGGTGGCGGCGTCTCGGCATCGGTGCGGCCCTTTCGGCTGAAGCGCTAAGCCCAAGCCTAGACCGCCCTGGCCCGCCAGGGGAATCGCCGCGTGCCTCCGGAACCGCCCGGTGGTGACGGCGGGTGCTCCATGCCGCGCTATCGGGGCGCCCGGCGGGAGGCGGCCGCGCGCCTCCCGCCGCCTTGCCCATCGCCCCGGCGCGGCCGCCCGGCTACAACCGGGGCATGAGCAGCAGCACCGATCTCTCGCCCCGCGCCGCCGCCCAGGATGCGCAGCGGCGCGCCTCGGACCCCGAGGCCTCCGCCTGGGTCGGCGCCTCGGCCGGCTCGGGCAAGACCAAGGTGCTGACCGACCGCGTGCTGCGCCTGCTGCTGCGCCCCGGCGCCAGGCCCGGCCGCATCCTCTGCCTCACCTTCACCAAGGCGGCGGCGGCCGAGATGGCGACCCGCCTGGCCCGCCGCCTCGGCGAATGGGCGGTGGCCGAGGAGGCCGATCTCGGCCGCAGCCTGCAGGAGCTGACCGGCGCCGCGCCGGACGCCACGCTGCGCCGCCGCGCCCGCGCCCTCTTCGCCGAGGTGCTGGAGCAGCCGGGCGGCATGCGGATCGCCACCATCCATGCCTTCTGCCAGTCGCTGCTGCGCGGCTTCCCGCTGGAGGCCGGGCTGCCGCCGCAGTTCACCCTGATCGAGGAGGCGGACGCGGCGGAGATGCTGGCCGAATCGCGCGAGGCGGCGCTGGCCTCCGGCCGGCTGCCCCCCGCGGCGATCGAGGCCATCGCCGGCCTCGGCAGCCCGGAGGATTTCGCCGACACGCTGCAGAGCCTGGTGAAGGAGCGCGACCGGCTGGGCGGCGCCATCGCCCGGGCCGGGGGGCTGGCCGGGTGCGACGCCGTGCTGCGCCGCCGCCTGATGCTGCCGCGCGAGGGGGGCGAGGCGGAGGCGCTGGCCGCGGCCTGTGCCCGGGTGGGGGCGGAGATGGTGCGCGCCAGCGGTCTGCTGCGCCTCAGCGGCAATGCCAACGACCGCGCGCGCGGCGAGCGGATGAAGGCCTGGATCGACCTGCCGGTGGAGGCGCGCCAGGTGTGCTGGGAGGACTGGGCCGGGATCTTCCTCACCGACAAGGGCGAGCCGCGTAAAAACATGGCCACCAAGGCCGGCCTGAAGGACCGCGCCGAGGAGGCGCAGGCCCTGATGGCCGAGGAGGCGGCGCGCATCGCGGCGGTGGAGGAGGAGCGGAGGGCGTGGCGCCTGCACGCCGCGAGCCTCGCCCTGCTCGCCCTCGCCCAGCCGGTGCTGGAGGCCTATGCGGCGCGGAAGGCGCGCCAGGGGGCGGTGGATTTCGACGACCTGATCCAGGCCGCGCGCGGCCTGCTGCACGATCCGGGCAGCGCCTGGGTGCTCTACAAGCTTGATGGCGGGCTCGACCACCTGCTGCTCGACGAGGCGCAGGACAGCAACGCGCATCAATGGGAGATCGCGGAGAAGCTGTCCGGCGAGTTCTTCTCCGGCCTCGGCGCGCGCGAGCCGGAGACGCGGCGCAGCATCTTCGCGGTGGGCGACGAGAAGCAGTCGATCTACAGCTTCCAGGGTGCCGACGCCGCGGGCCTCGGCCGCTACGCGCACAGCTTCGCCCGGCAGATCGCGGCGGCGGAGCAGCGCTTCGAGGTGGTGCCGCTGAACGTCTCCTTCCGGTCCACGGCGCCGGTGCTGTCGCTCGTCGATGCCGTCTTCGCCGAAGGGCCGGCGCGGCGCGGCGTGGTGGCGGAAGGCGCCGTGCTGGAGCATCGCGCCGACCGCGCCGGGGATGCCGGGCTGGTCGAGCTCTGGCCGCCGCTGGCCCGGCCCGAGGCCGCCACCCTGGAAGCCTGGGAGGTGCCGGAGACGCCGGTGGCCGAGGAGGACGCCGAGGCGCTGATGGCCGAGGCGCTGGCGGCGCGCATCGCCCACATGGTGCGGCACGAGACCCTGCCGGCGCGCGGCGGGCGGCCGATCCGCCCCGGCGACATCCTGGTGCTGCTGCGCCGCCGCACCGCCTTCAGCGGCCTGCTCGTGCGGGCGCTGAAGGCGCGCGGCGTGGCGGTGGGCGGGCTCGACCGGCTGCGCCTGATCGAGCAGATCGCGGTGCAGGACCTGCTGGCGCTGATCGACGTGCTGCTGCTGCCGGAGGACGACCTGCAGCTCGCCGCCCTGCTCAAGAGCCCGCTCTGCGGCGTCTCGGAGGAGGAGCTCTGCGCCCTGGCGGGCGGCCGGGTGCAGCCGCTGTGGTGGCGGCTGCTGCAGGAGCGCGGGCGCGACACCGCGCCCGGCCGCGCCGCCGATTGGCTGGCCGCGCTGGCCGACCGCGCCGACCTCGCCACCCCCCACTCCATCCTGGCCGAGGTGCTGGGCGAGCATGGCGGGCGGGCCCGCATCCTGGCCCGCCTCGGCCCCGACGCCGCCGACCCGCTGGACGAGGTGCTGAACGCCGCGCTCGCCTTCGAATCGCGCCATCCGCCCAGCCTGCAGGGCTTCGTGCAATGGCTGCGGCGCGGCGGGGCGGAGGTGAAGCGCGAGGCGGAATCGGGCGTCGATGCGGTGCGGCTGATGACGGCGCACGGCGCCAAGGGGCTGCAGGCACCGGTGGTCATCCTGCCCGATGTCGGCAGCGGCCGCGGCGAGAAGCCACTGCGCTGGGAGGAGAGCGAGCCGTCCCTGCCCTTCTGGGCGCCCCGCTCGCGCCGCGACTTCTTCGCCCCCGCCTGGACGCGGCTGATGGAAGCGGAGGAGGCGGCGCGGGCGGCGGAGGAGAACCGGCTGCTCTATGTCGCGCTGACCCGTGCCGAGGACCGGCTGCTGGTCTGCGCCTGGGGCGAGCCCAAGGCCGGCTCCTGGTACGACCTGGTGGCGCAGGGCTTCGCCCGCCTGGAGGGCGCCCGGGAGCTGGCCTTCGAGCCGGCGGCCTTCGGGGCGCCGCCCGCCGCCCGCTTCACCGGACCGGCGCGCTGCCTGGACAGCGCCCAGACCGCTCCGCCGCGCGCCGAGGCCGGACAGGCCGAGCCGGGCGAGGCCGGGCCGCTGCCCGACTGGATCGGCCGGCCGGCGGCGCCGGAGAGCATGGCGCTGACCCTCTCCCCCTCGGCGCTTCCCGGCGAGACGGAGACGCCCACCGCCGCGCCGCATGGCCGCGCCGATCCGACCGGCGAGCGCTTCCGCCGCGGCCGGCTGCTGCACGCGCTGCTGCAGCACCTTCCGGACTATGCGGAGGCGGAGCGGGAGGCGGCGGCGCGGCGCTTCCTGGCCAGGCCCGGCCATGACCTCTCCGAGGCCGAGCGGGCGGCGACCCTGGCCGAGGTGATGCGGCTGCTGCGCCTGCCCGAGCTGGCGGCGGCCTTCGGGCCCGGCAGCCTGGCCGAGGCGCCGATCGCCGGGCGGGTCAATGGTCTGCCGCTGGCCGGCCAGGTGGACCGGATGCTGGTGACGCCGGAGCGGGTGCTGATCCTGGACTACAAGACCAACCGTCCGCCGCCGGAGGAGATCGGCGGCGTCCCGGCGCTCTACCTGCGGCAGATGGCGGCCTATCGTGCCCTGCTGCGGCAGGTCTTTCCGGGACGGAAGGTGGAGTGCTGGCTGCTCTGGACATGGTCGGCCCGCGCCATGCCGCTGCCCGGAGCGCTGCTGGACCGGCACATGCCGGGGTGAGAAGCCGGTGCGCCGTCAGGTCACAGGGGCAGACTTCCCTGCGGCGGGCCGTCCGCCTGCGCCGCCGTCTGCCCCGTTGGCCGGATCTCGCCGCGCGCCGCCTGCCCAGCCAGACCCAGTTCCGCCACGAACCGCTCGAACTCCTGCTTCCTCAGCGCCGCGTCCGGCAGGCGCAGCAGGTAGCTCGGATGCACGGTGATCAGGACGGGCCGCCCCTCCGGCCCCTCGAAGACCTGGCCGCGCAGCTTCAGCAGCGGCAGCTTCTGCCCCATCAGCGCCTGGGTCGCCGTGGCGCCGAGGGCGACGAGGAAGCGCGGCGCCACGCTCTCCACCTCCGCCATCAGGAAGGGGCGGTAGAGCTTGATGTCGCCGGCGTCCGGGCTCTGGTGCAGCCGGCGCGGGCCGCGCTGGACGTACTTGAAGTGCTTCACCGCGTTGGTGACGTAGCTCGCGGCGCGGTCGATGCCGGCGGCCTCCAGCGCGCGATCGAAGAGCTTGCCGGCCGGTCCGACGAAGGGGCGGCCCTGGCGGTCCTCCTCGTCGCCCGGCTGCTCGCCGACGAACATCAGCGGCGCGCCGGGGGGTCCTTCGCCGAGGATGGCGGGGCGGTCCGTGGCCCAGCTGGCGCTGGGGGGGAGGGTCTGGCTCTGGGGCATGGCATGGAATTCAACGATCCGGCCGCCTCCGGGTTTTCGGCCCGCCTTTCCCGCGCCATGCCCGGCTGTTAGAGAGGGCGACTGTCCATGATTCCCGGGGCGCGCCCGACGCGCCCCTCTTCTTCCGCGCGGGGGGGTGTTCTTGCCATGAAGTTCTCGGTGGACCGGGCGGTGCTGCTGAAGGCGCTGGCGCATGTGCAGAGCGTGGTCGAGCGGCGGAACACCATCCCCATCCTGGCCAATGTCATGCTGGCGGCGCAGGAGGGCAGCCTGACCCTGACGGCGACCGACATGGAGATCGCCATCGTCGAGGCGGTGCCGGATGTCACCGTGACGCGCCCCGGCCGCACCACCGCCCCGGCGGCGACGCTCTACGAGATCGTCCGCAAGCTGCCGGACGGCGCCAAGGTGGAGCTGGACCATCCGGGCGGCGACGCGCCGCTGGCGCTGCGCGCCGGCCGCTTCGCCACCAGCCTGATGGTGCTGCCGGTGGAGGACTTCCCCTCGATGACCGAGGGGAAGCTGCCGCACGGCTTCCTGGTGACGCCGACCCTGCTGCGCGAGCTGGTGGACCGCACCAAGTTCGCCATCTCCACCGAGGAGACGCGCTACTACCTGAACGGCATCTACCTGCACGCCACCGAGGCCGAGGGCCAGAAGGTGCTGCGCGCCGTGGCGACGGACGGCCACCGCCTGGCCCGCGTCGAGGAGCCGCTGCCGGAGGGCGCCGAGGGCATGCCGGGCGTCATCGTGCCGCGCAAGACGGTCAACGAGATCCGCAAGCTCGCCGACGAGACCAGCGAGCCGGTCGAGGTGAAGCTCTCCGAGACCAAGATCCGCTTCGCCTTCGGCAGCGTCCACCTGACCAGCAAGCTGATCGACGGCACCTTCCCCGAATACGAGCGTGTCATCCCGCGCGGCAACGACAAGATCCTGACGGTGGACAAGAAGGCCTTCTCGGACGCCGTCGCCCGCGTCGCCGCCATCTCCTCCGAACGCTCGCGCCCGGTGAAGCTCGCGATCCGGCAGGACAGCCTGACGCTTACCGCCAGCAGCCCCGACCAGGGGCAGGCCGAGGAGGAGCTGGACAGCGAGGCCGTGTCCTACCGGTCCGGTCCGATCGAGATCGGCTTCCAGGCGCGCTACCTCGCCGACATCACCGACCAGATCGCGGAGCGGGTGGAGTTCCGCTTCGCCGATGGCTCGGCGCCGACGGTGGTGGTGGATGCCGCCAAGCCCGAGGCGCTCTACGTGCTGATGCCGATGCGGGTCTGACCGCCGCATGCGACCGCTGCGCGCGCGGGTCCTGTCGCTGCGCGGGCATATCCTGTCGCTGCGCGGGCATATCCTGTCGCTGCGCGGGCTGGCCGTGCTGATGGCGGTCCTGGTGGCGGGCGGCGAGATCGCCCGCCGTGCCGGCACCGCCGCCTTCGTCCCCCTGGCGCTGGACGAGCTGGCCGTGGCCGCCCTCCTGCTCTGGGCCGGCTGGCGTGGCGGCGCGGCGCGGCTGCTCGCCGCCTGGGGCGTGTTCTCGGGGCTGATGCTCACCCTGCTGTCGCAGAACGCCGAATACGTCCTGCACGGGCGGGAGAAGGCCGGCGCGGTCTTCTACCCGGTGCTGCTGGCTCTGTTGCTGGCCCTCGGCCTCTGGGCCATGGCGCGGGCCCTGCGCGCGCTGCCGCGGGGCGGGTGAGGGCGAGGCGGCGGGGTCCGACCGGACCGGAGCCGGATAGCCCGGCGGCCCCTGCGCGGCCGGATGGGCCCCCGCCCTCGGCGCCCCCCTCACTCCGCTGGCCTCACTCCGCTGGCCTCACTCCGCCGGACTGACCTGGCCCTGGGCCGCCTCCCGCCGCCGCCTCATCTTGCCGGCCAGGAACAGGCCCCGCATGGCGAGCTTGCGCGCCGCCGCCCAGGGGCCGGGCGCATGGGCGGCGATACCGCGCACCAGGCGGTTTCCCAGCCGGTCCTGGTCGTGCAGCTGCGCCACCGGCATGCCGTTCACCATGATCATCCGCTGGTGCCGCACGCGGGTGTGGAATTGCAGCATGTCGTCACCCTCCGGCAGGTAGTGCGCGGTGAGCGAGGCGCGGGAGACGCCCCGCCCGGCCGGGGCGAAGCTGCCATGCACGGTCAGCGAGTTCCAGAACAGCACGTCGCCCTTGGCCAGGAAGGGCGCGCGGATCTCCAGCCCCTCGCGCCGCATCACCTCCAGCACGGCGCGGCGGTAGCGGTCATGGCCGGTGGCGAAGTCGTACTCCCCCGCATTGCGCAGCACCGGCACGGTGACGTGGCTGCGCGGGCAGACATAGAAGCGCCCGGCGGCGGCATGCACATCCTCGAGCGCGTACCAGCCGGCGATGCAGCGGCCGAGCGCCACGGCGCTGTCCTGGTAGTAGCTGTCCTGATGCGCCCAGGTGCCGGCGGGGGCCTCGAAGAACATGGTCTGGATCAGCTTGGTGCGGCCGGCGCCGATCAGCGCCGAGGTCAGCGCGCCGACGCGGGCCTGCGTCACCGCCGCCAGGGCGCGCTCCCTGAAGCGGCCGTGGCGGCTGGTCTGCAGGTCCTGCACGTTGAAGATCGGATTGGCGAGGAAGCCGTCCGCATCGAACCGGTTGCGTTCGTAGCGCATGTTCTTCTGGCGCAGGATGGGCGTGGCCGAGGGCCGCACCTGCGCGTGGAAGGCGGCGCGGATGTCGTCGCAGAGCGCGGCGGGCAGCAGGCCGCGGATCACCACATAGCCCTCGCGGCGGTAGTATCCGAGCGCCGCCGCCGTCTCGTCGGGCTGGAAATAGGTCCGGTCCTCCGCGAGGGCGTTGGGGATATCGATCAGGGCTTCGAGGGGGGGTGGGCACCTGCATGAGCCGTCTCCTGAGAAGGAAGGCCGACCAGCGGCCTGTGCGCGCGGCGGCCCGTGCCGCCCTGCGAGGTTGCAGACGACACGCTGACACGCCGAAGCTCATGCAGAAAATGCGACATTGTATATTTCAGGAAACTTTCTCTCATTTAATGGGAATTTGATGAAACTTCCATTTTCCTCCCAGTTTCGTGTCTCCCGTTCCCGCGCCGCCGCCCCAAGGGTCGATAACCCCATAAAGCCTTGGCGCCGATAGCGCCGGCATGCCAAATTCGTGACGAAGGGCCACAAAGGGCACGGCCGCCAGAGGATGGCGGCACTGGGGAAATGCGCCCGCACAGGGCCTGTGAGCAATAATCCGCCCGGTGCCCGGACGGCTCCCCGAGGCCACGTTCTCCCGATGGGACGGCGCCCGGGCCAGGCTGGACGAAGGGCACCATGTCGTTTTCGCGGGAGGTCCGTGCCTTGCCTTCCTGTCCTTGCCCGGGCCGCGTCCCGTCCCCGCAGCCGCCACGAAACCTCGGCCCGCCCGGCCGGTTTCCGCCATGGCGCGGTTTCCGCCCCTGGCCTCCAGCGCTCCGCCCTGCCTCCCCCGCCCCCCTGCCGGAGAAGAATGCCCCATGCTGATCAACGCGGGCTTCGAGATCGCCTATGATTGCCCGCAACCGACGCCGATGCTGCTGATGCTCAGCACGCATCCCTCGCGCGATTCCGACATCCGTGGTCCGAACCTGCTGCAGCTCGACCCGCCGGTCAGCCAGCGCACCTATTACGACAGCTTCGGCAACCGCTGCACCCGGGTGGTGGCGCCGGCCGGGCGGCTGACCCTCTTCACCAACTTCAACGTGCAGGATTCCGGCCTGCCGGATGCGGTGGAGCCCTGGGCGCGGCAGCACCCGGTGGAGCAGCTGCCGGATGACATGCTCGTCTTCCTGCTCGGCAGCCGCTACTGCGACACCGACCGGCTGACGAACACCGCATGGTCGCTCTTCGGCCATCTGCAGCCGGGCTGGGGCATGGTGCAGGCGATCTGCGACTTCACCCACAACCACATCACCTTCGGCTACCCCTATGCCGACCCAACGCGCACCGCCTCCGGCGCCTTCGAGCAGCGCGTCGGCGTCTGCCGCGACTTCGCGCATCTCGCCGTCACGCTCTGCCGCTGCATGAACATCCCGGCGCGCTACTGCACCGGCTATCTCGGCGACATCGGCATACCGCCGGTGGACGCGCCGATGGACTTCTCCGCTTGGTTCGAGGTCTGGCTCGGCGACCGCTGGTACACCTTCGACGCGCGCCACAACACGCCGCGCATCGGCCGCATCCTGATGGCGCGCGGGCGCGACGCCACCGACGTCGCCATCAGCACCACCTTCGGGCCGAACATCCTGGCGAAGTTCCAGGTGGTGACGGACGAGGTGATCGGCGGCTGAGGGCGGGGCGGCGCCTCAGCCGAAGGCGCCGCATTCCAGGCTGATCACGGCGCTGACCTCCCGCACCAGCGCGAAAAGCTCGCGCAGCGGCTGGGTGATCTCGCGCTGCTCGCGGCCATAGCCGCCATGGCGCGGCGCCGGCGGCTCGGCGAAGTCGAGCGCCGATCCCGGCGGCTCGGCGGCCGGGAAGACCTCGTCGAGCAGCGCCACCGCCGCGGGCACGTCGAGCCGCAGCAGCCGCTGCACCAGCCCCTCCCGCGTCATGCCATGGCGCGGCGAGAAATCCGGCACCTCCACCGCCAGCAGCCAGATGCGGTGGATCAGGCAGAGGCGCAGCGCGTGCAGGGCGAAGAGCCGGTCGCTCATCCGCGGCTCGTCGCCATCCTCCTCCCGCGGCCAGGCGGCGCGCAACGCCAGGTCGTCGGCCTTGAGGCGACGGAACACCCCGCGCGCCGGATCGCCGAGGCCGAGCGTCTCCAGTGCCCGGGCGACGGCGACCAGCGCCTCGGCCCGGCCGGGCCGGCGGGTCTGCGCCGCGCGGTCGAGCCAGGTGCCGGGATCGAGGCTGGCGACATAGCCACGCAGCACCTGCGTGTCCGAGAGCGCGAGGCCGGCGCGGGCGAAGGCCATGGCATTGGCGAAGCGCGGGCTGCGGCGCATCAGCTCGGCGAAGGCCTCGACCTCCTGCACCGCGCCCTTGCCCAGCCCGTGCATCAGATTGGCCAGGAAGCCGAGCTGCTGCAGCACGGCGTTGTTGGGGATGGCGCGCAACTCGCGCACATGGCGGATGGTGACCGGCCCGCCGGTCTCGCTCTGCCGCGCCGCCGGGCGCGAGCCGGTGGGGTCGAGCAGCGCGGTGCCGAAGGCCCCGAGCAGCACGGCATAGCCGGGGTCCTCCACCAGCGCGCCGAAGGCGGCGCGGGCGCCGGCGAAGAGATCCGAGGCGAAGCCGCCCTCGGCATAGACCGGGTCCGGCTCGCCCTCGGGCGTCCCGGCCGAGGGCGGCGCGAAGGCATGCTCGGCGATGCGCGCCACCGCCGCATGGGCGAGCGAGGGCGTGCCGAAATAGAGATAGCCGTCGCCGCCCTGGAAGGCCGTCTCCAGCCGGGCGTGGATGCCCCGCAGGGCGAAGGCGGCCCGCACCGCCGGCGGGTCCAGGTAGTCGAAGCGCGCCGCCAGCCCGTCCGGATGGCCGCCGCGTCCCAACCCTTCGCCATGGGTGTCGAAGAGCACCACCTCGAGATCGTCCAGCCCGTGCCGCGCCAGCAGGTCGATGACCCGCAGCTTGAGCCGCTCGATCAGCTGGGTGGCGGCGATCTGGCCGATGTAGCGGCCGGAATCGGAATAGCCGAACTGCAGGCAGAGCCGGCCGACGCGCCGCAGATGGGCGCGGAACTGCGGGCTGCGCAGCGCCTCCTCCACCACCCGCTCGCCGCGCCGCTCCAGCGCCTCGGCGGTCTCGAAGAGCGGCGAGATCTCGACCTGGTCCTCGACCCCGGTGAGGCGGGCCAGCAGCAGGGCGGCGAGCAGGGTGTAGCCGCTCTCGGTCTCGGCGACGAGGAAGCGGATCGGCTGGCTGGCGTCGATGTGCTTGGCGATCTGCGCCACCGTCATCATCAGCCGGGTGGCCGAGGCCTGCTGTGCCATCAGCCCCCCGATATCGACCGGCTCGGCCGCCGCCTCCTCCAGCGCGGTGTTGATGGCGGCGAAGAGGGCGCGGCGCCGCGCCGGGTCCTCGGGATTGCCGAGATGGGGGAAGCGCAGCCGGGCGGCGTTGTGCAGCTGCGCCGCGTTCAGCCGCACCTGGGTATGGGCCAGCGAGAGGCCATGCGCGACGAGGCCGGCGCGGGCGACGCAGAGGGCGAGGCGCGCCTGATCCTCGGGCGCCGCGGCGATGGCGGCCGGGAACAGCGCCAGCAGCGGCGCCGGGGTGCTCAGCGCCACGTCGCGCAGCCCGACCAGCGCATGGGCGAAGGCCTGGGCGCGCTCCGGCACCACCGCGCCGGGAGGCGGGCAGGCCTCGATCTGCGTCCGCACCGCCGCCAGCGCCTCGGCGACGCGGGCCCGAAGCGCCGCGGTGCAGGGCTCCGGCAGGGCGGCGAGCTGGGCGGCCAGGCGGGCGAGCTGCAGCCGCTTCATCCGCAGCCGCAGCCGCAGCGTGTCCTGCCAGCCGATATCGGTGCGGCCGTCGGTGTCGTAGCCGACCCAGGAGGCCAGCAGCACCGGGCGGGGGTCGAGCTGCGTCCAGCGATCGGGCCAGATGGCGCGGGCGGTGCCGAGGAAGGCGGCGGCAAGCCGGTCCAGCGCGTCGCGGCCATTGGCGATGGCGGCGGCGGCCTGCTCGAACTCGTCCTCCAGGGTGGGGGCGGTCGGGCGCAGCGGCAGCGGGTCGGGCGGATCGATACCGCCCGCCGCCTGGGCCAGGGCCTGGGCGGTGGCGCGCGGCAGGCTGAAGGTCGGATGCGCGGTGAAGACGGCGGCGGCGCGCGGCCGTTCGCAGGCGGCGCGAAAGACCGCCAGCGGCACCGGGCTGTCATCCGGGTCGGGGCGGGCGATGCGTGTGGCGATGGCGGCCAGCGCCGCGTCGGCGCCCTTCGGCCCGGCGCCGCGCGCCAGGCGGCGGGCCTTGTCCGCGAAGGCGGCGCGGCCGATCTGGCGCAGCGTCGCCGCCAGCTCGGCATGGCTGGCCTGGCCGTCATCCAGCCGGCGGCTCAGCGCCAGGGCCACGGACAGGGCGGGATTGGCGAAGGGATCGCCGCGCGCGGCGGACCGCGCGGCAGCCACCAGGCCGATCAGCTCGGCTTCGGTCACATTCGGCATGGCCGCCGATGCTGCACCCGCGAGGCCGGTTTGTCTGCCGTTTCTTTCGGGCCGTTCCTTCCGGATCGGGCGCGGATCAGTCGGCGGGGCGGGAGGCCACCGGATCGGCGCGGCGCCGGGCCGCCACCGGTGCGGGCCAGACGACCAGCGGGCCGGCCGAGGCCGCGGCCAAGGGCCGCTCCAGCCGGTGCCCCGCCGCGTTGAAGGCCGCGATCAGGCGCACGATGCACGCATAGCCGGTCAGCGCCCGGTCGTGCGGGATCAGCATGCCGAGCAGCGCCACGCCCTCGGCCGAGCGGCGAGCCTGCTGCAGCGCCAGCACGTCCAGCAGCAGCCGCTCATCCGGGGCCAGGGCCGTGTCGCCCAGCGGGGACAGGCGGGGCTGCCCGCTCCGGGTCGCGAAGAGGCCGCGCATCATGCCGTGGAAATCCGCCGCCGCCTCCGGCGCGCCGAGATCGGCGAAGACCTGGCCGATACGGGCCAAGGGCGCCGCGCAGCATCCGCGGCATTGCCAGCCCCAGAAGCGCATCGCCCAGAGCAGGGCGTGCTCGAACATCGGCAGATGGCGGACGGAGTCGGAGCGGGATGGCGACATGACTCTCCCCTGCGGGATGGCTGGGCGCGGCGGCGCCGGAGGCCGCATCTTGGCGCCGCCCTTCTGCAATTGCAATTCATTCTCAATTACCGCGCCGCCCTCAGCGCAGTGGGCCGATGGCGCCGACCGGAACCGCGATGCCGCCCGCCCGCCGCGCCTCCGCCATCACCACGACCCCCGCCACCGCCCAGCGTCCCTCGCCGTCGCGCGTCAGCAGGGGCGCGCCGCTGCTGCCGCGCGTCCCGGAACAGCCATGGCGCAGCAGGGGCCGGCCGGTCGCGTCGCGCGCCGGCCCGAGCAGCCGGCAGTCGGTGTCGGCCATCAGCCGCTCGGCGCGGTCCTGCTGGTAGCCGCCCAGCATCGCCGGCCCCGCGGCGGCGGATCGCGCAGCAACGGCAGCACACGCTCCGGGCCGGCGAGGTCGCGGTCCAGCCGCAACAGCGCCCAGTCCCCGCCCGGCGCGCCGGATGCGGGGGCCGCCGCGCCGGTCTCGAAGGCTTCCACACGGGCATGGAGCGCCCATTCCCCGAGGTGGTAGCCCACCAGCACATGCACCGAGCCCGGCCGCACCCAGCGGCCGGTGCGCGCGGCGAGGCAATGCGCGGCGGTCAGCACCAGCCTCGGCCCGACCAGGGCGCCGGTGCAGCGGCCGCCGAGCGTGGTCTGCACCCGTGCCAGGCCGGTCCAGGGCGCCTCCTCCGCCGTCACCGGGCGGCGGGGGTCCTCGGCGCCCAGACCAGGGCGCTGGGCGCGCGGCAGCGGCGGCTCGGCCGCCAGGCCGGTGGCCGGGAGCAGGGCCAGGGGCGTGGCGAGGAGGAGGGCCAAGGCCCGCCCGCCTCTCTCGCGCCAGCGGTAAGAAATCCCCGTCACGCACAACTCATGAGACACTCTCAACGCTGGAATACCACCCGGGTTCGTTATAGGAGAAGTGTCCAGCCCGAGGCCTGTCATGTCCCACCTTTCGCGCTCCCCGAAAAGCGGCGTGCCCCCCACACGGCAGACGCGCCGCCTCTCCGACAAGCTCTGGATGGCCTTCCACCAGGCCTGCGACCAGAAGGACCTGGAGGTGGCGCGGGATCTGCTTCATGTGCTGGAGAGGGTGGTCTTCCGCAGCCCGGCCGACCGCAATTTCCGCTGGAACGCGGAGACGCTGGTCGCCGCCCACGAACGCCTCTGGGCGCTGCGGAACGAGGAATACTTCGCCGAGGCCGGGCTGGTGCGGCAGCCGCCCTATCTCTGACCGCACTGCCCTCCCGGGAGCGGACCACGGTCACGCATTGTTTCTTTCAGTAAGAATCTGCTAGCTACCCTCCGGGACCGGGCTCTGACCCGGCCGTTGGAGGGAGAAAGGGCCTTTGGGAAATCCGATCCAGCTGGCCGCCGTTGTGGCCGTGCTGTTCATGGCACTGCTGTGGAGCGTGGCGACGGGCCTGATGTGAGCCGGCCCGGGCCTCCCCCCTCGAAGGGGAGGTCCCACCGCCCCGCCCCTTCCCACCTCTAGCCCTTCCCGCCTCGATCCAGCATCCCGGAATGGCGCGTCCTGGCGGTGCTGGGCGAGGGCGAGCCGCTCTCCACCCAGGCGGTGATCGCCCGCACGGAGATGGACCGGCTGAAGGTCAGCCGCGCCGTGATCCGCCTGGACGGCAAGGCGCTGATCCGGCGCGAGCCGCTGCCGGGCGACCGGCGCGCCCAGCGGCTGCGGCTCTCGCGGCGGGGCGAGGCGCTGTACCGCCGCATCGTGCCGCGCGCCCGCGCCCTGCAGGCGGAGCTGGCGGGGGCGCTCTCGGCCGGGGAGCTGGCGGCGCTCGACACCATCCTGACCAGGCTCCACCGCCGCGCCGCGGACCTGCCCCGGCCGCCCGGGCGGGGAGGTTGAAACATCCGTGAAGCCAAGAACGGCCGGGGGGATTTGAAACAGAATGTCACAGCCTCCGCCGGAGGCGTGCATCATGCGGGGGCGGAGCCGATTCGCCACCGCGACAACCGTGCCACCACCCTCCGGGAGCCCAGTTCGAATGCCGTGGAACCAGTTCTACGATCCCTTCGGGTCGATCCTGCTTTCCGCCCTGGTGGCGGCGATTCCCGTCGCCACCATGCTCATCGCCCTGGCCTTCCTGAAGGTGCCGGCGCACTGGGCGGCGATCTCCGCCCTCCTCGTCGCCTTCCTCGTCGCCGTCTTCGTCTTCGGCATGCCGGGCGGCATCGCCGGGCGCGCCACGTTGCTCGGCATCCTCTCCGGCCTGTTCCCGATCGGCTGGATCGTGCTGAACATCATCTTCCTCTACCGGCTGACGGTGGTGAACGGCTCCTTCGAGATCCTGCAACGCTCCATCGGCGGCATCACCGAGGACCGGCGGCTGCAACTGCTGCTGATCGCCTTCGCCTTCGGCGCCTTCTTCGAGGGCGCGGCCGGCTTCGGCACGCCGGTCGCGGTCACCGCGGCGCTGCTGATCGGGCTGGGCTTCTCGCCGCTCGCCGCCTCCGGCCTGTCGCTGATCGCCAACACCGCGCCGGTGGCCTTCGGCGCGCTGGGCACGCCGGTCATCGCACTGGCCGGCGTCACCGGACTCGATGTCTACACCCTGTCGGCGATGATCGGGCGACAGCTGCCCTTCTTCTCGGTCCTGGTGCCCTTCTGGCTGATCTGGGCCTTCGCCGGCTGGCGGGGGATGATCGAGATCTGGCCCGCCATCCTGGTCACCGGCGTCTCCTTCGCCGTGCCGCAGTTCCTCGTCTCGAACTACCATGGCCCCTATCTGGTGGACGTGATCGCGGCGCTGGTCTCGATGGCCTGCCTGGTCGGCTTCATGCGCGTCTGGCAGCCGAAGCGGATCTGGCGCGATCCCTCGCTGCGTGGCCGGGCGGAAGCCGATGTGGCGGCCAAGGCGGCGGCGCGCGGCACCGCCCCCGCCGCGGCCCGCACCGGCCATGGGGGCGAGATGATGGACGCCCCGCCCGTGGCGCGCATGACGCCGGGCGGCGCGGCGGCGGAGGACCGCGGCGCGGTGCTGCGCTCCTGGATGCCCTGGCTGATCCTGACGGTCTTCGTCTTCATCTGGGGGCTGCAGAGCACGCGCAACCTGCTGAACGGCCTCTGGTCGGCCAGCTTCCCGATCGAGGGGCTGCACCGCATGGTGGTGAAGGTGCCGCCCGTCGTCGCCGAGCCGGTGCCGGAGGGCGCGGTCTTCGCCTTCGGCCTGCTGTCGATGACCGGCACCGGCATCCTCGCCGCCGCCGTGCTGGGCGGGCTGCTGATGGGCTTCTCGCCGCTGGCGCTGATCCGCGAGTATGGCAGCACCATCTGGCGGGTCCGCTACTCGCTGATCACCATCGCCGCCATGCTCGGCCTCGGCTACCTGACGCGCTATTCGGGGCTGGACGCGACGATGGGCCTCGCCTTCGCCAATACCGGCGTGTTCTACCCGTTGTTCGGCACGCTGCTCGGCTGGCTCGGCGTGGCCCTGACCGGCTCCGACACCGCCTCGAACGTGCTGTTCGGCGGCCTGCAGAAGATCACGGCGGAACAGCTCGGCCTCTCGCCGGTGCTGATGGCCTCGGCCAATTCATCGGGCGGCGTGATGGGCAAGATGATCGATGCCCAGAGCATCGTCGTCGCCTCCACCGCCACCAACTGGTTCGGCCACGAGGGCGACATCCTGCGCTACGTCTTCTTCCACTCCATCGCGCTGGCGGTGCTGGTCGGGCTGCTGGTGACGCTCCAGGCCTATGTGCCGCCCTTCACCGCGATGGTGCTGCATTAAGGCCGGCGGCCGGCGGGAGGGATCCTCCCCCGGCCGCGCTGCCCCGGTCAGCCGCGCGAGAGGCGGCTGATCGTCTCGCCGTTCAGCAGCATCTCGCCCGCGACCTTCTGCGGATTGACCAGCAGGCTCAGGATCGGGCAGGCCGCCTCGATGGCCTCGTGCAGCGCGCGCAGCGTCTCGGGCGGCGCGGTGGATTCGAGGCGCAGCCGGTAGCGGATGTTGTGCGGGTGCAGCGGACCGCTCGGCGTCGCCGTCTCGCCCACGGGCGGATGCTGGTCCGCCTCGACCTCCACCTCCACCGCGTCGAGCGGCACCTCGCGCAGCGCCGCCTGGATCAGGGTGATATGCGTGATGCAGGAGCCGAGCACGCCGAGCTGCATCTCCGGCGAGCCCGGGCCGAGGTCGTAGCCGGCGAGATCCGGCTTGCTGTCGCTGATGATCTGGAAGTCGCGGATACGGATCTCGCGGATGCCGCTGCGCCCCATGGCGCGCACCCGCGCCTTCACCGCGACCGGGCGCGGATCGGCTTCCGCCGCCTTCTGCCTGGCCAGGACGGCGAGGCGCTTCTGCGCCAGATACTCGTTCAGATCAGTCATGGAGTTCTCCCAGGGACCGGCGACCGCCGAGTTCGCGGACGGTGCAGCCTCGCAAGCGGGCGGGGGGCTGTCCAGCGAGGCGGATCTGGCATCTGAAATCTGCTATTGCAGTTTCAGGCCACGACACCTAAACCTTCCCGCATGCTTCCCCCCGTCGCCGGCCTGCCGCCCCTGACCGCCGAGGATGTCCTCTCCCTGGCCGAGCGCGCCTATCGCCGCCTGCGCGACGCCATCGTAGACGGCAGCCTGCCCGGCGGCGAGCGCGTCTCGGAGCGCTCCCTCGCCCAGTCCCTCGGCATCTCCGCCCAGCCGGTGCGGGAGGCGCTGGGGCGGCTGGAGGCCGAGGGGATGGTCGTCACCCTGCCGCGGCGCGGCACGCTGGTCGTCGAGTTCACCCCGGAGCGGCTGGCCGAGATGGGGCTGATCCGCGTCGCCCTCGAAGGCACCGCCGCCGGCCTCGCCGCCCGTCGGGCCGGGCCGGCGGAGGTCGCCGCCCTGGAGGAGCAGCTCGCCCGCATGCGCGGCCTGAGCCGGGACGGGGCCGCGGCCATCGCCCTGCTGGCCGAGGCCAATGAGCGGTTCCATGAGCTGATCAACGGCATGACCGCCAATGCCTTCCTGCTGCGCTCGCTCGAGGCGCTGCGGGCCTACGACCATTTCGGCCGGCTGCGCGCGCTGCGCGCCACGCCGCAGGAGCCGCGTCGCGCCTGGCGCGAGCATGCCGGCATCGTCGCCGCCATCCGCCGCCACGACCCGGCCGCGGCCGAGGCGCGCATGCGGGCGCATATCCACCGCTCCCTGGAGGCCAGCGGCATCCTCGACGCGCTCGTCGCCGAGGCCTCCGGGACAGCCATCGACAAGGGAACACCCCGATGACCCAGGACCACGCGCGGCTCGGCGCCGCGCTCGGCGGCATCTCCGGCATCCTCGTCACCCCCTTCGACGACGAGGACCGGCTCGCCCCCGCCCGGCTGCGGCCGGTGGTGGAGCGCGCCATCGGCGCCGGGGTGCATGTGCTGGTGGCCAATGGCAACACCAGCGAGTTCTACGGCCTGACCACGGCCGAGGCGGAGCGCATGGTGCATGTCGCCGCCGAGCAGGTGGGCGGGCGCGTGCCGCTGCTGGCCGGCATCGGCCGCTCGGTCCATGACGCCGTGGCGCTGACCCGCGCCTCGAGGGCCGCCGGCGCCAGCGCGCTGATGGTGCACCAGCCGCCCGACCCCTTCGTCTCGCCGCGCGGCGTGGTGGCCTATGTCGAGCGCGTGGCCGAGGCCGGCCAGGGCCTGCCGGTCGTGCTCTATCTGCGCAACGACGGCATCGGCCAGGACGCCATCCTGAAGCTCTGCCAGGTGCCGGGCGTGGTCGGCGTGAAATGGGCGGCGCCCTCGCCGCTGCGCCTGGGCGAGATGATCCGCGCCACCCGCGGCATGGGCATCGCCTGGGTCGGCGGCCTGGCCGAGACCTGGGCGCCGCCCTTCTACGCCGTCGGCGCGCGGGGCTACACCTCCGGCCTGATCAATGTCTGGCCGGAGCACTCGGTCGCCATCCACGCCGCGCTCGCCGCCGGCGACTACGAGACGGCGGCCGCGCTGATCGAGACCATGTCCGCCTTCGAGGCGCTGCGGGCCGAGGAGCAGAACGGCACCAATGTCTCGGTCGTGAAGGCGGCGCTGCGCATGATGGGCGATGATTGCGGCGCCACCCGCCCGCCCTCCGCCTGGCCGCTGACGCCGCGCGCCGAGGCGGAGTTGCGTGGGCGCCTCGGCGAATGGGGGCTGCTGCGCGCCACCGCCGCCGCATGAAGCCGGAGGGGGGCACCCGCCCCCCCCGGGCGCGCCACGACGTCCAAGCACAGAACAAACGGAACAAGAGGCCAAAGACCATGAGGATCGCCCGCCGCACCGCGCTGATGGCCCCGCTGGGCCTGCTCGCCCCGCCGCTCCGCGCCGCCGAGGCCGCCTGGCCCCGGCAGACCGTGCGCATCATCGTGCCCTATACCCCCGGCGGCGCCTCCGACATCGCCGCGCGCCTGCTGGCGGAGAAGCTGACGCCGCTCTGGAAGCAGTCGGTGGTGGTGGAGAACCGCACCGGCGCCAACGGCATCGTCGGCAGCGACGCCGTGGCCAAGGCGCCGGCCGACGGCCACACGCTGGGCTTCGTCTCGGTCAACCACGCGGTGAACGCCGCGCTCTACACCACCCCCTTCGACACGCTGCAGGACTTCTCCGTCCTCACGGTCATCTACTCCGTGCCGCTGGTGCTGGTGGCGGCGCCGGACTTTCCCGCCGCCACGGTGCAGGAGCTGATGGCGATGGTGAAGGCGAAGCCGGGCGAGGTCACCTTCGCCAATACCGGCGGCGCCGTGCACCTGGCCGCCGAGATGTTCGCCCACCGCGTCGGCGCGCCGATGGTCAACGTGCCCTATCGCGGCTCCACCGCCGCGCATCCCGACCTGATCGGCCGCCGCGTCGACGTCATGTTCGACACCCTGCCCGCCGTGCTCGGCCATGTGCAGGGCGGCAAGCTGAAGGCCATCGCCACCACCGCCGCGCAGCGCGTGCCGGCGCTGCCCGACCTGCCCACCGTGGCGGAGAGCGGCCTGCCCGGCTTCGAGGCGGCCACCTGGGGCGCCATCATCGCGCCCGCCGGCCTGCCGGGGCCCATCGCCACGAAGATCGCCACGGATGCCGCCGCGCAGCTCAAGGTGGACAGTGTCCGCGAGCGCTTCGCCGCGCTCGGCGCCACGCCGGTCGGCAGCACGCCGGAGCAGGCCCAGGCCTTCGTCCGCGCCGAGCTGGCCAAGTGGCAGGAGGTGGTGACGCAGGCCGGGATCGAGAAGCAGTAGCGGCGGGCGTTCAGGCGGCCGTGTCGCGGCCCGGCCGCATCGCCTCCCGCGCCGCGGCCAGCGAGGTGGCCGCCTCCGGCCGGGGCCGGCGGCGCGCCGCGCCCATGCGGGCGGCGAGCAGCAGCGCATTGCGGGCGGCGCCCGGATGCGCGACGCCCTGGCCGGCGATCTCATAGGCCGTGCCATGCGCTGGCGTGCAGATCGGGAAGGGGAAGCCGCCCAGCAGGGTCACGCCCTGCTCGAAGCCGATCAGCTTCATGGCGATCTGCCCCTGGTCATGGAACATGGTGAGCACGGCGTCGAAGTCGCCGCGCCGGGCGCGCAGGAACACGGTGTCGGAGGGGAAGGGCCCGTCGCAGGCGATGCCCGCCGCCTTGGCCTCCTCCACCGCCGGACCGATGATATCGATCTCCTCGCGTCCGAAATTGCCGCCATCGCCGGCATGCGGATTGAGCGCGGCGACGGCGATGCGCGGCCGCGCCAGGCCCGAATCGCGCAGCGCCTGGTCGGTCAGGGTCAGGTTGTCGAGGATGGCCCCGCGGGTGATCAGCGGCGCCACGCCGGAGAGCGGCACGTGCGAGGTGACGCGGGCATTCCACAGCCCCTCCAGCACGTTGAACTCCTTGGCCTGTCCCTCGAAGCCGATGAACCGCGCCGTGAAGGCGATCTCGTCGTCGTAATCCGGCACGGCGAGCCGCATCGCCGCCTTGTTGAAGGGCGTGAAGGCCACGGCATCGGCCTCGCCCCGCGCGGCCAGTGCCAGGGCATGGCGGTAGTTCCCGGCGGCGAAGCGGCCGCCGGCCTCGCTGATCCTGCCGCGCGCGACCGTCGCCGGATCCAGCGTGCCGAGGTCGATCAGCACCGGGCGCGACAGGTCGCGCGGCCGCGGTGCCTCGGGTGCGATGACGGCGATGTCGGGAGTGACGCCGGCGATGCGCGCGCCGTCCTCCAGCACCCTGCGGTCCCCGATGACGATCAGCCCGGCGGCGCGCAGCACCTCGGGATCGGCCAGGACGCGGGCGGTCAGCTCGGGGCTGATGCCGGCCGGGTCGCCCATGGCCAGGGCGATGACGGGCCGGTCGGCGGGGTCGTGCGGGCTTTCCGCCATGGCGGCTTCTCCCTGGTTCTGGCGCTTTCCCGAAGTCTCCGCCCTGGCCGCGGAATGGCAAGGGGAAATCCCGCCCGCCCGCTCACGCCAGCTCGGCGCCACGCTTCTCCGGGATCAGCCTCCACATCGCCAGGATGTCCAGCAGGTAGAGCACGGCCAGCAGCGCGATGGCGGTCTGGAATCCCCAGGCGGCGGCCACGGCGCCCACCACCAGCGGGCCGAAGCCGCCGACCGCGCGGCCGATGTTGAACAGCACGTTCTGCGCCGTGGCGCGCGCCGCCGTCGGGTAGAGCTCGCTCATCAGCGCGCCGTAGCCACCCAGCATGCCGTTGACGAAGAAGCCCATCACGGCGCCGCCGATCAGCAGCGCCATGGGGTCCGTCAGCCCGGCATAGACCACGACCATGACGGCCGCGCCCAGCATCCAGCCGAAGAAGGCGGGCTTGCGGCCGACGCGGTCGGCCACATGGCCGAAGGCGTAGATGCCGGCGGCCATGCCGAGGATGGTCACCGCCGTCCAGGTCGCCGACTGCGTCAGCCCGAAGCCGAAGCGGCTCGACAGGTAGTTCGGCAGCCAGATCATCACGCCGTAGTAGCCGAAGTTCTGCACCGAGCAGAGGATGACCATGCCGATGCTGCGCCGCGTCGTCTCGCGGTCGGCCACCAGCAGCCGCAGCGAGGAGCGCGCCTGGCCGGGGCGTGCCGCGCGGGCGACGAAGACCTCCGGCTCGTGCAGGTTCTTGCGGATGAAATAGGCGGCGAAGGCGGGCAGCAGGCCGATGATGAACATGCCGCGCCAGCCGATCGAGGGCAGCAGCAGCGGCGTCAGGAGCGCCGCCGCCAGCACGCCCGCCTGCCAGCCGAGGCCGACATAGGAGGAGGCGCGCGCGCGCTTGCTGGCCGGCCAGGCCTCGGCCACCAGCGCCATGCCGATGCCGAACTCGCCGCCCAGGCCGATGCCGGCGATGGTGCGGTAGATCAGCAGGTCCCAGTAGCCCTGGGCGAAGGCGCAGAGGCCGGTGAAGACGGCGAAGAGCACGATGGTCCAGGTCAGCACCCGCACGCGCCCGAGCCGGTCCGACAGCATGCCGAAGCCGATGCCGCCGATCACCGCGCCGACCAGCGTCGCCGTCACCAGCGAGGCCGCCTGCGCCTGGCTGAGCCCGAGATCGGCCGAGATGGCGCGCAGCATGAAGCCCAGGATCAGCAGGTCGAAGCCATCCATGGCATAGCCCAGGGTGGAGCCCGCCAGGGCCTTCCAGCCGGCCGGCGTGACCTGATCCGGGTCGGCCGGCCGGGTCGGGGGAAAGGATGGCTCTGCCATGCGGGACCTCTGCTGCTCTGCGTCGCGGCGGACCGGCTCGCGCACCGGCCGCGCCGCCCTGCTATCACGAAGCGTCGGTGCGTGCAGGCCCCCGGCGCGGCCGGGCCGGATGGCGGAGGGGCCGCCTCGGCGCCGGGGGGTCGCCAGGCAGGCGTCAGGCGAACTGCCCGCGCAGGAAGCCCAGCGCCGGCAGCGGCTGCCAGCGGCGGGGCAGCTCGGCGCGGCGGATGGCCGCGACGGTATAGACCGGCACCGGCATGCTGGAGCTGCGCAGGAAGCTCGCATAGGCCTGCACCTGCTGCTCGCGCCAGTTGCGATCGGCATCGGCGGCGGCGCGGCTGGCGAAGATCTCCGCGACACGGCGGCGGCGGCCGAGCGTGGCGACGACGGCCCAGAGCTTGTCGTCCCGTGCCCGGCTCAGGCTGACCACCCGCTCGGAGGCCCGTTCGGTGGACAGATCCCGGCCCGGCTCGTTCATGCAGGAGATCCTCTCATCCCGCGTCAGCATAGGGGAGGGCGATGGCGGCGCGCATCCCGGGAATCGCATCGCCGCGCCGGCCCTGGCCGCGGCGGCCCCGCCGCTCACCGCAAGTTCACCGCGCCGGGCGGGTGCCGCGCCGCCGCACGCGCCGGTTGCGGCGCCGCCGGAGTGACCTCAAACTTCGCCGGAAGACAGGAGGACCGCCATGCCTGTACGCCGCGCCCTGCTCGCCCTCGCCCTGGCCGCCCCGCCGGCCGCCCTGGCGCCGCGCGCCGCCCGCGCCATGCCGGGGGGCCATGCCGCGGACTGGCCGGAAAGCCCGGTGCGGCTGATCCTCCCCGACAGCCCCGGCAGCGGCAACGACACCACGGCGCGGCTCATCGCGCCCGAGCTGGAGGCCCTGCTCGGCCAGCCCTTCGTGATCGAGAACCGCGGCGGGGCCGGCGGGCGCATCGGTGTCGAGGCCGCCTGGAAGGCGGCGCCGGACGGCTACAGCTTCCTCTTCGGCAATGCCGGCTCCAACGGCATCAACGCCGCGATCTACCGCAACCTGCCCTATGACCTCGCCAGCGCCTTCGAGCCGGTGTCGCTGCTGGTGCAGGGGCCGAACGTGCTGGTGGTCAACCAGCGGCTGCTGCCGGCGCGTGACCTGCCCTCGCTGATCGCGATGCTGCGCACCGCGCCCGGCTCGCTGAACTATGCCTCCGGCGGCATCGGCTCCTCGGCGCATATGTCGATGGAGCTGTTCAAGGCCCGCGCCGGGCTCGACATCCTGCACATCCCCTATCGCGGCACGCCGGCCATGGCGCAGTCGGTCATCGCCGGCGACACCGCGCTGATGTTCGCCAACCTTGTCAATGTCATGCCCTATATCGAGCGGGGCGAGGTGCGCGCCATCGCCGTCACCGCGCGCGCGCCGGTGCCGGAACTGCCCGGCGTGCCGGCGGTGGCGGAGGTGCTGCCCGGCTTCGAGACCCTGGCCTGGAACGGCATCCTGGCGCCGCCCGGCACGCCGGAGCCGATTCGTGACCGGCTGCTGGCCGCGCTGGTGACGCTGCGGACGTCGGAGCCTCTGCGCGGGCGCATCCGCCGCCTGGGCGGGCAGCTCGTCATCTCGCCGCCGGAGATCTTCGCGGAGCGCATCGCGTCGGATATCCGGCAATGGAAGCAACTGGCCGGCCAGGCCGGCATCCAGGCGGAGTGACGGGCATGCGGATCACCGCCGCCGAGATGCTGGGCGTCCAGGTGACGCCCCGGACCAACTGGTGCTTCCTGCTGATCCGCACCGATGCCGGCCTCACCGGCCTCGGCGAATGCACGCTGTCGGGCGAGGAGGCGGGGCTCGCCGCCGAGGCGGCGCGGCTCGGCGCCCGCGTCGCCGGCGAGGACCCGCTGCTGCGCAACCGGCTCTGCCCGGCGCCGCCGCACGCCCCCGGCGGGCTGGTGGCGCAGACCGTGCACAGCGCCTTCGAGGCGGCGCTCTGGGACATCGCCGGGCAGGCCCAGGGCGCGCCGGTCCATCGACTGCTGGGCGGCGCGCTGCGCGACCGGATCACGCTCTACGCCAACATCAACCGCGGCGCCTCCCCGCGCACGCCGGAGGGCTTCGCCGCCGCCGCCCGCCGCGCCGTGGCCGAGGGCTTCCTGGCGGTGAAGCTCGCCCCTTTCGAGCCGCTGATCTGGCTCGAGGCCGGCGGCGAGGCGCGGGCGCAGCACGCCGCCTACGCCGAGGGGCTGGCGCGCATCGCCGCCGTGCGCGCGGCGGTGGGGCCGGATGTCGATGTCATGGTGGACGCGCACTGGCGCTTCTCGCCGGGCGGCGTGGCGGCGCTGCTGCGCGACGTCGCGCCCTTCGGCCTGTTCTGGCTCGAATGCCCGGTGGCCGAGGCCAACCTGCCCGAGATCCGGCGCCTGCGCGGCATGGCCAATGAGCGCGGCATGCGGCTCGCCGGGGCGGAGACGCTGAGCGGCCTCGGCGCCTACCGCCGCATGATCGAGGCGGGCTGCTACGACGTGCTGATGCCCGACATCAAGCATGCCGGCGGGCACGAGGAGATCCGCCGCATCGCCGCCCTGGCGGAGACCGCCGGGATCGAGATCGCGCCGCACAATCCGACCGGGCCGGTCTGCCACGCGCATTCCCTGCATCTCTGCGCCGTGCTGCCGAACCTGCTCTGGCTCGAGGTGCAGTACGGCGAGACGGAGCGCTTCTTCAGCCTGGTCGAGGGCGGCGCGGCGCTCGCCTTCCGCCAGGGCGCGGCGGCGGCGCCCGACCGGCCCGGGCTCGGCGTCGCGCTGGACGAGACCGCCGCCCGGGCCTCGCCCTGGCAGCCGCAGCCCCGCCCCTGGCTCGATCCGCGGCTCGGCTGAACGGCGGCCCCGCTTCCTGTTGCGGCAGCCCCGCTTTCGTGACACTTCCATGACAAGCACGAAAAACGGGAGATCGTCATGCAGCGTCGCAGCTTCGTTCTGGCCTCCACGCTCGGCCTGTCCGGCGCCCTGCTGGCGCCGGGCGCGCGGGCGCAGGCCGGCAAGGTCACGGTCGTCACCTCCTTCTCCAAGGATGTCACCGACCCCTTCAAGGCCGCCTTCGAGAAGGCCATGCCGGGCGTGACGCTCGACGTGCAGAACCGCAACACCAATGCCGGCGTGAAGTACCTGGAGGAGACGCGGGGCAACAACCAGGTGGACGTCTTCTGGGCCTCGGCGCCCGATGCCTTCGAGGTGCTGAAGTCGAAGGGGCTGCTGCAGCGCTACACGCCGAAGGCGACCGGCATCGCGCCGCGCGTGGGCTCCATGCCGACCAACGATCCCGACGGCCAGTACTTCGGCTTCGCCGCCTCGGGCTACGGCATCATGTGGAACGAGCGCTACGCCCGCGCCAACCGCCTGCCGGCGCCGAAGGAATGGGGCGACCTGGCGCTGCCGGTGTTCCACGACCATGTCGCCATCGCCGCGCCCTCGCGCTCCGGCACCACGCACCTGACCATCGAGACCATGCTGCAGGGCGATGGCTGGGATCAGGGCTGGCGCCTCCTGAAGGCCATGGCCGGTAATTTCCGCACCATCACGGAGCGGTCCTTCGGCGTGCCCGAGGCGGTGAATTCGGGGCAGGTCGGCGTCGGGATCGTCATCGACTTCTTCGCCTTCTCGGCCCAGGCCTCGGGCTTCCCGGTGAAGTTCGTCTACCCGACCGTGACGACCATCGTGCCGGCCAATGTCGGCATCGTCGCCCGCGCGCCCAACACCGCGGGGGCGCAGGCCTTCGTCGAGTTCCTGCTCTCCCCCGCCGGCCAGGCGGTGCTGCTGGAGCCGGGCATCCGGCGCCTGCCGGTCAATCCGGAGATCTATGCCCAGGCGCCCGCGGACTATCCCAACCCCTTCAAGGACCCCTCGCTCGGCGCCCGCGTCCGCTTCGACGTCGATGTCTCCGAGAAGCGGACCGCCGTGGTGGACACGCTCTTCGACCAGCTCATCACCTTCCAGCTCGACGCGCTGAAGGCCGCGACCCGGGCCATCCAGGCCGCCGAGGCGGCGCTGGAGAAGAAGGACAATGCCGCGGCGCGGAGCCTGGTGCGGGAGGCGCGCGACCTGATCGCCGCCATGCCGGTGAGCGAGGCGGAGGCCAGCGGGCCGGCGGTGGCCGGCGCCTTCGGCGGCCAGCGCGCGGAAGGGCCGCGACAGGCCGAGCTGGAACAGGCCTGGGCGGCCTTCGCGCGCGAGCGCTACGCCAGGGCGCGCGACAAGGCCCAGGAGGCGGCGCGCCTGGCCCGCTGACGCCCCGTGTCCGCCACCCTCTCCCGCCCGCGCGCCGGGCGGCGCGCCTTCACGCCGGGGCAGGCGGCGCTGGCCATCGCCATCGCCCTCTTTCTCGCGGCCTTCCTGATCCTGCCGGTGGCGACGGTGATGTACGTCGCCTTCACCGAGCCGGGCAGCGGTGCCTTCACCCTGGTGAACTTCTGGGACGCCTTCCGCACGGAACTTTTCGTGCGCTCCTTCCTCAACTCGCTCTATGTCTCGGCCGCCACGGTGCTGCTGGCCTCGCTCTTCGCCCTGCCGCTCGCCTACATCACCGTGCGCTTCCATTTCCGCGGCGCGCTGCTGATCCAGACGCTGGGCTTCCTGCCGCTGATCATGCCGCCCTTCGCCGGCGCCGTCGCCATGCAACTGCTCTTCGGCCGCAACGGCACGGTGAACCTGCTGCTCGGCGACTGGGCCGGCATCAACATCCCCTTCATGGAAGGCCTGAACGGCGTCGTCTTCGTGCAGGCGGTCCACTACTTCCCCTTCATCCTGGTCAACCTCTCGGCGGCGCTGCGCAACATCGACAGCGCCATGGAGGAGGCGGCGCAGAATCTCGGCTCCTCCGGCTTCCGCCTGTTCCGCCGCATCGTCTTCCCGCTGGCGCTGCCGGGCTATGTCGCGGGCGCCTCGCTGGTCTTCGTCAAGGTCTTCGACGACCTGGCGACGCCGCTGCTGCTGAACGTCAAGGAGATGCTGGCGCCGCAGGCCTATCTGCGCATCACCTCGATCGGCCTCGCGGATCCGATGGGCTATGTGATCAGCGTCGTGCTGATCGTCGTCTCGGTGCTGGCCATGTGGCTCTCGGCGCGCGCCATCCGGCGCGGCGACTACGCCACGGTGCAGCGCGGCGGCGGCGGCCTGGCGAGGCGCCGCCTCGGCCCCGGCCAGGCGGCGCTGGCCTATGGCACGGTCGGGCTGATCCTGGCGCTGGTGCTGGCGCCGCATCTCGGCCTGCTGCTGCTGTCGCTGGCCACCATCTGGTCCTTCAGCCCACTGCCCGACGGCTTCACCCTGGCCCACTACGCCCGCGTCTTCAGCGACAGCTCGGCCTATATCTGGAACACGGTCACCTATGCCTCGCTGGCGGCGCTGATCGACGTCGTGCTCGGCACCGCCATCGCCTATCTGGTGCTGCGGACGCGGCTGGTCGGCCGCGAATGGCTGGACTGGACGGCGAGCGCCGCGCTCGCGGTGCCCGGCGTGGTGCTGGGCATCGGCTATCTGCGCAGCTTCTACGGCGTGACCCTGCCGGATGGCCGCCCGCTGGCCAGCCTCTGGCTCGTCATCGTCCTGGCGCTCGCCATCCGCCGCCTGCCCTACGCCCTGCGCGCCTGCCACGCCGCGCTGCAGCAGATCTCGGTCTCGCTGGAGGAGGCGGCGGAGAATCTCGGCGCCAGCAAGGGCCGCACCGTGCGCCGCATCGTCGTTCCCCTGATGGCCGGCGGCATCCTGGCCGGCTTCATCTCCAGCTTCGCGACGGCCGCCGTCGAGCTGTCCGCGACGCTGATGCTCGTGCAGTCCAATGCCGACGCCCCGCTGGCCTATGGCCTGTACGTCTTCATGCAATCCGCCGCCGGCCGGGGCCCGGGCGCGGCCCTCGGGGTGATCGCCGTGATCCTGGTCGGAGCCTGCACCTTCCTCTCGCATCTCGTCATCGAGCGCAGCCAGCGGACGCGCGGGAGGCAGGCATGACGCCCGGCCCGCGCGAGGAGGAGGCCGCCGCCCTCTCCGTCGCCGGCCAGGCGGCGGGGGTGCGGATCGAGGGGGTCAACCTCTCCTATGGCAGCAACCACGTCCTGAAGGATGTCGAGCTGGAGATCAGGCCCGGCGAGTTCTTCGCCTTCCTCGGCCCCTCCGGCTGCGGCAAGACGACGCTGCTGCGGCTGATCGCCGGCTTCAACCAGGCCGATACCGGCCGCGTCCTGGTCGGGGGGCGGGACATCTCGGCCCTGCCGCCCTGGAAGCGCGACATCGGCATGGTGTTCCAGTCCTACGCGCTCTGGCCGCATTTGAGCGTGCGGCAGAACGTCGCCTTCGGGCTCGAGGAGCGGCGCCTGCCCCGCGCCGAGATCGCTGCCCGGGTCGAGCAGGCGCTCGGGCTGGTGGGGCTCGCGCATCTCGCCGACCGCCGTCCCGCCGCCCTCTCGGGCGGCCAGCAGCAGCGCGTCGCGGTGGCGCGCACCATCGCCATCCGCCCGCGCCTGCTGCTGCTCGACGAGCCGCTCTCCAACCTCGACGCCAAGCTCCGCGTGCAGGTGCGGCGGGAGTTGCGCGACCTGCAGCGAAGCCTGGGCATGACGGCGATCTTCGTGACGCACGACCAGGAGGAGGCGAACACGGTCTGCGACCGCATCGCGGTGTTCCGCGAGGGCAGCGTGCAGCAGGTGGACACGCCGATGGCGCTCTACGCGCGGCCGGCGAACCTGTTCGTCGCCGGCTTCCTGGGCAGCGCCAACATCCTGGCGGGCACGCCGCGCGAGGGGCGGTTCGCGGTGGAGGGCGGGCCGGCGCTGCCGCTGCCGGCCGGGCTGCGCCCCCCGCCGGGCGCGCGGCTGATGTTCCGGCCGCAGGATGCGAGCCTGGCGCCGCCGCGGCCCGACAGCCTTCTGACCGGCACCGTGGCGCATCGCGAGTTCCTCGGGCCCGTCCTGCGCTACGGCGTGCGCGTCGGCGAGGCCGAGGTGCTGGTGGACATGCCCTTCAGCGGCGTCCCGCGGCTGCACGAGGTGGGCGACACCGTCGCCATCACCGTCGATCTCGGCAGCGCGCACTGGCTGACGGAGTAGCCCCCGCCTCACCCGGCGCGGGCGGCGACGGCGCGCGCCCGCGCCAGCAGCGCCTCGGCGCGGCGGACGATCGGGATGTCGATCATCTTGCCGTCGATGGCGAAGGAGCCGCGTCCCTGCGCCGCCGCCTCCCGGTCCAGCGCCACGATCCGCTCCGCCTCCGCCACCCGGGCGGGCGAGGGGCTGAAGCCGGCGTTCAGCACCGGCACCTGCGAGGGGTGGATGGCCGAGGCGCCGACGAAGCCGAAGGCGGCGGAGCGGCGCACCACCCGCTCATAGGCGGCGAGGTCGGAATAGTCGGCCACGGTGCTGATGGTGCCGAGCGGCATCAGGCCGGCGGCCGTGGCCGCCTGCAGGATCTGCTGCTTGGGCATCAGCAACACCTCCTCCGAGGGCTCGCCGCCGATCGCCGTGGCGTAGTCCTCGGCGCCGAGGGAGAGGCCCACCAGCCGCGGCGTGGCGCGGGCGATGTCATGCGCGCGCGACAGCGGCCCCGGCGCCTCGATCAGCGCGACGAAGCGGATGCCCCCCGCCGGCAGGCCGCGCGCCTGCTCCAGGCGGAAAACCAGTTCGTCGAGCAGGCGCAGATGGTCCGCGCCCTCCACCTTGGTCACCATGATGGCGGCGACACCGGGGATGACGGCCGCCTCCAGGTCGCGCACCGCATCCTCGAGCGGCTGGTTGATGCGCACCAGGATATCCGCGCGCGCCTCGCGCCGCAGCCGCGCCACGGCGGCCTCCACCCGGCGGCGGGCCTCCGGCTTGTCGGCGGGGGCGATGCTGTCCTCCAGGTCGAGCTGGATGGCATCGGCGCCGCGCTCGTGCGCGCGGGCCAGGAAGCGCTCCACGTTCACCGGCACGAACAGGCCGGAGCGCCAGACGGGATGCGGGGTCATGCCGTCACCACCAGGCCGGAGGCCGCCGCCGCCGCGATCTCGTCCGGCGAGAAGCCCTGCGCCGCCAGGATGTCGCGGCTGTGCTGGCCGAGGCGCGGCGCCGGTGCGCGGATCGCGCCGGGCGTGCCGGAGAGGCGCGCGGGAACGGCATGCATCGGAAAGCTCCCCATGTCCTCGTCCGGATACTCGGCCAGCAGGGCACGCGCCCGCACGTGCCGGTCGCCCATGACGCGGACGATGTCGTTCACCGGGCCGATGGTGACCTCGGCGGCTTCGAAGAAGGCCACGTTCTCCTCCAGTGTCCTGCGTGCGATGAAAGCGCCGATGATGGCGTCCAGCTCCTCGCCATGCGCCACGCGCTGCTCGTTGGTGCGGAAGCGCGGATCGTCGATGAGGTCGCCGCGCCCGATGGAGCGCAGCACCCGCTCCGCCATGCCCTGGGTGGAGGCGGAGAGGCAGACCCAGCCGTCATCCCTGGTGCGGTAGACATTGCGCGGCGCGGCGCCGGTGGAGCGGCTGCCGGTGCGCGGCTTGGTCTTGCCGGTGAGGCGGTAGTTCGCCGCCTGCGGGCCGAGCGCGGTGAAGAGCGGGTCGAGCAGCGGCAGGTCGATCACCTGGCCCTGGCCGCCGCGCATCTCCACCTCGCGCAGTGCCGCCATCGCGGCGAAGGCGCCGGTCAGCCCGGCGATGGTGTCGGCGAGATACATCGGCGGCAGCACCGGCTCGCGGTCGGCGAAGCCGTTCATCTCGGCGAAGCCGGTGAAGCCCTCGACCAGCGTGCCGAAGCCGGGCCGGCGGGAATAGGGCCCGTCCTGCCCCCAGCCGGAGATGCGGACGATGATGAGCCGGGGCTCCAGCCGGAGCAGCTCCTCCGGCGCCAGGCCCATCGCCTCCAGCGTGCCGGGGCGGAAGCTCTCGACCAGCATCGCCGCGCCGGGGACGAGGCGGCGGATCAGCGGGATCGCCTCCCCGTGGCGGAAGTCGATGCAGAGGCTGCGCTTGCCGCGGCCATGCACCTTCCAGGCGGTCTCGACACCGCGCACGCGCCAGCCGCGCAGCGTGTCGCCATCGCGCGGCTCCACCTTGTCCACCGTGGCGCCGAAATCCGCCAGGTGCTGCGTCAGCGTGTTGCCGGCGACGAGACGGGAGAGGTCCAGCACCCGCACGCCCTGCAGCGGGCCGGTCGCCTCCGGCGTGTAGTCGGCGCGCGGCAGGCCGCCGCCCCGCGTGGTCTCAAGCGGCGACATCGGCGCCTCCCCGGAACAGGATGCCGCCCGCATGGGGCAGCCAGAGATCGAGCGTGTCCCCGGCCGGGGGCGTGCGCGCCTCCAGCCGGATGGCGGCGCCGGCGAGGTCGAGCCCCACCTGCCATTGCCCGCCGACATAGGAGCGACTGGTGATGCGCGTCGCCAGCACCGAGCCCTCCCCCGGGCCCTCTCCTGGGCCCTCCCCCGCCCCGGCGCCCGGCGTCGCCACGCGCATCTGCTCGGGGCGATAGGCCAGGGTGACGCGCTCGCCGGCGGCGGCGGCGCGCCCGGCCACCGTCTCCAGCCGCTGCCCGTCGGCCAGTTCCAGGACGGCGCGGCCGCCGGCCGGGGCGGCGCCGACCACGCGGGCGGGCAGGAAGTTGGTGGTGCCGATGAAGTCGGCGACGAAGGGATCGGCCGGCTGCTCGTAGATCTGCTGCGGCGCGCCGATCTGCGCGATGTGCCCGCCATTCATCACCACGATGCGGTCCGAGAGCGAGAGCGCCTCGATCTGGTCATGGGTGACATAGATGGTGGTGAGGCCGAGCCGGGTGCGCAGCTCGGCCAGCCAGGCGCGGGCGCGGTCGCGCAGCTTAGCGTCGAGGTTGGAGAGCGGCTCGTCGAGCAGCAGGATGGCCGGGCGATAGACCAGGGTGCGGGCCAGCGCCACGCGCTGCTGCTGCCCGCCCGACAGCTCGTGCGGGTAGCGCGCGGCGTAGCGCTCCATCTCGACCAGCGCCAGCACCTCCTCGATGCGGCGCCGACGCTCGGCGGCGGGAACCTTGCGCAGCGTCAGGGGGAAGGCGACGTTGTCGGCCACCGTCATGTGAGGCCAGAGCGCGTAGCTCTGGAAGACAAGACCGCAGTTGCGCGCCTCCGGCGGCAGGTAGATCCCCTTCGCGGCGTCGAAATAGACCCTGTCGCCCACCTGGATGCGTCCGCCATCGGCGCGGTCGAGCCCGGCCACGGCGGCGAGGGTGGTAGACTTGCCGCAGCCCGAGGGGCCGAGCAGGGTGACGAACTCGCCATCCGCCACGTGCAGGTCGACCCCCTCGACGGCGGTGACGCCGCCGAAGCGCTTGGTCAGGCCCTGGATGGTCAGGTCAGCCATGCAGCTTCACTCCGAAGATGCCGCGCACCGCGGCGATGCAGACGGCGATGACCGCGACCTGGATGGTGGCCAGCGCGGCGACGAGGCCGACCTCGCCCTGCACCCAGAGTTGCAGCAGGGCCGTGCCGATCACCTCGCTGCCCGGGGCGAAGAGGAAGATCGCCGTGGAATACTCCTTGAAGAAGGAGATGAAGAGGATGGTGAAGCAGCCGACCAGGGCCGGGCGCATCAGCGGCAGCAGGATGCTGCGGCTGGTCCGCCACCAGTCGGCCCCCTGCACCCGCGCCGCGCGGTCGAGATCCGGGCTGACCTGCAGCAGCATCGGCGCGACGGCGCCGAGCCCGGCCGGGATGAAGCGCATGGTGAAGGCGATGACCAGGATCCAGATGGAATTGCGCAGGAAGCCGAGTCCCGGCAGCAGCGCGAAGGCGTAGAAGAAGCCGATGCCGGCGACCACCCCCGGCACCGCGCGGGGGAACAGCGCCAGGTACTGCAGCGCGCCGCGGAAGCGGAACTCCGAGCGGTGCACCACGATGGCAATGAGGGCGATCAGCGCCGTGGCCAGCGCGCCGCCGACCAGGCTGACCACGAAGGAGTTCCAGACCGCGCGCGAATAGACGGGATACTCGAAGATCTGGGTGAAGTTGCCGGTGGTCAGCACCTCGCCGATCGGGATCATGGGCGAGAGGAAGGCGGTGAAGGCGCGCAGCACCAGCGTGCCGATCGGCGCGATGACGGTGGCCAGGATGTAGAGCGCGGCCAGCGCGAAGAGCGGCCAGCGCAGCCCGCCGAGGCGGAAGGGGCGCGGGCGCGAGGCCTTGCCGCCCAGTGTGATGAAACGGCGCGTATTGCCCAGCATCCGCCCCTGCAGCCAGACCAGGAAGCACACCACCACCAGCATCAGCGCCGCCGCCGTGGCGACGAGGCCGTGGTCCGGGCGCGGCGAGGAGACGCCGTTGTTGAACAGGAAGGTGGTGAGCACGGGGATGCCGGCGGGATCGCCGAAGATCAGCGGAATCGAGAGAAGCTCGAGCCCCACGGTGAAGTTCAGCACGGCGCTGTAGGCGATGGCGGGCTTCATCAGCGGCAGCGTCACCCGCCAGAGGGTGCGCGCCGTGCCGGCGCCGGACACCCGCGCGGCCTCCTCCAGCGAGGGATCGGTGATGGTGGCGGAGGACAGGCAGTAGATATAGGCCAGCGGCGCCTGCGAGACACCGGCGATGACCGCCATGCCCCAGAGCGAGTAGAGCGTCCAGGGTGCGTCGCCGAACAGCGACTGCCAGAGCAGGGTGACATAGCCCGAGGGGCCATAGACCGCGTACCAGCCGAAGGAGAGGACCAGCGCGGAGAGATAGAGCGGCCAGAGGAAGAACTCGCTCATCGCCCGCGCCAGCGGCAGGTCGGTGCGGCCGAACAGGATGGCGGCGAGCGTGCCCACGACCTGCGCCACCAGCGTCGTCAGCGCCGCCAGCAGCACGGTGTTCAGCAGCACCGTGCCGAAGCCCTCGGTGCGCGCCAGCCGCGCGAAGTTCGCCAGCGTCAGGTTGTACTCCGGCTCGTAGAGCGCGCCGTCCAGCACCGATTGCAGCAGCACGGGCAGGAGCGGCGCCGCCACCAGCACGAGCACCAGGATGGCGGTGCCGTATTGGATGGGAATGGCGCGCGGGATGGCCGGCTGCGCGGGCGGCGCGTCCGGCCGGTCGAGGGCCAGGCTCATCGGCTCAGCTCACGCCGTAGGCTTGCTTCCAGCGGTCCAGGAAGGGCTGGTATTCGCTGAGGATGGCCGGATTGTAGTCGATGAAGGCGATGTTCTGCTCGCCGCCCACGGCCTCGGTGATCGAGCTGTAGGTGTGGCGGATGCCCTCGCCGGGACGCACGTCGGGCCGGGCGGGGGTCAGGCCGCCACGGCCGAAGGCGCGCTGCCCCTCCTCCGAGGCGATGTAGTCCAGCAGCAGCTTCGCCGCGTTGACGTTGCGCGCGCCCTTCGGAATGGCCATGCCGCGCAGGATCACGAGCTGCCCGTCGCCGATGAAGTTCCAGCCCAGCACACGCGCCCGCGCCGGGTCGTTCAGCCGGGGCCAGAAGGTGATGGCGGAGACGAACCAGCCGGCGACATACTCGCCGGAGGTGACCTTCTCCGTCATCGGCCCGCCGGAGCGTTCCCAGCGTGGCTGGGCGGGGGCGATCTGGCGGAACCATTCCCAGGCCCTGTCGCCGTGCTTCTGCACGAAGCCGAAATTGGCCGAGTAGCCGAAGCCGCCGAAATGCGCGCCGTAGCTGGTCAGCTTGTTGCGCCAGCGGCTGCGGTTCTCCACGGCCAGCTCGGTGAACTGCGCGAAGGTCTTCGGCTGCTGCGCCTCCGGCACCAGCATCTTGTTGAAGATGAAGACCAGCGGATCTGCCGAGACGGTATAGACACCGGGCCAGGGGCGCGACCAGGCGGGCCAGGCGGCGATCTCGGGCGATTCGTAGGGCATCACCTCGCCGCGTTGCTGGAACTCGATCCAGCCCGAGGGATCGGCGGTGGCGAGGAGGTCGGCGGTGCGGCTGTTGGTGCCACGCTCGGCCAGGTAGCGCTCGAACACCTCGCGCGAGTTGGGGAGATCCAGCGTCTCCACCTTCACCTTGGGATAGCGGCGGTTGAAGCCTTCCAGCACCGGCCGCCAGTTCTCGGCCGACATGATGGAATAGACCAGCAGGCTGCCCTCGCGCTCCGCTCCGGCGACCACCTCCTGGTAGCCCTGGGGATAGCCGGCCGGCGCTCCGGTGGCGCCCTGCGCCCGCAGGCTGGCGGGCAGCAGCAGGCCGGGCAGGGCCAGCGTGGCGCGGCGCCCGATCAAGGTCATTGGCGTGTCCTCCCTGACGGGGCCCGCCTCCCTGTGGAGGGGTTCACCCCGGCGCTCTTTGGCGCAATTATTGGCGCCAATATGCTAGGTCCCCTTTGACGATCCCCGCAATCCCTTTTCCGCCACAGGACCGGACGATCATGGCCCGCCTGCCCCGCGCCCGCCGCCCGCTGGCCGCCGAGATCGCCACCGCCATCCGCGGCGGCGCCTACCGCGCCGGCGAATGGCTGCGGCAGGTGGATCTGGAGGAGCGCTTCGGCGCCACGCGCTTCGATATCCGCGCCGCCCTGGCGGAGCTGGCGCTGCGCCAGACCGTCGAGCATGTGCCCAATCGCGGCTTCCGTGTCGCCACGCCCGACCGGCGGCGCATCGGCGAGATGCTGGAGGTGCGGGCGCTGCTGGAGGCGGAGGCCGCGCTCACCGCCCTGCCCCGGCTGGACGACGCCGCCTTCGCCCTGCTGGAGGCCAAGGCCGCCGCCTTCGAGCGGGCCATCGCAGAGGGCAGTCCGGCCAGCCAGAGCGCCACCAATCTCGACTTCCACGACACGCTCTACGGCTTCGCGCCGAACCGCGCGCTGGTGGAGCTGGCGCTGGAGGTGCGGGACCGGGCGCGGCTGTGGCCGCTGGTGCTCTGGCCCTCCATGCGGGCGCTGCGCCGCAGCGCCGAGGGGCATGGCGAGATCCTGACGGCCCTGCGCGGCGGCGACCCGGTGCGCGTCGCCGCCAGCGTGCGGTCCCATATCCTGGACTCGGCCGCCAATCAGCCGGACACGGAGGAGGAAGCGCGGCGCTGACCCGCCGGCTCAGCCGGCCGTGCCCGCCGGCGGCAGCAGGCCGCCGATCAGCCGCAGGCCGGCCCGCTCCAGCGCATCGGCGGCCTCGGCGGCGCCGAGATAGGGCGCGGCGGCGAAGGCGCCCTCGATCAGCAGCAGCAGGGCGTCCCCCATCGTGTCCGGCTCCGCCGCGCCGGCCTCGGCGCAGATCCGCCGCAGGTCGCACCGCACCTTCTGCTTGTAGGCATCCGTCACCTGCCGCGCCGGGTGCTGCGGGTCGGGGAATTCCACGATCGCCATGCCCATCGGGCAGCCCCGGAAGCCGGGCTGCCGCAGCACCTCCACCGCCGCCCGCAGATAGGCGCGCGGCCGCTCCCGCGGCGGCGTCCCCGGCTCGACGGCCGTCTCGAACCAGCAGGAATCCTCGCTGCAATCGTCGCGCAGCACCTCGGCGATCAGCTCGTCCTTCGAGGGGAAGGCGCGGTAGAGGCTGATCTTGGTGGTGCCTGCGACGCGGCAGAGTTCCTCGACGCCGGTGGCGCGGATGCCCTGCCGGTAGAAGAGATCGCGCGCGACATCCCGCAATCTCTGCGCCGCCGGGCGGCGGTCCTCGTCCTTGTTGCGGGCCACGGTTCTCTCCTCACTCCTTCTTGCGCGGCGCGGCTGGAGAAGCATGTCCGCCGCGGGCTTGCAATGTGACCGACCGGTTCGTATCCATGTTACGAACCGGTCGGTATCATCCGGCCCTGGAGATAGGCAATGCCGACCCTCATCCGCAAGTCCCGTCCTCTCCGCGCCCTGCTGCTGGCCGCCCCGCTGGCCCTTCCCCTGCTGCTCCCCACCACAGCCGCCGCGCAGGACCCGCTCCCCACCGTCACCGTCGCCACGCCGCTGCGCCGCGACCTGACCGAATGGGAGGAGCACATCGCCCGCATCGAGCCCTCGGCGCGGGTGGAGCTGCGCCCCCGCGTCTCCGGCCTGGTCGAGGCGGTGCATTTCCGCGACGGGCAGGTCGTCCGGGCCGGGGATCTCCTCTTCACCCTCGACCGGCGCCCCTTCGAGATCGCGTTGCGCGATGCCGAGGCGGCGCGGGATGGCGCCCGCGCCAGGCTGGCCCTGGCCCGGCAGGAGACCCGCCGCAGCCTGCCGCTGGTCGAGCGCCGCATCGCCCCCGAGGCGCAGCTCGACAGCCGCCGCGCCGCCGAGCGGCAGGCCGAGGCCGAGCTGGCCGGGGCGGAGGCGCGGGTGCGGCAGGCGGCGCTGGAGCTGGACTGGACCGCGGTGCGCGCGCCGCAATCCGGCCGCGCCTCGGACCGCCGCGTCGATGCCGGCAACCTGGTGCAGGCGGGCGGCACGCTGCTCACCACCATCCTGGCCCTCGATCCGGTCTATGCCAGCTTCGACATGAGCGAGGCGGACTATCTGCGCCTCGCCCGGCGCGGCGGGGCGCGGCCGGGTGCCGCCCCGCTGACCGTCGGCCTGCGCCTGGCCGACGAGGCGGAGTGGCCGCGCACCGGCCAGCTCGACTTCCTCGACAGCGAGCTGCGCCCCCGCTCCGGCACGCTGCGCGCCCGTGCCGTGCTGCCCAATCCCGACCTGCTGCTGACCCCGGGCGGCTTCGCGCGGCTGCGCCTGCCGGCCGGCCAGGGCGAGCGGCTGCTGGTGCCCGATGCCGCCATCGCCGCCGACCAGGCCAGCCGCGTCGTCATGACCGTCGCCGCCGATGGCACGGTCGTGGCCAAGCCGGTGGAGCTGGGCCCGGTGGTGGACGGGCTGCGCGTGGTGCGCGCGGGCCTCTCGCCGCAGGACCGGGTCATCACCGCCGGACTGCATCTGGCGCGGCCCGGCAGCCGCGTCAGCGCCGAGGCGGCCGGGCCAAACGGCCGCCTCGCCGCCATCCGCTGAGGAGCCGCGCCATGCGCTTCGCCCAGTTCTTCGTCGGCCGGCCGGTCTTCGCCGCCGTCATCTCGATCGCCATCCTGCTGATCGGCGCCATCGCCGCGACGCGGCTGCCGATCAGCGAGTATCCCGAGATCGCCCCGCCCACCGTGACCATCACGGCGCAGTATCCGGGCGCCTCCGCCGAGACCATCGCCAACACCGTGGCCTCGCCGATCGAGCAGGAGATCAACGGCGTCGAGGGCATGCTCTATGTCGGCTCCCAGGCGACCGGCGATGGCCGGCTCACCATCAACGTCGTCTTCCGCCAGGGCACCGACATCGATCAGGCGCAGGTGCTGGTGCAGAACCGCGTCGCCATCGCCGAGCCGCGCCTGCCGGCCGAGGTGCGCGCCCTCGGGCTCATCGTGAAGAAGGCCTCGCCCGACATCATGATGGTCGTCCATCTGGTCTCGCCCGACGGCTCGCGCAGCGACCAGTATCTCGCCAACTACGCCACCCTGGCCCTGAAGGACCGGCTGGCGCGGCTCGACGGCGTCGGCGACGTGCAGCTCTTCGGCGGCGGCGGCGACTATGCCATGCGGGTCTGGCTCGACCCGGCGCGCATCGCCGCGCGCGGCCTGACGCCGGGCGAGGTGGTCGCGGCGCTGCGCCGCGCCAATGTCCAGGTCGCCGCCGGCGGGCTCAACCACCCGCCCACGGGGGCCGGCGGCGGCGAGGCCTTCCAGCTCAACATCCAGGCGCTCGGCCGGCTGCGCGACGCGGCGGACTTCGCCGATATCGTGGTCGCGACGGAGGCCGGCGGCGCGCCGCTGCGGCTGCGCGACATCGCCCGCGTCGAGCTGGGCAGCCAGGACTACACGATGCGCGCCTATCTGAGCGGCACGAGCGCCGTCGCCATGCCGATCTTCCAGCGGCCCGGCTCCAATGCCCTGGCCACGGCGGCGGCGCTGAAGGCGACGCTGGCGCAGGCGGAGCGCGACTTCCCGCCCGGCGTCGCCTACCGCATCGTCTACGACACCACGCAGTTCATCGAGCAGTCGATGGAGGCGGTGCTGCACACCTTTGTCGAGGCCATCCTCCTCGTCGTGCTGGTGGTGATCCTGTTCCTGCAATCCTGGCGCGCCTCGATCATCCCGCTGGCCGCCATCCCGGTCTCGATCATCGGCACCTTCGCCTTCATGGGCGCGCTCGGCATCTCACTCAACAGCCTGTCCATGTTCGGGCTGATCCTGGCCATCGGCATCGTCGTGGACGACGCCATCGTCGTGGTCGAGAATGTGGAGCGGCACCTGGCGGCGGGGCTGGACCCGGTGACGGCGACGCGGCGCACCATGGACGAGGTCGGCTTCGCCCTGCTCGCCATCGCCCTCGTGCTCTGCGCCGTCTTCGTGCCGACGGCCTTCATCGAGGGGCTCTCCGGCGCCTTCTACCGCCAGTTCGCCGTGACCATCGCGGTGGCGACGCTGCTCTCCGCCCTGGTCTCGCTCACCCTCTCGCCGGCGCTGGCGGCGCTGCTGCTGCGGCCGCACGCGCAGCACCCGCCCCGCGGCTGGCGACGGGTGCTGGGCGCGCCCTTCGGCCTGTTCTTCCGGGGCTTCAACCGCGCCTTCGACGCGCTGTCGCTCGGCTACGGGGCGCTGACGCGGCGGCTGGTGCGGGTCTCCGCCATCGTGCTGATCCTCTTCGCCGGCCTGCTGGCGCTGACCGGCCAGGTGGTGCGCACGACCCCCACCGGGCTGATCCCGCCGCTCGACCGCGGCTATCTCATCGCCGCCTTCCAGCTGCCGCCCGGCGCCACGCTGGACCGCACCGACAGGGTGATGCGCGCTGCCTCCGAGGCGGTGCTGAAGGTGCCGGGCGTGGCGGACACCGTCATGTTCACCGGCTTCGACGGCGCCACCTTCACCAACGCGCCGAACACCGGCGTGATCTTCGTCACGCTGCAGAGCTTCGAGAAGCGCGCGGAGGAGGGCATCGCCTATCCGGCGCTGATCGGCGCCGTGCAGGCCGCCATCGGCCGGCAGCGCGACGCGCTCGGCCTGGTCATCCCGCCGCCCTCGGTCTCCGGCATCGGCACCGGCGGCGGCTTCAAGCTCTATGTGCAGGATCACGGCGACCGCGGCGGCCACGCGCTGGAGGCGGTGACGCAGCGGGTGGTGGCGGCGGCGGCGGCGCGGCCCGAGATCGCCATGGCCTTCACCCTGTTCAGCACCGCGACGCCCTCGCTGCGCGCCGAGGTGGACCGCGGCAAGGCGGAGATGCTGGGCGTGCCGCTCGACCGCGTGTCCGAGACGCTGTCGATCTATCTCGGCTCCGCCTTCGTCAACGACTTCAACATCCTCGGCCGCACCTACCGCGTCACCGCCCAGGCCGAGGAGGCGCAGCGCCGCACCCCGCGCGACGTCGCCCTGCTGCGCGCCCGCAATGTCGATGGCGAGATGGTGCCGATCGGCGCCCTGGCGCGGCTGGAGCCGGATACCGGCCCCTATCGCGTGCCACGCTACAACCTGTTTCCGGCGGCCGAGGTGCAGGGTGCGGCGGCGCCGGGCTATTCCACCGGCCAGGCGATCGCGGCGATGCAGGCGGTGCTGGCCGAGACCCTGCCGCGGGGCTACGGCTACGAATGGACCGAGATCGCCCTGCAGGAGACGACCCAGGGCAATACCGCGCCCATCGCCTTCGGCCTCGCCGTGGTCTTCGTCTTCCTGCTGCTGGCGGCGCTCTACGAGAGCTGGCTGCTGCCGCTCGCGGTGGTGATGATCGCGCCGATGTCCGTGCTGGCGGCGCTGGCCGGCATCGCCTGGCGCGGGCTGGACAACAACGTGCTGGTGCAGATCGGGCCGGTCGTGCTCATCGGGCTGGCCGCCAAGAACGCCATCCTGATCGTCGAGTTCGCGCGGCAGGCGGAGCAGCAGGGGCTGGACCGCTGGGCGGCGGCGGCGGCGGCGGCGCGCACGCGGCTGCGGCCGATCCTGATGACCTCGCTGGCCTTCATCCTCGGCGTGCTGCCGCTCGCCATCGCCACCGGGGCGGGGGCGGAGATGCGGCAGAGCCTGGGCACGGCGGTCTTCGCCGGCATGCTGGGCGTGACGCTCTTCGGCCTGTTCTTCACCCCGGTCTTCTACGTGGTGGCGCGGGCCATGGCGCAGCGCCAGGGGCACGGGCAGGCGTCGGCCCGGGATGACGCCACCTCGGAAGGCCATGCCTGAAGGCGGAAGGGGGGGCCGGCCGGCGCTCCGGCCTCAGCTCACCCCCGGCTCCCGCGTCACCGCGTCCCGCAGGCGCAGGATCGCCCGCTGCAGCGCCCGCGCCTCCTCCTCGCCGCCGAAGCAGTGCCCCATCCAGGCCGGCTTCTCGCAGGCCTTGCCGCGCAGGGCGCGGCCGGCCGCCGTCAGGCGGATCCGCACCTGCCGCTCATCCGCCGCGTCGCGCTGCCGCTCGACCAAGCCGGCCGCCTGCAGCCGCTTGAGCAGCGGCGTCAGGGTGCTGCTCTCCAGGAAAAGGCGGTCGCCGATGGCGCCCACCGTCTGCCCGTCGGCGGACCACAGCACGACCATGACCAGGTACTGCGGATAGGTCAGGCCCAACCGGTCCAGCAGCGGCTTGTTGGCGCGCTGGATGGCATGCGCCGTGGAATGGATGGCGAAGCAGAGCAGTTCGTCGAGGTCCGGGGCATTCCCTTCGGGACTGTCCGGTTCGGGGGTGTCGTGCGGAGTCATGGCGGGGCTCCTGAGGGGGAAGGCTGCCAGGCATATAAGTCGTGCGCGACGTGATCGCGCAATATTGTCGCGCATGGCTGGCCTGCCGGATTATAGGTCGCGCACGATGATATCGCGCTCAATATCACTTTCAACAGCGCTCCACCGGGGGCGCCCCACTCCCACAAAGGCTCCATTCCATGTCCACCCTCCGCACCCTCCTCGCCGCCGCCGCCCTGCTCGGCACCACCGCCGCCCTGGCCCCTGTCCAGGCGCGGGACTTCCTGACGGTCACCGGCCAGGGCGAGAACTTCGCCGTCCGGTATGACGAGGCCTATCGCGGCAATGTCGTCGGCGGCGGCTATGCGCGCTTCGCCGGCCAGGGCCAGTCGGGCCGGATCGCCTATGACGATCCCGCCCTCGGCCGCCAGGCCCCGGGCATCCCGGTGCTGATCGGCGGCCAGCATTCGGAGGTGGTCTATCTGGCCCCCTCGGCCGCGCCCGCGACGCTCGCCGCGCGCTAAGCCGGCCGCCGGGAAGGCGGCCACCGGGAGGGCGATCCCCTCCCGCCGCGCCGAAGGGGCGCCCGGCATCGCTCCGGGCGCCCCTTCGCGCCGTCAGTCCGCCACGCGCGCCCGGTTGCGCAGCAGCACCGCGCCGGCCAGCGTCGCCACCGCCGCCAGGATGAAGCCCAGCGCGATCGGCCGGTCGGCCAGCTCCAGCAGGTTGCCATCCGCGATCAGCAGGCCCTGGCGCAGCGAGCGCTCGAAGGTCGGCCCCAGCACATAGGCCAGGATCAGCGGCCCGAGGTCGAAGCCGCCCCGGCGCAGCGCGAAGCCGAGCAGGCCGAAGCCCACCGCCAGCAGGATGTCGAAGGTCGCGAGATTGGTGCTGTAGACGCCGATGACACAGATCGAGAGGATCGCCGCCGCCATGAAGCGGCGCGGGATCTCCAGGGCGCGCACGAAAAGCCCGACCAGCGGCAGGTTCAGCACCAGCAGGATCAGGTTGCCGAGATACATCGAGGCGATGACGCCCCAGTAGATCTCGGGCTGCCGCTCCAGGATCATCGGGCCCGGCTGCACGCCGTGGATCAGCAGCGCGCCGAGCAGCAGGGCGGTGACGGCGTTGGACGGGATGCCCAGCGTCAGCAGCGGGATGAAGGCGCCGGCGGTGCCGGAATTGTTCGCCGCCTCCGGCCCCGCCACGCCCTCCACCGCGCCCCGGCCGAATTCCTCCGGCCGCCGCGTCAGCCGCCGCTCCACGGCATAGGAGAGGAAGGAGGCCAGCACCGCCCCGCCCCCCGGCAGCAGCCCGACCAGGAAGCCCAGCACCGAGCCGGGCAGCACCGGCGCCACCGAGCGCCGCGCCTCCTCGCGGTTCGGCAGGAAGCCCAGCAGCGAGTTGGGCGGCCGCAGGATCTCGGCCTTGCCGGGGCGGGCCAGCGCCAGGAAGAGCAGCTCCGACAGGCCGAACAGGCCGAGCGCCAGCGGCGTGATGTTGATCCCGTCCACCAGCTCCGGGATGCCGAAGGTGAAGCGCGGCGTGCCGGCGATGGGATCGATGCCGACCGAGCCGAGGAACAGGCCGAGCAGCGCCATCAGCGCCGCCTTGGCCAGGCCGGAGGCGGCGAAGAAGGCGATCAGCGACAGGCCGGCCAGCATCAGCGCCGCGTACTCCCAGGGGCCGAAGGCGATGACCAGCTCGGCCAGCAGCGGCGAGAGCAGCATGACGCCGAGGATGCCCACGGTGCTGGCGAAGAAGGAGCCGATGGCGGCGATGCCGAGCGCCGCCCCGGCCCGCCCCCTGCGCGCCATCTCGTAGCCGTCGAGGCAGGTGACGACGGAGGAGGCCTCGCCGGGGATGCGCATCAGCACCGAGGTCAGCGTGCCGCCATAGGCGACGCCGTAGTAGATGCCGGCGAGCAGGATGATCGCCCCGGTCGGGTCGAGCTTCAGCGTGATCGGCAGCAGCAGGGCGATGGTGGTGGCGGGACCGAGGCCCGGCAGCACGCCGACCAGCGTGCCGAGAAAGGCGCCGAGCAGGCAGAGGCTCAGATTCTGCCAGGTGGAGAGCACGGCGAAGCCGTGCAGCAGGCCGTCCATCATGGCTCAGCTCCCGCGCAGCAGGCCGAGCCCGCTCAGCACCCGCTCGACCGGCCCGGCGGGAAACGGCACGCCGAGCGCCGTGCCGAAGAGCAGCACGATGCCGGCCGCCAGCAGCAGGGCGTAGAGCAGCGCCTCGGTCCAGGAGCTGCGCTCGCCCAGGCGCAGCATCAGCGTGGTCGCCGCCAGCATCGGCAGCACGAAGCCCAGGAAGGGCACCGCGGCGGCGGCACCCACCATGGCCAGGACATAGGCGAGGAATGTGCGGTCGCGGAAGGGTGCCGCGCCGCCTTCCGCCTCCGCCGTCGGGTCACCTGGCCAGACCAGCACCGCCAGCGCCGCCAGGGCGATCAGGATCGACAGGGCCTGCGGCATCAGGCCGGGGCCCGGGCCGTCCCAGCTCCAGCTCTCCAGGCGCGAGGCCTCCCACCAGGCCAGCGCGGCGAAGACCAGGCCGCCCAGGGCGACCCCGCGCGCGGTGCGGGTCATCATGGCCTCAGCGCTTCCGGGCCAGGCCGGCCTCGCGGAGCTGCGGCCCGAAGCGGTCATGCGCCTGGCGCACCGTGGTCTCGAACTCCGCGGCCTGCATCAGCGAGGGCACCATGCCGAAGCGGCCCAGGATCTCGGCGAGCGCCGGCTTCTGCGCCGCCTCCAGGATGGCGCGCGCCAGCACGGCGCGCCGTTCCTCCGGGATGCCCCTGGGGCCGATGAAGCCGATCATGGAATCGACCACCACCTCATGCCCCTGCTCGCGCAGCGTCGGCACCTCGGGGAACTCCTTCCAGCGCCCCGCGCTGGCCGAGGCGAGCAGGCGCAGGCGGCCGGATTCCAGCGCCGGCAGCATCTCCGGCGGGTTCTGGATCACCGCCTCGACATGGCCGCCGATCGCCGCCGTCACCGCCTCCGCGCCCGAGCCGAAGGGCACGAACTGGAAGCGCGCGCCGGTCAGCCGCGCCAGGTCGAACATGCCGATGTTGTTGGGCGCGCCGGTGGCGCCGAAGGTGGTGCGCTTCGCCCTGGCCGCGGCGATGAGGTCGGCCAGCGTCCGGTGCGGCGATTCCGCCCGCACGGCGATGCCGTAGAGGTAGCGCGCGAAGGCCGGCAGGAAGGCGAAGCTGTTGGCGCTGTAGGGCACGTCCAGCATGTGCGGCGCGATGGCCAGGCCCGCGAGGCCGGTGGTGCCGAGCGTGTAGCCGTCCGGCCGGGCGGCGGCCACCTGCTGCGGCCCGACCGTGCCCTGCCCGCCGGGCCGGTTCACGATCTGCACCGGCACGCCCAGGATCTTCTCCATCTCCGCCGCGATGGCGCGGGTGGAGACATCGGTCGAGCCACCCGGTCCGTACTGGACGATGATGGTGACTTCCCGCTCCGGCCAGGTGGCGGCGCGGGCCAGATGGGGCGCGAAGAGGCCGGCGGCCCCGGCCGCCAGCAGCGTCCGTCTCTGCATGATTCTTTCCTCCCGAATGTCGTTGTCCGCCGGGGTGGCGGCTCAGGGCATGTAGCTGCCGCCGCCGACGTCGATGGTCGTGCCGGTCAGGTAGGCGGCCTCGTCCGAGGCCAGGAAGCGCACCACCGCGCCCACCTCCGCCGGCTCCCCCAGCCGGCCGAGCGGAATGCGCGCCAGGAAGGCCTCGTTCATCCCCGGCGCGGCGCCGGCCACCATGTCCGTGCGGATGCGCCCGGGCGCCACGCTGTTGACGGTGATGCCGAAGGACCCGAGCTCGACCGCGAGGTTGCGCGCGAAGCCCATCAGCCCGGCCTTGGAGGCCCCGTAATAGGCGCCGGTGATGCTGCTCGGCACATGCGCGGCCTGGCTGGTCATCATCACGACGCGGCCCCAGCCGCGCCGCTTCAGCACCGGGATGGCGGCGCGGCAGAGCAGGAAGGGGCCGGTCAGGTTGACCTCCATCACCCGCCGCCACTCCTCCGTCGGGATCTCCTCGACCAGCCGCTTGCGGCCCTCCACCTTGGGCGAGATGCCGGCATTGTTCACCAGCACGCCCAGCGCCGCCCACCAGGGGCCCAGCGTCTCCGGCAGGCGGCCGATGGCGCCCTCGTCCGCCACGTCGAGCCGCAGCGCGCGGGCCCGGTGGCCGGCGGCGTTCAGCGTGGCGGCCAGGGCCTCCACGCCCTCCAGCACATCGGCGAGCACCACCGGATGCCCGGCCTCGGCCAGGCTGCGGCCGATGGCGGCGCCGAGGCCGCGCGCGGCGCCGGTGACGAGCGCGACGCGGTCCTCGGCGCCGATGACAATGTCGTTCATGGGGTCAGGATCACCTTGCTGGCGGCGCGCTGGCGGGACAGTTCGAACCCCTCCAGGCCGCGTTCGAGCGGCAGGCGGTGCGTGATCATCGGCCGGAAGCCTTCCGGGTCGCGCGCCAGCAGGGCCAGCACGCGGTCCCAGGTGCCGCGGGCCGAGCCGTGCGAGGCGCGGAGCTGATGCCGGTTGCGGACGAAATCGGTGAGCGGCAGGGTGAGCGGCGCCGCGTGGATGCCGGCCACCACCAGCACGCCATCCCGCCGCAGCACGCCGAGCGCCTCGGTGACGGAGGGCGGATGGCCCGTCGCCTCCAGCACCACATCCACCGCGCCGCCGGTCAGCGCCCGCACCCCCTCGGCCAGCGGCGCCTCGGCGACATCGACGAGATCGGTGAAGCCCAGCCGCCGCAGCACCGCGAAGCGCGGCGCGTCGGCGCGGCCGGCGATCACCACCCGCCCCGCCCCCGCCGCGCGCGCCATCAGCGCCAGCCCCTGGCCGATGGTGCCCGGCCCCAGCACCAGCACGGTGTCGCCAAGGCCGACCCCGCCGAGCCGCACCGCCTCGGCCGCCACCGCCAGCGGCTCGACCAGCGCGCCCAGCTCGGCATCCACCGCCGGCGGCAGCGGCAGGAGATTGGCCGCCGGCAGGCGCAGCAGCGGCGCGAAGCCGCCGTCGCAGGTCAGGCCCAGGGTGCGGCGGCCGGTGCAGCCGCGCGGCTCGCCCCGCCGGCAGGCCTCGCAGCGGCCGCAGACCAGGCCCGGATGCAGCGCCACGCGCAGCCCCTCGGGCAGGTCCGCGCCCGGCCCGGCGGCGAGGACGCGCCCCGCCATCTCATGCCCCATCGTCAGCGGCAGGTGCGGCGTCATGTGGCCGTAGCCCTCGGTCCACTCATAGGCATGGACATCGCTGCCGCAGATGCCCACCGCCTCGATCCGCACCAGCACCTCGCCCGCCGCCGGGGCGCCGGGCTCCGGCACCTCCAGCGCCTGCAGCCCCGGGCCGGGCCGCGTCTTGCGCAGCGCCAGCATCAGAAGGGCTCGGGGAAGTGCCCGTGGAAGACGGTGATCGGCGGCTTGGCCTCGGGGTCGGTGATCACCTCGATCAGCGCCGGCTTCCCGGCGGCGAAGGCGGCGTCCAGCGCGGCGCCGAGATCCTCGCCGCGCTCCACCCGCACGCCGGAGATTCCGCAGGCCCGCGCGATGGCGGCGTGATCGACGCTGGCGAAGTCGCAGGCGATGGTGTGCTCGCCGAACTTGGCGTCCTCCGCGTGCTTCTGGAAGCCGAGGATGCCGTTGTTCAGCACCACCACCGTGACCGGGAGCCGCAGGCGGAACAGCGTCTCCAGCTCGGCCCAGGAATGGCCGAAGCCGCCATCGCCGCAGAGGCAGACCACGCGCCGGTCCGGCGCCGCCACCTGGACGCCGATCGCCAGCGGCACGCCCCAGCCGAGCCCGGCCAGGCCGCGCGGCGTCAGGAAGCGCTGCCCGACGCGCTTCGCCGTCATGTGGATGTTGATCCAGTTCGAGGAGTAGGAGGCATCGGCGACCATGATGCCGTCCTCCGGCATGCGGCGGTCGATCTCGGCGGCGACGCGCTCGGGGCGCACCGGGCCGCCATCGCGCCCGCGCACCCCGGCGGTGAGCCTCTCCCATCCCCGGACGGCCTCGGCGATGCGCGCCTCGACCGCGGGCCGCGCCGCCGCGCGCGCGGCAAGGTCCTGGCGCAGCATCGCCTCGCGCAGCGCCGCCAGCGTCGCCTTCGCGTCACCGGCCAGGCGCATCGCCTCGTAGTTGCGGCCGATCTCGATGGGATCGGGGTCGATATGGATGAAGCGGGCGGCGCGCGGGTAGAGCGACCAGCTGTCGGTGCCGTTCTGGTTGGTGCGGTTGCCGACCAGCAGGACGACATCCGCCTCCTCGACCAGCGGCCGCATCGCGTGCGTGCGGGCGCCGAGCCCCATGGTGTTGCCGACGACGCCGAGCGAGAGCGGGTGCGTCTCGGCCACCGCGCCCTTGCCCATGAAGGTGGTGGCGACGGGCAGGTGCGCCGCCTCCTGCAGCGCGGCGAGCTCCTCCGCCGCGTCCGAGAGATGCACGCCGCCGCCGGCGATCACCAGCGGCTGCCGCGCCCCCGCCAGCGCCGCCGCCGCGGCCTCGATGCGCGCGGCCTCGGGCAGGGTGCGGTCGAGCGGATACCGGCCGAGGCTGGCCCGGCGTCCGGCCACCGGCACCGCCTGCTCCAGCAGCAGGTCGGCCGGCAGCAGCAGCACCGCCGGGCCCGGCCGGCCCGAGGTGGCGGCGGTGAAGGCCATGTCCACATAGTCCTCCAGCCGGTCGGCCCGGTCGATCCGCCGTACCAGCTTGGCCACCGGCGCGAAGAGGGCGAGGTGGTCGAGCTCCTGGAAGGCGTTGCGGTCGACGCTGTCGCGCGACACTTCCTGCACCAGGGCGAGGACCGGCACGCTGGCCTTCATCGCCTCGGCCAGCGGTGGCACCAGCAGGGCGGCGGCGGGGCCGTTCTGTGCCGTGACCACGCCGACCTTGTGCGAGACGCGCGCATAGCCGTCGGCCATGGTGCCGCCCATGTTCTCCTGCCGGTAGACCTTCTGCTCGATCCCGGCATGGGGCGCGGCCAGATGAAAGGCCGAGGGCAGGCTCTGGCCGAAGGTCAGCGTCACGCCGTGGCGGGCCAGGGCCTCGGCCAGGCGCAGGGCGACGGTCGCGTTGGGCGTGTCGCGGGATGGGGCGGGAGCGGAGGCGGGCATGGCGTTTCCTGATGCTTTTGCGATTTGCTATAGCAAATAACGCCGTGCTTGACTCGTCAAGCCACTCCGGGGATCTCCGCCGCATGGACGATAGCCTGCCCTCGGACGGCCTGCCCCTGGCGCCCATCCACCGCGAGGATTCCCTGGCCGGAAAGGCCTATCGGCAGCTCCGTGCCGCGCTGATGTCCGGCCGGCTGATGCCGGGCCAGAAGCTGGTGCACCGGCTGCTGGCGCAGGAGCTGGGCGTCAGCCCGACCCCGGTGCGCGAGGCCCTGCTCCGCCTCGCCTCGGAAGGGGCGCTGGACCTGGATGCGCGCGGCGTCGCCCGTGTGCCCCGGCTGCATCCCGACCGCTATGCCGAGATCATGGACCTGCGCGTGGACCTCGAGGGCCGCGCCGCCGCCCGCGCCGCCGAACTGGCCCTGCCGGCTGAGATCGCCGAGTTGCGCGCCATCCATGACCGCGTCGCCGAGGGGCGGATGCGCAACGACGCCCGCATGGTCCTGACGGAGAACGAGCGCTTCCACTTCCGCACCATCGCCCTGGCGCGCATGCCGATCCTGCAGCGCCTGGTCGAGGGGCTCTGGGTGCAGGCGGGGCCGACGATCAATCTGCTGTTCGCCGCGCCGCGCCCGCTGACCCCGCAGGCGCACCCGCACCAGGCCCTGCTGCGGGCGCTGGAGGCGCATGACGGCGAGGCCGCCCGCGCCGCCGTCACGCGCGATCTGCGCGAGCATAGCGCCTTCATCGCCGCGCTGCTGGCGGCGAGCCCGCCGCCGGACTGAGCGGAGAAGCGCCGCCGAAGCCCGCCCTTACCCCGGGCGTTCCGCGCTCCAGGCCGCGCCCTCGACCTGACCGGAGATGCGGCCCTCGCGCACCTCGCCCTGGTAGCGGCGGCCTCCTGCCTCGAAGCTGATGCGGCGACCATCCATGCGGCCATCCGTGATGTCCATCGTGCGGCCATCCCGCGTCAGGGTGCCGGTCAGCATCTGGTAGCGCTGCACGAGGGCCAGCCGGCCCTCGCCGAGCCGCCATTCGCCGCCGGCCTGTGCCGGGATCACCCATTTATAGGCACGACAGAAGCTGGTGCAGCCGGACTCGCCGACCACCTCGTCATCCGGTGTCCAGTCTCCCATGGTGAAGGTGTTGGAGACCACGCGGGTGCCCGGCTCCATGGCCAGCAGGGTGGGGCGGAGGCGCTCATTCAGGGCTTGCAACAGGAACAGCGTCACCACCGTGGCGTCCGAGAAATCGGACTGGAAGATGTCCCCCTGGGAGAAGGTGGCGCGATCCGCCACGCCTTCCGCCTGCGCGCTGCGGCGGGAATGCTCCACCAGATCCGCGTTGTACTCGATGCCGTGGGCGCGCAGCCCGCGCTTGGCCGCGGCGATCACCGTGCGGCCATCGCCCGAGCCGAGATCCACCAGCCGATCCTGCGGCGTCACCGCCGCCATATCCAGCATCCGCTCGATCAGCCAGGCCTGGGTGGGCAGCCAGATCACGTCCTTGCCGGCCTGCCCCACCGTGGGCGCATAGGCGGGCGGCGCGGCCGGCTGCTGCGCCAGGACGCCCTGCGACACAAGGGCGGAGAGGGCGGTGGCCACGACGAGTGTGGAGAAGCGCGTCATGTGGGGCCTTTCCGGGATCAGGGGGCTAGGGGGAGGAGGCGGGCAAGGGAGGTACCTCGCGGCGGCGGAACAGCAGCAGAGGCGCGCCCGCCGCCACGGCGGCCAGCCCCACCAGGGCGCCGAGGCCGGTATAAGCGATGCTGGAATGCAGCATGTAGGCGCAGGCCAGGCAGAACAGGATAGGCGTGAGGGGGTAGAACGGTACCCGGAAGGGCAGCACCCGCTCTGGCTCCCGCCATCGCAGCACGAACAGGGCCAGGCCCGTCAGCAACATGAAGCCCCAGAACACCGGCGCGCCGTAATCCACCATGGCGCGGAAGCCATCCTGCGTGGCGGCGCCGAATCCCACCAGTGCCAGGGCCACCGCGCCCTGCAGGAGCAGCCCCCGCGTCGGCGTGTGGCGGGCCTGGTTCCATTCGCCCATCCTCGCCAGCCAGGTGACGTCCCGCGCCAGGGCGGCGGCGGAGCGGGCGCCGGTGAAGATGGTGGCATTCAGGGTGGAGACGGCGGCGACGACCACGGCGGCGGTGACGATGCCCGCCCCCGCCTCCCCGGCCACCACGCGCATCATGTCGGCGGCCACGGCGTCGGAGCGGCGCAGCCCCTCCAGCCCCAGCACGACCAGCAGCGCGATGTTGACCAGCAGGTAGAGGCCAACCAGCAGGGCGGTACCGATCAGGAAGACGCGCGCGATGTTGCGCGGCGCGTCCCGCACCTCGCCGGTCAGGTAGGAGGCCTCGTTCCAGCCGCCATAGGTCAGGAGCACGAAGACCAGGGCGAGGCCGAGCGATCCCATCGCCGGAGCGGAGACCGGCGACGGGGCCGTGGCCTCGGGCGCCGCCAGCAGGCCGAGGCCGATGATGGCGAGGATGGCGCCGATCTCGAGTGTGGTGACCGCCAGCTGCAAGGTCTTGCTCTGGAAGGTGCCGGCGATGTTGACGGCCGTCAGCATCACCACGGCCAGCGCCGCGTAGACCGCGCTGCCATACGGCCCGAGGGGCAGGGCGGCCGCGGCGTAATCTCCGAGGACGAAGGCGACGGCGGCGATGGCGCCGGTCTGGATCACCGCGCTCCGCGCCCAGCCGAACAGCATGGCCACGGGGCGGCCATAGGCGCGGGACAGGAAATGGTACTCTCCTCCGCTCTGCGGATGGGCGGCGGAAAGTTCGGCGTAGCAGAGGGCGCCCACCAGGGTGATGAGGCCACCTATCAGCCAGACACCCAGGAAGGCGGCCTCGCTGTCCACCTGGGACGCGACGAGCGAGGGGGTGCGGAAGATGCCCACCCCGACCACGATGCCGACCAGAATGACCACCGCGTCGAGCACCGACAGACCGGACCGCGCTTCCGATGTTCCGGGCTGCGGCATCACATGTTCCACATCTTAGATGGAGGGGCCGCGACGGTCTGTGGCTGGATCATATCCAAAAAATTACGAAACCGATAGTTCAGCTTGCTCCTGCCCGGGGCGCGACGCCAAGTGAAGAAGAGTTGCGAAGCGTCATGGAGGGCGGCCGGTGGCGACTTCCGCATTCGCTGCCGGCGAGGCACGGGGCCTGATTGATGCAAGTGGCTCCCGCGAGGGCGGCGCGGCTGTGGCGCGCTTCATCGAGGGGTGGGCAGGCGGCACGATGCGGAGGGATGGCCGTCCGTGCCGGGAAACGCGCGGATTATCGGTGAATGGTGTCCCCGGCGGGATTCGAACCCACGGCCCCCAGATTAGGAATCTGGTGCTCTATCCTGCTGAGCTACGGAGACGCCGGCGGCAAAATAGAGCAGATCGCGCCAGGGCGAAACCGCCCTTCCTCATCATGGGGCCTCATCGCGGGCGGCGGAAGCGCTCGACCGCGGCCACCAGCGCCATCCGCACCCCGGGCTCCAGCGCCGAATGCCCCGCATCCGGCACCACCGTCAGCCGGGCGCGCGGCCAGGCGGCGGTCAGGTCGAAGGCGCTCTCGGCGGGGCAGACCATGTCGTAGCGCCCCTGCACGATCTCGGCCGGCAGGTGGGCGATGCGCTCCATGCGCCCGAGCAGCCCCTCCGGCGGCAGGAAGAGGTCATGCGCGAAGTAGTGCGCCTCGATGCGCGCCAGGCCGAGCGCCGTGCGGTCCTGGGCGAAGCTCGCCACCGTGTCGGGGCTCGGCATCAGCGTGCTGCAGAGCCCCTCATACTGGCTCCAGGCCCGGGCGGCGGCGAAATGCACCGTCGGGTCGGGGTCGGTCAGGCGGCGCAGATAGGCGGCCAGCAGGTCGCCCCGCTCGGCCGGCGGGACATGCTCGGCGAACTGCTCCCAGGCATCGGGGAAGACCCGGCGCAGCCCGTAGAGGAACCAGTCCACCTCCCGCCGCCGCCCGAGAAAGACGCCGCGCAGCACGCAGCCGGCCACGCGCCCGGGATGCTCCTGGGCATAGGCGAGGGCCAGGGTGGAGCCCCAGGAGCCGCCGAAGAGCAGCCAACGCTCCAGGCCGAGGAAGCGGCGCAGGGTCTCGATGTCGCCCACCAGCTCCTGCGTGGTATTGCCGGCGAGCTCACCGAGCGGGCGGGAGCGGCCGGAGCCGCGCTGGTCGAAGATGATGATGCGCCAGTGCAGCGGGTCGAAGAAGCGGCGGTGCACGGCCCCTGCTCCCGCCCCCGGCCCGCCGTGCAGGAACAGCACCGGCTGGCCCCGCGGATTGCCGACCTGTTCCCAGTACATGACATGCCCGCCCGAAAGCGGCAGCAGGCCGGTCTCGTAGGGCGCGATATCGGGGAAGAGGTCGCCGCGGGGCATGGCGGGATGTTTGGCGCTTCGGCCGCTGCCGCGCAACACCATCTCGGGAGCGGCATAACGTTTGCGCGCGCCCGCCTCTTCGCGCCGGGCCGCTTCGTGCCTAGCTTGGGCCAATGGCGTCTCCCTCCTCCTCCACCGGCCCCTCCTCGACCGGCACCCAGGCCGGCCGGCCGGCCGGTGGCCTGCGCTGCGCCGTCTGCGGCGGCGAGAGCCGCCAGCCGCCCTTCCGCCCCGGCCCGCCCGAGCAGGCCCCGGACCTCGACCTGCGGCCGGGCGAGCCGTTGCGCGGCACCATGGCGCGGTGGCTGCAGCAGTGCCCGCACTGCTCCTATGCCGCGCCCGACATCGGCCGGGCGCATCCGGCGGCGGCCGAGGCGGTGGCGGCGGCGCCCTTCCGGGCGCTGATCACCGAGACCAGCCATCCGCTGCTGGCGCGGCGCTTCCTGGCCTGGGCGCATGTGCTGGAGGAGACCGGGGCGCTGCATGCCGCGGCGGAGGCGACGCTGCACGCCGCCTGGGTGGCGGACGACATGAACCGCCCCGACCTCGCGGCCAGCTGGCGGCTGGAGGCGGTGGCGCTCTGGCGCAGCGGCCCGCCGCTGGATGCCGAGCAGACGGTCCGGGTGATCGACGCGCTGCGCCGCGCCGAGGCCTGGGAGGACGCGGCCGCCACGGTGGAAGGGCTGCTGGCCAGCCAGCCGCCCGAGGCGGTGGCCCAGGTGACGGCGGTGGAGCGCCGCCTGGTCGCCGCGCGCGATGCCGGCCGCCACACCATGGCCAGCGCCCTACCGCCGCCGGCGCGCCGGCCGCATGTGGCGCAGCAGCGGATTGGCCGCCGCGCCACCGGGGAGGGCCTCTGGAGCTGGCTGCGGCAGATCTTCGGCCGGCGCTGAGGGCGCGGCCCGGGCGGGCTTGCCGGGCCCGCCATTTCGGGTGAATTGATACGCTATAACGTTCTCTGGAGACTCCTCATGCCGCTATCCCGCCGCGCCCTGGTCGCGCTGCCCCTCGCCCTTCCTGCCCTTGGGCGCGCCGCCCGGGCGCAACCGGCACCGCTTCCGGTCGTCGCCTCCTTCTCCATTCTGGGCGACATGCTGCGGGAGGTCGGCGGCGACGGGCTGGCGATGCGCGTCCTGGCCGGGCCCGATGTGGACGCCCACAGCTTCCAGCCCCGCCCCTCCGACGCCCAGGCCCTGCGCGCCGCCCGGCTGGTGGTCCGCAACGGGCTGGGCTTCGAGCCCTGGCTGGACCGCATGCTGGCCGCGGCCGGGCAGCAGGGGCGGCTCGTCACCGCCAGCCAGGGGATCACGCCCCGCCAGGCCGGGCCCGCGGATCACGGCCACAGCCATGGTCACAGCCACGGCCACGATCATGACGCGGTCGATCCGCATGCCTGGCAGGATCTGCGCCTGGGCCAGTCCTATGTGCGGACCATCCTTGCCGGGCTGCAGGCGGCCGATCCCGCCGGGGCGGCGGGCCATGCCGCGCGGGCGGAGGCCTACCTGGCCCGGCTCGCCGCCCTCGATGCCTGGGTGCGGGCCGAGATCGGGCGCGTGCCGGAGGCACGCCGGGTGGTGGTCACGAGCCACGATGCCTTCGGCTATTTCGGCGCGGCCTATGGCGTGCGGTTCATCGCGCCGCAGGGCGTCAGCACCGCGGCCGAGCCCTCGGCCGCCGAGGTGGCCCGGCTGATCCGCCTGTTGAAGCGCGAGGGGATCACGGCGGTGTTCCTGGAGAACATGGCGAATCCAGCGACGCTGAACCGGCTGGCGGCGGAGGCGGGGGTCACGGTCAAGGGCCGGCTCTACGCCGATGCCCTCTCCTCCGCCGACGGGCCGGCGCCGAGCTACGAGGCGATGTTCCGCCACAATGTCGGCCTGCTGACAGCGGCCATGCGCGGCTGAGACGGCGCCCGGCCGGCGGCCGGGCCACGCCGTGAGCTGCCGGCGGAATAGAAGTATTTCCGTAAAATCTCCTGAACGGCAGGAACAAAGCTTGAAATTGAGCGATCGTGCAGTTAATTTCCGGCAACGGAATTCAACCGCTCGCTCTTTCAACGCCCGATCCAGCCCGTACAGGGAGACGCATGCATCACGGACCGCTGATCGCCACCATCTGCGCCGGGCTTTCGCTCGCCTTCATCTTCGGCGCGGTCGCGCAGAGGCTGCGCATCTCCCCGCTTGTCGGCTATCTTCTCGCCGGCGTCGCCATCGGGCCCTTCACGCCGGGCTTCGTCGCCGACCAGGGCCTGGCCAACGAGCTGGCGGAGATCGGCGTCATCCTGCTGATGTTCGGCGTCGGTCTGCATTTCTCCCTCAAGGACCTGCTCTCCGTCCGCAAGATCGCGGTGCCGGGCGCTGTGGTGCAGATCGGCGCCGCGACGCTGATGGGCATGGGCCTGGCCTGGATGCTCGGCTGGTCGATCCCCGAGGGTTTCGTCTTCGGCCTCGCCCTCTCCGTCGCCTCCACCGTGGTGCTGCTGCGCGCCCTGCAGGAGCGGCGCATCGTCGAGACCGAGCGCGGGCGCATCGCCGTCGGCTGGCTGATCGTCGAGGACCTGGCCATGGTCCTCGCCCTGGTGCTGCTGCCGGCCATCGCCAGCGCGGTGAACGGCACGCCGAGCGATGGCGGCGGGCCGCTGGCGGCGCGGCTCGATCTCGGCCTCGCCGGCATCCTGATGGTCACCCTCGCCAAGGTCGTCGCCTTCGTCGCCGTCATGCTGATCGTCGGGCGCCGCGTCATCCCCTGGGTGCTGCACTGGGTGGTGCATACCGGCTCGCGCGAGCTGTTCCGCCTCTCGGTGCTGGCCGTGGCGCTGGGCGTCGCCTATGGCGCGGCCATCCTCTTCGACGTCTCCTTCGCCCTCGGCGCCTTCTTCGCCGGCATGGTGCTGGCCGAGAGCCAGCTCAGCCACCGCGCGGCCGAGGAGACCCTGCCGCTGCGCGACGCCTTCGCCGTGCTGTTCTTCGTCTCGGTCGGCATGCTGTTCAATCCGAGCATCATCGCCACCGCCCCGGCGGCCCTGGCGGGCACCATCCTGATCATCGTCGTCGGCAAGTCGATCGCCGCCTGGGCCATCGTCCGTGCCTTCGGCCGCTCGAACACCGTGGCGCTGACCATCTCCGCCAGCCTGGCGCAGATCGGCGAGTTCTCCTTCATCCTGGCCGGGCTCGGCGTGGCGCTGAACATGCTGCCCGCCGAGGGGCGCGACCTGATCCTGGCCGGCGCCATCCTCTCCATCCTGTTCAACCCCTTCTTCTTCATCATCATCGACCGCGTCACGGCGCGGGCGGCCGCCCGCCAGGCCGCGGCCGCCCCCGCCCCGGTGCCCGCGCCGGCTCCCGTCATGGCCGCCGCGACGCCCGCCCCCGTCGCGCCCGCCGCGCCGGCGGAGCCAGCCCCCGCCGAGTCCCAGGATGAAGAGCAGGCGACCGACCTCCGCCCCACCGCCCTGGCGCATCATTCGGTGCTGATCGGCTATGGCCGGGTCGGGCGGCTGGTCGGGCAGGGATTGCACCGTGCCGGCGAGCCGGTGCTGGTGATCGAGGAGCGGCGCGAGAGCGTCGAGGCGGCGCGGGCGGATGGGATGGAGGCGATCCTGGGCAATGCCGCCGATCCGGCGGTGCTGGCCGCCGCCAACCTGGCCGAGGCCGACCGCCTCTTCATCGCCATCCCCGAGAGCTTCCACGCCGGGCAGGTCGTCGAGCAGGCGCGGGCGATCAATCCCGGGCTGGACATCCTGGCCCGCGCCCATACCGATGCCGAGGTCGAGCACCTGATGAAGCTCGGCGCCTCGCTGACCATCATGGGCGAGCGGGAGATCGCGCGCGGCATGCTCGACCATGCCCGCCTGCCCCCCGCCGCCGCCGCGGTGCAGCCCGCGCTGCACATGACCGCGGCCCGGCGGGTGGTCGGCAGCCAGCGCGACCCGGCGGAATCGGGGAACTGACGCGCCGGCGGGGCCGGCCTCCGGCGCCCGCCGCGTTCCGCGACCCGGCGCGGGTGGACGGCCCGGACCGCGGGGGCGCGGCGAGACCCTTGCCAGGGTAGGATGGCGGCCCTACCACCGCCCCTTTCCGCCAGGTCCGCAAGGGGGTGACGCGCATGAACTGGATCAGCGAATGGGCGCTGCCGAAGATCCAGACATGGCTCGGCCGCAAGGAGGTGCCGGACAACCTCTGGCACAAATGTCCGGCCTGCGAGCAAATGATCTTCCACCGCGACCTCGAGCGGAACCTGCATGTCTGCACCCATTGCGGCCATCATCTCCGCGTCGGCGCGCTGAAGCGGGTCGAGTACACGCTCGATCCCGGCTTCCAGCGCATCGAGCTGCCGAAGGCGCCGGCCGACCCGCTGCGCTTCCGCGACCAGCGCCGCTACGGCGACCGGCTGAAGGAGGCGCAGGCCAAGGCCGGGCAGGATGACGCCGTGGTGGTGGCGCATGGCGCCATCGAGGGCCGCCGCGCCGTCGTCGCCGCCTTCGAGTTCAGCTTCATGGGCGGCTCGATGGGCGCGGGCGTCGGCGAGGCCATCGTCACCGCGGCGAAGCTCGCCGTGCTGCAGGACGCGCCGCTGATCGTCTTCACCGCCTCGGGCGGCGCCCGCATGCAGGAGGGCGCGGTCAGCCTGATGCAGATGCCGCGCACCGTCATCGCCAGCCAGATGGTGAAGGAGGCCGGCCTCCCCTTCATCGTGGTGCTCTGCGATCCGACCACGGGCGGCGTCACCGCCAGCTTCGCCATGCTGGGCGATATCCAGATCGCCGAGCCGGGGGCCATGATCGGCTTCGCCGGCGCCCGCGTCATCGAGCAGACCGTGCGCGAGAAGCTGCCCGAGGGCTTCCAGCGCGCCGAGTACCTGCTGGAGCACGGCATCCTCGACATGGTGGTGAAGCGCGGCGCCATGCGCGAGACGCTGGCGCACGTGATCTCCCTGCTGCGCGAGCCGGTCCTGGTGGCGGTGGCGGGGGATGTCACCGCCGGGACGACGCCGGACCGCGCCGCCCTGACCGGGGCCGAGGGCGCACCGGAGCCGCAGGCCGGGCCGCCGCGCGCCCGGGCGCCGGAGGAGGCGCCGGCGTCATCCCCGGCGGCGGCGAAGGGAGCCCCGCCGGCGTGAGTCGCGCGGAGGCCATCATCGAGCGGCTGCACAGCCTGCACCCCAAGCTGATCGACCTCAGCCTGGAGCGGCTGCAACGCCTGCTGGCGACGCTCGGCCATCCGGAGCGGAAGTTGCCGCCGGTGGTGCACGTCGCCGGCACCAACGGCAAGGGCTCGACCTGCGCCTTCCTGCGCGCCATCGCCGAGGCGGCGGGGCAGCGCGTGCATGTCTATTCCTCACCCCATCTGGTACGCTTCCGCGAGCGCTACCGGCTGGCCGGCACGCTGGTGACGGACGAGGCCCTGGCCGCCGCGCTGGAGGAGGTGGAGGCGGCCAATGCCGGCCAGCCGATCACCGTCTTCGAGGTGACAACGGCGGTGGGCTTCCTGCTGTTCAGCCGCGTGCCGGCCGACCTGCTGGTGCTGGAGGTCGGCCTCGGCGGCCGTTTCGACGCGACCAATGTGGTCGAGCGCCCGGCGGCCTGCGCCATCAGCAGCATCTCCCTGGACCACACCGATTTCCTGGGCGACAGCCTGGCGCAGATCGCCGGCGAGAAGGCCGGGATCCTCAAGCCGGGCGTGCCCGCCGCCACTGGTCGGCAGCCGCCCGAGGCATTGATGGTGCTGGAGGACGTGGCGCAGGCGCTCGGGGTGCGGCTCGCCGTGCGCGGCCAGGACTGGGCGGTGACCTGGACCGAGGCCGGGCTGCGCTATGCCGATACCGGCGGCGCCATGGACCTGCCGCGACCGGCCCTGCCGGGGCCGCATCAGGCCGACAATGCCGGCCTCGCCATCGCCGCGCTGCGCGGCTGGGATCCGCCCTGGCTGAATGAGGCGGCGATCGCCGCCGGCCTCGCCACCGTCACCTGGCCGGCCCGGTTGCAACAGCTGCACGGCGCGCTGGCCACGCTGCTGCCGCCGGGCTGGGAGCTGTGGCTGGATGGCGGGCACAATGCCGGCGGCGGCGCCGCGCTGGCCGAGCACCTGCCGGCCTGGGCCGACCGGCCGCGCCACCTGGTGGTCGGGATGAAGCAGGGCAAGGCCTCGCAGGATTTCCTGCGGCCGCTGCTGCCAATGGCCGAGGGCCTCTGGGCGGTGGCCGAGCCGGGCCAGCACCTCGCCGTGCCGGTGGAGGGCATCGTCGCCGCCAGTGGCGGCCGCGCCCGGCCCGGGCCGCGGGTGGCGGACGCGCTGCGCGCCATCGCCGCCGAGGCCGGGGAACCCGGACGGGTGCTGATCTGCGGCAGCCTCTACCTCGCGGGCGAGGTGCTCAAGGCGGACGGCAGCAGCATCGCCTGAGGATGGGCGCCTGAGGATGGCGCCTGAGGACAAGCGCTGACCTTCCGGACGGGGTGGCGGGAGAAACGGCTCCCGCCACCCGATGCCTCAGGGCGAGACGATCAGGCAGGCGCCGCGGCTGCGCAGCTTGTCACAGGCCGCCTGGGCACTGGCCTGCGACAGGCCCATGACCCGGGCCCGGTAGAGCGTGCCATTGCCCTGCCCGACCGATTCGACCGCCGGCCTGGCGCCCGCCGCGCCCAGCCGGCCGCGCGCGTCGTTGGCGGCGCTGCGCGCCTGGGCGGCATTGGCGAAGGCGCCGACCTGCACGCCCCAGGCGCCGCCGCTGGCCACCGCGGCGGCCGGTGTCGCCTTGGCCGGGGCACGCAGCACATTCGCCGGCGGCGCCACCGTGGCGGCGTTCGCCGTGCCGACCAGGCTGAAGCCGCTGCTGCGGGCCAGGCTCGGGGCGGGAGCGGGACGCGCCGGCTCGGAGAAGGCGGTGGCGATGCGGGCCTTGGTCGGCACCTCGGCACGGGCCTGGACCGGCGCGGCCGCTGCCGGGCGCGGCGTCACCGCGGCGGCGAGCAGGCTCGGCGCGGGCGCCGGAGGCGGCGGCTCGGCCACCGGCGGCGCGCTGGCATAGGTGGAGCCGTCCGGGATCGGGTCCATCCGCACCACGGTGCCGGCGGCCAGGGCGGAGGCGGCGGGCGGGGCGTAGGCGGGCTGGGCGTAGGTGGAGCCGTCCGGGATCGGATCCATCCGCACCACGCCGCCGGCGCCGTCGAGGCTGGCGAGCTGCACGGGGGCCGGATAGGTCGAGCCATCCGGGATCGGGTCCATCCGCACCACCGGGCCCGGCGGCAGGGTGGCGACCCTGATGCCGGGGTCGACCGCGTTGCGCTGTTCGCGCAGCGCCAGCATGGTCGCCTGGTTGCCGCGGCGCGGGCCGGCCGGGATGTTGAGCGGGATCTCGGCCGCCGCGTAGACTTCCGGCGCGGCGCGGCGGTTCGGATGGGTGTCGCCGATGCGCGAGCCGATGCGGGCCACGTAGTTGCGGGTCTCGGCCGGCAGGCCGCGGCCGTTCCAGAGGTAGTCCTCCAGGCGGCGCGGGCCGGCATTGTAGGCGGCGAGGAAGCCCGGGCTGCCGTAGAGCTCGTACATCTCGCGCAGATAGGCCGTGCCGGCCATCATGCTGTTCCAGGGATGATAGGCATCATCCCCCAGGCCGTAGCGGGCGCGCAGCTCGGCGTAGGTGCCGGGCATGACCTGCATCAGCCCCATGGCCCCGACCGGGCTGGTGGCGGTGACGCGGCCGCCGCTCTCCTGGCGCATGACCTCGCGGATCCAGCGCTCGGGAATGTCGAACCGCTTCGACGCCTCGCGGATATAGGGGCCCCAGGGATCGTGCGACGGTCCCGGCGGCTCGTAGCTGGATGGTTGTGGATAGGCCGCGGCCTGGGCCGCGGCGCTGGCCGAGATCGGCCGGCCGGCCTGCTGCGCGCTTCCGCAGGCGGCCAGAAGGCTCACCATGGACAGCGTGGCCAGCAGGCGGATGCGCCCCCCCGGCGTCATCCGAGCAGATTGGAACGGAGTCATCCCCAGTTCTCCGTCAGGCAACGCGAAGCACCCCTGATGACGGACCGCCTGCGCCCCCACGCCTGCGAATCCAGGGTACAACCCGGTGCTGGTTTCAATACGACACGTACGCGCAAACCGCTAAAGGATACAGGAGGCTAGCGCAAGCCTCGTCTGCGCCGTCCTTCCGCGCCCGGAGGCGATGGCCGCCCTTCCGCCGGCCTGCAGCCCTGCCTCCGGCTCGGCAAGCCCCATGGCAAGCCCTCTGGCAACCCCTCTGGCAAGATCGCGCGAAAAGCGCCATGTCTCGCCCGGCGGCGCGGCCTGCTTCTCCGGCCCGCCGCAGGCCCGCCGTCGCGGCGGCGGTGCGCCGATGTCCCTCGATTCGTCAGGAAAGATCACATGGCCGCGCCTCATCACTTCCTCCGCGCTCTGGCTGCCCGCCCCGTGCTCCGCGCCGGGATCGCCGCGCTGCTGATCGGCGGCGCCGTCTCCGCCTGCGCCCCGCAGCAGTCCGGCTCGAGCTTCTCCAGCGCCTCCATGGGACGCGCGGCGTCCGTGTCCTTCGGCACCATCATCGGCATGCGGCCCGTGCATGTGCAGGGGAGCGGCTCGGGCATCGGCACGGCGGCCGGCGCCGTCGCCGGCGGCGTGGCCGGCAGCTTCATCGGCGGCGACTGGCGCTCCAATGCTCTGGCGGGCCTCGGCGGCGCCGTGCTGGGCGGCCTCGCCGGCAACGCCATCGGCAGCGGCGTCAGCGGCGGCAACGCGGTCGAGTTCTTCGTCCGCGAGGATCAGGGCGGCGACATCTCCGTGGTCCAGACCAACGAGGAAGGGCTGCAGGTCAATGACCGTGTTGTGATCGCGCGCGGCGACCGCACCCGCCTCTCCCGCGCCGCCGGCGGCCCGCCCCCGGGCGCCTTCCCGCCGCCGGCCAGCGCCATGGGCGCGAGCTACGGCGGGCCGAAGTAAGGCGCCGAAGCAGGATCGTGGCGGCGACCGCCGTCCCGGCGACCCGGGATGGCGGTCGGCCCGCCTTGCGGTGTATAGAGCCGCGGCCATGCAGCACGCGGTCTCCCCCACCTATCATATCGACGCCAACCGGCCGGACCGGGCGGGGCGGGCCATGGCCGACCTGCGCGACGGCTTCGCCGCCTGGCGGCTGGCCTGGGCCCTGGCCCGGCTGGACCTGCGCAACCGCTATCGCGGCTCGGTGATCGGCCCCTTCTGGGTGACGCTCTCAACCGCCGCCATGCTGCTCGGCCTCGGCCTGCTCTACTCGCAGCTCTTCGGCATCGCGCTCGGCAGCTACCTGCCGCACCTCGCGGCCAGCCTGGTCACCTGGCAGGCCCTGGCGACGCTGGTGGGAGACGCGACGACCAGCCTCAGCAGCGCCGAGGCGGTGATCCGCCAGCTCCGCCTGCCCCTGACCACCCATGTGCTCCGCTGCGTCTTCCGCAACGCGGTGACGGCGGCGCACAGCCTGCCGCTGATCCTGGTGGTCTTCCTGCTGGTCGGCCACTGGCCGGGCTGGGAGTTGCTGCTGGTGGTGCCGGGCCTCGCCGTGCTGGCCTTGAACGCCTTCACCATCACGCTCTTCCTCGGCATGATCTGCGCCCGCTTCCGCGACATCGGGCCGATCGTCACCAACTTCATGCAGCTCGCCTTCTTCATGACGCCGGTGATCTGGAAGCCGGAATCGCTCGGCGACAAGGCGGTCTGGCTGCCGCTGAACCCCTTCTACACGCTGCTCGAGATGCTGCGCGGCCCGCTGGTCGAGGGCGGCGGCACGCTGATGACCTGGGTCGCCGCGCTGATCTATTCCTCGGTCCTGGCCGCGATCGCCCTCGTCTTCTTCGTCCGTTTCCGCAACCGCGTGGCATTCTGGGTCTGATCCGGTGGCGAATATCTCCGCGCGCGGCCTGCGCATCGAATTCCCGCTCTATCACCTCGCCGCCCGCAGCCTGAAGAAGCGGCTGCTGGCCAAGGCCGCCATCCGGGTCAAGACCGACGAATCGAACCGCGTCGTCGTCTCGGCGCTGAGCGACCTCAACTTCGAGATCACCCGCGGCGAGCGCGTGGCGCTGATCGGCACCAATGGCGCCGGCAAGACCACCCTGCTCCGCACCATCGCCGGCATCTATGAGCCGGTGGCGGGGCAACTCTCCGTCGAGGGCGAGATCGGCTCGCTGATCGACCCCGCCGCCGGCATGGATTCCGACAGCACGGGACGCGAGAACATCCGCCTGCGCGGCCTCTACCGGGGCATGGACGAGGCCGGCATCGCCGCCCTGGAGGCCGATGCCGCCGAGTTCTCCGGCCTCGGCGAGTTCCTCGACGTGCCGACGCGCGGCTATTCCGCCGGCATGAACATCCGCCTCGCCTTCGCCATGGCGACCGCCATCACGCCGCAGATCCTGCTGATGGACGAGTGGTTCATGGCCGGCGACGCCGACTTCATGCGCAAGGCGGAGGCGCGGCTCACCCGCCTGGTGGAGGGGGCCGACATCCTGGTGATCGCCACGCACGACATGGGCGTGGTGCGCCGCTGGTGCAGCCGCGTGATCCGGCTCGAATCCGGCCGTATCGTCGCCGATGGCACGGTGGACGAGGTGCTGGGACCCGTCGCGGCCGCGGACCCGGTGGCCTGAGCGGAGGGCCGGCTCACTCCGGGGCCGGCCGCGCCCGCATCTGCTTCACGCCCGCCCGCACCTTCTTCTCCTCCACGCGCTTGCGCTTCTGGGTGCGCGAGACGCGGGTGGCGACGCGCGGCGCCGGCGGCACCGCCGCCTCGCGCAGCAGGGCGATCAGCCGCTCCCGCGCATCCTGCCGGTTCTGCTCCAGCGAGCGGAAGCGCTGCGCCGCGATCACCAGCAGCCCGGCCGGCGTCATCCGCCGCCCGGCCAGCCGCGCCAGCCGGTCCTTCACCGCCGGCGGGATGCCGGGCGAGGCCAGGACATCGAGGCTGAGCCGCACGGCGGTGGAGACCTTGTTGACGTTCTGCCCGCCCGGCCCGGAGGCGCGGACGAAGCTCTCCCGCAGTTCCTCCTCGGCGATGGCGATGCGGGGCGGGATCTCGATCATCGTCCGGGGTCCGGGAAGCTGGGGGCGGCGTGGCCTCTCCTTTGCCCCGGAGCGGTCCGCCGCCTCAAGCCCGCTTCTCCGCCAGCAGCAGCACATTCGGCAAGGGCAGCCCGCCCCAGCAGGGCTGCCGCGTGACGGCGAAGCCCCCCTCGTCCAGCACCGCCTCCAGCGCGCCGAGCGGCAGCGGCGCCACCCGCGCGCGCGGCTCGCCGCGCAGCAGCGCGTTCACCCGCTCCATTCCCCGGCCGAAGCGGCTGCGCCAGCCGCACTCAGGATCGAAGACGCGCAGCACCAGCCGCCGGTCCGCCATCGACATGGCCCGCCGCAACAGGGCGAGCTGCGCGGCGGGCGGCAGCAGGTAGAGCACGTCGATGAGCATCACCGTGTCGGCGCCGGGCAGGGCCGCCTGGACCTCCGGCCGGGCCAGGTCGCCGGCCAGGAAGCGGGCGGGCAGGCCGGCGGCGGCGGCGGCGGCCTCCGCCACCTGGCCCGCCAGCAGGTCGAGCCCCACCGCCCTGCGCGCCAGCCCGGCCTCCAGCAGCAGCAGGGTGAGCTGCCCGCGGCCGCAGCCGAGATCGGTGACGGCGCCGAAGCCGCCCACCGCGGCGGCGCGCGCCAGGATGGCGGCGGTCGCCGGATCGTGGCGCAGCTTGCGCGGCACGAAGCCCCGGCTGTAGCGCGAGGCGCCGGCATAGCGCGCGGCGACGCGGCCGATCAGCCCGGGCAGGGCGGCGGCCACCGCCTCCGGCCGCCCGGTGAGCGCCGTGCTGTCCGCCGGCGCCGTCACAGCGGCGGCAGGGGCTCCGCCACGGCGAGATCGATCCGTGTCTTGTTGCGGCTGTTCCAGGCCCGGTCGTACTGCGGCGGCATCTGCATCGCCTCCATCCGGCCCAGCGTGGCGGCGGCGCGCACCGGCCAGTAGGGGTCGCGCAGCAGTTCGCGCGCCAGCAGGATCAGGTCCGCCTTGCCCTCGTCCAGGATCGCCTGGGCCTGCTGCGGCTCGGTGATCAGGCCGACCGCCGCGGTGACGATCCCGGTGCCGGCGCGCACGGCGGCGGCACCCGGCACCTGGTAGCCCGGGCCCATCGGGATCTCGGCCGGCAGCACGCCGCCGGAGGAGACATCGGCGAGATCGACGCCCGCCGCCTTCAGCTCGCGCGCCAGCGCCACGGTCTCCTCCGTGCTCCAGCCGCCCTCGATCCAGTCGGTGTGGGAGAAGCGGACGGCCAGCGGCACCTCGTCCGGGATGGCGGCGCGCACCACCGAGACCACCTCGCGCAGCAGCCGGGTGCGGCCGGCGAAATCGCCGCCCCAGCCGTCATTGCGCTGGTTGGAGAGCGGCGAGAGGAAGCTGTGCAGCAGATAGCCATGCGCCGCGTGGATCTCGATCAGCCGGTAGCCGGCGGCGATGGCGCGCCGCGCCGTGGCGGCGAAGTCCTCGATGACGCGGTGGATATCCGCCTCGGTCATGGCGCGCGGCGTGTCCATCCCCGGCATGGCCAGGGCGCTGGGACCGAGCGCCTGCCAGCCATGCTCGCGCGCCATGCCGCCGATCCAGGGCGCGGCGGAGCTGGCCTTGCGCCCGGCATGCGCGAGCTGGATGGCCGGCACCGCGCCGGTCGAGGCGATGGCGCGGGCCAGCCGGGCATGGCCGGGAAGGTGCCCGTCGCTCCAGAGGCCCAGATCGGCCGGGGTGATGCGCCCCTCCGGCGCGACCGCCGTCGCCTCGGTGATCACCAGCCCGGCGCCACCGATGGCGCGGCTGTGCAGATGCGCCAGATGCCATTCCGTTGGCAGCCCGTCCGGCGCGCAGGAATACTGGCACATGGGCGCGACACCGATGCGGTTGCGCAGCGTGACGCCGCGCAGGGCGAGAGGCTCGAAAAGATCGGTCACCAGGCGGAACTCCGGTTGGCGGCGAGGGCCGGGATGGCATTCCAGGGGGGCAGGCGCCCCAGTCGGTTCTCGAAGACGGCAAACCATGTAGGCCCCCCGCCCCGCCGCGCCAACAGCCGCCCCGCCGCATCGGCCGGGAAGCGTGACAGGGTGACCGCGTCGCGCACATTGCCGCCGACCGCCGCGACCTCTCCCGGCCCGGCGGTGAGCACGATGTCGCAATGCATGGGGCGGAAGCGGCCGGTCTCGGGCAGGCGCGCGCGCCAGTCCGGCAGCGGCCGCGCCGAGCGGTCGGCGCAGACCAGGTCGCCCGGCCGCGGCGCATAGGCCGCCCAGTCCCGCGGCAGGAAGGGCGCGTGCCCGGGGAAGGCCATGGCATCGGCCAGCAGGGCGTCAATGTAGAAGGCATGCGCGGCGGAGGGTGGGAACTCGCGGCGGTCGAGCCCGGCGCTCCGCATGACATGGCTGATGAAGGCCGCCGACCATGCGGGCTCGGACCAGAGGCTGGAGGGCGCGCCGGGCGCCGCCAGCAGGGTGGCGTAGCGCGCCCGGTTGCGGGCGACGGCGCCGGCCGCCTCCGCGTCGTCCACGGCGCGCCAATAGGCCAGGACGCGCGGGAAGTTCAGCGGGTCGCTCTCGGCGGGGCGCGCGGCGCCGGGGGTGGGGTGGTCCTCCTCGCGCGGGGTGGCGGCCTGGGCCTCGGCCTCCAGGACAATGCCGCCCCAGTCCCGCCACTCCGCCTCGGCGATGCGCAGGATGCGCTCCCGCACGCTCGGCGGATAGGAGAGCGGTGCCTCGCGCGGCGGAGCGGCGGGCGGGGTGGCGCAACCCGCCAGGGCCAGCAGGAAGGCCAGCAGCGGCAGGAGACTCGGTGAGCGGTGTGACGGCATGAGGCGGAGCCTATGGGCCGCACCGGGGGTGGCTGGGAAGCCCCGCCCCCCCTTCCTCGGCCCTCAGGCCGGTACGGGACGGCGCGTGCCGATGCCGAGGATGGCGGCATCGGGCGCGAGCAGGCCGAGCATCACCACCGGCTGGGTGGCGGCATTGCCCTCCCCGGCCAGCGGGCTGGTCAGCACCTCGAGGCAGCCCTGGTGATCCCGCACCCGGCCGCGCAGGGCGCGGAAGCTCGCCTCGTACAGCGTCTGCAGGCGCTGCAGCTCGGCCGTCTCCAGCGGCAGGGCGCCGGCCTCGCGCGCCAGCCGCGCGGCGCTCAGCGCCCGCATCAGCAGGCCGAGCTTGAAGGACCAGAAGCCGCCATCATCCTCCCACGGCCCCGGCGCCGCCCCCCCGCCCCCGCCTCCGGGGAGCCGGCCGCGCACGAAGGGCGTGTCGAGATTGTGCCGCCGCCCCTCGCCCAGCGCGACATCGACGCTGCCGAGGCGGAGCGCGGCGATGGCGCGCCGCAGCGCCGTCTGCAGGACCGGATCGGGGCGCTGGGGCAGCAGCCGGGCCAGCGCCAGCATCGCGGCGGCGTGGCAGTCCAGATAGGGCATCTGCCCCAGATCGGCGAAGGCGCCGCCATCCTCGTCGGGGCGCTGCAGCGGCAGCATCAGCGCCAGGCCACGCTCGATCAGGGCGGTGTAGCGGCCATCGCCCGTGGCGCGCTGCATGGTGTCCAGCGAGACCAGGGCGAAGGCGAGGGCGCGCAGGTAGCCGCGCGCCGGGTCCGGCGCCGCGCCATGGCCGCCGAGGCCGGCGAAGAAGGCGGTGAGGTGGCGGTCGTACCAGGCCTGCATCGCCGCCAGGCGCCCGGGCGGCAGCGGCGGCTCGTAGCTGCCGTGCCGGGCGTGGAGGATCTGCGTCGCCATCGCGTTCAGCGCCGTGCCGACATCGGCGGTGAGCCCCGGGTCGCGCCCGCCGAGCAGGCCGGGATCGTGCAGCATGGCGGCATAGGCGGCGGTGGCGCCCGGCTGCGTGCCGGCGGTGATCAGCCGCGCCTCGCGCAGGGTGAAGGCCTGCCCCCCCTCCAGGCGCGGCACGGCGTGACGGGTCAGCAGCCAGTGCAGGCGGCCGCTCCGGGCCTGCGCCTTGACGCTGAACACCGCATCGGGCGCCAGCGGGTGCAGGTGGATGCCGTTGGCGGTGCCGGGAGGCGCCTCCTCGACCATGCTGATGAGGCCGACCGCGCCCTCCGCCAAGGTGACCAGGCCGTCCTCGGGCAGTGGCGCGGTGCGCAGCGCGGCACCGGCGGCGTCGCCCAGCACCACCTGCCGGATCGGCCGTCGCGCCTCGCCGGAGAGTTCGTCGAGCGCGGTGGTCAGGCGGATGTCCGACAGGCTGACGCCCGGCTCCGCGCGCAGCGTGACGGCGAGCATCAGGCGCGGGTCCGTGGCGCTGATGCTGTATTCGTAGCGCAGCCGGCCGACCACGCTCTCCGACCGGCGCAGCAGGCCGGCCGGCACCTTGAGCAGGCTCTCGTGGAACAGGACGGCGCCATCGGGGCGGGTCAGCAACCCGTGCTCGACGATGCTGTCCTCCACATCCAGGCAGTGCCGCTGCCGGCCGAGGCGGAACTCGACGAGATGCCCCGTGTGGCGCAGCTCGCGCTGCGCGGGACCGCCGCGCACCGACTGCCGCACCAGGCCGCGCGAGAGATCGCCCTGGAAGCTGTGGGTGCCGGTCAGGATCAGGAAGTCGCGCGGGTCGTCCTGCTGCACCACGCATTCCGGGGGCGCCAGGCGGCGCAGCAGCAGCTCCCCGCGGCCCATGGCGAGGAGGAACTCCGTCAGGTCATCGGCCAGATGGCCCCATTTGCGCCGCAGTTCCGGCTGCGCCAGCAGTTCCACCGCGGCGGCGCTGTCGGCGGTCCAGCACCATTCGGAGGTGGGAAAGGGCAGGTGCGTCTCCCGCAGCGCCGGCACGGCAAGCCCGTCCAGGGGCGCGGCCCGCAGCAGGCGGCGCTCCATGAAGGCGATCAGGCGGTCGCGCTCGGGCTCACGCAGCAATTCGGCCATTGGCAGTTCCGGCTCCATCGATCGGCGGCGGCGCATGATAGGCAAGCTTTGCGGCGAACGCACGCGGTGAGCGAGTCGAATCAGAAATCATCCGCCTCAGGTTGCAGTCTCGTGGCACACAAAGGGGCGCCCGGCCATCTCCGTAGGCTTGGCCATAATTCGGCCGCAAGGCGGGAAACCACCATGCCTTTGTTCCAAAAGGCCTTTCTCCCCGTCCGCGGTGTCACAGCCGCGTGAATACGGCGCAAAAATGGCGTTCGGGCGGGATTAAGGCTGGAATGTGGCGGCGGCTTGCCCCAATTATGTCTGCAGCAAGGAGGCCAGCATGTTCGATCGCAAGCAGACCATCGCCGAGACCGACGCCCGCAAGACCGCCCCGATCAACGAGCGGCTGCGCGAGGATGCCTTCCGTGCCGACACCGCCTCCAGCTTCAGCCAGTGGAACAGCTGGGGCGAGCGCAACAGCCTGAGCCTCGGCTCCTACGGCCGCTGGTAAGCGGCGCGCCCTGACGGCGGTCGTCCCCGAAGCCCGGCCCCCCAGCCGGACTTTTTGCTGCCCGGGCCGCGCCGGCCCCGGCCCTTCCGTTTTCCTTAGACGGGCCGGCCCGGCTTTTGCTTCGCTCCGGGCATGACCGGATGCATCGCCTTCCTCCTCAACGGCGAACCTCGCCGCCTGCCGCCCGCCACGCCCCCCGGCCTCACCCTGCTGGACTGGTTGCGCGCCCCTGACGGCGCGGGGCTGCCCGGCACCAAGGAAGGCTGCGCCGAGGGCGATTGCGGCGCCTGCACCGTGGTGCTCGAGGAGGCGGATGGCAGCCGCATCCCGGTCAATGCCTGCCTGGCCCTGCTCGGACAGATGCATGGCCGGGCGATCCGCACGGTCGAGGGGCTGGGCGGGGGCGCGGCGCCGCATCCGGTGCAGCGCGCCATGGCGGAGGGCGACGCCACGCAATGCGGCTTCTGCACCCCCGGCATCGTCATGTCCGCCTGGGCCCATGCGCGGGAGGGCGGGGCGGCCGATGAGGCGCTGGCCGGCAATCTCTGCCGCTGCACCGGCTACCGGCCGATCCTGGCGGTGCTCGAATCCCTCACCGATGACGGGGCGCCGCCGCCCTCCCCGCCCCCCGTGGAAAGCGCCGAGTTCATCGCGCCCGGCCAGGTCTTCCACCGCCCGGCCAGCCTGGCCGAGGCCCTGGCGCTGCGTGCCGCTCACCCGGAGGCCTGGCTGCTGGCCGGCGGCACCGACCTCGGCCTGCGCGTCTCCGAACACCGGGAAAGGCCGGGGCGCATCCTCGGCCTCTCCGGAGTGGCGGAGCTGCAGGCGCTGGCGGTGCATCCCGGCCGGCTGCGCATCGGCGCCGGCGTCACCTATGACCGGCTGCTGAAGGCCATCGCGCCCCTGCCCGATCTGGCGCCGCTCGCCGCTTATCTCCGCCGCCTCGGCTCGCGGCAGATCCGCGGCATGGGCACGCTGGGCGGCAATCTCGGCACCGCCTCGCCGATCGGCGACGCCCTGCCGCCGATGCTGGCCCTCGGCGCAGAGCTGGTGCTGGCCTCCGCCGCCCGCGGCGAGCGGCGCCTGCCGGTGGCGGAGTTTCTCACCGGCTATCGCCGGACCGCGCTGGCGCCGGACGAGATCATCGCCGCTATCGACCTGCCCCGCCCGCCCGCCGGCGCGATCCTGGCCTGCGAGAAGCTCTCCAGGCGGCACGACCAGGACATCTCCGCCGTCTCCGCCGCCTTCCTGCTGCGGCTCGGGGAGGGTGTCATCGACGGGGCGCGGCTGGCCTTCGGAGGCATGGCCGCCACCGCCACCCACGCCCCCGCCGCCGAGGCCGCGCTGGTTGGCGCGCCGCTGGCCGAAGCCAGCTTCGAGGCCGCCGCCGCCGCCCTGGCGCGCGACCTCACGCCGCGCGACGACTGGCGCGGCAGCGCGGCGTACCGGATGCGGGGCGCGCAGGGCCTGTTGCGGCGGCTCTACTGGCGCGCCGCCCGGCCCGACCTGATGCTCGAGGTGCAAGGCTGATGGACACCCCGCCCCCGAGCCGGAGCGGCATGGGCGCCGCGCTGCGCCAGGACAGCGCGCTGCGCCACGCCACCGGCGAGGCCCGGTTCCTCGACGACCTGCCCGAGCCCCCTGGCCTGCTGCACGCCGCCCTGGCCCTCTCCCCGGTGGCGCATGGAAGTCTGGCGCCGCTCGACCTGGCCCCGGCCCGCGCCGTGCCGGGGGTGGTCGCCGCCTTCGGGCCGGCCGAGGTGCCGGGACGCAACGACATCTCGCCCAGCGGCAAGGCGGCGGAGGTGCTCTTCGCCACGGGCCATGTGGCGCATTGGGGCCAGCCGCTGGCCCTGGTGGTCGCGACCACGCGCGACGCGGCCCTGGCCGGCGCCGGCGCGCTGCGGCCGGAGATCGCGGAGTTGCCGCCCATCCTCTCCATCGAGGCGGCGCTGGAGGAAGGGGCGCTGCTGATGCCGCCCCAGGTGATCGCGCGCGGCGACTGGGAAGGCGCCCTGGCCGCCGCGCCGCGCCGCATCCAGGGCGAGTTCCGCTGCGGCGGGCAGGAGCATTTCTACCTGGAAGGTCAGATCGCGCTCGCCATCCCCGGCGAGGATGGCGATCTCGTCCTGCATTCCTCCACCCAGCACCCGACCGAGGTGCAGCACATCGCGGCCCGCGTGCTGGGCTGCGACTACAACCGGATCACGGTGCAGTGCCGGCGCATGGGCGGCGGCTTCGGCGGCAAGGAGAGCAACGCCTCCTGGATCGCCGCCGCCGCTGCCCTGGCGGCCCGGCTGACCGGGCGGCCGGTGAAGCTGCGCCTCTCCCGCCGCGCCGACATGGCGGCGACCGGCAAGCGCCATCCCTTCCTCTACCGCTGGCGGGCCGGGATCGACGCGCGGGGCCGCGTCCTCGCGCTGGACGCGACGCTGGCCGCCGATGGCGGGCACAGCCTGGATCTCTCGGGCGGCGTCATCTTCCGCGCCGTGACCCATGCGCTGAACGCCTATGACGTGCCGGCGGTGCGGATCACCGGCCTCGCCTGCAGGACCAACACCGTCAGCAACACCGCCTTCCGCGGCTTCGGCGGGCCGCAGGGCGCGCTACTGATGGAGGACGTGCTGCACGGCGCCGCCCGCGCGCTGGGCGTCCCGGTCGATTCGTTGCGAGAACGGAACTTCGCCGGCGGGCCGAATGGCGCCGAGACCCCCTATGGCCAGGCGCTGGAGGGCGACCTCATCCGCCGCGTCTGGGCCGAGGCGCGGCGCGACGCGGACTGGGAGGCGCGCCGCGCGGAGATCGATGCCTTCAACGCCGCCCATCCGACGCTCCGCCGGGGCCTCGGCGGCTTCGCGCTCGCCTTCGGCATTTCCTTCGGCATCATGGCGATGAACCAGGCGGGCGCGCTGGTGCATGTCTACACCGATGGCTCGATCCGCCTGAACCATGGCGGCACCGAGATGGGCCAGGGCCTGTTCATCAAGATCGCCCAGGTGGTGGCCGAGGTGTTCGGCGTCGAGGTGGAGCGCATCCGCATCACCGCCACCTCCACCGCCGAAGTGCCCAACACCGCGCCCACCGCCGCCAGCACCGGCTCCGACCTGAACGGCTGGGCGGCGCATCAGGCGGCCTCCGCCATCCGCGCCCGCATGGCCGCCGTCGCCGCCGCGCTGTGGAAGGTGGAGGCGGCGGCGCTGCGCTTCGCCGATGGCCGCGTGACCGCCGGCAACCACGCCATGGACTTCGGCGAGCTGGCGCAGCAGTGCTGGGCGCAGCGCGTCAGCCTCTCGGCCACCGGCTTCTACAGGACGCCCGACATCCACTGGGACCCGGTGGCGATGCGCGGCGAGCCCTTCTTCTACTTCTCCTACGGCGCCGCCTTCGCCGAGGTGCTGGTCGATACCCTCACCGGCGAGTACCGCGTCACCCGCGCCGATCTCGTGCAGGATTGCGGACGCTCGCTGAACCCGGCCATCGACCGTGGGCAGATCGAGGGGGCCTTCCTGCAGGGGATGGGCTGGCTGACCTGCGAGGAGCTGTGGTGGGACGCGGCGGGGCGGCTCCGCACCCTGGGCCCGTCCACCTACAAGATCCCCGGCTCGCGCGAGATGCCGAAGGCCTTCCACCTGCGGCTGCTGGAGGACAGTCCGGCGCGGGCCAACACCATCTTCCGCTCCAAGGCGGTGGGGGAGCCGCCGCTGCTGCTGGCGACCTGCGTCTGGAACGCGCTGCGCGATGCGGTCTCGCCACTCGGCGAAACGCCACGGCTCGACCTGCCGGCGACGCCGGAGCGCGTGCTGGCGGCGCTGCGGAGCGGGGCGCAGGTCAGGCAGCCGTGAATGGACAGCCACCCCTCCGGACATCCAGCCTGCCCCGGCAACAGGAGGCGGCACCATGTCGGACGACAACTGGCCCGAGATCCCCTATGCGCCCTGGCGCGAGACCTGCGCCGCGCTGCACCTCTACTGCCAGGTCCTCGGCAAGTACCGGCTCGCCCATGCGCCCTGGGTCAACCATTCCTGGCACGCCACCCTCTATCCGGAGACACGCGGCCTCACCACCGGCCCGGTGCCGGACGGGCCCGGCGGCATCACCCTGGGGCTGGACCTGATCGGCCATGCCGCCTGGGGTCAGGCGGCGGACGGGCGGGAGGCGCGCTTCGCGCTGGGGCCGATGTCGGTCGCGGCGTTCCATGCCCGGCTGCTGGAGATGCTGCGCTACCTTGGCGGCACGGCGCGGTTCCATGGCATCCCGAACGAGGTTCCCGATCCCGTCCGCTTCACCGAGGACACCACGCCCCGCCCCTACGACGCCGCCGCGGTGGCGCGCTTCCACCGGGCCCTGCTCTCGGTCAGCCATGTGTTCCGGCAGTTCCGCACCGGCTTCCTCGGCAAGGTCAGCCCGGTGCATCTCTTCTGGGGCAGCTTCGACCTGGCGGTGACGCGCTTCTCCGGCCGCGCCGCGCCGCCGCATCCGGGCGGGGTGCCCGGCCTGCCCGACCCGGTGACGCGCGAGGCCTACAGCCACCAGGTCTCCTCCGCCGGCTTCTGGCCGGGCGGCGGCGGGGTGGAGGAGCCGGCCTTCTATTCCTACGCCTATCCCGCGCCGGAGGGTTTCGCGGCGGCGGCCGTGCGGCCGGCGGCGGCGCGCTTCGACACCGGGCTCGGCGAGTTCCTGCTGCCCTACGAGGCGGTGCGCCAGGCCGCCGACCCGGCGGCGCTGCTGCTCGAATTCCTGGAGAGCAGCTATGGCGCGGCGGCCGATCTCGGCCGGTGGGACCGGGCCGCGCTCGACTGCGCCATGGGCCGGCCCGGCCGGCCGCGTCCGGTCTGAGGGTTCCGGCTGGGGAGAGCGCTCAGAGTCCCAGCTTCCGCGCCGCCCCGCGCAGGAAACCGCCGAGCGCCGCGTGGAATTCCGGCTCGTCGAGCAGGAAGGCGTCGTGGCCCTTGTCGGAGTCGATCTCGATGAAGGAGACATTGGCCGCCGCCGCGTTCAGCGCCCGGACTAGCTGCCGGCTCTCGCTGGTGGGGAAGAGCCAGTCGGAGCTGAAGCTCGCCACGAAGAAGCGCGTGCGGGTGCCGCGGAAGGCGGCGGCCAGATCCCCGCCATGCTCGGCGGCGAGGTCGAAATAGTCCATCGCCCGGGTGATGGTGAGGTAGCTGTTGGCGTCGAAGCGGCGGACGAAGGTGCTGCCCTGGTGGCGGAGGTAGCTCTCCACCTCGAAGACATCCTCGAGGAAGTTCAGCGCCGAGGCGCCGCGCAGCCGGCGGCCGAACTTCCGCGTCAGCGCCTGCTCCGAGAGATAGGTGATATGCGCCACCATGCGCGCGACGGAGAGGCCCTTGGCCGGGATCCGCCCATCCTCCCAGTAGCGGCCGCCCCGCCAGTCCGGGTCGGAATGGATGGCGGCGCGGCCGACCTCGTGGAAGGCGATGTTCTGCGCGCTGTGGTGCGTCGCCGTCGCGATCGGCGCCGCCGCGTGCACCATCTCCGGGAAGGTCGCCGCCCATTCCAGGCACTGCATGCCGCCCATCGAGCCGCCGACCACGGCCAGCAGCCGGTCGATGCCGAGATGCCCGACCAGCAGCCGCTGCGCGCGCACCATGTCGCGGATGGTGACGGGCGGGAAGTCGATGCCCCAGGGCTCGCCGTCCTCCGTCCCGTCGCGCGGGCTGCGCGGCCCGGTCGAGCCCATGCAGCCGCCCAGCACATTGGCGCAGATGACGAAGTAGCGATCGGTGTCGATCGGCCGGCCGGGCCCGACGATCGCCTCCCACCAGCCGGGCTTGCCGGTCAGCGGCTGCCGCTCGGCCAGGTACTGGTCCCCGGTCAGGGCATGGCAGACCAGCACGGCATTGCTGCGCGCGGCGTTGAGCCGGCCATAGGTGCGGTAGGCCACGTCCATGGGGGCGACGACCGCCCCGCAGTCGAGCGCCAGCCCCTCGGGGAAGCGGACATGGCGGTGCGCCACGGAAGCGCCGGGGGCGGCGGGCATCGAAGGGATCGGCTGCGCCTGACTCATGATGCCGCAAGCAATAAGATGGCGGGCGCCTCAGGTCCATCATGCCCGATCCCGCCGCCGGCTCCGTCGGGCCGGACGGCTTCCGGCTTGGCGGCGGGGCGGGGGGGCTCTATTGCTGGCGGCTGATGCGTGACCCGACCGCCGAACCGCCGCCCGCCGCGCCGCTCCCGGCCTCCTCCGCGCCGCCTGCGGCGCTCGCCACGCTGCGCGCCCAGATCGACACCCTCGACGATGCCCTGCACGATCTGCTGATGCGCCGCGCCGATCTGGTGGCGGAGATGGCCGGCGGGCGGGCGAAGGGCGGCGGCGCCATCTTCCGCCCGGGGCGCGAGGCGTCGATCCTGCGCCGCCTGCTGGCCCGCAACCGGGGCGCCCTGCGGCGGACGGTGGTGCTGCGGGTCTGGCGCGAGATCATCGCCGCCTCCCTGGCGCAGCAGGGGCCCTTCTCGGTGGCCGTGGCGCCCGGAGAGACGCTGGCCGGAGAGGAACTGGCCGATCTGGCGCGCGGCCATTTCGGCGGGCTCACGCCGCTGCACCCCCATCCCACCCCCTGCCGCGCCCTGGCCGCGCTGGAGCGGGGCGAGGCCAGCCTGGCGGTGCTGCCGGCCCCGCGCGAGGAGGAGCCGGCCGCGGCGGCCTGGTGGACCCGGATGCAGGCCCCCCGCCTGCAGGTGGTCGCCGCCCTGCCCTTCCTGGCCGCCGGCGCCGCGCCGGGCGCCTGCGTCGTGGCCGCCCTGCCGCCGGAGCCGACGGGGCGCGACCACAGCCTGCTGCGCCTCGCGCCGGTGCCCGGCCAGCCGCGCAGCCATGCCGTCGCCGCCCTCAGGGCCGCGCTGGAGGCCGCCGGCCTGCCGCCGCTGGCCCTGCTGTGGCGCGAGCAGCCGGAGCCGGCCATGCTGGCCGTGGTCGAGGGCTTCCTGGAAGCGGGCGATCCGCGCCTCGCCGCCCTGCCCTTCCCCCATCTGCAGATCCTCGGCGCCTATGCCGAGCCCGAGCCGGAAGAATGAGCCGATGACCGTGCCGCCGCGCCCCGCCATCCTGTCGATCGAACCCTATGTCGGCGGCGAGTCGAAGATCCCGGGGGTCAACCGGATCATCAAGCTATCCTCCAACGAGGGCGCCTTCGGTCCGCCGCCCGGCGCCATCGAGGCCATCGCGCGCGCCGCGCGCGAGGCGCACCGCTACCCGGACGGCAACGCCCGCGCGCTGCGCGAGGCGATCGGCGCCCGCTTCGGCCTCGACCCCGCGCGCATCGTCTGCGGCAACGGCTCGGACGAGCTGATCACCCTGCTCTGCCTCGCCTATGCCGGCGAGGGCAGCGAGGTCATCATGTCGGCCTATGGCTTCATGATGTACGACATCACCGGCCGCGCCTCGGGCGCGCGGGTGCTGAAGGTGGCCGAGGTGCCGGCGGAGGGCGGCGGGATGCAGGCCGATATCGACGGCATCCTGGCCGCCGTCGGCCCGCGCACCCGCCTCGTCTTCCTGACCAACCCGAACAACCCGACCGGCACGCTGCTGCCCAATGCGGAGCTGGCGCGGCTGCGCGAGGGCCTGCGCGACGACATCCTGCTGGTGCTCGACAGCGCCTATGCCGAATACGTCACCGCCCCCGGCTACGATCCCGGCGAGGCGCTGGTGGATGCCGCCGGCAACACCATCATGCTGCGCACCTTCAGCAAGATCTTCGGCCTGGGCGGCATGCGCGTCGGCTGGGGCTACGCGCCCGCCGACATCATCGACGTGCTGAACCGCGCGCGCGGCCCCTTCAACGTCGCCGCCGCCAGCCAGGCCGCGGCCATCGCCGCGCTGGCGGAGCCGGGCTGGGTGGAGCGGAGCGTCGCGCACAACAGCGCATGGCGCGAGCGGATGAGCGCGGCGCTGCGCGGCGCCGGCATCGACGTCTGGCCGAGCCAGACCAACTTCATCCTCTGCGACTTCGGCGCGCCCGAGGCGGCGCGGGCGGCGGATGAGAGGCTCAAGGCACGCGGGCTGATCGTGCGCGGCATGGGCGGATACGGCCTGCCGCGCTGCCTGCGCATCACCATCGGCACCGCCGAGGAGTGCCAGATGGTCATCGACGCGCTGGCGGCCGGATAAGCGGCATGGCCGCCCCCCTGTTCCGCCGCCTCTGCCTGATCGGGCTCGGGCTGATCGGCTCGTCCATCGCGCGGCTGGCCCGCGAGCGGGGCGACATCGCCGCCGAGATCGTCGCCTGCGACCACGGCGTCGGCGTCGCCGCAAGGGTGCGCGAGCTGGGCCTGGCCGATGTGGTCGAGGTGGATGCGGCCGCTGCCGTGCGCGGCTGCGACGCGGTGATCCTCTGCACCCCGGTCGGCAGCTTCGCCGGGCTGATGGCGCAGATCGCGCCGCATCTCGAGCCCGGCTGCGTGCTGACCGATACCGGCTCGACCAAGGGCTCGGTGCTGCGCGATCTGCAGCCCCTGCTGCCCGGCGGCGTGCATCTCGTGCCCGGCCACCCGATGGCCGGCACCGAGCATTCCGGCCCCGATGCCGGCTTCGCCACCCTCTTCGAGGGACGCTACGTCATCCTGACGCCGCCGCCCGGCACCGATACGGAGGCGGTGGAGAAGGTGGCCGAGCTCTGGCGCCGCGCCGGCGCCATGCTGGAGAGCATGGACGCGGCCACGCATGACAAGGTCGTGGCCATCGTCTCGCACCTGCCGCACCTGATCGCCTTCACCATCTGCTCCACGGCAGACGATCTGGCGCAGGAGACGCGCGGCCAGGTGCTGAAGTTCGCCGCCTCCGGCTTCCGGGACTTCACCCGCATCGCCTCCAGCGACGTGGACATGTGGCGCGACATCTTCGTCAACAACCGCGAGGCGCTGCTGGAGATGCTGGCGCGCTTCTCGGAGGACGCCCATGCCCTGGGCCGCGCCGTGCGCTGGAACGAGACGGAGTTCATCGAGGACCGCATCCGGCGCGGCCGCAAGATCCGCCGCAGCCTGATCGAGATGAAGCAGGCCTGACCTTCCGGGCGGCTCATTCGACGATCTGGAACTCGCCTTCCAGGTGCAGCTCCACCGTGTCGCTCACCGCCGGGATGACGTAGTCGACGCCGAACTGCGACCGTTGCAGCGTGGCGCGGCCGTCGAAGCCGATGGTGTAGCGCTGGCTCACCGGGTGCACGCCCGCCGCGTTGAACACCGCCTCGAAGCTGACCGGCCGCGTGACGCCGCGCAGCGTCAGATCGCCGGTGATGCGCGCCGTGCGCTCGCCGGTGCGCTCGATCCGCGTCGAGACGAAGCGCGCCTCGGGGTGGCGCTCCACATCGAAGAAATCGGCGCTGCGCAGGTGATGGTCGAGCCCCTCATGCAGGGTGCCGCCCTTGCCCATCGGGATGGTGACGCGAAGGCTGGAGCGCTCCAGCGCCGCCGGATCGAGCGTCAGCTCGCCCCGCACCTCGGTCAGCTGCCCGCTGTAGCGGGAGAGCCCGAAATGCTCGACCGTCCAGGTGATCTTGCCGTGATCGGAGTCCAGGACATAGGTGCCGGCGCGGACGGCGGCGGGGTCGCGGTTGAAGGGCGCGGCCGGCTGCGCCGCCACGGGGGAGAGGACCACGGGGGAGAGGACCGGCGGCGCGGCGGCGAGGGCGGCGAGCAGCAGCCCGGCCGAAAGGATCTTGTTCACGGCATGCTTCCCGGCATGGTTCCGGCGGGGCGCCACGCCCCGCCTCGGCCCGAGGTGGCGACGGTGCCGCGGGAATCAACCGTCAGCGCCAGCCATCAGATGCTCGCGCAGCCGCTGCGCCTGCGGGCTCGGCGCGCCGCCCCGCCGCCAGCACAGCCTGAGCTCGCGCACCGCCCAGTCCTCGGCCAGCCGGACCACGGCGAGGCTGCGCGCGTGCCGCAGCGCCGCGCTCCGCGGCAGGATGGCGATGCCGGCCCCGGCCGCGACCATGCGGCAGACCGGATCGCTGCCGCCCAGGCTGACGCGCAGCCTGAGGTGCCCGCCGAGCCGCGCCGCCGCCTGCCAGGCCAGGTGCGCCTGCAGCGCGCTTTCGGCGCCGAGGCCGATGAAGTCCTCGCCCAGCAGCTCGGCCAGCCGCAGGCCGCGCCGCCGCGCCAGCGCGTGGCCGCGCGGCAGGATCACCACCAGCCGGTCGCCCCGGAAGGGCGCGGAGTCCAGCCCCTCGACCCCCGGCAGCGCCCAGTCGGCGGCGATGCCGAGATCCGCCTCGCCGGCCATCAGCGCCGCCAGGATGGCCGGGCTTGGCCGCTCGCGCAGGTCGATGTCGATGCGGGGATGGGCCGCCAGGAAGCCGGGCAGGACGCGCGGCAGGATCTCGCCGCAGGCCGCGCCATTGGCCCAGAGCCGCACCAGCCCCCGCGCGCCCCCGGCATGCTCGGCCAGCTCGCCGCGCAGCCGCGCCATCTGGTCCAGCACCTGCCGCGCATGCTGCAGCAGGGTCAGGCCGGCGGCGGTCGGGCGGGTGCCGCGCCGGCCCCGCTCCAGCAGGCGCAGGCCGGCCTGCTCCTCCATGCCCCGGATGCGGGCGCTGGCGGCCGCCAGGGCGAGGTGGCTGCGGGCCGCCCCGGCGGTGATGCTGCCCGCCTCGGCCACGGCGCGGAACAGGCGCAGATCGGTCAGGTCGAAATGCACGGCCGGGCCCTGCCTTCGTCACGGGCGAAGACTGCCTTGCCCGGCCTCGCATTGTGCGCGCCCCGGCCGGCGGCGCAAGCTGCCCCGCATGAACACCGAGATCCTGCTCTGGACGGCCATCGGCCTCTGCTTCTTCCTGGCCGGCATGGTGAAGGGCGTCATCGGCCTCGGCCTGCCGACGGTCGCCATCGGCCTGCTCGGCCTGTTCCTGCCGCCGGCCCAGGCGGCCTCGCTCCTCCTCCTGCCTTCGCTCCTGACGAATCTCTGGCAGGCCGCCTCCGGCGGCGCGCTGGGTGCCCTGCTGCGCCGGCTGGCACCGCTGCTGGCCGGCATCCTGGCCGGCACCGCCCTCGGCGTCGTCCTCGGCATCGGGCTGGGCCAGGCCGACGCGGCCCAGGCCCGGCTGGTCCTGGGGCTGGCGCTGATCCTCTACGGCCTGTTCGGCCTGGCCGAGCGGAGCCTCGCCCTGCCGCTGCGCCACCAGGGCTGGGGTGGCGGGCTGGCCGGGCTCGTCACCGGCGTCATCACCGCCGCCACGGGCGTCTTCGTGATGCCGGCGGTGCCCTATCTGCAGGCGCTGCGCCTGGAGCGCGCCGAGCTGCTGCAGGCGATGGGCCTCTGCTTCACCGCCGCCACCCTGGCCCTGGCGGGCGGCCTGGCCGGCAGCGCGGGGCTTGGCGGCGGCGCGCTGCTCGGCTCGGCCCTGGCGGTGCCGCCCACCCTGCTCGGCATGGTCGCGGGGCGGCGGCTGGCCCTCTCGCCCCGGCTGTTCCGCCGGCTGTTCTTCCTCGGCCTGCTGGCGCTGGGCCTGCATCTCGCCTGGCCAGGCTGAGGCGCCGCCCCATCTGGACGGCATGACCGAGCCGGCACCGCTGATCCTGAGCCTGGAACCCGACGCCACCAGCCTCGCCCGGCTGGAGGCCCTGCGGCGGGCGCATTTCCCGCCCGAACGCAACCGGATCCCGGCGCACCTCACCCTGTTCCACGCCCTCCCCGGCGCGGCGCTCGGCGCGATCACCGCCCGGCTCGCGGCCGTGGCCGCGGCGACGCCGGTCCTGCCCCTGGCCTTCACCGGCCCGCGCAGCCTGGGGCGCGGCACCGCCATCGCCGTCGACAGCGCGCCGCTGCACCGCCTTCGCGCCGGGCTGGCGGAAGCCTGGCGGCCCTGGCTCGGCGCGCAGGACCGGCAGGGCTTCCGCCCGCATGTGACGGTGCAGAACAAGGTCACGCCCGAGGCGGCCCTCGCCCTTCTCGCGGCGCTGCGGCAGAACCTGCCGCCGTGGGAAGGAACGGCGCAGGCGCTGCTGCTCTGGCACTATCGCGGCGGGCCCTGGGAGGCGGCCGGGCGCTTCCCCTTCACGGCGCCGGCGCCCGGCGCGGGCTGAGCGCCGGCCTGCGCCTGCAACCCGGATGGCCGCGCCCGCGCTAGATTCGGGAAGCGCCGCGAGATCCCCCAATGACCGACCCCACCCGCCGCCCCCAGGCCGACCAGGACCGGGCGGACGCGAAGTCCGATGCCGAGATCGAGAGCAGCGGCGGGCCGCTGACGCCCGAGGAGGAGGAGGAGGTCGAGGAGCATGCCAAGCTCCGCCCGCTGGCCATCTACGAGGTGGTGCGGCAGGAGGGCGTCGAGGAGCTGGGCCGCCCCTGGCAGGGGCTCTGGTGGTCGGGCCTCGCCGCCGGCCTCTCCATCGGCATCTCCATCACCACCGAGGGCACGCTGCACGCGCTGCTCCCCGAGGCGCCCTGGCGGCCGCTGGTCGAGAGCCTGGGCTACACGGTCGGCTTCCTGATCGTCATCCTGGCGCGGCAGCAGCTGTTCACCGAGATCACCCTGACGGCGGTGCTGCCGGTGCTGGCGCATCCGACGCGCAAGTCCCTGGGCGCCCTGGCGCGCAACTGGTCCGTGGTGCTGGTGGCCAATCTGGCCGGCACCGCCATCTTCGCCGGGGTGCTGGCCACCGAGGGCTTCCTGCCCGGCTTCGTGTCCAAGGGAGCGCAGGCGATCTCCGAGCACATGATCGAGGTGACGCCGTGGCAGGCCTTCCTGCGCGCCGTCCTCTCCGGCTGGATGATGGCCCTGCTGGTCTGGATGCTGCCGCTGGCCGAGGCGGCGCGCTTCTGGGCGATCGTGCTGATCACCTACCTGATCGCCCTGTTCGAGCTGTCCCATGTGGTGGCCGGCTCGGTGGAGATCTTCCTGCTGGTCTTCGAGGGCCGGATCGGCCTGCTGCACGGCGCGGCCACCTACCTGCTGCCCTTCCTCGCCGGCAATGTCATCGGCGGCTCGGCCCTCTTCGCCCTGCTCGCCCATGTCCAGGTCTGGCAGGAGATGCCGGATAGGGAGGCCAGGGCGCACCCGGCCTCCCGGCGGCGGCCTACTTCGTACTCGGATAAGCCCGCGGATGGGTGATCTGGTCCGGCGGCCCCGGTGGCCGCACCGGGCCGGGCCGGCCGCAGGCGGCGAGCAGCGGCAGCAGCAGCGCCAGCGCCAGCAGCGCCGGGAGAGCCCGCCTCATGCCAGCCGCTCCCGCCATTCGGCCGCCATGCGCCGGACATTGACCGGCGCCGTGCCGCCATAGGAGGTGCGCGAGGCGACCGAGGCCTCGACGCTCAGCACATGGAAGACGCCGCCATGGATGCGCGGCTCCTCGGCCTGCAGCTCCTCCAGCGACAGGCCGGAGAGGTCCACGTCCCGCGCCTCCGCTCGTGCCACCAGGCGGCCGGTGACGTGGTGCGCGTCGCGGAACGGCAGGCGCAGCTCGCGCACCAGCCAGTCGGCGAGATCGGTCGCGGTGGAGAAGCCGGCGCCGGCGGCCTCGCGCAGCCGGGGGCCGTCCGCCTTCATGTCGCGCACCATGCCGGCGGTCGCGGCGAGCGCCAGCGCCATGGTCTCGGCCGCGTCGAACAGGCCCTCCTTGTCCTCCTGCATGTCCTTGCCATAGGTCATCGGCAGGCCCTTCATCACCGTCAGCAGCCCGATCAGCGCGCCGGAGACGCGGCCGACCTTGGCGCGCACCAGCTCGGCGGCGTCCGGGTTGCGCTTCTGCGGCATGATCGAGGAGCCGGTGGTGTAGGCGTCGGACAGCTTGACGAAGCCGAAATAGGGGTTCGTCCAGAGCACGATCTCCTCCGCGAAGCGGGAGAGATGCGTCGCGCAGATCGCCAGGACGGCAAGGAATTCCAGCGCGAAGTCGCGGCTCGCCACGGCGTCCAGGCTGTTGCGCATCGGCCCGTCGAAGCCCAGCGCGGCGGCGGTCATGTGGCGGTCGATGGCGAAGCCGGTGCCGCAGAGCGCGGCCGAGCCCAGCGGGCTCTCGTTCATCCGCGCGCGGCAGTCGCCGAGGCGGGAGCGGTCGCGCCCCAGCATCTCGACATAGGCCAGCAGGTGGTGGCCGAGGGTGGTGGGCTGCGCCGGCTGCAGGTGGGTGAAGCCCGGCATCACCGTCGCCGCGTGCTCGTCGGCGCGCTCCGTGAGGGCGCGCATCAGGTCGGCGAGCTGGCCGTCGATGCCGTCGATCGCGTCGCGCACCCACAGGCGGACATCGAGCGCCACCTGGTCGTTGCGGCTGCGCGCGGTGTGCAGGCGCTTGCCGGCCTCGCCGATGCGCTCGGTCAGCCGCGCCTCGATGTTCATGTGGATGTCCTCCAGCGCCTCGCTGAAGGGGAAGTCGCCCGCCTCGATCTCGGCGGCGATGCCGGAGAGGCCTTCCCTGATCGCGGCCTCGTCATCGGCCGAGATGATCCCTACATGGCGCAGCATGGCGGCATGGGCCAGGCTCCCGCGGATGTCCTGCCGCCACATCTTGCGGTCGAAGCCGATGGAGGCATTGATCGCCTCCATGATGGCCGAGGGGCCGGCGCTGTAGCGCCCCCCCCACTGCTGATTGCCCTGGCTGCGGCCTGAACTGGACCCGCTGGAGCTGGACCCATTGGAACTGGACAAGGAAGGATCTGCCTCGTGTTGCTCGGACGCCGCCCTCTGCTCTCGCTGCTCGCGGCCGGGGCGACCCTAACCACGCTGCTTCGGGCACGGCAAGGGATTGCGGCGGCGCCGGGCCCGAAGCCCTCCGCCGGCGAGGCCCCCGAAGGCCTCGCCAAGCTGGAGGCCATCCCGCCCCGCCCCGCCCCCGCGCTCGACTTCACCGACGCGCAGGAACAGCCCGCCAGCCTCGATGCTTTCCGGGGCAAGGCGGTGCTGGTGAATTTCTGGGCCACCTGGTGCCCGCCCTGCGTCGCCGAGATGCCGGCGCTGGACCGCGCTCAGCAGGCGCTCGGCCCCGAGGGCTGGGTGGTGCTGGCGCTGTCCTCCGACCGGGGCGGCCGCGCCCAGGTCGAGGCCTTCTACCAGCGCACCGGCGTGCGCAGCCTCGGCGTCTGGCTCGATCCCAAGGGCGCGGCGGCGCGCGCCGCCGGCTCGCGCGGCCTGCCGACCAGCCTGATCGTCGACCGCGCGGGGCGGGAGGTGGCGCGGCTGGAGGGCGCCGCCGCCTGGGACCATCCGGCCTTCCTGGCGCGGCTGCGCGCCCTGGCGGAGGGCCAGGACACGACCTGACCGGGCGCGCCCCTGGGTCGCCCCGGCGGCCCCCCCGATCATCGCTTCTTCCGGCGGAGGCCAGGGTCTAGCCTCGCCGGTGGCGCAACAGCCGAGAGGAGATCCGGATGCCCCGACCGAGCATCGTCATCGAAAGCGACAGTCGCGAGGCGGTGGCGCTGGCCCTGCTGCAGCTCGTGCTGCGGGCGGAGGACGCGCCGCGCGATGCCGCCGGCATCCTGGCCGCGTATCGCGACTGCCTCGACGCCGTGCGCGGCCCGGCGCCGCCGCTCGCGGCGGAGCCGCTGGCCCTCGAGGAGGAGGAGCCGGCCAGCATCGGCGAGGAGGATGCCGCGCCGCGGATCGCCCCGCCGCCCCCGCGCCGCCGCAAGCCGCGCAAGGGCTGAGCGCCCCCTCTCGACGGCCGCCGCGCCCGGCGCGACACTCGTCCGACGGATCCGGATGGATGAGGGAGCTGGCATGACGGAACTTTGGCGCCTTGAGGCCCATCAGATCGCGGCGCGCGTGGCGGCGCGGGAGATCTCGGCGCGGGAGGTGGCGCAGGACGCCCTGGCGCGTCTCGCCGCCGTCAATCCGGCCATCAACGCCGTGGTGCAGGAAATGCCGGAGGAGGCCCTGGCGGCCGCCGACGCGGTGGATGCGGCATTGGCCCGCGGCGAGGCGGCGGGGCCGCTCGCCGGCGTGCCGGTCACCATCAAGGTGAATGTCGACCAGAAGGGCCACGCGACGACCAATGGTCTGCGCATCCAGCGGGAGCTGGTCGCCACCGAGGACAATCCGGTGGTGGCCAACCTCCGGCGCGCCGGCGCCGTCATCATCGGGCGGACCAACACGCCGGCCTTCTCGCTGCGCTGGTTCACCCGCAACGCGCTGCATGGCCATACGCGCAACCCGCGCAATCCGGCACTGACGCCGGGCGGCTCTTCCGGCGGCGCCGGGGCCGCGGTCGCGGCCGGCATCGGCGCCATCGGCCATGGCACGGATATCGGCGGCTCGATCCGCTACCCGGCCTATGCCTGCGGGGTGCACGGGCTGCGGCCGACGCTGGGCCGGATCCCGGCCTGGAACCCCTCCGGCGCCGAGCGCGCCATCGGCGCCCAGCTGATGGCGGTCTCCGGCCCGCTGGCCCGCTCCATCGCCGATATCCGCCTCGCCCTCGCCGCCATGGCGGCCGAGGATCTGCGCGACCCCTGGTGGGTGCCGGCGCCGCTGGACGGGCCGCCCATGCCGAAGCGCGCCGCGCTCTGCATCCGCCCGGAAGGCCTGGCGACGAAGCCCGAGGTGGAGCAGGCGCTGCGCGACGCGGCGCTGCGGCTGCAATCGGCGGGCTGGAGCATCGTCGAGACCGCCTGCCCGCCGCTGCGCGAACCGGCGCGGCTGCAGGCCATGCTCTGGCTGGCCGAATCCCGCCGCAACGGCAACACCGCCTATGAGCGCGAGGGCGATCCGGACGCCCGCTTCGTGCTGGCGCAGATGGAGCGCCTGGCCACGGCGCCCGACCTCGACGCCTTCCAGGACGCGCTGCAGGCCCGCGCCGGCTTCACCCGGCAGTGGCAGCTCTTCCTGCGGGACTATCCGGTGCTGCTGCTGCCGGTCTGCGCCGAGCCGCCCTTCCCCGACCTGCTGGACATCGAATCCCCCGCCGCCTTCGACCGGGTGATGGAGGCGCAGCTCGTGCAGGTCGGGCTGCCGCTGATGGGGCTGCCCGGCCTCACCGTCGCCACCAGCGGCGGGCGCGCGCCGATGGGCGTGCAGCTGATCGCCGGGCGCTACCGCGAGGACCTGCTGCTGGCGGCCGGCGCGGCGATCGAGGCGGCCGGCCCCGGCGTCGAGCCCTGCGACCCCGCCACGGCCTGACGGAATGGCGCCGCCGGCCCCAGGAACGGATGGCCGAACCGTCGGCGGCGCCTCAGCCGATCCGCAACCAGCCCATCATGCCGGTCTCCAGGTGCTCCAGCACGTGGCAATGGAACATCCAGTTGCCTGGCGCCGCCACGAAGGCGATCTCGGCGCGCTCGCGCGGCTGCAGCAGCACGGTGTCGGCCAGGAATCTCGGCAGGCCCTCCTGGCGCGAGAGCGACAGCACCTCGAAGGTGTGGCCGTGCAGGTGGATCGGGTGGGGGTGCGGCGTGGTGTTGTGCAGCTCGAAGATGTAGCTGCGGCCGGCCTTCAGCTCGGCCAGCGGCGGCGGCAGGTGGCGGTGGTCGCCCTGCGCGCCGCCGGGCCAGGTGGACTTGTTGATCGCCCAGAAGGTCTGGCGCCCGGTGCAGAGGCTGTCCAGCAGCACCTGCGCGAAGGGGTCCTCCGGCGGCAGGCCGGCGATATCCCCCGGCGCTGTTCCCGGCAGGCCGAGCGATGCGCTGAAGGCGAAGGGCAGCCGCTCGGCGCGCGCGAGGTCGGCGCGCGGAACGCGGCCCGGGCGCAGCCCGCGCGGCGCGAAGGGGCGCGGCGGCCGGGTGGAGGGCGCGGCGGTGAGGCGCGCGATCGGCCAGGGCGTGCGGGAGAAGTCGTCATGGAGCGTGACGGTCCCGCCCGCCGCCGGGGCGCGCAGCAGCAGATCGAGCCGCATGGCCGCGCCGACCCTCCAGCCCTCGAGCGGGGCGGGCGGCAACAGGGCATTGCCGTCGGTGGCGATCACCACGGCCTCCGCCCCCTCCACGCGCGGCGTCAGGGTGCGGGTGGCATCGAGGTTGAGCAGACGGAGCCGCACATCGCCATGCGCCGGCACCGTGGCCGAGAAGTCCGGCCGGCCGTTGACGGCGCGCCGCGTCCCGAAGGTGCCCGCCCGGCCGGCACCCTGTGGCGTCACGAAGGGCAGCCAGGCGCCATCCCCGGCCAGCCGCCAGTCCTTCACCGCCAGGACGATATCGGCATCGGCGGGCTCCGCCTCGTCGCCCTCCACCACTAGCACGGCGGCGAGGCCGCGCCCGACCTGCCCGGGCTCGTTGCAGTGCGGATGCAGGAAGAAGGTGCCGGTGTCGGGCGGCGTGAGGTCGTAGGTGAAGCTCTGTCCCGGCTCGACCGGCGGCTGGGTGACGTATTGCACCCCATCCATGGCGTTGGGTCCGCGCACGCCATGCCAGTGGATGGTGGTGTGCTCGGGCAGGCGGTTCTCCAGCACGGCCCGGATGCTGTCTCCCTGCCGGATCCGCATCACCGGCAGCAGGCCGTCCGTATAGCTCCAGATGCGCGAGGCCGGGCCTTCGGGACCCAGGAGGCGGGCCTCCCGCTCGGCGGCGACGAAATGCCATTCATGCCGCCGCCCCGCCTGCTGGCCCGCCTGGGCAGGCGCCGCCCTCGCCAGGCCGAGCCCCGCTAGCCCGGCGAGCAGACCACGGCGCCGAAGGGAGGAGAACCCGGTCATGCGCGGCGCGCGCGGCCGGGGATGGAGGAGGAGATCATGCCAGGACTCCGGCGGCGGGTAAGGTCTGAGGTCGACCCTAGCCCCGCTTCCGGCGAAAGTCCTGCTGGTTGCGAGCCGTTCGCAGGAACGGCCGGCCGGGGGACAACCCCCCGCTGTCAGTCGAGGCTGCGGCCCTGCGACTGCGCGGCCAGGGCACGGGCCATCTGGCTCAGGGCCTCCTGGTGCTTCTCGTTGTCGATCAGCGCGAAGTTGCGGGCCAGTTCGAGGCACATGCGCTGCCGCACGCCGAGGGGCTGCGCCGAGCCGTCCTCCGCCAGGCCCTCGAAGAACCAGGAGACCGGCACCGCCAGGACGGCGGCGATCTCGAAGAGACGGCCGGCGGAGATCCGGTTCAGGCCACGCTCGTACTTGTGCGCCTGCTGGTAGGTGACGCCGATCATGCTGGCGAGCTGCTGCTGCGACAGGCCCAGCATCAGCCGGCGCTCGCGGATCCGCGCGCCCACATGCTTGTCGGCCTGCTTGGCGCGCTGGGTCGAGGGATCCTCCGATTCCTCGCCCACTGCGCGTGGCCCTGCCACGATGTCATCCACGTCGGTTGCGGCCATGCTGCTCATCCAGGAAGCGATGTTCTCAACCTCAAATAGGATAAGCCTGCGCAAACTTTGTCGCAGATCGTTCGGTCTCTTCTAACAATCGCGTGATAATTCAACTCGATTCAGAGGGATCTCTCAGGATTTTCCCGAATTGCTCTCGGCTTTCGCCAGACGCTGCCGCAGAAGTTGTACTTCCTCCCGCAGAGCCGCAACCTCATCCGCCTCCGCCGGCGCGCCGGGCGTGGAGTCGCGGCGCGGGAAGGGGCTGAACAGCGTCATGGCGCGCTCCATCATCGCCATGTTCTGCTTGCTGACCTCCTCGAGCCCGGCGAGCGGATTGACCATGGGCTTGAAGTTGCCCATGGCCTGCTCGACGGAAACCCGCATCTGCTCCTGCTGGCGCGCGAAGGTGCCCATGGCGGCCTCCAGATAGCGCGGCACCAGGGATTGCAGGCTGTCGCCGTAGAAGCCGATGAGCTGACGCAGGAAGGAGGTCGGCAGCAGGCTGCGGCCCTTGGCCTCTTCCTCGACGATGATCTGCGTGAGCACACCGCGGGTGATGTCGTCGCCGGATTTCGCGTCGTAGACGACGAAGTCGCGGCCGTCGCGGACCATGTGCGCGAGATCCTCCAGCGTCACGTAGGAGGAGGCCTCGGTGTTGTAGAGCCGGCGGTTGGCGTATTTCTTGATGACAACCGTCGGCCTCGTCGCGTCCTCGGCCACGTGCTGCTTCGCCTGCTCGGCCATGCTCTCTTCCTCCCGGTCCCGCTGGAGCGATGCGAGGACGCTAGCATGACACATCCCGCAGTGCGACAAGCGTCTGGTGGCGCAACGATCCCGCCCGCCCTTTCGCGCGCGCCATCCGGCGCTATGTTCCGGCGCGCGCCAGGCGGATTCCCGGTGAGGCCGGCAAGGCGGGGCGCCGCAACGAAGGATCGGTATGTCGCGCAGCGCGGGGACCGGGGCGGACGACCCGGAAGGCACGCTCGAGAGGCTGGCAGAGGATTGGATCACGCTGTGGCAGAGCGAGATCACGGCGCTGGCCGCGGATCGCGAACTGGCGGAGGCCTGGGCGGCGCAGGTCTCGCTGGCCGCCGCGCTCGGCGCCGCCTGGATGCGCGGCGCCGCGGCGCCGCGCGGGCCGGCGCCGTCCTGGCCCGGCTTTCCCGCCCCGCCGGGCTTCGGCGCGCCCGGCTTCCCGCCGAACCCCGCCCCGGGCGCCCCTCCCGGCTTCGCCGGCCTCTTTCCATCGGGTCTCTTTCCATCCGGCTTGTTCCCGCCCGGCCTGTTCCCCTGGACCGCCGCCGACAGGCCGGCCGGCACGCCGCCGCAAGGGCCGGCGCCCGATGAACCCGCCGCCGCCGAACCGCCGCGGCCCCCGCCCCCTGCCGATGCATCTGAGCCTGGCGCTGATGCGGGGCTGGGGCGCGGCGATGGCGCTGACCCCGGAGGGGCGGCCCTCCTCGGCCGGCTGGCCGAGCTGGAACGGCGCCTGGCCGATCTCGAGGGCAGGGCAGCGGGAGGCGCAGCGGATCGCCGCCGCCTTCGCCGCCGCCGGCCACCCGCCTGAGCGGTTCCGCGCCGCCGTGCTGCGCCGCCTGGCGCGGCAGGACCGTGCCCTCGTCGCCGGCATCGCCGCCTATCGCCGCCATCCCTACCGGCGCGACATGGCGGAGCCGCCCGTGCTCTGGCGGGAGGGCGGCAGCCGCCTGCTCGACTATGGCGGCGCGGGGCCGCCCCTGCTGGTGGTGCCCTCCCTGGTCAACCGCGCCTATGTGCTGGACCTGACGCCGGAGCACTCGATGCTCCGCCACCTGGCGGCCTCGGGCAGCCGGGTGCTGCTGCTCGACTGGGGGTGGCCGGAGGCGGCGGAACGCGGCTTCACCCTGACCGACTACATCGCCGGCCGGCTGGAGCGGGCCCTGGCCGCCCCCGCCCTCGCGCCGCTCGGGCCGCCGGTCCTGCTCGGCTACTGCATGGGCGGCCTGCTCACCCTGGCGCTCGCGCTGCGCCGCCCGGAGCGGCTGCGCGGCCTGGCGCTGCTGGCCACGCCGTGGGATTTCCATGCCGGGGAGGAGGGCGCCGCCGGCCGCGCCGCGGCCCTGGCCGCCCTGCTGCCGGGGCTGGAGCCGGCGCTGGACCTGCACGGCGCGCTGCCGGTCGATGCCATCCAGACGCTCTTCGCCGGCCTCGATCCCTGGAGCATCGCCGGCAAGTTCCGCGCCTTCGCCGCCATGGATCAGGCCGGCGCCCGCGCCCGGCTCTTCGTCGCGCTGGAGGACTGGCTGAACGACGGCGTGCCGCTGGCGGCCCCCGTGGCGCGCGAGGCGCTGGCCGGATGGTACGGCCGCAACGAGCCGGCGCGGCTGGCCTGGCGCGTGGCGGGGGCGGCGGTCGATCCGGCGGCGCTCACCCTGCCGAGCTTCGTCGCCGTGCCGGAGGCCGACCGTATCGTGCCCCCCGCCTCGGCCATGGCGCTGGCCGCCCGGCTGCCCGGCGCCCGGGTGGAGCGCGTCGCCGCCGGGCATATCGGCATGGCGGCGGGCGGGCGGGCGGAGCGTGTGCTCTGGCGGCCGCTGGGCGAATGGCTGGCGGGCCTCTGAGCACCCCGGCCATGGACAGGCCGCCCCGCGCGGCCCACCTTGTGGCCCAGCCGCCCCCGCCACAGATTGTGTCGGGACCGCACCGTTGCCGCCCTTCCCGGCCGCGACGCAGAACAGCAAAGGGAGTCGACCAGCCCCATGACCGATATCGTCATCGCATCCGCCGCGCGCACGCCCGTGGGCTCTTTCAACGGTGCCTTCGCCAGCCTGCCCGCGCATCTCCTGGGCAAGGTCGCGATCGAGGCGGCGCTGTCCCGCGCCGGTGTCGAGGCCGGCGAGGTGGACGAGGTGATCCTCGGCCAGATCCTGACCGCCGGCGCCGGGCAGAACCCCGCCCGTCAGGCCGCCATCGCCGCCGGCATCCCGGCCGGGGCCACCGCCTTCGGCATCAACCAGCTCTGCGGCTCGGGCCTGCGCGCCGTGGCGCTGGCGGCGCAGCAGATCGCCTCGGGCGATGCCTCCATCGTCGTCGCCGGCGGGCAGGAGAGCATGACCCAGGCGCCGCACTGCGCGAACCTCCGCGCCGGCGTGAAGATGGGCGACTTCGCCATGGTCGACACGATGATCCGGGACGGGTTGTGGGACGCCTTCAACGGCTACCACATGGGCAACACGGCCGAGAACGTGGCGCAGAAGTACCAGATCAGCCGCGACGAGCAGGACGAGTTCGCCTTCAACTCCCAGCGCAAGGCCGGCGAGGCGATGAAGTCCGGCGCCTTCCGCGACGAGATCGCGCCGGTCACGGTGAAGGGCCGCAAGGGCGACACGGTCGTGGAGAACGACGAGTACCCGAAGCCCGAGACCAGCCGCGAGATCCTGGCCAAGCTGCGCCCGGCCTTCGCCAAGGACGGCTCGGTCACCGCCGGCAATGCCTCGGGCATCAATGACGGCGCCGCGGCGCTGGTGGTGATGTCGGCCGCCGAGGCGGCGAAGCGCGGCCTGACGCCGCTGGCCCGCATCGTCTCCTGGGCCACCGCCGGCGTCGATCCGGCGATCATGGGCACCGGCCCGATCCCGGCCAGCCGCAAGGCGCTGCAGAAGGCGGGCTGGAACCACCAGGATCTCGACCTGATCGAGGCCAACGAGGCCTTCGCCGCCCAGGCCTGCGCGGTGAACAAGGACCTCGGCTGGGACACGTCGAAGGTGAACGTGCATGGCGGCGCCATCGCGCTCGGCCATCCGGTCGGCGCCTCGGGCGCGCGGGTGCTGACCACCCTGCTCTACGGCATGAAGTCGCGCGGCGCGAAGAAGGGGCTGGCGACGCTGTGCATCGGCGGCGGCATGGGCGTCGCCATGTGCATCGAGGCCGCCTGAGCCCCCGGGGGAAGGGCCGTCTCCGGGCGGTCCGTCCCGCCGCTTCGACCGCCGGTCATGCCGCGCCGCGGCCCGGCATGACCCTTCCTCCGCCCCGGCTTCAGCCGGCCGTCGCCGCCGCCGGCACCAGCACGCGCCGCCCCGGCGTCTTCACCGCGCCCGCCGGCATGGCGCCGTAGATCTCCTTGCGCGCCTCGACGATGACCACGCCGGCGAAGCGGGGCGCCAGGGCGCGGCCGACCCCCTCCCAGGCGCCGGCGCTGCGCAGCAGCAGGCGCCACTGGAAGGGCGGCATGTAGAGCGCGGTGTCGCGGCGGGCGACGGCGAAGAGGTTGCGCTGCAACAGCCGGGTGATCTGACCCATCGAATAGGGCCGCCCCTGGCCGAAGGGGGTGGTCTCCAGATGCGCCCACATGCCGCGCCGGTTCGGCGCCACGATCAGCAGGCGGCCGTCCTCCTTCAGAACCCGCCAGATCTCGCGCAGCATGCGCCGCGCGTTCTCCGAACCCTCCAGCCCATGCACCAGCAGCACGTTGTCGAAGCTGAAGTCGGGAAAGGGCAGCAGATGTTCCTCGACCAGCGCGGTCAGGCACCCCCCTCGGCGGGGCCAGGGCGCCACATCCGTCTCCGGCAGGTTGCAGCAGAGGGTCCGCGCCGCCTGCTCGCGCCAGAGGCGCAGGAAGGGCGCGGCATGGCCGAGGCCCAGCACCTCCCGCCCCGTCATCTCCGGCCAGAGGCGTGCCAGCCGCCCGCGCAGCAGCCGCGCCGCAACCTGTCCGGTGGCGGAGGCGTAGAAGTCGCGATGCCCGAAGCCCTCGGCGAGGCCTTCCGGCGCGATCTCGGCATGGACCCCAAGGTTCATGCGATGGATATAGAGGCTGTTTCGAGGCATGACACGCCCCGCCCGCCGATCCTGCGCCGCGGGCGGCGCGCTTTGGGAGAGAATGCGATGGCCGTCACCGTCCGGGCCGTGCCCTGCCTGTCCGACAACTACGCCTGGCTGCTGCGCGACGCCGCGACCGGCACCATCGCCCTCTGCGACCCCGGCGAGGCCGCGCCCGCCATCGAGGCGATCGAGGAGGAGGGCGGGCGGCTGGACCTGATCCTGCTCACCCATCACCACGCGGACCATGTCGACGGGGTGGAGGCGCTGCGCGCCCGCTATGGCGCGCGGGTGATCGGCGCCGCCGCCGACGCCCATCGCCTGCCCCGGCTCGACGAGGCGGTGCGGCCGGGCGACACGGTCCGGGTGGGCGAGACCGAGGGTCAGGTGATCGACAGCCCCGGCCATACCCTCGGTCATATCGCCTTTTACTTCGCCGATGGCGACGTGCTGCTCTGCGGCGACACCCTGTTCTCCCTCGGCTGCGGCCGGCTGCTGGAGGGCACGGCGCAGGACATGTTCCGCGCGCTCGGCCTGCTCAAGGTCCTGCCGCCGCAGACGCTGGTGTGCTGCGGCCATGAATACACCCAGAGCAACGCCCGCTTCGCCCTGACGGTGGAGCCGGAGAACGCGGCGCTGCAGCGCCGCGCGGGCGAGGTCGACGCCGCCCGCGCCGCCGGGCAGCCCACCCTGCCCGTCACGCTGGGGCAGGAGCTGGAGACCAACCCCTTCCTGCGGGCGGAGAGCGCGGAGGCCCTGGCGCGAATCCGCGCGGCGAAGGACAATTTCCGCTGAAGCAACGCCGGGAGGCCGCCTTGAAGCTGTTCCATTCCCCCTCCAGCCCCTTCGTCCGCAAAGTCATGGCCTGCGCCATCCTGCGCGGACTCGAGGGCCGGCTGGAGCTGGTGCCGACCAATGCCCATGCCAGCCCGGAGGCCCTGCTGGCCGCCAATCCGCTGTCCAAGGTGCCGAGCCTGCTGACCGATGACGGCCAGGCGATCTACGACAGCCCGGTGATCTGCGAGTATCTGGACGGGCTGGGCGAGGCGGCGCCGCTCTTCCCGGCCGCCGGCCCCGCCCGCCTCGCCGCGCTGGTGCGGCAGGCCCTGGCGGATGGCATGATGGATGCCGCCGTGGCCCGGCGCATGAGCGACGGCCTGCCGCAGGACGAGGGCCGCCAGGCCTTCGGCGCGCGGCAGAAGGCGGCGGTGGCGCGCAGCCTGGCCGAGCTGGAGCGCGATCCGCCGAAGGGACTGGCCGATATCGGCGCTGTCGCCACCGCCTGCGCCCTCGGCTATCTCGACTTCCGCTTCGCCCAGGAGCCCTGGCGCGACGCGCATCCGCGCCTCGCCGCATGGCATGCCGAGGTCGCGGCGGCGCCGGCCATCGCCCGCACCGCCCCGCCCCAGGGTTGATGGCGGCCGGGTTGATGGCGACCGGGTTGATGGCGACCGGGTTGATGGCGGCCGGCTGATGTCGCCGCGCGGGGCCGCGGGATGAGCGACGCCGCGGCCTGGGATGCCCGCTACGGCACCGGCTCCTGGCTGTTCGGCCAGGAACCGAACCGCTACCTGGAAAGCCTGTCGCCCCGGCTGCGGCCCGGTATGACGGCCCTTTGCCTCGGCGACGGCGAGGGGCGCAACGGCGTCTGGCTGGCCGGGCGGGGGCTGTCCGTGACGGCGGTGGACTGGTCCGCCACCGGCCTGGCGCGGGCGGCCGATCTGGCGCGCCGGCGTGGCGTGCCGCTGGCCACGGCGGTCGCGGACCTGGCGCGGTGGAACTGGCCCGTGGCGCGCTACGACCTGATCGCCTGGATCTTCGTGCATCTGCCGCCCGCCGACCGGGCGGCCGTCGCGGCCGGGGCCTGCCAGGCCCTGGCCCCGGGCGGGCTGTTGGTGCTGGAAGGCTTCGCCGCGGCGCAGCAGGGCCGGCGCTGCGGCGGCCCGCGCGATCCCGCCCTGCTCTGGAGCCGCGCCACGGCCGAGGCCGCCTTCGCCGGGCTGGAACTGCTGGAATGCCTGGAGGGCGGGGTGCTGCTGGATGAGGGCCCCCGCCACCAGGGCGTGGCCGAGGTGGTGCGCGGGATCTGGCGCAGGCCCGCCGGAGAGCGGGTGGCGGCGGGGTAGGACGGGGCTCAGCCCGGCGGCGGACAGGACAGGGGCGCCAGCAGCAGCCCATCGAGCCGGGCCAGGGGCTGCGGGCGGCCGAGCAGGAAGCCCTGCACCTCGTCGCAGTCGTGGCGGCGCAGGAAATCCAGCTGCTCCGCCGTCTCCACCCCTTCCGCCGTGACCTCCATGCCGAGGCTGGCGCTCATGGTCAGCATCGCCTCGACGATGGCATGGGAGGCCTTCCGCTGTCCGAGCGCCCCGATGAAGGAGCGGTCGACCTTGATGCGGTCGAAGGGGAAGCGGTGCAGGTAGCCGAGACTGGCATAGCCGGTGCCGAAATCGTCCAGCGCCAGCCTGACGCCCAGCCGCTTCAGGCTCTCGATGGCGGCCAGCGCCTGCTGCGCGTCCTCGATCAGCAGGCCCTCGGTGACCTCGAGCTCGAGCCGGCCGGGCGGCAGGCCGGTGCTGGCCAGCACCTGCTTCACCATGGCGGGCAGGCCGGGATCGCGCAGTTGCACCGGCGAGAGGTTCACCGCCACGCGCAGATGCGCCGGCCAGCGCGCCGCGTCGCCGCAGGCCTGCTGCAGCACCCAGCGCCCGAGCGGCAGGATCAGGCCGCATTCCTCCGCCAGCGGAATGAACTTCGCGGGCGGCACCGGGCCGCGGCGGGGATGCGACCAGCGCAACAGCGCCTCGAAGCCGCGCAGCGCGCCGCCGCAGGCGAGGATGGGCTGGTACTCCAGGCCGAGCGTCTGCTGCCGCACCGCCTCGCGCAGTTCCGCTTCCAGCGCGCGGCGCTCGCGCTGGTCGTCCTCCATGTCGGGCAGGAAGAAGCGCAGGGCGCCGCGGCCGCCGGTCTTGGCGGCGTAGAGCGCGGCATCGGCGCCGCGCAGCAGCGCGTCCGGCGAGGTGCCGTCGCGCGGGAAGAGGGCGATGCCGATGCTGGTGCCGATCTGCGCCGTGCAGCCCTCCAGCAGATAGGGCGCCGCGACCGAGGCGAGGATGCGGCGGCCCAGCGCTTCCACCGCCTCGGCGCCGGCGGCGGCGTCGCAGAGCAGCAGGAACTCGTCCCCGCCCATCCGCGCCACCAGATCGTGCGGGCCGGCCAGGGCGAGCAGGCGGCCGGCGACCTGGCGCAGCACCTGGTCCCCGGCATGGTGGCCATAGGTGTCGTTCACCGGCTTGAAGCGATCGAGGTCGAGGGCGAGGACGGCCAGCGGCCGCTCCTGCCGCAGCCACTGCCGCAGCTGCTCCTGCAGCCGCACCCGGTTGGCCAGGCCGGTCAGCGCGTCGTGATGCGCCATGTGCCGGATCTGCTGCTGCGACAGCAGCCTCTGCAGCCGCTGCCGCACCATCAGCCCGCCACCGACGAGCAGGATCAGCGTCAGCCCCGCCACCGCGTTCAGCAGGCTCCGCCGATAGGCCTCGTGCCCGGCCAGCGCGTCGCGCAGGTCGATGCCGACGGCGACCATCACGGGATAGGGGCGCACCCGCCGCGCAGCGATGATCATCTCCATGCCGGTGGCGACGCTGGGCCCCCGGAAGACCGACGCCTCCCGCCCCACCATGCTGCGGAACGCCTCGCTGCCGCTCAGATCGTTGCCGAGCGTGCCGGAGAGAAACGGCGCGCGGGCGCGCAGGATGCCGTCCTCGCCCGTCAGCGTCACGGTGCCGCGGCCGATGTCGAGCGTGTCGTAGACCTGGGTCAGCCAGCCGGGATCGAGCGAGATCACCGCGACGCCGCCGAAGCCGCCGTCCGGGTCGGTCAGCCGGCGGGTGAACTGCACCGACCAGCGCTTGGATTCGCGCCCCATCACCGGGACGCTGATGAAGAGGTCGTCGCGCGGGCTCTCGGCGTGCACGCGGAAATGGGCGCGGTCCGAGAGGTCCAGGCCCGGGCCGCGCACCGGGCCGAGATTGGTCATCAGCAGCCGCCCGTCGGGGCCGATGATGGCGGTCTGCAGCGTCATGTCCTGCTGGATGCCGTTCTCGCGCCGCAGGAAATCGAGGCTGAAGCCGATACGGTCCTGCCGGTAGGCCTCGCGCAGGAAGAGCAGGCGCTGGTCGATGGCCTCGATGGTGCGGGCGAGGATCTGCTGCGAGGCGCCGGCGAGGTTGCTGACATGACGCTCCGCCGCCGTAAGGCTCTCCCGGCGTTCCAGCCGGATGTGCAGCAGGGTGCCCAGCCAGAGCAGCGCCAGGGTCGCGGCGACGAGGCCGAGATCGACCAGCAGCCCCTGGTTCATCAGCAAGGGCAGCCGGCGCCGCAGCCAGCCGGCCGGCCCGTCCAGGTCCAGCCCCGGCGGCGCCGCCAGATCGTTGCGGAGGGCCTGCGGCAGGCCCGGACCGGAATGGAACATGGCGCCTGCCCTTCGCGTCCCTGGAAGGTTGCGGTTCGATGACGCGCTTATGCCCCGCCAATGATGAGCAAGGGCTTAGCGAGGCACCGCCTGCATCCACTCTCGGCGCCGGGCGTTGCGGTTCCGGACTCCCGACGATGGAGGCGGGGCGATGGAGGCGGCATGACCTACGAGCTTTGGTACTGGGACGGCCTGCCGGGCCGTGGCGAATTCGTCCGCCTGGCGCTGGAGGCGGGGCGCATCCCCTACCGCGAATGCGCCCGCGGCAAGGATGCCGGACGGCTGCAGCCCGACATGGCGGCGCGGCGTGAACAGCCGCCCTTCGCGCCCCCCTATCTGGTGGCGGAGGGCATGACCATCGCCCAGACCGCCAATATCCTGCTCTTCCTCGGCCAGCGGCACGGCCTGGCGCCCCGGACCCTGAAGGGCCGGCTCTGGGTGCACCAGTTGCAGCTCACCATCGCCGACATGGTGGCCGAGGCGCACGACACGCATCATCCGATCGACCCCGGCGACTACTACGAGGCGCAGAAGGGCCCGGCGGCGAAGCGGGCCCGGGCCTTCCGCGAGAGCCGCATGCCGAAGTTCCTCGGCTACTTCGAGCGGGTGCTGGAGGGCGGTGCCAGCGCTTGGCTGGCCGGACGGCGCTGGACCTATGCCGACCTTTCGCTGTTCCAACTCCTCGAGGGGCTGCGCTTCGCCTTTCCCCGCCGGATGGCGACGCTGGAGCCGGAGCTGCCCCGCCTGGTGGCGCTGCGCGACGCCGTGGCGACCCTGCCGGAACTCAAAGCCTATCTGGGCAGCAAGCGCCGGCTGGACTTCGGCAAGGGCATCTTCCGGCACTATCCGGAGCTGGATAAGCCTTGAGGCGAACACCTGCCAGCGGTCAGGCCGGACATCAGGATCCGGCGCAGGCCATCGTCAGAAGGTCAGTATCGCCATCAGCCGCGCCGTCCGGCCGGGCAGCAGAACCTCGTCCTTCTTGAACGAGGCGGCGTTGCGCATGTTGCTGTCGAGCAGGTTGCTGGCGACGACCGCGAGGGTGAGGCCCAGATCGCTGCCGAGCGGCGCGGTGTAGGCGATCCGGGCATTCAGAGAGTCATAGCCCTTGGTCGAGGTCTCGTTGTCGGCGGTGCGGTTGTGGTCGAAGGCGTGCAGATAGTCGATGCCGGTGTTCCAGCCGCCGTTGCGCCAGAACATACCGCCGCCGAGGCGGTGTGGCGGAATGCGCGGCAGGTTGCCGCCGCCGGTGAACTCGGCGCGCACGAAGTCGTAGCGTCCGGACAGGCCGAAGCGGCCGCCGCCAAGGCGGAACAGGTCCTGCTCGGCCTTTACCTCGACGCCCCAGAAGCGCGCATCGCGCTGACCGTAGGCGGATTGCAGGAACTCGCCCTCGCCGCCGGGCGCGCAGGAGGCGAAGTCCTCGTCGCAGCTGTTGCCCGTCAGTGCCTGATAGATGAAGCCGTCGAAGCGCGAGAGGAAGGCGCTGGTGTCGAAGCGGAAGCTGCCGCTGTTGCGCGACAGGCCGATCTCGCCGGTCACGGCCGACTCCTTGCGCAGGTCGGGATTGCCGATGTCGAAGGTGCCCGAGGCATGGTGAGAGCCGCGCGAGAACAGCTCCGCGACGCTCGGCGCCCGCTCGACATACTGGCCGGTGACGCGCGCCTGCATCGCCCAGGGCAGGTCCTTCAGCAGGCCGAGGCTGACGCTGACCGGGGTGTAGTCGCGCTCGTAGGGGCTGTTGGCAAGCTCCTGGCCCTCCTCGGACGGCAGCAGGCCGCCGCCGAAATCCGCCGTGGCGCCGCCGATCCGCACCATCTCGATCCGGGTCGCCGCCTGCAGCCGCAGCGTCGGAGTGAGACTGAGCTCCTCGAAGAGATAGGCGGCATAGCGGTCGGTGTCGGCAGGCGGCAGGAAGTCCAGCGCCTCGCCGGTGGTGCGCAGCCGTTCCTGCTCGAAGGACAGGCCGAGCGTGCCGTTCAACGCGCCAATGCTGGTCTCGATCGGCTGGTGCTGCAGCTCGAGGCGCCCATCCCAGGTGATGTTGCGAAAGCCGCCATGCTCGACCCGGGCACCTGCAAGCTCCTCGTGCTCATGCTCCTCGCCCTCCTCGTGATCATGGCCATGCTCATGTTCGAGGCCCATCTCCTCATGCCGGTAGCGGCTGAAGCCGAGCCAGTAGCTGACGCTGCGCAGCGGACCGCTCGACGGGCGGTATTCGCCACGGCTTGCCCAGCGGAACTGCTCGACATCCAGAGAGATGCCCAACTCCGCCTCCTCGCCGCCCGGAATGCCGTAGAGACTGCGGAAACGAGAGATGGAAGTGCCGATGAAGCCCTGCTCGCCGACATAACTCAGACCGAGCGCCTGGCCGTCGGTGCGGACGAAGCTGTTGGCCTGCCGCCCGCCATCCGGCAGCTCGTAGTCGTGATCCTTGCGCCCGAAGAGATCACCATGCAGCACCCAGTTGCCGGCCCGCACATCGGCCGCAGCCAGACCGTCCCAGCCGCGGCTGCCGCTGTTCCACCCGCCGGCGAGGCGACCCTGGACGTTGCGCTCCGGCAGGCTGGTCGGAATACGGTTGTTGATCATGTTGACCACTCCGCCAATGGCCTGCGAGCCCCAGCGCAGCGAGGCCGGTCCGCGGATGACCTCGACGCGCTCGGCGGCGAGCGGATCGAGCGGTACGGTATGGTCGGCGCCGTAGGCCGACACATCGCCGGCGGTGAAGCCGTTCTCCTGCAGCCGGACGCGATTGTCGGTGAGGCCGCGGATGATCGGGCGGCTGGCACCGGGGGCGAAGCCGGTGGCGCTGATGCCCGGCTCGTCGGCCAGCGCCTCGGCCAGGCTGCGCGGCGCGGCGCTGGACAGCGCCGGCTGCTCCAACGTCGTGAGCGGCACGAAGCTACCGATCTGCCCGGTCTGTACCGGGCTTGCTGTAACGGAAACCGGCGGCAGCCGCACCTCCTCCTGGGCGCGCGGGATCGCCGGCAGCAGCGTGGGAAGAAGGGCCGTTGTGAGGAGGAGATGACGACGTGACATGGATCGACTCGGCTCTGCTACAGCTCATAGTGAGGGCAATATGATACAGTATAACATTACTCTTGGAAGACGGTGTTTGCCCTAAGCGTGGCCATTCGGAACTTACCTGCCTCCTGACAGGCTGGGCGGCAGCCGCTACCCTGCGGCGCCCACCGCTTGCAGGATAACGGCCATGGATCCCAGCACCCTCGCGCCCTATGCGCGGCACATCCTGAACGACGCGACCATCGCCGAGCTTCCCAACCACTACAGCGGCAAGGTGCGGGACAATTACGACCTGCCGGACGGGCGGCGCATCCTCATCACCACCGACCGCATCAGCGCCTTCGACCGTATCCTGGCGGCCATTCCGCTGAAGGGCCAGGTGCTGACCCAGACGGCGCGCTACTGGTTCGAGCAGACGCGCGACATCTGCCCCAACCATGTCCTCGAATACCCGGACCCCAACGTGGTGGTGGGAAAGCGGCTGGACATCCTGCCGGTCGAGGTGGTGGTGCGCGACTATCTCGCCGGCACCACGGGCACCTCGATCCTGACGCTCTACAAGGCCGGCCAGCGGGAGATGTACGGCGTCACCCTGCCGGACGGGATGCGCGACAACCAGAAGCTGCCCCGGCCGATCATCACGCCCACCAGCAAGGCCTTCGACGGCGGGCACGACGAGCCGCTGACGCCGGCGCTGATCCTGGAGAAGGGGCTGCTGAGCGCCGCGCAGTGGGAGACCCTCTCCCGCTACGCCCTCGCCCTCTTCGCGCGCGGGCAGGAGCTGGCGCGGCGGCGCGGGCTGATCCTGGTGGACACGAAGTACGAGTTCGGCCTCGACACCGAGGGCAACATCGTCCTGGCCGACGAGATCCACACGCCGGACAGCAGCCGCTACTGGCTGGCCGGCAGCTATCCGGCGCGCTTCGAGGCCGGCGAGAAGCCGGAGAGCTTCGACAAGGACTTCGTGCGCAACTGGGTGGTGGCGCGCTGCGATCCCTACAAGGACCCGATCCCGGAGATCCCCGAGGCGGTGATCCTGGCCACCGCCGCCGTCTATGTCACCGCCTTCGAGCAGATCACCGGCGAGACCTTCGCGCTGCCCTCCCTGGACGAGCCGGTGCTGGCCCGCATCCGCCGCAACCTGGCGCGCTATGCCTGAGCCTCCCGGGGCGCGGCGGGTGGCGGACAGGCAGGGCGACCCGGCTTAAGCTTCGCAACCCCGCGCCGGCGGCCGCGTTGCGCCAGCGCATTCATGGAGGACATGCCCGATGGGTTTCCTGGCCCGCACGCTGATCACGGCCTTCGCCTTCTGGTGCGCCGACATGCTGATCACCGGCATCAACTTCAGCGGACCGTTCAATCTGGTGATCGCCGCCATCGTCTTCGGCATCGTGAACGCGCTGATCCGGCCGGTGCTGATGCTGCTCACCCTGCCGCTGAACCTCCTCACGCTCGGCCTCTTCACCCTGGTGGTGAACGCCGCGATGCTCGGGCTGACGGCGCTGGTGATGCCGGGGATGCAGGTCTCGGGCTTCTGGGCGGCCTTCTTCGGGGCGATCATCGTCGCGGTGGTGTCGTGGATCGTCAACCGCACCATCGGCGACGCCGCGCCCGCCGGCATCGAGAACCGCTGAAGGACCGCCGCCGGGGCCGCTGGAGCCCCGGCGGAACGCCCCGCCTCAGTACATGTGCTGGCCGCCGTTGATCGACAGCGTCGAGCCGGTGATGAAGTCGGCATCGTCGGCGGTCAGGAAGGCGACGCCGCGCGCGATGTCCTCGGCGGTGCCGAGGCGGCCGCGCGGGATGCGCGCGATGATCTTCTGCAGCACGTCCTCCGGCACGGCGCGCACCATCTCGGTGTCCACATAGCCGGGCGCGATGGCGTTCACGGTGATGCCGGCCCGCGCGCCCTCCTGCGCCAGCGCCTTGGTGAAGCCGTGGATCCCGGACTTGGCGGCGGCATAGTTGACCTGGCCGTACTGCCCGGCCTGGCCGTTGATCGAGCCGATGTTGACGATGCGGCCGAACTTGCGCGACATCATCCCGTCCCAGACCAGCTTGGCCATGTTGAAGCAGGAGCCGAGATTGGTGTCGATCACGTCGTCCCACATCTTGCGGTCCATCCGCTTCATGGTGCCGTCGCGGGTGATGCCGGCGTTGTTCACCAGCACCTCGATCGGTCCGTGCTCCGCCTCGATCCGGGCGACCGCGGCCTGGCAGGCCTCGAAGTCGGAGACGTCGAACTTGATGGTCGCGATACCGGTGCGCTCGGTGAAGGCCGCAGCGGCGGCGTCATTGCCGGCATAGGAGGCGACCACCTTGCGGCCGGCCTTCTGCAACTGCTCGCTGATGGCCGCGCCGATGCCGCGCTGCCCGCCGGTGACCAGGGCCACTTTTGCCATAGGCTGTCCTCCTCCGTGAAGGTTTATGGCGGGACCGGCTTCATTCCGGTTCCGCGTCGACCATGGCATCATAGCCGGCGGCCGGATGCCATGGTCTTGTTGAGGCCCCGCCGCGCCTCAGCGCAGCGGCAGGGCGTACATCAGGCCGCCGCGGGTCCAGAGGTCGTTCAGGCCGCGCTCGAGGCCGATGGGCGAACCCTTGCCCAGGGTCCGGTCGAAGATCTCGCCGTAGTTGCCGACCTGCCGGATCGCCTGGAAGGCCCAGTCCTCCGGCAGCGCCAGCGCCTTGCCGAAACCCGGCGTGGCGCCGAGCAGGCGCAGCACGTTCGGGTCCTGCCCGCCGCGCATCTCCGCCGCATTGGCCCGGGTCACGCCCAGCTCCTCGGCCTCGATCAGCGCCGCCAGGGTCCAGGCCACGATGTCGCGCCATTCCTCGTCGCCATGCCGCACCATCGGGCCGAGCGGCTCCTTGCTGATCCGCTCGGGCAGGATGATATGCGCCTCGGGTTCGCGCAGGGCCGAGACGCGCAGCGCGGCGAGTTGCGAGGCATCGGTGGTCATGGCGTCGCAGCGGCCGGACTGGTAGGCGGCCGTCATCTCGTCCATCGAGCTCAGCACCACGGGCTGCAGACGCAGGCCCTCGCGCCGCGCATAGTCCCCGAGGTTGAGCTCGCTGGTGGAGCCGGGCAGCACGCAGACCGTGGCGCCGTCGAGTTGCCGCGCGTCGGCGATGCCCGAGGCGCGCGGCACCAGGAAGCCCTGGCCGTCGTAGAAGTTGACGCCGACCATGTTGAAGCCCATGGCCGTGTCGCGCATCAGCGTCTGCGTCACGTTGCGCGCCAGCAGGTCGATCTCGCCCGATTGCAGGGCGACGAAGCGCGTCTGGTAGGTGGTGGGCACGAATCGGACCTTCGACGCGTCGCCCAGCGTGGCGGCCGCCACGGCGCGGCAGAACTCCGCGTCGAGTCCCTGATACTCGCCCCGGCTGTCCGGCGCGGAGAATCCGGCCACCCCGGTATTGACCCCGCAGACCAGCTGCCCGCGCGCCCTGACCCCGTCCAGGGTCGGGCCCGCCAGGACCGGCGCGGCGTCGAGGGCGAGCAGGGCGGCCAGCAAGGCGATCAGGACGCGCATGGGGCGGCTATCTCCGGCGGTTCGGCGTCCAGCGTAGAGCATCCCCGCGCCGGGCGCATGCCTCGCCGGGCGTAAAAGCACCGTCAATCCTGTGGACAAGTCGCGACCATGATCGTGTCTGGCGCGACTTTACAATTTCTGATTGTGTTACGGATCCTTACTGCAACATAAAGTCATTGATCTTCTGAAACGCTACCGAGTATCACGGGGGCGTGAACATCACCTCGCCCGAGCAGGGTGAAGCAGCGGAAGAAACTCTCTCCCATGGCCAGGCACACCCTTTCCTCGCGCGACCCGCAGGCCGGCTCAGACCAGGAAGCCCTCTCCCGCATGATCTCCTATCTGGAGGCGGAGTGCCGGCGCCTGGGCGCCGCCGATGCCGCGCTGCACCTCGCCCTCGCCGCCACCCTCCTGCCCGCCGCGCCGTCGCTGTCCCGGGACCTGGCGCCGGCCGGCGCGGGCCGCCTGCTGCAATAGGCCGCGCGGCCATCGGTCCGGACCGCGCTTTTTTCTGGTCCGCGGGAGGATTGCGGTGTAAGCGCGGCCGCATCCCAACATCGAGTGGCGGTCCTTTCCGATGGATACCCCTATCGCTGCGGTCCTCTGGACCCATCAGGCGCAACGAGACCTCGCGGCCGTGCTGCGGCTGCTGAGCCACGCCGAACGCTGCTGCCTGGAGGCCGGCTCCGAGGATGCAGCCGGCCTGGTGGCGGAGGCCATGTCGGTGCTGGCGCGGGACGGCGCCGCCCGCAAGATGGCGGCCTGACAGGACCTTCGGCCCGGGCGGGCTCCCGCGAGCCCGCCAGGCCGCCCCATCAGACAGTCCCGTCAGACAATCCCGCCGGGGCCGGTCCGCCTGCCATCCAGTCCAGCAACTCCACCGTATGGATCGCCGGCAGGGGCCCCGAACCCAGCTGCGTCAGGCAGCCGATATTGCCGCTGGCGATCACCGCCGCCCCGGTGCGGCCGATATTCTCCAGCTTTCGGGCCTTCAGCGCCCCGGCGATCTCCGGCTGCATCAGGTTGTAGGTGCCGGCCGAGCCGCAGCAGAGATGCCCCTCGGCCGGCTCCTTTACCGTGAAGCCGGCGCGCGCCAGCAACTGCTTCGGCGCCGAGGTGATCTTCTGCCCGTGCTGCAGGCTGCAGGCCGCGTGATAGGCCACGGTCAGCTCCGGCGCCGCGCGACTCGGCGCGTAGCCGAACTGCAGCAGCACTTCCGAGACATCGCGCGCCCGGGCCGCCACCAGGGCCGCCCGTGCCGCCCAGGGCTCCGGCTCCTCGCGGAACATATGGCCGTAGTCCTTCACCGTGGTGCCGCAGCCCGAGGCGTTCACCACGATGGCGTCCAGCCCCTCGCCCTCGATCTCCCGCGTCCAGGCGGCGATATTGGCCCGCGCCAGGGCCATGGCCGGATCGTGCTGGCCCATGTGGTGGTTCAGCGCGCCGCAGCAGCCCTGTCCCTCGCTCACCACCACCTCGACCCCCATCCGCGTCAGCAGCCGGATGGTGGCGGCGTTGATCGAGGGCGCCAGGACGGTCTGCGCGCAGCCGGTCAGCAGCGCGACGCGGCCGCGCCGCTCGCCCTCGGCGAGATAGCGGCGGACGGCCGGCGCCGGATCGGCCGGCGGCAGCGTCTCGGGCGCCAGCTCCAGCATGGCGCGCATCCGGCCGAAGGTGGTGCCACGCCCCGGCAGCCAGCCCCGCAGCGGGCGCGCCAGCCGCGCCGCCCGCAGGGCCAGGCGGAAGCGCGCCGGATACGGCAGGGTGGCGCCGAGCGCGCGCCGCAGCAGCCGCTCCGGCCAGGGCCGGGTATAGGTCTCCTCGATGTAGCGCCGGGCATGGTCCACCAGATGCATGTAGTGCACGCCCGAGGGGCAGGTGGTCATGCAGGAGAGGCAGGAGAGGCAGCGGTCCACGTGCCGCACCACCGCCTCCGTCGCCGGCTGGCCGCTCTCCAGCATGTCCTTGATCAGGTAGATGCGGCCGCGCGGGCTGTCGAGCTCGTCGCCCAGCAGGACGAAGGTCGGGCAGGTGGCGGTGCAGAAGCCACAATGCACGCAGGTGCGCAGGATGGTGTTGGACTCCCGCGTGTCGGGGTCCGCCAGTTGCTCCGCCGTGAAGTTCGTCTGCATGCCGCCTGATTCCGTCCCGTCCTTCAGGGTGGGAGGGAAGCGGTCGCGGTGCAAGCACCCGGGCGGGAGGGGGCGCGGGAAACCGCCCTCCGCGCCGGCCTCCCGCCGCCCTCACATGTCGAGGAACACCGTCTCCGCCTCGCCCTGGAGCTGGATCACGAGACGGTAGGTCGGCAGGTCGGCGGCCCCGGTGCGCGCGGCGACCAGGGTGGCGCGGCGTCCCGCCTGCTCGATGCTCCGCAGCACCGGGTCGGCCTCGAGCGCCGCGGCGTCCTCGGGGAAGTAGAGGCGCGTGTGCAGGTGGATGTTGATGCCGCGGGCGAAGATCAGCAGGCTGACATGCTGCGCCTGCGGCCGCCCGTCGCGCCAGGGCACCACGCCGGGCCGGATGGTCTCGAAGACCCATTCGCCGCTCGCCGGATCGGCCGCCGCGCGGCCCCAGCCGAGGAAGCCGCCGGCATTGTGCCTGCCGTCCCGGTCCGCCTGCCACAGCTCCAGCAACGCATCGCGCACCGGGTGGCCGGAGCCGTCCATCACCACGCCGGTCAGGCGGATGCGCTCGCCGGCGCCCTCCAGGATATGCGGCTGTTCCTGGGTGCGGGTGGCGAGGCCGGCGGCGACCGGCAGCAGGCCGATATGGACATAGGGCCCACCGGTCTGGGAGGGCGTCTCCTTCAGGTATTCGACGGGCATGGTCAGAGGCCCTCCGGCCGGTTCTCGAAGAAGGTCTGCCGCCGGCCGCGCAGCACGATGTCGAAGCGGTAGGCCAGGGCGTCGAAGGGGATGGAGTTCTGCATGTCGAGCCTCGCCACCAGCCGCTCGCGCCCCGCCGGGTCGGGCAGGGTGCCGAGGATGGGGCAGAGCGGGATCAGCGGGTCGCCCTCGAAATAGAGCTGCGTCACCAGGCGCTGCAGGAAGGCCTCGCCGAAGAGCGAGACGTGGATATGCGCCGGCCGCCAGTCGTTGCCGTTGTTGCGCCAGGGATAGGGGCCGGGGCGGATGGTGCGGAAGAAGTAGCTGCCCTCGGCATCCGTCATGCAGCGCCCGGCGCCGCCGAAATTCGGGTCGAGCGGCGCGAGGTAGCTGTCGTTGTGGTGCCGGTAGCGGCCGCCGGCATTGGCCTGCCACACCTCCAGCAGGGTGCGCGGCACCGGCCGGCCGGTCTCGTCCAGCACCCTGCCATGGACGATGATGCGCTCGCCCACCGCCTCGCCATCGCGGGCGTGGTTGCGGATCAGGTCGTTGTCGAGCGGCGCCAGCAGATCGGCGCGGAAGACCGGCCCGGCATTCTCGCCCGGGCCGGGCTCCAGCGAGACCAGGGCGCGGCGCGGGCTGCGCAGCACGCTGGTCTTGTATTGCGGCGTCAGGGGCGGCGGATGCAGCGAGCGGTCGCGGCGGATGATGTCGCCGAGGCTGGGCATGGATGGTCCTCCCGCGGAGGCGCCGGCGTGTTGGCGGGGGCGGCGCCTTCTCCGGGCTCAGCCTGCCGCGTCGCCTTGCATGAGGAAACCGGGTATTTATCATGCGATGCATGAGCAGGATCGATGCCTTCTCGCTCGATGGCCATGCGTTGCGCCTCTTCCTCGCTGTGCTGGAGGAAGGCTCCGTCACCGCCGCCGCCGGGCGCCTCGGCCTCAGCCAGTCGGCGGCGAGCCACGGGCTGATCCGGCTGCGCGGCCTGCTGGGCGATCCGCTCTTCGTGAAATCGGGCCGCGGCATCGTCGCCACCCCCTATGCGCGCGGCCTGGCCGGGCCGGCCCAGGCCCTGCTCGACGGCCTGCAGGGCCTGGTGCGGATGGATGTCTTCACCCCGGCCAGCGCGCGGATCGGCTTCACCATCGCCGCCAACGGGTTCCAGCGCGACCTGCTGCTGCCCGGCTTCTTCGCCCGGGTGGAGGCGCAGGTGGCGCGGCTGAGCCTGCGCGTGGTCCCTTCCGGCGCGCCCAGCGCGGCCCTGCTGCGCGAGCAGGGCTGCGATCTGATCGTCACGCCCTTCCCGCCCGCCGGCACCGACATCCTGCAGAAGCGCCTGCTGACCGACCGCTACGCCTGCTTCTACGACGCCGCCGCGCGGCGCCCCCCCGAGACGGCCGAGGCCTATCTCGCCGCCCGCCACATCACCGTGCTGCATCCCGAGGGTGAGGCCCTCGATTTCGACCGCCGCCTGGAGGCCGAGGGCCTGCAGCGCGACATCGCCATCCGCGTGCCGGGCTTCGATGGCGTCGCCGCCTTCCTGCGCGGCAGCGCCATGCTGGCCACCCTGCCCGGCCTGCTGCGGCACGGCGCGCTGCGCGGCCTGGCGCACGCGCCGGTGCCCCTGCCCCCCGCCAGGGGCCGGCTCGGCGCGCTGCCGCTCTACATGGCCTGGCACCGGCGCGACCAGCAGGACGCCCGCCACGCCTGGCTGCGCGGCGAGTTGCAGGCCACGGCCGCCGCCCTGCGCGAGGCCGCGCCGTGACCCGGGCCTTCCCGCCGCCCCGCGCGCCCGGCAGCCGCGACCTGCTCGGCGGCCTGTCGCGCGGGCTCCGGGTGATCGAGGCCTTCGCCGGGCGGCCGCGCGCCAGCATCGCCGAGCTGGCGCGCGACACCGGCCTCAGCCGCGCCGCCACCCGCCGCTGCCTGCTGACGCTCGCCGAGCTCGGCTATGCCGAGACGGACGGGCGGCACTTCTGCCTCACGCCGCGCGTGCTGCGCCTCGGCGGCGCGTGGCTGGCCAGCGCCACCCTGCCCGATCTGCTGATGCCGCAGCTCGAGGCGGTGCGGGAGGCGACCGGCGAGAGCTGCTCGGCGGCGATCCTGGACGGGGCGGAGGTGGTCTACATCGCCCGTGCGGCGGCGCAGCGGATCATGCCGGTCTCCCTCGGGGTCGGCAGCCGGCTGCCGGCGCATTGCACGGCGCTCGGCCGCGCCCTGCTCTCCGCCCTGCCCGAGGGGGTGATGGAGCATCTCCTGGCCGGGCTGACGCCGGCGGCGCTGACCGAGCACACCCGCACCAGCCGCGAGGAGATCCGCGCCGCCGTCGCCGCCGCGCGCCGGCAGGGCTTCGCCATGGTGGAGGAGGAGTTGCAGCTGGGCCTGCGCTCCCTCGCCGTGCCGGTGCGCGACCAGCGCGGGCGCTGCGTCGCCGCCATCAACATCGGCCAGCGAACTTCGCGTGGCGAGGCCGGGGCCGTGTGCCAGCGGCTGCTGCCGCCGCTGCTGGCCGCCGCCGCGGAGCTGCGCCGCACCATCCCCGGCTGATCCGGCGCGGTCGGGCTGCGTTCAGGCGACTTCACGGCCATGTGAGCCTGGCCGGCTTGACGCCACGGGCTTCAGCGAGAACGTTCTCGCCGAGAACAAGGCCGCCAGGCCGCCGGAGGAAACCCATGGAAGAGACCGTGTCCGCGCCGCGGCGCCTTCACCGCGTCACCATCAAGGATCTGGCCCGCGACCTCGGCATGTCGGTGGCCACGGTGGCGCGCGCCTTCCATGCCGACGCGGCGATCGCCGATGCCACCCGCCAGGCGGTGCTGGGCCGCGCCAGCCAGCTCGGCTACCAGCCCAACGCCCTGGCGCGCAGCATGATCACCCGCCGCACCCGCATCGTCGGCGTCGTGCTCTCGGACCTGGCGAACCCCTTCTACTCCGCCGCCCTGGCGCCGCTGACCGCCGCGCTGCAGGGCGCCGGCTACAATGTCATGCTGGTCATGGCGGAGGCCGGCGGCGAGATGGGCGAGGCGCTGCGCCTGCTGCTCTCCTACCAGCCCGAATGCGCCGTGATCCTGGCGACGACACTGAGCAGCGACGCCGCCGCCGCCTGCCGCGAGGCCGGCACGCCGCTGATCTTCCTCAACCGCCATCCCGGCGCGGCGGGGCTGGAGCCTGGAAGCCTCGCCGCCGTCTGCGACAATTCCGGCGGCGCCGCCGCGGTGGCCGGGCATCTGGCGGCGCACGGCGCGCGGCGGCTCGGCCTGATCTCCGGGCGGCCGGATGCCTCGACCAACGCCGAGCGGTGCCAGGGCTTTCTCGACCGCTGCGCCGCACTCGGCCTGCCGCCGCCGTTGGTCGAGGCGGCGGGCGAGTTCACCTACGCCGCCGGGCAGCAGGCGGCACGCCGCCTGCTCGCCCGCCCGGACCGGCCGGAAGCGCTGTTCTGCACCGCCGACATCCTGGCGCTCGGCGCGATGGACGTGGCGCGGCACGAGCTTGGCCTCGCCGTGCCGGGCGACATCGCCATCGCCGGCTTCGACGACATCCCCATCGCCGCCTGGCCCTCGCACGACCTGACCAGCCTGCGCCAGCCGGTGGAGCGCATGGTCGCCGCCGCCCTGGACTGGATCACGCTCGCCGGCCGTGGCGAGGCGCCATCCTGCCGGCTGCTGCGCCTGCCCGGCGAGCTGGTCGTCCGCGGCAGCACCGTCCCGTTGCAGGAAGCAAGAAAGGAAACCGCATGCAGCCTGTCCTGAACACCGTCGCCGTCATCGGCGCGGGACTGGTCGGCTCCGGCTGGGCGCTGGTCTTCGCGCGCGGCGGCGCCCGGGTCCGCGTCTATGATGCCGATGCCGGACTGCGCGCCCGCGCGCCCGCGCGCATCCGCGCCATGCTGGAGGAGATGCGCGAGGCCGAGCTGGCCCAGGCGCCGGAGGTCGAGGCGGCCTTCGCCCGCATCACGGTGACGGAGAGCCTCGCCGAGGCGGTCGGCCCGGCCGACTACATCCAGGAATCCGTGCTCGAACGCGTGCCGGTGAAGCAGGCGGTCTGCGCCGAGATCGACGCGGTCATGCGGCCCGACGCCATCGTCGGCTCCTCCTCCTCCGGCATTCCCGCCTCCGCCTTCACCGAGGGGCTGGCCAACCGCGCGCGCTTCCTGATCGCGCATCCGGTCAACCCGCCGCACCTGATCCCGCTGGTGGAGCTGGTGCCGGCGCCCTGGACCGATCCGGCCATCCCGCCCGTGCTGCGCGCCGCCATGGAAGGTTGGGGCCAGGCGCCGATCGAGGTGAAGGGCGAGATCGAGGGCTTCATCCTGAACCGGCTGCAGGGCGCGCTGCTGAACGAGGCCTGGGCGCTCTACGAGGCGGGCCTCGCCTCCGCCGTGGACATCGACCGCACGGTGAGCCAGGGCCTCGGCCTGCGCTGGGCCTTCATGGGGCCCTTCGAGACCATCGACCTGAACGCGCCGGGCGGCATCGCCGACTATTCCGCCCGGCTCGCCCCGCTCTATCACGACATCGCCCTTTCGCGCCGCGATCCGCAGCCCTGGTCGCAGCAGGCCATCGCCAGCGCCGAGCGGGAGCTGCGGCAGAGCCTGCCGCAGGACCGGCTCGGCGAGCGCACCGACTGGCGCAACCGCCGCCTGATGGCGCTCGTCGCGCATCTGCGCGGCCAGCCCAAGTGACCGGCGCCGCGGCCGGGCGGCATCGCCCCGGCCGCGGCCCGGCCCGCAACCGATCATCCCGGAGCCCGACCCTTGGGTACACTCGCCATCATCCTGTCCCTCGCGGGGCTGATGTACTTCGCCTATCGCGGCACCAACGTCCTGATCCTGGCCCCCATCATGGCCGCCTTCGCCGTGCTGATGGCGCAGGGCGGCCCGCTGCTCGCGACCTATACGCAGATCTTCATGAAGAGCCTCGGCAACTACGTCGTGCTGTTCTTCCCGATCTTTCTGCTCGGCGCCATCTTCGGCAAGCTGATGGCGGATAGCGGCTCCTCCACCACCATCGCGCACACCATCATCCGCCGTCTCGGCGCGCAGCATGCCATCACCGCCGTGACGCTGGCCTGCGGCGTGCTGACCTATGGCGGCGTCTCGCTCTTCGTCGTCGCCTTCGCGATCTTCCCGATCGCCGCGGCGCTGTTCCGCGAGGCGGACGTGCCGAAGCGGCTGATCGCAGGCGCCATCGCGCTGGGCAGCTTCACCTTCACCATGACGGCGCTGCCGGGCACGCCGGCGATCCAGAACGCCATCCCGACGCGCTTCTTCGGCACCACCACCTTCGCAGCCCCCGGCCTCGGCATGATCGCCGCCGCCATCATGCTGTTCGGCGGCCTGGCCTGGCTGCACCACCGGCAGCGCCGGGCCAGGCTCGCCGGCGAGGGCTATGGCGACCACAAGGAGAACCTGCCGCAGTTCGAGGACGGCGAGCGGCCGGGCTTCGCGCTGTCGCTGCTGCCGATCGTCGTCGTCATCGGGCTGAACGCGCTCTTCTCGCTGGTCGTCTTCCCCTCACTCGACCTCGGCTACCTGTCGCAGCAGATCTACGGCAACATCGCGCCCACCGCGGTGATCGGCACCTGGGCGCTGATCGTCGCGCTGGTCGGCGCCATCCTGACCGTCCTGCTGCTGCAGCGGCGCTACCTGCGCGACGCGCAGAAGACGCTGAACGAGGGCACGATGGGCTCGCTGCTGCCGATCTTCAACACGGCGAGCGAGGTGGGCTACGGCGCCGTCATCGCCTCCCTGGCGGCCTTCGTCGTCGTGCGCGATTTCGTCGTCGGCATCGCGCCCGGGACGCCGATCATCTCGCTCGCCATCGCCGTCAACGCCCTGGCCGGCATCACCGGCTCGGCCTCCGGCGGCCTGTCCATCGCGCTCGACACGCTGGGCGCCACCTACATGGAGCGCGCCGCGGCGCTCGGCATCAGCCCGGACCTGCTGCACCGCGTCGCCGCCATCTCCTCCGGCGGTTTCGACTCGCTGCCGCACAACGGCGCGGTCATCTCGCTGCTGACCATCACCGGGCTGACGCACAAATCGTCCTATGGCGACATCTTCGTCGTGAACCTGTTGGTTCCGGTCCTGGCGCTGATCGCCGTGATCCTGCTCGGAACGACCCTGGGCACCTTCTGACGCCGCCGTGCCGCCCCCCCGAGGAAGGGGGGGGCGGAGGGGGATGTCACCAGCTGTCGTAGTCGGTGATGTCCTCCGCCTGCCCGCATTCGCAGCGCAGGGCGACCTGCGTGCCGATGGCCGTCGGGGTGAAGGTGACGGCGGTGGACGGCGGCGGGCAGCCGTGCCCGAGGAAACGGTCATAGGCCCGGAGCTCGGCCGGCCGCAGGCGGGAGAGGCCGCCCCGGCCGTCCTTCTGGTTCCCCTCGGGCGCCGGGCGGGTCATGGCGCGGGAGTCGCGAGCGGCACGGCGGTGACGCTGTTGAACGGCGAGCCGTCGATGATCTTCGTGCTGGTGACCAGATAGACCAGCACCTGCTTCTCCTGGTCCAGGATGCGCGTCACCGTCAGCGACTTGAACAGCGCCGAGCTGGAGCGGCTGAAGACGGATTCCGTCTGCGGCAGCTTCTCCGGCAGGGTCACCGGGCCGGTGGCGCGGCAGGCGATGCTGAAGCGCGAGGGATCCTCGGCCAGGCCGACCCAGCCCGACAATCCGCCCGTGTCGGCGCGCGAGACGTAGCAGGAGACATTGGCGACGCGGGGATCGTCATAGCGCTCGACCACGACCTTGTCGTTCGGCCCGACCATGCGGAAGGTGGTGCTGACCTCGCCCACGCGCTTCTGCGCCAGGGCGGGTTGCCCGGCCAGCAGCAGGGCGAGGGGGACAGCGAGCAGCGGCTTCATGATGCGGGCGGCCTGGGGCTGGGGTTGCGGCCCTCACACATAGGCGATGATCGGCGGAAAGGAACGGGCCGCCCGGAGATCGGCCGGTCACAGCGAGCCGCGGCGCAGCAGACTGGCCGGGAGCCGCTCGGCCCTGGGCGGCGCGTCATCGCCGCCCAGGCGCGCGCGCAGCAGGCCGATAGTGCGGTCGATCATTTCCGGCACGGGCTGGCGCAGGGTGGTCAGGCGGTAGGCCGGCCAGGCGCCCATCGGGATGTCGTCGAAGCCGATCACCGCGACCTCGTCCGGGACACGCCGGCCCATCTCGTGCCGCAGCGCGTCCAGCCCGCCGAGCGCCAGGATGTCGTTGGCGAAGAAGACACCGTCCGCGCCCCCCAGCGCCCGGGCCGCGCGATGACCGGCCTCGTAGCTGAAATCGCCGGCCTCGATGCGGAGCGGCGTCAGGCCATGCCCGGCCAGGGCGGCGCGGAAACCCCGTTCCCGGTCGTGGCTGGTCGAGGTGTCGGCGCGGCCGGCGACGAAGGCGGGGTTCCGGCAGCCATGGGCCAGCAGCGCCTCGGCCGCCATCCGCCCGCCCCCGACATTGTCGCAGGCGACGCTGTCGAGCCGCGTCGGCCCGATGGCGGTGCGGTTGAACAGCACGGCGGCCCGGCCATCGCCCAGCCAGTGCGAGGCGCTGGCCGAGGACAGGCTGGCCGAGGTCAGCACCACCGCGTCGACATGGTACTGCCGCAGCATCGGCAGCGCGTCGTCGGCGCTGCCGCCCGGTGGGATGGTGATCAGCAGCGACTGGAAGCCGGCCTCCCGCAGCGCGGCGTTCAGCTGCTCCAGCACCGCCGGATAGAAGGGGTTGGTCAGCTCCGCCATGACGATGCCGACCAGCGAGGAGCGGCGCCGCGACAGGGCGGATGCGATGACATTGGGGCGGTAGCCCAGTTCCTCCGCCGCGCGCAGGATGCGGGCGCGCATCGCCGGCGCCACCGAGGCGCCGGGGCTGAAGGCCCGCGACACCATCGATTGCGAGACGCCGAGATGCCGCGCCAGGTCGCGCGCGGTCACGGCTCCCATGGGGGCTCCCGCGGGGGCCTCCGCAGGGGCGTCAGGCGGCGTTCTTGCCACCGTAGCGCCGCACGCGGATGTCGGCCTGCTCCTTGTGCCCGGCGAAGTTCTCGATGGCGCAGAGGCGCGAGCAGTACTCGCCGACCATGGCGCTGGCCTCGGGCTTCACCTCCTGCCAGGTGCAGGTCTTGATGAACTTGCCGACCCAGAGCCCGCCCGTGTAGCGCGCGGCCTTCTTGGTCGGCAGGGTGTGGTTGGTGCCGATCACCTTGTCGCCATAGGCCACGTTGGTCTCGGGGCCGAGGAACAGCGCGCCGTAGTTGCGCATGTTGTCGCGGAACCAGCGCGGATTCCTCGTCATCACCTGCACATGCTCGGAGGCGATGTCATCGGCCACCTGCAGCATCTCCTCATCGGTGTCGCAGAGGATGACCTGGCCGTGGTCGCGCCAGGCGACGCTGGCGATGTCGGCGGTGGGCAGCACCTTGAGCTGGCGCTGGATCTCCGCCTCGATCCCCTCGGCGATCTTGCGCGAGGTGGTGAGCAGCACGGCGGGCGAGGTCGGGCCGTGCTCCGCCTGGCCGAGCAGGTCGGTGGCGCAGATCTCGGCATCCACCGTGTCATCGGCGATGACCAGCGTCTCGGTGGGGCCGGCGAACAGGTCGATGCCGACACGGCCATAGAGCTGCCGCTTGGCCTCGGCGACGAAGGCATTGCCCGGCCCGACCAGCATGTCCACCGGCTTGATCGTCTCGGTGCCCAGCGCCATGGCGGCGACGGCCTGGATGCCGCCCAGCAGATAGATCTCGTCGGCGCCGGCCATCGCCATGGCGGCGACGGTAGCCGCCGGGGCCTCGCCGTTCAGCGGCGGGGTGCAGGCGATGACGCGCGGCACGCCGGCGACCTTGGCGGTCAGCACCGACATGTGCGCGCTGGCCACCATCGGGTAGCGGCCACCCGGGATGTAGCAGCCGACGCTCTCCACGGGGATATTCCTGTGGCCCAGCGTGACGCCCGGCAGGGTCTCGATCTCGAGATCCGTCAGGCAGGCCTTCTGCGCCTCGGCGAAGCGGCGGATCTGGGCCTGGGCGAACCTGATGTCCTCGATCACCTGCGAAGGCAGGCTGTCGATCAGCGCCTGGACCTGCTCCGGGGTCAGCCGGAAGCTCTCGGGCGACCACTTGTCGAACTTCACCGACAGCTCGCGCACCGCCGCATCCCCGCGCGCCTCGACATCGGCGAGGAGGCTCTCGACGGTCTGGCGGACCTTGCGATCGTATTCGGCCGTCTCGGCGGCCTCGGCGCCCTTCTTCAGATAGCGGATCATGACGCGTTCCTTCCCTGGCCGTGACAACAAGGCGGCCAGGATGAGGCCGGATTGCATACGGATGCAAGTCTTATTGCATCCGTATGCATCGGCGATCTCCTCACTCCGCGGTCCAGCCTCCATCCAGCATCAGCGCACTGCCGGTCATCAGCCCGCTGGCCCCGGAGGCCAGGAAGACGACGGCGCCCATCAAATCCTCCACCTGCCCGACGCGGCCGAGCTTGATCTTGGACAGGACCCAGTCGCGGAAGGCCGCGGCCTCGAAGAAGGGACGCGTCAGGGGGGTCTCGATGAAGGTGGGGCAGAGCGTGTTCACCCGGATGCCATGCAGCCCGAGCTCGATCGCCATGGCCTTGGTCATCCCCTCCATCGCATGCTTGCTGGCGCAGTAGACGCTGCGGTTCGGCCCTCCGACATGCCCCATCTGTGAGGAAAGCTGGATGATCGAGCCAGGCCGCCCCGCTGCCACCAGGCGCTTCGCCACCGCCTGCGCCGTGAAGAAGGCGGCGCGCAGATTGAGCGCCATGACGGCGTCGAAATCCGCCGGCGTCACCTCCAGGAAGGGGGCGGGGCGGTTGGTTCCGGCATTGTTGACCAGGATGTCGAAGGGCTCGCGCGCCTCCAGCGCCGCCTCCAGGGCGGCCAGGTCCGAGACATCCAGGGCCAGGGCCTCGGCCGCGCCGCCGCCGGCGCGGATCGCCGCCGCGGCCGCCTCCACCTCCGGGCCGCTGCGCGCCGCGAGCGCGACATGCGCGCCAGCCTCGGCCAGAGCGGCGGCGGCGGCGAGGCCGATGCCCCGCCCCGCCCCCGTCACCAGGGCGCGGCGCCCGTCCAGCCGGAAGGAGGGTGTCCGTGGCAGAGCCAGGTCTTGGGTCATGGATCGTCCTCCGAATGCGTTGCGGGGGAAGTCCTAGCCCTGGGAGCGAAGGGGCGGCAAATGCGGAAGAGCGTTTCTATTTATGGATATTTCTTCGTTAATATACAATCCGTATGGTGGCCGCGGACCACCTGGAGCCCCCGAAAGGCCGGTTTTGTTCAGAATGCCGCCACGTCACGCCGTCATCTCTGATTTTTAAACTCTGTCTCGCGTATTAATACGTCTCAAAGATGAAAAACCTCTTTTGGTTTCCCGTATAAGTGGTATCAATGCACTTATAGATTGTGGAGCACCAAGAGATGCGAGTTCTTCTGGTTGAGGACGACATGACCACCGCTCGCGGCATCTCGATGATGCTCAAGGCGTCGTCGATGATCACGGACACCGCCGCCACCGGCGAGGAGGCGCTCGAACTCGCCTCCCTCTATGACTACGACATCATCATCCTGGACATCATGCTGCCGGACATGGAGGGCTACGAGGTGGTCCGCCGGCTGCGCGGCAACCGGGTCGAGACGCCGGTCCTCATCCTCTCCGGCCTGTCCCGCCCCCAGGCCAAGGTGAAGGCCTTCGGCATGGGCGCGGACGACTTCATCACCAAGCCCTTCGACCAGCAGGAGCTGATGGCCCGGCTGCAGGCCATCATCCGCCGCGCCAAGGGCTTCAGCCAGCCGACCCTCTCCGTCGGCCCCCTGCTGCTCAACCTCGGCTCCCGCGAGGTGCGGGTGAACGACCGCGAGGTGCACCTGACCGGCAAGGAATACGCCATCCTGGAGCTGCTGACCCTGCGCAAGGGCCTGGTGCTGACCAAGGAGGTCTTCCTCAACCATCTCTACGGCGGCATCGACGAGCCGGAGGCCAAGATCATCGACGTGTTCATCTGCAAGCTGCGCAAGAAGCTGGCGCAGGCCGGGGCGGGCGAGCTGATCGGCACCGTCTGGGGCCGCGGCTATGTGATGCGCGAGCCGGCGCTGCAGTGCGCGCGCTTCCCGGCGCCCGAGCTGCCGGCGCCATCCCGGCAGGCGGCGCCCCAGGCCGCGGCATGACGATCCCGGGGAGGGCCGCCCGCCCTCCCCGGACCGTCTCACCGGGCCAGGGCATAGGCGCCCCGCTCCCCCGGCACCGCCATCAGCTTCTCCGTCAGGCCCAACACCGTCTCGGCGCCGCCGAGATAGAGCACGCCGTCCGGCGCAAGCTGAGCGGCGAGCGCGTTGAGCACCCGTCCCTTCGTCGGCGGGTCGAAGTAGATCAGCACGTTGCGGCAGAAGATGACGTCGAAGCGCCCGAGGCTGCGATGCTCGCCCAGCAGGTTGCGCTCCTCGAAGCGGGTCATGGCGCGCAGCTCCGGCCGAACCTGCCAGCGTGCCCCCTCCTGCCGGAAGTGCTTCACCAGCATCTGCACCGGCAGGCCACGCTGCACCTCGAACTGCGTGAAGAAGCCCTCGCGCGCCTTCTCCACCACCTCGCGCGAGAGGTCGGTGCCGAGAATCTCGGCCTGACGCATCCCGAGTTCGGAGAGGATCATCGCCACGGAATAGGCTTCCTGCCCGGTCGAGCAGGCGGCTGACCAGATGCGCAGCCTGTGGCCCGCGGCGCGCGCCGCCATCAGGCCCGGCAACAGCCGGCGCAGGTGGTCGAACGGCTTGCCGTCGCGGAAGAAGCTGCTTTCGTTGGTGGTCAGCGCCTCGGTGACATCGCGCGCCAGCCGCTCGGCCCTGATGTCGCGCAGCCGCAGCGCCAGCATATCCAGGCTGGCCACACCCTCCCGCTTCAGGATGGGCGCAAGCCGGGTCTCCAGCATGTAACCCTTGTCGGGGGTCAGCACGATGCCGGAGCGCGTCCTCACCAGCGCCGCGATAGCGGCAAAGCTCTCCGCATTCATGCGTGTCCTCCCACGGGACCGGCGCCCGCCATGCCACATTGCGCCATCGCGCGCTCAGCCAGTTGTTCGGGCGGCAGCAGCGCCTGCGCCAGGCCGGCCTTGGCCACCGCGCCCGGCATGCCCCAGACGACGCTGGAAGCCTCGTCCTGCGCCAGAACCGCGCCGCCCGCCGCCGCCACCGCCTTGCAGCCGAGCAGGCCGTCCTGCCCCATGCCGGTCAGGATCACCGCCAGCAGCCGGCCCTCGCAGGCCCCGGCGGCGCTGCGCAGCATCGGATCGACGGCGGGGCGGCAGAAGTTCTCCGGCGGCGCCTGGTTCAGCCGCGCCACCAGCCCCTCGCCCCGGCGCTCGACCAGCAGGTGCCGGTCGCCCGGCGCCACATGGATCCGGCCCGGCCGCAGCACCTCGCCATCCTGCGCTTCCGCCGCCGCGGGGCCGCCGAGCCGCGACAGATGATCGGCCAGCATGGCGGTGAAACCGGCCGGCATGTGCTGCACCACGACGATCGGCACCGGGAAGGCGGCCGCCACGGCCAGGCGGCGGACGAAGCCGGCGAGCGCCTGCGGGCCGCCGGTCGAGGACCCCAGCGCCAGCAGCCGAGGGCGCCCGCCGCGCGGGGCGGCCGGCAGGCCCGGCGGCACGATGGCCGGCGGAGCGGGCGGCCTGACCCGGGGCGGCTGACGCATCCGGGCCCAGCCCTTGACCTTGGCCAGAAGCTCGGCGCGGAAGGCGGGGTCGGCCATGCCGCCGCCCGCCGCGCCGGGCTTCGGAAGGTAGTCGGCGGCGCCGGCGCGCAGAGCCGCCATCGCCGCCGCCGCGCCATGCTGGGTGAGCGCGCTGGCGACGATCACGGCGAGGCCGGGCTGCGCGCGCAGCAGGCGCGGCAGCGCCGTCATCCCGTCCATCACCGGCATCTCAAGATCCAGAAGCACGACATCGGGGCGCTCGCCGGGCGCCAGGTCGCGCAGGGCGTCCAGCGCCTGCTGCCCATCCGCCGGCCGCGCCACCACGCGGATTCCCGGATCGGTCTCCAGCAGGCGGCCGAGGGCGGCGCGGACCGTCGCGCTGTCGTCGCACAGCATGACGCGGATCGGCCCGCCGGCCGGCATGGCGCGCGGCGTGACGGGGGTCCAGGCGCTCACGGCCCGACATCCTCCGCCAGCAGGCCGAGCTGCACCAGCTTGCCGGTGACGATCTCGTCGTCGAAGGGCTTCATGATATACTCCTGCGCGCCGGCGGCGAGCGCCAGCACGATGCGGTCGAACTCGCTCTCGGTCGTGCAGAGCATGATGACCGGCCGCTCCGGCCCGAACTCGGCGCGGGCCGCGTTCAGGAACTCCAGCCCGTCCATCACCGGCATGTTCCAGTCGAGCAGAACGAGGCGCGGAAGCTCGGCGCGGCAGGCCTCGAGCGCCAGCAGGCCGTTCTCCGCCTCGCGCACGGCGAAGCCATGACGTTCCAGGATGCGGCGCGCGGCCTTGCGCACGACGCGGCTGTCGTCCACCACCAGGCAGGTTGTCGGCGTTTCCATGCGTTCCTCCTCAACCGATCGCCAGGACGCGGTCGACATCGAGCACGATCAGCAGCTGCCCGTCCTGCCGGTGGACGCCGCGCGACACCTCGCGCCAGACCGGGTCGAGCGTCGGAGGATTGGCGGCGAAACCTTCGGTGCGCAGCGGCAGGACCTCCCCCACCGAATCCGAGAGAAGGCTGTAGAGCTCGCCATTCTGCTCGACGACGACGCTCATCGCGGTGGCGCCCGCGGCCCGCTCCGGCAGGCCGAGGCGGCGCCGCAGGTCGATCGCGGTGACGATGCGGCCACGCAGGTTCAGGCTGCCGGCCACCTCGCGCGGGGCCAGGGGCACGCGGGTGATCACCTGCGCGCCCAGGATGTCGCGCACCGACAGCACCGGCACGCCGCAGAGCTGGCCGGCGACCGTCAGGGTCAGGAACATCTCGGCCGCGGCGTCGGCCAGGACCGGCGGCCGCACCAGGCCGGCGGAGGAAGGCTTCGGGGCATGCATCGCGGTGGTTTCCTCAGCACGGGGTCTGCGCGGCCACGGCGTCGCGCAGCGCCGCCATCAGCGCCTCGCGGTCCGACTTGCCGACATAGTCGTTGAAGCCGGCCTCACGGGCGCGGCGGATCAGCGCGGGATCGCTGCGGCCGCTCAGCGCCACCATCGGCACCGTGCGCCAGGCCCCGGCGCCGCGCACCGCCTGGGCCAGGCCGATGCCGTCGAGATCCGGCATCTCGATGTCGGAGACGATGATGTCGAAAGCGGCGCCCTGCTCGCGCAGCTGCAGCGCCTGCGCGCCGGTGTCCACCGCCGTCACGTCATAGCCGGCGGCGGTCAGGCCCGGCATCAGCAGGTGGCGGAAGAAGGCGCTGTCCTCGACCAGCAGGACGCGCGGCGTCGTCTGGTCGCCGCCGGTGGGGCGGAACCAGTCCTCCCCGGCCTGCCGCAGCCACCAGGAGCAGTCGATCAGGTCGGTCACCTTGCCGCAAATCACCGCGCTGCCGAGGATGCCCGGCTGGTCGCTGGCGCCCTCGATGACGATCTGCTCCTCGACCACGTCCAGGATGCCGTCGACCATCAGCCCCATGGCGCGGTCGCGGTCGTTGAAGACCAGGACGGCCTGGCGGCGGCCCGGCTCCGGCATCATCCAGCCCGGCGCGGCCGGCACCAGCGGCATCAGCTTGCCGCGATACTGCACCAGCGCCTTGCCGCCGGAATGCTCGATGCTCTCCGCCGGCAGGTCCTCGAGCCGCGCCACCAGACCGAGCGGCACCGCCTTCGGCGCGCCGTCGCCGGCCTGGAAGAGCAGCAGCGCGGTGCGCTCGCCCGAGCGGGTGCCGCGCAGCCCTTCCTGCGCCCGCGCCGCCTCCTCGCTCGGCCCGTCGGCGCCCACGCCGGTGGCGCGGGCGATGCCGTTGGGATCGAGGATCATGATGACGCTGCCATCGCCCAGGATGGTGTTGCCGCTGAACATCGTGACGTGGCGCAGGATCGGCGCCACCGGCTTGACCACGATCTCCTCGGTGTCGAAGACCTTGTCGACGATGATGCCGAAGACATTGGCGCCGACCTGGGTGACGACGACGAAGCCCTCCTCCGGCCCGGCATCGGCGCGCTGCTCCAGCTGCAGCAGCCGCGACAGCGAGACCAGCGGCAGCAGCCGCTCGCGCAGGCGCATCACCGGCGTGTCGTTGATCCGCTCGATCTGCGCGCTCTCGGCGGCGCCGCCGGCGCGCACCAGCTCGACCACGCCGATCTGCGGAATGGCGAAGCGCTCGCCGCCGGCCTCGACGATCAGCGCCGAGACGATGGCGAGCGTCAGCGGGATCTTGATGTAGAAGGTCGTGCCCTTGCCTTCCATCGAGCGCAGGTCGATGGTGCCGCCGATCTTCTCGACATTGGTCTTGACCACGTCCATGCCGACGCCGCGGCCGGAGACCGAGGTCACGGCCGCGGCGGTGGAGAAGCCGGCGCGGAAGATGAACCGCTGGATCTCCCGCTCGCTCATGCCGGCCAGCTCGGCCTCGGTGGTCAGGCCCTGGCTCAGCACCTTGGCCCGGATCTTCTCGACCGCGAGGCCGCGCCCGTCATCGCCGATCTCGATGATGATGTGCCCGCCCTCGTGATAGGCGTTGAGCAGGATGCGCCCGGTCTCGGGCTTGCCGGCCTGCCGGCGCTGCTCGGGCGTCTCCAGCCCATGGTCGCCGCTGTTGCGCACCATGTGCGTCAGCGGGTCCTTGATCAGCTCCAGCACCTGGCGGTCCAGCTCGGTCTCGGCGCCGCGCATCACCAGCTCGATCTTCTTGCCGAGCTCGTTGGCGAGATCCCGCACGATGCGCGGCAGCTTCTGCCAGGCATTGCCGATCGGCTGCATGCGCGTCTTCATGACGCCTTCCTGCAGCTCGGAGGTGATGTGCGACAGGCGCTGCAGCGGCACGGTCAGCGCCGAGTCGCTGCGGGCGCGCACGAGCTGCAGCAGCTGATTGCGGGTCAGCACCAGCTCGCTGACCAGGGTCATCAGATCCTCCAGCACATCCACCGAGACGCGGATGGTCTGGGCCGCGGTGATCGGGCCGGCCGCGGCGGCCTCGCCCTCCGTGCCCGGCTGGCGCGGCGCGGGCGCCGGCGCCGGCGCGGCGGCCTCCGCGGCGGGCTCCCGGGCGGCGGCCTCCGGTGCGGCGGGTTCCGCCTCGAACACCTTGTCGAGCGCCTCGAGCGTGGCCTGCGCCGGTGTCGCGGCGCCGGGCTCGCCCCGCCAGGCGGCGTCGAGCGCCGCGATCAGCGCCGCGTCATCCCCCGCCGGCTCGCCGCCCGTCGCCTCCAGCCCCGAGACGATGCCCTTCAGCCCGTCCAGCGCCGCCAGGATCAGGGTGATGCCGGCGGGCGTGACCCGCAGCGAGCCGTCCCGGTACTTGCCCAGGACGTTCTCGGCGGCATGGGCCACCTTCTCTAGCCGCGCCAGGCCGAGGAAGCCGCAGGTGCCCTTGATGGTGTGCACGTTGCGGAAGATCTCGGAGAGGGTCTGCCGGTCGTCCGGCGCCTTCTCGAGCTTCAGCAAGGCGCCGTCCAGCGAGGCCAGGGCCTCGTTGGTCTCGGTCAGAAAATCGGCGAGCAGGTCGTCCATCGCGGTCCCCGACAGGCTGGTTCAGCAGGCTGTTGCCGGCCAAACTGGCGTCCGTTCCGCGAAGAAACCGTAAAAGCCGTGCCTCGCCCGCCTCAGCCGCGCGGGTCGAGCCGCAACACCATGGCCTCGCCCTCGGCCCCCAGCGCGGCGCGCCAGCCCGCCCCCTCCGCCAGCACGCGCAGCATGGTCGCCAGGATGCCGCGCGGTCCGGCGGAGGCATCGCCGCCCAGCGCCGCCGCGACGCCCGGCGCCCAGGCCACCACCCGCCCCTCGGGCCGCAGCACCAGCGCCTCCGCGGCCGCGCCCGGCCCGAGATGCACGACGCCGCCGCGCGAGACCGCCTCCCCCGCCAGCATGGCGGCCACCAGCAGCAGCTGCGCCACCGGCGCGGGCAGCACCCGGTCCCGCGGCATCGCGCCCAGGTCGAACCGCGCGCGGCCGCCGGCCAGCATGCCGTCCAGCAGGGTCGCGATCTCGCTCAGCGCCAGCGGCCCGGTGCCGGCGCCGCAGGCGGCGCGCCAGTAGCTCAGCCGCCGCCGCATCTCGGCCACCGCGTCCTGCGCCAGCCCGGCGGCCTCCGGGTCCTCGCCCAGCAGGCTCATGGCCCCGCCGATCGTGCCGAGCGGGCCAACGAGGTCATGGCACAGCCGGGCGCAGAGGTCCTGCGCCAGGCTCGATTCGCTGTTCATCAAGGGGGCTTCCTCATGCCGGGTCCGGAAGGCCGCGCTAGCCGCATCCTGCCTAAGATACGGTTAAGAATCACGCTTCCGTGAACGTCGTCTCCCTAGCCCGGCCGGCGCTTCGCCGCCACCCTGGCCGCCATGCGACTCCCGCTCGAACCTGGAATGCTGGTCCGCCATCCGCAGCGCCCGGAATGGGGGGTGGGACAGGTGCAGTCCGTGGTCGGCGAACGGGTCACGGTGAACTTCGAGCATGCCGGCAAGCTGCTGATCAACGCCGCGCAGGTGGCCCTCGACGTGCTGGACGCGCCGTGATCGCGGCCGCCTGGGCTCAGGTGGCGCCCCTGCTCGGCGGCTGGGAGGTGGGGGTCGCGGTCTTCGCCACCGTCATCGCCGGGCTGATGCGGGGCTATTCCGGCTTCGGCACCGCCATCCTGCTGGCTCCGGTCTATTCCACCCTCTGGGGGCCGCGCGTCGGCGTCCCGGTGATGCTGGTCATGGAGCTTTTCGTCTCCGCCTATCTGCTGCCGCGCGCCGTGGCGCTGGCCAACCGGCGGGTGATCTTCTCGCTCGGCGGCGCCGCCATCCTGGCCACGCCCTTCGGGGCCTGGGTGCTCTTCGTCGCCGAGGCCGGCACGCTGCGCCGCGCCATCGGCCTGATGGTGCTGGTCTTCGGCCTGCTGCTGATGTCGCCCTGGCGCTATCACGGCAAGCGGCCGCTGTCGCTGAACCTCGTCATCGGCACCGTCTCCGGGCTGATGAAGGGCGCCACCGGCATGTCGGGCCCGCCGGTCATCCTCTATCTGCTGTCCGGGCCGGAGGCGGCGGCGCAGCACCGCGCCAACCTGATCCTCTACTTCGGCCTGCTCGGCATCGCCGCTGTCATCCCGCCGCTTTGGGGCGGGCTGATCGGCGGGCCGGTGCTGGTGCTGACGGCGCTGATGCTGCCGGTGCTGCTGGGCAGCGTGCCGGTCGGCGCCCGGCTCTTCCATGTCATCCCGGTGCAATGGTACCGCCGCCTCGCCCTCGTCGCCCTGGTCGGGGCCGGGAGCTTCGCGCTGCTCGAGGCCGGGACGGCGGCGGAGGGGGTTGCAGCGGGGGGGGTTGCAGCGGAGGGGCGGGGCGGCCCAAATGGGGTGGACCCGCATGCCCCAGGAGTGCCCCTCGCCATGATCGATCCGTTCGGCCGGCGGATCAGCTACCTCCGCGTCTCCGTCACGGACCGTTGCGACCTGCGCTGCGTCTACTGCATGGCGGAGGACATGACCTTCCTGCCCAAGGCGCAGATCCTCAGCCTCGAGGAGCTGGAGCGGCTGTGCGGCGCCTTCATCGGCCTGGGCGTCGAGCGGATCCGGCTGACCGGCGGCGAGCCGCTGGTCCGGCGCGACGTGATGTCGCTGATCCGCAACCTCGGCGCCCGCATCGGTCCCGGCGCCCTGCGCGAACTGACGCTCACCACCAACGGCACCCAGCTCGCGAAGCATGCCGAGGGCCTCTACGCCGCCGGCGTCCGCCGCCTGAACGTCTCCCTCGATTCCCTCGATCCGGCGCGCTTCCGGGCGCTGACCCGCTGGGGCGACATCGAGAAGACGCTGGACGGCATCTTCGCCGCCCGTGCGGCGGGCCTGGCCATCAAGATCAACGCCGTCGCCATGAAGGGCGTGAACGAGGACGAGTTCGACCGGCTGATCGCCTGGTGCGGCGAGCACGGCTTCGACCTGACGCTGATCGAGACCATGCCGATGGGCGAGATCGGCGAGGATCGCACCGACCAGTACCTGCCGCTCTCCCTGGTGCGTCGCCGCCTGCGGGAGACCTGGACGCTGGAGGACACGGACTACGCGACCGGTGGACCGGCCCGCTACATGGTGGTGAAGGAGACCGGCCGCCGGCTCGGCTTCATCACCCCGATGACCCACAATTTCTGCGAAAGCTGCAATCGCGTCCGCCTCACCTGCACCGGCACGCTGTATATGTGTCTCGGGCAGGAGGACGCGGCGGATCTGCGCGCCCTCCTGCGCGACCCGGCGGTGGACGAGGCCGGGCTGCGCGAGGCGATCGAGGCCGCCATCGCCCGCAAGCCGAAAGGCCATGACTTCGTCATCGACCGGCGCCACAGCCGCCCCGCGGTCGGGCGCCACATGAGCGTGACCGGAGGGTGAACCTTGGCGGCTGAACCATGAACGAGTTGCGGAGCCTGACCGCCAGCCTGGCGATCCCCGGCATGCCGGAATGGACCGGCCTGCTGTTTCTCACCCTCGGCCTGCTCTGCGCCGCGGCCTTTCTGCTGATGCCGTTCAGCGTCTTCGGCGTGAAGTCCCGGCTCGAGGCGCTGGAGGTGCAGCTCGACGAGATCCAGGCCGAATTGCGGGAACTGGCGATGCGGCTGCAGGAGCCGGCGCTCGCCGCGCGCCGCCCGGCGGTGGCGGAGGACTGGGTCGAGCCCCCCTCCTTCGTGGCCGGCCGCTCCGAGCGCGAGCCACCGCGTGTCGTGGCGCCGCCGGTCCCGCCGCCGCCGGCCTGGCCACAGCCCGGGTCGCGCGGCGGCCGCGCCGAGCCGCGGCTGGACTGGCCGCGCCAGCGCTGAGCCCCCCGGCGCTGAACCCGGCCTGCTCCGGGCGGGGCCTCAGCGCCCCGCCGGAGCGGCGCGCAACGCGCCCACCACCGCCTGGGTAAAGCCGTCGGCGTCCATGTCGATCAGGTCCTTCTGCCGCGTCGGCACGGCGACGAAGACCTTGACGAAGCGCCCGGCGGCCAGGCCCACGCACATCTGCTGCCACATCGCCGTGCGGCCATAGCTGCCTTCCAGCGTGGCGCAGCGGACCGGTGCGCCTCCCGCCACCGGCAGGTCCCGCCGGTGGCTCTCGGCCATCTGCTTGCCGGGCGCCGGGGTCGTGCTGTCCCGCACCCCCTCGTCCAGCTGCGCCTCGATGACGGCGGGCGGGGTATCGGGTGGCAGGGCGGGATGCCCCCGATCGTAGATGATCACCGAGGCGATGGCGGCGCGGGCCGCCACGCCGTTGCGCATGTCGGTGGCATAGTCCACCGCGCGGCCCTGGCCGGGCTGGGCGGCCTCCATATCCGTGGTGATCCCCCGGCTGAAGCCGGCGGCCGAGGCCGGCAGGCGCCGCAGCGCCTCGTCGAGGCCGGGACGGTCCCCGGGCATGGGTCCGGAGGGCTGGGCGGCGCAGGCCGCCAGCAGCAGGGCCGCCAGCAGGCCGGCCCTCAATGCGCCACCCCTGGCAGGTTCAGCCCCAGTTGCAGTGTCGCATTCGCCATCAGCAGCCCCTCCCACAGAAGTTCCAGGCCGATATAGGCGATCAGCGCCACGCCGACATAGGCAATGACCTTGAACCGGTCCAGGAGTTTGGCCAGCAGGCCGCCGAGCAGGCCCATCATGACGATGGACACGCCGAGGCCGATGACCAGAAGGGTGAGGTTGGAGCGCGCCACGGCGGCGACGGCCAGCACGTTGTCGAGGCTCATCGACACATCGGCGAGGATGATCTGCCACAGCGCCTGGCCGATCGACTTCTCCCTGGGCGCGGCATGCGCTCCGCCTTCCGCCTCCTGCGCCCCGCCGCGCAACTCGCGGAAGAAGGTCCAGGCGATGTAGAGCAGGGCCAGGCCGCCCACCAGGTCGATCCACCAGAACTCCAGCAGCAGGGTGGCGAAGATCGAGAAGACGATGCGCAGCACCGCGGCGGCGATCACCCCGAAGAGCACGGCCTTGGCGCGCAGCCGCTCCGGCAGGCCGGCGGCGGCCATGCCGATGACGACGGCATTGTCGCCCGACAGGATGATGTTCAGCCACATGATCTCGGCCAGCGCGGGCAGCATGCCGGTGAAGGCGTCCATAGTTCCTCGCTCAGTGTCGATGGCGGGCCGCGGCGCCGCCCGGCACGGCGCCACGGACCGGGAAGGAAGGGGCGGGAACGCTCGGGGAGACGGCCCTCCCCGTCAAGGCGGAGGCGTCCGGCGCATGACGGAGGGGCAATCCGATGCGGAACCGGGCTCATTTTCAGCGCTCCGGCCGGCCCGCCTGCAAACCGGCACGAAAAAGGGCCGCCCCCTCGCGGGAGCGGCCCCTTCCGTCAGGCCGCGCCGATGCGCGACCCGATCCTCAACCGATGGTCCTCAACCGGTGATGAAGGGCAGGATCTCCCCGCCACCCTTCCATATCATCTCGACCGCGACATAGAGGATGACCAGCAGGCCGACCCAGGCGATCCAGCGGTGTCGCTCCAGCAGCTTGGCGATGAAGGTGGCGGCGACGCCCATCAGCACCACCGACATGGCCAGGCCGATGACCAGGATGTAGAGGTGGTCCTTGGCCGCGCCGGCCACCGCCAGCACGTTGTCGAGGCTCATGGAGACGTCGGCGACCAGGATCTGGATGATCGCACCGCGCAGCGTCTTGCGCTCGCCGGTCTGCGCGGCCTCGCCCTGCGCCTCAAGCTCGGCCTCGGTCACCTCCGACTGATGGCCGCGCTGAAGCTCGCGGAACATCTTGTAGCAGACCCAGAGCAACAGGACGCCGCCGGCGAAGGTCAGGCCGACAATGGCGAGCAGCTGGGTGGTGATGGCAGCGAAGCCGATGCGCATGACCGTCGCGGCGGCGATGCCCCAGAAGATCGCCTTGCGGCGCTGGTCCGCCGGCAGGCCGGCGGCGGCCATGCCGACCACGATGGCATTGTCGCCGGCCAGCACGAGGTCGATCAGGAGGACCTGCCCGAGCGCGATCAGCTCAGGCATCCAGGCAGATAAATCCATTTGTCGCTTTCCCGGGCGAAGAGAAGAATGGCTGATCGCGTGCGGGGCCAGGGTTGTCAACCTGTCGGCAACCCGTCACACAGCGCCGCTCCCGCCCCCCTCCGCGCCCTGCCGGCCCCCGCTTCCGGCCGGCCCAGACGACAAGGATCGCCCGCCATGGTCCCGCGCTATGCCCGCTCCGAGATGACCGCCATCTGGTCTCCCGCCTCGCGTTACCGGATCTGGTTCGAGATCGAGGCGCTGGCCGCCGAGGCGATGGGCCGGCTCGGCACCATCCCGGCCGAGGCCGCCGCGGCGATCCGCGAGAAGGGCGCGCCGCTGGCCGCCGCCATCTCCGAGGCCGACATCGCCCGGATCGACGAGATCGAGCGGGAGACAAGGCACGATGTCATCGCCTTCCTTACCTGGATGGCCGAGGGCATCGGTGAGAGCGCGCGGTTCATGCATCAGGGGCTGACCAGCTCGGACGTGCTCGACACCTGCCTCTCGGTGCAGCTCGCCCGCGCCGCCGACCTGCTGCTCGCCGAGCTCGACCGGCTGCTCGCGGCGCTGCGCCGCCGCGCCGAGGAGCACAAGTACACGCCGACCATCGGCCGCAGCCACGGCATCCATGCCGAGCCCACCACCTTCGGCCTGAAGCTCGCCGGACATTACGCCGAATTCATGAGAAACCGGGCCCGCCTGGTCGCCGCGCGGGCGGAGATCGCCACCTGCGCGATCTCGGGCGCCGTCGGCACCTTCGCCGCCGTGGACCCGCGGGTGGAGGCCTTCGTGGCGGAGAAGCTCGGCCTCGCGGTGGAGCCGGTCTCCACCCAGGTCATCCCGCGCGACCGTCACGCGGCCTTCTTCTGCACGCTCGCCGTCATCGCCTCGGGCATCGAGCGGCTGGCGGTCGAGGTGCGGCACCTGCAGCGCAGCGAGGTGCGCGAGGCGGAGGAGTATTTCCATCCGGGCCAGAAGGGCTCCTCGGCCATGCCGCACAAGCGCAACCCGGTGCTGTCGGAAAACCTGACGGGCCTGGCGCGGGTGGTGCGCGGCTTCGCCATGCCGGCGCTGGAGAACGTCGCGCTCTGGCACGAGCGGGACATCAGCCATTCCTCGGTCGAGCGCTTCATCGGCCCGGACGCCACCATCACCCTCGATTTCGCGCTCGCCCGGCTGACCGGGATGATCGACAGGCTGACCGTCTATCCAGCGCGGATGGAAGCCAACCTGGAAAGCCTGGGCGGCGTGGTGCACAGCCAGAAGGTGCTGCTGGCCCTGACGCAGGCCGGCCTCTCGCGCGAGGGCGCCTACCGCGCCGTGCAGCGCGCCGCCATGGCGACCTGGACCGCGCTCGGCCAGCCGGAGGCCCGCTCCTTCCGCGACAATCTCCTGGCCGATGAGGAGGTGGCGGGACGGCTGGATGCGGCGGCGCTCGACAAGGCGATCGATCCGCAACGCGACTTCCGCCATGTCGAGACCATCTTCGCGCGGGTTTTCGGCGCCGGCTGAGGTCCGCGCACGCGCTTGTGACGGCGGCCACACCGCCGCCCGTCGCCGGCCATGGTTCCGCCGCAAGCCAGGACCAGATTAGGGCCCTGACAGGAGGAACCGATCATGCCTCGCTTGCGTGACCTGGCCCTGGCCGGCCTGCTCTCCCTGGGGGCGCTGCTGGCCACCGGCCTGGGCCCGGCGCCGGCCCGGGCCGATGAGGTGGTGCTGGTGCATGACCACTGGCGGCGCGGCCCGCCGCCGCCACGCTGGCACCGCCCGCCGCCACCGCCGCGCTATGGCTACTACCGCCCGCCGCCGCCGCGCTATTACCACCCGCCGCCGCGCTACGGCTATTATCCGCCGCCGCCACCGCCGCGCCATTACCGGCCGCCGCCGGGCGTCTACTTCCAGTTCTGAGCCGGCATGAGAAAGGGGCGGGTTCTCCCGCCCCTTCCGCACATATCGGCGCCGTGGCCCTCAGACCAGCCGCGCCGGATGCGGTTCGTCCGATCCGCCCGGGGGCGTCGGGTTGCCGGTGGGCGGTTCCGGCGGCTCAGGCACCGGCCTGGGTCCCGGCGCCGGGGCAGTGCCGCCCGCCGCGGCGGTGGTCGGGTCCGCGGCCGGGTCCAGCGTGCTGACCTCCGGTGTGGCGATCTCCGGTGTGGCGACCTCCGGCGACGTGGCGCCGGAGGCGGTCGCGCCGGAGAGGCCGGCCTCCGTTCCACCCGGCGCCGCGGCCAGCTTCGCCTCCAGCGCGGCAACCCGCCCGGCCAGGGCGCCGGCCTCCTCGCGCGCCCGGCGGGCGACCTCGAGCGCCGCGTCGAGATCCTCGCGCCGGACCAGCTCCAGGCGCTGCACCATGGTCTCCACCTGCGACTTCGCCATGGCCTCGACCTCGGCCCGCAGGCCGGCCATCACGGAGAAGGCGCCGCCCGCCATGCCGGCCAGGTCGTCGAAGAACCGGCCGCGCCGGCCGGGTCCCTGCCCGGCGCCCGCGCCCGGATTGCTCCCCGAACCGCTCCCCGGATTGCTCCCGGGATTGCTCCCCTGGCCCGTCTCGGTGCCTGACTCCACCATCGCTCTGCTCTCCTCGTTCCGGCGGAAGCGCCGATCCTGTTGCCTGTGTCGGCCGGGGTGGCCGGGCCGCCGGCGGCTTGCCCCCATCGGGGCCGGACGCCTATACCCGGCGCGCCCGGCGGGCGACCATTCCCTCCCGCTCCACACCGTCGCGGAAGGCTACAACGATGTATCTGGTCACTGGTGGCGCCGGTTTCATCGGCTCCAATCTCGTCGCCGCCCTGTGTGAACGCGACGCCGAGGTGCTGGTTTGCGACCGGCTGCGCGGCGGCGAGCCGGGGCGCGAGAAGTGGCGCAACCTGGCGCGCCACAACATCGCCGGCATCCTGCATCCCGAGCAGCTCTGGCCCTATCTGGACAGCCGGCCGAAGCTCGACGCCATCCTGCATCTCGGCGCCATCAGCGACACCACGGTGCGCGACGGCGACCTGGTGGCGGAGAACAACCTCGCCCTGACGCTGCGCCTCTGGGCCTGGTGCGCCGAGGCCGGCGTGCCGCTGGTCTATGCCTCCTCCGCCGCCACCTATGGCGACGGCGCCGAGGGCTTCGACGACGACGCGGCGCCGGAGCATCTGGCCCGGCTGCGCCCGCTCAACCTCTACGGCTGGTCGAAGCACGCGACGGACCGGCGCATCGCCGAGCTGCTGCGGCGCGGCTACCCGGCCCCGCCGCAATGGGCCGGCCTGAAGTTCTTCAACGTCTACGGGCCGAACGAATTCCACAAGGGCCGCATGGCCAGCGTGGTGCTGCACAAGTTCCGCCAGATCATGACCGGCGCGCCGGCCACGCTGTTCCGCTCCGACCGCGAGGGCATCGCCGACGGCGAGCAGCTGCGCGACTTCGTGCATGTCGATGACTGCGTCTCGGTGATGCTCTGGCTGCTGGACAACCGCCACGTCTCCGGCCTGTTCAACGTCGGCACCGGCACGGCGCGCAGCTTCCTCGACCTGACGCGCGCGATCTACGCCGCGCTCGACCGCACGCCGGAGATCGCCTTCATCGAGATGCCGGTCGACCTCGTCGGCAAGTACCAGTACTTCACCCAGGCGCGGATGGACCGGCTGCGCGCCGCCGGCTTCGACGGCACCGCGACGGCGCTGGAGGACGGCGTCCGCCGCTACGTGCGGGACTTCCTCACCCAGCCCGACCCCTATCGCTGAAGGCCGCCGGATGCTGCTCGCCATCCCCTTCCCCGCCATCGACCCCGTGCTGGTCGAGATCGGGCCCCTGGCCATCCGCTGGTACGCCCTGGCCTATATCGCCGGCATCCTGATCGGCTGGCGGCTGATGCGCCGGCTCGCCGCCCTGCCGCCGGTGGCGGCGACGGCGCAGCAGGTGGACGACTTCGTGACCTGGGCGGTGCTCGGCGTGATCCTGGGCGGGCGGCTCGGCTATGTCCTGTTCTACCAGACCGACCACTACCTCTCCGCCCCCTGGGAGGCGCTGTATCTCTGGAAGGGCGGCATGTCCTTCCATGGCGGCGCGGCGGGCGTCGTCCTGGCGATGTATCTCTACTGCCGCAACCAGGGCCTCTCCTTCCGCCGTTTCGGCGACCGGCTGACGCCGGTGGTGCCGATCGGCCTGTTCCTCGGCCGGCTGGCGAACTTCATCAATGGCGAGCTCTGGGGCCGCGTCAGCGACGTGCCCTGGGCCATGGTCTTTCCGCATGCCGGGCCGGAGCCGCGCCATCCGAGCCAGCTCTACCAGGCCTTCCTGGAGGGCGCCTGTCTCTTCGTGCTGCTGCAGATGCTGGTCCGCATCCCCGGCCTGCGGGCGCGCAAGGGCTTCGTCGCCGGCGCCTTCCTGGCGGGCTATGGCGTGGCGCGGATGATCGGCGAGGTCTTCCGCCAGCCGGATGCGCAGCTCGGCTTCCTCTTCAGCTTCCCCGGGGGCGGCGCCACCATGGGCCAGCTCCTTTCCATCCCGATGGTGCTGATCGGCCTCGGGCTGATGATCGCGGCGCGGCCCGACCCGGCGGCGGAACCCGCCAGCGCGCGGGCGTGACGCCGGTGGTGGCCCCGGCGTCCAGGGCGGGCGCGGAGCGCCTCGACCGGTTCATGGCCCGCGCCGTGGCCGCCTACTACGCGCGGCGCGATCCCTTCGGCGCGGCCGGCGACTTCACCACCGCGCCCGAGATCTCCCAGGCCTTCGGCGAATGCCTCGGCCTCTGGGCCGCCGTGCTCTGGCAGCGGATGGGCCGGCCCGACCCGGTGCTGCTGGTCGAGCTCGGCCCCGGGCGCGGCACGCTGATGGCCGATGCGCTGCGCGCCATCGCCCAGGTCATGCCGGGCTTCCGCGCCGCGCTGCGGCTGCATCTGGTCGAGCAGAGCCCGGTGCTGCGCGCCGCCCAGGCCGCGCGTCTGGCGGACGCCGCCCCGACCTGGCACGGCGCGACCGAGGGTCTGCCGCCCGGCCCCGCGCTGATCCTCGGAAACGAGTTCCTCGACGCCCTGCCGATCCGCCAGTTCGTCCGCCGGGGCGGCGCCTGGCGGGAGCGTTTCGTGGAAGGCGGCGCCTTCGTCGAAGGCCCGGCCGAGGACGCGCCGCCCCTGCCTGACGCGGCGCCCGAGGGCGCGGTGCGGGAGGTCGGCGAGGCCGCCCTGGCCCTGGCGGCCGGCCTCGGCGCCCGGCTCGCCGCCCAGGGGGGAGCCGCGCTGTTCCTCGACTACGGGCCGGCCGAGAGCGGCTTCGGCGACTCGCTGCAGGCCCTCGCCCGCCATGCCGCCGCCGATCCGCTGGCGGCGCCGGGCGAGGCGGATCTGACCGCGCATGTCGATTTCGCGGCGATCGCCGCCGCCGCCCGCGCCGGCGGCGCCGTCACGGCCGGGCCCTTGCCGCAGGGGATCTTCCTGCAATCCCTCGGCCTCGTCACCCGCGCCGCCATGCTGGCCCGGGCCAGGCCGGAGAGCGCCGGGATGCAGCTTTCCGCGGCGCAGCGGCTGATCGCCCCCGAGGGCATGGGCCGGCTGTTCAAGGCCCTGGCGCTTTGCCACCCTGGCCTCCGCCATCCTGGCCTGCCACCCCTTCCGGGCTTCGAGACCGCATGAGCGCCGAATTCCTCACCGACCCCGCCCTGGACGGGCTGCCGCACGGCTTCTTCACCCGCCGCGGCGGCGTCTCCACCGGCGGCTTCGCCAGCCTCAACTGCTCGCTCTCCGGCCGCGACGACCCGGACGCGGTGGCCGCCAACCGCGCCCGCGCCATGGCGGCGCTCGGCCTGCCCGCCGCGGCGCTCTCCGGCGCGCACCAGGTGCATGGCATCACCGTCGCCACCGTGACCGCGCCGGTCCCCAATGCCCGCCGCCCCGAGGCGGATGCGCTGGTCACCGACCGGCCCGGCCTGGCGCTCGGCATCGTCACCGCCGATTGCGGGCCGGTGCTCTTCGCCGACCGCGCGGCCGGGGTGGTGGGCGCCGCCCATGCCGGCTGGCGCGGCGCCGTGGCCGGCGTGCTGGAGGCGACGCTGGACGCCATGGAGGCGCTGGGCGCGCGGCGGGCGCGCATCGCCGCCGTGGTCGGCCCCTGCATCCGCCAGCCCTCCTACGAGGTGGGCGCCGACCTGCGCGAGGCCGTGCTGGCCCACGCGGCGGCGGATGAGCGCTTCTTCACCGCCGCCTCGCGGCCCGGGCATTGGCAATTCGATCTGGCGGGCTATTGTGCCGCCCGCCTCGCCGCGGCCGGCACCGGGCATGTGGCGGTGGTCCAGGCCGACACCCTGGCCGAGCCGGACCGTTTCTTCAGCCACCGGCGACGCACCCTCGGCGGCGAGGGGCCGATCGGCCATCAGCTCTCCGCCATCGCCCCGCCCGGATGACGCCCCGGATTGCCCCCCGGATAACCCCCATGCCCTACATGGTGATGTTCCTGCTCCTCTTCGCGCTGACCCTGCTGGTGTCCTGCCTTGCGTTGGTCTGACCGCTGCCGCCAGGCGGCACGGCTGCTGCGGCTCCTGCCGGCCGTGCTGCTGCTCGCCGCCTGCGTCGACATGCGGCCCTATGCCGGCAATCCGGGCGGCGCCGCGCCGCGGCTGGTGCTGCCGCCGGCCTACCGGATCGCCGTGCCGCCGCCGCAGCAGGCGCTGCTGACCGATGCAGGCGCGCAGGCCTTCGCCCGCGAGCTGGCCGAGGCGCTGCAGGCCAATGAGGTGCCCGCCGCCGCCACCGATCCCAACCCGCTCGACTGGCCGCTGACCGTGACCGCCGAGCGGCAGGGGCAGGCGGTCCGTCCGCGCTATGAGCTGCGCGATGCCGATGGCGTCTCGCTCGGCACCGCCGAGGGCCAGGCGGTGCCGCTGCGTCTCTGGGGCGGCGAGGCTGCGGCGCAGTTCAAGGCGGTGGCCGTGGCGGATGCGCCGGCGGTGGCCGAGCTGCTCGGCCGGGTGGAGGCGGCGCGCAAGGCGAGCGACCCCGCCGCCCTGGCCGGCAAGGGGCCGATGCGCATCCGGCTCGCCGGGGTGAAGGGCGCGCCGGGCGACGGCAACACCAGCCTGAACGCCCGCATGCGCGACTTCCTGACCAGGCTCGGCTACCTGCCGCAGGATGGCGCCGAGGGCGCCACCTACGCGGTGCAGGGCGATGTCAAGGCGGTGGACGTGCCGGGGGGCCAGCAGCGCATCGAGCTGCAATGGATCGTCTCCCGCCGCGATGGCCACGAGCTGGGTCGGGTGGTGCAGCTGAACGAGGTGCCGCGCGGCACGCTGAACGGCCTGTGGGGCGACGTCGCCTATGTGGTCGCCGAGCAGGCGGCGGGCGGCATCCGGGAGGTGCTGCAGAATGCCGTGCTGCCGCCGGAGGAGGCGCCGAAGCCCGCGGCGGCGGCGGCGGCGCCGCCCGAGCCGCCGCCGCCCGCCCCGCGCGGCCGCGCCGACTAGGGCGGCAACCGGGGGAAGCGGGGAGCCACCCTGAAGCTCAGCGCTCCCAGGCCGGGAAGGGGTCGGGCAGGCGCCGCCATCCCGCCTCGCCCAGGTGCAGCTCCGCCTCCCCCAGCAGGCAGGCGTCGAGGTCGCGGCGCAGTGCCGCCTCGTCCATGTCGATGCCGATGAAGACGATCTCCTGCCGTCGGTCGCCGAAGGGCTCGCGCCACGCCGCCATCACCCGGGCCCGCCACTCCGGCTCGGCCGGCCAATGGCGCGGATCGGTGGCGGCCCACCAGAAGCCGGCGGCCTCGTGCCGGCCGATGCTGCCGGCGAGCTGCCAGCTGCCCGCCCAGCCCATCCGGCTGGCCAGCCAGAAGAAGCCCTTGGCCCGCAGCACGCCCGGCAGCGGCCCCTCGATGAAGGCCTTGAAGCGCGCCGGATGCAGCGGCCGGCGCGCCCGCCAGACGAAGTTCGTGATGCCGAACTCCTCGGATTCGGGCCGGTGCGGGCCGGACAGGGCCTGTGCCCAGCCCGCCGCCTGGCTGGCGCGGGCGAAATCGAAGCGGCCGGTCTCCAGCACCTTGCCGAGCGGCACCCGGCCGTGCCGGGCGGGGATGATCTCGGCGCCCGGGTTGAGCCCGCGCAGCAGGGCCGCCAGCCGCCCCGCCTCCTCCCGCTCCAGCAGGTCGATCTTGTTGACGACGATGACATCGGCGAACTCCACCTGCTCGATCAGCAGGTCGACCAGCAGCCGGTCATCCGCCTCCCCCGCCACCTCGCCGCGCTGGCGCAGCGATTCCGTGCTGCCGTAGTCGCGCAGGAAGGTCGCGGCGTCGACCACCGTGACCATGGTGTCGAGCCGGGCGAGGTCGGACAGGGAATGGCCCTCCGCGTCGCGGAAGTCGAAGGTGGCGGCGACCGGCATGGGCTCGGCGATGCCGGTGCTCTCGATCAGCAGGGCGTCGAAGCGCCCCTCACGGGCCAGGCGCGCCACCTCCGCCATGAGGTCCTCGCGCAGGGTGCAGCAGATGCAGCCATTGCTCATCTCAACCAGCCGCTCCTCCGTGCGCGACAGGCCGCCCCCCTGCGCCACCAGCGCCGCGTCGATGTTCACCTCCGACATGTCATTGACGATGACCGCGACGCGCCGGCCCTCGCGATTGGCCAGCACATGGTTCAGCAGGGTGGTCTTGCCGGCGCCGAGGAAGCCGGAGAGCACGGTGACCGGCAGGAGGGAGGCGGGACTGGCGGGGGCGAGGGTCATGGCAGGGGGATCCGTCCGGGTTCGTCGAGGCAGAGCAGGAGCCGCGCCGGCCCACCGGGCGGGCATGGCGGCGAGCGGTGGATGCAGCCCATGCCGGCCTGGCCGGGATGGGCCTCGCCCTTCAGCAGGGCGACGGCGCCGGTGCCGAGGCGCCGTGCCGGCACGGGCGGCGGCTCCGGCAGGGCGCGGGTGGCAGCGGCCCCGCCCGGCAGCGGCAGCCACTCCGTGGCGGGGCCGCGATAGGTGCAGAGCAGGCGGAGGGAGACGGCATCGGCATGGAAGCGCCGGCAGGCCGCATCCCCCACCACCTCCAGCCGCAGGCGCAGCCAGGTCCGGTCCGTCAGGCCGGCGAAGAGCAGCGCCAGCCCATGAATGTCCGGCAGCAGGCCTTCCGGCGCCCCGGGCGGCAGGCGGCGCGCCAGGGCGGGAAGGAGATCCGCGACCGGCGCCTCGAGCACGGCGGCGAAGGGAGCGGCGCACAGGGTCGCCGCGCCCCGCCGCAGGGAGGCCGGCAGCGGCCGGTCCCAGATGGCGAGCTGGACACCCGGCCGCAGGATGCCCAGCAACGCCTCGGGCGTGGCGCCGGCGACCACGGAGGGCCGGCCGGCCGGGGACGATCCGGGTGCGATCCGGGGGCCGGGAGGGTCGAGGAAGGTCTCGCAGGTCAGGGCCATTTAGATATGTTATAACATTTCATTTTGAGCGCAAGCGCAGCCCCGATCCGCGGCCGCCGCATGCCGAAGCGCCGCGGGGCGATAGACATCGCACCGTCACGTTGCTACCACGCGCCCGTTCCTCGCCGGGCCCGATCCTCCCCCCAGGGGCCGTTGGGGTCCCCGCCGCCCGGAGATGCCGCGTCCCATGAAGATCGTCGCCTGCAACAGCAACCGCCCCCTCGCCGAGGCCGTTGCCGCCGCGCTGAACCTGCCGCTGACGCAGGCCTCCATCCGCCGCTTCGCCGACATGGAGGTGTTCGTGGAAATCCACGAGAACGTCCGCGGCGAGGATGTCTTCGTGGTGCAGTCCACCTCCTATCCGGCGAACGACAACCTGATGGAGCTGCTGATCACGCTGGACGCGCTGAAGCGCGGCTCCGCCCGCCGCGTCACCGCCGTGATCCCCTATTTCGGCTATGCCCGCCAGGACCGGAAGTCCGGCCCGCGCACGCCGATCAGCGCCAAGCTGGTGGCCAACCTGATCACCCGGGCCGGCGCCGACCGCGTGCTGACGCTCGACCTGCATGCCGGGCAAATCCAGGGCTTCTTCGACATCCCGGTGGACAATCTCTACGCCGCGCCGCTCTTCGCCCGCGACATCCTGGAGCGCTACAAGGGCCGCGACCTGATGGTCGTCTCCCCCGATGTCGGCGGCGTGGTGCGGGCGCGCGCCATCGCCGCGCGGCTGCACACCGACCTCGCCATCATCGACAAGCGCCGCCCCCGCGCCGGCGTCTCCGAGGTGATGAACGTGATCGGCGATGTCGAGGGCCGCGACTGCATCCTGGTCGATGACATCGTCGATTCGGGCGGCACCCTCTGCAACGCCGCCGAGGCGCTGCTGAAGAACGGCGCCCGCTCGGCCTCGGTCTATGTCACGCACGGCGTCTTCTCCGGCGGCGCCGTCGCCCGCATCGGCGCCGCGCCGATCGAGCAGATGGTGGTGACGGACAGCATCCAGGCGACCGAGGCGGTGCGCGTCTCCTCCAACATCCGGCAGCTCACCATCGCGCCGCTGCTGGCCGAGGCGGTGCGCCGCATCTCCGAGGAAAGCTCGGTCTCCACCCTGTTCAACTGAACCGCCGCGCCCAGGCCATCCCGGCCTGGGCCGCCCCCTGACCCCCCTTGCACCGCGGCCCCGCGCCGCCGATGCTCGCCGCCACCATCCTGTGGGGGAACGACGTCATGAAGCTCTACTACTCGCCCGGCGCCTGCTCGCTCGGCATCCACGTCATCCTGGAGGAGATCGGCCAGCCCTACGAGGCGGTGCTGGTCGCGCTGAAGGACGGCGCGCAGCACAAGCCGGAGTTCCAGGCGGTCAATCCCAAGGCGAAGGTGCCGGCGCTGCAGCGCCAGGACGGCTCGGTGCTGACCGAATGGCAGGCCATCGCCTTCTACCTCGCCGCCTCCAACCCGCAGGCCGGCCTCTGGCCCGAGGGCGTCGAGGCGCAGGCCCGCTGCCTCGAGGCGATGGACTACATCTGCGGCACCATCCATCCGCAGGGGTTCACCCGGCAGTTCCGCGCCGCCAACTTCACCCCCACCGAGGCCGACCAGCCCAAGGTGATCGAGCAGGGCAAGGCCCTGGCGAGCAAGGGCTTCGAGACGGTGGACAAGCTCTGGGCCGGCCAGGACTGGCTGCTGCCCGGCGGCTATTCGGTGGCGGACGCGGCGCTGTTCTTCGTCTCCTACTGGGCGATCAAGCGCGTCGGCATGCCGGTGCCGCCCCGCATCACGGCGCATTTCGAGCGCATGCTGGCCCGCCCCGCCGTGCAGCGCACCCTCGCCGCCGAGGGCTTGTCAGCCTGATGCCGCTGACCCCCGCCGCCTTCTGGTTCCTGCGCCATGGCGAGACCGACTGGAACGCCCAGGGGCTGAGCCAGGGCAACGTCGACATCCCGCTCAACGCGGTCGGCATCGCCCAGGCGGAGCGGGCGGCGGAGGCGCTGAAGGGCAAGGCCATCGCCACCATCGTCTCCTCGCCGCTCGGCCGCGCCCGCCGCACGGCGGAGACGGTGGCGGCGGCGCTCGGCCTGCCGGTGCGGATCCATGAGCCCCTGCGCGAGGTCTCCTTCGGCGTGCAGGAGGGCCAGCCCATGGCGGGCTGGTTCGACGACTGGGTGGAGGGCCGCTTCACGCCCGAGGGGGCGGAGAGCTTCCCCGCCCTGCGCGAGCGGACGGTGGCGGCGATCAACCACTGCCTCGCCCTGCCCGGGCCGGTGCTGGTGGTGGCGCATGGCGCGCTCTGGCGCGCCTTCCGCGCCGAGGCCGGGCTGGCGCCCAATGTGCGCACGCCCAACGCCCTGCCGATGTGGGTGACGCCGCCCCGGCCGGGCGAGACGGCCTGGAGCTTCGACCCCTTGCCGCTGGGCTGATGGCCGGGCCCGCGTGGTGGGGGGATTCCGCCCCGCCGCCCGCCTCCCCTTAACGTGGCGCGCCGCTGCGGCTATGGTCCGGCCCGCTTTTCACAGAGGCCGGATACCTTGCCGGATATCTTCGACGAAGTTCAGGAGGAGCTGCGGGCCGAGCGGGCCCGGCAGCTCGGCGCCCGCTATGGCGCCATTCTCGCCGGCATCGCGCTTCTCGCGCTGATCGGCATCGGCGGCTGGCAGGGCTGGCGCTGGTACCAGCAGCGGCAGGCCGATCAGGCCGCCATCGTCTTCCTGCAGGCCAGCGCCGCCGCCGAGGCGCAGGGCGCCGATCTGAGGGCCGCGGCCGACCGCTTCGCCATGCTGGTCCCGACGGCGCCGGAGGGCTACCGGGTCCTCGCCCGCCTGCGCGCCGCCGCGCTCAAGGCGGAGACCGGCCAGCGGGAGGAAGCCCTGGCGCTGTGGGACGCCCTGGCCGCCGATCAGGCGGCGCCACAGATCTATCGCGACCTGGCCAGCCTGATGTGGGCGCTGCACGGGCTGGACAGCCAGGACCCGGCGGCGCTGGCGGCGCGGCTGGAGCCGCTGGCGCGACGCGACAGCGCCTGGCAGGCCTCGGCGCGCGAGATGCAGGCGCTGCTGGCGATCCGCCGCGGCGAGACGACGGAAGCGAAACGTACCCTGGAGGCCCTGGCCAACGACGTGACCGCCCCGCGCGGCCTGCGTGACCGGGCGGGCCGTCTGGCGGCGGGATTGGGGGTCTGATGCGAGGCAGGACGAACTGGACGCGCCGCACGGCGCTGTTGGGCGGTGCCGGGCTGCTGGCCGGGTGCTCCACCTTCGACGACCTCTTCGGCGAGGCCAAGACCAAGCTGCCGGGCGAGCGGCGCTCGATCCTGACGGCGCGGCGGGAGCTGGCGGCCGATCCCGCCCTGGCGGGGCAGCCGCTCCTCCTGCCCCCGGCCGCGGACCGGGCCGACTGGCCGCAGCCCGGCGGCAATGTCGCCCACAGCCCCGGCCACGCGGCCCTCGCCGGGCAGCCGGCGGAAGCCTGGCGCGCCTCGGCCGGCACCGGCAGCGGCTATCGCCGGCGCATCACCGCCGGCCCGGTGGTGGCGGAGAACACGGTCTTCACCGTCGATGCCTATGGCGTTGTCTCCGCCTTCGATCTGGCGGGCGGCGGGCGGCGCTGGCGCTTCGACACCCGGCCCGAGGAGGACAGCACCGGGGCCGTGGGCGGCGGCTGCAGCCACGACCAGGGCCTGCTCTTCGTCGCCACCGGCATGGCCGAGCTTCTGGCGCTGAACCCCGCCGACGGGCAGCCGCGCTGGCGCAAGCGCCTCGCCGCCCCGGTGCGCGGCGCCCCGGCCGTGGCGGGCGGCCGGGTCTTCGTGCCGACCATCGACAACCAGCTCCTGGCCTTCTCGGCCGAGGACGGGCGCGCGCTCTGGAACTACCGCGCCCAGGCGGCGACGGCGGTGCCGCTCGGCCTCCCGGCGCCGGCGGTGCAGGACGATTTCCTGGTGGCCGGCTTCCCCTCCGGCGAGCTGGTCGCGATGCGCCCGGCGGATGGCCAGCTGCTCTGGTCCGAGAGCCTGGCGGGCCAGGGCCTGGGCGGGCTGGGCGAGATCACCGGCATCCGCGGCCTGCCGGTGATCCAGGACGGGCGGGTCTATGCCATGGGCATGGGCGGCACCTCCATGGCGGTCGATCTGCGCTCCGGGCGGCGCCTCTGGGAACGCGAGGTGGGCGGCACCGAGACGCCGCTGCCGGTGGGCGACTGGCTGTTCCTGATCGGCGCCAGCGGCGAGTTGCTGGCGCTCGGCCGCGAGGATGGCCGGATCCGCTGGATCACCGACCTCAACGCCCCGCCACCGGGCCAGGAGCGGCGCGACGAACCGGCCAGCTTCGCGGCGCCCATCCTGGCGGGCGGGCGGCTCATCCTGCCCTCCAGCGCCGGCGAGGCGCTGCTGGTCGATCCGGCCGAGGGCACCGTCAGCGGCCGCCTGCGGCTGCGCGGCCCGGCGACCCTGCCGGGCGCCGTCGCCCAGGCCACGCTGCTGCTGCTCGACGACGACGGCACGCTGATGGCCTTCCGCTGATTCCTCGCCGCGGGGCCCACAGGGTCCCGCGGCGGATGGCAGCAGAAAATCGTTTACAAGTCGTAAAATAATCTCATTATCGAGACGTTCCTCTTCCGGAAGGTCTCGACATGGTGAAGCTCATCCTTGGCACGCCCGGCGTCTATGCCTGGCAGACCACCGGCGCCGCCGATGAGGTCTGGGGCACCGTCGGCGCCGACAGCGTCTGGGCGGGCGGCGGCCATGACTGGATTTTCGGCGGCGCGGGCGATGACAGCCTCGGCGGCGGCGAAGGGGACGACACCCTGCTCGGCGGCGACGGCAACAACAGCCTCTTCGGCGGCGCCGGCAACGACATCCTCCACGCCTCCGGCAGCGGGCGGAACTTCGCCACCGGCGACGAGGGGGATGACGACATCAACTTCAGCGGCGCCACCGGCCCCTCCACGGTGCATGGCGGCACCGGCCATGATGTCATCCGCACCGGCCGGGGCCAGGACTTCATCACCGGCGGCGAGGGCGACGACACGATCAGCGCCGGCCAGGGCGACGACACCCTCCACGGCGGCGGCGGGCACGACACCCTCACCGCCGGCCAGGGCGACGATTTCATCACCGGCGACGACGGCGACGACACGATCAACGCCGGCGACGGCAATGACCGCATCCATGGCGGCGCCGGCGACGACCAGATCAATGGCGGGTCGGGCGACGACTTCATCACCGGCGATTCCGGCGATGACCGGATCATCGCCCGGCTCGGCGGCAACGACACCGTCTATGCCGGCGACGGCGACGACCGCCTGACCTACACCCTGGCCGAGGGCCGGGCGCTGTTCGACGGCCAGTCGGGCCATGACCTCTTCATCCTCGACCTCACCGGCGCGCAGTTCGCCGCCCACAAGGCCGAGATCCTCGCCTTCCGCGACTTCCTGGCGACGCCGCAGGCCGGCTGGGGCGCCGCCTTCACCTTCGAATCCACCGGCACGCTGGTGCGCGGCTTCGAGCGGCTGCAGCTGCGCGTCGATGACGAGGTGGTGCCGCCGCGCTCCGATCTCTGGAACTGACGGCCTGAGGCGGGGGCCGAGGCGGGGCGCGGCCGGCCCCGCCTTACTCGGCCTTGATGCCCGCCTCGCGCGCCACCCGGCGCCATTCCGCCAGCTCCTCCTCGACCCGGCGGCCCAGCTCGGCGCCGCTCTGGCGGCGGACGAAGCCGCCCTGCTCCGTCACGCGCCGCTGGTAGTCCGGCTCCTGCGTCACCGCCTCGATCGCCCCGACCAGCCGGCGCGCCTTGTCCTCCGGCAGCCGGGCCGGGGCGAAGACGGCGAACCAGGCCAGGCTGAGGAAGCCCGGCAGGCCGGCCTCGGCCATGGTCGGCACCTCCGGCAGGGCGGGATGGCGCGTCTCGGCGGCGATGGCCAGGGCGCGGAGCCTGCCCTCGCGCACGAAGGGCATCAGCGGCGGCGGGGTGGTCAGGAAGACCTGCACCCGGCCCGCGATCAGGTCCTGGATCGCCGGCCCGGTGCCGCGATAGGAGACATGGGTCATCTCGATCCCCTCGCGCTGCTTCAGCAGCTCGGTGCCCAGGTGCTGGATCGAGCCATTGCCGGCCGAGGCGTAGTTGAGCTGGCCGGGATGCGCCTTGGCATGGGCCACCAGCTCCGCCATGTCCTTCGCCGGGACGGAAGGATGCGTGAAGACCGCCTGCGGCGCCTCCATCAGCAGGCTGAGCGGCGTGAAGTCCTTCACCACGTCATAGCCGAGGTCCGGAATGATGGCCGGGGTGCCGACGTGATAGCCCGCGTACTGGACCAGCAGCGTGGCGCCGTCCGGCTGGGCCCGGGCCACCGCCCCGGTGGCCAGCGCGCCATTGGCGCCACCGCGGTTCTCCACCACCACGGGCTGGCCCAGGCGGCGCGACAATGGCTCGGCCAGCAGGCGCCCCGCGAAGTCGGTGCTGCCGCCCGGGGCGGTCGGCACCAGCAGGGTGATGCTGTTCCCCTGGGCCCGGGCCAGGCGCGGCATGGCGAGCGGGAGCAGGGCGGCTGGCGCGGCGCCGAGCAGCAGGCGGCGGGTCGGGGTCATCTCCTGGAGGCTCCTCGGAATTGTTTTGCCCGCAGGATGCCAGCCGCCGCTTCTCTTCGCCAGATGGCCGGATGGCCCCCGCGCCTGGCCCTTCTCGCCGCAGGACGGAGGGATTCCTTTCCCCCCGACCCCGTTCCGGGCTAAAGCCCCGCGCATCATGCTCCCCCGTATCGCGATCATCGGCCGGCCCAACGTCGGCAAGTCCACGCTGTTCAACCGCCTCGCCGGCCGCCGGCTGGCCCTCGTGGACGACACGCCCGGCGTCACCCGTGACCGCAAGGAGGTCGTGGCGCGGCTCAGCGGCCGCGACGTGCTGCTGCTCGACACCGCCGGGCTGGAGGAGGCGCCGCCCGACACCGTCGCCGGCCGCATGCGCGCCAGCTCCGAGGTCGCGGTGCGGCAGGCCGATCTGGTGCTCTTCGTCATCGACGCGCGGGCGGGGCTCACCCCCTCCGACCGCGCCTTCGCCGCCTGGCTGCGCCGCCAGCCGGCGCCGGTGCTGCTGGTCGCCAACAAGACCGAGGGGCGCGGCGGCGGCCTGGCGGCGATGGAGGCCTACGAGCTGGGCCTCGGCGACCCCGTGGCGATCTCGGCCGAGCATGGCGAGGGCATCGCCGACCTCTACACCACCGCCGCCGCCATGCTGCCGGAGGAGGAGGACCCCGAGGCGCGCGACCGTGAGCGGCCGCTCCGGCTGGCCATCGTCGGCCGCCCGAACGCCGGCAAGTCCACCCTGCTGAACGCCCTGCTGGGCGAGGAGCGGATGATCACCGGCCCCGAGCCCGGCCTGACCCGCGACGCCGTGGCGGTGGAATGGGAGGACGAGGTGGGCCGCGTCCGCCTCGTCGACACCGCCGGGATGCGCAAGAAGGCGCGCATCAGCGAGAGCCTGGAGCAGATGTCGGTCGGCGCCACCATCGGCGCGCTGAAGGAGGCCGAGGTGGCGGTGCTGGTGCTCGACGCCCTGCTGGGGATGGACGAGCAGGACCTCCGCATCGCCCGGCTGGCCGAGCGCGAGGGCCGCGCCGTGGTCATCGCCCTCAACAAGTGGGACGCGGTGGAGGACCGCCCGGCCAACCGCCGCGCGCTGGACGACGTGCTCACCGCCTCCCTGGCGCAGCTCAAGGGCATCAGCGTCGTGCCGCTCTCGGCCATGACCGGCAAGGGCGTGAACCGACTGATGCCGGCGGTGCGCGAGGTGATGGAGCGCTGGAACCGGCGCATCCCGACCGGCGAGCTGAACCGCTGGTTCGAGGCCGCCGTCGCCCGCCACACGCCGCCGCTGGCCGATGGCCGCCGCATCAAGCTGCGCTACGCCACCATGCCCAAGGCGCGGCCGCCCACGCTCGCGGTCTTCGGCCCGCGGGCCGAGGACCTGCCGGAGGACTATCGCCGCTATCTGGTGAACAGCTTCCGCGAGGCCTTCGACATGCCCGGCGTTCCGGTCCGGCTGCACGCGCGCGGCGGCAAGAACCCCTTCGTCGAGGACTGAGGCCGCCGCTACCGGGGCGCCGCTACCGCGCCGCCAGGTATTCGAAGGTGTCCTCGCCCCGCGGCACGATGCCCTCCACATGCCGGCGGTGCCAGAGCGCGTGGAACAGCAGGTGCCAGGCGGCGAAGCCCTCGCGCTTGCCGGCCGCCGCCCGGAACAGCGCCACCACCTTCTCGGGCCGGGCGATCTCCTCCACGCCCGGCTGCGCCGCCACCAGCGGCCCCAGCCGCTCCGCCGCGCCGGCGATCCAGGCGCCGACCGGCACGGTGAAGCCCTGCTTCGGCCGGTGCGGCTCGGCGGCCGGGAAGTGCCGCGCCAGCCATTCGCGCAGCAGCCACTTGCCGGCCCCCTTGCGCACTTTCAGCCCATCCGGCAGGCGGAAGCAGGCCTCGGCGACACCGGGATCGAGGAAGGGGGTGCGGCCCTCGACGCCATGCGCCATCAGGCAGCGGTCGAGCTTCAGCAGCAGGTCGTTGGGCAACCAGTCGGCGATGTCGAGCGCCTGCGCCGCCATCAGCCGGCTGCGGCCCGGCAGGGCGGCGGCGGCCTCGGCGGCGGCGATGCCGTCCCGCCAGCCGGTCGGCGGCCGGCGCAGCACGTCCAGCCGGTCGAAGGCGCCCCGGGTGCGCGGCGCCTTGCCGCCCAGCCACCAGGGCCGCATGGCGGCGCGGTAGCGGCCGTAGCCGCCCAGGATCTCGTCGCCGCCCTCGCCGGAGAGCACCACCTTCACCTCCTGCCGCGCCCGGCGTGCCAGGAACCATGTCGGGATGATGGCGTAGTCGGCCGCCGGGTCGTCCATCCCGGCGACGATCTCCGGCAGGTGGCGCCAGACATCGGCCTCGCCCACCATCACCGTCCGGTGCCGCGCGCCGGCGGCGCGGGCCAGGCCGGCGGCGCGCTCGCGCTCGTCGGCCGCGCCCTTCACGTCGAAGCCGGCGGTGAAGGCGGTGACCGGCGCGGTGTTCAGCCGCGCCATCATCGCCAGCACGGCGGCGCTGTCGGTGCCGCCGGAGAGGAACATGCCGTAGGGCACGTCGCTCCGCTGGTGCAGCGCCACGCTGTCCTGGAAGGCGGCGTCGAAGCGCGCCAGCGCCTCGGCCTCGCCGATCGCCTCGGGCCCGCCTTCCGGCAGGGCGGGGCGGAGGCGGCGCTCCAGCACGCGCCCCTCGGCGATGGCGATGGTCTCGCCCGGCAGCACCCGGTGGATGCCCTCGAAGATGGTCTCGGCGCCGGTGGTGAACTGCATCTGGAGAAGCTCGTTCCGAGCCTCGGCGCGCAGCCGCGGCGCCACCAGCCCGGCGGCGATCAGCGCCTGCGGCTCGGAGGCGAAGGCGATGCCGCCCATCGCCTCGGCGGTGTAGAGCGGCTTGATGCCGAAGGGATCGCGCGCCAGCACCACCTGCCGCGCCGCGCGGTCATGGATGGCCAGGGCGTACATGCCGCGCAGCCCCTCGGCGAAGGCCATCCCGTCCCGGCGGAAGAGGTGCAGCGGCGGCTCGCAGTCGCTGCCGGTGGCGCAAGCCAGGGCGTTCTCGTCGCGCAGTTCGCGGTAGTTGTAGATCTCGCCGTTGCCGACCAGCGCCGCCGGCCCGGCGAAGAGCGGCTGGTCGCCGGTCGCCAGGTCGATGATGGCGAGCCGGGTATGCGCCAGCGCCACATTGGCGGCGACGTGATGCCCCGCCCCGTCTGGGCCGCGATGCGCCAGCGCCGCCGTCAGCCGCTGCAGCAGGGCCGCGTCCGGGACATGTCCCGGCTTCAGGATCAGGCCGGCAATGCCACACATAGGGATCCCCGTTTCGTCGTCACCCCGCCGGGGCATCCGGTCGCGCGGGCGCGGCGCCGGAGGCCGGCCGCCGCTCCACCTGTTGCAGGAAGCCGCGCCATCGCGCAAGCACGGGCGCCGCGGCGAAGTCCGCGTCATAGGCGGCGCGGCCGGCCTCGGCCAGCGCGGCGCGGCGGCCGGGATCGGCCAGCAGGCCGGCGATGGCGCGGCCCAGGGCGGCGGGCGATTCCTTCGGCACCAGCAGGCCGGTCTCGCCCTCGCGGATCAGCTCGGAGGGGCCCTGCGCGGCCACCGCCACCACCGGACGGCCGGCGCTCCAGGCCTCCAGCACCATGTTCCCCAGCGGCTCGTGGCGGGAGGAACAGACGAAGACGTCGCAGGCGGCGAGCAGCGCCCCGGCATCTTGCCGCCAGCCCAGGAAGCGCACCCGCCCGGCCACGCCCAGCTCTCGCGCCAGCGCCTCCAGCGCCGCCCGCTCCGGCCCCTCCCCGGCGATCGCCAGCACCGCGCCGGGCACCTCCGGCAGGGCGCGCAGCAGGGTATCGAAGCCCTTGTTGCGGTGCAGCCGGCCGAGCGCCAGGAGGCGCGGCCGCTGTGGCGGCAGGTCCAGCTCCGCCGGCAGGGCGCCGCGCATGTCGTCGACGAAATTCGGCAGGTAGTGCACCCGCTCCGCCGGCCAGCCCTGCGCCGCGATCCAGCGCGCCAGGTCCCGCGTGTTGCCCACCAGATGGTCGCAATGGCGGTAGTACCTCAGGTCATAGTAGCCGCCGAGCCGGCCGACCAGGGTCCAGGGGCCGCGCGGGGTGAAGCGGGTGCCCCGGTTCATCCAGGAGACCACGACCCGCGGCGCGAAACCGCGCAGGGCGAGGCGCAGGCGCGGCCGCGTCATCCAGTCGAGCCACCAGTTGCCGAAGCGGAGCTGCAAGGGTGTCAGGCCCTGGACCGTCAGCCGCGCGGCCCGCGCCGGATCGCGGCGGATCACCGGCAGCACCGCGTCCCCGGCGCCGTGCAGCGCGAGCGTCAGCCGCTCGTAGAAGCCCTCGGCGCCGCCCATCGCCGCGCCGGCCATGACCTGGGCGACGCGCAACGGCGCCCCGCCGGTCATGCCGCCCCGCCGCAGCGGCGCAGCAGGCCGGTGGCGGCCTCCAGCGCATCCCGCACCGGCAGGGCCTCCATCGGCGCCTGGCCCGGCGCGCCGCGCGCCAGCACCGGCCCGGCGCAGCGTCCGGTCGGAGCGTACTCGCTCGCCGGGGTGGGGCCGAAGAGGCCGAGCGTCGGCGTCCCGGCGGCGGCCGAGAGGTGCATCAGCCCGGAATCATTGCCGATGAAGAGGCGGCAGCGGGACAGGACGGCCGCCGCCTCGGGCAGGCTCAGCCGCCCCACCAGATCGACCGCGCCGGGCAGGGCGGCCAGCACCGGCGCCGCCATGGCCGCCTCCGTCCCGCCGGGCCCGGCCAGCACCACCGGCCGGGCGCCCGGCAGGGGTCCGCCGGGCGCCGCCAGGGCCTGGAACAGCTGCACGAAGCGTTCCGCCGGCCAGACCTTGCCCGCCCAGTTGGCGCTGGGGCCGAGGGCGAGCAGCGGCGCCGCGCCCGCCCCCCCGCCCGCCGCCCCGCCGGGGGAGGACAGCAGGGCGGCGGCGCGGGCCTCGTCCGCCGCGTCGAACCAGGCGACCGGCGGCGGCGGCGGGTCGAGGTCGAGCACCGCCGCCAGATGGCCGAGCCGGTGCCCCGCCCGCCGGCCGCCGCGCATCACCGCGCGCCGCCGCGCCCGCACCATCCAGGACAGGGCCGAGCCGCGCAGGTCCACCACCAGATCCCAGCTCTGCCCGATCACCTGCCGCCAGAGCGACAGCCAGTGCCGGGAGAAGCTCTGCTTGGTGAGGACGATGGTGGCCTCCCTGTTCGGCATGCGGGCGAAGATGCCCTCCGCCGCCGGACCGCAGGCGATGGTGATCCGCGCGGCGGGATACTGCCGCAGCAGATGGTCGAGCAGGCCGGTGGAGAGCACCGCATCCCCGATCCGGGTGGCGGTCACGAAGAGGATGCGCATGGGATCGTGTTCATGTGTCCGGCGCGCGCTTAGCACGCCAGACGCGGATCGCCGAAGGGGCCTGCGTCCCGGGGCGCGAATCCATCCCCGCGCTTGTCCGCCGCCGCCGACGCGCCCAATTGGAGGGCATGCCCATCGCTCCCCTCCCCGACCGCGCCCCGATCGAGATCTCCGGCGAGGACCGCGTCGCCTTCCTGCAAGGCCTGGTCTCCAACGATGTCGCGCAGGCGGCGCCGGGCCGCGCCGTCTGGTCGGCGCTGCTGACGCCCCAGGGCAAGTGGCTGGCGGATTTCTTCGTGTTGAGCGACGGCGGCCGGCTTCTGCTGGACGCCGAGGCCGCGCAGGCGGAGATGCTGCTGCAGAAGCTCTCCCGCTTCCGCCTGCGCTCCAAGGTGGCGCTGGCACCGGCCGCGGGGCTCGCGGTCTTCGTCGGCTGGGGCGATTCGCCGATGCCCTCCGGGCTCGCCGCGCCCGATCCGCGCCTGGCCGGCGCCGGCTGGCGCGCCCTTCTGCCGCCCGGCGCCCTGGTCGCCGATGCCGGGCCGGAGGATTACGACAGGCACCGCCTGGCCCTCGGCCTGCCCGACGGCTCGCGTGACCTGGAGAGCGAGAAGACCGTGCTGCTGGAGGCCGGGTTCGACGAGCTGTCCGGCGTCTCCTGGAGCAAGGGCTGCTACATGGGGCAGGAGCTGACCGCCCGGACGAAGTATCGCGGCCTGCTGAAGAAGCGCCTCTTCCCCGTCACCGTCGAGGGCCCGCTCCCCGCCCCCGGCACGCCCATCCTGCGCGACGGCGCCGAGGTCGGCGAGATGCGGTCGGGCGCGGCGGGACGCGGGCTGGCGCTGATCCGCCTGGCCGTGCCGCCGGGGGAGACGCTGTCCTGCGGCGAGGCGACCCTGCGCGCCTCGGTGCCGGAGTGGATGGCCCTGCCGGGCCGCGCCGGATAGGGCGGCGCCGAAAGGCCCCGCGGCGGCACCGCCGCCGCAAGGAGGCACTGAAAAGCCCCGGGGCGGCACCGCCGCCCCGGGTGGTGGCGTCACGCCGTCCGGTCGGAGCCGCCCGCCAGCGCCGCCTGTGCCGCGGCGAGTCGCGCGACGGGGACGCGGTAGGGGGAGCAGGAGACGTAGTCGAGGCCGACGCTCTCGCAGAACTGGATGGAGGCCGGGTCGCCGCCGTGCTCGCCGCAGATGCCGAGCTTGAGGCCTGGCCTGGCGCCGCGGCCCTTCTCGCTGGCGATCTCGACCAGCGCGCCGACGCCCTCGGGGTCGATCGAGACGAAGGGGTCTTTCGGCAGGATGCCCTTCTCGACGTAGTAGGGCAGGAACTTGCCGGCATCGTCGCGCGACAGGCCGAAGACGGTCTGCGTCAGGTCGTTGGTGCCGAAGGAGAAGAAGTCGGCGACACCGGCGATGGCATCGGCCGTCAGCGCCGCGCGCGGCAGCTCGATCATGGTGCCGACCAGGTACTCGATGGTGGTGCCGCTCTCGGCGAACACCTCCTTCGCCACCTTGTCCACCTGGGCGCGGGTCAGCTCCAGCTCCTTCCGCATGCCGACGAGCGGGATCATGATCTCCGGCACCGGCGCGCGGCCCGTCTCCCGGGCGGTGGCGACGGCGGCCTCGAAGATGGCGCGCGCCTGCATCTCGTAGATCTCGGGATAGGTCACGCCGAGGCGGCAGCCGCGATGGCCGAGCATCGGATTGGCCTCGGAGAGATCGGCCGCGCGGCGCTTCATGGCGGCGAGGTCGGCGCCGAGGCCGGCCGCCACCTCGGCCAGCTCCTCCTCCTTGTGGGGGAGGAACTCGTGCAGCGGCGGATCGAGCAGGCGGATCGTCACCGGCAGGCCGGCCATGATGCGGAACAGCTCGATGAAGTCCTTGCGCTGGAAGGGCAGCAGCTTGGCCAGCGCGTCGCGCCGTCCGCCCTCGCTCTCCGACATGATCATCTGCCGCACGGCGCCGATGCGCTCGGGATCGAAGAACATGTGCTCGGTGCGGCACAGGCCGATGCCCTCGGCGCCGAACTTGCGCGCCGTCTCGGCATCGAGCGGCGTCTCGGCATTGGCCCGCACCTTCATGCGGCGGTGCTGGTCGGCCCAGCCCATCAGCGTCGCGAAGTCGCCCGAGAGCTGCGGCTCCACCATGGCCACGGCGCCCTGGAAGATCTCGCCCGTGGCGCCGTCCAGCGTGATGGTCTCGCCGGCCCGCACGATCCTGCCGCCGGCCGAGAGCTGCTGGCTGTGATAGTCCACCACCACGCCGCCGGCGCCCGCCACGCAGGGCCGGCCCATGCCGCGGGCCACCACCGCCGCGTGGCTGGTCATGCCGCCGCGCGTGGTCAGGATGCCCTTGGCGGCATGCATGCCGTGGATGTCCTCGGGGCTGGTCTCGATCCGCACCAGGATGACGCTCTCGCCCTTGGCGGCGCGCGCCTCGGCCTCGTCGGCGGAGAACACCACCGTACCGCAGGCGGCGCCCGGCGAGGCCGGCAGGCCCTTCGACAGCAGGTCGCGGGGGGCCTTGGGATCCAGCGTCGGATGCAGCAGCTGGTCGAGCGAGCTCGGCGCCACGCGCCGCACCGCCTCGGACTCGTCGATCAGCCCCTCGCGCGCCATGTCGACCGCGATCTTCAGGCTGGCCGCCGCGGTGCGCTTGCCGTTGCGGGTCTGCAGCATGTACAGCTTGTTCTGCTGCACGGTGAACTCGATGTCCTGCATGTCCGTGTAGTGCTTCTCGAGCGTCTCGCGCACCCGCACCAGCTCGGCATAGGCCGCCGGCATGGCCTGCTCCATGCTGCGCTCGCCCGGCTTGGCGCGGGCCTCGGACATCGGCTGCGGCGTGCGGATGCCGGCCACCACATCCTCGCCCTGGGCGTTGATGAGATACTCGCCGTAGAAGATGTTCTCGCCCGTGGACGGATCGCGGGTGAAGCACACGCCGGTCGCGCAGTCCTCGCCCATGTTGCCGAAGACCATGGCCTGCACGTTCACCGCCGTGCCCCAGTCGGCCGGAATGTCGTGCAGGCGGCGATAGGTGTTGGCGCGCTGGTTCATCCAGGAGCCGAACACCGCGCCGATCGCGCCCCAGAGCTGCGCCTCGGGCTCCTGCGGGAAGGGCTGGCCCAGCACCTCCTCCACCATCCGCTTGTAGCCGGCGACGACCTGCCGCCAGTCCTCGGCGGTGAGCTCCGTGTCCTCGGTGACGCCCTTGTCGAGCTTGGCGTCCTCGATGATCTCCTCGAAGCGGTGGTGATCGACGCCGAGCACCACCGAGCCGTACATCTGGATGAAGCGCCGGTAGCTGTCCCAGGCGAAGCGCGGATCGCCCGAGGCGGCCGCCAGCCCCTCCACCGTGCGGTCGTTCAGGCCGAGGTTCAGCACCGTGTCCATCATCCCCGGCATGGAGACGCGCGCGCCGGAGCGAACCGAGACCAGCAGCGGCTTCGCCTCGTCACCGAAGCGCAGCCCGACCGCCGCCTCGACGCGCGACAGCGCCTCCGCCACCTGGCCCTTCAGCTCGGCCGGATACTGCTTCCCGTGCTGGTAATAGTAGGTGCAGACCTCGGTGGTGATGGTGAAGCCGGGCGGCACCGGAAGACCGATCGTCGCCATCTCCGCCAGGTTGGCCCCCTTGCCACCCAGCAGGTTCCGCATCTCCGCACCGCCCTCGTTTCGGCCAGCGCCGAAGCCATACACCCACTTCTGCATCTCGGGTCCCTCTAGCCTTCTATCTTGGAAAAGTCTGCCACACGCTCCAGCGCGGCCACCAGCCGGGCCAGCAGGCCGAGGCGGTTGCGGCGCCGCGCCGGGTCGGGGTCGTTCACCACCACCCGGTCGAAGAAGGCATCGACCGGGGCGCGCAGCCGCGCCAGCGCGGCCATGGCCTCGGTGTCCCGCTCCGCCTCCAGCGCCGCGAGCACCGCCGGCAGGGCGGCGTCCAGCGCGGCCGAGAGGGCCCTCTCCTCCTCGGCCACGAAGAGGGCGGGATCGGTCTCGGGCCGGTGCGGCCCGTCCTTCCGGTCCTCGATGCGCAGGATATTGGCGGCGCGGCGGGAGGCGGCCAGCAGGTTGGCACCGTCCTCGCCCTCCAGGAAGGCGCGCAGCGCGGCGGCGCGCGCCAGCAGGCGCACGAGGTCCGCGCCGCCCTGCGCCGCCACCGCCGCCAGCACGTCGTGCCGCTCGCCCTCGGCGCGCAGCTGCACCCGCAGCCGGTCGGCCAGGAAGCCCAGCAGGCCGGCGGCGAAGGCGGCGACCATCGGCGGATGGTCCGATGCCGGATCGGGCCGCCAGCCGGACGTCATCATCTCCTGGGCCACGGCCATGCCGAACTCGGGCTCCGCCGTGGCGCCCACCGCCTGCGGATAGCCGAAGAAGGCCTCGGCGATGGCGTCGGCGAGATCCAGCCGCAGCCCGTTCTCGCGCAGGATGCGAAGGACGCCGAGCGCCGCGCGCCGCAGGGCATAGGGGTCGCCCGAGCCGGTCGGCCGCTCGTCCACGGCGAAGAAGCCGGCGAGCTGGTCCAGCTTGTCGGCCAGCGCCACGGTGATGGCGACGGGCTCGGCCGGGACCGAGTCACCCGGGCCGAGCGGCCGGTAATGCGCCGCGATGGCCTCGGCCACGCGGGCCTCCTCGCCGTCCTTCAGCGCGTAGTAGCGCCCGATGATGCCCTGCAGCTCGGGGAACTCGCCGACCAGCCCGGTGGCGAGGTCGGCCTTGGCCAGCCGCGCGGCGCGGGCGGCGGGCGCCGGCTCGGCGCCGAGCCTTGGCGCCAGCCATTCCGCCAGCCGCGCCAGCCGCGCCACGCGCTGCCCCTGGGTGCCGAGCTTCGCATGGAAGACCACGCTGTCGAGCTTCGGCAGGTAGCTCTCCAGCGCCTGCCTGCGGTCGAGATCCCAGAAGAAGCGGGCATCGGAGAGGCGGGCGCGCAGCACCCGCTCATTGCCGCCGACCACCGCGAGGCCACCATCGTGCGCGGCGATGTTGGAGACGACGCCGAAGAAGGGCGCCGCCGCGCCATCCGGCCGGCGCAGGGCGAAGTAGCGCTGGTTCACCCGCATGGTGGTGCGCATCAGTTCGGCCGGCAGGTCCATGAAGGCCTCGTCAATGCGGCCGAGCAGCGGCACCGGCCACTCGACCAGGCCCGCCACCTCCGCCACCAGCCCCTCATCCGGCACCACCTCGACCCCCTGCGCCGCGGCCAGCGCCGCGATGCCGTCCCGCACCCGCGCCGCGCGCTCGGCGGGGTCGATAACCACGTATCGCGCCGCGAGTTTCGTCGCATAATCCGAGAAATCCACCACCTGTACCTCGCCCGGCGAGAGGATGCGATGGCCCTCCGTCCGGTCCGAGGCGGCGAGGCCGTGCCCGTCATCCTCGCCCTGGGCCAGGGTGAAGGGCACCACGGCGCCGCCGAAGAGGCAGAGGATGCGCTTCAGCGGCCGCACCCAGATGAAATCGCTGCTGCCGCCCCAGCGCATGGACTTGGGCCAGGGGAAACGGCGCAGCAGGGCGGGGATGATCTCGGCCAGCACCTCCTGCGTCGGCCGGCCGGGGCGGCGGATGACGGCGTAGAGATAGGCGGCGCCCTTCACCTCGCGCGTCTCCAGCTGGTCCTGGCGCAGGCCGGTGGCGCGCAGGAAGCCCTCCAGCGCCGGGCCGGCGGCACCGGCCCGCGGGCCGCGCCGCTCCTCCTCGACCGCCGCCGTCCCCGCCGGCAGCTCGGCCACCAGCGTGAGGCGGCGCGGACCATAAAGGGTGCGCAGCCCCTCCGCGGGCAGGCCGGCCCCCTTCAGCGCCTCGCCCATCAGCCGCGCCAGATCCTCGGCCGCGCGCGCCTGCATGCGGGCGGGGATTTCCTCGGAGAAGAGTTCGAGCAGAAGTTCGGGCATCGGGGGCCTTGGCGGGAAAAGGGGCCGGAGCGGAGTCTCGGCGCCGAATCAGGCGCCGGCGTGGCAGTCTCGGGCGGGCGGCCTCAGCCGCCGAGCCAGGTCTCGCAGCAGGATCTGGCCAGGGCGCGCACCCGGCCGATGTAGCTGGCGCGCTCGGTCACCGAGATGGCGCCGCGCGCGTCGAGCAGGTTGAAGGCGTGGCTCGCCTTGATGCACTGGTCATAGGCCGGCAGGGCGAGGCGCTTCTCCACCAGGGCGGCGCATTCGGCCTCGGCGTCCCGGAAGTGCTGGAACAGCAGCGCCGTGTCGGCGAATTCGAAGTTGAAGGCGCTGTACTCCCGCTCGGCGCGCAGGAAGACATCGCCATAGGTGACGCCCTCGCCGTTGAAGTCGAGGTCATAGACGTTCTCGACGCCCTGGATGTACATCGCCAGCCGCTCCAGGCCGTAGGTCAGCTCGGCGCAGGGCTTGTCCACCGGGATGCCGCCGACCTGCTGGAAGTAGGTGAACTGCGTCACCTCCATGCCATCGCACCAGACCTCCCAGCCGAGGCCCCAGGCCCCCAGCGTCGGGCTCTCCCAGTCATCCTCGACGAAGCGGATGTCGTGCAGCGCGGGGTCGATGCCGAGCGCCCGGTAGCTCTCGATCAGCAGGGCCTGCGGGTCGGCCGGGCTCGGCTTCAGGATCACCTGGTACTGGTAGTAGTGCTGCAGCCGGTTCGGGTTCTCGCCATAGCGCCCGTCGGCCGGGCGGCGGGAGGGCTGCACATAGGCCGCCTTCCAGGGCTTCGGCCCGAGCGCCCGCAGGGTGGTGGCGGGATGGAAGGTGCCGGCGCCCATCTCCATGTCGTAGGGCTGCAGGATCACGCAGCCCCGCGCCGCCCAGAAGCGGTGCAGCGTCAGGATGATGTCCTGGAAACTGAGGGGTTTGGTCCGGTTCGGCGTCTCGGTCATCATCCAGGGTCTTGGGCTTGCGGCCGTGTTATGCGCCGCACCATAAGACCCGCCCCACACCCCCGCAAGGAAGGGCACAGGCCATGGCCGCCAGCGAAACCGTGATCCGCAGCTACTATGACGCCTTCAACGCCGGGGATGTCGAGGGCATGCTGGCGCTGCTGACCGAGGATGTGCTGCACGACATCAACCAGGGCGCCCGCGAGGTGGGCAAGGCGGCGTTCCGCGCCTTCCTGCTGCGCATGGCGGCGTACTACCGCGAGGAGCTGCGCGACATCGTGGTGATGTCCGGCGAGGGCGGCCGCCGCGCCGCCAGCGAGTTCATCGTGCACGGCACCTACCTGGCGACCGATGCCGGGCTGCCGGAGGCGCGGGGCCAGACCTACGTGCTGCCGGCCGGCGCCTTCTTCGAGCTGCGGGACGGGCTGATCGCCCGGGTCAGCAACTACTACAACCTGGCCGACTGGATCGCCCAGGTCGGCGACTAGGCCGGGGGGGGCCCCGCCCCGGTCAGGCCAGGAAGTCCGGGCTCTCCCGCGTCAGGATGCGGCGGACGCTATCGAGGTGCAGCCGGGCGCTGTCGGCCCGGCCGGCGGCCTCCTGCGCGGCCACGCGGCGCGCCACCTCCTCCGGCACCGGCTTCAGCGCCCGGCCGGAGGACATGGCGAGAAGCTGCGCCTGCGCCGCCCGCTCCAGGTAGTAGAGGTCGTCCCAGGCCTCGGCGATCGTCTCCGCCACCACCATGACGCCGTGGTTCTTCATGAAGACGATGTCGGCCTCGCCCAGGCTGCCGGCGATGCGGTCGCCCTCGCGCGAGTCGAGCGCCAGGCCGTTGTAGTCCTCGTCCACCGCGGTGCGGCCGTAGAAGCGCAGCGCCGTCTGCCCCGCCCAGACCAGCGGCTCGCCCTCCAGCATGGCCAGCGCGGTCGCATGCGGCATGTGGGTGTGGAAGGCGACCCGCGCGCGGGGCTTCAGGGCGTGGATGCGGGCGTGGATGTAGAAGGCCGTCGCCTCCGGCTGGCCCTGGCCTTCCACCACGTTGCCGTCGAAATCGCAGACCAGCAGGCTGGAGGCGGTCACCTCGGCGAAGGACAGGCCGTGGGGATTGACCAGGAACAGATCCGGCCGTCCCGGCACCACGGCGGAGAAGTGATTGCAGATGCCCTCCTGCAGGCCGAGCCGCGCCGCCATGCGGAAGCAGGCGGCGAGATCGACCCGCGCCCGCCGCAGCGCCTCCGCCTCCGGCGGGTGGTTGTGCGCCAGGCTCGGCACCGGGGCGGAGGAGGCGGCGAGGGAATGGGCCATGACTGCGGCATCCTCGGGCGGCTGGAGGGGGGTGAAGGCCGGCAGATTGCGGCCGGTGCCGGCCGGGCGCAACCGGGCTCGGCCAAGGGGGAGCCTTGGCCAGAGGAGACTCAGCCAGGGGCGATGCTCTCGCGGATGAAGCCGATCAGCGGCTCGACCAGCTGGCTCTGCCCGGTCGCGTCGCCGAACACCGCCATCTCCGCGACGCCCAGGGCCGGCAGGCCGTGATGCTCGGTCAGGCCCTCGGGCAGGCCGGAACGGCCGAGCACGGTGACGGCGAGGCCGGCCTGCGCCGCCGCCGCCACGCCGAGCAGGCTGGCGGAGACATAGACCACCTCGAACTCCATCCCGGCCCGCGCCAGGGCGGCCAGGGCGCGGTCGCGGAACATGCAGCCCTGCGGCAGCATGGCCACCGGCAGCGGCCGCCCCTCGGGCGGTGCCCAGCCCGGCGCCGCGACCCAGACGATCGGCTCGGTCCAGATCGGCCGCCCCTCGGTCTCGCCATCCCGCCGCTTGCCCAGCACCAGATCGAGCTCGCCCCGCTCCTGCGCCGCGCGCAGCTCGTGGCTGCGGCCGACCTCGATCTCCAGCGCCAGCTCGGGAAAGGTGCGGGCGAAGCGGGCCAGGATGGGCGCCAGGTTGCGCGGCACGAAATGATCGGCGACGCCGAGGCGCAGGCGGCCAGCCACCGGCGGCGCGATCATCCGCCGCACCGCCTCGTCGTTCAGCGCCAGCATGCGGCGGGCATAGGCGAGCAGCGTCTCGCCCTCGCGCGTGAGCGCGATGCTGCGGCTGGTGCGCTCCAGCACGCGCTTCTGCAGCAGCTCCTCCAGGCGCTTCACCTTCAGGCTGACGGCGGATTGCGTCAGGCCGAGCGCGGCGGCGCCGGCGGTGAAGCCGCCGCGCTCGGCCACCTGGACGAAGCAGCGCAACAGGTCGAGGTCGAGATCGGGCAGGCGCATGGGCGGAGGCTAGAGCAGATCCGGCCCGGAGGGAATTCTCTCCCCGGCGGAAGACATCCGCCAAAACAAGGGACTAGGGCGAGGATCCGGGCTCGGGCGAGGCGGGGGCGGCCTGCGCCGCGTCATAGCGCCGCTGGGCCGCCAGTACCGCCCCGATATGGCTCTCCGCCCAGTCGCGCAGGGAATCGAGCGTGGCGGCCAGGGTGCGCCCCAACGGCGTCGCGGCGTATTCCACCGTCACCGGCACGGTGGGGAACACATGCCGCGACACCAACCCGTCCCGCTCCAGCCGCCGCAGCGTCTGCGACAGCACCTTCTGCGAGATCCCGGTGCGCCGGCGCAGCGTGGCGAAGCGCGTCGGCGCCGCCGCCAGCGTGACCAGGAGCATCACGGTCCATTTGTCGGCGATCCGGTCGAGCACGAGCCGGGTCGGGCATCGCGGATCGTAGAGGTCACCCTGCATGGGGCGGTTTCCTCGGGGTAACGCGGTGCGTCCAAGGTGCCTTCTTTACAGCACCTCACCGCAGGTTATCTGGTTTCCATCAGATACCACGGCGAAGGGACAGACCGCCATGCACATCGCCCTCATCGGCGCCTCCGGCCAGGCCGGCGCCCGCATCCTCCAGGAACTGGCGCGGCGCGGCCATTCCGTCACCGCCATCGCCCGCGATCCCGCCCGCATCGCCGCCGCCCCGGGCGTGACGGCCGTGGCCGGGGACCTGTTCGATCAGGCGGCGCTGGCCGAGCGGCTGGCCGGCCACGCGGCCGTCATCAGCGCGGTGCATTTCACGGCCAGCGATCCGGAGAAGCTGATCGGGGCCGTCCGGCAGGCCGGCGTGCCGCGCTATCTGGTGGTGGGGGGCGCCGGCAGCCTGGAGGTGGCGCCCGGCAAGCGCCTGCTGGACAGCCCCGACTTCCCCGCCGCCTATCGCGCCGAGGCCGAGGGCGGCGCCGCCTTCCTGGCCCGGCTGCGGCAGGAGGAGGCGCTGGACTGGACTTTCCTCTCCCCCTCCGCCGACTTCCATGCCGGCGAACGCACCGGGCGCTTCCGCCTCGGCACCGACCAGCTCCTCGTGGCGGCGGACGGCCGCAGCCACATCAGCTTCGAGGACTTCGCCGTGGTCCTGGTGGATGAGGTGGAGGCGCCGCGCCACAGCCGGGCGCGCTTCACCGTCGGCTACTAGAGCGGATCCCGATCAGGGGAAGCGCCTGATCGGGTGAGGATGCTCGCAAACACAACGGGGCCGGCCGGAGCCGGCCCCGGAAGAGGGGTCAGATATCCTCCTCGAAGCCGCCATCCTCGTAGCCCGGATCGTCGGCATAGCCGCCCTGATCCTCCGCCGGCGTGGCGTCCTGCCCCCAGCCGGAGGAATCGGCGGCCGGCACGGCGTCCTGCTGGCCCGGATCGGTCCACGGGCTGGAGGCCGGCACCGCCTCCTCGGCGAAGGCGCCGGCCGCATCCGTGGCCTGGGTGGCGGCCTCGGCCGCGCCCCCCGAGAAGGCGCCCATCAGCATGTTCCCGAGCACCATGCCGCCCGCGACACCCGCCGCCGTGGTCAGCGCCGAGCCGAGGAAGCCCGAGCCGCGGCCCTGCTGCATCATGCCCGGGTTCATGGGCTGCGGCGGCTGAACCGGCTGCGGGCGCGGCGTCATCGGCACCGGGCGCTGCTGCTGCTGGCCGCCGCCGAACATGCCGCCGAACAGCCCGCCCCGGCCCTGCGGCTGCTGCTGCGCCGCCTGGGCCTGGCGCTCGCTGTTCTCCAGCTGCCACTCCAGCTCCTGGATGCGGTTCTGCGCCTGCACCAGGGCGTGCTCCTGCACGAAGGCCGTCTGCGTCAGGCGGTAGCGCGCCTCCGGGTAGCGGGCGAACAGGTCAGCGATCAGCCGATCGGACTCGGGATCGACCGGCGGCAGGGGCGGGCGGGACTGGGTGGCCGGCACGCTGCTGCCGCCCCAGGGCGAGGCCGCCGGCTGCGAAGCGGAGACCCCCGCCATGCGCTCGACGAAGGCGGTGATGATGCGGCGTTCTTCTTCGGTCATATCAGATCCCCGGACGGGGCCTTTCCCAGACTAGGTTGCCTCGCGCGCCACCCGACCCGCAGGGGGACCGGCGCATGGCGAGCAGGCCATGCGTGTGGCGCGGTGCTGGCATCTGGACCACCCGCCACCGTCTTTCAAGGCCGCGTTAAATTCCGGCCATGTTTTGTCACGCAAATCTCTCGCCGGCTGCCGATCGCTACGCGCGGCGAAGCCCCAGCCGGCCGAACTCGATCACCGGGCAACGGTCCATGACCGCGATCAGCCCCGCCTGCCGGGCCCGCTCCGCCGCCGCCGTGTCGACGACGCCGAGCTGCATCCAGACCACCCACGCGCCCTGCGCGATGGCCTCGTCCACCACCGCCCCGGCCTCCTCGCTGCGGCGGAAGATATCCACCATCTCCAGGGGCCCCGCCGCCTCCAGCGAGGGCGCGACGGTGGCGCCATGCAGGCTCTGCCCGGCCAGGCCCGGATTGACCGGCACCACCGCATAGCCCTGCCGGACCAGGAAGCCGGTGACCTCGTGCGAGGGCCGCGCCGGATTGGCCGAGGCGCCGACCACGGCGATGTGCCGGGTGTTCAGCAGGATGTCGCGAATGGTGTCGTCGCTTAGCCCGTCGATGCTCATGGGAACCTCCGTGTGCCTTCGGGGGCAACGCCGGGCCGGGCGGAAGGGTTCCCCCCCCCCGCCCGGCGTCCGGAGAGAGCGCCCCGGGCCGGTCAGTACAGCACGACGCCGCGAATGCTCTCGCCCCGCGTCATCAGGTCGAAGCCCTCGTTGATCTTGTCCAGGGGCATGGTGTGGGTGATCAGGTCGTCGATGTTGATCCTGCCGTCCATGTACCAGTCGACGATCCTCGGCACGTCGGTCCGCCCGCGCGCGCCGCCGAAGGCGGAGCCGATCCAGCGCCGGCCGGTGACGAGCTGGAAGGGGCGGGTGCTGATCTCCTGCCCCGCCGCCGCGACGCCGATGATGGTGGAGACGCCCCAGCCCTTGTGGCAGCACTCCAGCGCCTGGCGCATCAGCGTGGTGTTGCCGACGCATTCGAAGCTGTAGTCGGCGCCGCCCTTGGTCAGCTCGACCAGGTGCCCCACCAGGTCGCCCTTCACCGCCTTCGGATTGACGAAGTGGGTCATGCCGAACTTGCGGGCGATGGCCTCGCGCTCCGGGTTGATGTCCACGCCGACGATCATGTCGGCGCCGACCATCTTCGCGCCCTGGATGACGTTCAGGCCGATGCCGCCCAGGCCGAACACCACGACATTGGCGCCCGCCTCCACCTTGGCGGTGAACAGCACGGCGCCGAGGCCGGTCGTGACGCCGCAGCCGATGTAGCAGACCTTGTCGAAGGGCGCGTCCTCGCGGACCTTCGCCAGCGCGATCTCGGGGACCACCGTGTGGTTCGCGAAGGTCGAGGTGCCCATGTAGTGGTGGATGGGCTTGCCGTTGCAGGAGAAGCGGCTGGTGCCGTCCGGCATCTGCCCGCGGCCCTGGGTGACGCGGATCTTCTGGCAGAGATTGGTCTTGCGGCTGAGGCAGTAGTCGCACTCGCGGCATTCCGGCGTGTAGAGCGGAATGACGTGGTCGCCCTTCCTGAGCGATTTCACGCCCGGGCCGACATCCACGACGATGCCGGCGCCCTCATGGCCCAGGATGCTGGGGAAGATGCCTTCCGGGTCGGCGCCGGAGAGGGTGTACTTGTCGGTGTGGCACAGGCCGGTGGCCTTGATCTCCACCAGCACCTCGCCCTCGCGCGGGCCTTCCAGGTCCACCTCCTCGATGGACAGCGGCTTGCCGGCCTCCCAGGCAACGGCGGCGCGGGTCTTCATGGGCGGATCTCCTCGGGCTTCGGCCGGAGCGGCGCGCCGCTCCCTCGGTCCGGAAACTGGCATGCCGGGCGGACGCGGAAAAGGCCGGCGCGCCGCGACGCCGCCGGCGGGCCGGGCCCAGGGCCCGGGATCCCGGGGCCAACGATCCTTTGCCTTGACCGGCGCGGTGCGGGGAGGCGAAAGCGTTGGGAATGCCCTTCCCCTTCCTCAGCCGCCAGCCCCGCGTGGCGGTCGTCCGGCTCTCCGGCCTCATCGCCGCGCGTGGCGGTCTGCTGCCCGGCGGCGGCCTCAGCCTCGAGAGCGTCGGGCCGGTGCTGGAGCGCGCCTTCGGCCTGAAGCGCCTGGCCGGCGTGGTGCTGGCGATCAACTCGCCCGGCGGCTCGCCGGTGCAGTCGAGCCTCATCGCCCACCGCATCCGGCAACTGGCCAACCAGCACCGCGTGCCGGTCATCGCCTGCTGCGAGGATGCCGCCGCCTCGGGCGGCTACTGGCTGGCCTGCGCGGCGGAGGAGATCGTCGCCGATCCCTCCAGCATCGTCGGCTCGATCGGCGTCGTCTCCGCTGGCTTCGGGCTCGAGGCGCTGGCGGCGAAGCTCGGCGTCGAGCGGCGACTGGCCACGGCGGGCGGGCAGAAATCCTTCCTCGACCCCTTCCGGCCGGTGGAGGACTGGCAGCGCGAGCGGCTGCAGGAGCTGCTCGACGCGCTGCATGCCGAGTTCAAGGCCTGGGTGCACGAGCGCCGCGGCACCCGGCTGAAGGCCCCGGAGGCGGAGCTGTTCAACGGCCGCTTCTGGACCGGGCGCCAGGCCCTGCCGCTCGGCCTGGTCGATCGCCTGGGCGACGCCCGGGGCGAGATCCGGCGCCGCTTCGGCGAGAAGGTGCAGGTGGTGTCGCTGGGCCAGCGGCGCCCGCCCCTGCCGCTGCGCCTGCTGCGCGGCGCCGCCGCGGAGGCGGTCGCCGGGCTGGAGGAGCGCGCGGCCTGGGCGCGGATCGGCCTCTGAGCCACCATGCTTGACAGGGGGCCACCCCGGGGTGGCAATCCCCGTCAGCGCAGAGGAGGCCCGGATGGACCAGCAGAGCACCCTTTCCCCCGCCACGGCGGAGGACCCCCGCCTGGAACGGCTGGCCGGGATCGCCGTGCGGGTCGGGCTGGGCGGGCTGAAGCCGGGGCAAGAGCTGCTGATGACCGCGCCGGTCGAGGCGCTGCCGCTGGTCCGGCTGATCACCGAGGCGGCCTACAGGGCCGGCGCCTCGCTGGTGACGACGCTGTTCTCCGACGACCAGTCGGCCCTGGCCCGCTACCGACTCGCCACCGATGACAGTTTCGACGTGGCGCCGGGCTGGATGTACGAGGCCATGGCGGCGGCCTTCCGCGGCGGCGCGGCGCGCCTCGCGGTGGTGGGCGAGGACCCGAACCTGCTGGCCGCCCAGGACCCGGAGAAGGTGGCGCGCGCCAACCGCGCCCGCTCCAAGGCGTACCGGCCGGCGCTGGAGCTGATCACCGCCTCGGCCATCAACTGGACGCTGGTGCCCTACGCCACCCAGGCCTGGGCCCGCGCCGTCTTCCCCGACCTCGCGCCCCACGAGGCGCAGGCGAGGCTCTGGGAGGCTGTCTACAGCAGCACCCGCGTCGACCGCCCCGACCCCGAGGCCGAGTGGGCGCGCCACAACGCCGCGCTGATGGAGCGGCGCCGGATGCTCGACGCCCAGCGCTTCCGCGCCCTGCACTTCAGGGGCCCGGGCACCGACCTGCGGGTGGGCCTGGCCGACGGGCACAGCTGGATGGGCGGCAGCTCGAAGGCGCGCAACGGCATCACCGGCAATCCCAACATCCCGACCGAGGAGGTCTTCACCACGCCGCACGCGGCGATGACGGAAGGCACGGTCGCCGCCACCAAGCCGCTGGCCCATGCCGGCACGCTGATCAGCGACATCCGCGTCCGCTTCGAGGGCGGGCGGATCGTCGAGGCGCATGCCGGCACGGGCGAGGCGGTGCTGAACCGGCTGATCTCGACCGACGAGGGCGCGCGGCGGCTGGGCGAGGTGGCGCTGGTGCCGCATTCCTCGCCGATCTCGCAAAGCGGCCTGCTGTTCTTCAACACGCTGTTCGACGAGAACGCCGCCTGCCACATCGCCCTCGGCCAGGCCTACAAGAAGTGCTTCACCGATTCCGAGAGCATGACGGACGAGCAGTTCACGGCGCGGGGCGGCAATTCCTCGCTGATCCATGTGGACTGGATGATCGGCTCGGCCGAGACGGACCTCGACGGCATCGGCTTCGACGGTCAGGCCGTGCCGCTGATGCGGAAGGGCGAGTGGGTCTGACCTGACGCCGGCGCGCATCCCGATCCGGCGATTCCACCGGATTGGGATCCGCTCTAGCGCGGCGCGCGCGCCGGATTGCCGACGACCGTCGCGCCCGGCGGCACGTCCCGCGTCACCACGCTGCCGGCGCCGATCACCGCATCGTCGCCCACCGTGACGCCGGGCAGCAGGATGGCGCCGCCGCCGATCCAGACATTGGCGCCGATCCGCACGGGGCGGCCGAACTCCAGCCCGCTGCGCCGCGCCTCCGGCTCGCGCGGGTGGTCGGCCGTGTAGATCTGCACCGCCGGCCCGATCTGCGTGCCCTCGCCGATGCTGACCGCGACGACATCGAGGATGACGCAGTTGAAGTTGAGGAAGGCGCCGGCGCCGATGCTGATGTTGTAGCCGTAGTCGCAATGGAAGGGCGCGCGGATCACCGCCCCCTCCCCCACCGCCGCCAGCCGCTCGCGCAGCAGCGCGGCCCGGGCGGCGGGATCGGCGAAGGCGGCGTTGTAGCGCGCCATCCAGTCCCGCGCCGCCGCGGCATCGGCCTGAATCTCCGCATCGCCCGCATGGTAGAGGGCGCCGGACAGCATCTTCTGCTTCTCGGTCAAGGCCACGCTTCAGCTCCCTTCCGGTTGGAGAGGGAGCTTAGCGAGAGGCGCGCGGAATGCCCATGCGGGGCGAGGTCGGAGGGTGTCATGTGCCGCCCCCCTGCCCCCGCCCTCTCCCGTTACAGCATCGCCGCGACCGCCTTGGTCTCGGTGTAGAGCTCGATCGCCTCGTAGCCCATCTCGCGGCCCCAGCCGGACTGCTTGTAGCCGCCGAAGGGCAGCGCGACGTCGTTGAAGTTGTGCACGTTGATCCAGACGGAGCCCGCCTTGATCCTGCGCGCCATCTTGTGGGCGATGCCGATGTCGCGCGTCCAGATGCTGGCGGCCAGGCCGTAGGCGGTGTTGTTGGCCTCGCGCGCGATGCGCTCCAGGTCGTCGTCGTTGAACGGCATGGCGCAGACGACGGGGCCGAAGATCTCCTCCTTCACCACCGACATCTCCGGCGTCGTCCTCGCCAGCACGGTGGGCTTGATGAAATAGCCCTCGTTGCCGTGCCGCTCGCCGCCGGTCACCACCTCGGCCCCGGCCTGCTTGCCGGCGGCGAGGTAGCCGCTCACCTTGTCGAACTGCTCCTGCGAGACCAGCGGGCCGATCCGCGTCTCCGGCTCCAGCCCGTGGCCGATGCGCCACTTGCCGGCCTCGTCCGCCAGGCCCGACATCATCTTGTCGAAGATGCGCTCATGCACGAAGAGGCGCGAGCCCGCCGTGCAGCACTGGCCCATGTTGAAGAAGATGCCGGTGGCGGCGCCGGGGATGGCGACGGAAAGGTCGGCGTCGGGGAACACCACGGCCGGCGACTTGCCGCCCAGCTCCAGGCTCACCTTCTTCAGGTTGCCCGCCGCCGCCTTGACGATCAGCTTGCCGACCTCGGTCGAGCCGGTGAAGGCCACCTTGTCCACGTCCGGATGCGCCGCCAGCGCCGCGCCCGGCGTGCCGTCGCCCGTCACCACGTTCACCACGCCTGGCGGGAAGCCCGCCTCCTCGATCAGCTCGCCCAGGCGGATCGCCGTCAGCGGCGTCTGCTCGGCCGGCTTCAGCACGATGGTGCAGCCGGCGGCAAGCGCCGGCGCGATCTTCCACGCCGCCATCATGAAGGGAAAGTTCCAGGGGATGATCTGCCCGACCACGCCGACCGGCTCGCGGATGCTGTAGGCGTGCCACTCGCCGGGCGCCGAGAGCGGGATCTGCTGGCCGGTGATCTTGGTGCACCAGCCGGCCATGTAGCGCAGCAGCTCGGCCGAGAAGGGCACGTCGACGGCGCGCGCGTCGCTGATCGGCTTGCCGTTGTCGAGGGATTCGAGCTGCGCCAGCTCCTCGGCGTGCCGCTCGATGACCTCAGCCAGCTTCCAGACCAGCTTGCCGCGCTCGGTCGGCTTCATCCGCGGCCAGGGGCCGTCCTCGAAGGCCTTGCGCGCGGCGCGCACGGCGGCATCGATATCCTCGGCCCCACCCTCGGCGACGGTGGCGATCTGCTGGCCATTGGCGGGGTCATGGACGGGGAAGGTCTTGCCGGATCGGGCATCGACCCATTGCCCGCCGATCAGCAGCTTGTGCCGGCGGGCGATGAAGGCGCGGGCCTCGGCGCCGAGGCGGCCGTGGGCGGTGGCGGCATCCATGGCGGTGTCCTCCTGTTCGTTGTGTTTATTTGAGCATAGCGAGCCGTTCCTGGCCGAGTCCAGCCCGGCGCCGGCGCATCATGTTAATGCGTCTCATTCTCAGATTACAACCTCGCCACCACGCCCCCGCGCGGTTTGACAGCCTCCCGGACGGGGCGCAGCCTGACCGGCCGGGTCCGCCTCGTCCGCCGCCCGTGCCCCGCCCATGCGGCAAGGGCGGGACGGCGCGCGCGGCGGGCCCGAACCTCCGAGTCCCGTCCAAGGAAGATCCGACATGCCCCCCGCGGGCCCTGACACCACCCCGCGGCCGGACCGCGCCGCGCCCGACCGAGACTGGCGCATCATCGGCCTCATCGGCACCGGCCACTTCCTGTCGCACTTCTACATGCTGTGCCTGGCGCCGCTCTTCCCGATCTGGCGCGACGAGTTCGGCGTCTCCTATGCCGCGCTCGGCCTGTCCGTCGCGCTGATGAGCGCGGTGACGGCGGTGCTGCAGACGCCGGTCGGCTTCCTGGTGGACCGGCACGGCGCGCGGCCCTACCTGATCGGCGGCACGCTGATCATGGCGCTCTCCATCTCCGCCATGGCCTTCGCGCCGAGCTACTGGGTCATTCTCGGCCTCGCGGTGCTGTCCGGCATCGGTAACAGCGTCATCCACCCGGCCGACTACGCCATCCTCGCCGGCTCCATCAACAAGGCGCGCATGGGCCGCGCCTTCGCCATGCACACCTTCACCGGCAATCTCGGCTTCGCCCTGGCGCCCCTGGTGATCGTGGCGCTGGCCGCGACCATGGGCTGGCGCGCCGGGCTGCTGCTGGTCGGCCTGCTCGGCGTGCCGGTGGTGGGCGCCATCCTGTGGCAGAGCCGGGTGCTCTCGGACCAGCCCAAGCCGCGCGCCACGGAAGGCGGCGCCGCCGTGCTGCTCTCGCGCACCATGCTGCTCTTCTTCGCCTTCTTCCTGCTCTCCTCCATGGCGGGTTCGGGCATCCAGGCCTTCCTCATCACCGTGCTGGACACGATGTGGGGCATTCCGGTCGCGGTCGGCTCGATGGCGCTCACCGGCTACATGGCGGGCAATTCCGGCGGCGTGCTGGTGGGCGGCTGGTTCGCCGACCGCTCGCAGCGCCACGCCGCCTTCGTCATCGGCCTGACGCTCTGCTCCATTGTCCTGCTGCTCATGCTGGGCACCATCCCCATCCCCGGCTGGGCCGCCATCGTGCTGGCGCTCGGCGCCGGCTTCGCGCTCGGCGCCAGCCGCACCCCGCGCGACGTGATGGTGAAGGATGCCTCGCCGCCGGGGCAGATCGGCAAGGTCTTCGGCTTCATCTCGGCCGGCCTGCCGCTGGGCGGCGCGCTGACCCCGGTGCCCTTCGGCATGCTGCTCGATGCCGGGCTGACGCACTGGGTGCTGCCGCTGGTGGCGGGGCTGCTGGCGCTCTCGCTGCTGTGCATGGGCACGGCGCGCGGCACCGCCGAGAGCGACAGGGCGCGCCCCCTCCCTGCCGAGTGACCTGCCTTCCGCCTGGCCTTCCGCCTGGCCGCTCGCCTGGCTGCTCGCCGGCCTGAACTGGCTGGGCACCGCCGCCTTCGCCGCGGCGGGCGCCCTCACCGCCTCGCGCAAGCGGCTCGACCCGGTCGGCTTCATCCTGATCGCCGCCGTCACCGCCTTCGGCGGTGGTACGGTGCGGGACGTGCTGCTGGGCCGCCCGGTCGGCTGGCTCACCACGCCCGGCCTGGCGCTGATGGTCGCCGGCATCGCCGTGCTGATCTTCTTCACGGCGCATCTGCTGGAACGGCGCTTCGTGCCGCTGCTCTGGGCCGACGCGCTGGGGCTGTCGGTCTTCGCCGTGCTGGGCGCCGAGGCGGCGCTGATGGAGGGCGCCAGCCCCTGGGCCGCGACGCTGATGGGCATGGCCACCGCCACCTTCGGCGGCGCGCTGCGCGACGTGATCTGCGGCGAGCTGCCGCTCATCCTGCGGCGCGAGATCTACGCCACGGCGGCCGCGCTCGGCGCCGGCGCCTTCGTCCTGCTCACCGCGGCGGGGGCGGACCGCGGCCTCGCCGTCTGCACCGGCCTCGCCCTCGCCTTCGGCCTCCGCGCGGCGGCGATCCGGCGGGGCTGGTCGCTCCCGGCCTACAGGGCGCGGCCGGGCCGCGACTACCCGGACCGGCGCTGAGTCTCCCTCACGGCGCCCAGCGCGTCTCCGGGTCGAGCGGCAGCACCGGGCGGGGCAGCTTCGTCCAGGCGAAGCGGTCCAGCATCGGCGAGGTCAGGCCGGGGGCGTCCACCTCGATGATGCGGCCGGGCGTGAAGAACTCGTCGAAGCCGCCGCGGAAATGCCCGCGCGACTTCAGCACCACGGCCCGCGCCGCGCCGATATCGAGGCCCAGATGCTCGAAGAAGGCCGGGTCGGCGCATTGCAGGCGGTGGCTGACCACCACCGCCGTGATCCCGCCCAGGCGCAGCGCGGCCGTCGGGCCCAGATCCTTCGCCGTGCCCGCATAGAGGCCACGCCGCCCGACGACCCGCCCGTCCGACAGCGCCACCACCTCCGCCGGCGCGGCGAAGGGATGCGCGAAGCCGCCCCGCGTGTCGCGGTTGAACCGGGCGCTGAAGCGCGCGCCCCGGCCGCGCTCATGCGCCTCCGCCGCCAGCGCCGGGTCATGGAGGAGGCCGAACAGCGCGCCCTCCACCCCCGCCTTGTGGAAGGCGGCCAGGATGAACAGGGTGTTGCCGCCGCCGCCACCGCCGGGATTGTCGGCGACATCGGCGAAGGCCAGCGGCACCTCCGCGGTCAGGGCGCGCTGCACCGCCTCGGTCAGCGGTGTCAACTTCGCCACGAAGCGGGCGCGCCGGCTCCAGGCATCGCGCGCCAGCTCGTCGGCCAGCGCCTCGCAGGCGGCACGGTCGGGGCCGGTGACGACGATGGCGAAGCCGTTGAAGGGCGTGTCGCTGTAGGCGAAGCCGCCCATCACCGAGACATTGGCGACCTTCTCCGGCCCCAGCAGCCGCCGCCGTTCCTGCCCGAAGTCGATCACCTCGCCATAGGGCCCCTTGGCCGTCAGCAGGCTGACGGTCGGCGCCACGATGGGCAGGCGGCGGAAGGCGCGATGGAACCGCTCGCCCGCCATCAGCCGCCGCAGCAGCGCGGCGGATTCCGCGCCCCGCTCGCGCATGTCGAGATGCGGGTTGGTGCGGTAGCCCACGAAGGCGTCGCAATGCCGCACCATCGCTTGGGAGACATTGGCGTGCAGGTCGTAGCTGCAGACCAGCGGCACGCCCTCGCCCAGCACCTCGCGGATCATCGCCTGCAGGGCACCCTCGGGATCGTCCAGCGCCGTGGTCAGGCCGGCGCCATGCAGCAGGCAGTAGACGCCGTCCAGCTCGCCGCGCAGCACCTCGAGCCCCTGGCGCCAGCGCGCCATCATGTCTGCGAAGTCGCCCTGCTCGACCGGCCCGTTCGGCTCGGCCAGGGCGAGCAGCAGCGGGCGGGGCCGCCAGGGTCCGGCGGCGTCCATGGCGGCGACGAAGCCCGGCATCTCCGGCAGCGCCACCGGCGCCGCGCCCCGCGCATCGGCCAGCAGGGCCTCGCCCTCCAGCCAGCGGCGGAAGTCCGCCAGGCGCGCCACGGGGGCGAAGCGGTTGCACTCGATGGAGAAGCCGAGCAGCGCGACGCGCGGCCCTCCCGTCACAGCGCCACCCCGGCCAGCTCGGCATGGCGCTGCGTCGCCTTCAGCCCGGCGCCGGTCAGCACCACCACCGTCACCTCCTCCCGCCCGATGGCGCCCTCCTCCCGCAGGCGGCTCAGCGCCGCCGCCGCCTGGGCCGAGGTGGGCTCCACATAGAGGCCCTGCGCCGCCAGATCGCGCGTGGCCGCGGCGATCTCCGCCTCCTCCAGCAGCACGGCGCCGCCGCCGCTCCGCCGCAGGGTGTCCAGGATCTCCGGCAGGCGGATCGGCTGGGCGATGGCCGTGCCCTCGGCGATGGTCGGGCCGGGCGGCGCCGGCGGCAGGCCGAGGAAGGCCCGCGCGATCGGCCCGCATTGCGCCGGCTGGGCGGCGAAGAGGCGCGGCAGGCGGTCGATCTGCCCCGCCCGCAGCAGCTCGCCGAAGCCGATGCCGCAGCCGAGCACGTTGGAGCCGGCGCCGCAGGGGACGATGACGTTGTCCGGCGCGCGGAAGCCGAGATCCTCCCACAGCTCGTAGGCCAGCGTCTTGGTACCCTGCAGGAAGAAAGGGTGCCAGTTGTGGCTGGCGTAGAAGACGCCCGAGGCCGGATCGTTCCCCGCCGGGTCGCTCCCTTGGGCCAGGGCCGCATCGGCGCAGTCCTGCCGGCTGCCGGGGATCAGCTCGATCGCGGCGCCGAGGGCGCGGGACTGCACCGTCTTGGCCGGGCTGGTCGAGGCCGGCACCAGGATCCTCGCCCGCATCCCGCCCGCCGCCGCGTAGGTGGCGATGGCCGCGCCGCCATTGCCGGAGGAATCCTCGAGCACGTGCCGGATGCCCTGCTCGCGCAGCAGCGAGAGCATGACCGTGGCGCCACGGTCCTTGAAGCTGCCGCTCGGCATCAGCCACTCGCATTTGAAGTGCGCCGTGCCGCGCAGCGCGCCCTGGCCCCAGTCGCGCCGCAGCAGCGGCGTCGCGCCCTCGCCGAGGGTGATCGGCGCCGCCGGCCGGAACGGCAGCGCCGCGGCGTAGCGCCAGAGGCCGCGCGTGCCGGCCTCGATTCCCGGCCGGGTCAGGCCGGGCAGGTCGGTGAGCAGCAGCGGCTGGCCCTCGGGGCCGCGCCAGCGGGGTTCGGAAAGCGGCCAGGTGCGGCCGCTGCGCGGGTCGAGATAGGCGGGGTCCTGCATGAGCGGGAGCCTCGCGCGCCCGGGGCCGTCCGGCAAGGGAGAGGCGCCGCTCCCGCCCCTTCTGGCGTTTCCCCTTTGGCGTTCCCCTGGCGCGCCCCGGGGCCGCCATGCCAGCCTCCCTCCCCGGCCGCCGCCCGGCGGCCCCAGCAAGGAGGCCCGCCATGGCCGAGGACCGCAGCCACCACACGACGATCGGCAACCACCCCCTGCATCCCGAGACGCTGATGCTGGGCTACGGCTACGACCCGGCCCTCTCCGAGGGCTCGGTCAAGCCGCCGGTCTTCCTGACCTCCACCTTCGTCTTCCGCTCGGCCGAGGAGGGGCGCGACTACTTCGATGTCGTCGCCGGCCGCAAGGCCGCCCCCGAGGGCGGCGCCGGGCTGGTCTATTCGCGCTTCAACCACCCCAACAGCGAGATCGTCGAGGACCGCCTGGCGATCTACGAGAAGGGCGAGGCAGCCCTGCTCTTCTCCTCCGGCATGGCGGCCATCGCCACCAGCATCCTGGCCTTCGCCCGGCCGGGCGACATCATCCTGCACAGCCAGCCGCTCTACGGCGGCACCGAGACGCTGCTCGCCCGCACCCTGGCGCAGTACGGCATCGCCGCCGAGGGCTTCGCGGAGGGGACGAAGGCCGCGGCCATCGAGGCCGCCGCGGACCGGGCCGTGGCGCGCGGCCGGGTCAGCGTGATCCTGGTGGAGACCCCCTCCAACCCGCTCAATACCCTGGTCGACCTGGCGCTGATCGGGGTCGCCGCCGACCGCATCGCCGCGCGGCAGGCGGGGCACCGCCCGGTGATCCTCTGCGACAACACCATGCTCGGGCCGATCTTCCAGCAGCCGCTGACGCATGGCGTCGACCTCGTCGTCTCCTCCATGACCAAGTATGTCGGCGGGCACAGCGACCTCGTCGCGGGCGCCGCCATCGGCCGGCGCGACCTGATCCAGGCGGTGCGGCTGCTGCGCGGCGCCATCGGCACGCAGCTCGATCCGCATTCCTGCTGGATGCTGGGCCGCTCTCTGGAGACGCTCTCGCTGCGCATGAAGGCGGCGGCGCGCAACGCCGAGGCGGTGGCCGACTTCCTGGAGCGGCACCCGCGCGTCGCGGCGGTGCATGCGCTGGGGCCGCAGGCCGGCCCGGTCTACGCGGCGCAATGCAGCGGCCCCGGCTCGACCTTCAGCATCGAGATCGCCGGCGGCCAGCCGGAGGCCTTCCGGGTGCTGAACCGGCTGCGCGTCTTCAAGCTGGCGGTCAGCCTGGGTGGCACCGAATCGCTGGCCAGCCACCCCGCCTCCACCACCCATTCCGGCGTGCCGGCGGAGGTGCGGGCGCGGATCGGCGTGAGCGACGGGCTGATCCGGCTCAGCATCGGCATCGAGCATGTCGACGACCTGATCGCCGACCTGACCCAGGCCCTGGCGGCGCTGGGCTGAGGGGCGGGCCGAAGGGACACACGCGGCGGGCGAAGGGCAGATCCGCGCCCGCCCATGTTGCGAACGAATCGCAGCTGTGCCTAAACGGGCGCCAATCTCCCGTTTCCGGAAAGTCTGGCATGGCTCGCTTGTCTCCGCTGCGCTCCCTCCTCCTCGCGACCGCCGCGGTCCTGCCCACCGCCACGCTGGCACAGGAGGCACCCGCCCTCGCCGCGGCGCCCATCACTGAGAGCAGCGTCACCGAGGGCAGCGTCACCCTGCCGGAGGTCAATGTCCAGGCCACCGCCTGGCGCGCCTGGGAGCATGCGCCGGGCTATGTCGCGCCACTCACCACCACCGGCTCCAAGACCGACACGCCGCTGATCGAGGCGCCGCAGTCGGTCGGCGTCGTCACCCGCGACCAGATCGACGACCAGGCGGCGCTCAGCGTCTCCCAGGCCCTGCGCTACACCGCCGGCGTGCTGGCCGAGGTGCGGCCCGCCGCGCGCTATGACAGCGTCTTCGTGCGCGGCTTCGGCGGGCAGGGCACCGGCGCCGCCTTCGTCAACTTCCTCGATGGCCTGCGCCAGGGCCGCGGCCTCTACTACGGCGTGCCGAACACCGACCCCTGGCTGCTGGAGAGGATCGAGGTGCTGCGCGGCCCGGCCTCGGTGCTCTACGGCCAGACCGGCGTCGGCGGCCTGGTGAACCTGGTCAGCCGCCGCCCGACCACCACGCCGATCCATGAGGTCCGCATCGAGGCCGGCAGCAACGCGCTGATGCAGACCGCCTTCGATTTCGGCGGCCCGCTGACCGAGGACGGCACCTTCGCCTACCGCCTGACCGGCATCGCCCGCATCGCCGACACGCAGTACGACTTCGCCGAGGAGCAGCGCATCGCCATCGCGCCCGCGCTGATGTGGCGCCCGGACGACAACACCACCTTCACGCTGCTCGCCTCCTACCAGAAGGATCCGAAGAGCGGCTTCTACAACTTCGTCCCCGCCGTCGGCTCGGTGCTGCCCAGCCCCTATGGCCAGCAGCGCCGCGGCTTCTTCGGCGGCGATCCGAACTACGACCGCTTCGACCGCACCCAGGCCTCGATCGGCTACCAGTTCGAGCACCGCTTCGACAATGTCTGGACGGTGCGCCAGAACTTCCGCTACTCGCATATCGACGCGGAGTTCAACGTCCTCTCCATCGGCTCCATCGCCGCCAACGGCCGCACCGGCAGCCGCCGCGCCACCTACGCCTCGGACCACGCCAATTCCTACGCGCTGGACAACCAGGCGCAGGCGACCTTCACCACCGGCCCGGTGCAGCACACGGCGCTCTTCGGCGTCGACTGGCAGCGCACCTCGGCGCGCGCGCGGCTGACCACCATCAGCGTCGACGTGCCGAGCCTCGACCTCTTCGCGCCGGTCTACTACCGGAACATCCCGCCCATCCTCTCCGGCCCGGCCGACCTGACCAACCAGGAACTGGACCAGCTCGGCTTCTACGCGCAGGACCAGATCGCGCTCGGCCGCTGGCGGTTCAATGTCGGCCTGCGCTACGACACCGCCAGCATCGGCACGACGACGCATCTGGCGAGCGGCGCCAACGCGGCGCAGACCTCGCAGTGGGATGACGAGCTGACCTGGCGCGTCGGCGGCCTCTACCTCTTCGACAACGGCCTGGCGCCCTATGCCAGCTACTCGACCTCCTTCCTGCCGAACACCGGCACCCAGGCGCCGCAGCGCGGCGGCGGCAACTTCGCGCCCACCACGGGCGAGCAGTACGAGGTCGGCGTGAAGTACCAGCCGCCGGGCATGAACAGCTTCGTCCAGCTCGCCGCCTTCCACATCACGCAGGACAATGTGCTGACCCGTGACGCGGTCTACACGAACTACAGCGTCGCGCAGGGCGAGATCCGCTCGCGCGGCATCGAGCTGGAGGGCCGCGCCAGCCTGACCGACAGCCTCGACCTGCTCGGCAGCTACGCCTATCTCGACACCGAGATCACCAAGTCGAACGTCGTCGGCGTCGAGGGCAACCGGGTGCCGCAGGTGCCGCACCACATGGCTTCCGGCTGGGCCAACTATGCCTTCCACGAGGGCCCGCTGCGCGGCCTGAGCCTCGGCGGCGGCGTGCGCTACATCGGCGAGACCTACGGCAACGACACCAACACCTTCAAGGTGCCGTCGGTGACGCTGTTCGATGCCGCCATCCGCTACGAGCTGGGCGCCCGCTTCGAGAAGCTGGCCGGCGTCGAGCTGGCGGTGAACGCGCAGAACCTCGCCGACAAGGACTACGTGGCCAGCTGCAGCAGCATCACCGCCTGCTACTACGGCACGGGCCGGATGGTGCTGGGCTCGCTGCGCGCCCGCTGGTGAGCGGCGGCGGGACGGCCGGGCGGCGGCGCCTGCTGGGCGCCCTGCCGGCCCTCCTCTCCTCCCTGGCCATGCCGGCGCTGCCGCGGCACGCCGGGGCTGCGGCGGCGCCGCTGACGGATATCGCGGGGCGCGGCGTCACCCTTCCCGGCACCGCCCGGCGCATCGCGCTGACCGAGGCGCGGCATGTCCTCGCCATGGGCCTGCTGCACCCCGATCCGGTCTCCCTCATCGTCGGCTGGGGCGATGACCTGCGTCGGATGAACCCGCCCGACTACGCCATGGTGCGGGAGCGCTTCCCGCGGGTGGACGACATCCCGCTGCTGCGGCGCGGGCAGTCGCAGGACCTGGCGCTGGAGACGCTGCTGGCGGCGCGGCCGGAGGTGCTGGTCGCCGGCCTCTCCGCCGTCGCCAGCGGCCTCGCCGACCGCGTCACCGCGCTCGGCATTCCCGTCATCGTCATCGACTTCTTCCAGGACCCGATGCGCAACACGCGGCCGAGCCTCGCCCTGCTCGGCCGGATCCTGGGGCGGGAGGACCGGGCGGCGGCCTTCGAGGCCTTCTACGGCGAACGCCTCGCCGCCATCGCCGCGCGCGTCGCCGGCGCGGAGGCCCCCTCCGTGTTCCTGCACGCCCATGCCGGCGGCCGGCCCTGCTGCGATTCCCCCGGCCGCGGCGCCCATGATTCGATGATCCGTTTCTGCGGCGGGCGCAGCATCGGCGCCGCGCTGCTGCCCGGCACCATCGGCACCCTGTCCTTCGAGCAGGTGGTGGCCGCCGATCCCCGCCTCTATGTCGCGACCGGCGGCCCCTATGGCGGCCGCGGCGGCATCCCGCTCGGCCCGGGCGTCACGCCCGGGGCGGCGAGCGCCGCCCTGGCCGACACGCTGCGCCGCGACCGGCTCGACCTGCTGCCGGCGGTGCGCCGGGGCCGGGCGCATGCCGTCTGGCACGGCTTCAACGACACGCCCGCGCATGTGGTGATGCTGGAGCTGCTGGCCCGCTGGCTGCATCCCGACCGCTGCGCCGACCTCGATCCCGCCGCCACCCTGGCGGCGCTCAACCGGGATTTCCTGGCCATCCCGATGGCCGGAACCTACTGGGCCGACCTGCCCGCCGGCCCGTCCATGAGCCGGCCCTGATGCCGCCGGCCCGATGCCGAAGGAGGCACCTCCGATGACCCGCGTCACCGCCACCGCGCAGGCCCGCACCGCCAGTCCCGCCCGCCTCGCCGCCGCCTTCCGCCGGCACATGCTGGAGCACGGCCGGCCCATCGTCGGGCCCGAGGAGGATTACCGCATTGCCTTCCCCGGTGGCGAGGCGCGGGTGACGACCGCAGCCGACGGCCTCGCGCTGCGCCTGGAGGCCGAGAGCGTCGCGGCGCTGGCCGAGGCGCAGGGCGTCGTCGCCGGCCATCTCGACGAATTCGCGCCGGGGGAGCGGCTCGGCATCGCCTGGGCCGGCGCCGCCGCGCCGCGCGCCGACGCGCGGCCGGCGAACTTCCGCACCGCCCGCGTGCTGCGGGTGACCGCGGTCACGCCGCGCATGCGCCGCCTGACCCTGCGCGGCGACGATCTCGCCCGCTTCGACGCCGAGGCGATGCACCTCAAGATCTATATCCCGGGCCAGCGCGCCCCGGACGGCGCCGAGCCGCGCTGGCCCGGCCTCACCCCCGCCGGGCAGCCCGACTTCGCCGGCCGCGACCTGACGCGGCGCACCTACACCATCCGCCGCATCGATGCCGCCGCCGGCGAGATGGAGATCGACTTCGTCGTGCATGGCGATGGCAGCCCGGGCTCGCGCTTCGCCTTGCGGGCGGAGCCGGGCGACTGGCTCGGCCTCTCCGGCCCGGGCGGCGGCCATATCCCGGTGCGGGGCTGGACCCTGGTGGGCGGCGACGAGACCGCCCTGCCCGCCATCGCCCGCGCCCTGGAGCAGATGCCGCGCGACGCCCGCGGCCAGGTGCTGATCGAGGTGGCCGATGCCGCCGAGCGGCAGACGCTGTCGCCGCCGCCGGGCATGGCGGTGCGCTGGCTGTTGCGCGACGGCGCACCCCATGGCGCGCCGCTGCTGGACGCGGTGCGCGCCCTGTCCTGGCCGGCGGGCGAGGCCGGGCGTTCCGCCTGGGTCGCCTGCGAGGCGGAGACCGCCCGCCAGTTGCGCCAGCATTTCAGCGAGGCCTGCGGCCTTCCGGCGGGCCAGTTCCGGGCCGCCGGCTACTGGCGGCAGGGGGTGGCGGAGGGCGGCCACTGACGGGGGCGGCCCCGAGGCGGCCCCGAGGCGACCCCGGCGCGGGAGGGGCGGCGCCGCCCCTCCCGGAGCCCGGCCTCAGCCCAGCGTCTCCAGCAGTTCGCACAACGTGCCGCAGCGCGGCGCCAGCTCGCGCCAGAGGATGTGCTCGAACTCCGCATGCGCCCCCGCGCCGGAGCAGCCCAGCCCGTCCAGCGTCGGAATGCCCATGGCGGCGGTGAAATTGCCGTCCGAGCCGCCGCCGCGGTGCTGCTTCGGCAGGTCGTAGCCGAGCCGCGCGGCGATCGCCCGGGCCTGCTCGTAGAGCGCCAGGTTGCCCGGCCCCTCGACCATCGGCGGCCGGTTCAGCCCGCCGGTGATCACGACGCTGGTCCCCTCCGGCTGCGGCCCGGCCATGGCCATCACCGCCGCCTCGACCCGCGCCGCGTCCTCCAGCGTGGCGACGCGGAAATCCACCTCGCAGCCGGCCTTGTTGGGAATGACGTTGGGCCGCGTGCCGCCCCAGATCGGCGCCACATTCGTCGTCGTGCCGCCCGGCAGGTCCACCAGCGCATGGATCTGGCCGATCAGCCGCGCCAGCGTCACCACCGCGCTGGCGCCCTCCTGCCAGTTGCCGCCCGCATGGGCGCTGCGGCCCTCGACCTGGATGGTGAAGCGCCCGGTGCCCTTGCGCGCCGTGACACAGGCCTTCTGCGTCCCGCCCGCCGGCTCCGGGATCAGCACGGCGCAGGCGCCGGCCGCCTCGCGCTCGATCAGCGCCCGGCTGGTGCCGCTGCCCACCTCCTCGTCCGAGGTCAGCAGCAGGGTGATCGGGCTGCGGGTCCGCGTGCCGTGCCGCAGGATCTCGCGCACGGAATGGAAGGCGAAGAAGCTGCCGGCCTTCATGTCGTAGATGCCGGGACCGAAGCACTTCTCGCCCTCGACGCGGAAGGGGATCGTCCTCTCCAGCGTGCCGTGGTCCCAGACGGTGTCGAGATGGCCGGCGACGAGCACGGGCCTGCCCTCGCCCGGCGTCCGGGCCACCAGATGGTCGCCGCGGCCCTCGGTGCCGGGGATGCGCTCCAGCACGGCGCCGACGGCGGCCAGCCCGGCCTCGGCCCTGTCCAGCAGGCGGTTGATGGCGGCGGCGTCGGTGGTCGGCGTCTCGGTCTCGACCCAGCCGCGCAGCTCCTCCAGGAGCTGTTCGCTCGTGCCGATGGGGGTGGCGGGCATGGCGACTCCTCTGTGCTCGATCCGGCCGGGTTGTCTCCCCGTGCGGATCGCTTGTCCATCCGGGCACCCGGCGTTAAGCCCGCAGGGCCGGGTGGGTGGCCCCGCCTTCGGGCCCGCCCCGCCCGGCGCCACGATCGAGCTGGGGTTCCCCGATGGCCATCAAGCGTGTCTGTGTCTTCTGCGGGTCCAACCCCGGCAACAACCCGGCCTACGCGGCGGCCGCGCGGGCCCTCGGCCAGGCCATCGCGGCACGCGGCCAGGGGCTGGTCTATGGCGGCGGGCATGTCGGGCTGATGGGCATCGTCGCGGATGCGGCGATGAAGGCGGGCGCCGAGGTCATCGGCATCATCCCCGAGACGCTGATGCGCCGCGAGGTCGGCCATGGCGCCATCACCGACCTGCGGGTGGTCGGCACCATGCATGAGCGCAAGGCGATGATGGCCGACCTGTCGGACGGCTTCGTCGTGCTGCCCGGCGGCATCGGCACGCTGGAGGAGGCGGTGGAGGCCTTCACCTGGACCCAGCTCGGCATCCACGCCAAGGGCCTCGTCTTCCTCGACACCGCCGGCTACTGGGGCCGCCTGGGCACGGTCTTCGACCACATGGTGACGGAGGGCTTTCTGCACCCCAAGCACCGCGCCCTGGCGGCGCTGGCCGGCACGCCGGAGCAGGCGCTGGCGGCGCTGGAGGATTTCGCCCCGGTGGAGGTCGAGAAGTGGGTCGAGAAGGCGCAGCGATGAGCCGCCACGGCGCCGGCCGATGAGCCAGGACCCGCCGGACCCGAACGCCATCCCGGGCCTCTCCTGGCAGGCGGTGCCGCCCGCGGCGCGCGGCGCCACGCTGGCCCTGGGCAATTTCGACGGCGTGCATCTCGGCCACCGCGCCGTGCTGCGCGCCGCCCATGCCGGACGGCCGGAGCTGACGCTCGCCGCGCTGACCTTCGAGCCGCATCCGCGCGAGCATTTCCGCCCCGACGACCCGCCCTTCCGCCTGACCCTCGCCCCGGCCAAGGCGGCGGCGCTGCGCGCGGCGGGCGCGGATGTCGTCGTCGCCCTGGCCTTCGACGCCGCCTTGGCCGCGCTCCCGGCCGAGGCCTTCGTCACCGAGGTGCTGCATGGCGCGCTCGGCGCCCGGCACCTCGCCTGCGGCGCCGACTTCGCCTTCGGCCACCGGCGCGGCGGCGACGTCGCCTTCCTGGCGGCGCAGGCCGAGCGGCTCGGCATCGGCCTGACCGTGGTGCCGCCGGTCGCCGACGCCGCCGGCCCCATCTCCTCCTCGCGCATCCGCCGCGCCCTGCAGGACGGCTATCCCGAGCGGGCGGCCGAGGCGCTGGGCCGGCCCTGGGAGATCCGTGGCCCGGTCAGCCATGGCGACAAGCGCGGGCGGACCATCGGCTTCCCCACGGCCAACGTGCCGCTGGGGCGGCACCTGGAGCCGGCGCGCGGCGTCTATGCCATCGAGGCGGAGCTGGCCGACGGCACCCTGGTGAAGGGCGTGGCCAATATCGGCCAGCGGCCGACCGTGGGCGGGACGGAAAGCCGGGTGGAGGCGCATCTCTTCGATTTCACCGGTGACCTCTACGGCCAGGAGATCGGCGTGCGGCTGCTGCACTTCTTGCGTCCGGAGCACCGGTTCGCCGCGCTGGCGGAGCTGACGGCGCAGATCGCGGCGGATGCGGCGGAGGCGCGGCGGCTGCTGGGATGAGGCCGGGCGGGGTCGCCCCCTCCCCCGCGCCGTGTCCGCCCCCCACATCGGGGCGGGAGGAATCCAACCATGCTGAAGCAGATCGAGGCCGGGGCGCTGCGCGTCGCCTACCGCGAGCAGGGCGAGGCCGGCGGCTGGCCGGTCATCCTGCTGCACGGCTTTCCCTACGACGTGCATGCCTATGACGCGGTGGCTTCCCGCCTTGCCGCCGAGGGCGCGCGGGTCGTCATCCCCTGGCTGCGCGGCTATGGGCCGACGCGCTTCCTCTCGCTCGACACGCCGCGCTCCGGGCAGCAGGGGGCGCTGGGGGCGGATCTCCTGGCGCTGATGGACGCGCTGGCGATCCCACGCGCCGTGCTGGCGGGCTATGACTGGGGCGGCCGCGCCGCCTGCGTCGTCGCGGCGCTCTGGCCGGAGCGTTGCGCCGGGCTGGTCACCGGCGACGGCTACAACATCCAGGACATCGCCGCGGCCGGCGTGCCGGCGGCGCCGGAGCGGGAGCACCGCCACTGGTACCAGTACTACCTGCACGGGGCGCGGGGCGCGGCCGGGCTGGCGGCGCACCGGCAGGAGTTCTGCCGGCTGCTGTGGCGCCTCTGGTCGCCGGACTGGCGCTTCACCGAGGAGACCTTCCAGCGCAGCGCTGCCGCCTTCGACAATCCGGACTTCGTGGCGGTGGTGGTGCACTCCTACCGCCACCGCCACGGGCTGGCGGCGGGCGACCCGGCGCTGGAGGCGATCGAGCAACGGTTGGCGGCGCAACCGCCCATCGGCGTGCCGAGCATCAGCCTGGACGGCGGCAGCGACGGTGTCTCCCGGCCCGGCGGCAGCGGCGGGGACGCCGCGCGCTTCACCGGCTCTTACACGCACCGCACCCTGCCCGGCATCGGCCACAACCTCCCCCAGGAGGCGCCGGAGGCCTTCGCCCGCGCCGTCCTGGATCTGCGCCCGCCCGGCGGTGGCTGAACCGGGGGGGATGGCTGAGCCGGGCGGCGGGCTCTCAGGGCGCGGGCAGCGCGGTCAGCCGCAGGGGAGGCTGCCGGGGAGGCTGCCGGGCCGCCAGGCGCTGGTCGCTCCTGGCCTGGATGAAGCGCGCCATGTCGCTCGACAGGGGCGCGAAGCTGGGCAGCCAGGGCAGCGACATCATGATGTCGAGGTGGCCAATCATCGGGTAGAGGATGGCCTCGGCCCGCCCGCCCCGCGCGCGGGCCACCTCGGCCAGGTGCCGGGTGTCGCCGGGCCGGGTGAAGACGTCCCAGCTGCCGCTCACCAGCAGGAGCGGGGGTGTGCCTGGCCCCAGGAAGGGCTCCGGCAGCGCCTGCGCGGCCGGAATGCCGGCGAAGACGGGCGCCACCGTCGGATGGTCCAGGAACCATTCGCCATAGGGGCCGGCGATGCCGATGGCGCCGCCGAGCCTCCGGTGGTCCAGGCCGCGCGCCGCGAGGTAGCGGCCATCGGCCGCCAGCATGACGGCGATATAGGCGCCCGCCGAATGGCCCGCCACATAGAGGTTGTCGGGGTCGCCGCCATAGGTGGCGGCGTGGTCCCGCGCCCAGGCCAGGGCGGCCGCGCCATCCTCCAGGAAGCCCGGGAAGGTGGCGGCGGGATAGAGCCGGTAGCCCGGGACCATCACGACCGCGCCGCGCTTTGCGAGTTCCTGGGCGACAACCTGATTCTGCAACTCCTGGTTGCTTCCAAACTGCCAGAACCCTCCATGGAAGAAAACAATCACCGGCAGCCCACCGGCCGCGCGAGAGGGTCGGTAGACATCGAGCCGGCCCGTCTCCCCCGGCTGGAAAACGACATCGCGTTCCACCACCACCGGCTGCGGTTCGGTGAAACCCGCCATCAGCTCAGGCGCGGCGCAGCCGCTGGACAGGCTGAGCCCGGCGAACAGGCAGGCGGTCCGGAACAGGGGGGAGGCTCGTCCAAGGAAGCCCATTTTGGCCACTCCATCGGGGGGGGAATGGCACAATAATCGATGAAAGTCTCAATTTTTAATTAAATCGGTGTCGCCAGGGATGGCGCGTCGGAGCACGGCGCGCCGTCCTTGACCCCCGGCGCGCCGCGCCGCAAAACCCGCCTATGTCTGGCACGCCGTTCCGCTCCGGGTGGCCCATGGCAGGGCCGCGAATTAGCTGCCCGGTCCTCTGCCGGAGGGCCGGGTCCGCAGACGCATCCTTCCCCTCTCCTGGCTGACGCCGCCCCTCATCCCTCCCGCCGGGCGGCCTGGACGAACAGCGATGACCGACGTGCCTGCCGACCCCTCCGCCGCCGGCGGCGCCCGCGACTACCGTGGCACCGTCTTCCTGCCCCGCACGCCCTTCCCGATGAAGGGGGACCTGCCGAAGCGCGAGCCCGGCTGGCTGGAGCGGTGGGAACGGATCGGGCTGTGGGACCGGTTGCGCCAGCAATCGGCGGGGCGGGAGAAGTTCGTCCTGCATGACGGCCCGCCCTACGCGAACGGCGCGCTCCATATCGGCCACGCGCTGAACAAGATCCTGAAGGACGTCATCAACCGCGCCGCCCAGATGAGCGGCAAGGATGCCGACTACATCCCCGGCTGGGACTGCCACGGCCTGCCGATCGAGTGGAAGGTCGAGGAGGAGTACCGCAACCCCCGCGGCAAGTATCAGGGCGGGCGGGACAAGGACGCCGTGCCGGTGCTGGAGTTCCGCGCCGAGTGCCGCGCCTATGCCGCCCACTGGCTGGACGTGCAGCGGGAGGAGTTCAGGCGCCTCGGCGTCGCCGGCGACTGGGCCGGGCGCTACGCGACGATGGACTTCCCCTCCGAGGCCGCCATCGCCGGCGAGATCGGCAAGTTCCTGATGAACGGCTCGCTCTATCGCGGCCTACGCCCGGTGATGTGGAGCCCGGTCGAGAAGACCGCGCTGGCCGAGGCCGAGGTCGAGTACCACGACCACAAGTCCGCCATCCTCTACACCGGCTTCCCGATCCTGAAGGCCGGCGCGGAGGATCTGGTCGGCGCCGAGGCGGTGATCTGGACGACGACGCCCTGGACCATCCCGGCCAACCGGGCGCTGGCCTATGGCGGGGAGATCGACTACGCGCTGCTGGTCGTCGATGCCGTGGCGGAGGGCGTGGCGCTGGTCCGCCCCGGCCAGCGCTTCATCGTGGCCGAGGCGCTGATCGGCGCCTTCGCCAAGGAAGTGGGCCTCGCCGCCTTCTCCGTGAAGCGCGTCCTCAAGGGCACGGAGCTGGCCGGCGCCATCGCCGCGCATCCGCTGCGCGACTGGAGCGGTGCCCAGGGCGGCTACCGGTTCGACGTGCCGCTGCTGGAGGGCGATTTCGTCACCACCGAGGCCGGCACCGGCCTCGTGCACATGGCGCCGGCGCATGGCGAGGACGATTTCCGCCTGACCCGCGCGCATGGCATCGCCGTGCCGGAATGCGTCGCCGATGACGGCACCTACACGGTGCAGGCGCCGGGCTTCACTGGCATCCATGTGTTCAAGGCGCATGAGCCGGTCTGGGCGGCGCTGACCGAGACAGGACACCTGGCCGGCAAGGGCTTCGTCACCCACAGCTACCCGCACAGCTGGCGCTCGAAGAAGCCGGTCATCTTCCGCGCCACGCCGCAATGGTTCATCGCCATGGACGATGGCAACCAGATCCGCGCCAAGGCGCTGGAGGCCATCGCCAACACCCGCTTCGTGCCCGACATGGGGCGCAACCGCATCGGCTCCATGGTGGCGGCGCGGCCGGACTGGTGCATCAGCCGCCAGCGCGCCTGGGGCGTGCCGATCGCCGTCTTCGTCGAGAAGAAGACCGGCGCGGTGCTGCGCGACCAGGCGGTGCTGGACCGCATCTGCGCCGCCTTCGCCGAGGAAGGGGCGGATGCCTGGTACAGGCCCGGCGCCGCCGCCCGCTTCCTCGGTGACGGCCGCAACCCGGACGATTACGAGCAGGTGATGGACATCGTCGATGTCTGGTTCGAATCCGGCTCGACCCATGCCTTCGTGCTGCGCGACCGCGGCCTGCCGGTGCCGGCCGATCTCTACCTGGAGGGCTCGGACCAGCATCGCGGCTGGTTCCACTCCTCCCTGCTGGAGAGCATCGGCACCAATGGCTTCGCCCCCTTCAAGGCCATCCTGACGCACGGCTTCGTGCTCGACGAGGGCGGGCGGAAGATGTCGAAGTCGCTCGGCAACGTCACCGCGCCGCAGGAGGTGACGCAGCAGTACGGCGCCGACATCCTGCGCCTCTGGGTGATGAATTCCGACACCGCGGACGACCTGCGCATCGGCAAGACCATCCTCGGCCAGCAGGCGGAGCTCTACCGCCGCATCCGCAACACGCTGCGCTGGCTGCTCGGCAATCTCGACGGCTTCGAGGAAAGCGAGATCCTGCCGCACGACCAGCTCCCCGAGCTGGAGCGCTGGGTGCTGCACCGGCTGACCGAGCTGGACGCGCGGCTGCGCAAGGCCGCCGCGGATTACGACTGGAACGGCGTCTATCCCGAGATCCACGGCTTCTGCGCGACGGACCTCTCGGCCTTCTATTTCGACATCCGCAAGGACAGCCTCTATTGCGACGCGCGCGACAGCCACCGCCGCCGCGCCGCCCGCACGGTGCTGGACGCGCTGCACCGCTGCCTGACCGCCTGGCTCGCCCCGGTGATGCCCTTCACCGCCGAGGAGGCCTGGCTCGCCCGCTTCCCCTCCGAGACGGATTCCGTCCATCTGCGGGACTTCCCGGTGCTGCCGGCGGCCTGGCGGGATGACGTCCTGGCGGCGAAGTGGCAGCGGCTGCGGGAGATCCGCCGCAGCGTCACGGGGGCGCTGGAGAAGGCGCGCGGCGCCGGCACCATCGGCTCCTCGCTGCAGGCGGCGCCGACGCTGCACCTCGCCCCGGCCGAGATCGAGCTGCTGCCGCCGGCCGCCTGGGCCGAGCTCTGCATCACCTCCGACCTGATGCTGAGCGCCACTCCGCCGCCCGAGGCGGCCTTCACGGTCGAGGGCGTGGCCGGCGCGGCCACCGAGTTCGCCCTCGCCCCGGGCGGGAAGTGCGAGCGCTGCTGGAAGGTGCTGCCCGAGGTCGGCCAGTCCGCCGCCCATCCCACCCTCTGCCGCCGCTGCGAGGCGGTGGTCGAAGCCGCCGCATGAGCCTCAAGCTCGGCCTGCCCTTCGCCGCCGGCATCCTGGCGGCGGACCAGATCAGCAAGTGGTGGATCCTGGAGGTGCTCCGCCTGCCGGAACGCTTCCAGGTGCGGCTCGTCGATCTCGGCGCGGTCGGCTTCGACCTCACCATGGTCTGGAACCGCGGCGTCACCTTCGGCCTGCTGGCTGGGGACAGCCCCTGGCACCGGATCGGCCTCGCCGTGCTGGCGCTGGCCGTGGTCGCGCTGCTGCTGCGCTGGCTGGCACGGGCCGAGAACCGGCTGAGCGCGCTGGCGCTGGGCGGCATCGTCGGCGGCGCCATCGGCAATGTCATCGACCGGCTGCGCTTCGGCGCGGTGGTGGACTTCGCCGATTTCCGGATTGGCAGCTTCCACTGGTATGTCTTCAACGTCGCCGATGCCGCCATCGTCCTGGGCGTGGCGGCACTGATCGCCGATGCCTTGTTCCGGCCCGGCCGGACCGCTAAGGAAACGCCATGAGGCAGCTCTCCACCCGTGCCGCTCTCTCCGGCACCGCCCTGGCCTGCGGCCTGCTGCTCGCCGGCTGCGGCTCCGACACCTCGCGCACCCTGGGCTTCACCCGGGACGCGCCGGACGAGTTCAGTGTCGTGACCCGCGCGCCGCTCTCCCTGCCGCCGAGCCTGGGCGACCTGCCGCAGCCCCGCCCCGGCGTGCCGCGCCCGCAGGAGCTGCGTGGCCGCGAGGCCGGCGAGGCGACCGTGGCGCCCGGCGCCTCCTTCGGCGTCGGCGCCGCCGCCGCGCCCTCCTCCGGCGAGAGCGCGCTGCTGGCCCAGGCCGGCACCGGCGGAAGCACGCCCGACATCCGCCGGCGGGTCGACGAGGAAAGCCTCCGGCTCGACCAGCCCGACCGCAGCGTGGTGGACCGGCTGATGTTCTGGAAGGACGCGCCGCCGCCCGGCACCGTCGTCGATCCGCAGCGCGAGGCGCAGCGCCTGCGGGAGAACGCCGCCCTCGGCCGCAGTCCGGAGGAGGGCGAGACCGCCATCATCCAGCGGCGCCGGACGGGCCTGTTCTCGGGGCTGTTCTGAACCCGCCCGAAGCCCCATGTGAGGAGGCGATGTCCGCCCTCACCCGCCGCGCGGCGCTGTCCGCCGCCGCCGCCCTGCCCGCGCTCGCCGTGCTGCCGCCGGCGCGCGCGGCCGCTCCCGCCGCCGCGCCGCTGGCCGGCGAGCGCCCGCTCTTCGGCGCCAGCCTCTGGACGCTGCCCAACGGCCTGACCGTGGTGCATGCGGAGAACCGGCGCGCGCCCGTCGTCGCGCATTACGTCTTCTACAGCGCCGGCGCCGGCGAGGACCCGGCCGGCCGCTCCGGCCTCGCCCACTTCCTCGAGCACATGATGTTCAAGGGCAGCCCGAACGTGCCCTCCGGCGCCTTCTCGCGCCTGGTGGCGCGCGAGGGCGGGCAGGACAACGCCTTCACCTCCCGCGACGTCACGGCCTATCACCAGCATGTCGAGGCCGGCCGGCTCGACCTCGTGGCCGGCATGGAGGCCGACCGCATGGCCGCCGCCCTCTTCCCCGCCGACGAGATCGAGCCGGAGCGGCAGGTGGTGCAGGAGGAGCGGCGCCAGCGCACCGAGAGCACGCCGCGCGGCCGCTTCCGGGAGACCTGGGACGCCGCCTTCTGGGGCCGCCAGCACTGGCGGGGCCGGCCGCTGATCGGCTGGCCCGAGGATATCGCCGCGCTGAGCCGCGACGACATGCTGGACTTCTTCGGCCGCTACTACGTGCCGGCCAATGCCACCCTGCTGGTCACCGGCGCGGTGTCGCGCGAGGCGGTGGCGCGCATGGCCGAGCAGCATTACGGCGCCATCCCCTCCCGCCCCGCGCCCTATGACAAGGCCGCCCGCGATCGCGCCCCGGCGCCCGGCTCGCCGCTGCGCGACCGGCTGGTGCAGCGCGAGGCGACCCTGCAGGAGGCCGCCTTCCTGCGCGGCTGGGTGGCGCCGAGCCAGCCCCAAGGGCAGACCCAGGGGCAGACCCAGGGCGGCGCGCCGGCCGAGCATGTGCACCCGCTGGAGGTGCTGGCGCATCTGCTGGGCGGCGGTCAGGGCTCGCGGCTGCACAAGGCGCTGGTGCAGAGCGGCCTCGCCGTCTCCGCCGGCTGCGCCTATGACGGCGACGCCATCGGCACGGGCAGCCTGGAGATCTTCGCCACCCCGCGCCGCGAGACCACGACCGCCGCGCTGGAAGGCGCCGTGGCGGCCGAGGTCGCCCGGCTGCTCGACGGTGGCGTGACCGAGGCCGAGGTGGCGCGCTCGATCCGCCAGCTCACCGCCGGCGTGCTGCTGGCGCTGGACAGCCTCGGCGCAGCGCCCCGCATCCTGGGCGGTGCGCTGGCCAACGGGCTGCCGCTGGAGAGCGTCGAATTCTGGCCGGCGCGCATCCGCGCCGTCACCCCGCCGCAGGTGGAGGCGGCGGCGCGCGCCGTGCTCTCGCGACCCTCGATGACCGGCTGGCTGCTGCCGGAGGGCGCGGCATGAGCGGCGCCTCCGCCGCGCCCGCCGCCGGCTTCTCCCTGCCGATCCAGGTGGTCGAGGGCGGCGGCTTCACCGCCTGGCTGGCCGAGGACCATTCGGTGCCGGTGGTCAGCCTGGCCTGGTCCTGGCCCGGCGGCGCCGCGCTGGACCCCGAGGGCCAGGAGGGCTGCGCCCGCCTCGCCGCCGCCCTGATGACCGAGGGCGCCGGGGACCTCTCCGCCGCCGATTTCGCCGATGCGCTGCAGGACGAGGCGATCGGCCTCGGCTTCAGCGCCGACCGCGACACCTTCGAGGGCAGCCTGCGCGCCCTCAAGCCGGCGCTGCCCGAGGCGGTCCGGCTGGCGCGGCTGGCCATGACGGCGCCGCGCTTCGAGGAGGAGGCGGTCTCCCGCCTGCGGGCCCGGGCCATCGCCGGGGCGCGGCAGGCGCTGGAGGGGCCACGCGGCCGCGCCTCGCGCGCCTTCTGGGCCGCCGGCTTTCCCGGCCACCCGGCCGGCCGCCCCGCCGGCGGCACCGAGGAGAGCCTGGCGCGGCTCACCGTCGAGCAGATGCGGGCGGCCCTGGCGCGCCACCTGCACCAGGGCCAGGGCGAGGCCGGCCTGCTGATCGCCGCCTCCGGCGCCATCACGGCCACGGAGCTGGCCGCGCTGCTGCCGCAGCTGCTGGGCGCCCTGCCCCCGGGCCGCTCCGAGCCGCCGCCGCCCCTGCCGGACTTCGCCCGCTTCGGCACCCAGGTGGTGCCGGTGGCGGCGCCGCAATCGGCCATCCTCTTCGGTCAGCCCGGTCTGCCGGTGCGCGACACCGACTGGGAAGCGGCGCAGGTGCTGCTGCGCATCCTCTCCGGCGGCGGCTTCACCGCGCGCCTGACCCGCAGCATCCGCGAGGAGCGCGGCCTGACCTATGGCATCGGCGCCGGGCTGGACCCGATCCTCGGCCAGGGCGTGCTGGTCGGCTCCTGCTCCACCGCCAATGCCCGGGTGGGCGAGCTGCTCACCGTGCTGCGCGCCGAGTGGCGCCGCATGGCGGAGGACGGCCCCACGGCGGCGGAGATGGAGGAGGCCATCGCCTTCATGACCGGCAGCCAGCCGTTGCAGTTCACCGACAGCCGGCGCATCGCCGCCACCCTGCTGGCCATGCGCCGCAACGGCCGGCCGCTGGACTGGCTGGCCCGCCGGCCCGAGCGGCTGGCCGCCATCTCCCGCGACCACGCGGCGAAGCTGGCCGGGCGGCTGCTGCAGCCCGGGGCGCTGTCCGTGACCGTGGCGGGCCAGCCGGAAGGGCTCTGAGGGCCCTCCCGGCCGCCGCTCATCTAGTCTTTTGTTTTTGGCCGCATCTCTTCGATCCGCCAATTCCCTCCCGCCAGCTTCTGTTCTAGCCTCCCCGGCCGCATGGACACGGAAGGGAGCGCCATGAGTCTGACACCGCGCGAGGCGGCCTGGGGCCGCATCGAGCAGCTGGCCCGGCAGCCCGGAGCGGGCCGCATCCGCGCCCTCTTCGAGGCCGATCCGCAGCGCTTCCGCCGTTTCCACCGCGAGGCGGCGGGGCTGTTGCTGGACTTCTCGCGCACCGCCATCGACGAGGAGGTCCTGGCCGCCCTGCTCGACCTCGCCACCGCCCAGGAGGTGATGGCCCAGCGCGACGCCATGGCGGCGGGCGCCCAGATCAACGAGACCGAGAGCCGCGCCGTGCTGCACATGGCGCTGCGGGCGCCGCGCTCCGCCGGCTTCCGCGCCCTGCGGGCCGACGGCACCTTCGAGGACGCCTCCGGCCCGGTGGCCGACACGCTGGCGGCCATGCAGCGCTTCACCCGCGCCGTGCATGCGGGCGAGATCCGCGGCGCCGGCGGCGAGGCCTTCACCGATGTGGTGAACATCGGCATCGGCGGCTCCGACCTCGGACCGGCCATGGTCACGGGCGCGCTCTGGACCCCCGCCGCGCCGCTCCGCGCGCATTACCTCGCCAATGCCGACGCGCACCAGTGGGAGGCGATCCGGGCCGGGCTCGACCCGGCGCGCACCCTGGTGCTGGTCGCCTCCAAGACCTTCACCACCGCCGAGACCATGGCCAATGCGCATCTCGTGCGCGGCTGGCTGGAGGCGGCGCTGGGGGCCGAGGGGGCGAAGGCGCATCTCGCCGCCCTCTCGACCAATCTCGAGGCCACCGCCGCCTTCGGCGTGCCCGCCGACCGCGTGTTCGGCTTCCACGACTGGGTGGGCGGCCGCTTCTCGCTCTGGTCGGCCATCGGCCTGTCCATCGCGCTGGCCTGCGGCTGGGAGGCCTTCGCGGCGCTGCTGGCCGGGGCGCGGGAGATGGACGAGCATTTCCTCGGCGCCGCGCCGGCCGACAACCTGCCGCTGCTGCTGGCCCTGGTCTCGGCCTGGCATGTCAACGGACTCGGGCTGAAGGCCCAGGCCATCCTGCCCTACGACCAGCGGCTGGCGCGCTTCCCGGCGCATCTGCAGCAGCTCGAGATGGAGAGCCTGGGCAAGCGGACGCTGCTCTCGGGCCAGGAGGCGGTGCGCGACACCGGGCCGGTGATCTTCGGCGAGCCGGGCACCAACGCGCAGCACTCCTTCATGCAGTTGCTGCACCAGGGCACCACGCCGGTCCCGGCGGATTTCATCCTGATCGCCAACCCGGACCACGACCACGCCGCCAGCCACCGCCTGCTGCTGGCCAATGGCCTGGCCCAGGCCGAGGCGCTGCTGCGCGGCCGCGGCGCCGCCGAGGTCGAGGCCGAGATGCGCGCCGCCGGCACCGACCCGGCCGAGATCACCCGCCTGCTGCCGCACCGCCTCTTCCCCGGGGACCGCCCCAGCGTCACCCTGCTGCTGGAGCGCCTCACGCCCCGCAGCCTCGGCGCGCTGATCGCGCTCTACGAGCACAAGGTGTTCTGCCTGGGCGCGCTCTGGAGCATCGACGCCTTCGATCAGTGGGGCGTCGAGCTGGGCAAGAAGCTGGCCGGCTCGATCCTGCCGGAGCTGGCGCCGGAGGGCCGGCCGGGGGCGCATGACGGCTCGACGGCCGGGCTGATCGCCCGCCTCCGCGCGCTGCAGGGCCTGCCGGAGGGATAAGCCGGCGCCTCAGTCCTTCACGCTGCCGTCCCAGGTGACGTGGATGATGCCGGGCTGGCGTTGCAGCCCGGCGATCACCTCCCTCAGCTCCGCCGGCTCCACGGCGGTCGCGACCAGCGTCGCGGTCACCTCGGCCAGGTCGGCGCCGCGCTCCTCCGCCGCGACATCGGCCACCGGGTATTGCGCCTCCTCCAGCCGCTCGACGAGCAGTTCGCGCAGCTGCGGCATGGCGCCACGGGTGACGAGGGCCTTCACCTGGTAGGTCGCCTCGACATTGCGCTCGTTGATCGGGATGCGGTTGATGCGGTTGACCAGCGGCCGCAGCAGCGTGTTGCCGGCCAGGACGGCCAGGGTGAGCAGCCCCGCCTCGGCCAGCATGTCCGCCCCCGCGCAGGCGCCGACCGCCGCCGAGCACCAGAGCGTCGCGGCGGTGTTGAGGCCGCGGATGTTCAGCCCCTCCTTCATGATCACGCCGGCGCCGAGGAAGCCGATGCCGGTGACCACGTTGGAGACCACGCGCACCGCCTCCGTCGGGCCGATCATGCGGTGCGCCAGATCGACGAAGGCGGTCGCCCCCAGCGCCACCAGCACATTGGTGCGCAGTCCCGCGCTGCGCTGGCGGTACTGCCGCTCGGCGCCGATCAGCGTGCCGAGGACGAAGGCGGCGGTCAGGCTGACGGCGGTGTCGAGCAGCGAGGACAGGCTGGTCGTCTCGAGAAAGCTCGGGCTCATGGGAGGCGCTGACCCTCATGCCGGCGGTGACCACGGGGCGGGAGCATTCCGGATGGCGGGGGGCGTGACAAGCCCGGCGCTCTTCCGCTCCCCCCGGCCGGGGCGCTAGAGCGGGGCATGGACCGCATCCGCCTGCTCTCCGCCACCACCGCCGACCGCATCGCCGCGGGCGAGGTGGTGGAGCGCCCCGCCGCCGCCGTGAAGGAGCTGGTGGAGAACGCGCTGGATGCCGGGGCGCGGCGCATCCATGTCGCGCTGGAGGGAGGCGGCATCGGCCGCATCCTGGTGGAGGATGACGGTGCCGGCATGTCCCCGGCCGACCTCGCCCTCTGCGTCGAGCGCCACGCCACCTCCAAGCTGCCGGAGGAGGCGGCGCTGTTCCGCATCGCCACCCTGGGCTTCCGCGGCGAGGCGCTGCCCTCGATCGGCGCGGTGGCGCGACTCACCCTCACCAGCCGCCCGCCCGGCGGCGAGGCGCACAGCCTGGCGGTGGAGGGGGGGAGCAAGGGCGAGGTGCGGCCCGCCGCCGGCGCGCCCGGCACGCGGGTCGAGGTGCGCGACCTGTTCTTCGCCACCCCCGCCCGGCGCAAGTTCCTCAGGACGCCGCCGACCGAGGCCGGCCACGCGGTGGAGGCGGTGCGCCGCCTGGCGCTGGCCTGGCCCGAGGTGGCCTTCACCGTCGAGGTGGAGGGGCGCCGCGTCCTGACCCTCGCCCCCGCCGACCGGACGGCGCGGCTCGCCGCCCTGCTGGGGCCGGACTTCGCCCGCGCCGCCGTGCCGGTCACGGGGCGGTGGAGCGACCTCGACCTGGACGGCATGGCCGCCCTGCCGGCGCTGACCCGCGCCACGGCGGCGGAGCAGCATCTGGTGGTCAACCGCCGCCCGGTGCGCGACCCGCTGCTGCGCGCCGCGCTGCGCGTCGCCTACCGCGACCTGATCGCCGCCGGGCGGCACCCGGTCGCGGTGCTCTTCCTCGAGCTGCCGCCGGAGATGGTGGACGTGAACGTCCATCCGATGAAGACCGAGTTGCGCTTCCGCGAAGCGGGGCTGGTGCGCGGCGCGCTGATCTCGGCCCTGCGGCGTGCCCTGGCGGTGGGCGCCGGGCCGCAGGCCAGGGAGACCGGTGGGGAGACCGGCGGCGGGCCGGCTTCCTGGCCCGGCGAGGCGGCGCTGGCGGCCCCGGCCGGCGCTGCCGTGCCCGGCTTCGCCGAGGCGCGCGAGCCCGGCCTGGCGCCGCCGCCCATGCCTCCGCCCATGCCTCCGCCCTGGCAGCCGGGCCTGCGCCTGCCGCCGCCCTCCTCCTGGCCGGCCGCGCCGGCCGCCGGGGGCCGGATCCCCGTCCGGGAGGCGCCCGCCGGCGACAGGCCCCTGGGCCGCCCGCTGGCGCAGCTGATGGACACTTACATCCTGGCCGAGGCGCCGGATGGCGCGCTGGTGCTGGTCGATCAGCACGCGGCGCATGAGCGGCTGACGCATGAGGCGCTGAAGGCGCAGCTCCTGGAGGGCGAGGTGCGCCGCCAGCCCCTGCTGCTGCCCGCCGTGGTCGATCTGCCGGCCACGGACCTCGCCCGCCTGCTGGAGGCGGCGCCGCTGCTGGAGCGGCTGGGGCTGGAGCTGGAGGGCTTCGGCCCCGGCGCCGCGCTGGTGCGCGCCATGCCGGCCCTGCTCGGCAATCCCGACCCGGCGCCGCTGCTGCGCGACCTCTGCGCCGAGCTGGCGGAATGGGAGGACAGCACGGCGCTGGAACGGCGGCTCGACATGGCCGTGGCGCGGCTGGCCTGTCATGGCTCGATCCGCGCCGGGCGGCGCCTCAAGCCGGAGGAGATGGACGCGCTGCTGCGCCAGATGGAGGCGACGCCGCGCGCCGGCACCTGCAGCCATGGCCGGCCGACCTGGCTGCGCCTCGGCCGCGCCGAATTCGAGAGGATGTTCGGCCGCCGCTGACGGCGGGGAGCGCGCGGCCCCCCGCCGGCCTCAGCCGCGCAGCGTCGCGCCGGTCGCCTTGCCCACGGCGGCGACGATCCTCGCCCCCACCGCCTCGATCTCGGCATCGGTCAGGCTGGCGGCGCGCGGCTGCAGCACCACCTCCAGCGCCAGCGAGACCTTGCCCTCGGGCAGCTTCTCCCCGGCATAGCGGTCGAACAGCGACACCTCGGCGATCAGCTCGCGCTCGGCGCCGCGCGCGGCGCGCAGCAGCGACTCGGCCGGCACGGCGGCATCGACCAGGAAGGCGAAGTCGCGCCGCAGCGGCTGGAAGGCGGGCAGGTCGGGCAGGCCCTTCTTCCGGCGCTTCGGCTCCGGGATGGCGTCGAGGAAGACCTCGAAGCCGACCACCGCGCCCGCGAGGCCGAGCGCGGCGCAGAGCCTGGGATGCAGCGCGCCGAAGCGGGCCAGCACCATCCTCGGCCCCTGCCGCACCACGCCGGAACGGCCGGGATGATAATGCGCCGGCGCATCGGCGGTGACGCTGAGCGCCGCCATCGGCACGCCGAGCGCCGTCAGCACCGCCAGCGCATCGCCCTTGGCGTCCATCGCGTCCACCGGCCGCGAGGGCTCGGCCCAGTGACGCGGCGTGGCGCCGGCGCGCAGACCGGCGGCGAGCAGCGCCTGGCCCTCGGGCGCGGCATCGGCATAGGCGCCGCCCAGCTCGCAGAGCGCGAGGTCCGGCCAGCCGCGCGCCTGGTTGCGCGCGGCGGCCAGGGCCAGGCTGGCCAGGGGGGTGGGGCGCATCTGGTCGAGATCGGCGGCGATCGGGTTCTCCAGCCGCAACCGCTCCGGCACGTCGCCGAAGCGCGCCGCCGTGGCGCGGTCGAGGAAGCCGAAGGAGACGCAGTCCAGCATCCCGCGCGCCGCCAGCACCCGCCGCGCCAGCCCGGCCCGCGCCTGGCGTGGCGTCAGGGAGGGCAGCGGCACCGGCGAGGCGACCGGCAGCGAGGCGGGCGGGATGCGGTCCAGCCCGTGGATGCGCAGCACCTCCTCCAGCAGGTCGCATTCCGGCTCGATGGCGGCGCGGCCCTCGGCGGCGGCGCGCGCCTTGGCCTCCGGCAGGCCTGGCGCCTGGACCAGGGCCTCCGCGCCCATCGCCGCGATGTCGTTGCGCCAGGGGGGGACGGAGACCGTCACCCGCTCCGCGTCGCGCGACAGCACGCCGAAGCCCAGCCGCTCCAGCGTCGCCACCGCCGCCTCGGGCGCGATCTCGGCGCCGCCCAGGCCGGCGATGCGCTCGAAGCGCAGGCTGGCCTCGCGCCGCCAGGACGGCTCGGCCCCCGCCTCGGCGATCTCCGAGGCCTCGCCGCCGCAGAGCGCGATGACCATCGCCGTCGCCGCCTCCAGCGCGTCGGGCAGCAGCGCGGGGTCGATGCCGCGCTCGAAGCGCTGCCGCGCGTCGGAGCGCAGCCCGTGCCGCCGGCCGGAGAGGGCGATGCGCACCGGATCGAAGAGGGCGCATTCGATGAAGACCTCGGTGGTGCCCTCGTCCGAGCCGGAATGCTCGCCGCCCATGATGCCGGCCAGGGATTCCACCGCCGCGGCATCGGCGATGACGCAGTCCTCCGGCGTGACCGAGACCTCCTTGCCGTTCAGCGCCAGGAAGCTCTCGCCCTCCCGGCCGCGCCGCAGGACCAGGGTGTCGCCCTTCACCTTGGCGACATCGAAGACATGCAGCGGCCGGCCGAGGTCGAAGGTGAAGAAGTTGGTGATGTCGACCAGGGCGTTGATCGGACGCAGGCCGATGGCGGTCAGCCGGTCGCGCAGCCATTGCGGCGAGGCGCCGTTGCGCAGGCCCCGCACGGCGCGGCCCAGCACCCAGGGGCAGGCCTCGCGGTCCTCGATCACCCAGCGCAACGGCGCGGGATAGACGCCCGGCACCGTCTCCGGCGCGAAGGGCAGCAGCCGGCCGAGCCCGGCGGCGGCGAGGTCGCGGGCGATGCCGCGCACCGAGAGCGCATCGCCCCGGTTCGGCGTGACCGAGATCTCCACCACCGGATCGTCGAGCCCGGCCCAGGCGGCGTAGGCGGCGCCCACCGGCGCGTCGGCCGGCAGGTCGAGGATGCCGTCGTGATCCTCGCCGAGGCCGAGCTCGCGGGCGGAGCACATCATGCCCTCGCTCTTCACCCCGCGGATCTCGCCCACCTTCAGCGTGATGCCGGAGCCGGGGATGACGGCGCCGGGCAGGCCCAGCACGCCCTTCATGCCGGCGCGGGCATTGGGCGCGCCGCAGACCACGGAGAGCAGCGTGCCGGAGCCGTCATCGACCTTCAGCGCGCGCAGGCGGTCGGCATTCGGGTGCTGCGTGGCCTCGACGACATGGGCGATGCGGAAGGGCGCCAGCAACGCGCCCCGGTCCTCGACGCCCTCCACCTCCAGGCCGATGCTGTTGAGGGTGGCGGTGATCCGCTCCAGCGTCGCCTCGGTCTCGAGGTGCCGCTTCAGCCAGGACAGGGAGAACTTCATCGTCTCACACCCCTTCCGCCAGGGAGGCCGGGGAGAGCGGGCTGTGCCCGTAGTGCCGGAGCCAGCGGATGTCGCTTTCGTAGAACGGCCGGAGGTCGGGGATGCCGTGCTTGAGCATGGTGATGCGCTCGATCCCCATGCCGAAGGCGAAGCCCTGCCACTCGCGCGGGTCGATGCCGCAATTGGCCAGGACGCGGGGATGCACCATGCCGGAGCCCAGGATCTCCAGCCAGTCGTTGCCTCCCCCCTGGGCCTTGCCCAGCTCGCCGGTCCTGCGGTTCCAGCCGATATCCACCTCCATCGAGGGCTCGGTGAAGGGAAAGTAGGAGGAGCGGAAACGCACCGGCAGGTCGCGGATGCCGAAGAAGGCGCGCAGGAAGTCGATCAGGCAGCCCTTCAGATGCGCCAGGGTGATGCCGCGGTCGATCACCAGCCCCTCGACCTGATGGAACATCGGGGAATGGGTCGCGTCGTGATCGGCGCGCCAGGTGCGGCCGGGGACGATGACGCGGATCGGCGGCTCCTGGGAGAGCATGGTGCGGATCTGCACCGGCGAGGTGTGGGTGCGCAGCACCGGCCGCGAGCCGCCGGCCGTGGCCGGCAGGTAGAAGGTGTCGTGGTCCTGCCGGGCGGGATGGTGGTCGGGGATGTTCAGCGCCCCGAAGTTGAACCAGTCGCCCTCGATGTCCGGCCCCTCCGCCACGCCGAAGCCCATGGCGCCGAAGATCGCCGTCAGCTCCTCCACCGTGCGGGCGATGGGATGGATGGCCCCGGCCTCGGCGCCCGCCGGCGGGTGGGGGCGGGGCGGCAGGGTCACGTCCATCCGCTCGGCGGCGAGGCGGGCCTCCAGCGCGGCCTCCTCCAGCACCAGGCGGCGGGCCTCGAAGGCCTGCTCCAGCTCGCCCTTGAGGCGGTTCACGGCGCCGCCGCGCTCCTTGCGCGCCTCGGGCGCCACCGCGCCCAGCCCCTTCAGCAGCGCGGTCAGGCTGCCGCTCTTGCCCAGGGTCGCGACACGCACGGCATCGAGCGCGCGCAGGTCGCCCGCCGCCGCCAGCGCCGCCTCGGTCTCCGCCCGCAGGGCGGCCAGGTCATCGGTCATGTCACTCGGTCCCATCCGTCGCCGGGTCTCGGAAGCCCGATACGAAAAAAGCCGCCGGACGCCCGGGCTCTCACCCGGGCGGCGGCGGCTCTGTCCTCACTCCCCCGCCCAGGCGGGGGCGGAGATCACGCTTCGGCGGAAGCCGGCAGCGCCGCCTTGGCCTTCTCGACCAGGGCGCCGAAGGAGGCGGCGTCATCGAAGGCGATGGCGGCCAGCACCTTGCGGTCCAGCTCGATGTTCGCCGCCTTCAGGCCGGCGATGAACTTCGAGTAGGTCAGGCCATGCTCGCGCACGGCCGCGTTGATGCGCTGGATCCACAGGCCACGGAACTCGCGCTTCTTCACCCGGCGGTCGCGATAGGCGTACTGCAGCGCCTTCTCGACCCGCTCGAGCGCGGGGCGGTAGCCGGTGGAGGACCGGCCCACATAGCCCTTGGCGAGCTTCAGGACCTTCTTGTGACGGGCATGGGCGGTGACGCCGCGCTTGACACGAGCCATGGTTCAGATCCTTACCTTACCGGGCCGAGCCGTAGGGCATCCACTGCTTCACCGTGTCGCCGTCCTGCTTGTTCAGCACGAAGGTCCCACGGTTCTGCCGCTTCATCTTGTTGGTCTTGGCGGTGAGCATGTGGCGCTTGTTGCCGACGCCGGCCTTCACCAGGCCCGTGGCGGTCAGCTTGAAGCGCTTCTTCACGCTCGACTTGGTCTTCATCTTGGGCATTTCGGTCTCCTTGAGATCGGAGTCCCAATTGCAACCGTTAAGTCACAATCAGGACACGAAGCCGCGGCCGGGCATGCCCTACAGGCCCGGACGCGCGGATAGCGGAGGCGGGCCTATACAGTCACCCGCCCCGCGAGACAAGCCTCCGGAGCGGGCCTTCCCGGCCGGCGGGGGCTGCCCCGCGCGCCCGGCATGGGCGCTCCCCCGTACCCGTCCCCTCCCGCCGGCGTGGCGCGGGCCTTGCCGTAATCCCGACCTTGCGCCAGCCTGCACGATGGCGAAACGAAACGCGCCCCGAGAAGGCCGCGCCCCGATAAAGATCTCGCCTGGAGGACACGATGTCACCGCCATTCCCCATCCGCCGCCGCCTCGTCACGGCGCTGCTGCCGCTGGCCGCCCTCGCGCTCTCCTCCTGCGCCAGCCCGACCGCCCCCCCTGCCTCCCGCCAGGCCGTGCTCGACGCGGCGCTGCGCGAGCAGGTGCAATCCGGCAAGGTCGGGGCCATCGCGGCGCTGGTGCTGCGCGAGGACGGCACGGTGCTCTACAGCGGCAGCGCCGGCGAGACCGCGCCCGGCAACGGCACGCCGCCGGCGCCGGACAGCCTGTTCCGTCTGGCCAGCATGACCAAGCCCTTCACCTCGGTCGCGGTGATGCAGCTGGTCGAGCAGGGCCGGATCGGGCTGGACGATCCGGTCGGCCGCTGGCTGCCGGAGTTCCGCAACCTCCGCGTCCGCGCGCCCCAGGCAGGCGGCCAGACGGGCGGCCGGGCCGGGGCCGCCGCGCGGGACCGCACCGTGCCCGCCGCGCGCCAGCCCACCGTGCGCGACCTGCTGCGCCACACCTCGGGCCTGTCCTACACCTTCCTCAACGTGCCCGGCGTGGTCGAGGCCTATCGCCGCCTCGGCGTGGATGACGGGCTGGCGGCCCCCGGGCGCGCGCTCGACGACAACATGCGCCGCCTCGCGCGGGCGCCGCTCGCCATGCAGCCCGGCAGCGGCTGGCACTATTCTCTGGCCACCGACGTGCTCGGCGCCATCGTCACCCGCGCCAGCGGCGAGCCGCTCGACGCCTATGTCGCCCGGCACATCGCCACGCCGCTCGGCCTCGGGAGCTTCGCCTTCCACGTGCCGGAGAGCGCCCGGCCGCGCATGGTCACGGCGCTCTATCCGGATGCGGCGGGGACGCTGCGGCCGATGGCCAGCCCGCAGGTGGTGCCCTACCCGCTCTCGGGCGGCACCTGGACGGCCGATCCGAACCGCGCCTTCAGCGCCGCCGCCTATCCTTCCGGCGGCGCCGGCGCCACCGCGACCATCGGCGACTACGGCCGCTTCGCGCGCATGCTGCTGCGCGGCGGCGAGCTGGACGGCGCGCGCATCCTGAAGCCGGAGACGGTGGCGGAGATGACCCGGCCGCAGACCGGCGCCTATCCGATCGACCTGCGCGGCCCGGGCTATGCCTTCGGCTACGGCTTCTCCGTGCTGACCGATCCGGTGGCGGGGAAGACCAGGCAGGGCCCGGGCACCTATGGCTGGGGCGGCATCTACGGCACCGGCTTCTTCGTCGATCCGGCCCACCGCATCGTCACGGTGGTGATGACGCAGACCGGGGTGAATGGCGGCCCGGCGGCCAATGCGGTGCGCGAGGCGGTGTACGGCACGCTGGAGGCGGCTGGCGAGTGAGGCGGGCGCGGCGGGCGCGGGGTTTCCCCCGCCGCCGCGCCGCGCCTATATAGGCAGCCGTGTCCACACCGTTCCGCAAGATGCACGGGCTGGGGAACGACTTCGTCGTGCTCGACGCCCGTCCCGCCGCCCTGCCCCTCACCCCGGCCCGCGTCGCCGCCCTGGCCGACCGGCACCGGGGCATCGGCTGCGACCAGCTCATCGTCATGGAGCCGCCCGGCACGGGCGCCGACGTCTTCATGCGCATCTGGAACCCCGACGGCTCCGAGGCCGGCGCCTGCGGCAATGCCACGCGCTGCATCGCCAGCCTGCTGATGGCCGAGACCGGGCGGGACCAGGTGGTGGTACGCACCGTGCGCGGCGACCTGCCGGCGGAGCGCGCGCCGGATGGCGGCATCCGCGTCGACATGGGCGCGCCGCTGCTCGGCTGGCAGGACGTGCCGCTGGCCGAGGCGATGGACACGGCGCATCTGCCCCTCGAATCCGCCGGCCTGGCCGATCCCGCCGCCTGCTCGATGGGCAATCCGCACGTCACCTTCTTCGTCGAGGATCTGGACGCGCTGGACTGGCGCGCGCTGGGCCCGGCGCTGGAGCACCACCCGCTCTTCCCCGAGCGCGCCAATATCGGCTTCGCGCAGATCCTCTCGCCCGAGCATATCCGCCTCGGGATCTGGGAACGCGGCGCCGGCGCGACGCTGGCCTGCGGCTCGGGCGCCTGCGCCACGCTGGTCAACGCGCATCGCCGCGGCCTGGCCGGGCGGCGCGCCCGGATCGACCTGCCAGGGGGCAGCCTGATGCTCGAATGGCGGCTGGAGGGCGGGGTGCTGATGGGCGGCCCGGTCGCCACCGCCTTCCTCGGCACCCTCGACCTCGACGCCTGGCCGGCATGAGCGGGGCCCCTTGAGCGCGGCGCCGGCGCGCCCGGCGGGCGACGAGCCGGTCCAGCTGCTCAGCTTCGGCTGCCGGCTCAACACCTATGAGAGCGTCGCCATGCGCGAGCTGGCGCTGCGGGCCGGGCACAGCGGCGTCATCCTGGTCAACACCTGCGCCGTGACGGCGGAGGCCGAGCGGCAGGCCGCCAAGGCCATCCGCCGCGCCGCCCGGGAGCATCCGGACCGCCGCATCCTCGTCACCGGCTGCGCCGCGGAGATCGCCCCGGCGCGCTGGGCCGCCCTGCCCGGTGTCGCCCGCGTCATCGGCAATGGCGGGAAGCTCGCGCCCGCCACCTGGGCGCTGGAGGCCACGCCCGGCGCGGCGGCGGAGGCCCCCGCGCCTCGGCCGGTGACCGATTTCGCCGGCCGTGCCCGCGCCTTCGTGCAGGTGCAGCAGGGGTGCGACCACCGTTGCACCTTCTGCGTCATTCCCCAGGGGCGGGGCGCCTCGCGCTCCGTGCCGCTCGGCGCCATCGTCGGCGAGGTGCGCGGCCTGGCCCGCGCCGGCTGCGGCGAGGTGGTGCTGACCGGAGTGGACATGGCCAGCTATGGCAGCGACCTGCCGGGCCGGCCGCGCCTGGGCCAGATGGTGCGCCGCCTGCTGGCCCTGGTGCCGGAACTGCCCCGGCTGCGCCTCTCCTCGCTCGATCCGGCCGCGATCGACGACGATCTCTGGCGGCTGCTCGCCGACGAGCCGCGCCTGATGCCGCACCTGCACCTTTCGCTGCAGCATGGCGACGGGCTGATCCTGAAGCGGATGAAGCGCCGCCACACGCCGGAACAGGCGCTCGCCCTCGCCGCCCGGGCGCGGGCGCTGCGGCCCGGCCTCGCGCTGGGGGCCGACCTGATCGCCGGCTTCCCGACCGAGACCGAGGCGCAGTTCGCCGCCAGCCTCGCGCTGGTGGAGAGGATGGGGCTGCACTTCCTGCACGTCTTCCCGTATTCCGAACGGCCCGGCACGCCGGCCGCCCGCATGCCGCAACTGCCGACCGCCCTGCGCCGCGAGCGGGCCGCGCGGCTGCGCCAGGCCGGCCAGGCGGCCGCGCTCCGCTTCTACCAAGCCCGATTGGGACAGGAGGAAACCGTGCTGATGGAAGGTCCCGATCGCGGCCACACCGAACACTTCGCCCCGCTGCGCCTGTGCGGCGGGCCGGCGGTGCGGCATGGCCAGCTGCTGCGCCTGCGCGTGACGGGCGCCGATGCCGAGGGGCTGCTCGCCGCCGCCCCCGCCGGAGAGGGCTGAGCCATGGCCCTGCGCGATCTCTGGGCCCGGCTGACCGGGCGCGAGAAGGACAAGGAGGCGGAGAGCGCGCCGCCGCCCGAGGCCGAGGGGCAGTCTCCGCCGGCGGCCGAGGCGCACCCCGCCACCACCGCCCCGGCCCCCGCCGAGACCCGCAGCGCGCCCGAGCCGGACGACCAGCGTCCGGCGGCGGCGCCGCGCCCGAGCCCGGTGGCGCCGGCCGAGACGCGGTCCGGCTTCCCGGACCTGGCCACATCTCCGGGCCCGGCCCGACCGGTGCCGCCGGGCGACCTGCCGGCCTCCCCCCCCGAGGTCCCGCCTCTGGCGCCCGACCGGACGGCACCCGCCGCCCCGCCCGCCGAGGTGCCGCCACCCGCCCCCGCCGATCTGCCGCCACCGGCCCCGCCGGAGCATCCGGCGCCGCCGCCGGCGCCGCGCCCGGCCGGCGTGCCGCCGGGCTGGGACCGCCCGCCGCAGGAGATTCCGCCCCCGACCGCCCGGTGGGACCGAGGCCGGCCCCGCCGGAGGTGCCGCCCGCCGCCCCGCCGGCCGCGCCAGCGGCGCCGCCGGAAGTGCCCGCGCCGGAGCCGGCGCCCGCCGCGCCTGCCCCCGCCCCTGCCCCTGGGCCCGTCCCTGGACCGGGGAGACCGGCCCCGCCGCCGGCGCCGCCCACGCCCGAGCCGCCCACGCCCGAGCCGCCCACGCCCGAGCCCGCGCGCCCCGAACCCTCGCCGCCCGCGACGCCGCCCGGCTCCGCCACCGCCTATCGGGCGCCGGAGCCGCCGCCCGGGACCACCCCGGCCGAGACCGGGGAGCCGCAGCGGGGCGGCTGGTTCTCACGCCTGAAGGCCGGGCTCTCACGCTCCACCAGCAAGCTGACCGACGGGCTGACCGGCCTCTTCACCAAGCGCAAGCTGGACGAGGCGGCGCTGGAGGAGCTGGAGGAGGCGCTGATCACCGCCGATCTCGGCGTCGCCGCCTCGGCGCGCATCGTCGAGGGCTTCCGCCGCACCCGCTTCGGCAAGGAGGTGACGGATGAGGAGGTGCGCGAGGCGCTCGCCGCCGAGATCGCCACCATCCTGGAGCCGGTCACGAAGCCGCTGGTGCTGGACCCGCAGAAGCGGCCGCATGTCGTGCTGGTGGTCGGCGTCAACGGCACCGGCAAGACCACCACCATCGCCAAGCTCGGCCAGCAGTTCCGCGAGCAGGGTCGCAGTGTCACCTTCGTCGCCGGCGACACCTTCCGCGCCGCCGCCGTCGAGCAGCTGCAGATCTGGGGCGGCCGCACCGGCTGCGACGTGGTGGCGCCCGCCCGGGAAGGCGCGGATGCCGCCGGCCTCGCCTTCGATGCGCTGCGGCAGGCACAGGAGAGGGGCACCGAGGTGCTGCTGGTCGACACCGCCGGCCGGCTGCACAACAAGACGGCGCTGATGGAGGAGCTGCGCAAGGTGGTGCGCGTCCTGCAGCGCCTCGATCCCACCGCGCCGCATTCCGTCCTGCTGGTGCTGGATGCCACCACCGGGCAGAACGCCACCCAGCAGTGCAAGGTCTTCTCCGAGATGGTGAACGTCACCGGGCTGGTGGTGACCAAGCTGGACGGCTCGGCCAAGGGCGGCGTGGTGGTGGCCCTGGCGCAGGAATTCGCCCTGCCGGTGCATGCGGTGGGCGTCGGCGAGAAGGCCGCCGACCTGCGGCCCTTCTCGGCGCGGGACTTCGCCCGTTCCCTGCTCGGCCTGAACTGACGCGCCGGGGCCGTCGCGCCGGCCAAGCTTGGAATTTCCGCGCCGCTTTCCTAGCTTTATCCGGGCAAGGCGGCCCGTCCTGCCGCCCTCCATCCCTGGCGGAGACCCGCGTGCAGTTCCGGAGCCCAGAATGACCCCGCCCCCGGGCGAACCGGCGGAGGGCCGCCCCCTCGTCGGCGCCCCCTTGGCCGATGCCCCCCTGGCCGGTGGCAAGCGGCCACCCGCACTCCGCAGGGCGCATGGCATCCCGGACCTCCCCTCCCAGCCGGTGCCGCCCGCGCCCGAGCAGGCGGCGGCCGAGATCCGCGTCGCCTCCTACAACGTGCACAAATGCGTCGGCCTCGACCGGCGCTTCGATCCGGCGCGGATCGCCGGCGTCATCGCCGAGCTCGAAGCCGACATCGTCGCGGTGCAGGAGGCGGACCGCCGCTTCGGGCGCCGGACCGGCCTGCTGGACACCGCGGCGCTGCGCGATTGCGGCCTCTCCCTGCTGCCGGTGTCCCGCCTGCCGGACGGGCATGGCTGGCACGGCAATGCCCTGCTGGTGCGGCGGGGCACGCCGGTGCGGCTGCAGCGCCTGGCCCTGCCCGGAGCCGAGCCGCGCGGCGCGGTGATCGCCGAGCTGGAGCTTGCCGCAGGACCGCTGCGCGTCGTCGCGGCGCATTTCGGCCTGCTCAAGCGCTGCCGGATGCGGCAGGCGGCCGCCATCCTGGAGAGCATCGGCCAGGGCGAGAGCATGCCGACGGTGATGATGGGCGACCTCAATGAATGGCGCCCGGGGCGGCGCTCCTCGCTGCGGCCACTGGAGTCGCTGTTCGGCAGCCTGGGCTTCGGGCCGGCCAGCTTTCCCTCCCGCCTGCCGGTCTTCGCGCTGGACCGCATCCTGGGCTGGCCGCGCGGCGTTGTGCGGGACGTGCAGGTCCATGACACTCCGCTGGCGCGCGTCGCCTCCGACCATCTGCCGCTGAAGGCCCGGCTGATCCTCACGCCGGACCAGGCGGCGCTGGCCGGCGATGTGGCCGCCGCAGCCTGATTAACCATGCTCCACGCCCCCCTCCGCGGCACGGTGCCCGCCATGGCCCCCATCGTGGCCGGTGAGCCGCCGCGCCCGAGCGAGGCGGTGCGCGCGGTCGGGCGGATGACGCGCAGCCTCGGCACGGCCAGCGGCGCGGCGCTGGTCCCCGGCGGGCTGGAGGCCTTCATGCTGCGGGCCGTCATGGCGCGCGCCGCCGGCCATGGCCTGGATCTGCAGTACTACCGGTGGTCGGACGACGTGACCGGCGGCCTGCTGGCGCGCGAGGTGCTGCGCGCGGCGGATCGTGGCGTCCGGGTCCGCATCCTTCTCGATGACAGCTACGTCCTCGGGCCGGAGCGCCGCATCGCCCTGCTCGACGTGCATCCGCGCATCGAGCTGCGGCTGTTCAACACCGCGCGCTTCCGTTTCCTCGGCCAGTTCGGCCTGGGGCTCGAATTCGCCCTCGGCGGCTGGCATCTCAACCACCGCATGCACAACAAGAACTGGGTGGTGGATGGCGCCATGGCCCTGGTCGGCGGGCGCAATATCGCGGATGCCTATTTCGACGGCGCGGGCGACTTCAACTTCCGCGACCTCGACATGCTGATCGCGGGTCAGGCCGCCCAGCAGGCGCAGCGGGTCTTCGACAGCTACTGGGCCAGCAGCCTGGCCCGGCCGGTCGAGCGCTTCCGCCGCGTCGCCCGCCGCGCCAGCCAGGAGGCGCTGGCCGCCTTCCGGGCGGAGCTGGACGCCATCCCCGAGACCGCCAAGGTACACCCCTACCTGCAGGCGCTCCGCGCCGAGCACGGCCGCTGGCTGGAGCGCGACCATGCCCTGCTGCCGGTGCCCGAGGACGGGCCGGAAGGCCTGCGCGTGCTCTCCGACCCGCCGGCCAAGGCCCAGGGGCGTGGCGTGCCGGGCGGCGTGGCGCCGGCGGTGGAGGCGATGCTGCTCGGCGCCCGGCGGGAGGCCCTGCTGATCTCGCCCTATTTCGTGCCCGGCGAAGCCGGCATGGCGGTGATCGAGGCCCTGGCCCGGCGCGGCGTGGCCATCACCGTCATCACCAATTCCCTGGCCGCGACCGATGTGGTGGCGGTGCACAGCGGCTATGCCCGCTACCGGCCGCGCCTGGTGGAACTCGGCGTCGCGCTCCACGAGCTGAAGCGCAGCGGGCGGCATGACAGCGGCGTCTTCGGCTCCAAGGGCGCGAGCCTGCACACCAAGGCACTGATGGTGGATGGCGACCAGGTCTTCGTCGGTTCCTTCAACCTCGACCCGCGCTCGGCCAACCTCAACACCGAGATGGGCGCCTTCGCCCGCCATCCCGGCCTGGCGGAGAAGCTGGCGGTGGAGCGCGACCGGCTCTGCGGCCCGGAGCGCAGCTACCGCGTCACCCGCGACCCGCGCGGGCACCTTCTCTGGACCGATGACGAGGGCAGCACGGCGCACGAGCCCGAGGCGCCGCTCGCCCGCCGGGCCCTGGCCCGCCTGGTGCGCTGGCTGCCGATCGAGGCGCAGCTCTAGCGGGCTTCACGCCGCACCCGCGCCGTGGTTCCGTCGCCGCATCCCGCAGCGAAGGACACCGCCCATGACCGAAACGCCCGAGGATCTCTGCCGCTGGGAGCGCCGCACGGCGCCGGAGCTGCGCGAACTGGCGGCACGGGAGGCGCTGGTGGTGCTGCCCGTCGCCTCGCTGGAGCAGCACGGGCCGCATCTGCCGGTCTGGACCGACAGCATGATCGGCCATGCCTGCTGCCTGCGCGCCGCCGCCAAGGCCGCCGGCGCGGGCGCCCCCGTGGTGGTGCTGCCGCCACTCTGGACCGGCATGTCCGAGCACCATCTCCCCTTCGGCGGTACCATCACCCTGGATTACGCCGCCTTCCGCGCCGTGCTCGCCTGCGTCTGCCGCTCGCTGAAGGCGCAGGGCTTCCGGCGGCTGTTCATGGTGAACAGCCATGGCGGCAATATCGATCCGCTGGCGGTCGCGGCGCGCGAGCTCTGCCTGGAATTCGCCATGCCCGTGGTGGCGACCACCGTCTTCCATGTCGCCGGCCCCGCGCTCGGCGCGCTGCTCGACACCCAGCCCGGCGTGCAGCACGCCTGCGAGGCGGAGACCAGCTTCTGGCTGGCGATCGACCCTAGCCAGGTGCGGCGGGAGCGCATCGCCGAGGCGCTGGCCGATGACAGCACGGCGCATCCCGGCCCCTTCCAGCGCTTCTGGTCCTTCGCCGAGCGGGCGCCCCGCACCGGCGTGCGCGGCGATCCGCGGGCCGCCACGGCGGAGAAGGGCGAGAAGCTGCTGGACCTCGTCTCGGACGCGCTGGCGGCGGCGATGCGCGACCCCCTGCTCTGGCGCGCGCCGGACATGGTCTGGGAACCGGCCCGGGGTCAGGCCGGGTAGGCCTTCAGGCCTTCTTCTCCCAGCCGCGCGCCCCCTGCTGCCAGTAGGTCAGCGCATGGCCGGCGCCGCGGGCGGCCGCCCAGCGGCCGCGCGCGGCGGCGACCGCGGCCTCGTCCTGCCCGTCGAACAGGTCGAAGACGCGGTCGTACTCGCCCAGCCGGGCGCTGGCGGCGCCATCGACCAGGAAGAGGAAGCGGGCGCCGTTCGGGGCCTCGTCCGCCTCGGTCAGCCAGATGGGCTGCAGCTCCGCATGTCCCGTCTGCGGCGTGCCATGCGGCAGCCAGTCGGGATCGGCGCTGAGCCAGAGGGAGGTGTCGAGGCTCGCCAGCCGCAGCGGATCGCCCACCCGCACCACGGCGCGCCCGCCGCCGGCCAGCACCCGGCCGAGCAGCTTCGGCAGCGCCGCCTCCAGCGGCGTGCGGGTCAGGTGGTAGAAGCCGATCTCGCTCATGCCCCGGCTTGTACCATGCCCGCCGCCGGCCATCACGCGGGGCGCGGCGGGTCGGCCCGTACCGTGCGCCTCGATGGTGAGGACGCAGAGCGAATGCGGAGCTGGCCCCGCAGAGCCGGTTGTTCTCCTGCCCGGCCCGCTGCCGGCGGACGGGCGGAGCCCGTGCCACACCGGCGGCCCCGCGGAGCGCGACGGCGCCTTCCCGGTCGCTTCTCGGGACCCCCTCAGATCCGGTGCGGGTCCTCGAAGCGCGCCGCGACGAGCCCGGCCAGCAGCCGCACGCCGAAGCCGCCGGGAAGCGAGAGCGGGGCATCCTCGCCGCGCGCCGCCTCGCCCACCATGCCGGCCATGTCGAGATGCGCCCAGGCCGGCGGGTCGTCGCCCAGGAATTCGTGGAGGAAGGCGGCGGCGTGGCCGGCATCGGGCTGCGCCCGCCCGGAGGGATCCCGCGGCGCGCATTGCCGCAGATCGGCGATGTCGCTGTCCAGCGCCGCGTCTCCGGTCTGCGGCAGCGGCATCGGCCAGAGCCGCTCGCCCACGGCCTCCCCCGCCGCGCAGAGCGCCGCGGCCAGCACCGGGTCGTTGCCGTAGAGGGCGGCGCGGTGGTGGCCCAGCGCCGTGATGGCAGCGCCGGTCAGGGTGGCGAGGTCGATCACCGCCTCGGGCCGGAAGGCGCGCACGGCATAGTTCAGCGCATCGGCCAGGATCAGCCGGCCCTCGGCATCGGTGTCCACCACCTCCACCGTCCGGCCGGAGAGGGTGGCGACGACATCGCCCGGCCGGTAGGCGGCGGCGCCGATGGCATTCTCGGCCATCGGCAGCACGGCGGCGGCGGGGGCGGGGCTGTCGCGCAGCGCCAGGGCCAGCATCGCCCCGGCGCAGGCGGCGGCGCCGGCCATGTCCTCCCGCATCACCTCCATCCCCGCGCCGCGCTTGAGGCCGAGCCCGCCGGTGTCGAAGGTGATGCCCTTGCCGACGAAGACCACCGGCGGCACCGCCAGCCGCCCGGCCCAGCGCAGGACGACCAGGCGGGGCGGATGGGCCGAGCCGCCGCCCACCGCCAGCAGCCCGCCGAAGCCGGCCCGCTCCAGCGCCCGGCGGCCCAGCACCTGCACCGCGATGCCGTGCCGCTCCAGCCGCTTCAGCGCGCGGGCGAAGCGGGCGGGGGTCAAGCGGTTGGCCGGCGTGGCGACCCAGCGGCGGGCCCGCGCCACCGCCTTCAGCATCGCCCGCTCCGCCTGCCAGAGCGGCGCCAGCGCCTCCGGCCGGTCATGCCACAGGTCGAGCCGGAAGCCGCCGGGCGCCGCCAGGGCGAGGCCACGGGCCAGCGCCAGCGCCTGCGCCGGCGACAGGTGGCGGGCATCGAGCACGGCGCGGCGCGTCCCCTCCGGCAGGGCCGGCAGGGCGGCGGCGGCGGCCCGTTCCCAGGCGGGAGGATCCCAGGCGGGAGGATCCCAGGCGGAAGAATCCCAGGCGGAAGAATCCCAGCCGGGAGGATCGGCCTGGTCCGCCGGCACCGGCAGCAGCAGCCCGCCCTCCCGCCAGCAGGGCGCCGCGGGCCGTTCGGCGAGGTCGGGCAGCGGGGCGGGCGCGCCGGGCGGCCAGGGCAGCAGGCGCGGGCGCGCCGCCGCCTTGCGCCCCAGCCGCCCGCGCAGCCGCAGCCGCATCGGCCGGAAGCGCGCCGCCTCGGCCGGCTCCGACGCCACGCTCAGCCCTCGTAGTGCCCGGCCACCAGACGGTCGAGCAGCCGCACGCCGAAGGCGGTCGCGCCCTTGGGCGTGGTCGCGCCGTCCTTGGTGGCCCAGGCGGTGCCGGCGATGTCGAGATGCGCCCATGCGACATGGCCCTCGCGCGTGTCGATGAAGCGCTGGATGAACTGCGCCGCGCTGATCGAGCCGCCCGGCCGGCCGCCGACGTTCTTCATGTCGGCGATGTCGGACCGGATCAGCTTGTCGTAGGCCTCGCCCAGCGGCATGCGCCAGAGCTTCTCCTCGACCTCCGCGCCGGCCGCCAGCAGCTTCTGCGCCAGGTCGTCGTCGTTGCTGAACAGGCCGGCATGCTCGTGGCCGAGGGCGACGATGATGGCGCCGGTCAGGGTCGCGAGGTCGATCATGCAGCGCGGCCGGAAGCGCTCCCGCGCGTACCAGAGCAGATCGGCCAGGACGAGCCGCCCCTCGGCGTCGGTGTTGATCACCTCGATGGTCTGGCCGGAATAGGAGGTCACGACATCGCCCGGCCGCTGCGCCGTGCCGGAGGGCATGTTCTCCACCAGCCCGACCAGCCCGACGACATCGGCCTGCGCCTTGCGCCCGGCGATCGCCGCCATGGCGCCGATGACGGCCCCGGCGCCGGCCATGTCGTACTTCATGTCCTCCATGCCGCCGGCGGATTTGAGCGAGATGCCGCCGGTGTCGAAGGTGACGCCCTTGCCGATCAGCGCGACCGGCGGCGCGTCGCTGGCGGGCCCGGCGCCCTTCCATTGCATGACCACGACGCGCGGCTCGCGCGCGCTGCCCTGCGCCACGCCGAGCATCGCGCCGAAGCCCAGCTTGCTCAGCTCCTTCGGCCCCAGCACCTCGACCTCGACGCCGAGCTTCTCCAGCCCGCGGCAGCGCTCGGCCATCTCCTCGGGGAAGAGCACGTTGGGCGGCTCGCTGACCAGGTCGCGCGCCAGGAAGACGCCGTCGGCGATGGCCGAGAGCGTGGCGAAGGCGGCCTTGGCCTCGGAGGGCGTGGCGCTGGCGAGGGAGAGGCGCACCAGCTTCGGCCTGTCCTCGGCCTTCTCCCGGGTGCGGTACTTGTCGAAGCGGTAGCTCCGCAGCCGGGCGCCGGAGGCGAAGGCGGCGGTCAGCGCGGCGTTCAGCCCGTCGGTCGCGATGAAGGCCTCGGGATCGCCCGCGATCAGCGGCCAGGCCGCCCCACCCGCCGCCTCGGCCGTCCGCGCGTCGGGCGTGGCGCCCAGGCCGATGGCCACGATGCGGGAGAGATGCCCGCCCTTCCCGCCCGGCGCCCAGAGGGTGCAGCTCTGCCCCTTCCGCCCCTTGAAGCCCGCCGCCTCCAGCGCGCGCGTGACGGCACCCTCCGTCGCCGCATCCGCCTCCCGCGCCAGCCCCGCCAGGGTGAAGCCCTCGGCCAGCGGCAGCACCAGGGCGCCGGAGCGGGGAAGGGCGGGCTTGACGAAGAGGATATCGGTCATCGCGGAGTCCTGGCTGGTGCGCGTCGGCGGTGTTGCCCGAACGATAACACCGGGTCGACGGGATGCCAGGGGGAGGAACGCCAAGGGGAGGGACGCCAGGGGGCAGCGCCGCCGCCCCGCGCGGCCATGGCGGGGGCCGGATGCCCTCCTGGCCGCGGGCCGCCCCGGCGGTCGACAGGGCCGTCACGCGAGGGTCCACTGTCGGGCTCGGAGCCTATCGCCACCCGATGCCCCAGCCAAGGCCAGGACATGACCCTCCCCTCGCAGCCTCCTCCGCGGCGCCACGCCTTCGTCGCCGATACCACCGCCCTCCTCCTGTTCTTCACCACCACGGGGGTCGTCAACGAGCGCTTCATCGCCGGCATGAGCTGGGAGCAGGTGGGCCAGGCCCGGCTGCTGGGCGCGGCCCTGATGATCCCCATCGGCCGCCCCTATGGCCTCTGGCGGGACTGGCTGATGCGGCGCGCCCGGCCGGGCCGCCTGTCGCGGCTGCTGTGGGACAGCCTGGCGCTGGTCAGCTTCCAGGTCCCGATCTACGCGGCGATCATCGCGGTCAGCGGTGCCTCGGGGCGAGGCCTGCTGCTCGGGATCCTCGGCGCCACGGCGATGATGCTGGCCCTGGGGCGCCCCTATGGCGCCTTCCTGAACTGGGTCCGGGCACGGTTCGGCCTCCCCCCGGGCGGCATGCGGCCGATGAGCCTGAACGGCTGAGGCCGGCGCGGCGGTCCCCGCAAGACTCGCGCGGCGCGGCTCCCGTGGTGCTACACCCTCCCGCACCATGACCGAGCAAGACCTCCTCGCCCTCGCCGCGCGCCTCGCCGAGCGCGCCGCCGCCGCCATCCTCACCGTGCGCGATGCCGGCTTCGCCGTGGAGCGGAAGGAGGATATGAGCCCCGTCACCGCCGCCGACCGCCTGGCCGAGGCGCTGATCACCGAGGGGCTGCGCGAGGCCACGCCGGAGATCCCCGTGGTGGCGGAGGAGGAATGCTCGGCCGGGATCATCACCGCCGCCGCGCCGCGCTACTGGCTGGTCGATCCGCTCGACGGCACGCGGGAATTCGCCGCCGGGCGGGAGGAGTTCACGGTCAATATCGGCCTCGTCGAGAAGGGCCGGCCGCTGCTCGGCGCCGTCGCCATCCCGGCCACCGGCGAGCTGTTCACCGGCCTCGTCGGCCGGGGCGCGTGGAAGCGCGACGCGGCGGGCGAGCGCCCGATCCAGGCCCGCCGCCCGCCGCCGGAGGGCCTCACCGTCATGGCCAGCCGTCACTACAGGGACGATCCGCGCCTGCCGGAATTCCTCGCCGGGCGGCGGGTGGCGCGCATCGTGCAGATCGGCTCGGCGGTGAAGTTCTGCCGCCTGGCCGAGGGCGTGGCCGATCTCTATCCGCGCTTCGGCCGCACCATGGAATGGGATACCGCGGCGCCCGAGGCGGTGCTGGTGGCGGCCGGCGGCCGGGTGACGAATTTCGACGGCACGCCGCTGGCCTACGGCAAGCCCGGCTGGGAGAACCAGCCCTTCCTCTGCCACGGCGCCGCGTGAGCACCGTGCTGCTGGACCCGGCGGAGGGCGGCGTCGCGCGCGCGGCGGCGCTGCTGCGCCAGGGCGGGCTGGTCGCCTTCCCGACCGAGACGGTCTATGGCCTCGGCGCCGATGCGCGAAACCCGGAGGCCGTGGCGCGCATCTTCGCCGCCAAGGGCCGGCCGCGCTTCAACCCGCTGATCAGCCACTTCCCCGAGGCGGAGGCCGCCTTCGCCGAGGTGGTCGCCGACGACCGCGCCCGGCGCCTCGCCGCGCGCTTCTGGCCCGGGCCGCTGACCCTGGTGCTGCCGCGCGCGCCGGGCAGCCGCATCGACCTGCTGACCGGCGCCGGCCTGCCGACGCTCGCCGTGCGCGTGCCGGCGCATCCCCTGGCCCGGGCCCTGCTGCGCGCCGCCGCGGTGCCGGTGGCCGCGCCCTCGGCCAATCCCTCCGGCCGTGTCTCGCCGACCACCGCCCCGCATGTGCTGGACGGGCTGTCCGGGCGCATCGACGCGGTGCTGGAGGGGGGGGCCTGCGCGGTCGGGCTGGAGAGCACGGTGCTCGACCTCAGCGGCCCGCGCCCGGTCCTGCTGCGCCCCGGCGGCGTGGCGGCGGAGGCGATCGCCGCCCTACTCGGCCCGCTGGACCGCCCGGCGGCGGGCGGCGGGGCGGAGGAGGCCCGCCCCTCCCCCGGCCTGCTGGCCTCGCATTACGCCCCGGTGCTGCCGCTGCGGCTGGAGGCGCGGACCCTTCGCCCCGGCGAGGCGCTGCTGGCCTTCGGCCCTCCCCTGCCGGGCGCCGCGCTGTGCTGGCAGCTCAGCGCGGCGGGCGACACGGTGGAGGCCGCCGCCCGGCTGTTCTCCGGCCTGCGCTGGCTGGACGACGAAGGCCGCCGGCGCGGCCTGACCGGCATCGCCGCCATGCCCATTCCCGCGGGAGGGCTCGGGGAGGCCATCAACGATCGGTTGTCCCGCGCCGCCGCACCACGACCGGAGGCTTGACGCCACGGCGGCAGGGCGGCGATATGGCGGTGGCCACCGGAGCCGCTGGCCGCCGCGCAAGGATGCCTTTCGGGATGCAGCAGCCGATGCAACGGGCACCCCGCCTCACCGTCCCGATTGTCATCTATTCCTTCGCGCGCCCCGACTATCTTGATCGCCTCTGCGCCTCGCTCCGGGCGCAGCAGGGCGTCAGCCTCGACGAGAGCCGCATCCACCTGCTGCAGGACGGCGCCGTCTCGCCGCGTTCCCAGCTCCGCCTCGCCGCCGATGCGGCGATCGAGGAGGCCATCGCCACCTTCCGCCGGCACTTCCCCGGCGGGCAGGTGCATGCCGCGCCGGCCAATCTCGGCATCGCCATGAACCTGCAGCGCGGCGAGGCCCTGGTCTTCGAAGAGCTGGACGCCGAGATCGGCTATTTCTTCGAGGAGGATCTGGAGCTCGGCCCCTTCTACCTGGCCATGCTGGAGCATCTGGCGGCGCAGGCGGCGGCGCTGCCCCGGCTCGGCTACTTCGCGGCCTATGGCCGGCACCGCCAGGCCAGCGATGCCGATCATCCGCGCCTCGTCCAGATGGAGCACCACTGGGGCTTCGGCCTGACGCGCCGCTGCTGGCGCGCCATGCAGCCCTGGCTCGCCCCCTTCCTCGAGGTCTGGCGGCGGATCGACTATCAGGGCCGGCCGCATCTCCATCTGGCCGGCCTGTACCGCGACAAGCCGGTCGCCAGCGCCCTCTCCTCGCAGGACGTGGCCAAGACCCTGGCCTGCTCCGATCTCGGCTTCGCCCGCGTCAACACCGATGTCTGCTACGCCCGCTACATCGGCGAGCGGGGCGAATCCTTCCGCGCCGACAGCTACCGGCGCAACGGCTTCGACCGGATGGACTTCGTCACGCGCTGGCCGGAGACGCCGCCGCACCTGGAGGCGGCGGCGCTCGACCGGCTCGCCGCCGCCCGCCGCGCGCGCGACGTCGCCTATCGCGAGACGCGCTACGAGGCGCAGCTGGCCGAGATGGGGCAGCGGCTCTTCGACCCCGACCGGCCGGCGACGCGGCAGGACATCGAGGAGGTCTGGCGCGTCCTGCTCGACCGCCTGCCGGAGGACGAGGCGTATTTCGCGCGCAATGTCGGGCACCGCACGGTGCGGCAGATCCGCACCACCCTGCTGCGCAGCCGCGAGGGCCGCAGCAAGACCTTCTACCTGCCGCCGGCCGACTGAGCCCTGCTTCCGGTTGCGCCTTGCCGAGGCGCGCCACCAGGACTAGCAACCCCTGTGGGGACGGCACGCGGCAGGCCCCGGATCTCAGGAGACCCTTCCGGCATGGCCGAGACCCCGCGCCCGATCACGGTGCCGATCGTCATCTTCGCCTTCGATCGCGGCCACTACCTCCGACGCTTCTGCGAGTCGCTGAAGGCGCAGCAGGGCGTCACGCTGGATGAGTCGCGCATCGTGCTGATGCAGGACGGCCCGGTCTCCCGCCGCTCCGGCGTCCGCTACGCGGAGGACGCGGCCATGGCCGAGAGCGTCGCCGCCTTCCGCGCCATCTTCCCCGGCGGGCAGGTCGTGGCCAGCACAGAGAATCTCGGCATCGCCTTCAACCTGCGCCGGGGCGAGCGCCACGCCTTCGAGACGATGCAGGCCGAGACGGCCTACTTCTTCGAGGACGATCTGGAGCTGGGCCCCTTCTACCTGCTGATGATGGAGCGGCTGCGCGAGGCCCTCGCCGGCTTCCCCGAGGTCGGCTACTTCGCGGCCTACGGCGATCACCGCGCCAGCCCCGACCCGGGGCGGGTCCAGATCGTGCCGCTGGACCATCACTGGGGCTTCGCCCTGCGGCGCGACGCCTGGCGCCGGGTGGATGCCTGGCTCAAGCCCTATTTCGACATCCTGGGCAGGACCGACTACCCCAACCGCAACCATCTCGGCGTCTTCCGCTGGCTGGAAGGCCAGCCGATGGCGATCGACAAGTCCTCGCAGGATGCCCTGAAGGCCGTGGCCTGCGCGCAGCTCGGCATCGCCCGGGTGATGACCGACATGTGCTTCGCCCGCTACATCGGCGAGAAGGGCGCCTCCTTCAGCGAGAAGCGCTTCCGCGAGCTGGGCTACGACCGGATGGAGGCGGCCACGCGCGGCGACATCCCGCTCGAGGCGCCCGGCGCGGCGCGCATCGCCGAGATCCTGGCGCGGCAGCAGGCGCATTTCCGCCAGTTCCGCGAGCGCGAGTTCGACGGTTTCCTGGCGCGCTATTCCGGCCGCCACTGGGACCCCGAGCGGCCGCTGACGCGGCAGGATGTCGAGGATCTCTACCGCCTGCTGCTCGACCGCCTGCCGGAGGGCGAGCATATCTTCGAGCAGTATGTCGGCCGCCGCTCGGTGCGCAGCCTGCGCGGCATCATGTTCAACAGCCGCGAGTTCCGGGGACGCAACACGGGCGGCTGAGGCGCCGCGGCTTAGCGCAGCAGGGCCGTCAGCGCAGCAGAACGGGCAGCATCAGGTCCAGCCGGAGCCGCCCCTCCCGCGTCGCCGCCAGCCGGCCTTCCGGCGTCCAGCGCAGGTAGTCCTCCTCCAGGCAGGCGGCGAGCATCGCCGGGTCCACCGCCTCCTCCAGCGGGACGCCGGTGCGCGCCGCCAGCCGCGCCGGGTCCACCCCCTCGGAGAGGCGCAGCCCCATCAGCAGCGCCTCGCGCGCGCGGTCGGCGGGCGCCAGGATCTCGGTCCCGGTGATGCCGTGGCCGGTGGCCTCGACACGGGCCAGCCATTCCTCCGGCGCCCGGTGCCGCCGCGCCGCCACCAGCCCTTCGCCCAGGTCCAGCCGCTGGTGCGCCCCGGCGCCGATGCCGATCGTGTCGCCATAGCGCCAGTAGGCGAGGTTGTGCCGGCTCTCCGCGCCCGGCCGCGCGTAGTTCGAGACCTCGTAGGGCAGCAGGCCGTAGCGCGCCGCCTCCTCGGCCGTGGCGGAGTAGAGCGCGGCGGCCTCGTCGCCTTCCGGCAGGACGAAGGCGCCGCGCGCATGCTCCGTCGCGAAGCGGGTGCCGGGCTCGATGGTGAGCTGGTAGAGCGAGAGATGGTCGGCGGCGAGATCGAGCGCCCGGCGCAGCTCGGCCCGCCAGTCCGCCTCCCGCTGCCCCGGCCGGGCATAGATCAGGTCGAAGGAGAGGCGCGGGAAGAGGCCACGCGCCGCCTCCAGCGCGGCGATGGCCTGGACCGCGTCGTGCCTGCGGCCGAGGAAGCGCAGCGCCGCCTCCTCCAGCGACTGCACGCCGAGGCTGGCGCGGTTCACCCCGGCGGCGCGGATCTCGGCCAGGCGCGAGATCTCGACGCTGGTCGGGTTGGCCTCCAGCGTGATCTCGATGTCGGGCAGCGGGTCGAAGAGGCGAAGCGCATCCTCGATGACGGCCGCGACGACGCCGGGCGGCATCAGGCTGGGCGTGCCACCACCGAAGAAGATCGAGGCCAGCTTCCGCCGCCCCACCCGCCCCGCCTCATAGGCCAGCTCCCGCCGCAGCGCGGCGCCGAAGCGCGCGGCGTCGACACGCTCGCGGACATGGCTGTTGAAGTCGCAATAGGGGCACTTGGCGGCGCAGAAGGGCCAGTGGACATAGAGCGCGAGGGGTTCGGACATGCTGGCGGCGATATGGCGCCGACGATGGCCGGAGGGAAGCGCGGCCGCGCGCCGGCCTGCCATCCGCGGGCGGAAGGACATCCGGCCCCTTCCTCTCGCCGCGCTTCCGGTGCGACTGTCGGGGTGTCCGGCCTTCCGTGACCCGGAACCGGACCCGCAGGAGAGAGCCGATGCCCGACCCGATCTCCGCGCCGCCCGCCGGACTGCGCCGCGCGACCCCTGCCGAGGCCGGCGCCGTCCGTGACCTGACCCGGGCCGCCTATGCGCGCTGGGTGCCGGTCATCGGCCGCGAGCCGCGGCCGATGACGGCCGATTACGACCGGGCGGTGCGGGAGCACCGCATCGACGTCGTGGAGCGCGACGGCCGGATGGTGGCGCTGATCGAGCTACGGCCCGAGGCCGACCACCTGTTGATCGTCAATGTCGCCGTCGCGCCGGACTGCCAGGGCCGGGGCCTCGGCCGCGCCCTGCTCGCCCATGCGGAGGCGGTGGCGCGCGGGCTCGGCCTGGCGGAGCTGCGGCTCTACACCAACAGCCGCTTCCTCGAGAACCTGCGGCTCTACGCGTGGCTGGGCTATGCGGTGACGCATGAGGAGAGCCTGCCGCCCCTCGGCGTCGTCATCCATATGCGCCGGCGCCTGGACTGAGGCGGCGGGCCCGAGGGGCGGACCCGGCGGCGCGTCAGCGCCGGCCCAGGGCCAGATGGACGCCGAAGCCGATGAAGACGCCCCCGGTCAGCCGGTCCATCCAGCGCAGCACGGCGGGACGGCGCAGCAGGCGCCCGAGGGGCTGGCTGGCCAGGATCAGGGCGGCGCACCAGGCGATGCCCATCGCCACGTGCAGGACGGCGAGCAGGAAGGTCCAGGGCGCGGCGGGCAGGCCGGCGGGGACGAACTGCGGCAGGAAGGAGATGTAGAAGACGCCGATCTTGGGGTTCAGCAGATTGCTCAGCAGCCCCCTGGCGAACCAGCCGAGGCGGAGCCCGGTGGCCGCCGGCTCCACCGCGAAGCGCTCGCGCGGCCGCCAGAGCAGGCGCAGGCCGAGCCAGCAGAGATAGGCGGCGCCGGCCCATCGCAGCGCCTCGAAGGCGAGCTGCGAGGCGGCCAGCAGCGCCCCCAGGCCGAGCGCCACCGCCGCGCCCCAGAGCAGGCAGCCGAGGTTGATGCCGAAGGCCGCCCGGGCCGCCTGCCGCGCGCCCTCGGCGGTCGCGGTCCGCAGCACCAGCGCGGTGTCGAGCCCCGGCGTCACCGTCAGCAGCCCGGCGGCGAGCAGGAAGGCGAGCAGGGATTGCGTGATGGTCATGCGTGGCTCCGCCCGGCACAGGGCACCCAACCCGGCCGGGGCGGAGCCTAGCGCGGCGCCGCCCGCGGCGGAATCGCCGGGAAGCGATGCCTGATGCGGCCTGACGGCAGGCCGGTCTGGTCCGGGGGCGGCGGAATTCTCCGCAACGTCATGTCGCCGCGACCGGATTGGCTTGACCCGGCGAGGCCGCATCCGCAACTCTGCCTGCAGCATGACGCGCCCTGGATCGCCGCTCGAATCCGCGGTCTCGGGGGGTGAAGCCGCTTGACCCGCGGCCACGCGCCCCGCACATCCGCCCAGTTCGCCGCCCCGGACCGGGGTGGCCCTGGCCGGCCTGTGCCGCCGGGCACCGCCCTCCCCCCGATGTCCAGGGTGCTTCACGTCATGACCACCTCGCCCACCGCCCCGCGCAAGCGGCTCTTCATCCGCACCTGGGGCTGCCAGATGAACGTCTATGACAGCGCCCGCATGGCGGATGTCCTGGCGCCGCTGGGCTATGGCCCGGCCGAGACGCCGGAGGAGGCCGACATGGTCATCCTCAACACCTGCCATATCCGCGAGAAGGCGGCGGAGAAGGTGTTCTCGGACCTCGGCCGGCTGCGCCTGCTGAAGGCCGGGAAGGAAGCGGCGGGGCAGAAGATGGTGCTGGCGGTCGCCGGCTGCGTGGCCCAGGCCGAGGGCGCCGAGATCACCGCCCGCGCCCCCTGGGTCGATATCGTGCTGGGGCCGCAGACCTATCACCGCCTGCCGGAGATGGTGGCCCGCGCCAGCCGCGCGGCGGGCGCGCAGATCGACACCGATTTCCCGGTGGAACAGAAATTCGACCTGCTGCCCGAGGTGAACGCCAGCCAGGGCCCGATCGCCTTCCTGACCATCCAGGAGGGCTGCGACAAGTTCTGTTCCTTCTGCGTGGTGCCCTACACGCGCGGTGCCGAGTTCTCCCGCCCCGTCGCCGCCATCCTGGCCGAGGCGCGGCGGCTGGTCGCCGGCGGCGCGCGGGAGATCGCGCTGCTCGGGCAGAACGTGAACGCCTGGCATGGCGAGGCGCCGGACGGCTCGGCCTGGACGCTGTCGCGCCTGCTGTACGCGCTGGCGGAGATCGATGGGCTGGCGCGGCTGCGCTACACCACCAGCCACCCGCGCGACATGGACGATGCGCTGATCGCGGCGCATGGCCGCATCCCGCAGCTGATGCCCTTCCTGCACCTGCCGGTGCAGAGCGGCTCGGACAGGGTGCTCCAGGCCATGAACCGCCAGCACAAGGCCGAGCTGTTCCTCCGCATCGCCGACCAGCTGCGCGAGGCGCGGCCCGACATGGCGCTCTCCTCCGACTTCATCGTCGGCCATCCGGGCGAGACGGATGCCGACCACGCGGCGACCATGGCGCTGGTGGAGAAGGTCGGCTTCGCCCTGGCCTATTCCTTCAAGTATTCGCCGCGTCCCGGCACCCCCGCCGCCGGCCAGCCCCTCCAGGTGGCCGAGACGGTGAAGGATGCGCGGCTGCAGGAATTGCAGGCGCTGCTGCGGCGCCAGCAGGATGATTTCAACCGCGCCTGCGTCGGGCGGGAGTGCGAGATCCTGTTCACCGGGCCGGGGCGGCATCCCGGCCAGATGGTGGGCCGCACCCCCTGGCTGCAGCCGGTGCATGTGACCGGCCCGGCCCGCCTGGCCGGCAGCCTGGCCCGGGCGCGCATCGCCGCCGCGCACCCGAATTCCCTCTCCGCCCTGCTTCTCGAAGAGAAGGAGCTTGCCTGCGCTTGAGCAACACCGCCCCCATCGCGCTCCGCGCCAATCCCCGCGCCCTGGACCGGCCCCTGATGGCTGACACCGTCTCCGCCGCCCGCTCCGTCACCCTGCAGTTCGACGACAACGCGCTGCTGCCGCTGCTCTATGGCGAGCATGACCGGCACCTGGCGCGGATCGAGCAGCGGCTGGGCGTGCGGCTGGCCAGCCGGGGCAACCGCCTGTCCATCATCGGCGCGCCCGAGGGCAGCCATGTGGCGGAGCTGGCGCTGCGCAGCCTGTGGCGGCAGCTGGAGCGGGGCGAGACGGTGGGCATGGCCGAGCTGGAGGCGGCGCTGCGGCTGGCGGAAGGCCAGCCCGCCGCGCCCGAGGGCGGCGCCGAGCCGCGCCTGCCGCTGGCCGACCTGCCGGCGATCCGCACCCGCAAGGGCGCCATCGCGCCGCGCAGCCACGCCCAGGCGGCCTATATCGAGCAGCTGGCGCGGCGCGACATGGTCTTCGGCATCGGCCCGGCCGGCACCGGCAAGACCTATCTCGCCGTGGCCCAGGGCGTGGCCCTGCTGCAGGCCGGGCGGGTCGACCGCATCGTGCTCTCGCGCCCGGCGGTGGAGGCCGGCGAGCGGCTCGGCTTCCTGCCCGGCGACATGAAGGAGAAGGTCGATCCCTATCTCCGCCCGCTCTACGACGCGCTGCACGACATGATGCCGGCCGACCAGGTGCAGCGGCGCATCGTCTCCGGCGAGATCGAGATCGCGCCGCTCGCCTTCATGCGCGGCCGCACGCTGGCGCATTGCTACGCCATCCTGGACGAGGCGCAGAACACCACCCCGGCGCAGATCAAGATGTTCCTCACCCGCATGGGCGAAGGCACCCGGATGGTCGTCACCGGCGATCCCTCCCAGGTGGACCTGCCGCCGGGGCAGCGGTCGGGGCTGGTGGAGGCGCTCTCCATCCTCGACGGGGTGGAGGGCATCGGCGTCAGCCGCTTCGGCGAGCAGGACGTGGTGCGACATCCGCTGGTGGCGCGCATCGTCGCCGCGTATAACCGTGCCGATCAATCGGCCGGTGGCCTCGCCAGACAGGGCGGGCCGGACGGCGCCGGGGCGGGACTGGCCCGCCGCGGCAGGAAGGAGAGTGATGGAACCGGGAAGTAGTGCGCCCGGCCACCGAGGGGTGGCTGGGCTTTCGGAGCCGGAGGTCGTCGTTGTCATCGATGCCCCGGCATGGCGCGCGGCGGTGCCGCGGGCCGAGGAACTGGCGCGCCGTGCCGCTGAAGCCGCCTGGGCCGAGATGGCCGGCGACGGCTTCGACCTGCGGGAGGCCCCGCCGGGCGCTCCGGCCGGGGCGATGACCGTGCTGCTGACCGACGATCGCTCGGTGAAGCGGCTGAACGGGCGGCATCGCGGCAAGGTCAAGCCGACCAACGTGCTCTCCTTCCCGGGAGAAGGCTTCGGCCATCTGGGCGACATCGCCCTCGCCCTCGGCGTGGTGCGGCGCGAGGCGCGTGGCGCCCGGCGCCGCGTGGCCGCGCATCTGGCGCACCTGGTGGCGCATGGCACGCTGCATCTGGGCGGCCATGACCACATCGCCGCCGGCGAGGCCCGCCGCATGGAGCGCGCCGAGGCCCGCATCATGCGCCGCCTCAACATGCCCAACCCCTGGCGGGGCGTGACATGAGCGAGACGCGCGAGACCCGCGAGGGCATCCTCTGGAGGCTGCAGGGCCTGCTGCGCCGCCGCGCCGCCGAGAGCGTGCGCGATCAGGTGGAGGCCCTTGTCGAGGGCCGGGACCACAACGAGCACCACGAGCATGACGGCCCGCCACGCCCCGAGCTGGACGCGCAGGAGCGCGCCATGCTGGCCAATGTGCTCAAGCTGCGCGGCAAGACGGCGGCCGATGTCATGGTGCCGCGCGCCGATATCGTCGCCATGTCCGAGGACCTGACGCTGGAGCAGGCCATCCGGCTGATCCAGCGCGAGGGCCACAGCCGCTTCCCGGTCTACCGCGAGCAGCTCGACGAGATCGTCGGCATGGTCCACATCAAGGACGTCTTCGCCAGCGTCGGGCGCGAGGCGCCCTTCAGCATGGCCGCGGTGATCCGCAAGCCGCTCTTCGTCGTGCCCTCCATTCCGGTGCTGGACCTGCTGCTGCAGATGCGCCAGGCGCGCATGCATCTGGCGCTGGTGGTGGACGAGTATGGCGGCATCGACGGGCTGGTGACCATCGAGGACCTGGTCGAGACCATCACCGGCGACATCTCGGACGAGCACGACGAGGACGCGCCGCCGCAGATCGTCGAGCGCCCCGACGGGTTGATCGACCTCGACGCCCGGACCCCGATCGAGACCTTCGAGGGCCGGATCGGCCCGGTGCTGACCGAGGACGAGCGGGAGCAGGACATCGACACGGTGGGCGGCCTGGTCTTCACCCTGGCCGGGCGCGTGCCGGCCCGGGGCGAGCTGGTCTCGCATTCCTCCGGGCTCGAGTTCCGCGTGCTGGACGCCGATCCGCGCCGCATTCGCCGCCTGCGGGTGCGACGCCCGGGGGTGAACGCGGCCACCCAGAAGGCCGCCGCGGAATAGCTGCGCGGCCGGGGGGGGCCGCCCCGCCCCCCCACCTGGCCCCGGCCGTGGGCCTCCGGCAATTCCGCCCGCGCGCCATCCGCGCTAAGCCGGCGCCTCCCGCGATGTCGAGGGATAGCCGTCGCCTTGTCCTCCCTGCTCCTGCGCCGCCCCTTGCTCGCCGCCTTCGGGCTCGGCCTCCTCTCGGCCCTGGCCCTGCCGCCGCTGTACCTCGTGCCGGTGCTGCTGCTGGCCATTCCCGGCCTGCTGCGCCTGCTGGACGCGGCACCGGACTGGAAGCGCGCCGCCCTGACCGGCCTGGCCTGGGGCTGGGGGCATCACCTCCTTGGCCTCTACTGGATCAGCCACGCCCTGCTGACCGATCCCTGGCGCTGGGGCTGGCTGGTGCCGATCGCCGTGCCGGGGCTGGCCCTGCCGCTGGCCGCCTATGTCGCGGTGGCCTGCCTGCTGGCCTGGTGGGCCCGGCCGGGCTGGCGGCGCTGGCTGGCCCTGGCCGGCGCCTGGGTGGCGATGGAGATCCTGCGCGGCTACCTCCTCACCGGCTTTCCCTGGAACCTCCTCGGCACGGTCTGGGCCTTCCATGCCCTGCCGCTGCAATCCGCCGCCTGGATCGGCGTGCACGGCCTGTCCCTGCTGACGCTGCTGCTGGCGGGCCTGCCGCGATTCGGCCGGCGCGGCTGGGCGGCGGGCGCCCTGACCCTGGCGGCGCTCGGCCTGTTCGGCGGGCTGCGCCTGACCCAGCCGGAGCCGGCGCCGCCGGGGGTCAATCTTCTGCTGGTCCAGGGCAATGTCGCGCAGGAAGCGAAGTGGCGCGAGGATCAGAGGTGGCCGATCTTTCGTCGCTACCTGGAGTTGAGTCAATCAGGAGCCGCTCATGCCCCGGCGGAGGTGCCGCTGGTGGTCATCTGGCCCGAGACCGCCAGCCCCTTCCTGCTGCCGAACGATCCCGCCGCCCGCGACTACGCCAGCCGCGTGCTGCCCCCCGGCGCGGTGCTGCTGGCCGGATCGGTGCGCGCCGAATGGGGGGCGGACCAGCGGGCGGAGCGCGTGTTCAACAGCCTCTCCGCCATCGCGCCGGACGGGCGGCTGCTTGCCGTCTACGACAAGGCGCATCTCGTGCCCTTCGGCGAGTACATGCCGCTACGCGGGCTGATCCCGATTCGCGTGGTGCAGGGCGGGCTGGATTTCTCCGCCGGCCCCGGCCCGGTGGCGCTGGCCCCGGCCGGCCTGCCGCCATTCAGCCCGTTGATCTGCTACGAGGTGATCTTCCCCGGCGCGGTGGCGCCCGCGTCGCGCCCGGCCTGGCTGCTCAACATCACCAATGATGCCTGGTTCGGCGTCTCCGCCGGCCCCTACCAGCATCTGGCGGCGGCGCGGCTCCGCGCGGTGGAGGAAGGGCTGCCGCTGGTGCGGGTGGCGCAGACCGGCGTTTCCGCGGTCTTCGACGCCTCGGGCCGGGTGACGGCACGGATCGGGCTGGGCGAGGAGGGCAGCGTCCTGGCGTCCCTGCCGGGCGCCCGGCCTGCCACCCCATTTGCACGTTTCGGTGATATTTTTGCAATCCTTTTCGCGGCACTGGCGTTTGGAGTTGCGAAACTGCCATCCGGCACACCGAAACAAGGGTTTGGTGACCGGATTCGTATCATAATTGAGAATTCTCGAAAGAGTTGACAAAAAGCTACCCGATCCTTAGATCCTACAACAGAGCAAGGCGATGGTCATGCAGGGAGCTGGCGGGTGGAACCCCGCCCGGATCCGCAGCAGACCTAGCGGTCTGTGGCAACTGGCGGAGGTTTCAGCATGGCGAGCGGCGAAGTTCAGGAGCGCACTGAGCGGGAACACCGGCCGAGCCCGATCGACGTGCATGTCGGAACCCGTGTCCGGCTGCGCCGTACCCTGATGGGGATGAGCCAGGAGAAGCTGGGCGAGGCGCTCGGCCTGACCTTCCAGCAGGTCCAGAAGTACGAGCGCGGCGTCAACCGGATCGGCGCCAGCCGCCTGTTCGACCTGGCGCGGGTGCTCGATGTGCCGATCGGTTTCTTCTTCGACGACATGCCCGACGCCATGGGCGGCAACGGCGCCCTGCGCTCGCGCATGGGCGGCTTCGCCGAGAGCCAGGAAGGCTTCGAGGATGACACCCTCCACAAGAGGGAGACGCTGGAGCTGGTCCGCGCCTATTACCGGATCACCGAGCCGGCCGTCCGCAAGCGCGTCTTCGACCTGATCAAGAGCCTCGCGCCCACCGACGTCTGACGGCGCGGGGCATGCCGGGGTAAGGCAGGCGGGAAGCCGGCCCTACCTCATCGGGATCGCCAGCGGAGTGGCCGGGCGATTCTGCCGCAACTGTGCCGCTCCCTCGCCCACAACACGTTCGACCGCCGCGCTCAACACCTTGCGGTTGGGGAACTCCTTCGGATCGACCGGCGGGTGCAGCAGCACCGTGACCTGCGCCGGCGGGCGATGCACCAGCCGCCAGAAGTGGCTGCCGATCTCCATGTCGCCATACCAGGCGTAATCCGGCCGGTCGCGCCGGCCCGCGGGCAGGCCGCCGACCCGGTCATAGACCACCGAGACCGGCTGCACGCGCGTCGCCGCATCCGCCACCGCCAGGAAGGAGGACCGGAACGGCAGCACGCGGGTGCCGTCGTTGCTGGTGCCCTCGGGGAAGAGGATCAGGCTGCCGCCTTCCCGCAGGCGGTCGCGCATTGCCCGGGCCTCGTCGCCCGTGCGGCCACGGCTGCGACTGACGAAGACCGTCCGGCCCAGCCGGGCCACGGTCCGGACCACCGGCCATTCGCCGACCTCCGCCTTGGAGACGAAGGCCGCCTCCAGCGTGGCGCCCAGCACCGGGATGTCCAGCCACGAGGAATGGTTCGACAGGAAGAGCGTCGGATGATCCGGCGCCGGCGCGCCGACCACGCGCAGCCGCAGGCCGATCAGCCGGCAGGCGACCCGATGGTAGAACCGGGCGAAGCGCCGCTTGCCACCCCCCGGCAGCCGCACCAGCACGCTCTGCACCGGGATGCAGGCCAGGGTCCAGAGCACGACCGAGACGGTGCGCCGGATGGCGCGCAGCCGCCGCCCGGATTCCGCCGGCTGCTCCCAGAGCGAGGGGGTCCCCTCCGGCAGGGCGGCCTTGCGCGGCATGTCCCCGCGGCGCGGCGCGGCGCGGCTGTCCTGGCGATCGGCCATCGGCGGCATCCTTCCTTCCGGCCTGATGCCAGCCTCAGTCCTTGCCGCCCAGCTGCAGCTCGTAGTGGCGGGAATACTTCCGGGTCACCAGATCGGTCTTGACCACGACGCAGACATCGGTGGTGTTGAACTGATCGTCGATCACCGCCCCGTCGCCGACGAAGCCGCCCAACCGCAGATAGCCCTTCACCAGCGGCGGCAGATCGGCCAGCGCGGCACGCGGATCGACGCGCGCGGCCTCCATCAGATCCATGGCCACATAGCGCTCGGCGAGGGCGCGCGGCCGTATCTCCGGCGGCGCCAGGTGGTTGCGGTAGAGGTAGGTGAGCTGCATCGCCAGGGCGTTGAGGTCGGTGCCGCGCAAACTGGCGCAACCGAACATCAGCTCCACCCGGTGCTTGGCGACATAGGCGGCGATGCCGGACCAGAGCAGCTGCATCGCGGCCTTGCTGCGATAGGCGGTGTCGACGCAGGAGCGGCCCAGCTCCAGCACCCGCTCGCAGGTGTCCAGCAGCGGGCCCAGATCGTATTCCGAGGCCGAGTAGAAGCCGCCCGCGCGCTCCGCGGCCTGCCGGCGGATCAGGCGATAGGTGCCCACCACCGCCGCGGCGTCCTCGCCCAGGTTGTGGTCCAGCACCAGCAGATGGTCGGCCACGGCATCGAAGGCATCGCTGTCCCGCCGGGCGGCAGCGGCGGCGGCATCGGGCTGGGCGCCCATCTCCTCGTAGAAGACGCGGTAGCGGAGCGCCTGGGCTGCGTCGATCTCGGCCGCCGTGGTCGCGATCCGGACGCCGAGATTGCCGCTGCGCAGTTCCCCGAAGCCGGCCTCCGCAGCGATCATGCATCCTCTCCGGCGCGGCGGCGCCCGGAGCGGCGCGCCGTCGTGGCCCCGGCCGCGCCCTTCGCCTCGGGCGCGCGGCGGCCGAAGAGTTCCAGCCGGTGGCCGATCAGGCTGAAGCCGAGGCGCGCGGCGATGGCCTCGGCCAGGGCCTCGTGCTGCGCGTCGGAGAACTCGATGACCTTGCCGGAATCGATGTCGATCAGGTGGTAGTGGTGGCCATGATCGGTCGGCTCGTAGCGGGCGCGGCCGCCGCCGAAGTCATGCCGCTCCAGGATGCCCTTCTCCTCCAGCAGCCGCACGGTGCGATAGACCGTGGCGATGGAGACGCGCGAATCGAGGGCCAGGGCGCGGCGGTAGAGTTCCTCGACATCCGGATGGTCGAGCGATTCCGAGAGCACGCGCGCGATCAGCCGGCGCTGCCCCGTCATCTTCAGGCCGCGCTCGACACACAGCCGCTCGATGCGCAGAGGATCGGGCTTGGTGGCCGCGGCGGTCTGGGGCGTATCGGTGCGCGTGTCCATGGGGATGGTCGGAAGCTCTCCTGTGCCGGGCGGCGAAGGTCTGCCTCTCCGTCCTCCGGCTTGTATGACACGATGGCGGGGGCCGCCAAGCCGGGCCCGTCCCGGCGCCACCGGTGGCCCTGTGGACCATCACCATGCCCGCGCCACGAGTCACCGCGACCGCCGACGCGGCTGCCATGCCACTATCGCCCCGGCAAGGCAAGGCGCCAGCGAAAACCTGCCCTGCGCGCCCCTCCGCCGCTGGCGCCGAAGGGTGGGAAACCTCAGCCCGCCGCGCCGCGCCGCGGGCGGGTGGTGCGCGGCTTGGTGCCGAGGCCGATCTTCTTGGCCAGGGAGGAGCGGTGGCGGGCATAGTTCGGCGCCACCATCGGATAGTCCGGCGGCAGGCCCCAGCGTTCGCGATACTGCTCCGGCGTCATGTCATAGGCGGTCTTGAGATGACGCTTCAGCATCTTGAGCTTCTTGCCGTCCTCGAGACAGACAAGATACTCGTCCGTGACGGACTTCTTCACCGGCACGGCGGGCTGTGGCCGCTCGACCGGGGCCGGCGCGACGATCGGCGCGGCGCCAAGTCCGTGCAACGTGCGATGGACCTGCTCGATCAGTAAAGGCACCTCGGCCAGTGGCACGGGATTGTTGGAAACATGCGCAGCGACGATCTGGGCCGTTAGTCCGAGCAATTCCCGGGCGCCCTGTTCTTCAGACATCCCTCAGCCTTTATGCAGAAATGTGAACACAGCCTAGACGCCGCCAACGTCATGACTTGAGTCAAGATATCGGCAGGTTAAGGTGTTTCGCAACGCCCAATCGGCAAAAATCGAAGACGATGAAGAGCATGTCCCAGGACCGCGCGTCACAAGAATTACACCATGACAAGTCCATCGATATCACAACCGAGACTTGCCCGATGACCTTCGTTCGCACGCGGTTGGCACTGGACCGGCTGGCGCCCGGCGGAATTCTGCTGGTCAAGCTCCGGGGCGAGGAGCCGCGCGCCAATATCCCGCGCACCGCCGTCGAGCAGGGCCATGCCGTGCTCGACGCCACCGAGCAACCGGATGGCAGCCTCTGGCTCAGGCTCCGCAAAGGCGGCGGCTGAGCACCAGCGCGTCCCCGCCATCGGCGTAGTACCGGGGCCGCAGCCCGGCCACGGTGAAGCCGGCGCCTTCATAGAGGCCCCGTGCCGCGGCATTGCCGACCGCGACCTCCAGGAAGAGGCGCGCGGCACCGCGCCCGGCCGCCTGGCGCGACGCCGCCTGCAGCAGCCGCCGCGCCACCCCCCGGCGGCGCGCCTCCGGCGCCACCGCCAGCGTCAGGATCTCCGCCTCGTCCGCCGCCACCCGGGCGATGATGAAGCCCTCCTCCGGGCAGAGCAGGGCGAAGGCGCCCGGCATCTCCAGCATCAGGCACAGCGCCTCGGCGCCCCACCGCTCCGCCGGCGGGAAGGCGGCGGCGTGCAGCGGGGCCAGCGCCGCCGCCGCCTCGGCCCCCACCGACTCGGGCGCGGACGCGGGCGCCGCCTCAGTCATGCGGCCCCCGCACCGCCGGCGGCTCGACATAGAGCGGCAGGGCCGGCCGGAGCGGCAGGCCCGAGGCCAGCCGCCGCGCCACCAGCGCGGCGACCGCGCCGGCCTCGGGCAGCAGGCTGTCGCTGAGCCAGGGCGCCGCGCCGCGCTCCCGCAGCGCCGCCGCGACCAGGGGCGCCATGTCGCCGACCAGCACCAGCCCCTCGGGCGGCGGCGGCAGCGCCGCCAGATCGAAGGGGCGCGGCGGCCCCTCCGGCGTCTCGGCATCCGGGGCGAAGCTCTCCAGCAACAGGTGGCCGCGCCGGGTGTCGGTGACCGACCAGGCCGGCCGGCCGGCCCGCGACGCCGGCGGCAGGGCGGCCAGCAGCGCCTCGCCGGTGGTGACGCCGAAGGCGGGGCAGCCGGCGCCCAGGGCCAGGCCCTGCGCCAGCGCCAGCGCGGCGCGCAGGCCGGTGAAGCCGCCGGGCCCCACCACCGCCGCCACCGCGTCCAGCTCGGGCGCCGCCAGCCCCGCCTCGCGCAGCACGCGCGCGGCCATCGGCGGCAGCGCCACCGCCTGGCCCCGCGCGCCATCGGCCTGGGCGGCGGCGGCGACCCGCCCCTCCGTCCAAACCGCCGCCGAGGCCCGCGCCAGGGCGCCATCCAGTGCCAGGATCCGCATCGCCGCTGCATAGGCCGAAACGGGCCTCAACGAAACCGGGCCGGAGTGCCAGGATGCGGCCATGCTCCAGCCGATCACGGAGGAGGACGGCCTCCTCCTCGACCTCCGCTACGCCACGCCCGACAACCTGGCCGGCGTGCCGATCTACCGCCGCCCGGTGGCGCTGCTGCTGCCGCTCGCCCGCCGGCGCCTGCTGGCCGCGCGCGACCAGGCCCGCGCCTGGGGCCTGCGGCTCAAGGTCTTCGACGCCTTCCGCCCGATCGAGGCGCAATGGGCGCTGTGGCACGCGGTGGAGGACAAGCGCTTCGTCTCCGACCCGCGGCGCGGCGGCGTCCATCCGCGCGGCGCCGCGGTGGACCTGACGCTCTGTGACGCGGCGACGGGGGCGGAGCTGCCGATGGGCACCGGCTTCGACGCCGTCGCGCCGGAATCGGCGCATGGCCATCCGGGCGTGCCGGCGGAGGATCAGCGCAACCGCGCCCTGCTGCTCGGGCTGATGACCGCCGCCGGGTGGGACCACTACCGGCTGGAATGGTGGCACTACCAGCTCCCCGAATTCCGCGACTTCCCGCCGCTGGCGGCGGCCGCCGTGCCGGCGGGCCCGATGTGACGGCCTTCCTTTCGCCCCGATGCGACGCCAGATAGGCGCCATGCTCCGCCGCACCGCCCTGCTCTCCGCCCTGGCTCTGGCTCTCCCCTTGGCCTTCCCCTCGGCCGCCCGTGCCCAGCAGCGGCTGACGCCGCAGCAGCAACAGGCCCTGCTGGCCCGGGCGGAGGCCTATCTCAACGGCATCACCACGCTGCGGGCGCGCTTCCTGCAGGTGGCGCAGAACGGCGGCTCGGCCGAGGGCACCGCCTTCATCGCCCGGCCCGGCCGGATGCGCTTCGAGTACGACCCGCCGGAGCCGCTGCTGCTCGTCGCCTCGGACAGCCAGTTCCTCTATTATGACCGCGAGCTGAAGCAGCCCTCCATCGTTCCCGTCTCCTCGACCCCGCTTGGCCTGCTGCTGCGGCCGCAGATCCGCTTCGGCGGCGATGTCGAGGTGATGGGTGTCGAGCGCCAGGGCGGCTTCCTCGGCATCACCCTGCGGCGGCGGGAGAACCCGGCCGAGGGGCGCCTCACCCTCGTGCTGCAGGAGGAGCCGATGGAGCTGCGGCAATGGGTCGTCGTGGACGGCCAGGGCCGCCAGACGCGGGTGACGCTGACGCAGATCCAGACCGGGATGCCGCTGGACCGCCGCCTCTTCACCTTCAACGATCCCCGCTTCTTCGAGGACGAGGGCCGCCGCTGACGCAGCCCTGACCGCCCGGACACGGCGAAATCATGCCTTGATTGCGCCACCGCGCGGCGCGACCTTTGGCGCATGCGCCCGCTGATCGGTATTCCCTGCTGCATGAAGGCCTTCGGGGCCTTCGCCATGCCCAACCACGCGGTGTCGGACCACTATATCAAGGTGGTGCTGGGGCCGGTCGGCGGCGTGCCGCTGCTGATCCCCGCGGCCGGCGAGGGCGTGGCGGAGGAGATCCTGCCGCGGCTCGACGGGCTGCTGCTCACCGGCAGCCGCTCCAACGTGCAGCCGGGCCTCTATGCCGGGCCGCCGCATCTCGAGGGCACGCCGGAGGACCCGGACCGGGACGCCACCACGCTGCCGCTGATCCGCGCCGCGCTGGCCACCGGCATGCCGCTGCTGGCCATCTGCCGGGGCTTCCAGGAGCTGAACGTGGCCCTCGGCGGCACGCTGGACCAGCGCATCCAGGATCTGCCCGGCCGGCTGGACCATTCGACGCCGGTCGATCAGGCGTTGCCGCGCGTCCGCACCGGCAAGGCGCATGCCATCCGCGTCTCCCCCGAGGGCCGGCTGGCACGGCTCTGGGCCGGTCTGGCCTGGTCTCCCGACTCGGTGCCGGTGAACTCGCTGCACAACCAGGGCGTGGCCCGGCCGGCGCCGCGCCTGGTGCCCGAGGCCTGGGCGCCGGACGGCACCATCGAGGCGGCGCATGTCGAGGACGCCAAGGGATTCGCCGTTGGCGTGCAGTGGCATCCGGAATACGACTGGGCGGAGGACGCGCTCTCGCGCCGGCTCTTCGAAAGCTTCGGCGCCGAGGCCTGCCGCTGGGCGGGCCAGCGGCGCGGCACGGCCACGCCGGCGATTGCGGCGGAATAGCCACAGCCAAGCCTCAAGAGGGGCGATCAAACGTTTTTGAACTGCTGTGGAAAACCCTTATTTTTCCCTGCAAACCTGCCATCTTGATATCGGATCGGTACCCCAGCCGACCCGACCATTCCCCCAAGGAATGATCCCCCCAAGGCGCCCGGCCACCCCCCTGGCCGGGCGCCGTCCTTTCCGCGCCCCTCCCCCCATTTCGCGCCTCCGCCACCGGGTCTAAGCTCCGGCTCCCGAGACGGAGGAATCCATGTCCGACTACGTCATTGCCGCCCCCCCCGCCGCCAGTGTCCCCGTGCAGGGCGGCGGCAGCTTTCCCGTTCGCCGGATTTTCTGCGTCGGCCGCAATTATGCCGAGCATACCCGCGAGATGGGCGGCGATCCGACGCGAGAGCAGCCCTTCTATTTCACCAAGCCCTTCGATGCCGTGGTGACCGGCGGGGCCGACACGGCCTATCCGCCCGCCACCTCCGACCTGCATCACGAGATGGAGTTGGTCATCGCCATCGGCACCGGCGGCAAGGACATCGCGGAATCGGCGGCGCTGAAGCATGTCTGGGGCTACGCCGCCGGCCTCGACATGACCCGCCGCGACCTCCAGGCCCAGGCCAAGAAGACCGGCAAGCCCTGGGACATGGCCAAGGGCTTCGACCAGTCCTGCCCGATCGGCCCGATCGTCCGGGCCGAGGGCGTCGATCCCTCCAGGGGCCGGATCGAGCTCAAGGTGAACGGGCAGGTGCGGCAGAGCAGCGATCTGTCGAAGATGATCTGGTCGGTGCCGGAGATCATCGCCAACCTCTCGCGTCTCGTCACCCTGGCGCCCGGCGACCTGATCATGACCGGCACGCCGGAGGGCGTCGCCGCCGTGGTGCGGGGCGACGTGCTGGAAGGCGAGGTCGAGGGCGTCGGCACGGTCCGCACCCGGCTGGTCTGATCCGGCCGCGGGCCGGCGGTGGGGCGCCGCCGGCCCTCTTTTGTTGAGGCGGCGCCTTTTTCCCGCCCTCGCCCGCGCCTATTGCTGCGCCCATGTCCAAGCTCCGCATCGTCACCTGGAACATCAACTCGGTCCGGCTGCGCCTGCCGCTGCTGACCGATCTCGTGCGCGCGCTGGAGCCGGACGTGCTCTGCCTGCAGGAGACCAAGTGCCCGGACGAGCTGTTCCCGCACGAGGGCGTGGCGGCCCTGGGCTTCGGCCACCGGGCGGTGCGCGGCATGAAGGGCTACAACGGCACCGCCATCCTCTCGCGCATTCCCTTCACCCCGCGCGGCGACGACCCGGACTGGTGCGCCAAGGGCGATTGCCGGCACCTGGGCGTCGACCTCGACGTGCCGGGGGGGCTGGAGCTGCATGACTTCTATGTCCCCGCCGGCGGCGACATCCCCGACCCGGCGCTGAACCCGAAATTCGCCCACAAGCTCGACTTCGTCGCCGAGGCGGCGGCCTGGAACCGGGCGCGTGGCCCGTCGCGGCGCAGCGTGCTGGTGGGCGACCTGAACATCGCCCCGCTGGAGCACGACGTCTGGAGCCACCGGCAGCTCCTGAAGATCGTCTCCCACACGCCCGTCGAGGTCGAGGCGCTCACCGCCTGGCAGCAGGCCGGCCACTGGTACGATGCGCTGCGCCATTTCGTGCCGCCGAGCGAGAAGCTCTACACCTGGTGGTCCTACCGGGCGCGGGACTGGGAGGCGGCGGATCGCGGCCGGCGGCTCGACCATGTCTGGGTCAGCCGCGACCTGGCCCCCGCCCTGACCGGCTGGACGGTGCTCAAGGCCGCGCGCGGATGGCCGCAGGCCAGCGACCACGTGCCGGTCATGGTCGAGCTGGATCTGAGCAAAACGGCAGCCTGACGCAACTCAAGGTTGCAATCCGTTATCAACTCCTGGCAACCTCCCGCTCGGCTCGGGCGAACACGGAAAATTCGCTGCGCTGCATCGCAGCATGTCGCTAAAGTTTCCGCGCCGAGCCTGGCAGCTGACCCAGTAAGGAAGGGATCCCGAATGGCGCGTTACCTGGTCACCGGAGGCGCCGGCTATGTCGGCAGCCATGTCGTGCTCGCCCTGGTCGAGCGCGGCGACACGGTGGTCGTCATCGACGATCTGCGGCAGGGCCATCGCGCCGCCCTGCCGCCGGGTGTGGAGCTGCTGGAGTTCGACCTGGCCGATCAGCGCCGGGTGGCGGAGGTCTTCGCCGGCTGGAACTTCGACGGCGTGCTGCATTTCGCCGCCCTCTCCCTCGTCGGCGAGAGCATGCGCGAGCCGATGCGCTACCTCCGGGAGAATCTCTCCAACACCGCGACGCTCGCCGAGCAGGCGGCGCGCTCGGGCTGCCTGCGCTTCGTGCTGTCCTCCACCGCCGCGCTCTTCGGCTATCCCGAGACCGTGCCGATCGACGAGACGGCGCGGCTGCTGCCCGCCTCGGCCTATGGCCAGTCCAAGCTGATGGCCGAGACGGCGCTCGACTGGGCCGATCAGGCGCATGGGCTGAAATCCGCCGCCCTGCGCTACTTCAACGCCGCCGGCGCCGATCCGCAGGGCCGCCTCGGCGAGGACCACGCCCCCGAGACGCACCTGATCCCGCTGGCGATCGACGCCGCCCTCGGCCGTGGCCCGGAGCTCACCGTCTTCGGCACCGACTACGACACGCCGGATGGCACCTGCCTGCGCGACTATGTGCACGTCACCGACCTCGCCGACGCGCATCTGCGGGTGCTGGACGTGCTGAAGGAGGGCCGCAGCCTGCGCTACAATGTCGGCAATGGCAGCGGCTACTCGGTGAAGCAGGTGATCGAGGCGGTGGAGCGCGTCGGCGGCCGCCCGGTGCCGCACCGCTTTGGCCCGCGCCGCGCGGGCGACCCGGCGGTGCTTGTCGCCTCCAACGCCCGGCTGCGCGAGGAGACCGGCTGGACGCCGCGCTACGCGGCGCTGGACGACATCGTCCGCACCGCCTGGGCCTGGCGGGTGGCGCGCCCCGAGGGCTACGGCGACCGGGTGGCCCGCGCCGCCTGACCGCCCCGGCCGGGGGCGGCCAAGGCTCATCACGGAAGCGTGAGTCGCGCGCCACCCTTGGCAAATCCCCGCCCGTCCGCACCTCCCCCTGGTTCAGGCAGAGAGGTGGACGCGGCCGGATGAAGCTTTTCCCCAGATCGGGCCGGCCTCCGGCCTCCCGGCCCCATGTCGTCGTCATCGGCGCCGGGCCGGGGGGCCTGGCCGCCGCCATGCTGCTCGCGGCGCGCGGCGCCCGCGTCACCGTGCTGGAGAAGGACGCCGTCGTCGGCGGCCGCAGCCGCAGCCTGGAGACGGCGGAAGGCTATCGCTTCGATCTCGGCCCGACCTTCTTCCTGTATCCGCGCATCCTGGCGGAGATCTTCGCCGCCTGCGGCGCCGATCTCGCCACCGAGGCGCCGATGCAGCGGCTTGATCCACAATACCGGCTGGTCTTCGAGGACGGCCCGACCATCGACGCGACGCCCGACCTGGCGCGGATGGCGGCCGAGATCGGCAAGCTCGACCCGCGCGACGGCGCCGCCCTGGCCGGCTTCATGGCCGCCAACCGCGAGAAGCTCGCCGCCTTCCGCCCCGTGCTGGAACGCGGCTTCGCCTCAGCCTCCGACCTGCTGGGGCGCGACATGCTGCGCGCCCTGCCGCATCTGCGGCCGCATCTCTCGGTCGATGCCGAGCTGAAGCGCCATTTCCGCGATCCGCGCACCCGGCTGATCTTCTCCTTCCAGACCAAGTATCTGGGGATGAGCCCGTTCCGCTGCCCTAGCCTCTTCACCATCCTCTCCTTCCTGGAATACGAGCACGGGGTGTTTCACCCGCGCGGTGGCTGCGGCGCGGTGGCGGCGGCGATGGCGCGCGTCGCGGGCCGGCTGGGCGCCGAGATCCGGCTGGGCTGCCCGGTCGAATCGATCGTCTTCGAAGGCCGCCGCGCCACCGGCGTGCGGACCGGCGGCGCGGTGCTGGCGGCGGACGCCGTGGTGATGAACGCCGATTTCGCCCATGCCGCGCCAAGGCTGATCCCCGACGCGCTGCGCCGCCGCTGGTCCGACCGGCGCATCCGCGAGGCGCGCTATTCCTGCTCCACCTTCATGCTCTATCTCGGCGTGGAGGGCCGCTTCCCCGACCTCGCCCACCATACCGTGCTGCTCTCGGGCGACTACCGCGGCAACCTGCGCGAGATCGAGGGCGGCAGCCTGCCGCTTCAGCCTTCGCTCTATCTGCACAATCCCGTCGCCACCGATCCGGGCATGGCGCCCGCCGGGCACAGCAGCCTCTACCTGCTGGTGCCGGTCTCCAACCTGCGCGCCGGCATCGACTGGTCGCGGGCCGCTCCCGCCTTCCGCGCGCTCGCCCTGCGGCGGCTGGCCGCGCTCGGCCTGCCGGACATCGAGTCGCGCATCCGGCACGAGCGCATGGTGACGCCGGAGGAGTGGGAATCGCGCTATGCCGTGGGCTTCGGCGCCACCTTCAACCTGGCGCACGATCTCGGCCAGATGCTGCACCGCCGCCCCGGCAACCGCTTCGCCGACACCGAGCGGCTCTACATGGTGGGCGGCGGCACGCATCCCGGCAGCGGCCTGCCGGTGATCTACGAAGGCGCGCGCATCAGCGCCGACCTGCTGGCGCGCGACCTCGGCCTGGGCGGCATCCCCACCGCCCTGCCGCCGGATCTGGAGGGGAGACAGGCGGAGGCCTCACGGGAGTTGACGGCATGAGCGCGCGGGTGGTGGTGATTGGGGGCGGGCTGGGCGGGCTGGCCGCGGCGGTGGTGGCGGCGGCGCGCGGCCACCGCGTCACCCTGCTGGACAAGAACCCCTGGCTCGGCGGCAAGGCGGCGGTGCTGAACCTGCCGGCCCCAGGGGGAGCCCGAGGGGAAGCCTCCGGCGCGGAGGGGGGCAACACGCGCGGCTTCCGCTTCGACATGGGCCCGACCATCCTGACCATGCCGCGCGTGCTCCGCCGCATCCTGGCCGAGGCCGGACGCGATCCGGCGGCGGAGGTGCCGCTGCTCCGGCTCGACCCGCAGTGGCGCTGCTTCTTCGAGGACGGCTCGCGCATCGACCTGATGCAGGATGTCGGCGCCATGGCCCGCGCCATGGAGGGCTTCGCGCCCGGCAATGGCGCGGGCTATCGCCGCTTCCAGGACGTCGCCCGCGAGCTGCACGGCATCTCGGAGAAGTTCTTCTTCTGGAAGCCGGTGGAGGGCATCGCCGACACGCTCGACTTCCGCGCCAATCTCCGCCCCGACACGCTGCGCGAGGTGCTGGCGCTGCGCTGGGCCAGACGGTGGCCCGGGTGATCCGCGGCCATGTGCCGGACGCCCGGCTGGCGCAGATGCTGGATCATTACTGCCAGTATGTCGGCTCCTCGCCCTATCTGGCGCCGGCCGTGCTCTGCGGCATCGGCGACATGCAGGCGGCCGAGGGCATCTGGTATCCACGCGGCGGCACCCGCGCGGTGGCCGAGGGGCTGGCGCGCGTCGCCGGCGAGCTCGGCGTCGATCTCCGCCCGGGCTGCGAGGTCACGGGGCTGGAGATCGAGAACGCCGCCGGGGGCCGCACGGTGCGCGCCGTGATCGCCGGGGCCGAGCGCATCCCGGCCGATGCGGTGATCTCCAACATGGACGCCATCCGCACCTATGCCGAGCTGGTCGGCGGCGCCCCGGCCCGCCGCTACCACCGCCGCAAGCACGAGCCGGCCTGCTCGGGCGTGGTGCTCTATCTCGGCCTCGACCGCCGCTACGAGCATCTGGCGCATCACGACTTCGTCTTCTCGCGCGATGCCGAGGAGGAGTTCGACGCCATCTACCGGAAGGGCATCCCCGCCCCCGACCCCACCGCCTACCTCGCCGCCCCCGCCGCCACCGACCCCACCGTCGCGCCCGAGGGCGGCGAGGCGCTCTACGTGCTGGTGCACACGCCCTATCTGCGTCCCGGCCAGGACTGGTCCCGGATGCTGCCGGCCTACCGGCAGGTGATCCTCGACAAGCTGAAGCGCACCGCCGGGCTCGAGGATATCGAGCGCCGCATCGTGGTGGAGCGGCACCTGACGCCGCAGGACATCCACGAGCGCTACAAGGTCCTGGACGGCGCCATCTACGGCCTGGCCAGCCACGGCCGCTGGACCGGCGCCTTCAAGCCGGGCAACCGGGCGCGCGGGGTGAAGGGCCTCTACCTCGCCGGCGGCGCCGCGCATCCGGGGCCGGGCATGCCGATGGTGATGATGTCCGGCTGGATCGCCGCCGACGCGCTGGACCGGGATCTCGGCGGGCGCGGCATGAGCCCGGCGGCGGAGCGGGCCGGCCAGCGGGATGCCAGCGAGCGGGATGCCAGCGAGCGTGACGCCGGCGAGCAGGGCCGGGAGGCGGCGCTGGCGGCGGAATGAAACCCGGCGGCCCCGACGGCGAGGACCCCCTGGCGCTCCATTCCCGGCGCCGGATCGCCTTCTTCGACCTTGTCTTCACCCGCTTCGCCCGGCGCCACATGCGGGCCCTGCGGCTGGCCCGCGATGCCCGGCCGGCGCCCCCGCCAGGCGTGCCGCTGGTGGTCTATGCCAGCCACGCCTCCTGGTGGGACGGGGTGGCCTTCATGCTGCTCTCGCGCCGGCTCTTCCCCGGCCGGCCGATGGTCATCCCGATGGAGGCGGCGGCGCTGGCCCGCTACGGCTTCATGCGCCGCATCGGCGTCTTCGGCGTCGAGCGCGATTCGCCGCGCGGCGCCGTCGCCTTCCTGCGCACCGCCGGGGGCGTGCTGGCGCGGCCCGAGGCCATGCTCTGGATGAACGCCCCCGGCCGCTTCGCCGATGTCCGCGAGCGCCCGGTGCCGATCGCGCCCGGCCTGGTGCGGCTGGCCGAGCTGGCCCCCGACGCCGCCTTCCTGCCGCTCGCCCTGGAATACCCCTTCTGGACCGAGCGCCGCGCCGAGATGCTGGCCGGCTTCGGTCCGCCCTTGTCAGGCGCCGCGCTGCGCGCCATGCCTCGGCCTGAGCGGGCCGCGGCCCTCGCCGGGGCCCTGGCGGCGGCGATGGACCGGCTGGCGGAGCACGCCGTCAGCCGCGACCCGGCCCGCTTCGTACTGGTGCAGCAGGGGGGGGAAGGCATGGGCGGGATCTACGACCTCTGGCGGCGCGCGCGGGCCTGGACGGCCGGCCGCCGCTTCGATCCGCGACATGAGTCCCGCCCCCACGAGCCTCCTCACCACCAGCCTGGCGGCGGACCCGGCGCCGGGTCCGGCCCTTGAGCGCCCTGGCCGGCTGGCTGTCGCTCGGCCTCGCCGCCCTGCCGGCCGTCATGGCGGCGGGGAACCTGCGCGGCCTGCCGCGCGCCCGCGGCACGCCGCCGCCCGGCACCCTGGTCTCCATCCTGATCCCGGCGCGGGACGAGGCGCCGCGCATCGCCCGCTGCGTCACCGCCGCCCTGGCCAGCACCGGCACGGCGATCGAGGTGGTGGTGCTAGACGATGGCAGCCGCGACGGCACCGCCGCCATCGTGCGCGGGATGCTGGCGGGCGAGCCGCGCCTGCGCCTGCTGGCGGCGCCACCGCTTCCCGCCGGCTGGACGGGCAAGGTGCATGCCTGCGCCCGGCTGGCCGAGGCGGCGCGCGGCACGCACCTGCTCTTCATCGACGCCGACGTGCGCCTCGGCCCCACCGCCGCCGCCGCCCTGGCGTCCCGGGCGGAGGAGCGGGACCTCGCCTTGGTCAGCGGCGTGCCGCGCCAGGAGATGGGAAGCCTGGGCGAGGGCCTGACCGTGCCGGCCATCAACCTGCTGATGCTGGGCTACCTGCCCGGCGGCGGCCGCGCCTTCACCGCGAGCCCGGCCCTGGCCGCCGCCTGCGGCCAGCTGGTGCTGGTCGAGGCGCGCGCCTATCGCGCCGCCGGCGGCCATGCGGCGGCGCCCGGCATCCTGCACGACGCCCTGGCCCTCGCCCGCCGGCTGCGCACCGCCGGGCTGCGCACCGAGGTGGTGGATGGCAGCCGCCTGGCGCGATGCCGCATGTATCACGGGCTGCGCGACGCCTGGGGCGGCTTCGCCAAGAACGCGCGGGAGGGCATGGCGACGCCGATGGGCCTGCCGGTCTGGACCCTGGTGCTCGGCGGCGCGCACCTGCTGCCCTGGGCGCTGCTGCCGGACCCCCGCGCCCTGCTGGCCGTGCTGCTCTCCCTCGGCCTGCGCGCCGCCATCACCTGGCGCATGCGCGAGCCCTGGTGGACGGTGCCGCTGCACCCCGCCACCGTCGCCACGGCGCTGGCGATCCAGTGGTACGCCCTGTCCGCCCCGCTGCTGGGGCGCGCGCCGACCTGGAAGGGCCGGCGCTACGGCGCCTCCCCGGGCGGCACCTCGGGCGATCCTCCCGGCGGCGCGCCGGCGGGCATGGCATGACGCGCGCCCGCGGGCTGCCGGTGCATGTCGTGGGGGCCGGGCTGGCCGGCCTCGCCGCCGCGCTGACGCTGAGCCGGGCCGGCCGCGCCGTGGTGCTGCACGAGGCCAGCCCCGGCGCCGGGGGCCGCGCCCGCGCCCTGCCGGATGGCGGCGACAACGGCACCCATGCGCTGATCGGCGCCAATCCCGCCGCGCTCGCCCTGCTGGACGAGATCGGCGCCCGCGCCGACTGGATCGAGCCCGAGCCGGAGGCGCTGCCGGTCTATGACCTCGTCGCCGCGCGGCTGCATCACGTGGCGCTGGCGCCACGGCTCTGGCGCCGCCCGGACCGGCGGCCCCCGGGCCTCGGCGCGGCCGCCTTCCTCGCCCTGCTGCGGGCCGCCCTGCCCGGCCGCCACATCACCGTGGCCCAGGCCTTCGACCGTCATCCCGAACTGCTGCGCGGCTTCGTCGAGCCGCTGACCCTGGCCGCCCTCAACACCCCGGTCGAGGAGGCCGGGCTGCGGCGCCTCGGCGCGGTGCTGCGGCGCCTGTGGCGGCCCGAGGCCTGCCGCCTCTACGTGGCGCGCCGCGGGCTGGGGCCGGACCTGGTGGAGCCCGCCCTGGCCCTGCTGCGCCGGCGCGGCGTCGAGATCCGCCCGGGGCACCGCCTGCGCGGGCTGGAGCGCGAGGGTCACCGCCTCACCCATCTGCGCTTCGGCGCGGCGCGGATGCCGATCGCGCCGGAGCAGCGCGTGGTGCTGGCGGTGCCGCCCTGGGAGGCGGTGCGGCTGCTGCCCGGCCTGCGCGTGCCGGAGCGGCACGCCCCGATCCTGAACCTCCATTTCCAGCATGCCAGCGGCGCCGGGCCGCGCTTCCTCGGCCTGCTCGGCGGGCTCTCGCAATGGGTTCTGGTGCGGCCCGGCGGCGTGGCGGTGACGGTCAGCGCCGCCACCGCCGCCCTGCTGCGCGACGCCGAGGCTAAGGCGCCGGCGATCTGGTGGGAGCTGCGCGAGGCCGCGCTGGCCGCCGGCCTCCCCGGCCCCTGGCCGGAAGCGCCGCCGCCCTGGCGCATCGTGAAGGAACACCGCGCGACGCCGTTGCACGAGCCGGACCAGCCCCCGCCGCCGCCGCCGCATCCGGCGGAGAACCTCATGCTGGCCGGGGACTGGATGGAGCCGGTGCTGCCGGCCACCATCGAGGCCGCCGTCCGCTCCGGCCAGCGGGCCGGCCGCTGGGCGCTGGCCGCGTGACGGGGAGCCGCAGGATGGGGGGCCGCAGGATGGGGGCGGCGTGAGCGAGGCGGCGGGCGCCCTGGCGGCGCTGCGCGGCCGGCCGCGCCTGACCCTGGCGGAGCGCCGGGCGCATCTCGCCGCCCTGGCGCGCGAGACCATCCGCCGCGCCGAGGCCCTGGCCGCCGCCGCCGATGCCGATTTCGGCGGACGTGCCACGGTCGAGACCCTGATCGCCGATGTCCTGGTGGCGGCGCAGGCGGCACGGCGGGCGCGGCGCTGGCTGCGCTGGTGGGCGCGGCCACGCTGGGTGCCGGTGCCGCTGGCCTTCCAGCCCGCCCTGGCCTGGACGCGGCCGGTGCCGAAGGGCGTGGTCGGCGTCATGGCGCCGTGGAACTACCCGGTGCAGCTCAGCCTCTGGCCCCTGGCCGAGGCGCTCGCCGCCGGCAACCGCGTGGTGCTGAAGCCGAGCGAGCAGGCGCCGCGCACCGCCGCCCTGCTGGCCGAGCTGCTGGCCGCCGCGCCCGGCCCCGATGTCGTGCGGGTGGTGCAGGGCGATGCGGCGGTCTCGGCCGATTTCGCCGCCCAGCCCTGGGATCACCTGGTCTTCACCGGCGGCGGCGAGACCGGCCGGGCGGTGATGCGCGGCGCGGCGGAGCGGCTGACGCCCCTGACCCTCGAGCTGGGCGGCAAGTGTCCCGCCCTGGTGCTGCCGGGCGCCGACCTGCGCCGCGCCGCCGGGGCCATCCTGGCGGGCAAGGCGATCAATGCCGGGCAGACCTGCGTCGCGCCCGACACCGTCCTGCTGGTCGGCCATGCCGCCGCCGATTTCGCCGCCGCCTGCCGGGCCAGCCCGGTGCGGCTGGAAAGCGCCGTCCTGCCCGCCCAGCGGGCCCGGCAGGCGCGGCTCGCCAGCGGCGGCGAGGCGCTGCCGGGCGGCATCGTCCTGATCGGTGACGAGGGGGAGGCGGCGGCGGGCGAGATCTTCGGCCCCAGCCTGGCGGTGCGGGCGCTGCCCGACCTGCCCGCCGCCCTGGCCTGGGTGTCGGCCCGGCCGGCGCCGCTGGCGCTCTATCTCTTCGGGGCCGGCCGGGCGGAGGCGGCCGCGGTCGCCGCGGACTGCCGGGCCGGTGCGATCGTCGAGGAGCGCTGCGTCGAGTTCGCCGCCTTTCCTGGCCTGCCCTTCGGCGGCAGCGGCGGCTCCGGCTTCGGGCGCTATCATGGCCGCGCCGGCTTCGAGGCCTTCAGCGACTGGCAGGCGCGGGTGCGGCACGGGCCGCTGTCCCTCTCCCGCCTGCTCGATCCGCCCCGCGGGGAGCGCGCCCTGCGGCTGGCGCGCCGCCTGCTGCGCTAGAGCGAATCCCGATCAGGTGGAACCACCTGATCGGGTGAAGATGCTCGCAAAAACAAATGGCCAGAGCGTGTGCCGTGAGCCAGGGCGAACGGAAAACGCTCTAGGTCCGTCACGGCGCAGGTCAGGGTGCGCGGCTCTGGCGCGAGCCATTCTTGTATAAGATAGATGTCGGGCTGCCATGCATGAAAAGCATGACTGAGAAGCTATGCACCCGCGATTGCTGCACCCGCGAAATGCGCAAGGCTTTGGCAAGGAGTGGCTCCCTATATTCACCTTACCGGCGCAATCCAGCGGCGGGACCAAAGGATCAAGGGGCCTACCCATGTCCGCTATTCTCTTCGTGACTGTCGTTGCCGCCCTCGTTGGAGGCGGACTTTATGCCCGTTCGCTGATGGAGCGGGACTGGCCGCAGGGCCTGCCGCACCTGCGCGCGGCCGACTGACGCCGCCACGCCTGCCCCAGGCCTTGCTCCGGCAAGGCCAGGCATGCGTCCGACATTAGGCATGCGTCTCCGGACGTTCCGGCCGCATCGCGCGCCGCCTCGCGCGGAGCGGCCCCGACGGAGTTCGCCGTGCCTGTCCCGCGTCTTCCTCAGGCGCCTGCCGCGACCGGCCGGCGGCGGTGGCATGGTGCGGACGGCGGGGCTCGAACCCGCAATCCCCGAGGGGAGGCAGATTTTCGTACCACCACGGCTTTCGCCGCCGCCTCGCGGCGTTCGTGGTCTGGACTGTCCCTTCACCCTGGCCGCCGGGCCGGCACCGCGTGCCGCCGGGGCTTTAGGCGCCGCCCGTCCAGTCTCTACACCTTCCTCCGCCGTCTCCGCCGGAGGCTTGGCTCGGGATTGGCGTGGGGCCGGCGGGCCCGTTAGCTTTCCCCGACTTTGAGCGGTTCTGCACCGCGGGTTTCCCCGCGGGCACTCCAATGGAAGTCTGCTGCGTCTACCTGTTTCGCCACGTCCGCATCCGGCCCGTCCTTGCCACAGGGCGGGCGTCCGGGAAAGTGCTCCGGGGTTACATCCCGAGGCTATGCCTCGCCCGCCGCGCGGAAGGGCGAGGCGGCGGCGAGTTCCGCCATCTCGGCTTCCATGGCCGGGCGTTCGCGCTCCAGGAAGGCGGCCACGGCCCGGCGCAGCCCGCCATGCCGGATGAGATGCGCCGAATAGGTCGGCACCGGCAGGTAGCCGCGCTGGATCTTGTGCTGCCCCTGGGCGCCCGCCTCCACCCGCCGCAGCCCCTGGGCGATGGCGAAGTCGATGGCCTGGTAGTAGCAGAGCTCGAAATGCAGGAAGGGCGTCTCCTCGGCCGCGCCCCAGTTGCGGCCATAGAGCGTGTCCCGTCCCATCAGGTTCAGCGCGCCGGCCACCGGCTCGCCTGCGCGCTCGGCCACCATCAGCACCACGCGCTCGCCCAGCCGCTCGGCGAGCAGCGGCCAGAAGCGGGCGGTGAGATAGGCGCTGCCCCATTTGCGGTCCACGGTGCCGCGGTAGAAGCGGTGGAAGGCCTGCCAGTGGCGCGGCGTGATCTCGGCGCCGCGCAGCGTGCGGAAGGTGAGGCCGGCCGCCCGGGCCTCGCGCCGCTCGCGCCGCAGCTGCTTGCGCTTGCGGCTGGACAGGGCGCCGAGGAACTCCTCGAAATCGCCGTAGCCCGCGTTGCTCCAGTGGAACTGGGTGCCGAGGCGCCGCAGCCAGCCGGCCTCGCCCAGAACCCGCCATTCCGCATCCGTGCAGAAGGTGACATGGGCCGAGGAGAGGCCCAGCGCCTCCGTCACCTGGGCCAGCGCCTGCGCCACCGCCTCCGGCCCGACGCCGCTGCCGGGCCGGCACAGCAGGCGCGCGCCGGGGACCGGGCTGAAGGGCACCGCCACCTGGAGCTTGGGGTAGTACTGCCCCCCCGCCCGCTCCAGCGCCTCCGCCCAGGCATGGTCGAAGACATACTCGCCGTAGGAATGGCTCTTGGCATAGGCCGGCGCGACGGCGACCAGCCGGCCGGCGGCGTCGCGCAGGGCGAGATGCTGCGGCAGCCAGCCGCTCCGCGGCCCGGCCGAGCCGCTCTCCTCCAGCGCCGCCAGGAAGGCGTGGCTGACGAAGGGATTCTCATCCCCCGCGCAGGCATCCCATTCCGCCGCGGAGATTTCCGCGATGGCGGGGTGCAGGCGGAGGGTCAGCTCCTGCGGCGGGACATCAGGCATGATGGGCAGCATGTGCGGCCGGCGCGCCCGATCGCAAGGGCCGCGGGCGGCGGCGGGCGCTCCGGGTCAGCGCGGCACCGGCCGGCAGGCCTCCCCCGTCGCCGCCGCCAGGCGGAGCATCCGCCGCGCCGCCACCGCCGCCCCGGCCGCGCCGCCGGCCAGCTTCGCCGCGTGGCCCTCGACCAGCTGCTCCACCCCGGCCTCCACCACCATCTCGGTGCCCACCGTCAGCCCCGTCGAGAAGGCCAGCCGCCGCAGCAGGCGCCACAGCACGCCGATCCCCGGCCGCACCCCATGCAGCACCGCCACCTGCCGCATCAGCCGCAGGCCGATCCAGGCCATGGCCGCGGCATCCAGCGCCGGCGAGGGGATCACGGCGGTGGCCAGGAAGACCTGCCGCGCCGCCTGCCCGCCCAGCGCCCGCACCCGCGCGTCCAGCACCGGCATCAGCGCGGCGCGGAGCAGGCCGCGCGCCTCGCCCATGCTCCCCGCCTTGCGCAGCTCGGCCACCGCCGCCTCGGCCTCCGGCAGGCGCAGCGCCAGCGCATCGGCCCAGCGCAGCAGGGCGGGTGGCGGCCGGGCGGCGTCCGGCGTCTCCCGCAACGCGCGGGCCAGCCCGTCCAGCGCGTCGAGCCGGCGCAGCGCGCGCCACTCCCGCCCCAGCCCCCAGAGCGCCAGCCCCCCCGCGCCCAGGCCGAGCGCCGCGCCGAGCCAGCCCAGCACCGGGGAGGCGGCGAAGAGATCGTCCAGCATCAGCCCCAGGCCGAGGCCGAAGCTCCCCAGCACCAGCAGCGCCGCCGCGCCACCCAGCGTGCCGAGCGAGGCCAGCCAGCCGGCGCCGGGCGCGGCCTCCGGCAGGCTCAGCACCAGCGGCTCGCCATGGCGGATCGGCCCCTCCCCGCCCTTCCGGGGGCCGTTGCCGGGGTCCAGCCAGGCGGGGCCGAGGCCGGGCGGCGGCAGGGCGGCCTCCAGGGACGGAGCCAGGGACGGATCCAGGGGCTGCGGCGCGCGCGGCTCGTCGGCCCAGCCCGGGGCGGAGCCGGGCCGAGGGTGCGCTGGCGTGGGACCGGTGGACTCGGGACCGGCGGCCCGGGGCGGCAGGCTCACAGCGCATCCTCCAGCAGCCAGGTGATCAGCTCATCCATGCCGATATGCGGCAGACCCTCCCGGCCGTCCGGATCGATCAGCGGCGGGCGGAACACCGGCAGTTCGAAATAGGGCCGTTGCCAGAAGGCGTCCCCCGGCGGCGGCGGGGCGGCGGGGATATGACCGGGGCGGAAGGGGCGGCGCCGGTTCTCGCCCAGCGGCACGCCCTGCACCACCGGCGCCCCGCCGGGCGCGGCCGGCGGCGCCTCCTCCGTGCAGCGCAGCGCCGAGACGGCGCGATGCGTGACCATCCGCCCGTCCGGCACGGCGACCATGCCGCGGAACAGGCTCTCGAAGGCCGGCCGCTGCGCGGCGGGCACATGGTCCACCTTGCTGGCGACGAAGGCGACGCGCCGGAGCAGGGGCAGGCCGAGCCAGCGCGAGCGGGAGCGCGCGTCATAGGCGCGGGCGATCTGCGCCACCGCCTCGCGCGTGTCCTCGAAGGCGCCCTCCCCGGCGCAGAGCGCGCCCAGCGCGTCGACCAGCACCACCTGCCGGTCGAAGCGGGCGAACCAGGGGTCGAAGTAGCTCTGCCGCATGTCGTCGCGATAGGCCTCGAAGCGCCGGGCCAGCAGGTCGCGCAGGCTGCCCGGCGCCGGCGCGCTCTCGCCCGGACAGGGGAAGAACCACATGAGCGGGCTCTCGCCCTTGGGGCCTGGCACCAGGAAGCGGCCCGGCTGCAGCCAGCGCAGGCCGAGCCGATCGCGCGCCTCGCTCAGCAGGGCGCGGTAGAGGAGGTAGCCACGCCGGGCCACCGCCTCCTCCGCCGGCGCCTCCGGCGGCAGGCTGGCCAGGAAGGCCATGAATTCCCCCGCCACGGCGCTGCGCGGCGGGCGGCGCAGCAGCGCCAGGGTGGCGGCGGACCACTGGGAGAAGTCCTGGTCCAGCAGCGGCAGGTCGAGCAGCCACTCGCCGGGATAGTCGAGCAGTTCCAGCCGGATGCGGCGGGAGGGCAGCAGGCCGCGCCAGGTGCCGCCGCGCTCCACCGTCAGCGTCAGCGCGGTGCTGGCGAGGTCGCTGGTGCGGGGCGGCCAGTGCGGGCTGGCGCCGGCGAGATCGCGCAGCTTGTCGGCGGCATCGAACCAGTCGAGCGCCTGGGTGCCAGCCGGCTCCAGCCGCACGGCCTCGATGCGCCGGCCCTGCTCCGCCATGTGGCGGGTCAGCGCCGGCAGCGTGTCGCGGCCGCGGCCGAGGGCCAGGAGATTGGCGATCAGCGAGGTGATGAAGACCGTCTTGCCGGAGCGGCTGAGGCCGGTGATGGCCAGGCGCAGCGTGGTCTCGTTGAGGAGGCGCTCCGCCTCCGTGGTGATCCGGGTCAGCCCATGCCCGATCTGCTCGATCCCCGCCGCCATCTGCCTCCCGTCCCGCTCCTGGCCCTGCCCATGTGGGGAGCGCATGGCGCCGCGGCCAGACCCGCGCCGCGGCGCGGGCCTCAGCCGGGTGCGAAGACCTTGCGGAAGAAGTGCCGCGTATGGCCCGGCGGATTGTCCGGCACATGGCCGAACTCGGTATAGCCCTGCCTGCGGTAGAACGCCGGCGCCTGGAAGCTGTAGCTGTCGAGCCAGGCGCCGACGCAGCCGCGCGCCCTCGCCTCCGCCTCGGCCCGCGCCAGCAGTGCCGCGCCGAGGCCGCCGCCGCGCAGCGCCTCGGGCAGATGGAACAGCTCGATGAACAGCCAGCCCTTGTCGGTGCGCCCGGTCAGACCGCCCAGCACCGCGCCGGTCTCCGGGTCGCGCACCAGGACCGAGAGCGGGCGGCGGCCGGAGGGCCCCACCGCCGCCTCGTTGAAGGCGAGGATGCCGCGCAGCACCACGCCGCCATCGGCGCCCTCGGCATCGGTCACCTCGATGGCGGGAGGGCCGCTCATGGGGCGATCTCGAACATCCCCTCGACCTCGACGGCGGCGTCCATCGGCAGGCTGGGCACGCCGATGGTGCTGCGGGCATGCCGCCCGGCCTCGCCGAAGACCGCGACGGCGAGATCGGAGGCGCCGTTCATGACCTGCGCGTGCTGGGTGAACTCCGGCACGCAGGCGATGAAGCCGCCCAGCCGCGCCACGCGCGTGACGCGGTCGAGATCGCCCACCGCCGCCTGCAACTGCGCCAGCACGTTGATCAGGCAGAGCTGCGCCGCCTCCTGCCCGGTCTCCAGGCTGACCGTGGCGCCGAGCTTGCCGGTATGCGCCACCACGCCGTTGCGCGTCGGCACCTGGCCGGAGACGACGACCAGCCGCCCCTCCAGGGTCACGGTGAAGGGCACGTAGTTGGCGACCGGCGCCGCCGGGGTGGGCAGGGCGATGCCGAGTTCGGCGAGGCGCGCCGCGATACGTCCGGCCATGGGGACAGCTCCTTCTCTGGCTCAGCGGGAAGCGGGGGGAATCGGGAAGCGGGATCAGCCGACGAGGCGGAAGGTGCGCCGCCGCGCCGCCGGCGAGGGCTGCGCCGGCAGGTCGAGCGGCAGCAGCGGCCCGCGGTCGGAGGGCGGCAACCCGGCCTCCACGCCGTCCTCGGGCACTGGGTCCGGCCACAGGCGCAGCGCCTCGGCGGCGCCGAGCTGGGCGATGGCCAGCCGGCGAAAGGCCCAGTCCAGCACCGAGGTGGCGCTGAGGATCTCGGGGTCGCCCTCCACCGGCCCGGCCGGGCCGGAGCGGGTGACGCAGTCGCGGCTGTAGGCGAAGCTCGACACGTAGTCGGAGAGCGGCACGCCCCGCGCCAGGCCGATGTTCACCGCCTGCAGCAGGCCTTCCAGCAGGCCGCGCCCGCCGGCACCGTCGCGGCCGACGGACAGGGCGATGTCGGACAGGCTGCCATCGGCGGCCTCGCTGCCGCGCAGCGTCACCCGCTGGCCGCCCACGACCACCTTCCAGAGATGGCTGCGCGCCACCGCCGGGCGCGGCGGCGGCAAGGGCCGGGCCGGCTCCGGCCGGGCCAGCGGCGCCGGCGCGGCGGCATGCAGATAGGGGCGGATGGCGGCGTCCATCGCCACCCGCGCGGAATCGGGCTGCGGCGCCAGCAGGGCGAGGGCGCGGGCCTCGCCCTGCAGGGCGGCGGCGCGGCGCGCGGCCAGGGTGGGCCGCTCGGCGACGTCACCGCCGGCCTCCCGCACCAGCCGGGTGGCGCCGGGCGCCGGGGCCAGGCCGCCGGTCTCGGCGCCGAGCAGCGCCTCGGCGGCATCGGCCGGTGTCAGCATGAAGCAGCCCTGGTGGCGCAGGCCGCGCGTGGCCCCGGCCGCCTCCAGGGCGCGGCGGGCGGCGGCGGCGAGGCCGGGGACGGCGCAGCGCGAGGGCGCCGCCGGCCAGAGCAGGGCGGGCGGCTCGCGCGTGCCCAGGCGCTCAGCCAGCTGGGCGCTGGCGGATTCGGCCGCGCCGCGGGTCAGCGCGGCCAGGGCGGCGGCGACATCCCGCGCCGCGGCCGAGTCGTAGTCCAGGCCCAGCGCCGCCAGCAGACCGGCGAGGTCGGCGAAACCGAGGCGAAGGCGCAGCGCGCGGCCGCCCGTCAGCACCTCCAGCGCCTGCAGGCCGGTGGCCACGGCCGCCTGATAGCCGGGAATGTCGAAGCCGCCCGCCTCGTCGAGGAAGGCGGGCAGGTTGAGCACGAAGCGCGGCTCCGCCCGGGCCTCGCCCTTCCCGGCCGGGGCGCCCGCCCAGGTGGAGGCCCCCGCCCAGGTGGAGGCTCCGGGCGCGGCGCGGCGCGCCAGCAGCAGGCGGCGCAGGGCAGCGGCGAGTCGCGGGGCTTCCGCGGGGTCGAGCAGCGGCAGCTCCCCCCCGCCGGGCAGCGCCACGGGCTCGCGGCCGCGTTCCAGCAGGCGGTCGATCCAGGCCTCGGCCAGCCCCGGCAGGGTCACGGCGCCCTGCCCCGGCGCCAGCGCCGCCAGCGCCTCGGCCGCCGCGTCGTCCCAGCCGGCGGGCACCGCCACCGGACGCTGCGGCGCGTCCGGGTCCGCCGCCGCGCGGACGCGCCGCAGCGCGATGCCTTCCCAGGATGTGCCTGCGATCCGTGCCATGCATGCATGCTATGCGGTGGCCGCGCCGGACGAAAGTCGGCTCCGGTGGCAAATCCGCCCCGCCCCGCGCATTATAGGCGTGGCCGGCGGCCGGGATGCCGCCGCCGGACCGCGCCGCTTCCCCTCGCCCCCGTCCTATGCGAAGGAGGCCCGGCAAGCGTGTCCTCCCCCCCGCGCGCGGCCCCTGCCGTGCCAGACTATGGAACCGACCGAGACATGTCCTTCCTGCAGCGGCTGACCACTGGCCTCTCCGCCAGCAAGATCGGCACCGACCGCTTCGGCAACGCCTATTACGAGAGCCGCAAGTCCTGGCTGGGCTACGGCCGCAAGCGCCGCTTCGTCCTCTATTCCGGCGCCCCCGACCCGACCACCGTGCCACCCGAGTGGCATTGCTGGCTGCACCACGTGACCGACGCGCCCCTGCCGGAGCAGAAGCGCTTCCCGTGGCAGCAGGAGCACCAGCCGAACCTGACCGGCACGCCGCGCGCCTACCGCCCCTCGGGCCACGACTTTGCCGGTGGCCGCCGCCCCGTCTCGGCCGGCGACTATGACGCCTGGACCCCCCATGGCTGAACGTGTCATGCAGCGGCGCAGCTGGGCGGAGGTGCTGACCGGCGCGATCGTCCTCGCGGTGGCCGCGCTGTTCCTGGTCTATGCGCTTGGCCAGTCCGGGCGCAGCCTCGGCCTGGGGGCCGGCGGCATGACCCTGACCGCCCGCTTCGACCGGATCGACGGCCTGACCCCCGGCGCCGACGTCCGCATCGGCGGCGTCAAGATCGGCAGCGTGGTCGAGCAGCGCATCGACCCGCAGACCTTCCTGGCCGTGCTGCGCATGCAGATCCAGGGCGACATCCACGTCCCCGACGACAGCTCGGCCGAGATCACCTCGGACGGCCTGCTGGGCGGCAAGTACGTGGCGCTGGTGCCGGGCGGCTCGGACAGGAACCTGGCCGATGGCGGCGAGATCAAGATCACCCAGTCGGCGGTGAGCCTGGAATCCCTGCTCGGCCGCTTCATCTTCTCGGTCACCGAGCTGAACGCGAACAACCAGCGGAACCCGGAGGAGAATGCCCCGGCCAATCCCCCGGCCAATCCCCCGGCCAATCCCCCGGCCCCTGCGGCGCCGCCGGCCCGGCCATGAGCGGCGCTCCGGTCCCGCCGGCGCGCTGGCCCGGCGCCGACGGCCAGCCGGTCGCCTGCCGCGAGAAGCTGAAGGTGCTGGCCGAGAACCATGCCGAGGCGGCCACCCTGCTCGGCGAGATGCTGGAGGACGCCGTGCTGATGGGCGTGGACGAGGCGGCCATGCGCCGCATCCTGACGGATCTGGTCAATGCCCTGCCCAGCCCGCGCCGTGGCGGGGGCGCGCCTGACTGATGCGTGCGGTTCTGATGCGCATGGCCCTGGGCGCCGCCCTCGCCGCCCCGCTGGCGCTCCCCCTCCCCGCCGTCGCTCAGCAGGATGCCGGCTGGGTGCCCAAGCGGACCGCCTCGCTGCAGGCGCTGGACAAGGTCACGGCACGCATCACCATCGTGGACGCGCCGGTGAACCAGCCGGTGAGCTTCGGCACGCTGCGCGTCATCGTCCGGGCCTGCAACGCCCGTCCCCCGGAGGAGGTGCCCGACGCCGCCGCCTGGCTGCAGGTGGAGGACACGCGCAACGACAGTGGCGGCACGCCAGTCTTCCAGGGCTGGATGTTCGCCAACGCGCCCGGCATCGCCATGCTGGAGCATCCCGTCTACGACCTCCGGGTGCTGTCCTGCCGCTGAGCCGGCGGCGGCTACACGATCCCGTGACCGCGGGGTAAAGCCAACCGCGCCGTGCGGTTCCGCAGCCGGAAAGCGCTCGCCGAGGGTTTTCCATCGGCGCCACTGCGGCCATAGGAACAGGCATGCAGCAGACCGTTCCCTCCGGGAGCCCCTCCGACGGGACGCCCTGCCCCCCCAGCCCGGGGCCGCGGGCCGCCCTGTTCCTCGATCTCGACGGCACGCTGATCGAGATCGCGCCGCGTCCGGACGCCGTCGTGGTGCCGCCGCACCTGCCGGATCTCCTGGCCCGCCTCTCGGCGGGGCTGGAGGGGGCGGTGGCCATCGTCACCGGGCGCGGGCTCGATGTGGCGCGGGCGCTCGCCGCTGGGGGCCTTGCCGCCACCGGCCCGGTCCCGCCCATCGCCTTCGCGGCCGAGCACGGCACCATCATCGATGCCTCGGCCCTCGCCACCCGCTGGCCCGGCGCCACGATCCCGCCGATGCCGCCGCCGCCCTCGCCCCCGCCCGCCTGGCGTGCCGAGGCGGCCGCCTGGGCGGCGGCGCGGCCCGGCCTGTTGCTGGAGGAGAAGGCGCACGGCTTCGTGCTGCATTTCCGCGCCGCCCCGGCGCTGGGCGAGGCCGCCACCGGCTTCCTTCAGGAGCTTGTGGCGCGACCCGAGGCGGCCGGTGCCTTCCAGGTGCTGCCGGCCCATGCCGCCGCCGAGCTGCGCCCGCGGAGCGCCGACAAGGGCACCGCCGTCACCTGGCTGATGCGCCACCCCCCCTTCGCCGGCCGCGTCCCGGTCTTCATCGGCGATGACGTGACCGACGAGTACGGCATCGAGGCCTGCCGCGCCCTCGGCGGCACCGGATACCGCATCCCCCTGTCCTTCCCCGGACCGGCGGCGGTGCATGCCTGGCTCGGGCGCCTGGCCGCGGAGCTTCCCGCGTGAGCCAGCCGCTGGATCTCGCGCCGGTCGGGAACGGCATCATCGCCGGCCTGTTCGACCGGCAGGGCCGCTGCTCCTGGCTGTGCTGGCCACGCTTCGACGGCGACCCGATCTTCTGCGCCCTGCTCGGCGGCGAGGAGCCGCAGGACGGCTTCATGGATTGCGAGCTGCTGGGCGGCGGCACCCCCTCGCGCCAGCAGTACCGCCGCAACACCGCCATCCTGGAGACCGAGCTGGAGGACGAGCAGGGCAACCGGCTGCGGATCACCGACGCGGCGCCCCGCTTCCCGCTGCACGGCCGCAGCTACCGCCCGGCGATGCTGGTGCGGCGCATCGAGCCGCTCTCCGGCGCGCCGCTGATCCGCCTGCGCATCCGGCCGCGCTCGCACTGGGGCCGCGACCGGCCCGCCCGCCGCGCCGGCTCCAACCACCTCCGCTACATCACCGAGGACCAGGTGCTGCGGGTGACGACGGACGTGCCGCTGGCCCTGCTGTCGGAGGAGGCGCCCTTCCTGCTCGACCAGCCGGTGACGCTGCTGATCGGCCCGGATTCGACCATCTCCGACAATGTCGATTCGGTCGGCCAGGAGATGCTGCGCGAGACGGAGACCTACTGGCTGAACTGGACGCGCGGCCTGCACCTGCCCTTCGAGTGGCAGGAGGAGGTGATCCGCGCCGCCATCACCCTCAAGCTCTGCACCTTCGAGGAAACCGGCGCCGTGGTCGCGGCGCTGACCACCTCGATCCCCGAGGCGCCGGGCACGGAGCGCAACTGGGACTACCGCTACTGCTGGCTGCGCGACGCGCTCTTCACCGTGCAGGCGCTGAACCGCCTCGGCACCACGCGGACCATGGAGGAGTACATCCGCTACGTCACCAACGTGGTGGCGATCTCGCAGGGCGGCGTGTTGCGGCCCTGCTACCCGCTGGTGCCCTCCCTGCCCATGCCGGAACGGATCGAGGAGCAGCTTCCGGGCTTCCTCGGCATGGGGCCGGTGCGCGTCGGCAACCAGGCGGCGGAGCAGGTGCAGAACGACGTCTACGGCTCCGTCATCATGGCGGCGGCGCAGATGTTCTTCGACCAGCGGCTGCCGCGCCCGGCCGGCGAGCCGCTGTTCCGCCTGCTGGAGCGGCTGGGCGAGCAGGCCGAGGCGCGGGCGCTGACGCCGGATGCGGGCATCTGGGAATATCGCGGCCGGGAGCGCATCCACACCTTCTCCGCCGCCATGTGCTGGGCCGGCATGGCCCGACTGGCCGGCATCGCCCGCTATCTCGGCCTGCCGGACCGGGCGGAGCGCTGGGCGAAGTCGGCGCGCGAGCTGCATGCGGTGATCTGCGAGAAGGCCTGGCGCCCGGAGCTCGGCAGCTTCGTCGAGAGCTTCGAGGGCGACGGCATGGACGCCGCCCTGCTGCTGCTGCCCGAGATCGGCTTCCTGCCGGCGACCGACCCGCGCTTCCTGGGCACGCTCGACCTGATCGGGCGGCGGCTGGTGCATGACGGGCTGCTCCACCGCTACGACATGGCCGATGATTTCGGGAAACCCGAAACGGCCTTCCTCGTTTGTTCCTTCTGGTACGTCGACGCCCTCGCCGCCGCCGGACGGATGGAGGAGGCGCGCGCCATGTTTGGGAGGATCCTGTCGTGCCGGAATCACCTGGGGCTGTTGGCGGAAGACCTCGATCCGAGGCGGAACCGGCTCTGGGGGAACTTTCCGCAGACCTATTCCCATGTTGGCCTGATCCTCTCGGCGATGCGTCTGAGCCGTTCGTGGGAGCACGGTCTGTGGGGCGGCTAGTCGTCGTCTCCAACCGCGTCGCGGTGCCGCGCCGCGGCGAACCGGCGGCGGGCGGCCTCGCCGTCGCGCTCAAGGACATGCTGAAGGCGAGCGGCGGGCTCTGGTTCGGCTGGAGCGGCGAGACTCGCAAGGATGCCGGGCTGGAGCCGCGCCGCGTTCGCTCGGCCGGCATCGACTACGCGACCATCGACCTCACGGAAGCCGACCATAAGGGCTTCTACGCCGGCTATTCCAACAACACCCTCTGGCCGCTCTTCCACTTCCGGCTCGGCCTGATGGAGTACAACCGCCAGGAAGCGGAATCCTACCGCAAGGTGAACCGCGACTTCGCCCAGGCGCTGCTGCCCCTGCTGCACCCCGACGACACCATCTGGATCCACGACTACCAGCTGATCCCGATGGCGGCCGAGTTGCGCGCGCTCGGCGCCCGCCAGCGCATCGGCTTCTTCCTGCACATCCCCTTCCCGCCCTTCGCCGTGCTCTCGGCCCTGCCGGACGCCGAGCGGCTGCTGCGCGATCTGCTGGCCTATGACCTCGTCGGCGTGCAGACCCGGCGCGACCTCGGCGGGCTGATCAACTGCTTCCAGGAGGGGCTGGGCCTGACCCCCGACGCGACCGGCAGCGTGCGGGGCGAGCTGCACGGGACGCCGCGCCGCGCCCGGCTCTCCGCCCATCCCATCGGCATCGACACGCGCGGCTTCGCCACCCTGGCGCGCAAGGCGGCCTTCGGGCCGGACACCCAGCGCCTCGCCGCCAGCATGGGCGGGCGGGCGCTGATCGTCGGCGCCGAGCGGCTCGACTATACCAAGGGCCTGCCGCACCGCATGCGCGGCTTCGCGGCGCTGCTGGCCAACTACCCCGAGCACCTGAACAAGGTCACCTACCTGCAGGTCGCGGCGCGCAGCCGCAACGAGGTGGCCACCTACCGCAACCTGCGGCGCGAGCTGGATACCCTGGCCGGCCGCATCAACGGCGACTATGCCGAGTTCGACTGGACCCCGGTGCGCTATGTCGCCCGCGCCGTGGCGCGCGAGACGCTGGCGGGCTTCTACCGCGCCGCGCGCGTGGGGCTGGTGACGCCGCTGCGGGACGGCATGAACCTGGTGGCCAAGGAGTATGTCGCGGCGCAGGATCCGGAGGATCCGGGCGTGCTGGTCCTGTCGAGCTTCGCCGGCGCGGCCGAGACCATGGAGACGGCCCTGCTGGTCAATCCGCTGGACGCCGAGGCGATCGCGGAGAAGCTCGACCAGGCGCTGCGGATGCCGCTGGCCGAGAGGAAGGAGCGCTGGGAGAGCATGATGCGCGGGCTGGAGGAGCAGACCGCCACCAGCTGGGCCGAGAGCTTCCTAGCGGAGCTGGAGGAGCTGTCCCTGCCGGAAGCGGAAACCTTCAGCCCGGCGCCGACGCGGAACTGAGGGGAGAACCGGGGCGAGGCGCCGTCAGGCCGGGGCCTCGCCCATCCGGCGGATCTCCTCCGCCACGCCGGGCGGATCGGGCCGCCAGGCGTCCGGCCGGACCAGCGCCTCGGCCAGCCGCGCCTTGTAATCGGCGCGGGGGATCTCGATCGTGCCGAACTGCGTCAGATGGCCGGTGGTGAACTGCGTGTCGAGCAGGGTGAAGCCGCAGAGCCGCAGCCGCGCCACCAGATGCACCAGCGCCACCTTGGAGGCGTCCCGCGCCCGGCTGAACATGCTCTCGCCGAAGAAGGCGCCGCCGAGCGCCACGCCATAGAGCCCGCCGACGAGCGCGCCCTCCTGCCAGACCTCCACCGAATGCCCCTCCCCGCTGGCGTGCAGGGCGTTGAACAGCCGCTCGATCTCCGGGTTGATCCAGCTGTCCTCGCGCCCCGGCGCCGGCGCGGCGCAGGCGGCGATCACCGCGGGGAAGGCGGTGTCGGCGGTGACGGTGTAGGGCCCGTTGAGGGCGGTGCGGCGCAGCCGGCGCGGCAGGTGGAAGCGGTGCAACGGCAGGATGCCCCGCAACTCCGGGTCCAGCCAGTAGAGCCGGTCGCCGGCGCGGGACTCCGCCATGGGGAAAAGCCCGGCGCGATAGGCGCGGAGCAGCAGCTCTGTCGTGATTTCCACCGGACGGCGGGACATGGCGCGTATCATGGCGCGGAGAGGAGGGCCGCGCCAGACATCGCTCAGCCGCCCTCGCGGCCGGGCAGCCGCGCCAGGATGCGTCGCGCCAGGGCCTTGTAATCCTCGTCGAAATGATGGCCGCCGCTGGTGCGGATGATCTGTGCCGGCGTGCCCTGGAAGGCCTTGCAGGCGGTGTCCTCCTCCTCCTCCGCGCCGTAGGTGCACTGCACCAGGGCGGGCGGCAGGCCGGGCAGCTCGGGCGCCGTCGGCAGCTCCCCCGGCCGCGAGAGGCCGATGAAATCGCCCAGCCGGATCTCGAAGGCGGCGCTCTTGCCGAGGGCGAGGAGCGAGATCAGCACCGTTCTCGCGCGGCTCGCCTCCGTCATGCGGTTCCAGGCGAAGGGCAGCACGTCGGCGCCGAAGGAATAGCCGATCAGCGCCACCTTCGGCGCCTTCCATGCCTCGGCATAGAGGGCGATGACACGGTCCAGCTCGGCCGCCACCTCCGCCGGCGAACGCGGGGTCCAGAACCAGTTCAGGCAGTCGAAGCCGAGCACCGGGACGCCGGCGTCGCGCAGGTAGCGGCCGGCGGTGCGGTCGAGGTCGCGCCAGCCGCCGTCGCCCGAGAGAATGATGGCGAAGGTCTCCCCCCGCATCGGCCGGGCCGGCAGCTCGATCAGCCATTTCGAGGTGTCGCGCTGCGCCAGGGCCGGGCGCGCCGGCAGCGGCGCCAGGGTCGCCGCCGCGCCACCCAGGATCAGTCCCCGCCGCCCCGTGCTTCCCAGGCTCATTCGCTTCCCCGGCTCATTTGCCGATCACTCCCCGCAGCCCGCCCGATTGCAGCGCCGCGACATCCGCCAGCACCACCCAGGGGTCCAGCCCGCCCGGCGTGCAAAGGTAGCGCGGCTCCCATTCCGGCTCGAACTTTTCCTTGAAGGCCCTCAGGCCGCGGAAGTTGTAGAAGCGCTCGCCACGGCGGAAGACCAGCCCGCCCAGCCGGTACCAGACCGGCGCCAGCCGGTGCGCCGCCAGACCCGAGAGCGGCGCCATGCCGAGGTCGAACCAGGCATAGCCCTGCTCCCGCGCGCGCAGGATCAGCCGCAGGAAGAGGAAGTCCATGGTGCCGGGCGGCACGTCCGGGCGGTGGCGCATCAGGTCGATCGACATCTCGTGGCGCGGACCCGGCGTCTCCAGCAGGGTGGCGAAGGCGATCAGCCGGCCCTCCGGCCCGCGCACCAGCGCGACCCCCTGGGCGGCGACATAGGCCGGATCGAAGGCGCCGAGCGAGAAGGCCTTCTCGCGCGCCTTGTGCTGATCGAGCCAGAGGCGGGAGACCTCCGCCAGCTCGGGCAGCAGCGGCGGCACGCCGGCCGCCTCCACCACCTCGAAGCGCAGCCCCTCGCGCTCCGCCCGGTTCAGCGCGCTGCGCAGCGACTGCCGGGCGCGGCCCTTCAGGTCGAAGGCGGCGAGCCGCACCCGCGCCGCCTCGCCCAGCTTCAGCGGCTGCAGCCCGGCGTCGATGTAGAGCGGCAGGTTCTCCGGCCGCACCTGGTAGAAGGCGGCGCGGCCGCGCTGCGCGTCGGCCATCTCGACGAAGCGCCAGACCAGGTCCAGCCCCCGCTGCTTCGGCCCCACCGGATCGAACAGCGCCACCCAGGAGCGGCCACGCCGGCCGTACATGATGAAGGCATCCCCCGCCTCGGAGAACAGCAGCCCCTTGTCGCCCATGCGGACGAGATTGGCATCCGCCCGGTCCTGCGCCTCGACGATGGCGACGGCGCGCGCCATCTCCTCCGGCGTCGGCGGGTGGATGGCGCTGCGGGCCGGGCGCAGCAGCGCCCAGAGGCCGGCGGCGAACAGCGCCAGCACGCTGCCGAGCGTGGCGCGCATGCCGCGCGGCGTGCTGGCATCCAGCTCGAACTGCCACCAGAGCTGGCGCGAATAGTCGACATCGCGATGCGCGAAGAAGAGCAGCCAGGCCGCCGCCGCCACCACCGCCGCCACCGCCAGCCACCAGCCGGGCGTCAGGCTCGGCGCCAGCAGGCGGGCGCGGCGGTCGAAGCGCTGGCGCGAGACCAGCAGGGCGAGGCCCAGGAGCACCAGGAGGCCGATCTCCACCATGCCGCCGCCGCGGGCCAGCGAGAGCAGCAGCCCGCCGCCCGCCAGGGCGAGGGCCAGCCACCAGGCGCCGTCGAGCCGGTGCACCAGCCCGTGCGCCACGAAGATCAGCGCCAGCCCGCCGACGCTGGCCAGCAGATGCGACAGTTCGAAGACCGGCAGCGGCAGGGCGGGCGCCAGCAGACCCGGCGAGTCGCCCAGCGGCGGCGTGACGCCCCCCAGCAGCAGCGCCGCGCCGGCGGCGAAGGCGGTGGCGCCCAGGAAGCGCGGCATCAGCCGGGTGGCGGCGCGCACCGCCCGCGTGCCGCCGGCCAGCAGATGCGCCCGCCGGCTGGCCTCGAAGCCGGCCAGCAGCAGCAGGGCGAGGGCCAGCGGCAGGGCGAAGTAGATGGCGCGGTAGAGCACCAGCGCGGCCGCCACCTGATCCAGCGGCACCGCGGTGTTGCGGAAGGCCAGCAGCACCACCGCCTCGAAGACGCCGATGCCGCCCGGCAGGTGGCTGGCGGCGCCGATGGCGATCGCCACCGCGTAGAGCGCCATGAAGGCCGGCAGATCGACCGCCCCCGGCGGCAGCAGCAGCCAGAGCACGGCGGCGGCGGCGCCGATATCGACCAGCGAGACCAGGCCCTGGAAGGCAACCAGCCGCAGTGGCGGGGCACGCAGCACGAAGCGCCCGAGACGCCGCCCGCGCCAGATCCGCCCCGCCACCGCCGCCCCGGCCAGGGCCAGCAGCCCCACCAGCGCCAGGCCCCGCAGCAGGGGCGCCGGCAGGCCGAACCATTCGGCCATGCGGTCGGCCTCCAGCAGCAGGCCGAGGCCGGCCACCGCGAAGAGCCCGAGGACGAAGCTCGCCGTGACGAACAGGATGGCGCGGGTGATGCGCGGCGGCTCCAGTCCCGCCGCGGCATAGATCCGCCAGCGCACCGCGCCGCCGGTGAAGGTGCCGACGCCGACCGTGTTGCTCAGGGCGAAGCCGCAGAAGGCGGCCAGGGCGGCGATGCGCGGCGGCACCCGCCCCGGCGCGACATGGCGCAGCGCCGAGATGTCGTAGCCGGTCATGGCGGCATAGCTCAGCGCCGTGGCGGCCACCGCCGCCAGCAGCACCGCCGGCCGCTGCGCCGCCAGGGCGGCGGTGATGGCGTTGTAGTCGAGCTCCCGCGACAGCGCGTGCAGCGCCAGCAGGCCGAGCCCGGCCATCGCCACCGATCCGGCCAGCACCAGCCAGGGCCGCAGCAGGGCCCAGCGCCGTGCCCGCCGCGTGCCGGCGTCGAGGCCGTCGCCGCCCTCCGTCCCGCTTTCGCTCGCCGCCGGAGGGGCGGCCGTGAACCCGTTCATCACTCTTCCCGATCAACGCGCCTCCCCCACCGGCCAGGCGGCGGAGAAGGAGGGCCGCAGAGGCAAACGGCGGGACGGCCTGTCGGCTGCCCGGCCGCGCGCAGAAAAGGCGCGCGGGAGACAGGAGCGCGAAAGGATGGCGACCCTGTGGCCGTCCTGGGGCGGGCCGGAACGGCGCTCAGGTCTTCAGGCCGACGAAACGCTCGAGCCAGTGGATGGTGTAGTCGCCCGACTGGAATTCCGGATCGGCCATGATGCGCTGGTGCAGCGGCAGGGTGGTGCGGATGCCGTCCACCACCATCTCCCCCAGCGCCCGGCGCATGCGGGCGATGGCCTCGGCGCGGGTCTTGCCGTGCACCACCAGCTTGGCCACCAGGCTGTCGTAGTGCGGCGGCACGGAATAGCCGGAATAGAGCGCGCTATCGACCCGCACCCCGAGCCCGCCCGGCGCGTGATAGGTGTTCACCCGGCCCGGGCTGGGCGCGAAGCTCTCGGGGTCCTCGGCGGTGATGCGGCATTCGATGGCGTGGCCGCTGAAGGCGATCTCGGACTGGCCGTAGCCCAGCGCCTCGCCGGCGGCGACGCGCAGCTGCTCCTTCACCAGGTCGATGCCGCAGACCATCTCGGTGACGGGATGCTCGACCTGCAGCCGGGTGTTCATCTCGATGAAGGCGAACTGCCCGTCCTGCCAGAGGAACTCCAGCGTGCCGGCATTGCGGTAGCCGAGCTTGGCCAGGCCGGCCGTCACCTGCGCGCCCAGCGCGTCGCGCTCGGCGGCGGTCAGGGCGGGGGAGCCGGCCTCCTCCACGAGCTTCTGGTGGCGGCGCTGCAGCGAGCAGTCCCGCTCGCCGAAATGCACCACATGGCCATGCGCGTCGGCCAGCACCTGCAGCTCGATATGCCGCGGCCGGTCGAGGTACTTCTCCATGTAGACCGCGTCGTTGCCGAAGGCGGCCTTGGCCTCGGTGCGGGCGACGCGCCAGGCCTCCTCCAGCTCCTCGGCCGAATGGGCGACCTTCATGCCGCGCCCGCCGCCGCCGGCGGCCGCCTTGATCAGCACCGGATACCTGATCCGCTCGGCGACCTCGCGTGCCTCCTCCAGGCTGGCCAGCTCGCCATCCGATCCCGGCACCAGCGGCACGCCGAGCGAGCGCATCGCCTGCTTGGCGGCGATCTTGTCGCCCATCATGCGGATGTGGTCCGGCGAGGGGCCGATGAAGGCGAAGCCGTGCGCCTCCACCATCTCGGCGAAGCCGGCATTCTCGGAGAGGAAGCCATAGCCCGGATGGATCGCCTCCGCCCCGGTGATCGAGGCGGCGGAGAGGATGGCGGCGACGTTGAGATAGCTGTCGCGCGCGGCGGGCGGGCCGATGCAGACGCTCTCATCGGCCAACCGCACATGCATGGCGGTGGCGTCGGCGGTGGAATGCACCGCCACGGTGCGGATGCCCATCTCCTGGCAGGCGCGATGGACGCGCAGCGCGATCTCGCCGCGATTGGCGATCAGCACCTTCCTGAACATGGGGCCTACTCGATCACCACCAGCGGTTCGCCGTATTCGACCGGCGTGCCGCTCTCGACCAGGATGCGCGTGACCGTGCCGGCCTTCGGCGCCTTGATCTGGTTGAAGGTCTTCATCGCCTCGATCAGCAGCAGCGTCTGCCCCGCCGCGACCTGGGCGCCCGGGGAGATGAAGGGCGCCGCCCCCGGCTCCGGCGCCAGATAGGCGACGCCGACCATCGGCGAGGTCACGGCGCCGGGCGTCGCGGCGCTGACGGCGGCGGGCCCGGCGGCGGGCCCGGTGGCGGCCGGCGCCGCCGCGGGCGCCGGGGCGGCGGCCACGGCCGGCACCGCCACCGGGGCGGCCGGTGCCGCGGCCATGGCGATGTTGCGCGTGACGCGGAGGCGGCTTTCCCCGTCCGCCAGCTCGATCTCGGTGAGATCCGTCTCCCGCAGGATCTGGGCCAGGGCGCGGATCGCGTCCGGGCCGAAGGAAATGCCGCTCATGATGCCTTTGGCAACCTCTTTGCTACGCGCCGGTCAGGGGGCGCCGGTCCGGCCCGGTCGGTCAGTCCTGGTCCGACTGGGCCAGGATGCCGGCGATGCCCCGCAGGGCCAGGGCATAGCCGTGGGGCCCCAGCCCGCAGATCACGCCCTGCGCCGCGCGCGAGACATAGGACAGATGCCGGAAGGATTCCCGGCGGTGGATATTGCTCAGATGCACCTCGACCACCGGCAGGTCGGAGGCCAGCAGGGCGTCCATCAGCGCGATCGAGGTGTGGGAATAGCCGGCCGGGTTGATGATGATGCCGGCGGCCAGGCTGCGCGCCTCCTGCACCCAGGAGATCAGCTCGCCCTCGACATTGCTCTGACGGAAGTCGATCGCCAGGCCGAGGGAATCGGCGGTCTCGGCGCAGAGCGCCTCGACGTCGTCCAGCGTCTCGGACCCGTAGATGTCCGGCTGGCGCGTGCCCAGCAGGTTCAGGTTGGGGCCATTCAGGATGAAGATCAGCGGCGGGTTCACTGTCGGGGTTCCGTCCGGGTCCGGTCGGGCGCGGTAGCACGGGGGGTTTCCACACCGCAAGCGCCGCCGCCCCCGCGGGCCGCGGCGCGCCCCACCGCCAGGGTTTCAAGTGTCTGGAAAGCCAGGGCCCCCCGGTTCAGCCGGCCATCGCCTCGCATTGCTCCGCGCAGGCGCGGCAGGCGGCGACGCAGTCCTCCATCCCGCCCAGCCTCTCGCAATCGGCGGCGCAGTCGCGGCAGAGCGCGGCGCATTCCCGGCAGGTCCGCCGATGCTGCGGCGTGCCGAGCAGCATCATGTGGGCCGAGGTGCGGCAGAGTTCGGCGCAGGCCAGCATCAGCCGGACATGCGCCGGCTCGGCATGCTTCCCGCCCACTTCCAGGCAATGGCCCGAGGCCATGGAGAGGCAGGTGGCATAGCACTTCAGGCAGGCCTCGATGCAGGCCCGCATCTCCTCCGGCAGATGACGCATCGCTGTTCTCCCTCACTGCGGACGGAACCGGCGGGGCGGCCCGGGGTTGCCGCCGCGCCTCGCGCCGGGATCGATCGCTGCCGGCGGGCGGGGGGGGCCGTCAGACCGAGCGGATGGCGTGCAGGTACTGGAAGTGGCGGTCGTACTGGGCCAGCACGTCGCGGATCAGCTCCTCCTCGCTGAAGCCCATGACGTCGTAATCCTGGCTGCCATCCTCCAGGAAGACCTCGGCGCGGTAGTAGTGGTCGCGCTTCTCCTTCTCGGGGGCCGCCTCGAAGTAGCTGAAGCGGGGCATGGTGTATTCCCGCTGGCGGATGCCGTAGTGGAACTCCTCCGGCGCCTCCGGCATCGAGACGAGGCGCAGCCGGCCCTCCCGCTTCCGTACCTCGGCCGAGAGGCCGCGGCGCCGCAGCTCCGCCGCCACCGCCTCCAGTGCCGGCCCGGCGGTGCGCTCCAGGAAGGCCGTCACCTCCTCGCGGCGCGGATGCGACAGGATGCCATGCAGCTGCCGCTGCCAGGAGGCGGGCTGGCGCGGCGGCAGGTTCTGCGCCAGCGCGTCCTGCCGCAGCCCCTCGCGTTGCAGGGCGCGCAGCAGGCCGTAGCACATCAGGATCATCACCACGGTGAAGGGCAGCGCCCCGGCGATGGAGGCGGTCTGCAGGGCCTGCAACCCGCCCGAGGCCAGCAGCACCGAGGCCACCACGCCGGAGGAGACCGCCCAGAAGACGCGCTGCCAGAGTGGCGGGTCGGCCCGGCCGCCATCGGCGATGGTGCCCATGACCAGCGCCGCGCTGTCGGCCGAGGTGATGAAGAAGGTGACGATCAGCGCCATGGCGAACCAGGAGACGACCCGCGCCAGGGGGAACTGCTCCAGCAGCGCGAAGAGCGCCAGGCTGACGTCGCGCTGCACCGTTTCGGTGACGGCGGTGGTGGCGCCGGTCAGGTGCAGCCAGATCGCCGTGTCGCCGAACACCGTCATCCAGGCGAAGGTGAAGCCGGCCGGAACCAGCAGCACGCCCATGACGAATTCGCGGATGGTGCGCCCGCGCGAGATGCGGGCGATGAACATGCCGACGAAGGGCGACCAGGCGATCCACCAGCCCCAGTAGAACAGGGTCCAGCTGCCCAGCCACTCCTTCGGGTCATAGGCATACATGTTGAAGGTGCGCTCGGCAAAGCTGTCGATATAGCCGCCGAGGTTCTGCACGAAGGTCTGCAGCAGGAAGGTGGTCGGTCCGACCACGAAGACGAAGACCATCAGCAGGCCGGCGGTCGCCATGTTGAAGTTGGAGAGCAGGCGGATGCCACGGTCGAGGCCGGAGGCGACGGAGAGCGTGGCCAGCGCCGTGATGATGGCGATCAGCACGATCTGCACGGTGAAGTTGCTTGGCACTCCCAGCACATGGTTGAGGCCGGCATTGACCTGCAGCACGCCGAGGCCGAGCGAGGTGGCGACGCCGAACATGGTCCCGAGCACGGCGAAGATGTCCACCGCATGGCCGATCGGACCGTGGATACGCTCGCCCACCAGCGGATAGAGCGCCGAGCGGATGGTCAGCGGCAGGCCGTGGCGGTAGCTGAAATAGGCCAGGCTGAGCCCGATCACGGCATAGATCGCCCAGGCGTGCAGGCCCCAGTGGAAATAGCTGATGCGCAGCGCCTCGCGCGCCGCGGCGATGCTGGCCGGCGGCGCCTCGGGTGGCAGGATGAAGTGCGTCACCGGCTCGGCCACGCCGAAGAAGACCAGTCCGATCCCCATCCCGGCGCTGAACAGCATGGCGAACCAGCCAGGGTAGCTGTAGGCCGGCTCCGAATGGTTGGGGCCGAGACGCACCCGGCCATGGCCGCTGATGGCGAGGCCGATGACGAAGATCAGGAAGCCGGCCACCGCCATCAGGTAGAACCAGCCGAGCTCGCGCGTGATCCAGCCCTGCAGGGCGGTGAAGGTCCGGCCCGCCGCCTCCGGCGCCAGCGCCCCGAACAGGACGAAGAGCAGGGCCAGGCCGGCGGAGACGACCAGCACCACCCGGCTCGGCGGCGGCGCGGCGGGCCGGGCGGGGCCGGAGGAAGGGAGGGCGGGATCGGTCATGGCGGCCTCCTGTCTGCGCGCGGCGGATATTCCCAGTGCAGGCAACAAGGCCGGCGCGGGTCAAGAGTTCCCCAAGAAAAGCCCCGCTCCGGTTCGCCGCCCCGATCCGGCGCGGAGGCCCGGGGAGGAGGCCGGGAGATGTTCCGCATCCGGCACGAGCCCCGGCGCGGGATGACACCGCCGCGTCGCCTGCCTAGGTTGCGCCCGCGATGACCGATGAAGGAAGGACGCCGCGATGATCCGTCCCGCCGCGATCCGGGCCGGCGTGAACCGCGCCGCCGGAGTCGGGCTGCTGGCCCTGGCGCTGGCCGCCTGCAGCCCCAGCTACTCGCCCGACACCTATGCCAGCCGCGCGGTGCAGCAGGCCAACAAGGTCGAGGCCGGGGTGGTGGCCGGGCGGCGGCCGGTCGAGATCTCGGCCGATGGGACCACCGGCGCGGTGACGGGCGCCGCGGCGGGCGGCGTGGCCGGCACGCGGGCGGGCGGTGGCGACATCACCTCGGCCTTCGCCGGCATCGGCGGCGGGCTGATCGGCGGGCTGATCGGCACCGGCGTGGAGAAGGCGGTCGGCTCCTCGCCGGGCTACGAGTACATCGTCCGCAAGCCCAATGGCGAGATGGTCTCGGTGGTGCAGCGGGACGAGACGCCCCTCGCCATCGGGCAGCGCGTGCTGGTCATCGCCGGGCAGCAGGCGCGCATCGTCGCCGACTACACCGTGCCCAACGAGACGCCCCCCGCCCCGGCGCCGAAGCCGCACGAGATCGTGGACCCGGCCCGGGTGCAGGCCACGCCGCTCAACCCGCCCCCGGCCGTCGGACCGCCCCCGCCCGCCGAGGCGCCCGCGGCCGCGCCGGCGGCACCGGGCGCATCCGCCACGGGTCTTCCCACGGATCTTCCCGCGGGAGCCATCCTCCCCCCGGCCGTCCCCCCCGCTCCCGCCGCCCCGGCCCCCATGCCGGCGGCCCCGGCGGGTGGCGAGGCCGCCTCCGACGCCGCGCCGCAGCCGGCCGGCTGACCCCCCGCCCCCGGCCCGCCGCGCGCGGGGCAGGCCGGATGTCCACCCCCCCTTTCAGCGGGACGCGCCCCGCGCCACATTCCAGGCCATGGCGGACAGCATCCAGATCACCATCAACGGAGAGCCCCGGCTCATCCAGCAGCAGGCCACCGTCGCGGATCTGCTGGCGACGCTCAGCCTCGACACCCGGAAAGTGGCTGTGGAGCGCAATCTGGAGATCGTGCCGCGCTCGGCCTATGCCGCCACCGCGCTGACGGCCGGGGATACGCTCGAAATCGTGCATTTCATTGGCGGGGGCTGAAGCCATGGACGGTCATACGAGTCGCGACGACGAGGCCTGGGAGGTCGCGGGCCGCCGCTTCCGCTCGCGCCTGGTGGTCGGCACCGGGCGCTACAAGTCGCTGGAGGAGACCGCCGCCGCCATCGAGGCCAGCGGCGCCGAGATGGTCACGGTCGCGGTGCGGCGGGTGAACCTGTCGGACCGCAACGCGCCGATGCTGCAGGATTTCGTCAGCCCCGAGCGCTACACCTACCTGCCCAACACCGCCGGCTGCCACACCGCGCAGGACGCGGTCCGCACGCTGCGCCTGGCGCGCGAGGCGGGAGGCTGGAACCTGGTGAAGCTCGAGGTGCTGGGCCCGCCGCCCTTCCTCTACCCCGACATGCCGGCCACCTTCGAGGCCGCCGCGGCGCTGATCAAGGACGGCTTCGAGGTCATGGTCTACTGCGCCGACGACCCGCTGGCGGCGAAGCGGCTGGAGGAGATGGGCTGCGTCGCCGTCATGCCGCTCGGCGCGCCGATCGGCTCGGGCCTCGGCCTGACCAACCCCTTCATGCTGCATTCCATCATCCAGCAGGCCCGGGTGCCGGTGCTGGTCGATGCCGGCATCGGCACCGCGAGCGAGGCGGCGGCGGCGATGGAGCTGGGCTGCGACGCGGTGCTGCTGAACTCGGCCATCGCCCATGCGAAGGACCCGGTGCGCATGGCCCGCGCCATGAAGGCGGCCGTCGAGGCCGGGCGCGACGCCCATCTGGCGGGCCGCATGCCGCGCAACTATGCGGCCGATGCCTCCAGCCCGCTCTCCGGGCTGATCCGGTAGGGCTGGCGGCGGTGCGCGGCGTCCGGCCTCAGTGCCCGCCGCCGCCCGCCCGCGGGCGGCGCAGCAGCAGCACCAGCGGCAGGGCGAGCAGGAAGCTGCCGGCCATCACCATCAGCACGTCGTTGTAGGCCAGCACCAGCGCCTGCTGCGTCACCATGCCCTTGATCCGGGCCAGCGCCGCCAGATCGGCCGCGCCGCCCAGCCCGCCCTCCAGCGCGCCGCTCAGGGTGGACTGGTATTCCCCCACCCCCTCCCGCGCCCAGTTCAGCGCCTCCGTCAGATGCAGCCGGTGCAGGTAGGAGCGGTCGGTGACGAGGGTGTTGATGACCGCGAGGCCGACCGCGCCGCCCAGGTTGCGCATCAGGTTGTAGAGCCCCGCCGCTCCCTTGAGCTGCGCCGGCGCCATGGTGCCGAGCGCGATCTGGTTGATCGGCGCCATGCACATCATCATGGCGACGCCGCGCAGGCCGAGGGGGAAGGCCATCTCGGCGAAGGCGCTCTCGGTGGTCAGCCGCGCCGTCTCCCACATGGCGATGAAGAAGAGCAGCAGCCCGACGGCCAGGATCGGCCGCGGGTCGAAGCGCGCCAGCAGCCGGCCCACGACCGGCGCCACGCAGAACATGCAGAGGCCGGTGATGAACATCACCTCGCCGATCTGCATGGAGTTGTAGCCGCGCACCCGCCCCAGGAAGAGCGGGATCAGGTAGACCGAGCCATAGAGGCCGGTGCCCAGGATGAAGCTGAACAGGCAGCCGATGGCGAAGTTGCGGTTGCGGAAGGCGCGCAGGTCGACGATCGGCTCTGCCCGGGTCAGCGCCCGCCAGAAGAAGGCGGCGCCGCCGCCCAGGCAGACCAGGGCGAAGACCCGCACCGTGCCGTCCTGCAGCCAGTCCCAGCGCGGCCCCTCCTCCATGACGTATTCCAGGCTGCCGAGGAAGGCGGCCATGGCGAGCAGCCCCCACCAGTCGAACCTCGCCAGCAGTGCGGGGTCCGGGCGGTCGATGTCCACCGTGTTCCAGACCGTGAGCGCGATGGCTAGGCCGACCGGCACGTTGATCAGGAACAGCCAGTGCCAGGAGAAGCTCTGGGTGAGCCAGCCGCCGAGGGTCGGGCCGATGGTCGGCGCCAGCGTCGCGGTCAGGCCGATCAGCACGGTCGCCGAGGCGCGCCGGCTGGGCGGGAAGAGCATGAAGCTGGCGGCGAAGACCGTCGGGATCATGGCGCCACCGATGAAGCCCTGGGCGGCGCGGAACACCACCATGGTGCCCAGGCTGGAGGACAGCGCGCAGGCGAGCGAGAAGACGGTGAAGCCGGTGGCCGAGGCGGTGAACAGCACCCGGGTGGAGAGCAGGCGCGAGAGGAAGCCCGAGAGCGGGATCATGACGATCTCGGCGATCAGGTAGCTGGTCTGCACCCAGCTCGCCTCGTCCGGGCTGGCGGCGAGGCCGGCCTGGATCTCCGAGATCGAGGCGGCGACGATCTGGATGTCCAGGATCGCCATGAACATGCCGAAGACCATCGCCATGAAGCCGATGCGGGCCTTCAGGGGCAGGCCGGCCGCGGCGGGCGCGCCCCCGGCGGCGAGGCTGGCGCTCACGGTGCCCTCAGCGCAGGCCGAGCGTGCCGGCGGCGGCGGCCAGCACCCCGCGCGGCGCGCCCGGATCGGCGCGGGTATCGACCTCGGCCACCACCGAGAGGCCGGGGCGCAGCAGGGCGAGCGCCGCCGGGTCCTGCCCCGGCTCCAGCACCAGCTTCACCGGCACGCGCTGCACGATCTTGGTGAAGTTGCCGGTGGCGTTCTCCGGCGGCAGCAGGCTGAACTGGCTGCCGGTGCCGGGGGCGAAGCTGTCCACCCGGCCATGGAAGACGACGCCCGGAATGGCATCGACGGCGATCTCCACCGGCTGCCCCGGCCGCATGCCGGCCAGCTGCGTCTCCTTGAAGTTGGCGACCACATAGAGCCGCTCCGGCGGCGGCGCGACCGCCAGCAGCCGCTGCCCGGGGCGGACCAGCTGGCCGAGCTGCGCCGCGCGGTTGCCGGCGATGCCGTCGAAGGGCGCGCGGATCTCGGCATAGGAGGCGTTGCGGTGCGCCAGGTCGAGGGCCGCGGCGGCCTGCTCGCGCCGCGCCGCGGCCTGGTCCAGCTGCGCCTGCTGCACGGCGAGCGCGCGCTGCCGCACCGCCAGCTCCGCCTCGGCCGCCTGGCGTCCCGCCTCCGCCTTGCGCTGGTCGGCCACCGCCTGGTCGTTCGACTGGCGCGAGGACCAGCCGCCGCCGACCAGCGCGCGGGTGCGGCCGGCATCGGCGGCGGCGCGCACCTGCTCGGCCTCCGCCTGCGCCACCTGCGCGCGGGCGGCGCCGATCTGGGCGCGCAGCTGCTCCAGGGTCTCGCGCGCCGTGGCCTCCGCCGCCACCGCCTCGTCCAGGCTGGCCTCCGCCTGCCGGACCTGCAGCCGCGCGTCGCGGTCGTCGAGGCGCATCAGCAGCTCTCCCGCACGGACCGGCTGGTTGTCGCCGACGGGAATGGCCAGGACATCGGCCTCGAGGCGCGCGCTCAGCACGCTGATGTCGCCCTGCACATAGGCGTCATCGGTCTGGGCCAGGAAACGCCCCACCGTCCAGTACCAGCTTCCGCCCAGCCCCAGGGCGAGCAGCAGCACGACCGGCAGCAGGCGGAGCAGCCAGCGCCGGCGGCGGCGCGGCGGCGGGGCCGGCTGCGTCAGCCGGCTGGCCTCGACCGCAGCGGCGGGAGAGACGGGAGCGTTCATCGGGGCACCTCGGAACTGAACGGTTCAGTTCGGCTTTCCCCGCAGGTGACGGCAGGGCGGCCGCGAGTCAAGACTGAACTGGACCGTTCAGTTTAATGTTGATCCGGGCCAGACGCGGCCTTACTCCGGTGTCATGTCCGACACCCTGCCCGCCAGCGCCGCCGCGACCGACATCTCCCCCAAGCGCCGCGCCATCCTGGAGGCCGCGGCCGGGCTGTTCCTCGCCGAAGGCTTCGGCGCCGTCTCGATGGACGGCATCGCCCGCGCCGCGCAGGTCTCGAAGGCCACGCTCTACGCCCATTTCGCCGGGAAGGACGCCCTCTTCGCCGAGATCGTCGCCGGCAACTGCGCCCGGATGCGCGGCGTGCTGGAGGTCCTGTTCTCCAGCCACGAGCTGGGGCTGGAGGAGGCGCTGACCGAGCTGGGCACGCAATGGCTGCGCTTCCTGCTGCAGCCGCGGGTTCGCGCCCTGCACCGCATGGTCATCGCCGAGGCGCCGCGCTTCCCCGAGCTGGCGCGCAGCTTCTACGCCGAGGGGCCGCGCGGCATGTGCCTCTGGCTGGCCGGCTGGCTGGCCGAGGAGCAGCGGCGCGGCCAGCTGCACGCCGCCGCCTCTCCCGCCCTCGCCGCCGAGCAGTTCCTGTCGCTGCTGCGGGGGGACCTGTTCCTGCGCGCGACGCTCGGCCTGTCCGGTCCGGCCGGGGAGGAGGAGGTGGCGCTGCTGGCCCGCCAGGCGGCGCGGGCCATCGTCCGGCTGCATGGCGACGAGGGGGGCAGGGGGACGGCCAGGGCGGAAACGGACGGATTCGCCTGAAGCGGGATCGCGGCGCTGCAGGCTTCCCGCCGCCAAGCCCGCTTTCCGGGGAGTTTCCGGCCTTGCGGGGGAGATATGCGGAAAAAACCCGGCCACGCCCCCGGAAAACCCTTTGCGTCCGCCGGCGGGATCTCTATATGGCGCCGCAGACGCAGTACGCACGTGCCTCTGGCCCCCGGCCGACCCTGATCGGCCAAAGGTTTACGCAACGACGTCAAGCGTTCTGGCAACCCCGGCGAAAGGCGCGAGCCTCAGCCGGCCTCTCTTGGTCGCTGGTTCGTTCGACCGTTTCGTCAACTTGGGGCCGTGCCTCCGAACAGGGGCGGTCCTCCCTATTGGATGGAGGGTGTGCGATGACCCCGAAGGTCTCCCGCTTCCTGCGTGACGCCGCTCCGGCGACGCCGTGCCTCGTCGTCGACGTCGATCGCGTCGCCGAGAATTACGGCCGGCTGCGCGCGGCCATGCCGCTCGCCCGCATCTACTACGCCGTGAAGGCCAATCCGGCGGCTCCGATCCTGGACCGCCTGGTCGGGCTCGACTCCTGCTTCGACGCCGCCTCGCTGGAGGAGGTCGAGGCCTGCCTGGCCGCCGGCGCCCGGCCCGAGGCGATCTCCTTCGGCAACACCGTGAAGAAGGAAAGCGCGATCAAGGCCGCCTATGCCCATGGCGTGCGCATGTTCGCCTTCGATTCGGAGCCGGAGCTGCGCAAGCTCGCCCGCTCCGCCCCCGGCGCGCGGGTCTATTGCCGCATCCTGGTGGGCAATCTCGGCGCCGAATGGCCGCTGTCGAAGAAGTTCGGCTGCGAGGTCGAGATGGCGCGCGAGCTGATGATCCTGGCCCGCGACCTCGGCCTCGATCCCTATGGCATCTCCTTCCACGTCGGCAGCCAGCAGACCCGCACCGCCGCCTATGAGGCGGCCATCGCCCGCGTCGCCCTGCTCTTCACCGACCTGAAGGACGCCGGCATCCGGCTGCGGATGGCCAATCTCGGCGGCGGCTATCCGGTGCGCTATCGCCAGGAGGTGCCGGAGATCGACGATTTCGGCGCCGCCATCATGGGCGCCATGGTCGAGCATTTCGGCAATGCCCTGCCGGAGATCCTGATCGAGCCGGGCCGCTTCATCGTCGGCGATGCCGGCGTCGTCTCGACCGAGGTGGTGCTGGTCTCGCGCAAGGAGAAGGACGACCCGGTGCGCTGGGTCTATCTCGACATCGGCCGCTTCGGCGGGCTGGCCGAGACCGAGGGCGAGGCGATCAAGTACGCCTTCCGCACCCCGCATGACGGCGGCGCGGAAGGCCCCGTGACCATCGCCGGCCCGACCTGCGACAGCACCGACACGCTGTACGAGAAGTCCAACTACCGCCTGCCGCTGGCGCTCGACTGCGGCGACCGGATCGAGCTGCTCTCGACCGGCGCCTATGTCACCACCTATGCCAGCCAGGGCTTCAACGGCTTCAAGCCGCTGGCCGAGCACTACATCTGACGGCCGGGCGGGAAGGGCCATCCCCTTCCCGCCTTATCCCGCATCCATGCGCCATTTTCACGTTTCACGATCGTGAAGCGCCGGATAAAGTCGCGCCATGGATGCCATCGACCGGAACATTCTCGTCGCCCTGCAGGACAATGGCGCGGCGGGGCTCGCCGAGCTGGCCAAGGTCGCCGGCCTCTCGGTCTCGGCCACGGCCGAGCGGGTCAAGCGGCTGGAGGAACGCGGCACCATCCGCGGCTGGCGCGCCGATCTCGACCCCGGCGCCATCGGCTGCCCCCTCCTCGCCTTCGTCTTCGTCTCGCTGCGGCCGGGGCGGGAGGAGAATGCCTTCCGCATCGCCATGCGGGCGGCCGAGCCGGTGCTGGAATGCCATCATGTCACCGGCGCCTGGACCTTCCTCCTGAAGCTGCGCCTGCCCGATCTCGCCACGCTGGAACGCTTCGTCGCCGAGCAGGTGCGCGGCCAGCCGGGGGTGGAGCGGACCGAGACCATCCTGGCCATCACCTCCGCCAAGGAAACCGCCATCCTGCCCGTGGCCGAGGCGACGGAGGAGTAGGCCCAGGGCAATCAATCCGGGGCGATCAATCCGGGGCGATCAGTCCGGGGCGATCAGCCCGGCGCCTTGGGCGGGGCCGAGCGTTCCATGCCGAGGCAGCTCTTGATGATCGGCGCGCAGCGGGCTTCCGGCGCGCCGGGGGAATCATTGTCGCCGCTGAAGCCCACCCGCGTCACCATGCCGTCGATCAGTTCGAAATTGGCCCGGCAATAGCCGGCGTCGCCCATCAGGTTCAGGCCGCCGACCACGGGCAGGTTCAGGTTCAGCCCGCCTTCCTGATGGCCCTGCAGCTCGTAGCTGTAGATCTCCCGCAGCACGTCGATCCGCTCCGTCCGGCTCGGGAAGCCGGCGCAGACATAGAGATCGGCGCGCCGCAGCCCCACCATGTCCCGCCGCGCCTCGGCCACCATGCGGGCCTCCGACAGGGCGCAGCCGGCCAGCAGCAGGGAGAGGACGGGCAGCAGCCGCCCGGTCAAGCGGGAAGGATCTCCCGCACCGCCTCGGGCGGCCGGCCGAGGCGGATGCCGAGGGGGGTTTCCACGATCGGGCGCTCGATCAGGATGGGATGGGCCTGCACCGCGTCGAGCAGCGCCGCGGGCGCGAGCGCCGCATCGTCCAGCCCCAGCGCGTCATAGGGCGCGCCCTTGCGCCGCAGCATGGCGGGGCCGAGCGCGGCGAAGAGCCGCTCCAGCGTCGGGCGGTCCGGCGGGTTCTTCAGATACTCGACGATCCGGGGCGCGTGACCGGCCTGCCGGAGCATCTCCAGCACCCGGCGCGAGGTGCCGCAGGCGGGGTTGTGGTAGAGGGTGATCGACATGGCCCGAGCTTGCCGCCTCGGCCGGAGGCAAGGCAAGCCCTGGCCTGGCCCTTTTCTCAGGCGGCCTTGTCGTTCAGGTGGCAGGCGGAGCGGTGCCCCGGCGCCACCTCGCGCAGCGCCGGCCGCTCGACGCGGCAGCGGTCGAAGGCATGCGGGCAGCGCGGGTGGAAGTGGCAGCCCGGCGGCGGGTCCAGCGGCGAGGGGATCTCGCCCTTGATGCCGGCGAAGTGCTTCTTCCGGGCCTCGATGCGCGGCACCTCGTCCAGCAGCGCCTGGGTATAGGGGTGGTTGGCGCGGGCGAAGATCTCCTCCGCCCTGGCCTCCTCCACCACCCGGCCCAGATACATGATGACGACGCGGTCGGAGAGGTGCTCGACGACGCCGAGATCGTGGCTGATGAACAGGTAGGTCAGGTCGAGATCGCGCCGCAGCTCCATGAACAGGTTCAGGATCTGCGCCTGGATCGAGACGTCGAGCGCCGCCACCGCCTCGTCGCAGACGATGAACTCCGGCTGCACCGCCAGCGCGCGGGCGATGCCGATGCGCTGCCGCTGGCCGCCGGAGAACTGGTGCGGATAGCGCCGCTTCAGCGAGGGATCGAGCCCGGCCCGGCGCAGCTGGTTGTCCACGTAGGAATCATAGGTGCCGCGCGGGACCAGCCCATGCACCTTCGGCGCCTCGCCGACGATCTCCGAGACCCGCATGCGCGGGTTCAGGCTGGCATAGGGGTCCTGGAAGATCATCTGCGTCTGCAGCTTGGCGCGGCGGGCCTCGGCGCCGCTGAGGCTGGCGACCGGCTGGCCGTGCCAGAGGATCTCGCCGCCCGAGGCCGGCATGATGCCGGCCACCATGCGCCCCAGGGTGGACTTGCCGCAGCCGGATTCGCCCACCAGCCCGACCACCTCGCCCTTGTTGACGGTCAGGTCGACGCCGTCCACGGCATGCACCGTCTCGTCCTTCACGCCGCCGGTCAGCCTGCCGATCAGCTTGCCGGCGAAGTCCTGCTTCTTCGAGAAGCGCTTGGAGACGCCCTTCAACTCGATGATCGGCGTGCTCATGCGGCGGCCTCGGCGGGGGTGAGGTTGGGGAAGAAGCAGCGCGCCTCGCGGCCCGGCAGCACCTCGCCGAAGGGCGGCTCCTCGCGGCACTTGTCCTGCGCCTTGGGGCAGCGGCCCCGGAAGGCGCAGCCCGGCGGCAGGCTGAGCAGGGAGGGCGTCATGCCGGGGATCTGGCGCAGCGGCTCGCCACGCTTGTTGCGCGACGGCACGCTGCCGATCAGCCCCTCGGTATAGGGGTGCAGCGGCGCGTCCAGCACCGGGCCCACCGCGCCCTTCTCCACCACGCGGCCGGCATACATCACCGCGATGTCGTCGGCGAGGCCGGCGACGACGGAGAGGTCATGGGTGATCCAGATCATCGCCGTGCCGGTCTCGGCGCAGAGCTTCTGCACCTCGGCCAGGATCTGCGCCTGGATGGTGACGTCGAGCGCGGTGGTCGGCTCGTCGGCCACGATCAGCTCGGGCCGGTGCAGCAGGGCGATGGCGATGGCCACGCGCTGGCGCATGCCGCCCGAGAACTGGTGGGGATAGCTCTTCAGCCGCTCGTCCGGCGAGGGGATGCCGACCATGCCCAGCGCATCACGCGAGCGCTGGCGGGCCTCCTCCTTGCTGACCTTCTCATGCGCCAGGACGGTCTCGATCATCTGCGTGTCGACCCGGAGCACCGGGTTCAGCGTCATCATCGGGTCCTGGAAGATCATGGCGATGCGGTTGCCGCGCAGCTTCCGCATCTCCTCCTCCGAGAGCTTCGCCAGGTTCTGCCCGTGGAACAGGATCTCGCCGCCGGTGATGCGGCCCGGCGGATCGACCAGGCCGAGGATGGAGAATCCGGTGACGGTCTTGCCGGAGCCGGATTCCCCCACCAGCCCGAGGACCTTGCCGCGGCCGACGGTGAAGGAGACGTCGTCCACCGCCTTCACCACGCCCGCGCGGGTGAAGAAGTGGGTCCTGAGGTTGCGGACCTCGAGGGTCGGGGCCGCGACGGGGGCCGGTTGGGTGGCGGCAGCAGGGGTGACAGCCATGCCCGGTCCTTTACTTCTTGAGCCGCGGGTTGAGCACGTCGCGCAGCTGATCGCCGACCAGGTTGATCGACACGATGGTCACGAGCAGCGCGATGCCCGGATAGAAGCTGATCCAGTAGCGGCCGGAGAGCATGTACTCGTAGCCGTTGGAGATCAGCAGGCCGAGCGAGGGCTCGGTGATCGGCACGCCGAGGCCGAGGAAGGAGAGCGTCGCCTCGAGCGCGATGGCGCGGGCGATCTGCATGGTGCCGACGACGATCAGCGGCGGCATGCAGTTCGGCAGCAGGTGGCGGAAGATGACGCGCCGGGTCGGCAGGGCCAGGCACTGCGCCGCCTCGATATACTCGCGCCGCCGCTCGACCAGCGCCGTGCCGCGCACCGTGCGGGCGTAGTAGGCCCATTCCACGATGACCAGCGCGATGACGACGTTGAACACGCCCTTGCCGAGGAAGGCGAGGATCATGAGCGCCGCCAGGATGGTCGGGAAGGAGAGCTGCAGGTCGACCAGGCGCATGATGACGGTGTCGGTCCGCCCGCCGGCATAGGCGGCGAGCAGGCCGAGCGAGGCCCCGACGGCGCAGGCGATGATGGCCGAGCCGGCGCCCACCAGCAGCGAGATGCGCAGCCCGTACATGATGCCGGAGAGCATGTCGCGCCCCTGGTCATCGGTGCCGAGCCAGTAGGTGAAGGTGTCCATCCCGTTGCGCGTGCCCGGCTCCAGCCGCCCGTCCATGATGTCGAGCTGCGCCAGGTCGTAGGGGTTCTGCGGCGCCAGCCAGGGCGCGAAGATGGCGATCAGGGCGATGAGGACGAAGACGCCCAGGCCGAGGAGCGCCAGCTTGCTCTCGGCGAATTCGGCGGCGAAGCGGCGCCAGGGCGTCTCGGCCTTGGGCGCGGCCGCGGGCGTGCCGGGGGCGGCGGTGGTCGTGCTCATCTCACTTGTTCTCCAGCCGCACCCGCGGATCGAGCGCCGAATAGGCGAGGTCGACCACGAGATTGATGGTGATGAACATCAGCACGATGATCATCAGGTAGGCGACGATCACCGGGCGGTCGAGCACGTTGATGCTGTCGATGATCAGCTTGCCCATGCCCGGCCAGGCGAAGACGCTTTCCGTCACCACCGAGAAGGCGATGGTGGAGCCGAGCTCGAGCCCGACCACGGTGACGACCGGGATCAGGATGTTCTTGAACACGTGCACATAGGTGACGCGGTTGTTGGTCAGCCCCTTGGCGCGGGCGAACTTCACGTAGTCCATCAGCATGGTCTCGCGCACGCCGGCGCGGGTCAGGCGGATGACCAGGCTGATCTTGAACAGAGCGAGGTTCAGCGCCGGCATGGCGAGGTGCCTGAGGCCGTCCCAGGTCAGGAAGGACCAGCGCAGGCCGAGCACCTCGACGGTCGGGCCGCGCCCGGTGGAGGGCAGCCAGCCGAGCTGCACGGCGAAGACCATGATCAGCATCAGGCCGACCCAGAAGGTGGGCAGCGAGAAGCCGAGGATGGAGCCGGCCATGATCACCTTGGAGCCGGTCGAATTCGGCTTCAGCCCAGCGTAGAGGCCGAGCGGCAGGCCGACCAGCAGCGCCAGGAACATGGCGCCGAAGGCGAGCTCCAGCGTCGCCGGCATGCGCTGCAGGATCAGCTGCAGCGCCGGCTCGTTGAAGACGAAGCTGCGGCCGAGATCGCCGCGCAGCGCATTGGCCAGGAAGGACAGGTACTGCTGCCACAGCGGCAGGTCGAGGCCGAGCGCCTGGATGGCGCGCTCGCGCTCCATCTGATCGGCGTCGGGGCTGATCAGGATCTCGACCGGATCGCCGATGGCATAGACGCCGACGAAGACGATGACCGACATCGCCAGCATCACGAGGGCGGACTGCAACAGCCGCCGCAACAGGTAAACACTCATGGATCAGGGTGCCGTCAGTTGGAGGCCGCCGGGCGCACATCCTGCGCCCGCGTCAACTCATCCGTGCGGGAATTGTGGGTCAGGGTCGGGCGCATCGCCCAGACGTTCTTCTGAAGGTGGATCGGGATGATGCCGACATCCTCCATGGCCATGCGGGTCGCGTCGCGCAGCAGCGCCTCGCGCCGGCCGTCATCCAGCTCGCGCAGCGCCTCCTCGAGCTTGGCGTCCATCGCCGGGTTGGAATAGCGGCCGCGGTTCGAGGTGCCGAAGCCCTTGTCCCGGTCGTAGGTGGCGACCAGCGAGCGAAGCGGGTTCGAGGCCTCGCCCGAGGAGCTGCTCCAGCCGACCAGGAAGGCGCTCAGCTCGAAGCGGCCGGCGCGGGCGACGAAGGTGGTCCAGGGCTGCGCGTCCACGGTGGTGCGCACGCCGATGCGGGTCCACATCTGGCCGATCGCCTGGATGATCCGGGAATCGTTGATGTAGCGGTCGTTCGGGCCGCTCAGCGTGATGCGGAAGCCGTCGGGATAGCCGGCCTCGGCCAGCAGCTTCTTCGCCGCCTCCGCGTCGGTCGCCGGCGCCTCGAGGTCCGGGATGGCGCCGAAGGCGGAGGTCGGCAGGAACTGCCCGCTCGGCTTGGCCGTGCCTTCCATGACGCGCGCGGCGATGGCCGGACGGTCGATGGCGAGCGACAGCGCGCGGCGGACCCGCATGTCGCGCAGCGGGTTGACGCTGAGCTTGCGGCCCTGCGCGTCGGTGATGAGCGGCGAACCCTCCGGGTGCTGGTGATCGAGCGCCAGGAAGATGATGCGCAGCCCGTCCCGCTCGGCGAGGTGGACGCGGTCGCTGCGGCGCAGATTGTTGAGGTCGCTCGTCGGCACCTGGTCGATGAAGTCCACATCGCCGGCCAGCAGCGCCGCGGTGCGCGAGGCGTCATTGGCCAGGATGCGGTAGCTCACCTTCTCCCAGTGCGGCTTCTCGCCCCAGTAGTCGTCGTTGCGCTGCAGCTCCAGCCGGTCGCCCGAGCGGAAGGAGACGTAGCGGAAGGGGCCGGTGCCGATCGCCAGGGTGCCGGCGTTGAACCCCTCGGTCGTCGCGTTCTCGTGGGTCTGGCGATCCAGCATCGCGACCTGGGCCAGGTCGGTCGGCAGCAGCGGATAGGGCGCGCGCGTGTGGAAGCGCACCGTCAGCGGATCGACCAGCTCCACCCGCTCGATGGCGCGCGTGTAGATGCCGTAGGAGGAAGGGCTGTTCGGCACGTTTGGCACACGGTCGACGGTGAAGGCCACGTCCTCGGCGGCGAAGTCGTTGCCGTTGTGGAACTTCACCCCCGGTCGCAGCTTGAATTCCCAGATCGTCGGCTCGACCGGCTTCCAGCTCTCCGCCAGGCCGGGCTGCAGCCGGGCGTCCTCGTCGAGGCGGGTCAACGTGTCGAACAGCATGGTCGCCACGGCGAAGTTGGGCGACAGGGCGTGGTAGTGCGGGTCGAGGGAGGTGACCTGCGCCCCCACCGCCATGGTCAGGTTCTGCGCCCAGGCCGCGCCGGCCAGGCCTGGGGTCAGCGCCAAAACGGCAGCCACGGTGGCCGCCCGAGCTCTGCGGATCATTCTACGCCCCCAGGATATGGAGAATGGCTTGAAAGATTACAGCTTCTTTACCTCGCAGTGTAGCAGCCTGGGATCGCCCTCGCTAGGTTATGGCCGTTTTGTGTCGGGAGAGAACGAGATTATGCCCTTTTCCAAAGGTCTGCGGACCGCCCTGCTCGCCGCGCCGCTGATCGCCCCTCTTGCCCTGGCTTCTTTTGCCCTGGCTCCGGCGCAGGCCCAGACCCTGAACATCGGCATCGGCGGCGCCGTCACCTCGGCTGACCCGCACTTCTACAACGCCGCTCCGAACCACACCCTGGCCATGCACGTCTATGACTACCTGGTCGGCCGGGACGCCACGGCGCAGCCCCATCCGCAGCTCGCCGAGAGCTGGCGCACGGTGGAGCCGACGGTCTGGGAGTTCAAGCTGCGCCCCGGCGTCAAATGGCATGACGGCCGCGACTTCACCGCCGAGGACGTGGCCTTCACCATCGCCCGCGCGCCCAACGTGCCGAACAGCCCCGGCGGCATGGGCGGCTTCGTGCGCGCCATCACGCGCGTGGAGGTGGTCGATCCGCTGACGGTGCGCTTCCACACCGCCCAGCCGCATCCGCTGCTGCCGGTGGAGCTTGGCGCGATCTCGGTGATCTCCCGCCACGCGGGCGAGAATGCCTCGACCGAGGACTACAATTCCGGCAAGGCGGCGATCGGCACCGGACCCTACCGCATGCAGGCCTACCGCCCCGGCGACCGGGCCGAGCTGGTGCGCAACGATGCCTACTGGGGCGAGAAGGAGCCCTGGGAGAAGGTCAATCTGCGCTTCATCAACAATGATGGCGCGCGCAGCGCCGCCATCCTCTCGGGCGATGTCGACATCATCGACCAGGTGCCGGCCAGCGACCTGCCGCGGCTGAAGCGCGACGCGGGGATCACCCTGGCCGAGATCGAGGGCGTGCGGCTGATCTACCTGATGCCGGACTATTCCCGCACCGGCGAGGTTCCCTTCGTCGCCGACCATGAGGGCAAGCCCCTGGCCCGCAATCCGTTCCAGGATGTCCGGGTGCGGCGCGCCCTCTCCATGGCGATCCAGCGCGAGGCGCTGGCGGACCGGGTGATGGAAGGCACCGCCAAGCCCACCGGCCAGTGGCTGCCCCCCGGCACCTTCGGCTACAACCCGGCGGTCAAGCCGCTGGCCTACGACCCGAACGGCGCCAAGGCGCTGCTGGCCGAGGCCGGCTTCCCGCGGGGCCTGCGGATAACCCTGCACACGCCGAACGACCGCTACCCGAACGACGCCAAGACCGCCCAGGCGATCGCCCAGATGTGGACCCGCATCGGCGTGCAGACCCAGGTCGAGGCGCTGCCCTGGGCCAGCTTCTCCGTCCGGTCGAACCGGCAGGAATTCGGCATGCGCCTCTCCGGCTGGGGCAGCACGACCGGCGAGGCCTCCTACCTCCTGGTCAACATCATCGGCACCTTCGACCGCGACAAGCGCACCGGCGCCAGCAACAGCGGCCGCTACTCCAACCCGGAGCTGGACGCGATGACCAGCCGCGCCGCCTCCACGATCGACGACGCGAAGCGGGAGAAGCTGCTGCAGGAGGCGGTGCGATACGCCATGGACGAGCAGGCCATCCTGCCGCTGTTCCAGCTGGTCAACACCTGGGCCCTGCGGAAGGGGCTGACCTATGTCCCGCGTATGGACGAGCGCACCACAGCCATGGGGGTGCGCCGGGAGAAGTGACGCGGCGGGCGGCCGGGGGAAGCTCCCGGCCGCCCTTCAGCCGGCCGCCCTTCAGACGGTGAACTGCTCGGCGATGATCCGTTCCGACAGGCCATGATCGGGGTCGAAGAGCAGGGTCATCCGCACCGAGCGGTCCTCCCGCACCTCGACCGAGCGGATGTCGCGCACCTCGACATTGTCGGCCACGGCCGCGACGGGGCGCTTGCCGGGCTCCAGGATCTGGAACATCACCACCGCCTCCGAGGGCAGCAGCGCGCCACGCCAGCGCCGCGGGCGGAAGGCCGAGATCGGCGTCAGCGGCAACAGGTTCGCTCCCAGCGGCACGATCGGGCCATAGGCCGAGAGGTTGTAGGCGGTGCTGCCGGCCGGCGTCGCCACCAGGATGCCGTCGCAGATCAGCTCCGGCAGCCGCTCCTTGCCGTCGACCAGGATGCGGATCTTCGCCGCCTGCCGCGTCTCGCGCAGCAGCGAGACCTCGTTGATCGCCAGCGCCTCGCGCAGCCCCCCGGTGGCATCCAGCGCCCGCATCCGCAACGGGTGCAGGATGGCCGCCTGGGCGGCGGCGAGGCGCGGCAGCAGGTCGTCCTCATGGAAGGCGTTCATCAGGAAGCCGACGCTGCCGCAGTTCATGCCATAGACCGGCAGGTTGCGCCCGAGGAAGCGGTGCTGGGTCTCCAGCATGAAGCCGTCGCCGCCCAGCGCCACCACCACCGCGGCCGCGTCCGGCGCGGCATCGCCATAGAGGGCGATGAAACGGTCCCGCGCCGTCTCGGCGACATCGGTGGCGGCGGCCAGGAAGGCGATGTGCCCGCGCAGGTCGGCCGGTAGCTCCGGCGCCTCGCCGAAACTGGAGCCATGGCCCAGCAAAGCCGCGGTCATGGTGCCGGCGTCAGTACTGCGCGCGGGCGGCGGCGCGATGCTCCAGCACCGGCATGTCCCGCCGGACGCGGGCGGTCAGCGCCGGGTCGATGCGGGCCGTCGCCCAGCCCTTCCCGTCGCTCGCGCGGGCGACGACATGGCCCCAGGGATCGGCGATCAGCGAATGCCCGTAGGTCAGGCGCGGCCCGGCCTTCTCCTGGTGCTGGCCCCAGGTGGCGGGGGCGGCGAACCAGCATTGCGTCTCGATGGCCCTGGCGCGGATCAGCACCTCCCAATGGTCCTTGCCGGTCTGCAGGGTGAAGGCGGCGGGCAGCATGATCAGCTCCGCCCCTGCCCGGCGCAGGGCCAGGAAGAGCTCGGGGAAGCGGACATCGTAGCAGATGGCGCAGCCCACCCGAATCTCGCCGGCTTGGTAGGTCACCACCGTCTCGCCGCCGCCATAGGTGGCGCTCTCGCGGTAGCCGGTGCCGTCGGGCGTGGTGATGTCGAAGAGATGGATCTTGCGGTAGCGGGCCAGCTCCTGCCCCTCGGGGCCGAAGGCGAGGCTGGTGTTGTAGAGCTTCTCGCCCGCCGCCTCGCCAATGCTGCCGCCATGCACATGGACGCCGTGCCGGCGGGCCGTGTCGCGCAGGAACTCGTAGGCCTCGCCGCCCGGCGCGTGGGAACCGGCGGGCGGCAGGGCCTCGGCGGCGGCCAGCTTGGTCGGGCGGTCGCCGCCCAGGCAGGTCCACATCTCGGGCAGGACCAGCATCTGCGGCCGGTCCGCCTCGATCGCGGCCTCCATCAGGCCCCGCGCCTGGGCGATATTGGCGGCCTTGTCGTGGCCGGGATTCATCTGCACGACCGAAACACGCATGCGGGGCTTCCTTGCCGGCTCGGGGTCGGAGGGGGAGGCATCAAAGCGCCTTCCGGCCCTGTCCCGCAAGGCGGCAGGACGCGCGCCCACGCTCAGGGTCGGCGCTCAGGACCGGCGGAGGCGCGCCGTCTTGCGCGCGATCGCCGCCGGCTGCGGGGAGAATTGCCGTCCCGCCGCGCTGTCCCGGCGCTTGCGGGCCGAGGTCTCGCGGTACTCGGCCTCGCTCAGCCCCTCCCGTACCTGGCGCGGCAGGTAGCGCTCACCGGTCTCGCGCGAGGAGCGGCCGGACCGGGTGCCCCAGTCCTCCCGCGTCCAGGCCGTCAGGTGATTGGCGCTGCTCCTGGCGCCGGAATAGCCGCCGCCCGCCTTCTTGTACGCCCGCACCGCAAGCTGAGCCTTGCGGGCCGACCATTGCCCCGGCTCGCCACCCTTGTCGCCCCGCTGCACCTCCGCCTTGACCTTCTCCCACAAGACGGGATCGGTCCGGGTCGCTCGGTGGCCGGGCATGGCGGGCTCCTGGGCTGGGCAGAGCGACAACGCCGGACCGGGGCGCGGCGTTGCCCGGCGGGAGGGCGCCACGCGAAAGGGGCGGATGGTTGCCCATCCGCCCCTTCGTTCCTCCTGGCCGGAGGAGACGGCTTACGCCGCGTCCTGCTGGCCCTCGGCCTCGGCCGCGACAGGCTTCGGACCGCTGTCCTGGCCCTTGGCGGCGACGTCGCGCTCGACCAGCTCGATCACCGCCATGTCGGCGGCGTCGCCATAGCGCATGCCGGCCTTCAGGACGCGGGTGTAGCCACCCTGGCGGCCCTTGTAGCGCTCGGCGATGGTGGTGAAGAGCTTGTCCACCACCTTCGGGTCCATGATCTGCGCATAGGCCTGGCGGCGCGCATGCAGGTCGCCACGCTTGCCCAGGGTGATGATGCGCTCGACATACGGGCGCAGCTCCTTGGCCTTGGGCAGGGTCGTGGTGATCTGCTCGTGCTTGAGCAGGCTGGTCGCCATATTGCGGAGCATCGCAATACGGTGGGTGGAGGTGACGCCGAGCTTCCGGCCGGCAACCCCGTGACGCATGGTTCTATTCCTTCACGCGGCCGAAATCAGAACGGCTCTTCGATCTTCTTGGCGAGGTCCTCGATGTTCTCCGGCGGCCAGCCCGGCACGGTCATGCCCAGGCTCAGCCCCATGGAGGCGAGGACTTCCTTGATTTCGTTCAGCGACTTGCGGCCGAAGTTCGGAGTGCGGAGCATCTCCTGCTCCGTCTTCTGCACCAGGTCGCCGATGTAGACGATGTTGTCGTTCTTCAGGCAGTTCGCGCTGCGGACCGACAGCTCCAGCTCATCCACCTTGCGCAGCAGGTTGCGGTTGAAGGGCAGGTCGTCCTGCACCTCCTCCACGACGCGCTGGCGCGGCTCATCGAAGTTGATGAAGAGCTGCAGCTGGTCCTGCAGGATGCGGGCTGCCAGGGCCACGGCATCGTCCGGCGCGATCGTGCCGTCCGTCTCCACCGTCAGCACCAGCTTGTCGTAGTCGGTGCGCTGACCGACGCGGGTCGGCTGCACCTGATACGCCACGCGGCGGACCGGGGAATAGATGGCATCGACCGGGATCAGGCCGATCGGGGCGTCCTCGGGCCGGTTCTCGGAGGCGGGCACATAGCCCTTGCCGATATCGACCGTCAGCTCCATCGACAGCTTGGCGCCGTCGTCGAGGGTGCAGATGACCAGCTCCGGATTGGCGATCTCGATGTCGCCGATGGTCTGGATCTGGCCCGCCGTCACCTCGCCCGGGCCGGTCGCGGTGAGCTGGAGGCGCTTCGGCCCCTCGCCCTGCATCCGGATCGCCAGGCGCTTGATGTTGAGGACGATGTCCGTGACATCCTCGCGGACGCCCTGCAGGCTGCTGAACTCATGCAGCGCGCCATCGATGCGGATGGCGGTGACCGCCGCACCCTGGAGCGAGGAGAGCAGCACGCGCCGCAGCGCATTGCCGAGGGTCATGCCGAAGCCGCGCTCGAGCGGCTCCGCCACCACCGTCGCCGTGCGCGAAGGGTCGGCCCCGGACTCGACTTCGAGCTTCTCGGGGCGAATCAGGGAACGCCAGTTGCGCTCGAGCACGTTCGGTTTCTCCTGCAGCCTCGCCTCAGACCCGACGCCGCTTGCGCGGACGGCAGCCGTTGTGCGGGATGGGGGTCACGTCCTTGATGGCGGTGACATAGAAGCCGACGGCCTGCAGCGCGCGGAGCGCCGACTCGCGCCCCGAGCCGGGACCGGAGACCATGATCTCCAGCGTCTCCATGCCATGCTCGCGGGCCTTGCGGCCGGCATCCTCGGCGGCGACCTGCGCGGCATAGGGCGTGGACTTGCGGCTGCCCTTGAAGCCCTGGCTGCCGGCCGAGGACCAGGCGATGGCATTGCCCTGGCTGTCGGTGATGGTGACGATGGTGTTGTTGAACGAGGCAAGGACGTGCGCGACGCCGGAAGCGATATTCTTCCGTTCCTTCTTGCGCGGACGACCGGTGGGCTGACGGGCCATCTTACTTCGTCACCTTCTTCTTGCCGGCGATCGCCACGGCCTTGCCCTTGCGGGTGCGGGCGTTGGTGTGCGTGCGCTGGCCACGGACAGGCAGGCCCTTGCGATGACGCAGGCCGCGGTAGCAGGCCATGTCCATCAGGCGCTTGATGTTCATCGCGTTCTCGCGACGCAGGTCGCCCTCGACCCGGTACTCGCGGTCGATCAGCTCGCGGATCTTGAGGATCTCCTCATCCGTCAGCTGGTTGACGCGGCGATCCTCGGGGATGCCGAGCTGCTCGCAGATCACCTTCGCATTCGCCGGACCGATGCCGTAGATGTAGCGAAGGGAAATGAGAACGCGCTTGTTGGTTGGAATGTTCACGCCTGCGATGCGTGCCATTGAGTCCTGCTCCCGGGGCACGTGGCCCCTGTCCGATGACCGGCGGAAGCGCCGGCGAAGGTGATCGGCGCGCTGCGGTCACGTAATGGACCGCATGCAACCATCGTCGCGGCCGAGGAGGCCCCGACCGCGAGAGGCGCGGGTTTAACGGGGTTCGAGGCCGAGAGTCAAGGCGGAAGCCGGCTGCCGCGCGGGGCCCGGCCGGAGCTTGCCTCCGGCCGGCGAGAGCCTAGCGGGCGAGGATCGCCTCGACCTGCCGGGACACCTCGTCCATCGAGGCCATGCCGTCCACGCTCCGCAGCTTCCCCTGCGCCGCATAATAAGGCAGCAGCGGCGCCGTCTGGCGGTGATAGGCCTCCAGGCGGGCGGCCACCGTCTCGGCCTTGTCGTCGGCCCGGCGCACGAACTCCGTGCCGCCGCAGGCATCGCAGACGCCCGGCTGGGCAGTGGGCTTGAAACTGTCGTGGTAACCCGTGCCGCAGCTCGCGCAGGTGAAGCGCCCGGCGATCCGCTCGACCAGGGCGCCGTCATCCACCTTCAGCTCGATGACGTGGTCGAGCTGCATGCCCTTCTCCCGCAGCATCAGGTCGAGCGCCTCGGCCTGCGGGGTGGTGCGGGGAAAACCGTCCAGGATGAAGCCCTGGGCGGCGTCCGGCTGGGAAACCCGGTTGGCCAGCATGGCGGTGATGATGGCGTCCGGCACCAGCCCGCCGCTCTCCATGATGGCCTTGGCCTGGCGGCCGATCTCGCTGCCGCTCTTCACCTCGGCCCGCAGCATGTCGCCGGTCGAGATCTGGGCCATGCCGTGCCGCTCCTCGAGCCGCTTCGCCTGGGTGCCCTTACCGGCCCCCGGGGGCCCCAGCAGAATCAGGTTCATGAACGCTCCATCCCCGCCATGACGCGCAACATCCACTCCATTGACCACCCCCGGGAAAGTCTCCCGGGGGGGGCACCCTTCTACCGCAGGCGCGGCATGCCGCCGCGGCCGCCTCCCATCCGCGCCTTCTTGATCAGCCCCTCATACTGATGGGCGAAAAGATGCGACTGGACCTGGGCGACGGTGTCCATGGTGACCGAAACGATGATCAGAAGGGAAGTGCCGCCGAAATAGAAGGGCACGCCGTACTGGCTGATCAGGATCTCGGGCAGCAGGCAGACGACGCAGAGGTAGATGGCGCCCACCGCGGTCAGGCGGGACAGCACCCGGTCGAAATAGTCCGCCGTGGCCTGGCCGGGCCGGATGCCCGGCACGAAGCCGCCATGCTTCTTCAGGTTGTCGGCCGTCTCCGTCGGGTTGAAGACCACCGCCGTGTAGAAGAAGGCGAAGAAGATGATCAGGGCGACATAGAGGCCCATGTAGAGCGGCTGGCCATGCGCCAGGGCGGCGCCGATCCGCGCCAGGATGCCCTCGCCGGTCTGGTCGCCGGAGAAGCCGGCGAAGGTCGCGGGCAGCAGCAGCAGGGAGGAGGCGAAGATCGGCGGGATCACGCCGGCCGTGTTCAACTTCAGCGGCAGGTGGGTGTTCTCGCCGCCGAACATGCGGTTGCCGACCTGGCGCTTCGGATACTGGATCGGGATGCGCCGCTGCGCCCGCTCCATGAAGACCACGAAGGCGATGACCGCCAGCGCGATGACCAGGAAGGCCATGATGAAGACGGTCGAGAGCGCGCCGGTGCGGCCCAGCTCCAGCGTCGCCACCAGGGCATGCGGCAGGTTGGCGACGATGCCGGCGAAGATGATCAGGCTGATGCCGTTGCCGACGCCACGGGCGGTGATCTGCTCGCCCAGCCACATCAGGAACATGGTCCCGCCGACAAGCGTGACCACGCAGGAGAGGCGGAAGAAGGCGCCGTTCTCGTAGACCGCCGGCCCGGTCGGTCCCTGCATCGATTCGAGGCCGACGGCGATGCCATAGGCCTGGAAGATGGCGATGAAGACCGTCAGGTAGCGGGTGTACTGGTTCAGCTTCTTGCGGCCGGATTCACCCTCCTTCTTGAGGGCCTCCAGCGTCGGCACGGCCGCAGACATCAGCTGGATGATGATGCTGGCCGAGATATACGGCATGATGTTGAGCGCGAAGACCGTCATGCGGCCCAGCGCGCCGCCCGTGAACATGTCGAACATGCCCAGGATGCCACCGCCATGCTGGCGCAGGATCTCCGCCATCACCCCGGCATCGACGCCGGGCACGGGCACATAGGTGCCGATGCGGTAGACGATCAGCGCGGCCAGCGTGAACCAGATGCGCTTCTTGAGCTCGGTGGCCTTGGACAGCACGCCGAGATTGAGATTGGCCGCGAGCTGTTCGGCGGCGGACGCCATGGCTTCGCCCTTCATTGTCCCAAGGGCCACATGACTGCGGCGCCGGGGGCTCATCCCGCGGCGCCGCTGCCAGCCCTGTCGATGCATCACCTAGCCCCCCCGAGGCGGGGGGCGCAACAGGCGTTACGCCGCGGGCGCTTCTTCCTTGGCCGGAGCCAGCACCGTCACGGAACCGCCCGCCGCCTCGACCGCCGCGATGGCCGCCGCGGAGGCGCCGGCCACGGAGATCGTCACGGCGCGCTTGATCTCGCCGCGCGCCAGCAGGCGCACGCCGGCGATCTTGGCGCCGGTACGGACCAGGCCCGCCGCCTCCAGCGCCGCCTCATCGATCGCCTGACCGGCCGGCAGGCGGCCGGACTCGATGGCGGCGTCGATGGTGCCGATGTTGATCGGCGCGTATTCCTTGCGGAACGGATTGACGAAGCCCCGCTTCGGCAGGCGCCGGTAGATCGGGAGCTGACCGCCCTCGAAGCCGTTCAGCGACACGCCGGTGCGGGCCTTCTGACCCTTGACGCCACGGCCCGAGGTCTTGCCCTTGCCGGAGCCGATGCCGCGGCCGACGCGCTTGAACTTGTTGCGCGCGCCGTCATTGTCGCGCAGTTCGTTCAGCTTCATCTCACTTCTCCGTGGTCTCGCCCACCTGGATCAGGTGCGCGACCTTGCGGATCATGCCGCGCACGGCCGGAGTATCCTCCAGCTCCCGCGTGCGGCGGATCTTGTTGAGCCCGAGCCCGATCAGCGTCTCGCGCTGGCCGGGCTTGCGGCCGATGGGGGACGCGATCTGCGTCACCCGAACGGTCTTCTTGGTCTCAGACACTGGCAGCCTCCTGCGCCGGCTCCGCGTCCTTGCGCGGGCCCAGCAGGTCGGAGACCTTCTTGCCACGGCGCGAGGCCACAGCCCGGGGGCTGGTGCAGCGCGTCAGGGCGGCGAAGGTCGCCTTGACCATGTTGTGCGGATTCGTCGTGCCGGTGCACTTGGCGACGACATCGCCCATGCCCAGCGTCTCGAACACCGCGCGCATCGGACCGCCGGCGATGATGCCGGTGCCGGCCGGTGCCGCACGCAGGATCACGCGGCCGGCACCGAACTCGCCGATCACGTCGTGATGCAGGGTGCGGCCCTCGCGCATCGGCACCCGGACCATGGTCCGCTTGGCGCGCTCGGTCGCCTTGCGGATCGCCTCCGGAACCTCGCGCGCCTTGCCGGCGCCCCAGCCAACCCGGCCCTTCTCGTCACCGACCACGACCAGGGCGGCGAAGGAGAAGCGACGGCCACCCTTCACCACCTTGGCCACGCGGTTGATCGTGACCAGCTTGTCCTTCAGCTCATCGCCGGGCTCACGCTCGGTGTTGCGCTCCGGACCCCTGCCGCGGCCGCGATCGCGATCACCGCCGCCGCCGCTCCTCGGTTCACGTGCCATATTCAGTGCTCCTTAGAACGACAGCCCGCCCTCGCGGGCGCCGTCCGCCAGGGCTTTCACCCGGCCGTGATACAGGTAGGGCCCGCGATCGAAGACGACCTCGGTCACCCCCGCCGCGATGGCGCGCTCGGCCAGCAGCTTGCCGATGGCCGAGGCCGCGTCGCGATCCGCGCCGGTCCGCAGGCTCTCGCGCTGCGTCTTCTCCAGCGAGGAGGCGGCGGCGAGAGTGCGCCCCTCCTTGTCGTCGATGACCTGGGCGTAGATGTGCTTGCCAGAGCGGAAGACGGAAAGCCGAGGCCGACCGCCGCTCTTGAGCCGGAGCTGGAAGCGCAGACGGGCGCGACGCCGCTCCTGAAGAGAGAGCTTGTTCGACATCTTACTTCTTCTTCCCCTCCTTCCGGAGGATCACCTCGTCCGTGTACCGCACGCCCTTGCCCTTATAGGGCTCGGGACCGCGGAAGGCGCGGATCTCGGCCGCCACCTGGCCCACCACCTGCTTGTTCACGCCCTCGACCTTGATGGCGGTCGGACGCTCGGTGGTGATCTTGATGCCGTCCGGGATCGCGTAGCGGATCTCGTGGCTGTAGCCGAGGTTCAGCACCAGCTCCTTGCCCTGGACCGCGGCGCGGTAACCCGTGCCGGTGATCTCCATGGACTTGGAGAAGCCGGTGGAAACGCCGGTGACCATGCCGTTGATCAGGCTGCGGGTGGTGCCCCACAGCGTGCGCGAGCGACGGTCGGAGCCGAGCGGCTTCACCGAAACCTGGTTGTCCTCGACGTTCACCTCGACGGCATCCGTCACCAGCGGCAGGGACAGCTCGCCGAGCTTGCCCTTGGCCGAGAGGACGCCATCCTTCAGCGCGACGGTGACGCCGGCGGGAACGGAGACGGGGTACTTGCCAACGCGAGACATGCGGACCCCTCCCTCAGAACACGCGGCAGAGGACCTCGCCGCCAACATTGGCAGCGCGGGCCTCGTTGTCGCTCATCACGCCACGCGGCGTGGAGAGGATGGAAATGCCGAGCCCGTTGTAGAACTTCGGCAGCTCCTTGATCTTGGAGTAGACGCGCCGGCCAGGCTTGGAGACACGCATGATCTCCTTGATGGCGGGCTCGCCCTCGGAATACTTCAGCTCGATGTCGAGCACGCTCACGCCCGGGCGGACCTGCTCGGAGCGATAAGCGCGGATGAAGCCTTCACGCTTCAGAACCTCGAGCACATCGGCGCGGAGGCGGCTAGCGGGCGAGGTGACACGCGCCTGACGGGCACGGTGCCCGTTGCGGATGCGGGTCAGCATATCGCCCAGCGGATCGGACAGCGACATGCGGCCCCCTTACCAGCTCGCCTTGACGAGACCCGGGATCTGGCCGTTCGAGGCCAGGTCACGGAGCGCGTTACGGCTCAGCTTGAACTTGCGGTAATTGCCACGCGGGCGGCCGGTCAGCTCGCAGCGCAGGCGCACGCGAACCTTGGCGCCGTTGCGCGGCAGCTCGGCGAGCTTCAGCGTCGCTTCGAAACGCTCCTCGACCGGCAGCGCACGATCCATGATCGTGGCCTTCAGCGCGGCGCGCTTGGCGGTGTGCAGCTTCGAGAGTCGCGCGCGGCGATTGTTCTTCTCGACAGCCGATGTCTTGGCCATGCGGTCTAATCCTCCGGAACCTGCCCGGCCCCCGCCGGGGCGCAGGGCGGTTTTCCAAACTCAGTTGGCGAAGGGAAGGTCGAAGCCCTTCAGCAGGGCCTTGGCTTCCTTGTCCGTCTTCGCCGTCGTGACGAACACGATGTCCATGCCGCGAACCGCGTCCACCTTGTCATAGCTGATCTCGGGGAACACGATCTGCTCCTTCAGGCCCAGGGAGAAATTCCCCCGGCCGTCGAAGCCCTTATTGCCCGGCAGGCCGCGGAAGTCACGCATGCGCGGCAGCGCGACGGTGACCAGGCGGTCCAGGAACTCGTACATCCGGGCGCGGCGCAGCGTCACCTTGCAGCCAATGGCCTGGCCCTCGCGGATCTTGAAGCCCGCGATCGCCTTCTTGGCCTTGGTCTTGACCGGCTTCTGGCCGGCGATGACGGTCAGATCGGCCAGCGCGGCGTCCAGCTTCTTCTGGTCGCCCGCGGCCTCGCCCACGCCCATGTTGATGACGATCTTGGAGAGCTTCGGGACCTCCATCGGGTTCCCGTAGCCGAACTCCTCGACCAGTTGCTTGCGCAGCAGCTCAGCATAGCGCTGCTGCATGCGCGGCAGTTCCTTCGCCTCGCTCATGCGTCGATCACCTCGCCGGAGGCCTTGGCCACACGGACCTTCTTGCCGTCCTCAAGCACCTTGAAGCCAACGCGGGTCGGCTTGTCGGACTTCGGGTCGATCAGGGCGATGTTGGAGAGGTCGATCGACGCCTCCTTCTCGACAATGCCGCCCTGCTGCCCCATGCCCTTCGGCTTGGTATGGCGCTTCACGATGTTCAGGCCTTGCACGACGGCACGACCCTCGGCGGTCAGCACGCGCAGCACCTCGCCGCGCTTGCCCTTGTCCTTGCCCGTGAGGACCTGGACGCGATCGCCCTTCTTGATCTTCGCGGCCATGGTTACAGAACCTCCGGCGCCAGCGAGATGATCTTCATGAACTTGCGCGCGCGCAGCTCACGGACCACCGGGCCAAAGATACGGGTGCCAATCGGCTCGTTCTGCTTGTTGATCAGAACGGCGGCGTTGCGGTCGAAGCGGATGGCGGTGCCGTCCTGCCGGCGCACCGGATAGGCGGTGCGCACGATCACGGCGCGCTGCACGTCACCCTTCTTCACCTTGCCGCGCGGAATCGCTTCCTTCACGGACACCACGATGATGTCGCCGACCGAGGCGGTGCGGCGCTTGGAGCCGCCCAGCACCTTGATGCACTGCACGCGGCGCGCACCGGAATTATCGGCGACCTCGAGGTTGGACTCGACAATAATCATTGGTCAGGTACCGTCCTCAGGCCTGCGGCGCAGCCGGGGCCGTGCCCGCGGCGAAGCCCGGCGTCTCGACCGCGGCGCCATTGCGCTCGATCACCAGCCAGGTCTTCCGCTTGCTGATCGGCCGGCACTCCTCGATCGCCACGACGTCGCCTTCCTTGCACAGGTTGGCATCGTCATGCGCGGCGTACTTCTTCGAGCGCCGGATGAACTTCTTGTAGAGCGGATGCATCACGCGACGCTCGACCAAGACCGTCACGGTCTTGTCCATCTTGTCGCTGACCACCCGCCCGGTGAGGACGCGCTTCGGCATAGCCGGGGTCTCCTCGTCAGGCCTTTGCGGCCGAGCGGGACTGCTCGGCCAGGACGGTCTTAACACGGGCGATATCGCGGCGCACCACCTTGATGCGGGAAACCGCCTCAAGCTGGCCAGTCGCGCGCTGGAAGCGGAGGTTGAACTGTTCCTTCCGCAGATCCAGCAGCATCGCCTTCAGCTCGTCCGGGGTCTTGGTCCGGACATCCACGATCTTCGTCATCGACTCAGGCCTCCGCCGCGCCCAGGCGGGTCACGAGCTTGGTCTTGATCGGCAACTTCGCCGCGCCGAGGGTCAGTGCCTCGCGCGCCGTCTCCACGGAGACGCCGTCGATCTCGAACATGATGCGGCCGGGCTTGACACGGGCCGCCCAGTACTCCGGCGCGCCCTTGCCCGAACCCATGCGGACTTCCGCCGGCTTCGTGGAGACGGGAACGTCCGGGAAAATGCGGATCCACACCCGGCCCTGACGCTTCATGGCGCGGGTGATCGCGCGGCGCGCCGCCTCGATCTGCCGGGCGGTCACCCGCTCCGGCTCCAGCGCCTTCAGGCCAAAGCCGCCGAAGGACAGGGTGAACCCGCCCTTCGCCACGCCCTTGATGCGGCCCTTGTGCGCCTTACGGAACTTCGTGCGCTTCGGGGAAAGCATTGTCTCTTATCCTCAGCGCTGCGGAGCCTGCTCCGCCGCGCGCTTATCCTGCGCCAGCGGGTCATGCGCCATGATCTCGCCCTTGAAGATCCAGACCTTCACACCGCAGGTGCCATAGGTCGTCTTCGCGGTCGCCGTGCCGTAGTCGATATCGGCGCGGAGCGTGTGCAGGGGCACGCGGCCCTCGCGGTACCACTCCATGCGCGCGATCTCCGCCCCACCCAGACGGCCGCCGCAGTTGATGCGGATGCCGCCGGCGCCGAGGCGCATCGCGGACTGCACGGCGCGCTTCATCGCGCGGCGGAAGGCCACGCGGCGCTCCAGCTGCTGCGCGATGCTCTCGGCGACGAGCTGGGCCTCGATCTCGGGCTTGCGGATCTCGACGATGTTCAGCGCCACCTCGGCCCCGGCGAGCTTCGCCAGGTCCTTGCGCAGCACCTCGATGTCGGCGCCCTTCTTGCCGATCACGACGCCCGGGCGGGCGGCATGGATCGTCACGCGGGGCTTCTTCGCCGGCCGCTCGATGACCACCTTCGACACGCCGGCGCCCTTCAGGCGGGCCTTCAGCGTGTTGCGGAGCTTCAGGTCGTCATGCAGCAGGCGCGAGTAGTCGGCATCGGCGAACCAGCGGGAATCCCAGGTCCGGTTGATGCCGAGCCGCAGCCCGATCGGATTGACTTTATGACCCATGTTACGCGGCCTCCTGCTGCGCCGGCGCGGCGTCCGGCTGCTTCTCGGCAACCACGATCGAGAGATGGCTGAACCACTTCTCGACCCGCGCCGCCTTGCCGCGGCCACGCGCATGGAAGCGCTTCATGACCACCGCGCGGCCCACCTCCACCTTCGAGACGACCAGACGGTCGACATCGAGCTGGTGGTTGTTCTCCGCGTTGGCGATCGCGCTCTCCAGCGTCACCTTCACCGTCTGGGCGATGCGGCGCTTGGAGAAGGTCAGGGTCGCCACGGCGTCCTGGGCCTTGCGGCCGCGGATCAGCCCGGCCACCAGGTTCAGCTTGTAGGGCGAGACCCGGATGTTGCGGGTCACGGCCTTCGCCTCGGTCTCGGCCAGCAGGCGGGGATGCTTCGGCTTGCTCATCGCCTTAGCCCCTCTTCGCCTTCTTGTCCGAAGAATGCCCGGTGAAGGTCCGCGTCGGCGAGAACTCGCCGAACTTGTGACCCACCATGTTCTCCGAAACCTGAACCGGAATGAACTTCTTGCCGTTGTAGACACCGAAGGTCAGACCGACGAACTGCGGCAGGATCGTGCTCCGACGCGACCAGATCTTGATGACCTCGTTGCGCGTGGAGGCACGGGCCGCTTCCGCCTTGTTCAGCAGGTAGCCGTCGACGAACGGCCCCTTCCAGACACTGCGCGACATCGCGGTCAGCCCTTCGTCACGTTGCGGCGACGGACGATCAGCTTGTCCGTGCGCTTGTTGGTGCGGGTCTTGTAACCCTTGGTCGGCTTGCCCCACGGCGTGACCGGGTGGCGGCCGCCCGAGGTCCGGCCCTCACCACCGCCATGCGGGTGGTCGACCGGGTTCATGACGACACCGCGGTTGTGCGGCTTGCGGCCCAGCCAGCGGGAGCGGCCGGCCTTGCCCAGATGCTGGTTCTGGTTGTCCGGGTTGGACACCGCGCCGATCGAGGCGATGCACTCGCCGCGCACCAGGCGCAGCTCGCCGGACATCAGCTTGATCTGCGCATAGCCGGCGTCCTTGCCGACCAGCTGGGCATAGGTGCCCGCCGAACGCGCGATCTTGCCACCCGCACCGGGCTTCATCTCGATGTTGTGGACGATGGTGCCCACCGGAATCGAGCCCAGCGGCATCGCATTGCCCGGCTTGATGTCCACGCGCTCGCCGGCCACGACCGTGTCGCCGACCTTCAGGCGCTGCGGCGCGAGGATATAGGCGAGCTCGCCATCCTCGTACTTCACCAGCGCGATGAAGGCCGTGCGGTTGGGATCGTATTCCAGCCGCTCGACCGTCGCGGGCACGTCGAACTTGCGCCGCTTGAAGTCGATCACGCGGTAGGTCTGCTTGTGCCCACCCCCGCGGAACCGGACCGTGATGCGGCCGTGATTGTTGCGGCCGCCGGAGTGGTTCTTCCCCTCCGTCAGCTGCTTGACCGGCTTGCCCTTGAACAGCTCGGAACGGTTGATGAGAACCGTCCCGCGCGAGCTCGGGGTGACCGGGTTAAAGTGCTTCAGCGCCATGGCTTTAAGCGAGCCCCGTGGTGAGATCGATGCTCTGGCCCTCGGCCAGGCGCACGATCGCCTTCTTCCAGTCGGAGCGCTGGCCCTCGCGGCCACGCACCCGCTTGGTCTTGCCCTTGGTCAGGATCGTGTTGACGGACAGAACCGTCACACCGAACAGACCCTCGACAGAGGCCTTGATCTCCGGCTTGGTCGCGGAGAGCGGCACCTTGAAGGTGACCTGATGCTGCTCCGCGAGGCCGGTGGCCTTCTCCGTCACGACCGGCGCGAGGATGGTCAGATACATCTTCTCGCGCGAGATCACGGGCTTCTTGGTCGCGGTCTCGCTCATGCCAGCCGCTCCTTCAGAGCCTCGACGGCCTGGCGGGTCACCGCCAGAACGTCGTGATTGAGGATGTCGTAGACGTTCGCGCCCATGGAGGGCAGGACGTTCACGTGCGGAAGGTTGCGGACCGCGCGGCCGAAGCCGTCCTCGACCGCCGCATCCACGACCAGCGCGCTCTTCCAGCCCAGCGCCTTGACCTTGGCGGCCATGGCGGAGGTCTTCGCGGCATCGCCCAGCGACGCGGCGTCGAGCACGATCAGCTTGCCCTCGGCGGCCTTCTGGCTCAGCGCGCTGATCAGGCCCAGACGACGGACCTTCTTGTTCAGCGCATAGCCATGGTCGCGGACCACAGGCCCGTGCACCACACCACCGGTGCGGAACTGCGGCGCACGCAGCGAGCCCTGGCGGGCGTTGCCCGTGCCCTTCTGACGGTAGGGCTTCTTGGTGGTGCCGGAGACCTCGCCCATGCCCTTCACCTTGTGGGTGCCGGCACGGCGCTTGGCGAGCTGCCAATGCACCACGCGCGCCATGATGTCGGCGCGGGGAGAAGCCGCGAACAGCGCCTCGGGGAGCTCGATCTCGCCCGCCGTGGCATTGTCCAGCGTGATGACAGGAACCTGCATCGTCCTTACCCTCAGGCCACGGCCGCGGGGAACGGCGCGTCGGCGTGGCGCGCGGTCTTCACCGCATCCCGCACCAGCACATAACCGCCCTTCGCGCCAGGCACCGCGCCCTTGACCAGCAGCAGGCCCTTGTCGAGGTCGAAACCGGCGACCTCGAGGTTCTGCGTGGTCACGCGCTCAACACCCAGATGGCCAGCCATCTTCTTGTTCTTGAAGGTCTTGCCCGGATCCTGACGGTTACCCGTCGAACCGTGGCTGCGGTGCGAGATCGAGACGCCGTGCGTCGCCTCGAGGCCAGCGAAGTTCCAGCGCTTCATGGCGCCGGCAAATCCCTTGCCCTTCGAGGTGCCCGTCACGTCGACGATCTGGCCCTTCACGAAATGATTCGCGGAGAGCTTGGCACCGGGGTCCAGCAGGGCGTCAGCCGCCACACGGAACTCCACAACCTTCTTCGGAGCCTCGACACCCGCCTTGGCGAAGTGACCCTTGTTGGGCTTCGAGACGTTCTTCGGCTTGGCCAGGCCGAAGCCCAGCTGCACCGCATCGTACCCGTCCTTCTCCGCCGTGCGGGTGGCCACCACGCGCACCTGGTCCAGGTGCAGCACGGTGACGGGCACGGTGGAGCCGTCGTCGTTGAACAGCCGGGTCATGCCCAGCTTCTTCGCGATCAGGCCGGTACGGCCATTCTTCGCGGCCATGGCAGATTGCTCCCCCGGGCCTTAGAGCTTGATCTCGACATCCACGCCGGCAGCGAGGTCGAGCTTCATCAGCGCGTCCACGGTCTGCGGGGTGGGGTCGACGATATCAAGCAGACGCCGATGAGTCCGGATCTCGAACTGCTCACGGCTCTTCTTGTCGACATGCGGGGAGCGGTTCACGGTGAACCGCTCGATCTCTGTCGGCAACGGAATCGGCCCGCGCACGCGCGCGCCGGTCCGCTTCGCGGTGTTGACGATCTCCCGCGTGCTGCCATCCAGCACGCGGTGATCGAACGCCTTGAGGCGGATGCGGATGTTCTGGCTGTCCATCGTCTGGCGCCTATCTCTGCCCGCGTCCGTTACGCGCTGATCTTGGCGACGACGCCGGCGCCGACGGTGCGGCCGCCCTCGCGGATGGCGAAGCGCAGGCCCTCGTCCATGGCGATCGGCGCGATCAGCTCGACGTCCATCGACACGTTGTCGCCCGGCATCACCATCTCGACGCCTTCCGGCAGCGTCACCACGCCCGTCACGTCCGTCGTGCGGAAGTAGAACTGCGGACGATAGTTGGTGAAGAACGGCGTGTGACGGCCACCCTCCTCCTTCGTCAGCACATAGGCCTCCGCCTTGAACTTCGAGTGCGGCTTGATCGAGCCCGGCGCCGCCAGAACCTGGCCGCGCTCCACGTCCTCGCGCTTCGTGCCGCGCAGCAGCGCGCCGATGTTGTCGCCCGCCTCGCCGCTGTCCAGCAGCTTGCGGAACATCTCGACGCCCGTCACCGTCGTCTTCGTCGTGTCCTTCAGACCGACGATCTCGACTTCCTCGCCGACCTTGATGATGCCGCGCTCCACGCGCCCGGTCACCACCGTGCCGCGGCCCGAGATCGAGAACACGTCCTCGATCGGCATCAGGAACGGACGGTCCTTCGGGCGCTCCGGCTGCGGAATGTAGGCGTCCACCGCCTCCATCAGCTTCAGCACCGCCTGCTCGCCCAGCTCCGGGTTCTTGTCCTCCAGCGCCATCAGCGCCGAGCCCTGGATCACCGGAATGTCGTCGCCCGGGAACTGGTAGGAGGACAGCAGCTCGCGCACCTCCATCTCCACCAGCTCCAGCAGGTCGGGGTCCGCCATGTCGCACTTGTTCAGGAACACCACCAGCGCCGGAACGCCAACCTGGCGCGCCAGCAGGATGTGCTCCCGCGTCTGCGGCATCGGGCCGTCGGCCGCCGACACCACCAGGATCGCGCCGTCCATCTGCGCCGCGCCCGTGATCATGTTCTTCACGTAGTCGGCGTGGCCCGGGCAATCCACATGCGCGTAGTGACGGTTCGCCGTCTCGTACTCGACATGCGCCGTCGAGATCGTGATGCCGCGAGCCCGCTCCTCCGGCGCCTTGTCGATCTGGTCATACGCCGTGAACGACGCACCGCCCGACTTCGCCAGAACCTTGGTGATCGCCGCCGTCAGCGACGTCTTGCCATGATCCACATGCCCGATCGTGCCAATGTTGCAGTGCGGCTTCGTCCGCTCAAACTTAGCTTTCGCCATTGTCTTCGTTCCCGATCGGGTCTGTTACCAGCGGTAGTGGCTGAAGGCCTTGTTGGCCTCTGCCATCCGGTGCGTGTCTTCGCGCTTCTTCACGGCGGTGCCGCGGTTGTTGGCCGCGTCCATCAGCTCGGAGGAAAGCCGCTCTTCCATGGTGTGCTCGCCACGCTTGCGCGCGGATTCGATCAACCAGCGGATCGCCAGGGCCTGGCGCCGCTCCGGGCGGACCTCGACCGGCACCTGATAGGTGGCGCCACCGACGCGGCGCGAACGCACCTCGACGGCCGGCTTCACATTGTCCATCGCCTCATGGAACAGGCGCAGCGGATCGCTGTTGGGACCGCCCCGCTTCTTCAGCGTGTCCATGGCGGCATAGACGATCCGCTCGGCGGTGCTCTTCTTGCCGTCGTACATCAGCACGTTCATGAAACGGCTGAGCACGAGGTCACCGAACTTCGGATCGGGGAGAACTTCGCGCTTCTCGGCGCTGTGGCGACGCGACATCGCTCTTGATCCCTTACTTCGGCCGCTTCGCGCCGTAGAGCGAGCGCCGCTTGCGCCGCTTGGCGATGCCCTGCGTGTCCAGAACGCCGCGCAGGATGTGGTAGCGCACGCCCGGAAGGTCCTTCACGCGACCGCCGCGGATCAGCACCACGGAGTGCTCCTGCAGGTTGTGCCCCTCGCCCGGGATATAGGAGACGACCTCGTGGCCGTTCACCAGGCGGACCTTCGCCACCTTACGGAGAGCCGAGTTCGGCTTCTTCGGCGTGGTCGTGTAAACGCGGGTGCAAACGCCACGCTTCTGCGGGCAGCCCTGCAGCGCCGGAACCTTGTTGCGGCTCGGCTTGGGCTCACGCCCCGTGGCGATGAGCTGATTGATCGTCGGCATGACGCCCCTTCGTGACCTTCTTCGAACGCCCAGGCCCCTTGCCAAGCAAGATCGCCCGAGGAAGCAGCGCTTTCGCGCCACCCTTCGGGCTTGTCCCGCCTCCGGCCTCAGCCCGAAAAGGGCGGCGCCGGCTGCTCAGAACCTGTCGTCCAGAACTCCGCAGGCCATGTCCCTATGGCGGACAAGACCCCGTCGAGGGCGCGGAACCTACGCGCCGACCCCCAATGAGTCAAGCACGCCGCGCCCCTGAACACATGAATCCGGGCCCCGACGGGGCCCGGCTCCCATGCGGCCAGCGCAGACCGCGCCGGCCACCTCAAGCCTGGCCGGCGGAGGGAGAACTCCCCCCGCCGGGCCTGTCCTACTCCGCGGCCTGGCTGCCGGGCTTGGGCAGAGCGCCCTGGCCCGAGGGCAGCCGCTGCCCGTCACGCTGGGCGGCCAGCGCGCGCAGACGGTTCATCACCGAGCCCGTGCCGGCCGGGATCAGGCGCCCGACGATCACGTTCTCCTTCAGCCCCGCCAGGTGGTCGACCTTGCCGGCCACCGCCGCTTCGGTCAGCACCCGGGTCGTCTCCTGGAAGGAGGCGGCCGAGATGAAGCTGGTCGTCTGCAGCGAGGCCTTGGTGATGCCCTGCAGCACCGGCTCGGCCCGCGCCGGACGCTCCTTGGCGGCGATGCGCTTCTCGTTCTCGATCTCGAACTCGATGCGCTCCACCGTCTCGCCCACCAGGAAGGTGGTGTCGCCCGGCTCCAGGATCTCCACCTTCTGCAGCATCTGGCGGACGATCACCTCGATATGCTTATCGTTGATCTTCACGCCCTGCAGTCGATAGACGTCCTGGATCTCGTTCACCAGATAGTTGGCCAGCGCCTCGACGCCCAGCACGCGCAGGATGTCGTGCGGCACGCGGGGGCCGTCGACCAGCGGGTCGCCGGCCTTCACGTAGTCGCCTTCCTGCACCGAGACGTGCTTGCCCTTCGGCACCAGGTACTCGCGCGGCACGGGGGGCTCGTCACCCACCTGCTCCGGCACCACCAGGACGCGACGCTTCGCCTTGTAGTCCTTGCCGAACTCGACGCGCCCGTCGACCTCGCTGATGATCGCGTGGTCCTTCGGCCGGCGCGCCTCGAAGAGCTCGGCCACACGCGGCAGACCACCGGTGATGTCGCGGGTCTTGGAGGATTCGCGCGGCAGGCGGGCCACCACGTCGCCGGCCTGCACCTGGGCGCCGTTCTCGACCGAGAGGATCGAATCCGGCGACAGGAAGTAGCGGGCCTCGGCGCCGTTCGGCAGCTTGACGATATGGCCCTTCTCGTCCTTCAGGATGATGCGCGGCCGCAGGTCGGCACCCTTGGCCGCCTGCTTGTAGTCCACCACCACCTTGGAGGAGAGGCCGGTCACCTCGTCCTGCCGCTCGACCAGGGTCACGCCCTCGATCAGGTCGGCATATTCGACGATACCCGCCTTCTCGGTGATGATCGGCAGGGTGAAGGGGTCCCACTCCGCCAGCTTCTGGCCGCGCGTGACCTCGGCGCCATCCTCCAGCACCAGCAGGCGCGCGCCGTAGGGCACGCGGTAGCGGGCACGCTCGCGGCCATTGGCATCCGTCAGCACGATCTCGCAGTTGCGCGACATCACGATGGGAACGCCGGCCGAATTGGCCACCACGTTGCGGTTCAGCACCGAGACCGTGCCGTCGCTCGTCGCCTCGACCGCCGACTGCTCGGCGCCACGGGTCGCCGCGCCGCCGATATGGAAGGTGCGCATGGTGAGCTGCGTGCCCGGCTCGCCGATCGACTGCGCCGCAATGACGCCGACCGCCTCGCCGATATTGACCGTCGTGCCACGCGCCAGGTCACGGCCATAGCAATGGCCACAGACGCCCGACCGCGCATCGCAGGTCAGCACGGAGCGGATATAGACCTCCTCCACCCCGGCCTTCTCTATGCGCTCGGCATCGGCTTCCTCGATCAGCGCGTTGCGCGGCAGCAGCACCTCGCCCGTCGCCGGGTCGAGGATCTCGCGCTGCACCGTCCGGCCGAGGATCCGCTCGGACAGCGAGGAGACCACCTCGCCGCCATCCATCACCGCGCGCACGGTGATGCCGCGCTCGGTGCCGCAGTCGTTCTCGACGATGATGCAGTCCTGCGCCACGTCGACCAGCCGGCGGGTCAGGTAGCCGGAGTTCGCGGTCTTCAGCGCCGTGTCCGCCAGGCCCTTGCGGGCGCCGTGGGTGGAGTTGAAGTACTCAAGGACGGACAGACCCTCCTTGAAGTTCGCGATGATCGGCTGCTCGATGATCTCGCCCGAGGGCTTGGCCATCAGGCCGCGCATGCCGGCCAGCTGGCGCATCTGCGCCGGCGAGCCACGGGCACCGGAATGCGACATCATCCAGACGCTGTTGGTGACGCGGCCGACCTCCTGGCGGGAGATCTCCTTCATCATGGCGCCGGCGACCTCGTCCGTGCAGCGCGACCAGGCGTCGACCACCTTGTTGTACCGCTCGCCGGCCGTGATCAGGCCGTCCAGGTACTGCTGCTCGAACTCCTTCACCTCGGCCTTGGTGCGCGCGATGAGCCCCTCCTTCTCGGCGGGGATCATCATGTCATCCTTGCCGAAGGAGATGCCCGCCTTGGCCGCCTGGCGGAAGCCCAGCGACATCAGGCGGTCGGCGAAGATCACCGACTCCTTCTGGCCGCAATGGCGGTAGACCGCGTCCATCACGTCCGAGATGGTCTTCTTGGTCAGCTGGCGGTTGACCAGCGCATAGGGCAGCGCCGCGTCATGCGGCAGCAGCGCGCCGATCATCATCCGGCCCGGGGTGGTCACCACCCGCTCCGTGATCCGCTGGCCTTCCACGTCCACGCCCTGACGGCGGGCGCGGATCTTGGTGTGCAGCGTCACCACGCCGGCGGCCAGCGCCTGCTCGATCTCGCCCATATCGGCGAAGGCCGGCGCCTTCTGCTCGTCGGCGACGCGGTACTCCGGCGTCTCCAGCGACAGGTAGTAGAGCCCGAGGACGATGTCCTGGCTCGGCACGATGATCGGCTTGCCGTTGGCCGGGCTGAGGATGTTGTTGGTCGACATCATCAGCACGCGCGCTTCCAGCTGCGCCTCAAGCGACAGCGGGACGTGCACGGCCATCTGGTCGCCGTCGAAGTCGGCGTTGAAGGCGGTGCAGACCAGCGGGTGCAGCTGGATCGCCTTGCCCTCGACCAGCACCGGCTCGAAGGCCTGGATGCCCAGCCGGTGCAGCGTCGGCGCCCGGTTCAGCATCACCGGATGCTCGCGGATGACCTCCTCGAGGATGTCCCACACCTCGGGACGCTCCTTCTCCACCATCCGCTTGGCGGCCTTGATGGTGGTGGCGTGGCCGTACTTCTCGAGCTTCGAGTAGATGAAGGGCTTGAACAGCTCCAGCGCCATCTTCTTCGGCAGGCCGCACTGGTGCAGCTTCATCTCCGGCCCGACGACGATGACCGAACGGCCCGAATAGTCGACGCGCTTGCCCAGCAGGTTCTGCCGGAACCGGCCCTGCTTGCCCTTCAGCATGTCCGAGAGCGACTTCAGCGGGCGCTTGTTGGCGCCCGTGATGGCGCGGCCGCGGCGGCCGTTGTCGAACAGCGCGTCGACCGATTCCTGCAGCATGCGCTTCTCGTTGCGCACGATGATGTCCGGCGCCCGCAACTCGATCAGCCGCTTCAGGCGGTTGTTTCGGTTGATGACGCGGCGGTACAGGTCGTTCAGGTCGGAGGTCGCGAAGCGGCCGCCGTCCAGCGGCACCAGCGGGCGCAGCTCGGGCGGGATCACCGGCACGACGTCGAGGATCATCCACTCCGGGCGGGCACCGCCCTCGGCGAAGCTCTCGATCATCTTCAGCCGCTTGACCAGCTTCTTGCGCTTGGCCTCGGAGGTGGTCTCCTTGAGGTCGGCGCGCAGCTGCGTGCTCTCGCGGTCCAGGTCGATGGCGGCCAGCATCTGCTTCACCGCCTCGGCCCCGATGCCGACGGAGAAGGCATCCTCGCCGAACTCGTCCTGCTTGGACTGGTACTGCTCCTCGGTCAGCAGCTGGTGCAGCTTGAGGTCGGTCAGGCCCGGCTCCAGAACCACATAGGATTCGAAGTACAGGACCTTCTCCAGCTCCTTCAGCGACATGTCGACCATCAGGCCGACGCGCGAGGGCAGCGACTTCATGAACCAGATATGCGCGACCGGCGAGGCCAGCTCGATATGGCCCATCCGCTCGCGGCGCACCTTGGCCAGCGTGACCTCGACGCCACACTTCTCGCAGATGATGCCGCGGAACTTCATCCGCTTGTACTTGCCGCACAGGCACTCATAGTCCTTGATCGGACCGAAGATGCGCGCGCAGAACAGCCCGTCCCGCTCCGGCTTGAAGGTGCGGTAGTTGATCGTCTCGGGCTTCTTGATCTCACCATAGGACCAGGAGCGGATCTGCTCCGGGCTGGCGATGGTGATCTTGATCTGATCGAACGTCATCGCCTGGCCGGTCTGGCCCAGGATCTTCATCAGCTCGTTCATGCGGCCGTCCTCTCAAGGTGAGGCCGCCGCGCCGGGGTGACCCCGGCGCGGCTGAGCAAAGGGTGTTGATCGCGCGGCAGCATCACGCCGGGCGGTTTTCCAGATCGACGTTCAAGCCGAGCGACTTCAGCTCCTTCACCAGAACGTTGAAGGATTCCGGAATGCCCGCCTCGAAGTTGTCCTGATCGCGCACGATCGCCTCGTAGACCTTGGTGCGGCCGGACACGTCGTCCGACTTCACCGTCAGCATCTCCTGCAGCGTATAGGCGGCGCCATAGGCCTCCAGCGCCCAGACCTCCATCTCGCCGAAGCGCTGGCCGCCGAACTGCGCCTTGCCGCCCAGCGGCTGCTGGGTGACGAGGCTGTAGGGGCCGATGGAGCGGGCGTGGATCTTGTCGTCCACCAGATGGTGCAGCTTCAGCATGTAGATGTAGCCGACCGTCACCTTGCGCTCGAAGGGCTCGCCGGAGCGGCCGTCGATCAGCGTGGTCTGGCCGGAGGCGTCCATCCCCGCCTTCTCCAGCATCGTCTCGATGTCGGAGATGCGGGCGCCGTCGAAGACGGGCGTCGCGATCGGCACGCCCTTCTTCAGGTTCTCGCCCAGCTCGATCAGCTGCTCCTCGGTCATGTCCTCGATGTCGCGGCCGAAGATCTCTTCGCCATAGACATCGCGGAGCTTGGCCAGGAGGTCGTCGCGCGCGGCGCCGACCCGGCGGTAATCCTCCACCAGCTCGCCGATCTGGCGGCCGACATTGGCGCAGGCCCAGCCCAGATGCGTCTCCAGGATCTGACCGATGTTCATGCGCGAGGGCACGCCCAGCGGGTTCAGCACCAGATCCACCGAGGTGCCGTCCGGCAGGAAGGGCATGTCCTCCACCGGGACCACGCGGGAGACGACGCCCTTGTTGCCGTGCCGGCCGGCCATCTTGTCGCCCGGCTGCAGCTTCCGCTTCACCGCGATGAAGACCTTGACCATCTTCATCACGCCGGGCGGCAGCTCATCGCCGCGCTGCAGCTTCTCGACCTTGCTGTCGAACCGCTTCTGCAGCTTCTCGACCGCCGCGTCGAACTCGCGCTTCAACGCCTCGATCTCGACCATGATGGCGTCGTCCTGCACGCCGATCTGGCGCCAGGTGGCCTTGGCGAACTGGTCCAGCACCTCGTCGGTGATGACGGTGCCCGACTTCACGCCCTTGAAGCCGCCGCTGGCCTTCTGGTTCAGCAGCCGCTCGCGCAGGCGGGAGTGGAAGCTCCGCTCCTGGATCGCCTTCTCGTCGTCGCGGTCCTGCGCCAGGCGCTCGATCTCGGCGCGATCGATCGCCATGGCGCGCTCGTCCTTGTCGACGCCGCGGCGGTTGAACACGCGCACATCGACCACCGTGCCGGTCGTGCCGGGCGGCAGGCGCAGCGAGGTGTCGCGCACGTCGGAGGCCTTCTCGCCGAAGATGGCGCGGAGCAGCTTCTCCTCCGGCGTCATCGGGCTCTCGCCCTTCGGCGTCACCTTGCCGACCAGGATGTCGCCCGGGTTCACCTCGGCGCCGACATAGACGATGCCCGCCTCGTCGAGGTTGCGCAGCGCCTCCTCGCCGACATTCGGGATGTCGCGCGTGATCTCCTCCTGGCCCAGCTTGGTGTCGCGGGCCATCACCTCGAATTCCTCGATATGGATCGAGGTGAAGACGTCATCCTTGGCGATGCGCTCGCTGATCAGGATGGAGTCCTCGAAGTTGTACCCGTTCCACGGCATGAAGGCGACGAGCACGTTCCGCCCCAGCGCCAGCTCGCCCAGCTCGGTGGACGGGCCGTCGGCGATGATGTCGCCGCCCGCCACCTGGTCGCCCACCTTCACCAGCGGGCGCTGGTTGATGCAGGTCGACTGGTTGGAGCGCTGGAACTTCCGCAGGCGGTAGATGTCGACGCCCCGGGTGGTGCCATCCTCGTCATTCGTGGCCCGCACCACGATGCGGGCGCCGTCGATGCTGTCCACCACGCCGCCACGGCGCGCCACGATGGTGGCGCCGGAGTCGCGCGCGACCGCGGCCTCCATGCCGGTGCCGACCAGCGGCGCGTCGGAGCGCACCAGCGGCACGGCCTGCCGCATCATGTTGGAGCCCATCAGCGCGCGGTTGGCGTCGTCGTTCTCCAGGAACGGGATCAGCGCCGCGGCGACGGAGACGAGCTGCTTCGGCGAGACGTCGATCGCCGTCACCTCTTCCGGCTTCACCAGCCGGAAGTCGCCGCCCTGGCGGACGGAGACGAGGTCGGAGCGGAACTCGCCCGTCTCGGCATCCACCTCGGCATCGGCCTGGGCGACCACCAGCTTCTCCTCCTCCATGGCGGAGAGGTAGCGGGGGGAGCCGGTGATCTTGCCGTCCTTCACCAGGCGGTACGGCGTCTCGATGAAGCCGTACTTGTTCACCTTGGCGAAGGTGGCGAGGCTGTTGATCAGGCCGATGTTCGGGCCTTCCGGCGTCTCGATCGGGCAGATGCGGCCGTAATGCGTCGGGTGCACGTCGCGCACCTCGAAGCCGGCGCGCTCGCGCGTCAGGCCGCCCGGACCCAGCGCCGAGAGGCGGCGCTTATGCGTCACCTCGGAGAGCGGGTTGGTCTGGTCCATGAACTGCGACAGCTGCGAGGAGCCGAAGAACTCGCGCACGGCGGCGGCGGCGGGCTTCGCGTTGATCAGGTCATGCGGCATGACGGTGTCGATATCGACCGACCCCATGCGCTCCTTGATCGCGCGCTCCATGCGCAGCAGGCCGACGCGGTACTGGTTCTCCATCAGCTCGCCGACCGAGCGCACCCGGCGGTTGCCGAGGTTGTCGATGTCGTCGATCTGGCCCTTGCCGTCCTTCAGCTCCAGCAGGGTGCGGACGGTCGCGATGATGTCCTGCTTGCGCAGGGTGCGCACCGTGTCCGGCACGTCGTCCAGGCTGAAGCCCAGGCGCATGTTCATCTTGACGCGGCCGACCGTGGAGAGGTCGTAGCGCTCGGCATCGAAGAACAGGCCGCGGAACAGGGTCTCGGCGGTCTCCGGCGTCGGCGGCTCACCCGGGCGCATCACCCGGTAGATGTCCATCAGCGCCTCGTCGCGCGAGGCGTTCTTGTCCACCGCCAGCGTGTTGCGCAGCCAGGGGCCGACATTCTGGCCGATCGCCAGCGTCGGCAGCGCGTCGAGCCCGGCCTGCTCGATGGCGGCCAGCTTCGGCTCGGTCAGCTCGTCGCCGGCCTCGGCCCAGATCTCGCCGGTGGTGAGGTCCACCAGATCCTCGGCGACGAAGCGGCCGAGCAGCTCGGCGCGGCTGACCAGCACCTCCTTGGTGCCGGCCTCGGCGATCTTGCGGGCCAGACGCGGCGTCAGCTTGGTGTCGCGCTCGGCGACCACCTCGCCGCTCTCGGCATCGACCAGGTTCTCGATCAGCTTCACGCCGCGGAAGGAGTCCGGCACGAAGGGCTGGCTCCAGCCCTTGGCGCCACGGCTGAAGACGACCTGGTCATAGAAGGTGTTGAGGATCTCCTCGGCGTCCATGCCGCGGATCTCGCCCGCCTCCAGCGCCTCGCCGCGCTCGGCGCGCAGGGCCTCGGTGCGCTCGGATTCCAGGGCATAGAGCAGCGTCGTGGCGGGCAGCTTGCGCTTCCGGTCGACACGGACGTAGCAGATGTCCTTGGCGTCGAACTCGAAGTCGAGCCAGGAGCCGCGATAGGGGATGACGCGGGCGGCGAACAGGTACTTGCCCGAGGAGTGCGTCTTGCCCTTGTCGTGGTCGAAGAACACGCCCGGGGAGCGGTGCATCTGCGAGACGATGACGCGCTCGGTGCCGTTGATGATGAAGGTGCCGTTGTCCGTCATGAGCGGCATGTCGCCCATGTAGACATCCTGCTCCTTGATGTCGCGGATGGAGCGGCTGCCGGTGTCCTCGTCCAGGTCCCAGACGATGAGGCGCAGACGCACCTTGAGCGGGGCGGCGAAGGTCAGCCCCCGCTGGATGCATTCCTCGACATCGTACTTGGGCTCCTCCAGCTCGTACTGGACGAATTCCAGGCGGCCACGGCCGGCGAAGTCGTCGATCGGGAAGACCGACTTGAAGACCTCCTGCAACCCGGTGTTCGTGCGCGCGTCCGGATCGACCCCCATCTGCAGGAAGGTCTCATAGGAGGCCCGCTGCACGTCGATCAGGTTCGGCATCGGTGCCACTTCGGGCAGACGCCCGAACGACTTCCGGATGCGCTTCCGCCCGGTGAACGACTTCGTGATTGCGTTCATGCCCGTCCTGCTTCCCTTCGCTCCGGCCCAATCGCCCCGGCCGGCGGGTTACCCCACCTCACGCCACGCGGGATCGGCCCCGCGAAACGCAGTCGCGGGCAGGAACCCGGAGGCCCCCGCCCGAACCTTGCTCAAGCTGGCCCGGCCCCTCGCCAAGGCAAGGGGCCGGTAAAACTCACTTGACCTCGACCTTGGCGCCGTTCTCTTCCAGCACCTTCTTGATCTTCTCGGCCTCGTCCTTGGAAACGCCTTCCTTGACGGTCTTCGGCGCGCCCTCGACCAGATCCTTGGCCTCCTTCAGGCCCAGACCGGTGATGGTGCGGATTTCCTTGATGACGTTGATCTTCTTGTCACCCGAGGCGGCGAGGACGACCGTGAACTCGGTCTGCTCCTCGGCCGGAGCGGCGGCGGCGCCACCGCCGGCAGCCGGAGCAGCGGCCACGGCAACAGGAGCGGCGGCGGAGACGCCCCACTTCTCTTCCAGCAGCTTGGACAGCTCGGCGGCTTCCAGAACGGTCAGGCTGGAGAGCTCGTCAACCAGCTTCGCGAGATCGGCCATGTCTTGTATCCTTCCAAATAGTCGCTTGGCATGATGAATGCAATCCCCGGGCGGCGGGGCCGGACCGGCCCCCTTCCCCACCCGGGTGTCTTCCGCGAAAGGCGCCGCTTAGGCCGCCTCGTCCTTCTTGGCGTAAGCCGCCAGCACCCGGGCCACCTGCCCGCCGGGTGCCTGAAGCACGCCGGCGATGCGCGTCGCGGGGGTCTGGATGAGCCCCAACAGCTGCGCACGCAGGGTTTCGAGCGAGGGAAGGGTGGCCAGAGCCTTCACGCCATCGACGTTCAGGGTCTGCTCACCGATCGCCCCGCCCAGGATCACGAACTTCTCGTTACCCTTGGCGAACTCCACGGCGGTCTTCGCCACGGCCACCGGATCCGTCGACCACGCGAGCGCGGTCGGACCCTTCAGCAGCGGCGAGATGCCCTGGAAGCGGGTGCCGTCGAGGGCGAGGGTGGCCAGCCGGTTCTTCGCGACCTTATACGTCGCGCCCGCCGCCCGCATCCTGCGCCGCAGATCACTGACATCCGCGACCGTGAGACCCTTGTTCTGGGCCACGAGCACGAACGACGTATCCGCGAACACATCCGCGAGGGAGGCCACGAACGCACGCTTCTCCGTACGATCCAACTCCCGTCTCCACACGGTGACCGGTGCCTTCTGGAAGGGCCCCGGCCGGTTCACACGGGGGCTCGCCGCCGGATTGGCGGCTCGCCCCGGTTCGCCTGTCTGAGTCTGCGGAAGACCAAGTCCATCACGCCGGCAGCGCGAGGCGTCGCCGGTCAGATCTCCTGGCATCCCCATCTCACGCCTGCGGGGCGGCCGCCCCCTTAAGGCCCGCCATCGCGGGCCACATGCGCTCTCGGACAGGTTGTCAGGGGCCGGCCTCGACCGGCCCCCTGCCCGCGCGCCACCGGAGCGGCGCGCGTATCTCGCTGCGGCCGGCGCGCTCCCCGGGGGAGCCCGCCGCGCCGGATCAGGCCGAGGCCGCCAGGGAGGCGACGTCGACCTTGAGGCCGGGACCCATCGAGGAGGACACCGCCACCTTCTTCACATAGGTGCCCTTGGCGCCGGTCGGCTTGGCGCGCTGGATCGCCTCGATGAAGGCGCGCGCGTTCTCGACCAGCTGCTCCTCGGAGAAGGAGACCTTGCCGATGCCGGCGTGGACGATACCGGCCTTCTCGGCACGGAACTCCACCTGGCCGGCCTTGGCGGCGGCGACGGCGCCCTTGACGTCCATCGTCACCGTGCCGAGGCGCGGGTTCGGCATCAGGCCGCGCGGGCCCAGGATCTTACCGAGGCGGCCGACGATGCCCATCATGTCCGGCGTCGCGATGCAGCGGTCGAACTCGATGGTGCCGCCCTGGACCAGCTCCAGCAGATCCTCGGCGCCGACCACGTCGGCCCCGGCGGCCTTCGCCTCCTCGGCCTTCGGGCCACGGGCGAAGACGCCGACGCGCACGGTCTTGCCCGTGCCATGCGGCAGGGAGACCATGGAGCGGACCATCTGGTCGGCGTGGCGCGGGTCGATGCCGAGGTTCATCGAGATCTCGACCGTCTCGTCGAACTTCGCCTTGGCGCTCGACTTCACCGTCGCGATCGCCTCCGGCAGCGCGAACAGCTTGTCGCGGTCCAGACCGGCATAGATCGCCTTCAGGCGCTTACCCTGCTTGGCCATGGATCAGCCCTCCACCACGGACATGCCCATCGAGCGGGCGGAGCCTGCCAGCATGCGCACGGCGGCCTCGACGTCGTTGGCGTTCATGTCCTTCATCTTGGTCGCGGCGATCTCGCGCAGCTGCGACTTGGTCACGCGGCCGATCACGCCACCCTTGCCCGGGGTCTGGCTGCCCTTCTCGAGCTTGGCCGCCTTCAGCAGGAAATAGGTGTTCGGGGGCGTCTTGGTGACGAAGGAGAAGGTGCGGTCGGAATACGCGGTGATGACGACCGGCGTCGGCGTGCCGGGCTCCATCTGCTGCGTCGCCGCGTTGAACTCCTTGACGAACTGCATGATGTTCAGGCCGCGCTGACCCAGCGCGGGGCCGACCGGCGGCGAGGGGTTCGCCTTGCCGGCGGGGATCTGCAGCTTGATATAGCCGACGATCTTCTTCGCCATGACTCGTTCCTCTGTGCGTTCAGAGGCGCGCGGTGCTGACGGCTGTCCCCGATAGGCTGGGGCCGGGCCTCCCGCGTCCCTGAGAAAAACGCCGCAACAATCCGGGCGCGCAACGGCGCGCGCCACGGGCGGGATGCGGCGGAGGCGCGCCTATACCGGGCCGGGCGGGGAGAGTCTAGCGGAGTCCTCGCCCCGCGCCGCGCATGGCTCGCCTGCGCCCGCCGCGGCAGCCACCTCCACCCTCCCCCGGCGTTATCCCGGAAGCCGATAGCCGGCATCGGCGGCCGCGATGACAAAATCCTTTGCATCCTAATGATGAGGTTTCTATCTGCCCGCCATGCCTGCCCCGCCCCCCCTGCCGTCGCTGGAGGCCCTCCGCCGCTTCGGCGGCCATTTCCAGCTCATCGGTCGCGCCTGGCGCCGGGAGGCCGATCTCTGCCTGGCACCGCTCGGGCTCACCCAGGCCACCGCGGCCCCGCTGCTGCTGCTCCGCGCCCGTGTCGGCGCGCCCTGCCGCCAGCACGAGCTGGCCCAGGCGCTGGGGATCGAGCAGCCCTCGCTGGTGCGGCTGCTGGACCAGCTCGGCGAGGCCGGCCTCGTCGAGCGCCTGGCCGACCCCGCCGACCGCCGCGCCCGGCTGATGCACCTGACCCCCGCCGGCGTCACCGCCGCCGGCGAGGCGGATCGCCGCCTCGGCGCCCTGCGCCTGCGGCTGCTGGGCGGCGCCGCGCCGCAGGACCTGGCCGCGGCCCTCCGCGTGCTGGACGGCATGCGGGTGGCGCTCGGCGGCATGGCCGCTTCGGCCGGGCCCGGGTCGGCGCCGGAAGGCCGCGACTGATGCCCACCGCCCCCTCCCTGTCCGACTGGCTCTTCTCGGCCCGCAGCTTCGCCGCGGCGGCGCTGGCCCTGTTCATCGCCTTCTCGCTCGACCTGCCGCGCCCCTACTGGGCGATGGCCACGGTCTACATCGTCTCGCAGCCCTTCGCCGGGGCGGTGCGCGCCAAGGCGGTCTGGCGGCTGGCCGGCACCCTCGGCGGCGGCGTCTTCGCGATCCTGGCGCTGCCCAACCTGGTCGACGCGCCGGCGCTCTTCGCCCTGGTCATGGCCTGCTGGATCGGCGGCTGCCTGGCCGCCTCGATGGTCGACCCGACCCCGCGCAGCTACGCCTTCATGCTCTCGGGCTACACCGCGGCGCTGATCTGCTTCCCCATCGTGGACAGCCCCGGCACCGTCTTCGACACCGCCGTCTCGCGCATGATCGAGATCAGCCTCGGCATCCTCTGCGCCTATCTGATGCACGGCGTGCTCTTCCCGAAGCAGGGCACGCCCAGGCTGCTCGACGGCACCCGCGCCTGGCTCGCCGACCTCGCCCGCTATGGCGCCGACAGCCTGGCGGGCGAGCACGACCCGGATCGCTTCTCCGCGGAGCGGCGCCGCATCGCCCGGGATGGCGCCGCCCTGCGCCTGCTCTTCCTGCAGGCCCGCTACGAGGCGCCGGACCGCCGCGCCCAGCTGCTCTGGCTGCCCCGGCTGCACGAGCGCGCCCGGGCCCTGCCCACCCTGCTGACCGCCATCGGCGAGCGCGTCCGCACCCTGGCGGCGCTCGACCCCGCCGCGGCCGAGGCGCTGCGCCCGCTGCTACAGGCGATCTCCGACTGGATGGCGCAGAGCATCGACGCGCCGGCCGGCCCGGCCCGCACGCTCGGCGCCCGGCGGCTGGAGGAGCGGCTGCGGGCGATGCAGGAGGCGCCGCCCCCGCCCGGTCTTTCCCCCGGTCTCTCTCCCGGTCTCTCCCCCTGGGCCGCGCTGGTGCGCCAGGGCCTCCTGGAGCGGCTGCGCGAGCTGATCGACGCCTGGCGGGAGTGCCGCCTGCTGACCGAGCGCATCCTGGCCGAGCGGCCGCAGGAGACGGCCCCCGACGAGCCGGAGCCGGTGCCGGGGCATCTCGACCCGCTGCTGGTCGCCCTCTCGGGCCTGGCCGCCGGCCTCGCCACCCTGGCGGGCTGCGCCGTCTGGATCGTCAGCGGCTGGGCGCACGGCTCCAGCCTGGCGATGATGAGCGCCGTCGCCCTGTGCATCTTCGCGCAGCTCGACGACCCCGCGCCGGCGCTGCGCAAGTTCATCCTCGGCGCCGCCCTCGCCGTGCTGATCGCCGGCTTCTATCTTTTCGCCGTGCTGCCGCGGATCGACGGCTTCCCGCTGCTGCTGCTGGTCCTGACGCCGACCTATCTGATCGCCGGCGCGCTGATCGCCCAGCCGGCGATGACCGCCATGGCCCTCTCGGTGGCCGCCACCGTGCCGGCGGTCATGACCCTGCAGGAGACCTACAGCGCCGACTTCGCCGGCTACGTCGATGGCGGCCTCGCCACGCTGGGCGGCCTGGTCCTGGCGCTGGCGATCACCCGGCTGGTCCGCTCCTTCGGCGTGTCCTGGCGCGTCGGCCGGCTGGTGGCGGCCGACCGGCGCGACCTCGCCCGGCTCGCCGAGGGCCATGCGCCCGCCGACCTGCGCCGCATCCTCGGCGTCATGCTGGACCGCTTCGAGGCCCTGGCCGCCCGCCTCTCGGCCGCCGACGCGCAGACCGTGCGCCTGACCGAGCTGGCCGACCTGCGGGCCGCGCTCAACGTGCTGCGCCTGCGCGAGCTGATGGCCGGGCTGCCGCCCGCCTCCCGCGCCCGCGCCGAGGCGGCGCTGCAGGCCCTGGCGGCCGAGGCGCGCGGCCGGCTGCCGCGCGAGGCGCTGCTGGCGCCGCTGGACGACGCCCTGCTGACCTGCGCCGCCGAGACGGCACGCGGCGCCCGCCGCGCCGCCCTCGCCCTCTCCGGCATCCGCCTCGCCCTCTTCCCAGAAGCCGGCCCGCCCCAGGCCGGGCCCGAGCGGAGCCTCGCCGCATGATCGCGGAGATCGACCTCTACGGCATCTTCCTGCCGGCCCTGCTGGTCTGGGCGCTGCTGGCCCTGCCGGCCTCGGTGCTGCTGCGCCGGCTGCTGCGGGCGCTCGGCGTCTACCGCTGGGTCTGGCACGCGCCGCTCTTCGACTTCGCCCTGTTCCTCATCACCCTGGGCGGCCTGGTCGCCTTCTCGGAGATCATCCTGCCATGACGCCGCTGCTTGCCCGCGGGCGCCTCGCCTCCGTGGCGCGTCTCCTGCTCACCCTGGCGCTGGTCTGCGCCGCCGGATTGGTGGGCTGGCAGCTCTGGCGCTACTACATGGAGGCACCCTGGACGCGGGACGGCCGGGTGCGCGCCGACATCATCGGCATCGCCCCCGATGTCTCCGGCTTCGTCTCCGAGGTTCTGGTGGCCGACAACGCCACCGTCACCCGGGGCCAGCCGCTGTTCCGCCTCGACCGGGCCCGCTTCGAGCTGGCGCTGCGCCAGGCCGAGGCGGTGGTGGAGAGCCGCGCCGCCACCCTGGAGCGGGCACGCCGCGACGAGCGCCGCTACGACCGGCTGAACGAGGGCATCGTCTCCGTCCAGCGGCAGGACCAGGCGCATTCCGACGCCGCCGCCGCCCAGGGCGCCTGGGAGGAGGCCCAGGCGCAGCGCGACCTCGCCCGGCTGAACCTGGAGCGCAGCGAGATCCGCGCCCCGACCGACGGCACCGTCACCAACCTCACCCTGCGCCCCGGTGCCTATGTCGCGGCCGGCACCGCGGTGCTGGCCCTGGTCGATGCCGACAGCCTGCATGTGCAGGGCTATTTCGAGGAGACGAAGCTCGGCCGCATCCATCCCGGCGATCCGGCCCGGGTCACGCTCATGGGCCTGCCGGGCACGCCGCTCACCGGCCATGTGGAGAGCATCGCCGGCGGCATCGCCGACCGGGAGCAGGGCAGCGGGCTGGTCGCCAACGTCAACCCGACCTTCTCCTGGGTGCGGCTGGCGCAGCGCGTGCCGGTGCGGATCCGCCTCGACCCGGTGCCGGAGACGGTGCGGCTGATTCCCGGCCGGACCGCCACGGTGGTCATCATGCCGGACGGCGTCGCGCCGTCCCTGCTGCGGCCCTAGAGCGGATCCCGATCAGGTGGAAGCACCTGATCGGGTGAAGATGCTCGCAAAAACAAATGGCCAGAGCGTTTGCCGTGAGCCAGGGCGAACGGAAAATGCTCCAGGTCAGGGCGGCGGCCCGGAGCGGAGTGCTATCCGCGCGGCCCGCCGCCGAGCGCGCGCCACGCCGCCCCGCCCGCCAGCAGGCCGGCGAGCAGCGCCAGGACCAGCCCGCCCACCACCGTCTCCTCCGCCGCCGGCAGCACCGCCATCAGCCAGGCCGGCCCGTGCGCGGGCAGGAATTCCACCCGGGGCGGCAGCAGGAGGCGGCCGATCGCGTACTCGGCCGGCAACAGGATGGCATGGGTCAGGGGATTGCCGAGAGCAAGGCAGGTGCCACCGGCCACCGGCAGGCTGCCGCGCAGGATCAGGGCGAGAAGGGCGGCGACGGCGAGATGCAGGCCGAAGGCCGGCAGCATGGCGGCGGCAGCTCCGGCGGCGACGCCCCGCGCCACATGCGTAGCGCCGCCCGGGGAGGCCATGAGGCTCTCCCAGCGGCCCCGCAGCCCCTGGATCAGGCCGCGGAGCAAGGCAAGGGCCTCAGACCTTCTCGACCTGGGCGTATTCGAGCTCGACCGGGGTGGCGCGGCCGAAGATGGAGACGGAGACCTTCACGCGGCCCTTCTCCTCGTCCACCTCCTCCACCGAGCCCATGAAGCTGGTGAAGGGACCGTCGGCGACGCGCACCTGCTCGCCCACCTCGAAGACGATGGCGGGCCGCTTGGGCTTGTCGGCGCCCTCCTGGACCTGCTGCACGATGCGCAGCGCCTCGGCCTCGCTGATCGGGCTCGGGCGGTTGCGGGCGCCGAGGAAGCCGGTGACCTTGGGCGTGTCCTTGACCAGGTGCCAGGCCTCGTCGGTCATCTGCATCTTCACCAGCACGTAGCCGGGGAAGAACTTGCGCTCGGAATTGACCTTCTGGCCGCGCCGCACCTCCGTCACCTCCTCGGAGGGGACGAGGATGTCGCCGATCTTGTCAGCCAGCCCCTTCTGGGCCGCCTGCTCCTTGATCTGGCTCGCGATCTTCTTCTCGAAGCCCGAATAGACGTGAACGACGTACCACTTCATGTCGGCCATGGAACCGCTCCCGCCCTCAAACACCGAAGCCGAACAGCAGGCTCATCGCGAGCTGGATGAGCTTGTCGGTCGCCAGGAAAAACACCGCCGCCAGGGCCGAGAGCGCCAGGACCAGGCCGGTGGTGATCAGCGTCTCCTTGCGCGTCGGCCAGGTGACGCGGGACACCTCCTGCCGCACATCGCGGATGAACCCCGCGGGATCGAGCTTCGCCAAAACTGCCAACCTTACCTGGTTCCTGGGAAACGACTCTCTGGGAAACACAGCGCGGGCGGTCTCCGGACCGGAGCCACCCCGCAAGACCCGGCCTCGCGCGGCGGGCCGGGCCGGGCCCCGGACTCCTTCGGGGGCCGCACCGGCATCAAAGCCTGGACACTGGCAGGGGCGGAGGGTCTCGAACCCCCAACCTCCGGTTTTGGAGACCGGCGCTCTAGCCAATTGAGCTACGCCCCTGCGCGGCGCCATCGCTGCGCGAGGCTGGGTCTATAAGTCAGCCGGCAACCCCTGTCGAGGGGCCGCCGACATGCAGCACCACGGTGCGCCCCAGCTTGTCGTGCCAGCACTGCCGGCGCGGATCCCAGAGCATCCAGAAGTAGCCGAGGCAGAGCGGCAGGGCGGAGAGGATGTAGCTGCAGTACCGCGCCAGGAGCCGCGGGAAGGAGGCGGGCGCGCCGGTCTCGGCATCGACGATGCGAAGCCCCAGCGCGAGCTTGCCCGGCGTGGCCTGCCGCAGCACCCAGAAGAGCAGGATGATCAGCGCCAGGATGAGCTGCACCATCAGCTCCGACAGCAGGCCGGGGTCCTGCTCGGCGGGATCGCCGCCCTGCAGGGAGATCGACATCGCCTGCACCAGGCCGAGCAGGAATCCCACCGGCAGCAGGCAGAGGAAGTCGATCAGCTGCGCCCCGAGGCGGCGGCCGAAGCTGGCGTAGCGGCTGCCGGCCCAGCCGGGCGGCAGGGGGTCCAGTCTGCTGGGCATCGGCCGTGCTGTCCTTCTGCGGTCCGGGCGGAACTGTAGAGGATTCCGCCGCCCGCCACCCGCCCGGCACAAAAGCCCGCGCAAAAAAAGAGCGGGCGGCCCCCGGGGGACCGCCCGCTCCCTTTCCCCACGCGCCGGCCAGGCCGGCGCGGGAGGCGGATCAGTTGCTGATCTTGGCGACGACGCCGGCGCCGACGGTGCGGCCGCCCTCGCGGATGGCGAAGCGCAGGCCCTCGTCCATGGCGATCGGCGCGATCAGCTCGACGTCCATCGACACGTTGTCGCCCGGCATCACCATCTCGACGCCTTCCGGCAGCGTCACCACGCCCGTCACGTCCGTCGTGCGGAAGTAGAACTGCGGACGATAGTTGGTGAAGAACGGCGTGTGACGGCCACCCTCCTCCTTCGTCAGCACATAGGCCTCCGCCTTGAACTTCGAGTGCGGCTTGATCGAGCCCGGCGCCGCCAGAACCTGGCCGCGCTCCACGTCCTCGCGCTTCGTGCCGCGCAGCAGCGCGCCGATGTTGTCGCCCGCCTCGCCGCTGTCCAGCAGCTTGCGGAACATCTCGACGCCCGTCACCGTCGTCTTCGTCGTGTCCTTCAGACCGACGATCTCGACTTCCTCGCCGACCTTGATGATGCCGCGCTCCACGCGCCCGGTCACCACCGTGCCGCGGCCCGAGATCGAGAACACGTCCTCGATCGGCATCAGGAACGGACGGTCCTTCGGGCGCTCCGGCTGCGGAATGTAGGCGTCCACCGCCTCCATCAGCTTCAGCACCGCCTGCTCGCCCAGCTCCGGGTTCTTGTCCTCCAGCGCCATCAGCGCCGAGCCCTGGATCACCGGAATGTCGTCGCCCGGGAACTGGTAGGAGGACAGCAGCTCGCGCACCTCCATCTCCACCAGCTCCAGCAGGTCGGGGTCCGCCATGTCGCACTTGTTCAGGAACACCACCAGCGCCGGAACGCCAACCTGGCGCGCCAGCAGGATGTGCTCCCGCGTCTGCGGCATCGGGCCGTCGGCCGCCGACACCACCAGGATCGCGCCGTCCATCTGCGCCGCGCCCGTGATCATGTTCTTCACGTAGTCGGCGTGGCCCGGGCAATCCACATGCGCGTAGTGACGGTTCGCCGTCTCGTACTCGACATGCGCCGTCGAGATCGTGATGCCGCGAGCCCGCTCCTCCGGCGCCTTGTCGATCTGGTCATACGCCGTGAACGACGCACCGCCCGACTTCGCCAGAACCTTGGTGATCGCCGCCGTCAGCGACGTCTTGCCATGATCCACATGCCCGATCGTGCCAATGTTGCAGTGCGGCTTCGTCCGCTCAAACTTAGCTTTCGCCATCTATCGTCACCCTGTCGGTCCAGCGCCGATACCGGCGCGACATCCGGCCCTCTGCCCCGCACCCGGCTCCAGCCCCTCGGCAGAGAGATGGAGCGGGTGACGGGAATCGAACCCGCACAACCAGCTTGGAAGGCTGGGGCTCTACCATTGAGCTACACCCGCACCGCACGGGGCCCTTGCGGGCCACCGCGCCGTGGCGCCGTCCAACCGGGGAGGATTGCCGCCCGGCCGGTGCCGCGATGCCTCGCGGCGACAGGCCGGATATGGAGGGGGTTGGATTCGAACCAACGTAGGCGCAAGCCAACGGATTTACAGTCCGTCCCCTTTAGCCACTCGGGCACCCCTCCGCGCTTTCCCCGGCCGGCGGGAGCGCCGCGCACTATCCGGTTTCGGCACCGCCTGTCAACGCACCCCGCGCGAAGGGGGCGAAGAATCCGCTCGCTTCGCCCGCCGCCGCCCGCCGGCCCCGTCATTCGCTTGCTTTGTCCCCGCCGATCCGCAGGATGCCGCCATGTCCCGCCCCCCTCGCCGGCCGGAAGGCCCGCGCCGCCCCGCCCGTACCCCCTTCCGCGCCACCTCCGCCCCGGCCACGCCGGCGCCCGAGCCGCGACAGCCGGACCGCCACCGCGAAGGCGCGCGCGGCCGCCCCGACGCCGCCGGCGAGGCCGCGCCGGCGCGCGACCGCGACCGCGCCGAGGGCGGCACGCTCTGGCTCTACGGCCTGCACACCGTCGCCGCCGCCCTGGCCAATCCGCGCCGCCGCAACCGCCGCCTGCTGCTGACCGCCGAGGCCGAGCAGGCCCTGGCCGCGCGTCTGCCCCGGCCCTGGCCGCTGCAGGCCGAGCGGGCCGAGCGGGGCCGCTTCCAGACCTTCCTGCCGGAGGACGCGGTGCACCAGGGCGCCGCCCTGCTGGCCGAGCCGCTGCCTCCGGTGCCGCTGGACGAGGTGCTGGCCCGTTCGCGCGGCACCGTCCTGCTGCTCGACCAGGTGACCGATCCGCGCAATGTCGGCGCCATCCTGCGCTCCGCCGCCGCCTTCGGCGCCGCCGCGGTGGTCATGCAGGACCGCAACGCGCCACCCGAGACCGGTGCCATGGCGCGCGCGGCCGTCGGCGCGCTCGACGGCGTGCCGGTGGCGCGCGAGGTCAATCTGGCGCGCACCATCCAGACCCTGCAGAAGGCCGGCTACTGGGTGATGGGCCTGGCCGGGGAGGCGCGCGAGGAGCTGGCCCGCGCCAGGCCGCGGGACCGGCCGGTGGCACTGGTGCTCGGCGCCGAGGACAGCGGCCTGCGGCGGCTGCAGCGCGAGACCTGCGACGAGCTGGTGCGGCTGCCGATCTCCGGCGCGGTGGAGAGCCTGAACGTCTCGGTGGCCGCCGCCGTGGCGCTCTACGAACTGGCGCGCGAGGGCTGAGGCCACCGCGCCTTCAGCTTTCGTCAAGCCTCCGGCGGGCAGGCTGCGCCGGCCGCCCCTGAGGCGGGAACCCTGGCCAGGATGGCACAACCTTGGACTGAGCAACCATGGCCCTCGCCACCTGGCATGACTTCACCGAACAGCAGCAGCTCGCCCTGTCGCAGGAGGCGCTGCGCCGCGCCGCGCAACTCCTGGCCGGCCAGGCCGAGACCCTGGCCCACGAGATGGAGGAGGGCGCCCTGATCGACCAGGGCGGGCCGGAGGCGCTGCGCCTCTTCGCCAGCGTCGTTCGCGCCACCACCGAGGATGCCTTCGGCCCCGCCCGGCGGGCCTGACCGCAACCCCGCCCCCGATCGCCCAGTCCCTTGATCGCACAGCGATATTTGCACGCCACGCGGCGATTCGCCCGCCTCCGCCCTTGCCCGGACACGGCGAGGGGCGCATGGTCCGCGGCATCCATGGCCATTGGGAGTGACGGGCGATGAGCGTGACGGCAACCGGGAGCAACGCGGCTCTGCAGGCGAGGCGCGAGGCGGCGGTGCCGCGCGGTCTGGGCATCCAGCTGCCGGTCTTCGCGGCCAAGGCCGAGAATGCCGAGATCACCGATATCGAGGGCAAGCGCTACGTCGACTTCGCCGCCGGCATCGCGGTGCTGAACACCGGCCACCTGCACCCCAAGGTCAAGGCGGCGGTGCAGAAGCAGCTCGACAGCTTCAGCCATACCTGCATCCAGGTGATGCCCTATGAGGGCTATATCCGCCTGGCCGAGCGGCTGAACGAGAAGGTGCCGACGCGCGGCCCGCGCAAGACGGTGTTCCTCACCACCGGCGCCGAGGCGATCGAGAACGCGGTCAAGATCGCCCGCCACCACACCGGGCGGAACGGCGTCATCGCCTTCTCCGGGGCCTTCCACGGCCGCACCCTGCTCGGCATGGCGCTGACCGGCAAGGTGGTGCCCTACAAGGCGGGCTTCGGCTCGATGCCGGGCGAGATCTACCACCTGCCCTTCCCCGTGACCTATCACGGCAAGGAGGTGGCGCAGACGCTGGAGGCGCTGGAGGTGATGTTCCGCGCCGATGTCGATCCGAAGCGGATCGCCGCCATGATCATCGAGCCCGTCCAGGGCGAGGGCGGCTTCTATGTCGCCCAGGCCGAGCTGCTCGCCGGCCTGCGCAAGATCTGCGACGAGCACGGCATCGTCATGATCGTGGACGAGGTGCAGACCGGCTTCGCCCGCACCGGCAAGATGTTCGCCATCGAGCATTCCGGCGTGCAGCCCGACCTGATGACCATGGCCAAGTCGCTGGCCGGCGGCTTCCCGCTCTCCGCCGTCACCGGCAAGGCCGAGATCATGGACAGCCCCGGCGCCGGCGGCCTCGGCGGCACCTATGGCGGCAACCCGCTGGCCTGCGCCGCCGGCAATGCCGTGCTCGACGTGATCGAGGAGGAAGGGCTCTGCGCCCGGGCCGAGCAGATCGGCGAGCTGCTCACCGGCCGGCTGAAGGAGATGCAGTCCTCCAACAGCTTGGAGGGCGTGATCGGCGATATCCGCGGCCTCGGCGCCATGGTGGCGATGGAGCTGGTCTCGGGGAACAACCCCGACCGGCCCGACCCCGACCTGACCAAGGCGCTGATCGCCCGGGCGGCGCAGAAGGGCCTGATCATCCTGGCCTGCGGCGTGCGCGGCAATGTCGTCCGCTTCCTGGTGCCGCTCACCGCCTCCGACGCGCTGATCAACGAGGGCATGGACATCCTGGGCGAATCGCTGCGCGAGTGCGTGGCCGAGCGCGCCGCCTGAACCCGGCCGCCCGGCGGGGGGCCTCCTCCCGCCGGGCACCCCTGGCCCCCGTGCCCTCCTTGCCGGCCTCACGCCCCATGCCCATCTGCCCTGCCGGCCGTTCAGGGAGGGCAGCATGGCCGTCCATCTCCTCCGTCGCATGGCACCGCTCGCGGCCGCCGGCCTGCTGCTGGCCTCCCCCGCCCTCGCCGGGGTGAGCGTGGACTTCGCCGATCCCGCCCGCTTCACCGATGCCCGCCTCGATGGCGGCGGCGGCGCCCGGCCGGACGCGCCGGAACTCCTGGCCCTGCGGCGGCACCTGGAAGCGCTCGGCGCCCGCCTGCCGCCCGGCACCGCGCTTCGCATCACCGTGCTGGACATCGACCTGGCCGGGCGTTGCGAGCCCTGGCGCATCGAGAATCCCGACCTCCGCGTGATGACGCCGGCCACCTGGCCGCGCATCCGCCTGCGTTACGCGCTGGATCGCCCAGGGGATCATCCAGGCGAGGCCCCGGCGATGGCGGAGGAGAGCGTGAGCGACATGGCCTATCTGACGCGCGCCCGCATGGCGCGGGCGGGGGACCGCCTGTGGTACGAGAAGGCCATGCTGGACGACTGGTTCCGGCAGCGCTTCCTCCGGTGAGCGAGGCGATCTTCGGCCTGATCCTGGCCGGCGGCCAGGCGCGCCGCATGGGGGGCGGCGACAAGCCGCTGCTCCCGCTCGGCGGCCGCCCCATGCTGGCCCATGTCATCAGAGGGCTGCGCCCGCAGGTGGCGGGGCTGCTGCTCAGCGCCAACGGGGATCCCGCCCGCTTCGCGCCCTGGGCGGGGCCGGCGATTCCCGTGCTGCCCGACCCCCTGCCCGGGCAGCCGGGGCCCCTGGCCGGCATCCTCGCCGGGCTCGACTGGCTGGCGGAGCGGCGGGACGGGGTCGGCTGGCTGCTCTCCGTGCCGGGCGACACGCCCTTCATTCCCGCCGACCTGGCCGCCCGGCTGCGCGCGGCCCGCGCGGCGGCCGGCACGCCCCTGGCCTGCGCCCGCTCCGGCGGCCGGCTGCATCCGGCGGTCGGCCTCTGGCCGGTGGCCCTGCGCGACGCCCTGCGGCGGGCGCTCCTGGCCGATGAGCGGAAGGTCGCCCGTTGGACGGCGCGCCATGGCTGCGCCGAGGCGGAATGGCCCGGCGGGCCGGCGGACCCCTTCTTCAACGCCAACACGCCGGAGGAGCTGGCGGAGGCGGAGGCGCGGCTGGCGCGGGAGGGCTGAGCCCGGGCCGGAGCGGTTGCCGCTCTGGCCAGTTGTTTTCAGGAGCATCTTCACCCGATCAGGCGATTCCCCCTGGTCGGGATCTGCTCTACCGCTCGCAGCGGATGAAGACGGCACCGCGATTGGCGATCTCGCCAACATCCGCCGCGCTCTTCTCCGCGCCGGCGCTGGAGGCGGTCGCGGGGGCCAGCCCGGCACGGCGGGCGAAGGCCAGGGCGGCCTCGCCCTTCACCGCGAAATTGACGTTCTGCGGGATGTCGCCCGTCTGCTTCGCGATGTTCTGCGCATGCAGCTTGCTCACCACCACGCCGACCAGGTTGCCCTGCAGGTCGAGCAGCGGCCCGCCGGAATTGCCCGGCTGCACCGCGGCGCTGATCTGGTAGTGCGCCGGGTTGTTGCCGAGCCCGTTCAGCCCGTTCACCTCGCCGCGCGTCAGCTTGGGGTCGGAGGAGAGCAGGCCCGGCAGCGGGAAGCCATAGGCGATGACCCCCTCGCCGCGCCGCACCGGCGGCGCGGCGCGGAAGGCCAGCGGCTCACCGGGATTGCCCGGCACGGCCAGCAGGGCGAGGTCCAGCCCGGCATCGACGCGGGCCGGCGGCACGGCGGGCAGCAGGCGGCCATCGGCGGTGCGGATGAAGATGCGGTCGCAGCCGGCGACGACATGCTGGTTGGTCATCACGCGGTCGGTGGCCACCACGAAGCCGCTGCCGGAGGAGACGCGGGCGCGCGGATTGGGCGCGCCGGGCGCCGGCTGGCTGGACGCGGGGCGAAGATCGGCCTCGGTAACGGCGATGCGGGGCTCGGCGCAGATGTCGCGGCCGCGCAGGATGGCCTCGCGGCCGTCCTGCACCACCAGCCGCAGGTCGAAGCGGCAGCCGGCCTCGGGCCGCGTCGCCAGGGTGAACAGCTTGCCGCTGGGCATCGGCGCGGGCAGCGTGTTGCGCCCCCAGCCCTCCGCCCCGCCCTGCGCCGCCCGCCCCTCGCGCAGGGCGTAGAAACCGGTCGCCACCTGGCCGGTGCGGTTCGCGAGCTGGATGCGGTGGCTCCCGCCCGGAGCGGCGTCGGGGGCCTGCGCGGCGGCGGGGCCGGACGCGGCGAGGAGGGCCGCGAGGCCGGCGAGGGGGCGGAGAAGGGGGAGGAGGCGCATGATGCGCGGGGATCAACCCTGCCCTGCGGCGCCGGTCAATGGCGCTCTTGACCTTCCCACAATGAGAAGCCCCATCTCCTCCCCATGCCCGACGCCAGCCCCCCCTCCGAACGGATCACCCTGCCCATCACCGGCATGACCTGCGCCAGCTGCGCCGGACGGGTCGAGCGCGCGCTGCGGCGGGTGCCGGGCGTGGCGGAGGCGCAGGTCAACCTGGCCGGCGAGACCGCCGAGGTGCGCGGCACGGCCGAGCTGCGGGCGCTCTCCGAAGCGGTCGGCCAGGCCGGCTACGGGCTCGGCATCGAGGAGCGCGACCTCGGCATCGGCGGCATGACCTGCGCCAGCTGCGCGGGGCGCGTGGAGCGGGCGCTGAAGGCCGTCCCCGGCGTGCTGGAGGCCTCGGTCAACCTGGCCACCGAGCGGGTGCATCTGCGCCTGCTGACGGGGCTCGACGAGGCTGCGCTGGCGGCGGCGGTGGCGCGGGCGGGCTATCGCGTCACCACAGCCGGGACCACCGCGGCGGAGGCGGAAGGCGGGCGCGGCCCCTGGCGCGACAGGGCCGAGCTGGCGCTGGCCTTCCTCCTGGCCGCCCCCTTCCTGGCCGGCATGCTCGGCATGGCCCTCGGCCGGCACTGGATGCCGCCGGGCTGGCTCCAGCTCGCCCTCGCCGCGCCGCTGCAGTTCGGCCTGGGCTGGCGCTTCTACCGCGCCGGCTGGCGCGCGCTGCGCGCCGGCACCGGCAACATGGACCTGCTGGTCGCCCTCGGCACCTCGGCGGCCTTCGGCCTCTCCGTGGTCCTGCTGGCGCGGGGCGAGGCGCATCTCTACTTCGAGGCCTCGGCCATCATCATCGCCTTCGTGCTGCTGGGCCGCTTCCTGGAGGGCCGCGCGCGGCGCGCCACCGGCGCCGCCATCGCCGCCCTGCTGGCGCTGCGCCCGCGCACCGCCCGCCGCCTGGACGCGGCCGGGCGGGAGGAGGAGGTGCCCGCCGCCACGCTCCGGGTCGGCGACCGCGTCGTGATCCGCCCCGGCGAGCGCATCCCGGCCGACGGGCTGGTGGAGGAGGGCGCCTCGGGCGTGGATGAGAGCGCGCTGACCGGCGAGAGCCGCGCCGTGGAGAAGCATCCCGGCGATACCGCCGCCACCGGCACCGTGGCGCTGGACGGGCGGCTGGTGGTCCGCGCCACCGCCGTCGGCGGCGAGACCCGGCTGGCCCGGGTGGCGGCGCTGGTGCAGGCGGCCCAGGCCAGCCGCGCCCCGGTGCAGAAGCTGGTGGATCGCGTCAGCGCCGTCTTCGTGCCGGTGGTGCTGGGCGTGGCGGCGCTGACCCTGCTCGGCTGGCTGCTGGCCGGCGCCGGGCTGCCGGCGGCCATCCTGCATGCCGTCGCGGTGCTGGTCATCGCCTGCCCCTGCGCCCTCGGCCTCGCCACCCCGGCCGCCATCATGGCCGGCACCGGCGCCGCCGCCCGCGCCGGCATCCTGATCCGCGACGCCGAGGCGCTGGAGCGCGCCGGGCACATCACCCTGGTCGCCTTCGACAAGACCGGCACGCTGACCGAGGGCCGGCCGCACCTGGCCGCCCTGCACACGGCGCCCGGCATGACGCGGGCGGAGGTGCTGGCCGCCGCCGCCCGGCTGCAGGCCGGCAGCGAGCACCCCCTGGCCCGCGCCGTGCTGGCCGAGGCCGAGGCGGAGGGCAGCGGCGGCGGGATGGTGGCGGAGGCCTTCCGCGCCCTGCCCGGCCGTGGCGTCGAGGGGGTGGTCGATGGCCGCCGCCTGCGCCTCGGCAGCCCGCGCCTGCTGGCCGAGAGCGGCGCCGCGCCCGGCCCGCTGGAAGGCGCCGCTGCCACCGAGGCCGGCAAGGGCGCGAGCCTGTCCTGGCTGATCGAGGTCGGATCGATCGAAGCCGGGCCGCCCCGCGTCTTCGCCCTCTTCGCCTTCGCCGACACGCCGCGCGCGGGCGCCGCGGAGGCGGTGCGGGCGCTGCGCGAGCAGGGCGTGGCGGTGGCCATGCTGAGCGGTGACGGCGCCGCCGCCGCCCAGGCCGTGGCGCGGCAGCTCGGCCTCCGCGAGGTCGCGGCCGAGGTGCTGCCGGAGCAGAAGGCGGCGCGGATCGCCGCCTGGCGGAAGGAGGGGCGGCGCGTCGCCATGGTGGGGGACGGAGTGAACGACGCCGCCGCGCTGGCCACCGCCGATCTCGGCATCGCCATGGGCAGCGGCACCGACGCCGCCATCGCGGCCGCCCATGTCACCCTGCTGCGCCCCGATCCCGCCCTGGTGCCGGCGACGCTGGCCGTCACCCGCGCCACCCTGGCCAGGATCCGGCAGAACCTGGCCTGGGCCTTCGGCTTCAACGCGCTCGGCATCCCGCTGGCGGCGCTCGGCCTGCTCTCCCCGGCGCTGGCCGGGGCGGCCATGGCCTTCTCCTCGGTCGCGGTGCTGTCCAACGCGCTGCTGCTCTCGCGCTGGAGGCCCGGACGATGAACATCGGCGAGGCCGCCGGGCGCGCCGGGCTGAGCGCCCGAATGATCCGCCACTACGAGGCCGAGGGGCTGCTGGTCCCGGCCCGGCTGGCCAATGGCTACCGCGACTACACCCCCGCCGATGTCGCCGTGCTGCGCTTCATCCGCCATGCCCGCGCGCTCGCCTTCCCGCTTGAGGATGTGCGCCGCCTGCTGGCGCTCTGGCGCGACCGCAACCGCGCCAGCGCCGATGTGCGGCGCATCGCGCTGGATCATGTCGCGGCGCTGGAGGCCAAGGCCGAGGCGATGCAGGCCATGGCGCGGAGCCTGCGCCACCTGGCCGCGCACTGCCATGGCGACGGCCGCCCCGACTGCCCCATCCTGGACGAGCTGGAGAAGACCCCATGAGCGAGACCATCACCCTGGCCGTGCGCGGCATGAGCTGCGCCCATTGCGTCCGCGCCGTGACCGAGGCGATCCGCGCGGAGGACCCGGCGGCCGAGGTCGCGGTGTCGCTGGAGGCCGGCCAGGTCACCGCGCGCACCCGCCTGCCGCGCGCGCGGGTCGCCGCGCTGATCGCGGCGGAAGGCTACGAGGCCCTCTGAGGTTCCGCGGCATCCACCTTTCGTTCATCCCGCCGTGGCAGAACTCGCGCACCTCAGCGGAGAGCGCGGGATGAGCGACCTTTGGAAGAATCCGAAACAACCGAGCCTGCCGGGGCCCCTGCAGGGGGAACGGCGCAGCCCCTCGCCCCTGGCCGACTACAACAAGGCCCGCTTCACCGGCTATGGCGGGGAGGATGTCCACCAGACCGCCAAGCCGCCCGCCGGCCCGGTCAACCCGGTGATCGGCCGGCTGCGGGATGAGCTGGGCGAGCTGGTCGAGAGGCACCGCGCCTTCTTCACCCTGCATGCCGAGATGGACCCCCGCGCCCTCAGCCGCACGCGGGAGGGCTGGTCGGTCGCCTGGCGCCGCTGGGCGCTCGACGACCTGAACGACCAGGTGGCCGAGAGCCGCGAGGTCTACGTGATCTATCGCGGCGAGAGCTACCGCCATGCGCTCTACCTCGACCGGCTGGGCCAGCAGATGCTGGCGGTGCAGCCGCAGGAGCCGCACGGCAAGCTGCGCTACCGCCGGCTGAGCGCGAAGACCGATCTCTGCGACCTCTACGGCCCCTTCGCCCGGCTGTCCGACAACCCCCTGGGCTGAGGACCGGGCCGGCGGGGCCCATCGGCAGGGCCGGGACTGGGCTTCCGGTGCGCCCGCGCTACTCTGCGCGCGCAACCGGAGGAACCGCAGGCCCATGCGCATCACCGCCATCCGCCAGGGCGTCGCGCCCATCAGCAGCGAGATCGCCAACGCCTATATCGACTTCTCGAAGATGACGGCGAGCATCGTCGCCGTGACGGTGGAGGACGGGCAGGGCCGCAGCGCCACCGGCTTCGGCTTCAACTCCAACGGCCGCTACGCCCAGCCGGGCCTGCTGGCCGAGCGCTTCATCCCCCGCCTCCAGGAGGCGCCGGAGGCGCTGCTGGCGACGCCGGAGGGCGGGCTCGATCCCGCCGGCGCCTGGTCCGCCATGATGCGCAACGAGAAGCCGGGCGGCCATGGCGAGCGCTCGGTCGCCGTCGGCGTGCTCGACATGGCGCTGTGGGACGCGGCGGCCAAGCTGGAGGGGGTGCCGCTCTGGAAGCTGCTGGCCGAGCGCTTCCGCCAGGGCCAGGCGGACGAGACCGCCTGGATCTACGCCGCCGGCGGCTACTACTACCCCGGCAAGGACGTCTCCGCGCTGGTCGAGGAGATGCGGCGCTACCTCGGCATGGGCTATTCGGTGGTGAAGATGAAGATCGGCGGCGCCCCCGGCGTGCCGATCAAGGAGGCGCTGCCCGAGGACGTGAAGCGCATCGAGGCGGTGCTGGCGCTGCTCGGCGGCGACGGCTCGCGGCTCTGCGTCGACGTCAACGGCCGCTTCGGCCTGCATGCCGCCCTGGCCTACGGCGCCGCCCTCGCCCCCTACCGGCTGCGCTGGTACGAGGAGCCCCTGGACCCGCTGGACTACAGCAACCACGCCGCCCTGGCCGAGCAGTACGGCGGCCCGCTGGCCACCGGCGAGAACCTCTTCTCCATGCAGGATGCCCGCAACCTGATCCGCCATGGCGGCCTGCGGCCGGACCGCGACATCCTGCAGTTCGACCCGGCCCTGTCCTATGGCCTGGTGGAATACCTCCGCACGCTGGAGATGCTGGCGCAGCACGGCTGGAGCCCGCGCCGCTGCGTGCCGCATGGCGGCCACCAGTTCGCGCTCAACATCGCGGTGGGCCTCGGCCTTGGCGGCAACGAGAGCTATCCGGAGGTCTTCGCCCCCTTCGGCGGCTTCGCCGACGACACGCCGGTGCGGGACAGCCGCATCCACCTGCACGACAGCCCGGGCATCGGCTTCGAGCGCAAGAACGCCCTCCACGCGGTGCTGAAGACCCTGCTCGACTGAGGCGCCCGGCGGGGGGGGCGTCCCTTGGCGCGCCTCCCCCCTTCCGGCACACTGTCCGCAAGACCCGGCCCGCAGGACCGGGCGACGGGAAGGGTGGAAGCCGGAATTGACACTGCCTCTGTGGGCCAGCGCCCTTGTCGCGACCCTGATCGTCCAGACCATCAGCTCCTTCGCTACCATCGCCATCCCGCTGCTCGGGCCGCCGCTGATGGCCCGCGCCGGCCTGCCGCCGGAGGGGATCGGCCTCGTCTCCGCCATGACCTCGGCCGGCATCTGCTGGTGCCTGGCCTGCGGCGGGCCGATGCTCGGCCATCACGGGCCGGTGCGGACCCTGCAGATCGGCCTGGCCTGCACCGCCCTCGGCCTGTTCGTCCTGTCGCAGCCACTCGGGCTCCCGGCCCTGCTCGGCGCGCTGGCCATCGGCTTCGGCGCCGCGCCGAACACCCCGGCGGGCAGCCAGATCCTGATGCGCGCCGCGCCGCGCCGGCACCGCACGCTGATCTTCTCGATCAAGCAGGCGGGCGTGCCGCTGGGCGGCGCGCTGGCCGGCCTGATCGTGGCGCCGCTGGTGGCCGGCCAGGGGCTTTCCGCCGCGCTCTGGATGCTGATCGCCGTCAGCCTCCTCACCATCCTGGTGGTGCAGCCCTTCCGGCGCCGCCTGGACGGCGAGCGCGGCGAGACCCGGCCGGGCTGGGCCCGCGCCTTCCTCTCCCCCGCGGCGCTGCTCCGCTCCGCCAGCATCCTGCGCAGCCACCCCACCCTGCCGCTGCTGACGGCGCTGGGCGCCTCCTTCTCGGTGATGCAGGCCTGCCTGATGGCCTTCACCGCCACCTATCTCGTCACCCGCCACGGCGCCTCGCTGGCCGAGGCGGGGCGGACCATGGCGGCGATGCAGGGCGCCAGCATGCTGGGGCGCATCGCCATGGGCTGGCTGGCCGACCGCATGGGCCAGGCGATGCGCCACCTGGTGCTGCAAGCCGCCGCCTCGGCCCTGGCGGTGGGCCTGCTCGTCACGCTGGGCGGACAGGGCGGCTGGCTGCTGCAGGGCTGCGCCATGCTGGTGGGCTTCACCGCCATCGGCTGGAACGGCGTGCATATCGCCGAGCTGGCCCGGGTCGCGCCCGCCGCCCTGGTCAGCGACGTCACCTCCGCCGCCAGCCTCTTCGGCTTCCTCGGCTCGATCGGCGGGCCGCTCGCCTTCACCCTGCTGGTGGGCTGGACCGGCCGTTACGACCTGGCCTTCCTGCTGGTGGCGGCGCAGCTGGCGGGCTGCGGGCTGGCCTGCTGGCTGCTGCGGCCGCGGGAGGCCTGAGGCCGGGCGGCGTTCGCCCCGGCCCCGCCGCTCACCCCTCCCGCACCTGGAAGGCCATGCGCCGCACCAGGGCGTCCACCGCCGCCGCCGGCAGCAGCGGCGCGAGGCGCAGCGCCCAGGCCAGGGGCCAGGGGAAGGCGAGCTGCGCGTCGCCCTGCTGCAGGGCGCGGGCGATGCGGTCGGCGGCCGCCCCGGCGGTGAGGGAGAGCGGGCGCGGGCCGACCCAGCGCTCCCCCATGGCGCTCTCGAAGAAGCCGGGTGCGATCAGCGTGACGCGCAGGCCGCGCGGCCCGAGCCCGGCCCGCAGCGCCTCGCCATAGGCCCAGAGCCCGGCCTTGCTGGCGCAATAGCCGGGACTGTCCGGCAGGCCCCGGAACGCGGCGAGCGAGGCGACCAGCCCGAGGCTGCCCTGGCGCCGCGCCTGCATCCCCGGCAGCACCGCCTCCACCAGATGCACGGCGCCCAGCAGGTTCACCTCGATCTGCGCCCGCAGCGCGGCCAGCCCCTCGGCGCGGCCATCCGGCCGCGTGCCGGCGCTGATCCCGGCATTGGCGATGGCCAGGTCCACCGGCGCCTCGGCCTCCCAGCCGGCGACGATCCGCGCCAGCGCCTCCGCCTCGCGCACATCGCAGCGCGCCACCTGCGGCAGGGCGCCACGGGCGGCGCAGTCGGCGGCCACCCCGGCCAGGGCCGCCTCGTCCCGGGCGATCAGGCCGAGCCGCACGCCCGGCGCGGCGAAGCGCCGCGCCAGGGACGCGCCCAGCCCGCGCGAGGCGCCGGTGATGACGACGTGGCGGAACCTCACCGCAGCCGCCCGATCCGGGCCAGCGCGGCGCGGATGCGGCCCTCCAGCCCGCGGTGCAGCGTCCAGGGGGAGAGGGTCCAGGCGCCGGGGTCGTCCAGGCGCTCCAGCACGGTCTCGGGCGGGCAGGGCAGTTCGGTCACGGGGTCCACCTGACGAGGAAAGAGGATCAGCGCGCCGGCGACAAGGGCATCGAGGCTGAGGCGGCGCCCGCGCCGGGGCGGCGGGTTGCGGTCCTCCGTCAGGCCCCAGCCGGCATAGAAGGGCTGCCCCCAGGTGGTGACGGGCAGGCCGCGCAACAGGGCCTCGAAGCCGGAGAGGGAGGTCAGTGTGTGCAACGCGTCAATCTGCGGGAAAAGTGCCGCGAGCGGCGCGCCCGTCACCACCTGGTCGGCCAGGGCGGCGAGTTCCCCGGCCTCCAGCCGCCCGCGGCGGAAGCCCGCTTCCAGATCGGGGTGCGGCTTGTAGATCAGGAAGGCCTCCGGATGCGCGGCGCGGACGGCGCGCAGCAGGGCCAGGTTGCCCTGGATCGGCCCGCCGCCGAGTCGCACCGAGGCATCCCCCTCCACCTGCCCCGGCACCAGAAGGCGCTGCCGGCCGGGCGGCGCGGCGATCGCCGGCGTGGCGCCGCCCAGATTGTACTTGGTGACGCCGCGCGCCACGATCGCCCGGCGCAGCGCCGCGGCGCGGGCCAGCAGGGCCGGCGGGAAGTCGGCCTCGGCCAGCAGGACCTCCAGCTGGCTCGGGCGCGCGGGGTCGTAATAGATGCCGCGCGCATCCACCGCATAGGCGGCGCCGGGCAGGAAGCGCGCGCCGAGCCCGCGCGAGCGGACGAAGCCGTCCTCCACCGCGAGCAGCGCCACGCCCTGGGCGGCGCAGGCCTCGCGGAAGCCGGGCGGGATGGCGGCGGCCCAGGCGGCGACGGCCCCGCCCCGCCGCTTCGCCCGCCGCAGGGCGCCCGCCGGGGTGGCGGCGAAGCCCGGCCCGCCGCCGGCATGGGCGAAGAGCGCGGCGATGCGCCGCCGCTTCCAGAAGGCCATGCCGAGGCAGACGGCGACGCGCCGGTTCTCCTCCTGCCGCGCCCGCCACTCGGCCAGTTGCGCCAGGGCCTGCTCGAAGCGCCAGGGGCGGGAGAGGAAGGGGTCGGCGCAGCGCGTGGCGGCGATCAGCGCGGCCAGCCGCGGCAGCGGCGCCAGGCGGTACCCGGCCACCGCGACGCCGGCAATGGCCGCCAGCAGCGCCATGCCGGCATCGGCGCCATAGAGATCCTCCGCGAGGTCGAGCAGGGTCCAGGGCGCCAGCGGCCGGTCCAGCCAGTGCGCGCCCGCCGGCGGCGCCAGGACCGGACGGGCGCCCGGCGGCGCGGCGGGGTCGCGCGCCAGGATCAGCGGCCGCCCGCCCCCCCGCCCCTGGGACCGCGCCTGGGCCTGCGCCAGGTCGGCGCGGGCGGCGGCGGCGCGCTCCGGCCGGCAGGGGTCGAGCACCAGCAGGGCGGCGCGGGACGGCAGGCGCAGCGCCGCGGCGCCGGGGTCGGGCAGGCCCGCCGCGCCGCCGATCCGCGCCTCCGCCATCAGCGCCGTCGCCGCGGCCGCGCGGGCCGCGGCCTCCGGCGCCAGTTCCGGCGGCGCGGCCAGGGGAGTGGCGAGCAGGCAGGCCGCGGCGCCCTCCACCGGCAGGAGGGCGACCGCACGGCCGCGCCCGGCGAAGCGGGGAGAGGGCAGCAGGCCGGTGGCATAGCGCAACAGCCCGGTTCCGCGCGGCGGGCAGGGCACGGCCCTGTCGGCCGGCACGGCCCAGAGGCCGGCCTCGCTGGCTGGGCGGAGATCGTGCTCCGGCCAGAAGGCGGCGAGATGCCGGGCTTCGGCCGGGGCCAGACCCGGAAAGGCGATACCGGGCTTCAGGTGGTTCAGCGTCGCCCTCGCACAATCTGAGATGAATCGGATATTAATGTTAAAACCATAGGTAGGTTTTGCCATGCGCACTGCACTGCGGTAAGTTTTTATCATGCAATCAGGCGTGCATGCCACCGGAGTCAAGGATATCAACGTGCTGAAGACCATTCCCATCAGCATCTCCAGGTTGTTTCCTCTGCTCCTGATCGCGGCCGTCCTGGGGGGATGCGGCAGCCTGCCGGGACTCGGGACGGCCCGGGAGCCCGTTCCTCCCGCCCAGGCCACCCTGCCGCCGCCGCGGCCCGAGGACCCTCTCGCCGCCTTCGCCGCCACCGCGCGGGAGGGCCAGCAGGCGATGCTCCCCCCCGCCCCCGGCGCGCCGCCGGCGCTGGTGCGGGTGGCGCGCAGCTACTTCGCCGGCAGCGGCCGCAACTGCCGCGAGCTGGCGATGGGTGGCGGCCGGGCGGCGCTCTATTGCGAGGACGCCTCCTCCGGCTGGGCCGCGGCGCGGCCGCTGCTGCGCGGCGGCGCCGTGGCGCGGCCGTGATCGAGGACATCCCGCGCCGCCTCCCGAGCAGCGCGCTCTCGGCGCAGATCCGGGTCATCGGCGCGCTGTTCACGCGCGAGATGCTGACCCGGTTCGGCAGCAGCCGGGTTGGCTATGTCTGGCTGTTCGGCGAGCCCATGCTGCTCTCCACCATGATCTCGCTGATCCACTGGAGCAGCGGACATCAGATGCCGAACAACCTCCCGGTCTTCCTGTTCTACGCCCTCGGCTATGTCCCCTTCATGATGTTCCGCTCCATCGTCAACCGGGGCGCGCACGGCATCCAGGCCAATATCTCCCTGCTCTTCCATCGCAGCATCTCGCTGACCGATATCATGTTGGCCCGCAACCTGCTGGAGATGATGGTCTGCGCCGCCGTCATCACGATCTTCGTCGCCGTCGCGATGGTCTTCTTCGGGGAGTATCCGCATCAGCCCGCCGTCTTCGTCGCGGGCCTGCTGATGAGCGCCCTGCTCGGGCACGGCTTCGGCATGCTGCTGGCGGCGCTGCAGGTCTTCTACGAGCCGGTCGAGCGGATCGTGCACCCGCTCACCTATATCCTGATGCCGATCTCGGCGACCTTCTACATGGTCGACATGATGCCGAGCGAGACGCAGGCGCTCCTGCTCTGGAACCCGCTGGTGCATGTGCACGAGCTGAACCGCTGGGCGCAGTTCGGCGACCGCACCATGCCGCATTACGACATCCCCTATGTCCTGATCTGGATCCTGGCACTGAACATCCTGGGCCTGGCCGGGCTGCGCGCCGCCCGATCCCGCCTCTCCATCATGGGCGAGTGAGCATGGCGGGCGCGATCGAGCTGGAGAACGTCTGGAAGAGCTTCGAGGTGCGGCAGGGCACGGCGCGCCGCCACGTGCTGCGCGGCGTCAATGCCCGCATCACGCCGGGCGATCATGTCGGCATCCTGGGTCGCAACGGCGCCGGCAAGTCCACGCTGCTGCGCATCCTGGCCGGGGTCGAGCGGCCGACGCGCGGCCGGGTGCGGCGCGACCTGTCGATGTCCTGGCCGATCGGCGGCAATTACGGCATCCAGTCGAGCCTGACCGGCGCCGCCAACGCCCGCTTCATCGCCCGCCTCTATGGCACGCCGCTGAAGCGCACCGAGGAGTTCGTCGAGGACTTCGCCGAGCTCGGACCCTATTTCCGCGAGCCGGTGCGGACCTATTCCTCCGGCATGTCCTCGCGCCTGCTGATGGCGCTCTCCTTCGCCGTCAACTTCGACTGCTACCTGGTGGACGAGGCGCTCTCCACCGGCGATGCGCGCTTCGCCAACAAGTGCCGCGAGGTGCTCGACACCCGCCGTGCCCACGCCGCGATGATCATCGTCTCGCACAACGCCCTGCATGTGAAGAAGTACTGCAAGACAGCGGCGATCCTGCGGAACGGCATGCTGGAATTCTATGAGGATGTCGATGAAGCTATCGCCGCCTACCAGGGTCTCTGACCCCGCCATCTCCGGCGCGGCGCAGAGCCACGCCGCTCCTCGCCGCCCCTCGCCGCTGCTGCGCAGCCTCTGGCGCAAGCGCTTCTTCCTGCTGCTGGTCGTACTGCCGACGCTGATCGCCGGCATCTACTTCTACGGCTTCGCCGCCAGCCAGTATGTCTCGGAGGCGCGCTACCTGGTGCGCGGACGGCAGGACAGCCGCGGCGCCAGCTCGCTCACCGAGATGATGGGCGCCGCCGGCTTCAAGCAGGTCAGCGAGGAATCGCTCAGCGTGCGCGACTACCTGCAATCGCACGACGCGCTGCACGCGCTGAAGGAGGGCATCGACATCGTCGGGCTCTACCGGCGGCCGGAGGCGGACCTGCTGGGCCGGCTGTGGTTCGCCGACCCGCCGGACGAGATCCTGAAGATGTACCATGGCATGATGAACACCGTGGTGAACGATTCCACCTCCGGCATCACCACGCTGCGCGCCCGCGCCTTCCGGCCGGAGGACGCGCAGCGCATCGCCGAGGAGCAGCTCCGCCTGGCGGAGCTCTTCGTCAACCATCTCTCCGCGCGCTCGCGGGAGGAGTCGCTGCGCAGCGCGCGCGACGAGCTGGAGCGGGCCGAGCAGCGCGTGCTGGCCTCCCAGGCCGCAATCACCGAGTGGCGGCTGCGCGAGCAGTCGGTCGATCCCACCGGCAACGCGCAGATCGGCATGGAGGGCCTCGGCGCGCTGGAGGGCGCGCTGACCGGCGCCCGCGCCGAGTTGCAGGAGAAGTCGAGCTTCATGCGGCCGGACAACCCGCAGATCGTGACCATCCGCAACCGCATCGCCTCGCTGCAGCGCGAGATCGCCGAGCAGCGGCGCCGCATGACCCATGACGGCGCCCTGCCCGGCCAGCTCGCGACCTATGAGCGGCTGGCGCTGGAGCGGGAGTTCGCCAACAAGCAGCTCGCCTCCGCCACGCTGTCGCTGGAGACGGCGCGGCTCGACGCGCAGCGCCAGCAGATCTTCCTCGCCCGCGTGGTGGAGCCCAACCTGGCCGACTACCCCCTCTACCCCCGCGCCGCCGTCACGCTGCTCAGCATCTTCATCGTCCTCTCGGTGCTCTACGGCATCGGCTGGATGATGCTCGCAGGAATCCGAGAACATGCCTTCTAGCCGCGCGCTCCTGGCCGCCCTCCTCGCCCTCCTGGCCGGTGCCGCCCCTGTCCTGGCGCAGCAGAACCCGCTGCTGAACGCGCCGAGCCCGGGGCTGATGTCGCGCGGCGGCGCCTCTCAGCCGCAGGCGGTGCCGCAGCTGCTGCCCGAGGAGACGATGATCAACCGCGCCGGCAGCACCACCGAGGCGGAGGCCAGCGCCACCGCCGAGGGGCCGCTCGCCGAGCCCTATCGCCCGCCCGGGCCGAGCCGCACCGTCTTCGGCGCCGCCCTCTTCGCGCGCGGCGCGCCCACGCCCTCCGAGACCTCGAACCCGAACTACCGCCTCTCCGCCGGGGATCGGATCAGCGTCCGCGTCTGGGGGCCGGTGGAATCGGAGGTGATGGGCGCCATCGACCCGGACGGCAACCTCTTCCTGCCCTCGATCGGCCCGCTGCGCCTGGCCGGCACCCGCGCCGGCGACCTGCAGCGCACCGTCGAGGCGGAGGTGCGGCGGATCTACACCCAGCAGGTGCAGGTCTATGCCGTGCTGCTCTCGGCCAGCCAGATCGGCGTCTACGTCACCGGCTTCGTCAAGCTGCCGGGCCGGCACCTCGGCTCGGGCTCCGAGACCGTGCTGGACTTCCTGATGCGCGCCGGCGGCGTCGATCCGGTGCGCGGCTCCTACCGCGACATCACCATCAACCGTGGCAGCCGGCCGCTGGTGCGGATCGACCTCTACCCCTTCCTGCTGCAGGGCAAGCTGCCGCGCCTGACGCTGCAGGACGGCGACACCATCGTCGTCGCCAAGCAGGGCTCCACCGTCTCGGCCGATGGCGCGGTGCGCAACAACTACCTCTTCGAGGTGGCCGGCGGCGGCATGGCGGGCAGCGAGCTGCTCGACCTCGCCGGCGCCCTGCCGGCGGTGACCAACGCGGTGATCCGCGGCACGCGGCGCGGCCAGCCCTGGTCGCGCTACGTGGACATGGCGGCGCTGCGGCAGCAGACCCTGCTCGACCAGGACGTCGTCACCTTCATCACCGACGCCCCGGCGCCCACCGTGCGCGTCTTCGTCGAGGGCAGCCGCATCGGTCCCTCGGTGCTGGTCGCCGACCGCGACATGAACCTCTGCCAGCTGCTCGACCATGTCGCGGTGGACGCGGCGCTGGCCGACACCCGGTCGGTCTTCCTGCTGCGGCCGCGCATCGCCGCGCAGCAGCGCCGCGCCATCAACGAGGCGCTGGACCGGCTGGAGCGGCAGCTCTTCACCGCCACCTCCGCCACCACGGGCGTCGCCGAGATCCGCAGCCAGGAGGCGCAGCTCGTCTCCAACTACATCCAGCGCGGCCGGCGGCTGCAGCCCGAGGGGCGCCTCGTGGTGATGGACAATGGCGGCCGCTGCTCGGCGGTGCGGCTCGAGGACGGCGACACCATCGTCATTCCCGAGCGCTCCGACACGGTTCTGGTGGCCGGCGAGGTGACGACGCCGCAGGCCATCCTGTGGCGGCCGGACATGACCATCGACGACTACATCAAGGCCGCCGGCGGCTACACCCAGCGCGGCGACAGCGGCGGAGTGATGATCCGCCGCGCCAGCGGGCAGATCATCCTCGACCCGCGCGAGGGGCCGCGCCCGGGGGATGAGCTGATCATCCTGCCGCAGCTCGGCGCCAAGAGCTTCCAGATCGCCCGCGACCTGCTGCAGCTGATCTACCAGTCGGCGCTGTCGGTGCGGGTGTTCAACTGAGGGCGGGGCGCTGACGCGGCGGGACCGGGAAGCCGGCCCCGCGAGCCCCGGCTGCGAAACCCCCGCCCCGCCGGCGGGGGTTTCCTCTTTCCGGCCCTCAGCGCCGCAGGCAGACCACCGCCCGGCGCCTCTCCCAGCCTTCCGCCTCCAGCTCCGGCCGATCGCTCTCCGCCTCCGGCCAGCCCAGGCAGGCATAGCCGATGAAGCGCCAGGCCGCCGGCACGTCGAGCGCCGCCGTCACCGCCTCCGGCTCCAGGATCGAGACCCAGCCGAGGCCCAGCCCCTCGGCCCGCGCCGCGAGCCAGAGCGTGTGCAGCGCCATCACCGCCGAATAGGCCAGGGTCTCCGGCATGGTGCGGCGGCCGAGGCCGTGGCCCTGCTCCGGGTCGGGCAGGCAGAACAGCGCCAGCTGGCAGGGCGCGCGGTCCAGCCCCTCCAGCTTCAGCCGGGCATAGAGCGCGGCGCGCTCCGGCGCCTGCCCGGCCAGGGCCTCGGCATTGCTGCGGGCGAAGAGGGCGCGGATCGCCGCCCGCCGCTCCGGCGATTCGACGCGCACGAAGCGCCAGGGCTGGCTGAGCCCGACCGAGGGGGCCGTGCCGGCCAGCTCCAGCAGCGCGGCGATGCGCGCCTCCGGCACCGGGTCGGGCCGGAAGCGCCGCACGTCGCGGCGCCACAGGAACAGCGCGCGCAACGACTCGCGGAACGCCGCGCCGAACTCGGGCGGCGGCATCAGGCCGGGATGGGCAGCGCCCGGCGGAAGCGGCGGCCCTCCAGCAGCGCCAGCCGCCCGGCCGGATCATCCTCGCGCGCCAGGGCGAAGCCGGTGACGCCGATGCCGATCGGCCGTGCGCCCTCGATCGCCGGCCCCGCGGCGGTGATCTCGACGCGCAGCGCCGCCTCCTCGGCCCCCCCGCCGGGCGGCAGGCGCAGCGCGACCACCGCCGCGGCGCCGGCGGCCAGGCTCAGCCGCACGGGGGCGGCGGCCCGCGCACCGCGCCAGGCCAGGATCTCCACCTCGCGCGGGGCCTCCCCCGGCGCGCGCAGATCCAGCTCCAGCCGCAGCGCCGTGCCGCCCACGCCCGGCGGCGCCAGCGGAAGGGTCAAGCCGGCGGTGCCGGGCCGCGTCCAGGTGCCCCACACCTCCAGCCCGTGCCAGCCGCCGCCGTCGCGCACCGCCTCGGCCACCGCGGCCTCCAGCCCGGGCCGGGGGGCGCCGTTCCGCAGCGGATGGCGCCGCCCCGTCTCCAGCGGCAGCAGCGCCAGCGGCACCCGCTCCTCCGCTTCCGCCGCCAGCCGCCGCGCCTCGGCCAGGAGCTGCCCGGCCAGCGCCGCCCAGCCGCGCCGGGGCGGGGCGGCGGCGATGGCGGCCTCGGCCGCGGCGCGGCAGGCCGGATCGGTGATCAGCCGGGTCAGCTTGTCGAGCAGGTCCGACTCGTGGCCCGGCGCGAAGAAGACGGCGCCGCCCTCCCCGGCCTCCAGCAGCCCGGAATGGGCCGGCACCAGCGCGACCTTGCCGGCGGCGAGGCTCTCCGTCACCGGCAGGCCCCAGCCCTCGTGATGGCTGTTGTAGAGGGTGAAGAGGCAGGCCCGGTACAGCGCCGCCAGCAGCGGGTCCGGCACATCGGACAGGATGCGGACCTTGTCGCGCAGCTCCGGCGCATGGGCCAGCAGGTCGAGCGCCGCCTCGGCCCGCCAGCCCGGCCGGCCGACGCAGACCAGCTGCGGCACCGCCGCCGCGCCCAGGCGGCGCGCCAGGGTCAGCCAGGCCTGGAAGACCATCAGGTGGTTCTTGCGCCCCTCGATGGTCGAGACGAAGAGGACGAAAGGCCGGCCGCCGCGCAGCAGCGGATGGTCCGGCGCCGCCCCCGCCACCGGCCGCGGCGCCGCGTCGAGCGGCACCACCGCGACCGGCGGCGCCGGGATCTCCGGCAGCAGCGCCGCGTGCAGGCGCCCGAGGTCCGCGGCGGTGGAGCGGGAGACGGCGAGCACGCCATCGGCATGCAGGGCCAGGTTGGAGAACCAGTGGGCATAGCCGCGCACCGTGCCCTCGGTGCAGTGCTCGGGCAGCAGCAGCGGCACGCAATCGTGCAGCAGCGGCACATGGCGCAGCCCGTCGCGCTGGCGGGCCAGGCGCAGCTGGCCGAGGTAGTCCTCCACCCCCCAGGTGCCGCCGAGCGTGACCAGCACGGCGGCCTCGCCCGCCTCGTCGCGGGCGAAGCGCAGCGGCGGCGCCTGCATCCGCTGGTTCAGCACCGCCACGGCCTCGTGCCAGTCCGGCGCCTCCATCCCTGCCCCCTGGGTCATGAGGTGGTCGAGCCGGCGGAACAACGGCGCCGGCAGGTCGCGCCAGCCGCCGCCCTCGGCCGGCATGGCACAGAGGCGGGGCGGCGCGGCGCCCGCCGAGGCGGCTTCGGCCAAGGTGGGATGGGCCAGGGCGGCATCGGCGATGCCGAGCTGCACGCGCTGGATGCCGCTCGGGGCGCGCCGCCCGCCGCGGACCCAGGCGACCAGGTCGGTCAGGTCCAGCACCACGCCGCCGGCCGCGGGCACCGGGCGCCGCGCCGTCTCCGCCAGGGCCCGCCACTCCGCCCAAGGCGCGGCGGCGGCGGGATCCAGCAGCACGGCCCGGCCATAGGCCTCCAGCGCGGCGGCGGCCTCGCCCCGCAGCTTCTCGGCATGGCCGATCTGCAGCGCGATGTCGGCCTCGCCGGGGCGCTGCGCCGCCGCCACGCGGTAGAGCGCCAGGGCCTCCCCGACGCGCCCGGCCTCCTTCAGGCAATGCGCCTGCTGCACCCGCATGCCGGCATCCTCCGGGCGCAGCTCCAGGAAGGCGGCATAGGCCGCGGCGGCGCGCAGCCAGTCGCGGCGGTCGCGCAGACCGTCCGCCTCGCGCCGCAAAGCCTCCGCCGGATCCTGGATCATGCTGCCCTCATGAAAACGCGCTTGCGATGCAGCATAACTCTTCGCCTATGAGCAATAAACCGTTAGGGTTTTGCTATGACCGCTCGCATCGCCATCGATGGATACAACCTCGCCCTCGATAAGGGCACGGGTGTCGCGACCTATGCGCGAAACCTCAGCTTCCGCCTGGGCGCGCTGGGCGCCGAGGTGGACGTGCTCTATGGCACCCGCGCCAGCCCGAGCCGCAACGAGCTGATCCGCGAGATCGCCTTCTTCGATGACCGGGTCGGCGACACCGAGCGCTGGCTGCGCTGGGTCCGCGCCACCCGCCGCACCCTGATGGGCCCCTTCGGCGAGGTGGCCACCCGCGTGCCGATCACCGGCCGGGTGGTATCCAACACCTTCGAGGCGCGGATGCCGCATTTCGACCGGCTGTGGAATGTCGAGAACGGCTTCACCATGGCCGCCAACTACTACAAGTGGTACAAGCGCCGGCTCAAGGTCTGGATGCCGCGCAGCCCGCAGGTGATGCACTGGACCTACCCGATCCCGATGCGGATCCCGGGCGCCCGCAACATCTACACCCTGCACGACCTGGTGCCGCTGCGCCTGCCCTTCACCACGCTGGACAACAAGCGCCGCTACTTCCGGCTGAACCGCCTGCTGGTGAAGAAGGCCGACCATATCATCACCGTCAGCGAGGCCAGCCGGCGCGACATCATCACCCTGCTGGGCGCCAGGCCGGAGAAGGTGACCAACACCTACCAGTCGGTCGAGATCCCCCGCAAGTTCGCCGAGAAGCCGCTGTCCGAGGCGCAGGACGAGATCCGCGGCAGCTTCGGGCTGGAGTGGAAGAACTACTTCCTGTTCTTCGGCGCCATCGAGCCGAAGAAGAATGTGGGCCGGATGATCGAGGCCTTCCTCGCCGCCGACACCGACCTGCCGCTGGTCATCGTCGGCAAGCAGGCCTGGAAGAGCGAGGAGGAGCTGCGCCTCCTGTTCGACGACCACATCCGCTACCAGGTGCAGGAGGGCAGCATCCTGCGCACGAAGCGCAAGATCGTGCTGCTCGACTACGCGCCCTTCCGCCTGCTGGTCTCGCTGGTGCGCGGCGCCAAGGCGGCGCTGTTCCCCTCGCTCTACGAGGGCTTCGGCCTGCCGGCGCTGGAGGCGATGAAGCTCGGCACGCCGGTGATGACCTCCAACACCTCCTCGCTCCCCGAAGTGGTGGGCGAGGCGGCGATCACCGTCGATCCCTATGACGTGCGGGCCATGGTCGAGGCGATCCGCGCGCTGGACCGCGACGCCGACCTGCGCGGCTGGCTGGAGCAGGCCGGGCCGAGGCGCGCGGCGGTGTTCAGCAACGAGGCCTATGAGCGGCGCCTGGCCGAGGTCTATGCGCGGATGGGGGTGAAGCTCGACCGGCCTCCCGCGCCGCCGGTCCGGGCACCGGAGGCCGAGGCGGAGGCCGTGGCGGCGGAGTGAGCCGCGCCGGCCGCTTCCCGCGGATCTAGATTCCCTGGCCGGCGAGCTCCGGAGCGGGCCGCGCCCCCTCCGCTCCCGCCTCCCCTCCGGCCCCCAGGCGCACCACCCGCCCCGCCACCTTCTCCGCCAGGGCCGCCTCATGCGTCACCACCAGCAGGGCGGTGCCGCGCTCGGCCGCGGCCTCGCCGAGCAGCGCCATCACCTCCTGCTGCATCAGCGGGTCGAGGCGCGAGGTGGCCTCGTCGGCGAAGAGCAGGGCGGGCTCCAGCAGCAGCGCCCGCAACAGGCCGAAGCGCTGCAACTCGCCGCCCGAGACCTCCGAAGGGCGCCGCGCCAGCAGCGCGGGCGCCAGCCGCAGCCGGGGCAGCAGCGCCGCCACCCCGCCCGCCGCCAGCCCATGCCGGCGGCACAGCTCCGCCAGGCCCTGGCCCAGCGGCTGGCTTGGCGCGAAGGCCGCCAGCGGGTCCTGGTAGAGCTTCTGCAGACCGAGCGGCCCCACCTGGCCGCCCCGCCGCACCATCCCGGCATCGGGCCGCGCCAGGCCGAGCAGCAGGTTGCCCAGCGTGGTCTTGCCGCAGCCGCTGCGCCCGGCGATGGCCACCACCTCGCCCTCGCCCACCGTCAGGTCCAGCCCGCCGAACAGCTCCCGGCCGCCCAGCCGCTTGCCGAGGCCGCGCGCCTCCACCACCATCCGCCCCGCGGCGCGGCGCGGCCAGGGCGCCCAGCGCGACGGCTCGGCGCCGACCAGCCGCCGGGTGTAGTCGTGGCGCGGCGCCTCCAGCAGGTCCGGCAGGGGGCCCTCCTCGATGACCTCGCCCGCCAGCATCACCATCGCCCGCCCCCCCAGCAGGCGGGCCAGCGCCACGTCATGCGTGATGACCAGCAGCATCCGCCCGGCCTCCGCCTCGGCCCGCAGCAGGCGCCCGGCGGTGTCGCGCAGGTCGGCGTCCAGCCCCTTGGTCGGCTCGTCGGCGATCAGCAGATCGGCCCCGGCCGCCTCGGTCGCCGCCAGCGCCACGCGCTGGTTCATGCCGCCCGAGAGCTGGAAGGGGTAGCGCCCGCCGGCCCCCTCCAGCCCGAGATGGCGGAAGCGCGCGGCGGTCCGTCGCCGGGCCTCGGCGGCGGGGCGGCCATGCACCAGCCGGTCCACCTCCTCGACCTGCGGCGCGGCGCGCATGGCGGGATCGAGCGCCGCCCAGGGCTCCTGCGGCAGCATGGCGATGCACCGCCCCCAGAGCGCCCGGCGCTCGCGCGGCGGCAGCGGCAGGAGGTCCCGCCCCGCCAGCACGATCCGCCCCTCCGCGCGGAGGCCGGGCGGCAGCGCGCCCATCACCGCCTGGGCCAGCAGCGACTTGCCCGAGCCGGTCTCGCCCAGCAGCACCAGCGGCTCACCCGGGCGCAGCGTGAAGCCGGCCCCGCGCACCAGCACCCCCTCGGGGCCGGTGACCCGGAGATCCTCGACGATCAGTCCCATCGGCGCGGTCATGCCCGTTCGCGCCCGGCCAGCAGGTGCAGGCCGAGCACCGTCAGGAAGATCAGCATCCCCGGCAGCAGCAGGGCGAGCGGCGCCTCGGCATGGTAGGGCAGCAGCTCGGTCATCATGCTGCCCCATTCCGGCACCGGCGGCCGGGCGGCGACGCCGATGAAGGCCAGCGCGGCGATGGTGGTGACGGCGGTGCCGGCGGCGAAGGCGAAGAGCGTGGCGGCCAGCGGCGCCACCTCGGGCCAGAGATGCCGGCGCAGGATGTGCCAGCGGCCGAAGCCGAGCAGCCGCGCCGCCTCCACCTGCGGCCGCGCCAGCACGCCCGCCGCCGTGTTGCGGCTGATGCGGAAGAACTCCACCCAGAGGGCGAGCGCGAGGCCGAGATAGAGCGGCAGGAACGCGCCGGGGGCGAAGGCCGTGACCAGCACCACCAGCAGCAGCGCCGGCAAGGCCTGCACGGCGTCGGCGAGGCCCAGGAGCAGCCGCTCCGTCCAGCCGCCGCTGAGCGCCGCCAGCAGGCCGAGCAGCGTGCCCGGCACGGCGGCGGCCAGCGCCGCCAGCAGCGCGAAGCCGAAGGAGAGCCGCGCCCCGGCGGCCAGCCGCGCCAGCAGATCCCGCCCCAGATGATCGGTGCCGAGGGGATGGGCGCCCCCGGGCGGCAGCAGCGCGTCGGAGAGGTTCTGGCGCAGCGGATCGGCGCCGTGCAGCGGGCCGAGCAGGGCGAAGGCGGCGACGGCCGCGAGCATCAGCCCGCCCGCCAGCCTCTTGCGGGAGAGCCTCATGCGTGGCGCCGCCGCGGGTCCAGCGCCCAGCAGGCGAGGTCGGTCAGCGCGTTCAGCGTCACGAAGAGCAGCCCCATGGCCAGCGCCGTGCCCTGCACCATCGGGATGTCGCGCCCCAGCACGGCATGCACCAGCGCATGGCCGATGCCGGGCCAGGCAAAGAGAGACTCCACCACCACCACCCCTTCGATCAGCACCACCAGCTGCAATCCGAGATAGGCCACCACCGGAATGGCGGCGTTGCGCGCGCCGTGCCGGCGGAAGGCGGCGGCGTCGGACAGGCCCTTCATCCGCGCGAAGCCGAAGAAGGGCGAGGCCACCACCCCCGCCACCGCGTCCCGCGTCACACGGGACGAGGCGGCGGCCAGGCCGAGCGCCAGGGTCAGGGCCGGCAGCACCACCTCGCGCCAGCCGCCCACGCCCGCCACCGGCAGCCAATCCCAGGACACGCCCAGCCAGAGCATCAGCCCGATGCCGATGACAAAGGCCGGCAGGGCGCGCAGCGCCGCCGAGGCGGCCAGCAGCGCGCCATCCCACCCGCCGCCGGCACGCAGCCCGGCCAGCGCGCCGAGCGGCGGCCCGATCAGCAGCGAGAGCAGCAGCGCCGCGACCGAGAGCAGCAGGGTATGGCCAAGCTGGACGGCGAGCGCGTCCGTCACCGCCTCGCCCGAGGCCAGCGAGGTCCCGAGGTCGAGGCGCGCCAGATCGGTGAACCAGGCGCCGAGCTGCGCGATCCAGGGCCGCTCCAGCCCCAGCTCCCGCCGCACCGCCTCGGCCGCGGCGCTGTTCACCAGGTCGTAGCCGTAGCGGCTGGCGGCGATGCGGTAGGCCATGTCGCCCGGCAGCAGCCGCACCATCAGGAAGCAGGCGGTGCCGACCAGCAGCGCCACCAGCACGGCCTGGGCGGCGCGCCCGGCGAGCAGCCGGATCAGCGCGCCCATGTCGCGCCCGCCACGCGGTAGGACAGCTCCAGGGGGTCGATCGAGAGGCCGCGCACCTGCCGCGAGACGGCGGTGGCCAGGTCGAACCAGCTGACCGGGATGACCGGCATCTCCTCCTGCAGGATGGCCGAGGCGCGGCCGCGCAGCGCGGTGCGCTCGGCCGGGTCGGCCGTCTCGCCGAGCCGCTCCAGCACGCCGTTCAGCGCCTCGCTGGACCAGCCCATGGCGCCCCAGTCGCCGCCCCGCGGCCCGTAATCCTGCAGCATGGTGCCCAGCGGGTCCGGCACCAGGGAGAAGTTGCGCGCCATCAGCGCCGCCTCCAGCGTGCCGTCCCGGTGCCCGGCCGGGATCTCGCCGCTGTTGACGATGGCGACCTTCATCTCGACGCCGATCTCCCGCAGCTGCGCCTGCATGGCGGTGGCGAGCCCCGGCAGCTCCGGCCGGTCCGAGAAGGTGCGGAGCGTGAAGGAGAAGGGCTTCCCCTCCCGCACCAGCAGCCCCTCGGCGCCGGGCTGCCAGCCCAGCTCCGCCAGCAGCCGCCGCGCCTCCGGCAGGTCCCGCCGCAGCGGCGGCAGGCCGGGCACATGCCACTCCGCCAGGGCCGGGGGAAAGAGCTGGGTCGCCATCGAGGCGGGCGAGCGCAGCAGCGCCGCCGCCATCCCCTGGCGGTCCAGCGCCAGGGAGAGGGCGCGGCGGGCGCGGACGTCGCGAAACAGCGGCAGGCCGCAGTTGAGCTTGATCAGCCGGGTGCGCGGAATGGCGCGGGTGTCGATGGCGAGCCGCGGGTTGCGGCGCAGCCGCTCCACCGTCTCGGGGGCGAGCTGCGCCACCAGCTCGGCCTGCCCGCCCTCGGCCATGGCCGCCCTGGTCTCGCCCCGAGCCGCCGCCAGGTAGGAGACCCGCGCGATGGCCGGCGCCGCTCCGTCCCAGTGCGCCGAGCGCCCGGCCTCCAGGCGTTGCGGCAGCAGCAGGCGCGTCACCTGGTAGGGGCCGCTGCCGATCACGGCGCGCACCGCGCCGCCCTCGAAGGCGGCGGGGGCCAGGATGCCGGCGCTGTAATGCGCCAGGAAGGCGAGCAGCGGGGAGAAGGGCCGGGTGGTGCGAAGGACCACCTCGCCCGGCTCGCCCGGCTCGATCGCCGCGATCGGCAGATTGCCCAGCAGCCCGCCCTGCTCCCGGGCGCGGCGCAGGGCGGCGGCCACCGCGGCGGCGTCCACCGGCGTGCCGTCATGGAAGCGGGCGCCCGGCCGCAGCCGGAAGCGCCAGGTGAGCCGGTCCTGCGACAGATCCCAGCCCCGCGCCAGGCCCGGCACCGGCAGGCCGCCGTCGTCGGCGCCGACCAGCGTCTCCACCACCTGCATGCGCTGGAAGACATAGCCGGAGCGTGCCGGCTCCAGCCCGTTGATCTCGTTCGAGGTGACGACCCGGAAGAGATCGGCGGCGGGCTGGGCGCGGAGCGGGCGCGCCAGCAGCGGCAGGCCCGCTGCGGTGAGCAGGCCGAGGGAGCGGCGGGAAAGCGGAGCGGCTGTCATGGCGCAGCCTTGTGCATGAAACGTTATAACGGTTCAAGTGGGCTCGTGCCGACGAGGGATCCCGGCCAGGGCGTCCATCACCCGCCTGCTCCGTGCCCGGCCGTCGCGGCTACGCCGCCCGCAGGCACAGCAGCCGCGCCGCGCCGTGCTCCCGCTCCGCCAGCACCGTGAAGCCGGGCGGCTCCGGCGCCTCCTCCCGCCCGGTCTCGGCGACGACCAGCGCCCCGGGCGCGATCCAGCCGGCCGCGCCCAGCGCCGCCAGGGCGCGCGGCACCAGCGCCTGGCCATAGGGCGGATCGAGGAAGACCAGGCCGCAGGCGCAGGGCGCGCGCGGCGGGCGGGTGGCGTCGCCGGGCAGGATGCGGGCGCGCTCCGCCTCGCGGCAGGCGGTGATGTTCGCCCGCAGCACACCCAGCGCCACGCGGTCCCGCTCGATGAAATGCGCCGCCGCCGCGCCGCGCGAGAGCGCCTCCAGCCCCAGCGCCCCGGTGCCGGCGAAGGCATCCAGCACGACGGCCCCCTCGATGGCGCCGCGCCCGGCCCAGGGCGCGTGCCAGAGCATGTCGAACAGCGCCTGCCGCACCCGGTCGGCCGTAGGGCGGGTGGCGGCGCCGGGCGGCGCCTCCAGGCGGCGGCCCCGATGCCGGCCGGCGATGATCCGCACCCGCTGTCCTCAGCCCGGCTTGCGCGGCCCGCGCCGCCGGGCGCCGCCGGGGCCTTCCGGCTGGTCGGCATCCGGCCCCTGGGCCACGGCGCCCCAGGCGCGGCGCAGCGGCTCGGTGGCGTTGCGCGCGCGGGGCGGCTTCGCCGGGCGGCTGCGCTGCACCGCCTCGGGCTTCGGCGCCCCCTCCCCTCCCTGCGCCAGGGCGCGGGCCGCGGCGGTCTCGGCGGCGGCGCGGGCCTGGGCGGCGCGCTCGACGCCGCGCTGCAGCCGGGGCGGCGCGTCGAGGCCGAGCTGCTCGCGCAGCACCTTGGCGTTGATCTCCTCCACCGCGCCGCGCGGCAGCGGCCCCAGGGTGAAGGGGCCGTAGGCGGTGCGGATCAGCCGCGTGACGGTGAGGCCGAGATGCTGCAGCACGCGCCGCACCTCGCGATTCTTGCCCTCGGCCAGCGAGACGGTCAGCCAGGCATTGGTGCCCTGGCGCGAATCCAGCCCCGCCTCGATCGGGCCGTAGGCCACGCCCTCCACCGTGACGCCATGGGCCAGCGCCGCCAGCGCCCGCTCATCGACACGGCCGTGCACGCGGGCGCGGTAGCGGCGGATCCAGGCATTGCCGGGCAGTTCCAGCTTGCGACTCAGCGCGCCGTCATTGGTCAGCAGCAGCAGCCCCTCGGAATTGAGGTCGAGCCGGCCGACCGAGACCAGGCGCGGCAGCGCCGTCGGCAGCTCCTCGAAGACCGTGCGCCGCCCCTCGGGGTCCTTGTGCGTCGTCACCAGCCCGGGCGGCTTGTGGTAGCGGAACAGCCGCGTGCGCTCCGGCGCGCCGACCGGCTTGCCGCCCACCGTCACCCGGTCCTCCGGGCCGACGAAGGTCGCCGGGCTTTCCACCGCGCGGCCGTTCAGCGAGACCGCGCCCTCGGCGATCAGCCGCTCGGCGTCGCGCCGGCTGGCCACCCCGGCGCGGGCCAGCCACTTGGCGATGCGCTCGCCGCGCTCCTCCGTGGCCGGGCCGCCCTCCGCCGTCTCCTCGCCGTTCATGCGGCCCTCCGCGCGGCGGCGGCCTCGCGGCAGGCGGCGACGAACCCGTCCAGGATCGCCTGGTCCCTCGGGTCCACGGCGTATTCCGGGTGCCACTGCACGCCGAGGGCGAAGCGGTGCCCGGTGCTCTCGATCCCCTCGATGACCCCGTCCGGCGCCACGGCGTTGACCGCCGCGCGCGGCCCCGGCGCCGCCACCGCCTGGTGGTGCGCCGAGTTCACCGCCATGCGCGGCACGCCCACGAGGCGCGCCAGCAGCGTGCCGCCGGTGATCGCCACCTCGTGCCCGGGCTCGGTGCGCGGGTTGGGCTGCTCATGCGCCAGCGCCGCGGGGATGCTGTCCGGGATGTGCTGGATCAGCGTGCCGCCCAGCGCCACCGCCAGCAGCTGCTCGCCGCCGCAGATGCCGAGCACCGGCATGTCCCGCTCCAGCGCGCCGCGCACCATGGCCAGCTCGAAGGCGGTGCGCCCCTGCTTCAGCGCCACCGTCGGATGCGCCGGCCCGCCGCCATAGAGCGACGGATCGACATCGAAGGCGCCGCCGGTGACCAGCAGCCCGTCGATCTCGTCGAGATAGGCGCCGGCCAGCGACAGCTCGTGCGGCAGGGCGACCGGCAGCCCGCCCGCCGCCGTGACGCCGGAGAAGTAGTTCTGCCGCAGGGCGTACCAGGGCAGCCTGGAATAGCCGCCAGGCTGTTCCGCATCGAGGGTCAGGCCGATCAGGGGGAGGGTGCGCATGGCTGCGGTTGCTAGCCCCGCCGCCCGGTGAGAACAATGCATTTCAGAATCCGAGGGAGGCCCCGATGCAGTTGAGCGGCAAACGCGTGGTGGTGATGGGCGGCAGCCGCGGCATCGGCCGTGCCATCGCGCTGGGCTTCGCGCAGGAGGGTGCCGCGGTCGCGATCTGCGCGCGCGGCGCCGGGGCGCTGGAGGCGACGCGGGCGGAGATCGCGGCGCTCGGCGTCACCGCCTTCGCCGCGCCCTGCGACCTCGCCGAGGCGGCGCAGATCGCCCGCTTCATCCCCGAGGCGGCGGCGGCGCTGGACGGGCTCGACGTGCTGGTGAACAACGCCTCCGGCTTCGGTTCCACCGATGACGAGGCCGGCTGGTCCGCCGCCTTCCACATCGACATGATGGCCACCGTGCGCGCCAGCCAGGCGGCGCTGCCCTTCCTGGAGCGGTCCGGGGCGGGGGCGATCGTCAACGTCTCCTCGATCTCGGCGCTGCGCGCCAGCGCCCGCAGCGCGCCCTATGGCGCGATGAAGGCGGCGATCGACCACTACACCGGCAGCCAGGCCAAGATGTACGCCGCGCGCGGCATCCGGGTGAACGCCGTGGCGCCCGGCTCCATCGAGTTCCCCGGCGGCATGTGGGAGAAGCGCCGGCTGGAGGGCGCGCCGCTCTACGAGGAGATCCGCCGCCAGATCCCCTCCGGCCGGCTGGGCGAGCCCGAGGCGGTGGCCGACGTGGTGCTGTTCCTGGCCTCCCGCCGCGCCCGCTGGGTGACCGGGCAGAGTGTCGTGGTCGATGGCGGGCAGCTCATCGGGCCGGGGAGCTGAGGGCCTTCCCCGGACCCGCGCCGGCTCAGCCGCCGGTCCTGCCGGCCGCGGTCTGATCCTTGACCGGCGTCGCCGCGCCGGTGCCCTTCACCAGCTCGATCGCGGCCAGGCAGTCGCGCTTGTTGTGGTAGGTCTCGCCGCCGGCGACGATCTGGTGGTTGGCGGATCTGAGGTTCCAGTAGTACTGGCCGGAGGCGTTCTGGCTGATCGTGAAGTACATGGCGGAACTCCCTGGATACGGTGGCCGGGGATGCGGTGGCCGCCGAGGATAGCGCAGGCTTGGCCCCGCCCGCTGCCGGATTCGTTCCCCACCGATGGTTCCGCCGCATGCCCAGCCCCGGCCCCTCCGCCCCCAGCCCCATCGCCCTCGCGCTGGAGGAGGCGCGCGCCGCCGCCGCGCGCGGCGAGGTGCCGGTGGGCGCCGTCGTCACCGCGCCGGACGGCACGGTGCTGGGCCGCGCCGGCAACCGGGTGGAGGAGCTGTGCGACCCCACCGCCCATGCCGAGATCCTGGCCCTGCGCCAGGCGGCCGCGGCGCGCGGCGAGCCGCGCCTGCCCGACTGCACCCTGACGGTGACGCTGGAGCCCTGCCCGATGTGCGCCCAGGCGGCGAGCTTCTTCCGCGTGCGGCGGCTGGCCTTCGGCGCCTATGACCCGAAGGGCGGCGGCGTCGAGCATGGCGCGCGCGTCCTGGCCGCCGGCTCCTGCCATCATGCGCCGGAGATCGTGGGTGGCCTGCGCGAGACGGAATGCGGCACCCTGTTGCGCGCCTTCTTCGCGGGGCTGCGGGAGAGGAGGGACCGATGCTGACCGGAGGCTGTCTCTGCGGCGCCATCCGCTACGAGGCGGGCGGAACGCCCTTCCACGCCACACTCTGCCACTGCGCCTCCTGCCGCCGCGCGGCCGGCGCGCCCGTGGTCGCCTGGTTCAGCGTGGCGCGGCGCGACTTCCGCTGCACCACCGGCCGGCTCGGCCTGTTCGAGTCGAGTCCCGGCGTCTGGCGCGGCTTCTGCGCCGCCTGCGGCACCAGCCTGACCTACCGGCATGACGACCTGCCGGACGAGATCGACATCACCATCGCCAGCCTGGACGATCCCGGAGCCCTCCCGCCGGCCGACCACACCCAGGCCGCCGAGCGCCTCCCCTGGCTGCCGCTCTGCGATGGCCGGCCGGCCTATCCGGGGGGACGCAGCGAGGGCTGAGCCGCGTGGATTCTCCCGCACCCCGGTTGCCGCCGCCGGCATCGCCCCACAGCATCGGCGGCATGGACAACCCCTTCGCCGATCCCCGGACGCTGCGCCGGATGATCGTGGTCTTCGGTTTCGCGGGCTTCTCCGGCGCCCTGGCCGGGCGGGCGCTCGATCCGCTGATGGCCGAGCTGGCCCTCGACTTCGCCGCGCCGCATGAGCGCGTGGCGCTGCTCGCCAGCGCCTTCGCCCTGCCCTATGCGCTGGTGCAGCCGGTGCTGGGCCCGATCGGCGATGCCTTCGGCAAGCGCCGCGTGGTGCTGCTCTGCATCGGATTGCTGGCGGTGACGCTGGCCCTCTGCGCGCTGGCGCCGGGGCTGGACGGGCTGTTCGCCGCGCGGATCGCCGCCGGGCTGGCGGCCGGCGGCATCTTTCCCCTCACCCTCGCCCTGTTCGGCGATTCGGTGCCCATGGCCCAGCGCCAGGTGGCGATCAGCCGAGTGCTGGCCTGCGCCATCCTGGGCCAGCTGGCGGGCGGGGCGGTCTCGGGTGGGATCGCGCCGCTGGTCGGCTGGCGGGGCGTGATGTGGGTCTGCGCCGCGGCGGCGGCGCTGTCCTGGGCGGTGCTCTGGCGCGACGCGCGGCGGCAGCCGGCGGCCGCTCCGCCGGGCCCGGCCCCCTCCCCCGCCGAGGTGGCGCGGCGCTACCGGGCCATCCTGGCCAATCCGCGCGCCCACCCGCTCTATGGCGGCGTCTTCATCGAGGGCATGCTGGTCTTCGGCCCCATGCCCTTCCTGGCCGTCCTGCTGGGACAGGACGGGCATGGCACGCTGCGGGCCGGGATCGCCATCGCCGCCTTCGGCCTCGGCGGCTTCGGCTATGCGCTGTTGGCGGCCTTCCTGCTGCGCGCCATCGGGCAGGCGGCGATGATGCGGCTGGCCGGGGGCCTGGTGGCACTGGGCATGACCGCCACCGCCCTGGCCTGGGGGCTGGAACGGCCCTGGGCCGGAATCGGCGGCAGCTTCCTCATCGGGCTCGGTTTCTTCATGCTGCACAACAGCATCCAGGTGCGGGTGACCGAGGTGGCGCCCCTGGCGCGGGGTTCGGCCGTCGCCCTGCATGCCTTCAGCTATTTCCTGGGGCAATCGGCGGGGCCGGGCGTCTTCGGCCTGGCCATGGCGCTGGCGGGGGCGGTGCCGGCGCTGCTCGCCGCGGGCCTGGGGGTCCTGGCGGTCAGTCTCTGGCTCAGCCTCGCACCCGCGACACAGCCGAACAGAACCTGAACGGTTACACGGGCGCGCCCTCTCGAATCAAGGCCATGCTCCGAGTCGCGCGAACGAATCGCTGACGTTCGGTAACGCTCTCAGCCACCAGATCTGGTGTGCGCCGCGCCGACGCCCGCCCCAGACGGTTCGCTTTCCATTCCGGTCAGAAGTCGCTGACGCGGCCCTTCCTTTCCCAGTCGCCATAGCGCGTGGGTTCCGGCCCGGCGGGGCCGTCGATCTCCTTGGGCATGGGGCCGGGGACGGGACGGGCCGCCTGGTCGGCGGCAGGCGCCGGGGTGGAGGTCTGGGCGGGGCCGGCCGGGCGGTCGGCCTCTTGTGGAAGTGTCGTCATGCTTCCCATCTGGGGTGGAAAGGGTGCTGAGGAAAAGAGGGGCATGAACGGATACCTGCGCACGACCCTGCTGCTCGCGGCCATGACCGCCCTCTTCGTCGTCGTCGGCGGCGCCATCGGCGGGCGGAGCGGCATGATGGTGGCCTTTCTCTTCGCCTGCGCCACCAATCTTTTCGCCTGGTGGAACAGCGACAAGATGGTGCTGCGGATGAACAATGCCCAGCCCATCGGGCCGCAGGACGCGCCGGAGCTCTACCGCATGACGGAGCGGCTGGCGCGCAACGCCGGCATCCCGATGCCGGCCCTCTATATCATCCATGAGGATCAGCCGAACGCCTTCGCCACCGGCCGCAACCCGCAGAACGCGGCGGTCGCCGTGAACACCGGGCTGCTGAACCGCATGCCACCCGAGGAAGTGGCCGGCGTCATCGCCCATGAGCTGGCGCATATCCGCAACCGCGACACGCTGATCATGACCATGACGGCGTGCCTCGCCGGCGCCATCGGCATGATCGCGCAGTTCGGCTTCCTGTTCGGCGGCAACCGGGACGGTCGCGGCCTGGGACCGATCGGCACGCTGCTGATGATGATACTGGCCCCTCTCGCCGCCATGCTGGTGCAAATGGCGATCAGCCGCTCCCGCGAGTACGAGGCCGACCGGGTGGGCGCGGAGATCAGTGGCAATCCGGCGGGGCTTGCCAATGCCCTGTTGCGGCTGGAGCAGGGGCGCCTCGCCTTCGTCAATCAGGCGGCCGAGAACAATCCAGCCATGGCGCATATGTTCATCGTCAACCCGCTCTCCGGCGCGCGGATGGACAACCTCTTCTCCACGCATCCGAAGACCGAGAACCGCGTGGCGGCGCTGCGGCAGATGACGGGCCAGAGCCGTGGCGGGGGCCGTTCGGGCATCCCGGAGATGGCGGCGCGCCCGGCTGCGGGTACCGCCTCCGGCCCGTGGAGCCGCGCCCGACCCGGCCCGCAGCGGTCCCGCGGCCCCTGGGGTTAGACCATCGCCTCCGGAGTGCATCCCCGGGCTGAACGCGGAAAGGCCGGGCGATCGCCCGGCCTTTCCTTCATCGGGCGCCCTGGCGCCGGCCGTCAGCGGACCACGCGGGTCGTGCCGTCAGGCAGATGTTCCAGCACCAGGCCACCGCCATTGAAGGCACCGTTCCCGACGCCGGGCTGCGACGGCAGCGTGACGCCGGCCAGCGGATCGCTCGGCGTGGTGGACCTGCCGCCGCTCATGTCCCCACCGCTGCCTGCCATTCCGCCGCTGCTGCCCATCGGGGCGGCCGAGCCCATGGGACGATGGCCATGCATCGGCCGGCCCTGCATGCCTTGCTGCCCGGTCTGGGGATACTGCGCGGCCGGCGTCGAGGCCGAGGAACCCGTGATCGGGCCGGCCCCGGTGTTGTAGCTCTGGGCCTGGGCGAAGGAGGCGCCCGCCGTCATCGCGGCGGCGAGCAGGGTGAGGCGGGTGATCCGGAAAGTCATGCGGCGTTCCTCCACTGTGTCGAGAAACCCTGACGGGTTCCGATGGACGCCTAACGCCGCGTGGTCCGGCCGGTTTCGCCCCTTCAGGAGGCGTGGGGGCGCCTCCGGAACGGCACCCCCGATGCCTTTCAGAGAGCGCCGCCCTTGCGGCCGGCCATGGCGCCGAGGCGCAGGCGCAGCGCGTTGAGCTTGATGAAGCCCTGGGCGTCGAACTGGTCGTAGGCGCCCTGGTCGTCCTCGAAGGTCACGTGCTTCATGGAGTAGAGGCTGTTCGGGGACTGGCGGCCCGTCACGATGGTGTTGCCCTTGTACAGCTTCAGGCGGACGGTGCCGCTGACGCTCCTCTGGCTTTCATCGACCATCGCCTGGATCATCCGGCGCTCCGGCGCGAACCAGAAGCCGTTGTAGATCAGCTCCGCGTACTTCGGCATCAGGCTGTCCTTGAGGTGGGCGACCTCACGATCCAGAGTGATGCTCTCGATGGCGCGGTGGGCGGCGTGGAGGATGGTGCCGCCGGGGGTCTCGTAGCAGCCGCGGGACTTCATGCCGACGAAGCGGTTCTCCACGAGGTCCAGCCGGCCGATGCCGTTGGCCTTGCCGAGGGCGTTCAGCCTGGTCAGCAGCGTGGCGGGGGAGAGGCGCTCGCCATTGATGGCCACCGCGTCGCCGCGCTCGAACTCGATGGTGATCTCGGTCGCGACGTCGGGCGCGTCCTCGGGGCGGATGGTGCGCTGCCAGACGATTTCCGGGGGCTTGTCCCACGGCTCCTCCAGGATCTTGCCCTCGGAGCTGCTGTGCAGGAGGTTGGCGTCGACGCTGAAGGGGGCCTCGCCGCGCTTGTCCTTGGCGATGGGGATCTGGTTCGCCTCGGCGAATTCCAGCAGGCGGGTGCGGCTGGTGAGGTCCCATTCGCGCCAGGGGGCGATGACCTTCACGTCCGGCTTCAGGGAGTAGTAGCCGATCTCGAAGCGGACCTGGTCGTTGCCCTTGCCGGTGGCGCCGTGGCTCACGGCGTCGGCGCCGACCTGCTCGGCGATCTCGATCTGGCGCTTGGCGATCAGGGGGCGGGCGATGCTGGTGCCCAGCAGGTAGCAGCCCTCGTACAGCGCGTTGGCGCGGAACATGGGGAAGACGAAGTCCCGCGTGAATTCTTCGCGCAGGTCGTCGATGAAGATGTTCTCTTCCTTGATGCCGAGCATCAGGGCCTTGTCCCGGGCCGGGCCGAGTTCCTCGCCCTGGCCGAGATCGGCGGTGAAGGTCACCACCTCACACTGATAGGTGGTCTGCAGCCACTTCAGGATGACGGAAGTGTCCAGCCCGCCGGAATAGGCGAGCACCACCTTTTTCACGTCCTTGACCGCCATTGCGTGGGTCCCTTTTTCCGAACGAGCGAAGTCCCGGGGGTTTGCCGCAGCGGCGCGGCGCGGGCAAGGCGGTCATGGCCAGCCGAGGCGGACGGAGCGCGGGATGGAGCGCCGCCCGGCGGCATCGCGCAGCAGGCGGGCCAGGGCGCGCAGCATCTCGCGGGTGGGGCGCGGGCCGAGCGGCCAGGCGAGCAGGGTTTCGGACAAAAGCGGATCGGGCAGCAGCCAGGGCGGGCCATTCAGCGCCGAACGCAGGCCGAGGCGGCGGATGAGCAGGAGGAGCGGCAGGCCCCCGAGGCGCGCGGCGCGGCGGCAGGCGCGGCAGATGCTGTATTCGATGGCGCGCAGCGGGTGGGTGGGGGACGCGGCGGCGAGGGTTTTCAGCAGGCGGTGCCAGAAGCCGGCATGGGTGAGGCGGCGGAAGAAGCGGGCGACGGTGTCGGGGCGGCCGTGCTGTGGCGCGAGGTCCTTCCACGCGGCGCCGCGGGCGTGGGCGAGGTGGAAGATGGCATCGAGCCGGGCGCGAAGGTCCGGCGTGCGGCGGCCCTGGGGCGCGAGGGGCGGGAGGTGGGGGCGGAGGGCGGCCCGGGCGGCGTCGGAGAGCGGGGTCCAGGGGGTTGGGGTGGTGAGGCGGGGCATGGGGGGGCCGCTCCGGAGGTGGGGAGTGGTGGAGGGTAGTAGGAATTTAGTCCTTTTGTCAAGGCAGAGACGTTCTACACTGATGCACCGTCTCTTCAATTACCGGAGATTGTAAGCTGCGTGAAGCATAGGGTGTATGCGGATTTTTGAAACTAGCGAAATAACTGAGGGAGCGATTAATGGCTGGTCTGCTTGCGCCCAGAGGAAGCGGTCCTGTGCCGTAAGCTTGATTCCGATAGCGCCAGTCCGATAAAGCGCTGCTAAGATTTCTTCAAGAACATCTTCCGGGCTTTTTTTCTGGTTATCGAGATAAGCAGAGCAGATATCATGAATAGGGTCAAAACCCTGACGTGTAGAACCAACGATATTTAAGCTAAAATCATCGATCTTATCTAATAGCTCAAGCGCATCGAGGTTCGGCCTCCTCTTAGAAACTTCTAGAGAAAGCATCATTTCCAGCGTTGGGAATGCGCTCCTCCATTCTTGTATAAGAGCATCCCTCCGCTTGCGTGCAAATTCCATTTCTGCTTTCCGCAAAGCAGTAACTGAGATAGTGCTATGTCCATCAGCGGCATCAATAGCTTCGTTAACGAACGAAATCATATCGCGAGGACGCATCATTGTTCGTTCGAGCATCCAGTCAAATGTATTCTTTCCACTTATATTATTAGGAAACAGATCATCAAACCCTATCGATTCACTAGTGTACTGCCGTTTCAGCAGGTTATTTAGCCTTGTTTCAACCAGACGACGCATATCTCCTTTCGACCAGACCAACCTCACCATCGCATCTTCAAACTTTTCTCTTTGGAAAGTAATGTCAGCCGTCTCTTGAACAACTCGCTCCAGAACATCCGATCTAAGAGCAACTAGTATTTTGAGGTTCGGGATTTTTCGAAATGACCTAAGAGATTCCAGGAGTGCTTTGATGAGTCTGAAACGGATGCCATCATCAACCCACTTCTCATCTAGCTTATCGACCATTATGTAGAAGGTCTTCATGCCATCCCCGTCAGGCACGGACAATAAATCAATAACAGAATGAAGATCTGTGAGCAGATCAGCGCTAATTATCTTGCGTGTTCTTGCAACAATTTCACTTTTCTTTTCACGACTCATTCTTCGATCATATTGACCTCCTGCTTTGAATTTATCAATCTCTCCGCCAACTTCTATTCTAAGCTTTTTCTCAACTGATTCTGTCATTTCCTTAATATTTTGGTCCATTGTAATCCAAAATTTACCCTGCCACGTCCTTAGATACTCGATCGCCTTGTTTTTCCGCTGGTCTCGCGAAAATCTGTCAATAATTCTACTAAAGATCCCAACAGATTTTTCTGAGTTCTCCACACCCCATCGAAGACGAATGAATTCAAGGCAGAGAACATGCTTCCAAAGTACTTGAAATAGGAGATCAAGATCGGCACCAATCGCCTGCAAAAAACGTAATGCGTCAGAATTAGAAACGTAGCTCATTGACATTTCGAAAGGGTCTACGACTGAAGTGTGCTCTCCTTCATTTTCAAGATAGCGAAGGATGGCTGTCTTCCCAGCCCCAGTTCGTCCGGCAATGACCATCGCAGGGGAACTTGGCCTGCGGCAAGTATCGACAGCTGGGTAACTGATAAAACATTCAAACAGAAAATCGTCGTCAGTTTCAGCGTTTCCTGATCCGATCCCGCTTCCGCGTCTTAAAATTACCGGATTACTCGACCCACTTCGCTGAATCATGTTCACCTCTAATATGAGGATACCGATAGAGACAGCGCCATCAAGATGATTCTTACTGACGCAACAGGTTCTCTAGTAAATAGGGTCAAGTACATATCTGTTCTCTGCTAACCCATCACATCGCTGCACATGGATCGATGCAGGTCCAGGAGGCTCAGCCTCCTGGCGGATGGGGGTTCCGGGGGAAGGCAGAGCCTTCACCCGAGGCGGCGGGCCGCACCAGCAGCGTCATGCCTTCCACCGCCACCACCTCCACGGCCGTTCCGGCCGCAGCCTCCCCTGCCCCGCGTGAGGGCCAGTCGGAATCGCCCACGCGGACGCGGCCGTTCTCCAGCAGGATGCCGGTTCGGCCGATGAGGCCGGAGCCCGGGGTGTTCAGCGCGCCGCCCCGGCAAACCGGACGGAAGACGCACAGGCCGAGGACACCCCCCTCCCCGTTGACCCACCCCCGCCCCCTGTGGCACGCGGGCGTCATGTCCCAGTTCCAGGCCGCCCAGATCCCGGTCACGCCCTTCCAGCAGAACTGCACCCTGATCTGGGATGCGGAGAGCGGGCGCGGGGTGGTGGTCGATCCGGGCGGGGATGTGCCGCGCATCCTGGCGGGGCTGGACCGGGCGGGCTTCACGGTGGAGCGCATCCTGCTCACCCATGGCCATCTGGATCATGCCGGGGGCGCCGCCGCGTTAAAGCGCGCGCTGGAGGCGCGGCAGGGCGGGCCGGTGCCGATCGAGGGGCCGGACCGGCGCGACGGCTTCCTGCTGGAGGGGCTGGCCGAGCAGGGCGCGCGCTTCGGCATCACGGATCTGGAGAGCGTCACGCCGGACCGCTGGCTGGCCGAGGGCGAGACGGTGTCCATCGCCGGGCAGGATTTCGCGGTGCTGCACTGCCCCGGCCACACGCCGGGCCATGTCGTCTTCGTCTCCACCGCGCTCGGGGTGGCGGTGGTGGGGGATGTGATCTTCCGCGGTTCGGTCGGGCGGACGGACTTCCCCTATGGCGACGGCGCGGCGCTGATCGCCGCGATCGAGCGGAAGCTGCTGCCGCTCGGGGACGAGATCCGCTTCCTCTGCGGCCACGGGCCGGGCTCCAGCTTCGGCGAGGAGCGCCGCTCCAACCCCTTCCTGGGCGGCCGGGGCTGAGCCGCCGGGGCTGAGGCGCCGGGGCTGAGGCGCGGATCGGGGGCTCAGCCGGGCTCCTGCACCAGGCGGAACAGGGTTCCATCCGGATCGACCAGGGCGCCCACCGTGCCGCCCCAGGCCTCCCGCCGGGGGCGGTGCGCGCGCGGCCAGCCGGTGTCGGCCTCCGGCACGCCGGCGGCGCACGCGGCCTGAAAGAAGGCCTCGGCGTCCTGCAGCCGGAGGCAGCAGCCGAAGCCGCTGCGGGCCGGGTCGAGCTCGGGCTGGAGGAAGAATTCGAGAACAAGGCCGCCGCGCCGCAGGATCATCCAGCCCGCGTCGCGCCAGGTTTCCCGGAAGCCGAGGCGCGCGAAGAATCGCGCGGTCGCCGTGAAATCGCGCGAGGGGAGGTTGGGCGTGGCCATCTCGGTCAAGGCAGGGTCTCCGCTCCGGCCGGCGCAGGGTCGGCCGGGCGGCCCAGGGGCGTCAAGGCGGGAAGCGGCAGGACGGGGCGATGTCCTCAGGCCGGCACCAGCCCATGCCGCAGCATGATCTCCCTCACCCGCGCGGGATCGGGCCTGTCCGGCCCGGCCACGGCCGCCGCCATCTCCTCGAAATAGGCGCGGCCGATGGAGCCCGGCGTCAGGAGCACCAGAGCGCGGGCGATCTCCTCGTGGCGGTTCTCGTGGTGGTGGACAGCGCCGCGCGGGATGAAGGCGACATCGCCGACGCGGATCTCGCGGGGGATGCCGTCCACCGTCACGGTCAGGATGCCGGCGAGGCCATAGACCGCCTCGTCCACCGCCGCGTGGTGATGCGGCGCGGGGACGCGGGCCTCGGGCGGCACGGTGAATTCGAAGAGGATCATCTCGCCCGCGCCGTGGTGCTCATCGACCAGGAAGCGCAGGTCCAGCGCGCCGATCCGCACGGTCACCGGCTCCATCGAGGTTTCCATTCCCGGCCTCCCTTCGTAAAGTCTCTTTACGGAAATTCGTAAAGAGACTTTACAATGACGTCAAGCGAGAAGGGGGCGGAGGGGCCGCCCTTCGTGGGCGCGCTGGCCCGGTTGTGCTTCCAGAAGGCGCGGCGGCGGGTGGAGGCGACCATCCGCGCCGCCGGCGGCACGGACGTGCACGAGACGCATCTGGCCGTCTTCTCCTATCCGCTGCCGGACGGGGCGCGGCCTTCGGAGCTGGCGCGGCGGCTCAACATGTCCCGGCAGGCGGCGCACCATGCCATCGCGCAGCTGGTGCGCCAGGGCTATCTGGAGCGGCGGGGGGCGCGGGGGTTGATCCACCTGACGCCGAAGGGCCGGCATATCGCGGAGGCGATCTGGGCCAGCATGCGGGGGTTCCAGGCGGAGTGGGCGGCGCGGATCGGGGCCGAGCGGTTCGGCGTGTTCCTGGAGGTGCTGCGGGAGCTGGCCCTGGCGCCGGAGGAGGGCGCATGAGGAAAGCCGGGCCTTCCGGCCCGGCTTTCGTTCCGCCTCAGGCGGCGATGCGGCCGGCCTGGGGATCGAGGCGGTAGCCGCCGCCCTCGGTCAGCAGCAGGGCGGCATTGGCCGGGTCGGGCTCGATCTTCTGCCGCAGGCGGTAGATGTGCGTCTCCAGCGTGTGCGTGGTGACGGCGGCGTTGTAGCCCCAGACCTCGTTCAGCAGCACCTGCCGCCCCACCGGCCGGCCGCCGGCGCGGTAGAGGAACTTCAGGATCGCGGCCTCCTTCTCGGTCAGCCGGATCTTGCGGCCCTTCAGCGGCTCCAGCAGGAGCTTGGCGGAGGGGCGGAAGGTGTAGGGCCCGATGACGAAGACCGCGTCCTCGGAATTGTCGAAGACCCGGAGCTGGGCGCGGAGCCGTGCCAGCAGTTCCGCGATGCGGAAGGGCTTCGCGATGTAGTCGTTGGCGCCGGCATCGAGCCCGCGCACGATATCCTGCTCGGCGTCGGCGCCGGTCAGCATGATGATGGGGATCTTGATCCCGTCCTGCCGCAACCGGGCGCAGAGTTCGCGCCCGTCGCCGTCCGGCAGGCCGATGTCCAGCAGCACGGCATCGCAACGCGAGTCGGGCGACATCAGGTGCCCGGAGGCCTCCGAGGCTGTCGCCGCCTCGACGGGCGCGAATTCGCCGTCCAGTGCCAGTTGTTCGGACAACGTCGCCCGCAGGGCGTCATCGTCGTCCACGATGAGGATCGGCCTCGGGCCGGTCATGCGCTCTCCCGAATTCGCCAGTAGGCGGGCCCGGGGGCCCGCGGATGCTTCCGGGGCAAGCGATTCGCTCCCGGAAGCCACCAAGCGGCCATCGTGGCCTCAGCCGCGCCCGGGGGCAAGCCCTGGCATGCGACAAGAAAATTGGGATTCCCCGCCCCGGCGTCCCAATCTAGAGGCTGGTCAACGCCGCACCGCCCCCAACATTCCCGCCAAGGCGGCGGTTGCCGGCTTCGGGACGGACGAGGAAACGAGGACAGGCACGGGCATGACAGGCAGGCAAGGCATGGCGATGCGGGGCGGGCACGATGCCGAAATCGGGCCCCTCGTGCCGGACGCCGCGGCCCTGGCGCTGCGGGCGGTGCATCGCGCCGTGAGCGAGCTGCGCCGCGGCACGCCGGTGCTGCTGGTCCCCTCCGGGCCGGGGGGCGCGGGACCAGGGGGCGGCGAGCGGCCGCTGCTGGTGGCCGCAGCCGAGACGGTGGGCGCGCGGGGCCTGGCCGAGATCGCCGCCGCCGGGCTGCCGCCGCCGGTGCTGCTGCTCTCTCCCGCACGGGCGGCGGTGGTGCTGCAGCGGCCGGTGCTGGCGGAGGAGCCCCCGGCGGACCTGTCGGCGGGTCCTTCCCCCGAGCGGCGCATGGAGGAGGGGGTGGCCGCCCTGCGCCTGCCGGACGGGTTGCTGGACCCGGCCTCGTTGCGGCGGCTGGCCGACCCGGTGGCCGAGCAGTTGCTGCCGGAGCGGCCGGAGCAGGTGTCGCCCCCGGGGCTGGCGGCCGCCGGCCTGGCGCTGGCCAAGCTGGGCCGCCTGCTGCCGGCCCTGGTGGCGGCTCCTCTCGGCCTGGCGGGCGGCACGGGGTTGGCGGCGGCGGAGCGGCTCGGCCTGCTCAGCGTGCCGGCCGGGGATGTGCTCGCCTATCCGGGCCGGGTGGCGGCGAGCCTGACGCGGGTGGCGGAGGCGCGGGTGCCGCTGGAGGAGGCGCGGGACGCGCGGATCGTGGCCTTCCGCGCCGCCGATGGCGGGATCGAGCATCTGGCCATCCTGATCGGCGCGCCGGAGGCCTTGCCCGCCGGCGGGCCGGCGCCCCTGGTGCGGGCGCATTCCGAATGCTTCACCGGGGATCTGCTGGGCAGCCTGCGCTGCGATTGCGGGCCGCAGCTGCGCGGCGCCATCGCCCGCATGGCGCAGGAGGGGGCGGGGGTGCTGCTCTACCTGGCGCAGGAGGGGCGCGGCATCGGGCTGGTCAACAAGCTGCGCGCCTATACCCTGCAGGACCAGGGGCTGGACACGCTGGATGCCAACCGGGCGCTGGGCTACGGCGCCGACGAGCGGGGGTTCCTGGTGGCCGCCACCATGCTGCGCGCGCTCGGGCTGGAGCGCATCCGGCTGCTGACCAACAACCCGGACAAGGTGGCGGGGCTGGCCGCCTGCGGCATCGCGGTCGAGGGCCGGGTGGCGCATGAATTCGCCGCCAATGGCGTGAACGACCGCTATCTCGAGACCAAGGCCGAGCGGTTCGGCCATCTGCTGGGGCTGAAGTGACATGTCGGCCGCCCTGACCGCGCGGGTTCATCCCGAGGGCCGCCTCGCCTGCCGCGGCGCCGTCTGGCGCTGCGCCCTCGGCAAGGGCGGCATCCACCCGGCGCGCGAGAAGCGCGAGGGGGATGGCGCCACCCCCGCCGGCTTCCTGCCGCTGCGCCGGGTGCTCTATCGCGCCGACCGGCTGCGGGCGCCGGACTGCGCCGTGCCGGTGGAGCCGATCGCGCCCGCGGATGGCTGGTGCGACGATGTGGCGCACCCCGCCTACAACACCCGCATCCGCCTGCCGCACGAGGCGCGGCACGAGGTGCTCTGGCGGCAGGATCCGGTCTACGACATCATCGGCATCCTGGGCTGGAACGACGCGCCGGTGGAGCGCGGCCGGGGCAGCGCCATCTTCCTGCACCTGGCGCGGCCGGGCTACCCGCCGACGGAGGGCTGCATCGCCCTGGCCGAGCCGGACCTGCGCGCCCTCCTGGCCATGGGGGTGGCGGGCATCGAGGTGCCAGGTTTCGAGGGAACGGGCTGAGCCGGCATGCCTGAGCTGCCCGAGGTCGAGACCGTGATGCGCGGCCTCTCCGGCCTGCTGCTCGGCCGGCGCATCGTCTTCGCCGCGACGCACCGCGCCGGCATGCGCTGGCCCTTCCCGCCGGGCCTCGCCGCGCGGCTGACCGGCGCGCGCGTGGAGAGCTTCCGACGGCGCGGCAAGTACATCCTGATGCGGCTCTCGGGCGGCGATTCGGCGCTGATCCATCTCGGCATGTCGGGGCGGATGGTGGCCCGGCCGGTGGGCGCCAACACCCCGCCCGCCGCGCATGAGCACCTGCTGCTCCGCACGGAGGGGGATGGGCCGGGGGACGGGCAGGAGATCGGCTTCGTCGATCCGCGCCGCTTCGGCAGCGTCGACCTGGTGCCGACGGCGGCGGAGGAGGGCCACAGGCTGCTGGCCGGGATGGGGCCGGAGCCGCTGGCGCCCGACTTCACCCCCGGCGTGCTGGGCGCGGCCCTCGCCGGCAGGCGGACGCCCATCAAGGCGGCGCTGCTCGACCAGCGGGTGGTGGCCGGGCTCGGCAACATCTATGTCGCCGAGGCGCTGTTCCGCGCCGGCCTCTCGCCGCGCCGGCTGGCGCAGACCATCCCCGGCGCCCGCGCCGCGCGGCTGGTGCCGGCGATCAGGGCCGTGCTGACCGAGGCGATCGAGGCCGGCGGCTCCAGCCTGCGCGACTATGTGCAGGCGGATGGCGAGCTGGGCCGTTTCCAGGACCGCTTCCAGGTCTATGACCGCGAGGGCGCCCCCTGCCCGCTCTGCCCCGGCCCGCCGGCTTGCGCGGGCGTCTCGCGCATCGTGCAATCGGGGCGCAGCAGCTTCTTCTGCGCCCGCACCCAACGCTGAGAGGAAACCCGCCATGGCCGAGATGATCCAGACCGAGACGAGAGGCCGCGCCGGCCTGATCCGCCTGAACCGCCCCGCCGCGCTGAACGCCCTGTGCGACCAGCTCATGCGCGAGCTGGCCGCGGCGCTGCGCGATCTCGACGCCGATCCGGCCATCGCCGCCATCATCCTCACCGGCAACGAGAAGGCCTTCGCCGCCGGGGCCGACATCAAGGAGATGCAGGAGCGCCGCTTCCCCGACACCTACCTGCATGACTTCATCGGCGAGAGCTGGGAGGCGGTGCTGACGGTGAGGAAGCCCGTCATCGCCGCCGTCTCCGGCTTCGCGCTCGGCGGCGGCTGCGAACTGGCGATGATGTGCGACCTGATCCTCGCCGCCGACACCGCCCGCTTCGGCCAGCCCGAGATCAACCTCGGCATCATCCCCGGCGCCGGCGGCAGCCAGCGGCTGACGCGGGCCATCGGCAAGTCCAAGGCCATGGAGATGGTGCTGACGGGCCGCATGATGACCGCGGAGGAGGCCGAGCGGGCCGGGCTGGTGGCGCGGGTGGTGCCGGCGGCGGAGCTGCTGGCCGAGGCGGAGAAGATCGCGGAGAAGATCGGCACCCTCTCCGCCCCCGCCGTCGCCATGGCCAAGGAGGCGGTGAACGCCGCCTTCGAGCTGCCGCTGCGCGAAGGGGTGCGGCTGGAGCGCCGCCTGTTCCTCGGCCTGTTCGGCACCGAGGGGCAGAAGGAGGGCATGGCGGCCTTCGTGGAGAAGCGGAAGCCGGCGTTCCGCTAGGCCGGATCAAGGGCGGGGGGGGAAGTCAATTCCTCCCCCTTCCGCCCGGCCCGGTGTCATGCGGCGCGGCGGGCGCGCCTCACAGCAGCGTCCCGCTCAGCACCAGCGCGGCGACGCTGAAGTAGATGACGAGTCCCGTCACATCGACCAGCGTGGCGACGAAGGGCGCCGAGGCGCTGGCCGGATCGAAGCCCAGCCGCTTCAGGCCGAAGGGCAGCAGCGATCCCGCCATCGAGCCGAAGAGCACGATGCCGAGCAGGCCGAGCCCCACCGTCAGCGCCACCAGCGCCCAGTGCGGACCGTAATCGTAGAAGCCGAGCTGCTGCCAGGCGACGATCCGCGCCATCCCCAGCAGGCCGAGGATGCCGCCCAGCGTCAGCCCCGTCGGCACCTCGCGCAGCGCCACCCGCCACCAGTCGCCGAGCCGGACCTGCCCCAGCGCCAGCGCCCGGATCAGCAGCGAGGTCGCCTGGCTGCCGGAATTGCCGCCCGAGCTCATGATCAGCGGGATGAAGAGCGTCAGCACGATGGCCTTCTCCAGCTCGTGCTCGAAATGCTGCATGGCGCTCGCCGTCAGCATCTCGCCCAGGAAGAACACGCAGAGCCAGCCGGCGCGCTTGCGGATCATCTCCAGGAAGCCGATGCGCAGATAGGGCTTGCCCAGGCTCTCGCGGTCCAGCGCCTCCATGCCGCCGAAGCGCTGCGCCGCCGCGCTGTCATCCTCCATGATGGCGTCGATCACGTCATCGACCGTGACGATGCCGAGCACCTGCCGCGCCGCGTCCACCACCGGCACCGCCAGCAGATCGTGCCGCGCGAAGAGCCGCGCGATGTCGTCGCGCGGCGTGCCGGCCGCCACCGTGACCGGCGCGCGGTCCGGCACCAGCTCGATGGCGCGCTGCTCCGGCCGGCCGGTGATCAGGCGCCGCAGCGGCACCGTGCGCAGCAGCGCGCCGCTGCGCGGATCGAGCAGGTAGAGGGCGTAGATGGTCTCGCGCGTGCGCTCCACCTCGCGGATGTGGCGCAGCGCCTCCTCCACCGTGGCGGTGGCCGGCAGGCTGACGAACTCGGTCGTCATCAGGCTGCCGGCGCTGCCCTCGGGATAGGCCAGCAGGCGGCGCAGCGTGCCGGCCGGCTCGGGCTCCAGCGGCGCCAGCAGCCGCGCGCGCTCGCCCGGCCGCACCTCGCGCAGCAGGTCGGCGGCGCGATCGGCCGACATGTCGGTGAGCAGGGGCGCGCGCAGCGGCTCCGGCAGGGCGAGCAGCAGCCGGCCGGCGCGGTGCAGCTCGGGCCGGTCGAAGGCCTCGACGCGGCGCTCGGGCGGGGCGAGGCGCAGCAGCTCGGCCGCCGTCTCGGCCGGCAGCGCGTTCAGTTCCTCGACGGCATCGGCGACATGGCCGCGCGTGACGCGGTCGAGGGCCGCCGCCGCCTGCGCCCCATAGGGGTGGGAGAGGGTTTGCAGCATGGCTCACCTTTACGGTCCGCGAGACGGGCGGCACCGCGGCGAGCCGGAGGGGGCTCAGGACGCGGCGGCCGTCCGGGGCGCGGACAATCGACTGGGACTGTCGCTGGGACTGTCGCTCGGCATGGTCCGGTTTGTTCCTGATGCGCGCCGTGCCGGAGCTTCCCCCGCGCCGCGGCGCTGGCGGGCCAATGGACCCGCGCAGCGGTGGCGTCAAGCGGCTTTCGGGGATGGGAGGGCGCGGGCGGACCGTGCCGATCCCGCGCGCCGGGGGGCCGGGAATCTGCTATCGCGGAGCGCCGCCAGACAGGGACCACGCCATGCCCCTCTGGCCAAGCCCGGGCTCCGCGCCGAAGGCGTCCTCCGGGTTGGCCGGGCGGTGTGACCGGCTCGCCGGCGATCCCGCTCCGGTGGCGGGCACCGAGATCGACCCGTGTCCATCACCCCCAGGACGCGGATCAGCCGGCCATTCAGGGCGAGGCCGTGGCGTCCGCCGCGGGAACCGGGCCGGGCACCCCCCGAAGGGACCGCCGGAGGGGCCGCCGGGGGGGGGCCGCCGGCCCCTCCCCGCCCTTCGCCTCAGGCCGCCACCGGCTGCTGCGGCCCGTAGATCTCCGGCAGCAGGCCGATATCGTGCGGCACCAGCCCTTCCGGGTGGATCACGCGGCTCTCGAAGCGGCCATCCGCGTGCAGCGCGTGCTCGACATAGCCCGGCGTCTTGTCGCCGATGCGGCGCTGCCAGGTGTCGCCCACCAGGAAGGCCACGGCCGGCGCCCAGATCTGCCGGATGCCCTCCGACACGCCGCGGTCGCGCGCCTGGTGCACATGGCCGGAGGCGACGAAGGCCACCGGGTGCCGCGCCAGCAATTCGAGCATGCGGCGGCGCGGCGCCGGCAGCACCGGCCAGTAGGTCAGCGCCGTCTCGTCCATCCGCTCCTCGCAGAGCGGCTTGTGCTGGAAGAGCGCGATGGACCGCCCCCCGGCGGTCGCCAGCGCCGCCTCCAGGACATCGAACTGCGCCGCCGCCTCGGGCAGGTCGGTGGCCATGATCAGCGTGTCGAGGCCGATCAGCCGCCAGCCCGGCACGTCGCGCAGGAAGCGGTCGGGGCCGAAGGCCTCGCGCCAATGGGCCAGCCGGGTGGCGTCGGCCGCCGTGGCGCCGCCGAGCGCCGGGTCGTTGCCGACATCATGGTTGCCCGGCACGGCCAGCCAGTCGAGGCCGAGCCCGTCCATCCGCCCGCGCGCGTAGCGCAGATCCTCGGGCCCCGTCTCGCCATGCGCCGAGACATCGCCGGTGTGGATGACGAGGTCAGGCCGGGTGGCGCGCAGATGCGCCGCCAGCACCTCGAAATTGACGCTGAACTCCGGATGCGCGGCGGAGAGATGGGTGTCGCTGATCTGGGCGATGCGGAAGGCCATGGCTCAGGACCTCCGCGGCAGCAGGCGGCGCACCTCGGCGGCCATGTCCTGCTGCACCTGCTCGGGCGTCGCGCGCTGCTCGACGATGCGGGCCAGGTTGTCCACCATGGTCTGCGTCACGCGCACGCTGTTGCTGCCGGGGAAGGCGTACCAGGGGATCGAGATGGGGAGCTGGCGCACCGCCGGGGTGAAGAGCGGGTTCTCGCGGTAGAAGGCGCCGAGGTGCTGCGGGTCGTCGATGGCGATCTGGTTGCAGGGCAGGTAGCCGGTGTTGCGCACCATCAGCGCCTGGCCCTCCGGACCGGTCGAGAAGCGCAGGAACTTCCAGGCCGCCTCGCGCTTCGCCGGGTCCTTGGCGGTCAGCATGCCGGCGGCGCCGCCGGTCGGCAGGCGGCCCTTCTGCGGGTCGATCACCGGCATCCCGGTGGTGCGCAGCGTGAAGTTCTCGCCGATGCTGGCCAGCGTGCCGCGCACCAGGGCGGTGGTCTGGAACAGCATGCCGACCTTGCCGGCGGCGAAGGCCTGGCGCGCGGCGGGGGCGGTCATGTTCGCCATGCCGCCCTCCTTCACCATGCGGTCGAGCAGGCGCAGCGCGCCGAGCCCCTCGGGCCCCGCGAAGCCGACATCGCGCTCGTCCTCGGTCAGCATGCGGCCGCCATGGCCGAAGAGCAGCGCCGAATACATCCAGTCGTCGCCGCTCCAGGTGAACCACATGCCCTCGGTGCCGCCGCCCAGCCGGTCGATCCGGCCGGCCAGCTCCAGCACGCCGTTCCAGTCCTGCGGGAAGTTGTCCGGGTCGCCCCCGGCGCGCTTCACCAGCTCGGCGTTGTAATAGGTGATGGGGTTGGAGGCGGCGTAGGCGAGGCCGGCCTGCATGCCGCCGAAATGCGCCAGCGCCAGCAGGTTCGGCGTGTAGCCGGCCCCGGCCGGGTCGCCGTCGCGGGCGAGCAGCGGCGCCAGATCCTGGGCGATGCCCCGCTCGGCGAAGATGCGCAGCCGGTTGAAGCCCTGGTAGGAGAGGTCGGGGAGCTGGCTGGTCGCGGCCTGGCGCAGCAGCAGCTGCGCGCCCTCCTCGTAGTTCGGCGTGGTGATGAAGTTCACCTTGATGCCCGGCTCGCGCTTCGCGAACTCGGCCAGGATGGCGTCGTAGCTCTCCTTGTAGATGAAGGGCTGCGCGTAATGCACCGTGATCTCGGCCTGGCCCTGGGCGCGCGACAGGCGGGGGGCGGCGAGCGGCGCCAGGGCGGCGGGAAGCGCCAGGGCGGCGCGGCGGGAGAGGATCGGCATGACGGTGGCTCCGGTTGCGCGGAAGAAGGGGGTCAGCCCTTGAGGCCGGTGGTGGCGATGCCCTCGACGAAGCGGCGTTGCGCCAGCAGGAAGGCGGCGACGAGGGGTGCGGTCATGATCACGGCGGCGGCCATCAGCGCGCCGAAATCGTCGTCGCCCTCGGTGGTGCGGAAGAACAGCACGCCGAGGGCGGGCGTCGCGTGCTCGGCCGTGCTGACGACGATCAGCGGCCAGAACAGGTCGTTCCAGTGCGCGACGACGGAGAAGATCGCGAAGGCGGTGGCGGCGGGCCAGGCATTGGGCAGCACGACGTGCCAGACGATCGCCATCTCGCCCATGCCGTCGAGCCGCGCGGCGTGGATCAGGTCGTCCGGCAGCGACTTGAAGAACTGGCGGAACAGGAAGATGGCGAAGACCGAGATGGTCGAGGGCGCGATCAGCGCCGTGTAGGTGTCGAGCAGGCCGAGGCTGCTGAAGCCCAGATAGAGCGGCAGGGCGGGCACGTGCGGCGGCACCAGCAGGCCGAGCATGACGGCGCCGAAGACCAGCTCACGGCCGCGGAAGTTCAGCTTGGCCAGCGCGTAGCCGGCGGGGATGGCGAAGAGCAGCTGGAAGACCAGGATGCCGCCGCAGACGATGACGCCGTTCCAGAGGTACTGCGCGACGGGCAGCAGGGAGAAGACGCGGCCGTAGTTCTGCGCCGCCGCCAGCCGCTCGGGCAGCAGGGCGAGGCTGGCGCGGAAGATCTCGTCCGCCGGCTTCAGGCTGGCCGAGACCATCCAGATATAGGGCATCAGCAGCAGCAGGCCGAGCAGCGTCAGCACGGCGAGGCGCGGCAGGTCGCGCCAAAGGGACATGTCGTGGGGGGCTTCGCGCTCAGCCATAATGCACCCGCTTGTCGAGGACCCGCGTCTGAAGCCACATCAGCGCCAACACGATGGCCAGGAAGACCAGGGTGATGGCGGCCGAGTAGCCGAGGCGGAAATAGGTGAAGCCCTCCTGGTACATGGTGTGCAGCAGCACCTCGGAGGCGCGGTCGGGGCCGCCCTGGGTCAGCACCTTCACCGTGTCGAAGACGCGCACGGCGCGGATCATGGTGATGGTCAGCACGAAGAGCGTGGTCGGCCCCAGCATCGGCCAGGTGACGAGGCGGAAGCGCGACCAGGCCGAGCAGGCGCCATCCACCTCGGCGGCGGCGTAGAGGTCGCGCGGGATGGCGGTCAGCCCGGCCAGGAAGAGCACCAGGTTGAAGCCGAGATTCTCCCAGATGCCGATGCCGGCGAGCGCCCACATCACCGTGCCCGAGGAGGAGAGCCAGGCCGGCCCCTCCACCCCCACCTGCCGCAGCACCGCGTTGAGCGGGCCGATGGTCGGGTGCAGCAGGTATTGCCAGGCCGAGGCCATGGCGACGGTGAGCGAGACCACGGGCAGGAAGAAGACGGCGCGGAAGAAGGTGCGGCCGCGCGTGCCGCCCTCGATCAGCAAGGCGAGGCCGAGGGCGCCGAGGATCGAGCCCGGCGTCACCACCGCGACATAGAAGAGGGTGTTGCGGAAGGCCTGGAGGAAGCCGCGGTCGGTCATCAGCTCGGCGAAGTTGCCGAGGCCGATCCAGGCGAAGCCGTCCATCCCCAGCTCGTAGTCGGTGAAGGCGAGCGCCACGGCGGCCAGCGTCGGCAGCAGCAGCAGGACCCAGTAGGCCAGCACCGCCGGCAGGCTGAGCATCCAGGCGGTCAGCGTCTCGCCGGCCCGCCAGCGCGGGCGGGGCGGGGCCAGGCCGGGGGAAAGGCCCGGGGAAAGGCGCGGGGGGAGAACGGCGTCAGACAAGGGCCGGCTCCGGCACCACGGCGATGTCGCGCAGCCGCTTGCCGCGGGCGTCGAACAGCAGGGCCCGGGCCGGGTCGAAGCCCAGCCGCACCGGGCTGCCGGGCGGCAGGTCGGGCACGTAGCTGGGCGGCAGGCGGCAGACCAGCGGCGTGCCGCCGGCCAGGCGGGCGTGCAGCAGCAGGCTCTCGCCCAGGAACTCCAGCCCCGCCGCCTCGGCCGGCAGGCCCCCGGTCTCGGAGAGGTAGAGGTCCTCGGGCCGCACGGCGAGCGTCACCGGCGCCGGCCCCGCCGCGGCGCCGCAGAGGCGCAGCCCGCTCGGATAGCCGCCGAGCCGGACCAGGCCGTGGCTGTCCGCCACGCCCTCCAGCGTGTTGATGCGCGGCGAGCCGATGAAGCAGGCGACGCGCAGGTCCTCGGGGTCGGCGTAGATGGCGCGCGGGCCGGCGACCTGCAGGATCTCGCCCCCCTGCATGACGGCGACCCGGTCGGCCATGGTCAGGGCCTCGGTCTGGTCGTGCGTCACATAGAGGGTGGCGGCGCCGACGCGGCGGTGGATCTCGACGATCTCGCGCCGGGTGTGCACGCGCAGCGCGGCGTCCAGGTTGGACAGCGGCTCGTCCATCAGGAAGGCGGCGGGGTGGCGGACGATGGCGCGGGCCAGCGCCACGCGCTGCCGCTGGCCGCCGGAAAGCTGACCGGGGCGGCGGTCCAGCAGGCTGCCGAGGCCGAGCGCCAGCGCGGCGCTGCCGACCTCCTCGTGGATGGCGCGCCGGGCGGCGCGGCTGCCCGGCCACCAGCGGCCGAGCAGCGGCAGGCGCTGCGGGGCGCTCAGCCGCCGCATGGCCAGCGGCACGGCGATGTTCTCCTCCACCGTCAGGTGCGGGTAGAGGGCATAGGACTGGAAGACCATGGCGACGTCGCGGTCGGCCGGGCGCAGCGCGGTGACGTCGCGGCCCTGGATCAGGATGCGGCCGGCATCGGGGCGGTCGATGCCGGCGATCAGCCGCATCAGGGTGGATTTGCCGCAGCCGGAGGGGCCGAGCAGGGCGACGAACTCGCCCGCCGCCACCTCGAGCGAGACCCCTTTCAACACCGCCGTGCCGCCATAGCGGCGCGCCACGCCTTCGATCCGGATGCCAGACACCTCACGCCCCTTTGCTCGCGTCGGGGGGCGCTCTATCCAAGCGGGATGACAGGGGCGTTCCGCTTCCGTGAAGCTTGCGTTGCAACGCAGCGACTCGGGCCGGGCAGCCTCACGGACCCGGGAGGGGCCGGGGGTATGCCCGGAAGGCTGCCCGGGGATGCCCTGGGGATATCCTGGGGATCATTGACTCCCGGCCGCCGCGAGGGCTAGAAACCGCGCCTTCCCGCGCCGGTCCCGGGCTCCGCCCAGGGGCCGCGCGTTCCTGAGACACAGACGACTGGTTCAAGAATCGCCATGGCGAATACGGCTTCCGCGCGCAAGCGCATCCGGCAGACGGCCACTCGCAACGAGCGCAACCGCGCCCGTCGCTCCCGCGTCGGCACCTTCCTGACCAAGGTCGAGAAGGCCATCGCCGGCGGCGACAAGTCCGCCGCGCAGGCGGCCTTCAAGGACGCGCAGCCCGAGCTGCAGCGCGCCGGCACCAAGGGCGTGATGCACGCCAACACCATCGCCCGCAAGCTGTCCCGCCTCTCGGCGCGGATCAAGGCCCTGGCCACCGCCCAGGCCTGAGCCGGGCTCATGGCATGACGGCGGCTTGACCGCCGTGGTCCGTGTTCTCGCTAAGAACCCGTTGCGCGGCCCGCGCGACGGGGGATAGCCTTCCGAGAACAATCCGCCGGACCGTTATTTCTGAATACATTCTGGCGTAGCCGTTCGTCCTTGGCGATGGGGTTCAATACTTGAATCCCGATGCATCAGGACGGATCGGTGATGTGCGTCCTTATTCCGGCGCACGTAATTGACTTGTCTGTGTCATGGTTCCCTGCTCCCGTGGCGGGAGCCTCGCGGAAGCGCTGCCCGGCCTTCCGCTCCGCCCCGCGAGGGGCCTCGATCAGCTTGGCCTCGGGCCGAAAGGTGGCAGGTGCTTCGTATGGAGAATGAGCTCGGCACTCCTTCCTCCGCCGCGCCGGATCAGGTCAGGGAAGCGCCCGCGGCGGAAGCCTGGGCCCGCATCCGCGGCCGCCTGCGCGAGGAAGTGGGCGAGGTGGAGTACCGGAGCTGGCTGCGGCAGATGACGCTCTCGGCGATCGAGGGCGAGGAGGCCGTGATCCAGCTGCCCACGCGCTTCCTGCGCGACTGGGTGCGCAACCATTACGGAGACCGCCTGCGCGCCCTCTGGAGCGCCGAGAGCCTGGGCGTGCGCCGCGTCGATATCCGCGTGGCGCCCGATTCCCGCCCCCCGGCTTCCGAGGAAGCCACGGCCGCCACGGGACTCGCCGGCGCCGCGCCGGTGGCGCGGGCGCATCAGGGCGCGCTCGCCCTGGCCGAGCCCCTCTCCTCCCTGCCGCGCGCCGAGGCTCAGGCCTCCGCCCCCGCCTCCCAGCGGGCCGAGTCGCGCGGCAATGACTGGGCCGCGCCGCTCGACCCGCGCTTCACCTTCGACAGCTTCGTCGTCGGCAAGCCGAACGAGTTCGCCCATGCCTGCGCCCGCCGGGTGGCGGAGAAGCCGGCAAGCCCGGGCTTCAACCCGCTGTTCCTGTATGGCGGCGTCGGCCTCGGCAAGACGCATCTGATGCATGCCATCGCCTGGGCGATCAGCTTCGGCGGGCAGCGCAACGTCGCCTACATGTCGGCCGAGAAGTTCATGTACCGCTTCATTGCCGCACTTCGCTCGCAGAGCACGATGGAGTTCAAGGAAAGCCTGCGCTCGGTCGACGTGCTGATGATCGACGACCTGCAATTCCTGATCGGCAAGGACAACACGCAGGAGGAGTTCTTCCACACCTTCAACGCGCTGGTGGATGCCGGCAAGCAGATCGTGGTCTCGGCCGACAAGTCGCCCTCCGACCTGTCGGGGCTGGAGGACCGGCTGCGAACGCGCCTGGGCTGCGGCATGGTGGCCGATATCCACGCCACCACCTATGAGCTGCGCATCTCCATCCTGCAGGCCAAGGCGGCCGGCGCGGAGGTGGACGTGCCGGCCCGGGTGCTGGAGTTCCTGGCGCACAAGATCACCTCCAACGTCCGCGAGCTGGAAGGCGCGCTGAACCGGCTGATCGCGCATGCCAACCTGTTCGGCCGCCCCGTCACGCTGGAATCGGCGCAGGAGGTGCTGCACGACATCCTGCGCGCGCATGACCGGCGGGTGACGATCGAGGAGATCCAGCGCAAGGTCGCCGAACACTACAACATCCGCCTGACCGACATGTCCTCCGCCCGCCGCGCGCGCAACGTGGCGCGGCCGCGCCAGGTGGCGATGTACCTGGCGAAGCAGCTCACCTCCCGCTCGCTGCCCGAGATCGGCCGCCGCTTCGGCAACCGCGATCACACGACGGTGATGCACGCCGTCTCCCGCGTGGCCGAGCTCATGCAGGCCGACAGCACCTTCGCCGAGGATGTCGAGCTGCTGCGGCGCATGCTGGAGACCTGAGGGCCCGCCCTCCGCGCGCCGGAGGGCGGTTCCCGAGACCCCATCGGGCCCCTCCGGCCCGGCGGCCGGCTAAGGCTCCGCCGCCTCCCCCTCCGCCCGGGCCCGGCGCCGGTAGCGCGGCACCTCGTCCCCGATCCGCTCCGCCCGGCCGCTTTCCACCAGGCGGTTGAGGTGCGCCAGGGTCTCGCCCACGGCGAAGCCGATCTGCCGATCCTCCGTCACGCGCGGGAAGAGGATGCGCGCGGCCTCGAAGGTGGTCAGTGGCGCCGCGAGGCCGGCCGCCAGGGTCTCCAGCCGCTCGGCGTGGTGCGCCGCCAGGGCGTCGATGCGGGCATGGAGGCCGGTGAAGGGCTCGCCGTGCGAGGGCAGCACCAGCGTCTCCGCCGGCAGGGCGCGCAGGCGCTCGTTGGAGGCCAGGAAATCCTCCAGCGGGTCGGCCAGCGGCTCGGCCGCGCCGACGCCGACATAGGGGGTGATGCGCGGCAGGATCTGGTCGGCCGAGATCAGCACGCCGAGCTCGGGGCAGTGCAGCGCCGCCATCTCCGGCGCATGGCCGCCGCCGGTGTGGACATGCCAGGCCCGGCCGCCGATCGTCAGCACGTCGCCCTGGGCGATGCGCCGGTAGCAGCGCGGCAGGGCGGTGACGGCGCGGGCATAGAGCGGCCCGCGTCCGGCGAGGAAGTCGAGATGCGCGGGCGGGCAGCCGGCGGCGGCGGCGAAGGCGAGCTGCCGCGCCGTCATGCCCTCGTCCGTGTCGAGGCTGAGGAAGCGCGCCATCAGGTACTCGGTGCGCGGCATCAGCAGCGGCACGTCATGCCGCTCGCAGAGCCAGCCGGCGAAGCCCACATGATCGGGATGGAAGTGCGTCACCAGCAGCCGCGTCAGTGGCCGGCCCGCCAGCCCCTCGTCCAGGATCCGGGTCCAGAGCGGCACGGAGTCCTCCGTGCGCGCCCCCGCATCCACCGCCAGCACGCCCTCGCCATCGTCGATCAGCCAGAGATTAACGTGCCGCGGCGGGAAGGGCAGCGGCATGCGGGCCCAGGCCAGGCCGGGCAGGATCCGCCGCAGCTCGCCGGGGCCCGGTGGGACGGGAGTTGGCTCCAGGGCCGGTTCCAGGGGCGGCATTCCGTGGTCTGGCGTGACGATCATCGGACGGCTTTCCTCTTTTTCCGGCGGCCATCCTCGACCCGGATAGCGAAATCCGCCAGCACAGGCTTCGCAACGCAGCATGGCGGTGCCAGGATCGCCCCCGCCTCTTCCCCCCGGGGGTGGCGGCGCAGGGAAACGCGACCATGAATCACGCCACGCTCCCGGCCGACGGGCCGAGGACCCCCGACATGGCGAACCAGCGGCCGATCGCCGGCCCCTCCGCCTACCGGCACTTCCGCCGCGACGAATGGGCCAGGCTGCGCTCCAACACGCCGCTCTCCCTCTCGGACGCCGATATCCGCGGGCTGCGCGGCCTGAACGACCGGCTCTCGCTGACAGAGGTGGCGGATATCTTCCTGCCGCTCTCGCGCCTGCTGAACCTGCAGGTGGCGGCGGCGCGCGGGCTCGGCGTGGTGCAGGACACCTTCCTCGGCCGCCCCGTGGTGCCGCCGCCCTATATCATCGGCGTCGCCGGCAGCGTGGCCGTGGGCAAGAGCACCTTCGCCCGCGTGCTGCAGGCGATCCTGGCGCGCTGGCCGGACCATCCCAAGGTCGAGCTGGTGACGACCGACGGCTTCCTCTACCCGACGCGGGTGCTGGAGCAGCGCGGGCTGATGCAGCGCAAGGGCTTCCCCGAGAGCTACGACCTGCGCCGCATGATCGGCTTCCTCTCGGCGGTGAAGGCGGGCGAGCCGGCGGTGGCGGCGCCGGTCTATTCCCACATGACCTACGACATCCTGCCCGATCAGACGCAGATCGTGCGCCGGCCCGACATCCTGATCTTCGAGGGGCTGAACGTGCTGCAGGCGGCGGCGGGCGCGCCGCTGCTGGCCTCCGACTTCTTCGACTTCTCCGTCTATGTCGACGCCGACGAGGCCGATATCGCCGCCTGGTACCTCGAGCGCTTCCTGCTGCTGCAGCGCACCGCCTTCCAGAAGCCGGCCTCCTACTTCCACCGCTACAAGGACCTGCCGCGCGACGAGGCCGTGTCGGTGGCGCAGCGGATCTGGCGCGAGATCAACCTCGTCAACCTGCACGAGAACATCCAGCCGACGCGCGAGCGCGCGCGCTTGGTGCTGCGCAAGATGGCCGACCACAGCGTGGGCGAGATCTGGATGCGGCGGATGTGATGGGCGCGGAAGCGGGGCCCGCCCTCCCCGCGCCCGCCCCGGCCCGCCTCTCAATCGGCGCGGATATTCGCCGCCTCGGCGATCTGCCGCCAGCCGCCGATCTCGCGGCGCAGGCGCTCCGCCACCACCTCCGGCCCCTCGAAGCGGACCAGCGACCCCGCCTCGAAGGCGCGGCGCTTCAGATCCTCCTGCGCCAGGGCCGTCCGCATCGCCTCGGTCAGCGCCGCCCGGATCGGGGCCGGCACGTTCCTGGGCGCGTAGAGCGCGAACCAGACATTGAGCGGCAGGTCCCGCATGCCGTTCTCGGCCAGGGAGGGAATGTCCGGCAGGCCCGGATGCCGCTCGTTCGAGCTGACGCAGAGCGCGCGCACGCGCCCGTCCCGCACCAGGCTGACCAGCGGCGGCGGCGAGTTCATGTAGAACTGGATGCGGCCGGCCAGGAGGTCGCTGATGGTCTCGCCCGTGCCGCGGTAGGGCACGTGCAGCATGTCGATGCCGGCGCGCGACTTCAGCAGCTCGGTGCCCAGGTGGTGCATCGAGCCGTTGCCGGCCGAGGCATAGTTGACCTGGCCCGGATTCGCCTTCGCATAGGCAACGAACTCCTGCAGCGTCTTCGCCGGCACCGAGGGATGCACGACAAAGAGCTGCGGCGTGTCGGACACCTGGCCGATGGGGACGAAATCGGCGACCGTGTCGATGGCGCCGAGCCCGCCGATGGCCGCCCGCCCCGCCATGGTGCCGCAATAGCCCATCAGCAGCGTGTAGCCGTCCTGCGGCGCGCGCAGCACGGAGGTGACGCCGACCACGTCATTGCCGCCCGGCCGGTTCTCCACCACCACGGGCTGGCCGAGCAGCACGCCCATCGGCTCGGCGATCAGCCGCGCCGCGTAGTCGGTGCCGCCGCCGGCCGGAATCGGCACGACGATGGTGATCGGCCGCGACGGGAACTTCCCCTGCGCCAGCGCCGGACGCGCCAGGGCCGTCGCGCCGAGGCCCGCCGTCATGGCCAGCGCGCCGCCCATCAGAGCGCGGCGGCCGAGCTTCGTATCCTGTTCCATGAACACCTCTCCCTGTGGCCGCGCACCTGTGCCGTGCGCCGGCCCTTTGTTGTGCCTACGGCATCGCCGCGGAGATTCCTCCGTCAACGAGCAATTCAGTGCCGGTGATGTGCCGCGCCTCGTCGGAGGCCAGGAACAGCACGGCGTGGGCGATGTCCCAGGCGTCGCCCATCTTTCCCATCGGCACCTGCGCGTCGCGCTTCGCGATCAGCGCGGCCGCGTCATTGGCGCCAAGCTGGCGCACCAGACGGTGCTCGACCAGCGGCGTGTGCATCAGCCCGGGGATGACGGTGTTGCAGCGGATGCCGAGCCTCGCATGCTCCATCGCGACCGACTTGGTCAGCGCCAGGATGCCGTACTTCGACGCGCTGTAGGCGACATGCGGGCGGTCCGCGCTCATCCGCAGCGCGGCGATGGAGGAAAGGTTGACGATGGCGCCGCGGCCCTGCGCCTTCATCACCGGCAGGGCGTACTTGCAGCCGAGGAAGGCGCTGCGCAGATTGAAGTCGAGCTGCCGGTCCCAGTCCGCCTCGGCCATGCTCTCGGCGCCGCCGGGGAAGGAGCCGCCGACATTGTTGACCAGGATGTCGAGCCGCCCGAAGCGCGCGACGCAGGCGGCCACGGCGGCCTCGACCTCGGCGGCGAGAGTGACATCGGCGATATGCCCCTCGGCCTCATGGCCCTCGCCGCGGATCAGGCCGAGGGTTTCCTCCACCGCCTCGGCGCGGTTGTCGAGGGCGAGGACGCGCGCGCCCTGGCGCGCCATCAGCACCGCCGTCGCCTTGCCGTTGCCCCAGCCGGGGCCCGCCGAGCCGGCGCCCGTGACGAGCGCGACCTTGCCATCCAGACGCAGCATGCGGCGTCCCTCCTTCAGCTACGCACGGCGGCGCAGAGCCCGCCATCGACCAGAAGCTCCGTGCCGGTGACGTACTTCGCGGCGTCCGAGGCCAGGAACAGCGCCGCCTCGGCGACGTCGAAGGCCTCGCCCATATGGCCCATCGGCACCTGGGCGTGGCGGCGGTTGTAGAAGGCGTCGCGGTCCAGCCCGGTCTCGTCGCTGGCGAACTGCTCGGCCAGCTTCTCGACCAAGGGCGTCTCGATCAGCCCGGGCAGCACGCAGTTGAGCCGGACGCCCCGCCGCGCGTAATCCACGGCGACGACGCGGCTGAACTGCACGAGGCCGGCCTTGGCGGCGGCATAGGCGGCCTGCGGCTTGCCGGTGTAGCGGATGGCGGCGGTGGAGGCGACGGAGACGATGGCACCCTTCCCCTGCGCCACCATGCAGGGCAGCACGGCCTTCGTGCAGAGGAAGGCGCTTTTCAGGTTGATGTCGATCTGGCTGTCCCAGACCTCCTCGCTCATCGCCACCGGATCGCCGGGCAGCGACAGGCCGACATTGTTGACCAGCACGTCGACGCGCCCGAAGCGCGCCAGGCAGTCGGCGACCATCGCCTCGACCTGATCGCGCCGGGTGACATCGGCCTCGGCGGTGAGGCAGGTGCCGCCCTCGGCCTCGATCCGCCGGCGCGTGTCCGCCGCCGCCGCCGGATCGCGGTCGATTCCATAGACCGTGGCGCCCTCGCGCGCGAAGAGCACCGAGATGGCGCGGCCATTGCCCCAGCCCGGCCCCTGCGAGCCGCAGCCGGTGACGATGGCGACCCTGCCGTCAAGCCGCGGCATCGGGGAGCGGATCGCCGGAGTGGATCTGCATCGCTTCCAGGAAGCGCGAGACCATGTTGTAGGCACCGATGGTCGCCGTCAGCTCGACCAGCTCGCGCGCGTCGAGCTCGGCCCGCACCGCCTCGAAGACCGGCTTCGGCACATGGATCTCGCGCGTCATGCTGTCGCAATAGGCGAGCACGGCCTGCTGGCGGGCATCGTAGAGGTCCTGCGCGCGCCAGTCGGCCAGGCCATCGACCTGCGCCTGGGTGAGCCCTTCCTTCAGCGCGATGGGCGCGTGCTGCTCGGCCTCGTAGGGCGCGCCGTTGAGATGGGCGATGCGCATGATGACCATCTCGCGCAGGCTGCCGGCGAGGCCGCAGTGATGGCGGATGGCGGTCAGGTAGCCGAGCCAGCCCTCCGCGACCGGCGGGCTGTGCAGCAGCATGGCGTAGAGATGCAGCAGGCTGCCGCGCTCGCGGACGATGCGCTCGACCAGCGGGCGCGCCTCAGGCTCGTTCGGGTCGGCATAGGGGATGCGGGCCAAGTCGGTTTCCTCATCTGCGGCGCCGTCGGAGCGGTGCCTCTTGTCCGACAGAGAACACGGCGCCGGGTCCGCGATCAAGCCTCCATGCGCTGCGCGATCGCCCAGGCGCGCTCGGCCATGACGCGGTAGCGCTCGCGGTAGCCGATGGCGCGCGGATCGGAGGCGTTGCCATCCAGCGCGCGCTTCCAGACGCCGGCGACGATGGAGGCCAGGCGGAACATGGAGAAGACCAGGAAGACATCGAAGCCGCGCGGCGCCGCGCGTCCCGCCGCCGCGCAATAGGTGGCGACGAAGCTCTCCTGGTCCGGGATGCCGGTCGCGCCGAAATCGACGCCCAGCAGGCCGGTGACACCGCTGGGCCCTGGCGGCATGTGGTAGGTCAGGCAGGCATAGGCCAGATCGGCCATGGGATGGCCCAGCGTGGCGAGTTCCCAGTCCAGCACTGCGACGACGCGCGGCTCCTCGGGATGGAGGATGACATTGCCGAGGCGGAAGTCGCCATGCGCGATGGTGGTCTCCTCATCCTCCGGCAGGTGGCGCGGCAGCCATTCGGCCAGCCGCTCCATCTCCGGCATCTCCTCGACCTTCACCGCCGCCCACTGCTTCGTCCAGCGCGCGACCTGCCGCTGCATGTAGTGGTCCGGCCGGCCGAAATCGGCGAGGCCGGCGGCGCGCCAGTCCACCGCGTGCAGCCGCGCCAGCACGCGCGCCAGGTCGTCATAGACGGCGCGGCGCTCCGCCGGCGTGCCGGAGGTCATCACCCGGTCGGGGAAGACGCGGCCCGGCACATGGTCCATCAGGAAGAAGGGCGTGCCGACGACCGTGTCATCCTCGCAGAGCAGGCGCATGCGCGGCACCGGCACGCCGCTGTCCTGCAAGGCCTCCATGGCGCGGTACTCCCGCTCCACCGCATGCGCGCTGGGCAGCAGCCGGCCCGGCGGCTTCTTGCGAAGGACATAGCTCCCCGCCGCCGTCGCCACATGGAAGGTCGGGTTCGACTGGCCGCCCTGGAACTGGCGGATGGTCACCGGTCCGTCGAAGCCGGGCAGCCGGCCGCGGAGCGCCGCGGCGAGCGCGGCCTCGTCGAAGCGGTGGTTCTCCAGCACCGGCACCAGCGCCGGCTCGCCCGCGCCCATGGCTCACTCCTCCCCGACCATCGGCGGACCGGCGCAGATGCCGCCGTCGATGACGATGGTCTGCCCGGTCATGAAGCTGCCGCCGCGCGAGGCCAGGAACACCGCCGCGCCGGCGATCTCGTCCGGCTCGCCGATGCGCTGCAGGGGCGTGTCGCGCGTGCGCTTGCGGTAGATCTCGGGATTCTCCCAGAGCGCGCGGGCGAAGTCGGTGCGCACCAGGCCAGGGGCGATGCAGTTGGCGCGCACGTTGCGCGGGCCCCATTCCACCGCGATGTTCCGCGCGAGCTGCATGTCGGCGGCCTTGGAGATGGCATAGGCGCCGAGCACCGGCGAGCCGCGCAGCCCGCCGATCGAGGAGATGATGACCACCGATCCGCCGCCACGCTCGGCCATGCCCGGCATCACCATATGGGCCAGCCAGAGGTTGGAGCGGACGTTGGAGGCCATGATCTTGTCGAAGGCCTCGTCCGGCATCTCGATCGCCGGGCCGAAATAGGGGTTCACCGCCGCGTTGCAGACCAGCGTGTCGATGCGGCCCCAGCGCGCCAGCGTGGCGTCCACCAGCGCCTGCAGCTCCGGCTTGCGGCCGATGTTGCAGGCCTGCGCGAAGGCCTCGCCGCCGCGCGCGACGATGCCGTCCACCACCTCCTGGCAGGCGTCGATCTTGCGCGAGGAGACGACGACCTTCGCCCCCTGCTGCGCCATGCGCTCGGCGATGGCGCGGCCGATGCCGCGCGAGGCGCCGGTGACGACCACGACCTGCCCGGTCAGGTCGAAGAGGGAGGTCTCCATGGGGGCGCTCACGCGGCGCCTCCCGGCGGGGCGTTGCGCGGCGGGCGGTACTTGTTCAGCTCCATGCGGCCGAGCTGGAACTTGTGCACCTCGTCCGGCCCGTCCACGATGCGCAGCGTGCGCGCGATCTTGTACATGTAGGCCAGCGGGAAGTCCTCGGTGACACCGCCGCCGCCATGCGCCTGGATCGCCCAGTCGATCACCTGGCAGGCCATGTCCGGCGCCGCCACCTTGATCTCGGCGATCTCGCTGCGCGCCACCTTGTTGCCCACCGTGTCCATCCGCCAGGCGGCGTGCAGCGTCAGCAGACGGCACTGGTCGATCAGGATGCGCGACTGCGCGATGCGGTCGATGATCACGCCCTGGTCGGCCAGCGGCTTGCCGAAGGGGCGGCGCTCCAGCGAGCGGCGGCACATCATCTCCAGCGCCCGCTCGGCCAGGCCGATGGCGCGCATGCAGTGATGGATGCGCCCCGGCCCGAGCCGCCCCTGCGCGATCTCGAAGCCGCGCCCCTCGCCGAGCAGGATGTTGGAGGCTGGCACGCGGACGTTCTCGAACAGCAGCTCGGCATGGCCATGCGGCGCGTCGTCGAAGCCGAAGACCGGCAGCATGCGCTTGATGGTCAGCCCCGGCGTGCCGCGCGGCACCAGGATCATCGACTGCTGCCGGTGCTTCTCCGCCCCGGGATCGGTCTTGCCCATGACGATGAAGATGGCGCAGCGCGGATCGCCGGCGCCCGAGGACCACCACTTGCGGCCGTTGATGACGTAGTCGTCGCCATCGCGCGTAATGCGGGTCTGGATGTTGGTCGCGTCCGATGAGGCGACATCGGGCTCGGTCATGGCGAAGCAGGAGCGGATCTCGCCCGCCAGCAGCGGCTTCAGCCAGCGCTCCTTGTGCTCCTCCGTGCCGTAGCGCTCGATGGTCTCCATGTTGCCGGTGTCGGGCGCCGAGCAGTTGAAGATCTCGCTGGCCCAGGGATAGCGGCCCATGATCTCGGCCAGCGGCGCGTATTCCAGGTTCGTCAGCCCCGCGCCGTGCCGCGACTCCGGCAGGAACAGGTTCCACAGCCCTGCCTCGCGCGCCTTCGGCTTGAGCTGCTCGGTGATCGGCACCGGCTGCCAGCGGTCGGCGGCGGATTCGAGCTGCGCGTGATGCAGATGGTCGTTCGGCGCGACATGCTCGTCGATGAAGGCCTGCAGCCGCTCGCGCAGCGCCATGACCTTGGGTGAGTAGCTGAAGTCCACTCCCGTCTCCTCTCGTCGTTCCAGCGATCTTGCCATCGGTTGCGGGCTTGCGCGACCCATCCGACGATGCCCAGGCTGGCCACCGGAGGAGACCCGCCATGAAAGCCATGCTCTGCCACGCCTATGGCCCGCCATCCGCGCTGCGGCCGGGCGAGCTGCCCGATCCGGTGCCCGGCCCGGGCGAGGTGCTGCTGCGCGTCGAGGCCTGCGGCGTGAACTTTCCCGACCTGCTGCTGATCGAGGGGCGATACCAGCAGAAGCCGCCGCTGCCCTTCGCGCCCGGCGGCGAGGTCTCCGGCCGCGTGGCGGCGCTGGGCGAGGGCGTCGATGGCTTCCGCCCCGGCGACCGTGTCGCCGCGCTGATGACGCATGGCGGCTTCGCCGAGGCTGTCGCCCTGCCGGCGGAGGCCGTGGTGCCGGTGCCGGAGGGCGTGGCGCCGGAGGTCGCCGCGGCCGTCTGCCTCGCCTATGGCACGGCGCTGCACGCGCTCCGCGACCGCGGCGCGCTGCAACCCGGCGAGACGCTGCTGGTGCTGGGCGCGGCCGGCGGCACCGGCCTCGCCGCCGTGCAACTCGGCAAGCTCATGGGCGCGCGGGTGATCGCCGCCGCGGGCTCGGCGGCGCGGCTCGAGGCCTGCCGCGCCGAGGGCGCCGATGCCGTCCTCGACTACAGCGCGCCCGACTGGCGCGATCAGCTGAAGGCGCTGACCGGCGGGCGCGGCGCCGATGTCGTCTTCGATCCCGTCGGTGGCGCCTATACCGAGACGGCGCTGCGCGGCACCGCATGGCGCGGCCGCTACCTCGTCGTCGGCTTCGCGGCCGGCGAGATCCCGCGCCCGCCGCTGAACCTGGCGCTGCTGAAGGGCTGCGCCATCACCGGCGTCTTCTTCGGCGAGTTCGCCCGGCGGGAGCGCGCGGCCTATCGCGCCCTGCTGGCCGATCTCTTCGGTTGGATCGCCGAGGGGAAGCTGCGGCCGCATGTCTCGCGCACCCTGCCGCTGGAGCGCGCGCCGGAGGCGCTGGAGGCGCTCGCCGCGCGGCAGGCCACCGGCAAGCTGGTGCTGCTCACCCATGCGGCGCCAGCGCGATGAGCGCGTCCACCGCCACCTGACGGCCGCCGGCGCAGATCACCGGGTTCACGTCGATCTCGGCGATGCGCCCGGCCTGGTCGGCGGCCAGTTCCGAGACGCGCTGCACGATGCCGGCGAGGACATCGAGATCCACCGCCGGCAGGTTGCGGAAGCCGTGCAGCAGCTTCGCGCCCTTCAGCCGCTCCAGCATGGCGCGCGCCTCGCCCTGCCCGACCGGGGCGAGGGCGAGCGCGGTGTCGCGCAGCAGCTCCACCAGGATGCCGCCGAGCCCGACGACCACGGTGGGGCCGAAGAGCGGATCATGCCGCGCCCCCACCACCATCTCGATCCCGGCCGGCACCATGGGCTGCACCAGCACGCCGTTGATGCGGGCCTGGGGCGCGGCGCGCGCGGCATTGGCCATGACCTCGGCGAAGCCGGCGCGCACGGCGGCGGCATCGGCGAGGTTGAGGCGGATGACGCCGGCCTCGGTCTTGTGCGGCAGGTCGGGCGATTCGACCTTCAGAACCACGGGGTAGCCGGCGGCCTCCGCCGCCGCGACGGCGGCCTCGGCCTCGGCGGCCAGCGTCTCGGCCACCACCGGGACGCCATAGGCGGCGAGCACCGCCTTGGCCTCGCGCTCCGTCAGCACCGGACCCCGCGCCTGGTCAAGCAGCGCCGCCGCCCGGGCCCTGGCCTCCGGCGGCGAGAGGCGCGTGCCAGCGGGAGTGCCAGTGGGCGTGCCGGCGGCGCGACGCGCCCCACGCGCCTGCCAGGCGGCGATGGCGGCCATGCAGCGGTCCATCGAGCGGAACAGCGCCACGCGCGGCTCGGCCTCCGCCTCGCGCGCGCCGGGGCCTTCCAGGAACTGCGTGGTCCAGACGACGCAGGCGATCTTGCCGTGCTGCTCCGCCAGCTCGCCCACCATGGCGAAGCGCGGCGTCGCCACGTCATAGGCATAGCCGTTGGGCAGGATCAGCGCGCCATAGGCCGGGTCCTCCAGCAGCGCGCCGGCGCAGGCGCGGAGCGAGTCCGGATCGTTCAGCACCTGCGCCGTGACGTCGCAGGGATTGCGCGCCGAGCCGAATTCCGGGATGCGCGCCTCCAGCACCGCCCGCGCCGCCTCGCCCGGCTGCGGCAGCGCGACGCCGCGCACCTCGGCGCGGTCCGCCGCCATGATCGCCGAGCCGCCCGAGGTGGAGACCACGGCGACGCCCGCGCCGCGCGGCGGCGGCGCCTTGGCCAGGAAGCTGGCCAGCTCCAGCAGCCCCTCGAACTGCTCGGCCAGGACCGCGCCGCTGCGCTCGAAGGCGGCGCGATAGGCGGCGTCCGACCCCGCCAGCGAGCCGGTGTGCGAGAGCGCCGCCGCCGCCCCGCTCTCGCCGGTGGCCAGCTTGTGCACCACCAGCGGCTTGTCATGCGCCCAGGCGATCTCGGCCGCCTCCAGCAGCCGGCGTGGCGCCGCCATGCCCTCGAAGAGCAGGGCGATGGCGGAACAGGCCGGATCCTCCGCCAGCGCCGCGACATAGTCGGCGACATCGACATCGGCCGAGTTGCCGCAGGTCAGCACGCGGCCGATATTCGCCCCCGCCTCCACCGCCTGGGCAAGGGCGAAGCCGAGATTGCCCGACTGGCTGACGATGCCGATGGCGGGCCGCGTCGGGACCGCCAGGGGCTGCGGCACGGTGATGAAGCTGATCTTCGCGCCGCTGGCATAGTCCACGAGGCCGATGCAGTTCGGCCCGACCAGCCGGATGCCGGCCGCCCGCGCGCGCGCCGCCAGGCGCTCCTGCAGCGCGATGCGCTCGGGCCGGCCGGTCTCGGAGAAGCCGGCGGCGTAGAGCACCAGCGCGCCGGCGCCGACCGCCGCGCAATCCTCCAGCACGCCCTCGGCAGCCTCCATCGGCGTCGCGGCGACGACCAGCTCCGGCACCTCGGGCAGGGCGGCGAGCGCGGCGTGGCAGGGCCGCTCTCCCAGCCTGTCGTAGCGCGCGTTCACCAGGTGCAGCCGGCCCCGGAAGCCATCGAGGTTGCGGACCGTGCGCTCGCCGAAGGAGCCGGCGCGGGCCGAGGCGCCCACCACCGCGATGCTCTGCGGCGAGAGCAGCGCGCGGAGGTCGGCGGCGCGGTAGAGCGGACGTTCGGACATGGCATTCCCCATGGCATTCCCCTGCGTGGTTCCCGTTCGGGCGGTTCCGTGTGGCGTCATGGCTGCGGCACGGAGCGGCCCTCGGCGGGCGGCGCGGCGGCGTCCGGCGCCCGCGGGCGCAGCCGCTCCAGGAGGCCGGCCAGGCCGCCGGCCAGCCCGCCCGTCCCGCCGCTCGTCCCGCCGCTGGGCAGCACCGCCAGCGAGAGGATCAGCGCGCCGCCGAGCAGGATGGCGTTGATGTCGCCACCGAAGGAGAGGAAGCGCTCCTGGCCGATGATCAGCGCCGTGCCGAGCAGCGGCCCCAGCAGCAGGCGGCGGCCGACCAGCACCACGGCGGTCAGCATCAGCACCAGGAAGTAGGTCTCGAACAGGTCCGGCCCGACATAGGCGCGCTGATAGGCATAGAGCCAGCCCGCCGCGGCGCTGAACGGCGCGGAGAGCAGGAAGACCCGCAGCCGGACGCGGCGCACGTCGATCCCCGACATGTTGGCGAGGCGCGGGTTGAGATGCACCATCATCGCCATGGCGCCGAGGCGCGAGCGGCGGAACTGGCGCACCGCGTAGAGCGTGACCAGCAGCAGCGCCAGGGCGAAGGGCCAGAGCTCGGCATCGTTGCGCGCCGCGAGCCGCAGCGGGCCGATGGAGAGGTCCAGCGTCGGGATGCCGGAGACGCCGTCCGAGCCGCCCAGCACGTTCCAGTTGTGCGCCACGGCGGCGGCGACGACGGAGGCGGCATAGGTGACGAGGGAGAAGACGAACTCCCGCAGCGAGAGCGTGATCAGCCCGAGCAGCAGGGCGATGGCGAGGCCGGCCAGCAGCGCCGCCGGCAGCGTCACCCAGCTGCCCGCGCCGGCGCGGGTGGCGAGCAGGCCGGTGGCATAGGCGCCGGCGGCGAAGAACACCGTGTGCGCCAGACTGACCTCGCCGAGATCGGAGACGACGATGTCGAGCCCGTAGGCGGCGACGGCCAGGATGGCGATGACGGCGAAGGCGCCGTGCACGCCGCCGATCCAGCCCGGCAGCGGGAGCAGCAGCAGCGCGCCGGCCACTGCCAGGAAGAGACGGGGCAGGAGGAGACGGGGCGCGCCGCTCATGCCCGGCCTCATGCCCGGCCCCCCTTGGCGCCGAGGGCGAGGCCGCCGGGCCGCAGCACCAGCACCAGGATCAGCACGCCGAAGGCGGCCGAGGTCGCGTAGGCCGGCGAGACGAAGCCGCCGAAGAGGGCGGTGAAGAGACCGAGGCCGATCCCCGCCAGATAGCTGCCGCCGATCGAGCCGATGCCGCCCAGCACGACGACGACGAAGGTGATGATCACCTCCTCGAAGCCGATGCTGGTCAGGATCGGGGTGCGCGGCGCGACCAGCGCGGCGGCCAGCGCCACCGCCGCGCCCTCGAAGGCGAAGACCGCGAGATAGACGCGGCGCACGTCGATGCCGCCGAGCTGCGCCAGCTTCGGGTCCTCCGCCACCATGCGCGCGGTGCGGCCGAGCGCGCCGCGCTCCAGCACCAGGCGCAGCAGCAGGAAGACGGCGATGGCGGCGACGACGATCAGCAGGTCCTGCGCCGTGACCCAGGCACCGGCGATCTCGAAGTCGATCCAGGAGAGCGGCGTCTCCAGCACCTGCGGATTGCCGCCGAAGAGCAGGCCGGCCAGGCCGCGCATGACATGGCCGAAGCCCAGCGTCACGATCATGATCGAGACCAGGTCCTGCGCGAAGGTCAGCCGCAGCATGGTGAGCTGCATGACGAGGCCGAGCAGCACGCCGCCCGCCATGGCCAGCAGGATGGCCAGCGGATAGGGCAGGCCGAGCCCGGCGACCCCCCACCAGGTGACGAAGGCGGCCAGCATGTACATCTGGCCGTGGCCGAAGTTCACCAGCCGCGCCACGCCGAGCAGCACGGTCCAGCCGATGGCGATCAGCGCGTAGGCATGGCCGATGATCAGCCCGTTGATCAGTTGCTGCACCAGGTTCATGCCACCGCCTCGCCCAGATAGGCATGCAGGATGCGGGGGTCGTCGCGCATCGCGGCGACCGGCCCCTCGGCCAGGATGCGGCCGCGCTCCAGCAGTACCAGCCGGTCGACCACCTCGATGGCGGCGCGCACGTTCTGCTCGACCAGCAGCACCGAGAGCCCCGGCCCGACCAGGCCGCGCACGCTGCGCAGCACATCGGTGACGAGGCGCGGGGCGAGGCCGATGGAAGGCTCGTCGAGCAGCAGCACGGCGGGGCCGAGGCGCAGCGCGCGGGCGATGGCCAGCATCTGCCGCTCGCCGCCCGAGAGCATCGAGGCGAGGTGATGCAGCCGCTCGCGCAGGCGCGGGAAGAGGGCATAGACCTCCTCCAGCCCGTGGCCGCGCCGGCCGCCCTCGGGCACGGCGGCGGCGAGGTTCTCCTCCACCGTCAGCCGCATGAAGACCGCCCCGCCCTCGGGCACCAGGGCGAGGCCGCGCCGCACCCGCTGGTGCGGCGGCAGGGCCGAGACGTCCTGCCCGGCGAGCCGCACCCGCCCCTCGACGCGCGGCGCGCCGCGCGACCAGCCGAGCAGCGCGTTGACCAGGGTGGACTTGCCCGCGCCATTGGCGCCCACCACGCCGACCAGCTCGCCCGGCCGCAGCGCCAGGTGCGGGATGTCGAGGGCGAGGTTGCCGCCATGGACGACCCGCAGCCCGCTCGCCTCCAGGATGGGCGCGCTCATGCCGCGCGCCCCAGATAGGCTTCCAGCACCCGCGCATCCTGCTGGATCTCGCGCGGCGTGCCGCTGGCCAGGGGTCGCCCCTGCTCCAGCACCAGGATGCGGTCGGCCACCGACATGATGAGGTCCATGTGGTGCTCGATGACGACCAGCGCCGTGCCGCGCCCGCGCAGCCGCTGCAGCAGGTCGCGCAGCCGCGCCATGTCGGGGCCGCCGAGCCCCGCCGCCGGCTCGTCCAGCATCAGCACCCGCGCGCCACGCCCCCAGGCGAGCACGATGGAGAGCATGCGCTGGCTGCCGTAGGGGATGTGGCCGGGGCGCAGCTCGTGCATCTCGCGCGGCACGCCGAACTCCTCCAGCAGCGCCGCCGCCTCGGCCCGCAGCGCCCGGCGCAGCCGCGCCTCGCGCCAGGGCAGGGCGAGGCTGGCGGCGAGGCCCGCGCCGCCCTCCCGCTGCAGCACGGCGACCATGTTCTCCAGCACGCTGAGCTGGGCGAAGAAGGCGTTCTGCTGGAAGGCCCGCTTCAGGCCGAGCGTCGCCAGGCCGTGCGGCGGCACCGCCGTCACCTCCCGCCCGTCCAGCCAGACCCGGCCGGTGCGGCGCGTCATGTGCGTGGCCGCGTCGTAGCAGGAGCTCTTGCCGGCGCCGTTCGGGCCGATGATGCCGAGCACCTCGCCCGCCGCCACCTCCCAGGAGACGCCGTCGAGGGCGACGAGGGCGCCGTAGCGCACCCCGAGGCCCTCGACCCGCAGCACCGCTGTCATGCGCGGACCTCGATCCTGCCGTCCTTCACGGTGAAGAGGTGGTGGCTGGAGGCGAGCTGGCCGTCGGCGCCGAAGGTGATGTCGCCCAGCACCGTGCCCTGGAAGGCGCCGCCGCGGATGCGCTTCGCGATGGCCTCGCGCTCCAGCGACTTCAGCTCGTTCGCCGCCATGGCCCAGACCTGCAGCGCCGCGGCGCCGAGCGCCATGAACTTGTCCGGCGTGTAGCGGATGGTCTCCTCGGCGCGGCGCACGAAGGTCCGGTTCGCCGGGTTGGAGGCGAAGGGCTCGACATTGGGGAAATAGATGTCGGCGCCGACGATGCCATTGGCCGCCTCGCCCGCCACCGCGATGACGCTCGGCGCCACGGTGCCGACGGCGGTGACCAGCTCGCCCCTGAGGCGCATCTGCCGCGCCTGGCGGATCAGCGCCGGCAGGCCGGACCCCTCATTGGCGTTGATCGCCACGATGGCGTCCGCGTTGCTGCCGCGCACATTGGTCAGCGCGACGCGGAAATCCGCCTGGGCGAAGGGGAAGCGCTCCTCCGCCACCTTGTCATAGGCATGGCCGATGGCCTTCAGCTCGCCCTCGATCGCCGCCTGGGCGCCGTTGCCGTAGGCGTCGTTCTGCGTCAGGAAGGCCAGCCGCTTCGCCCCCGTGGCCTTCAGGTGCTCGGCGATGATGCGGCCGTCCTGGGCGTTGGAGGAGTTGAGCCGGATCGCCAGCGGATTGCCGCCGCCGGTCAGGATCTGGTCGGCCTTGGAGATGGCGGTGATGTCGAGCACGCCGGCGCGCGCGATCACTGTCTGCGTCGCCAGCGTCACCGGGCTGTTCCAGCCCTCGATGATGACGGCCACGCCCTCGCCGATCAGCTCGTTGGCGCGGCTGACGCCGACGGCGGGCGTGGATTCGTCGTCGCGCCGGAGGATCTGCACCGGGCGGCCGAGCACGCCGCCCTGCTCGTTGACCAGCGCGGCGGCGATCTCGATCGCCTGGCTGACATGCTGGCCCTGCGGCGCGGCGCCGCCGCTCAGCGGGAACAGCGCGCCGACCTTCACCGGATCGGCGGCGCGCGCCAGGCGGGGCGCCGCGAGCGGCGCGGCCAGCGCCGCCGCGCCGAGCGCCGAAAGGCGCAGCATCGTCCTGCGGGACATCGTCATCTTCGGGACCTCCTCCATGGCCGGCGGTTCTGTGGTGCCGGTCCTCAGTTCCTGTGCCCGGATGGCGGCCGCCCCGGGCTGACGTTTCATGCGGGCGGGCCGGCGTGGCCGGTCAGGCGGGCAGGATGCGCGCCTCCTGCAGATGGCGCAGCCACCATTCCAGCATGGCGGCGCTGTCGACGCAGTCGCCGAAGCCGGCCTGGCGGATCTTGATGGTGCTGACCAGCGAGGCGGTCTGCTCCTCGCGGCTGAAGGCGAAGTCGGCGAACTGCCAGGAGGCGCCGACCAGCTCCGCGAGGGTTCCGGGCCGCAGCCCGTGGCGCGCGACGATGCGCTGCCAGACCGGCTCCTTGTCGACCATCAGCGCCGTCAGCGGCATCGGGTGCGGCGCGCCGATCTCCATGCCGAAGACGCGCGCCACCACCGGCCAGAGGCCGCGCCAGGTCAGCACGTCGCCATTCGCCACGTTGAAGATCTGGTCCCGCGCCGCCTCCGCCCCGGCCGCCCAGAGCAGGGCCGAGGCCAGCAGCCGGGCATCCGTCGCCTCGGTGATGCGGTCGCCCCGGCCGGGATAGACCAGTGGCAGGCCAAGCTCGCGGCTGATCGCGGCATAGGCGCCGATCGCCGCCAGCAGGTTCATGGCGCTGCCGCGCGCATGGCCGATCACCGCCTGCGGGCGCAGCACGGTCCAGTGCCAGCCGCCGCGCGCGGCCCGCTCGCGCAGCAGATCCTCCTGCGCCCAGTAGAAGTTCGGGTGCATGTGGCGGGGCGCGTCCTCCCGGCCGGGGATCGGCATCTGGCCGAGATGCACGCCATAGGCCTTGGTGCCCTGCAGCACCGCGACATGCCGCAGCGGCCCGCCCTCCAGCCCGGCCAGGGTATGGGCCAGCATGGCGCGGTTGGTCTCGATCTGCTCCGCGTCCAGCCAGCCGGCCCGCAGCGCCGGCTTCTCCTGCAGCGCCGCATAGACCAGGTGCGTGACGCCGAGGCCGGGCAGCGTGGCGCGGCAGGCCGCCGCGTCCATCAGGTCGAGCGCCAGGAAGCGCGCGCGCGTCCCGAAGTCGGGCGGCCGGCGGGACAGGCCGATGACCTCCCATCCGGCGGCCTCGAAGCGTTGCAGCGCCGCGCGCCCGACCAGCCCCAGCGCGCCGGCGACGAGAAGGGTGCCCGGCATGGGCTCAGCCCGCCCCGGTCAGGCGCCGAACGAGCGGGCGCCAGCGGTCCATCTCGCTCCGCAGGAAGGTGGCGAATTCCTCCGGCGTGCCACCGGCGGCATACTGCCCCTCGGACAGCAGCCGCTCCTGCAGCGCCGGGTTCTCCAGCCCCTTCTGCGCCGCCGCGTTCAGCTTCGCCACCACGCCCGCGGGCGTCTTCGCCGGCGCGAGCAGGCCGAACCAGGTCTGCGCCACCATGTCCGGCCCGTGTTCCGAGACGTTCGGGATGTCGGGGGTCACGGCGAGGCGCCGGTCGCCGGTCCAGGCGACGATATGGCCGCGGCCCGAGCGATGCGCGGCGAGGCCCGAGCTGCCGCCGACGACGATGACGTCGAGCGTGCCGGCCATCAGGTCGGTGAGCTGCTGCGCGTCGCCGCGATAGGTGATCTCGGTCAGCCTGATGCCGAGCCCCTCGAAGGCGACGATGGCGGCGATGTTGTTGAAGCTGGTCGGACCGTTGGAGCCGTAGTTCAGCTTGCCGGGCTGGGACTTCGCCAGCCTGATGAAACCGTCGAGGTCGCGCGGCAGGCCGTCGCGCACCACGATGGCGAAGGGCAGCTTGCTGCACAGCACGATGGGCGCGAAGTCCTCGAACCGGTAGGGCAGCTTGTCGGGCAGCAGCGGGTTGAGCGTCAGCGTCGTGCCCGAGGACATCAGCAGGGTGTGGCCATCGGCCGGGGCGCGCGCCACGGCATCGGCGCCGATCACCGTCTGCGCGCCGGGCTTGTTGTCGATCATCACCGGCTGGCCGAGCGCCGGCGCCATGCGGTCGGCCAGCGTCCGCGCCATGACATCGGTGGCGCCGCCGGGCGGAAAGGGCACGACGATGCTCACCGGCCGGCCCGGAAAGGCCTCCGCCGCGCGGGCCGGGGCCGCCGGCAGCAGGGTCGGCGCCGCGAGCAGGCCGGGCAGGCCCGCCAGGATGGTTCGTCTCAGCATCGGTCTTCTCCCCTGGACACGGCCGCTTCTGCCGGCGGCGCGTTGTCGTTCAGCGTTCGGTCATTCGAGCAGGCTGTCGCGCAGCGCGGCGAGGCGGCGCGCATCCAGGCCCAGCGCCGCCTCCAGGAAGGCGGCGGTATCGGCATGACCGGCGAGCGCGGTGTCGAGCGCGGCGTCGAGCAGCGGCGCGTGGGCGCGCATCAGCGCCTCGGCCACCGCCGGCGGCGTGGTCGGCGGCAGCAGGCCGCTGCCGGTCCAGAAGCGGTTGGTGGCGAGGTAGTCCTCCCGGATCACCTCGCGCGGCACGCCGAGCGCGGTCAGCAGCAGCGCCGCGCCGAAGCCGGTGCGGTCCTTGCCGGCGGTGCAGTGGAAGGCCAGCGGCAGCCGCCCCGGCTCCGCCACCAGGGCGAGCAGGGCGCGGTATTGCGGCAGCTTGTCGGTGGCATAGGCGCGATAGGCCTCGGCCAGCAGCGACACGACATCCTCGCCCGTCGCCTGGCCATGCTCCAGGATGTCGCGCAGCGAGGCGCCGACGGTGGGCTCGATCGGCAGCGAGACCACGTCGGGCGCCGGATCGGGCAGGCGGGAGGGCATGCGGGCGCGCTCGCGCTCGCCGCGCAGGTCGCAGACGGTGCGCAGGCCGAGGCGGCCGAGCGCCAGCAGGTCGGCCTCCGTCAGGGCACCGAGGGCGGAGGCGCGGAACACCAGCCCGAAGCGGACCCGCCGCCCGTCGACGGCGCGGTAGCCGCCGAGGTCGCGGAGGTTGGTGCAGCCCTCCAGCGCCAGCCGGCGCGGCAGCTCGGGAACCGCCCCGCTCATGCCGCCGCCTCCTCCGCCATCTGCACGATGCCGGCGGCGCGCAGCCGCTCCAGCTCGGCGGCATCGAGGCCGAGCCGCTCCGCCAGCACCGCGGCCGTGTCCTGGCCGAGGCGCGGCGGCGCCAGATCGTAGCGCGGCGGGGTGCGGCCGAACCGCACCGGGTAGCCGATGACGGTGACCGGCGTGCCGTCCTGGCGCCGCATCTCGCGCAGCAGGCCGCGCGCCGCCACCTGCGGATCGGCCAGCACCTGGTCGATGGTGTTGATCGGCCCGCCCGGCACGCCGGCCGCGTCCATCGCGGCCAGCAGGTCGGCCGCCTTCCAGGGCGCGATGGCATGCGCCAGCGTCACCTCCAGCTCGCGGCGGTGGCGGGCGCGGCCGGCATTGGTGGCGAAGCGCGCGTCGGCCGCCAGCGCCTCGAGCCCGAGCAGGCGGCACAGCGCCCGGAACTGCCCGTCATTGCCGCAGGCGACGATGATGTAGTCGTCCGCCGCGGCGAAGTCGCGATAGGGCACGACGTTCGGGTGGTCGTTGCCCAGGCGCCGGGGCGTGACGCCGCCGACCAGGTAGTTCATCGCCTGGTTGACCAGCACCGAGAGCTGGCTGTCGAGCAGGGCGCAGTCGAGATGCTGGCCGAGGCTGCTGCGGCCCCGCTCGTTCAGCGCGGCGAGGATGGAGACGGTGGCGTAGAGGCCGGTGAACAGGTCGCTGACCGGGATGCCCACCTTCATCGGGCCGCCGCCCGGCACGCCGTCCGGGCGGCCGGTGATGCTCATCAGCCCGCTCAGCCCCTGCACCAGGAAGTCGTAGCCGCCGCGCGCGGCATAGGGGCCGGTCTGCCCGAAGCCGGTGATGGAGCAATAGATCAGGCGCGGGTTTCCGGCGCGCAGGCTGGCGGCGTCCAGCCCGTACTTCGCCAGCCCGCCGGTGCGGAAGTTCTCCACCAGCACATCGGCCTCCGCCGCCAGGCGGCGCACCAGCGCGGCGCCCTCCGGCTGCGCGAAGTCGATGGCGAGCGAGCGCTTGTTGCGGTTGGCGCAGAGATAATAGGCGGCGTCCGGCCGGGCCGAGCCATCCTCCAGGAAGGGCGGGCCCCAGCCGCGCGTGTCGTCGCCGCGCCCCGGCTGCTCGACCTTCAGCACCTCGGCGCCGAGATCGCCCAGGATCTGGGTGGCCCAGGGCGCGGCGAGCACGCGCGACAGGTCGAGCACCTTCAGGCCCGCCAGCGGCGCGGCGCCGCTGTCCTCCACCCCGCTCACGCGTCCTCTCCCCGTCCTGTCCGCCGCGCTCCGCCCATGCGGGCCCTCCCCTCGCCGCCTCGCACCAAGGCACAAGGCATGAATTTCATTCGTTGAAATTGAATTTCAGAACAGTATGGCATAGGGAATGTGGGCCGTGAACGGCGAATCCGCGGCCGCCCGCCGGCCCGCCCGCTGTCCCAGGGAGCCTCGAGGCGCCATGCCATCCTACGATCCCGTCACGGCGTTGCTGCGCGGCCTCGACGTGCTGCGCCTGGTCAACCGCCTGCCCCGCGCCACGGTGCGCGAGATCCACCAGGCCACCGGCCTCAGCCAGCCCACGGTGGTGCGGATGCTGGAGACGCTGATCCATGCCGGCTTCGTCACGCGCCAGCCGGGCCAGCCCTTCTATCTGCCGACCGGCCGCACTCTGGAGCTCTCGGCCGGCTACGAGATGCAGCGCGAGGTCGGGATCGCCGCCACGCCGACGATGACCGCGCTGCGCCAGCGCATCGGCTGGCCCTCCGACATCGCGGTCTTCGACGGTGACGCCATGGTGGTGGTGCATACCAGCCGCGACGAGGGCGGCCGCTTCCTGTTCCAGCGCCGGCCCGGCTTCCGCGCCCCGATCCTGGCGACCTCGCTCGGCCTCGCCTTCCTGGCGCATTGCGGCCCGGCGGAGCGGGAGCGGGCGCTCGACCTCGCCGCCCGCTCGCGCGAGCCCTGGGACGCGGTGGCACGGCAGCCGGAGGCGCTGGCGGCGCTGCTGCAGGACATCCGCCGGCGCGGCTACGCGGTGATGAACGAGGCCTATTCCCGCCGCGACTACGGCGGCCTGGCCTGCTCCATCGGCGTGCCCGTCCTGGTGCGGGAGGAGGCGGTGGCGGCGCTGAACCTGATGTATCTGCGCGAGGCGATCGACGAGACGACCGTGGTGGCGCGCTTGCTGCCGGCGCTGCGCCAGGCGGCGGGCGAACTCGGCGGGATGCTGGCCGGGCTGTGGCACCCGGAGGGCGCGGCGGCGGACGACCACCCGCGGGCCTGAGGGGCGGTTCAGCCTTGCCGCCCGACCGGCTGCTTACGGACCATCTGATTGGAAGACGGAGGGGGAAACCTGCGCGGTGGTGGAGCTGAGGGGAATCGAACCCCTGACCTCCTCATTGCGAACGAGGCGCTCTCCCATCTGAGCTACAGCCCCACACGCGCGGTGGCGGGCTTATCGCGGAGGTCGCAGAACAAGTCAAGCGGCGCTTGCCGCCGCCCCCCGGGCTTCGTAGATGGAGGCCTCACCACAAGGGGATGGCGATGTACGCGGTGTTCTGGTTCCTCGATCAGGCGATCGGTCTCTATGTCTGGGCTTTGATCATCGCGGCGGTGTTCAGCCTCCTGGTGGCCTTCAACGTGCTCGACACCCGCAACCGCTTCGTCTGGGCGGTGGGCGACTTCCTCTACAAGATCACCGAGCCGGCGCTGCGGCCGATCCGGAACTTCCTGCCCAATCTCGGCGGCATCGACATCTCGCCGATGATCCTGATCCTGCTGCTCTATGCCTTCCGCATCTTCCTCTGGACCACCCTCTGGCCGCTGGTGGCCGCCTGACGGCCGCGGTGCCAGGGGCGGAGGCAGGGGCGGAACCGCCGAAGGGCTGGCGCGGCCTCCCCGGCGGAGTGGAGCTGCGGGTCAAGGCCCAGCCCAGGGCCCGGCGGGAGGGCATCCAGGGCTGGATGGAGGCCCTGGGCGGACCGCGCCTGCGGGTGGCGGTCAATGCCGCGCCGGAGGATGGCCGCGCCAACCGGGCGATCTGCGCCCTGCTCGCCGCCGCCCTGCATGTCCCCCCTTCCGCCATCGCGGTGGTGCACGGCGCGGCATCGCGCGAGAAGACCTGCCGGATCGAGGGCGACCCCCTCCGACTGGCCGAGCAACTGGAGAGAATCGAATGACCGCGCGCATCATCGACGGCAAGGCCGTGGCCGCGGCGCTGCGGGCGCGGATCGCCGCCCGGGTCGCCGCCCTGCCCTATGCTCCCGGCCTGCGGGTGGTCCGCGTGGGCGACGACCCGGCCAGCGGCGTCTATGTCCGCAACAAGGACCGCGCGGCGCAGCAGGCGGGGCTCGACAGCGCCACGATCCAGCTCCCGGAGGACACCAGCGAGGCGGCGCTGCTCGATGTCGTGCGGCGGCTCAACGCCGATCCGGCCGTGGACGGCATCCTGGTCCAGCTCCCGCTGCCGGCGCAGATCCGCGCCGCCACCGTGCTGGAGACGATCAACCCGGCCAAGGACGTGGACGGGTTCCACGCCGTCAATGCCGGCCGGCTGGCCACCGGGCAGAAGGGGCTGGTGCCCTGCACGCCCAAGGGGGTGATGCACCTGCTGGCCGCCGCCGGCACGCCGCTCGCGGGGGCGCGGGCGGTGGTGCTGGGGCGGTCCAACATCGTCGGCAAGCCGATGGCGGCGCTGCTGCTCGCCGCCGATGCCACCGTGACGGTGGTGCATTCCCGCACCCTGGACCTGGCCGGCGAATGCCGCCGGGCGCAGATCCTGGTCGCCGCCGCCGGCCGGCCGGAGATGGTGAAGGGCGACTGGATCGCCGAGGGCGCCACGGTGATCGATGTCGGCATCAACCGCCTGCCCGACGGCCGGCTGGTGGGCGATGTCGATTTCGCCGCGGCGCGCGGGCGGGCGGGCGCCATCACCCCGGTGCCCGGCGGCGTCGGCCCGATGACCATCGCCTGCCTGCTGGAGAACACGGTGGACGCGGCCGAGGCGCGGCGGGGGTAGGACACCAGAATCGTCATCCTCCCGCCTCCGAAGCGTCACCGGGGCGTAGCACGGCCGTTCTAGGCCCGGCTGCGCACAGCGTGATGCCAGGAGACCGCCGATGACATCCCCCACCCGCCCCCTGCTGGGCGCCGCCCTCAGCCTGAAGGGCATCGCCCTGCACCGCGACTGGCTGCTGGAGCGCCAGCGCGACATCGAGATCCAGGACCTGCACAGGGCCGAGGTGCTGGACGGCGACTGGCTCGAGGTCGCCCGGCGGGTGCGCGCGGCGCTCGACGGGCATACCGGCCGGCGCGGCCTGCACGGCCCCTTCTGGGGCTTCAAGATCGATTCCCACGACCCCGAGATCCGCGCCGTGGTCACCCGCCGGCTGCTGCAGGGCCTCTCCGCCTGCGAGGCGGTGGGCGCCGACCAGATGGTGCTGCACTCGCCCTTCACCACCTGGGACCACAACAACCTCGACGCCTTCGAGGGCGCCCGGGAGCAGCTCCTGGAGCGGGTGCGGCTGACGCTGCGCGAGGTGATCGCCCGCGCCGAATCCCAGGGCTGCACCCTGGTCATCGAGAATATCGAGGACAAGGACCCGCGCGACCGCATCGCCCTGGCGGCGGCGCTGGACAGCACGGCGGTGCGCGTCTCGCTCGACACCGGCCACGCGCATTACGCCCATTGCAGCACCGGCGGCCCGCCGGCGGATGTGCATGTGCGCCTGGCCGGCCAGGCGCTGCACCATGTGCACCTGCAGGACACCGAAGGGTATGCCGACCGCCACTGGCCGCCCGGGCGCGGCACCATCCGCTGGGGCGCGCTGTTCGAGGCGCTGGCCCAGTCCGCCCCGGCGGCGCGGCTGATCCTGGAACTGCGCGACCCGGCGACGCTGCGCGAGGGCGCGGCCTATCTGACGGGGCTCGGCCTAGCCGAGTGAGTTGCGGCCGGGCCCCAGGGGGCGCTCCCTTTGGGGCCCGGCCCATCCGAGGCCGGCGCGCTTCCCGTTCGCGCCGGCTCGCCCGATCCGGTGATGCCACCGGATCGGGATCTGCTCTAGCGCGTCACCGCGCCATGCGCCGCGAAGCAGGCCATGTCGAGGATCTGTGCGACGCTGCTGCCCAGGTTGATGAGCTGCACCGGCTGCGACAGCCCGACCATCAGGGGCCCGATGGTCGTCGCGCTGGTCAGGTGCGGCACCGCCTTGGTCAGGATATGGGCGGCGTGCAGCCCGGGCATGACCAGCACATTGGCCGGCCCGGTCAGGCGGCAGAAGGGATAGAGCGCGCGCAGCTGCGGGTTCAGCGCCACATCCGCCGCCAGCTCGCCGTCATACTCGAAGTCCGCCCCCTGCTGGTCGAGCAGCCGGACCGCCTCGCGCACCGGGCCGGTGATGGTGCCGCCGGGATCGCCGAAGGTGGAGAAGGAGAGGAAGGCGACGCGCGGCTCCAGCCCCAGCTTGCGCGCCTCCGTCGCCGATTGCCGGGCGATGCAGGCGAGGGTCGCGGCGCTCGGCCGCTCATGGACGGCGGTATCGGCGATCAGCACCGTGCCGGAGCGCCGCGCCAGCATCAGCGTCAGGCCGAAGAGCACCGTCTCCGGCGCCGGATCGATCGCCAGCATGACGTTCTCCAGCGTCGCGCCGGTCGAGCGGGTGACGCCGGAGACCATGGCGTCCGCATCGCCCATCGCCACCATGCAGGCGGCGAAGGCATTGCGGTCCTGGTTCACCAGCCGCTGGCAGTCGCGGAACAGGAAGCCCTGGCGCTGCTTGCGGGCATAGAGGAACTCCGCGTAGCGCCGGTTGCTGCCCGAAAGCCGCGCGTTGTGGATCTCGATCCCCTCCGGCAGCGGGATGCCGAGCGCGGCCACGGTCGCCGTGATGCGGTCCTCGCGCCCGACCAGGACCGGCGTGCCGTAGCCCGCGTTGCGGTAGGCGATGGCGGCGCGGATGATCTTCTCCTCCTCGCCCTCGGCGAAGACCACGCGCTTCGGGTTGGCCTTGACCCGCTCCGTGATGGTCTCCAGCGCGTTGATCCCGGCATCGAAGCGCCCGGCCAGCTCGCGCGCATAGCGCTGCGGGTCGATCAGCGGCTTGCGCGCCACGCCCGATTCCATCGCCGCCCTCGCCACCGCCGGCGAGACGCGGGCGATCAGGCGCGGGTCGAAGGCATGCGGGATGATGTAGTCCGGCCCGAAGCGCAGCCCCTTGCCGCCGCCCGCGCCCGCCACCTCCTCCGGCACGTCCTCGCGCGCCAGCATGGCCAGCGCCTCGGCCGCGGCGATCTTCATCGGCTCGTTGATCGTGCTGGCGCGCACGTCGAGCGCGCCGCGGAAGATGAAGGGGAAGCCGAGGACGTTGTTGACCTGGTTCGGATAGTCCGAGCGGCCGGTGGCGATGATGACGTCGGGGCGCACGGCGCGCGCCTCGTCCGGGGTGATCTCGGGGTCCGGATTGGCCATGGCGAAGATGATCGGGTCCTTCGCCATCGACCGCACCATCTCGGGCGTCACCGCGCCCTTGACGGACAGGCCGAAGAAGGCGTCCGCGCCCTCCAGCGCCTGGGCCAGCGTGCGGCGGTCCGTGGCGACGGCATGGGCCGACTTCCACTGGTTCATGCCCTCCGTGCGGCCGCGCCACAGCACGCCCTTGGTGTCGCACATCAGGATGTGCTCGGGCCGCATGCCCATCGCCTTGACCAGCTCGGCGCAGGCGATGGCGGCCGAGCCGGCGCCGTTGATGACGAGCTTCGTCTCCGACAGCGCCCGCCCGGTGAGGTGGCAGGCATTGATCAGCCCGGCGGCGGCGACGATCGCCGTGCCGTGCTGGTCGTCATGGAAGACCGGAATGTCCATCAGCTCGCGCAGGCGCTGCTCGATGACGAAGCACTCGGGGGCCTTGATGTCCTCGAGGTTGATGCCGCCGAAGGAGGGCCCGAGGTAGCGCACGGCGTTGACGAACTGGTCGACATCCTCGGTGTCGATGCAGAGATCGATGGAATCGACGTCGGCAAAGCGCTTGAACAGCGCCGCCTTGCCCTCCATCACCGGCTTGCCGGCCAGCGCGCCGAGATTGCCGAGGCCGAGCACCGCCGTGCCGTTGGAGATGACCGCCACCATGTTGCCCTTGGCCGTGTAGTCATAGGCCAGCGCCGGGTCGCGGTGGATGTGCAGGCAGGGCTCGGCGACGCCGGGCGAATAGGCCAGGCTGAGGTCGCGCGCCGTGGCGAGCGACTTGGTGAGGCGGATCTCCAGCTTGCCAGGCTTGCCCTCGGCATGCAGGGCGAGCGCCTCCTCGGCGGTGATGCGCGCCGTGCGCGTATCCCCCGGTGCAATCGATTTCGCGTCGTCCATAACCATTCCCCGGCTACCGCAGTGATCGCCTCTTTATGAGCGGGGAAGCAGGAAGTGGAAAGCCGGCCGCTTCGCGACTGCGAGATAAGGTCGCGCAGCTCTCGTTCGGTGAAAGGAAATTTCACCCTGTGAGACATCCGGCCGCGGCGCCGGCGGATGGGGGGCGGCGCGCGGCCCGGTCAGGGGCCGGCCGCGCGCCGCCGCCCGATCAGCTCCGCCGCACGTTCCAGGGATAGGGCGCGGTGCCTTCCAGGATGCCGGTCAGGTCGCTGCGGAAGGCGGTGCGGAGCGTGAACTGGCCGAGCGGCATGGTGGAGACCTCCTCCAGCCCCAGCCGCCCGAGCTCCAGCGCGGCCTTGCGCTGCGCCGCCTCATCCGCGGCGAAGAGCCATTCCTGGGTCAGCGCCTCGGCGCGGTCGTTCTTCCACCAGCCGAACCAGCCGGCCTCGCCCTGGCCCCGGATCAGCGGCGACATCGCCGGGCTGCCGTAGAAGTTGGCCGGGCCAGTGGTGTGGAAGATGCTCCAGCCGCCCTTCTCCACCGGCTCGCGCGAGTTGCGCCGCTGGATCACCGTGCCCCAGTCGCTTTCCGCCAGCTCGACATTCATGCCGATGCGCTGCAGCGCATCCGCCGTCACCTGGCCGAGCGGGCCGATGTCGGGGAAGTCCGTCGGGTTGATGATGACCGCCTTCTGGCCCGTGTAGCCCGCCTCCTTCAGCATGGCGCGGGCGTGGTCCAGGTCGCCCGGCATCAGGTCCGGGTGGTCCTGGTAATAGGGAGTGTGCTTCGGCCAGATGCTGCGCGTCCCGGTCCAGACGGAGGTATCGTCCCCCTGGGAGGCGCGCATGTAGTTCTCCTGGATGACCGAGGCCAGCACGGCGCGGCGCAGCCTCACGTCGCTGAAGGGCGCGTGCAGGCAGTTCAGCCGCGCCAGCGCCAGCCGCCCGGCCTTGTCCGTCACCTCGCGGCGGATCTGGCGGTTGCGCGCCAGCATCGGCTGCAGGTCGGCCATCGGCCGCTCCCACCAGTCCACCTCGCCGTTCATCAGCGCGCCGGCGGCGGTGGCGGCATCGGGGATGATCAGCCATTCGATGCGCCGGAAATGCGCCACCTTGCCGCCCGTGGCCCGCTCCGGCGCCTCCTGGCGCGGCACGTAGCCGTCGAACTTCTCGTAGACCACGCGGCTGCCGGAATTGTACTCGCCGTCCAGGAAGCGATAGGGGCCGGAGCCGGTCATCTCCGTCACCGCCTTGCCCGGATCGGTCTGCGCTAGGCGCTCGGGCATGATGAAGGGCACCGAGGCCTCGGTCTTGCCCAGCGCGGTCAGCAGCAGCGGGAAGGCCCGGTCGAGCCGGATCTCGAAGCTGCGGTCATCCACCACGCGCCAGTCGCGGATGATCGCCGCCACGAGCTGGCCGAAGGCGTCGCGCGCCATCCAGCGCTTCAGGCTGGCCACGCAGTCGCGTGCCCGCACCGGCTCGCCGTCGTGGAACCGCAGCCCCTCGCGCAGGCGGAAGCGCCAGAGCCGGCCATCCTCCAGCACCTCGTGGCCCTCGGCCATCTGCGGCTTCGGCTGCAGGGTGGCATCGAGCGAATACAGCGTGTCGAAGACGTAGTAGCCGTGGTTGCTGGTGACGGTGGCGGTGGTCCAGACCGGGTCGAGCGCCGAGAGATTGGCCTGCGGCACGAAGCGCAGCGTGGCCGCGCGGGCATCCTGCGCCAGGGCGGGGCGCGCCAGGGGAGACGCGACGGCGCCACCCAGCAGGGCGGCGCCACCCAGGGCCCCGGTCTTCAACAGGCTGCGGCGGTGCATCGACAATGAAGGCCTCCTCGGATCTTTCGGGCGGCGGACGTTGCGCGAGGCCGGCCGTCCGGGCAACCCCCTGCCCCCCGGGCGGCGCATGGCGGGCTTTCGGCCATACCGCCGTGCCGGATCCTGTTCTAGGAAGGCCCGATGAGCCGCCGCCCCGCCGCCCCGCCGCCCGCCGGAACCCTGCCCTCGGCCGAGGGCGCCACCCCAGCCCTGGCGCAATGGTTCGCCGCCAAGGCCGCGCATCCCGACGCCCTGGTCTTCTTCCGCATGGGGGATTTCTTCGAGCTGTTCTTCGAGGACGCCGTCACCGCCGGGGCGGCGCTCGGCCTCGCCGTCTCGCATCGCGGCGAGCATCAGGGGCGGCCGGTGCCGATGGCCGGCGTCCCCGCCCATGCGCAGGAGAACTACCTGGCCCGGCTGATCCGCCAGGGCTTCCGCGTCGCCATCTGCGACCAGCGCGAGACGCCGGAGCAGGCCCGGGCGCGGAAGGCGCCCACCCTGCGGCGCGAGGTGGTGCGCCTCGTCACCCCCGGCACGGTGACGGAGGAGGCGCTGCTGGAGGGCGGCCGCTCCGCCTGGCTGCTGGCGCTCGCCCCCGTGGGCGGCGAATGGGGCGCGGCCTGGGCCGATCTCACCACCGGCGCCTTCGCCTGCGAGGCGCTGCCGGAGGCCGAGCTGCCGGCGCTGCTGGCGCGGCTCGACCCCGCCGAGGTCGTCCTGCCCGAGGAGCTGCCCGAGGACCCGGCGGAGAGCGTTCCGCTGGCGGCGCTGCCCGGGCGGCCGAGCAGGGCCGTGCCGCCGCGCGATCCGGCGGGGCTGCTCGCCGGCTTCTTCGGCACCGCCGGGCTGGATGGCTTCGGCCGCTTCAGCCCGGCCGAATGCGCCGCCGCCGCGCTGGCGGTGGACTACATCCGGCGCACCCAGGGCGAGGCGGCGCCGCGCCTGCGCCCGCCCGAGCCGCAGGGCGGGCGCGGGACGCTGCGCATGGACGCCGCCACCCGGCGCAGCCTGGAGATCCTGCGGAGCGAGCATGGCGAGACGCGGCACTGCCTGCTCGCCGCCGTGGACCGCGGCCTGACCGCCGCCGGCTGTCGCGAACTGGCCGCCCGCCTGGCCGCCCCGCTGACCGAGGCCGCCGCCATCGCCGCCCGGCACGACGCGGTGGCCGCGCTGCTGGCGGCGCCGGCGCTCCGCGCGGCGCTGCGCGGCCGGCTGCGCGGCGCGCCCGACATGGCCCGCGCCCTGGCCCGGCTGGCGCTGGACCGCTTCGCGCCGCGCGACCTCGCCGCGCTGCGCGAGGGGCTCGGCCGCGCCGAGGCCATGGCGGCGGCGCTGGAGGCGGGCCGGCCGCTCCCCGCGCTGCTGGAGGCCGCAGGCGCCGCGCTGCGCCCGGCCGGCTCGCCGCGCGCCGAGCTGGAGCGCGCCCTGGCCGCCGACCTGCCGGCGCGGCTGGAGGACGGCAACCTGATCGCCCCCGGCTATGATGGCGAGCTGGACGCGCTGAAGCGGCTGCGCGACGACACGCGCGGCGCCATCGCCGCCCTGCAGATGGAGCTGGCCCAGGCCTGGGGCGTCGCCGCCCTGAAGATCCGCCACCACCAGCAGTTCGGCTTCCTGGCGGAGATGCCGGCGGCGGCGGGCGAGAGGCTGCTGCGCGAGCCGCCCGGCGGCCTCGAGGGCACGCCGCGGGCGCCGGTGCACCGGCAGACCATGGCCAATGCGCACCGCTTCACCTGCCCCGCCCTGGCGGAGCTGGACCGGCGGCTCGCCGCGGCCGGGGAGCAGGCGGCGCGGCGCGAGGCCATGGTGGTGCGGCACCTGCGCGGCCTCTGCCTGGCGGCGGCCCGGCCGATCGACGAGGCGGCCGCCGCCCTGGCCGAGATCGACCTGCAGGCCGGCGCCGCCGAGCTGGCCGCCGAGGGCGGCTGGTGCCGCCCGGAGATGGTCGAGCGGCCCGACTTCGTCGTCCGCCAGGGCCGCCATCCGGTGGTCGAGGCGGCGCTCGCCCGCGCCCATGGCCCCGCCTTCGTGCCGAACGACGCCGACCTCTCGCCCGGCCGCCGGCTCTGCCTGCTGACCGGGCCGAACATGGCCGGCAAATCCACCTTCCTGCGGCAGAACGCGCTGATGGTGGTGCTGGCCCAGGCCGGACTCTTCGTCCCGGCCGAGGCCGCCCGGCTCGGCCTGGTGGACCGGCTGTTCTCCCGCGTCGGCGCGGCGGACGACATTGCCGGCGGCCGCTCCACCTTCATGGTGGAGATGACCGAGACGGCGGCGATCCTGAACCAGGCGACGCCGCGTTCGCTGGTGGTGCTGGACGAGGTCGGCCGCGGCACCGCCACCTGGGACGGGCTGGCCATCGCCTGGAGCGTGCTGGAGGCGCTGCACGACCGCATCCGGGCCCGCGCCATCTTCGCCACGCATTTCCACGAGCTGACGGCGCTGGAGCCCAGGCTGCCGGAGCTGCAGCTCGCCACCATGCGGGTGCGCGAGCACCGGGGCGCGGTGGTGTTCCAGCACCTGGTCGGGCCGGGCGCCGCGGAGAAGTCCTGGGGGCTGCACGTGGCCCGGCTGGCGGGCGTGCCGCGCGAGGTGGTGGCGCGGGCGCAGGCGGTGCTCGGCGCGCTGGAGGAGCGGGCGCGGGGCCTCGACCCGCTGGCCGGCGAGCTGCCGCTGTTCCGCCCTCCGCCGGCGCGCCCGGCCCAACCGGACATGGAGGATCGCCACATCCTCTCAACGCTCGATGCGTTGGACCCGGATCGACTCACGCCACGCGAGGCTCTGGAGGCGCTTTATCGCCTCAAGTCCCTGCGCGATCAAAATGATGTCAACAAAACCCATGACGGCGCTGTTGCTGCGGCGCAGTGCGGGATAACATCGGTCGAATGAGAAGCTCCGGCGATCTGCCAGATGCCCCCATGGATGAAGCGGAACAGGCCCCGGTGCCTCAGGCACCGCTGCGCCCCCTTCCCGATGTCGCCCTCGACCTGATCCCCCGCCCCGGCGAACCGGTGCCCCGCGAGGTCGCGCTGACGCTGCTGCGCCGGCAGCTCGGCCGCATCCAGTCGCGCGTGCAGGAGGTTTTCGAGGCGCATGCCCTCTCCGGCCTGACCGCCGCCCGCATGCTGGGCGAGCTGACCGACGGGCTGATCTCCGCCATCCATGCCTATACCCTGGCCCAGGTGGCGCCGGAACAGGCCGAGGGTGGCGGCAACGCCTTCGCCGCCACCACCGAGCCGCCCTTCGCCCTGGCCGCCACCGGCGGCTACGGCCGCGGCGTGCTCGGGCCCTATTCCGATATCGACCTGCTGTTCCTGTCCGACCGGCCGCTCGGCCCGCGCGGGCGGCGGGCGGTGGAGTTCATGCTCTACCTGCTCTGGGACCTCGGGCTGAAGGTCGGCCACGCGACGCGCAGCATCCGCGAATGCCTGGAGGATGCGCGTGGCGACGCCACCATCCAGACCGCGCTGCTCGACGGCCGCTTCATCGCCGGCGATCTCGCGGTCTTCACCCGCTTCGAGGAGGAGTTCGCCCGCGCGCGGCAGGAATGGGGCGTCGGCCAGTTCCTGGCCGCCAAGCGCGCCGAGCGCGCGGCGCGCCACAAGCGCTATGGCGACAGCCCCTACCTGGTCGAGCCGCACCTGAAGGAGGGACGCGGCGGCCTGCGCGACGTGCAGACCATGTACTGGCTGGCGCGCTACGCCTTCGGGGCGCGCCGCATGCCCGAGCTGGTCGGCCCCGACAGCCCCGGCGGCGGCCTGCTGACGGCGCGCGAGGCGCGCGCCTTCCGCCGCGCCTGGGACTTCCTCTGGACCGTCCGCTTCCACCTGCACTACGTCACCGGCCGCGCCGAGGAGCGGCTCACCTTCGACCTGCAGCCCGTGGTGGGCGCCCGCATGGGCTACACCCGGCACGGCAAGCAGGACGGGGTGGAGCGCTTCATGAAGCACCTCTTCCTGACGGCGCGCGACGTGGTGCGCCTGTCGCGCCTGCTGGAGCCGGCGATCGAGCGCGCGACGCTCGGCCTGCCGGCGCTGAGTCGCGCCGCCGACCCGACGCTGACCGCCGCCGGCATCGCGGTGGCCGACGGCAAGCTGCTCTTCGCGCCCGACCGGCCGGTGGAGCGCGATCCGGTGATCATGCTGCGGCTGATCCGCGCCGCGCGCGACCGCGGCATGGAGCTGCACCCGCTGGCGCACCGGGCGCTGATCCGCAGCGCGCATCTGGCCCAGGCGCTGCGGGGCCAGGACGAGGCGAACACCCTGTTCCTCGACATCCTGACCGGGCGCGATTCGGCGCGCTGGATCCGGGTGCTGAACGAGGTCGGCTTCCTCTCGCGCTTCATTCCCGACTGGGCCCGCATCGTCGGGCTGATGCAGTTCGACACCTACCATGTCTTCACCGTGGAGGAGCACACGATCGAGGCGATCGAGGTGCTGAACCAGCTGGAGCGGGGCGAGCTGGAGGAGGCCGTGCCGGTCGCCAGCGAGGTGGTGGGCCAGCTGCATTCCCGCCGGGCCCTCTATGTCGCCGTGCTGCTGCACGACATCGCCAAGGGCCGGGGCGGCGACCATTCCGAGCTCGGCGCCGGCATCGCCCAGGAGATCTGCCCGCGCCTCGGCCTCTCGCCCGAGGAGACCGAGACCGTCTCCTGGCTGGTGCTGAACCATCTGCTGGTCAGCCAGACCGCCTTCAAGCGCGACATCGACGACCCCAAGACCATCCTCGACATCGCCGAGGTGGTGCAATCGCCCGAGCGGCTGCGGCTGCTGCTGGTGCTGACCGTGGCCGATATGCGCGCCGTCGGCCCCAAGGTCTGGAACGCCTGGAAGGCGACGCTGCTGCGCGAGCTGTACTGGCGCGTGGCCGAGGTGCTGGCCGGCGGCCTCTCCGTGCCGGAGCGGGACGTGCGCGTGGCCCGCGCCAAGCAGGCCGCCGCCGCCATGCTGGCCGACCAGCCGAGGGCGAGCGTCGAGCATTTCCTCAGCCTTGGCTATCCGGGCTACTGGCTCTCCTTCGATCCCGAGAGCCACGCCCGCCACGCCGCGATGATCCGCGAGGCCGAGGCGACCGGCGCGCCGCTCACCATCTCCACCCGCGTGCTGGAGGCCCGCGCGGTGACCGAGGTGACGGTCTACTGCTCCGACCATCCGGGCGTGTTCAGCCGCATCGCCGGCGCGCTGGCGGTCGCGGGTGCCACCATCGTCGATGCGCGCATCCACACCATGACCAACGGCATGGCGCTCGACACCCTCTGGGTGCAGGACGCGCAGGCGCACAATGTCGGCGGCGCCTTCGAGGCCGGGCACAAGCTGGCGAAGCTCTCGGTGCTGATCGAGCAGGCGCTCTCCGGCCGGCTGAACCTGCCGCAGGAGATCCGCAAGGTGCGCCGCGAGCCGGCGCGGCTGCGCGCCGTGCAGGTGCCGGGGCGCGTGGTGATCGACAATTTCGCCAGCAACACCCACACCGTCATCGAGCTGAACGGGCGCGACCGGCCGGGCCTGCTGCACGATGTCACGGCGGCGATCAGCGAGCAGGGGCTGCAGATCGCCTCGGCCCACATCACCACCTACGGCGTGCGGGCGGTGGATGTCTTCTACGTCAAGGACGTGTTCGGGCTGAAGATCGAGAACGAGCGCAAGCTGGCGGGGCTTCGCGCGGCGCTTCTGGCCGCCCTCACCCCCCCCGGCGCCGAGGACGCGAACTGAGCCGCCGTCCGACGGCAACTTCCGCCATGAGCTGATGGCCGCAAACCGCTGGCAACCTTCGCCTTGTCCATGCTTTTGAAATAGGCAGGGCGTTCCTCCGGGCGTCTCCGGTCCGCCCGCGAAGGAAGGACGTCCAAAGATGCGTAAATCCGTGACCGCCGTTGCCATCACCGGTCTGACCCTCGCCCTGGCGGCCTGCGGAGGTCCCGGTCAACGTCCCGCGCCGGTTCCGCCGGAGGCCAGGACCGATCCGCCGACCACCACCAGCCAGACCATCCGGGAATCCTCCAGCCTTCCCGGCAACGCCCCCACCGTCGGCACCGGAACGCGCCAGCGGGGGACCACGGACGACCCGACCAGCGCCACCCTGGCACCGAATACGCTGGCCCGCATCCCGGGCGTCCCCACTGCCGGCAGCGGAGCGCGCGAGCGCGGCTCGACCGATGCGCCGACCAGCGCGACGACCCTGCCCAACGCCCTGAGCCAAATGCCTGGCCGGCCGACCGCCGGCACCGGGCCGATGCAGGGCCGCTGAAACCTCTCCGATCCTGACATCCGCCGTGGAACCTTGCCGGGAGGCTCGGCCCACGGCGGAAAACACGCGATCCGAGGTGATCGACGACGTCGTGCCCGACGTTCCGCCATATCATTCCGGCATCATAAATTCCCGGAAAGAAAGCTCTGGCAACCTTTGGCTTGTCCGTGCTTTGTCATCGGCACGGCGCCGATCGGCCTTCCTGCCTGGCCGGCTCACGAGCGCCCGACAAGGAAAGGCATCGCCGATGCGTAAACCCATGGCCGCCGTTGCCATCACCGGTCTGACCCTCGCCCTCGCAGCCTGCGGCGGCCCCGGCCAGCGCCCCGCGCCGGTTCCGCCGGACGCCAGGACCGATCCGCCGACCAGCACCAGCCAGACCATCCGGGAGTCGAACACCCTGCAGGGCGATGTGCCGGCCGCCGGCAGCGGAGCGCGCGAGCGCGGCTCGACCGATGCGCCGACCAGTGCCGGCCTGCTGCCCTCCGTCACCGCCCGTCCCGGCGCGCCGACCGCCGGCTCGGGGCCGATGCAGGGCCGCGACCAGCCCGTGCCGCCGACCCGCTGAGCCCAGCCAGGCCCGGTCTCACCGGAGGCCGGGCCGCCCGCTCCGATCCGATCGTGAGTTCCCCGACAGTTCACCCTGGCCTTCCCTTCCGGCCGATGCCATCAGAACGGCCATGCCATCCCGCCGCGGCCGTTCGCTCACCCCCGCCGACGCAGCCCTCTGGCGCGCCTATGCCGCCACGGTGACGCCGCTGCCCGGGCATGAGCTCGCCCCCACCGCATCGCCGCCGGCCGAGGTGCCGCCCGCGCCGCGCGGTCCGGACCCTTCCCCGCCCGCGCCACGGGCGCCCCGCGCCGCGGCCTCCCTGCATGTCGGCCACCAGCCCGGCGGTCTCGACCACCGCCGCTGGAAGGAGCTGCGCCGGGGCCTGACCAGGCCCGAGCGGACGCTCGACCTGCACGGCCGCCGCGCGCAGGAGGCGTGGCTGGCCGTGCGCCGCTTCCTCCTCTCCGCCCATGCCGATGGGGTGCGCTGCGTCGCGGTGGTGACCGGCAAGGGCCCGGCGCCGGAGGGGGGGGTGCTGCGGCGGGAGCTGCCGCACTGGCTGAACGCGCCGGAGCTGCGCCCGCTGCTGCTGGGCGCCGCCCATCCGGCCCCCAACCAGGGCGTGGTGCATCTGCTGCTGCGCCGCCGCCGCGCCGCGTGACACCCTTCGGTGCGCGGCTGCGGGCCCTCCGCCGGGCGCGGGGCGTGACGCTGCGGCAGATGGCCGAGGCGCTGCACGTGTCCGCCGCCTATCTCTCCGCGCTGGAGCATGGCCGGCGCGGCCGCCCGACGGCCGGTCTGGTGCATCAGGTGAACGAGTATTTCGGGCTGATCTGGGACGATGCGGAGGAGATGGTCCGGCTGGCGCGCCTCTCGCATCCCCGGGTGATCCTCGACACCTCGGGCCTGTCCCCCGCCGCGACGGAGCTGGCCAATCTGCTGGCCACGCGCATCCGCCAGCTCCCGCCCGAAGCCGTCGCCCGGCTGCGCGCCGTGCTGGAGGAGGAGTCGCCTCAGGACGGGCCGCCGGCCTCCCGCAAGGGTTCCAGCACGTAGAGGTCGGCGCTCTCCTTCATGCGGCCGGCGGCCTCGGCGGCCTCCTCGCCCCAGCCCCAGAAGAGGTCGGCCCGCGCCTCGCCGCGGATGGCGCCGCCGGTGTCCTGGGCCAGCACCAGCCGGCGCAGCGGCACCCCGCTCACCGGATGGCGCGTGACGATCCAGACCGGGCTGCCCAGCGGGATGTGCTCCCGGTCCACGGCGATCGAGCGCAGCGGCGTCAGCGGCACGCCCTGCGAGCCGGTCGGCCCCTGCTCCGGCCGGGCCGGGGTTTCACGGAAGAAGACGTAGGAGGGGTTCTCCTCCATCAGCGCCGCGGCCCGCTCGGGGCCGGCGCGCTGGAGCCAGGCCAGGATGCTCTGCATCGAAACCTGCTCGCGCGGGATCTCGCCGCGCTCGGCCAGCAGGCGGCCGATCGGCACATAGGCGCGGCCGTTCTGGGCCGCGTAGCCCATCCGCCGCACCGAGCCGTCCGGCAGCACGACCCGCCCGGAACCCTGGATCTGCAGGAAGAACTTGCCCGCCGGATCATCCACCCAGAGCAGCACCGGGGCATCGCTGGCGCCGCCCTCGATGGCGGCGCGGTCGGGATAGGGAAGCAGCCGGCCCTCGCGCACCCGCCCGGCGATGCGCCGCCCGCGCAGCTCCTCGGAGAAGCGGCCGAGATCCACCTCCACCAGGTCCGAGGGCCGGCCCCGCAGCGGCGTGGCGAAATCCGGCGAGGGGGTCGTGGCGCCACGCAGCTCGGGCTCGAAATAGCCGGTCATCAGCCCCTCGCCGGCATGGCGCAGGCCGAAGCGGCGCTCGAAGAAGGCCCGCGCCGCGACGTCGTCATCCTCGGGCAGCGCGGCGGCCTCGGCGCAGAGAGGCTCGGGGAAGGCCGGCGGGCGGCAGCCGGCGACGAAGGGCGGAATCGCCTGCGACAGCCGGTCCTCGCCCCAGCCGGGCAGCTCGGCCGGCCGTTGCGGCGGTCCGCCGCAGCCGGCCAGGAGGGTGAGGGCGAGCAACGCGGCGCGACCGGCGCCCCGCCGGGTCCTGGCGGTGGATGGCAAGGCGGTGGTCAGGCCGAGCGGGTGCCAACAAGCTTCCAGGCCGGGTCGCCGCTGCTGAGGTCGCGCTGGAAGGTCCAGATGTCGTTCAGCTCGGTGACGGCCTCGGCTCCGGCCACGATCTCGCCGCCCGCGCCGCTGGTCACGTTCACCTGATCGGAGACGATGCGCACCGTGATGTCGGCCACCGTGCCGCGCAGATCGGCGCTCTCGATCCGCATCTCGTGGATGGCGCGGATCTCGGTGCGCTGCCGCTCGCCGGCGGCCTCGCGCGCGGTGATCGCCTGCTCGAAGCCGACATAGGTCTCCTCGGCCAGCAGGTCGCGCAGCGTCTGGCGGTCGCCCCGGGCGAAGGCTTCGACGATCATGCGGAAGGCCCCTTCCGCCCCGGCCAGGAAGCCGCGCGGGTCGAAGGCGGGATCCGCCTGCCGCATCCGCTCCAGCACCTGGCCCGTCGGCGTGCGCGAATCCGGCACCACCGGGCGGGCATGCTCCGGCGCGGGCCCCGGCTGCGGCTCGGCCTCCACCGGCCCGTGCGACGGCGGGGCGGCAGCCTGGCGCTCCTGCGGCGGCCGCTCGTAGCCCTGGCGGCGGCCCAGGACGCTGCGCAGCCGCAGCACCAGGAAGGCCGCGACCATGGCGAACAGGATCAGATCGACCGGAAAGCCGCCGGACATTGCATTCTCCTCATGTGCAACACTTAGGGGCGGCAGCCCGTCACCGCAATGCCATCGGGGACCGTCCCGCGGGCGGGCGCGGAGGGGGCCGGCGCCGCGGCGCCCTTGCCGCGACGGCGCGGCCTGCCGCAAAAGGCGGGGAGCGCGGCGCCGCCGCCCCGCCACGGAGTCCCCGATGATCCTGCTGCGCCACGGCCAGAGCGAGTTCAACCTGCATTTCACCGCCACCCGGCGCGACCCCGGCATCCACGACCCGAAGCTGACCATCCTCGGGCAGCACCAGGCGGAGGCCGCCGCCCAGGCCCTGGCCGGGGAGGACATCCGCCGCATCATCGCCAGCCCCTATACGCGGGCGCTGCAGACCGCGGCGCCGCTGGCCCGCCGCCTCGGCCTGCCGGTGCTGGTGCACCCGCTGGTGCGCGAGCGCTATGCCTTCAGCTGCGACATCGGCTCGCCCTGCACGACGCTGAAGCTGGAATGGCCCGACCTCGACCTCGCCCATGTCGAGGAGGTCTGGTGGCCTGCGGTCGAGGAGCCGGCGGACCAGGTGGAGGGCCGGGCGAGGCTGTTCCGCGCCGAGATGGCGGCGCTGGCGGACTGGCGCCACACGGTGGTGGTCTCGCACTGGGGCTTCATCCTGTCGATGACCGGCGAGTCGGTGGCGAACGGACAGTGGCTGCGCTGCGACCTGGAGGCGGCGGCGCCGGAGCGGATCAGCTGGAAGCACCGCTGAGGCGGCGATCGCCGGCCCGCCGCCGCCGGCGCGCTGTGACAGGCCGGGCCGGGCGTGCTACCCCGCGCCCAAACCGGAACCGCATCCAGGGGCCCGCATGTCCGACACCCTTCCGCCCGACGCCCTCCCGCCGCAGAACGGCGCCCCCAACGGGGCCGCGCCCCAGGGCCCGCTGCTGCTGAACCTGCAATACACCAAGGACCTCTCCTTCGAGGTGCCCGGCGCGCCGGAGATCTTCGCCACGCTGCGCGAGCAGCCGCGCATCGACCTGGCGCTCGACGTCCAGGCGCGGCCGCTGCCGCAGGGGCAGAACGTCTTCGAGGTGTCGCTGCAGATCCGCGCCGACGCCCAGGCGCCGACGCAGGACGGCGCCACCCAGACGGCCTTCATCGCCGAGCTGGTCTATTGCGGCATCTTCACGGTGAACGTGGAGCCGAACCTGCTGGAGCCGCTGCTGCTGGTCGAGTGCCCGCGGCTGCTCTTCCCCTTCGCCCGCAACATCCTGGCCGATGTGACGCGCGACGGCGGCTTCCCGCCCGTGCTGCTCTCGCCGATCGACTTCGTGGCGCTGTGGCAGAGCCGGCGCGGCGCCCAGGCCGCCGGCCAGCCGCAGCCCCCCGTGGCCAATGCCTGACTGACCGGCGCGGGGCCCCGGAGCCTTCCGGCCGCCCCGCGCCGCCCCTCCCCGCCGCCGTGATCAGGCCCCGAGCATGCTGCGCAACATCCTGACCATCGGCAGCTGGACCTTCGCCAGCCGCATCCTGGGCTTCCTGCGCGACATGCTGATCGCCGCCATGATCGGCGCCGGCCCGCTGGCGGATGCCTTCTTCATCGCGCTCCGCCTGCCCAACCTGTTCCGCCGCCTGTTCGGCGAGGGCGCCTTCAACGCCGCCTTCGTCCCCGCCTTCGCCGGCACGCTGGCGCTGGAGGGGCCGAGGAAGGCGCGCGAGCTGGCCGAGCACATGTCCACCCTGCTCGGCCTCTGGCTCACGCTGCTGGTGGTGCTGGGCATGGTCTTCATGCCGCAGGTCATGTCGGTGCTGACGCCCGGGCTGATCGACGAGCCGCTGCGCTTCGACCTCGTCGTCGAGCTGTCGCGCATCACCTTCCCCTACCTGCTGTTCATCTGCCTCACGGCGCTGGTCTCGGGCGTGCTGAACGCCATCGACAAGTTCGCCCTCGCCGCCGGCGCGCCCCTGCTGTTCAACCTCTTCGCCATCGTCTCGCTCTTCGCGCTGACGCCCTTCGTCGCGACGCCGGCGCATGCGCTGGCCTGGGGCAGCATGGCCTCGGGCCTCGCCCAGCTCGCCATGGTCACCCTCGCCTGCCACCGGGCCGGGATGGGCTTCCGCCTGTTCACCTGGCCGCGCCTGACGCCGGAGACGCGGCGGGTGGTGCGGACCATGCTGCCGGGCATCCTGGGCGCCAGCATCTCGCAGCTCAGCCTGGCGATCGACATGTTCATCGCGACACTGCTGCCGGCGGGCGCGGTGAGCTACCTGAACTATGCCGACCGGGTCGCGCAGCTGCCGCTCGGCGTGGTGGGCGCCGCCATCGGCACGGCGCTGCTGCCGGTGCTGTCGCGCCAGTTGCGGAGCGGCAAGGCGCTCTCGGCCCATCGCAGCATGAACCGGGCGGCGGAGCTGTCCCTGGCGCTGGCCCTGCCGGCGGCGGCGGCGCTGATGGTGCTGGCCGAGCCGATCGTCCTGGTGCTGTTCCAGCGGGGCGCGCTGACGGTGGCGCAGGCGCATGCGGTGGCGGATGCGCTGGTCGCCTATGCCGCCGGCCTGCCGGCCTTCGTGCTGATCAAGGCCTTCGCTCCCGGCTTCTTCGCCCGCGGCGACACGGCGACGCCGGTCAAGATCGGCATCGCGGTGGTGGCGCTGAACCTCGCCGCCAGCCTGACGCTGGTGCTGGGCCTGGGCTTCGGCCATGTCGGCATCGCCATGGCGACCTCGACCGCGGCCTGGGCCAATGCCCTGCTGCTGCTGGGCATCCTGGCGCGGCGCGGCCACTGGATCGCCGACCGGCGGCTGCGGCGCAACCTCTGGCGCCTGGCGGCGGCGACCCTGCTGATGGCGGCGGTGCTGGCGGTGCTGGCGCCGCTGCTCTTCCCGGCGCGCGGGCTGTGGCAGCTGCTGGCGCTCGGCCTGCTGGTGGGGGCCGGGCTCGTGACCTATTTCGGCGCCACCCAGGCGCTCGGCGCGCTGCGGCTGCAGGATCTGCGGCGGATGCGCCGCGGCTGAGAGCCGGGCGGCGCCTCTTCCCAGGGGCTCTTCAAGGCCTCTTCAAGGCCTCTTCCCGGAGGGCCGCAAGCCGCTATCCTGCGCGCATGACCCAGACCACGGATTTCGGCTTCCGCGAAGTGCCCCGCGACGCCAAGGCGTCGATGGTGCGGGAGGTCTTCGACAGCGTCGCGCCCAAGTACGACGTGATGAACGACCTGATGTCGCTCGGCCTGCACCGGGCCTGGAAGCAGGCCTTCGTCGCCGCCATCGGCGCCGGCCCGCGCGAGACGCTGCTCGACCTCGCCGCCGGCACCGGCGACGTCGCCTTCCTGGCGAAGCGGCGCGGCGCCGGCCGGGTCATCCTGGCCGATATCAACGCCGCCATGCTGGGCGTCGGCCAGGGCCGGGCCCTGCAGAAGGGGCTGGCCGAGGGCCTCGCCTATGTCTGCTGCGACGCCGAGCGCCTGCCCTTCCCCGACCGCAGCGTGGAGAAGGTCTCGATGGCCTTCGGCCTGCGCAACTGCACCGACAAGGACGCGGTGCTGCGCGAGGGCTTCCGCGTGCTGCGCCCCGGCGGGCGGATGCATGTGCTGGAATTCTCGCGCCTCGAGATCGACGCGCTGCGGCCGCTCTACGATGCCTGGTCCTTCAAGGCGCTGCCGGCGATCGGCGCGCGCATCGCCAAGGATTCCGAGAGCTACCAGTACCTGGCCGAGAGCATCCGCATGTTCCCCGACCAGCCGACGCTGGCCGGCATGATGGAGCGGGCCGGCTTCGAGCGGGTGAAGTGGCAGAACCTCTCGGGCGGGGTGGTGGCGATCCACACCGGCTGGAAACTCTGAGAAGGGAACCGGGCATGGCCTCTCGCCGGACGCTCCTGAGAACGGCCGCGGCCGGCACCGCCGCGGCCCTGGCGGCGGGCCGGATGGCCGCGCCGGCCCTGGCGCAGGGCGGCGCGGCGCGCACCCTGCGCTTCGTGCCGCAGGGCAACCTCGCCAGCATGGACCCGATCTGGGGCACCTCGGTCCTGTCCCGCAATGCCGGGTTGATGGTCTATGACACGCTCTTCGGCATCGGCTCCGACTTCCAGGTCCGGCCGCAGATGGCGGCGGCGCACGCGGTGTCGGCGGACGGGCTGACCCACACCGTCACCCTGCGTCCGGGCCTGCGCTTCCATGACGGCGAGCCGGTCCGGGCCCGCGACTGCATCGCCTCGATCCGCCGCTGGTCGAAGCGGGACGTCCTGGGCCAGCGCCTCGACCTGCTGTTGAACGAGATGGTGGCGGTCTCGGACGAGCGCTTCACCATCGCCCTCAAGCGGCCCTGGAGCGGGCTCACCTGGGCGCTCGGCAAGGCGGGCGCGAATATCTGCGCCATCATGCCCGAGCGCATCGCGCAGACGGACCCCTTCACCCAGATCACCGAGATCGTCGGCAGCGGCCCCTACCGCTTCCTGCGCGACGAGTGGGTGGCGGGGAGCCTCGCCGCCTTCGCGTGCAACGCCGCCTACCAGCCGCGCGAGGAGGCGCCGGATCTGCTGGCCGGCGGCAAGCCGGTGCATTTCGACCGTGTCGAATGGCGCGTGATGCCGGACGCGGCCACCGCCGCCGCCGCGCTCCAGAACAACGAGGCCGACTGGTGGGAGGCGCCGCTGCCCGACCTGCTGCCGGTTCTGCGCGGCAACCGGCAGATCGTGGTCGAGACGATCAACACCTTCGGCGCCTTCGGCGTGCTGCGCTTCAACCACCTCAACCCGCCCTTCGACAATCCGGCGGTCCGGCGCGCCCTGTTCCCGGCGGTGGACCAGGAAGCCTTCATGCAGGCGGCCATGGGCACCGATCCGGCGCTGTACCAGATCCCCGCCGGCGCCTTCACCCCCGGCACGCCGCTGGCCAATGACGCCGGGCTGGAGATCCTGTCCGGCCCACGGGATGTGGAGAAGGCGCGGCAACTGCTCCGCGCCTCCGGCTACCGCAACGAGCGGGTGGTCCTGCTCTCGGCCACCGACCTCCCCAACCTCCAGGCCATGACGGAGGTCGCCGCGGACGTCATGCGGCGCGTCGGCTTCAACGTCGATCTGGTGGCGATGGACTGGGGCACGCAGATCCAGCGCCGCACCAATCGCGGCCCCGTCGAGCAGGGCGGCTTCAGCGCCTTCTGCACCACCTGGGAAGGGCTCGACACCTCGGTCCCCGGCAGCCACCAGCCGCTGCGGGGCAACGGCGCCGGCGCCTGGTCCGGCTGGCCCACCAGCCCGCGGCGCGAGGCGCTGCGCGACGCGTGGTTCGAGGCCACGGACCCGGCGGCCGAGAAGCGGATCGCCGAGGCGCTGCAACAGGCGGTGTGGGAGGAGGCGCCCTTCATCCCCCTGGGACTTCAGCGCCCGCAGCAGGCCTACCGCCGCGGCATCACCGGCGTCCTCAAGGGCGGGCCGTCCCTGTTCTGGAACGTGCGGCGCGGCTGAGGCGCGCCGCCCCGCCCCAGCCCGTATTAGCCCAGCCCGTATTAGCCCAGCCCGTATTAGCCCAGCCCGTATTAGCCCAGCCCGTATTAGCCCAGCCCGTATTAGCCCAGCCCGTATTAGCCCTGGGGATGCGGGTTGGTGGCCATGTCGGTGCCGGGGGCGGGCACATAGACGATGGCGCCGCTCTCGCCCTGGCCCTGGAACTCGGCGTACCAGCCGCGCTGGGCCGGCGCGTCGGGGGCGTGCAGGTAGCGCGCGGTCTGGCCCCGGCCGATCACCTGCACCGGGCCGCCGCCCAGGATGTTGCCGCCGTCGTTCGAATACTCGACGTGGAAGTTCTCGCCCTCGGACGTCACGGTCAGCGGCGCCGCCATGGCAGTACCGGCCATCCCGGCGATGAGCATGCTGGAGAGCAGGATCTTGCGAAGCATTGTTCTTGTCCTTGTTGTCGACTGGCGGCTGGAATGGCCGTCTTTCCGGAGAGAGAGATGGCGGCCGCGGACCGGTTTGGCCAATTGTCTGGCCTGATGGCGGGTATCGATGCGGATGATGACGCTTCGGTGACAGCGCACACCCCGCTTCCGACCCCCGCTTCCGACCCTGCTTCCGGCTGGGCCCCGGCCGGTCTAGCCTGTCACCCATGCTCGCCGACAAGCGTATCCTCCTCGTCGTCTCCGGCAGCGTCTCGGCCTACAAGGCGCTGGAGCTGATCCGGCTGCTGCGCAAGGCGGGGGCGCGGGTGACACCCGTGCTGACCGCGGGCGGCGCCCGCTTCGTCACGCCGCACGCCCTGCAGGCCATCGCCGGCGAGGCGGTGCACCAGGATCTCTGGTCGCTGCAGGCGGAGGCCGAGATCGGCCATATCCGCCTCGCCCGCCTGCCGGACCTGGTGGCGGTGGTGCCGGCCTCGGCCGACCTGCTGGCGAAGATGGCGCATGGCCTGGCCGACGACCTCGCCACCACCCTGCTGCTCGCCACCGACCGCCCGGTGCTGGTGGCGCCGGCGATGAACTGGGCGATGTGGGGGCATCCGGCGACGGTGGCCAACATGGCGGCGCTGGCGGCGCGCGGCGTCCGGGTGGTCGGCCCCGCCGTGGGCGCCATGGCGGAGGCGGAAAGCGGCCCCGGCCGCCTCTCCGAGCCGGCGGAGATCCTGGCGGCGATCGAGGCCGCGCTGACGGCCGCCGGCGAGGGGCTTCTTCTGGCCCCTCCCCTGGCCCTCCCCCTGACCGGACGGCACGCCCTGGTGACCAGCGGCCCGACGCACGAGCCGATCGACCCCGTGCGCTACATCGCCAACCGCAGCAGCGGGCAGCAGGGCCACGCCATCGCCGGCGCCCTGGCGGCGCTGGGCGCGCGGGTGACGCTGGTCTCCGGCCCGGTGACGATCGCCGACCCGGCGGGGGTGGCGGTGGTGCGCGTCCAGAGCGCGCGCGAGATGCTCGCCGCCTGCGAGGCCGCCCTGCCGGCCGAGATCGCGGTCTGCGCCGCCGCCGTGGCCGATTGGCGCACCGCGCGGGAGGCGGGGCAGAAGCTGAAGAAGGTGCCGGGCGAGCCGCCGCCGCCGCTCGAGCTGGCGCTGAACCCGGACATCCTGGCCACCTTGTCGCGCCACGCGCGGCGGCCGGCGCTGGTGGTGGGCTTCGCGGCGGAGACGGAGACGGTGGTGGAGAACGCGATGGCGAAGCGGCAGCGCAAGGGCTGCGACTGGATCGTGGCGAACGACGTCTCGGGGGATGTGATGGGCGGGGCCGAGAACACGGTGCATCTGGTCAGCGCGGAGGGGGTGGAGGACTGGCCCCGCCTGCCCAAGGCCGAGGTGGCCCGGCGCCTGGCGGCGCGCATCGCCCGCGCGGTGACGGCGCCATGAGCCGGGAGATCGCGGTGCGGCGCCTGCCGCATGCCGAGGGGCTGCCGCTGCCGGCCTATGCCACCGCCGGCGCCGCCGGCTTCGACCTGCTGGCGGCGGTGACGGCGCCGCTGGAAATCCCCCCCGGCGGCCGCGCCCTGGTGCCGACCGGCCTTTGCATGGCCTTGCCGGAAGGCCACGAGCTGCAGGTCCGGCCGCGCTCGGGTCTGGCGCTGAAGCATGGCATCGTGCTGCCGAACAGCCCGGGGACGATCGACGAGGACTACCGGGGGGAGGTCCAGGTCATCCTGTTCAACACCGGCACGGCGCCCTTCACGGTGGAACGCGGCATGCGCATCGCCCAGGGCGTGCTGGCCCCCGTCACGCGCGGGCATTGGCGCGAGGTCGAAACCCTGCCCGAGACCGGACGGGGCGCCGGCGGCTTCGGCAGCACGGGCCAGCGCTAGGGCAGATCCCGATCCGGTAGGATTCACCGGATCGGGTGAGGATACTCGCGAAAACAAGCGGCCAGAGCGTTTGCAGTGCGCCGCTGCGAACGGAAAACGCCCTGGACGCCCGGCTGCGGCGCGACAGACTCTTTCCGGAATTCGATACGCGCGGGGCGCGCGGCCTATCGCGTCGCACGCCCTGCGCGTGTTCCAGTAACGCTTTCTTTACGTGGCAATTGTCTCTAAAATAACTCATGACTCGTTGACTGAAACGTCCTATTCAGACTTTATGGAGACGTCTTCACAACCGATAAATGAGGCAGCGGCCCATGCCCGCGACCGACGCCACAAACGCGCCCGAGACCCTCGCGTCATCCGAGCAGACTGCGGGGAACGCTCCCGCTGACGAGTCCGGGCAGGCGCCAGCCAATCCGGTCACGCCAACCGAGCCGGAAACGCCCATCGGGCCCGAGACGCCCACTGATCCGGTCACGCCCACCGAGCCCGAGACGCCCACCGGGCCGGAAGTGCCCACCGAGCCCGAGACGCCGGCGGTGCCGGTTGCGCCCGTCAATGACGACATCGCCCAGGCCCAGGCCCTCACGCCGGGCGTCGCCGTCACCGGCAGCACCACGGGCGCCGATGCCGAGGCGGGCGAGGTCGGCTGGTTCGGCGCGCGCACCGTCTGGTACCGCTATGCGCCGGCGGCCGATGGCGTGGTCACGCTGAAGACCGGCGCGAACACGACGCTGATCGTGCAATGGGCCGAGGCCGCGATTCCGGCGGGCGAGATCACCCATGCCGATCTGCGCAACGTCACCAACAACCAGGTCAGCGGCGACTTCCTGCCGGCGGTCTCCTTCCGGGCGGAGGAGGGCCGGGTCTACTACATCCAGGCCGCGCTGATGGACGAGGCCGAGGGCAGCTTCCCGCTCGAGATCGTGGCCGATCCGGAGGCCGACCTGACGCCGCCGCCGCTCTCCGGCCTCGCGAGCCGCCAGTCCGGCAGCCAGGCCAGCATCTCGGGCGTCTCCGAGGAAGGCGCGCGCATCCGCATCCTGGACGCCGAGGGCCAGACCATCGCCACCGCCACGGCGGGCGCGGACGGCAGTTGGACCGCGCCGCTCGCGGCCGGCCTCGCGGCGGGCGAGCACGCGCTCAGCATCGTCGCCCTCGACGCCCTCGGCAACCAGGTCACGGAGCCCTTCACGCTGACCGTCGCGCCGGTCGAGGGCGCGCATCCGGGCGGCCAGCCGGTCAGCTACATCACGGTCGATGGCAGCAAGGCCGAGTGGACCGGCACCACCCTCAACGATCATTTCCTCGGCCACGACGCCGAGACCGTGCTGGCCGGCGGCCTGGGCGACGACACCTATTCGATCGGCACCGGCGACACCGTCGTCGAGAAGGCCGGCGAGGGCATCGACACCGTCCGCACCTGGCTGCAGGACTATGTGCTGCCGGAGAATGTCGAGAATCTCGTGCTGGAGGGCGAAGGCTGGCTGCGCGCCACCGGCAACGACCTCGACAACATGATCACCGGCAATATCCGGTCGAACGTGATCGACGGCGGCAAGGGCGACGACATCCTGACCGGCGGCGGCTCGGACTACCAGGCCGGCCACCTCGCCCCGGTCGGCGACACCTTCGTCATCCGCAAGGGCGACGGCAATGACGTCATCACCGACTTCCGGCCCGGCGCCAACCTGAACGCCACCGGGGCGAATGGCGGCGACGTGATCCGCCTGGTGGGCTTCGGCGACAGCTTCCGCCAGCTTTCCGACGTGCTGGCGCGCGCCGAGGTGATCGACGGCAAGATCCGCATCGACCTGGGCGACGGCCAGACCCTGGTGCTGCGCTCCGGCCTGCAGGACGCCGACGGCCGGACCATCCCGCTCAGCCTCGCCGATCTCGACCACCACGACTTCGACTACGGCGCCGCCATCACCGGCGCCCGCCTGGCCACCGAGGGCGGCGCCACCCGCGTCCTGCTCAGCGGCACCGGCGAGATCTATCCGGACGCGGTCGATACCGCCGCGCGGAAGGATCTGGTCTTCGTCGCCATCCGCGACCTCTCCATCCCCGATCCGGAGATGCAGGGCGCCAACATCATCGGCTATGCCGAGGTGAAGGCCGATGGCAGCTGGACCTACGAGGTCACCGGCGTCACCGGCGACGGGCCGCACCGCTACGCCGTCTCCTCCACGCAGTCCAAGTGGAACGTCGCGGGCGAGAGCACGAACGTCCCGGCGGAGGATATCTGGCACCATGTCGCCCTCTCCACCTCCGAGGCGGTGACCGCCACGGCGGAGGCGCCCGCCGCGCCGCTGATCGGCTTCGCCGAGGGCCAGGACAGCGGCGTCAGCGCGACCGACGGCATCACCAGCCATGCCGACCTGTCCCTGACCGGCACGGCGGCAGCCGGCAGCACCGTCTCGCTCTACCTGGACGGCACGCTGCTGGCGCAGGGGATCGCCGTCACCGACGGCCACTGGAGCTACACCGCCAGCGCGCTGGCCGAGGGCGAGCACCGCTTCACCGCCGAGGCGGTTGGCCCGCACGGCCTGGTCTCCGCCCGCTCCGGGGCGGCGGTGATGACGGTGGACACCGTCGCGCCGGAGATGACGCTGCGGCTCGACCCGTCGAGCGACGCGCCCTCCCCGGGCAATGGCGCCACGCGCGACACCACGCCGATGCTGAGCGGCACCGCCGAGGCCGGCAGCAGCATCACGCTGCACCTGGAGGGCGAGGCGCTTGGCACCGTGGCGGCGGATGCGGAGGGCCACTGGTCCTTCACGCTGCAGCAGGCGCTCGAGGCCCGCAGCCACACCGTCACGGCCCTGGCCACCGACCGCGCCGGCAATGTCTCGGAGGCGGTGGCGCTGGACTTCACCGTGACCGCGCCGCGCGACCTGGCGGACTTCGCCGCCGCCATGCCGCTGTTCGACAGCGCCTTCTACCTCAGCACCTACCAGGACGTGGCGCGGGCCGGGGTGGACGCCTTCACCCACTTCATGCAGTTCGGCCTGCAGGAACAGCGCGACCCGAACGCCTTCTTCCACACGACCTACTACCTGAACCAGAACACCGATGTGGCGGCGGCCGGCATCAATCCGCTCCTGCATTACCTGCAGAACGGCGGCGGTGAGGGCCGCGCCGCCAGCCTCGACTTCGACAGCAAGGCGTATCTGGCGCTCAACGGGGATGTGGCCGAGGTCGGCATGAACCCCCTGCTCCATTACCTGCTCTACGGACAGGGCGAGGACCGCGCCATCGCCGCCGCCACACCGCATGCGACAAGCACGGCGAATCCGCTGGTCGATGCCGGGTTCTACTACGCCGCCAATGCGGATGTGGCGCGGACCGGCATGGACGCCGGCCAGCATTATGCCGCCTCCGGCTGGCAGGAAGGGCGCGACCCCAACGCCTTCTTCGACGTCAGCTACTATCTCGCGCGGTATGACGACGTGAGGAAGGCCGACATCGACCCGCTGCTGCACTACATGGAGTTCGGCTGGCAGGAGGGCCGCGACCCGAGCGCCGCCTTCTCCACCGCCAAGTACCTGCAGGCCCATGCGGATGTCGCCGAGGCCGGCATCGACCCCCTGCTGCATTACCTGCAGTTCGGGCGCTTCGACGGGCACGACGCCTTCCCCGTCGGCTGACGAGACGCCGGGACTGGCCGGCCGCCGCCTCCTCCCCCGGGGCCGCGGCCGCCTCCTTCCCCCCAGGAGAAACCGGTCCCAGCCATGGGCCGTGGCAGTCCCCCGCCACGGCCCATTTTCCTGCCTGCCGCCAAGCCGCCATTGGACCGTCGTTGGGCCGCCGCCCGCCGCGCCGGGGCATTGCGCCGCCCCCCTCGCCGCGCCCATATGTCGGCCCATGGACCTCGACTTCACCGATGACGAGTTGCACCGCTACTCGCGCCACATCCTGCTGCAGGAGGTGGGGGCGGTGGGCCAGGCGAAGCTGCGCGCGGCGAAGGTGCTGCTGGTCGGCGCCGGCGGGCTGGGTTCGCCGCTGGCGCTCTACCTCGCCGGCGCCGGCATCGGCACCATCGGCCTGGTCGACGACGACCGGCTCGAGCTGTCCAACCTGCAGCGGCAGGTGGCGCACGACACGGCGCGCCTCGGCCGCAACAAGGCGGAGAGCGCGGCCGAGACCATCCGGCGCCTCAACCCGGAGGTGCGGGTGGAGGTCCATCCGCACCGGCTCGACGCCGGCAGCGCCGCCGCGCTGATCCCGCGCTACGACCTGGTCTGCGACGGCACCGACAATTTCCCGACGCGCTTCCTGCTCGGCGATGCCTGCCACCTGCTCGGCCGCCCCCTGGTCTCGGCCGCCGTGCTGCGCTTCGAGGGGCAGCTCGCGGTCTTCAAGTCGCATCTCGGCCCCCATTTCCCCTGCCATCGCTGCCTGCATCCGGAGCCGCCGCCGCCCGGCCTGGTGCCGAGCTGCTCGGAGGCGGGGGTGCTCGGCGCCATCACCGGCGTGATGGGCACCCTGCAGGCGACCGAGGTGCTGAAGGAGATCCTGGGCATCGGCGAGAGCATGGCCGGGCGCCTGCTGCTCTGGGACGCGCTGGACAGCCGCTTCCGCACCGTGCGGCTGAAACGCGACCCTGCCTGCGCGCTCTGCGGCGACGCGCCGCGCATCCATGACCTCGCGGCCCATGCCGCCGCCGCGCCCGCCCCCGCCTGCGCGCTGCCATGAGCGGAAGGCCCCTTGGTATCCTGCTGCGCTCCGGCGGGCATGAGGCGGCGCACTACGCGCTGGTGCTGGCGACCGGTGCCGCCGCCATCGGCCGCCCGGTGCTGCTCTTCGCCACCAATGCGGGCTGCGCCCTGCTGCTGCGCGACACGCCGCTCAGGGCCGACCCGCGCGAGGCGCTGCTGGACCGGCGCGGCGTCGCCGGCCTGGATTCGCTGCTGGCCGCGGCCGGCGATCTCGGCATCCGCCGCATGGCCTGCGAGGCCGGGCTCCGGGCCGAGGGCATCGCGCCGGAGGCCCTGGCGCCCGATGTCGAGGTGGCCGGGGTGGTCAGTTTCCTGTCCGCCGTGGCGGAGGGGCAGATGCTCGCCCTCTGAGGCCCGCTTCCGGCGCCGCTCCCCGCCCCGGCGGCGGAGGCCACCGCCATGACAACGCGCATGAGGACGACCGCAGGAGGCGATGCTGCGATGCAAAGCGGGTGCTTGACCAGGGGCAGGGAATACGGGCCAGATCGACGCATGATCCGGCTTCGCCCCGCTGCCTCCGCCCTGCTTCTTCTTCTCGTCTCGACACCCCTTGCCGCCCAGTCCAGCCTCGGCGGCGCCCAGGGTACGGGCGGCGGTTCCGGCGGGCAGGGCACGCTGCAGCCGCCGCGCCCGGCGCAGCCCGCGCCGCTCCGGCCGGCACCGGATCAGGTCCTGCGGCCGCCGGCCGGCGCGGCGCCCCAAGGGTCCGCCACACGGCCCGCCACGCCGCCGGCCACGCGGCCGGCGCCGGCCCGCCCCGTCCCGGAGGCCCGCCCGGCCCAGCCGAACCGTCCGCAGGCCACCCCGACCCCGCGACGCGCCCCGCCGACCCAGGCCGCGCCGCCGACCCCGGTGAAACGTCCGCCCGCCGCCCGGGCCGCCGGCGCGGCGGCGGGTGTCGCGGCCGGCGCCGCCGCCACGGGCGCGGCGGGAAGCGCGCCGCCGCCGCCCGCCTCCCCCGCTCCCAGCCCGCAGGAGCTGCAGCAGCCCAGCGTGGGCAGCGCCACCGGCCTGCCGATCCCGCGCTTCGTCTCGCTGCGCAGCGACGAGGTGAACCTGCGCATCGGCCCCGACACGCGCTTCCCGATCGAGTGGACCTACCAGCGCCGCGACCTGCCGGTGGAGATCCTGCGCGAATACAACCAGTGGCGCCGCATCCGCGACATGGACGGCACCGAGGGCTGGGTGCACCAGTCCACCCTGGCCGGCCGCCGCACCTTCCTGGTGCGCGGCGAGGAGCGCAGCCTCCACAGCGCCGAGGGCGAGGCGAGCGCGGTCGTGGCGCGGCTGATGCCGGGCGTGGTCGGGCGCATCCGCAGCTGCAAGGCGAGCAGCAGCTGGTGCGAGGTGCAGGTGGAAGGGCACCGCGGCTACATCCAGCGCAGCGCGATCTGGGGCCTCCAGGCGGGCGAGGACGTGAACTGAGCCGGCCGCTCCCGGCCCAGCCTCAGTTCAGCTCAGTTCAGCCGCTGACGCAGCTCCACCGCCAGGGCGCGGGCGCGCTGGGCGGCCTCGCCGCGTGGCACCAGGGCAAGGAAGCGGTCGATGCAGGCCAGGGCGGCGCCGATGCGGTCCAGCCGCTGGTTCATCACCGCCGCCTCGCGCCACAGGATGGCGGCCTCCGGCGCCATGCGCAGCATGTCCTCGGTGCAGGTCAGGGCGGCCGGCAGGTCGCCGGCCTGCAGCCGGCGCAGCTTGATGTTGTTCTGCAGCCGCAGCAACACGGCGCGGCGTGACACCGGCTCCAGCACGGCGGGGCGCAGCTCGGCGGCCTCGCCCTCCATCCGCTTCAGCAGAGCGCGCAACTCCGGCGCCTCCAGCAGCCGCCCGCCATGGAAGGGATCGACCACCGCCATGCCGCGGGCGCCCTCGAGGCCGATCAGGAAATGGCCGGGGAAGTCCAGCCCATGCGCCGGCCAGCCCGCCGCGCCTGCGGCATGCAGCCAGAGCAGGCCGAGCGCCACCGGCAAGCCCCGGCGGCGGCGGATCACCTCGATCAGATTGGCATTGGCGGGGGAATCGTAGGTCTCGCCGTCGCCCGCATAACCGAAGCGCTCATGCAGCAGCGCCGCGAGCAGGGCGACGCGGCGCGCCACCTCGCCGCCATCGGCCGCCGGATCGGCCGCGGCGGCGGCCACCGCGGCGCGGGCGAGCTCCGAGAGATGGCGCTCCGCGGCGCGCCAGTCGGCCGCCGGGGCGTCGATCCGGGCGAATTGCAGCGCCACCCCCGCGAGATCGAGCTCGGCATCCGGCAGGGCGCCGGCGGCCTCCAGGGCGGTGCGTGCCTCAGCGGCGGATGAGAGGTCCTCCATGGGATGAAGGCATGGCGAGCGGCTCCCGCCGGGTCAAGCGCTCACTGCGCGTCGGGCCGGGCCAGCATCGGGCCGAGGCGCCGCCCACCGAAGATGTGAACGTGGAAATGCGGCACTTCCTGCCCGGCATCGCCGCCCATGTTGGTCAGCACCCGGTAGCCCTGGTCCTCCAGCCCGAGCAGCCGGGCGGTCAGCCCGACGGCTCGCCAGAAGCCGGCCACCTCCTCCGGGCTGGCGGCGGCGGAGAAATCCGCCACCGAGACATAGGCCCCCTTCGGGATCACCAGCACATGCACCGGCGCCTGCGGCGCGATGTCGTGGAAGGCCAGGGCATGCTCGTCCTCATGCACCTTCTTGGCCGGGATCTCGCCCCGCAGGATGCGGGCGAAGATATTGCCGTTGTCGTAGGGCGGCATGCCGGACACGGGCATGGTGCTTCCTCTCCTGCTGCTGCGCGGCCCCGCTCTCAGGGCAGCTTGGTGGTCTCCGCGGCGCGGACGATGCCCTTCGGCCGGGACGCCTTCTCGACGATGCCGGAGATGCCCTCGCGGCGCTCCAGCTCGGCCCAGACCTCCTCCGGCGCGATGCCCGCATCCACCCAGACGACGATCAGGTGATAGAGCAGGTCGGCGCTTTCCAGGACGGTCGCGGCGCGGTTGCCCTGGATCGCCTCGATGACGCATTCCACCGCCTCCTCGCCGAGCTTCTGCGCCACCTTGGGCGTGCCGCGGGCGAGCAGGCGGGCCGAGTGCGACTGGGCGGCGTCGCCCGATTGCCGGCGCGCCTCCACCGTGTCCCACAACCGCCGCAGCACCGCCACATCGCCCTTGGCCGCGACATGCAGGGGCTCCAGGTGCCGGGCCTCCGCCTTCAGCGCCGCCTTGCGCGGCTTGGCGCCGGCCGGGATGCTGTCCGGCAGCGGCAGCGCCTTGCGCGGCGAGGCCTTCGCGGTCGGCTTCTTAGCGGCCACGGGCTTCGACTTGGCCTTCGCCGTTTTCTTCTTCACTTCCTTGGCCATACGCTCAGGCAACCTTCAGATCGGGGCAGGGACGAACCGGCAGGCCGGCGGCGGCGAGCGCCGCCTTGGCCTCGCCGATCCGCATCTCGCCGTAATGGAACACGCTCGCGGCCAGCAGCCCGGTCGCCCCGGCGCGCGCGCCCTCGACGAAGTGGCGCGCCTGGCCGACACCGCCCGAGGCGACCAGCGGCAGGCGCACGCGGGCGCGCAGCGCGCGCAGCAGGTCGAGATCGAAGCCGGACTTGGTGCCGTCCCGGTCCATCGAGGTGACGAGCAGCTCGCCGGCGCCGAGGCTCGCCATCCGCTCGGCCCAGGCGATGGCGTCGATGCCGGTGGCCTTGCGGCCGCCATGGGTGAAGATCTCCCACCGGCCGGGACCGACGGCGCGGGCGTCGATGGCGACGACGATGGCCTGGCTGCCGAAGGCCTGCGCGGCGCGGCGCACCAGATCGGGGTCGCTCACCGCGGCGCTGTTGATGCTGGCCTTGTCGGCGCCGGCCAGAAGCAGGCGGCGCACATCCTCGACCGAGCGCACGCCGCCGCCGACGGTGAGCGGGATGAAGACCTCCGCGGCGGTGCGCGAGACGACATCGTACATCGTATCGCGATTCTCGTGCGTGGCGCCGATGTCGAGGAAGGTGATCTCGTCCGCGCCCTCCGCGTCATAGGCGCGCGCCTGCTCCACCGGATCGCCGGCATCGCGCAGGGCGACGAAGTTCACGCCCTTGACGACGCGGCCTTCCTTGACGTCGAGGCAGGGGATGACGCGCAGGGCAAGCATCGGGGCATCACCTCAGGCTGCAATGGATACCGTTGTGCGATGCGCCGGGTCGCGGCCAGGGTCAAGGGCCAGGATCAGGCGTCGGAGCGGGGGCCCGGCTATTCCAGCGTCACGCTGACCGCGACCGGCTCGGCCAGCAGGCCGGTGTAGGTGGTCGCGTAGGTGGTGCCGGCCTCGGCCGGCAGGGCGGGGGAGAAGCCGCCCAGCGAGATCAGGTCGCCCGGCTTCAGCGCCGTGCCGCGCGCCGCGAGATCCTTCACCAGCCAGGGGATGACGTTCAGCGGATGGCCGAGCAGCGCGCTGCCGGGGGCCTTGGCCAGTTCCTTTTCCGCCTCGCCCTTCCGCGCCGTGAAGCGCACCTCCATGCTGCCCAGGCGGCGGGCGAAATCCTCGGTCGCCTCCGGCGCGATCGGCTCGCCCACCACGCCCAGCCGCGCGCCGACGCCGATGGCCAGCAGGTTCGGCCCGTTCATCCGGCCCATCTCGGCCAGGGCCAGGTCCGGCATCTCGATGAAGGGGATGACCTGGTCGAGATGCCTCAGGATCTCGACATGGTCCGCGCCGGCCTCGTTGATGCCGGCATCCCTGACCCGCACGATCAGATCGGCCTCGACCACGGGCACGGCGGCGAAGTCCGCCGGCAGGGTGGCGCCGGACTTCGCCCGCACCGTCGCCGCGTAGATCGGCCCGGCCAGGGGGTGGCTGACGCCGAAGCGCTTCTGCGCCGCCTCGTTGGTCAGTCCGACCTTCCAGCCGACGGTGGGTCCGAGCTGCCTGCTCAGCGCCGGCACCAGCTTGCCCTGGGCGCAGAGCCCGTCCTCCAGGCTCAGCTCGCGCCCGAAGGCCTGCACCGGCGCGCGGGCCAGCAGCGAGGAGGCCATGGCCTGCATCGCCGCGTCGTCCGGGCAGGTCAGCGCGGCGGGCGGGCTGGCGGCCGCGGCGGAGGCCGGCGGAGCGCCCTCGGCGAGCGGAGCCATCAGGGCGGCGGCGAACAGGGCGCGGCGCATCGGGCGAGTCCTCCGGCGGTTTCCGCCGATGCTAGAGCAGCGCCCGGCCGGATGGAACCGCTCCGGGATTTCCATCCGGTTGCGGCCGCTCAGTCCAGCTTCGCGCCCGAGATCTCCACCAGCCGCGCCCAGACCGGCGTCTCCCGCGCGATCAGGGCCGCCAGCGCCTCGGGGGATTCGCTGGAGACCGGGTCGTAGCCGAGGGGCGTCAGCCGCTCGGCGAAACCGGGCTGCGCGACGATGGCGCGGATCGCGGCGGCGAGCCGGGCCACGGCCTCCGCCGGCATGCCGGCCGGGCCGGCCACCGCGTTCCAGGTCACGATGTCGACCTGGTCCAGGCCCAGATCGGCGAAGTCGGCCATGCCGGGCACCTCCGGCAGCCCGCCGGCGCGCCGCGCCGAGGAGACGGCCAGGGCCTTGAAGGCGCCGGAGCGGACATGCGGCATCAGCGCCGGCATGACGTCGAACATCATGTCGATGGTGCCGGAGAGCAGGTCCTGGATGGCCGGGCCGCCGCCGCGGTAGGGCACGTGCAGGATGCGCGCGCCGGTCGCCTGGTTCACCGCGCTGATGCAGAGATGCGAGGAGGTGCCGGTGCCGGAGGAGCCCATCGTCACCTGCTCGGGATGCGCGCGGGCCCATTCGACCAGCGCGCGGAAGTCGGTCCAGCCGCGCCGCCGCGCCGTCTCGGCATTGACCACGCAGAGCAGCGCGCCGGCGGTCACCAGGCTGAGCGGCTGCAGGTCCCGCGCCGGCTCGAAGGGCAGGCTGCTGAACATCGAGGGCATGGCGGTCCAGGTGGTCAGCCCCAGCACGCCGATGGTCGAGCCGTCCGGCGGCGCCTTGGCCAGGGCGTCGACGCCGATGACGCCGCCGGCCCCGGCGCGGTTCTCCACCACCACCGTCTGTCCCAGCGCGGCGCCCAGGCGCTCGGCCAGCAGGCGGCCGAGGATGTCGATGGCGCCGCCCGGCGGGAAGGGCACGATCAGGCGGAGGGGACGGCCCTCCGCCACCGCCTGCGCCCTGGCGGCGGCCGGCAGCGCGGCCGCCGCCAGGAGGGGCAGGGAGAGGAGGGATCGTCGTGCGGTCATGGAGGCGTCTTTCCCGGCTGGATATCCGGGCGGCAGCCTGAGCGGGAAAGGGCGCCGGGGAAAGAGGGGCCCCGCGCCCTCAGTCCAGGCTGGCGCCGGATTCCGCGACCAGCGCCTTCCACACCGCCTCCTGCGACCGGGTGTAGGCACCATAGGCGGACGGCGAGGCATCGACGATGGTGGTGAAGCCGTTCGGCTCCATCTTCTCGCGGAACTCCGCCGTATCGACCACCGAGACGATGGCCTTGTGCAGCGCCGCGATACGGTTCTCCGGCGTGCCGGCGGGCACGTTGATGCCGTACCAGGACTGCATGTCGATGCCGGCGCCGGGCAGCAGCTCCTTCATCCCCGGCACGTCCCTGAGCTCCGGCACATAGGTCACGCGCTCGGCGCTGGCGGCGGCCAGCACCCGCAGCCGGCCTTCCCGCACATGCGCCATGGCCAGGGGGATGACGTCGAACATCATGTCGATATTGCCGGCCAGCAGGTCCTGCAGGGCCGGCGCGCCGCCGCGATAGGGCACGTGGGTGATATCGGCGCCGGTGGCGCGGCAGACCTTGGAAATGGTCAGATGGCTGATCGTGCCGGTGCCGGAGGAGCCCATGGTGAGCCCGCCCGGGTCCTTCTTCGCCGCCGCGATGACGTCCTGGAAGGTGCGGTAGGGGCTGTCGGCCTTCACCGTCATGAACACGGTGCCGGTGGTGACGCGGGTCACCGGGGCGAGGTCGGTCATCGGGTCGATCGGCATCGACTTGGTGTAGAGGAACTTGTTGGCCGCGAGGATCGAGGCGGAGGCGAGCAGCATGGTGTGGCCATCCGGCTCCGAGCGGGCGGCCTCGGCGGCGCCGAGATTGCCGCCGGCGCCGCCGCGATTGTCCACCACCAGGGTCTGGCCCAGCACCGGCTGCAGCATCTGCGCCATCAGCCGGCCCGTCATGTCCACCGAGCCGCCCGGCGCGAAGGGCACGACGAGCCGCAGGGTGCGGGAGGGGAAGATGTCCTGCGCCCGCGCATCCCGCGGCGCGACGAGGGCGGGAAGGGCGGGGAAGGTGGCGGCGGTGCCCAGCAGGGCGCGGCGGCGGATGGTCATGGTTTTGGGAGCCTCCGGTACGGTCCGCGGCGGGTTCTGGCGCGTGGCGGGCACGGCGGCAAGCGCGTTATGGCCCGGTCTCATTATGGCCCGGTCTCAGCCGCCCCGCGCCAGGCTGTGGATCAGCACCGCCGCCGCCACCGAAACGTTGAGGCTCTCGACCGCCCCCGAGCCCGGCAGCGTCACCCGCGCGGCGCAGGCGGCGAGGGTGGGCTGCGGCAGGCCCTGCTCCTCGTTGCCGAGCACCAGGGCCACGGGCCGCCCGGCGCGGCGCCGCAGCACCGCCTCCGGCGGCTCGCCGCCGCGCGCCACCGCCGCGACCGTCAGGCAGTGCGGCGCGAGGCGCGCCAGGGCGGCCGGCAGGTCCGGCGCGCGGACCAGGCCCAGCGCCTCGAGCCCGCCCTCGCTGGTGCGCCAGGCAGCGTCCGAAAGCCCCGCCTGGCGCGGATCGCCCGAGAGCATCAGCGCGCCGCAGCCGAGGAAGGCGGCCGAGCGGGCGATGGCGCCCAGGTTGTGCGGATTGCCGATGCCATCCAGCACCGGCAGCAGCCCGCCGCGGAACATCGGCTCCGGCAGGGTCGCGGGCAGCGGGTCGGGCAGCACCGGCACGCGGCGCGGCGTGGCGATGGCGACGATGCCGCCGTGATGGGTGGTGCCGGCGATGCGCGCCAGCTCCTCCGGCGGCACCTCGCGGTAGGGCTTGCGCTCGCGCGCCAGCCGGGCGCAGAAGCCGCCCGCCTCGGCGCGGCGCGAGGCGGTGTGGAACAGGCGCAGGATCGCGTCCGGGCGGTGCGCGAAGGCGGCGGCGACGGCCGCGGGACCGCAGAGGCGGTCCGGCTCGGGCGGGGACGGGCGGGGCGGCTGCATGCGCCGCCCGATAGCACCGCCGGCGGCGGCGCGCATCCGCGCGGCGGTTGCCAATCCGCCGCCCGGCCCGGACAATCGCCGCAAGGGCACCGCCCGCACGGAGGAAAGTCATGAATCTCGGCCGCTTCCCGCGCATCCGCCTCGGCCACCTGCCGACGCCGCTCGAGCCCATGGAACGCCTCACGCGCCACCTCGGCGGGCCGAGGCTCTGGATCAAGCGCGACGACTGCACCGGCCTCTCCACCGGCGGCAACAAGACCCGCAAGCTGGAATTCCTGATGGCCGAGGCGCTCGCCCAGGGCGCCGACACCGTCATCACCCAGGGCGCGACGCAGTCCAACCACGCCCGGCAGACGGCGGCGGCGGCGGCCAGGCTCGGCCTCGCCTGCCACATCCTGCTGGAGGACCGCACCGGCTCGACCGACCCGGCCTACACGCGGTCGGGCAATGTGCTGCTCGACCGGCTGCATGGCGCCGGGATCTCCCACCGCGCCGGCGGCGCCGACATGCAGGCGGAGATGGAGGCCCTGGCCGCCGAGCTGCGCGCGGCCGGGCGCCGGCCCTATGTCATCCCCGGCGGCGGCTCCAACCCGGTGGGCGCGCTGGGCTATGTCAACGCCGCGCTGGAGCTGGTGAACCAGGCCGCCGAGGCCGGGCTGCGCATCGACCACGTGGTGCATGCCACCGGCAGCGCCGGCACCCAGGCCGGGCTGGTCACGGGGCTGGTGGCGCTGAACAGCGGCATCCCGGTGCTGGGCATCGGCGTCCGCGCCCCGCGCGAGCGGCAGGAGGCCAATGTGCTGGCCCTGGCGCGGCGCACCGCGGCCCATCTCGGCCTGCCGGAGGAGACGCTGCGCGCGGAGCATGTGGTGGCCAACTGCGACTATGTCGGCCAGGGCTACGGCGTGCCGACGGAGGGCATGGTCGAGGCGGTGCGGCTGCTGGCCGAGCAGGAGGGCATCCTGCTCGACCCGGTCTATTCCGGAAAGGGCATGGCCGGGCTGATCGACCTGATCGGCAAGGGCCATTTCGGCCGGGACGAGAACGTGGTCTTCCTGCACACCGGCGGCGCCGTCGGGCTGTTCGGCTATCCGGCGACCTTCGGCGCGGCGGGCTGAGGCGCCCGCCCTTCAAAGCCGGCGGCGCCCGTGCCAGTCTGGCGCCGCGTTCCCTCCCGCGACCGACGAAGGATCATCCCCATGGCAGGCATCTTCTGGCACGACGGCAAGTGGCTGACCGAGGAGCCGAAGGTGCTTGGCCCGATGGACCACGCCTTCTGGCTCGGCTCGGTGATCTTCGACGGCGCCCGCGCCATCCGCGGCCTGGTGCCCGACCTCGACCTGCACTGCCAGCGCGCCGTGCGCAGCGCCGAGGCGATGATGATGAAGCCGACGCTCCCCGCCGACGCGATCGAGGCGCTGTGCCGCGAGGGCGTGGCGCGCCTGCCGGCCGATGCCGAGCTCTACATCCGGCCGATGTTCTTCGTCCGCCGCGGCATCGGCGCCGCCTTCCCCGACCCGGAAAGCACCGAGTTCATCCTCTCGATCTACGAGGCGCCGCTGCCCGATCCCGCCAAGGGCTTCACCGCCTGCCTGGTGCCGCTGCGCCGCCCGGCGCCCGACATGGCGCCGACCAACGCCAAGGCCTCCTGCCTCTACCCGAACTCCTCCCGCGCCGCCGCCGCCGCGCGCGACAAGGGCTTCGACATGGCGGTGATGCGCGACTTCGAGGGCAATGTCGCCGAGTTCGCCACCTCCAACCTGATGCTGGCGAAGGACGGGGTGGTCCTGACGCCGAAGGCCAACGGCACCTTCCTGGCCGGCGTCACCCGCCACCGCGTCCTGACCCTGCTGCGCGAGGCCGGGATCGAGGCGCGCGAGGCGGTGGTGACGCCGCAGATGCTGCACGAGGCGGACGAGATCTTCTCGACCGGCAATTTCGGCAAGGTGCAGTACTGCACCAATTTCGAGGGGCGCGCCCTGCCGGCCGGGCCGCTCGGCCAGAAGGCGCGGCAGCTCTACTTCGACTGGGCCGAGCGCACCAGCCGGCTGCTGCCCCGGGCCGCCTGACGCGGCATGGCCAGGGGCGGCCGCCCGGCCTTCCATCCTGCCCCCCGCCGGGTGTCCCGCGAGGCCGCCCCCGGCGGGGCCCGCCCCGCCGCCGCGTCCCCTCCCTTGGCCCCTCCCCTGGTCCCTCCCCTGGCCCTCCCCCCCATCCTGCTGTGCCGCGACGATGTGCTGGTCATCGACAAGCCGGCCGGACTGCCGGTGCATGCCGGGCCACGCGGCGGCCCGAGCCTGGAGGACCTGCTGCCGTTTCTCGCGCCGGGCCGGAAGCGCCCGCCGCAGCCCGCCCACCGCCTGGACACCGACACCGCCGGCTGCCTGGTGCTGGGCCGCACCCGGCCGGCCCTGGCCGGCTTAGGGGCGATCTTCGCCCAGGGGCGGGCGCGCAAGACCTACTGGGCCATCGTCGCCGGCGGCCCGGCGGCCCGGTCCGGGCGCATCGACGCGCCGCTGCGCAAGGTCAGCTCCGCCGCCGCCGGCTGGCGGATGGAGGCGCACCCCGAGGGCCAGCCGGCCCTGACCCGCTGGCGCGTGAGAGGCCGCGGGACGGGCGCCGGCGGGGATCTCGCCTGGCTGGAACTGCGGCCGGAGACCGGGCGCACCCACCAGCTCCGCGTCCATTGCGCCAGCCAGGGCTGGCCGATCCTGGGCGATCCCGTCTACGGCAGGCCGCATCCGGCGGGGCTGCACCTGCTGGCCCGCGCCATCGCCCTGCCGCTCGACCCGCCGCTGGAGGTCACCGCCCCGGTCCCCGCCGCGCTGCGTCCCGCCTTCGCCGCCTGCGGCTGGACGGAGGCGGCGTGAGGCTGCTGCCCCGCAGGCTGCTGGAGCGCCGGGGCCCGCGCTCCTTCCGCGAGCGGGTGCGGCAGAGCGAGATCGGCATCATCCTGCTCGGCGTGCTGGCCGGGCTGGTCAGCGGCCTGCTGGCCGCCGGGCTCGGCCATGCCGCGCGGCTGCTGCACACCGCCTTCTTCGGCCCCGAGGGGCGGCACGGCCTCAGCGCGCTGCGCGAGGCCGCGCCGCTGGCCCTGCTGCTGGTCCCCGCCGGGGGCGGACTGCTGCTCGGCCTGCTCGGCCTCGCCCTGGCGCGCTGGCGGCCGCGCGCGCCGATCGACCCGATCGAGGCCAATGCGCTGCATGGCGGCCGCATGTCGATGAACGACGCCGCCGTGGTGGCCGGGCAGACCCTGCTCTCCAACGGCTTCGGCGCCTCGGTCGGGCTGGAGGCGGCCTATACGCAGATGGGCGGCGGCCTCGCCTCGCATCTCGGGCGGGAGTTCCGCCTGCGGCGCGGCGACCTGCGGCTGATGGTCGGCTGCGGCGCCGCGGGCGCCATCGCCGCCGCCTTCAGCGCGCCGCTGACCGGCGCCTTCTACGCCTTCGAGCTGGTGATCGGCAGCTATGCCATCGCCCATCTGGCGCCGGTGCTGGGCGCCGCCGTGGCCGGGGCGCTGGTGGCGGAGCTGCTCGGCGGCGGCACGCCGGTGCTGAACGCCGCCGGCCTGTCGCCGCTCGACTGGAACAACGGCCTGCTCTCCCTGGCGATCGGCCTGCTCTGCGGCCTGGCCGGCATCGCGCTGATGCGCGGCGTGACCTATGCCGAGGCCGGGATGCGCCGCCTGATGCCCTGGGCGCCGCTGCGCCCGGCGGTGGGCGGCCTGCTGGTCGGCGCCCTGGCGCTGATCACCCCGGCCGTGCTCTCCGCCGGCCATGGCGCGCTGCACCTGACGCTGGTGGTGGAGGGCGACGCCCTGCCGCTGCTGGGGCTGCTGCTGCTGAAGGCCACGGCCTCGGCCATCTCGATCGGCGCCGGCTTCCGCGGCGGCCTGTTCTTCGCCTCGCTGCTGCTCGGCGCGCTGCTCGGCAAGCTGGCGGCGGTGCCGATGGCGATGGCGGGCATCGTCACGGACCCGCTGCTCGCCGCCCTGGTCGGCATGAGCGCCTTCGGCGCCGCGGTGATCGGCGCCCCGCTGGCCATGAGCTTCATGGCGCTGGAGACCACGCGCGATTTCAACATCACCGGGGTGGTGCTGATGGCGGTCATCGTCTCCGCCGTCACGGTGCGGCGTCTCTTCGGCTATTCCTTCGCCACCTGGCGCTTCCACCTGCGTGGCGAGGCGATCCGCAGCGCGCACGACATCGGCTGGCTGCGCGATCTCTCGGTGGGCCGGCTGATGCGGCGCGATGTCCGCACCGTGCGCGACGACACCCGCCTCTCCGCCTTCCGCCGCGACTTCCCGCTCGGCGCCACGACGCATGTCGTGGCCCTCGACGCCGCCGGGCGCTACGCCGGGCTGATCCTGGTGGCCGAGGCGCATGGCAGCGAGCTGGCGCCGGAGGAGCCGGTGGCGCGGCTGCTGCACTTCCGCGACCAGGTGCTGCTGCCCGCCTGGAACGCCAAGGAGGCGATGGCGGTGTTCGACGCGGCCGATGCCGAGGCGCTCGCCGTCGTCGACCAGCGCGACACCTCGCGCGTCGTCGGCCTGCTCACGGTCGCCTTCCTGCTCCGCCGGTACAGCGAGGAGCTGGACAAGCGGCGGCAGGACGAGACCGGGATGCCGGCGGTCTGAGGCCGGAGCGGCGCCGCCTCAGGCGGCGTCGCGGCGCAGCGCGCCCATCTCCTCCAGGGCGCCGCGCATGGCGCCGAGGGCGAAGCGCATCTCGTCCGGCCCGACATGGCCGATGCAGCCGATGCGCATGGTGGGCGCGCCGGTGTTGAAGAAGTTGCTGATCAGCACGCCGCGCCGCTTCAGCGCGTCGACGAAGCCCTGCAGCGTGAAGCCCGGTGCCTCCGGCTGGTGGAACAGGGCGATGATCGGGCCCTGGTCCTTCCAGTCGAGATAGGGCCGCAGCCCCAGGGCGCGCGCGCCCTCGTGGAGGATGCGGCAGTTCTCGCGGTAGCGGGCGAGGCGCGCCGGCTGGCCGCCCTCGGCCAGGAAGATGTCGAGCGCGACACCGAAGGCGTGCAGCGCCTGCACCGGCGGCGTGAAGCGGAAGCTGCCCCAGCCGCTGCGCAGCGCGTGGGCATAGATGTCGGCGAGGTCGAAGGACCAGGAGCCGGCCTGGCCGGCCGCCGCCTCCACCCGGTCGATCGGGCAGATGGCGAAGCCGATGCCCGGCAGCCCCTCGATGCACTTGTTCGAGGTGAAGACCACCGCATCCACCTCGGGCTGCGCCTTCAGGTCGAAGGGCAGCGCGCCGAAGGCCGAGACGGCGTCCACCAGCATCCGCCGCCCGGCCGCGCGCACCACGGCGCCGATCGCCGGCACGTCGTTGACGATGCCGCTGCCGGTCTCGGAATAGACCACGCCGACATGGGTGATGGCGGGATCGGCCGCCAGGGCCGCGGCCACCGCCGCCGGCGGCACGCCCTGGGTGTCGGGCGCCGGCAGCGTCACCACCTGACGCCCGGCCTCGCGCGCCAGCCGCGCCATGCGCTCGGCATAGGCGCCGTTCATCGGGATCAGGATCCGGCCGGTTCCGGGCGGGACGAAGGTGCGCAGCGCCGCCTCGGTGATGAAATGGCCGGCGCCCTGCAGCGGCAGGCAGGCGTGGCGCCCGGCCTCGCCGCCCGCCAGGTCCCGGACCTTGTCGCGGATGGCGGCGTATTCGGGCGCGAAGTCACGGTCCCAGGGGGCGATGTCGACCGCCATGGCGGCCCGCACTTCGGGGCGGGTCTGCACGGGGCCGGGGATCAACAGCAGCATGTGGACGGTTCCTGACGCACTCTTCGGTAAAGGCCGCCCGGAAGCCGCCCGGGCTTCCCTTCTCCCGGTCCGCGCCTCTGCACAAACAGCCGACCGCAGGCTGCACCGCCGCCCGGGGAAAGGAAACCCCCGCCGGGGGCGCCACAGCCCTGCGCGGGCCGCAAAAATTCTGACGGCGCCATCAACGGGATTGATGCCTCCCGGCCTCAGGCGATCAGCCCGCCGCCGATCTCGCGCCGCAGCTTGCGGCGGATCGCCTCGGCGAAGTCGGCATAGTCGGCGCAGCTCATGGCGAAGGCGCCGGGGCCGCCGATCACCTCGGCCTCGTAATGCGCCAGCAGGTCGGGCTCCTCGTTCAGCACCGCCAGCGCGTTGAAGGTGACGCCCGCCGCCACGCCGAGATCGCGCACCGGGCCGGGCGCGCGGCCCAGATTGTGCCGCCCGTCGCCCGAGACATCGAGCACCAGCCGCGCCGCCTCGGCCGGGCAGCGCCCGAGCAGCGCCAGCCCCGCCGCCATGCCCGGGCCGAGGCCGGTGGCGCCGGGCTGCGGCAGGCGCGGCGCGTTCTCGATCGCCGCCGCCAGCGCCGCCGCGGCCTCGCCGCCGTCGATCCGCCGCCAGGACACGGCCACGTCCTGCGCGGCCGACCAGAACAGCACCGCCACCGCCACCGCGCCGCGCGGCCCGGCGGCGCAGGCGGCGGCGATGTCGGGCTCGCGAAAGGCGCCCGCCAGGCCGCCGATCATCAGGCCGAACTCGTCGAAATCGACGCTGGCCGAGACATCGACGGCGAGGCCAAGGGCCAGGTCCACGGGCTGCATGAGCTCCTCCCTCTTCATCGGGGGCGCCCCATCGGGGACGCCATCAGGCCCGGAGACCGGCCAGGGCGCAAGGCGGGCAAAATCGGGTCCGGACCTGAACCATCCGCGGCGAGGCCCGTTCTGCCCGCAACGGCGAGGCGTCGCGCTTTCCCCGCCGGGGAGGACGCCATCCCCGTCCTGCCCACAACCCGCGGGAGTTGACCGGTGTTCTTCGATTCCTGGACCGGACTGGCCCGCGTGCTGGTCGTCGGCACCCTGGCCTACGCGGCCCTGGTGCTGTTGCTGCGCACCTCCGGCAAGCGCACCCTGGCGAAGCTCAACGCCTTCGACCTGGTCGTCACCGTGGCGCTGGGCTCCATCCTGGCCACGGTCCTGCTGACCAAGTCGGTGGCGCTGCTGGAGGGCATCCTGGCCATCATCCTCCTGGCGGGGCTGCAGTTCGGGGTGGCCTGGCTCTCGGTGCGCTCGCCGCGATTCGATGCGCTGGTCAAGTCCGAGCCGGTCCTGTTGCTGCACCAGGGCCGCTTCCTCGACAGGGCGCTGCGGGCCCAGCGGGTGACACGGAAGGATGTCCTGGCCGCCCTGCGCGGGCAGGGCCTGGCGCGGGCGGAGCAGGCCGCCGCCGTGGTGCTGGAGACGGAGGGCACGCTGAGCGTCGTGCCCGCCGAGCGCCTGCCGGAGGCGGAGCCCCTGCCCGGCGTGAAGCGGCCTCCGGCCAGCTGAGCGGCGGCCGGTCCGGCGCCGCCCATTGATCCCGCCCGCCGCGTCCTCATCTCGAAGGCCGTGCCGTGCCGCTTCCGGGCCCGGTCCTTCCGCGCCCCGTGGCTTTCCTTTGCCTCGGTGCCGGAAAGCTGCTCCCTTGCCCCGTGCCGCCCCGGACGGCGCGCGGGGGCGGCGCGTGGGGAATGGGCGGCGGGCGGCACGTGCGTGACAGCGAGGCTGAATGATGGATGGAACTGCCGGTGCTTCCGCGCCACACGTCGCACCGGGCGAGGCCAGGCTGAATCCCGCCCCGGACCACACGCCCCCCCTGCCGGGGGATGTCCACGCCCCGATCACGCGCATCATCGCCGAGGTGGCGGCGACCTTCCCGGGCGAGCGCATCAGCCTGGGCGAGATGGCCGAGGCCTTCGGCGACCGCGCCTTCGGCCTGCTGATCCTGCTGCTCTGCCTGCCCAGCCTGCTGCCCGGCATGGCCAGCGTCTTCGGCCTGCCGATGCTGATCCTGGGCGTGCAGATGGGGCTCGGGCGGCATGTGCCGGTGCTGCCCCGCTTCCTGGCCGACCGCACGGTGAAGCGGACCGACCTGCTGCGCCTCGCCTCGGCCTCGGGCAAGGGGCTGCGGCTGATCGAGAAGGTGGTGCGGCCGCGGCCGGGCTGGTTCACCGGCCCGGCGGGAGACCGGCTGGTCGGCTGGTCCACCGCGCTCGCCGCCCTGATGCTGATCCTGCCCGGCCCCGGCACCAACGGGCCGCCCGCCTTCGGCACCATCGTCATGGCGCTGGGCGTGGTGGAGCAGGACAACCGGGTGGTCGGGCTGGGGCTGGGGCTGACCCTGGCGGGCTGCCTCTTCGCCCTCTGCGTGCTGGGCGCGCTCGCCTGGTTCGGCGTTCGCGCGCTGGGGCTGATGCTCTGAGGCTCCGAGGGACCGGCCCCGGGAACGGTCCGGGGCCACCGGGCATGGCTTTGCGGCAGGCCTGGGCCTGGCTATCATCGCCTTCTCAACCGGGAGCTGATGATGCGCCGAGGATTGATCGCCTTCTCCCTGTTGATCCTGGCCGGCTGCGCGGCATCAGGGCCGTTGACCCCGGCACAGCGCGCCGAACTCGCCACCTGGCATGGTGCGGTGGTGCGCAAGCTGAACGAGAAGCGCTACTACCCACGGGACCCGGACCGGAACCCGATGCTGGTGCCGGAGGGGCGGGTGCTGGTGAAATTCAGCGTCCACCGTGACGGGCGCCTCTATACGCCGAGGGTGGTGGAGGGGTCCGGCAGCCCGCTGCTCGATGCCGCCGCCCTCACCACCGTCCTGAACACCAGCCCGCTGCCGCCGCCGCCGGGCTTCGCGCTGGAGGGCGGGGACCACCTCTCCCTGCAGGTGCCGATCGTCTACAGGACGCCCCGCTTCGGCGGCTGAGGCCACCTCCCGTTCCACCCCCGGCCCTACCCCTGGCCTTACCCCTGGCCGATGCCGCTCAGCCCGAACAGCGCGCCGCCCGCCAGCAGCCAGAGCGGATGCAGCCGCGTGGTCAGCGCCGCCAGGGCCACCGCGCCGGTCACGGCGCCCAGCGCCCAGTCCCGCACCGAGGCCTCGGTGATCAGCACGGCGCTGGCCGCCACGAGCCCCGCCGTCATCGGCGCCAGACCGGCCTGCGCGACCTTGCGCCAGGGGCGGTCGCGGAAGCGGTCCCACACCCCCAGCACCAGGGCGGTGACCAGGGAGGAAGGGCCGAACTTGGCCAGGGTGGCGACCAGCAGGCCGGGCCAGCCCGCCACCTGCCAGCCGACCAGCGTCACCACCATCATGTTCGGCCCCGGCGCCGCCTGGGCCAGGGCGAAGAGGGCGGTGAAGTCGCGCGCCGACATCCAGCCGTGCACCTCCACCACCTGCCGCTGCATCTCGGGCAGGATGGTGTTGCCGCCGCCGAAGGCCAGCAGCGAGAGCTGGGTGAAGATCAGGGCCAGGGCGAGGAGCGTGCCGGTCATGCCGCGCGCCCCGCTTCCTTCCGGCGCCCCGCCCACCAGGTGGCCAGGATGCCGAGCGGCGCCAGCACCAGGATGGTCGGCAGCAGCGGCAGGCGCAGCACCGCGATGGCCAGGAAGAACAGCCCCGCGATGAGCATGGGCAGCGCCCGGCCCCAGATCGGCCGGGCGATCTTCACCGCCGTGGCGATCAGCAGCCCCGCCGCGGCGGCGGCCAGGCCGGCGAAGAGATGGCGCAGCGTCGGGTGGTCCTGGAAGCGGGCATAGAGGCTGCCCAGGCCGATGACGATGGCGCTGGGCGCCAGGATCAGCCCCAGCAGCGCCACCACCGCCCCCCGCGCGCCCTGGAAGCGGAGCCCCACGGCGACCGACATGTTGATGATGTTGCCGCCGGGCAGGAACTGGCAGAGGCCGAGGAGATCGGTGAACTCGGCCTCGCTGAGCCAGCGCCGCCGCTCCACCATCATGGCCCGCGCCATGGGCAGGACGCCGCCGAAGCCGGTCAGCCCGAGCATCAGGAAGCCCGTGAACAACTCCGACAGGCCCGGCCGGCGCAATCCGCCCTCCTGCATCGCCTATCCCCCCCCCTCTCGCCTCGCCGTGGCCAGGATCGCCGTGACAGCGCGGCGCGCCAAGGGGTGAAGCGCGGCGAAGCGCGCGGGTCAGGCCTCCGCGCCCGGCGTGGCCCCGCCGGGCACCCAGAGCACGTCGCGCCCCGCATTCAGGGCGCGCGACAGCACGAAGAGATGATCCGACAGGCGGTTGAGGTAGCGGATGGCGACGGGGTTCACCGCCTCGGCGGCGGCCAGCGCGACGGTGGCGCGCTCGGCCCGGCGGGCCAGCGTCCGCGCCAGATGCGCATGCGCCGCGGCCGGGGTGCCGCCGGGCAGCACGAAGGAGCGCAGCGGCGGCAGCCCGGCGTTCATCGCCGCCAGCTCGGCCTCCAGCCGGGCGCACTGCGCGTCCGTCACCCGCAGCCGCGGCCGCGCCGCCGCCTCGCCGCCGTCATCGTCCCCGCCACCGTCCCCGCCGGGCACGCAGAGATCGGCGCCGAGATCGAAGAGATCGTTCTGGATGCGGGCCAGCATGGCGTCCGGCCCGCCCTCGGTGTGCAGGCGAAGCAGGCCGATCGCCGCATTGGCCTCGTCCACCGCGCCGATCGCCTCGATTCGCGCCGAATCCTTGGCCACGCGGCTGCCGTCGCCGAGCGAGGTCTGGCCGCCATCGCCGCCGCGCGTGGTGATCACATCCAGCCGCACCATCCCCGCCTCCCTCGCCGCCGCGCGCTCAGAGGACCAGCACCCCCTGGTGCTTGGCCTTCATCTCCGGCTCCACATGGATGGTGATGACGGCGGCGCCAAGCTCGGATTTCAGCGCCGCCTCCACCCGGTCGCAGATCTCGTGCGCCTCGGCCACCCGCATCTCGCCGGGGACGACGAGATGGAACTCGACGAAGGTGGTGCGGCCGGAATGGCGGGTGCGCAGGTCATGCGCCTCGATCGCCCCCATCGCCTCGCGCGAGACCAGCTCGCGGATCCGGTTCAGCAGGCCCGGCTCCACCGCCTCGTCCATCAGCCCGCCGACGCTCTCGCGCAGCAGGCGGAAGCCCGAGACGAGGATGTTCAGCGCCGTCAGCGCCGCCAGCAGCGGGTCCAGCCAGAGCAGGCCGGTGGCGGCCACCGCGCCGACGCCGAGGATCACCCCGCCCGAGGTCACGACATCGGCCAGCAGGTGCCGCGCATCGGCCAGCAGGGCGGGCGAGCGCATCTCGCGCCCGGCGCGGAACAGCACCCGCGACCAGACGGCGTTGATCACCGTGGCCAGGGCGGAGATCGCCAGGCCGATCCCGACCGCCTCCGGCGGGTGGGGGTTCCGCCAGGCACCCCAGGCCTCGTTCAGGATCAGCAGGGCGGCGACGACGATCAGCACCCCCTCCAGCACGGCGGAGAAATACTCCGCCTTGGCATGGCCGTAGGGGTGGTTGGCATCGGGCGGCTGGGCGGAGAGGGTGACGGCGACCAGCGCCGCGCCCGCCGCCGCCACGTTGACGATGGATTCCAGCGCATCGGCCAGCAGGGCGACGCTGCCCGTCAGCCACCAGGCGAGGCCCTTCAGGCCCAGGACGCCCAGGCCCACGACCACACTGCCCGCCGCGAGCCTCACCGCCCGGTTCATGCCATCCTTCTCCCGCCGCGCTCCGGCGCCTTCCGACGCAAATCTCCCCGGCCCGGGCGATCCCCTGACCGGCGTCCGCTCTAGGCCACGGGGGCGCCGGAGAGGCAACCGGGAATTCGGAGATTCCTGCGCCGCGCCAGGGAGATGGCCGCAACCGCGCCGACAGGATCAAGCCCCGGCTTCATTCTGAAGAAGCCGGGTCTTTGGGCCTCAGACCGAGAAGTATTTCGCGCGCGGATGGTGCAGCACGATGGCGCTGGTCGACTGCTCCGGGTGCAACTGCCACTCGTCGCTGACCGAGACGCCGATGCGCTCCGCCTGCAGCAGCCGCAGCAGCGGCGCCTGGTCCTCGAGCCGCGGGCAGGCCGGGTAGCCGAAGGAATAGCGCCCGCCGCGATAGGACTGCGCCAGCATCTTCTCCATGTCGCGGTCGTCCTCCCCGGCATAGCCGAGCTCGGCGCGGATGCGCTTGTGGACGTACTCGGCCATGGCCTCCGCCATCTCCACCGACAGGCCGTGCAGGTAGAGATAGTCCTGGTAGCGATTGCCCTCGAACCAGTCGCGGGCGATGTCGCTGGCCTTCTGGCCGACGGTGACGACCTGCAGGCCGATCACGTCGCGCGCCTCCGGCCCGTCGCCGATGTCGCGGATGAAGTCGGCGATGCACTCGCCATCCTGCTTCGGCTGGCGCGGCAGGGTGAAGCGGCAGGCCTCGGTGACGCCGTCCTCCTCGAACAGGATGACGTCATTGCCCTGCCCGGCGCATTTCCAGTAGCCGTAGATGGCCTGGGGGGCGAGGATCCTCTCCTGCTCCGCCAGCGCCAGCATGCGCTTCAGCACCGGCCGCAATTCCTGCTTCGCCCAGCCGATGAAGTCGTCGAGCGAGCGGCCCTGCTTCCGGAAGCCCCACTGGAACTGGTACAGGCTGCGCTCGTTGATGAAGGGCACGATGGCGCGGGGGTCGGCCTGCAGGACGCGGCTGCCCCAGAAGGGCGGCCGGGGCACCGCCTCGTCGGCGGTCATGCGGCGGCGGCGCTCCTCGGCATAGGCGAGATCGACGGGGGCGAAGCCGCGCGGGTCGGCCTGCCCCAGCACCCGCGCCGTGTTCCTCGACTTGCCGGCCCGCTTCTGCTGCAGCGAGGCGAGATAGGCGTCGAAGTCGCTGCCCATCACGCGGTCCATCAGGTGCAGCCCGTCGAAGGCGTCGCGCGCATAGGCGACGCGGCCGCCGGGGCTCTCGCCCACCGCATAGGCGCGCACGCAGTCATCCTCGACGAAGTTGCGGGTCAGCGCGGCGCCGCCCAGCAGAACGGGCAGGTCGAGCCCCTGCCGCGCCATCTCCTCGAGGTTCTCCTTCATCACCACGGTGGACTTCACCAGCAGGCCGGACATGCCGATGGCATGCGCCCGGTGCGCGCGCACCGCGGCGACCATGTCGTTCAGCGGCACCTTGATGCCGAGGTTGACCACCTTGTAGCCGTTGTTGGTCAGGATGATGTCGACCAGGTTCTTGCCGATGTCGTGCACGTCGCCCTTCACCGTGGCGAGGACGATGGTGCCCTTCTCCTGCCCCTCGATCTTCTCCATGTGCGGCTCGAGGTAGGCGACAGCCGCCTTCATGGTTTCCGCGCTCTGCAGCACGAAGGGCAGCTGCATCTTGCCGGAGCCGAACAGCTCGCCCACCACCTTCATGCCGTCGAGCAGGATGGTGTTGATGATGTCGAGCGGCTTGATGCCGCGGGCCAGGGCGTCGGCCAGCTCCTCGTCCAGCCCCTTGCGGTCGCCGTCGATGATGCGGTCCTTCAGCCGGCCCTCGACCGTCTCGGCCTTCACCTTCTTGGCGGCATCCGCCGCCTTGCGGCCGGCGAAGATCTCGAGCAGCTTCTGCAGCGGGTCGTAGCCCTCGGCGCGGCGGTCGAAGATCAGGTCCTCGGCGACCTTCACCTCCTCCGGCGGGATGCCGTGCAGCGGCTTGATCTTGCTGACATGCACGATGGCGCCCGTCATGCCCGCCTTCACCGCGTGGTCGAGGAAGACGCTGTTCAGCACATGCCGCGCCGCCGGGTTCAGGCCGAAGGAGATGTTCGACAGGCCGAGGATGATCTGGATGTCGGGGAACTTCTCGCGGATCAGGCGGATGCCCTCCAGCGTCCATTGCCCGAGCTTGCGGTCGTCCTCGTTGCCGGTCGCGATGGTGAAGGTCAGCGGATCGATCAGCAGGTCGCTCTGCGGCAGGCCGTGCCTGTTGCAGGCGAAATCCACCAGGCGCTCGGCGATGCGCAGCTTGTCCTCCGGCGTCTTCGCCATGCCCACCTCGTCGATGGTGAGCGCGATGACGGCGGCGCCGAACTTCCTGGCCAGCACCAGCCGGTCGGTGGCATGGCCCTCGCCATCCTCGAAGTTGATCGAGTTGATGATCGGCTTGCCGCCATGCAGCTTCAGCGCGCTCTCGATCACCGGCGTCTCGGTGCTGTCGATCACCAGCGGCGCGTTGACGCTGCCGGTGAAGCGGCGCACCACCTCGTCCATCTCGGCGCGCTCGTCGCGGCCGACGAAGGCGGTGCAGATGTCGAGCGAGTTGGAGCCCTCGGCCACCTGCTCGCGGCCGATCGAGACGCAGGCATCCCAGTCATGCGCCGCCTGCCGCTCGCGCCACGCCTTCGAGCCATTGGCGTTGCAGCGCTCGCCGATGGAGAAATAGGCGTTCTCCTGGCGCAGCGTCGTCGCGCCGTAGAGGCTGGCGACGGCGGGCACCCAGTGGACGCTGCGCCGCACCGGCGCGGGGCGGAAGCGGCCGCCATCGACCCGCCGCAGCATGGCGTCCAGCGCCTGGATATGCGGGATGGAGGTGCCGCAGCAGCCGCCCACCAGGTTGACGCCGTCCTCGCTGACGAAACGCTCCATCCACACCGCCATCTCCTCGGCGGCGAGCGGGTAGTGCGTCCGGCCATCGACCAGTTCGGGCAGGCCGGCATTGGGCTGCACCGAGATCAGGCCGGGCCAGTTCTGCGACAGGTAGCGGACGTGCTCGGCCATCTCCTGCGGCCCGGTCGCGCAGTTCAGCCCGATCAGCGGCACGTCGAGCGCCTGCACCACCGTGGTCGCGGCGGCGATGTCGCTGCCCACCAGCAGCGTGCCGGTGGTCTCGACCGTCACCTGCACGAAGACGGGGATCTCGCTGCCCGCCTCGCGCCTGGCGATCTTCGCGGCGTTGACGGCGGCCTTGATGAACAGCGTGTCCTGGTTGGTCTCGGTCAGCAGCGCGTCGGCGCCGCCGGCGATCAGGCCGCGGCACTGCTCGGTGAGCGCCGCCTCCAGCGTGTCGTAGTCGATATGGCCGAGGGAGGGCAGCTTGGTGCCCGGGCCGATGTCGCCGATCACCCAGCGGTCGCGGCCATCGGCGAAGCTCTCCGCCGCCTCGCGCGCCAGCTCGACCGAGAGCCTGTTGATCTCGAAGGCGCGGGCGCCGAGCTCGAACTCCTCCAGCGTGATGGGCGAGCCGCCGAAGGAGTTGGTCAGCACCATGTCGGAGCCGGCCTCGTAGTAGCCGCGATGGATGTCGCGCACGAGGTCGGGGCGCGAGAGGTTCAGCACCTCGGTGCAGTTCTCCTTGCCCCAGTAGTCCTTCTCGACATCGAGGGTCAGCGCCTGCACGCGCGAGCCCATGCCGCCGTCACACAGCAGGACGCGGTCGCGCAGGGCTTGGAGCAGGGGCGGACGGGCCATGGGCAGGGCCTTCCTTCAGAGTGTCAGGGTGGATTCGGAGAGGGCGGCGAGCGGAACGGCGAGGCGGCGCGCCGGCCAGATGCGGACCTGGAGGCCGTCCGGCCCCGGCAGGGTGGTGGCCGGCAGGGGCGCGCAGCCGGCAGCGCCGAGCCAGCCCGCCATGCCGGCATCGTCGAAGCCGGGCCAGAGATGCGCCATGCCGGCGAGCAGCTCGCCCCGGCCGTGCGGCGCCAGGTCGATGACCAGCAGCAGGCCGCCGGGGCGCAGCAGCCGCGCCGCCTCGGCCAGCGCCGCCGCCGGGTCCTCGGCATAGTGCAGCACCATCTGCAGCGTGGCGGCGTCGAAGCCGGCATCGGGCAGCGGCAGGCGGTACATATCGGCCAGCCGGACGGAGGCATTGCCGATGCCGCGCTCGGCCAGGCGGGCGCGGGCCAGCGCCAGCATGTCGCGGCTGGCATCGAGGCCGAGCACCGCCCGGGCGCGCGGCGCCGTCACCTCCAGCAGGCGTCCCGTGCCGGTGCCGATATCGGCCAGCCGGTCGAGCCGCTCCGGCAGCAGCCGCAGCAGCGCCGCCTCGATCGCCGCGGCGGGCAGGCCGAGCGCGCGCATCTCGTCCCAGTCGGCGCCATCGCGGCGGAAGGCCTCCGAGGCCTCGCGGGCGCGCTCGGCGGCGATGCGGGCGCTGGCGCGGCGGTCGGCGGCGATGGTCGGGTCATCCTCCGGCAGCCGGGCCAGGATCTGCCGGGCAAGGTCGGCCTCGGGCGCCAGCTGGACATAGACATTGGCGCCCTCGGGCAGCCGCTCCAGCAGCCCGGCCTCGACCAGCAGCTTCAGGTGGCGGGACAGGCGGGGCTGGGACTGGCCGAGGATGGCGCACAGCTCGGACACGCAGAAGGCGCCGCGGGCGCAGAGGGCCAGCAGGCGCAGGCGGGTCGGTTCGGCGGCGGCGCGCAGTTGCGCCAGCAGGGGCTCCATGGGCTGCGGATGACATAAAGATATCCTTATGTCCAGCCTCATGGCGGACCGCCCTGCTGGCCCGAGGCCTGGAAAGCGGGGATTGGACACGCCCCCCGCCAGGCGCCGCATCACCCGCGCGCGAGGTTCCAGAAGACCGGGAAGCCGTCCAGCATGCCCGTCAGCTCCTTGCGGTGCGCGGTGGCGTAGAAATACTGGCCGAGCGGGATGTAGGGCACATCCTGGAAGGCGTGGAGCTGCAATTCGCCGGCGATGCGCTGCTGGCTGGCGAGGTCCGCCAGCGCACCGTCTCCCGCAGGCCCACCACGCGCGGGGAGGCGGCGAGCTGCCGCGACAGGATCTCGGCGGCGCCGGGCCGGCCGAGCGGAACAGAGGCGACGTAGCGCGCGGCGATGCCGGGCGGCAGGCCGACGGGCCGCGCCAGCTCCTCGAGCCAGCGGGTCTCCTCCACCGGGTCGCGCGCGCGGTCCCACAGCGCCTCGACATGCACGGAGCCGACCACGCCCTGCCCCTCCATGTCGGCGCGCAGCTCAGCGAGGCCGTAGTCGCGCCGCAGGTAGGCGACGTCGCCGAGCGCCGCGACGCCCGCGCCGGTGATCCAGGGATGCCGGCCGAGCGACAGATCCCAGAGATGGTGGTGGGCGTCGATGATCGGGCCGGAATAGGACATGGCTGGAAGGGAGCGGTGCCGGTTGCGGAGGGCATCATGGCACCGGGCCCCGGGCCTGTCTCCCCCGGGACGCCATGCGCCGGCCGGGCGTGGGGGGCCGATGAGGACGGTCACGCCCGGGCTTGCCGTGCGGTTCCCCGCATCCCCATCTTGCGCGCCATGGCCTGGTCCCTCGATGCCCGCATCCCCGTCCGCCTGCTGGACGTGCCCGACGCGCCGCCGGGCGCCGTGGTGCTGGCCGAGGATGGCGCCGGCCTGCCGCCGGCCCCCGCGCGGGTCGAGCCTTTCGCCGCGCCGGTGCTGGCCGCCGCCGCCCACCCTGCGGGTTGCCTGTGCTGCCAGCCGCGCAGCTCCGTGGCCCTGGCGCTCGACCGTCTCTTCCAGGCGCGGCTGCGCGGCCAGCTTCCCTGGTTCGACGGTGTCGTCGCCGTGACCCGCAGCGCCGCCGGGCGTGCCGCCATCCTGGCCGCGCTGGAACAGGACAGCGTGACCACCGCCCGCTTCCGGCTGGCGGCCGGGCCCTGATCGGGTCAGGCTGCGTGGCATGACACGCGCCCTCCGCTGGCTGGCCTGGAGCCTGTGCGGCCTCGCCCTGCTGCTGGCCGCCGCCATCCTGCTGCTCGGGCGGGTCGATCTCGCCCCGCTGGCCGCGCGCTGGGCCACGGCCCGGCTCGGCCGCCCGGTCAGCGTGGCGGCGCTGCATGTCAGCCCCGGCCGCTGGGTGACGCTGCGGCTGGAGGGGCTGCGGCTGGCCAATCTTCCCGGCGGCAGCCGCCCCGAGATGCTGGCGCTCGACGGGCTGACGGCCGAGGTCGAGGCGCTCTCCCTCCTTGGCGGCGCGCCGCGGCTGCGGCGGCTGGAGGCCGAGGGGCTGCGGCTGATCCTCGAGCGTGAGGCCGGCGGCCGCAAGAACTGGAAGTTCGGCGAGGCGGAAAACGCCACCGCCGCCGACGCCACCGATACGGGCCGCGCCGGCTTCCCGACGCTGCTCGATGCCCGGCTGCGCGATATCGCCATCACCTTCCGCACCAGCGGTGGCGCCCTGCTGCGCACCGAGCTGGACGCCGTGGCGCTCGCCGCCGCCGATGCCGCCGCGCCGGTCCGCCTCACCGCCCAGGGGCGCTACAACGACGTGCCGGTGGCGCTGGAGGGCGACCTCGCCTCCTTCGACGCCCTGCGCGACACGGCGGCCCCCTTCCCCGCGGCGCTGCGGCTGCGGGCGGAGGAGGAGACCTGGCTGCGCTTCCAGGGCGGCATGACCGACCCGCTGAACCTGGACGGCGCCGAGGGGGCGCTCAGCCTGGAGGCGCCGGCGCTGGACACGCTGCTCCGCATCGCCGGGCTGGAGGCGGCCGAGAAGGGCGCCCCGGCGCTTCGGCTGGCCGGCAACCTCCTGCACCAGGGCGCGCTCTGGCGGCTCGACGGCATCACCGGCGCGCTGGGCGAGGCGGCGATCGCGGGGCGCCGCCTGGTCCTGCGGGAAGGGGCCGACGGCCAGGCGGACGCCATCGAGGCGGCGCTGGATTTCGGCCATCTCGACCTCGACGCCCTGCTCGACCGCCGGCACAGCGGCGGCACGGCGGCGGACCTGACCCTGGCGGTGGACCAGGCACCTGATACCGTGCTGCGGGCCGAGCTGACGGCCGAGCGGCTCGATTTCGGCGCCCTCCGCGCCACCGAGGCGCGGCTCGCCGCCGCGCTGGCGCCGGGGCGGATCACGGTGGAGCAGCTCGCCCTCACCTATCTCGGCGGCCGCATCACCGCCGAGGGCGTGGTCGAGACCGGCCATATCCAGGCCGGCACCGAGGCCAGCGGCCTGCAGATCGAGGCGGTGCGCCGCGCCCTCGGCCTCGGCGCCCTGCCGCTCTCGGGCCGTGTGGACGGGCGCTTCGCCGTGCAGGCACGCGGCCGCACGCTGAAGGCGGCGGCGAGCACGGCCCACGCCTCGGCGGTGATCGCCATGCGGGGCGGGCAGGTGCAGCGGCGGCTGCTGGAGATCGCCTCGCTCGACCTGCGCAGCCTGTTCCGCGCCGCCGAGGGCGGCAGCCCGATCGCCTGCCTGATCGCCGTGGTGGACCTCCGTGGCGGCGAGGCCACGGTGGCGCCGCTGCGGCTCCGCGCCCGCGAGGGCACCATCGCCGGCAATGGCAGCATCGACCTGCGGCGGCGGCAGATGGACATGATCATCGGCAGCCAGCGCGACACCACCGGCAGCCTGGCGCTCGACATCCCGGTGCGGGTCAGCGGCAGCATCGACGATCCGCAGATCCGCCCCGCCCGCTGGTCCGCCGAGGGGCGCGCCCTGCTGGCGGCGCCCGACGTGGTGAACCGCCTGCTGCCGGAGCTGCGCCCCTTCGCACGGCGCAACCCCTGCCTGACGCCTGGGTGAGGCGCGCGCCCCGCCTCCCCTGGCGCCTTCCCCGGCCGGGCTCCGGCGCCTCAGCAGAAATGCGCGCCGCGCGTCTCCACCGGCACCATGTAGAGCGACTGGCCGGCGGTCATGAACAGCCGGTTGCGCCGGGTGCCGCCGAAGCAGAGGTTGGCGCAGATCTCGGGCAGCCTGATCAGCCCGATGCGCTGCCCGTCGGGGGCGAAGACATGCACCCCGTCATAGCCGTCCCCCACCCAGCCGGCGCCGACCCAGAGGTTGCCGCTCTCGTCGCAGCGGATGCCGTCCGCCATGCCGGTGCGGCCGTCCATCTCCATGGAGCAGAAGGTGCGGGGGTCGCGCAGGCCGGTGCCGTCCACCCCGAAGGCCCAGACGATGCTCTTCGCCTCCGGGTAGTGCGACATGCCGGTATCGGCCACGTAGAGGGTCCGGTAGTCCGGGCTGAAGCAGAGGCCGTTCGGCTTGTAGGGCGCGTCCGTGACCTTGGCGACCGCGCCGCTGGCGGGGTCGATGCGGTAGACCGCCTCCTTGATCAGCGGGCGCGGCGAGGTCGCCGCCTCGGGCAGGCGGTTGCCCTCGTAGTCCATCAGCGCGCCATAGCCGGGATCGGTGAACCAGATGCCGCCATCGGCCGGATGCACCACCACGTCGTTCGGCGCGTTGAACGGCCCGTCCGGCCCGCGCGCGGCGAGCACGGTGAGCCCGCCCTCGGGCTCGTAGCGCACCACGTCGCGGTGGAAATGCCGGCAGGCGATCTGCCGCCCCTCGCGGTCGAAGGTGTTGCCGTTGGAGTAGCCGGAGGGGCTGCGGAAGCGGCGGGAGACGTGCAGATCCTCCTCGGTCAGCCGCAGGCATTCGTCGTTCGGGATATCGGACCAGACCAGGAAGCGTCCGGTGGCGTGCCAGGCCGGACCCTCGGCCCAGCCCATGCCGGTCCAGACACGGCGGATGGCGCTGTTGCCGAGCCGCGCGGTGAAGCGCTTCGGGTCCAGCGCCACGATGTCGGCGTCGGGGTAGCGCACGGGGGGCGCGCCCCGCCCGTAGTCGCGCGGCGGAGCCTGCTGCGCGGCGGCCGGATGGATCAGGGCGGCGGCGGGGGCGGCGGCGGCGGGCCGAGCAGCAGGCGGCGGGACAGATCGCGGGACAGATGCGACATTCTTTCGGTTCTCCCTGCGGCCGGGCTCTTCCGGCCCGGCGCGGCGGGAGAATGGCACGGGCGCCGCGCCCTGCCTGCCCTCCCGGGCGGGCGACGCGGCGCCCGTCGGGAAAGTGATGGCGCGCCGGCCTATTGCGCCGGCACCGCCTCCTGCCGCGGCGCGATCCAGGAGGCATCCGCCGGCAGCCGGTCGATCTCGGCCCGCTGGCGCGGCAGGGCGCCGGGATGCTGCGCCTGCAGCCAGCCGATCATCTGCTCCCGCACCTCGCAGCGCAGATCGAAGGCGCGGCCGGCGGAGCTGGCGCTGGCCAGCATGCGCACCTCCATGGTGGCCGGCTTGAAGTCCGTCACCTGCAGCACGACCACCCGGCCGTCCCAGTTGCGCGAGGCGCGGACGATCTCCTCCAGCCGCCGCCGCATGGCCTCCAGCGGTGCCGTGTAGTCGGTGTAGAGGAAGACCGTGCCGATCAGCGAGGAATTCTCGCGCGTCCAGTTCTGGAACGGCTTCTCGATGAAGTAGCTGAGCGGCAGCACCATCCGCCGCCAGTCCCACAGCCGCACCACGACATAGGTGCTGGTGATCTCCTCGACATTGCCCCACTCGCCCTCGACGATTACCGCGTCCTCCAGCCGGATCGGCTGGGTGACGGCGAGTTGGATGCCGGCGATCAGGTTCTTCAGCAGCGGCTGCAGCGCCAGGCCGACCACCAGGCCGGCGGCGCCGGCGGAGGCGAGCAGCGAGACGCCATACTGCCGCACCCCGTCGAAGGTCATCAGCGCCGCCGCGGCGGTGACGGTGACGATCAGGATGGCAGCGACGCGCTGCAGGATGCGCGACTGCGTGGTGTGCTTGCGCGCCAGCAGGTTGTCCTCGGAATCGAGCTTGAAGCGGCGCAGATAGACGGTGGTCCAGATATGCAGCGCCGTCCGCGCCACCCAGCCCACCAGGCAGATGAAGCAGATCGCCAGGACGTGGCGCATGATGCTGGCCTGGGCCCCGTCGAGCGGCGCGATGCTGGCGCCGATGGACAGGGCGGGGATGATGAGCGCCAGGCGCGTCGGCCCCTCGGTGCGCGCCACCAGGGAACGCCAGAACAGGTCCCGCTCCCGCACCAGCCGGGTGATGAGGCGGTAGAGCACGCGGTGCGCCAGCAGCGCCAGCAGCACCGTGACGGCTAGGACGCCCAGGCTCACCAGCCAGTCGGGCGCCCAGCCTAGCGAGGCCACGACCTCGCGCGCGGTGGTGTCGATATCCTCGATCAACGGCCGCTCCTTCTCGATCTCCCCTTTGAATGCGCTGCAGCACGAGGCGTTTCCACCCCGGCTGACAGGTCTGTGAAGGCCGGAAGGTCAGTCTTTGTCAGGGAAGCGTCTTGTCGCCGGGGCCCAGGCTGCGCTGCATATGCAGCACGTCGAGCCAGCGGCCGAACTTCCAGCCCGCCCCCCGCAGCATGCCGACCTGGCGGAAGCCGAGCGAGAGATGCAGGCCGATGGAGCCGACATTCTCCGAATCGGCGATCACCGCCACCATCTGCCGGAAGCCGGCCCGCTCGGCCCGCTCCAGCAGGGCGGCGACCAGCGTCTTGCCGAGGCCCTGGCCGTGCACGTCGTGCCGCACATGGATCGAATCCTGCGCCGTGTAGCGGTAGGTGGGCGCCTCGCCGAGCGGGGTGAAGTGGCAATAGCCCAGCACCTCCCCCTGCTCCTCGGCCACCAGCCAGGCGCAGCCGCTCTCCTGCACCCGCGCCAGCCGCGCCGCCATCTCCTCCGGGGTGGGCGGCACCTCCTCGAAGGTGCCGGTGCCGGTCAGCACATGATGCGCGTAGATGGCGGTGATGGCCGGCAGATCGGCGGGGGTGGCGTCGCGCAAGGGCATCCCGGCTCTCCTATCGCGGGGCCGCGGGCCGGCCCTCTCCCCCTCAGGGGTTAGTCGGGCCCCGCCCCGCCCGCAAGGGCGGGGGAGGCGGGCCGCCCTTCAACGCGCGTTCAGCAGGGCCGGGACATGCAGCAGCACCACCTCATTGTCGTCGGCCCGCGCCAGGTGGCGGCCGGCGCTGAACGGCAGATTGTTGTCATTGGCCAGGATGATGTGCTCGGCATCCACCATCGCCACGTTCTCGATGGTGAAGAAGGGGAAGGCGAAGCGCTCCGCCGCCGCGTCGGCGGCGCGGTCGCCGCGCTGCCGGGCCAGCCCCTCGGGGTCGCGGATGTCGAGCAGGTCGATATGGGCCAGCTTCTTCACGAAACCTTCGGCATCCGGCGCGCCGAGATCGACCAGCGTGACGCGCTTGACCCGCGCCGGATCGGGGAAGCAGCGCGGCGGGGTGCCGGGATGGCCCGCCTGCCCTCCCGCCTGCCCTCCCGCCGGGGGACAGGCCAGCGAGGCATCGCCCTCGCCATTGTCGCGCTCGATGACCAGGGCGCGGCGCTCGTCGATGAAGTTGAAATCGCCGATCGCCGTGGCGCCCTCGGTCAGGCGCAGCTTCAGGCTGCGGCCGGTCCAGTCGCCCTTCGCCGTGTCGAATTCCATCATGCGCAGGAAGGCGCCCTCGGCCCGGTCGGTGCCGGCGACGAAGAGCGGCTGCTCCAGCAGCGCCCAGAGGCGGCCGCCATCCGGCGTCATCGCCATGCCCTCATAGCCGCCGGAGCGGCGGACGCGGAAGGCGGTGCCGGCCACCGGGGTGGCGCCGGTGGCCAGCGCCGGGTGGTCGGGGCTGCGCAGCACCTCGCCGTCCAGCCTCGTCTCGACCACGCGGCGGACGCGGCCGGCGGCATCGACCTGCAGCAGGAAGGGGCCGAACTCCTCGCCGATCCAGAAGCCGCTCCCGTCCGGGATGGGCTGGATGCTCTCCGGGTCGAAATCGGCGCCGGTCAGGTAGCGCGCCTCGGTGCCCTCATGGGCGATGCGGAAGGGCACGCGGCGGTCGGGGTCGGAGAGGAAGACGGTCCGCTCCACCGCCACCTGGCCGGTGGCGAAGTCCGGGCGGATCTTGCGGAAGGCCAGCAGCGCGTCGCCGCTGTTGCGCTTGTTGCCGAAGCCGTTGTCGGTCAGCACCCAGTAGGCGCCGGGCTCGCCGGCCACCGGCTTGATGCCGGAGAAGCCCTGCACCGGCTGGCCGATGAAGGGCAGGCTGATCCCGGTGGGGCGGCCGGTGGGCGCGGGGCCGGTGGTGCCGGGCAGGCTGCCCGGCCGGTCCTGCCGCGCGGCGGCGGTGAACTTGCCGGAGATCAGCGCGTCCCGCGGCGCGTCGGCCGGCGGCAGTTCCAGGGTGAGGGCCGGCAGGATGGCGTGGCCGGCGAGCCGGGCCTCGACCTTGCGGTCCGGGGCCTGAGGCTGGGCCTGAGTCTGGGCCTGAGTCTGGGCCTGGGCCTGGGCCTGGGCGGAGGTGGCGAGGCCGATCAGGGCCGTCGCGGCGAGCAGCAGCGCGCGCATGGGGCGAATCTCCAGCGGGGTCGATGGAGGCCGCTGTTAGGCGCGCGCGATTGCAGGCGTTTGACGCTTTCGTGACCAGCCAGTGACGGCGCGGGCCCGGCGCGATGCCCTGCCCGCCGCGGCTCAGCCGCGCGCCACGGTGTCGGCCATCCGCGCGCCGCGCCGGCCGAGGCGCTCGTCCGGCCCGGTCGTGGTGTCGCGCGCCGTCTGGTGCTCCATCTCGGCGTTCAGCTCGGCGCCCACCAGCACGACGATGGCGGAGAGCCAGATCCAGGTCATGAAGCCGATCACGGCGCCGAGGGAGCCGTAGGTCGCATCGTAGTTGCCGAAGCGGCTGACATAGAGCGAGAAGCCGGCGGAGATCGCCACCCAGCCGAGGGCCGCGAAGGCGCCGCCCCAGCTCACCCAGCGCCACCGCGCGCGCTCCCGGCTCGGCCCGAAGCGGTAGAGCACGGCCAGCAGACCGGTGATGACCAGCAGCAGGATCGGCCAGCGCGACAGGCGCAGGATCCACTCGGTGGTGCTCTCCAGCCCGACGAAGGCCAGCACGATGGGCAGCACCACCACGGCGGTCATGGCCAGCATGATGAAGAACAGCGCGCCCAGGGTGAAGCAGAGGGTCATCACCGTCAGCCGGACGAAGCTGCGCTTCTCCTTCTCCTCGTAGACCACGTTCAGCGCGTCGAACATCGCCTTGGTGCCCTGGTTCGAGCTCCAGAGCGCGATCAGCAGGCCGAGGATGGCGCTGAAGCCCAGCGAGGTGGCGCCCCCGGAGGTCAAGCGGCTCAGCTGCTCGTCCAGGATCCGCATGCCGCCCTCGGGGATCAGCCCGCTCAGCATGCTGAGGTGCTGCGAGACGGTCAGCGGGTCGGCGAAGAGGCCGTAGATCGAGACCAGGGCGGTCAGCGCCGGGAAGATCGAGAGCAGGGCGTAGAAGGTGATGCCCGCCGCCTCGGTCATCAGCCGGTCCTCGTTCGCCTGCAGGATCGTGCGCTTGAGGATGCTCCACCAGCCGCGCGCCGGAATCTCGGTCGGGCGGTTGGCCCGCACGCCGCCGCCGGGGGCCAGCCGCCGCGGCGCCTCGCGGGCGCTGCGGCCTTCCTTGATCGCTTCCAGCGCGGCGCGCATCTGGTCCGGATCGGTCGAGTTCAGCATCGGCGTTGGTCCTGGGGGCGGTTGGAACGCTCGGAGGGTTCACCTCAGCAACGATGCAGGCGGGCCAGGGTTCCGTTCAAGGTTGCGTTGCAGCGAAGGCGGCGCGCCCCGACCCCGGGGCCTCAGCCGGCCGCCCCGCTCAGGTCGACCCCGCCCAGGTCGACCCCGCTCAGGCCGCGCCGGGCCCGCCCGTGCTGGTCGAAATTCGACTCCTCCAGCCAGGCGGCGATGGCGTCGCGCCGGGCCGGCCACTCCTCCTCCAGGATGGAGAACCAGGCGGTGTCGCGCCGCCGCCCCTTGACCACCAGATGCGCCCGGTGCTCGCCCTCGGGCACGAAGCCGAGGCGCGCGGCGGCGCGGCGCGAGGGAGCGTTCAGCGCGTTGCATTTCCAGACCAGGCGGCGGTAGCCGAGGTCGTCCATGGCGTGGCGCATCAGCAGGAACATCGCCTCGGTGGCGGCCCGCGTCCGCTGCATGCGCGGCGAGAACCAGATGTTGCCCAGCTCGATGGCGGCATGGGCGGGCTGGATCTCCATCAGCGTCAGCCAGCCCTGGGCGCGGCCCGAGAGGTGCGGCCGCACCGCCCAGGCGATCGGGTCGTGCGTGGTGCAGAAGCCGCCCAGGAACGTCCGGAAGGGGCCGAAATCCGCGAAGGGGCCGTAGCCCAGATAGGCCCAGCTGTCGTCGGCGCCCCGCACCGCCTCCCACAGCTCCTCCGCGTGGCGCAGGCCGAGCGGCTCCAGCGTGACGCTGGCGCCGCGATGCGGCACGCGGGCGGGCAGGGGCCGGGGCGTGGGGTCCACCGCCGGCCCGAGCGGCGGCGGCCCGACCGCAGCCGATGGGGGGGTTGCGTCGCGAGGTGTGGCGTCCGGGGGCGTGCTCATGATAGGCGAAGGCTCACCGCAACCGCTTCCGCTTGCAAGCCGTGCTTTGGCCCTGCCCTCGCCTTCCGGCCCAAGGCTCCCCTGAGACTTGCCCGGCGCAACGAAAAGGCCATGTCTTCGCCGATGAACGCCGAAACCCGACCCGTCCTCAAATCCGCCCATGCCGCCTATTTCACCGAGACGGTGGAAAGCGTGCATCACTGGACCGAGCGCCTGTTCAGCTTCCGCTGCACGCGCAACCCGGCCCTGCGCTTCACCGCCGGGCAGTTCGTCATGATCGGGCTGGTGGTGGACGGCAAGCCGCTGGTGCGCGCCTATTCCGTGGCCTCGCCGCCCTATGACGAGGGGCTCGAATTCCTGTCGATCAAGGTGCAGGACGGCCCGCTGACCAGCCGGCTGCAGCACATCCGCCCGGGCGACGAGATCCTGGTCGGCCGGAAGTCGGTCGGCACGCTGGTCACCGACGCGCTGCTGCCGGGCCGGACGCTGTGGCTCTATGGCACCGGCACCGGCCTCGCGCCCTTCCTGTCGCTGATCCGCGAGCCGGAGGTCTATGACCGGTTCGAGCGGGTGGTGCTGCTGCACGGGGTGCGGCAGGCGAAGGAGCTGGCCTATGCGGCGATGATCGAGGCCCTGCCGCGGGACGAGGTGCTGGGCGAGCTGGTCGGGGACAAGCTGCTCTACTACCCGACCGTGACGCGGGAGCCCTTCCGCAACCAGGGCCGCGTCACCGACCTGATCCGCTCCGGCAAGCTGTTCAGCGACCTCGGCCTGCCGCGCTTCACGCCGGAGAGCGACCGCATCATGCTCTGCGGCAGCCCGGAGATGCTGGCCGAGACCAAGGATCTGCTGGAGGGCATGGGCTTCGAGGAAGGCGCCAACAGCCGTCCCGGCCATTACGTGATCGAGAAGGCCTTCGTGGAGAAGTAAGGGCGGGCGGGCGGCGCCGTCAGGGCCCCGCCCGCCGCAACCGGGGCTCGGCGGCCACCGGGTTGGCCACCGGGCCGGCCACCGGGCCCGGCCGCCGCCCGGCCGGCGCGCTCACGATGACGAGGCAGAGGACCACGAGGCCCACCCCCAGCCAGCCGAGGGGCGGCATCCGTTCGCCGACGACGAGCACGGCGAGCCCGGCGGCCACCACCGGCTCGAACAGCGTGATCGTCGTCGCCGTGCTGGCGGCGATCCGCGCGAGCCCGTAGCCGAAGCAGAGATAGCCGAGGAACATCGGCACCGTCGCCATGTAGGCGCCGACCGCGGCGTTGCTCCAGGAGGCGAGGAAGGGCGCGCCGGTCGCGAGCAGCACCGGCAGCAGAAGCAGGCCGCCGGCGCCGAAGGTCGCGCCCATGGCCGCCATCGAGGGCACGCCGTTCCGCATCAGCCGGCGCGCCGTCCAGGAGTACATCGCGTAGGTCAGCCCCGCGATAAGACCCAGCAGGATGCCCGCGACCGGGGAGGCGCCGCCCGGCATCGGGCGCCCGGTCGCCTCCGCCAGGCTCATCAGCAGCATGCCCGCGAGCCCGAGGGCCGCGCCGGTCAGCCAGCGCCTCGTGAGCCTGAGGCCCTCCATCCGGTATTCGATCAGGGCGGCGAGAAGCGGCGCCGAGCCGATGGAGATGACGGTACCGATCGTGACACCCGCCATGCGCATGGAGGCATAGAAGGCCAGCGGATAGACCGCCACGGAGGCGGCGCCCAGGGCGAGGTCGCGCCAGTGCCGCGCGAGGAGGGTCCGCGCCCTGGCGATGCCCGCGCCCGCGACCGCGGCCTGCAGAAGACCGCCGATGCCCATGGCCGCCGCCCCGATCGCGGCGGCGGAGACGCCCGGCGCGAAGGTCGCCGCCGTGCCCGTCGTTCCCCACAGGACCGCCGCGACGAGGATCGCGAGGGCGCCGGACAGGGGTTTTCCCGGGCCGCTCACAGGGCCTTCCCCGGTTCCGCCGCCATGGCTTTCGCCCCGGCGGGCAGGCATCCGTTCCCGTCGAGGCCGGCCCGCGCGCTGAGGTTCAGGGCCAATCCGTATTGCCTCCGTGGAGTGGGTGGACCGGACCACCTAAGGCCGGCGCCGGGGACGCCGCAAGCGCCCTGCTCCCCCCGCCGCCCTGGTTTCGCCGCCTTTGAGAGACATTTGGTTTCCCATCGTATGAGACGGGTCATGGCGCCTCCCCTATCCTCCGGACCGCAGGCAGGCCCTTGGCCTGCCGGGAAGCCAGGAAAGGAAGAGGCGATGCGTCGACTGTTGATGCTGGGTGTGGGCGTCCTCGGGCTGGGGCTTTCGGGCCTGGCTGCCGCCCAGCCCGCGCCGCCGGCCCCGCCGGCCGGTGGCCCCGCCGCCGAGGCGCCGCAGCGCCCGGATCGCGGCCCGATGGGCGGACCCATGGGTGGCCCCATGGGCGGATCGGGCGACCGGGCGGAAGGCCCGCGCCCGCCGCGCGGCCCGCACATGATGCACGGCATGCATCGCCCGCCGCCGCCCCCGCCGGGCTCCAGCTTCTCCTTCCGCCGCGGCGACACGGCGGTGCGCGTCCACTGCTCGGACAAGGAGCCGCTGCAGGCCTGTGTCAACGCGGCCAACACGCTCTTCGACAAGTTCAACGCGACCCCGCGTTGAGCCGGGCGGAGCCCGGCGCCGCCGCCGGGCTCCGGCCTTCCCGCCCGCCATCCGAGGGGGGTGCGCCACCGGCGCGGCGTCCCTACCTTTCCCCGGCAACCGCCAGGGATGACACGCCATGACCGCGCCGATGAACCGCCGCTACCTGCTCGCCAGCCGGCCCGAGGGGCGGCCGAAGGCCTCCGACCTCCGCCTCGACACCCAGCCCATCCCGGAGCCCGCCGAGGGCGAGGTCCTGCTGGAAACCCTCTACCTCTCGCTCGATCCCTATATGCGCGGCCGGATGAGCGCCGCGAAATCCTATGCCGCCCCGGTCGAGATCGGCGCCGTGATGGAAGGCGGCACCGTCTCCCGCGTGCTGCGCTCGCGCAACCCGGACTTCACCGAGGGGGAGGTCGTGCTGTCGCATTCCGGCTGGCAGAGCCACGCGCTCTCGGACGGGCGCGGGCTGCGCAGGCTGGACCCGGCCGAGGCCCCCGTCTCCACCGCGCTCGGCGTGCTGGGCATGCCGGGCTTCACCGCCTGGGCCGGGCTGCTGAACATCGGCCGGCCCAGGGCCGGGGAGACGGTGGTGGTGGCGGCGGCCAGCGGGCCGGTGGGCTCGGCGGTGGGGCAGATCGCCCGCCTCCAGGGCGCGCGCGCCGTCGGCATCGCCGGGGGCGCGGCGAAATGCGCCTTCATCCGGGAGGAGCTGGGCTTCGACGCGGCGATCGACCATCGCGCGCCCGATTTCCCGGCGCAGCTCGCCGCCGCCTGCCCGGAGGGCGTGGATGTCTATTTCGAGAATGTCGGCGGCGCCGTGTGGGACGCGGTCTTCCCGCTGTTCAACGAATTCGCCCGCATTCCGGTCTGTGGCCTGATCGCGCAGTACAACAGCACGGGCGAGTTCCCCGGCCCGGACCGGCTGCCGGTGCTGATGCGCCAGGTGCTGTCCCGCAGCCTCACCATCCGCGGCTTCATCCAGAGGGAATTCGCGAAGCAGATGCCGGAATTCCGCCAGCAGATGGCCGGCTGGATCCGCGAGGGGAAGGTGCGCTACCGCGAGGATGTGGTGGAGGGGCTGGAGGCGGCGCCGGAGGCCTTCATCGGCCTGCTGGAGGGGAAGAATTTCGGCAAGCTGCTGGTGCGCGTGGCACCGGAGTGAGGGCTGGCGCGGGCCGGCCTCGCCGGGCAGCGGGAACCGGCCCGCGCCCCGCGATCCGGCATCGATGGCCATCCCGGGTCAACCGGAAGCGGCGGCCATGCGTTCGGCATCCGGATACCCCCTGGGAGAATGCCGATGCGCCAGATGACCCTGTCCGAGCTGTCGAAGTCGATGCGCAGCATCGACTTCTGCATGCTTTCGACCCACGCCGCGAGCGGCGACATCGCCAGCCGGCCGATGAGCAACAACGGCGATGTCGAATACGAGGGCGATTCGTACTTCTTCACCCTGGAGACGACGCACACGGTCGAGGATATCGAGCGTGACCCGAAGGTCGCCCTCTCCTTCACCGGCAGCAAGGGCATGCTCGGGCAGCGGCCGCTCTTCATCGCGGTCGAGGGGAAGGCCGAGCTGATCCGGGACAAGGGCGCCTTCGAGGCCCATTGGACCAAGGAGCTGGACCGCTGGTTCGAGCAGGGTATCGAGACGCCGGGCCTCCTGATCGTCAAGGTCCATGCCACCCGCATCACCTACTGGGACGGCACGGAGGAGGGCGAGGTCACCCTTTGACGGCCAGGGCTTCTGACAGCCAGGCTTCCCAGGCGGGGGGCGGCGCGCGCGCCGTCCCCCGCCCGGCCCCGCCTCAGCCCTTGAAGGCGGGGAAGGAGGAGGGCGAGAGCTGCTCGATGTCGCGCCCGGCCCAGTCGCGCGACTTCATGCCCGCCCACATCGCCTCGGCGCCCTTCTGCACCGCGCGCCCGAGTTCCACCGGATCGTAGCCCGGCACCACCTGGTCCTGCATCACCACGCGGCCGTCGATGATGGAGGTCTCCAGATCCTCGGCGGTGGCCGAGAAGACGATGTTGCGGATCGGGTCGCGCAGCGGCGTCATGAACAGCGACTCGCCGCCCCAGATCAGCAGGTCGGCCTTGGCGCCGGGCGCGATGCGGCCGAGGTCGTCGCGGCCCAGCGCCTTCGCGCCGTTCAGGGTCGCGGCGTTGAACACGTCCGCCGCCGTGGCGACCTGGGTGCGCCGGTCGACGATCTTGCTGACCACCGAGGTCCAGCGCATCGCCTCGATCATGCTCTGCGGGCAGGTGTCGGTCGCGATGGTCATGTTGACGCCGCGCGCCTGGTAGCGGGCGAAGCTCTCCATGGCGATGCCGCGCCGCGCGAACACCCACACCGCATGCGCGACATTGGCGCCCGTGTCGGCCAGGATGCCGATATCGTCGGCCTGGTAGTTGGCCCAGCTGCTCTCGCCCGGAATGATGCAATGGCCGAGGATGCAGCGCTCGGACAGGAAGTCGATCCTCTGCAGCCACTCGATCGGCGTGCAGCCATGGCGGCGCGTCATCTCGTGGAATTCGGGCACCGACTGGCTGACATGCAGCGCCAGCGGCACGCCCATGGCCTTCGACGCCTCGGCCGAGCGGCGCAGCAGCGCCTCGGAGCAGGTGTCGATCTGCATCGGCGTCAGGAAGCCCTTGATGCGGCCGCCCTCGCGCCCGTCCACGCGCTCGATGAAGTCGATCGCGGCATCCATGGCGCCGACGCCGTCATCCTCGGTCCACTCGTAGTCCACGGTGCGGCCGTTGTCGGTGTACCACCGGCCGGAGCGGTAGCCCTGGCCGATATAGGCGCGGATGCCGCAGCGCGCTGCGTGCTCGGCCACCACGTCGCCATGCCGGCCGATCTCCATGATGGTCGTCGTGCCGGTGCGCAGCAGCTCGGGCATGGAATAGGCGATGCAGGCGCGGCGCGCCTCCTCGGTGATGGCGCCATCGCGCGCCGAGAGGAACTCGAACAGGCCGGAGAGGTAGAACTGCCGCGGGCCGCGATCCTCGACGAAGCTCTTGTCGAGCGGGCTCTCCGACAGATGCGCATGGGTGTTGATGAAGCCGGGCGTCACCACCTTGCCGGCGGCGTCGATGGTCTGGTCCACGGTCCCGTCGAAGTCGCGGCCGACATGCAGGATCTTGTCGTCCTCGACCACCACCACCCCGTCCTTCAGATGGCGGTGCCCGCCATCCTGGCAGGCGATGATGTGCGAGGCGCGGATCAGCGTGCGGGCCATCGGGCATTCTCCATCTGGGCGGAAAGGGAAGCCTTTCCCAGCCGCGGGGCAGGGTCAATCGGGGACGCCGCGTTTCACCGCTTTCCCGGGCCGCGGGATGCGGGCACGGCCTGAAACCGGGCGGAAGCACCGGTCCAGGAAACCCCCCATGCCCTTCGCCTGCCCGCAGGGCGATACCGGCCGGCCCGCCGCGCCGGCGCCGCCGGCGTCAGGCCGCGTCCCAGGGCGCCTCCCAGGGAAAGGCCCGGATGATGCGGACCGCCTCCTCGCGCCGCAGGTCCTGCACCACCTCGACCGCCGGCCAGTCCGGCTGCCGGTTCTGCCACGCCGCCACCCCCGGCAGGCCGAGGCCCAGCACCGGGCGGGAGCCCGGCACGTCGCTGGCGCGCGCCGCCACCACCACGCGCGGAATGCCGAACTGGGCGATCACGGTGCTGCACATCAGACAGGGCTCGCAATTGGTGTAGAGCGTGCAGCGCCGCAGGGCCGCCGCGCTGCCGAGCCGCCTCCAGGCGGCGCGGAGGGCCATCACCTCGCTATGCGCCGAGGGATCGCGGTCGGCGCGCACCTGGTTGTGGCCCTCGCCCACCACCAGGCCGCCCGGCGCGCCCTCCGGGTCCACCACCACCGCGCCGAAGGGCGTCTGGCCGCGCGCGGCGGCCCGTTCCGACTGCGCCAGGGCGAGGCCCATGAAGGCCGCGTCGCGATCCTGCTGCATCTTTCCCCTCCGCCCCTCTCCGCCTTGCCGGGATGCCGCCGCGTCCGGCCCGGACTATTCGTATCGAGTCCCGCCGCCAACCGCGAGGGTGCGATGCGGCCCCCCCGCCGCCGGCCGGCCTCGGAAGCGGTCTTCAGGGGACGGTCCCGCCCCCGCTGGCATGCCGCCGCCCGAGGCCCTATGGTCCGCCCACCTTGCCAGCCTTCCGGATGGAACCCCCTTGCCATGCGTGACGCGAACCTGACCGGCTATGCCCCGATGCTGCTGCCCGGCGTGACCCCCGAGGACCTGACCGAGGTGCAGTCCCGCGTCGTCGCCTGCAACAATGGCGGCGGGGCGCTTGGCCACCCGACCGTCTATCTCCGCATCGAGGACCGGCAGGTCACCTGCCCCTACTGCTCCCGGACCTATGTCCTGGCCGAGGGCGCGGGCGACGACGGGCACCACTGATGGCCGGCGCGGAAGGAACCGTCCCGTCCGGGATCCTGGCCGAGGCCCCGAAGGAGGCCGAGCCGCACCTGATCCTGGTCGACGGCTCGGGCTACATCTTCCGCGCCTTCCACGCCCTGCCGCCGATGACGCGGCCGGACGGGGTGCCGGTGAACGCCGTCTTCGGCTTCACCAACATGCTGGGCCAGTTCCTGACCCGCCATGCCAGCACGCATATCGCGGTGGTCTTCGACGCCTCCCGCGTCACCTTCCGCAACCAGATCTACGACCAGTACAAGGCGCACCGGCCCGAGGCGCCGCCGGAGCTGGTGCCGCAGTTCGCCCTGATCCGCGAGGCCACGGCGGCCTATGGCGTCGCCTGCATCGAGCTGGAGAACTACGAGGCGGATGACCTCATCGCCGCCTATGCCCGCGGCTTCGAGGCGCTGGGCGGGCAGGTGACGATCGTCTCCTCCGACAAGGACCTGATGCAGCTCGTCCGTCCCGGCGTGCAGCTGCTGGACCCGATCAAGCAGAAGCCGATCCGCGAGCCGGACGTGCTGGAGAAGTTCGGTGTCCCGCCGGAGAAGGTGGTGGACGTGCAGGCGCTGGCCGGCGACAGCACCGACAACGTGCCCGGCGTGCCCGGCATCGGCATCAAGACCGCCGCGGCGCTGATCACCGAGTATGGCGACCTGGAGGGGCTGCTGGCCGCGGCGCCGCAGATCAGGCAGCCGAAGCGGCGCGAGGCGCTGATCGCGCATGCCGAGCTGGCGCGGATCAGCCGCCGGCTGGTGCAGCTCGATGCCGCGGCGCCGCTGCCGCGCCCGATCGACGACCTGCTGGCCCGCCCGCCGGAGCCGGGCCGGCTGGCCGGCTTCCTGCGCGAGCAGGGCTTCCGCTCGCTGCTGCACCGCATGGGGCTGGACGGCGACGCGGCGCCGGAGAGCGCGCCGGTCAGCCGGCCGCGCTTCGTGCCGCAACTGCCGGAGCCGGCGCCGGGCGCCACCACCGAGATCACCCCCGCCGCCGATGCCGCGCCCTTCGGCCCCTACGAGACGGTGACCGACGCGGCGGGCCTCGCCCCCTACCTGGAAGCGGCGCGGGCCGGCGGCCTGCTGGCGATCGACACCGAGACCGATGCGCTGGACGCGCTGCGGGCCAATCTGGTGGGCCTCTCGCTGGCCGTGGCGCCGGGCCGCGCCTGCTACATCCCGTTGCGCCACGGCCCGCCGCCGGGCACCGGGGACATGCTCCAGGCCGCGCCCGAGGCGCCGGCGCAGATGACGCAGGAGGCGGTGGTCGAGGCGCTGCGGCCGCTGCTGGCCGATCCCGCCATCCTCAAGATCCTGCACAACGCCAAGTACGATCTGGAGGTGCTGGGCCGGCCCGAGCACGGCGCCCTCACCCTCGATCCGGTCGATGACACCATGCTGATCTCCTACAGCATGGATGCCGGCCGGCACGGGCACGGCATGGACGAGCTGTCGCTGCGCCATCTCGGCCACCGCCCGGTGTCCTTCGACGAGGTGACCGGCACGGGCCGCGCCCGGATTCCCTTCAGCCAGGTGGCGCTCGACAAGGCGACGGCCTATGCCGCCGAGGATGCCGATGTCACGCTCAGGCTCTGGCACGCGCTGCGGCCGCGCCTGCTGCCGAACCGGGCGCTGGCGCTCTATGAGCAGGTGGAGCGCCGCATGGTCGGCGTGCTGCGCGAGATGGAGGTCGCCGGCATCCGGGTGGACGGCGCCGAGCTGGCCCGCATCGGCGAGGATTTCGGCCAGCGCATGGTGACGCTGGAGCAGGAGATCCATGGCCTCGCCGGCAAGCCCTTCAATGTCGGCTCCCCGAAGCAGCTGGGCGAGATCCTGTTCGACGAGATGGGCCTGCCCGGCGGCAAGCGCGGCAAGGCCGGCGCCTGGGGGACGGATGCCGCCGTGCTGGAGGATCTCGCCGCGCGCGGCCATGAACTGCCGCGCCGGGTGCTGCACTGGCGCCAGCTCGCCAAGCTGAAATCCACCTATGTCGAGGGGCTGGCGGCGCAGATCGACAAGCGCGACGGCCGCGTCCACACCGATTTCTCCATGGCCGTCACCTCCACCGGCCGGCTCTCCTCGACCGAGCCCAACCTGCAGAACATCCCGATCCGCACCGAGGAGGGGGCGCGCATCCGCCGCGCCTTCGTCGCCGAGCCGGGGCATGTGCTGCTGGCCGCCGACTATTCGCAGATCGAGCTGCGGCTGCTGGCCCATCTGGCCGACGTGCCCTCGCTGCGCGAGGCCTTCGAGCGCGGCGAGGACATCCACAGCCGCACCGCCGCCGACATCTTCAACCTCGACCCCGCGAAGGTGGACCGGGAGGCGCGGCGCCGGGCCAAGACGATCAACTTCGGCATCATCTACGGCATGTCGGCCTTCGGCCTGGCGGCGCGGCTCGGCATCGGGCCGGGCGAGGCGCGCGGCATCATCGAGGCCTATTTCACCCGCTACCCCGGCATCCTGGAGGAGATGGAGCGGCTGAAATCCGAGGCGCGCGAGCGCGGCTATGTCGAGACGCCCTTCGGCCGCCGGCTCTGGATCGACGGCATCCAGGCGCGCGAGCAGGCGCGGCGCGGCAATGCCGAGCGCGCCGCCATCAACGCCCCCTTCCAGGGGGGCGCGGCCGAGATCATCAAGCGCGCCATGGTGCGCATGCCGCTGGCGCTGCGCGAGGCGGGCCTCGCCGCGCGGATGCTGCTGCAGGTGCATGACGAGCTGCTCTTCGAGGTGCCGGAGGCGGAGGTGGAGGCGACCTCCGCGGTGGTGCGGCAGGTGATGGAAGGCGTCGCCCAGCTGCGCGTGCCGTTGAAGGCCGAGATCGGGTTCGGGCCGAACTGGGGCGTGGCGCATTGAGGAAGGGCGCAGGGCGACGCCCTCACCGGCCCCGCTGACGCACCCCAGCCCCGCGCCGCTCCCGGTTGAGCCTTGCGCGCCAAGGGTCTATCCCGCGCCCGATGCTGTGACTGCCGGAAAGGTTCGCCCCCCATGGCCGATATCGTGACCATCCGCCGCGCCCTGATCTCGGTGCATGACAAGACCGGGCTGCTGGATTTCGCCCGCTTCCTCGCCGGCAAGGGCGTGGAGATCCTCTCGACCGGCGGCACCGCGCGCCTGCTGCGCGAGGCCGGACTGCCGGTGAAGGACGTCTCCGACCACACCGGCTTCCCCGAGATCCTGGACGGCCGGGTCAAGACCCTGGTGCCGCAGATCCATGGCGGCCTGCTTGGCCGCCGCGACGATGCGGGTCATGTGGCGCAGATGGCGCAGCACGGCATCGCGCCGATCGACCTGCTGGTCTCCAACCTCTACCCCTTCGAGGCCACCGTCGCGAAGGGCGCCTCCCATGGCGAGACGGTCGAGGAGATCGACATCGGCGGCCCGGCCCTGACCCGCGCGGCGGCCAAGAACCATGCCGATGTCACCGTCATCACGGCGCCGGAACAGATGGCCGAGGTGCAGGCCGAGATCGAGCGGCAGGGCGGCCCCGGCCTGGCCACCCGCCGCCGCCTCGCCGCCGCCGCCTTCGCCCGCACGGCGGCCTATGACGCCGCCATCTCCGCCTGGTTCGCCGAGGGGCTCGGCCAGGAGTTCCCGCCGCGCCTGGCCGCCGCCGGGGTGCTGCGGCAGACGCTGCGCTACGGCGAGAATCCGCACCAGCGCGCCGCCTTCTACACCGACGGCTCGAACCGCCCCGGCATCGCCACCGCCGAGCAGGTGCAGGGCAAGGAGTTGTCCTACAACAACCTGAACGACACGGACGCCGCCTTCGAATGCGTCGCCGAGTTCGAGCGGCCGGCCATCGTCATCGTCAAGCACGCCAATCCCTGCGGCGTGGCCGAGGGCGCCGATCTCGCCGGCGCCTGGGAGCTGGCGCTGCGCTGCGACCCGGTCTCGGCCTTCGGCGGCATCGTCGCCGCCAACCGCAGGCTCGACGCCGCGGCGGCAGAGCGCATCTCGGCCATCTTCACCGAGGTGGTGGTGGCGCCGGACGCGGATGAGGCGGCGCGGGCCATCTTCGCCCGCAAGAAGAACCTGCGCCTGCTGCTGACCGGCGGCCTGCCCGACCCGGCGGCGCCGGGCCGCCTGCTGCGCTCCGTCTCGGGCGGCTTCCTGGCGCAGTCGCGCGATGCCGGCCGCGTGGCGCCCGAAGGGCTGAAGGTGGTGACGAAGCGGGCGCCGACGGAGCAGGAGATGGCCGATCTGATCTTCGCGTTCCGCGTCTGCAAGCACGTGAAGTCGAACGCCATCGTCTATGCCCGCGGCGGCGCCACGGTGGGCGTCGGCGCCGGGCAGATGAGCCGGGTGGATTCGGCGCGCATCGCCGCCTGGAAATCGGCCGAGGCGGCCAAGGCGGCCGGGCTGGAGGCGCCGCTGGCGCATGGCTCGGTGGTCGCCTCCGACGCCTTCTTCCCCTTCGCGGACGGGCTGCAGGCGGCGGCGGCGGCCGGCGCCACGGCGGTGATCCAGCCGGGCGGCTCGATCCGCGACAACGAGGTGATCGCGGCGGCGGACGAGGCCGGCCTCGCCATGGTGCTGACCGGCATGCGCCACTTCCGCCACTGAGCGGCGGAACCGGACGAGTCGGCCGGGAGAGGAGTCCCCCCCCCTCCCGGCCGCGCCCTCAGTCGCGGTAGTCGATGCCCGGCAGGCTCTTCACCTGCTCCTCGGTCATGTCGATCGTCACGCGCCGCTCGCCGGGCTTGAGGCTGAGCCTGTTCAGCGGCACCGAGACATACTTGTCCGTCATGCCGAGCCGGCCCTCGACCTCCACCACGGTGGTGACGATGCGCCCGCTCGCGGTGTCGATCACCAGGTCCTCGACCTCGCCGATCTCCTTGTTGTCGGTGCTGTAGACGTCGCGGTCCATCAGCTGCTTGGCGCGGATCTGGCCTTCTTCGATCCGCATGCCGCCGCTCTGCGCGAAGGCCAGCCCGGGCAGGGCCATGGCGAAGCTGGCGGCGAGAATGATCTGGCGCATAAGCCCATGTTTCCTTTCAGGTTCTTATGGGCGGTCAACGTCGCCCCGGTGGCCGGGTTGCATATTTTTAACCCTTGCCAACCAGCCCCACGTCCGGCGGCGCTCCGCCGAGGGCGCGGTACATGAAGGTGGTGGTGCACCGCCCCCCGGGCTCCAGCGCATAGCCGGGCACCTCGCCGACGGCGATCCAGCCCAGCGCGCGATAGAGCCGTTCCGCCGCCTCGCCGCTCTTGGTGTCCAGCACCAGCAGGTCGCGCCCCTCCTCGCGGGCCAGCGCCTCCAGCCGCAGCATCAGCGCCCGGCCGACGCCCTGCCGCCGGGCCGCGGGATGCACCATCACCTTCGCCACCTCGGCGCGGTGCCGGCCGTTCGGCAGGCCGGCCAGGACCAGCGAGGCGGTGCCGGTCACGGCGCCCCGCCCATCCCGTGCCAGGAGCATCCGCCGCTCGCCCGTGGCGAGGGCGCCGGCGAGCCCATCCCAGTAGGCCGCCGCCTCGGCCGGCCGCATCGGCGGGAGGAAGCCGATACTGGCCCCGGCCTCGACGCAGGCGACCAGCAGCCCGGCGAGGCCGGGCAGGGCCGCGGGCAGGGTCCCGGCGGTCAGTTCCTCGATCATGGCGGCGGCTCCTTCAGGGCTGGCAGATGGCCAGGACGTAGCGCGCGGCGGCGCCTCCGGCCGGGCAGTGGAAGCGGTTCGGGCCGTGCAGGCGGTAGCGCAGGCAATCGCCGGGGGAGAGGCGGTGCGTCACCGGCCCGATCGTCAGCTCCAGCGCACCCTCCAGCAGCCAGAGGTGATGCTCCAGCCCCGCCAGGGGCGGGGCGGCATAGGCGATGGCGGCACCCGGCGGCAGCAGGCCTTCCAGCAACTCGCCGCGCAGGCCCGGCCCGGGCGGCGAGACGGCGCGGCGGCGGAAGCCGGTCTCGGGATCGGTCCAGCGCGGCTGCGCGGCGGCGGGGAGGAGGTCGGGCGCGGCCTCCTCCACCTCGGCCATCAGCCGCGACAGGGTCAGGCCATGGACGGCGCAGAGCCGGCCCAGCATGGCGGCGGTCGGGCTGGCCTCGCCCCGCTCCAGTCGTGACAGGGTGGCGCGGCTGATGCCGCTCCGCTCCGCCAGCTGGTCCAGCGACAGGCCGCGTACCGCGCGCAACTGCCCCAGCCGGGTGGCGATGCGGGCCTCAAAGGGATCGGGCGCCTCGACATCTCTCATGGATGAGAAAATCTCTCATCATAGAGATATCGTCAAGCCGGACCGCCCGTCCGGCCGCGGGTGGGAATCCTTGGGCGAAACAAGGCTATAGCCCGTTTCCCCCGTCCCCGGCGCGGCAAAGCGCTCTAGGATGGGCGCGTCACGGAGTCGCTCATGCCCGATTGGTTGCTGCCCCTGGCCTGTCTCGCCGTGCTGATCACCCTGGGTCTCCTGGCGGTGGCGCTGCGGCGCCCCACGGCGGCCCCGGCCGCGGAGGGCTTCATGCTGCTGGCCGGCAAGCTGGAGGCCCTGGCCGGCACGCAGGAACGGCTGGCCGGCATGACCGCCGAGCGCCTGGCGCAGCAGGACCGGATGCTGGGCGAGCGGCTGGAGGAGACCACGCACCGCCTGGCCCAGGCGCTGACGGCGCAGAACGAGAAGCTCGCCGCCGCCAACCTGGCCGTCCACCGCGCCCTGGCGGCGCAGAACGAGCGGATGGACGCGGCGCTGGCGGCGCAGAACGAGAAGCTGGCGCGCAACCTCTCGGAGCAGGCCCGTCAGGCGCAGGAGACGGCCGGGCAGATCCAGGAGCGGCTCGCCGTCATCGACGCGGCGCGGCAGAACATGGAGGCGCTGGGCGGGCAGGTGAACAGCCTGACCGCCATCCTGGGCAACAAGCAGTCGCGCGGGGCCTTCGGCGAGATGCAGCTGCGGCAGCTGATCGAGGACCGCCTGCCGCCGGATGGCTTCTCCTGGCAGCACACCCTCTCGACCGGCGCGCGATGCGACTGCCTGATCCGCCTGCCCTACCCGCCCGGCCCGGTCGCGGTGGACAGCAAGTTTCCGCTGGAGGCCTGGACCGCGCTGCGCGAGGCGGAGGACGCCCCGGGCCGCGCCGTCGCCGCCCGGCAGTTCAGCGCCGACATGCGCCGCCATGTGGACGACATCGCCCGCAAGTACCTGATCCCCGGCGAGACGGCGGAGGCGGCGATCCTCTTCGTCCCCTCCGAGGCGGTCTTCGCCGAGCTGCACACCGGCTTCGCGGCGCTGGTGGACGAGGCGCAGCGGCGCCGGGTCTATGTCGCCTCGCCCACCACGCTCTGGGCCATGCTCTCCGCCATGCGGGCGCTGATGCAGGATGTCCGGATGCGGGCCCAGGCGGGGCGCATTCAGGAGGAGGTGGCGAAGCTGATGGTTGACCTCACCCGGCTGAACGAGCGCGTCGGCCGTCTGAAGGCGCATTTCAACCAGGCGCAGGACGACATCCGCCAGATCGACATCACCACCGACAAGATCCTGCGCGCCGGGGCGCGGATCGAGGCCGTCGAGGTGGAGGAGGAGACCCCCCGGGGGGAGACGCTGCCGCAAGCGGCGCTCGGCGCGTGAGCGGGCTGCAGCTGCAGTCGGGCCTCGGGCTGCTCGGCCTCGCGGCCCTGGCCTGGGCCCTGGGCGGCTTCCGCCGCCCGGTCCCCTGGCGCATCCTGCTGGCCGGGCTGGCGCTGCAGGTGGCGCTGGCGGCGATGCTTCTGCACCTGCCGCCGCTGCGCGCCGCCTTCGCCGCGCTGGGCGAGGCGGTGACGGCGCTGAACCGGGCGACCCAGGCCGGCACCGCGCTGGTCTTCGGCTATCTCGGCGGCGCCCCCCTGCCCTATGCCGAGATCCGGCCGGGGGCCAGCTTCATCCTGTTCTTCCAGGCCCTGCCGCTGATCCTGGTGGTGGGCGCGCTCTCCGCCCTGCTCTACCACTGGCGCATCCTGCCCCTGCTGGTGCGGGGCATCTCGGCGGTGCTGCGCCGCGCCTTCGGCCTGTCCGGCGCCTGCGGCTTCTCGGTCGCCGCCAATGTCTTCGTCGGCATGGTCGAGGCACCGCTGCTGATCCGCCCCTGGCTGGCGCGGCTCTCCACCGCCGAGATGATGATCGTCATGACCGCGGGGCTCGCGACCATCGCCGGCAACATGATGGTGGTCTACGCGACGCTGCTCGCGCCGGTGGTGCCGGACGCGGCGGGTCAGCTCCTGGTGGCGAGCCTGATCAGCGCCCCCGCCAGCGTCCTGGCCGGCGCGCTGATGCGCCCGCCCCGGGCCAGCCCCGATTCCGGCTCCGGCCCGCCGCCCGTCGCGGAGGAGGCCCACGCGCCCCGCCTCTATGACAGTTCCATGGAGGCCCTGGTGCGCGGCACGGCGGACGGGCTCTCCCTGCTGCTCGGCGTGATGGCCAGCCTGATCGTCTTCGTCGCGCTGGTGACGCTGGCCGACATGATCCTGCAACCGCTGACCGGCTGGTCGTTGCAGGCGCTGTTCGGCCTGCTGTTCCGGCCGCTGGCCTGGCTGATGGGCATTCCCGGCGAGCATCTGGCGACCGTCGCCGGATCGCTCGGGCTCAAGGTCGTGCTGAACGAGTTCGTCGCCTATCTGCAGCTCGCCACCTCGGGCGGGCTGGGGCTGGACGATCGCAGCCGGCTGATCCTGACCTACGCGCTCTGCGGCTTCAGCAATTTCGCCTCCCTCGGCATCATGCTGGCCGGCATGACCGGGATGTGCCCCGAGCGGCGGGGCGACATCCTGGCGCTGGCCTGGCCCTCGCTGGTGGCGGCCAACCTCGCCTGCTGCATGACGGGGGCGGTGGTGGGGCTGTTGACGGTGCCGTGAGCGGCGGGAACGCTCCGCGACGGTAGCTTTCCCTTATGCGATCTGCCAATGACAGACGGGCTGGAGAGGACGTCCTGCCCTGTTGCGGAGCTGGCGCGGCGCGCTGGCCAGGGGCCTGTCCGGCCGGCCGCAGGTCAGTCGTCATCGCGATGCCCGCAATCGGATGATGGGCGTCGAGCCTGTTTCGTCCCGGTGAGAGGATAGGAATGTCGAGCACTGCTCTGCCACGCGTCCCGGCGCCCGGCGCCCTTCCGGCCGGTCCGGCCCCGACATCCCTGCCGCACTGCTTCAGCCCCGCCTCCTTCTGGTCGCCCCTGCATGTGGTGGAATCCGCCTGGCTCGAGCATGCCCCTTTCGCCTTCTGGCTCGTCGAGGCGCTGCAACCGCGCAGCCTGGTGGAGCTCGGCACGCACAATGGCTACTCCTTCCTGACCTTCTGCCAGGCGGTGCAACGGCTCGGCCTGCCCACCGCCTGCTACGCGGTGGACACCTGGGAGGGTGACGAGCATGCCGGCTTCTATGGTGGCGAGGTCCATGCCGAGCTTTCCGCCACGGTGGAGCGCCACTATGCAGGCTTCACCCGCCTGCTGCGCTGCCGCTTCGATCAGGCGCTGCCCTATTTCGCCGATGGCAGCATCGATCTGCTGCATATCGACGGCCGCCACACCTTCGAGGATGTGAGGGAGGACTTCGAGTCCTGGCGGCCGAAGCTGTCGCGTCGGGCGGTGGTGCTGTTCCACGACACCAATGTCCGCGAGCGCAACTTCGGCGTCTGGCGCTTCTGGGAAGGCCTGTCGCAGCAGCATCCGCACTTCGAGTTCCTGCACGGGCACGGCCTCGGCGTGCTGGCGGTCGGCCCCGAGGTTCCGGAAGGCCTGCGCGCCCTGCTGGACGCCTCGCCGGAAGAGGTGAGCACCATCCGCGCCGCCTATGCCCATCTGGGCCATGGCGCCACCCATCAGTACGAGCTGGAGGCCACGCGCCGGCGGCTCGGCCAGGCCCAGGCGGCGGAAGCGACCCAGGCCGCCGCGCACCAGGCCCACCGCCTGGCCGCCCAGGCCGAGGCTGAGCAGCTGCGGCGCAGCCTCGCGGCGCAGCAGGCCGAGGCGGAGCAGCTTCGCGGCGAGGCGGAGCGGCTGCGGGACAGCCTGGCCGCCGAGCAGGCCGCGCTGCGGGCGCAGGCCGAGCACTGGACGGCCACGGCCCAGGCCCAGGCCGAGCGCTGGGCCGCCGATCTCTCGGCGCAGCAGGCCGCCAGCCAGACCGAGATCGAGGCCCTGCGCGCCGCGAATCAGGACAGCGGAGCCGCGCTGGCCCTGGCGCGGGACGAGGCGTCCCGGCTGGAGCGCCAGGCCGCCGAGCTGCGCGAACAGGCCGAGGAGCAGCACCGGACCCTGCAGGAGCTGCGCCAGGCCCTGGCCGAGCGCGAGGCCATGCATGCCGATCTGCAATCGGCCTTCGCCGCCGTGATGGCGCAGGTCTCGCAATCCGAGCAGAGCCTCGAGCAGCTGCGGCAGAGCACCCTGTGGCGCCTGACCGGCCCGCTGCGCGAGGGGCTGACGCGGATGCCGCAGCCCCTGCGCCTGACGCTGCGGCGCTTCGCCAAGGCGACCTGGTGGGCGGCGACGCCGCACCGCATGCCGCAGCGCCTGGCCTTCCTGAAGGCGCGCCGCGAGCTCCTGGCGGCGAACCTGCTGTCCACGCCCGTGGCGCCGGCGGCGGCGCTGGAGATCCCCCCGGAAACCACGCAGGAGGCCGCGCCCGCGCCGCTCATGGCGCTGGCCCCGGCCGCCGCCGCGCCCGCCCACCTGGCCTTCCATCCCGCGCCGCCGGGCAGCGGCCCCGACCGCATGGCCGACCGCAACGGGCGCTATGCCCTGGAGGCACAGGATGGCGGCTATATCTACGTGCCGCCGGCCCCGCCGCCGGATCTCGACCGGCGCCTCGCCGCGCTGCCGCGCCGGCCGCACTTCTCGATCGTGGTGCCGACCTACAACACCACGACCGACCTGCTCTCGCGCCTGCTCGCCTCCGTGAAGGCGCAATGGTATCCAGACTGGACCCTCATCCTGGCCGATGACGCCAGCCCGAAGGCGGAGACGCGCGACTTCCTGCGCGGCCTCGACGATCCGCGCTACCACGTCATGCTGCTGGAGAAGAACAGCGGGATCTCCGGCGCCACCAACGCGGCGATCGAGCAGGCCAAGGGCGATTATGTCGTCTTCCTCGACCATGACGACGAGCTGACCGAGGACTGCCTCTGGGAGCTGGCGCTCCGCATCGCGCAGGACGATCCCGATTTCCTCTACAGCGACGAGGACAAGATCGACGAGCAGGGCCGCTTCTGCCAGCCCTTCTTCAAGCCGGACTGGTCGCCCGACACGATGATGAGCACCATGTTCACCTGCCATGTGAGCTGCGTGCGCCGCAGCCTGCTGCGCGAGGTGGGGCCGCTCAACTCCGAGTTCGACGGCAGCCAGGACTGGGACCTGATCCTGCGGGTGACGGAGCGCGCGCGGCGCATCGCCCACATTCCCAAGGTCCTCTATCACTGGCGCATCATCCCGAGCTCGGTCGCGGCGGACATCTCCGCCAAGCCCTATGCCGTCCTGGCGGGCCAGCGCTGCCGCGAGGCCGCCATGCAGCGCCGCGGCACGCCGGGCCGGATGGAGCCCGTCGAGCAGATGTTCGGCTATTTCCGCGCCCGCTACGACGTCCGCGGCAATCCGCTGATCTCGATCATCATCCCGAGCCGCAACAATGGCGCGGTGCTGCGCCGCTGCGTCGATTCCATCGACGCCACCAGCAGCTGGCGGAACTTCGAGTTCATCATTCTCGACAACGGCTCCGACCAGGCGGAGACCCTGGGCATCCTGAAGGCGCTGGAGCAGCGGGACGGGACGCGGGTGATCCGGCACGACGCGCCCTTCAATTACTCCGAGCTCAACAACATCGGCGCGCGCGCGGCGCGGGGCGAGATCCTGCTGTTCCTGAACGACGACACCGAGCTGCTGACGCCGGACGGTCTGGAGCGGATGGCGGGATACGCGCAGCAAAGCCACATCGCCGCGGTCGGCGCCAAGCTCCTCTACCCGGAGACCCGGCGGGTCCAGCATTCCGGCCTGATCAACCTCGCCTGCGGCCCCTGCCATGCCCTGCATGGCGAGACCGCCGATGCCTTCGGCAACTTCATGCGCAACCTGCTCGAGTACAACTGGGTCGCCGTGACGGGGGCCTGCATGATGATCGAGCGCGGCAAGTTCGAGGCGGCCGGCGGCTTCGACGAGACGTTTCCTGTCTCCTACAACGATGTCGATCTCTGCTTCCGCCTGCTGAAGCAGGGGCTTTATCACGTGGTCTGCCCGTCGGTGCACCTGCTGCACCATGAATCGCTGAGCCGCGGGCAGGATCACGAGGTGCCCGAGCGCCGTGCCCGCCTCGATGCCGACCGCTACCGCCTCTATGCCGCCCATCCGGACATGCTGATGCACGACCCCTTCCACAACCCGAACCTGCATCCCGAGAACGTGCATTTCGCGGTGCCGGCATGAGCGAGGCGCCTCTCGCGGCGCGCCCGCCCGCGCAGCAGGACCCCCTCCCCGCCGCCTGGCCCGACCATCTGCGGGCGCTGCCGGCGCTGATCGAGGCCGCTGGGCTGGTCTCCTTCGACTTCTTCGACACGCTCTTCATCCGGCCCCTGGCCGATGCCGAGGACGCCTTCGACATCCTGGGCGAAAGCCGGGGCATCGCCGATTTCCGCGCCCGCCGGCGGGCGGCGCAGGCGGGCGCCTTCCGGGTCATGCAGCAGGAGAAGCGCGGCGAGATCGACCTCGACGGCATCTACCGCTGCTTCGACGGCCTGCCCGACGCCGCCGCCGTCCGCGACGCCGAATATGCGCTGGAGCAGGAGATCACCCTGCCCAATCCGGAGATGATCGCGGTGTTCCGCGCGGCGCTGGCGCAGGGCAAGCCGGTCGTCGTCACCTCCGACATGTACCTGCGCGCGCCCTGGTTCACCGCCCTGATGCGTCGGCATGGGCTGCCCGAGGTGCCGCTTTTCATCTCCGCCGACCGCGACTGCACCAAGCGCGACTTCGGCGCCCTGTTCGACCTGCTCTCCGCCGAGACCGGCGTGCCGAAGGAGCGGATCCTGCACATCGGCGACAATGCCGCCTCGGATATCGGCAAGGCGCGGGAGCGGGGACTGGTCGCCTTCCACTACCGCGAGCCCCGGCTGCCGCCGCGGTGCAAGGGCATCTCGCCCGCCGCCTCCCTGGCCCGCGCGCTGATCCGCAACCACCAGCAGGAGGTGCCTCCCGGCAGCCTCCGGGAGCTGGGCTTCCAGAAGGGCGGGCCCGCCGCGCTCGGCTTCCTCGACTGGATCGCCGGCGCGGCGCGACGCGACGGCATCGAGCACATCCTTTTCGTCTCCCGCGACGGTCACATCCTGCGGCGGATGGCGGAGCAGGTGCGGCCAGAGGCGCTGCCGCCGTCCTCCTATCTGCTGGGCTCGCGGGTCGCCTTCACCCTGGCGGCCATGACCCCGGCCAATTTCGAGAGCCACCTGCCCTTCCTCCTCTCCGGCGCCGACGGCCTCTCGCCGGCCGAGCTGCTGGCGCGGATCGACGTGCCGGCGCCGGGCGCCAGCGTCCTGCGCGATCTCGGCCTGGGGCCGGAGACGCGGTTCCGGCACGACCAGCCGGAGCCGATGCGCGGCCTGCTCAAGGCCTGGCGCTGGGAGATCCTGAAGATCGCCCGCCGCAACCGGCGCGGCCTGCTGCGCCACCTCCTGGAGCTGGGCCTGCGGCCGGGGCAGCGTGTCGCGCTGGTCGATGTCGGCTGGAACGGCACCACGCAGGAGGCCTTCGTCGCGGCGCTGCGCGGCCTCATGCCGCTGGATGTGACCGGCTACTACTTCTGCCTGGCGGACAGCGAGGATGCCCGCCGGCGCCGCGCCCTCATGCCGATGGAGTCCCTGGTCGGCCCGGACAGCGTGTCGCCCGGGATGCTGGCGGCCATCCACGCCAACCGCGTCGCGGCGGAGTTCTTCTTCTCGGCGCCGCATGACCCGGTGATCGGCTACAGGGATGATGCCGGGGGCGTGGTGGCGGTGGAGGATCCCGGCCGCGCGCCCACCGACGGCATCCAGGCGATGGCGCGGGAGCTGGAGGAGGGCATGCTGGACTTCGCCCGGCACCACACCGGCTGGACGCGGCGCCTGGGGCTGCGCGCGGATCCGCTGGGCCTCGCCATGCCGCTCCTGGAGGAGATGGCGGACGGCAGCTGGGCCGACCATTCGGGGCTGCGCCTGGTGAGGAACTTCGATTCCTGGGCCAGCTCGGCCAACCACACCATGTGGCTGACGGATTACGCGGCGCGCCCCTGAGCCGGCATCAAGGAGCCGGCATGAAAAAGGGGGAAGGCCCGGCGGACCTTCCCCCTTTTCTGATTCTTTGGCCGGGGCCGCCTCAGCGCCCCGACATGATCCGCTCGACCAGCTGCCGCACCGTCGGGATGAAGCCGTTGGAGTAGAACGGGTCCTGGCCGAAGCGGTAGGCATTGTGGCCGGCGAACATCAGGTTGTGCTCCACCGCGCCATCATGCGCGATGTCCTGCAGCGTCTTCTGGATGCAGAAGCTGCGCGGGTCGGCGCGCTTGCCGTTGTTGTAGTCCGGGCCATGCTGCGTCCAGTTGGAGAAGCGGCAATGGGACAGGCAGCCCATGCAGTCCGTCTGGTCCTTCAGGATCTCGCGCGAGTTCTCGGGCGTGACGAAGACCAGCGTGTTGTCGGGCGTGCGCAGCGCCTCGGTATAGCCCTGGGCCTCCCAGTGATGCACGCGCTCCAGATCGCCCGGCGCCAGCCAGACCAGCCGCTTGCGCGGCCCGACGCCGTATTCGGCGGTGTGCTCGCCCACCGGCTCGGGGCTGATCGCCACCTGCCGCTCGTTGCGGGCCTCGAGATCCCGCAGGAAGTCGTTGCGCACCGCCGAGGAATAGAAGCCGGTCGGCGAGAAGGGCTGCAGCAGCACGTCGCCGGGCTTCAGGGTCAGCAGCCGCTGCTTCCAGGCCTCGCTGATCGGGGATTCGCGGGTGAGCAGCGGCCGGGTGCCGAACTGGAAGGCGACCGGCCCGAGCTCGGGATTGTCGATCCAGTCCTCCCACTCCTCCAGCCACCAGACGCCGCCGGCCATGATGATCGGCACATCGCCCAGGCCGAACTGGCGCATCTGCTCGCGCAGCTTGCGGACGCGCTCATAGGGCGCCTCGGGGCGGTTCGGGTCCTCGGAATTGGACAGGCCGTTGTGCCCGCCCGCCAGCCAGGGGTCCTCGTAGACCACGCCGCCCAGCAGCTCGGAGACCTTGCTGTAGCTGCGCTTCCACAGCGCCGTGAAGGCCCGGCCGGAGGAGACGATGGGGTAGTAGAAGGTGTTGAACTCGCGGGCGATCTCGGCCAGGCGATAGGGCATGCCGGCGCCGCAGGTGATGCCGTTGATCAGGCCGCGCGCGCCTTCCAGGACACCGCGCAGCACCCGCTCGGCGCCGCCCATCTCCCAGAGCACGTTGATATGGACCCGGCCCTGGCCGCCGGCCCGCTCATGGGCCTCGCGCGCCTGGGCGATGCCGCCGGCGATGCCGTAGGCGACCAGCTCCTCGTGACGGTCCCGCCGGGTACGGCCGTGATAGACCTGCCGGATGACATGGCCGTCCGCGTCATAGCTGTCGGCGTTGACGCCCGAGAAGGTGCCGACGCCGCCGGCGCCCGCCCATTCCCCGCAGGAGGCCCCGGTGGACACGGCCACGCCCTTGCCCCCCTCCACCAGCGGAAGCACGTCCACACCGCCCATACGGATCGCGTTGATTGCCTTCACCGCAGTTCTACCGTCCCAGAAACGAATTTCACGATAGCGTCATTTAAGGCCGGCCGCACGTATTCCGAGGGCCAGCCCGGTAATTTTTGGAAATGTGATGTGAGCGTGGCGGCCCCTCCCAAGGGAAGGCCGCCGCCACGTCCGGCCGGACCGAAGCCTCAGTCGGCCGCGTGATCGCGGCGCGGGCGCCGCTCGCGCCGCTCGCCACGGGGCTCGCGCTCGCCGCGCTCGCCGGCGTCGCCGCCCTCGCCACCCTCGCGGGGACGGCGGGCGCCGACCTGCTCGGTGATATCGGCACCGCTGGCCTGATCGACAACCCGCATGGACAGCTTCACCTTGCCGCGGTCGTCGAAGCCCAGCACCTTCACCTTCACCTTGTCGCCCTGCTTGACGATGTCGGTGGTCTTGCTGACGCGCTCGTTGGCCAGCTCGGAGATGTGCACCAGCCCGTCCTTGGCGCCGAGGAAGTTCACGAAGGCGCCGAAATCGGCGGTCTTCACCACGGTACCGTTGTAGATCTGCCCCACCTCGGGCTCGGCGGTGATGCCGCGGATGCGGTCGATCGCCGCCTGGGTCGCCTCGGGGCTGGTCGACGCGATCTTGATCGTGCCGTCATCCTCGATGTCGATCTTGGTGCCGGTGGTCTCGACGATGTCGCGGATCACCTTGCCGCCGGTGCCGATGACCTCACGGATCTTGTCCTTCGGCACGTTGATGATGGTGATCTTGGGCGCGTTGGAGGCGACATCGGTGCGGGCGCCGGTCAGGCCCTTCGCCATCTCGCCCAGGATGTGCAGCCGGCCGCCCTTGGCCTGCTCCAGCGCGATCCGCATGATCTCGGGCGTGATCGAGGTGATCTTGATGTCCATCTGGAGGGAGGTGATGCCCTCCTCCGTGCCGGCCACCTTGAAGTCCATGTCGCCGAGGTGGTCCTCGTCGCCCAGGATGTCGGAAAGGACGGCGAAGCCCTTCTCCTCCTTGATCAGGCCCATGGCGATGCCGGCGCAGGGGCGCTTCAGCGGCACGCCGGCATCCATCAGCGACAGCGAGGTGCCGCAGACGGTGGCCATCGAGGAGGAGCCGTTCGACTCCGTGATCTCCGACACGACGCGCATCGTGTAGGGGAAGGTCGACTTCTCCGGCAGCAGCCGGCGGATGGCGCGCCAGGCGAGCTTGCCATGGCCGATCTCGCGGCGGCCGGGGCTGCCCATCCGGCCCGTCTCGTTCACCGAGTAGGGCGGGAAGTTGTAGTGCAGCATGAAGTTCTCGCGGTACTCGCCCGCGAGCTGGTCGATGATCTGCTCATCCTGCCCGGTGCCCAGGGTCGCGACGCAGAGCGCCTGGGTCTCGCCACGGGTGAACAGCGCCGAGCCATGCGCGCGCGGCAGCACGCCGACCTCGGCCACGATCGGGCGCACGGTCCTGGTGTCGCGGCCGTCGATGCGGATGCCGGTGTCGAGGATGGCGTTGCGGACCACGTCCGCCTCCAGCTCCTTCAGCAGGCCCTTGGCCTGCGCGGCCTCGTCCTCGCTGAGCTGCGCCAGGATCGCCTTCTTGGCCTCGCCCACCTTGCCGTAGCGGACGAGCTTCTGGGTCTCCTTGTAGGCCTCGGCGATCGAGACGCGGCCCAGCTCGGCCAGCTTCGCCTTGAGCGCGACGGTCTCGGCGGATTCCTCCGGCAGGTCCCACGGCTCCTTGGCGGCGCGCTCGGCCAGCTCGATGATGCCCTCGATCACCGGCTGGAAGCCCTGGTGGCCGAAGTTCACGGCGCCTAGCATGTCGTCCTCGGACAGCTCCTGCGCCTCGGACTCGACCATCAGCACGCCCTCGGCGGTGCCGGCCAGCACCAGGTCGAGCTTGGAGGTCTTCATCTGCTCGAGCGTCGGGTTGAGGACATAGGCGCCCTCGATCAGCCCGACGCGGGCGGCGCCGACGGGGCCGAAGAACGGGATGCCCGACAGCGTCAGCGCGGCGGAGCAGCCGACCATGGCGACGATGTCGGGGTTGTTCTCCATGTCATGCGACAGCACCGTCGCGATGACCTGCACCTCGTTGCGGAAGCCCTCGGGGAAGAGCGGGCGGATCGGCCGGTCGATCAGGCGCGAGATCAGCGTCTCGCTCTCCGACGGGCGCCCCTCGCGCTTGAAGAAGCCGCCGGGGATCTTGCCGGCCGCGAAGGCCTTTTCCTGATAGTTCACGGTGAGCGGGAAGAAGTCCTGCCCCGGCTTCACGCTGCGGGCACCGACCACCGTGCACAGCACGATGGTGTCGCCGAGGCGCGCCATCACGGCGCCATCCGCCTGCCGCGCGACCTTGCCGGTCTCCAGCGTCAGGGTCTTGCCGCCCCAGGCGATGTCCTTGCGGAAGTAGTTTTCGAACATGGATCGTCCTTGCATCGCGGCCCGCCTTCACGATGGCGGGCCCTGCGTCGCGCCGCGCGGCGCGGTGGCCGGCGCGGCAATGCCGAAAGGGCGATGCGGGATGGCCAGTGCCGGACCGATCTCGCCCCCGGGACAGCGTCCCGGTGGCTTCCGGCGTCTCGGGCGGCATGGATGGCCGCGAGGGTTCCCGCGGAACGCACCATGTGGCCGGAAACGCCGCCACGCGGCCTGGCCGTTCATCCGGCAGGATCGCGCTCGGCGCAGCCTCAGTCATGCCCGCATGCCCGCGGGTCCGGGCGCCCGCCTCCGGGCGGCCCGGCGCGCCTTATGAACCGAATGGGCGCGGGATGCCACGGGAAAATATCCCGCCGCCAGGGCGGGGGCCGGTCCGGCCCGCCCCGCTCCCCGAAAAAAGGGCGGAGCCTCGCGGCCCCGCCCCCGTCATCCCGAAAAGCCCGGAAGGCTCAGGCCGCGCTCTTCAGCGCCGCGGCCTTCACCTCGTCGCTCACCGTGCCGGCGAAGGTCTCGAAGTTCTTCTCGAACAGCGAGACCAGATGCGCCGCCTGCCGGTCATAGGCCGCCTTGTCGGCCCAGGAGTCGCGCGGGTTCAGCACCTCGGAGGGCACGCCCGGCACGTTCTGCGGCACGGCGAGGCCGAAGAACGGGTCGGTCGCGAACTCGGCCTGGGCCAGGCTGCCATCCAGCGCGGCCCGCAGCAGGGCGCGGGTGTGCTTGATGGACATGCGCTGGCCGGTGCCATAGGCGCCGCCGGTCCAGCCGGTGTTCACCAGCCACACCTGGGCGCCGTGCCTGGCGATCAGCTCGGCCAGCATCTTGCCGTAGACCTCGGGGTGGCGCGGCAGGAAGGGGGCGCCGAAGCAGGTGGAGAAGGTGGCCTGCGGCTCCTTGCCCAGACCCTTCTCGGTGCCGGCGACCTTGGCGGTGTAGCCGGACATGAAGTGGTACATCGCCTGCGCCGGCGTCAGCTTCGCGATCGGCGGCAGCACGCCGAAGGCGTCGGCCGTCAGCATCACCACGTTCTTCGGCAGGCCCGCCATGCCGCCCGGCGCGGTGTTCGGGATGAACTCGATCGGGTAGCAGGAGCGGGTGTTCTCGGTCAGCGAGCCGTTGTCGAGGTCGAGATTGCCGCGCTCATCGCCGATGACGTTCTCGAGCACGGCGCCGAAGCGGTGCGAGGCGTTCCAGATCTGCGGCTCGGCCTCCTGGCTGAGCTTGATGACCTTGGCGTAGCAGCCACCCTCGAAGTTGAAGACGCCGCGCGGCGACCAGCCATGCTCGTCATCGCCGATCAGCGCCCGCTCGGGGTCGGAGGAGAGGGTGGTCTTGCCGGTGCCGGAGAGGCCGAAGAACAGCGCGGTGTCGCCGTCCTTGCCGACATTGGCCGAGCAATGCATCGGCAGCACGCCCTGGGCCGGCAGCAGCCAGTTCATCACGGTGAAGATCGACTTCTTGATCTCGCCCGCATAGCTGGTGCCGGCGATGGCGATGATCTTCCGGGCGAAGGACAGCGCGATCAGCGTGGTGGAATTGGCGCGGCCGCCATGCTCCGGCTTCGCCTCCATCTCGGGGGCGTGCAGGATGGTGAAGTCCGGCGTGAAGCCTTCCAGCTCCTCGACGGGCGGGCGGATGAACATGTTGCGGGCGAACAGCGCGTGCCACGCATTGGTCGTCACCAGCCGGACCTTGATGCGGTAGGCCGGGTCGGCGCCGGCGTAGAGGTCCTCGGTGAACAGCTCCTTGCGCTCGCCCAGCCACTGGCGGACATCGGCGGCGAAGGTCTCGAACTTGGCCGGGTCCAGCTTCTGGTTGACCTTGCCCCACCAGATCTCCTGCGAGACCTCGGGGTCCTCGGCCACGAACTTGTCGGCGACGGAGCGGCCGGTGTGCACGCCGGTCACCGCCATGAAGGCGCCATCGGCGGACAGGCGGCCCTCGCCGCGGCGCAGCGCATGGGCGTAGAGGCCAGATGCGGTCAGGTTGGCATGGACGGCGGAAGCGGTGGTCACACCGGTTCCGGCGAGGGCCGCAGCGGAAGCGGCGTTCGGCGCTGTCATCTGGCTTTAGTCTCCGATCAAGGCGCTGTTCCTCCGGCGGACAGATTCCGTCGGGGCAGTAGCCATTGAAATTCCCCGCGCTCAGAAGGCATCCCATACGGGAGTCGCGCCGCAGGACGGCGGACGACGAAGGTATCACATGCTTGCGGGCGCGGTTGCAGAAATCCTAGGGGGCCTCCCCGGTCGCGGTCAATGTTCGTGTTGTTGTCTTATTATACGATGAATATGCGGCCACTCGCCGCTTGCGCGTCGATCAGCGGCCCATCGTGTTACCCTGCGGAACAGGCCAGCTCGGCCAACTGCTGCCGCGCCATCTCCGGCCCGTCCACCGGTCGCGGAAAGGTCCATCGCCACCCCCGTTCGCCGGCGATGAAGTCCGCGCCATCCACATCGACCGCGACCAGCCGCCAGGAGCCGGCGGGCAGCGCCGGGCAGCGCCGCGCCAGCCCGCTGGACAGGCGCTCATCCGCTTGAAACTCCGCGACAATCTCTGCCTCGGCCGCAGCCAGGGCGGCCACCGCGGCGGGCGGCGGCGCGACCTCGGAGGCGCGCAGCCGGGCGGCGGCCGCGAAGCCGCCGACCAGCATCACCGCCTCGGGGCGAAGGCGCCACAGGCTGAAATCGGCGAAGCCGGCATAAAGGGCCGCGTAGGGGTGCAGGGCCAGCCAGCATGCTTTCAGCGCCACCGTCTCATCCGGTGGAACCGGGGCCGCAAATCCGGTCACAGTCACGCGAGGACGACGCTGCGGATTGATGAACTCGCCCTCCTCCTGCACCATCAGGGCGCATCGGCCATCGCCCTGCAATTGCCGCGTGTGAATCGCTAGGCGCGACAGCCAGAGCAGGGGTGCGAGGTCCGGCGCCATGGCCGGCGTCACCAGGCTGACGAAGGGCTGCCCCTGGTGCTGGGTGGCCAGGCTGCCCTGCCGCGCGCCGCGCAGCAGGGCGCGGGCCTGGCGTATCGCTTCGGCCTTGTCCATCGGTGATACCGCTCCTCTCTCGCGACCCGTGCCGCCATGCTGGCCCGGCTTCGCCACAATCCGGCGCCATTGGCGAGAGAAAAGGCTTTCCGGAGAGGCGCGCCCGCGAGACAAGCCTTTCCGGGCCGCCTATCTGTTCCGCGCCTCAACCAAGAGCCCCGAGGAGCCGCCCCGCATGCCCGCGACGATCGCCCTGGTCGATGACGACCGCAACATCCTGACCTCCGTCTCCATGACGCTGGAGCAGGAGGGCTTCCAGGTGCGGACCTACACCGACGGCGAGAGCGCGCTGCAGGGCCTGCTCTCCCGGCCCGTGGACCTCGCCGTGCTGGACATCAAGATGCCGCGCATGGACGGGATGGAACTGCTGCAACGGCTGCGCCAGCGCTCCTCCCTGCCGGTGATCTTCCTGACCTCGAAGGATGAGGAGCTGGACCAGCTCATGGGGCTGCGGCTCGGCGCCGACGACTACATCACCAAGCCCTTCAGCCAGCGCCTGCTGCTGGAGCGCATCCGCGCCCTGCTGCGCCGCAACGAGGCCAGCCGCGCCGAGGGCAGCGGCGCGCCGCCCACCGGCGTCATCACCCGCGGCGACCTGGTGCTGGACGAGACCAAGCACACCTGCAGCTGGAAGGGCCAGCCGGTGCAGCTCACCGTGACCGAGTTCCTGCTGGTCAAGACGCTGGCCCAGCGCCCGGGCATGGTGAAGAACCGCGACCAGCTGATCGATGCCGCCTATGGCGAGGCGATCTATGTGGACGACCGCACCATCGACAGCCACGTCAAGCGCGTGCGCAAGAAGTTCCGGGCGGTGGATGACGACTTCTCGATGATCGAGACGTTGTATGGCATCGGCTACCGCTACAAGGAGGCCTGATGCCCGACGCCAGCGGCCGCCCGGCGCCGGCCCCGCCGCCGGCCGTGAGCCTGCCGCGCGAGCGGCGGCGGCGCATGTCGCCGCTGCTCCGGCGCATCCTCTTCGTCAACGCGGTGGCGCCGGCGCTGCTGGCCGCCTCCCTGCTCTATCTTGACCAGTACCAGACCGGCCTGCTCTCGGCCGAGGTCGAGGCGCTGCGCACCCAGGCCCGCATCTACGCCGCCGGCATCGCCGAGGCCGCCGTGCGGGTGCAGGACGACCGCGCCGTGCTGGTGCCCGATACCGCACGCCCCCTGCTGCGCCGCCTGGTCGAGCCCAGCCCCAACACCCAGGCCAAGCTGTTCGACAACACCGGCCTGCTGGTGGCCGACAGCCGCGTGCGCGAGGGCCAGGGCGGTGCCATCGTCACCGAGCCGCTGACGCCGCCCGAGCACCGCAGCTGGCTGGCCGGCACCATCGGCGGGCTCTACGACCGCATCCTGGCGCTGCTGCCGCGCTCGATCCTCGGCCCGCGCAGCGCCGATGACGCGGTTTTCGTCGATGTCACCCCGGGCGCCCCGTCCTTCGACTGGCAGCCCGCCATCGGCCCCGACCGGCGCGAGGAGCTCCGGCTGGCGCTGGAAGGCGGGGTGCGGCCCTATATCCGCCGCACCAACGAGGGACGGCTGCTGGTGTCCGTGGCCGAGCCCGCCCGGCGCGGCAACCAGAGCGTCGGCATCGTGCTGCTGACGCGCGAGGCGCGGCAGGTGGACGAGCGGCTGCTGGAGATCCGCACCTCCGTCCTCGGCCTCTTCATCCTGGCGCTGCTGCTGACCGTGGTGGCCTCGCTCTACCTCTCGCGCACCATCGCCGCGCCGATCCTCTCGCTGGCCGGCGCCGCCGCCGCCATGCGCCAGGGCAAGGGCCGCGCCGGCTCGGTGCCGACGCCGCTGCTGGCCCGCACCGACGAGATCGGCGTGCTGGCGCGCGACCTGCAATCCTCCGCCACCTCGCTCTGGGCGCGGATCGACCAGAACGAGCGCTTCGCCGCCGATGTGGCGCACGAGCTGCGCAACCCGCTGACCAGCGTGCGCTCGGCGCTGGAGACCTTGCGGCGGATCGAGAATCCGGAGCACCAGAAGCGGCTGCTCGACATCATCGCCGATGACGCGGTGCGGATGGACCGGCTGATCGCCGACATCTCCGACAGTTCCCGCGTCGATGCCGAGCTCTCCCGCACCGCCTCCGAGCCGGTGGACGTCGCCCCCTTCCTCTCCGCCCTGGCCGAGCTGCACAACAGCACCCGCAAGGAGGACGGGCCGGTGGTCGAGCTGGAGCTGGCGAAGCCGCCGCTGGTGGTGCGCGGCGTCGAGGGGCGGCTGGTGCAGGTGTTCCGCAACCTGCTGGGCAACGCCATCTCCTTCTCGCCGCCGCGCGGCAAGGTCTGGATGAAGGCGCGGCCGACCGGCGCGATGATGGAGTTCATGGTCGAGGACGAGGGGCCGGGCATCCCCGAGGCCAAGCTCGAGGGCATCTTCGACCGCTTCTACAGCGAGCGGCCGCATGGCGAGCAGTTCGGCCAGCATTCCGGCCTCGGCCTGTCGATCAGCCGGCAGATCGTCGAGGGCCTGGGCGGGCGGATCAGCGCCGAGAACCGGCGCGACGAATCCGGCAAGGTGGCCGGCGCGCGCTTCGTGGTGCGGCTGCCGATCGGCTGAGGCCCCGGCGGGGATCGCGCACTCAGGGCCGGGGCGGCGGCTCCTCCTCCTCTGGCCCCTCCTTTGGCCAGACCTCCGCCTCGGTGAGGCCCAGCGCGGCGAGGTCTGCGGCGCGCAGGGGTGCCTCCTCGGCCGCGAAGAACTCGTCGAGCTGGGGCGGCGCCACCGCCGTCCCGCTCAGCATGGCATGCGCCTGCCCGCGATGATGGATCTGATGCTGGAACAGGTGCAGCAGCAGCCGGTCCATCCGGTCCCGCTGGTCCCGCGCACCGCGGTGCACGGTGACGATCCGCGCCAGATCCGCCTCGGCAAGCGCCCCGACCAGCGCGATCAGCCGGCGGTCCATCGCGGCCTGCGCCGCCCGCAGCGCCGGCAGGTCGGCGCAGGGCTCGGGATCGGCCCAGGCGGCGGGGCCGAGTCGGCCGCCTTCCAGGGCGTCGATATAGAAGCGGTCGATGACCAGGATGTGGTTCAGGGTGGCGCGCAGGCTGGGGAAGAAACCGGTGCGCGGCGCCGCGAACTCCTCCGGAGGCAGCCGCGCGCAGGCGGTCAGCAGGCGGTGGTTGGCCCAGGCGTTGTTGCAGGCCATGGCGCGGTAGGGGCGGAGCGCGGCCATGCCCATCTCCGCCGCCTCAGCCGGCGACCGAGGCCGGATCGGCATTGGCGCCGCAGACCACGACTCCGACCCGGGCGCCCGCGGGCGGCGAGAAGGCGCCGCTCAGCAGCGCCGCCAGGGCGGTGGCGCCGCCGGGCTCCGCCACCAGGCGGCAGCGGTCCCAGAGCAGCGCCTGGGCGGCACGGATCGCCGCGTCCGGCACCAGCAGCGCGGTGCCGATGTGCCGGCGCGCGACCTGGAAGGCGAGCCCGCCGATCTGTCGCGCGCCCAGGCTGTCGGCCGCCAGGCCGCCGACCGGAACCGGGACCGGCCGCCCCTCGCGCAGCGCGGCGTAGAGGGTGGCGCAGGACTCCGGCTCGACGCTGACCACCTCGACCCGCTCGTCATACCAGGCCGCCATGCCGCCGATCAGCCCGCCGCCGCCGGTTGCCACCAGCACATGCGTCAGCTCCGGCGCCTGCTCCTCCAGCTCCAGCGCCAGCGTGCCCTGGCCGGCCAGCACCTCGGGCTGGTCATAGGCATGCACGATCAGCGCCCCGGTGGCGGCGGCGCGCGCCTCGCTGGCCAGCCGGGCCTCGTCATAGGCGGCGCCCCCCTGCACCAGCTCGGCGCCATAGGCGCGGATGCGCGCCAGCTTGGCCGGGCCGGTGATCTCGGGGACGAAGATGGCGGCCGGCACGCCGAGCGCCTGCGCGGCATAGGCCACCGCCGCGCCATGGTTGCCGCCGGAGGCCGCCACCACGCCGGCGGCGGGGATCTCGGCCGAGAGCAGCCGGTTGAAGGCGCCGCGCGGCTTGAAGGAGCCGGTCGCCTGCAGCAGCTCCAGCTTCAGCGTGACATCGCAGGGCGCCCCGGTGTCATGGGCGGAGAGGCGCAGCAGGGGGGTGCGGCGGATATGCGGGGCGACGCGGGCGGCGGCCGCCCGGATAGCCGCCGCGTCCGGCGGCGCGGATCGCGCGGAGGATGCGGGAGAGGTCATGGCGGGGGCGAGCGTGGCACCGAAGCCCGGCGCGGGCAATCGCGCGCGCCGGTTCTGGTTTGTCCGACCAACGCAACCGCAGGTGCAGGATCACGGAAGGCTTTTACAGCCACCCCGATGCTGCCATATTTCGCCACATTACAGAGGAGCCACTTCCCCCATGTTGCTCCATGGCAGTTGCGCCGCCTCCGAGGGGCCTTCCGGCCTGGGCGGCGTCCTGGTGCTGGGCCCGCCCGGCTCCGGCAAGTCCGACCTGGTGCTGCGCCTGATGCAGCACGGCTGGCGACTCGTCGCCGACGACCAGGTGGAGCTGGAGCCCGGCGGCATGGCACGGGCGCCGGCGCCGCTGGCCGGGCTGCTGGAGGTCCGCGGTGTCGGCATCTTCCAGGGGCTGCCGCATGGTCCGGCGCCGCTGTGCCTGGCGGTGGAGCTGGCGCCGCAGGCCGCCGTGCCGCGCCTGCCCTCGCCGCGCCGGTACACCCCGCCGGAGGGCGCCCCGCCCGGCTTCTCGCTGCCCCTGCTGGCGCTGCATCCCTTCGAGGCCTCGGCCCCCGCCAAGATCGAGCTGGCCCTCGCCGCCGCCACGGCCGGCCTGTCCCAGCGCGCCGGGGCCTTCGCGGCGTGAGCGAGCCCTCACCGGATGCGCCGGGAGGGGCGCGGCCCCGCCCCGTGGTGCTGGTGACCGGCCTCTCCGGTGCCGGCCGCTCCTCGACCCTGCGCGTTCTGGAGGATCTGGGCTTCGAGAGCGTGGACAACCCGCCGCTCTCGGTCCTGGAGGAGGTGGTGCGCGAGGGCCGGAGCGCGCCACTCGCCGTCGGGGTCGATGTGCGGACGCGCGGCTTCGAGGCGGCGGAGATGCTGGCGCTGCTGGCGCGGCTGCGCGCCCTGCCGGACCTCGACCCGCAGCTGCTCTACGTGACCGCCGAGGAGACCGTGCTGCTGCGCCGCTTCTCCGAGACGCGGCGGCGCCATCCCCTGGCCCCCGGCGGCTCGCTGGGCGGCTCGGTCGCGGATGGCATCGCCCGCGAGCGGGAGCTGCTTGGCCCCCTGCGCGACGCGGCCGACCTGGTGATCGACACCACCGAACTGCCGCTGCCCGACCTGCGCCGGCTGATCGGCCGCCGCTTCGGCGCCGTCGAGGCCGAGGGCATGGGGATCAGCGTGCTGTCCTTCGCCTTCCCGCGGGGCCTGCCGCGCGAGGCCGACCTGGTCCTGGACCTGCGCTTCCTGCGCAACCCGCATTACGATCCGGCGCTGCGGCCGCTGACCGGGCGCGATCCGGCGGTCGCCGCCTTCATCCGGACGGATCCGCATTTCGCCCCATTCTGGCAGCGCATGACCGCGCTGCTCGACCCGCTGTTGCCCCGCTACGCCGCCGAGGGCAAGAAATACCTGACGGTCGCCCTCGGCTGCACCGGCGGCAAGCACCGCTCGGTGCTGCTGGCTGAAATGCTGTCCGCGCATCTTGCCGGACGGGGCTGGCGTGTCGATCTGAGTCACCGCGAACTGGCGGCCGCCCCGGATGCGAGCAGCGGCGGCGGAACCCTCGCCGCGCAGGAGCCGGCGGGAATGGACAGGACGCGGCCGGCAAGCCCGGCGAGCACGGGACCGTGGTCCCAAACGGGTCGGGAGGCCCCCTTTTCTTGCACACTGTGATGGCGTTTCGTCGATGATCGGCCTCGTACTGGTCAGCCATGGCCGTCTGGCCGAGGAGATGCGCCGGGCGATGGAGCATGTCGTCGGGCCGCAGCCGCAGGTCGAGACGGTCTGCATCGGCCCCGAGGACGGCATGGAGGACACCAAGCGCGACATCCTCGCGCGGGTGGCCGAGGTCGATCAGGGGGATGGCGTCATCATCCTGACCGACATGTTCGGCGGCACCCCCTCCAACCTCGCCACCGCCGTGGCCAAGGCCAAGGCGGGGGAGGGCGAGACGGTGGAGGTGATCGCCGGGGTCAACCTGCCGCTGCTGGTCAAGCTGGCGCGCATCCGCAGCGCCGAGACCCTCTCCCCCTGCGTCGAGCATGCCATGCGCGCCGGCCGGCATTATATTGCCTGTGCCACGCCGGCGCGTTGCACCCCGCCCGCCGAGATGGCACAGCAGACCGGCGGCCCGATGGCCGGCAGCGTGAGGAAAGTCTCGTGACCCTGCTCCCTCCCCGTCCGGCCGCCTGCCTCGCCCCGTCCGACGTCTTCCGCTCCAGCGCCGCGGCGCAGGCCTCGGCCGAGGCGGGCAACCCGCTGCTGCTGCGCCGCATCGTCCGGGTGCCGAACAGCCGCGGCCTGCACGCCCGCGCCGCCGCCAAGCTGGTCTCGCTGGCCGAGGGGTTCTCGGCCTGCGTCACGGTCTCGCATGATGGCCAGAAGGTGCCCGCCTGCTCCATCATGGGGCTGATGATGCTCGGCGCCGGGCAGGGCAGTGAAGTGGTGGTGGAGGCCGAGGGGTGGGATGCGCGGGAAGCGCTGGATGCGGTCGCCGGCCTGATCGAGGCCGGCTTCCATGAAGACTGACAGGACCGAGAAGAGCGAGGCGCCGAAGCGGGTCGGCCGACGGACCCGGGAAGCCACCCTGCACGGCATCCCCATCGCCCCCGGGGTCGCGATCGGCGCCGTCTATGACACCAGCGAGCCCCCGGCCGAGGCGCCGCGCCGCACCATCGCCCCCGGCGCCGCCGAGGAGGAGCGTGGCCGCCTGGCCGCCGCCGTGGCCCTCAGCCGCAAGCAGGTCACCAAGCTGAAGAACCGGCTCTCCATCCTGCCCGAGGAGGCGCAGGAGGAGCTGGAACCGCTGCTCGACGCCTATGGGCTGATGCTGCGGGACAGCCGGCTGCTGCGCGGCGCGCGCCGCCGCATCGCCGAGGAGCTGCTGGCCGCCGAGACGGCGGTGCAGGACGAGGCCGAGGCCATCGCCGCCACCATCCTGGCCGCGCGGGACGACGACAAGGCCGGCCTCCGCCGCCGCGCCGGCGAGGTGCGCGAGATCGCCCGCCGCCTGACCCGCAACCTCACCGCCACCCCTTTCCGCAGCCTGAAGGACGTGCCCCAGGGCGCCATCCTGGTGGCCGAGGAGCTGACCCCGGCCGATGCCGCGCTGCTCGATCCCACCCGGATCGCCGGCGTGGCGACCGACGAGGGCGGCGCCGACGGGCATACCGCGATCATGCTGCGGGCCCTCGGCATTCCGAGCGTGCTCGGCTGCCACGGCCTGAGCGAGGCGGCGCGGCGCGGCGACGAGGCGGTGCTGGACGGCGGCCTCGGCACCGTCGTGCTGCGCCCGGGCGCGGAGGCGCTGGAGACCGGCCGGGCGGCGCTCGCCGCCTATGCCAAGGAGAAGGCGCGGCTGGCCAAGCTGCGCCGCCTGCCCTCCATCACGCTCGATGGCGAGGAGGTGGAGCTGCAGGCCAATCTGGAGATCCCCGCCGAGCTGCCGCTGATCGCCCAGGCCGGGGCGCAGGGCATCGGCCTGCTGCGCACCGAGTTCCTCTTCATGAACCGTGAGGACCTGCCGGACGAGGATGCGCAGTTCGAGGCCTACAGCCAGATCGTCGGCCCCCTGGCGGGAGACGGCGTGACCATCCGCGTGCTGGACTGGGGCGGCGAGAAGGACATCCAGGCCCTGGCCGACGGGGTCGAGACCTATCACAGCGGCCCCAACCCGGCGCTCGGCCTGCGCGGCGTGCGCATGCTGCTGAAGCGCCCCGAGCTGCTGGAGGCGCAGTTCGCGGCCATCCTGCGGGTGGCGACGCAGGGTCCGGTGCGGGTGCTGCTGCCGATGGTGACGGTGCCCGAGGAGGTCGCCCAGGCGCGCGAGATCTACGAGCGGGTGGCCCGCCGCCTGCGCCGCAAGGGCACGCCCCTGCCCGAGCGCCTGCCGCCGCTCGGCGTCATGATCGAGACGCCGGGCGCCGCGCTGGCGGCGGACGCCATCGCGCTGGAGGCGGATTTCTTCGCCATCGGCACCAATGACCTGGCCATGTACACCCTGGCGGTGGACCGGGCCGAGACCGAGGTGGCGCATCTCTACGACCCGCTGCACCCCGCCGTGCTGCGCCTCGTGCAGTTCGCCACCGAGGCGGCGCTGCGGCTGCGGATGCCGGTCTCGGTCTGCGGCGAGATGGCGGGCAATCCCCGCCTGGTGCCGCTGCTGCTCGGGCTCGGGCTGCGGACCCTTTCGATGAATGCCAGCGCCATTCCGCGCGTGAAGCAGATGGTCCGCTCCCTCAAGATCGACGACTGCGCCCGCTTCGCCCGGCGCGTCATGGAGCAGAGCGACCCGAAGCGGATCCAGGAGCTGGTGATGGAGTTCGGCGAGGCGGCCGCCTGAAGCGGCGGGCGCTCCGGCGCCATCCGATCATATAAACACATTCTTATGTTTCGTCGTGCGGGCTGGCCATCCGCCGGCCGCCTGTGCTACCCGCCGGGGCAGATCCGGAGAAGCACCATGCCCGACGTGAACGCCCAGCATGACTACAAGGTCAAGGACATCTCCCTGGCGGCCTGGGGCCGCAAGGAGATCTCCATGGCCGAGGACGAGATGCCCGGCCTGATGGCCATCCGCGCCGAATACGGCCCGTCCCAGCCGCTGAAGGGCGCCCGCATCGCCGGCTGCCTGCACATGACCATCCAGACCGCCGTGCTGATCGAGACGCTGACCGCGCTCGGCGCCGAGGTCCGCTGGTCCTCCTGCAACATCTTCTCGACCCAGGACCACGCCGCCGCCGCCATCGCCGCCGCCGGCATCCCCGTCTTCGCCTGGAAGGGCATGAACGAGGAGGAGTTCTGGTGGTGCATCGAGCAGACCGTCCGGGGCCCGGATGGCTGGGAGATCAACATGATCCTCGATGACGGCGGGGATCTCACCGTGCTGATGCACGACAAGTATCCCGAGCTGCTGAAGAACGTCCGCGGCCTCTCCGAGGAGACCACGACGGGCGTCCACCGCCTGTGGGACATGGCGAAGAAGGGCACGCTGAAGGTTCCGGCCATCAACGTGAACGACAGCGTCACCAAGTCGAAGTTCGACAACCTCTATGGCTGCCGCGAGAGCCTGGTCGACGCCATCCGCCGCGGCACGGACGTGATGATGGCCGGCAAGATCGCCGTCGTCGCCGGCTACGGCGATGTCGGCAAGGGCTCGGCCGCCTCGCTGCGCAACGCCGGCTGCCGCGTGATGGTGACCGAGGCCGACCCGATCTGCGCCCTGCAGGCCGCCATGGAAGGCTATGAGGTGGTGACGATGGAGGATGCGGCGCCGAAGGGCGACATCTTCGTCACCGCGACCGGCAATGTGGACGTCATCACGCTCGACCACATGCGGGCGATGAAGCACCGCGCCATCGTCTGCAACATCGGGCACTTCGACAGCGAGATCCAGATCGGCGCCCTGCGGAACTTCCAGTGGGACAATGTCAAGCCGCAGGTGGACGAGGTGATCTTCCCCGACGGCAAGCGCCTGATCGTGCTGTCGGAAGGCCGCCTGGTGAACCTCGGCAACGCCACCGGGCACCCGAGCTTCGTGATGTCCGCCAGCTTCTCCAACCAGACGCTGGCGCAGATCGAGCTCTGGACCAACCACCAGAACTACGAGTGCAAGGTCTACACCCTGCCCAAGAAGCTGGACGAGAAGGTGGCGGCCCTGCACCTGGCCAAGGTCGGCGCCAAGCTGACCAGGCTGTCCCCCGCCCAGGCGGAGTATATCGGCGTGCCGGCGAGCGGCCCGTTCAAGCACGAGGCCTATCGCTACTGACCGACCGCGTGGCCGGCCCCGGGCGGGGCCGGCCCACCGGCTTCGCTCCCCCTGGTTCGCCGTCCATTGGTTCGCGCAGGATGGTTTCGCCCCGCATCGTTCCGGGATAAAGCAGGTGAATGCCGGGTCAACCGGCCGCCGCATCCCCTGGGGAGGAAGACACCGTCATGAACCGCCGCGCCCTGCTCGGCGCCGCCGCCACCGCGCCGGCCGCCCTCGCCGCACCCGCCCTGGCGCAATCCGCCCCCGAGGTGCGCTGGCGCCTGACCAGCGCCTTCCCGCGCAACCTGGACATCCTGTTCGGCGCCCCGGAGCTGATCGCCCGCCGCGTCGCCGCCATGACGGACAACAAGTTCCAGATCCGCGTCTTTCCGGCCGGCGAGATCGTCGGCGGGCTGCAGGCGCTGGACGCGGTGCAGGCCGGCACGGTCGAATGCGCCCACGCGCCGGCCTACTACTGGATCGGCAAGGACCCGACCTTCGCCTTCTTCACCACCATCCCCTTCGGCCTGAACACCCGGATGAACAAGGCCTGGTACAGCCACGGGGGCGGCGCCGCCCTGGCCCAGGAGTTCTTCGCCGACTACAACATCGTCTTCATCCCGGCCGGCGACACCGGCGCCCAGATGGGCGGCTGGTTCCGCAAGGAGGTGAAGACGCTGGCCGACCTGCAAGGGCTGAAGTTCCGCATCGCCGGCATCGCCGGGCAGGTCTTCGCCAAGCTTGGCGCGGTGCCGACCCAGGTGGCGGCGGCCGACATCTACCCGGCGCTGGAGCGGGGCACGCTGGACGCGGTCGAGTTCGTCGGCCCCTATGACGACGAGAAGCTGGGCTTCGCCCGGGTGGCGCCGAACTACTACTTCCCCGGCTTCTGGGAGCCCTCCGCCCGCACCGCGCTGCTGATCGGCAAGCAGGCGCACGACGCCCTGCCGCCCGCCTACAAGGCGGCGCTGGAGGCCGCCTGCTCCGAGGCCGACCAGGACATGACCGCGCGCTACGACGCCGCCAACCCGCAGGCCATGCGCCGCCTCATCGCCGCCGGCGCGCAGCTCCGCCCCTGGTCGCGCGAGATCCTCGCCGCCTCCTGGAAGGCGACGCATGAGCTGTATGACGAGATCTCGGCGAAGAACGAGCGCTTCAGGAAGCTCTGGGAGTCGCAGCGCCGCTTCCGCGACGACAGCTACGCCTGGTTCCGCGTCGCCGAGAACTCCTTCGACAACTTCGCCTTCACCGCCGGCCAGACCGTGCGCTGATCGCCCCCCGATTGGGCCCCCGATCGGGCCGCTGACGCGATCCTGACCGCCCCTGTCCTGGATTTCATCCCGGGCGGCGGCGGCCGGGGTCTCGCGCGGCGTGACAGTTCCGGCGGTGCGAGCTATCCGGGCCATCCCAGAGCAGGATGTCGCCATGGATTTCGCCTCGCTTCTCTCCGCACTGATGATGGGGATCGTGGAGGGGCTGACCGAGTTCCTCCCCATCTCCTCCACCGGCCACCTGATCCTTCTCGGCGAGGCCATCGGCTTCCAGGGGCCGCCCGGCAAAACCTTCGAGATCAGCATCCAGCTTGGCGCCGTGCTGGCGGTGATCTGGCTGTTCCGCGCGACGCTGCTGCGCATCGCCTTCGGCATGTGGAAGCGGGGCAGCACCGAATACTACTTCGCCCTCAACCTGCTGCTGGCCTTCCTGCCCGCCATGGTCTTCGGCGCCACGCTCTACAGGACGGTGACGGACCTGCTCTACACGCCCTTCGTCGTCGCGGTGGCGCTGATCCTGGGCGGCATCGTCATCATCGCCATCGAGAGGCTGCGCCCGGCGCCCAGCATCCATTCCGTGCCGGAGATCGGGCCGCTGGCCGCGCTGCTGATCGGCTTCGGCCAGGCGCTGGCGATGATCCCGGGCACCAGCCGCTCCGGCGCCACCATCATCAGCGCCCTGCTGGTCGGCGTGGATCGCCGCACCGCCGCCGAGTTCAGCTTCCTGCTCGCGGTGCCGACCATGATCGCCGCCACCACCTTCAGCCTGTGGAGGAACCGCGCGGTGCTGGACCTCTCGGCCAGCGGGCAGATCGCGGTGGGCTTCATCGCCGCCTTCATCGTTGCGCTGCTGGTGGTCCGCTGGCTGATGAACGTGATCAGCCGCATCGGCTTCACCCCCTTCGCGTGGTACCGCATCGCCCTCGGCCTGCTGATCCTCGCCTGGCTCGGCCTGCGCTGAGGCCCTTCCCGCGGGGCTGCGGCACGAAGGAGGCTTGAAATCCGTCCGGCCGTGACGCCAGGATACGACACCACCTGGAATGGATGTCGATCCCATGAGATTCGCGCCCGGATTGCTGCTCCTGGCGGCGGCCGCACTCGCCCCCGGTCTGGCCCAGGCACAAAGCTGGCCGAATGACACCGGCCCGCGCGGGGATCTGATGACCAGCACCAGCAGCCAGTTCGACCGCTTCTGGCAGGCCCCGGCGGCCGGCGGCTCGCCGGCCCTCGCGCCAATGCCGGCGCCGGTGCCGGTCCTGGACTGGCAGCCCCCGCCGTCGCCGGCGGCGCCCCCCGACCGCGCGGCCCAGCCCCGGCGGCAAACCGCCGTGCGATAGGGCTTTTCCCCGCTTCGTGGCGCCCGTGACACAGGCCGGCGGAAAGCCGTGGCCCGCGCGCGGAGCGTCCGTGATTGTCATTGCGAAGCGTTCTCAGGAATGCCATGGGCGGGATGCAGCCCTCCGGAGAACGCCATGCCCTCCTCGCCCACGGCCCCGCGCCGACTGCTTCTCCTGCTGGGCACTGCACTCGCCGCGCCGCTGGCCCTGCCGGTGGCCGGCGCCCTCGCCCAGGCGGCCGATGGCACGGTCCAGCTGCTGCCGGAGGTGGACGTCACCGGCCAGGCCGAGCGGGCCCTGGATCCGGTGCGGGGCTTCGTCGCCGAGCAGCAGATCACCGGCACCAAGACCGACACGCCGCTGATCGAGAATCCGCAATCCATCAGCGTCGTCCCGCGCGACCAGATCGACGCCCGCCAGGCGCAGACGCTCGGCGAGGCGCTGCGCTACACCGCCGGCATCCGCGGCGAGAACTACGGCACCGACAGCCGCACCGACTGGTTCCAGCTGCGCGGCTTCAACGCCCAGGACAACGGCCTCTTCCTCGACGGGCTGCGCTACAACACCGGCTATGCCGGCAGCGTCTTCGAGACCTACGGGCTGGAGCGCTACGAGGTGCTGCGCGGCCCGACCTCGGTGCTCTACGGGCAGATCGCGCCCGGCGGCCTCGTGAACATGGTGCAGCGCCGCCCGAGCGACTTCGCCACCGGGGAGGTGCGGCTCACCGCCGGGCTGCACAACCGCCTGCAGGCGCAGGGCCGATCGAGCGGCCCGCTGACCGCCGACGGCAAGTGGCTCTATGGCTTCACCGGGCTGGTGCGCGACGCCGACACGACGGTGGATTACGTCAAGGACGACCGCATCTTCCTGGCGCCCTCCCTCACCTTCCGTCCCGATGACAACACCAGCCTGACGCTGCTGACCTACTATCAGCGCGACCAGACCTCGGGGAACCAGTTCCTGCCCTATGACGGCACGGTCGTGCGCACGCCCTTCGGCCGCATCAGCCGCGACCGCTTCACCGGCGAGCCGGACTTCGACCATTTCAACCGCACGCAGTTCGGCGTCGGCTACGAGATCTCGCACCGCTTCAACAATGTCTGGTCGGTGCAGCAGAACCTGCGCTACGCCCAGACCGAGATCGACTGGGAGCAGGTCTATGGCGGCGGCCTGCAGGCCGACCGGCGGACGCTGAACCGCTTCGCCTACCGCGCCGATATCGATGTCGCCACCTTCCAGGTGGACAATCAGGTGAAGGCCGAGTTCACCACCGGGCCGGTGCGCCACACCCTGCTGGGCGGCTTCGACTACAGCCAGATCAACTACCGCAACGCGCAGTACTTCGCCTTCGCCAGCGGGCTCGATGTCTTCGCGCCGGTCTATGGCAGCCCCGTCCCGGCGCTGACCGCGCCCTATGACAATGTGCGGCAGGTGAACACGCAATACGGCCTCTACCTGCAGGACCAGATCCGCTTCGACCGCCTGGTCGTCACCGCCGGCATCCGCCAGGACTGGGCGCTGTCCGATGTGGACGACCGCGACGCGGGCATCACGCGCTACCAGAACGACGACGCCTTCACCTGGCGCCTCGGCGCGCTCTACCTGGCCGATAACGGCCTCGCCCCCTATGCCAGCTATGCCCGCTCCTTCCAGCCGCAGATCGGCACCGACGGCGCCGGCAATGCCTGGCAGCCGCTGGAAGGCGAGCAGTACGAGGTCGGCCTGAAGTACCAGCCGCGCGGCCTGCGCAGCTTCATGCAGGTCGCCGCCTTCCATCTGACGCAGAAGAACACCCTGACGCCGGACCCGAACAGCCCCTTCGATCAGGTGGCGGTGGGCGAGATCCGCGTGCGCGGCGTCGAGGTCGAGGGGGTGGCGGAGCTGGGCCAGGGCGTCAGCCTGGTCGCGTCCTACACCTATCTCGACCCGGAGATCACCCGCAGCAACACGGCGGCCGAGCTCGGCCACCGCCCGGCCGGCGTCGCCAAGAACAATGCCGGGCTCTATGCCGAGTACACCTTCGTGCAGGCCCGGGGCCCGCTCTCCGGCCTGACGCTCGGCGCCGGCATCCGCTATCTCGGCAATACCTCGGCGGTGAACACCGGTGGCGCGGTCGTGCCCTCCACCACCCTCTTCGACGCCGCGCTGCGCTACGACCTGTCGAAGCTGAGCGAACGGGCGAAGGGCTTCGAATTCGCCGTCGCCGCCAGCAACCTGGCGGATACGCGCTATGTCGGCCGCTGCTCGGGCGAGAACGGCTGCTTCTACGGCAACCGCCTGAACGTCCTGGGCAGCCTCACCTACAAGTGGTGAGGCAAACCGGCTGACGGGGGCCGGCCGGAGGGGCGCCCCTCCGGCCGGGGGTTCCTCAACCGATCCCGGGCGCCGTGGTGAAGGCCGCCTCGGTCTTCTCGCGCACCTCGTCGAGCGTCACGCCCGGCGCCAGCTCTACCAGCACCATGCCGCCGCCCTGGCGGTCGATGGTGAAGACGGCGAGCTCGGTGACGACCATGTCCACCACGCCCTTGCCGGTCAGCGGCAGGGTGCATTCGCGCAGCAGCTTGGGCTTGCCGCCGGCGGTGTGCTCCATCAGCACCACCACCTTCTTGACGCCGGCGACGAGGTCCATGGCCCCGCCCATGCCCTTCACCATCTTGCCCGGGATCATCCAGTTGGCGAGGTCGCCGTTCTGCGCCACCTGCAGCGCGCCCAGGATGGAGATGTCGATATGCCCGCCACGGATCATGGCGAAGCTGTCGGCGGAGGAGAAGAAGCTGGTGGTGGGCAGCGCCGTCACGGTCTGCTTGCCGGCGTTGATCAGGTCGGCGTCCTCGTCCCCCTCATAGGGGAAGGGGCCCATGCCGAGCATGCCGTTCTCGGATTGCAGCTGGACGTTGATGCCGTCCGGGATGTGGTTCGCCACCAGCGTCGGGATGCCGATGCCGAGGTTGACGTAGAAGCCGTCCTCCAGCTCGCGCGCGGCGCGGGCGGCCATGTCGTCGCGGGTCCAGGCCATGGCTGCTGCTCCTCAGGCGACGTTGCTGTTGGCGGGGTTGAGGTCGGTCACGCGCTTGCGGACCGTGCGCTGCTCGATTCGCTTCTCGTAGCCCTCCGGCAGCTTGACGATACGCTTCACGTAGATGCCGGGGGTGTGGATCTGGTCGGGGTCGATCTCGCCCGGCTGCACTAGGTGCTCGACCTGCACGACGGTGACCTTCGCCGCCGTCGCCATCATCGGGTTGAAGTTGCGCGCGGTCTTGCGGAAGACGAGGTTGCCCTCGGTATCGGCCTTCCAGGCGTGCACGATGGCGAGGTCGGCGAAGATCCCGCGCTCCATCACATAGGTCTCGCCGTCGAACTCGCGCGTCTCCTTGCCTTCCGCGACCTGCGTGCCGACGCCGGTCCTGGTGAAGAAGGCGGGGATGCCGGCGCCGCCGGCGCGGATACGCTCGGCCAGCGTGCCCTGCGGGTTGAACTCGATCTCCAGCTCGCCCGCCAGGTACTGCTCGGCGAAGGTTTTGTTCTCGCCGACATAGGAGGAGATCATCTTGCGGATCTGCCGCGTCTTCAGCAGCAGGCCGAGGCCCGCATCGTCGATGCCCGCGTTGTTGGAGACCACCGTCAGGTCCTTCACCCCGGAATCGCGGATCGCCTCGATCAGCAGGGCGGGGATGCCGCAGAGGCCGAAGCCGCCGGCATGGATCAACATGCCGTCGCGCAGCACGCCTTCCAGCGCGGCCTTGGCATCCGGGTAGACTTTCCGCATCGGGACGCTCCTCAGGTTCCGGGAGGATGGTTCTCGGCCCCGAGGCTACCGGCCAGGGCGGGGCTGCGGAAGGGGGCCGCGGCCGGAACGGAAAAAGCGAAAAAACCGCGCGGACCGCTCTTGCGCGCCCCGGGGGGCACGGTTATATCGCGCCACCTCACCGGGGGGCCATAGCTCAGTTGGGAGAGCGCTTGAATGGCATTCAAGAGGTCGTCGGTTCGATTCCGATTGGCTCCACCACGGTTTCAAGGGCCTGGCTTCGCAAGAAGCCGGGCCCTTTCGTTTTGGGCCACGTGCCGGCAGCCTCTCCGCGCTCGGCGGCCCATGCCGCGCGGCGAATAATTCCTCTTTTGGAGAAAAACTGCTCCCGTTAAGCTACCCTGGGTTTTGTGGAGCGCCTGCCTTGAAGATCGTCCTCGCCGCCCTGGCGGCCGCCGCCGTGCTGCTGCCGACCCTGTCCGAGGCGGCGCCCCGCAAGGCCGCGGCCGAGCCCTCGCCGGCGCGGCTCGCCCAGCAGGAGCGGATGCGCGGCTGCAACGCCACCGCGCGGGAGCAGTCGCTGCGCGGCCAGGGGCGCAAGGACTTCATGCGGACCTGCCTCTCCCACCGTTGAGCGCGTCCGCGCCCGGCCGCTTGCCTCCCCCCTCCGCGCGGGCCTATCCGGTCGGTTTCTTCCGACAGCAGGATCGGCCATGTCCCAGGACCCGCTTCCCGCCCTGAACGACGCGGCGCTGAACGACGCGGCGCTGCGGGACCGCGCCGTGCGCGCCGCGCAGGGGCTCGCGCCCTTCGATCGGCTGCTGACCGGCGCGCGGATCGCCGACATGGCGACCGGCGAGCTGCGCGCGGCGGATCTCGGCCTGGTCGGGCCGCTGATCGCCAGCGTCCACGCCCCCGGCACGCGCGCCGATGCCGCGATGGTCGAGGCGCTGCCGGGCCGGATCCTCGCGCCGGGGCTGATCGACACGCACATGCATGTCGAAAGCTCGATGGTGACGCCGCGCCGCTATGCCGAGACGGTGCTGCCCCAGGGCACCACGACGATCTGCTGGGACCCGCACGAGCTGGCCAATGTCGCGGGGCTGGAGGGGCTGCGCTGGGCCATCGCCGCGCTGCGCGGCCTGCCGCTCCGCGCCCTGTTGCTCGCCCCCTCCTGCGTGCCCTCGGCGCCGGGGCTGGAGCGCGCGGGGGCCAGCTTCGGGCCGGATGAGATGGCGGAGATGCTGTCCTGGCCCGAGGTCGCCGGCGTCGCCGAGGTGATGGACATGCGCGGCGTGCTGGAGCGGGCGCCGCGCATGCGCGGCATCCTGGCGGCGGGGCTGGAGAGCGGCAAGCTGGTCTGCGGCCATGCGCGCGGCCTCTCGGCGGGCGCGCTGCAGGGCTTTGCCGCCGCCGGCGTCACCTCCGACCACGAGATCACCTCCGGTGCCGATCTGCTGGAGAAGCTGCGCGCCGGCCTGGCCATCGAGCTGCGCGGCAGCCACGACTACATCCTGCCCGAGGCGGTCGCGGCGCTCGGCAGCCTGCCGCGCTATCCGCAGACCCTGACGCTCTGCACCGACGATGTCTTCCCGGACGACCTGGTGGCGCGCGGCGGCATGATCGACCTGATCCGGCGGCTGGTACGCCATGGCATGCCCGCGCTGGAGGCGCTGCGGGCGGCGACGCTGAACGCCGCGCAGCGCCTCGGCCGCGCCGATCTCGGCCTGCTCGCTCCCGGCCGCCGCGCCGACCTGATCGTGCTCTCCGACCTGGAGGGGATGACGGTGGAGCGGGTCTATGGCTCCGGCACCCTGCTGGCCGAGGGCGGCCGGCTGGCGGCGCCGCTGCCGGGCGGCGAACCGCCGGGCCTGCGCGACACCATGAGGCTCGCCCCGCTGGCCGCCGGCGATTTCCGCATCGCCGCCCCCGGCCCGACCGCGCGGCTGCGCAGCGTGGCCCAGCCGCGCTTCACCCGCTGGGGCGAGATCGCGGTGCCGGTGCGCGACGGCGCCGCCGTGCTGCCGCCCGAGGTCACGATGCTCGCCGTCATCCACCGCCACGGGCTCGCCCCGGCCCGGCCCTCGCTCGGCGTGCTGGAAGGCTGGGGGTCCTGGCGCGGCGCGCTGGCCACCACGGTCGCGCATGACAGCCACAATCTCTGCGTCTTCGGCCATGATCCGGACGACATGGCGGCGGCGGCGAACGCGCTGATCGCCGCCGGCGGCGGCATGGCGGTGGCCGCTGGCGGCGCGGTGCGGGCGGTGCTGCCGCTGCCCGTCTGCGGCCTGCTCTCCGACGCGCCGGCGGCGGAGGTGGCGGCACGGTTCGCCGCGCTCCGCGCCGCCGCCGACGGCATCGCCGAATGGCAGCCGCCCTACCGCGTCTTCAAGGCCGTGGTCGGCGCGACGCTGGCCTGCAACGCCGGGCCGCATGTGACGGATCTCGGCATCGCCGATGGCGGCACCGGGGCGGTGTTCACCTCGGCGCTGATCGCCTGAACCGCTCAGGCCGCGCCGCCGGGCGGCATCAGCGCGTCGTCCGTCTCCCGCGCGCGGATCGCCGCCGGGCGCGCCTCGATCCGCGCGACATAACGCTCCAGCGCCGGCCGCTTCTCCAGCACGCCGAAGGCCATGCCCCAGGACAGTTCCGAGCCGAGATAGACATCGGCGGCCGAGAAGCGCTCGCCCAGCAGGTAGTCGCCCTGGCCCACCGCCGCCTCCAGCACCGCCATCACCCGGTCCTTGCTGCCGTAGCCGACCATGGCCTCCTTGTCGGGCGGCACGGTGACGCCGAGGGCGGTGTCGCTGACCACCGCCTCCACCGGCCCGGCGCCGAAGAAGAGCCAGCGGTAATAGGCGCCGCGCAACGGGTCCCGCAGCGCCGGGGCGAGGCCGGCGGCGGGAAAGGCATCGGCCAGGTAGGCGCAGATCGCCGCCGCCTCGGTCACCACCGCCGCGCCATGGCGCAGGGCCGGCACCTTGCCCATGGGATTGACCGCCAGATAGGCCGGCGCCCTCATCGGCGGCCCATAGGCCAGGATCTCGGTCCGGTAGGGCTGCCCGATCTCCTCCAGCATCCAGCGCACGATCCGCCCGCGCGACATGGGGTTGGTGTAGAAGACGAGGTCGTCACTCATGCGGGAGTCCTCACGAAAGGATGCGGCAGGAAGGCGATGCCGCGCCGGATCAGCCGGCGCAGCAGGAGCGCGCCCCGTGCTCGTCGGCGTATTCGTCATGGCGCCGCACCCAGTCCATCGTGCCGCTTTCGTTGCGGCCGAGCGGCAGCCGGTCCATCAGCATGAAGGTGCCCATCATCTCCTCCACCCCGCGGGCATAGGTGGAATAGGTGTGGAACACCGCCCCGTCGGCGGTGCGGCCGAAGGCGCTCATCCCATGCAGTTCCTCGAAGGCGTCGGCGGCATCGAGGCGGGCATAGTTGTAGTCCACGCTGCCTTCCGCCAGGGCCTCGGGCGGGAAGGAGACGTGGAAGTCCCGGTTGAAGTCGCTGCCGAAGGAGGAGACCCAGGGGAAGCGCCAGCCCATGCGGCGGCGATAGGCCTCGATCTCCGGCAGCGGCGCGCGGGAGACGGCGACCAGGGTGACGTCCTGGTGGTTCAGATGCGGCAGCATGCCGTCGAAATGATCGGCGAGGAAGGAGCAGCCGGTGCAGCCCGCCTCCCAGCCCGGCGCCAGCATGAAGTGATAGAGGGCGAGCTGGCCGCGGCCCTCGAAGAGATCCCCGAGACCGCACGGCCCATGCGGCGTCGCGAAGCGGTAGGGCTTGTCCACCGGGGTCCAGGGCAGGGCGCGCCGCGCGGCGTTCAGCCGGTCGCGCGCCCGGGTATGGGCCTTCTCCTCGAGCAGAAGGGCCCGGCGGGCGGCGAGCCATTCCTGACGCGGCACCACGCGGTGCCCGGTCTGAACCTCGGTTTCTGTCTGGGACATGGTGGAACCTCCGGAGTGGCGGCCGTGGCATGGTGGCGCCGTAAGGGCCTTGACTTTTTGTGTTGATATCAACATTTAAAGCGGCGTGTCAAAGCCTTCCGAACTGCCCTTCGCGACCACGCTGCTGGTGCGCGACACCTGCCTCTGCCTGCATGCCCAGCGCGCCGCCCGCGCCCTCGCCCGCCGCTTCGACGAGGCGCTGCGGCCGCTCGGCCTGACCAATGGCCAGTTCTCCCTGCTGATGTCGCTGAACCGCCCGGAGCCGCCGTCGATGCGGCCGGTGGCGGAGCTGCTCGGCATGGATCGCACCACCCTGACCGCCAGCCTGAAACCGCTGGAACGGCGCGGCCTGGTGTGGGTGGAGCCCGATCCGGAGGACCGGCGCAGCCGCCGCCTGCACCTGACGCCGGCCGGCCGCGCCGTCCTGGCCGAGGCCTTCCCGGTGTGGCGGGACACCCACGCGGCGGCCGAGGCCGGCCTCGGCGAGGGCGAGGCCGACCGGCTCCGCGCCAACCTGGCGCGGCTCGGCTGAACCGCCCCCTTGCCTCAGATCACCATGCCGCCATCGACATGCAGGCACTGGCCGGTGACGTAGGAGGCCGCCGGCGAGGCCAGGAAGGCGATGGCCGCCGCCACCTCGGCCGGCTGGCCCAGGCGGCGCAGCGGGATATGGTCGCGCACCGCCGCCTCGCGCCCTTCGGCGTTCAGGGCCGCATGGGTGCCCGGATCCTTGGCGATATGGCCGGGCACCACGGCGTTCACCGTCACCGCGGGGGCCCATTCCACCGCCAGGCTCCGCACCAGCGCCTCCACCCCCGCCTTGGCCGCGGCGGAGGCGGGGAAGAGCGTGCCGCCGGGGTGGAAGTGGTGCGCGACGAAGGAGGAGACGGCGACCAGCCGCGGATCCCGGCCCGCCGCCAGCAGCGGCCCCGCCGCACGGGCCAGCCGCAGCAGGGCCCAGAGGATGGTGTCCTGGCTGCGCGCGAAGGCCGCGTCGGTCAGGTCGCGCAGCGCCGTGCGGTCGGCGAAGCCGGCATTGGAGACCAGCACGTCCAGCCCGCCCAGGCGGGCGGCCGCCTCGGCCACCAGCCGCTCGGGCGCCCCGGCCTCGGCCAGGTCGGCCAGCAGCACGCCGGCCTCGGCGCCCGCCGACCGCGCCTCGGCGGCGACACGCTCCGCCCCCTCGCGGTTGCCCCGCGCGTGCAGCACGAGCGCCACGCCGGGCGCGGCCAGCAGCCGTGCCGTCGCCGCGCCGATGCCGCTCGCCGCGCCGGTGATCAGGATCTTCCGTTCGGCCATGCGCCGCTTCCCCTCTCTTGCCCGGCCGGCAGGATAGGGGGAGGTGCCTTGCGGCCCCAAGGGGCTCCCCGCATCCTGGGCGCATGGCAAAGCCCAAGAAGGAGGAATCGCCGGCATGCTGACCGTCCTGGAGCCCGAAGGCCTCTATCCCGACACCCTTCTCGAGGAGGAGATCCTCGGCCCCGGCGTGCGGGTGGTCCGCGGCGGCGGCCCCGGCGGCGTGGAGGAACTGCCCGACGCGCTCTGCGCCGAGGCGGACGGACTGTTCATCTTCCGTCACTGGCTGCCGGGCAGCCAGCTGCACCGCTTCCCGAAGCTCAAGGTGGTGGTGCGGATGGGCGTCGGCTACGACCGGCTCGACCGTCCGGCCCTGGCGGAGCGGGGCATCGCCGTCTGCAACGTGCCCGACTACGGCACCACCGAGGTGGCCGACCACGCCGTCGCCCTGGCGCTGACGCTGCGGCGCGGCATCGCCCTGCACCACGACCTGCAGCGCGGCACGCCGCCCGCCGCGTGGCGCTACCTCGACAGCCCGCTGATCCAGCGGGCCAGCGAGCAGGATTTCGGCATCATCGGGCTCGGCCGCATCGGCACCGCCGTGGCGCTGCGCGCCAAGGCCTTCGGCTTCCGCGTGCGCTTCTACGACCCCTATCTGCCGAACGGGGTGGACCGGGCGCTGGGCATCCAGCGGGCGCGCAGCCTGGAGGCGCTGCTGGAGGAGACCGACACGCTCTCGCTGCATGCGCCACTGACCCGCACCACCGCCGGCCTGCTGGACGAATCGGCGCTGCGCCGCCTGCGCCCCGGCGCGGTGGTGGTGAACACGGCGCGCGGCCCCATGCTGGACCTGGACGGGCTGGAGGCCTGCCTGCGCGATGGCCATCTGGCCGGGGCGGGCCTCGACGTGCTGCCGCAGGAGCCGCCGGTGGCGCCGGAGCACCCGCTGCTGGCGGCCTATCGGGCGCGCGAGCCCTGGCTGGCCGGGCGGCTGATCGTCACGCCGCACAGCGCCTTCCACACGCCGCACGCTTTCCAGGACATCCGGGTGAAGAGCGCGGAGACGATGCGGGACGTGCTGGTGGAGGGCCTTGCCAGCAACGTGATCCCGCCCGGCGCCGACTGAATCGAAGGAGATCTGCACGCAAAGGTTGCGCTAAGGGTATGCAAAGGTTCTAGAACGCGATTCAGCAATAGATATACCACTCGAATAAATGTTCTTGTTTCCTTACACCCTCAAAGGTGTATATCACGGTTTAGTGAACCACTCCGGTTCGCGGATGCAGCATAACCCTTAACGCAAACTTGCCATGCGGACACAACCGCTAGGCATCATACCTTCCCCAAAGGGAACCCTTGATGCTTGCTGACCCTGCCGCCCACAGCCTGCATGTCGTGCTGGACGTCTCCAGGCTGCTGGGCTGCGGCCGCAAGCGCACCCCTTCGGGAATCGATCGGGTCGAGCTGGCCTATGCCCGCCACTGGCTCGGCCTGCCGCCCGGCGCCTGCACCTTCGTCGGCCAGGAACTGCAGGGCGGCTTCGCGGAACTGCCCCGGACCCTCGTCGCCGACCTCGTGGCGGCGCTCACCGAGGCCTGGGACAGCGGCCTCTCCAACAGCCCCGCGCTGCGCCGCGCCGCCCGCATCGGCACCCTGGCGCGCGGCCGGCTGCTGCTCGGCTTCGGCCGCGCCGACCTCGCCCGCCTCCTCGGCAGCGGCCGGCGGCTCGCCTTCCTGCTGGTCTCGCACCAGGCGCTCGACCGCGCCGGCCCGATCGAATCGCTGCGCCAGGGCGGCTGCGCCTTCGTGCCGCTGATCCACGACCTGATCCCGGTCTCGCACCCCGAATACGCCCGGCCCGGCCAGGCGGAGAAGCACCTGCGGCGCATCGGCGTCACCGCCAGCCTGGCCGATGGCGTGATCGTCAACTCCGCCGCCACGGCCGAGGCGCTGGCCCCCCACTTGGCCGGGCGGCCCCTGCCGCCGCCGGTGCTCATCGCGCCGCTCGGCATCGACACGCCGCGCCATGCCGGGCCCGCCTCCGGCGCGGACCCCTACTTCGTCGTCCTCGGCACCATCGAGCCGCGCAAGAACCACCTCCTGCTGCTGCACCTGTGGCGCGAGCTGGCGCGCCTCGGCAGCGCCACGCCGCGCCTGCTGATCATCGGCAAGCGTGGCTGGGAGAACGAGAACGTCGTCGACATCCTGGAGCGCTGCACGGCGCTGAACGGCATCGTGCAGGAGATCGGCCAGCTCCCGGACCGCAAGGTCTCCGAGCTGCTGCTGGGGGCCCGCGCGCTGCTCTTCCCCTCCTTCGCCGAGGGCTATGGCCTGCCGCTGGCCGAGGCCCTGGCCGCCGGCGTGCCCAGCATCTGCTCCGACCTGCCGGCGCTGCGCGAGGTCGGCGCCGAGGTGCCGGACTATCTCGACCCGCTGGACGGCAGCGCCTGGCGCCGGGCCGTCCTCGACTACGCGCGGCCGGACAGCCCCGCCCGCGCCGCCCAGCTCGCCCGCCTGCAGGGCTGGCGGGCGCCCGAGTGGCAGGACCACTTCGCCATGGTGGAGCGCCTGCTGGAGACCGTGACCGAACACCGCCTGGGCGCGCCGCAGGGCCGCCGCGCCGGCCGGCGCCTCCCCGCGCTGCGTCCCGCCGTCGCCCGCCCCGCCTGGTCCGCCACGCGGCCCGGGATGGTGGCCCGCGACGAGGCGGTGCCGTGAGCCTCCGCCGCCGCGCGGAACCCTCCTCATGAACGCCATGCCGCAGCGCCCGCCCAACCCGCCGCGCCCGGCGGGCGGCGCCATCGCCATCGTCGGCGCCGCCTGCCGCCTGCCCGGCGCGCCCGATCTCGACGCCTTCTGGCGGCTGCTGGAAAGCGGCTCCGACGCCGTCGGCACCCTGCCGGCCGATCGCTTCGCCCAGGCCGCCTTCCACCACCCGCGCAAGGGCGAGCCGGGCCGCAGCTACAGCTTCGCCGCCGGCCATCTGGGCGACATCGCCGGCTTCGACGCCCCCGCCTTCGGCCTCTCCCCGCGCGAGGCGGTGGAGATGGACCCGCAGCAGCGCCTGCTGCTGGAGGTGGCCTCGGAGGCGCTGGAGGATGCCGGCTGGCCGGCCAGCCGCCTGGCCGGCCGCGCCATCGGCGTCTGGATCGGCGGCTCCTCGACCGACCATGCCGAGCTGCGCCTGGGCGACGCGGCGGGCACCGACCGGTACTTCATGACCGGCAACACCCTGTCGATCCTGGCCAACCGCCTGACCAACGTCTTCGACCTGCGCGGCCCGGGCCAGACGGTGGACACAGCCTGCTCCTCCTCGCTCGTCGCGCTCGACGCCGCCGTGGCGGCGCTGCGCGCCGGCCGCGTCGAGGCGGCGCTGGTCGGCGGCGTGCAGCTGCTGCTCTCGCCCTTCGCCTTCATCGGCTTCTCGCGCGCCGGCATGCTCTCGGCCCGGGGCCGCTGCCAGGCCTTCGACGCGGCGGCGGACGGCTATGTGCGCGGCGAGGGCGCCGGCCTCGTCGTGCTGAAGCCGCTGGCCGCCGCGCTGGCGGCGGGCGACGCCATCCGCGGCGTCCTTCTCGGCACCGGCACCAATGCCGCCGGCCGCACCATCGGCCTCTCGCTCCCCGACCGCGAGGCGCAGGCGGCGCTGCTGGAGCGCGTCCTGGCCGAGAGCGGCGTGCGGCGCGAGGCCCTGGCCTATTTCGAGGCGCACGGAACCGGCACCCAGGCCGGCGACCCGGCGGAGAGCTGGGCCATCGGCACCGCCCTGGCCCAGGGCCGCGCCGCACCGCTGCCGGTCGGCTCGGTGAAGACCAATATCGGCCATCTGGAGCCGGCCTCCGGCATGGCCGGGCTGCTCAAGGCCCTGCTGGTGCTGGAGCATGGCGCGCTGCCGCCCAACCTGCACTTCCGCGAGCCCAATCCGAACATCGACTTCGCCGGGCTGAACATCCGCGTCCCCACCGCGCTGGAGCGGGTCGAGATCGGTCCGGACGCGGTGATCGGCGTCAACAGCTTCGGCTTCGGCGGCACCAACGCGACGCTGCTGCTGGGCGCGCCACCGGCTCCCGCCGGAGCCGGAGCCGGAGCGGGGGGCGGAACGGCGGCGGAGGGGCCACCGCCGCCGCTGCTGCTCAGCGCCCGCTCGGAGGCGGCGCTGCGCGGCCTGGCGGCCCGCTGGCGGGACCGGCTGGACACGGCCGCCGAGCCTGGCCTGCCCGCCCTGCTGCGCGGCGCCGCGCGCCACCGCGACCTGCATGCCCACCGGCTGGCGCTGCGCGGCACCGACCGCGCCGCGCTGCGCGCCGGGCTGGAGTCCTGGCTCGCCGGCGGGCGGCCGACCGCGGTCCGCCAGGGCGTGGCGCGGCGCCCCGCCACGGGCGGCATGGCCTTCGTCTTCTCCGGCAATGGCAGCCAGTTCCCCGGCATGGCGCGCGAGGCCATGGCGCACAACGCCGCCTTCCGTGCCGCCGTCGAGCAGGCCGACAGCCTCCTCGCCCCGCTCACCGGCTGGTCCGGCGCCGCGCTGCTGGCCGAGGGCGTCACCGCCGAGGCCCTGGCCGGGACCGACCATGCCCAGCCGCTGCTCTTCCTGGTGCAGCACGGCATGCTGGCCGCGCTGGCCGCCGAGGGGCTGCGGCCGGATCTCTGCCTCGGCCATTCGGTGGGCGAGGTGGCGGCGGCGCTGGCGGCGGGCATCCTGACGCTGGAGCAGGCGGTGCGGCTGGTGGTCGCCCGCTCCCGCGCGCAGCACGCCCGGCGCGGCTTCGGCCGCATGGCGGCGCTCGGCGCCGGGCCGGACGAGGCCGCCCCCCTGCTGGCCGCCCTGCCCGCGGACGAGGCCGGCTGGCGGGCGGAGATCGCCGCCTACAACGCGCCCGACGCCATCACCGTCGCCGGCCCCGAGGCGGCGATCGAGGCGCTGCTCGAGGCGGCGAAGGCGCGGCGCCTCTCGGCCGTGCGGCTCGACCTCGATTACGCCTTCCATTCCGCCGCCATGGAGCCGGCGCGCGCGGCGCTGTCCGCCGACCTCGCCGGGCTGCGCGGCGGCCCGGAGCGCATCGCCTTCCTCTCCTCCGTGACCGGCGGCAAGCTGCCCGGACCGGCGCTGGACGCGGAATACTGGTGGCGCAACCTGCGCGAGCCGGTGCGCTTCCGGGCCGCGGTGCAGGCCGCGGTGGACCATGGCGCGCGGCTCTTCCTCGAGATCGGGCCGCATCCGGTCCTGCAATCCTACCTGCGCGAGAGCCTGCGCGCCGCCGAGGCCGAGGCGCCGGTCCTGCCGGGCCTGTCGCGCCGCGACCCGCCGGGCGATCCGTTTCCCGCGCTGGCCGACCGCGCCATCACGCAGGGCGCCGATCCGCGCCGGGGCCCCTCCTGGCAGGGGCCGGCGCTGCGCCGCGGCCTGCCCCTCACCCCGTTCGACCGGCAGCGCCACTGGTTCACGCCCAGCGCCGAATCCGCCCGGCTGACCGACCCGCTGACCGATCATCCCCTGCTCGGCCAGCGCCACGGCACCGAGCCGGGCCGCTGGTCGCGCCTGCTCGACACCGCCCTCGAGCCCTGGCTGGCGGATCACCGCCTGGCCGGGGAGGCGGTGCTGCCGGCGGCCGCCATGCTGGACCTGGCGCTGGCCGCCGCCGCGCGCTTCTTCCCCGAGGCCCCGGCGCTGGAGCTGCGCGACACGCTGATCCTGCGCGCCCTGCCGGTCTCGGCCGCGACGCGGGAGCTGCGCTGCACGGTGGAGCCCGAGGCCGGGCTGTTCCTGATCGAGAGCCGGCCGCGCCTGTCCGCCGAAGGCTGGACGCTGCATGCGCGCGGCACGATCGGCCCGGCCCCGCTGGAGGCCCTGGCAGAAGCCCTCGCCGTGCCGCCGGCCGGGGAGGGTGAGGAGGCGCCGGGCGCCGCGCTGGTCGCCTCCGCCGCGCGCTTCCACCTCGACTACGGCCCGGCCTTCCGGCCGGTGACGCGGATGCGGCTGGCCGGGGATGGCGCCGCCCTCCGCCTCGCCCTCGCCCTGCCGCCCGAGGCCCCGCCGGACGAGGCCGGCTGGTTGATCCATCCGGTGCGCCTCGATGGCGCGCTGCAGGGCATGCTGGAGCTGCTGGCCCGCGCCGGCGAGGATGACGGCCGCGCCGCCGCGCCGGTCCGGCTGGGGCGCATGGTGCTGCGGCGCGGCGCGCCCGTGCCGGTCACCGCGGATCTCCGCCGCGGCCATCGCGGCACGCGATCGGACCAGTGCCACGTGGCGCTGCGCGACGGCAGCGGGCGGCTGGTGGCGCGGCTCGAGGACTGCTGGATGCAGCGCTTCCGGCTGGCGCCGCCGCCGCGCGTGGAGGAGGCGCTGTTCCGCGTCGAGGACGAGCCTTCGCCGCGGCCCGGGGCGCCGCCCGCCCTCGACCTGGATGCCGCCGTCGGCGCCGGCCTCGCCGAGGATGCCAGCCGCGACCTGGCCGAGACCGCCCTGCTGCTGGAGGGCCATGTGGTGGCCAGCGCCCATGCCGCGCTGCGCGCCCGCGCCCGGCCGGACGGGCTGCTGCCGGCCGCCGGCCTGTCGACCTATGCCCTGGCCCTGCTGCGCGCCCTCGCCGAGGACGGGCTGGCCGAGCCCGGCCCCGCCGGCTGGCACCTGCCCGAGGCGCCCGACCTGCCCGAGCCGGGCGCGATCTGGCAATCGGTGCTGGCCGAGCAGCCCGGCCTCGCGCACGAACTGGCCTGGCTGGCCCTGGCGGCCGAGCGGCTGCCGCGGGTGCTGGACGGCGGCCTGGCCCTGAGCGGCCCCCCGCCTGCCGGCCCCGCGCCTGCCGACCAGGCCCCGGACAGCCCGCCGCCGGAGGCCGCCGGCTTCGAGCGGCTGGCGGCCGTCCTGGCCCAGGCCGTGGCGCGGCTGGTGCAGGAATGGCCGGAGGACCGGCCGCTGCGCGTGCTCGAGGTGGGCGCGCAGGGCGGCCCGCTGACCCGCGCGCTGCTGGCGGTGCTGGGCGGCAGCGGCCGCGCCGTCCACTACACCGCCGCCGCGGCGCCGGAGGAGGCGCTGGCCGCCACCCTGCCGCCGCTGACCGGCCGGGTCGACTACACCCTGGCGCTCTGGCAGCCCGGGGCCGGGCCGCCGCCGGGGCCCGCCGATCTCGTGGTGGGGCTGGCCGCCGCCGCGCGCGGCCGCCTGGGCACCGCCCTGCTGCCCGCCCTCTCCGCCGCCCTGTCCGAAGGGGGCACCCTGCTGCTGGCCGAGCCGCAGCCCGGCCGCGCCTGGAGCTTCGCCTGCGGCCAGGACGCCGGCTGGTGGGAGAACGGCGCCCCGCCCCTGCCCGCCGCCGCCGCCTGGGAGACCGCCTGCGCGGCGCCGGAATGGCAGCGGGCCTGGGTCTCGGAGCTGGTCGCCGCCCCCTGGCCCGCTTTGCTGGTGGCCGCCCGCGCCCTGCCCCGCGCCGCGCGGACGGCCCCGGCTGCCGCCGACGCCCGGGGCTTCTTCCATCTGCAGGCCGATCCCCCCAGCGCCGCCCTGGCCCAGGCGCTCGGCGCCGCGCTGGAGACCGCCGGGGCGCGGGTCGAGCACCACGGGCTGGAGGAGGCCGCGCGGATCGCGCCGCGCCAGCTGCAGGACCGGCACGTGCTGCTGCTGGCGCGCCCGGACGCCGCGGCGCTCCCCGCCACCCTCGCCCGGGTGACGCGCCTGGCCGAGGCGGCGCAGGGCAGCGCCGCCAGCCTCACCCTGCTGCTCGGCGACACCGCGCGGGAGCCCGAGGCGGCGGCGCTGCTCGGCCTTGGCCGTGTGCTGGCCAACGAGATGCCGGGCCTGCGGCCGCGCCGAATCGGACTCGCCACCATGCCGGAGGAACGCGCCCTCGCCCGCCTGCTGCCGGAGTTGCTGCCCAATCCCTCGGCCGATCCCTCGGCCGATCCGTCCTCCGGGGCCGGCGCGGCGCGCGAGCCCGAGCTGCTGCTCTCGGCCCGCGCCTGTCTGCGGCCGCGCCTGCGCCCGGGCGCGGCCCCGCCGGCGGCGCCGCGCGGCCCGGCCCGCCTCGTCGTGCGCCAGCCCGGCCAGCTCGGCACGCTGGGCTGGGAGGCCTTCGACCTGCCCGAACCCGGCCCCGGCGAGGTCACGGTGCGCGTCTCCGCCGCCGGGCTGAACTTCCGCGACCTGATGTGGGCGCAGGGCTTGTTGCCGGAGGAGGCGCTGCTCTCGGGCTTCGCCGGGCCGACGCTGGGGATGGAGATGGCCGGGCTGGTCGAGCGGGCCGGGCCGGGCAGCGGCTTCCAGCCCGGCGAGGCGGTGTTCGGCTTCGCCCCCGCCGCCCTGGCCAGCCGGGTGCTGACGCGCGGCGCGGCCCTGGCCCGCCTGCCGGACGGGCTCGGCTTCGCCGCCGCCGCCGGCCTGCCGGTCGCCTTCATGACGGCGATCTACGCGCTGGAGCATTGCGCCAGGCTGCGGCGCGGCGAGACGGTGCTGATCCATGGCGGCGCCGGCGCCGTCGGCCTCGCCGCGCTGCAGGTGGCGCGCGCCGCCGGGGCCCGGGTCGCCGCCACCGCCGGCAGCGCCGCCAAGCGCGCCTTCCTGCGGGCCGCCGGGGCGGAGCTGGTGCTGGACAGCCGCGACCCCGGCTTCGCCGACCGGCTGCGTGCCGCCTGGCCGGGCGGCGTGGATGTCGTGCTGAACTCCCTGGCCGGCGAGGCGATGGAGCGCAGCCTCAGCCTCGTCGCGCCCTTCGGCCGCTTCGTCGAGCTGGGCAAGCGGGACTTCTTCGAGAACCGCCGCCTCGGCCTGCGCCCCTTCCGGCAGAACATCACCTATTTCGGCGTCGATGTGGATCAGCTGCCGAGCGCGCGGCCGGAGCTGGCCGGCGCCCTGCTGGGCGAGATCGCCGCCCGTATCGGGGCCGGCACCCTGTCGCCGCTGCCCCATGCCCTGCGCCCGGCGGCGGAGGCCGAGGCCGCCTTCCGCACGCTGCAGGCCAGCGCCCATATCGGCAAGCTGGTGCTGGCCCCGCCGCCGCTGCCCGAGCCCGCCCGCCCCGCCGGCGCCGGCTGGGCGCCGCCTGCCGGCACCATCCTGGTGGTCGGCGGCACGCAGGGCTTCGGCTTCGAATGCGCCAAGTGGCTGGCGGCGCGCGGCGCCACCGACCTCGCCCTGCTGTCGCGGCGCGGCGGCACGGCGCCCGGCGCCGACGCGGCGCTGCGCGCCCTGGCCGCGCTCGGCGCCCGCGCCAGCCTGCACGCCGCCGATGCCGCCGATCCGGCGGCGCTGGAGGGCGCGCTGGCCCGCATCCGCGCCGAGGGGCGGCCGCTGGTCGGCGTCGTCCAGGCCGCCGCCGTCTTCGATGATGCCGCGGCCACCGCGCTGGACGCGCGGCGCTTCGCCGCCGTGCTGGCGCCGAAGCTCGCCGCCGCCGAGGCGCTGGACCGGCTGACGCGCCAGGATCCGGTGAAGCTCTTCCTCCTGTTTTCCTCGGCCACCACGGCCATGGGCAATCCGGGACAGGCGAACTACGTGGCCGCCAACATGGCGCTGGAGGCGCTGGCGCGGCGCCGGCGGGCGGAGGGGCTGCCGGCGCTGGCGGTGGGCTGGGGCCCGATCGCCGATGCGGGCGTGCTGGCCGGCGATGCCGCCACCGCCGGGACCCTGGCGCGGCGCCTCGGCGTCGAGGCCATGACGGCCGCCGAGGCGCTCTCGGCCCTGCCGGCCATGCTGGCCAGCGGCGCGCCGGTCCTGGCCCTCGCCCGCGTCGGCTGGCGCGAGGCGCGCATGGCGCTGCCGATCCTGGAGGAGCCGCTGTTCTCGCGGGTGCGCGGCCGCGCCGAGCCCCTGCCCGAGGCCGGCGGGCTGCGCGCGCATCTGCAGTCCCTGCCGCCCGAGGCCGCCCGCGCCCTGCTGCGCCAGACGGTGCAGGAGGAGGTGGCGCGCATCCTGCGCCTGCCGCCCGAGGCGGTGCCGGTGGACGCGCCGGTCGCCGGCCTCGGCCTCGACAGCCTGGGGGGGCTGGAGCTGCGCGGCGCGCTGGAGCAGCGCCTGGCGATGCCGGTGCCGCTCGCCTCGGTGACGGAGGAGCTGACCATCGACAGCCTGGCGCGCAAGCTGGCCGAGGGCCTGGGCGGCGGCGATGACGGGCTGGCCGGGCTGGTCGAGCAGTTCGAGCCGAGCCGGGCGGCGACGCCGGAGGCGGCGGCGGAATGAGGTCTCTCTCCCGCAGGGGCGGCACCCCGTGGCGGAGGCGTCCATGAGGACCAGGGAAGCACGCGCATGACCGTCGGACTGTCCGCCACCGCCCGCATGGCGCTGCTCGCCCGCCTCTCGCGCCGCCGCGACAGCGCCGCCCCGCGCGCCGATGCCGGCAGCGCGCGCGACTTCACGACGCTCCCCGGCATGCGCGACTTCGCCCTGCTGAAGACCGCCATCGAATCGCTCGACCTGCGCCAGCCCTTCTTCCGCGCGCATGACGGGCTGGCCGGGGCGCACAGCCGCATCGGCGGGCGCGAGGTGGTGAACTTCGCCAGCTACAACTATCTCGGCCTGAACGACGATCCGCGCGTGCAGGCGGCGGCGAAGGCGGCGATCGAGCGCTACGGCGTCTCGCCGTCCGGCTCGCGCATCACCTCGGGCGAGCGCGACCTGCATCTCGCGCTGGAAGCGGCGCTGGCCGAATGGCACGGCGCCGAGGCGGCGCTGACCTTCGTCTCCGGCCATGCCACCAACGTCACCACCATCGGCCACCTGATGGGCCCGCGCGACATCGTGGTGCATGACGCCGCCATCCACAATTCCTGCACCGAGGGCATCCGCCTCTCGGGCGCGCGCCGCATCCCCTTCGCGCACAACGACATGGCGGCGGCCGAGCGCGAGATGGCGGCGGCGCGGCGCGGCGCCCAGGGGGCCTCGACCCGCGCCCTGCTGCTGGTCGAGGGCCATTACAGCATGGATGGCGACGCGCCGGATCTGGCGCGCTGCGTCGGCATCGCCCGCAGGCACGACGCCTGGCTGATGGTGGACGAGGCGCACAGCCTCGGCGTGCTCGGCGCCACCGGGCGCGGCGTGGCCGAGGCGCAGGGTGTCGACCCGGCCGGCGTCGATCTCTGGATGGGCACGCTGTCCAAGACCCTGTCGGCCTGCGGCGGCTATATCGCCGCGCGGGCCGACGTGATCGACTGGCTGCGCCACACCGCGCCGGGCTCGGTCTATTCCGTCGGGCTGGCGCCGCCGCTGGCCGCCGCCGCGCTGGAAGCGCTGCGCATCCTGCGCGCCGAGCCGGAGCGCGTGGCGCGGCTGCAGGCCAACGGCCGGGCGCTCCGCGAGCGCATCCGGGCGCGCGGCTTCGACACCGGAGCGGGCCAGGGCGGGGCCATCCTGCCGGTGGTCCTCGGCTCCTCGGTGCGCACGGTGAAGGTGGCGGCGGCGCTGCTAGAGCGCGGCGTCGCGGTGCAGACGGTGATCTTCCCGGCCGTGCCGGAGCAGTCGGCACGGCTGCGCTTCTTCCTCTCCGCCGACCACAGCGAGGCCGATCTCGACCACGCCGCCACCGCGCTGGCCGAGGCCGCCGCCGGCATCGGCCGGGTGGAATCCCTGCCGGGCCTGGCATGACCCGGCAGGGCGGCGCCTTCCCGGCCGGACCGGTCGGCCTCAGCGCCGCCGGGACGGAGATCCGCCGCGTCACCACCCCGGCCGAGGCCGAGCTCTTCATCCGCCTGCCGGCGCTGCTGGGCGGCGCCGCCGCCGGCTGGTCGGTGCCGCTCTTCGCCGACACAAGGCGCATCTTCGACGCTGGCTTCAACACCGCGCTCGCCGAATGGACGGTGCCGCGCTGGCTGGCCTGGCGCGACGGCCGCCCGGTGGGCCGCATCGCCGCCGCCTGGCCGCGCGACGGCGCCGCGACGGCGGGCCTCGGCAGCTTCGGCTTCCTGGCGCTGGAGCGCGACCCGGCGGTGCTGGCCGCGTTGCTCGACACGGCCGCCGGCTGGCTGGCGGAGCGGGGCGCGACGCGCCTGCGGGGTCCCTTCTCCTTCACGATCAACCACGAGATCGGCCTGCTGGTCGAGGGTGGCGCGCTGCCCATGCCGCGCATGCCGCGCAATCCCGCCTGGCTGCCGCCGATGCTCGACGCGCTCGGCCTGGCCCGGGAGAAGGACGTGCTGGCCTGCACCCTCGACACCGCCACCGAGTCGCACCGCGCGGCCTTCGCTCCGCGCCTCGCCGCCTGGTCCGGGCGCGGCGAACTGCGCATCCGGCCGCTGCGGCGCCGGGGCCTCGGGCGCGAGGTCGCGCTGATCCGCGACATGTTCAACGACGCCTGGGCGGAGAACTGGGGCGCGCTGCCGGTCTCCGCCGCCGAGGCCGGCACCATGAAGCGGCTGTTGCGCCCCATGCTGCTGGCCGGCGGCGGCTATTTCGCCGAATGGCGCGGCGAGCCGATCGGGCTCGCCATGCTGCTGCCGAATGTCGAGGCCGCCACCGCGCGGCTCGATGGCCGGCTGCTGCCGCTGGGCTGGGCGCGGATGCTGCGCGCCCTGATCGATGGCCAGGGCAGCGCACGGCTGCCGATGTTTGGCATCCGCCGTGCTTGGCGTGGCACCGAGGCCGGGCGCATGGCCGCCGGCGCGCTGCTGGCGGCCGCGATCGGCCATGCCGAGCGCCGCGGCTGGCGGCGGGTCGAGATCTCCTGGATCCTGGAGGACCATCGCGGCATGCTGCGGCTGATGGACAGCCTCCCCGCGCCCGTCACGGGCCGATGGCGGATCTGGGGCGCTCCACTGCCCCTGGCTGCCAATCGGGCCGTCATTGCATCCACAGATTGACAGGGTTCGCGCCACCCGCTTTCAAGGGTGCAACGATGTCGGCCGCGGCCCCTCCTCCTCCACCCAAGCGCTTCCTGTTCCTGCAGGGGCCGATCTCGCCCTTCTTCGATGAGGTCGGCGCCGGGCTGCGGGCGCTAGGCCATCAGGTCCATCGCATCAACCTCAATCTCGGCGACCGCTTCTTCTGGCGCGGCCCCGGCGCCGTCGATTTCCGGGGCCGCGCCGCCGAATGGCCGGACTTCATTGCCGCCTTCCTGGACCGGCACGGCATCACCGACATGGTGCTGATCGGCGAGCAGCGGCCCTACAACAAGGTCGCCATCGCCGCCGCCGAGGCGCGCGGCATCCGCGTGGCGGTGACCGATTTCGGCTATATCCGCCCCGACTGGATCGTCCTGGAGCGCGACGGCATGAACGCCGCCAGCCGCTTCACCCGCGACCCGGAGGCCATCGTGCGCGAGGGCGCGAAGCTGCCGCCGCCCGACCTCGCCGTGCGCCATCATGACGACTTCCGCAGCCAGGCGGCCTGGGACATGCTCTACCATCTGGCCAGCCTGATGCCCTGGCCCTTCCCGCATTACGACAGCCACCAGCTGCACCACCCGATCCCGGTCTATCTCGGCGTCGCCTGGCGGCTGCTGCGGCGCGGCGCCAGCAACCGGCGGGCGGACGCCATCCTGAAGCGCCTGACCGGGCGCGGGCCGCTCTTCCTGATGGCGATGCAGATGGAGACCGACTTCTCCATCCGCGCCTATTCCCGGTATCGCGACCTCGACACCGTGCTGCACGAGGTGGCCGCCAGCTTCGCGGCCCATGCGCCGGCGGACGCGCACCTGCTGGTGAAGGTGCATCCGCTTGATCCGGGCATGAAGAACTGGAAGCGGCGCAGCGCCCGCATCGCCCGGCAATACGGATTGCAGGAGCGGATGCATTATCTCGGCGGCGGCAACCTCGGCGCCATCGTGGAGCAGGTGCAGGGCGTGGTGACGGTGAACAGCACGGTGGGCCTGCGCGCCATCATCGACCACACGCCGACCTTCGCGCTCGGCGAGGCGATCTACCGCATCCCCGGCCTGGTCTTCTCCGGCCCGCTCGACCGCTTCTGGACCGAGGCGAAGCCGCCCGAGATCCCGCTGCGCGAGGGCTTCCTGCGCTGCATCGCGCACAGCCTGCATATCCGCGGCGTCTACTACAACCGGCCCGGCCTGGATGTCGCCGTGCGCGGCGCGGTGCACCGGCTGCACCACGGGCGGCTCAACCAGCCGGTGCCGGAGCTGATGGCGCCGGACGAGGATCCCGGCACGGCCGCGCCGGGCTGGTACATCCGGCCGGAGCGGCAGCAGGCCTATCCTCCCCAGCCGGCCTGAGGTCGCGCCGCCGCGCGGGCCGGTCCCGAAACCGGGCGCGGCTTCCGGCGTTGCACGGCGGGGCAGCGGGAGCTTGGGGATTTGCGCAACACCTCCGGCATGACAGGTCTCTGGCGTGCCGGCGGAGGCCTGCTGCTGCCCGGCTGCTCCGGCATCCAGTCCGCGCTGGACCCAGCGGGTTTCGAGGCGGCCGAGCTGGCGCGCCTGTTCTGGGTCATGCTGGCCGCCGGCACCGTCATCTGGCTGCTGATGCTGGCGCTCTCGCTGCATGCCGCCCGGCGCCGCGCCCGGCCCTGGAGCCCGCGCGCCGCGGGGCGCCTGATCCTCTGGGGCGGCGCGGTGGTGCCGACGCTGCTGCTCGCCGTGCTGCTGGTGTACGGCCTGGTGCTGATGCCGGCGCTGCGCGCCCCCGGCGGGCCGCTCCTCGTCGAGGTCGAGGCCGAGCAGTTCTGGTGGCGCGTCCGCTATCACCCGCCCGGCGGCGCCCCGGTGGTCAGCGCCAACGCGCTGCGCCTGCCGCGCGGCGAGCGGGTCGAGCTGCGCCTCTCCGCGCGCGACGTCATCCATTCCTTCTGGATACCGAACCTGGCCGGCAAGATGGACATGATCCCCGGCCGCACCAACCGCCTGGTGCTGGAGCCGCGGAAGGCGGGGCTCTACCGCGGGGCCTGCGCCGAGTTCTGCGGCGCCTCGCACGCGCTGATGGCCTTCGAGGTCGAGGTGATGGAGCCCGCGGACTTCGCCGCCTTCCTGGCGCGCGAGGCGGCGCCGGCCACCGCCGCGGGGCCGGGCCGCGAGGCCTTCCTGAAGCATGGCTGCGGCGCCTGCCACAGCGTGCGCGGCACCCCGGCGCGCGGCGTGATCGGGCCGGACCTGACGCATCTCGGCGGCCGGCGCGGCCTCGGCGCCGGCATCCTGGAGAACACCGCCGCGCAGCGCGCCGCCTTCATCGCGCGGGTCGGCCAGATCAAGCCGGCCGCGCGCATGCCGGACTACGCCATGCTGCCGCGCGGCGAGCTCGAGGCCATCGCCGGCTGGCTCGGAGACCTGCGATGAGCGCGGCGCCGGACGAGGCCCGCCGCGCGGCGCAGGAGGCGCGGCTGGAGCAGGCCTGGGAGACGCCCCGGGGTCTGCGCTACTGGTCGGCGGTGAACAACACCGAGGTGGGGCGATGGTACACCGCCACCGCCTTCCTGTTCTTCCTCTTCGCCGGCGCGCTGGCGCTGCTGGTGCGGGCGCAGCTCGCCGTGCCGGACAACGACCTGATCCCGGCCGGGCTCTACAACCAGGCCTTCACGCTGCACGGCACGGCGATGATGTTCCTGTTCGCCGTGCCGATCTTCGAGGCGGTGGCGATCCTCATCCTGCCCACCATGCTGGCGGCGCGCGACCTGCCCTTCCCCTGCCTGTCCGCCTATGGCTACTGGTGCTTCCTGATCGGCGGGATCTTCGTCTGCGGCTCGATCCTCTTCAACGCCGCCCCCGATGCCGGCTGGTTCATGTACCCGCCTCTGACCACCGACCCCGCGCTCACCGGCGTCGGCGCCGATATCTGGCTACTGGGCCTCTCCTTCATCGAGGTCGCCTCGATCGCCGCCGCCGTCGAGCTCATCGTCGGCGTGCTGAAGTGCCGGCCGCCGGGGATGCGCATCAACACCATGCCGCTCTATTGCTGGTACGTGCTGATCGTCGGCGGCATGATCCTCTTCGCCTTCCCGCCGCTGATCGCGGGCGACATCCTGTTCGAGCTGGAGCGGCTGGCCGGCTGGCCCTTCTTCGACGTCAGCCGCGGCGGCGACCCGGTGCTGTGGCAGCACCTGTTCTGGATCTTCGGCCACCCCGAGGTCTATATCGTCTTCCTGCCCTCGATCGCGCTGCTGGCGATGATCGTGCCGACCTTCGCGCGGCGGCCGATCATCGGCTATTCCTGGATCGTGCTCGCCGCCGTCGGCACCGGCTTCCTGAGCTTCGGTCTGTGGGTCCACCACATGTTCACCGTGGGCCTGCCGGCGATCTCGCTCGGCTTCTTCTCCGCCGCCTCCGAGGCGGTGGCGATCCCCACGGGCGTGCAGATCTTCGTCTTCCTCGCCACCATGCTGGCGGGGCGCATGACGCGCTCGGTGCCGATGCTCTTCGCCGCCGGCGCGCTCGCCATCTTCATCATCGGCGGGCTGACCGGCGTGATGGTGGCCATCGCCCCCTTCGACTGGCAGGCGCACGACAGCTATTTCGTCGTCGCGCACCTGCACTACGTGCTGATCGGCGGCATGGTGCTGCCGCTGATCGCCGGCGCCTACTACTACTTCCCGCTGGTGATGGCGCGGAAGCTCTCCGACCGGCTGGGCCGCTGGGTGTTCTGGCTGATGTTCCTGGGCTTCAACATCGCCTTCCTGCCGATGCACGTCACCGGGCTGCGCGGCATGCCGCGCCGCGTCTTCACCTATCCCGCCGGCATCGGCTGGGACACGCTGAACCTGGTCTCCTCGATCGGCGCCGCGGTCTTCGCCGCCGGCGTGCTGCTCTTCACCTGGGACGCCGTCTGGGGCTATCGCCGCCGCCCGCAGGCGCCGCGCAACCCGTGGAACGCCGGCACGCTGGAATGGCTGAACCCGCTGCCGGGGCCGGAATACGGCGTGCGCAGCGTGCCCGCCATCCGCTCGCGCTACCCGCTCTGGGACGATCCGGACCTGCCGCGCCGTGTCGACCAGGGCCTGGAGTTCCTGCCCGACGCGGAGGAGGGCCGGCGCGAGACGCTCGTCACCTCCGTGCTCGACGCGCGGCCGATCCAGTGCCTGCGCGTGCCCGGCAACAGCTTCCTGCCGATGATCGCGGCGGCGCTGACCGGCGCGGTCTTCATCCTGACCACCTTCCACCTCTACCGGGCGGGGCTGGTCCTTGGCCTCGCCGCCATGGCCGCCATCATCCTCTGGCTCTGGCGCGGCACGGCGGTGATCCCGGAGAAGCGCGAGAAGGACATCGGGCAGGGCGTCGCGCTGCCGCTCTACGCCTCGGGCATCCGCTCCGTCGGCTGGTGGGCGATGTTCATCACCATGACCGGCGACATGACCGCCTTCGCCAGCCTGGTCTTCAGCTACTTCTACTTCTGGACCATCCACCCGGTCTTCCCGCCGCCCGGGCCCGACGGCCTGCCCCTGGGGCCCGGCCTGCTCTGGCCCGGCCTCGCCGCGCTCGCCACCGCGGGCGCCTGGGGGCTGATGCTGGCGGCACGGCGCTGGAGCGGGCAGGGCGGCATCGCGGCGCCCCGCGCGGCGCTGGCCGGCGCGGCGCTGCTGGCGGCGGCGGGCGCCCTGGCCATGCTGGCCGGCCCCTGGGCGGAAGGGCTGGACCCGACCAGCCACGCCTATCCCGCCGCCGTCTGGGTGCTGCTGATCTGGGCGGCGCTGCACCTCGCGCTCGGCATCGTCATGAGCTTCTACGCCCTGGCCCGCAGCCTGGCCGGCCGGCTGACCCCCGAGCACGACATCGACCTGCACAATGTCGTCCTCTACTGGCATTTCGCGGCGCTGACCGGCTTCGTCACCCTGGCGACCGTCGCCCTCTTCCCGCTGGTCGGATGAGGCAAGCGGCATGCTGATCCACAACCGCCGCCACGCCGATCTCTGGACCCTGCTGGCGCCGCCCGCCATCTGGGCGCTGCACTTCCTGCTCTGCTATGTGCTGGGCGCCGTGGCCTGCGCCAAGGCGGGCGATCCCTTCGCCGCCATCCCGCTGCCGCGCCTCGGCGTCGGCCTCGCCACGCTGCTGGCCCTGGCGCTGATCCTGGTGGCCGGGCACCAGGCGCGGCGCCACTGGGGCTTCGGCACGGCGGATCCGCCGCACGACAACCCGACCGACGACGACCGGCAGCGCTTCCTCGGCTTCGCGACGCTGCTGCTCTGCGCGCTCAGCTTCGTGGCCGTGCTCTTCGTCGCGCTGCCGGCGCTGACTATCGCGGATTGCCGCTGATGCGCGGCCCCGCCCTGCCGCTCGGCCTCGGCGTGCTGGCGCTGGGCGTCCTGGCGCTGGCCTGGGGCGGGCCGCTGCGCTGGGCGCTCGGCGCCTCCTTCACCGGCCACATGGCGATGCACATGGCGGTGGTGGCGGTGGCGGCACCGCTGCTGGCGCTGGGCCTGGCGGCGCGGTGCCCGTCCGGCGGGGCGCTGGGCCGGCTGTCGGGCGCCCCGGTCCTGGCCTCGGCCATCGAGTTCGTCGTCATCTGGGGCTGGCACGCGCCCGGGCCGCACCGGGCGGCGCGCGAGAGCCTCGGGCTGATGGCGCTGGAGCAGGCGAGCTTCCTCGCCGCCGCGACCCTGGTCTGGCTGAGCTGCCTGGGCGCCGGGGCGGCGGAGAGCCGGCCGCGCCAGGCCGCCGGCATCCTGGGCCTGCTGCTGACCTCGATGCACATGACGCTGCTCGGCGCGCTGATCGGCCTCGCCCCGCGTCCGCTCTACCGCCATGAGGGGCATCCGGGCCATGCGGCCCCCGCCGGCGGCGAGGGCATCCCGGGCCTGACCGCGCTGGAGGACCAGGCCCTGGGCGGCGTGGTGATGCTGCTGGCCGGCGGCGGCGCCTATCTGGCCGGCGGCCTCTGGCTGGCGGCGCGGCTGCTGCGCGATCCCGCCCCGGAGGAAACGCGATGACCCTGCGCCTGACCTGGAAGCGCGTGCTGCTCGGCCTCGCCACCCTGCTGCTCGGCGGGATGCTGGTCGGCTGGTCCGGCGTCATCAACATCGGCGCCAGCGGCGGGCACTGGGCGGTGACGGAGTGGTTCCTGCACTGGGTGATGCGGAACTCGGTCCGCACCCACGCCCTTGGCATCGCGGCACCGCCGCTGGACGATCCCGCCCTGCTGCACCGGGGCGCCGGGCATTACGCCACCGGCTGCGCCCCCTGCCACGGCGCGCCGGGCGAGCGGCAGAACCCCATCGTCCAGGCCAGCCTGCCGCCGCCGCCGGATTTCGGCCGGGCGCTCGACGCCTGGACGCCGGAGCAGCTGTTCCGCATCGTCCAGCACGGCGTGCGCTACAGCGGCATGCCGGCCTGGGTGGAGCCCGGGCGGCATGACGAGATCTGGGCCATGGTCGCCTTTCTCCAGGCGCTGCCGCGGATGGAGGCCGAGCGCTACCGCGATCTGGCCTTCGGCGCGGCCGCCGGGCGGCAGCCGGGCTCCGGCGTCGCCGGCGGCGAGAGCCTGGCCGCGCCCCTGCAGGACATGCTGGCCGATTGCGCCCGCTGCCACGGTGTCGACGGGCGGGGGCGGGAGAACGAGGCCTTCCCGATCCTCGCCGGGCAGAGCGAGGCCTATCTCCACGACACGCTGCGCGCCTTCTCCGAGGGCCGCCGCCGCAGCGGCATGATGCAGCCTCCGGCGGCACGCGCGGACGAGGCGGCGCTGCGCGCCCTGGCGGCGCATTTCGCCGCCCAGGCACCCGCCGTTCCAGCAACGGCCGCCCCGTCGCGGGAGGCCGCGCCGGGCCTGCTGGCCGAGGGCGGGCGGATCGCGCGGGAAGGGCTGCCGGCGGAGGGCGTCCCGGCCTGCCTGTCCTGCCACGGCGCCGCCGCCCTGGCCCGCAACCCGGCCTGGCCGCGCCTGGATGGCCAGCACGCCGCCTATCTGGAGAACCAGCTCCGCCTCTGGCGGCAGGCGGCGCCGCGGGGTGGCGGCCCCCATGGCCCGGTGATGGAGACGATCGGCCGCCGCCTTCCGGCGGAGGCGGCCCGCGCCGTCTCCGCCTGGTTCGCCGCGCGGGCACCCGGCTCGCCCTGAAATCGCGGCGGCGCTGAGGGTTTGGTAATCTTCAGATGGGAGGCTGGAGGCAGGAAGACCGGAAAGGCCTGATCCGCATGCCCCTGCTTCAACGCCTCTCGATCAAGGCGAAGCTGACCTGCAGCTTCGGCCTGATGCTCCTGCTCCTGGCCGCGATGGGCGGCATGTCCCTGCATGGCCTGTCCCGGATGGACGAGGTCAGCAGCCGGATCGCCGACAGCCGCCTGCCCGCCCTGCGCGAGGCCGGGGGGTTGCGCGCGGCGCTGAACGAGGCGCGCGTCTCGGTGCTCTACCTGCTCCTGGTCAAGGACGCGCCGGCCCTGGAGGAGCAGGCCCGGCGGGTGGAGCGGCAGGCCACCGGCTTCGACACCGCGATACGGGATTTCCGGCGCCATATCACCACCCCGACCGGGCAGCAGATGGTCGACGAGCTGGCGCGGCACTGGGCGGCCTACAAGTCCGGCGCCGCCCGCGTGGCCGAGCTGGTGCGCGCGGGCCGCCTGGCCGAGGCCGAGGCGCTCAACCAGCAGGCCGTGCGCCAGGCGGCGGAGGGCGCCGCCGGCGTGATCGACTGGCTGATCGAGACCGCGGGCCAGCAGGCGGACGCCGCCCGCCGGCAGGGCGCCGAGACCACCGCCACCCTGGGCTCGCTGACCCTCGGCGTCCTGACGCTCGCCGTGGTGCTGGCCGTCGGCCTCGGCGTGCTGATGGTCCGGGGCATCGGCCAGGGCATCGCCGCCATCCTGCGGCCGATGGAGGCGCTGGCCGCGGGCCGGCTGGAGGCCGAGGTTCCGGATCTTGGCCGCGGCACCGAGCTGGGCGCCATCGCCACCGCCGTGCGGAGCTTCAAGGAGAGCCTGATCGAGGCCGACCGCCTGCGGGCCGCGCAGGAGGCCGACCGGCGGGGCAAGGAGCAGCGCGCCCTGGCGCTGGCCGAGCTGGTGCGCGGCTTCGAGGCCCGTGTCGGCGAGATGGTCGGCATCCTGTCCTCCGCCTCGACCGAGCTGGAGGCCACCGCGCGCGACATGAGCGGCACGGCCGAGCAGACCAACGGCCAGGCCAGCCAGGTCGCCACCGCCGCCGGCGAGGCGAGCGGCGGCGTGCAGACCGTGGCGGCGGCGACGGAGCAGCTGACCAGCGCCATCCAGGAGATCAGCCGGCAGGTCGCCCAGGCCACCGGCGTGGCCCGGCAGGCGGTGGAGAACGCGCAGCGCACCGACACGACGGTCTCCACCCTGGCCGAGGGCGCCGGCCGCATCGGCGACGTGGTCGGGCTGATCAGCGACATCGCCGGGCAGACCAACCTGCTGGCGCTGAACGCGACGATCGAGGCGGCGCGGGCGGGCGAGGCCGGCAAGGGCTTCGCGGTGGTGGCGAGCGAGGTGAAGTCGCTGGCCGCGCAGACCGCGAAGGCGACCGAGGAGATCGGCGGCCAGATCGGCCAGATCCAGCAGGCGACCCAGGAGGCGGTCGGCGAGATCCGCCGCATCGTCAGCACCATCAACGAGATGAGCCAGATCACCGTGGCCATCGCCGCGGCGGTGGAGGAGCAGAGCGCCGCCACCAGCGAGATCGCCCGCACGGTGCAGCAGACCGCGCAGGCGACGACGGCGGTCGGGCAGTCGATCGGCCTGGTGAGCCAGGGCGCCAGCAACACCGGGGCCGCCGCCTCGCAGGTGCTGGCGGCCGCCTCCGAGCTCTCGCGGCAGTCCGAGCGGCTGAACGGCGAGGTGCGCGACTTCACCACGCGGGTGCGCGCCGCCTGAACGGCGGCGCGCCCGGACGCCTCAGGCCAGGGCCTTCGAGACCTTCTCGTAAGTGCCCTTGCTGAGGCCGGGCCGGGCCAGGATGCGCTCCAGCTCCTGCCGCATCATCGCCCCGCGCGCGGCGTCCTGGCGCTTCCACTGGCCGAGCGGCCCGACCATGCGGGCCGCGACCTGGGTGTTCACCGCGTCGAGCCGCGCGACCATTCCCCCCAGGAAGCGGTAGCCCTCGCCGGAGGCATGGTGGAACCAGGCCGGATTGCCGCTGGCGAAGGCGCCGATCAGTGCGCGCACCCGGTTCGGGTTGCGCAGGTCGAAATCGGCATGCCGCGACAGGGCCTCGACCTGCGCCAGCAGGTCCGGGCGGTCGGCGGTGGCCTGGATCGCGAACCACTTGTCCAGCACCAGCTCGTCGTGCCGCCAGCGGGCGTGGAAATCCTCCAGCGCGGCCTCGCGCGCCGGGCCTTCCGCATCGGCCAGGACGCGCAGCGCCGCCAGCACGTCGGTCATGTTCTGCCGCGCCGCGTACTGCGCCTCGGCCCGCGCCAGCCCATCGCCGCCCTCGGCGGCGCCGAGATAGGACAGCGCGGCATTGCGCAGCGCCCGCCGCCCGATGGCGGCACCATCCGTCCGGTAGGGGCCAGAATCGGCCAGCCGGTCGTGCAGCGCGGCGAGGCGGGCGGCGAAGCGCGTGCCCAGCGCGCGGCGCAGGAAGCGGCGCACCGCGTGCACGGCCTCCGGATCGGCCACCGGCATCTGGTCGGCGACGAAATCCTCGGAGGGCAGCACCAGGGCCTCGGCGGCGAAGGCACGGTCCTCCTCCGCCCGGTCAAGCAGCGCGGCGGTGATGCCGGCCAGCCCCTCCGGCAGGACGAGCGGGCGCTGGGCGCGGACGTCGCCCACGAGGCGCAGCATCTCGGTCGTGGCGTATTGCTGGCCGGACTCCCAGCGGACGAAGGGGTCGCTGTCCTTCGCCGCCAGGAAGGCCAGGCTCTCCAGCGGCAGGCCGGACAGTTTCACCGGCGCCGAGAAGCCGCGCAGCAGCGAAGGCACGGGCCGTTCCCGCAGCCCCTCGAAGACGAAATCCCGCTCCGCCTCCTCCAGCAGCAGCACGCGCGGCGCTGCCGCCGGCCGCCCATCGGGGCCGATCAACCCCATGGCCACCGGGATCGGCACCGGCAGCTTCTCCGGCTGGCCCGGCGTCGGCGGCGTCGATTGCGCCAGCGTCAGGGTGTAGCGGCCCGCGGCGGCGTCGAAGGCCTCGCGCACCGCCACCTCCGGCGTGCCGGCCTGGGCGTACCAGCGGGTGAAGGCGGAGAGGTCGGTGCCGGAAGCCTCCTGCATGGCGGCGACGAAATCCTCGATCGTCACCGCCTGGTTGTCGTGCCGGGCGATGTAGAGGTCCATCCCCTTGCGGAAGTTCGCCTCGCCGATCAGGGCCCGCATCATCCGCACCACCTCGGCGCCCTTCTGGTAGACCGTGGCGGTGTAGAAGTTGTTGATCTCGACGTAGGAATCCGGCCGCACGGGATGCGCCATCGGCCCCGCATCCTCGGGGAACTGGGCGGCGCGCAGGCGGCGGACATCGGCGATGCGCCGGACCGCGGCGCTGCCTTGGTCGGCGCTGAAATGCTGGTCGCGGAAGACCGTCAGCCCTTCCTTCAGCGAAAGCTGGAACCAGTCGCGGCAGGTGACGCGGTTGCCGGTCCAGTTGTGGAAGTATTCATGCGCGACAACGGTCTCGATGCCCTCGTAATCCGCATCCGTCGCCGTCTCCGGCCGGGCCAGGATGTACTTGGTGTTGAAGATGTTGAGCCCCTTGTTCTCCATCGCCCCCATGTTGAAGTCCGAGACGGCGGCGATGTTGAACACGTCGAGGTCATATTCGAGGCCATAGGCCTCCTCGTCCCACCGCATCGAGCGTTTCAGCGCATCCATGGCGTGGTCGCAGGCGTCCTCGTCGCCGCGCCGCACCCAGATGGCGAGCGCGACCTCGCGGCCCGAGCGGGTGGTGAAACGGTCGCGCAGCGCCACCAGGTCGCCCGCCACCACGGCGAAGAGGTAGGAGGGCTTCGGATGCGGGTCGGTCCAGCGCGCCCAGTGCCGGCCCTCCGGCAGATCGCCCGCGCCGTCCGGGTTGCCGTTGGAGAGCAGCACGGGACAGCCAGCCCTGTCGGCCTCCAGCGTCACCGTGTAGCGCGCCATCACGTCCGGCCGGTCGGGGAAGTAGGTGATGCGGCGGAAGCCCTCCGCCTCGCACTGCGTGAAGTAGTTGCCGCCCGAGCGGTACAGGCCCGACAGCTCGCTGTTGGCCTCCGGGTCGATCTCCACCTCGGTCTCCAGGGTGAAGACATCGAGCACGCCGAGCACGGCCAGCCCGCCGCCCGGTTCGGCCCGCATCCGCGCGGGCGGCAGCACCTCGCCGTCCAGCCGCGCCGCGACGAGCCGCAGCGCCTCGCCGTCCAGCAGCAGATCCGCCGCCGCCGGCGCCGCCGGATTGCGCCGCAGCGCCAGCCGGGCGCGCACCCGCGTCGCCGCCGGGTGCAGGGCGAAGTGCAGATCGACCTCGTCGACCAGGAAGGCCGGCGGGCGATAATCCTCGCGGCGGATGGTCGGCGGGGGCGTGGTGGCGGATGGTTCGGCGGTCATGGCATCGCCCTCGGTCTGCGCGGCATTCGGGCCGGCAGTATGGACCCTGGGCGCCCCTTGACCATCCCCTTGACCGTCCCCTGGGCCACCCCCCCGACCGGGCGGCGGGCGGAGGCGGATTCCGCGCTTCCCCGCCGGGGCCCGGACATGCCACGCTGACCCCACCCGGCCGCCGGAGACGACGCGATGCGCCTGCAGGATTTCCGCGTACTGACCTTCGATTGCTACGGCACGCTCATCGACTGGGAAAGCGGCGTCCATGCCGGCCTGCGGCCCCTGCTGCGGCGTGGCGGGCTGGAGCTGGACCGCGACACGGTTCTCGAGGCCTTCGTCCGGCATGAATCTACCCTGCAGGCGGAATCCCCCGGCATGCTCTATTCCGGCCTGCTGGCGAATGTGCACCGCCAGCTGGCCGATGAATGGGGCATCGAGCCGGACGAGGCGGAACATCTGCGCTTCGGCGCCTCCGTGCCGGACTGGCCGGCCTTCCCCGACGCCGCCGGGGCGCTGGCCTACCTGAAGCGGCACTACCGGCTGGCCATCCTGTCCAATGTGGACCGCGCGAGCTTCGCCGGCAGCGCCCAGCGGTTCGGGACCGCCTTCGACATCGTCTGCACCGCCCAGGATATCGGCAGCTACAAGCCCAGCCTGCGCAATTTCGAACACCTGCTGGCGCGGCTGGCCGCCCTCGGCCATGGCCAGGGGGAGGTCCTGCATGTCGCGCAGAGCCTGTTCCACGACCATGCGCCGGCCAAGCGGATGGGCCTCGCCTCCGCCTGGATCGACCGGCGGCGCCATCCGGAAGGCTGGGGCGCCGCGTCGCCGCCCTCGTCCGGCGCCGGCTACGACTTCCGCTTCGCCTCGCTGGCCGGGCTGGCGGCGGCGCACCAGGCGGAGAAGGCGCGGCTCGGGGAATAGGGCGGCGCCCGATCCGTCGGCCTCGCGGAGCCGGGCCGCCCTGGCATGACGCTTGCTGGCCTCCGGGCGCGCGGCCCGCCGCCGCATGGCATGAGGGAGGCTGGGATCGTCATGAATCTGATCGGCGTCGATGTGGGCGGAACCTTCACGGATCTGGTGCTGGCCGAGACCGCCAGCGGCCGCGCCGTGATCCACAAGGTCTCCAGCACCCCGGCCGATCCCTCCCTCGGCGTCACGCGCGGCGTGGTCGAGCTGTGCGGCAAGGCCGGCCTCGCGCCGGGGGCGGTCGATCAGGTGCTACACGGCACCACCATCGCCACCAACGCCGTGCTGGAGCACCGCGGCGCGCTGACGGGGATGATCACCACGCGCGGCTACCGCGACGTTCTGCACATCGGCCGGCACCAGCGGCCGGAGCACTATTCCATCCAACAGCAGATCCCCTGGCAGGCGCGGCCGCTGGTGCGCCGCCGCCACCGCCATGTCGTGACCGAGCGGCTGGTGCCGCCGCGTGGCGAGGTGTTGGTGCCGCTGGACGAGGACGAGGTGCGCGCCGCCGCCCGGGAACTCCGGGCCGCGGGGGTCGAGGCCATCGCCATCTGCTTCCTCTTCTCCTACCTCAACCCGGCGCATGAGCTGCGGGCGCGGGACATCGTCCGGGAGGAGTATCCGGAGGCCTTCGTCACCACCTCGGCCGAGGTGGCGCCGCAGTTCCGCGAGTTCGAGCGCTTCACCACCGCCGCCATGAACGCCTTCGTCGGGCCGAAGGTGCGCGACTATGTCTCCCGCCTGGCCGCCCGGCTGCGCGAGGCCGGCGTCGGCGGCGACCTGCAGGTGATGGGCTCGACGGGCGGCGTCGCCTCGGTCGCCATGGTGGCGGAGCAGCCGGTGCTGACCATGCTCTCCGGCCCCGCCGCCGGGGTGCTGGGCGGCGCCTGGGCCGGCCGCCTTTCCGGCCGCGACGACCTGATCACCTTCGACATCGGCGGCACCTCGGCCGACATCGCCATCGTCAGTCGGGGCCGCTTCGGCGAGGCCTCGGCGCGCGACACCTGGATCGCCGGCTTCCCGCTGCTGGTGCCGATGATCGACATCCACACCATCGGCGCCGGCGGCGGCTCGATCGCCCGGCAGGATGCCGGCGGCGCCTTCCGGGTGGGGCCGCAATCGGCCGGCGCGCAGCCGGGCCCCGCCGGCTACGGGCGCGGCGGCACCGAGGCGACGGTGACGGACGCCAACATCGTCCTCGGCCGGCTCGACCCGGAGAACTTCCTCGGCGGCGGCATGACGCTCGATGCCGCCGCGGCGCGTGACGCGGTCGGCCGCTTCGCGCAGCGGATGGGCCTCGGTCTGGAGGCGGCGGCGCTCGGCATCCTCACGGTCGTCAACGCCAACATGGCGAACGCCATCCGCAGCCGCACGGTGCAGAAGGGCATCGACCCGCGCGACTACGCCCTGGTCGCCTTCGGCGGCGCCGGGCCGCTGCACGGGGCCGAGGTGGCGCGCCTGCTGGAGGGGCGCGCCGTGCTGGTGCCGCCGCATCCGGGCATCACCTCGGCCATGGGGCTGCTGACCACCGACCTCTCGGTCGATGCCGTGCGCACCTGCTTCCAGCTGTCGGACGCCATGGACCTGCCGCGCATCGCCGCCGACTTCACCGCCATGGAGGCGCAGATCGCCGCGCGCTTCGCCGCCGACGGCCTGCCCGCCGCCGCGGCGCGCTTCAGCCGCGCCGCCGACCTGCGCTACGCCGGCCAGGGCTACGAGCTGCGCGTCGCCTGGCCGGCGGAGGAGGCGGATGCGGCGGCCCTGCTCGCGCGCTTCCACGCCCAGCACAAGGCGGAATACGGCCACGCCTTCCCCGAGCGGGTGGTCGAGATCGTCAACCTGCGCGTCACCGGCGCCATCCCGCGGCCCCATCTCGGCGCGCCGCCGCCACGGGTGGGCGGATCGCTCACGGAGGCGCTGGTCCGGCGCGGCCCGGTGGTCTTCGGCAGCGCCGAGGCGCCGGAGGTGCACGACACGCCCTATCTGCGGCGCGAGCTGCTGCCGGTGGGCGCGGCGATCCCCGGCCCGGCCATCGTGCTGCAGACCGACAGCACCACGGTGGTGCCGCCCGGCTGCCGCCTGACCGCCGAGGCCGGCGGCAACCTGCTGATCGAACTCTGAGCCCGGAGACGGAGCCATGCGCGACACCACCCCGGATGCCGTCAACCCGGTCACCGTCAGCGTGCTGCAGGGCGCGCTGGAGACCATCGCCGTCGAGGTCGGCTACAAGCTGATGCGGATGGCCTATTCCTCGATCATCCGCGAATCGGAGGATTTCGGCGCCGCCCTGACCGACGAGACCGGGCAGGGCCTGGCGGAATCGGCGCAATCCACGCCGCTGCAATCCGGCCCCATCCCCGGCTACGTCAAGGCGGTGCTGGCGACGCTCGCCGCGCGGGGCGAGCCGGTCCGGCCCGGTGACGTCATCATGCACAACGACCCCTATGGCGGCGCCAGCCACGGGCCGGACGTCGCCTTCCTGGTGCCGGTGTTTCACGTGGATCAGGCGGGGGAGCACCTCGTCGGCTTCTCCGTCACCACGGCGCATCACCTCGACATCGGCGCGCTGACGCCCGGCTCCTGCGGCATCGTCGACGCCATCGACGCCTATGCCGAGGGGCTGCGCTTCCGGGCGATCAAGGTCCATGATCGCGGCGTCCGCAACGAGGCGGTCTGGCAGATGCTGCGCGACAACCTGCGCGCGCCGGAGCTGGTGGTGGGCGACATGGAGGCGCAGGTGGCGGCCAGCCGCATCGGCGCCGAGCGGATGGCGGCGCTGGTCGCGCAGCATGGCCTGGCCGGCTTCCGCGCCACCTGCGCCGCCATGCTGGACCAGGCCGAGCGGCTGATGCGCCGCGCCATCGCTGCCCTGCCCGAGGGGAGCTGGCGCGCCGAGACGCGGATCGACGGCTACCTGGACGACCCGGCGCGGCGCGACCTGCCGATCGTCGCCACCGTCACCAAGGTCGGCGACGGGCTGGTGGTGGACCTCGAGGGCACCGCGCCGCAGATCCCGGACCGGCCGATCAACATGCCCTTCCATGGCACGGTGGATGTCGCCGTCTGGCTCACCGTCCGCTCGGTGCTACTGGACACCGCCATCCTCGGCCATGTCCCGGTGAACGAGGGGCTGACGCGGCCGATCGAGATCCGCGCGCCGCGGGGCTGCCTCGCCAACCCGACCTTCCCGGCGCCCACCATCGCCCGCTTCTGCCCGGGCAACCAGCTGGCCGACACGGTGATGAAGGCGCTGGCCCAGGCGGTGCCGGGACAGGTCTCGGCCGGCATCGGCAACCTCAAGGTCATCGCCTTCTCCGGTCTGCGCGAGGAGGGGCACTGGGTGCACATGGAGATCTTCGAGGGCGCCTATGGCGGGCGGCCCGGGCAGGACGGCATGGACGCGGTGGACACGCTCTACGCCAACACCCGCAACAACCCGATCGAGGACATCGAGAGCCACCTGCCGCTGCGCGTGACCCGCTACGAGCTGCGCGAGGACGAGGCCGGCGCCGGCGAGTGGCGCGGCGGCCTCGGCTCGGTGCGCGAGATCCGCTTCCTGACCGATGCCGGCACCTCGGTCGAGGGCGAGGGCCACGCGCACCGGCCCTGGGGCTTCCTCGGCGGCGGCGCGGGCGCCACCGCCCGGCTCAGCCTGCTCGGCGCGGCGGGCGGCACGGCGGCGCTGCCCTCCAAGGTGCCGCACCGGGCGGTGAAGGCGGGCGACACCTTCCTCTGCGAGGGTCCGGCCGGCGGCGGCTATGGCGACCCCTTCCGGCGCGACCCGGCGCGGGTGCTGGAGGATGTGCTGGACGGGCTGATCTCCCCCGCCACCGCCCGGCGCGACTACGGCGTGGCGATCGCCGGGGAGGGCATCGACGAGGCCGCGACCCGCGCGCTCCGCACGGGCCGATAGCCCCCCGAGAGATGACCGAGGAGGGGGTGACCAGGGGAGGCGCCGGCCATTCCGCCCTGGCAGCCCCCCCGATTCCCCCCCTCTGGCCACCATCCGGCCGCCTGCCTATGCTCCGCGCCATGCCCGCCGATGCCGCATCCCTCCTCGCCCAGCGGCTGAAGGCCGAGCGCGAGGCCCGCGGCTGGTCGCTCGCCGAGCTGGCCGAGCGCTCTGGTGTCTCCAAGGCGATGATCAGCAAGATCGAACGGGACGAGGTCAGCCCCACCGCCGCCCTGCTCGGCCGGCTGTCCGGCGCCTTCGGCCTCAGCCTGTCGCAGTTGCTGGCGCGTGTGGAGCACGGCGCCGGCCAGCTCCTGCCCGCCGCCGCCCAGCCGCTCTGGAGCGATCCGGAAACCGGCTTCACCCGCCGCGCGGTGACGCCGGCCGGTGGCCCGCCGACACCGCTGGAGCTGGTGGAGGGCGTGCTGCCGCCAGGCCGTTCGGTGGACTACCCCGCCGCCGCCTTCGCCTTCATCCAGGACCAGCAGATCCTGCTGCTGGAAGGGCGGCTGGACTTCACGCAGGGCGCCTCGCGGCACGAGATGCATCCGGGCGACTGTCTCCGTCTCGGCCCGCCCGCGCCCTGCCGCTTCCACAATCCCGGCACGGCGGCGTGCCGCTACCTGGTGGCGCTGCTGCGGCGGTGAGGGGCGGCCGCCGGCCGGTTGGCAGGCCGCCCTCCGCCCCCTAGCATCCCGGCTGTCCGGGGCCGGCGACAGGCCCCGCCAAGGGAGCGTCCATCGCATGATCCATGTCATCGCCATCATCACCGCCAAGCCGGGCCAGCGCGAGGCCGTGCTGCGGGAGTTCCGCGCCAATATGCCGGCGGTGCTGGCCGAGGAGGGCTGCATCGAATACGGCCCGGCCATCGACGCCGAGCGCACGCCCGCCGCCTTCGGGCCGGACAGCTTCGTCGTCGTCGAGAAATGGGCCAGCCCGGAGGCGCTGAAGGCGCATGCCGCCTCGCCGCACATGCAGGCCTATGGCGAGCGCACGAAGGAGATGGTGGCGAGCCGGGCGATCCATATCCTGACGCCCGCATCCTGACGCCCGCATCCTGGCCCTGGCCGCCTGAGCCACGGCGCGCCCCGGGCCGGCCTTCACGCCAGGCGGAGGCCGGCCGCCGGATGCGGGGGCGCCAGCAGCGGCCCGGCGCCGAACAGCTTCTCGCGATAGGTGCCGGGCGCGTAGCCGGTCTTGTAGGCGCCCCGCTCCTGCAGAATCGGCACCACCAGGCGGACGAATCGCTCCAGCCCTTCCGGCATGACCGTGCGGGAGAGGTTGAAGCCGTCGACATCGGCCTCGGCGACCCAGGCCAGCAGCGCCTCCGCCACCTGCGTGGCGGACCCGACGATCGGCGGCTGCCGGCTGCCCAGGACGAACTGGTCGATCAGCCTCCGCTTGGTCAGCACCGCGCCCGCCGCCTGCCGCATCGCGGTGACATTGGACTGGATCGCCTGGCTGCCGCCGGCCTCGATCGGCTCGTCCATGCCGTAGCGGTCGAAGTCGATGCCCAGCGAGGCGGCGGCATGGGCGAGCGCCCCCTCGACGCTGGCGTGGCGGCGATACTCCTCCAGCAGGTCGCGCGCCTCGGCCTCGGTCGCCCCCACGATCACCGTGGCGCCGACCAGCACCTGGATGGGCCGTGGCGCGGCCCGGGCGCGCAGATCGGCCACCAGCGCCGCCACCTGCGGCTTCGGCCCGCCATTGAGGAAGACGCATTCGGCATGCCGCGCGGCGAAGGCGCGGCCCCGGTCCGAGGCGCCGGCCTGATAGAGCAGCGGCGTGCGCTGTGGCGAGGGCTCGCAGAGATGGATGGCGTCGAGCTGGTACTGCGGCCCGGCATGCCGCACCCGCCGGACCCGGGCGGGATCGGCATAGAGCCCGGCGGCCCGGTCCGCCCGCACGGCGTCCCCGGCCCAGCTGCCTTCCCAGAGGCGGTAGACCACCTCCATATACTCTTCAGCCAGGTCGTAGCGGTCGTCATGCGCCATCTGCCGCGCCAGGCCCATGGCGCGCGCCGCGCTGTCGAGATAGCCGGTGACGATGTTCCAGCCGACGCGCCCGCGCGTCAGGTGGTCCAGCGTGGACATCCGCCGGGCGAAGAGGAAGGGCGGCTCATAGGCCAGGTTGCAGGTGATGCCGAAGCCGAGATGCGTGGTCGCCGCCGCCATGGCCGGGACCAGCATCGCCGGGTCGAGCAGCGGCACCTGCACCGCCCCCCGCAGCGCGGCCTCCGGCCCGCCGCCCAGCACATCGTAGATGCCGAGCACATCGGCCAGGAAGAGGCCGTCGAACAGCCCGGCCTCCAGCGTCCGGGCCAGATCCACCCAGTGCTCCAGGCGGTTGTAGCCCAGGCTGTTGTCGCGCGGATGCGTCCAGAGCCCCTGCTGGATATGCCCGAGGCAGGCCATGTCGAAGGCGTTCAGGCGGATCTGGCGGGACATGACGGCGCTCCGGTGGGGTGCGCCGTCCACTATAATATCCTCTTCGTCTCGGATGGAAGCCGCCTCAGGCCTGGCGCTCGCCGAAGATCGCCGTGCCTACCCGGACATGCGTCGCACCGTGGCGGATCGCGGTCTCGAAATCGCCGCTCATCCCCATCGAAAGGGTGCGAAGGCCGAGTCGCGCGGCGCTTTCCGCCAGCGCCGCGAAATGCGGCGCCGGGTCCTCCGCGGCCGGGGGGATGCACATCAGCCCCTCGATGGCGAGGCCATGCGCCTCCCGGCATTCGGCGAGGAAGTCCGCCAGCCGGTCCGGATCGATCCCGGCCTTCTGCGGCTCCCGGCCGATATTGACCTGCGCCAGCAGGGCGGGCCGCCGCCCCTCGCGCCGCATGGCCTCGGCCAGGGCGGCGGCGAGCCGTGGCCGGTCGAGGCTCTCGATGACATCGGCCACCCGCACGGCGTCGCGCGCCTTGTTGGTCTGCAGGGCGCCGATCAGATGCAGGCGCAGCGCCGGATGGGCCGGGCGCAGGTCCGGGAACTTGCCCATCGCCTCCTGCACCCGGTTCTCCCCGAAGGTCGTCTGGCCGGCGGCCAGGGCGGCGGCCACCGAGTCGGCCGGATGGAACTTGGAGACGGCGACGAGCGTGACGCCGGCGGCATCGCGCCCGGCGCTTGCGCAGGCGGCGGCGATGCGGTCCTGGATGTGCTTCAGGTTGTCGGAGATGGAGGCCATGGCATGCGGACGGTAGAGGGCGCGGCATCCCGGCTCAAGCCGGGCCGCAGCCGGCGGGGCGCGGCGCTGCCCCGCCTCTGGCTGTTCAGCGATCCGGCGCGCCTGCCCGACCCCAGGCCCGCCGCCGCCGGCCTGCCCCGCGGCGGCGGGGTGGTGGCCCGCGGCCTGCCCCCGGCCCTGCTCGGAGAGATGGCGCGACTCGGGCGGCGGCGGAGGCTTGTCCTGCTCCTCGGCGCCGCGCCGCGCCCGGCCCTGGCCTGGCGGGCCGGGCTGCACTGGCCGGACCGGCCTGCCACCTCCGCCCTGCTGCCCTTCCTGCTGGCGCGCCGCGCGGGGCGGCCCGGGGCCTTCCTCTCGGTGGCGGCGCATGGCCCGGCCGGCCTGCGCCGGGCGCGGCGACTCGGGGCGGACCTTGTCTTCCTCTCGCCGATCTTCCCGACGCCCAGCCACCCCGGCGCCCCCGCCCTCGGCCCCTGGCGCTGGAGCGCACTGGCGCGCCGCGCCGGGCGGCCGGTCGCGGCGCTGGGTGGCGTGACCGCCGCCACCGCCCGCCAGGTGCCGCCGCCGGCCTGTGGCCTGGCCGCCATCACCGCCCTGTTGCCTCCGCGCCACAGTGTCTCAAGGAAGTCGCGCAGCGCTTTCACGGAGCATTGCCGCGCCTCGGCTGGCTGAACCATAGTCCGCCCCAGGCCTGAAACCCGCTTCATTCGGGGCGAGGGACCCTGCCGAGGGGGGCAGGCGGGCCGCGGGACCAGCCGGCACATTCCGGCGCGTGAGGAGGACTAGGGATGCGCAAGATTCTGTTGGCGACCACTGCGGTTGCCGCGGCCGCCGTGTTTGGGCCGGCCCCGGTTGCGGCTCAGGAAGCCCCGACGGTTCGGGTTGGCGGCTATTTCCGCTTCAACTACAGCTTCACCGACCAGGATCTGTCGAGCGGCGTCAACAACGGCGTCTCCACCGGCAAGTCCGACTTCGCCTCCGACACCGAGGTCCACGTGATCGTCGCCGGCAAGGCCGCCAACGGCCTGACCTACGGCGCGACCGTCGAGCTCCAGGTCGACATGTCCAACAACTCCAACTCGGCGTCGGACAACCTCGCCGCCCAGTCCAAGACGGGCGTCGACACCGACGAGATGTACATGTGGGTGGCCACGCCGCAGCTCGGCCAGCTCCGCATGGGTGACGAGGACGGCGTCCTCGGCGGCCTGATGAACTCCGGCCACATCACCAACTTCGGCACCGGCGGCATGGACGGCGACTGGTTCGACAGCGTGATCGGCGCCCCGCGCGCGACCACGATGCACCCCGGTGACATCGGCGACAACACCAAGATCATCTACATGTCGCCGCAGTTCTTCGGCTTCGACTTCGGCGGCAGCTTCGCCTTCAACACCGGCGAGGGCGAGGACGTCGGCTGCGCCGGCACCCTGCCGAACGCCAGCTGCGACCGCTTCACCTCGGGCCCCGGCGCGCTGCGCCGCCGCAACGAGTACCAGGTGGCGGCCCGCTACCGCGGTTCCTTCTCCGGCGTCGGCATGTCCATCACGGGCGGCTACATCGGCTCCGAGGTCGCCAAGAACACCACCGGCCTCTCCGGTGACAACATCAGCGTGGGCGTCGTCGGCGCGCAGTTCACCGCCTACGGCCTGCTGGTCGGCGGCTGGTACAACTGGGGCTCCTCGAACGGTGGCTGGAACCCGCTGGCCAAGGGCCAGGTCGACGGCCGCGACATGACCTCCTGGTTCGCCGGCGCCTCCTATACCTTCAGCGGCCTGACCGTCGGCGCCAACGCCTTCGATCTGCGCACCGCGGGCAGCCAGTCCGTGGCCGCCGGCCGCACCGATCGCGGCTGGTCGGTCGGCGCCTCCTACGCCCTGGCCCCGGGCCTGGCGCTGGTCGCCGAGTACAACCAGGTCCGCCGCAAGGAGAACGGCTTCAACTTCGCCACCGGCGCCGCCGGCACCGACAACAACGCCGTCGATGCCAACATCGTCATCGTGGGCACCCGCATCGCCTTCTGATCCTTCGGGATCGGGCATGCCGGGGCGGCGGGGAAACCCGCCGCCCTTTCCTGTTTTCGCCTCCGATCGCGCCGCTTCCGTTTTTGCGCTTGATCGCGCGCCCGGGCCGCCTATCGTGCCGCCGCCATGCGCAAGCTTTTCGCCTTAGGGCTGATCCTCCCCCTCCTCGCGGCCTGCAGCCAGGGCCGCCAGGTGCAGAACGACGAATACGGCGACGACAGCAAGCGGTCCCGCGTGCAGGGACGGCTCGGCGGATCGGACGGCATCCTGGTCTTCGGCACCGACCGCTCGCAGCCCGCCGGCGGCAGCCAGGAGGGCGGCGCCCTCGGCGTGAACGCCTATCTCTGGCGCGCCTCGCTGGATACGCTGTCCTTCCTGCCGCTGTCCTCCGCCGATCCCTTCGGCGGCGTCATCATCACCGACTGGTACTCGCCCCCCGCGACGCCGGGCGAGCGCTTCCGCGCCACCGCCTATGTTCTCGGCCGCCAGTTGCGCTCCGACGGCGTCCGCGTCTCGATCTTCCGCCAGGAACAGCGCAACGGCGCCTGGGTGGACGCGCCGGTGGCGCAGAGCACCAATGTGGACATGGAGAACCAGATCCTCGCCCGGGCGCGCGAGCTGCGCAGCCAGACGGCCTCCCGCTGAGGCCTGGCCGCATCCTGGCGCCGGGCGCGAAAGGCCCCGGCGCCAGGACGCGGGAGATCATTTCCCGCCCTTCCCTTTCCTTGGCGGCGACGAGGCCGTATCCCTCTCCCCCAGCCACCGCCCGCTTCCTTCCTTCGCCGCCGATCGCCCTGGTGCCATGACCGACGCCGCCACGCCTGCCCGCTACGACTTCGCCCGCGCCGAGCCGCGCTGGCAGCAAGAATGGGAGGCCCGCGCCTGCTTCGCGGTGCCGGACGTGCCCGATGCCGGGCGCGCGAAGTACTACGTGCTGGAGATGTTCCCCTACCCCTCCGGCAAGATCCATATGGGGCATGTGCGGAACTACACGCTGGGCGACGTGGTGGCGCGCTACAAGCGGGCGCGCGGCCATCAGGTGCTGCACCCGATGGGCTGGGACGCCTTCGGCCTGCCGGCGGAGAACGCGGCGCGCGAGCGCGGCGTGCATCCCGCCGCCTGGACCTACCAGAACATCGCCACCATGCGGGCCGAGCTGAAGCGCATGGGCCTGTCCATCGAGTGGGACCGCGAATTCGCCACCTGCGACCCGAGCTATTACGGCCAGCAGCAGAAGCTCTTCCTGGAGCTGCTGAAGGCCGGCCTCGCCGAGCGGAAGGAAAGCTGGGTCAACTGGGACCCGGTGGACAACACCGTGCTCGCCAACGAGCAGGTGATCGACGGGCGCGGCTGGCGCTCGGGCGCCCCGGTGGAGAAGAAGAAGCTCTCCCAGTGGTTCCTCTCCATCACCAGGTTCGCCCCCGAGCTGCTGGCCGGCCTGGACGGGCTGGACCGCTGGCCGGAGCGGGTGAAGCTGATGCAGTCCAACTGGATCGGCCGCTCCGAGGGCGCGCGGGTGCGCTTCGCGTTGGAGGCTCCCGTGGAGTCGCCCGTGGGCGGGCTGGACGAGGTCGAGGTCTTCACCACCCGGCCGGACACGCTGTTCGGCATGAGCTTCCTGGCCGTCGCCGCCGAGCACCCGCTCGCCGCCGCCGCCGCCGCGCGCGATCCGGCCATCGCCCGCTTCATCGCCGAGGTGCGCGCCCTCGGCACCTCCGAGGCCGCCATCGAGCAGGCCGAGAAGCGCGGCATCGACACCGGCTTCCGCGTCCGCCACCCGTTCAACGGCCAGAGCTACCCGGTCTGGATCGCCAATTTCGTGCTGATGGAATACGGCACGGGCGCCATCTTCGGCTGCCCCTCGGGCGACCAGCGCGACCTCGACTTCGCCCGCAAGTACGACCTGCCGGTGGTGCCGGTGGTGCTGCCGCCCGGCGAGGACGCCGCCGGCTTCGCCATCGGCGGCACCGCCTATGTCGAGGACGGGACGCTGATCAATTCCGGCTTCCTGGATGGCAAGTCCACCGCCGAGGGCAGGCGCGCCGCCATCGACGCGCTGGAGGCGCAGGGCGCCGGCCAGGGCGTGGTGAACTGGCGCCTGCGCGATTGGGGCGTCTCGCGCCAGCGCTACTGGGGCTGCCCGATCCCGGTGATCCATTGCGAGGCCTGCGGCGTCGTTCCGGTCCCGCAGGACCAGCTTCCGGTGACCCTGCCGGAGGATGTGGACTTCACCCTGCCCGGCAATCCGCTCGACAACCATCCGCGCTGGAAGCATGTCGCCTGCCCCGCCTGCGGCGCCGCGGCCCGGCGCGAGACCGACACCTTTGATACCTTCGTCGACAGCTCCTGGTACTTCGCCCGCTTCACCGCGCCGAAGGCGGAGACGCCGCTGGTGCCGGAGGCGGCGAACGGCTGGCTGCCGGTGGACCAGTATATCGGCGGCATCGAGCACGCGATCCTGCACCTGCTCTATTCCCGCTTCTTCACCCGCGCCCTGAACCAGGCCGGGCACCTCGCCATCTCCGAGCCCTTCGCCGGCCTCTTCACGCAGGGCATGGTCCAGCACGCCTCCTACAAGGCGCAGGACGGCCGCTGGCTGGCGCCGGACGAGGTGGAGGTCGCCGCCGATGGCAGCGCCACGGACAAGGCCACCGGCCTCGCCGTGACCGTCTCGCGCAACGACAAGATGTCGAAGTCGAAGCGCAACACCATCGACCCCGGCGCCATCATCGACAATTACGGCGCCGACACGGCGCGCTGGTTCATCCTCTCCGACAACCCGCCCGACCGGGACATGGAATGGACCGAGGCCGGTGTCTCCGGCGCCTCGCGCTTCACTCAGCGCCTGTGGCGGCTGGTGCAGGGCGCGGCGCCCAGCCTGCCTCCGCCGGGGCAGGAGCCCGGCCCCGGGGCCGCGCGCGACCTCCGCCGCGCCACGCACCGCACCATCGCCGCCGTGACCGAGGCGCTGGAAAGCTTCTCCTTCAACGTGGCCGTTGCCCGCATCCATGAATTCGCCAATGCCATCGAGGCGGCGGCGTCGGAGGATGGCGCCGCCCGGCGCGAGGCGCTGGAGGCGCTGGCCCGTCTGATCAGCCCGATGATGCCGCATCTGGCGGAGGAGCTGTGGTCCGTGCTGCGCCCCGGCACCGGCCTGGTGGCGGAGCTGCCCTGGCTCGAATCGGACGCCGAGCTCGCCCGGGCGGACAGCGTGACCCTCGCCGTTCAGGTGCTGGGCAAGCTGCGCGCCACCATCGCCGTGCCGGTGGGCGCCGACGAGGCCAGCGTCTTCGCCGCCGCGGAGGCGGACGAGAATGTCCAGCGCGCCATTGCCGGGCGCCCCATCAGGAAGCGCATCCATGTCCCGGGCCGCATCGTCAACTTCGTCGTCTGAGGCCATGGGCCTGACCGCCTCTCCGCGGCCGTCCAGGCGGCGCCTGATGGCGTTGGCGGCGGGTGGGGCGGTCACCCTGGCGGGCTGCGGCTTCCAGCCGCTCTACGGCCCCCAGGGCGCCACCAGCGCCGCCGGCGTGGCGGAGCCCGAGGTGCGCGAGGTGCTGGCCAGTACCGAGGTCGCGCTGATCCCCGAGCGCACCGGCCAGTTGCTGCGCCGCGCCCTGCTGGAACGCCTGGGCGGCGCGGGCACGGGCCACGGCGCCTATGAGCTGCGGGTGCAGCCGCAGCTCGGCATCGACTTCGAGGGCTTCCGGCGGGACGGCTCTCCCTCCCGCGTACGCAACACCATGACGGCGAGCTGGGCGCTGGTCTCCACCGGCACGCCGCCGGCGACGGTGCTGCAGGGGACCGAGCGCGCCTTCGACGCCTACAACATCCCGGACAACCAGTTCTTCGCCGGCGACTTCTCGCGCGACGCGACCTTCCAGCGGCTGATCGAGCAGGTGGCGGACGACATCATGGTGCGCCTGGCCGCCGGATTGCGGAACCGGCGCAGCACCTGAGGAGGGCGGCGGGTGGCGAAGCTCGACCCGCGCCGCCTGCCGGGCTTCCTGGCGGCGCCGGACCCGGCCTGCCGCGTCGTGCTGCTGCATGGCGAGGATGCCGGCCTGGTGCGCGAGCGCGCCGAGGCGCTGGTCGCGGCGGTGATCGGCCGGGACGATCCCTTCCGGCTCGCTGAGCTGCCGCGCGAGGCGGCCGCGCGGCCGGGTGTCCTGGCCGGCGAGATGGCCGCCCTGGCCCTGACCGGCGGGCGCCGGGTGGTTCGCGTGCGGGATGCCGTGGATGGCCTGGCGGGCGCGGTGAAGGAGGCCCTGGCCGGGCCGGGCGAGGCGCTTCTGGTGCTGGAGGCGGGGGAGCTGCCGGCCCGCGCCAAGCTGCGTGCCCTGCTGGAGCCCGCGCAGGGGGCGGCGGTGATTCCATGCTATCGCGAGCGCGGCGCCGAGCTGGCCGGCAGCATCGCCCGGCTGCTGCGGGAGGCCGGCGTCACCGCCGAGCCCGCGGCGCTGGACTGGCTGGCGGCACGGCTGGGCGAGGACCGCATGCTCCTGCGCCGGGAGGTCGAGAAGCTGGCGCTCTATGCCGGCCCCGGCGGGCAGCTGAACGAGGAGGATGTGCTGGCCTGCGCCGGCGAGGGATCGACGCTGGATCTGGACGAGGCGCTGATCGCCGCCACCGCGGGCGACATCCCGGCCGCCGACCGCGCGCTGGATGCCGCCTTCTCGGAAGGCGCCAGCCCGGTCATGGTGCTGCGCGCGGCGCTGCGGCATGTGCAGCGCCTGCATCTGGCCGCTCTCGCCATGTCTGCCGGACAGCCCGCTGGGCAGGCCATGGACGCCCTGCGGCCGCCGGTCTTCTTCCGGCTCAAGCCGGGTTTCGAGCGGGCGCTGCGGCTCTGGCCGCCGCATCAGCTGGCGGCGGCGGGGGATGCCCTGCTGGAGGCGGAGAAGCTCAGCAAGTCCGGCTCCGCCGCCCGCCCCATCCCCGATCGTGTCGTGGCGCAGACGGCGGTGCTGACCCTGGCCCGGCAGGCGCTGGCCCGGCAAAGGCGCGGCTGAGACCCGAACCGCTCAGCCCGGGTTGAGCAGGCGGATCAGGCCGTCCAGCTGGTCGAGGTCGCGGTAGTTGATGGTGATCCGCCCGCCCTTGCGGCCATGCTGGATCGCCACCTTGAGGCCCAGCCGCGCCGTCAGGTCGTGCTCCAGGGCCCGGGTCTCGGCCTGGGGGCTGACGGGGGCCGGAGCGGGCCTCGACCGCTCGGAAGCCGCCGCCAGCGCCTCGGTCTGCCGGACATTGAGGCCCCGGGTGATGACCAGCTCGGCGAGCTTCACCGGATCGGGCGCCGTCAGCAGGGCGCGGGCATGGCCGGCGGAGAGGCTGCCCCGCGCCAGCATCTCGCGGACCTTCTGCGGCAGAGCCAGCAGGCGCAGGGTATTGGCGACATGGCTGCGGCTCTTGCCGACCGCCTGGCCCAGCGCATCCTGCGTCAGGCCGAATTCCTCCGTGAGCCGCCGGTAGCCCTGGGCCTCTTCCAGGGCGTTCAGGTCCTCGCGCTGCAGGTTCTCCACCAGGGCCGCGGCCAGCGCTGCGCGGTCGTCCAGCTCGTGCACATAGACCGGAACCTCGTGCCGCTGCGCCAACTGCGCCGCGCGCCAGCGGCGTTCGCCGCCGATGATCTGGTAGCGCCCTGCCTGGCCGGGCTTGGGTCGGACCAGGATGGGCTGCAACACCCCGTGTTCCCGGATGGAGGCGGCCAGTTCCGCCAGGCCCGACTGGTCGATCGGGCCACGCGGCTGGAAGGGGCCGGGCTCCAGGGCCTCGATCGGCAGGGTGCGCGGCAGGGAAGGTGCCGCAACCTCCGGACCGGGAGCGGCCTCTCCGAGAAGGGCGGAGAGGCCCATGCCGAGACGGGCGGGCTTGCGGGCGGTCATGCGGCTTTGTCCCCACGCGAACGGTCACGGCGCAGCATCTCGGCGGCCAGCTTGATATAGGCCTGGGCGCCGGCGGATTTCGGGTCGTAGAGCAGGACCGGCAGGCCGTGCGAGGGCGCCTCGCTGACCCGGATGTTGCGGGGGATCACCGTCTCGAAGACCTTGTCGCGGAAGAAGGCGCGGACGTCGCTCGCCACCAGCTCCGAGAGGTTGTTCCGGCGGTCGAACATGGTCAGCACGATGCCGTCGAGAGTGAGGCCTGGGTTGAGGCCCCGCCGGACCAGCTCGATGGTGCGGGTGATCTGCGACACGCCTTCCAGCGCGAAGAACTCCGCCTGGAGCGGGATCAGCACCGCATCCACCGCGACCAGCGCGTTGACCGTCAGCAAGCCCAGGGAAGGCGGGCAGTCGATCAGGATGAGGTCGAAATCCTTCAGCGTCTCCGCCGCCGCCTCCAGCGCCAGCCGCAGCCGGTGCTCGCGATGCTCCATGCCGACCAGCTCGACCTCCGCCCCGGCCAGATCGGTATCGGCAGGGAGCACGAAGAGATCGGGCACGCGGGTGGGCCGCATCAGCTCGGCCAGGGGCTTGAGGCCCACCAGCAGGGCATAGCTCCCGGCGCCCCGTTCGGCGCGCGGCAGGCCCAGGCCGGTCGAGGCATTGCCCTGCGGGTCGAGGTCGATGACCAGGACCTTCTTCTTGGTCGCCAGGGCGGTGGCCAGATTGATGGCGGTGGTGGTCTTGCCCACCCCGCCCTTCTGGTTGGCGAGCGCGATACGGCGCAGAGGGGGCTTAGGCGCCGGCACGATGGATTCCAGACATGCGGAGAATGGTGGCCTTCGGATCGGTGTTGCTCATGAACCGCTCGACGGAGAATGTCCAGCCCGCCGCCTCGGCATCCGACAGCTCCTGATCGACCTGCCGCCCTTTCGGAAACAGGGCGACGCCCTCGGGCGCCAGGAGCGCGGCGGCCCAGGGCAGCAGCCGCTCCAGCGGCGCCAGGGCGCGGGCCGTCAATACGCCGACGGGCGGCAGGTCCAGGGTTTCGATCCGCACGGCATGCACCGTGACATGCGGAAGCCCCAACTCGGCGACGGCGGCCTGCAGGAAGGCCGCCTTGCGCCGGTCGGACTCCACCAGATGCACGGACCTCGCCACCGCCGCCGCCAGCACCAGACCCGGAAAGCCGCCGCCCGAACCGAGATCGGCGAGCGGCGTCAGGCCTTCCGGCAGGAGCGGCAGGAGTTGCAGGGAATCCTCGATATGACGCTGACGGATTTCCTCCGGCGCCTGCCGGGCCACGAGGTTGATCCGCGCGTTCCACCGCAGCAGCAGCACCAGCAGCGCGTCCAGGCGCTCCCGCGTTTCACGTGAAACCTGCGCCGCTCCGGGCAGAGGCCTCGCAAGGTCTTCAGCGGAGGACCGTTTCACGTGGAACGCTCCCGCCGCAGATGTGCCGCCAGTGCGGCCAGTGCCGCGGGGGTAACACCCGGAACCCGGCCCGCGCTCCCCAAAGTCGCCGGTTGCGCGGCCCCCAGCCGTTGCCGCATCTCGTTGGACAGGCCAGGGATGCGTCCGAAGTCGATGCCGCGTGGGATGGCGACCGCCTCTTCCCGCATCAGCAACCGCAGTTCCGCCTCCTGGCGCTGGAGATAGGGCGCGTAGAGCGCCTCCGCCTCCAACTGGGTTCCCACCCCTTCGGGAAGCTCCATGAGCCAGGGAAAGGCCTGGCGGATCATGGAGGGCTCGATCCCGGGAAGGGCCAGAAGATCCATCACGCTGCGCCAGCGGCCATCCTGATTCACCTCGAGGCCCTGGCGCCGCAGGGCGGCCGGAGAACCCCCTTCCAGGCGGGCCCGTTCCAAGGCCTCCGCCACGGCCTTGGCAAAAGCCCGGAAGCGGCCGGCCCGTTCGGGGCCGACGACGCCCCAGGCGATCCCCTTCTCCGTCAGGCGCAGGCCCGCATTGTCGGCCCGCAGCGTCAGCCGATGCTCCGCACGGGCCGTCAGCATGCGATAGGGCTCGCTGACGCCCTGCAGCACCAGATCGTCCACCATGACGCCGAGATAAGATTCGGTACGCTGAAGCAACAATTCTTCCGCGCCCCCGCCAGCCTGATGCGCGGCGTTGAGACCGGCCAGGAGCCCCTGGGCGGCCGCCTCCTCGTACCCGGTCGTGCCATTGATCTGCCCGGCCAGGAACAGGCCGGGCACGTCCCGGACCTCGAGGCTGGGTCGCAGGGCCCGCGGATCGACATGGTCATATTCGATGGCATAGCCCGGGCGCAGGATGACGGCCCGCTCGAGACCCGGGATGGTGGCCAGGAAGGCGCACTGGACATCCTCCGGCAGGCTGGTGGAAATGCCGTTCGGATAGATGGTGTGGTCGTCCAGACCCTCCGGCTCGAGGAAGATCTGGTGCCGCTCCCGCTCGGCGAAGCGCACGATCTTGTCCTCGATCGACGGGCAGTAGCGGGGGCCCACGCCCTGGATCTGGCCGGAATGGACCGGGGCCCGGTGCAGGTTGGCGCGGATCAGCGCGTGGCCCTCGGGTGTCGTCGTGGTGACGGCGCAATCGACCTGCGGATTGTCGATCCGTCCCGTCATCCAGGACAGGGGTTCCGGCACGGCGTCCCCGGGCTGCTTCTCCAACCCCGACCAATCGATGCTACGGCCGTCCAGCCGGGGCGGCGTTCCGGTCTTCAGCCGCCGCATCGGCAGATGCAGGGCCTCCAGGGCCAGGGCCAGGCCAAGGGAGGGCGCGTCGCCGACCCTCCCGGCCGGCTGCCGCCGCGTCCCGATATGGATCTCCCCGCGCAGAAAGGTGCCGGCGGTGATCACCAGGGCGCCGCAGGCGATGCGCTCGCCGGCCTCCGTCACCACGGCGGCGATCCGCCCCGACGCATCCCTCTCGATCCCTTCCGCCGCGCCGGCGCGGATGGTCAGGCCCGCCTGCGCCTCAAGCAGCGCGCGGATGGCCTGGCGGTAGAGACGGCGGTCGGCCTGGGCCCGCGGCCCTCGCACGGCTGGGCCCTTGCTGCGGTTGAGCAGCTTGAAATGGATGCCGGCGGCATCCGCGGCGCGGCCGATCAGGCCATCCAGAGCATCCACCTCCCGCACCAGATGCCCCTTCCCCACGCCGCCGACGGCCGGGTTGCAGGACATCTCGCCCAGGGTCTCCAGCCGATGGGTCAGCAGCAGGGTGCGCGCGCCATATCGGGCCGCCGCCGCCGCCGCCTCGGTGCCGGCGTGACCGCCGCCCACCACCACCACGTCGAAATCCGTCTTGCGCATAGGCCGGGGTATAGACCGGCTCGCCCTACTTTCCGATGCAGAAATCCCCGAACACCACGTCGAGCACCGCCTCCACCCCCACCCGGCCCGTCAGCCGCCCAAGGGCCCGCAGCGCCGCCCTCAGGGCCTCGGCGGTCAGTTCCGGCATGGGCGCGGCGGCCGCTTCGTCCAGCCAGGACACCGCCTCGTCCAGCGCGGCGCGATGGCGCGGCCGTGTCAGGCTGGCTTCATCGGTCAAGCCGGCCCGCTCGGCGGCCAGCTGGTCGAGCCGCCGCCGGAACTCCTCCAGCCCGGTGCCGTCCCGCACCGAGATGGCCAAGGGCTGCCGGCCGCCGGGCAGCCTGGCGGGGGGCGCGAGATCGACCTTGCTGGCCACGACCAGCGTCGCCTCATCGAGCAGGGCGAGGGTCGCGGCATCGGGTGGCTGGTCGGCGGCGAAGAGCGCGATGCGGAGATCCGCCTCGTCGGCGCGACGACGGGCGCGGCGGACCCCTTCGGCCTCGATCTCGTCCGGCGTCTCGCGCAGGCCCGCCGTATCCGCCAGCCAGACCGGCACGCCGCCCAGCTCGAGCCGCACCTCGACGATGTCGCGTGTCGTGCCGGCGCGGGCGGAGACGATGGCCGCCTCCCGCCCTGCCAGGGCGTTCAGCAGGGAGGACTTCCCGGCATTCGGGGCCCCCAGGATGACGACCCAGAGGCCCTCCCGCAGCCGCTCTCCCCGCCCGCCCTCGGCCAGATGCCCTTGCATCTCCGCGGCCAGGACCATGGCGGAGGAGCGCACCTCGGCCTCGAGATCATTCGGCAGGCCATCCTCGGCGAATTCGATCGCGGCCTCCTGATGGGCCAGAAGCCGCGTCAGCCGCGCGCTCCAGCCCTCGTAGCGCCGGGCCAGGGCACCGCCGGCCTGGCGCAGGGCCTGCCGCCGCTGCGCCGCCGTCTCGGCCGCGATCAGGTCGGCGATGCCTTCGGCGGCGGTGAGGTCCATGCGACCGCTCAGGAAGGCCCGGCGGGTGAACTCCCCGGCTTCGGCCGGGCGAAGGCCGAGGCCGAGCAGGGCCTCGCTCACCCCCTCCAGCACCGCGCGGCCGCCATGCAGATGCAGCTCGGCCGCATCCTCACCCGTATAGCTCGCGGGGCCGGGGAACCAGAGCACCAGCGCCTGATCCAACAGCTCCCCGCCCTCCGGATGGCGCAGGTGGCGCAGGCTGGCCTGCCTCGGCGCCGGAAGCCCACCCGCCAGGCGGCGCAGCGCGGGCCCGCTGCCGGCTCCGGAGAGACGGAGCACCGAGATGGCGGCGCGGCTGCCGCCGGAGGCCAAAGCGAAGATGGTGTCTGTCATCCCGACACCCTGTGCGGCGGCCATGGAGGACGTTCCACGTGAAACAGGAGGTGCCGCTAGGTCTTGGCGACCACGTCGTGCTCGGTCAGCATCAACCGGCGCACGCGGCCGCCCTCTTGCAGATGCGTCTGCAGGATCTCGTCGATATCCTCCCGCGTCTGCGCGCGATACCAGATCCCTTCGGGATAGATCACCATCACCGGCCCGAACTCGCAGCGGTCCAGGCAGCCGGCCTGATTGACCCGGATCGCGGGAATGCCAAGCTCCTTGGCGCGGGCCTTCATATAGTCCTTCAGCTTCTCGCTGCCGCCGGCGGCGCAGGAGCCGCGCCGGTGGCCGTCCGGGCGGCGGTTGCAGCAGACGAAGACATGCGCCTGGAAATAGGGCGGCGGATCGGCGGGTTGTGTCACGATATTCTTCCGGAAAGGGGCAGATCCCGAGAGGCGAAGGCTGGCCGTCCCTCGCCGTTCAGGCAGGGCGTGGCCGAGGGGTCAGATGTGGCACCCCCCTTCCCGCGCCGCAATGTCATGGCTCTTGACGCTGGCGACGGAGCGTGTCGAATCCTCGCAGATGCCCCAGCTTTCCTTCCTGACCCCCCTTGGCCCGTTGACCCTGTCCGAGGAGGAGGGGGCGATCGTGGCGCTCGACTGGGGCCGCGGCCGCGACCAGCAGGAGACCGATCTGCTGCGGACCGCGCGCGATCAGCTCCAGGCCTATTTCGACGGCGAGCGCAACCGGTTCGACCTGCCGCTGGCCCCGTTCGGAACCGCCTTCCAGCAGCGGGTCTGGGCCGCCCTGCAGGCGATCCCGCCGGGCGAGACCCGCAGCTACGGCGAGCTGGCCCGCGAGCTCGGCTCCGTCGCCCGCGCGGTGGGCCAGGCCAATGGGCGGAACCCGATCCCGATCATCATCCCGTGCCACCGCGTCGTCGGTGGCGGCGGCGCCCTCGGTGGCTATTCGGGGGGCGAAGGCGTCACCACGAAGCGCTATCTTCTCGATCTCGAACGCCGCAGCCTCCGGCAGCAAGGAACCCTTCTATGATCCACGCCATCCGCATCCACGAACATGGCGGCCCGGAGAAGATGATCTGGGAAGAGGTGCCGCTGCCGGCGCCGAAGCCGGATGAGGCGCTGGTGCGGCACAGCGCCATCGGGCTGAACTATATCGACGTGTATTTCCGCACCGGCCTCTACAAGCTGCCCTCCCTGCCCGCGACCCTGGGCATGGAGGCCGCCGGCGTCGTGGAGGCCGTGGGCAGCGAGGTGACGGAGGTCGCGGTGGGCGACCGCGTCGCCTATGCCATGGCCCCGATCGGCGCCTATGCCCAGGCCCGCACGGTGAAGGCCGACCGGCTGGTGAAGCTCCCGGACGGCATCGACGACCGCACCGCCGCGGGCATGATGCTGCAGGGCATGACGGCCCAGTACCTGCTGCGCCGGACCTTCCCGGTGAAGGCGGGCCAGACCATCCTGGTGCATGCCGCCGCCGGCGGTGTGGGGCTGATCATGTGCCAGTGGGCGAAGCAGCTCGGCTGCACCGTGATCGGCACCGTCTCCACCGAGGAGAAGGCCGCCCTGGCCCTGGCGCATGGCGCCGACCATGTCCTGCTCTCCGGCCGGGACGACCTGCCGTCGCGGGTCAAGGAGATCACCCAGGGCGCCATGCTGCCGGTGGTCTATGACAGCGTCGGCAAGGACACCTTCGCCGCCTCGCTCGACTGCTTGGCGCCGCTCGGCATGATGGTCTCCTACGGCAATGCCTCCGGGGCGGTGCCGCCGGTCGATATCGGCATCCTGGCCGCGAAGGGGTCGCTCTTCCTGACCCGCCCGACGCTGGCCACCTACACCGCCCGGCACGACGACCTGGTGGCGACCGCCAACGACCTGTTCTCGGTCGTGCTGTCCGGCGCGGTGAAGATCGAGGTCAACCAGACCTATGCGCTGAAGGATGCCGCCGAGGCCCACCGGGCGCTGGAGGCCCGCAGGACCACCGGCAGCACCATCTTCCTGCCCTGAGCCTCCCTGCCTCCGGGGCGATCGACTCCGGCCGCTATCCGGCGCGCAGGAAGTAGCGGTAGCGATAGACCTCGCGAAAGCCCAAGGCTTCATAGAGGTTCATGGCGGCCGCATTGGTGGCGGAGACCTGGAGCCAGCCGGTCACGGCGCCCCGGCTCTGCCCCCAGTCGGCGGCGGCGGCCAGGAGGCGTCGGCCGAGGCCACGGCGGCGGAAGGCCGGATCGGTGGCGATGTCGAAGAAGCCCAGCAGCGGACCATCCGCCGCCACCTGCCCGCTGGCCGCCGGCCGTCCCTCGATGCGGAGCAGCAGCCAGGCCGCCGGCACCATCATCATCGCGGCGGCCTCCTGCTTCTCCGCGCGGCGCTGTGGCGTCTGGTACTCGGCGGTGGCGAGGATGGCGAGCCAGTCCGGGTCCGGCGCGGGCAGGATCTCGAGCGCGGCATCGGGCGCCGCGAAGCCCTCCAGCGGGCCCGCCATGACCGCCGTCTCGCTGTCCGGCCGGTAGCCCCGCCGCAGCAGCGCCGCTTCCAGGCCGGGCGGATCGAGCGGCGTCGAGCGGAAGCGGGCCGGCAGGCCGAGCCGGGCATAGGCCGCCTCGATGCGCGGCAGGCGGGTCTCCAGGGCCGGGTCGGGCGCGGGGTCGAGCGCGCTCACCGCATTGGCGCGGCCGGTGCCGCCCAGGAAGCCACGCAGCAGGAAGGGGCCGTCGAAGGCCGTGCGCGCCGCCGGCACCGCCGTGTGCGAGGCCCGCTCCAGGGTGGCGATCCATTCCAGGTCCATGGAAGCTCTCCATCGCGCGGCCGGCCCAGCTTACGCCGCCGGTCAGGGAGGAAAAGCCCCGCGCGAGGGTGAGCAGGCCGCGCCCATACAGAAAGGGCGGTCTCCTTCCGGGGGCCGCCCTGTCGCTGTCAGGTGTTCATCGCGTCGAAGAAGTCCTGGTTGGTCTTGCTGTATTTCAGCTTGTCCAACAGGAATTCCATCGAGTCCTGCGTGCCCATCGGGTTCAGGATGCGGCGCAGCACCCACATCTTGGTCAGGGTCGCGCGGTCGATCAGCACCTCCTCGCGGCGGGTGCCGGACTTGGTGATGTCGATCGCCGGGAAGACGCGCTTGTCCGAGAGCTTGCGGTCGAGGATCAGCTCGGAGTTGCCGGTGCCCTTGAACTCCTCGAAGATCACCTCGTCCATGCGGCTGCCGGTGTCGATCAGGGCGGTCGCGATGATGGTGAGGCTGCCGCCTTCCTCGATGTTGCGGGCGGCGCCGAAGAAGCGCTTCGGCCGCTGCAGGGCGTTGGCGTCCACGCCGCCGGTCAGCACCTTGCCGGAGGACGGCACGACCGAGTTGTAGGCGCGGCCGAGGCGGGTGATGGAGTCGAGCAGGATGACGACATCCCGCTTGTGCTCGACCAGGCGCTTCGCCTTCTCCAGCACCATCTCGGTGACCTGGACGTGGCGGGTCGCCGGCTCGTCGAAGGTGGAGGCCACGACCTCGCCGCGCACGGTGCGGGCCATGTCGGTGACTTCCTCCGGCCGCTCGTCGATCAGCAGCACCAGCAGGAAGACCTCGGGGTGGTTGGCCGAGATCGACTTGGCGATGTTCTGCAGCATCACGGTCTTGCCGGTGCGCGGCGGCGCCACCACCAGGGCGCGCTGCCCCATGCCGATCGGCGCCACCAGGTCGATGACGCGGGGCGTGTAGTCCTTCTGCTGCCCCTTGGCGACGCTCTCGAAGTTGGGGTTCTCCATCTTCAGCTGGCGCGTCGGATAGAGCGGCGTCAGGTTGTCGAAGTTGATGCGGTGCCGCAGCGCCTCAGGCGGCTCGAAATTGACGGTGTTGACCTTGAGCAGCGCGAAGTAGCGCTCGCCGTCCTTGGGCGCCCGGATCTGCCCCTCCACCGTGTCGCCCGTGCGCAGGCCGAAGCGGCGCACCTGGGCGGGGGAGACGTAGATGTCGTCGGGGCCGGGCAGGTAGTTCGACTGCGGGCTGCGCAGGAAGCCGAAGCCATCCGGCAGGATCTCCAGCGTCCCGTCGCCATGGATCGCCTGGTCGTTCTCCGCCAGCTGCTTCAGGATCGCGAACATCATGTCCTGCTTGCGCAGGATGGAGGCGTTCTCGATCTGCAGGGATTCGGCGAAGGCCAGCAGGTCCGAGGGACTCTTGGCCTTGAGTTCAGAAAGATGCATGGGTCGGACGCATTCCGTTCCGGCGGGAGCAGCGGGACACTTCCGAAGGGCGGCGGCAAGGCCTGCCTGCGAGCCGGTGCCGCGTGTGGCGCGGCCGGCATGTCCCGAATAAGGAGGAGGGAGTCACGGTGTCAGATCGGGCTGGTGGCCTGATATGGCGCCATTGACGGGAAGCGTGGGGAGGCTAAGGGCGCCGGGGGCTTCGCGTCAATGGGGGAAATGGCGGTTTCCCCCTCGCTTTCAAGGTTTTCCGCAGGATTTCTGCGCCCTCAGAACGGCTTCACGATGACCATGACGACGATCAGGATCAGCAGCACCGTCGGCACCTCGTTCACCGCCCGCCAGTAGCGCTCGCTGTGCCGCCGCCGATCGGCGGCGAAGTCCTTGCGGGCGTAGCCCAGGTGGTGGTGGAACAGCGTCATGCCGAGCAGGCCGGCGAGCTTGCCGTGCCACCAGCCCGCGCCCCAGTCCACCACGCCCGGCGTCAGCACCAGGGTCAGGCCGAAGATCCAGGCGGCGATCATGGCGGGGTTCATGATGCCGCGCAGCAGCCGCCGCTCCATCACCTGGAACAACGCGCTCTGCTCCGAGCCCGGCGCCGCGGCGGTGTGGTAGACATAGAGGCGCGGCAGGTAGAACAGCCCCGCCATCCAGGCGAAGACCGAGATCAGGTGCAGGGCCTTGGTCCAGGGATACCATTCCGCCAGGATGCCGAGATCCATCCGCTCATCCCTCCCCGCTCAGCCGAGGCCCAGCAGTCCGGGCAGATCCGCCATCCGGGCGAAGGGCTCCGCCCCCTCGGCCGCCAGCGGCCCCGGCGGCAGCTCGCCGGCATGCGCCAGGACGCGGCATCCGGCGGCCCGGCCGGCGCGGATGCCCGGGATGCTGTCCTCCACCACCACGCAGTCGCGCGGATCGGCGCCGCAGGCCCGCGCGGCCGCCTGATAGATGTCGGGGTGGGGCTTCGGCCGGGCCACATCCTCGAAGGAGAAGACCCGGCCGCCGAAGACGCCGGCGATGCCGAGCCGGTCCAGCTTGGCCGCCAGCTCGGCGCGGGAGGAGTTCGAGGCGCAGGCCACCGGCCAGGCGGCGGCGATGCGCGCCAGCGCCTCCAGCGCGCCGGGAACCGGGACGACATCGCGCGCCATGCGCTCCGTCAGGAGGTGGGACATCCGTGCCGGCCAGTCCGCCGGCAGGGGGCCGAACTCCGCCTCGATGACCGGCTTCATGTCCGGCACCGCGCGGCCGAGGAAGATCGCCCGGCACCGCGCCGGATCGACCCGCCAGCCGCGCCCGGCGAGATCCTCCGCCACCACCAGCGCGGCCAGCGCCTCGCTGTCGGCCAGGACACCGTCGCAGTCGAAGAGGATGGCGGCGGGACGAGGGGTCATTCAGGCGGTCTCCAGGGTGGCGCGGGCGCGGGCATGCGGGCAGTCGCCGTGGACCTTGGGGCATTGCCGGGCGCCGGCGAAGGAGCAGAGCGCGCGCTGGCCGTCGCGCACCCGCCGCACCAGCCCGGCCAGGGCGGCGATGAAGCCGGGGTCGCTGTTCTGCGCCGGGACGCGGAAATAGCCCGGCAGCCCCAACTTGTGGGCCAGCTCCCGGTACTCCACGTCAAGCTCGACCAGGGTCTCGGAATGCTCGGAGACGAAGGCGATCGGGCTGACCAGCACCGCGGCCCCGTCCCGCGCCGCCGCCTCCAGCGCCTGCTCCAGCGAGGGGCCGATCCATTTCTGCGGCGTGACCCGGGACTGGTAGCAGATGCCGTGCTCCAGGGGGGGCGCCCCCGCGGACCGCTCCAGCGCCGCCGTCACCGCGGCCACCGTCCGCTCCACCTGCCACTGATAGGGGTCACCGTGCCGGACGATGCTCTCCGGCAGGCCATGGGCGGAGAACAGCAGGCGCAGCCGCGCCCCCGCCGGCAGGGCCGCCCGCGCCGCCGCCTCGGCCTCGCGGATCAGGGCCGCGGTGGCGGCGGCGAAGGCCGGGTCGGAGTGCCAGCAGCAGAGGGTCCGGCCGGGCAGCTCCAGCCCGACCCGCTCGCAGGCCGCCCGCCAGTCGTCGAGGGAGGAACCGGTGGTGGTGGTGGAATACTGCGGATAGAGCGGCAGCAGCACCGCCTCCTCCGCGCCCCAGGCCTTCACCTGCCGCGCCGCCTCCTCGGCGAAGGGGTGCCAGTAGCGCATGGCGACGAAGCAGCGCGCCTCGATCTCGGGCGCCAGCGCGGCCGCCAGCGCCTCGCCCTGGGCCTCGGTCAGCTCCCGCAAGGGCGAACGGCCGCCCAGGATGGCGTAGTTCTCGCTGGCCGCCCGGGTGCGCCGCGCGGCGATCAGGCGGCCGAGCCAGGGGCGGATGAAGGCCGGCACGCGCAGGATGGCGGGATCGGTGAAGAGGTTCTCCAGGAAGGGCCGAACCGCCGCCGGGCCGTCCGGGCCGCCGAGGTTGAAGAGGATGACGGCGACGCGCGGGCGGGAGGGTGCGGACATGCTTGGCAGATGCCACGGAAACCGCCCGGGTCAAGGGGCGGCCCAAGGGGTGGCGGGCATTCCCGCCCCCCGGAGGCGCGGCGCGGCTTGTGACGGAGGCTCGGCTTCCTTAGGTGAAGGCATGAACGACCCTTGTGGGCACCGCCATGACTGAAAAGAATGATTCCGTGATGAACGACCAGACCCCGCCGGCGGAAACGCCGGCCGACGCCACCCAGCCCACCCCCGAGCAGCCCGCCGACGCCATGGCCCGGATCGCCGAGCTGGAGAGCGAGCTGGCGCAGACCAAGGACCGCTGGCTGCGCTCCGAGGCGGAGATGCAGAACCTCCGCGCCCGCACCAAGCGCGAGGTGGAGGATGCCCGCGCCTATGCAGTGCAGCGCTTCGCCCGCGACGTGGTGGAGGCGGCCGAGAACCTGCGCCGCGGCCTGGATTCCCTGCCCCCCCCGGCCGAGGGCGAGCCGGAGTTGCTGGCCAAGCTGCGCGGCGGCTTCGAGGGGGTCGAGCGCGCCTTCATCGGCATCCTCGAGCGCAACGGGGTGACCAAGCAGGACGCCGCCGGCAAGCCCTTCGATCCCGAGATGCACCAGGCGATGGCGCAGCAGCAGCCGCCGCCCGGCGTGGCCCCCGGCACCGTGCTGCAGGCCTGGACGCCGGCCTGGCTGCTGAACGGGCGCCTGCTCAAGCCCGCCATGGTGGTGGTGGCCGGCGAGGGCGTGTCCGAAACCGCCTGATGACCCCAACCGCCTGATGACCCGGGTTCGCCCCGTCGCGCCGCAGGACTGGGCGTCGCTCCTGGCCCTCAACAACCGCCATGTGCCGGCGGTGAACGCGCTGGAGCCGGCGGCGCTGTCCCGTCTGCTGGAGGCCGCGCTGCTGGCGCTGGCGGCGGGGCCGGTCGGAGCGCCCACGGGCCTGCTGATCCTGCTCGGCCCGGCGGGGCCGGCGGAGGGACCCAACCACGCCTGGGTCCGCGAGCACCATCCCGAGGCGGCCTATATCGACCGCGTGGTGGTCTCCGCCACCGCCCGGGGCCAGGGTCTCGGGCGGCGGTTCTACGCCGCGGCGGCCGGGGCGGCGGCACAGGCGGGATTCGCGGCGCTGGGCTGCGAGGTCAATCTCGACCCGCCCAATCCGGAGAGCCTCGCCTTCCACCACCGCCTCGGCTTCCGCCCCGTGGGCGAGGCCACCGATCCGCGCAACGGCAAGCGGGTGGTCTATCTCCTGTCTCCCGCGGACCCCGCCCCGGACGGGACATTGGACGGCACATTTCTTGCGCGCTGCGGCAATGCCCCTTGTCCGGTGGCGCCGGGCTGAATACATCGCACTCACAACCGCCCGGTTCGGGCGGCAACCCCTTTTTCCTCGCCTGAAGAGCATATGGGGATGGGCGCGGCGCCAAGCCTGGGCCGCCCCCATCCGCCGCAAAGGAGACCTCGGATGAGCAAAGTCATCGGCATCGATCTGGGCACCACGAATTCCTGCGTCGCCATCATGGAAGGCGGCGATGTGAAGGTGCTCGAGAACGCCGAGGGCGCGCGGACCACCCCCTCGATGGTGGCTTTCGCCAAGAACGGCGAGCGGCTGGTCGGCCAGGCCGCGAAGCGCCAGGCGGTGACCAACCCGACCGACACCCTCTACGCCGTCAAGCGCCTGATCGGCCGCCGCTTCGAGGACGCGACGGTCAAGAAGGACATCGATCTCGTCCCCTACAAGATCGTGCGCGCCGAGAATGGCGACGCCTGGGTCGAGGCGGCGGGCCAGAAGATGGCGCCGCAGCAGATCAGCGCCTATGTCCTCGGCAAGATGAAGGACACCGCCGAGGCCTATCTCGGCGAGAAGGTGACGCAGGCCGTCATCACCGTCCCCGCCTACTTCAACGACAGCCAGCGCCAGGCGACCAAGGAGGCCGGGCAGATCGCCGGGCTCGAGGTGCTGCGCATCATCAACGAGCCGACGGCGGCCGCCCTGGCCTATGGCCTGGACAAGAAGACCACCGGCACCATCGCGGTCTATGACCTCGGCGGCGGCACCTTCGACGTCTCCGTGCTCGAGATCGGCGACGGCGTCTTCGAGGTGAAGTCCACCAACGGCGACACTTTCCTGGGCGGCGAGGACTTCGACCAGCGGGTGATCGACTACCTGGCCGACGAGTTCAAGAAGGAGAACGGCATCGATCTGCGCGGCGACAAGCTCGCCCTGCAGCGCCTCAAGGAGGCCGCCGAGAAGGCGAAGATCGAGCTGTCCTCGGCCAAGCAGACCGAGATCAACCTGCCCTTCATCACCGCCGACGCCTCGGGCCCGAAGCACCTGGTGCTGCAGCTCACCCGCGCCAAGCTGGAGGCGCTGGTCGATGACCTCGTGCAGCGGACGCTGGAGCCCTGCAAGAAGGCCCTGAAGGATGCCGGCATGAATGCCGGCGAGATCGACGAGGTGATCCTGGTCGGCGGCATGACCCGCATGCCCAAGGTCGTCGAGGCGGTGAAGACCTTCTTCGGCAAGGAGCCGGCCCGCAACGTCAACCCGGATGAGGTCGTCGCCATCGGCGCCGCGATCCAGGGCGGCGTGCTGAAGGGCGAGGTGAAGGACGTCCTGCTGCTCGACGTGACGCCGCTGTCGCTCGGCATCGAGACGCTGGGCGGCGTGTTCACCCGGCTGATCGACCGCAACACGACGATCCCGACCAAGAAGAGCCAGACCTTCTCCACCGCCGACGACAACCAGACCGCGGTCACCATCAAGGTGTTCCAGGGCGAGCGCGAGATGGCGGCGGACAACAAGCTGCTGGGCAACTTCGACCTGCAGGGCATCCCGCCCGCGCCGCGCGGCGTGCCGCAGATCGAGGTGACCTTCGACATCGACGCCAACGGCATCGTCTCGGTCTCGGCCAAGGACAAGGCCACCGGCAAGGAGCAGCAGATCAAGATCCAGGCCAAGTCCGGCCTGTCGGATGCCGATATCGAGCGGATGGTGAAGGAGGCCGAGGCCAATGCTGAGGCCGACAAGAAGCGCCGCGAGGCGGTGGAGGCGCGCAACCAGCTGGATGCGCTGATCCACACCACCGAGAAGACGCTGAAGGACAATGCCGCCAAGGTCCCCGAGGCGGAGAAGGCCGAGGCCGAGGCCGCCCTGGCCGCGGCGCGCAGCGCCAAGGAGGGCGAGGACGCCGAGGCCATCCGCAGCGCCACCGAGCGCCTCTCCGCCGCCGCGATGAAGGTGGGCGAGGCGGTCTACAAGTCCGGCCCCGCCGAGGGCGAGGCCCAGGCCGCGCAGGGGGCCGCGCAGGGTGCGGCCGAGGGCGAGCCGAAGGCGGGCGAGAAGGTGGTCGATGCCGAGTTCGAGGATGTCGACCCGGGCAAGAAGAAGCCCGAGTGACCGGCCTCCCGCCGCGCTGACCCGACAGGCGCCCGGCCCAAAAGCCGGGCGCATCCTCGTTCCGGAGCTTGGGGGACAGGCCAAGGATGGCCAAGAAGGACTATTACGACACCCTGGGCGCGTCCCGGGATGCCAGCGACGAGGACCTGAAGAAGGCCTATCGCAAGCTGGCCATGAAGTATCACCCGGACCGCAATCCGGGCGACAGGAAGGCCGAGGCCGCGTTCAAGGACGTGAACGAGGCCTATGAGGTCCTGAAGGACCCGGAGAAGCGCGCCGCCTATGACCGCTACGGCCACGCCGCCTTCGAGGGCGGCATGGGCGGCGGGGCCGGCGGGCCCTTCGGCGGCGGCGGCGGACCTTTCGGCGCCGGCGGCTTCGAGGACATCTTCGCCGAGATGTTCGGCCAGTTCGGCGCCCGGTCCGGGCGGGGCGCCGGCGCGACCGGCCGTGGCGCCGATCTGCGCACCCAGGCGGACATCACGCTGGAGGAGGCCTTCGCGGGGGCCAAGAAGACCATCCGCGTCACCACCAGCGTGCAGTGCGAGGCCTGCGATGGCAGCGGCGCCGAGGGCAAGGGCGGCGGCGGCGGCCAGCAGACCTGCCCGACCTGCGGCGGCGCCGGCAAGGTGCGCGCCCAGCAGGGCTTCTTCCTGATCGAGCGGAGCTGCCCGACCTGCGGCGGCACTGGACGCATCATCAAGAACCCCTGCAAGGTCTGCCAGGGCGCGGGCCGCGTGCAGCGCGAGCGCAGCCTGAACGTCACCATCCCGCCCGGCGTGGAGGATGGCACCCGCATCCGCCTCTCCGGCGAGGGAGAGGCCGGACTCCGGGGCGCGCCGGCGGGCGATCTCTATGTCGATGTCGCGGTGCGGCCGCACCCGCTGTTCCAGCGGGATGGCGCCAGCATCTTCGTCCGCGTGCCGCTGCGCATGACGCAGGCGGCGCTGGGCGGGGCCGTGGAGGTGCCGACCATCGATGGCGGCCGCACGCGCGTCACCATTCCCTCCGGCACCCAGACGGGCGACCAGTTCCGCCTCCGCGGCAAGGGCTTCTCCGTGCTGCGCTCGGCGGCGCGGGGCGACATGTACGTGCAGGTGGCTGTGGAGACGCCGCAGAACCTCACCCCCCGCCAGCGCGAGTTGCTGGAGCAGTTCGAGGGCGAGACCGGGGAGGACGGCAACAGCAGCCCGGAAAGCGAGGGCTTCTTCGCCAAGGTGAAGGAGTTCTGGGAGGGGCTCGGCCGCTAGGCCGCCCCAGGCTTCCCTTTCGCGCGCCGGCGCGGCAGAGAAAGGCCCGGGAGAGGCATCCTCTCCCGGGCCTTCCGTCCTTCGGCTTCCTTCGTCCTGCTGGGATCGCGCCACATGACCCTCCGCATCGGCATCGCCGGCCTGTCCGGCCGCATGGGCAAGCTGCTTTCCGAGGAGGTGGCCGCCGCCGGCGCCACCCTGGCGGGCGGCATCGGCCGCGATGGTGACGCCGCGGCCCTCTTCGCGGCCAGCGATGTGGTGATCGACTTCACCATCGCCGCCGCCGCCGAGCGGCATGCCGCCCTGGCGGCCGCGCAGGGCAGGCCGCTGATCCTGGGCTCCTCCGGCCTCTCGGCGGCGCAGGAGGCGGCGGTGGCGGCCGCGGCGGAGCGGGTGCCGGTGGTCTATGCGGCGAACTTCGCCCCGGGCGCCAATGTCCTCTTCGCCCTGGCCGAGCGCATGGGCGCCGCCCTGCCGCCGGCGCAGTACGATGCCGAGATCGTCGAGATGCACCACCGGCAGAAGGTGGACGCCCCCTCGGGCACCGCCATCGAGATGGGCCGGGCGGTGGCCCGCGGCCGCGGCGCGACGCTTGAGGAGGTCGGCATGGAGAGCGGGCGGGATGGCCACACCGGGCCGCGCGCCACCGGCCCGATCGGCTTCTCCGCCCTGCGCGGGGGGCAGGTGGTGGGCGAGCACACCCTGCTTTTCGCCGGGGCCAGCGAGCACATCGCCCTCACCCACCGCTCCTTCGACCGCCGCGTCTATGCCACCGGCGCGGTGCAGGCGGCGCACTGGGTGGTGCGGCAGCCGCCCGGCCTCTACGGCATGCGGCAGGTGCTGGGAATGGGCTGAGCCGGCTCAGCCGTTCAGCAGGGCGTCGATATCCTCCTGGCTGAGCACGGCCGCCTTCTCGGGCGCGGCGCCGTTCAGCAGGGCATCGATGGCCTCCTGGCCCAGATCCGGGGTCAGGGCCGCCTCGGTGCTGACCGTCCGGTACGGCGTGCCGATTCGCATCGGCCGGGGCAGGGCCTCGCCGCTCGCCTGCGTCACGCCGGGGACGATCTGTTCCAGCATGGTCTCCACCTGCTGCAGGTGCTGGATGGCGCGGCGGATGCGCTGGCCGGTGATGTCCTGGAAGCTGCAGGCCTCGAAGATCGAGTTCACCCGGGCCGAGAGCGCCTCGATCGAGGCCTGGTCCTTCTGGCCGCCGGCGATCCAGGCCTGGATCGCCTCCGTCGCCTCCATGATGGTGTTGGCGGCCGCCTCGGTGGCCTGCACCACCGCTTCCAGTTCCAGCCCGCTGTTGCGCGTGCTGGCGACCGGGATGGCGACCAGCTGGGCGATCTGCTCATGCACCTGGCTCAGCTGCCGGGACAGCTTCTCCTCCGCCATGTCCGCCATGTCGGAGGTGGCGCTGAGCTCGGCGCTGAGCTCGGCGATGCGGCGGTCGACGAAGCCGCGCAGATCCTTCAGCAGGGGGGCCACCTCGGCCTGAACGGCGGCGCGGAGCGCGGCTTCGGATCCGGCGCCGGCATCGGGAAGGCGGGCCTCTGCGGTCATGGTCGGCTCCAGGCGGGACAGATCGGCGCGAGCCTAGGGCGGGACCGGTGAAGGCTTCCTTGCCATGCGCGCCGCATGGCCGCCCTGCGCCCGGCGCCCTCGCCTCGCCTTCTCTTCGCTTGACCCCCTGTGCCGCGCTTGCGAAACAGCCCCCCGCCCGGAACCCCCGGGGGACTGCCAGGCCGGGGCGAACCGGTCGCCGCCGCGACAAGAGGACGAATGAGGCCATGCGCGACAAGGGCGAATATCTGTTCACCTCGGAATCCGTCTCCGAGGGCCATCCCGACAAGGTGGCCGACCGCATCAGCGACACCGTGCTGGACGCCTTCCTGGAGGCCGATCCCTATGCCCGCGTCGCCTGCGAGACGCTGGTCACCACCAACCGCATCATCCTGGCCGGCGAGACCCGCGGCCCGGCGAGCGTGACGCCCGAGCTGCTGATGCATCTGGCGCGCATGGCGGTGCACGACATCGGCTACGACCAGGAAGGCTTCTCCTGGAAGAACGCCGAGATCGCCTGCCATCTGCATGCCCAGTCGGCGCATATCGCCCAGGGCGTGGACGCCGCCGGCAACAAGGACGAGGGCGCCGGCGACCAGGGCATCATGTTCGGCTATGCCTGCACCGAGACGCCCGACCTCATGCCGGCGCCGCTCTACTACGCCCATCTGGTCCTGCGCCGCATCAGCGAGCTGCGCCGCAACAAGGACAAGCTGGTGGCCGGCCTGCTGCCCGACGCCAAGTCCCAGGTGACGCTGCGCTACGTGGACGGCAAGCCGGTCGGCGTCTCCTCCGTCGTCGTCTCCACCCAGCACGAGGAGGGGATGACGCAGGAGCAGGTGCGCGAGCTGGTGCGCCCGATCGTGGTCAGCAGCCTGCCCGACGGCTGGAGCGTGCCCGAGGACGAGTTCTACGTGAACCCGACCGGCACCTTCGTCATCGGCGGCCCGGACGGCGACTGCGGCCTGACCGGGCGCAAGATCATCGTCGACACCTACGGCGGCGCGGCGCCGCATGGCGGCGGCGCCTTCTCGGGCAAGGACCCGACCAAGGTGGACCGCTCGGCGGCCTATGCCTGCCGCTACCTGGCCAAGAACGTGGTCGCCGCCGGCCTGGCCGAGAAGTGCACCATCCAGGTCTCCTACGCCATCGGCGTCTCGAAGCCGCTCTCGGTCTATTTCGACCTGCACGGCACCGGCCGCGACGTGGATGAGACCAAGCTGGCCCGCGTGGTGAACGAGATGGTCAACCTCTCGCCCCGCGGCATCCGCGAGCATCTCCACCTGAACCGCCCGATCTACGCGCCGACCAGCGCCTACGGCCATTTCGGCCGCGCGCCGGATGCCGAGAAGGGCACCTTCACCTGGGAGAAGACCGACCTCGCCGCCGAGCTGAAGCGCGCCTTCGGCCGGTGACGCGGCGGCCCCGGCGCGCTTCGGCGCCGCCGGGGCCGGCCTTCCCGCGACGACGGGAGGGGCCAGGGGGAATTTCCAGGGGGGGTTTCCCTCTCCCCTGCCCCTCCTTTTCATTTGGTTTGACCGATGACCGAGACCCCCGCCGTCCCCGATCGCCTCTACGGCCGCCGCCGGGGCCATCCGCTGCGCGCCCGGCAGCAGGCCCTGCTGGAGACGACCCTGCCGCGCCTCGCCCTCGACCCGCTGGACCCGCTGGGCAGCTTTCCCGGACGGCCGGAGGAGCTCTGGCTGGAGGTGGGCTTCGGCGGCGGCGAGCACGCCCTGGCGCAGATCGCGGCGCATCCGCGCGCCGGGCTGATCGCCGCCGAGGTCTTCGAGAACGGCATCTGTTCGCTGCTCGGCCGGCTGGTGCCCGAGGGCGGCGAGGCGACGGCCCCGCTGCCGCCCAACCTGCGCCTCTGGACCGAGGATGCGCGCCGCCTCCTGCGCGCCTTGCCCGAGGGCAGCCTCTCGCGCCTGTTCCTGATGTTCCCCGACCCCTGGCCCAAGGCGCGCCACGCCAAGCGGCGCTTCGTGCATCCGGCTATTCTGCCGGTGCTCGGCCGCGCCATCCGGCCCGGCGGCGAATGGCGCATCGCCACCGACGACCCGACCTACCAGGACTGGGTGCGCGAGGTGATGGGCGCGCAGGACGTCTTCGAGCCGGTCTCGCTGGCCGAGTCGCGCCCCGAGGGCTGGCCCGGCACGCGTTACGAGGCCAAGGCGCTGCGCGAGGGGCGCCGGCCGCTGTACTGGATCTGGCGCCGCCGCGGCTGAGCCGATTCGTGGCCGGCGAGCAACACTGCGGTTTCTTTGCATCGGGTGTGATGCAAATCCATTGACCCCCTTCGCCCCGCCCCACACCGTGCGCCGCATGGACAGGCGCTTCTTCAATCCTCTGGATCGCGACGAGGCCGGGCGGCGCGGCGCGGAGGCCCTGGCGGCGGAGCGGGGCGGCTATGCCGCCTGGTGCGGGCCGGCGGCGGTGGCGCTGGCGGCGGACTGCTCCTACCACGCCGCCTGCGGCCTGCTGCGCCAGGCGGCTCCGGAGCGCTATGCCCATGGCGAGATCGACATCGCCTACTGGCGCGACGTGGTGGCGGCGCTCGACCTGGGGGGCGTGACCGTCGAGTCCCTGGAGGTCGCGGGCCGGCCCACGCTGCTCGGGCTGGCGCGGCGCGGCGGACTTGCCCCCGGGCTGCATCTGGTCCGCGTGACCGGCCACTTCCTGCTGCTGCGGCTGCACGGCTTCGGCCTCGCCCAGGTCTATGACAACCGTCTCTCGGGGGAGGTGCTGTCCCGCCGCAGCCACGGCCTCTGCCGGGTGACGCATCTGGCGCGGCTCTCCCTGGTCCGATAGGCCAGGGCGCGACAGGCCGGCGCGCCGGGTAGTCCCCTCCCCGCCCTAACCCGTGGTTTTCCTTGTGCCGCCTCCGGCCTGGGACTATATGGCTGGCAGAACATCTTCGCTGCACAGTCAGGGGGGTGGCCTTCGCGGGCCGCCTTTTTTGTTTTTTGGAAGACGATCTGCCTCTCAACGAGGGCCTCGAGGCCCGCATCACCGCCGCCATCGCGCCGACCCTGGCGTCGATGGGCTACGAGATCGTGCGCGTGCAGATCCAGGGCAAGCAGACGCCCACCGTCCAGATCATGGCCGACCGCGCCGATGGTCGGCTGATCGGCGTCGAGGATTGCGAGGCGATCAGCCACGCCGTCGGCGCCGTGCTGGACGTGGACGATCCCTTCACCGGCGAATGGAACCTCGAGGTCTCCTCCGCCGGCATCGACCGTCCGTTGACCCGCACCAAGGACTGGCAGCGCTTCGCCGGCCAGCTGGCGACGGTGGAGATGAGCATCCCCTTCGAGGGCCGGCGCCGCTTCCGCGGCATCGCTCTCGGCGCCGATGCCGAGGTGGTGCGGCTGCGGCTGGAGGATGGCGGCGAGGTGGCCCTGCCACGGGCCGACATGCGCCGCGCCAAGCTGGTGCTGACCGACGAGCTGATCGCCGCCACGGCGGCCGAGGCCGCGCGCCTGAGGGTCGCGGCGGGTGAGGACGAGGACGAAGACGGGGCCGAGACGCCCCGCGACGAGAGGAACTGACCATGGCCGCCGATGTCGCCATTGCCCGCCCCGAGCTGCTGCAGGTCGCCGAGGCCGTCGCCCGCGAGAAGATGATCGAGCGCGACGAGGTCCTGGAGGCGATGGAGCAGGCCATCCAGAAGGCCGGCCGCGCCAAGTACGGGCACGAGAAGGATATCCGCGCCGTCATCGACCGCCGCTCGGGCGAGGTGAAGCTCTCGCGCTGGACCGAGGTGGTCGAGCAGGAGCCGGTGGAGAACGAGGCGACGCAGATCCCGCTGCGCATCGCGCAGAAGATCCAGCCGGGCATCGAGGTCGGCCAGTTCATCGTCGATCCGCTGCCGCCGATCGACTTCGGCCGCATCGCCGCGCAGACCGCCAAGCAGGTGATCGTGCAGCGGGTGCGCGAGGTGGAGCGCGGCAAGCAGTTCAACGAGTACAAGGACCGCGTGGGCGAGGTCGTCAACGGCGTCGTCAAGCGCACCGAGTACGGCAACCTGATGGTCGATCTCGGCCGCGCCGAGGCGCTGCTGCGCCGCGACGAGACCATCCCGCGTGAGGCCTTCCGCAACGGCGACCGCGTGCGCGCCTATATCTACGACGTGCGCGAGGAGCCGCGCGGGCCGCAGATCTTCCTCTCCCGCACGCATCCCGGCTTCCTGGCCAAGCTCTTCGCGCAGGAGGTGCCGGAGATCTACGACGGCATCATCGAGATCAAGGCGGTGGCGCGCGACCCCGGCAGCCGCGCCAAGATGGCGGTGATCAGCCGCGATAGCTCGATCGACCCGGTCGGCGCCTGCGTCGGCATGCGCGGCAGCCGCGTGCAGGCTGTCGTCGCCGAGCTGCAGGGCGAGAAGATCGACATCATCCCCTGGTCGGCCGACAACCCCACCTTCGTCGTGAACGCCCTGGCCCCGGCCGAGGTCTCCAAGGTGGTGATGGACGACGACAGCAAGCGGGTTGAAGTCGTCGTTCCGGATGACCAATTGTCGCTGGCGATCGGGCGGCGCGGCCAGAATGTGCGGCTCGCCTCGCAGCTGACGCGCTGGGACATCGACATCCTGACGGAGGCCGAGGCCAGCGAGCGCCGGCAGGAGGAGTTCCGCAAGCGGACCGGCCTCTTCGTCGAGGCGCTCGACGTGGACGACGTCATCGCCGGCCTGCTGGTCAGCGAGGACTTCTCCTCGATCGAGGAGCTGGTCGAGGTGCCCGAGGAGGATCTCGCCGAGATCGAGGGCTTCGACGAGAATGTCGCCGCCGAGCTGAAGCGGCGCGCCCAGGCCTTCCTGGACCGCCGCGATCAGGAACTCGACGAGAAGCGCCAGGCGCTCGGGGTCGAGGACGCGGTGGCCGAGGCCGGCGGCTTCAGCCCCGCCATGCTGGTGACGCTCGGCGAGAAGGGCGTGAAGACGCTGGACGATCTGGCCGATCTCGCCGCCGACGAGCTGATCGAGATCCTCGGCCCCGAGGCGGTGGACGAGGAAACTGCGAACGCCATCATCATGGCCGCCCGCGAGCACTGGTTCGCCCAGGAAGGCCAGCAGGACGGCGGGACGGGTGATGAGGGCCCCGTGGAGGATCCGGCGGCGGAGACGCCGCAGGCCGAGGCCGGGGAGACGGGCGACGAGCGGTAAGGCGGAGTTCCCGCCGGGCCTGCCCCCCGAGGGGGAAGGCCCGGAGCCGGAGCCGAAGGGTCCGCTGCGCCGCTGCATCGTCACGCGGGAGAGTGGGCCGAAGGAAGCGATGATCCGCTTCGTCATCGGTCCCGGCGGGACGCATGCGCGGGAGATCGTGCCCGACCTCGGCGGGAAGCTGCCCGGACGGGGAATGTGGTTGAGCGCGAGGGCCGATGTGCTAGAACGCGCCGTGAGCCGGGGCGCCTTTCCGAGGGCGGCCCGCGGCCAGGTGCATGTGCCCCCCGATCTTCGCGCGCGGATTGAAAAAGGCCTGAGGGATCGCTTGCGCGATCAGGTGGGCCTGGCGCGCAGGGCCGGACAGGCGGTGTGCGGTTTCCAGCAGGTGCGCGAATGGCTTCAGGCCGGACGGGTCGGCGTGCTGGTCGAGGCGAGTGACGGAAGCCCCTCGGAGCGGGCAAGGCTGGCCGGCCGGCGCGATGTCGCGTTGGTGCTGGCCTTGACGGCGGAGGAGTTGGGCGCGGTGTTCGGAAGGGATCATGCAGTGCACGTGGCGATAGCACCCGGACGCATCGCGGACATTTTGGTGCAGGAGGCGGGCCGTCTGGCCGCTGTCTCCTCAAACGCGAGCGGAGCGGGGACGTGAGCCCGGCAACGGCTCGCGACAGGATTGATGGCACAAGACGGATCGGGTTCAGGCGAACGAATGAGCGACCAGAATGAACAGGATGCTGCGAAGAGCAGGCTGAGCCTCCGGCCCGGCGGACGACTCGAGCTGGGCAAGACGGAGGCCGCCGGTACGGTGCGGCAGTCGTTCAGCCACGGTCGCGGCAAGACCGTGCAGGTCGAGGTGGTGAAGAAGCGGGCCGGTGGCCCGGCGGGCCCTGGCGCCAAGCCGGCCGCGGGCCCGCAGGCGGGTGGCCCCCGCATGGCCGGTGGCCCGCAGCGCGGCGCCTCCGGTCCCGGCACGCGCGGCGGCAGCGGCTCCGCGCCCGGCCGTCCGCTCAATCAGGCCGAGCAGGCCACCCGCCTGCGCGTGCTGGAGGAGCACCGGCGCGCCGAGGCGCAGCGCCAGCGCGAGGAGCGCGAGCGCCAGGCCCTGATGGTGCGCAGCGCCGCCGAGGAGGCCGCGCGCAAGGCCGAGGAGGAGCGCCGCGCCGCCGAGGAGGCCGCCGCCCGCGCCGAGGAAGAGGCGCGCCAGAAGATTGAGGACGAGGCCCGCCGTAAGGCCGAGGAGGAAGCGCGCAAGCTGGCGCCGCCCCCGGCCGCCGCGCGCCAGGCGCCGTCCGGCGCCGCGCCCGGCCCGCGCCCCGTGGGTGCGCGTCCCGCCACCGGCACCGCCGCGCCGCTGCGCCGTCCCGGTGCCGCGGCCGCGCCGGCCGCCGCGCCTGGTGCGGCCCCGCCGCGCCTGACCCTGCGCGGCCGCGAGGGGGAGGAGGAGGAGCGGCGCAGCCCGGTCCGCCGCCCCGGCATGCCGGCCGCCGCCGCGAAGAAGCCCGCCGCCGCCCCCGCCAAGAAGCCGGTCATCGGCGGCGATCGCCGCCGCGACGGCCGCATCGACGTGGCCGCCGCCATCGAGGGCGAGGACGAGCGCAGCCGCTCCATGGCCTCCGTCCGCCGCGCCCGCGAGCGCGAGCGGCGGCAGCAGGAGCTGCAGCGTCTCCGCAGCGATGGCGTGAAGGTGGTGCGCGACGTGGTGGTGCCGGAAGCCATCACGGTGCAGGAGCTCGCCAACCGCATGGCCGCACGTGGCGGCGAGGTGGTGAAGGCGCTGTTCCGCATGGGCGTGATGGCGACGCTGACCCAGACCATCGACGCCGACACGGCGGAGCTGGTGGTCAACGAGTTCGGCCACCGCGTGAAGCGCGTTTCCGAATCCGACGTCGAGCTGGGCCTGGAGGGCATGGTCGACGCCGAGGCGGACTTGGTGACGCGGCCGCCGGTCGTGACCATCATGGGCCATGTCGACCACGGCAAGACCAGCCTGCTGGACGCGCTGCGCAAGACCGACGTGGCGGCGCGCGAGGCCGGCGGCATCACCCAGCACATCGGCGCCTATCAGGTGACGGTGGCGGGGGGCCAGAAGGTCACCTTCATCGACACGCCGGGCCATGCCGCCTTCACCGCCATGCGCGCCCGCGGCGCCAGCGTCACCGACATGGTGGTGCTGGTCGTCGCGGCCGATGACGGCGTGATGCCGCAGACGATCGAGGCCATCCACCACGCCAAGGCGGCGAACGCGCCGATGATCGTGGCGGTCAACAAGATCGACAAGCCGGGCGTCAACCTGGACCGTGTCCGCAACGAGCTGCTGCAGCACGAGGTGGTCGTGGAATCCCTGGGTGGCGACACCCAGGAGATCCAGGTCTCGGCGCTGAAGGGCACCAACCTCGACAAGCTGCTGGAGGCGATCCTGCTGCAGGCCGAGGTGCTGGACCTGAAGGCCAATCCGGACCGCGCCGCCGAGGGCACGGTCATCGAATCCAAGCTCGACAAGGGCCGGGGTCCGGTGGCCACCGTGCTGGTGCAGAAGGGCACGCTGCGGCAGGGCGACATGGTGGTGGCCGGCGCCGAGTGGGGCCGCGTGCGCGCCATGCTCGACGACAAGGGCCGCCAGCTGAAGGAGGCCGGACCCAGCCTGCCGGTCGAGATCCTGGGCCTCTCCGGGGTGCCCTCCGCCGGTGAGCCGCTGGCCGTCGTCGAGAACGAGGGCCGGGCGCGCGAGATCAGCGAGTTCCGTCAGCGCAAGCTGCGGGAGAAGCAGGCCGCCGCCGCCGGTGCCGCCCGCGGCACGCTGGCCGACATGATGGCGCGTGTCGCCGCCGGCCAGCAGAAGGAGGTCGCGGTCGTCGTCAAGGCCGATGTGCAGGGTTCCGCCGAGGCGCTCGGCGTGACGCTGAACAAGCTGTCGCGCGACGAGGTGAAGGTCCGGGTGCTGCACAGCGCCGTCGGCCAGATCACCGAGAGCGACATCCAGCTGGCCAAGGCGTCCAACGCCATCGTCGTCGCCTTCAACGTCCGCGCGACGGCGCAGGCGCGGGAGCTGGCGCAGCGGGACGGCGTCGACATCCGCTACTACTCGATCATCTACGAGGTGGCGGATGACGTGGAGCAGCTGGTGCGCGGCAAGCTCGCCCCCATCCAGCGCGAGAAGTTCCTGGGCTACGCGCAGATCCTCGAGGTCTTCGAGGTCAAGCGGCTGGGCAATATCGCCGGCTGCCGCGTCACCGAGGGCGTGGTCCGGCGCGGCTGCGGCGTCCGCCTGCTGCGGGATGGCATCGTCATCCACCAGGGCGAGCTGGCGACGCTCCGCCGCTTCAAGGACGACGTCAAGGAAGTCACCAACGGATATGAGTGCGGCATGAGCTTCGCCAATTACGACGACATCAAGATTGGCGATCAGATCGAGTGCTACGAGACCGAGACGGTCGCCGCCACCTGAGCCGGGGCGGGGGCGCGGGGCGGCCGTTCCGCGCCCCGCGCCGCCTCTCCGGCTTCCGGCCGGAAGCAAGGCCGGGGGTCCGCCCCCGGCCTTTTCCATTGCCGCCCGCTTCTGTTGTTCGTGAGGCCCCATGCCCAAGAAGACCGCCACCCCCGGCGCCCCCAGCCAGCGCATGCTCCGCGTCGCGGAGGAGGTGCGGCATGCCCTCTCCGCCGTCTTCCTGCGCGGCGAGCTGCACGATCCCGACCTGGACGGCCGCCATATCACCGTGACCGAGGTGCGCGCCTCGCCCGATCTCAAGCACATGACCTGCTTCGTCGCCGCGCTCGGCCGGGCGGTGACGCCCGAGGAGCTGAAGGCGCTGAAGCGCGTGCAGCCCTTCCTGCGCACCCAGGTCGCCCGCGCCGTGCGGCTGAAGTTCGCGCCCGAGATGCATTTTCAGCCCGACACGGCGCTGGATTATGCGATGAAGATCGACGCGGTGATGCGCCGCCCCGAGGTGCAGCAGGACCTCCAGCCCCGCCCGGCGGGAGAGCAGGCTCCGCCGCGGGAGGACGAGCGGTAAGGACGCGACCCTCTTGAACACCCCTGAGACGGCGCCGCCCGAGGGCGCGCCGATGATCCGCACCATCGCCATGCCGGCGGACACCAACCCCGCCGGGGATATCTTCGGCGGCTGGCTGATGGCGCAGATGGATCTCGCCGCCGGCAATGCCGCCGCGCGCCGGGCCCGCGGCCGCTGCGCCACCGTGGCGGTGGAGGCCATCACCTTCCATTCCCCGGTGCGGGTCGGCGACGAGGTCAGTCTCTATGCCGAGATTCTCTCGACCGGGCGCAGCTCGATGAAGATCCGCGTCGAGGCCTGGCGCCGCGAGCGCGAGGGCGAGCACGCCAACCGCGTCACCGAAGCGGTCTTCACCTTCGTGGCGCTGGACGCGACGGGGCGGCCGCGGCCCCTGCCGCCGGCCTGAGCGCGGGCCGGGCGGCCCGCGTCAGGGGCGCCGGGGGATGCCACGCCCCGTGCGATGATTGCATCGGCCCGGCGGGAGGTGTATCCCCCCGCACCTTCGCGCCCGGGACCGGGTTTCCGGCACGCCGCGCATCCCGATCCGGCGCGGGCGCTTTCCCCCTTCCGCAGTGAAAAGAGCCATGTCCCGCCCCTACCGCAAGCCGAACAGCCGCCCGCGCGGCCGCCCGATGGATGGCTGGCTGATCGTCGACAAGCCCTCCGGCATCGGCTCGACGGATGTGGTGAACAAGCTGAAGCGGGCCTTCCAGGCGCAGAAGGTCGGGCATGGCGGCACGCTGGACCCGCTGGCGACCGGCGTGCTGCCCATCGCCTTCGGCGCCGCCACGAAGATGGTGCCCTACGTCATGGACGGCACCAAGACCTACCGCTTCACGCTGCGCTTCGGCGAGGCGCGCGACACCGACGACGCCGAGGGCCAGGTCATCGAGACGAGCGAGGCCCGGCCGACGGACGAGCAGATCCGCGCCGCCCTGCCCGCCTTCATCGGCGAGATCATGCAGGTGCCGCCGATCTTCTCGGCGCTGAAGATCAACGGCGTGCGCGCCTACGACCTGGCGCGCGACGGGCAGGTGCCGGAGATGGCCGCGCGGCCTGCGCGGGTGGATCGCTTCGAGCTGGAATCCCGCCCCGACGCCGACACGGCGGTGTTCACCGTGCAGTCGGGCAAGGGTGTCTACATGCGCAGCCTGGCGCGCGACATCGCCCGCGCGGCGGGCAGCGTCGGGCATATCGCGACGCTGCGCCGGATGCGGGTCGGGCCCTTCCTCGAGGAGGATGCGATTCCGCTGGACAAACTCTGCGGCGCGGAGGATACCCCGCCTCCTTCCCCGGATCTGCTGCTCCCCGTGACGACCGCGCTGGCCGACATCCCGGCTCTGGCCCTCACGGAAGCGGAGATCGCACGCCTCTCCTTCGGTCAGGCCATTTCACTGGTCGAGCTGATGGGGCGGATACCCGAGGACGCCAGCCCCGATGGGGGCCTCGCGCGGGCCATGGCGGGGGAGCGCCTGAAGGGACTCGTGCGCCTGGACTCCGGCCTCGCCAAGCCGGAGCGGTGGCTCGGCCCGGGCGAGAAGACCCTCCTGCCGGTCGCGCCCGAAGCGGACGAGCCGGCGAACTGAAAGGCAAGAGCCGATGTCGACTGTGACCGCCGAGCGTCGCGCCGAGATCATCAAGCAGTACGCCACCAAGGAAGGCGATACGGGCAGCCCCGAGGTGCAGGTCGCCCTGCTCTCCGAGCGGATCTCCTCGCTGACCGAGCACCTGAAGACCCACCCGAAGGATTTCCACAGCCGCCGTGGCCTGCTGGTGCTGGTCGGCCAGCGCCGTGGCCTGCTGGACTACGTGAAGCGCAAGAACCAGGCGCGCTACCAGAGCCTGATCGAGCGCCTGAACCTGCGCCGCTGACCGCGGCCGGCCCGATGGGTCCGAAGCGCCGGCCTCCGCGAGGGGGCCGGCGCTTTCGCGTTCAGGGCGCCGGGGTTCCCGGCGCGGCGCCTTCATAGGCGAGGATCGCCGCCGCCAGGTCCTCTCCCGCCCAGCCCACCGATTTGAACAGCGTGATCTCCCCCGCCGCGCGGCGGCCCGGATGCTCCCCCCGGCAGAGTTCGAACAGATCGGCGGCGATGTGCTCCGGGCCGATCGCCCCCTCGGCGATCGCCTGCACCACGTCGCCCGCCTCGGCCAGGGCGCCGGGGCGCGTGTCCACGAAGAGGCTGGCCCTGGCCACCAGCGCGGCATCGCTCTCCCGCATGTCGGGGCGGAAGGCGCCAACCAGATCGACATGGGTGCCGGGCGCGATCTCGGCGCCGCGCAGCAGCGGCGCGGCGGAGAGCGTGGCGGCGGAGACGATGTCGGCGCCGGCCGGATCGGGCCGTTCCGCCACCCTCGCCGGCAGCCCCTCCCCCGCCAGATGCCGCGCCAGCCGCGCCGCGCTCTCCGGCCGGCGCGACCAGATGCGGATCTCGCGCAGCGGGAAGCGCGCGGCATAGGCCTCCGCCAGGGCCTGCGCCACCTTGCCGCTGCCGAGCAGCAGCAGGCTGCGGCTGTCCGGCCGCGCTAGGAAGCCGGCGGCGAGGACGCTGGCGGCGGCGGTGCGGCGGTCGGTCAGTGTGCCGCCATCCAGGATGGCGAGCGGCTGGCCGGTCTCGCCATGCGACAGCAGGTAGACCGAGTGCACCGCCTGCAGCGCCGGCCGCTCCCCCTGCTGGCGCGCATTGCCCGGATTGACGTGGACGATCTTCACGCCGGTATAGCGGTGGGCCTGCCAGGCCGGCATCAGCAGAAGGGAGCCTTCCGTTGCCTCTTTTTGCGGCAGGGCGTGGCGGTGCCGCAGGGGCGCGTCGCATCCCGTCTCGAACATTCTCCGCAAGGCCTCGTCCAGGCGGTCCCAGGGGAGGTGGCGCGCGGTCTCGGCGGCATCGGTCAACAGCATGGGGTGGTCGGTTCTCCTCTGCGGCCGAAGGGGCGGGCGCCGCCGCCTCCGGTGGCACGGGCATTGCTAAGTCCCGGACATGCCACGTGCGGGCATGCCGGATGGACGTCGCCGGCGGCGGTCTGCGATATCCTCCGGTCCTGGCCAGGATGGCGATATCGTTCGGGATGATTGCACCATCCGCCCCGCAAGGCTAACGGGCGAGAGGGGGTGCCGCCGCGGCGGCCCGACCACCGCCTGGCCTGGCGGTCCGGAAGCAGGCCTAACGGGAGGCATCGCCGGCAAGAGCCGGCGGGCGAATAAACTGGGAGAGTCTGAATGAAGCCCTTGCGGCTCGGTACCCTTCGCGCCCTGAGCGCGGCGGCCATGACCACCATCCTGGCGCTGCCCGCCCTGGCGCAGCAGCCGGCGCAGAACGCCGCCACGCTGGACGCGATCAGGTCGCGCGGCAGCCTGACCTGCGGCGTCAACACCGGCCTCGCCGGCTTCGCCCAGCCCGACAGCCAGGGCCGCTGGCAGGGCTTCGACGTGGAATACTGCCGCGCCCTCGCCGTGGCGCTGTTCAACGACGCCAACAAGGTCCGCTACGTGCCGACCACGGCGCAGAACCGCTTCACCGCGCTGCAGTCCGGCGAGATCGACGTGCTGCCGCGCAACACCACCGCGACGCTCTCGCGCGACACCTCGCTCGGCCTCGATTTCCCGGCGACCAACTTCTACGACGGCCAGGGCTTCATGGTGAAGGCCAGCCTGGGCGTGAGCTCGGCGAAGGAGCTGGACGGCGCCACCGTCTGCGTGCAGCCCGGCACCACCACCGAGCAGAACCTGACCGACTGGGCGCGGGCCAGCAACATCAAGTTCACCCCGGTCATCATCGAGCGGCTGGAGGAGCTGGTCAGCGCCTATGTCGCCGGCCGCTGCGACGCCTACACCACCGATGTCTCCGGCCTCGCCGCCACGCGCTCCGCCCAGCCCAACCCGGGCGAGCACGTGATCCTGCCGGAGGTGATCAGCAAGGAGCCGCTGGCCGTCGGCGTGCGCCATGGCGACCAGCGCTGGGCCGACCTGGTCCGCTGGACGCATTACGCGCTGCTGGCCGCGGAGGAGCTCGGCATCACCGCCGCCAATGTCGAGCAGGTGGCCGCCAGCGACCAGCGCCCGGAGGTCCAGCGCATGCTGGGCAAGACCGGCGGCCTCGGCCAGATGCTGGGCGTGGACAACCTCTGGGCCGTGAACATCATCAAGGCCGTCGGCAACTACGGCGAGGTCTTCGAGCGGCATCTGAAGCCGCTCGGCATCCAGCGCGGTCCGAACGCGCAGTGGACCCAGGGCGGCCTGCAATACGCCCAGCCCTTCCGCTAAGGGCCGACCGGCGGGGCGCGTCCTGAGGGCGCCCCCGCCAAGCTTCCGTGCCGGCCCGAAACAACTGGCGCGAAGACGCCTCGGCGGGTCAGGATCGTCGAGAGAAGCGGGCAAGACGAACAAAAACGAGGCTTTCACGCATGTCAGACACCGCTGCCGATCCCCGGCTGCTTCGCGCCCCGCCCAGGAAGGGAATCCGTCTCTCCTGGGCCGATGAAAGGCTGCGCGCCATCATCTGGCAGGTGCTGGTCGTCGGGATCGTCGTCGCCATCGTCTGGTGGTTGGTGCGCAACACCAACCACAATCTGGAGGTGCGGCGCATCGCCACCGGCTGGGGCTTCCTTGGCCGCGAGGCCGGCCTGCCCGTGGCCGAGAGCCTCGTCTCCTACAGCCCCACCAACACCTATGCGCGCGCGCTTCTCGTCGGCGTGCTGAACACGCTGAAGGTCGCGGTGGTCGGCATCGTCCTGGCCACCATCCTCGGCACGCTGATCGGCATCGCACGGCTCTCGAAGAACTGGCTGCTGGCCCGCCTGGCGGGCGTCTACATCGAGGTGGTGCGCGACCTGCCGCTGCTGCTGCAGCTCCTGTTCTGGTACGCCATCCTGCAGGGCCTGCCGTCGCCGCGGCAGGCGCTGCATCCGGCCGAGGGCGTGTTCCTCTCCAACCGCGGCCTGAAGCTGCCCTGGATCCAGTGGCAGGACGCGCACAGCTTCGCGCTGCTGGGCCTGGTGATCGGCGTCGTGCTGGCCGTCTTCTACGCCCGCTCGGCCCGGGCCAAGCAGATGCGGGACGGGCAGCCGCGCCGGGTATGGCCGGCCGCCCTCGGCCTGATCCTGGGCCTGCCGATTCTGATCTGGGCGGTGCTCGGCGCTCCGTGGCAGGGCGACATCCCGGCGCTGCGCGGCTTCAACTTCACCGGCGGCCTGACCGTCACGCCGGAATACTTCGCCCTGCTGATCGGCCTGGTCATGTACACGGCGGCCTTCATCGCCGAGATCGTGCGCGCCGGCATCCAGTCGGTGGCCCGGGGGCAGTGGGAGGCGGCGGAGGCGCTGGGCTTCCAGCGCGGGCGCATCATGCGGCTGATCGTTCTGCCGCAGGCGCTGCGCGTCATCATCCCGCCGATGACCAGCCAGTACCTGAACCTGACGAAGAACTCCTCCCTGGCCGTCGCCATCGGCTACCAGGACATCGTCTCGATCGCCAACACGACGCTGAACCAGACCGGCCAGGCGATCGAGGGCATCGCCATCATCATGCTGGTCTTCCTGACCATCAGCCTGTCGATCAGCCTGTTCATGAACTGGTACAATGCGCGCATCGCGCTGGTGGAGCGCTGAGCCATGGATAAGCCGAAGCTCGCAGGCCATGGCCCGCGCATTGCCTTTCCCTCCGGCTTCGCTGGCCCGAGAACCAGCTACGCGGGGTCCTGCTTCGCTGGCCGGAGGACCAGCTACGCGGGGACTTGCTTCGCTGGCCCGAGGGCCAGCTACGCGGCGCGCATCGCGCTGGTGGAGCGCTGAGCCATGGCCGATATCGCCGCCGAAGCCACCGCGCCCCGCCCCGTGGAGGATGCCGCCGTCGGGCCGCGCCGCGCGCCGATCACGGTGGTGGGCCCCGTCGCCTGGGCCCGGGCCAACCTCTTCTCCTCCTGGATCTCGACCGCCGTCACCCTGGCCCTGGCCTATCTGATCGTCCGCTGGACGCTGGGCTTCATCGACTGGGCCTTCGTCAACGCCATCTGGTCCGTGCCCGTCACCAACGGACAGGCGCAGACCCAGGCCTGCCGCGCGCTCAACGGCGCCGGCGCCTGCTGGGCGGTGGTGACCGAGAAGCACCGCTTCATGCTCTTCGGCACCTATCCCTACGAGGAGCACTGGCGGCCGGCCATCTGTGTGCTGCTCTTCATCGGCCTCTACATCGTCTCCGCCATGCGCCGCTTCTGGCGGCCGGCGCTGGCGCTGGTCTGGCTGGTGACGCTGGCGGCCATCGGCGTGCTGATGTGGGGCGGGGTGTTCGGCCTGTCCTATGTGCCGCAGGAGCGCTGGGGCGGCCTGCCGATCACCCTGATCCTGGCCACCTTCGGCATCGCGCTGGCCTTCCCGCTCTCGATCCTGGTGGCGCTCGGCCGCCGCTCGCGCATGCCGGCGATCAAGATGCTCTGCGTGCTCTATGTCGAGCTGATCCGCGGCGTGCCGCTGATCTCGCTGCTGTTCATGGCCAGCGTGATGTTCCCGCTCTTCCTGCCGGAGGGGATGAACATCGACAAGCTGCTGCGGGCGCAGATCGCCATCATCCTCTTCGCCGCCGCCTATCTGGCGGAGGTGGTGCGCGGCGGGCTGCAGGCCCTGCCACGGGGCCAGTACGAGGCGGCCGACGCGCTCGGCCTCTCCTACTGGCAGAAGACCGGCTTCATCATCCTGCCCCAGGCGCTGCGCCTGGTGATCCCGCCGCTGGTGAACACCTTCATCGGCTTCTTCAAGGACACCTCGCTGGTGCTGATCATCGGCATCTTCGACCTGCTGACCGCCGGCAAGACGGCGATCGTCGAGCCCGCCTGGCAGGGCTTCGGCATCGAGGTCTATGTCACCGTCGGCCTGATCTACTTCATCTTCTGCTTCGCCATGTCCCGCTACAGCCAGAACCTGGAGGCGGAGCTGAACCGCCACCGGGTCCGCTGAGGGAGGGCCTGATGCAGGACAACCACCCGAACCTGGGAGCGAACGCCGCATGAGCGCCACCATGGACCCTGCCGACGGCGCCTATGTCGCCTCCGCCGCGCGCGTCGACGGGCCGCCCGCCATCCTGCTCGACAAGGTCAACAAGTGGTACGGCGCCATGCACGTGCTGCGCGACATCAACCTCTCCGTGGCCCAGGGCGAGAGGGTCGTGGTCTGCGGCCCCTCGGGCTCCGGCAAGTCCACCATGATCCGCTGCATCAACCGGCTGGAGCAGCACCAGGAGGGGCGCATCGTCGTCGACGGCATCGAGCTGTCCGACGACCTCCGCTCGCTCGATGCCATTCGCCGCGAGGTCGGCATGGTGTTCCAGAGCTTCAACCTGTTCCCGCACCTGACCATCCTGGAGAACTGCACCCTGGCGCCCATCTGGGTGCGCCGGATGCCGAAGAAGGAGGCGGAGGCGCTGGCCATGGAGTACCTGACCCGGGTGAAGATCCCGGAGCAGGCCGGCAAGTATCCCGGGCAGCTGTCCGGCGGCCAGCAGCAGCGCGTGGCGATCGCGCGCGCCCTCTGCATGAAGCCCAAGATCATGCTGTTCGACGAGCCGACCTCGGCGCTCGATCCGGAGATGATCAAGGAGGTGCTCGACACCATGGTCATGCTGGCCGACACCGGCATGACCATGATCTGCGTCACCCACGAGATGGGCTTCGCCCGCCAGGTGGCGGACCGCGTGGTGTTCATGGACCGGGGCGAGATCGTCGAGTCGGGCGTGCCGGAGCAGATGTTCAACGATCCCAAGACCGACCGGCTGAGGACCTTCCTGAGCCAGGTGCTGCGCGGGCACTGAGCCCGCCGCCCCGCTCAGGCCCCGCCGCGCCGGGAGCCTGAGCGGCGGCGCTTGCGCCGCCACGGGCGCCCAGCCTATGCCTTGCGCCCGACATCGGCGCAGATGGCAGTGTCCCAGCAAGAATCCTCCCCTACCCCCCGCCCCATGACCCCGGCGTTGCTGCTCGGCGTGCTGGGTGTGGTCTATGGCGACATCGGCACCAGCCCGCTCTACGCGCTGCGCGCCTCCCTGCTCCACTTCGCCGCCGACGGGCTGGAGGAGTGGGAGATCCTCGGCGTGCTGAGCCTGATCTTCTGGTCCCTGGTGCTGATCGTCACGCTCAAGTACGTGCTGCTGATCCTGCGCGCCGACAACCGGGGCGAGGGCGGCATCCTGGCGCTGATGGCGCTGGCCCAGCGGGTGGCGCGCGGCGAGCGGGGCCGCAAGCTGGTGGCGATGGTCGGCATCGCCGGCGCGGCGCTGTTCTTCGGCGACGGTATCATCACCCCGGCCATTTCCGTCCTCTCGGCGGTGGAGGGGCTCAAGGTCATCTCCCCCGCCTTCACCGACGCGGTGATCCCGATCTCGCTCGGCGTGCTGCTGGCCCTGTTCCTGGTCCAGTACAAGGGCACGCACAGCATCGGGAAGGTCTTCGGCCCGGTCACCGCCCTGTGGTTCGGCAGCCTCGGCCTGCTCGGCCTGATCGAGGTGGCGCAGCAGCCGCACGTGCTGATCGCCCTCTCGCCGCACTACGCCATCAGCTTCTGCCTGGAATACCGGCTGGCGGCCTTCATCGCCCTGGGCTCCGTGGTGCTGGCGGTGACCGGGGCGGAGGCGCTCTATGCCGATATGGGCCATTTCGGCAAGCGGCCGATCCGCTGGGTCTGGCTGGCGGTCGTGCTGCCGAGCCTGACGCTGAACTACTTCGGCCAGGGCGCGCTGCTGCTGACCGACCGCGCGGCGCTGGAGAACCCCTTCTTCCTGCTGGCGCCGGAATGGTTCCGCCTGCCGCTGGTGGTGCTGGCGACGCTCGCCACCATCATCGCCAGCCAGGCCATGATCTCCGGCGCCTTCTCCATCGCCCGGCAATGCGTGCAGATGGGCTTCCTGCCGCGGCTCGTGGTCTGCCACACCTCGGAGACCGAGGAGGGCCAGATCTACGTCCCGCAGATCAACTTCGCCCTGCTGGTCGGCGTCGTCATCCTGGTGCTGTCCTTCCACGATTCCGACAGCCTCGCGGCCGCCTACGGCATCGCCGTCACCGGCACCTTCCTCTGCACCTCCTGCCTGGCCGGACTGGTCTTCCGGCGGCAGTTCGGCTGGTCGCGCGCCCTGGTCACGGCGGTCATCGTGCCGATGCTGCTGCTCGACGGCAGCTACTTCATCGCCAACCTGCTGAAGGTGCCGGCCGGCGGCTGGGTGCCGCTGGTGCTCGGCGTCGCGCTCTTCACGCTGATGATGACCTGGCGGCGCGGGCGCGAGCTGCTCTTCGCCCGCTTCCGCCAGGACAGCCTGCCGCTGAAATCCTTCCTGGCGCGGCTGCCGCAGTCGCGCACCCTCCGCGTGCCCGGGATCGCCGTCTTCATGACGGGCCAGGCCGACTACGTGCCCAATGCGCTGCTGCACAACCTCAAGCACAACAAGGTGCTGCACGAGCGGGTGCTGTTCGTCACGGTGGAGAATCTCGACGTGCCGCAGGCGCCGCAGCGGCGCGAGGTGGCGGAGCTGGCGCCCGGCATCCACCGCGTCATCCTGCGCTACGGCTTCCAGGAGAGCCCGAACATCCCGAAGGAGCTGGAGGCGCTCGGCGAATACGGCGTGCGCTTCGAGCCGATGCAGGCCAGCTACTTCCTGGGCCGCGAGACGCTGGTGGCCGCCTCGGCGCCGCGGATGGCGACCTGGCAGCAGTGGCTGTTCTCGTTGATGAGCCGCAACGCCATGCCGGCGACCGAGTTCTTCCGCATCCCGAGCGACCGGGTGGTCGAGCTCGGCGTGCGCGTGGCGATCTGAACGGGCGGGCCCCTCGTCAGGCCCCCCGCCAAGCCCCTCGTCAGGCCGGGCGGCGGGCCTTCAGCGCGGCGGCCAGGGTGCCGTCATCCATCACGTCCAGCGCGCCGCCCATGGGCACGCCCTGGGCCAGGCGGGTGACGGCGATGCCGCAGGGGTGCAGCCGGTCGGCCAGGTAATGCGCGGTGGTGGCGCCGTCCACCGTGGCCGGCAGGGCCAGGATCACCTCGCGGATCGCCCCCGCCCCGACCCGCTCCAGCAGGGCGGCGACGCGCAGGTCCTCCGGCCCCACGCCGGAGAGCGCCGAGAGGACGCCGCCCAGCACATGGTAGAGGCCGCGATGCACATGGGCGCGCTCCAGCGCCCAGAGATCGGCCACGCCCTCGACCACGCAGAGCACCTCCTGTTCCCGCGCCGGATCGGCGCAGATGCGGCAGGGGTCGCGGGTGTCGAGGTTGCCGCAGATGCGGCAGGGCCGCACGGCCTCGGCCGTCTCGCGCAGGGACTGGGCCAGCGGCAGCATCAGCCCGCCCGGATCCTGCAGCAGCTTCAGCGCGGCGCGGCGGGCGCTGCGGCGGCCCATGCCGGGCAGCCGGGCAAGCAGCGCCACCAGGCGCTCGACCTGATCCGGCCCGCGCGTCTCCACCTCAGCCCCTGCCCGAGCGGGAACCCGGGCCGGGCGCCCGGCCCGGCGTCCTGGCGCCGGTCATGCTCAGAACGGCAGCTTGAGACCGCCGAGGCCGCCGCCCATGCCGGGGATGTTCATCCCCGCCGTCGCCTTCTGCATCTCCTCGGCCATCATCGCCTCGACCTTCTGCTTGGCATCGGCATGGGCGGCGACGATCAGGTCCTCCAGCACCTCCTTCTCCGCCGGATCGACCAGGGAGGGGTCGATGGCCAGGCGCTTCAGGTCGCCCTTGCCGCTCAGCGTGACCGTGACCATGCCGCCGCCGGCGGCGCCGTCCACCGTCATGCTGTCCAGCCGGGCCTGCATCTCCTGCATCTTGGCCTGCATCTGCTGGGCCTGCTTCATCATCGAGGCGAGGTTCTTCATGGGTCCTCCGAAGGGATGTCGTCGAGATCGGCCGGCTCGGCATCGGGCGGCGCGAAGTCCGGCCCGTCCATGGATCCGTCCATCGGCCCCTCATCGGGCGCCTCCGGGATCGGCGGCAGGCCGTAGGCGTCGAGGCTGTCGTCGCGCACCGCATCGACCTCGGCGCCGGGAAAGGCGAGCAGGATGGACTGCACCAGGGGATGCGCGCGGGCCATCTCCAGCCGCTCGCCGGCCAGGTGGCTGCGCTGCTCGGCGATGGTCGGTTCGCCCTCGGCATTGGAGAGGGCGATGGTCCAGCGGCTGCCGGTGCGCTCCTGCAGCAGGGCGGCGAGCTGTGCGGCGAGGTCGCGCGGCGCCTGCGCGGTCTGCCGCAGCTCGATGCGGCCGGGTGCGAAGCTCACCGGATGCACGTCGAACAGCAGGTGGCCGTGCAGGAGCGGCCGGACGCCGGAGGCCAGCGCCACCACCTCGCGGAAGTTGCGCGGCTGGGCCAGGGGCGCGCTGGCCGGCGCGGGGGCGGCATCGAGGCGGGCACCGCCACCGGCCATGGCGCGCAGGCCGCCAGCCGGCCCACCGGCCGACCCGCCGGCCAGGGCGGAGGAGGGGGTGGCGGCGGGGGAGGGGGCGCCCGCCGCGCCGCCCTCGCTCAGGCGGCGGACAAGGTCGCCCGGCGTCGGCAGCTCGGCCAGATGGGCGAGGCGGATCAGCACCATCTCGGCCGCCATGCGCCGGTCCGGCGCCTCGGCCACCTCGGTGATGCCCTTCAGCAGCACCTGCCAGGCGCGGCCCAGCAGCGGGATCGACAGCCGCTCGGCCATGGCGACGCCGCGCACCCGCTCGGCCTCCGGCAGCGCGGGATCGGCCCGCAGCGCCGGCACGGCGCGCAGGCGCGTCAGGGTATGGGTCAGTTCCAGCAGGTCGGCCAGGATGACGCCGGGATCGGCGCCCCGCTCATGGCCGCGGTCCATCGCCGCCAGCACCGCCGGCAGATCGCCGCGGAAGCAGCCTTCCAGCAGGTCGAAGAGCAGGGAGCGGTCGGCCAGGCCCAGCATGTCCCGCACCAGCCCGGCCTCGATGCCGCCGGGCGCGCCGGCCACCTGGGCGATCGCCTGGTCGAGCAGGGAGAGGCCGTCGCGCACCGAGCCGTCCGCCGCGCGGGCGATCATCGCCAGCGCCTCCCCCGAGGCCGCCACCCCCTCCTTCGCCGCGATGGCGGCGAAATGCGCGCGCAGCGTCTCCTGCGGCACCCGCCGCAGGTCGAAGCGCTGGCAGCGGGAGAGGATGGTGGCCGGGACCTTGCGGATCTCGGTGGTGGCGAACAGGAACTTCACCTGCGGCGGCGGTTCCTCCAGCGTCTTCAGCAGCGCGTTGAACGCCGCCGTCGACAGCATGTGGACCTCGTCCAGGATATAGACCTTGAAGCGGGCGCGGGCCGGGCGGTAGCGCACCGCCTCGCGCAGCTCGCGGATATTGTCGACGCCGTTGTTGGAGGCGGCGTCCAGCTCCAGCACGTCGGGGTGGCGGTCGGCCAGGATCGCCTGGCACTCGGCGCAGACGCCGCAGGGGTCGGCGGTGGGGCCGCCCGTCCCGTCCGGCCCGACGCAGTTCAGCGCACGGGCGATGATGCGCGCCGTGGTCGTCTTGCCGACGCCGCGCACCCCGGTGAGCATGAAGGCATGCGCCACCCGGTTCTGCGCGAAGGCGTTGCGCAGGGTGCGCACCAGCGCCTCCTGCCCGATCAGGTCGGCGAAGCTGGTGGGGCGATACTTGCGGGCCAGGACGCGGTAGGGCGCGGCCTCCGGCTCGGCCATGGCGGGCGCAGCAATGGTGGGCGCGGCCATGACGGGCGCGGGAGAGGAGGCCTCGCCGAACAGGCCCGGCCCCTCGGGGAGGGGCGGCAGGTCCTGATCGTCGGCGGGAGGCGTGTCGCTGGGCATGGCGCGCGGCTGTCCGGTGCTGGCCGCGGCGGGCCGTCAGGGCGAGGTGGAAGACCGGTGGAGCGACCCAGGCGGGAACTCGCTGCGGCTGCTTCCTTCCGGACCTGACCGGGTTGGCAAGGCGCCTGTCCGCCACCGACCTTCCGAGGATGCCATATCATGCCGCCCCCCCTCCGAGGCAAGGGGGGCGGGGCGAGGATCGCGCCCGGTCGGTTGCCGGCGGGCGCGTCCGGTGGCAGGGTCGCGGCCAAGATGCTGTCCATTCCGGCTTCCCGCCCCAATGCCTATACCGGCAGCCCCCTCGACCGAGCCTCCGGCCGGCGGGAGGACGCCGCCTTCGTCGCCGAGGCCATGGCCTCGCCCGAGGCCCTGTTCATCCCCGTCTGGCGCAGCCGCAGCCTGATGCGCGGCCTGGCCGACGGCCACCCCGAGGCGGTTCTGCTCTCCACCGAGGCGGCCGAGGCGGTGCGCATGGCCGGCGGGCCCTGGGCATTGCTCGGCCTCTGGGAGGGCCGCCCGGTCTTCGCGGTGGACTGTTCCGCGGCCGACGACCCGCTGCCGCTCCTGCCACCCGAATTCGGCGAGTTCGCCGATCTGCGCAGCGTCGCCGGGCTGCTGCCGGCGGGCGAGGCCAGCGTGCTGGCGCATGCCCGCGGCCTGATGCACTGGCGCGTCCGGCACCGCTTCTGCGGCGTCTGCGGCGGCGCCTGCGAGTCGCGCAGCGCCGGCAACGCCATGGCCTGCACCGCCTGCGGCGCGCAGCACTTCCCGCGCACCGACCCGGCGGTGATCATGCTGGTGACGGACGGCAACCGCGCCCTGCTCGGCCATTCCACCCGCTTCCCCTCCACCACCATGTATTCGACCCTGGCCGGCTTCGTGGAGCCGGGCGAGAGCCTGGAGGAGGCGGTGCGGCGCGAGGTGCTGGAGGAGACCGGCATCCGGGTGGGCGAGGTGCATTACCACTCCTCCCAGCCCTGGCCTTTCCCGGCCTCGATCATGCTCGGCTTCCACGCCGAGGCGCTCTCGGAAGCGATCACCATCGACCCGGAGGAGCTGCGCGACGCCCGCTGGTTCAGCCGCGAGGAGATCCGCGACCACGCCGCGCTCGGCTTCGGCCTGCCGCGCCTGGACTCGATCGCCCGCCGCCTGATCGAGGACTGGCTGGAGTGGCGGGCATGAGGCGCCTTCCTGTTCTGGGCCTGGGCCTGGGCCTGCTGCTCGCCGCCTGCGCCCGGGAGCGCGCGCCCGACCCGCGCGACGAGGCGCCGCTCAGCCCGGCCCATGCCGCCTGCCGCGCCGAGGCGCGCGACGATCCGGCCCTGCAGAACGTCTCCCAGCAGCTCAACGCGACCAATCTGGAGAACCGGGAGCGCGTCGCCTACGACATGCGGGTGGCGGAACTGCGCGCCTATCGCGACTGCCTGCGCCGCAACGGCCTGGCCGCGCCCGGCGGCGTGGAATCGCCGCGCCCGCCGCGCTGAGGCCCCTCGGCGCGGGCGTGCCGGCGGTGGGGCCGGAAGCTGGTTCCGGCCCTCCCCGGCTCACCCTCCCGGGGCGCCCTGCACGTTCAGCAGCACGCTGTAGATGGACCGCGAGGCGGCCATGAACAGCCGGTTGCGGTGCCGTCCGCCGAAGCAGACATTGGCGCAGCGTTCCGGCAGGTCGATATGGCCGAGCGCCGTGCCGCCCGGGCTGAACACCCGCACGCCGTCCAGCTCCGCGCTGCCCATGCCCCAGCCGCACCAGAGATTGCCCTGCATGTCGAGGCGGAAGCCGTCCGGCGTCTCACCCGGCGCGCATTGCACGGCGACCCGGCGGTTGGCGATGCCGCCTTCCGCGGTGACGTCGAAGGCCAGGATGCGGCGCGGCTCGGCGCGGCTCTCGACGATGTAGAGGGTCTTCTCGTCCGGCGAGAAGGCCAGGCCGTTCGGCCCCTCCATCTCGTCGGTCAGCAGCGTCACCGCGCCGCTCTGCCCGTCGATGCGGTAGACGCCGTGCGGCAGCTCCGCCTCGGCCTTCTCGCCCTCGATATAGCCGCCGAGGCCGAAGCTCGGATCGGTGAACCAGATGCTGCCGTCGGACCGCACCACCACGTCGTTGGGCGAGTTCAGCCGCCGGCCCTGGTAGCGGTCGGCCAGGACGGTGATGCCGCCGTCATATTCGGTGCGCGTGACGCGCCGGCCGAGATGCTCGCAGGTGACGAGCCGGCCCTGGCGGTCGCGCGTGTTGCCGTTGGCGAAGTTGGCCGGGCGGCGGAAGGGCGTGACCTGCCCCGTCTCCTCGTCCCAGCGCAGGATGCGGTTGTTCGGGATGTCGGACCAGAGCAGGGCGCGCTGGTCGCCGAGCCAGACCGGCCCCTCGGCCCAGCGGCAGCCCCCGGCCAGCTTCTCCACCGTGCCGTTCATGGCCCGGAAGCCGTGAAAGACCGGCTCGAAGGCGCGGAAGCGCGGGTCGGGATAGCGCTGGCTGGGCGCCCAGGGCGTCTCGTTGTCGAACATCGGCGGCGGTTCTCCCCGTTGCGGCGGGAAGCCTGCCATGGAAGCACGCCGGTCGGGAATGCGTCGTCTCCCTTCCGCCGGGGCCGGGCGCCGCGGCATCAGTCCCGGGGCCGCCCCTCCGGCGCATGGCCGGTGGCGCGTTCCCACAGCACCAGCGCCAGGTCATAGGGCAGGGCGGCACCCTCCCGGGCCCGCCACCACCAGCGGTCGAGAAAGCCATGCGCCGCCTCGGGCGCGGGGGCGGCGCGGGCCGGCAGGCCGAAGGCGCGCAGCAGGGCGACGCAGCGCGGCAGGTGATAGCCGCTGCTGGCCGCCCAGACCGGCCCCTCATGCCCGCGCAGCAGCCGGGCGCAGGCGCGGGCGGAGCTCAGCGTGTCGGTGCCGCTCGGCTCCTGGCGGATCGCCTCGCCCGGCACGCCGAGGTCCTGCAGCAGCCGCGCCATCACCTCCGCCTCGGGCGGGCCGTGCTGCCCCTGCGCGCCGGTGGGGATGTAGAGCGGATCGGCCAGGGTGGCGCCGAAGGCGGCGGCGGCCTTCACCCGCCGGCGCAGCGTCAGGCTCGGCCCGCCATCCGGCCGCACCGCCGCGCCGAAGATGATGATGGCCGGGCGGACCGTCACGGCGCTCCGGCATCCGGCGCGGCCAGCAGCAGGCGGTTCAGCGGCTCCAGCGCGGCGCGCAGCGCGGCGAGGTCGCGGCGGAAGGCCTCGGGCGCGACGCCGTTGGCCGCCAGCTCCGCGCCGATGGCGCCGATGCTGCGCCGCCCGTCGACCCGCGCCAGGATGGCGGCGGCCAGGCGGGGCAGGGGCAGGCCGACCGTCAGCCCGTCGAAGGTCACGCGCAGCACGCCATCCTTCGGCAGGCCGCGCGCCAGGGCCGGGCCGTCCAGCTCGCGCAGCAGCGGCACGGCGGCGGGGTTCTCCCAGTCGGGCTCCGGCGCCGGGTCGCGCGTCGCATAGGCGATGTGGATGCCCATGTTGCCGCAGATCGCCTCCGCCAGGGCGGCGCGCCCGATCGGGTCCAGCCCGGCGGTGCGGGCGCGGAGCTTCGGGTCGTTCAGGTAGCGGTCGGGGTCGTAGCGCAGCGGCTCGACGAAGCAGCGCAGCCGCAGCCCCGCCTGGCCGATCAGCGCCGCCAGCCGCGGCACGGTGAAGGCCACGTCGCGCGGGTTCAGCAGCAGGTCGTAGAGCCCGGCATCGCCGCCTTCGATGTGGTCGGTGATCCAGGGGTTGCGGCGCAGCCAGGCGGTCTGCGGCGCCTGCTTCCACAGCCGCCTGGCGATCTCGACGCGGGCGGGCGGCGCCTCGCTGTCGGGCGCGATCAGGCGCAGCGCCTCCTGCAGCATGTAGACCCCGGTGCGGCCATGCGGCGCATAGACCATCAGCCCGATCCCGCCGCCCGGCGCCAGGGCGGCGGCCAGGGCCCCGAGACCGGCGGCGGGGTCGGGGAGGTGGTGCAGCACGCCGCAGCAGTCGATGTAGTCGAAGCGGCCGTGATCCGCGGCCTCCAGCAGCGAGCCGGTGACGAAGCGGATATTGCCGAGCCCGCGGGCGGCCGCCCGCGCCTCGGCCACCTTGCGCGCGGCGGCCGAGCGGTCGAGCCAGACCACCTCGCCCGGCCGGCCGGCCGTGGCCATCTGCTGCGCCAGCATGATCGTCGCGTCGCCGCTGCCGCCGCCGGCCATCAGGGCGCGCAGCGGCTGCCCGGCGGGGCGGCGCGCGCCGAAGATCCAGTGGTCGATCTCACGCAGATGGCTCGGGCTGCCGACGATCAGCCGCCGCGCCTCCTCGCGCGGGTCACGCTCGGGATAGGGATAGGCTTCGTACTGCGCGGCGAGGCGGGCATCGGTGGCGTCCATGGCGGTCCGGGATAGGCGATGGCGCGGCGCGGCGCCAGCGGAAGGGAGAGGGGAGCCGGGGCTTTGCGCCGGGGCGGGGCGGGGCCATCTCCGTGCCATGCCGTCGATCTCCACCCTCTCGCGCATCGTCCTGGTCCTGCTGGTGGTCAGCGCCCTGGTCCGCATCGCCGTCCACATGGCGGGGCCGTAACCTCCGCCCCGTCTTTGCGCCGCGCCGCTTTCATGGAAAGCTGAGGCGCAGCGGCCGGAAGCGTCGCGCGGGGAGGACGAAGGAATGGACCGCAGGATGTGGCTGCACGCGACCCTGGCCTCGGCGACGCTCGGCGTCCTGCCGGCGGCGGCGCAGACCGCCGCCGGGCCGTCCACGCCAGGGAGCGGCGGCGCTGGAAGCTGGGCGACGGCCTGGACCGGCTCCGCCCAGGGGCCCTATCCGGTCGGCAATCCCTCCGCCCAACCCGACCAGCGCTTCGCCTTTCCCGACCCGGCCGAGGGCGCGCGGGACCAGACCTTCCGCCTGGTGCTGCGCCCCGATCTCTGGGGCCCGCGGGCGCGCCTGCGCTTCAGCAACGCCTTCGGCACCCGGCCGCTGCGGCTCGACGGCGTCTTCGCCGGGCTGCACTGGGGCGGCGCGGCGGTGATGCCCGGCAGCAACCGCCCGGTGCTGTTCGGCGGCCAGCCCGGCGTCACCGTGGCGCCCGGCGGCGAGGTCTGGTCCGACCCGGTCGGGCTGCCCTTCGCCGCCGAGTCGGGCCATCCGCTGCTGGCCGGCCGCAAGCTCGCCGTCTCCTTCCATGTCGCGGGGCCGAGCGGGCCGATGACCTGGCACGCCAAGGCGCTGCAGACCTCCTACGTCACGCCGCCCGGCGCCGGCGCGCGCGGCGCCGAGGAGGGCGAGGCGGCCTTCCCCCTCTCCACCGCCTCGTGGTTCTTCCTCGACGCGGTGGACATGGCCGCCCCCGCTGGCACGCCGGTCGTGGTCTGCCTGGGCGATTCGATCACCGACGGCACCGCCTCGACCATGAACGGCGATGACCGCTGGCCCGACGTGCTGTCCCGCAGGCTGCACGCGGCGCTGGACCACCGCGTCGCCGTCGTCAATGCCGGGATCGGCGGCAACCAGGTGGTCGGGCCAAGGGAATACGGGCCGGACAAGCCCTTCCCCGGCGGCCCCTCGGCGCTGGCCCGGCTGCAGCGCGACGTGATCGGCCTCTCGGGCGTCGCCACCGTCGTCTGGCTGGAGGGCACCAACGACTTCAGCCGCAACGGCAATGCCACGCTGGACGCGGTGCGGGAGGGCATGACGGAGGGGGTGCGGCGCCTCCGCGCGGCCATCCCCGGCGTCCGCATCGTCGGCGCCACCGTGACCAGCGCGCTGGGCAGCACCAGCGCGGCGCATGGCCATGCCGAGCAGGACGAGAAGCGGCGCGGGCTGAACGACTTCATCCGCCAGAGCGGGCTGTTCGACGCCGTCGCCGAATTCGACCGCGCGACCCTCGATCCGGCGACGGGTGGACTGCGGGAGGAAATGATCCCGGACTCCACCACCGGCGGCAAGGGCGACAGGCTGCATCCGAACCGCGCCGGCTACCTGGCCATGGGCATGGCGGTGGAGCCGCCCTCGGTGGTGCCGGCCCGCTGAGGCGAGGCGCGGCGACGCGGCCCGCGCCATTTGTGGCGCGTCCGTGCGACAAACCAGCGTAACATACAGGCAATCCAGGGAGGACAGCATTATGGATGTCGGCTTCATCGGGCTCGGACGCATGGGCCGCCCCATGGCCTCGAACCTGTGCCGCAGGGGCTTCCGGTTGATCGTCAACGACATCAACGCCGATGCGGTGAGCGAGCTGGAGGCGCTGCAGGCGCGCGCGGCGCGAACCGTCGCCGAGGTCGCCGGCGCGGGCGATGTCATCGTCACCATGCTGCCGAATTCGGCGGTGGTGCAGGCGGTGGTGGGGGGCGCCGAGGGCGTCATCGCCCAGGCCCGGCCGGGTGCCGTGGTGATGGACATGAGCACCGTCGATCCCGAGACCACCGACCGCCTGGCGCGCCAGGCGCGCGAGCGCGGCATCGGCTTCGTCGACGCGCCGGTCGGGCGCCTGGCCAGCCATGCCGACCGGGGCGAGTCGCTCTTCATGGTCGGCGCCGAGGCGGAGGATTTCGCGCGGGTGAAGCCGCTGCTGGAGGCGATGGGCAGCACCATCTACCACTGCGGCGGTCCCGGCAGCGGCACCCGCACCAAGCTGGTGAACAACCTCCTCGCCGTCGCCTCCTGCCAGATGAACGCCGAGGCCCTGGCCCTGTCGCAGCGCTTCGGCCTGCAGCTGGAGAGGACGCTCGACGTGCTCTACGGCACCACGGCGGTGAACGGGCAGCTGAAGGTCGCCTGGCCGTCCAAGGTGCTGGCCGGCGACACCGCGCCGGGCTTCACCATCGACCTGGCGCACAAGGACCTGACGCTGATCGTCGAGGCCGCCAGCGCGGCGAAGGTGCCCCTGCCCATGGTCGCGGCGGCGCGCGAGGCCTTCAGCGCCGCCCGGGCCCGCGGCTTCGGCGGCCAGGACTTCTCGGCCATGGTCGACGCGCATTGCGACATGGCCGGGATCGACAAGCCCCGGCTGGGCTGAGCCCGGCCGGGCACCTCATCGCCATCACCGCCCGGCACGGGTGTGAACCGTCACGCAGAGGACGGCCGTGCCAGTGGGCGCAGTTCCAGGGGAAGCTTCCATGACCGTATCGCGCCGCGTGTTCCTCCAGGGGGCCGCCGGCCTCGCCACCGCGCTGGCGGCACCGCCGCTCGCCGCCCCGGCCCTGGCGCAGGGGCCGGTGATCCGGATCGGCGTGCTCGCCGATTTCTCCGGCATCTACACGGACCTGCTGGGCCGCGGCGGCGTCGGCTGCGCGCGCCAGGCCGCCACGGAATTCCTGGCCGGGGCCTCGGGCCCGGCGAAGGGCCTCGAGGTCGAGGTGCTCTTCGGCGACCACCAGAACAAGGCCGACACCGGCGCCAGCCTGGTGCGGCGCTGGATCGACCAGCAGGGGGTGGACATGGTGATCGCCGGGCCGAACTCCGCCGTCGGCCTGGCGGTCTCGACCATCGCGCGCGAGAAGGACAAGGCCTGCCTCGGCGTCGCCGTCACCGCGACGGAGTTCACCAACAAGCTCTGCACGCCGAACACCGTCAACTGGACCTATGACGGCTACATGCTGTCCAAGGCGGTGGCGGCCGAGACCGTGCGCGGCGGCGGGAAGAAATGGTACTTCATCGCCACCGACAACGCCTTCGGCCATTCCCTGCAGGCGGAGACGACCACCTTCGTGCAGCAGGCGGGCGGCGAGGTGGTGGGCAGCGCGCGGGCGCCGCTCGGCACCGGCGACTTCTCGGCCATGCTGATCGCCGCGCGCGGCAGCGGCGCCGATGTGATCGGCCTGGCGCTGGGCGGCAACGACCTGCCCAACTGCATCAAGCAGGCGCATGAGTTCGGCGTGACGCGCAGCATGAAGATGGCCGCGCTGGTGATGTTCCTGAACGACATCCGCGCCGCCGGGCTCGACACCATGCAGAAGCTGCTCTTCACCAACAGCTTCTACTGGGACACCAATGACCGCACCCGCGCCTTCACCCGGCGCGTGCTGCCGGCGATGGGCGGCGCCTATCCGGGCATGGTGCATGCCGGCTGCTACGCGGTGACGCTGCATTACCTGAAGGCCGTGGCGGCGCTCGGCGTCGAGGCCGCGAAGGCCAGCGGCGCCGCCACCGTCGCGCGCATGAAGGCCATGCCGACGGAGGACGACGCCTTCGGCGCCGGCTCCATCCGCGCCGATGGCCGGGCGGTGCTGCCGGCCTATCTCCTGCAGGTGAAGACGCCGGCCGAAAGCACGGGCGGATGGGACTACTGCAAGCTGGTCTCGACCATGGCGCCGGAGGAGACGGTGAAGCCGCTCGCGCAGTCGGAGTGCCCGCTGATCCGCAGCTGAGGCAGCTCAGCCCTCCCCCAGCGGCCGGGCGGGCACGCCGCCCACCCGGGCCGCCGGCGGAACATCCTCCAGCACCGCGGCACCCATGCCGACCACCGCCCCGGCGCCGATCCGGCGGCCGGGGCGGATGCCGGCGAGGATGCCCACCATCGCCCCCGCGCCCAGCGCCACCCCGCCCCCCAGCACGGCGCCGGGCGCGACATGGCAGCCCGCCTCCACCACGCAGTCATGCTCGACGATGCAGCCGGTGTTGAGGATGACATGGGCGCCGACGCGCGCCATCGCGCCCAGGACGACGCGCGGCATGGCGACGCTGCCGGGGCCGAGGGCGGCATTGCGCGCGATCACGGCGGAGGGGTGGCGGAAGGCGGGCAGGGTGAAGCCGAGGCGGCCCAGCTCCTCGCCCAGCCGGCGCCGGCGGGCATTGTCGCCGAGCGCCACATGCGCGCCCTCCACCCCCCCGGCGCGCAGGGCGGCGGCGCGGGCGAGGGGGCCGAGATGCGGCACGCCCGGCAGGCCGCGGCAGGCCGGGTCGTCATCCAGCACGCCGACCGGATCGGGCCAGCCGGCATCGCGCAGCACCTCCAGCACGGCCCGCCCATGGCCGCCCGCCCCGATCATCACCAGCCGCATCTCAATCCCCTTGCCTCGCCCACGCCCTCTTTACCGCGGGCGCGGCGGATCGGCAGGCGGGCTGACACGAAGGCGGATGTCAAGGTCGCGGGAAGGGAGGGCGGCCGGCCCTCCCGGCCGCCTCAGAACAGCGCCGAGGGCGCGACGGTCGATCCCGTGCCGCCCTGCACCTTCAGCGGCTGCACGGCGAAGGCGAATTCATGCTGCCCGCGGCTCGCCAGCACGTCGAGCTTCATGTTCTCCAGCAGGTGCACGCCATGCACGGCCAGCGCCAGCTGGTGCACCGGCAGGCTGGCATCCGGCATGGTCTTGGAGGGCGCGCATTCCACCGGCCAGTTGTCCGACCCCATCAGCATCGGGTTCCGCCGCAGGACCCACTCCGCCGCGGCGACGCCGAGGCCGGGGCAGGAGCGGACGTAGCGCGCGTTGTCGCGACCCCAGAGCAGGCCCCAGCCGGTGTGGACGATCACCGCGTCGCCTTCCTCGATGCGCGTGTTCTGCCGGCGCAGCGCCGCCTCCAGATCCTCCGGCGTGATCTCGTAGGTGTCGGGCAGGGTGGCGACGCCCTTCAGCGCCGCCACGTCGATCAGCACGCCGCGGGTGAAGATGGTGCCCACCGTGTCCACGCCCATCTCGGTGAAGCCGTTGCGGCTCGAGATGCGCGGGATGTTGACGCAGTTGTAGCCCTCGTCGCCGATGGTCTGGTGCGGGAAGGCATCGAGCTGCGTGCCGACCTGGCCGATCTCGGCGACCACCAGCTCCTCGTTCGAGCCGCGCCGGTTGCCCTCGGGGTTCATGAAGGTGCGCTTGAGATGCACGTCGAAGCGGCGCGTGCCGAAGAAGGGCATGGTCTGGTTCAGCGTCTGCCCGCATTCGACGATCTCGCCGGTGCGGATCAGCTGCGCCGCGCGCTTCGCCCGCTCCGGCGTCATCAGGTTCATCGCGCCGCGCCGGTCGGCGGCGCCCCAGCGGGAGGGGCAGCGCTGCGCGGCGCCGGGCGGGCTCCAGCCCTGGGCGCGGGCGCTGCTGGCCATCAGGCCATGCGCCCCGGCGCAGGCCATGCAGAGGGAGCCGAAGACCGCCTTGCGGCGGGACAGCTTGGACATGAGCATCTCTCCCGGCTGGCTCTCCCGCCACGACAGCGTGGCCTCGGGCCAACTGGGCACAGCTTGAGCGCAGGCCGGCGGCGCTGGCCACCCTATTTCATCACCGGATTCGCCTGCTCCGGCGCCGAAAGGCCGGGGCGGCGCCGCCGTCCCGGCCCGCCTCCTCAGCCGAGCAGGCTGTCGGCGCCCAGGCCGCGGCCCTCGGCCAGGCCATAGGTCAGGTAATGCTCCAGCGGGTTCATGCCGGCTTCCGCGACATCGGCATGCGCCGCCAGATAGGCGCCGGTGCTGAAGGCGGCGGAGGGATCGCGGCCCTCGGTCCAGCCATACTCCCGGTAATGGTCCAGCGGGTTCATGCCGACCGCCGCGACATCGGCATGGGCCGCCAGATAGGCATCGGTGTCGAAGAAGGCGTTGGGATCGCGCCCCTCGGTGCGGCCGAACGTGTCGTAATGCGCCTTCGGATCGACCCCGGCCTCCCAGACGTCCGGGTTGGACCGCGCGTAGAAGGCGGCGTCGAAGAGCGGATCGTCGCCCAGGGTCAGGGTGCCGTCGGCGAAGCGGATCTGCTCGATGTCGGTCAGCCTGTCGGTCCCCTCCGGGCCGCTGACCGTCAGCACCCGCCCCGCGCGCTGGAAGGCGTGGCCGGCCAGTTCGCCCAGGTAGACGGCGGTGTCGGTGCCGGTGCCGCCGTTCAGCCAGTCATCGCCCGCGCCGCCGGTCAGCTCGTCATCCCCGGCGCCACCGTTCAGGACGTCATCCCCGGCGCCGCCATCGAGGAAGTCGGCGCCGCCGCCGCCGGTCAGCCAATCGGCGCCGTCCGTGCCGTCGCCGGCGAGGAGGTCCGCCAGCGCCTGCAGGCCGATGTCGGGCTGGTCGATGAAGAAGCCGTCCACGCCGAGCTGAAGCAGCTTCAGGGCCTCCTGCGCCGCCGTCTGCGGCGTGCCGTCCGGGTTCAGCGCCTGATAGTTCTCCTCGGCGCGGATGGTGTAGGGGATGACCTTCAGCCCGACGGCATGCGCGTTCCCGACCAGCGGGCTGATCTCGCCGCTCAGCTCGAAGCGCAGCGTGGCCGTGCCGTCCCCATCCGCGTCCACCGGCTCGGCCAGGCGCGTGCGCAGCAGGATGGCATCCTTGCTGGGTCCGACGATATCGGCGTAGCGGGCGATCTCCCGCAGCGCCTCGAGGGAGGAGGCGTTGCCGAGCTGCACCAGCGGCAGATCCACCCCCGCCGCCGGCATGATGCTGTCGTGCAGACGGATCAGATTGCCCGATTCGAAGGACTGGATGTAGACGCGGTCAGGATCGGTGAAGTCGTTCGCCACCAGCGTGTCGATCAGCATCTGGCTGAGATCGAGGCCGATCGACTCCGAATAGGTCGGGTGCTTGGTCTCAGGCGCGATGGCGATCTCGCGGCCCGTCTCGGCCTCGACCTGCCGCACCAGGGCCAGGATCTCCTCCAGCGTGGCGATCTCGAACTGCCCGTCATAGGACTGGCTTTCCGGCCGCAGCTCGCCCAGCCGCTCCTTGGTGCGCAGGGTCTTCAGCTCGGCCAGCGTGAAGTCCTCGATGAACCAGTCCGTGACGCTGCGGCCGTCGATCACCTTGGTGACGTGGCGGTCGGCGAATTCGGGAAGGTCCGACACGTTCGTGGTGTCGGAGAGGGTGTTCTCGTGCCGCGCGACCAGATGGCCATCACGGGTCGCGACCAGATCGGGCTCGATCACGCTGACGCCCATCTCGATCGCCAGCTTATAGGCTTCCAGCGTGTGCTCCGGGCGGTAGCCGCTGGCGCCGCGGTGAGCAATGACGAGCGGCGGCTGACCATCGAGCGTGGCAAAACTGACCATGTCCGGGCTTTTCCCTCAGTGGTGGTCGCGTCGCGACGAGGGGAGCGGCGCCATCGCGGATGCCGCAGGCCGCCTTCCCCGCCGGTCGGCATGGCCGCGCCATTAGGATGGGGGGATGACGCCCGAATGACCGAAAGATTGCCGGAAGATTAAGTAGCCAGGCGGGATGCCGGGAAAACAATCCGGAAAAGCAACAGCTTGGCGGATTGGGCGCCCCCGGGCGCGGCCGTCAGGCGGCGCGGTGCCGAGCCCGCGCGGCCAGCACCTCATAGGCCGCGCGCACCGCCTCGGCGCCGTGCTCGCGCTCCAGCCGGCGGACGGTGAAATGCGCCCGCGCCAGCTCGCGGAAATGCTGCAGGAAGGCGAGGTTCACCGCCGCCCCCGCCGCCGCGCCCACCACGGGCGCCGCCTGGGCGCCGAGCTTGATCATCAGCGGGCCGGTGAAGCGGGCGGCGATGGCGCCGATGAAACCCGGCAGCAGCGCCGCGCTCATGTTCGGCAGGAACTGCGCCAGGGCGAGGCGGGTGGCGAAGTAGCCGGTCTCGGTGGCATCGTCCGCCAGGCCCGGCCCGCTGAGCGCGAAGACCTTCAGGCATTCCGCGCCGGTCTCGGGCAGGCGGGTGTCCTCGCCGGCGGCCGCGGCCTCGGCGCCGATCTGGCGCAGCAGGATGGTGGTCGAGACCGGCAGCTCCAGCAGGGTGCCCGGCAGGCCGAAGGCGCCGCCCGCGGCACCGCTCGCCGCCGCCAGGCCGCGGTGCAGCCAGTCGGAGGAGATGCCGGGCGGCGCGCGGCCCGGTCCGGAGCGCATGGCGGTGTTCAGCGCGGTGGAGAGCGCGCGGCGCACGGCGCCGTCCACCATGCCCTGGGCAAAGCCGGGCAGGCGGCGGCGCAGCGCCTCGACCGGCGTGCCGGCGAGCTGGGCGAGCCGCGCCGCCAGCGAGGTCTCGTCCAGCACCCGCCGCGCCTCGGCCAGCTCCGCCTCGGCCTCGGCGGGCAGGGGGAGGGGCACGGGCAGGGACGCGGGGAGGGTCTCGGTCATCAGGGCCTTCGGGTCACAGGATGAAGCGGCTGAGATCGGCGCTGGCGGCCAGCGGCGCGACCTTCTCCTTCACATACGCGGCGTCGACCCGGACGGTTTCGCCCTGCCGGTCGCTGGCGGTGAAGGAGACCTCCTCCAGCAGCTTCTCCAGCACCGTCGCCAGCCGCCGGGCGCCGATGTTCTCGACCCGCGCGTTGATCTCGGCGGCGAGATCGGCGATCGCGTCGACCGCGTCGGCCGTCAGGTCCAGCGTCACGCCCTCGGTGCCGAGCAGCGCCACGTACTGCTTCGCCAGGGAATGCTCCGGCTCGGTCAGGATGCGGCGGAAGTCGTCCCGCGTCAGCGCGCCGAGCTCGACGCGGATCGGCAGGCGGCCCTGCAGCTCCGGCAGCAGGTCGGAAGGCTTGGCGATGTGGAAGGCGCCGGAGGCGATGAACAGGATATGGTCGGTCTTCACCGGGCCGTGCTTGGTGGCGACGGTGGTGCCCTCGATCAGCGGCAGCAGGTCGCGCTGCACGCCCTCGCGGCTGACGTCGCCGCCGCGGAAGCCCTCGCCGGTGCGGGCGCAGACCTTGTCGATCTCGTCGACGAAGACGATGCCGTTGTTCTCGACATGGGCGACCGCGTCGCGGGTCAGCTTCTCCTGGTCGAGCAGCCGGTCGGCCTCGTCCTGGATCAGCGCCGCGCGGGCCTCGGCGACGCGCAGCTTGCGCGCCTTCGCCTGGCGGCCGAACATCTTGCCCATCATCTCCTGGATGTTGGCCATCTGCCCCGGCGGCATGCCCGGCATGTCCATCATCCCGATCGGCGTCGAGCCGGTCTCGGCGACCTGCACCTCGACCTCCTTCTCCTCCAGCTGGCCCTCGCGCAGCATGCGGCGGAACTTCATCCGCGTCTCGCCCGAGGCGCCCTCGCCGACCAGGGCGGTGATCAGCCGCTCCTCGGCGGAGAGTTCCGCCTTGGCCTGCACCTCCTTGCGGCTGGCCTCGCGCGTGCGGGTGAGGGAGACCTCGACGAGGTCGCGGATGATGCTGTCCACGTCGCGGCCGACATAGCCGACCTCGGTGAACTTGGTGGCCTCGACCTTGACGAAGGGGGCGTCCGCCAGCTTGGCGAGCCGCCGGGCGATCTCGGTCTTGCCGCAGCCGGTCGGCCCGATCATCAGGATGTTCTTCGGCACCACTTCCTCGCGGATGCCCTCGGGAAGCTGCTGCCGGCGCCAGCGGTTGCGCAGCGCGATGGCAACGGCGCGCTTGGCCTCATGCTGGCCGATGATGAAGCGGTCCAGCTCCGAGACGATCTCGCGCGGGGAGAGGTTGACGGTGTCGTTCATGGCTCAGAGCGTCTCCACGACCATGCGGCCATTGGTGTAGACGCAGATCTCGGCGGCGATGCCCATCGCCTTGCGGGCGATCTGCTCGGCCGTCATGCCGTCCACGTCGATCAGGGCGCGGGCGGCGGCCAGCGCGTAGTTGCCACCGGAGCCGATGCCGATGATGGAATCCTCGGGCTCCAGCACGTCGCCATTGCCGGTGATCAGCAGGGAGCGGTCCTTGTCGGCCACCGCCAGCAGCGCCTCGAGCCGGCGCAGGTAGCGGTCGGTGCGCCAGTCCTTGGCCAGCTCCACCGCCGCGCGCTCCAGCTGGTCGGGGAAGCGTTCCAGCTTGGCCTCCAGGCGCTCCAGCAGGGTGAAGGCATCGGCGGTGGCGCCGGCGAAACCGGTCACCACCTTGCCGCCGGCGATGCGGCGGACCTTGCGGGCGTTGTTCTTGACCACAGTCTGGCCCATGGAGACCTGACCGTCGCCGGCCATGGCCACCTGTCCGTCCTTGCGGACGCAGAGGATGGTGGTGCCATGCCAGCCCAGGGGATCGTGAGTCGTCGCGTTCATGCGCAGCAGATGGCATCGCGGTGGCGGCGCAACAAGCGGCCGGCCCCGGACCCGCCCACCCCGCCGCTGCCCCCCGCTCTCCCCCCTGGGCAATCTCCCGCCCCCGGTCTAGGAAGCCCCCATGTCGCCCGCGCCCCGCACCGCCGAGATCACCCGCCAGACCAGCGAGACCGAGATCCGCCTCCGCCTCGACCTGGACGGGACCGGGCAGGGACGCATCGCCACCGGGATCGGCTTCCTCGACCACATGCTGACGGCGCTCAGCCGCCACAGCCTGATCGACCTCGAGGTGGCGGCGAAGGGTGACCTGCACATCGACTTCCACCACACCACGGAGGATGTCGGCATCGTGCTCGGCCAGGCGTTGCGGCGGGCGCTCGGCGAGAAGCGCGGCATCCGCCGCTACGGCCACGCCGTGGTGCCGATGGACGAGGCGCTGGCCGAGGCCGCCATCGACATCTCCGGCCGCCCCTTCCTGGCCTGGAGCGTGCGCTTCCCGCGCGACAAGGTGGGCGAGATGGACACCGAGCTGTTCGAGGAGTTCTTCCGCGCCTTCGCCATGCAGTCCGGCCTGACGCTGCACATCGTGCAGCGCGCCGGGACCAACGCGCACCACATCGCCGAGGGCGTGTTCAAGGCGGTGGCGCGGGCGCTGCGGCAGGCGGTGGAGCCGGACCCGCGCATGGCCGGCGCGATTCCCTCCACCAAGGGCGTGCTGGAGGGCTGATGCGCGCCTGGACCGTCCACGCCCCGTTGCCGCCCGCCCCCGCGCCGCGCGCCTCGGTGCCGCCGGTGGGGGCCATGCCGGAGGCGCCGCCCCGCCGCGGCCGGCTGGTGCTGGTGCCGGAAGGCTTCTCCTGGCTCGCGGCGCTGCTGCCGCCGCTGTGGTTCCTGATGCACCGGCTCTGGCTGGTGCTGCTGCTCTGGCTGGCCCTCGCCGTGCTGGCGGCGGTGCTGTTGCCGGCCGCCGTCACGCCCTATGTCCTGATCGCGGCGCAGATCCTGATCGGCCTGCAGGCACAGGATCTGCGGCGCTGGAGCCTGGCGCGGCGCGGCCTGCCGGTCGCCGCCGTGGTGCTGGGCGGCGATGAGGAAGCGGCGCTGCTGCGCGCGCTGGACCGCCGGCCGGAGCTGGCGGCGGTGGAAGGAGGCCGGGCATGAGGGTTGCGGTGGTCGATCCGGGTTCGGGCAACCTGGCCTCGGTGCTGCGCGCCCTGCACCGCGCCGCGCGCGATGGCGGGATCGCGGCCGAAATCGCCGTGGAGGACAGGGCCGAGGCGGTGGCGCGGGCCGACCGCGTCGTCCTGCCGGGGCAGGGTGCCTTCGCCGCCTGCCGCCGGGGCCTGGACGCCATGCCGGGCATGGTCGAGGCGGTCGAGGCGGCGGTGCTGCGGCGCGGCGTGCCCTTCCTCGGCATCTGCGTCGGCATGCAGCTGATGGCCGAGCACGGGCTGGAGCATGGCGTGACGCCGGGCCTCGGCTGGATCGGCGGCGATGTGGCGCCGATCGACCCGCGCGATGCCGCGGGCGCGCCCCTGCCCCTGCCGCAGATGGGCTGGAACGCGCTCCGCTTCGCGCCGGGGGCCCATCCGGTCCTGGCCGGGCTGGCGCCGGGCGACCACGCCTATTTCGTGCATTCCTACGCCCTGGCCGGCGGCCGGCCGGAGGAGATCCTGGCCACCGCCGATTACGGCGGGCCCGTGGTCGCCGTCGCCGGGCGCGACAACATGGTCGGCACCCAGTTCCATGTCGAGAAGAGCCAGTTCACCGGCCTGCGCATGCTGGCCAACTTCCTGGCCTGGTCCCCGTGATGTCGCGGCGTGAGCATGCCCTGGAGGTCGAGCGGGCCGAGGCGCTGGACGAGGCGGAGCTGGCCGATCTCTGCGAGGCGACGGATGCCGCCATCATCGAGGGCGGCGGCTTCGGCTGGATCGAGCCGCAGGGGCGCGAGGCGCTGACGCGGCATTTCCGCGGCGTGCTGCTGGTGCCGGCCATCTCCCTCTTCGTCGCCCGGCTGGACGGCGTGCCGGTGGGCTCGGCGCAGCTCATCCGTCCGCCGCGCAACAACGAGGCGCAGGCCTTCAGCGCGCATCTGACCCATGCCTATATCGCCCCCTATGCGCGCGGCCACGGCCTGGCGCGGCTGCTGGTGCGGCGGGTGGAGGAGCATGCGGCGGCCCTCGGCCACCGGGTGCTGAACCTCGACGTGCGCGAGACCCAGGCCACCGCCATCGCCCTCTTCGAGGGGCTGGGCTATATCCGCTGGGGCACCCATCCGGCCTATGCCCGGGTGCGGGGCCAGACGGTGGCGGGGCACTATTACCACAAGCTGCTGGAAGCGCCCCGCGGCCGGCCGCTCGACATCCGCAGCGAGCGGGACCGCGGCGAGTGACGCGCCCCGCCGCCTCCGGCCCGCCACCAGGAGCCAGCATGGCCTTCACCCTCTACCCCGCGATCGACCTCAAGGCCGGCCAGGTGGTACGCCTGAAGCGCGGCGACATGGCCCAGGCCACGATCTACGGCGATCCGGGCGGGCAGGCGCGGGCCTTCGACGAGGCCGGCTTCGAATGGCTGCATGTCGTCGACCTGGACGGCGCCTTCGCCGGCCGCCCGGCCAATGCCGAGGCGGTGGCCAATATCCTGGCGCACACCTCCCGCCCCGTGCAGCTCGGCGGCGGCATCCGCGACATGACGACGGTCGAGGCCTGGCTGGCGCGTGGCATCAGCCGCGTCATCCTCGGCTCGGCGGCGGTCAAGGATCCGGACTTCGCCCGCGCCGCCTGCCAGGCCTTCCCCGGCCGGGTCGCCGTCGGTATCGACGCGCGGGACGGGATGGTGGCCACCGAGGGCTGGGCCGAGGTGAGCAGCGTCTCCGCCCTCGATCTCGCCCTGTCCTTCGAGGATGCCGGGGCGGCCGCCATCATCCATACGGACATCGAACGGGACGGCATGCTGGGCGGGGTGAACGTGACGGCGACGGCGGAGCTGGCGCGCCGCCTCTCCACCCCGGTCATCGCCTCCGGCGGCGTGGCGGGGCTCGCCGATATCGCGGCGCTGAAGGCGACGGGCTGTGTCGCCGGCACCATCATCGGGCGGGCGCTGTATGACGGGCGGCTGGACGCCGCCGAGGCCCTGGCGGCGGCGCGCGGCTGAAACCGCCTGCCGGGCCAGGGCGCCTGCCCGAGGGGACGGCCGTCAGGCCAGGTCCGCCACCTCGTCGAAGGCCAGGCGCGGCAGGCGGTCGAACAGGCCGCTCTCGTCGCCATAGCCCAGATTGACCAGGAAGTTCGACTTCCAGCCGGTGCCGGCCAGGAAGGCCTCGTCCACCTTGGCGTTGTCGAAGCCGCTCATCGCGCCCGCATCCAGGCCGAGCGCGCGCGCCGCCAGGATCAGGTAGGCGCCTTGCAGGGAGGCGTTGCGGAAGGCGGTGGCCTCCGCGAAGGCCTCGCTGCCGGTGAACCACGACTTGGCGTCGGCATGCGGGAAGAGCACCGGAAGCTTGTCGTAGAAGCGGCTGTCCCAGGCGACGATCACCGTCACCGGCGCGGTCATGGTCTTCTCGAGGTTGCCGGCGGAGAGGGCGGGGCGCAGCTTCTCCTTGCCCTCCCGCGTGCGGATGAAGACGAAGCGCGCAGGGCTGGAGTTGGCGCTGGTGGGGCCCATCTTCAGCAGATCGTAGAGCTCGCGCAGCGTCTCGTCGGACACCGCGCGCTCCTGCCACCTGTTGTGGGTGCGGGCGGTACGGAACAGCTGGTCCAGGGCGTGGGAGTCAAGTTTCTCGGCCATCGGGCAGTCACTCCTGTTGCATCGCAGCAGGATGCCCGCCGCCGGCCGGCGCGCAAGCCCCGCCGGCCAGGGTCAGCCTGGCGAAAAACGCCGGGCGGGGCGGCGCCTCAGCCCTCGACCTGCTCCACCGCGACCACCTCGGGCACGTAGTGGCGCAGCATGTTCTCGACACCGTGCTTCAGCGTGGCGCGGGAGGAGGGGCAGCCGGAGCAGGCGCCCTGCAGGTGCAGCCGGACGATGCCGTCCCGGAAGCCGCGGAAGACGATGTCGCCGCCATCGCCGGCCACCGCCGGGCGCACCCGCGTGTCCAGCAGCTCCTTGATCTGCGCGACGATCTCGGCATCGGCCGGGTCGCTGTCCTCCAGCGCCGCCTCGCCCTCGGCCTCCAGCACCACCGGCCGGCCGGCCATGTAGTGCTCCATGACGGCGCCCAGAACCTGCGGCTTCAGCGCCTGCCAGTCGATCGCATCGGTCTTGGTGACGGTGACGAAATCGGCGCCCAGGAAGACGCGCGCGACGCCCTCAAGGCTGAAGAGCCGCTCGGCCAGCGGGCTGCGCGCCGCGCCGTCGGGGCTGATGAAATCCGCCGTGCCGCGCGCGCCCATCACGTCCTGCCCGGGCAGGAACTTCAGCGTGGCGGGATTCGGGGTGGCTTCGGTCTCGATGAACATCGGTCTCGGCTTTTCCGTGCTGCGGCGTCGGGGTTCCTCGCCCGGATGTGGGCGATGGCGCGGGATTGCGCAAGCGGCGAGCCATTCCGCCGCCTCATGCCAGGCACGGAATGCCCAGGCGCACGGGAGGCCAGGTCAAGGGCGCGCGCTCAGGTCACGCGGCTGAGCTCGGCCTCGTCGAGATTGCCGGGAACGATGGTCAGCGGCACCCGCAGGCGCGGCGCGTAGCGGCCGATCAGGGCGCTGATCAGCGGGCCGGGCCCGCCGCCCGAGGTGGCGCTGGCCAGCACCAGGATGGAGATGCGCGGATCCTCCTCCAGCAGGGCCAGCAGCTCGTCGCGCGGATCGCCCTCGCGGATCAGCAGGATCGGCAGGCCGCCGGTGATCTCCTGCACCTCGGCGGCCAGCGCCGAGAGCAGCTTCTCGGCCTCGTCACGCCGCTCCTCCTGCAGCATGGCCCCGACGCCGGCCCATTCGACCGTCCCCTCCTCCTCGATCACCCGCAGCAGGGCGACGCGGCCGCCGCCGTTGCGGGCACGCAGGCAGGCATAGCGCAGGGCGATCTGGCGCTCCGGGCTGTCATCGACGACGACCAGGAAAACGCGGTCCCGGCGTGCGGCTTCGGGCATTCATCCCCTCCGGAAGAGCACGCTTCCCAGCCATCCGGCGAGGGCCGCGAGCAGGATGCAGGCCAGCCCGTATATCACCGGATCCTGCTCCGCGACATCGGCGATGCGCGCGGCGGCGCCGACCCGCTCGACCCGGAAGCCGAGCTCCTGCCGCGCCATCACGCGGCCATCCCGCACCAGCAGCACCTCGACGCGGAAATCGCCGGTGGCGACGGTGGCCGGCAGGGGCAGGCGGGCGCGGAACAGGCGGGCGCCCGAGATCTGGATCGCCTCGTCCTCCTCGTGCCACAGCATGGCGTCCTGCTTCAGCCGCAGCAGCGCCTGATGATAGGCGGGGTCCTGCACGCCGGTCGAGGCGAGCGGCAGGTTGTCGAGGCCGAGTCGCTTGGTGGCGCGCTCCTCCTCGCTCAGCAACTCGCGCAGCGGGCGGGTGCCGGTCAGCAGGTAGAAGCCCGGCACCTGGCGGAAGCGGGCCGAGGGGCCGTTGATCCAGAAGCCCAGCACATTGACGCGCCGGCGCACCACCATGGGCTCCGGCGGGCTTTGCGCCACCACCAGGATGTCGTCGCCGCCCGGGCCGAGCAGCCGCTCTGTGGCGCCGAAGACCAGCACGTCGGTGCCGCTGAAGCCGGTGGAGATCTCGACCCGCGTCTGCGACAGCTCCGCCACCAGGGGCGGGCGCGCCTGCGCCGGCTGCTGCGGCGGGGCGGGCGGCGGCGGGGGCAGGGGCAGGGGCTGCGCCGGGGCCGGCCCGTCCGGCAGGAGGAGGGCCGCGAGCAGCAGGGTCATGGCCCGCCAGCGCCTCATGACGGGATCGGCCCGATGGCGAAGAGGCTGTCCGGCGTCGCCACCAGGCCCCAGAGCAGGCTGAGCGCCACGCCCAGCACCAGCAGGCCGAGCAGGAAGCGCGTCTCCTCGCCGCGCAGCCGCGTGCCCATCGAGGCGCCGAACTGCGCCCCGGCCACGCCGCCCACCAGCAGCAGCAGGGTCAGCACGATGTCGACGCTGCCGGTCGAGACGGCCTGCAGCAGCGTGACATTGGCGGCCACGAAGACGACCTGGAACAGCGAGGTGCCGATCACCACCGCCGTCGGCATGCCGAGCAGGTAGATCATCGCGGGGACCAGCATGAAGCCGCCGCCGACCCCCATCACGGCCGAGAGCACGCCGATCATCAGGCCGATCAGCAGGGGCGGGATGACCGAGATGTAGAGGCGCGACTTGCGGAAGCGCAGCTTGAAGGGAAGGCCGTGCATCCAGAGATGCGCGTGCAGCCGGGCCGGCGCGGTGCCGCGCCGGCGGCGGCGCAGGATGGCGCGCACGCTCTCCCGCACCATCAGCCCGCCGACGCTGCCGAGCACGACCACGTAGAAGACGGCGACGGCGAGATCCACCTGCCCCTGGCGCCGCAACCAGGCGAAGAGCTGCACGCCGAGCGCCGAGCCGACGAAGCCGCCGGCCAGCAGCACCAGCCCCATGCGCGGATCGACATTGCCGCGGCGCCACTGCGCGATCAGGCCGGAGACCGAGGCGCCAAGGGTCTGGTTGGCGCCCGAGGCGACCGCAACCGGCGCCGGGATGCCGATGAGGATCAGCAGCGGCGTCAGCAGGAAGCCGCCGCCGACGCCGAACAGGCCGGAAAGCCAGCCCACGCCGAAGCCGATGCCGAGCAGCAGCAGGGCATCGACCGACATCTCGGCGATGGGCAGGTAGACCTGCATCGCAATTCCAGTCTCACGTCAGGCGCAGGGCGGCGGCCATGCCGGATCGACGCGGCCGCCGTCATGCAAGGGACATTCGGAATAAGGCAAGTCTTGGGCTAAAGCTGAGGCGAAGGACGGCAAAGCGACCCCAACCGGAAATTTTATGGCCATGCGTCATTTCCGCACCACCCGCCGGGCCCTGCTGGCCGGCGGTCTGGCCCTGCCCGCTTTCGGCCTGCCCCCTCTCGGCCTCCCCCCTCTCGGCCTCCCCGGCCTGCGCCGCGCCGCGGCGGAAACCGCCGGGCGCCTCACCCTGCTGCATCTGAACGACGTCCATGCCCGGCATGACGGGCAGCAGGCCTCGGGCGCCGCCTGCCAGGAGGGCCGCCCCTGCCTCGGCGGCAGCGCGCGGATGGCCACCGCCCTGGCCGTGGCGCGGCGCGCGACGGAAGCCGACGGCCGGGCCGTGCTGCATCTCGATGCCGGGGACCAGTTCACCGGCAGCCTCTATCACACCGCGCATCGCGGCCTGGCCGAGGCGGCGGTGCAGCGTGCCACCGGCTGCCAGGCCATGGCGCTCGGCAACCACGAGTTCGACCACGGCCCGCTGACGCTCGCCGCCTATGCCGCGGCGGTGGACTTCCCCCTGCTCTCGGCCAATCTGGACATGGCGCGCGAGCCGGCCCTGGCGGCCCGCATCCGCGGCCATGTGGCCTTCCGGCGCGGCGGCCTGCGGATCGGCGTCATCGGCCTCACCACCGAGACCACGCCGCAGGCCTCCAGCCCGGGCCCGGGCCTGCGCTTCACCGAGGCGGCGGAGGCCGCCCTGCGCGAGATCGCCGCCATCCGCGCCGGCGGGCCGGCGACGATCCTGGTGCTGTCGCATCTCGGCCTCGCCGCCGACCGCGCGCTCGCCGCCGCCGTGCCCGGCATCGACGCCATCATCGGCGGCCATTCCCATACGCTGCTGGCCGATGGCCTGCCCGGCGCCGAGGGGCCGCATCCGCTGGTGGTGGAGGGGCGCGACCGCGCCGTGCGCATCGTCCAGGCCGGCGCCTATGGCCGCTGGCTCGGCCGGCTCGACCTGGACCTGGGCGCCGATGGCCGGGTCGCCGGACATGGCGGCATGGTGCGGGCGGTGGACGAGTCGCTGGCGCCGGACCCGGCCGTGGCCGCGCTGGTCGCGGAATACGGCGCGCCGCTGGCGGCGCTGCGCGCGCGCGCCGTGGGGCCGGGCGCGCCGGGCCTCTCACCCGCGGGGTGCCGCCAGGGCGAATGCCGCCTCGGCAACCTGCTGGCCGACGCCATGCTGGCGGCGGCGCCGGGGGCGGACGCCGCCCTGACCAATGGCGGCGGGCTGCGCGCCGGCCTGCCGGAGGGGGTGGTGAGCTGGGGCGCGCTGCTCGAGATGCTGCCCTTCGGCAACACGCTCTCGGTCGTCACCCTGCGCGGCGCCGACCTGTGGGCGGCACTGGAGGCGGGGCTGGCGCGCGCGCAGGAGAATGGCGGCGGCTTTCCGCAGGTGGCGGGGATGCGGCTGCGCTGGCGGCCCGGCGCGCCACCGGGGGAGCGACTGGCCTCGGTCGAGGTCGGCGGCGCGCCGTGGCGGCCGGAGGCTGCCTACCGCATCGTCACCAACGACTTCCTGCGGCGCGGCGGCGATGGCTACGCGGCGCTGCGCGACGCCCCGCTGGCCGTGCTCGACAACGGCCGGCCGCTGGAGGAGGCGCTGGCGGACTGGCTGCGGCGGCAGGGCGCCGCCCGTACCCGGCTGGAGGGGCGCATCACGGAGGCCGGCCCGCCGCCCTGACCGGAATCCTGGCGCGGAAATTGCATACCGATACTTTTGCCAGCCTGCCCAGCCTGCCCTATAGGCGCCCAGCCGAGAAGCCGAGGAATGCGCCGATGTCTTCATCCCCCCCCGCGCCGCGCCCGATCGTCGATGCGCGCGGCCTCTGGAAGCGGTTCGGCTCGCTCACGGTGCTCAAGGGCGTCGACCTCGCGGTGGCGGAGCGCGAGCTGGTCTTCATCATCGGCCCCTCGGGCTCCGGCAAGTCCACCCTGCTGCGCTGCCTGAACCGGCTGGAGGAGCCGAGCGACGGCTCGATCCATATCGACGGCATCGAGTTGCTGAACCCCAGGACGGACATCAACGCCGCCCGGCGCCGCATCGGCATGGTCTTCCAGAGCTTCAACCTCTACCCGCACATGACGGCGCGGCAGAACGTCATGCTGGCGCTGCGCAAGGTGCTGGGGAAGAGCAGGGCGGAGGCGGCGGAGCTCGCCGGCCGCGCGCTGGAGCGCGTCGGCCTCGGCGAGCGGACGGACCATTATCCGGCGCAGCTCTCGGGCGGGCAGCAGCAGCGGGTCGCCATCGCCCGGGCCATCGCGCTGGAGCCGCGCGTCATGCTGTTCGACGAGCCGACCAGCGCGCTCGACCCCGAGCTGGTGGGCGGCGTGCTGGCGGTGATGCGCGAGCTGCGCGAGAGCGGCATGACCATGGTGGTGGTCAGCCACGAGATGGCCTTCGCCCGCGCCGCCGCCGACCGCGTGGTGTTCATGGCCGATGGCCAGAAGCTGGAGGAGGGGCCGCCGGCGCAGATCTTCGGCGACCCGCAGCACGAGCGCACCCGTGCCTTCATCCGCCAGATCGACCGGCACTGAGACGCGGCGATGGGCGGGCTCGACAACTTCCTTTTCTCCTTCTTCAACCTCAAGGTCATGGCGACCTACCTGCCGCAGATCGCGCAGGGGCTCGGCCTGACCGTCCTGCTGGCGCTGCTGATCGTCGTCTCGGGCCTGGCGCTGGGGCTGCTGCTCGCCCTGCTGCGCAGCCTGGCCATCCGTCCGCTGAACTGGCTGATCATCTTCACGGTGGACCTGTTCCGCGCCCTGCCGCCGCTGGTCATCATCGTGCTGCTCTTCTTCGGCCTGCCGGCGGCGGGGCTGTCCATCTCGGGCTTCGCCGCCACATGGCTGTCGCTGACCCTGGTGCTGGCCGCCTTCGCCGAGGAGATCTTCTGGGCCGGCATCACCGCCGTGCCGAGGGGGCAGTGGGAGGCGGCGCGCTCCACCGGCCTCGGCTTCGCGCAGACGCTCGGCCATGTCGTGCTGCCGCAGGCGCTGCGCATCACCATCCCGCCGCTGACCAACCGCACCATCGCCATCACCAAGGGCACGGCGCTCGCCTCGGTGGTCGGCGTCTCCGAGATCCTCGGCGCGGCGCAGAGCGCGATGTCCTTCTCGGCCAATCCCTCGCCGCTGACCCTCGGCGCCATCGCCTACCTGATCCTGTTCATCCCCGTCGTCGCGCTCGGCCGCTGGATCGAGACGCGCTTCGCCTGGAAGCGCTAGCCATGCGATCGCGGGCCGCGCGGCGCGGCGTGAACCTCATGAAAGAAGAAGGCTGAGCGTCGCCGTGGAAAACTTCGTCTTCGCCTTCCTGAACGCCGACATCGTCCGCGAGGCCTGGCCGATCCTGTGGCAGGGCTTCCTCTACACCCTGGCGCTCTCGGCCATCACCGTGCCGCTCGGCCTCGCGGGCGGCGTCCTGCTGGCCCTGCTGGCCACCTCCGGCCCGCGCGCGGTGCGGCTGGCGGCGGCCGGCTGGACCGACCTGTTCCGCGCCATCCCGCCGCTGGTGCTGCTGGTCTTCCTCTATGCCGGGCTGCCCTTCGCCGGCATCGACACCGGCGCCTGGGGGGCGGTGGCCATCGGCTTCTTCCTCAACACCGGCGCCTATTACGGCGAGGTGCTGCGTGCCGGCATCGAGAGCGTGCCGCGCGGCCAGATGGAGGCGGCGCGCAGCACCGGCCTCTCGCGGGGGCAGGCGCTGGCGCACGTGGTGCTGCCGCAGGCGGTGCGCAACGTGCTGCCGGATTTGGTGAGCAACACGCTGGAGGTGGTGAAGCTCACCTCCATCGCCAGCGTCGTCGCCCTGCCGGAACTGCTGTTCCAGGCGCGGCAGGCGCAGAACGCGACCTACAACGCGACGCCGATCGTGGCGGCGGCGGTGGCCTACTTCCTGCTGCTCTGGCCGCTGGTGCGGGTGATCTCGCGGCTGGAGAACAAGGCCCTGGCGGGGCGCTGAGCGGCGCCTCAGGCCCCCGCCTCGGCCGGCACCCAGATCGTCCCCTCCGCGTCGATCCGCGCCGGCACCGCCTCCAGGCTGTCCCCCGCGCAGGGGCCGGTGAGGCAGAAGCCGTCCTCGATGCGGAAGGTCGCGCCATGCACGGCGCAGACGATGCGCCGCCCGGCGCCGTCGAGGAAGCGGTCCGGCATGATCTCCAGCGGCACGCCGATATGCGGGCAGGCATTCACATAGACCCGGACCCGCCCGCCCTGGCGCGCCGCGAGCAGCCCCATGAAGCCGCCGGAGACGCCGGGAAACCCCCTGGCCTTGCCGTCGGCGATCTCCTCCAGGCGGCACAGCGCGCGTTCCTCGGTCATTCTCCCTCCTCCGTCGCCGGGCACGGCCGCTTCATCCCCTGTTCATCCCGGTCGCGCAAACTGGCATGGCCGAGACGGGAGATGCCGCGATGCGATGCCGGACCCACTGCGCCCTGCTGCTCGCCGGGCTGGCCCTGGCCACGCCCCGGGCCGCCGAGGCCCAGCTCCGTCTGGGCCATGAAGGCCAGGGCCATGTCCCCGGCCCGACCGGACACCAGACCGGACGCCAGGGAGGCACGCCGTGGCAATTCGAGTCCCGGGGCCTCTACGGAGGCCGCCCGGAGCACCCGGCCGGGGGCGGCGCCCTGTGGCATGACGGCGCCGATGGCCGTCATCGGAGATGGCGGGAGATGCCGCGCGACCTCCGCCGCCGGCCGCCCGGCCAGGACGCCTGGGGCCCGGGCGGGCCAGGCACAGGCCAGACCGGGTCGGGGGTGCAGGTCTATGTCGATCCCGGCCCCCTGGTCCCGCCGCCGGTGCCGCCGCCGGAATTTCCGCCCAGCCAGGGCACGCCCTGGTTCGGCGACCGCGAACCGCGCCCGCGGCGCTGAGCGCCCCTCGGCCCCGCCCCCCTAGCTCCGCCAGTCGCCCATCCGGCAGAGCACCGCCCAGTGCTCCGCCGAGACCGGCATGACCGAGAGACGCGACTGCCGCACCAGGGCGATGCCCTCCAGCGCGGGCGTCGCCTTGATAGTCGCGAGGCCCACCGGCCGCGGCAGCGCGCCCACCGCGCGCATGTCGACGCAGACCCAGCGTGGCGCCTTGCCCTCCGGCACCGTCTCCGTGGGGTCGGGATAGGCCTCGCGGGCCACCTCGACCACGCCGACGATCTCCTTGCCGATATTGGAATGGTAGAAGAAGGCCAGGTCGCCGCGGCGCATGGCCTTCAGATGATTGGCGGCCTGGGCGTTGCGCACGCCGGTCCAGGGTTCCACCCCGTTCGCCACCTGCTCCTGCCAGGAGAAGGCGTCGGGCTCGCTCTTGACCAGCCAGTGCCGCACCGCCCCGCCGCCTCAGCCGACGCGCTGGCCGCCGGCATAGACCTGCCGGAAGGGGCGGATGACGGTGCGCGCGAAGAGGCCGGCCCTGGCATAGGGATCGCCGGCGGCCAGCGCCTCGGCCTCGGCCTGGTCGGCCACCTCGACCACCAGCAGGCTGCCGCAGGGCTTGCCCTCGGCGTCGAGCAGCGGCCCGACCTGGACCAGCTTCTCGACCTGGCTGTCGAGGTACTCCAGATGCGTCGGCCGGGTGGCGAGGCGCAGCTCCAGCGCGCCCGGCTTGTCCTCGGCGAAGATGGCGAATAGCATGGTCGGATTCCCCTCCTGGGGCGCCCCCCGTCCGGCGGCGCCGCTGTATCCCTCACGTAACCGGGTGCGGCCATGGCTTCAATCCGGCGACGCCAGCGCCTAAGTCTGCCGCATCCGCCCCCCGCACCCCCCCCTGGCTCATGGATCAGGCTTATCGTGTTGTTCGAGCGTGCGATCGGCGTTTCCGCCTCCGGCGAGGGCAGGCTAGGTTGCGCGCCGTGAGCACCCCCCTGCCCGGCCCCACCGCGGGCCCCCCCCCACCCCCCGCCGCGCCGCCCGGACGGGGCGCGGCGCTGCACCGCCTCGCCAATCCCGGCCGCTTCCTGCGCCTGACCGACCGCTGGCTGCCCTGGCTCTGGGCGCTCGCCGGGTTGGTGCTGGGAGCCGGCGCCGCCTGGGCGCTGGTCTTCTCGCCGCCCGACTGGCAGCAGGGCGAGACGGTGCGGATCATGTACGTGCATGTCCCCATGGCCTGGCTGGCCATGGGCGGCTATGCCGGGCTGGCCGTGCTGTCGGTGCTGTCGCTGGTCTGGCGCCATCCGCTGGCGGATCTGGTGGCGCGGGAGCTGTCGCCGGCCGGCGCCATGGTCACCGCCCTCTGCCTCGCCACCGGCAGCCTCTGGGGCCGGCCGATGTGGGGCACCTGGTGGGCCTGGGATGCGCGGATGACCTCGGTGCTGGTGCTGTTCTTCCTCTGGGTCGGCCATGCCGCCCTGGTCCGCGCCTTCGACGACGAGGAGCGCGGCGCCCGGGCCGGCGCCATCCTGGCGCTGATCGGGGCCCTGAACCTGCCGGTCATCAAGTGGAGCGTGGACTGGTTCAACACCCTTCATCAGACGGCCTCGGTCACCCGCATCGGCGCCCCGGGCCTGCATGTCGCGCTGCTCTATCCCCTGCTCACCTGCGCCCTGGGCTTCAGCCTGGCCTTCGCCGCGCTGGTGCTGGCGCGCAGCCGGGCGGCGGTGATGGAACGGCGCCTGCGGCAGGCGCAACTGGCCCGGGCGCGGCGCGCATGAGCCTGCACTGGTGGCACGTGACCCTCGCCTGGGCCCTGGCGGCGATGGGCTTCGGCGGCATGGCGGCGATGGCGGCCTGGCGCCACGCCCTGGCACGGCGGCGCCTGCGGCAGATCGAGCCGCGCCGGGAGGGGCGGGCATGAGCGGGGAGTCTTCCGGGATGTCCCCTGGAGCCTCCCCGGGCCGCGGCATGGGCGCGGCGCGGAAGAAGCGGCGGCTCTGGGTGCTGCTGCTGGCCGGCCTCGGTCTCGGCACCGCCACGGCCCTGACCCTGACCGCCTTCCAGGACAATCTGGTGTTCTTCCTGGCGCCGAGCGACATCGCCACGCGGCAGCCCGGCCCCGACCGCGCCTTCCGCCTCGGCGGCCTAGTCGAAACCGGCAGTCTGCAGCGCGGCCGGACGCCGGACGGCCGCCCCGAGGCCCGCTTCCGCGTCACCGACGGGCCGGCGACGATTCCCGTCGCCTATGTCGGCGTGTTGCCCGACCTGTTCCGCGAGGGGCAGGGCGTGGTGACGCTCGGCCGCCTCGGCCCCGACGGGCTGTTCCGCGCCAGCGAGGTTCTGGCCCGGCATGACGAGACCTACATGCCGCCGGAGGTGGCGGACGCGCTGAAGCGCAGCGGGCACTGGGACCCGGCCCGGGGCGCCCCGCCCCCCGCCGCCTCCTGGAACACGCTCAGTCCCACTGCCAGTCCCATTGGCAGCCCCATTGGCAGCCCCATTGGCAGCCCCGCCGCGGAGGCGAAGAGCGGCGGATGATCGCGGAGATCGGCCATTTCGCCCTGGCCCTGGCGCTCGCCCTGGCCCTGGCACAGGCGGTGCTGCCGTTGCTCGGCGCGCAGCGCGGCGAGGCGCGGCTGATCGCCGCCGCCGGCCCGCTGGCGGCGGGGCACCTGCTGGCGGTCGCGGCCGCCTTCGCCGCCCTGCTCTGGGCCTTCGTCACCAACGACACCAGCGTCATCAACGTGGTGCAGAACAGCCACTCGGCCAAGCCGCTGCTCTACAAGCTCTCCGGCGCCTGGGGGAACCACGAGGGCTCGATGGTGCTCTGGGTGCTGATCCTGGCGCTCTGCGGCGGGGCGGTGGCCGGCTTCGGGCGCGACCTGCCGGGGGTGCTGCGCGCCCGCGTGCTCGGCGTGCTGGGACTGGTCGCGGTGGGCTTCCTGGCCTTCATCCTGGCCACGTCCAATCCCTTCGGCCGGGTCTGGCCGCCGCCGCCGGACGGGCAGGGGCTGAACCCGATCCTGCAGGACCCCGGCCTCGCCTTCCATCCGCCGCTGCTTTACCTCGGCTATGTCGGCTATGCCGTGACCTTCGCCTTCGCCGTCGCGGCGCTGATCGAGGGGCGGGTGGATGCCGCCTGGGGGCGCTGGGTGCGGCCCTGGGCGCTGGCCGCCTGGGCCTTCCTCACCCTCGGCATCGCGCTCGGCTCCTGGTGGGCCTATTACGAGCTGGGCTGGGGCGGCTGGTGGTTCTGGGACCCGGTGGAGAACGCCTCGCTGCTGCCCTGGCTGGCCGGCACGGCGCTGCTGCACTCGGCCATCGTGGTCGAGAAGCGCGAGGCGCTGAAGGTCTGGACCGTGCTGCTGGCGCTGCTGGCCTTCGGCTTCTCGCTGCTCGGCACCTTCCTGGTGCGCTCGGGCGTGCTGAACTCGGTGCACGCCTTCGCCAACGACCCGGAGCGCGGCGTCTTCATCCTCGGCCTGCTGGTCTTCTACCTGGGCGGCGGGCTGGCGCTCTTCGCCTGGCGGGCGCCGGCCATGGCGCCGGCCGGCCTCTTCGCCCCGCTCTCGCGCGAGGGCGGGCTGGTGCTGAACAACCTGCTGCTCTGCTCGATGGCGGCGGTAGTGCTGACCGGCACGCTGTGGCCGATGTTCGCCGACCTGCTGCTCGGGCAGAAGATCTCGGTCGGGCCGCCCTTCTTCAACACCGCCATCCTGCCGCTGGCCGTGCCGCTGGTGCTGGCCATGGCGGCCGGGCCGCTGCTGCCCTGGAAGCGGGCGCAGCTCTGGCCGGTGCTGCAGCGGCTCTGGTGGGCGGCGCTGCTGGCGGCGCTGGCGGCGGCGGCCTGCCTCGCCCTCGCCGGCGCGCGGATCGGCCCGGCGCTGGGCTTCGCCGCCGCCGCCTGGCTGATCGGCGGCGCGCTGGCCGATGTTCTCGACCGCATCGCCCTGTTCCGCCGCCCCGCCGCCGCCTGGAGCCGGGCGCGGGGCCTGCCGCGCGCGGCCTGGGGCGCGGCCATCGCGCATGCCGGGCTCGGCGTCTCGATCCTGGGCATGGCGGGCATGGGCCTGGCCACCGACCGGCTGGCCGGCTTGCAGCCCGGGGAGAGCGTGGCGCTGGCGGGCTATGAATGGCGCCTCGACCGGGTCGAGGATGCCGTGGGGTCCAACTGGTCCGCCCGGCGCGCCACCGTGACGGTGACACGGAACGGCGCCACCGTCGCCGTGCTGGCGCCGGAGCGGCGCTTCTTCCCCGTGGCGCGGATGACCACCACCGAGGCCGCCATCCACACCACCTGGCTCGTCGACCTCTACGCCGTGCTGGGCGAGGAGCAGGAGGGCGCGGCGGTGCTGCGCCTGCACCACAACCCGCTGGCGCCCTGGATCTGGCTGGGCGCCGCCATCATGGCGCTGGGCGGCGGGCTCTCCCTCTCCGACCGGCGGATGCGTGTCGCGGCGCCGGCGGCGAAGCGGCGGGCGGTGCCGGCATGAGGCCGAGAGGAACGGACGACCACCCATGAATCGCCGCCTGCTGATGCTCGCCCCGCTCGGCCTCGTCGCTGCCGGGGGCGCCGGCTTCTACGCCATGCTGCGCGGCCTGGGCGATGGCAGCTACGACCCGCGCGGCGTGCCCTCCGCGCTGCTCGGCCGCGCGACGCCGGCCTTCAGCCTGCCGGCGCTGGAGGAGGGCGCCCCGCCGCTGACCGAGGCGGCGCTGCGCGGCCTGCCCGCGCCGGTGCTGGTGAACTTCTGGGCCAGCTGGTGCGTGCCCTGCATCGTCGAGCATCCGCAGCTGATGCGGCTGGCGCGGGAGGGGGTGACGATCCTCGGCATCAACTACAAGGACCGGCCGGCCGATGCGCGGGCCTTCCTGCAGCGCCATGGCAACCCCTTCCGCCAGCTGGCGCAGGACGCGCCGGGCCGCGTCGCCATCGACTGGGGGGTCTATGGCGTGCCGGAGAGCTACCTCATTGACCGCCAGGGCATCGTCCGCTGGCGCTGGCCGGGGCCGGTGACGCCCGAGGTGCTGGAGCAGGACATCCGCCCGCTGCTGCGGCGCCACGCCTGATGCGCCGCACCCTGTCCGCCCTGGCGCTCGCGCTCGTGCTGGCGTCCGGCCTGTCCGGCGCGGCGCGCGCCGTCGGCCTGCCCTCGGAGATGCTGCGCGACCCGGCGCAGGAGGCGCGGGCGCGGGAGATCGGGCGCGAGCTGCGCTGCCTCGTCTGCCAGAACCAGTCGATCGAGGACAGCGAGGCCGACTTGGCGCGCGACCTGCGCCGCATCGTGCGCGAGCGGGTGGCGATGGGCGAGAGCGACCGCCAGGTGATGGACTATGTCCATGACCGCTACGGCGACTTCGTGCTGCTGCGCCCGCCCGTCACCTGGGCCACGGCGCTGCTCTGGGGCATGCCGGTGCTGGCGGTCGGCGGCGGCGCGCTGGCCATCCTGCTGGTCCGCCGCCGGCGCGGCGCGGTGCCCGAGGCGCCGCCGCTGAGCGAGGCCGAGCGCGTCCGCCTCGCCGCGCTGGAGGACGAGGCGGGGCGATGATCTGGCTGCTCTTCCTGGCCGTGGCGGCGCTGGCGGTGGCGCCGCTGGCCTTCGCCCTGCTCCGCCCGCCGCGCCTGACCGGCCGGCTGGAGGCCGACCGCGCCCTCTACCGCGCGCAGCTCGCCGAGCTGGAGCGCGAGCGGGAGAGCGGGCGGATGGACGAGGCCGCGCACCGCGCCGCCGTGACCGAGGTGCAGCGCCGCCTGCTGGCCTCGCCCGCCGCCGCGGCGGCGCCGGGCGCCGGGCGGGGCGGGGCGCTGCTGGCCGCCATGCTGTTCCTGGTGCCCGCCCTCGGCTTCGGCCTCTACCTCTGGCGCGGGCATCCCGAGATCCCGGCCGCGCCCTATCGCGAGCGCGCCGAGGCGGCGGCGCAGGACGAGGCGCTGCTGGCCATGCTGCGGCAACGGCTGGAGGCGGCGCCGCAGGAGGGCGAGGCGGCGCGCCAGGGCTGGATCCTGCTCGCCAATGCCGAGCGCGGGCGGGGCCGGACGGAGGCCGCCATCGACGCCTTCGCGCGCGCCCTGTCCATCCGCTTCGACGGGCCGCTGGCCGCCGAGCTGGCGGAGCTGCGCATCGGGCAGGGCGAGCTCGACGCCGCCGCCGCCCTGCTGGCGCGGGCGCTTTCCGCCGAGCCGGAGGCGCCGCGCCTGCGCTACCTCTCGGGCCTGCTGGAGGCCCGTGCCGGCCGGTCGGAGAATGCCCGCGCCACTTGGCGCGCCCTGCTCGACCAGGCGCCACCCGACGCGCCCTGGCGCGCCCTTGTGGAGCGGCGGCTGCAGGAGTTGCCCTAAGTACACGCCCCTGGGCACACGCGGGTGTGCACATGAAAGAATTGCGCCACCCCCCCGCCTCTCGGCTTTGCTGTGCGGGAACAGGTGGGAGGCGGAAGGATGTGGCGGCGTTCCTTGCTGACGGCTGGGCTGACGGCGGGCGGCGTCGCGGCGGCCTCGACCCTCTGGCCGGGACATCCGCGCGCCGCGGAGGCGGTGGATGTGCTGCTGGTGCTGGCGGTCGATGTCTCCCGCTCGGTCGATGAGGACGAGGCCAAGCTGCAGCGCGAGGGCTATCGCGCGGCGATGACCGATCCGCGCCTGCTGGAGGCGATCCAGGGCGGTGCCATCGGGGCCATCGCCCTGACCTACGTGGAATGGGCCGGCATCGAATACCAGCGGCAGCTCCTGCCCTGGATGCGCGTCGGCTCCCAGGCCGAGGCCTGGCGCTGGGGCGAGGCGCTGGCCGAGGCGCCGCGCACCTCGCTGTCCTGGACCTCGATCTCGGGCGCCATTGGCTTCGGCGCCCGGCTGCTCGCCGAGGCCCCCTTCGAGGCCACGCGCCGGGTGATCGACGTCTCGGGGGACGGGGTGAACAATTCCGGCCCGCCGGTGGAGCAGGCGCGCGATGCCGCCGTCGCCCAGGGCATCGTCGTCAACGGCCTGCCGATCATCAACGACCGGCCGAGCTTCGGACGGCGCCCGCTGGTGCCGCTCGACCAGTACTATGCCGAGGCGGTGATCGGCGGGGAGGGCGCCTTCCTGGTGGCGGCGGAGGATTTCGACAGCTTCGGCCTGGCGGTGCGCCGCAAGCTGATCCGCGAGATCGCCGGGCATGGCGGGCCGCGCCGGGACTACGCCTGAGGAAACTGCCTCGGGATGGGGCCGGAAGCCGGCCGGCCCCGCTCCCGCCTCAGCGCTCGACCTCCTCGACCGAGATGCCGAAGGCGGCCAGCCCCTCGGAGATCAGGTCGCCGGCCATGTCCATGCCGAGCAGATAGGCGGCGGTGTCGGTACCCGCGCCCCGCTCCTTCGCCATGCGAAGCGCCTCCTCCCACTCCTCCGGCTCGTAGTCGCCCCGCCCGGTCCAGGCCAGCGCCACCAGGGCCGCCTGCTCATCCTCGTTCAGTTCCTCGATGAAGGCGGTGAGGGTGTCCTCGTCGAAATCCTCCTCACCCTCCTCGGGCTCCTCATCCTCCGGGTCGATGGCGTCCTCGCCTTCCTCCTCCTCCTGGATGGCGCGGATATGATCCACCACCGTGGCGACGGTCTCCAGGCTGATGCCCAGATCGAACTCCGCCTCGTCGTCATCGCGGGGGGTGTCGCTCATCGAGTCCTCCTCTGCGTTCGCCCTCGGTGCGGTCCGGCGCATCCCTGGCGCATCCCGGGCATCAGGCTAACGGCAACGCGAAAGCCCAGGGAGAACCCTCCGGTTGCCAAAAAATTTTTGTGTTGCTTCAGCGCCACAATTGCGGCGCAACGAGCGAAATGAGCCGGCGTTGATACCGCATGTCCAGAACCTTGCTTATCCCCCTCATGGCAGCGGTTCTTCTCGGAGCAGGATCCCAGGCTCTGGAGGCCCCCGCCTCGCCTGATACCGCAGTGCCGAAGGCATCCTTGCGCATGGTTTCCGTGCAGGGTGGCCTGGCCCATTCACCTGGCTGCGCGGAGGATTCGCCCCTCTTCCGCTCCATGATGCCGCAGCAGATCGCCGACCGCCCCGCCGGAGCGCAGGGTCCGGAGGACGAGGCCGCGCCGCCGGAGCCGGCCATGCGGCAGGCGCTGCATCTCTGCGTCGTCGAGCGGTTCGATCCGCTGAAGCCCTTCGGCGGCGCCCGCCGGGCCCTGCACCGCACCTGAGCGGCCAGAGCGCGGCCGTGGAGGCAGGAATGCGCCCGTCGCGGGTGAAGGATGCGCGAAAAGCTCGCTTTTTTCCGCCGGGCATCCTATCTGTGCGCCGCAACAAGCCGCCAGGCCCGCCCTGCCCGACCCCGCCACATTGATGCTGGCCGAGGGGATTCGGGCCGCGTGCGCAGGCGGCGCAGCCTCGGGACTGCCCGCCTTATGGAACTGCGCAACGTCGCCATCATCGCCCACGTCGACCATGGCAAGACCACTCTTGTCGACAATCTGCTGAAGCAGGCCGGCGCCTTCCGCGCCAACCAGGCCGTCGCCGAACGCGCCATGGATCGCAACGACCTGGAGCGTGAGCGCGGCATCACCATTCTCGCCAAGTCCACCGCCGTCGAGTGGAAGGGCGTCAAGATCAACATCGTCGACACGCCCGGCCACGCCGATTTCGGCGGCGAGGTGGAGCGCATCCTCTCCATGGTCGATGGCGCCATCGTGCTCTGCGACGCGGCCGAGGGCCCGCTGCCGCAGACCAAGTTCGTGCTGACCAAGGCGCTGGCCCGCGGCCTGAAGCCGATCGTCGTCATCAACAAGGTCGACCGCCAGGACGCCCGCGCGGACGAGGTGCTGAACGAGGTGTTCGACCTCTTCGCGGCCCTTGGCGCCAATGACGAGCAGCTCGACTTCCACACCCTCTTCGCCTCCGGCCGCCAGGGCTGGGCCGACACGACGCTCGACGGTCCGCGCAAGGACCTGTCGCCGATGTTCGACCTGATCCTGAGCCACGTGCCGGCGCCGACGGTCGATCTCGACGCGCCCTTCGCGATGAACGCGACCATCCTGGAGGCCGACAACTTCCTCGGCCGCGTGCTGACCGGCCGCATCGAGCAGGGCGTGGCGCGCACCAACATGCCGGTGCGCGTGCTGCGCCAGGACGGCACGGTGGTCGAGACCGGCCGCCTGACCAAGCTGATGACCTTCTCCGGCCTCGACCGCGTTCCGGTCGACGAGGTGCAGGCGGGCGACATCTGCGCCATCGCCGGCCTGTCGGACGCGACCATCCCCGACACCATCGCCTCGCCCGAGGTGGCGGCCCCGCTGCCGGCCATCCCGATCGATCCGCCGACCCTGTCCATGACCTTCCGCATCAATGACGGCCCGCTCGGCGGCCGCGAGGGCAAGAAGGTCACCTCCCGCCAGATCCGCGACCGTCTCTTCAAGGAGACCGAGGGCAATGTCGCGATCCGCGTGAAGGACAGCGAGGAGGCCGACAGCTTCGAGGTCTCCGGCCGTGGCGAGCTGCAGCTCGGCGTGCTGATCGAGCAGATGCGCCGCGAGGGCTTCGAGCTGACCATCGGCCGCCCGCGCGTGCTGACGCGCGAGAACCCCGAGACCGGCGAGCGCGAGGAGCCCTTCGAGGAAGCCGTCATCGACGTGGACGAGGAGTTCTCCGGCGTCGTCGTCGAGAAGATGTCGCTGCGCAAGGGCATGATGCAGGACATGCGGCCCTCCGGCGGCGGCAAGGTGCGGCTGGTGTTCCACATCCCGTCCCGCGGCCTGATCGGCTACCACGGCGAGTTCATGACCGACACGCGCGGCACCGGCATGATGAACCGCCTGTTCCTGGGCTACCAGCCCTGGGCCGGGCCGATCGAGGGCCGAATCAAGGGCAGCCTGATCTCCAACTCCGACGGCGAGGCGGTGCAGTACGCGCTGTTCTCCCTGCAGGAGCGCGGCACCCTGTTCGTGGACCCCGGCGCCAAGGTCTATACCGGCCTGATCCTCGGTGAGCATTCGCGCGAGAACGACCTCGACGTGAATCCCATCAAGGAAAAGAAGCTGACCAATGTCCGCGCCGCCGGCAAGGACGAGGCCCTGCTGCTGACGCCGCCGCGCCGGATGAGCCTGGAGCAGGCCATCGCCTATATCGAGGATGACGAGCTGGTGGAGGTGACGCCCTCGGCCATCCGGCTCCGCAAGCGCTACCTCGACCCGCATGAGCGCAAGAAGAACGCCCGCCGCGCCGAGAGCGAGGCGGCCTGAGACCAGGGGGCGGACCCATAGGGGGCGGACCGGGACACCGGCCCGCCCCTTTCGCCGTCAGGGGGGCGGATCGGCCGGCGGGTCGCTCCGCAGCGTGATCCAGACCACCCGCGCCGGCACCTCCCCCGGATTGTCGAACATGTGCGGCACGGCGCTCGGGAAGCGGAAGGTGTCGCCCGCCTCCAGCAGATGCGCCTCCTGCTCCAGCCACAGGCGGAGCGTGCCGGAGAGGACGTAGCCGGCCTTCTCGCCCTGGTGGCGGAAGAAGTCGGCGCCCGAGGAGCCGCCCGGGCTCAGCGTCAGCTCGTAGATCTCCATCTGCCCCGGCCCGCTCGGCGCCAGCGCCTCCTTCAGCACGCCGCTCGGCGTCAGGCGCAGCACGCGGCGCTGGCCCCGGCGCACGATGTAGCGGCCGGGCGCCGCCGCCGCCGGGCGCTCCTCGAAGAAGAAGGACACCGGCACCTGCAGCGCCAGGCTCAGCATCCTGAGGCTGCGCACCGAGGGCGTGGCCAGGCCGCGCTCGAGCTGGCTGATCATCCCGGCTGAAAGCCCGGTACGCCGCCCCAGTTCCTGGATCGACAGCCCGCGGCGCTGGCGCAGCAGCCGCACCGCCTCGCCGAGGCGGCGGTCGCTGGCCGCCTCCTCCTCCGGCTGGTGAAGGGGAACGGGCGCTTCGGGTCCGGCTTTCACGGGGCCTGTCCTCCCTGCCGCGGATCGGGGGCGATTGACAGCCAGCTTCGATGAGGCTGAACATCGGCGCAACAATTATGACCACGGTGAACAGGCCGGGGCCGCCGGGAGACACCGGCACGGGGATGCAGTTGCGGCGTGACGACCCCTCCGGGCAGGAGCCACGGTCGGTCGAACGGGAGACGTGGCCATGAGCGACTTCGATGCCGGCGCGCGCTGGCGGCAGATCCTGGGCCCGAGCCGTCGGGGCCTCTTCGCCATCGGGGCCACGGCGGCGGCCGGGCTCGTGGCGCGGCCGGGAAGGGCACAGCCGAAGCCGCCCGCCAAGCCCAGGGGGCAGGTGGTGGTCGGCCTGTCGCAGGAGCCCACCGTCTTCCACCCGCTGATGCCGGGCATCGAGGTGGACCAGGGCGTCTGGTGGAACCTGTTCAGCACGCTCTGGTTCATCGACCCGGACGGCACCTTCGTCCCCGACCTCGCCGCCGAGATCCCGACCCAGCGGAACGGCGGCATCTCCGCCGACGGCCTGCTCTGGACCATCAAGCTGCGGCGCGACGCCAAATGGCATGACGGCACGCCCTTCACCGCCGAGGACGTGAAGTTCACGCTGGAGCTGATCAACAACCCCGATTTCCGCGTCCGCAATCGCGTCGGCCACAGCCTGGTCAAGGACATCCGCGTGGAGGCGCCGGACCGCATCCAGTGGCGGATGGAGACGGCCTACGCGCCCTATCTCTCCATTCTCTCGCTGACCTTCATGGTGCCGAAGCACCTTCTGGCCGGAGTCGCGGATCCCAACCTCTCGCCCTTCAACCACGCCCCGGTCGGCACCGGCCCGTTCCGCTGGGGCAGCCGCGCGGCGGGCGACAACGTCACGCTGCTGGCCAACCCGGCCTATCACGGCAGCGGCCCGCATCTCGAGCGGGCGGTCTTCAAGTACATCCCCGACCTGACGGTGCTGTACACGCAGTTCCGCACCGGCCAGGTGGACTATACCGGCATCGCCGGCATCAGCCCGAACTTCGCCGATGAGGCGAAGGGGCTGCGCGGGCGGAAGGTCCACGTCAATCCGACGGCCTCGGTCGAGAGCATCGCGCCCAATCTCGAATCCGGCCCCTGGGCGGACAAGGCGGTGCGCGAGGCGCTCTACCTCGGCATGAACAAGCAGGCGCTGATCGAGGCGCTGTACTACGGCCTGCCGACGCCCACGGAGTCCTTCCTGCCCAACCAATCCTGGGCGATCGAGAAGGACCTGCCGAAGCACGAGTACAATCCCGGCAAGGCCAACGCGCTGCTCGACGCCGCCGGCTGGAAGCGGGGCGCGCGCGGCATCCGCGAGAAGGGCGGGCAGCGGCTGGAGATCGCCAATTCCACCACCACCGGCAATCCGATCCGCGAGCAGGCGCAGCAGTTGCTGATGCAGGACTGGCAGGCGGTCGGCGCCTCGATGAAGATCCAGAACATGCCCGCCGCCGTCATCTGGGGCGAGTTCTGGCAGCAGTCGAAGTTCAGCTCGGTGATGGTCGCCGTGAACTACCAGCTGGGCGGCGATCCGGATGTGACGCCGCGCTTCAGCAGCAAGGCGATCGGCGCCAAGGGCGGGCGCGGGCAGAACAACATCCAGTTCCAGAACGCCGAGGTGGACCGCCTGCTGGCAGAGGGCGCGACGGAGTTCGACCAGGACCGGCGCAAGGCGATCTACGGCCGCATCCAGCGGATCATCCGCGAGGAGCTGGCGATCCTGCCGATCTTCCAGCAGGCCCTGGTCGAGGGCACGAAGGAAGGGCTGAACGGCTTCCGGCCGAACATCAACACCTCCTCCAACTGCTGGAACATCCGCGACTGGTACTGGTCCTGACGACCACGCGCCGCGCCGCCCACCGACCTTCCACCACGACCAGCCTCCAGGAGCCCGTCCATGTCGCCTCCCGTTGATCGCATCGCCGGCGATGAACGCCTGCCCGCGCAGGCCGATGTCGTCGTCATCGGCGGCGGCATCATCGGTGTCTCCGCCGCCTACGCCCTGGCGCAGAAGGGGCATTCGGTGGCGCTGATCGAGAAGGGCCATGTCGGCGGCGAGCAGTCGAGCCGGAACTGGGGCTGGTGCCGCCAGCAGGGCCGCGACCGCCACGAGATCCCGCTGGCGCGCGAGAGCCTCGCCATCTGGGGCCGCCTGCACGAGGAGATCAACGCCGATCTCGGCTTCCGCCGCCGCGGCGTCATGTGGGTGACGAAGGACCCGGCCGAACTCGCCTCCTGGGAGCGCTGGGCGAACATGGCGCGCGAGATGCAGGTGCACAGCCACATGCTGAGCGCGGCGGAGGTGAAGGAGCGCCTGCCGGACAGCCAGGCGGGCTGGGTCGGTGGCATGGAGACGCCGAGCGACGGCCGCGCCGAGCCCTCCATGGCGGCACCGGCGCTGGCCGCCGGGGCGCGGCGGCTCGGCGTGCGGCTGTTCCAGAACTGCGCGGCGCGGGGCCTCGAGACCCAGGGCGGGGCGGTGAGCGGGGTGGTGACGGAGAAGGGCACCATCCGCACGAGCGCCGTGCTGCTGGCCGGCGGCGCCTGGTCCACCCTGTTCTGCCGCCGCCACGGCATCGCCCTGCCGCAGCTGATGGTGAACGGCACCGCCTTCCGCACCACCACGGGCGAGATGCTGCTGGCCGGGGCGCTCGGCACGCCGGGGCACTGCATGCGGCGGCGGGAGGATGGCGGCTACACCGTCGCCTTCCGGGGGCGCGGCACGGTGCACATCACGCCGGACAGCCTGCGCTATGGCCGGCAGTTCTGGCCCACCTTCGTGCAGCGGCGGGCCAAGCTGAAGCTGACGCTGGGCCGGCCCTTCTTCCAGGCCCTCCTCGCCGGCGCCCGCTGGTCGATGAACGAGGTGACGCCCTTCGAGAAGACCCGCGTGCTCGATCCGGCGCCGGACATGACGCTGGTGGAGCAGGCGCTGGCCTCGCTGAAGGCCGACCTGCCGAGCCTCGGCGAGCTGGACTGCGCCGAGGCCTGGGGCGGCACCATCGATTCGACCCCCGACGCGGTGCCGGTGATCTCGGCGGTGGACGGGCTGCGCGGCTTCTTCCTGGCCACCGGCTTCAGCGGCCACGGCTTCGGCATCGGCCCGGCGGCGGGGCGGCTGGCGGCGGACCTGGTGGCCGGGGACGCGCCGATCGTCGATCCCACGCCCTATCGCTACAGCCGGCTGGTGGACGGCACCCCTCTGGCGCCGGCCGGAGCACTCTGAGTCGGGGCGGTCAGCCCAGCAGCTGCCCGATCACCCGCGCGGTATAGTCCACCACCGGGATCACCCGGCGGTAGTTGATCCGCGTCGGGCCGATGACGCCGATGGCGCCGACGATCTGCTCCTTGCCGTCGCGGAAGGGCGCCACGACCATCGACAGCCCGGCGCTGCTGAACAGCCCCGATTCGGCGCCGATGAAGATCTGCACGCCCTCGCCGCGCTGCGCCAGCTCGAGCAGGCGCAGCATGGTCTCCTGCGCCTCCAGCCGCTCGAACAGCGCCTGGATCTCCTGCACGCGGGCGATCTGGTCGAGGTTCTCCAGCAGCTTCGCCTGGCCCCGCAGGATCAGCGAGCCGCCGCCGCCGCCGGCCCAGGTGGCCAGCCCGGACTCGATCATCTGCTGCGTCAGCGCGTCGAGCGCCGTGCGGTTGGCCTGGATCTCGTCCGCCACCGTGGCGCGCGTCTCCTCCAGCGTGCGGCCGGAGAGGCGGGCATTGATGAAGTTGCTGGCCTCGCTGAAGGCGCTGGGGGGCAGACCGGGCGGCACCTCGATGACGCGGTTCTCCACCTGGCCATGCGCGTTCACCAGCACCACCAGAGCCCGCCCGGGCGAGAGGGCGACGAACTCGATATGCTTGACCACCGCCTCGGTCTTGGGCGCCACCACCAGCCCGGCGGCGCCGGCGAGGCCCGAGAGCATCTGCCCGGCCTCGGACAGCGTCTCCTCCATGCTGCGGCCCGAAGCGGCGCAGCGCGCGGCGATGGCGTCGCGGTCCTCCTCCGAAAGGTCGCCGAATTCCAGCAGGCCGTCCACGAAGAGGCGCAAGCCACGCTCGGTGGGCAGGCGGCCGGCGGAGGTGTGCGGCGCGAAGAGCAGCCCGGCCTCCTCCAGATCCGCCATGGCGTTGCGGATGGTCGCCGGCGAGAGGGTCAGCGGCAGCCGGCGCGAGAGGGTGCGCGAGCCCACCGGCTCTCCCGTCTCCACATAGAGCTCGACGATCTGGCGCAGGATCGCCGCGCCGCGGCTGTCGAGTCCCGCCGCGCCGGCGGCCTTGCGGCCGGACGAGAAGAACGACGAAGCGGATCCCCTGGCCAAGTTCCTCGTATCCTTCATCGGGACAGCTCTTTTTGCCTCCCTCTCAAGCAGGCGTGAAGCCCCGTGGCGCCGACGCGGCGCCATCCTGTCATGCGCCGACACATCATGGCCACGAAGCCGTTGCATCCTCCCTGTAATTCGGAGTGCCGCAGGGCGCGGACAAGCGCAGGAGGGCATCATGACGGATATGACCGGTTCCCGGATCTGGCCCCTGGCCCTGCTCGGCTGGCTCGCCGCCGTCCCCGCCGCCACACGCTCCGGCGAGGCGGCCGGCGCCGCGCCGCAGGAGACCCGGACCGCCCCGAGGATGGAACAGAACCGCGCCGCGCCGCTGTCGCGCTACAGCGATTCGGGCACCGGCCCGGCCGCGCCGCGCCGGGAGCGGAAGGGATGAACAACCCGGTGATGAACGGCTTCCTGGCCGCGCTGCTGCTGTTCGGCCTGGGCGCCGGTGTCGCCGGCCTGCTGCTCGACCGCGCCTCGCGCCACCCGGCGGCGGCCACGGCGCTGCTGGCCCTGCTGCTGATCGGCCTGTCCTGGGGCGGCACGGTGATGCTCGGCGAATGAGCCTCAGCCGCGCCAGAAGCGCGGCATGAACAGGATCAGCACGGTGAAGAGCTCGAGCCGGCCCAGCAGCATGGCGAAGCAGAGCAGCCACTTGGCGCCGTCCGGCAGGTTGCCGAAATGCCCGGCCGGCCCGATCACCGGACCAAGCCCCGCGCCGACATTGGAGAGCATGCTGACGGCCGCGCTGGCGCTGGTCAGGAAATCCAGCTCCATCGCCATCAGCAGGATGGTCAGCACGCCGTAGCAGATGAAGTAGAGGGTGAAGAACACCACCACCGAGCCGATCACGTCATCCGGCAGCGGCTTGCCGTCATAGAGGCGGGGAAAGACGCCGCGGGGATAGAGCAGGCGCAGGAACTGGCCGCGCAGCATCACCGCCATCACCTGCAGGCGGAAGATCTTCATGCCGCCGGTGGTGGAGCCGGTGCAGCCGCCGACGAACATCAGGCCGAACACCAGCCCTACCACCCCGCCGCCCCATTGCGTGTAATCGGCCGAGGCGAAGCCGGTGGTGGTGACGATGGAGACCGTGGCGAGGGCCGCGTGCTGCAGCGCTTCCCAGACCCCGTAGGTGCCGCGCAGCACCAGCCAGAGCGTCAGCCCGGCGGTGACCGTTGCGACCAGCCCGAGCAGCGCGCGCACCTGGCTGTCGCGCAGGATGGCCCAGTCCCGCCGCACGAGGCGGACATAGAGGACGAAGGGCAGCGCGCCGGCCAGCATGCCGGCGATGGCGATCCAGTGCACCGCGGGATTGTCCCAGCGGGCGAGCGACTGGTCGGAGGTGGAGAAGCCGGCGGTCGAGATGGTGGTGAGCGCATGCGCGGCGGCGTCCAGCGCGTCCATCCCGGCCAGCGCGTAGGCGAGGCCGCAGAGCACGGTCAGCGCCAGATAGGTCAGGACGATGGCCAATGCGATCTGCCGCACGCGCGGCATGACCTTCTCCGAGCGGTCGGAGCTTTCGGTGCGGAAGAGCTGCATGCCGCCGACGCCGAGGGTCGGCAGGATGGCCAGCGCGGTGGCGATGATGCCGATGCCACCCAGCCATTGCAGCAGGGCGCGCCAGAGCAAGATGCCCGGTGGCGCCTCGTCCAGCCTGCTGACCGCCGTGGAGCCTGTGGTGGTCAGGCCGGAGACGGATTCGAAGACCGCGTTTGTCAGGTTGCCGCCAAGGCCCGGATGCTGCGACAGCAGGAAGGGCACGGCGGCGAAGGCGCAGATGGCGAGCCAGCTCAGCGGCGTCAGCACGAAGGCCTGGCGCAGGTTCAGCCCGGCCTGCAGCTCGCAGCGGGTCAGGCGTTGCAGCAGCCCGCCGGCCAGCGCGGTGCCGAGGGCCGAGGCGGCGAAGGGCCGCCAGTCGGGATGGCCCTGCGACAGGTCGAGCAGGGCCGGCAGCAGCATGAAGCCGCCCAGCACCAGCAGCATGCGCGCGATGAGCTGCAGCACCGGGCGCAGCGGAGGCGGCGCCCAGTGGCCACCCGCCGCAGGGGTCGCCACCGGGCCGGATCGGGCGCCACCGGGCGGCGGACGCGTCGTGGCGTCGCTCACGCGCCCTGGCCCGGGGCGCTGCCCGGCAGGGCGATCAGCGCCTCCGCCGCCTCGCGCGCCGTATAGGCCATGACGGCGATGATGTCGTCGCCGGGCGCCACGGTGGTGGCCGCGTCCGGGATGAAGGCCCTGCCGTCCCGCACCACGGCGCCGATCAGCATGCCCGCGGGCACGCCCACCTCCCCCAGCGGCGCCGAGACGAGACGCGAGCCGGCCAGCGCGCGCGCCTCGATCACCTCGCCGAAATCGCCGCGCAGCTGGTAGATCTGCGCCACGGCGCCGCGCCGCACATGGCGCAGGATGGAGGAGATGGTGATGCTGCTCGGGCTCACCACGGCGTCGATGCCGAGGGAATCCACCACCGGGGCGTAGGAGGCCTTGTTCACCAGGGTGATCACCCGGCCGCAGCCGGCCCGCTTGGCCAGGACGGACACGAAGATGTTCGTCTCGTCGTCGTTGGTGACGGCGACCAGGGTATCGACCTCGGCGATATTGGCCTCCTCGAGCAGTTCGCGGTCCAGCGCATCGCCCTGCAGCACCACGGTCCCGCTGCCGAGCGTCTCGGCGATGTGGGCGGCGCGTTCCGCCCCGTGCTCGATCACCTTGAGCGAGACCAGCGCGTCGCGCTTCAGCATCCGCGCCAGATGCAGGCCGACATTGCCGCCGCCGACAATGACGACCCGGCGCGCCGCCTGCTCCCGGTGGCCGAACACCGCCATCACGCTGTCGACATGCTCGGGCTGGGCGATGACATAGACATCGTCGCCGCAGGCCACCTGATCCTCGGGGCCCGGCACGAAGGCCCGGCCCTCCCGGACCAGGGCGACGACGACATAGCCCCGGCCCTCCGCCGCCTGCCGCAGCTGGCCCAGCCGGGCGCCGGCGATGCCGCAGCTGGCATCGTCGCAATGGATGCCGAGCAGCTGCACCTTCCCGTCGGCGAGCGGCACCATGTCGAAGGCGCCCGGCGTGCGCAGGCGGCGGGCGACGCCGCGCGCCACCTCCACCTCCGGCGAGATCACCACATCGACCGGCGGCGGCCTGGCCTCGCGCCAGATCGGCTCCAGATAGCCATGATGGCGCAGCCGGGCGATGCGACGTTTCACATGGAACAGTGCATGAGCGACCTGGCAGGCCACCATGTTCACCTCGTCCGAGCGGGTGACGGCGATCAGCAGGTCGGCCTCCCGCGCCCCGGCGCGGCGCAGCGCCTCGGGATGCGAGGCGAAGCCCACCATCCCCCGCACGTCATAGCTCTCGTCCGCCCGCCGCGCCGCCTCGGCCGAGGCATCGATGACGGTGACGTCATTGCCCTCCATCGCCAGATGCCGGGCGATGGTGGTGCCGACCTGCCCGGCGCCGCAGATGATGACCTTCATGACCACCGCGCTCCCGCCTGCGCTTCTGCTCTCAAGGCCGCGCGTCGCCGTCGGGTTGCGCGATGAAGGCGATGCCGCAGCTCAGATGGTAGAGGCTGCTGGCCGGGGCGGGCTCCGGACTCATGCCGCCTTCCGCCAGCCGGCGTTCATGCCAGAGCCCGTCGGGCCGCAGATAGGTGGCGAGCACGCGCCGTGCCTCCGCCTGCTCGGCCGGGTCGCCGCCCAGCGCGGCGGATTTCAGCCGCTCGGTCTGCGGCCAGAGGCGGGCGCCGCCGGCGATCACCCGCCCATCGCTCCAGACCGCGTCGCGCAGGGCGCCGGTGGCCGGGTCGCGGCCATGCGCGGCCAGGAAGCGGCGCAGCGCCGCGACCGCGCCGGCGGGAGCGGGCCGGCCGGACAGCCGTGCCTGCCAGTCGAGCAGCCAGAGCCATTCGCTGTGGTGCCCCGGCTCCGCGCGGTGCGGCGATTCCAGCGGGCGGAGGTCGTCGTCGTAGAACTCCGCCAGGCAGCCATCCGGCAGGAAGCGGGCCAGGAAGAGGTTCAGCAGCGCCTCCGCGCCGCGCAGGAAGCGGACCTCGCCGAAGGCCTCGGCGGCGGCGAGGCGCGCCTCCAGCAGATGCATGTGCGGATTCTGCCGCCGGGGCAGGGCGGGAGGGAGGGATTCCAGATAGCCGCCCGAGGCATGCGCCAGCCGCTGCTCGATGAAGTCGTCCAGCGCCAGCGCCTCGCGCCGGAGCGGCTCCGGCGGCGCCACGCGGCTGGCGGCTGCCAGCGCCAACAGCACGAAGGCGTGGTCGTAGAGGTCGCGCCGGCTATCGATGACGCGGCCATCCAGCGCGAAGCGCCAGGCATAGCCGCCGTCCGGATGGGCGGCGGTGCGGCGCAGGAAGTCGAGGCCGAGTTCCACGGCCTCGTCCGCACGTGGCAGGCCATGCCGCCGCGCCAGGGCGAAGCTGTAGACTTGGCGCGCCGCCACCCGCAGGCGGCGGAAGGTGGCCGTGCAGGCATGGTCGTCCAGGGTGAGGCTCTCGTGGAAGGCACGCGCGCGCCAGTCGATGCCGCGCTCCAGCCAGAGCGGCCATGCCCGTCGGCTCAGCCAGAGCCAGAGATCCTCCCCTTCCACAGGCCCGGCCGTTAACCCGGCCACCCGGCCGGCGTCCAGGGGCCGCCGGGGCGCCTCATTCAGGCAGCGCGCCGTGCTGCCGCAGGAAGCCCAGCAGGGGCAGCAGCGGCAGGCCGAGGATGGCGCTGTGCTCGCCCTCGACCCTGTCGAAGAGTTGGATGCCCGGCCCCTCCAGCCGGTAGGCGCCCACCGAATGCAGCACCGCCTCGCCCTCCAGCGCCAAGTAGCGGTCGAGGAAGGCCTCGGTGAAGGGGCGCATGGCGAGCCGCGGCGCCGCCACATGCTGCCAGACGCGCCGGCCGTGCCGCCAGGCCACCAGCGCCGTGTGCAGCACATGGGTCCGGCCCCGCAGCGCCAGGAGCTGGGCGCGCGCCGCGGCCATGTCCGCCGGCTTGTCGTACCAGTCGTCGCCGCAGACCAGGAGCTGGTCCGCGCCCAGCACCAGCGCCTCCGGCTCGCGCCGGGCGATGCGCCCGGCCTTGGCCTCGGCCAGCAGGAGCGCGGCCTCCGCCGGCGGGATGCCCTCGGCCCGCGCGGCCTCCTTCAGCGCCGCCTCGTCCACCCGGGCGGGGTGCGCCTCGAAGGCCAGACCGGCCCCGCGCAGCAACGCCGCGCGGGTGGCGGAGGAGGAGGCCAGCAGCAGGCGGATCACGCGCCGATATCCGCCGGCTTCGGGGGCGGCGCCTGGTTGCGGCGGGTGTGCCACGCCTCCATGAGCTGCAGCACGGTCGCCGCCGTCTCCTCGATGGAGCGGCGCGTCACGTCGATGACCGGCCAGCCATGCGTGGTGCAGAGCCGGCGCGCCGCCTGGATCTCGGCCTTCACCGCCTCGAAGTCCACATAGTCGTTGGTGTCCTGCCGCACGCCGCCGCTGCCGATCAGCTTCAGCCGGTGCCGGCGGATGTCGATCAGCGCCGTCGTGTCGATGGTCAGCCCGATCACCGGGCAGGGCGGGTCGAGCAGCTGGTCCGGCAGCGGCGCGCCGGGCACGATCGGCACATTCGCCGCCTTGATGCCGCGATTGGCGAGGTAGAAGCAGGTCGGCGTCTTGCTGGAGCGGGAGACGCCCACCAGCACGCAATCGGCCTCGGCGATGCCGGCCACGCCCTGGCCATCATCATGCGCCAGCACGTAATGCATGGCGTCGATGCGGCGGAAATAGTCGGCGTCCAGCACGTATTGCGCGGCGCGCTTCTCCCGCGCCTGCTGGCCGATCTGCGCCTGCAGCAGGTCCATCACCGGGTCCAGCACCGAGAGGCAGGGGATGCGGAGCTGCTGGCACACCTCCTCCAGCGCATGCCGCAGCGAGCGGTCCACCAGGGTGAACATCACCGGCCCGGGCTCGGCCTTGATCCCCTCCAGCACCTGCTCGAGCTGCAGATGCGAACGCACCAGGGACCAGCGGTGATGCACCACATGCGGGTCGGCGAAGCGCGACAGGGTGGCGCGGGCGATGGAATTCAGGGTCTCGCCGGTGCTGTCGGAGACGAGATGCAGGTTGATCATGCGGGGCGGGCGTTTCCGTGGTTCAGGCTGTGGTCTTGCCGGGGAGGTTTGTCGGGGGATCGGTCAGGGGAGAATAGCGGGGATTGCTGTGGACATTGGGGAAAACCGAGCGGCAGCGGAAGGCCCCTGGGTGAATCGGGGATGAAATCCGCATTTTCAGGGAGTTGGGGGCAACTGGGCACATCTGTCCGCAGGACTCTGTGGAAAAGCCCGAAAACCGGCCTTTAAGCTGGGTTTCCGCTCGAGTCGGGCCTGTGGAGAAGCTTGTGGACAGACACCGGCGATATTGTGTCCCCCTTATCCACAGGCCCTACAGACCCCCCATCTTTCTTAAAGACTCTTTTTCAGAGAAAGGGGCGCCATGGAACACGCATCGAAGCCACTGCTGCGCGCCCTTGCCGGGGAGGCGATCTGGCCTCCGCCCTTCTGGCTGATGCGCCAGGCCGGGCGCTACCTGCCGGAGTACCGGCAGCTGCGGGCCCAGGCGGGCGACTTCATCCGCCTGTGCACGACGCCGGAACTGGCCGCGGAAGTGACGCTGCAGCCGCTGCGCCGCTACGGCATGGACGGGGCGATCCTGTTCAGCGACATCCTGATGCTGCCCTGGGCCATGGGGCAGGGGCTGCGCTATGCCGAAGGGGAAGGCCCGCTGCTCGAGCCGCTGCGCGACGCGGCGGCGATCGCGGCGCTGGACCCCGAGGGCGCGCGGGCGCGGATCGCGCCCATCCTGGAGACGGTGGCGCGGGTGCGGGCCGGGCTGGCTCAGGAAGCGCCGCGCGCCGCCCTGATCGGCTTCGCCGGAAGCCCCTTCACCGTGGCCTGCTACATGGTGGAAGGGCGGGGTGGCGGTGAGTTCGCCCAGGCCAGGCGGATGGCCTATGGCGACCCGCTCCTGTTCGGAAAATTGATCCGTATCCTCGTCGATTCAACCGTGGATTACCTCCTGGCCCAGGCTGAGGCCGGTGCGGAGGCGCTGATGCTGTTCGACAGCTGGGCGGGCCTGCTGCCGCCGGCGCAGTTCCGCCGCTGGTCGATCGAGCCGGCGGCCGCGATCGTGCGCGGCATCCGCAAGGTGCGGCCGGACATCCCGCTGATCGGCTTCCCGCGCCTGGCCGGGCCGCTGCTGGTGGAATACGCCCAGCGGGTGGGGGCGGAGGCCGTGGCGATGGACACCGGGATGGACCCGCGCTGGGCGGCGGCGCAGGTGCCCGCGCAGGTCACGCTGCAGGGCAATCTCGACCCCCAGGCGCTGGTCGCCGGCGGGGCGGCGCTGGAGGCGGAGGCGCGCGCGATCCTGGCGGCGATGCGGGGAAGGCCCTTCGTCTTCAACCTGGGCCACGGCATCGTGCCGCCCACGCCGCCCGAGCATGTGGCGGCGCTGGCGCGGCTGATCCGCATCGGCTGAGGCGGCCGGCGCCGCAACAGCGCACGGGCCATGGGCGTTCCCTCCTGGATGCTCTTCAGGGGGCCCCCTCCCCTGGGGCCCCCGTGGAGCCGCGCATGACCCCTGTCCGTTACGATTCCGCCCTGGAGCGACCCGCCGAGGACGAGGCCGAGACCGTGTCGCGTCTGGCGGCGGCGCTCAGAACCATCGGTGAGACCACGCTGGCCGATGAAGGCCATGCCCTGCGCGGCGTGCACGCCAAGAGCCACGGCCTGGTCAAGGGGGAGATGACGGTGTCGGAGGGCCTGCCGGCCGAGCTGGCGCAGGGCCTCTTCGCCACGCCCGGGCGTTACGCGGTGGTGATGCGCTTCTCCACCAATCCGGGCGACCTGCTGGACGACAGCATCACCGTGCCGCGCGGCCTCGCGCTCAAGGTGCTGGACGTGCCGGGCGCCCGCCTGCCGGGCGCCGAATCCGGCCGCAACCAGGATTTCGTCATGGCCAACGCGCCGGCCTTCGCCGCCGCCGATCCGAAGGCCTTCGCCGGCAGCCTCAGCCTGCTGGCGCGCACCACGGATCAGCCGCAGGGCCTCAAGAAGGTGGCCTCGGCGGTGCTGCGCGGGGCGGAGAAGGTGGTCGAGGCTGTGGGCGGGGAAAGCGCCCTCCTCAAGAGCCTGGGCGGCCACCCCGGCACCTCGATCCTGGGAGAGACCTTCTGGACGCAGGTGCCGCTGCGTCACGGCGCGTATGTCGCCAAGCTTTCGGTCGCGCCGGTGGCGCCGGAGCTGCTGGCGCTCGCCGGCAGCAAGGTCCCCACCTCCGGCCACCCTGATGCCCTGCGCGACCAGGTGCGGGCGCATCTGAGCGCGCATGGCGGCGCCTGGGAGGTGCGCGTGCAACTGATGACCAATCCCGAGACCATGCCGGTGGAGGATGCCTCGGTGGCCTGGCCGGAGGAGGAGAGCCCCTATGTCGCGGTGGCGCGCATCACCGCGTCCCCGCAGCCCGGCTGGGATGCGGCGCTGAGCCGCGAGATCGACGATGGCATGGCCTTCAGCCCCTGGAACGGGCTGGAGGCGCATCGCCCGCTGGGCGGCATCATGCGGTCCCGGCGGCCGACCTACGAGCAGTCCGCCCGCTTCCGCGCGGCGCACAATGGCTGCCCCGCGATGCGCTGAGGGATGCGCCGGGGCGGCCGCGGCCCGCTTCCCCCGGCCGTCCCGGAAGCGCAGCGCCATGGTGCCATAGAGCGGCCGGCGGCAGACCTGGCGGAGACCAGGAAGGCCAGCGGCGAGGTCGCCATCAGGGGCACGGCGAGGGCGTGGTTGCTGGTCATCTCCATGACGATGACGGCGGGGACGGTCGAGGGAGCCGGGCGGGGCAGCGTGTCCGGCAGGTGGCGCGGCCCATGGATCAGCGCGCTGGTGGGGCTGGTGGCGACAGGCTCCGGCCTGCTTAGACCCCCTCCGGGTCCTGTCCCTGACGCCGGGCGGGCCTTGTCGCGGGGCGGGCTTCGCCGGTATCCCGCGGGGGTGAGGTGAAGCGATGCGCGTGCTGGTCCTGGAGAATTCACCCCTGGCGCCGATCGGCCATTTCGGTGACTGGCTGCGGCGGCGGGGCGCCCGGCTGGAGGTGCGGCCGGGGTCGGAGGTGGCGGAGGGCCCGCTGCCCGGGGCCGATCTGATCGTCAGCCTGGGCTCGCCGCGCGCGGCCTATGAGACAGAGGACTGGATCGCCCGGCAGCGCGCGCTGCTGGCGGCCTGGATCGCGGCGGAGCGGCCGGTCATCGGCCTGTGCTTCGGGGCCCAGATGATCGCCGCCGCCATCGGCGGCACGGTCGCACCCAGCGGCACCTTCCACGAGGGCTGGATGGAGACGCGGGACTGCAGCGGGCCGCTCTGGCGCGGCCCCTGGATCCGCTGGCACGGCGACCATGTCACCCTGCCACCCGAGGCCGAGGTGATGGCGCGCTCCGAGGGCACCATCCAGGCCTTCCGCCATCGCCGGGCCCTGGGGTTGCAGTTCCACCCCGAGGCGAACGCCGGCTGCATCGCCGACTGGATCGGCTTCACCCCGCCGGAGCGCCTCGCCGCCAGGGGCATCGATACGGCGGCGCTGCTGGCCCTGACGCGCGAGCGCGACACGGCCTTCGCGGCGCGGCGGGAGGCGCTGTTCGGGGAGATGCTGCGGCTGGTGGGCCTCTGAGGGCGGCGCCCCGATCGCGCCCCCTACCGCTTCGACAGATCGACCAGCCCGGCGAAGCCGGTCTCGGTGCCGAAGCCCAGATGCGTGCCGGTGGCGTTCCAGGCGAGCGCCGAGACCGGTCCGCGCCCGGGTGCCGCGACCGGGACGATCTTGCCCGAGCCGATCTCGGCCATCAGCACCAGCCCGTCCTGGAAGCCCGCCGCCACCACCTCGTGCTGCGGGTGGCAGGCGACCTGGGTGCAGAGCACGCCGTCGCCGCCCGCGAGTTCGAGCGGCGGCTTGCCCATCGGCCCGCCGGCGAAGAAGGGCCAGAGCACGATGCAATCCGCCCCGGCGGTCGCCAGCCAGCGGCCCTTGGCGGTGAAGGAGAAGGACTTGATCTTGGAGGGGTAGCCGGACATCCGCATGTCCTGCTGGTCGGTCAGGCGCCAGCCATGCAGGGCGTTCTCCTGCATCGTCGTCACGACATGCGTGCCGTCCGGGCTGAAGGCGACGCGCTGGTGACTGCCCTTCCAGGGCAGGACGCGCGGCTTGTCCTCCTTGCTGTTTACGAACCAGAGGCTGGCGCCGTTGTAGTGCCCGGCGGCGATGCGCTTGCCCTTGGCATCGAAGGCGACGCCGCCGACGGTGGAGGGATGCGCCAGCGTCTTGAGCCGCGCCCCCGCCCCGTCCAGCAGGTGCACCTGCTTGCCGACCGAGGCGGCGCGCAGGCCGGAGGGGTGGCTGGCGAGATGCTCCACCCATTTCATGGCGCCGAAATCGGCCAGTTCCGTGACCGTGCCGTCGCCCGCCACGGTGATGAGCCGGCCGTCGTCGCCGCCCGAGAGGAAGCCGCCGGCCACGTCCGGCACCAGGTCGAGGCAGGCCCCGTCATGCGCCTCGATCCGCCGCCAGCCGGCCGCGGCCTCCGCCGCGTCGGCCAGGCGCAGCGTGCCGTCGCCGAGCGCGAAGGCGGCGCTGCTCCCCTCCCGCCCGAAGGCGACGGCGACGATCCAGGCGCCGAACTCGGCGGAGGTGCCGCGCTCGCGCAGCAGGAAATCGGCCTCGGCGAGGCCCGCCTGCGCCGCGTCGCTCATGCCGCCTCCACGGCGCAGCCCTCGAAGCCGCGACGCAGCTGGGGGCGGTTCAGGTTGCGGCCGATGAAGACGATCTTGGAGTGGCGCGGCTCGCCCTCCTTCCAGGGGCCGATGAAGTCGCCATCGGCGATCATGTGCACGGCCTGGAAGGCGAAGCGGCGGTCCTCGCCCTGGTAGGCCAGCACGCCCTTGGTGCGCAGCAGATCCTGCCCCTTCACCTGCAGGAGCTGGCCGATCCAGGCGTTGAACTTCTCGGGGTCGATCGCCTTGTCGGTCTCGAAGGAGACGCTCATCACCTCGTCGTTGTGCTCGTGCTCGTCCGAGGTCAGGAAGTCCGGCGCGTGCTGCAGGATGCGCTCGAGGCTGAAGGCCTCGCGGCCGATGACGCTGTCGATCGGCACGTCGGACTTGGTGGCGCGGCGGATCTCGGCATAGGGGTTGATCGACTTGATGCGGCGCTCGACCTCGGCGGCCTCCTCCTCGCTCACCAGGTCCATCTTGTTCAGCACGATGAGGTCGGCGAAGGCGATCTGCTCCTCCGCCTCGGCGCTGTCCGCCAGCCGGGCCAGCAGGTTCTTGGCGTCCGCGACGGTGACGATGGCGTCGAGCCGCGTGGCGCGCTTGACGTCCTCGTCCATGAAGAAGGTCTGCGCCACGGGGGCGGGGTTGGCGAGGCCCGTGGTCTCGACGATGATGCCGTCCAGCTTGCCGCGCCGCTTCATCAGCCCGCCCAGGATGCGGACGAGGTCGCCGCGCACGGTGCAGCAGATGCAGCCGTTGTTCATCTCGAAGACTTCCTCGTCGGCGTCGATGACGAGGTCGTTGTCCACGCCCAGCTCGCCATACTCGTTGATGACCACGGCGTACTTGCGGCCGTGGTTCTCGCTGAGGATGCGGTTCAGCAGGGTGGTCTTGCCGGCTCCCAGATAGCCGGTCAGCACGGTGACGGGGACGGTGTCGGCGGTCTCGCTCATGGATGACGGCTCCTGCCTGAGGGGGCGCGGTTCGAAGTCCTTGGGGCTGCTATATGATACGCTTCGCCCCGGCGGTCACGGGGGCGCATGGCTGCTGCCCTGAAGGGCCGTGCCAGGGGGCTCCGGCCACCGAGGGCCCCAAGGCCCCGGCGCGCGGAGACGGCGAAACTACGGCGCCTTCCCCAGGCAGCCCTCCGCCAGCAGGCGGAAGGCCGCCGCGCGGTGGCTGATGCGGTGCTTCTCCGCCGGGTCCATCTCGGCGAAGGTCTGGCTATGGCCCTCGGGGACGAACATCGGGTCGTAGCCGAAGCCCTTCGCGCCACGCGGCGGCCAGATCCACTGTCCCGGCGCGTGGCCCTCGAAGCCTTCCGTGTGGCCGTCCGGCCAGGCCAGCACCAGCGCGCAGGTGAACCAGGCGGCGCGGTCCGGGGCATGGCGCGCCAGCCTCTCCACCTTGGCCATGGCGGCGGCGTAGTCGCGCGTGCCGTCGGGCCGCTCGGCCCAGTCGGCGGTGTGGACGCCCGGCGCGCCCTCGAGCGCGGCGACGGAGAAGCCGCTGTCGTCGGCCAGCGCGACCAGGCCCGAGGCGCGCGCCGCGGCCAGCGCCTTCAGCGTGGCATTGCCCAGGAAGCTGGTCTCGGTTTCCTCCGGCACCGGCAGGCCGAGATCCTTCGCGCTGACGATCTCGATGCCGTGTTCGGCCAGCAGGGCGGCGTTCTCCCGCACCTTGCCGGCGTTGTGGCTGGCCATGACGATGCGGCGCTCGGCGAGGCGGCGGCGGGTGGTCATGGCGTCAGGCCTTGCCGACCGCGCGGCGCTGCGCGGCGAACAGCTCCGCCATGCCCTTGCGGGCCAGCGCCTGGAGCGACTGGAGCTCCGCCTCGGCGAAGGGCGCGCCCTCGGCGGTGGCCTGGACCTCCACGATGCCGCCCGCCCCGGTCAGCACGAAGTTGGCGTCCGCCTGGGCGGCGCTGTCCTCGGCATAGTCGAGGTCGAGCACCGGCTCGCCCTTCCACAGCCCGCACGAGACCGCCGCCACCTGATCGCGCAGCGGGTTGCGCGCGATGACGTTCTTCAGCACCGCGTGCTCGAAGGCCTGGTGCAGCGCCACCCAGGCGCCGGTGATGGCGGCGCAGCGGGTGCCGCCATCGGCGGTCAGCACGTCGCAGTCGAGGATGATCGCCATCTCGCCCATCGCCTTGCGGTCCACCACGGCGCGGAGCGCGCGGCCGATCAGGCGCTGGATCTCCTGGGTGCGGCCGGACTGCTTGCCGCGCGCCGCCTCCCGCTCGCCCCGGCTGTGCGTGGCGCGCGGCAGCATGCCGTATTCCGCCGTCACCCAGCCCTCGCCCTTGCCGCGCAGGAAGGGCGGCACGCGCGGCTCGATGCTGGCGGTGCAGAGCACCTCGGTCAGCCCCATGCGGATGCGGCAGGAGCCCTCGGCATGGCGCGCCGCGCCAGGCTCCAGGAGGACGGGGCGGAGGGCGTCGGCGGCACGGCCGGAAGGGCGCATCGGCGGGGTCTTTCCATGAACGTCTGGGCGCCAGGGAATGCGGCGCCGGGCGCGGCGCTGTCAAATGGCGGCCGCGCCCCGGCGCCCCCAGGCTGGAACCGTGAGCTGGAACCGTGAGCTGGAACCGTGAGCTGGAACCACCGGCGGGGCCGGTCGTTGAGGAAACGCACAGCAAGGGATTTGCGGATCATGGAGCAGAATGACCTCACCGGACGCGACTATCCCGTCGCCGAGCGGCCGGAGCCCGGGGTGCTGAGCACGGCCGAGCGCACGCTCTACGTCCTGGGCGGCCTGATCATGGCCGCGGCCGCCGCCAAGCCGCGGCCCAACGTCATGCTGAACATCCTGGCGCTGGGGGCCGGCTCCTATCTGGCCTGGCGCGGCGCCGAGGGCACCTGCCCGCTCAAGGCCGAGCTGGACAAGCATATCGCCTGACGCGCCGTCTGGCCGGCCGTCCGACTGGGCCCCCGCTCGTTCAGGAGGCGGGCGTGGCGTCCTGGCGGAGCGCCTGCAGGCAGGCCGCCTCGGTGCGCCGCTCGGTGCCTGAGGCCCGGGCATTGGCGTAGCTGACCCGCAGCGGCGAGCCCGGCGCCTCCTCACGGTCCAGCACCACATCGAGGTGGCAGAAGCTGCTCTGATAGAGCCAGATCTGCGCCACCCCCTCCTCGCGCCGCAGTCGGGGCTCACCCAGCCAGCGGCGCAACGCCTCCGGCGACTGGCCCAGCAGGGCGGAGGCGCGGTCCGGCGCCGTGGCGAGGCGGGGCAGGGCGGGCGCCGCCGTGGGCTGCATGCCGGCCAGATTGGCGCGGTAGCTTTCCAGCACCTCCCGCAGCACGGCCTGCCGGTCGGGGGAGGCGGGCTGCGCGGCGCAGGCGCCGAGCAGCAGCAGCGGAACCACGCGACGCAGGATCATGGCGGGGGAAGGCCGGGCGCCGCCATGGTGCCGCCGCGCGAGCCGACTCAGGCCTCGCCGTGGCTCGTGGCCATCGGCTGCGCCGTGTAGGACGGCGCCGGGTTCTCGCCCAGCATCTCCATCCGGCCGGAGAGCTGGCCGCCTTCCTCGACCTGCAGGCGGCGGCAGCGCGCCACGCCCAGCACCCGGCCGCTGGCGCGGATCACCAGATTGCCGCGCGCCGTCAGCGTGCCGTCGAAGGTGCCGGCGATCTCGGCATCCTCCACCTCGACCTCGCCCTTGAAGACGCCGGTCTGGCTGATGTTGAGCTCGGCCGCGTGCAGCATCTGGCTCTCCACCATGCCCTCGACCACGAGGCGCTCGGCATCGGTCACCGTGCCCTGCAGGCTGATGCCGCGGCCGACCACCATGGTGCGCCGGTCCGGCACCGCGGCCGGCGCCGGGACGGGCGCCGCGGCGGGCCGGGTGGTCAGGCCATTGGCGACGGGCGCCCCGCCGGCGCTCACCGGCGGCCGCGGCGGCACGCCGACGGGAGCATGGCTGGGCTTCGGCGGCATGGTCATGGAAGGCTCCTGGCTGCTGATCGGGCTGGTCGCGGGCCGGAAGGGCGGAACGGCCAGATCGGGATCGCGCGCCACCGGCAGGGTGGTCGGCACGGCATCGGAATCCGGCGCGCCGCCGGCTCCGGGCGCGGACGGGTTGGGCTCTTCGCGGCGGCGGAAGATGGACATCAGGTCCCCCTGCGACGGTGTCTCGGGCATTGGCGACACGGAAAAGGACAATCGGCGGTCGGCCCGCCCCGCGCGCGGGGCAGGGGCGGGCCATGACGGGCTATCACGCACCCGCCCCGGCGGACAACGGGGGTCGGGCGAGAAAGCCGGACCCCGCGCGGGGTTTTACCGCCGCCCCGTCCTCCGGCCCCACGGAGCCCATGGCGCGGCGGGCCCGCCCTATCCGCCCGCCGCCCCGGCTGCTATCGCGGGCGGCGGACATCAGCGGGGCCTTGCGATCCATGACAGCGGCGACCTTCGACATCCTCGGCATCGGCAATGCCATCCTCGACGTGCTGGCGCGGGCGGAGGACGGCTTCCTGACGGATCAGGGAATGCGGAAGGGCTCGATGGCGCTGATCGACACCGCCCGTGCCGAGGCGATCTACGCCGCCATGGGGCCGGGAGTGGAGAGCAGCGGCGGCTCGGCCGGCAACACCTGCGCCGTGGCGGCGGCGCTCGGCGCCCGTGTCGGCTTCCTGGGCAAGGTGGCGGAGGACGCGCTGGGCGAGGTCTTCGCGCATGACATCCGCGCCGCCGGCGTCACCTTCCCCACCGCGCCCCTGGCTGGCGGTGACCCCACGGCGCGCTGCCTGATCCTGGTCACGCCCGACGGGCAGCGGACGATGAACACCTATCTCGGCGCCTGCGTCGCCTTCGGCGAGGCGGACGTGGACGAGGCCATGGTCGCCTCCGCCGCCGTCACCTACCTCGAGGGCTATCTCTTCGACCCGCCGGCGGCGCAGGCCGCCTTCCGCCGCGCCGCCGCCCTGGCGCGCCAGGCCGGGCGGCAGGTGGCGATCAGCCTGTCCGACCCCTTCTGCGTCGGCCGCCACCGCGAGGCCTTCCGCGCCTTCGTCGCCCGCCACACCGACATCCTCTTCGCCAATGAGGACGAGGTGATGTCGCTCTACGAGGCCGACAGCTTCGAGGCGGCGATGGAGGCGGCGCGGCGCGACGTGAAGCTCGCCGCCCTGACCCGCAGCGAGCGGGGCAGCGTCATCCTCGCCGGCGACGAGACGCACCACATCCCCGCGGCACCGGCCCGGGTGGTGGACACCACCGGCGCCGGCGATGCCTACGCGGCCGGCTTCCTCGCCGCCCTGACCCGCGGCCACGCGCTGCCGGAATGCGGCCGCTGGGGCTCGCTCGCCGCCGCCGAGTGCATCGGCCATTTCGGCGCCCGCCCGCAATCCGACCTGAAGGCGCTGGTCGGCGCCGCCTGAGGGGGGTTGCCCGAGGGAGACCGGCCGCCGCCATGGGCCCCTGGCTCGACGCCTTCGTCGCCACCTTCGGCATGATCGCGCTGGGCGCGCTGCTGCGCCGGCGCCTGCTGCCGGAGGCGGCGCTCTGGGCGGGCATGGAGCGGCTGGTCTTCCTGGTGCTGTTGCCGGCGCTGCTGGTCTCCTCGATCGGCGCCGTGGATCTCGCCGCCCTGCCGCTCGGTGGCCTGGCCTTCACCATCTGGGGCAGCCTGCTGGCCGGCACGCTGCTCTCCCTGCTGCTGGCGCGGGCGCTGGGCCTGGCGCATCCGGCCACGACCTCGGTGCTGCAGGGCGGCATCCGTTACAACAACCTGCTGGCCTTCGCCGTGGCCGGGGCGGTGCACGGTCCGGCCGGCATCGCCTTCGGCGGCATCGCCACCGGGCTGATCGTGCCTTGCGTGCAGGTCATCATCACCATCGTCTTCGCGCTCGGCGGCGAGCGGCGGCCTTCACCGCTGCGGGTGGCGCGGCAGATCGCCACCAACCCGCTGCTGCTCGCCTGCGCCGCCGGCATGGTGCTGGCCCTGCTGGGCGGTCCGCCGCCCGGGCTGAACGGGCTGCTGCGCGGGCTGGCCCAGGGTTCGCTCGCCGTGGGTCTTCTCTGCGTCGGCGCGGCGCTGGCGCCCGGGGCGCTGGCCGACCGGCCGCGCATCCAGGTGCCGACGGCGGTGCTGAAGCTGCTGGTGATGCCGGCCATCGCCAGCCTGCTGGCCTGGATGGCCGGGCTGGAGCCGGCGGTCGCGGCCATCGCCATCCTGTTCATGGCCCAGCCCACCGCCACCACCGCCTATGTCCAGGCCCGGGCCATGGGCGGCGACGCGCCGCTGATGGCGGCCATGATCACCACCCAGCACATCCTGGCCATGGTCTCGCTGCCCCTCTGGGTGGCGCTGCTGGCGCGATGAGGGAGGAGGCCGCATGATGCGGCGCACACCGGCGGGGACGGGACGAAGAGGACGGCGATGAGGGTGAGGCGGCGCGGGTTCCTGGGTGTTTCCATGGGCATGGTCCCGGCGGTGGCGGGTGGCGCGCGGGCGCAGCCGGCGGACTGGCCGGAGCGGCCGCTGCGCTGGGTGGTGGGCTATCCGGCGGGCGGCCCCAGCGACACCTTCGCCCGGCTGGTCGCGGGCTTCATCGGCCCGCGCCTGGGGCAGACCATGGTGGTCGACAACCGCCCCGGCGGCGGCGCCGTGCTGGCCAGCGAGACCGTCGCCCGCAGCGCCCCGGACGGCTACACCCTGCTGCACGCCGACAACGGCAACCTGGTCTACAATCCCGCGCTCTACAGCCGCCTGCCCTATGACCCCGACCACGATCTCACCGGCGTCGGCTTCATCGGCCGCTTCCCCCTCTTCCTGGTGGTGCGGCCGGACAGCCCGTGGCGGAGCCTGGCCGACTACATCGCCGCCGCGCGGCGGCAGGCGCCGAACTACGGCACGCCCGCCGTGGCCTCGCCGCACCACCTGGCGATGGAGATGCTGAAGCGCCGCGCCGGCTTCGACGCGACGCACATCCCCTATCGCGGCGGGCCGGCGGCGATGCAGGACCTGCTGGCCGGTGTGGTGGACAGCGTGCTGATCGACTGCGCGACGGGAATCCCCTTCCTGCGCGAGGGCAAGGCGCACGGCCTCGTCGTGCTCTCCGAGGCGCGCTCGGCCCAAGCGCCCCAGGTGCCGACGGCGCGGGAGCTTGGCATCCCGGATGCCGTGGCCTTCGGCTGGCAGGCGATGCATGCGCCCGGCGCCACGCCCGGCCCGGTCATCGCCCGGCTGAACGCCGAGCTGCGCGCCGCCGTCGCCGAGGCGGGGATGCAGGAGCGGATGCGCGGCCTCGGCATCGAGAGCGCGCCCTGGTCCCCGCGCCAGCTGAACGAGTTCGTCGCGGCCGAGAGCGCGATCTGGCGGCCGCTGATCCGCGAACTCGGCATCCGGCTCGACGCCTGACCCCGCCGGGGCGCGGCGGCGTGTTGTAAGCGGGCCAACACCAGGGCTACAGGACCGGAATGAATAACCCGCCGAAGCGGAACTCTCCCCTGCCTTCATCTCCGAACGAGCACGCCGCGCCGCGGCCAGGCCAGTGGGTCCATCGGCTGTCGGCCCTGTTCCGGCACCTGCGGAAGGAGGGCGGTGGCCGTTATGACGGGCTGCCGGGGCGGTTGCGGCTCTGGCTCGATGCCCGCCGCCTGCGCGCCTCGCCGCTGTTCGACACGCCCTGGTACCGCGACACCTATCCCGACGTGGCCATGAGTGGCGGCGATCCGGCCCGGCACTATCTCCGCCACGGCGTGGCCGACGGGCGCGATCCCGGCCCCGAGTTCGGCACCCTCGCCTATCTGGAGCGCTACCCGGACGTCGCGGCGGCGGGACAGAACCCGCTCCTGCACTACCTCCGCCGGGGTGCGAGCGAAGGGCGCGAGGCGGTCCGGCGGCAGGCATCGCGGCAGGCCCGGCGCGACCTGCTGCCGCTCCCGGTCTTCACCACGCCGGACCGCGACGGCCCCGGCCGCGTCACCCTGGTGACCGACAGCGTCAGCGCCGGCAGCCTGTTCGGCGGTGTCGGCACGGCACTGATCCTGGGGGCCCTGCTGGCCGAGCGCCGGTCGCAGGGCCTGCGCGTCGTCACCCGCCTGGAGGCGGCGGAGGTCGGCGGGGTGCGCCGCCTTCTGCGGATGCTGGCGCTTCCGGACACGCTGGAGATCGAGTTCCTCCACCTGCCGCCGGAGGGCCCGCGGCATCTGGAGCTGCGGCCGGCGGACCTGCTGCTCACCACCTCCTGGTGGACCACCCACGCCACCGCCGCCAGCGTCGCCCGGGAGCGCATCCTCTACCTGCTGCAGGAGGATGAGCGGATGTTCTATCCGCATGGCGACCAGCATCTGCTCTGCGCCGAGACCCTGGCGCGGGGCGCCGGGCGCGTGGTGATCAACACCGAGCTGCTGCGGCGGCACCTGGTGGAGACCGGGCTGGCCGGGATGGCCGGGCAGGCCCTGGTCTTCGAGCCGGCCTTCCCCGAGGCGAGCTATCGCTACGAGCCGCGCCCGGCGGAGGACAGGCTGAACTTCTTCTTCTATGCCCGGCCGGGGCATCCGCGGAACCTCTACCAGCGTGGCGTGGAGGCGCTGACGCGGGCGCTGGAGGAGGGCCGGATCGATCCGGCGCGCTGGCTGTTCCACGGCGTCGGCACCGGCACGCCGCTGGCGCTGCCGGCCGGCGCCGAGGTCCGCATGATCGACGGGCTGGGCTGGGACGAATACGCGGCCCTGGTGCGGCGGATGGATGCCGCGCTGAGCCTGATGTACACGCCGCATCCGAGCTACCCGCCGCTCGATCTCGCCGCCAGCGGCGCAGTGGTGGTGACCAACCGCTATGGCGTGAAGCAGTCGCTCGCGGCCTATGGCGGCAACATCCTCTGCGTCGAGCCGGATGTGGACAGCCTGGCTCGGGCGATCGGCGAGGCGGCGGCGCTGGCCGAGGACGGCGCGGCGCGCCGGCGCGGCTACGCCACGCTGCGCGTGAACCGCGACTGGCGCATGGCCATGGAGCCGGTCCTGCGCGCGCTGGATGGCGGCTGATGTTCCTGCATGGCGTGCCGCGGCTGGACTATGCCGATCCCTGGGCGCTCGGGGCGGATGCGCGGCTGGCGCAGCTCTGCCGGCCGGGGCGGATCCGCATCGCCTACTACTACGACCATCCGGATGGCAGCACCTTCCGCTACCGCTGCTACAACATGGCGCAGGTGATCAACGCCCGGATGCCGGAGGCCACGGCCTCCTGGTTCTTCCAGGCCGATGAGGCGGCGGTGCTCGACCGCATGGCCGAGGCGGCGGATGTGCTGGTCATCGCCCGGGCGCGCTATTCGGAGCGGCTGAACCGGATGATCACCCGCGCGCGGCAGCTCGGGCGGCGCGTGATCTATGACGTGGACGATCTGGTCTTCAGCATCGACCACGTGCACCTGCTGATGAACAGCCTCGACCAGGAACTGACCGAGGCCAACTGGATGTACTGGTTCGGCTATGTGGGGCGCCTGGCGGCGGTGCTGCACCTGTGCCAGCGCGCCATCACCACCAACGACTTCCTGGCCGCGCGCCTGCGCGAGCTCGGGCCGGTGGCCGATGCGCGCGTGGTGCCGAACTTCCTGAACCGCGAGCAGATGGCGGTCTCCGGACGCGTCATGGCGGCGAAGCGGGCGAGCAGCTTCGCGCGGGACGGGCGGCTGCACCTCGGCTATTTCAGCGGCTCGCCCTCGCATGCGCGGGATTTCGAGATCGTCGCCGGCAGCCTGGCCGCGCTGCTGCGGCGCCATCCGCATCTGGTGCTGCGCCTGGCCGGCTACCTGCAGGTGCCGGCGGTGCTGGAGCCCTATCCGGACCGCATCGAGCGCCTGCCGATGCAGGATTTCTGCAACCTGCAGCGGGCGATCGGCGAGAGCGAGATCAACCTCGTGCCCCTGCAGGAGAATGTCTTCACGCACTGCAAGTCGGAGCTGAAGTTCTTCGAGGCCGGTATCGTCGGCACCCTCACCCTGGCCTCGCCCTGTCACGCCTTCCGCCAGGCCATCCGCGACGGCGAGAACGGGTATCTGGTGCGGGCGATGGACTGGGAGGAGCGGCTGGAGTCGGTGATCGGGAGGATGGACGCCTACCCCGCTTTGGCCGAAGCCGCCTTCCTCTCCTCCCGCGAGCACTATTCCTGGGAGCATCAGGTCGCCGCCATCCGGCGGGCGGTGCTGGAGGACTGAAGCCCTCCTCAGGCGGGCAGGGGGCGTTCCGGCCCGGCGGCCAGCGCCTCGGCGGCCAGCGCCCCGGCGGCGCGGCGCAGGATCTCCATCTCGGCCGGCAGCAGCCCCGCCGCCTCCGCCCGTTCGAGCGCTTCCGCCGACAGCCGCCGGGCCGGCGCGGCCAGCCGCCCCTGGCCGCAGCGCGCCAGCATGGCCAGCGTCTTCTGCAGCCGGATGCCCACCTCCACCTCGCCGGCGCCATCCCGCGCGATGGGGCGGAAGACATCGTTGAAGAAGACATCCGGCGCGATATCGGGCACGCGCAGACGCGGAAACGCGGCCTCCTCGTCCTCCGCCTTGGTCTCGGCCCAGCGCCCGAGCAGTCGCCCCAGCGCCGCCAGCACGCCGATCGCCGTTCCGGTGTCGTTGGTGGCGGCGGAGAGGGCGCGGCAGGCGATCTCGGTCAGCACGATCATGCCGTAGCGCGGGTCCTGCTCGAAGCCGCGCTGGTCGCCCAGGGTGAAGGCCTGGCGCAGCCGCTCCTCCGACTCCGGCGAGGCGGCACGCGGCAGGTGCAGCAGCGGCCGGTAGGGGTCCAGGGCGGCGCCGGGCAGCACCGCCAGATGGATGTCCTGCTCCATCTCCTCGGCCAGGCGGGACAGGGCCTGGACATCGATATGCTGCAGATAGCCGAAATCCGCCGCCATGACCGGCACCGCCCCGGCGGGAAGCGGCAGGCTCCGCGCGCCGCCCAGGCGGGGCCGTTTGGCCCAGTCCCCGAGCGAGGCCGCGGCCGTGGCCTCCACCCGCGAGACCGTCTCGCCCAGGCGGCCGAAGCGCGACAGATGGTCGATCCAGCGCAGCAGGGTAACGACGATCCAGAGGATGACGCCGATGGTGACGATGAAGAGGACCACCCGCCCGCTCTCGCCATAGAAGCCGGTGCTGAGGGCGATGATGCCGACGATGCTGAAGAGGAAGCAGCCCAGGAAGGTGGAGATGGCGTTCTGCGCCTGCTGGTCCTCGATCAGCAGCAGGCTGGCGCGCGGCGTGGCGGCGTTGCTGGCGGCGGAGAAGGCCGAGACCATGGTGGTGAGCGAGAAGGTCGTCACCGCCAGCATGCTGGAGGCCAGGATGCTGAGGATGTTGTCCACCGCCGAGGCGCCGATCTGGGCGGTGAACTCATAGGGGATGAAGGGTGCCGCGACCGCCGAGACCAGGGCCGTCGCCACGGCCAGGACGGAGAAGAGGGCGGCGCGGAACCACAGGCGGCGCGTCAGCCTCCGCAGCATCCAGCGCCAGCGGCTCATCGCCCCTTCCTTCCGTGACAGGCCTGCCGCGGCGAAACGCCAGGCCCAGGGCGGGGTTGCCGCCCCCAGCGCCTTCTCAGGCCGGGACGCGCGCCCCGCGCACCGCCTCGGCCAGGTCGCGCACCTGGTCGAGCACCTTGCGGACCGTGTCGGGGCGGGCGCGGCCCTTCTCGTCCAGGCTGGCGGCCAGGGTGTCGATCAGCGCCGAGGCGACCACCGCTCCGTCGGCGACCTGCACCGCCTCCGCCGCCTGCTGCGGCGTGCGCACGCCGAAGCCGATGGCGATCGGCAGCTCGGTGAAGCGGCGGACGCGCGGGATGGCCTCGGCCAGCGCGTCGCGCGTGGCGCTGCGCGTGCCGGTGATGCCGGCGATGGCGACGTAGTAGATGAAGCCGCTGGTGCCGGCGAGCACCTTGGGCAGCCGTGTCTCGTCGGTCGTCGGCGCGATCAGCCGGATCAGGTCGAGCCCCTGCTGCCGCGCCGGATCGGCCAGCTCCTCCGCCTCCTCCGGCGGCAGGTCGACGACGATCAGCCCGTCGACGCCGGAGGCGGCGGCATCGCGGCAGAAGCGCTCCGTGTCATAGGCGAGGATCGGGTTGAGATAGCCCATCAGCACGATGGGCGTCTCGTCGTCCTCGCGGCGGAAATCGCGCACCATGGCCAGCGCGCCGGCCAGCGTTCCGCCCGCCTTCAGCGCGCGCTGCCCCGCCCGCTGCACGGTCGGGCCATCCGCCATGGGGTCGGTGAAGGGCACGCCGACCTCGATCAGGTCGGCCCCGGCCCCGGGCAGGCCGCGCAGCAGCGCCATGCTGGTCGCCGGATCGGGGTCGTAGGCCTCCAGGAAGGGCATCAGCGCGCCGCGGCCCTCGGCCCGGAGCTGCGCGAAACGGGCGGCGATGCGGCTCACAGCGTCTCTCCCAGATGCTTGGCCACGGTGAAGATGTCCTTGTCGCCCCGGCCGGACAGGTTGAGCAGGATGATGCTCTCCTCCGGCATCTCCGGCGCCAGCTTCATCACCTGCGCCAGGCCATGCGCCGATTCCAGCGCCGGGATGATGCCTTCCAGCCGCGAGCAGAGCAGGAAGGCATCGAGCGCCTCCTGGTCGTTGATGCCGACATAGGTGACGCGGCCGATCTCGTGCAGCCAGGCGTGCTCCGGCCCGATGCCGGGATAGTCGAGCCCGGCCGAGATGGAATGCGCCTCGATGATCTGGCCGTGCGGGTCCTGCAGCAGATAGGTGCGGTTGCCGTGCAGCACGCCGGGCCGGCCCTTGTTGAGCGAGGCCGCGTGCTGTTCCGTCTCCATGCCGTGCCCGGCCGCCTCGACGCCCCAGATGGCGACGTCCGGATCGTCCAGGAAGGGATGGAACAGGCCCATGGCGGAGGAGCCGCCGCCGACGGCGCAGACCAGCGCGTCCGGCAGGCGGCCCTCGGCGGCCAGGATCTGGCTCCGCGCCTCCTCGCCGATCACGCACTGGAAGTCGCGCACCATCTGCGGGAAGGGGGCGGGGCCGGCCACGGTGCCGATGCAGTAGTAGGTGTCGGCGACATTGGCGACCCAGTCGCGCATCGCCTCGTTCATCGCATCCTTCAGCGTGCCGGCGCCGGAGGTGACGGGGATCACCTCGGCGCCCAGCAGCTTCATGCGGAAGACATTGGGCTGCTGCCGCTCGACATCGGTGGCGCCCATGTAGACGACGCATTTCAGGCCGAAGAGGGCGCAGGCCGTGGCGGTGGCGACGCCGTGCTGCCCCGCGCCCGTCTCGGCGATGATGCGCGGCTTGCCCATGCGTTTGGCCAGCAGGATCTGGCCCAGCACGGCGTTGATCTTGTGCGCGCCGGTGTGGTTCAGCTCCTCGCGCTTGAAATAGATCTTCGCGCCCTTGCCGGAACCGGCGCCGGCCTCGGCCCGCGCGTGCTGCGTCAGCCGCTCACAGAACCAGAGCGGGCTCGGGCGGCCGACGTAATCCTTCAGCAGCCGCCGCCACTCCGCCATGAAGGCCGGGTCCTGGCGCGCGGCGAGATAGGCCTGCTCGACCTCCTGGATGACCGGCATCAGGGTCTCGGCGACATAGCGGCCACCGAACTGACCGAAGCGGCCCCGGCCATCGGGGCCCTGGCGAAGCGAATTGGGCAGAGGCTGGTTCACGGGTTCCTCCGGGCTGAGGAACAGTGTTAGCCCGTGACGGGCCTGGGGGGTAGGGGGACCGCGGCCTGGCGGACAGCGGCCGCGAAGGCGGCGATCCGCGCCGCGTCCTTGACGCCCCGGGCGCGCTCCACGCCGGAGGAGACATCCACGGCCGGCGCCCCGCTGATCCGCAGCGCGGTGGCGACATTGGCGGGGTCGAGGCCGCCGGCCAGCATCCAGGGGCGCGGGATCGGCCGGCCGGACAGCAGGCGCCAGTCGAAGCTGACGGCATTGCCGCCGGGCAGGTTGGCCCCCGCCGGCGGCTTGGCGTCGAGCAGGAAGCGGTCCACCGCCGGGGCGTAATCCTCCAGCCGCCGCAGATCCGCCGCGCCGGAGACGCCCAGCGCCTTCATCACCGGAAGGCCGAAACGGGCGCGGATCGCGGCGCAACGCTCCGGGGTCTCGGACCCGTGGAGCTGCAACAGGCCCAGCGGCGCCTCGGCCAGGATGGCGGCGATCTCGTCGTCGGCCGCATCGACGACCAGGCCGACCGGCACGGGCGCCGCCGCCCCGCCACGCGCGATCAGCGCCGCCGCCCGGGAAGGGGTCACGGCGCGCGGCGAGGCCGGATAGAAAACGAAGCCGGCCCAGTCGGCGCCGGCCCGCAGCGTGGCGTCATAGCCCTCGGCGTCGTTCAGCCCGCAGATCTTGATCCGCGCGGCCATCTCAGCGGGGCAGGCTGGCCGCGATGGCGGCGGCCGCGGCGCCGGGCTCGGCCGCGCCGGTGATCGGCCGGCCGACCACCAGCCAGTCCGCCCCGGCGGCGACCGCCTCCTCCGGCGTCGCCACGCGCGCCTGGTCGCCGACGGCGCTGCCGGCGGGGCGGATGCCCGGCACCACCAGCAGGGGCGCGGCGCCGAAGGCATCGCGCAGCCGGCCGACCTCCTGCGGGCTGCAGACCAGCCCGTCCGCGCCGGCCTCCAGCGCCAGCCGGGCGAGGCGCAGCACCTGCTGCGTCGGGCCGCCGGAGACACCGGTCTCGGCCAGGGCGGCGGCGGTGAAGCTGGTCAGCACCGTCACGGCCAGGATGGCAGGCCGGGCCGGGCCGGCGGCTTCCTCGGCGGCGCGCCGGGCGGCCTCGATCATCGCCGCGCCGCCGCCGCCGTGCAGCGTCAGCATGGCGGGCGGGGCGCCGCCGGCACAGACCGAGCGCACGGCGCCGGCCGCGGTGTTCGGGATGTCGTGGAACTTCAGGTCGAGGAACACCGGCCGGTGCGCGGCGAGGCGGCGCACCACCGCGGGCCCGGCGGCGCAGAACAGCTCCAGCCCGACCTTCACCAGCCCGACATGCGGCGCGACGGCGCGCGCCCAGGCCTCGGCGCGGTCGGCCTCGGCGGTGTCGAGGGCGGCGATGATCCCGGCGCCGTTCGGCCTCGGCAGCATCTCAGCGGGCCAGGAGGGCGGCGCGGGGCGGCGCGCCGGGGCGGGGCGGCACCAGCGCGGCCTCGGGCGGCGGCGGCTCGTAGCGCGCGCGCATCTCGGCCAGCTCCGCCTCCAGCAACTGCGCCGCGCGCTGCATCCGCCGCGCCCGGCGCCTGTAGGCCAGCGAGGCGCCCCAGGCGAGCAGCGCGCCCAGCAGGAAGGCGAGCGCCGCCGCGCCGAGCACGGCGCCGGCGAGCGGCACCTGCCAGACCAGGTCGAAGGGCCAGAAGCGCAGCGACACCGGCTCTGTGTTGGAGATGGCGAAGAGCACCAGCACCAGCAGCAGGAGAAGGGTGAGGAGGGAGCCGATCAGTCTCATGATGCACTCGCTGGGCTGCGCGGGCCTCGCTTCGGGTCCTGCAGGGGCCCGCCATTGACGCGCTCGCGCAGTTCCTTGCCGGGCTTGAAATAGGGAACGGACTTGCCTTCCACCTCAACCGCCTCGCCGGTGCGCGGGTTGCGCCCGGTGCGCGGATCGCGGCGCTTGGCGGTGAAGGCGCCGAAGCCGCGCAGCTCGACACGGTCGCCGCGCGCCAGGGCGTTGGTGATCTCGTCGAAGATGGTGCCGACGATCAGCTCGACATCGGGCTGGCGCAGGTGCGGATTCGCCGCGGCGAGCTGGGCGATCAACTCGGACTTGGTCATGGCGCCGCTGTCTCCTGCTGTCGCCCTGCGTCAGGGCCGATCACCGGGGAAGCTGCCAAACGGCCCGGGCTCCGTCAATCGCAAGCCATTCTGAAACCAGGGCTTTCATCGCGGCGCGCAGGGAGAGGCCCAGCATCCGCTCGGCGGTGCCGCGCGGGTCCATCTCGCGCAGCGCGGTCCCGGCGGGGATGCCATGCGCCTCGGCCAGCCAGGCGCGCGCCTCGGCCTCGCCGCCGATGGCATCGACCAGCTTCAGTTCCAGCGCCTGCCGTCCGGTATAGACGCGGCCATCGGCCAGCGCGGCGACCTGCTCCCGTGGCAGCCCGCGGCCGGTGGCGACCAGGCCGACGAACTGGGCATGCATGTCGGCGATCACCGCCTGCAGCGCCTGCCGTGCCTCGGGTGTCATCGGGCGGAAGGGATTGGGCTGACCCTTCAGCGCGCCGGAGGTCAGCATCTCGGCGCGGATGCCGAGCATCTCCATGAGTTCGCTGGCCTCGAAGGATTGCAGGATGACGCCGATCGAGCCGGTCAGGGTCGATTCCCGGGCGAAGACGCGCTCCGCCGGCAGGGCGATCATGTAGCCGGCCGAGGCCGCCGTGCCGCCCATCACCGCCGTGAGTGGCTTGCCGGCGGCGCGGAAGCGCGCCAGCGCGTGGTGCAGCCCCTCGCCCCCGGCCACGGTGCCGCCCGGACTGTCGATGGCCAGGATCATGCCCCGCACGGCGGGGTTCCTGGCCGCCTCGTCGATCGCCTCGATCACCTTGCGGTCGTCGGTGATGGTGCCCTCGACCGCGAGCCGCACCAGGTGCCCGCCGGCGACATCGCCGATGCCCCGGCCGAGGATGGCGAAGAGGGCGGCGGCGGCCAGCAGCACGGCGGCGACCCGCCAGGCCAGCAGCCGGCGCTTGAGCCTGCGGCGGTCGACCAGCAGGTCGTGTTCCAGGGATGCGGTCATGCTGCGCGCATCCATGGCGGGGGAAGGGGGGGAGGGTCAAGCGGCGGCGCGCGCCCCCGGGGAGGGATGCGGCCGGCGGATGCCGCCGGGAGGAGCGGCGGGGGCTCCTCCCGGCGGTGTCTCAGACGGCGTGGACCTTCGCCTCGCGGTCCCAGAAGCGCAGCGTCCGGCATGCCGCGACGAAGGCCTTGGCATCCGCCGCGCTGGCCAGCGGGATGAAGCCGTCATCCGGATCGGTCAGCCCGGCCTTGTCGAACAGCGGCTGCGCCGTCTCGGTATGGGCGATGAACTTGGCATGGGCATAGGCGTCGGTGACGAAGTCCCGCGCCGTCGCCTCGCCGGCCAGCAGGTCAGCGCCCTCGGCCGAGGGCAGCACGGCCACCGCGTCATAGAGCACCGAGGGGCCGCCATTGACCTTCTGCTTCGCCGGGACCGTGCTGCCATCGCTCAGCGTCACGCCGCCGACCTTCGGCGCCACCAGCTCCAGCAGGGCGCCCTCCGCCTCCAGCGCGGCTTTGAGCGCCTTGAGCACCGCGGCGTCGGTGCCGTCGGTCACCAGGGCGCCGACCTTGCGGCCGCCGAAGTCCTGCGGCCCGTTCTTCAGGATGCTGAGCGCCGGGGAGGGCGGCAGCCCCGTCACCACCGGGCGGGCCGGCGGCGCCGCGGGCGGCAGCGGGGAGAGGCCCAGGCCGTCGGCCACCATCGTCGCCAGCCCCTCGTCCACGTTCAGCAGGTGCGACACCACCCGGGCGCGGATCGCGGGGGTCTCCACCTTGCTCAGCTCGAAGACGAAGGCGTTCTTGATATGCGTCTGCTCGACCGGCGTCTGGCTGAGGAAGAACTGCCGCGCCTGGCTGTAGTGGTCGGCGAAGAGCTCGGCGCGGACGCGGCGCTTCTCGCCGCTCTCGGGCGCCGGCCAGGAGCGGAAGCCGCGCTCGGGGCATTCGCGCGGGCCGCCGGCCGATCCCCAGGAATTGGGCTCGTAATTGGCGCGCCCCTTCGGGTTGCGCATGGCCATGTGACCGTCCTGCTGGAAATTGCAGACGGCGGTCTTGGGCGCGTTGACCGGGATATGCGTGAAGTTGGGGCTGCCGAGGCGCTTCAGCTGCGTGTCGAGATAGGAGAAGTTGCGGCCCTGCAACAGCGGGTCGTTGGTGAAGTCGATGCCGGGGACGATGTTCTGGGTGCAGAAGGCGACCTGCTCCGTCTCGGCGAAGAAATTGTCCACGCAGCGGTCGAGCACCAGCCGGCCGACGCGCTGCACCGGCACCAGCTCCTCGGGGATGATCTTGGTGGAGTCGAGGATGTCGAAGTCGAAGCTGTCGGCGAAGGCCTCGTCGAAGAGCTGCAGCCCCAGCTCCCATTCCGGGAAATCGCCCATCTGGATGGCGTCCCAGAGGTCGCGGCGGTGGAAGTCCGGATCGGCGCCGTTCAGCTTCACCGCCTCGTTCCAGACCACCGACTGCAGGCCGAGCTTCGGCTTCCAGTGGAACTTCACGAAGGTGGAGCGGCCCTCGGCATTGACCAGGCGGAAGGTGTGCACGCCGAAGCCTTCCATGAAGCGGAAGGAGCGCGGGATGGTGCGGTCGGACATGATCCAGAGCGCCATGTTGACGGCCTCCGGGCTCAGCGAGATGAAGTCCCAGAAGTTGTCATGCGCCGTCTGGGCCTGCGGGAAGCCACGGTCCGGCTCCTGCTTGGCGGCGTGGATCAGGTCGGGGAACTTGATCGCGTCCTGGATGAAGAAGACCGGGATGTTGTTGCCGACGAGGTCCCAGTTGCCTTCCTTCGTGTAGAGCTTGACCGCGAAGCCGCGCACGTCGCGCGCCACGTCCGGCGAGCCCTTGTTGCCGGCGACGGTGGAGAAGCGCACGAAGGCCGGGGTCTTCTCGCCCTTGCGCTGGAACAGGTCGGCGCGGGTGAGGTCCGAGAGGGAGTCGTAGAGCTCGAAATAGCCATGCGCGCCGAAGCCGCGCGCATGCACGACCCGCTCCGGGATCCGCTCATGGTCGAAGTGGAAGATCTTCTCGCGAAAGTGGAAGTCCTCCAGCAGGCTCGGGCCGCGCGGGCCGACCCGCAGGGTGTTCTGGTCGTCGGCCACGGGAATGCCCTGCTGCGTGGTCAGCACGGGCACCTCGCCCTCCGCCAGCTGATGCGTCTCGCCGCCCTGACCCCGCAGGATCTGGGCATCGGCGATCTCCGCCGGGGTCAGGGGGTCGCGCGTCGGATCGGCCGTCATGGGCAGGGTCTCCGGTTCTCGTGAAGCCGCTCACGCGTCGGGGAACGCGGGGCGGGGAGCGGGCAGGGTGAGAACGCGGCAGGGCGGCGGGCGTTGAGCCACGAAACGTCCGAAACGCGAACGCCCCGGGTGGAGGACCACCCGGGGCGCCGCGAAAGCCCGTCCCGGCACGGGGCCGGGACAGCGGTTCGAGGATCAGTCCTCGGTCGCCATCTGGTTGCGGCGGCGGATGGCCGCGCCCAGGATGTCGCCCAGGGAGGCCCCGGAGTCGGCGGTGCCGTACTCCTTCATCGCCTCGCGCTCCTCCTCCACTTCCTTGCCCTTGATGGTCAGGGCCAGGCGGCGGGCGGCGCGATCCACGGCCGTCACCTTCGCATCGACCTTCTCGCCGATGGCGAACTTGTCGGGGCGCTGGTCGCCACGGTCGCGCGCCAGCTCGGCGCGGCGGATGAAGCCGGTCAGCACGTCATCGACCTTCACCTCGATGCCGTTCTGCTCGACCTTCGTCACCACGCAGGTGACGATGTCGCCCTTGCGGACGCGGTCCAGCACCTCGGCGGCCGGATCGGCCTCGAGCTGCTTGATGCCGAGGGAGATGCGCTCCTTCTCCACATCGACATCGAGCACCTTGGCCTTGACGATCTGGCCCTTCTGGTACTGCGCCATGGCCTGCTCGCCGGCCACGTCCCAGGACAGGTCGGACATGTGGACCATGCCGTCGATCTCGGGCGCCAGACCCACGAACAGACCGAACTCGGTGATGTTGCGGATCTCGCCCTCGACGATCGAGCCCGGGCCGTGGCTCTCCAGGAACAGCTCCCAGGGATTGCCCTGGGCCTGCTTCAGGCCGAGCGAGATGCGGCGCTTCGGCTCGTCCACGTCCAGGATCATCACGTCGACTTCCTGCGAAGTGGCGACGATCTTGCCCGGATGGACGTTCTTCTTGGTCCAGCTCATCTCGGAGACGTGGACCAGGCCCTCGACGCCCGGCTCCAGCTCCACGAAGGCGCCGTAGTCGGTGATGTTGGTCACGCGGCCCGAGAAGCGGGCGCCGACCGGGTACTTGATGGACACGCCCTCCCACGGGTCGGACATCAGCTGCTTCATGCCGAGGCTGATACGCTGCGTCTCGGAGTTGAAGCGGATGACCTGCACGCGGACCTGCTGACCGATGGTCAGGGCCTCGGAGGGGTGGTTGATGCGGCGCCAGGCGATGTCGGTGACATGCAGCAGGCCGTCCACGCCGCCGAGGTCCACGAACGCACCGTAGTCGGTGATGTTCTTGACCACGCCGTCAAGGATCATGCCCTCCTTCAGGCCCTGGATCAGCTCCGAGCGCTGCTCGGCGCGGGTCTCTTCCAGCACGGCGCGGCGGGAGACCACGATGTTGCCGCGGGCGCGGTCCATCTTCAGGATCTGGAAGGGCTGCGGGCTGCCCATCAGCGGGCCGACGTCGCGCACCGGGCGGATATCGACCTGGGAGCCGGGCAGGAAGGCCACGGCGCCGCCGAGGTCGACGGTGAAGCCACCCTTGACGCGGCCGAAGATCACGCCGTTGACGCGCTGCTGCGCGTTGAAGGCCTTCTCCAGATTGGTCCAGGCCTCCTCGCGGCGGGCCTTCTCGCGGGACAGGACGATCGAGCCGTCACGGTCCTCGTAGCGCTCGACGAAGAGCTCGATCACGTCGCCGGGCTGCACCTCGGCCTTCTGGCCCTGGGGCGCGAATTCCTTGAGGGGCACGCGCCCCTCGCTCTTCAGCCCGACATCCACGACCGCGAAGTCATCGTCGACCCGGATCACCTTGCCGGTGACGACGGAGCCGGCGAAGCCGGTGTCAGCGCCGAGCGTCGCATCGAGCAGCGCGGCGAAATCCTCGGTGCCGGCGGAGGTCGTGGACAGGCTGTTGGCATTTGCCATGAAGCGGAGTGTTCCTAACATCGCCCGGGAGAGGATCCCCGGGCCGATTCCTGCGCCCCCGCGGAACGGGAACGACTTGGCCGGGCGCATCCCTCGGGACCTGCGCCAACCGACCCTGTGACGATAGGCGGTGTGTCGGCCCGCCTGTTCCCGGCCCGGCGGGCTGGATGCGCTTCACGAGGGAAGGAGCATCGCCGGGCCGGACACTCCGGGGCCCTGCGGCCTCGAAGTCCAGCGTTCGCCTAGGCCAGAGTCAGGCCGGGCGTCAAGCCGAATCCGACAGGACTGTAACGTTCCGGGAAAATCCAGCCGGATTCGGGACTTGGCGGCACCGCGGCGGTGGCCCGCGGGCCGTTCCCGCGATCCGAACTCACCCCCGATCCGCTTGGCCGGCTAGAGGCCCAGGCGCTCCCGCACCAGGGTGCGGGCGGCGGCGAAGGCGGCCTCGGCATCCAGCGCCGTGGTGTCCAGCAGGACCGCGTCCCGCGCCGGCTTCAGGGGGGCCACCGCGCGGCCGGCATCCTGGGCGTCGCGCGCCTGCAGCTCCGCCAGCACCACCGCCGGGTCGGCGGCGACGCCGCGATCGCGCAATTCCAGCCAGCGGCGCCGCGCCCTCTGCTCGGCACTCGCGGTGACGAAGAGCTTCAGCGGCGCCTCGGGGAAGACGACGGTGCCGATGTCGCGCCCGTCCATCACCGCGCCATGGGTCCGGCCGAAGTCGCGCTGCCAGTCGAGCAGGGCGGCGCGCACGGCGGGCAGGGCGGCGACGGCGCTGGCGGCCCGGTCCGCCTCCGGGCCGCGCAGATCGGCACGGTTGAGGTCGGCCGGGGTGAGGCCGCGCGCCGCGGCCTCGGCGGCGGCGGCGTCGCGCGGGTCGCGCCCGGCCTCCAGCACGCGGCGCCCGGTGGCGCGGTAGAGCAGGCCGGTGTCGAGATAGGGCAGGCCGAGCGCGGCGGCGAGGCGCCGGGCCAGGGTGCCCTTGCCGGCCGCCGCCGGCCCGTCCACGGCGATGACGGTCGCGCTCATGCCGCCGTGTTCAGCCGCCGCAGGGCATCCGTTCCGGCGGCCCGGTTGATGAGGTCGGCGAAGCCGGGGAAGGAGGTGTCGATGAAGCTGGCATCGTCCACCGTGACCGGCGCCCCGGCCGCCAGGCCGAGGACCAGCGCGCTCATGGCGATGCGGTGGTCCATATGGGTCACGACGGTGCCGCCGCCGGCGGGGGGGTGGCCGGTGCCGTGCACCAGCATGTCGTCACCCTCGATCTCCACCCGGACGCCGTTGGCCGCGAGCAGGGCGGCGGTGGCGGCGACGCGGTCGCTCTCCTTGACCCGCAGTTCCGCGAGCCCGCGGAAGCGGCTGACCCCCTCGGCGCAGGCGGCGGCGACGGCCAGGATCGGGTATTCGTCGACCATCGAGGGCACGCGCTCCGGCGGCACGTCCACGGCGCGGAGCGCGCCGGCGCGGGCGGTCAGGTCGCCCGCCGGCTCGCCGCCCTCGGTGCGCGCATTCCCGACCTCGAGGTCGGCGCCCATCTCGCGCAGCGTGGTGAACAGCCCGGTGCGCAGCGGGTTCAGCCCGACATTCTCCACCGTCAGCGCCGAGCCCGGCACCAGCAGCGCGGCGACCAGCGGGAAGGCGGCGGAGGAGGGGTCGCCCGGCACGGCGATGGGGGCGGCCGTCAGTTCCGGCTGGCCTTCCAGCTCGATGACGCGGCGGTGGCCCTCGGCCTCGACCCGCACCGTGGCGCCGAAGTGGCGCAGCATGTTCTCGGTGTGGTCGCGCGTCGCCTCCGGCTCCACCACGCGCGTCACGCCGCGGGCGCAGAGCCCGGCCAGCAGCACGGCGGATTTCACCTGCGCCGAGGCCATGGGCAGGGTGTAGTCGAGCGGCAGCGGCGCGGCGGCGCCCTCGATGGCCAGCGGCAGGCGGCCGCCGGCCCGGCCGGAGAAGCGCGCGCCCGAGGCGGAGAGCGGATCGGTCACGCGCTTCATCGGCCGCTGGCGGAGGCTCGCGTCGCCGGTCAGCACGGCGAAGATGGGATGGCCCGCGAGCAGCCCGCAGATCAGCCGCGCGGCGGTGCCGGAATTGCCCATGTCGAGCACGTCGCCCGGCTCGACCAGCCCGCCGACGCCGCGCCCGGCGACGCGCCAGTGCCCCTCGCCCAGCCGCTCGACCGTTGCGCCGAGCGCGCGCATGGCCGCGGCGGTGCGCAGCACGTCCTCGCCTTCCAGCAGGCCGGTGATCCCGGTCTGGCCGACGGCCAGCGCGCCGAACATCAGCGCCCGGTGGCTGATCGACTTGTCGCCGGCGACGGTGAGACGCCCGGACAGGCCGCGCATCGGCCGGCTCGACCGGAGCGGGCGGGGAGGGTTGTCATGGCCCATGGTGGCCGGGGTTTGACATGGGGCGGGGTGCGTGGCAATGCGCGCCGGATTTTCTCGGCCGGCCCGTCTTCCGACCCTCCCTGGCCCGCCTTTCCCGGGATACACAACGCTGATGGCCAAGCCTGAACTGGGACTGAAACGCACCTGCGTCGCCTGCGGCGCCAAGTTCTACGACATGGCGCGCCAGCCCGCCGTCTGTCCGAAATGCGGCACCGAGCAGCCCGCCGAGCAGCCCCGCCTGCGCCGCGCCGCCGCGCCGGTGGAGGAGAAGGTGAAGAAGCGGGTCGTCCCCGCCGAGGGCGATGTCGAGGACGATGTCGAGCTGGAGGACGTCGATTCCGACGACGCGCTGGACGACACCGAGGAGCTGGACGACAGCGAGGACGACCTGGACGCCGAGATCGAGGTCGAGACCGACCGCGAGGAAGAGAACTGAGAGGCCGGGGCGGGCGCCGCCCCGTCCCGTCATGAGGGCCCGGGCGCGTGCAGCGTCCGGGCCTTTTTCTTGGGGTGCCGCGCCGGCGGGGCCTCAGCCCGGCTCGGTCAGCGCGTCCAGGTCGAGCGTGGAGCGCCGGCCGAGATCGGCGCCATGCTCGCGCAGGAACCGGTCCGCCGCCTCCCGCCCGGTGTCGCGCAGCAGCGTCAGGAAGGCCCATTCGGCGTTCAGCTTGGAGCCCTGTCCGAGCTCCGCCAGCGCCGTGCTGGCGATGCGGTGGATGCGCATCCGGGCCCAGAGCGCCCCCTCGCACTGGCCGGGCTGCGCCACCTGGCGCAACACCGCGATCATGCGCAGCTCCTTCAGCAGCGGCGCGTTGAAGGAGATCTCGTTCAGCCGGCTGGCGATCTCGCTGGCCGTGCGCGGCGTCTCCGCCCGCTCCACGGGGTTGATCTGCACCAGGATGGTGTCGTGCGAGTCGCATTCCCGCACCAGGGGCATGATGGTTGGGTTGCCGGAATAGCCGCCGTCCCAATAGGGCTCGCCCTCGATCTCCACCGCCTGGAACAGCGTCGGCAGGCAGGCCGAGGCAAGCAGGACCGGGGGCGTGATCTCGGCATTGCGGAAGATGCGCGGCTGGCCGGTGCGGACCCGCGTGGCGGTGACGAAGAGGCGGATGGGCGCCCGGGCCAGGGCGCCGAAGTCGATGGCCTCGTCGAGGATGCGCGACAGCGGATTGGTGCCGCGGGGATTGAGGTCATAGGGCGAGAAGACCCGCGCCAGCATCTCCAGCCCCTGATAGACGGGCGAGTTGTCGAGCGACCAGTTACCGAGCAGCACATCGAGCGGGCCGCGCCGCAGCGGGCTGAGCAGGGCGGCCTCGGAGACGCGGCGCCAGAAGGCCTCCAGCGCGGCGCGGGCGGCCTCGCGGCCGCCCCGCGCATGGGCGGCGACCAGCACGGCGGCGTTCATCGCCCCGGCCGAGGTGCCCGAGATGCCGTCGGGCAGCAGCCACTCCTCCTCCAGCAGGCGGTCCAGCACGCCCCAGGTGAAGGCGCCATGGGCGCCGCCGCCCTGCAGGGCGAGGTCGATCGGGAGGGCATTGCGGGGATCGGGGCGGGGACCGGGCTGCATGGCGGCAGTCTGGCCCCGCCCGCCGGAGGACGGAAGCCCGTTCGGACCGCCCCGACTGGGCCTCGCCCCGCTCCCCGCCCGCCGGTGTTTTCACCCGCGCGCCGCCCCTTCACCTTGACGGCGCCCCCGCCCACTTGCCCCAATGGACGGCAATCGCGGCCCCGCTTCCTGCCCAAGGCCGCCCGAGCGGAGGAACCCATGACGGATCACAGCGTGATTCCGGTGCAGCCCGAACTGGCGAAGCGCTCGCATGCCGATGCCGCCCGGCGCCAGGCCATGGTCGAGGAGGCGGCGCGCGATCCCGAGTCCTTCTGGCGGAAGGAGGCGCGGCGCATTCCCTGGATGACCCCGCCCACCAAGATCAAGAACACCAGCTTCGAGGGCGAGGTCTCGATCCGCTGGTTCGAGGACGGCGTGCTGAACGCCTCGGCCGCCTGCCTGGACCAGCACCTCGAGGCGCGCGGCGATCAGGTGGCGATCATCTGGGAGGGCGACGACCCGGACTCCGACGCCAGGGTCACCTATCGCGAGCTGCACGAGCGGGTCTGCCGCCTGTCCAATGCGATGAAGGATCTCGGCGTCAGGAAGGGCGACCGCGTCACCCTCTACCTGCCGATGATCGTCGAGGCGGCGGTGGCCATGCTGGCCTGCGCGCGCATCGGCGCGGTGCATTCCATCGTCTTCGGCGGCTTCTCCCCCGACAGCCTGGCGACCCGCATCCAGGAGAGCGAGAGCACGCTGCTCATCACCGCCGACGAGGGCCGGCGCGGCGGCCGCAAGGTGCCGCTCAAGACCAATGCCGACGAGGCGCTGCGCAACTGCCCGACGATCCGCGACGTGATCGTGGTGCGCAACACCGGCGGCGAGGTGCCGATGCAGGAGGGGCGCGACCACTGGTTCCACACCCTCTGCGAGGCCGCCTCGCCCGATTGCGCGCCGGAGCCGATGAACGCCGAGGACCCGCTGTTCATCCTCTATACCTCCGGCTCCACCGGCAAGCCCAAGGGCGTGCTGCACACCACCGGCGGCTACATGGTCTGGGCCAGCTTCACGCACGAGCTGGTCTTCGACTACCGGCCCGGCGAGGTCTACTGGTGCACCGCCGATGTCGGCTGGGTCACCGGGCACAGCTACATCGTCTACGGCCCGCTGGCGAACGGCGCGACCACGCTGATGTTCGAGGGCGTGCCGAACTGGCCGGGCGTCGACCGCTGCTGGCAGGTGGTGGACAAGCACAAGGTCAACATCTTCTACACGGCGCCGACCGCCATCCGGGCGCTGATGCGCGAGGGCGAGGCGCCGGTGAAGAAGTGGTCGCGCCAGTCGCTGCGCGTCCTCGGCAGCGTGGGCGAGCCGATCAACCCCGAGGCCTGGCTCTGGTACTACCGCGTGGTGGGCGACGAGCGCTGCCCGGTGGTGGACACCTGGTGGCAGACCGAGACCGGCGGCATCCTGATCGCGCCGCTGCCGGGCGCGGTGGACCTGAAGCCCGGCTCCGCCACCCTGCCGCTGCCGGGCGTGCAGCCGGCGCTGGTGGACAATGACGGCGCGCTGCTCGAGGGCACGACCGAGGGCAACCTCGTGATCCTCGATTCCTGGCCCGGGCAGATGCGCACCGTCTATGGCGACCATGAGCGCTTCAAGCAGACCTATTTCGCGACCTTCCCCGGCAAGTACTTCTCCGGCGACGGGGCGCGGCGCGACGAGGACGGCTACTACTGGATCACCGGCCGGGTGGATGACGTGCTGAACGTCTCTGGCCACCGCATGGGCACGGCCGAGATCGAGAGCGCGCTGGTCGCCCATCCCAAGGTGGCCGAGGCCGCCGTGGTCGGCATGCCGCATGAGCTGAAGGGGCAGGGCATCTACGCCTATGTCACGCTGGTCTCCGGCGAGGAGCCGACGGAGGCCCTGCGCAAGGAGCTGGTGGTCTGGGTGCGCAAGGAGATCGGCCCGATCGCCTCGCCGGATGCCATCCAGTGGGCACCGGGCCTGCCGAAGACGCGCTCGGGCAAGATCATGCGCCGCATCCTGCGCAAGATCGCGGCGAACGAGACGGACAGCCTGGGCGACATCTCCACCCTGGCCGATCCGACGGTGGTCGAGGAGCTGGTCGGCAACCGGGTGGGATGAGGCGGCGCGGGGACCGGAAGGGCGTGATGGAGCAGGATCGCCCCCCGGTCCGCTGCCGGGGATGGCCGGCCGGGCGGGGAAGCGCCCGCAGGCCCCTGTCGCCGCGCCGGGCCGGCGCGTGACGGAGCACCATGTCATCGCCTCGGGCGGCTTCTCGGCCGGCATCCGCGCGCTGGGCGCCGAGCTGACCAGCCTGCGCGACGACCGCGGCGCCGAATGGCTCTGGCAGGCGGGGCCGGAATGGCGCCGCCATGCCCCGGTGCTGTTCCCGATCGTCGGCCGGCTGGCGGGGGACCGGCTGCGCCATGCCGGGCGCGAGCACCGGCTGACGCAGCACGGCTTCGCCCGTGACCGCCGCTTCGCCTGGGTGCGGCGCGACGCGGACCGCTGCCGCCTGCGCCTGACCGACGACGCCGCGAGCCGCGACGCCTTTCCCTTCGGCTTCGTGCTGGAGCTGGACTACGCCCTGGCGGGGCCCCGGCTGACCGTCACCGCCATCCTCTCCAATCCCGGGGCCGAGCCGCTGCCCTGCGCCCTTGGCGCGCATCCGGCCTTCCGCTGGCCGCTGCCGCACGGCCCCGCGGAGAAGCCGGCGGAGAAGGCGGCGCACCGGCTGGTGCTGGAGCGGGCGGAGGCCGGGCCGTTGCGCCGCCTGCGCGACGGCCTGCTGCGGCCGGAGCCGGAGCCGCCGCCCTTCGCGGAGCGGGTCTGGCCGCTCTCGCCGGACCTTTTCGCCGGGGATGCGCTGATCCTTCCCCGCCTCGCCAGCCGCGCCATCCGGTTCGAGGCGCCGGGCCGCGGGCTGACCCTGTCCTGGGAGGGCTATCGCGACCTGGGCCTCTGGTCGAAGCCGGAGGGTGCCGATTTCCTCTGCATCGAGCCCTGGTACGGCATGGCCAGCCCGGAGGGATGGCAGGGCGATTTCGTGGACAAGCCCGGGCTGATGCTGCTGGCGCCCGGCGAGAGCCGGCGGCTGGCCTGGAGCGTGGCGCTCGACTGAGCGGCGAGGCAGACCCGAGGGGAGAAGCGAGGATGGCGACCGCCTTCATCTGTACCGCCTGCGGCACGCAGTATCCGCCCGGCGAGGCGCCGCCCCTGACCTGCCCGGTCTGCCAGGACGAGCGGCAGTTCATCCCCGAGACCGGCCAGGGCTGGACCGACCCCGAGACGCTGGCGCGGCACCACCGGCCGGTGCTGAAGCTGGAGCACGGGCTGCTCGGCCTCGGCTGCACGCCGGACTTCGCCATCGGCCAGCGGGCGCTGCTGCTGCGCGCGGCGGGCGGCAACATCCTCTGGGATTGCGTGGCCTTCCTGGACGAGACGCTGGTGGCGCTGATCCGCGCCTTCGGCGGCCTCTCGGCCATCGCCATCTCCCATCCGCATTACTACACCACCATGCTGGAATGGAGCCGCGCCTTCGGCGGCATCCCGATCCACCTGCACGCCGCCGACCGTGAATGGGTGATGCGCCCGGGCCCGGAGATCCTGTTCTGGGAGGGCGAGACGCGGCGCATCGCCCCCGGCATCACGCTGATCCGCGCCGGCGGGCATTTTCCCGGCGGCACGGTGCTGCACGCCGCCGAGGCCAATGAGGGGCGTGGCGCCCTGCTGGCCGGCGACATCCTGCAGGTGGTGGCCGACCGGCGGCATCTCGGCTTCATGCGCAGCTACCCGAACCTTGTCCCGCTCGGGGAGGCGGCGGTGCGCGGCATCGGCACGGCGCTGGAGCCCTGGTCCTTCGAATCGGTGCATGGCGCCTTCTGGGGCCGTGTCATCCCCACCGGTGGCAAGCAGGCGGTGAGGGCCTCGATCGGACGGCACATCGCCGCCCTTCAGCGCCCCTGGCCCTGACCCCTTGGCCCTGATCCGCACGCAGGCGTGCATCGCGCCCGGCCGGGGCGGCTGGCAGGCTGGCGGCATGGAATACGTCCTCTACACCGACCGCCGCTCGGGCGGCGCGATCGTCGAGATCGCCCTGGCGGAGATGGGCCGGGAGGCCGAGCTCCGCCCCGTGCCGATCGAGCGGGACGGGCAGCTCGATGCCGCCTACCGGCGGATCAACCCGATGGGCCGGGTGCCCAGCCTGATCCTGCCCGATGGCACCGTCGTCACCGAGTCGCTGGCCATCCTGCTGGCGCTGGAGGCGCGGCACCCCGAGGCAGGGCTGCTGCCGGCGGCCACCGACCCCGCCCGCGCCACGGCGCTGCGCTGGATGACGCTGGCCGCCGCCGAGATCTATCCCTGCGTCACCCGCGCCGATTATCCGGAGCGCTTCAGCGACGATCCGGCGCATGCGCCGGCGATCCGCGCGCGCGCCGTGAGCATGGCGCAGGAGCTGTGGCGGCTGATCGCGCGCGAGGCACGGCCGGACCCCTTCATCCTGGGGGAGCGCTTCTCCCTGGCCGACATCCCGCTCGCCGTGATGTCGCGCTGGATGGGGGCCGAGGCCTGGATGCCGCGCGAGGCGCCGGCGATCCAGGCCCTGGCCCGCGCCGTGGCGCTGCGGCCCCGGGCGGGGGCGGCCTGGGCCCGGCACTTCGACGTGCCGGCGGCGCCCGGACAGGGCGGCCCTATGCCCTGATCAGCGGGCAGCCGCCCTGGTCCATCGGGCGGAAGGCCTCCTCCGCCGCCACGGTGCCGACCAGCTTGTAGTAGTCCCAGGGCCCCTTGCTCTCCTCCGGCCGCTTCACCTGGAAGAGATAGGCCGGGTGGATCTTGCGGCCATCGGCGCGCAGCGTGCCGGGACCGAAGCAGTCGTCATCGGTCGGCATCGCCTTCATCCGCGCGATGGCGGCGCGGCCCGAGGCCCTGGTCTGCGCCACGCCGAGATCCGAGGCCGCCTTCAGGTAGTGCAGCACGGCGGAATAGGTGCCGGCATGCTCCTGGTTGGGCCAGTTGGTCGGCACCTTGTCCTTCACCCGGTTCAGGAAGGCGCGGGTGCGGTCGTTCAGGTCCCAGTAGAAGGCCTCGTTCAGCAGCAGGCCCTGGGCGGCGGGCAGGCCCATGGCGTGGATGTCGCAGAGGAAGGCGATCAGGGCGAGCATCTTCTGCCGCCGCGTCAGGCCGAATTCCTGTGCCTGCTTGACGCAGTTCACGGTGTCCGCCCCCGCCGTCGCCAGCGCCACGACCTTGGCGCGGGAGGACTGCGCCTGCACCAGGTAGGAGGAGAAGTCGGTGGTGCCGGGGAAGGGGAAGCGCACGCTGCCCGCCACCTTGCCACCGGCCGATTGCAGCGCCGCCGCCGTGTCGCGCTCGAGCTGATGGCCGAAGCTGTAATCGGCGGTCAGGAAGAAGAAGCTGTCGTCGCCGGCGCGGGCGGCCGCCTTGCCGACCACGTTGGCGCACATCCAGGTGTCGTAGGTCCAGTGCACCAGGTTGGTGGTGCATTGCGGGCCGGTCAGCACCGCGCTGGCCGGCCCGGAGGCCAGCACGACCTTGTCCTTCTCCTGCGCCAGGTTGGCGACGGCCAGCGCGACGGCGCTGTTGTTCACCTCCGTCACCGCGTCGACGCCGTCCTGGTCGAACCAGCGACGGGCGATGCCGAGGCCGACATCGGCCTTGTTCTGATGATCGGCCTGCAGGATCTCGACGGTGATGCCGCGCGCCTCCAGGCCGAGATCGGCCACCGCCTGCCGGGCGCAGGCGACGGAGGTGGGGCCGGAGGTGTCGCGATAGGGGCCGGAGAAATCCGCCAGCACGCCGATCTTCAGGATCCGCCCCGCGCCCTGCGCGCGCGGGCGCCCCGGCAGGGCCGCCAATGCGGGCAGCGCGGCGCCCGCGACCATCAGGTCGCGGCGGCTGAACTTCCTCATCCGTTCTCTCCAAGAATGCCATGCCGGCCCGTCTCGCCGGGGCCGCTTCGCCGCATGATGCAAAGGTCTCGCCTGGCGACGCAAGCCCGCACCGGATGGGGCGGATGTCGATCCGGCCTAGGCCGCGCCGCCCCGCCCGGCTAGTGCTGCGGCCTGGCTCCGCTCCCGCTGCGGGACAAGAAGGGCCGGAAGGGTGGAGCCTCGCCATGACCGCAATCCCGCGCCCGGGCCTGCTGCCCGCCGGCGCGCCCGGCGGCATCGCCATGATGCTGCTCGGCGTGCTGCTCTTCGCGGTGAACGACACGCTCGGCAAATGGCTGGTCGGCGGCTACGCGGTGGGCCAGCTTCTGCTGGTGCGCAGCATCTCCGGCCTGTGCTGCATGGCGCCGCAGATCCATCGCATCGGCCTGTTCGGCCTGCTCTCGGCGCCGCGGCCGGGTCTGCAACTGCTCCGCGTCCTGTTCTCGACCCTGGAGACGTCGCTCTTCTTCTGGGCCATCGGCAGCCTGCCGCTCGCCGAGGTGATCACCTACTACATGGCCGGCCCGATCTACGTCACCGCCCTCTCGCCCTTCCTTCTGGGCGAGAGGGTGGGATGGCGGCGCTGGACGGCGGTGGCGGTGGGCTTCGGCGGCGTGGTGCTGGCGCTGCATCCCTCGCCCGGCTCGCTCTCCCTCGGCGCCGTCTGTGCGCTGGCCGGAAGCTTCAGCTATGCCTGCTTCCTGGTCATGACCCGCAAGCTCGCCGGCACGCCGGGCACGGTGCTGATCACGGCGCAGCTCCTCGCCGCCCTCGCCTTCGGCGCCGCGCTGACGCTGGCGCAGGGCTGGACCACGCCGGGCCCGCTCGACCTGGCGCTGATGCTGTTCCTCGGCCTCGGCTCGCTCTGCGGCAATCTCTGCGTCAACCAGGCGCTGCGGCTGGCGCCGGCCTCGGTGGTGGTCCCCTACCAGTACACGCTGATCCTCTGGGGCATGCTCTTCGGCTACCTGTTCTTCGACGAGGTGATCGGCCCGCTGACCCTGGCCGGTGCCGCCGTCATCGTCGGCGCCGGGCTGTTCATCTTCCTGCGCGAGCAGCGGTTGCGACACCAGGAGAGGGCGTAAGGGCCTACTTCGACGAGCGTGCGATCACCGAGAGCGCCGCGGCGCTGATCGAGATCTGGCCCAGGGTCTGCGTCAGGTCGCGGATGAAGCCCCAGGTCTCGTAGGGCGAGGGATCCTGCGGCACGACGACCAGGCTGCCCGGCGGGATCGGCGGCCCGCCGCCCTGCCAGGAGCCGATCCCCGACGGCACGCTCTGGCCGTTCGGCAGCACGACGAAGGCGCGCCCGCCATCGGCGAAGCGCTGCGCCCCGCCGGAGGCGCGGACATAATCGGCCGCCTTCCAGCCGGTGGAGAACTGCAGGCTGCCCGGGTTTAGCACCGCGCCCACCACCGTCACCTCGTTCGGCCGCTTCGGGATGGCGATCAGGTCCCCCGGCTCCAGCAGGACGTCGAGATCGGGCCGCGCGGCGAGGATGACGGGATTGGCCTCGACCACCATGCGCCCGGCCGCCCGCGCCTCGCGCAGCGAGCCCGCCAGCTCCCGCCCCGCCGTGATGGCGCCGCCGAGGTCGAGCCCGCCCGCCTTGCTGCCGGCCACCGCCTGCCCCGCCGCCACCTGGATCAGGCTCTGCTCCAGCTCCCGCGCGGTGCGGGCGAAGCCGTCCTGCTGCCGCTGCCGGACGCTCTCGCGGGTGAAGACGGCGCCGTAGGGATAGGCCTGGGGCGAGAGGCCGCCGGCGCGGGCGATGAGCTCGGAGAAGCGCTCGCCCCGGCGGATGTCGTAGGTGCCGGGCCGCATGAACTCGCCGACCAGCGTCACCGGCCCGCTGTCGCGGTCGCCGAAGCCGCGCGGCAGGCGGATGGCGTCGCGTGGGGAGAGGCGGATGGCGGCGAAATTGCCGCTGCGCAGATCGAGCAGCAGGCGGTTGAGCGGGATCGCCCCGGCCTGTTCCAGCGGCTCGCGTGAGAGCTCGACCGCCGAGAGGTCCGCCGTGTCGGTGGCGCCGCCGGCGGCGGCCAGCACCTGGTCGAGGCCGGTATCGTCCAGGATGGGATAGAGGCCGGGCAGCCGCGCCTCGCCCGAGATCAGCACCGACTGGTCGAGCAGGAAGGGCAGCAGCGCCGGATAGTCGAGAAAGAGCTGCGGGCAGGGCGGCGCGCCGAGGTCGGGGAAGCCGGCGCCGCGCGCATGGGCGAAGCGCGCCGGCGAGGAGCGCGCCGCGACGGAGAGGGTCTGCAGCGCCGGGCAGGCGGTGTCGGGCGGCGCGCCCTGGCCGGTAGTGCCAGGGAAGGCCCCGGCGGCGGCGGGCAGGGCCACCGGCAGCGCCGAGGCCGGGGCCTCGCCGCGCAGGGCGCGCTGCACCGGCGGGCTGGCCAGCCAGAGCACGTCGGCCTGGGAGAGCAGGATGACCTCGTCGCTCTCCTCCAGCTTGAGGTCGGCCTGGCGCCGCAGCACGCGGCCGAGATCGAAGCCGAGGAAGCGCCGCACCCGCGTCGCCGCGTCCACCCGCCAGACCACGCCGAGCCGCACATAGGGATCGGGCTTCACCAGGCGCGGATCGGCGAGCAGGCGGGAGAGGGCGGCGCCGGTGGCGGCGCGGGTCAGCGGCGTGGCGACATGGCCGGCGAGGCGGATCTGCCCGGCGGCGACATCGGCCCCCGGCTGCACCAGCAGCGTGTCGCCGCGCCGCAGCCGGGTGGCGGCGCCGGCCTCGGCGTAGCTGCGTCGGCCGGCGCTGTCGGTGCCCTGCAGCAGGAAGCGGTTGCCGGCGGGCCGCAGCGGCTGGCCGGCGAGGCGCAACAGGGCCTCGAGCGGCGCGCTGGCGGCGCCGGCCGGCAGCTCGTAGATGCCCGGCCGCGTCACCTCGCCCCCCACGGCGACCGTGGCGCCGAGCGGCGGCACCACCACGCGCTCGCCCTCGCGCAGCGCCAGGTCCGGCATGCCCGGCTCGGTGCCGATGACGGCGTAGAGGTCGATGACGCGGCTGCCGCGCGGCCCGTCGACCCGGATGGCGCGCAGCGAGCCGGTGCGCTTCACGCCCCCCGCCTGCGCCAGCGCATCGAGCACCGAGGTCATGGCGGGCAGGGATTGCAGGCCCGGCCGCACCACCTCGCCGGCGACGAGGACGCCGATCTGCCGCACCTGCCCGACCGAGACATAGGCCTCCGACCCGCCCAGCTCGCGCGCCACCCGCGCCTCGATGTCGGCGCGCAACTCGCGGAGCGTGCGCCCGGCGGCGGCGAAGGGCGGCAGGTCGGGCAGTAGCAGCGTGCCGTCGCGCGTGACGCGCAGCGCCTGGCTCTGCCGGGTGCGACCGCGGATGCTGATCAGCACCTCGTCGTCGCGGCCGAGGACATAGTCGTCCGGCAGGCCGCCGACCGCGGCCGGCGACGGCGGGGCGGCCGCGATCTCGCGGAAGGTGTCGTAGCCGAACTGCCGCAGCGGCGCCTCCAGCCGCGCGGCGTAGAAGGCCTCGGTGTGCGACAGCGACTCGGCGGCCGGCGGCGGCGAGAAGGCGGCGTGCGGGACGGGGGAGGCGACAGCGGACGCGGCGGGGGACGCCGGGGGCGGGGCGGCGGGCGGCGGGGCGCGCCCCCCGCCCGAGGCCTCCAGGATGCGCTGCAGGATGTCCTGCTGCATCGCCGGCGGCAGGCTCGGCAGCGGCATGCCGCCGGGCAGCACGCTGGGCAGGCTGGGGGGCGAGAGCAGCGGACTCGGGACCTGCCCGCCCGGCGGCCCGTTCGGAGGCGCCGCGAACCCGGGCGCCTGCGCCCCCGCCCCGCCCGCCTGCAGCATCAGGATCCCGGCGAGAATCAGGCGGCCGCCCCGCCGGAGGACGGTGGCGGAGGAAGGCGGGTGCGCGGCGGGGGAAAGGAAAGGCGGCAAGTCCTGGAGCACCGTGGCGGTAGCGGTGGAGGTTAAAAGCTCGCTCGCAAAATCGTGACCAATGGTTTATCAGCATGACGATGGCGATCCAAGCGCGCAATTCGCCCAGATTAAGCAACCTCGCGTTGTTCGATGCCGCCCTCCGGCTCGGCCCGCATGCGCTCGCCCATTACGCCCTGTACCGCCTGGGCCGGCTGCACGGCGGCCCGGCCCGCGCCCTGGCCGATCGGCCGGCCGTGACCGGCGCCTTCCTGCCGGAGACCTGCCTGCGCCCGGCACCGGAGCTGGCTGAAGGACCGATGCCGGGCTGGCCCGCCCGCCTGCGCGCCGCCCTCGCGGCCCTGCCCTCCGCCGGCCCGCACGGCCCCTTCGACGGCGCCACGCCGGCACTGGCGCTGGACCTGTTCGGCGCGGGCGATATCCGCCCCGTCTGGGAGGCCAACCGGCTGGCCTGGGCGCCACTGCTGGTGCAGGCGGCGCGGCTCTGGCCGGAGGAGGGGCATCTGGCGCGGCTGGAGCAGCGCCTGGCCGCCTGGCAGGCGGCCAACCCGGCCTATCGCGGCCCCAACTGGGCCTGCGGCCAGGAGGCGGCGCTGCGCGCGCTGCACCTCGCCCTGGCCCTGCTGCTGGCCGGGGCGGAGGCCGATCCTTCCCCGGCGGCGCGCGGGCTGCTCGCGCTGCACGCCCACCGCATCCGGGCGACCGCGGCCTATGCCCGCGCGCAGGACAACAACCACAGCATCAGCGAACCCGCGGGCCTGCTGGCCTGCGGCTGGCTGCTGGGCGAGGCCGAGCTGGCGCGGCGGGGCGAGGCCGCCCTGGCCCGCGCGGTGGCGCGGCTGGTGGCGCCGGATGGCGGCTTCGCGCAGCATTCCACCGGCTATCACCGCCTGTTGCTGGACACGCTCTCCGTGCTGGAGGTGCTGCGCCTCCGGCTGGGCCGGCCGCCGCTGCCCGCGCCGGTGCCGGCCCGCGCCGCCGCCGCCGCCCACTGGCTGGCGCGGCTGGTCGCGGCGGGGGGCGCGCTGCCGGCGCTCGGCCATCAGGACGGCTCCGCCTTCGCCGATCTGGCGCTGGGCGGCGCCGCCGATGCGCGCGGGAGCGTCGAGCGGGCGATGCGCCTCTTCGCCGGAGCCTCGGCCGGCTTCGCCGCCGAGCCGGGCTGCCGCTGGCTCGACCTGCCGGAAGGCGCGCCCATGCCGCCGGTCCCGCGCTGGACCGCCAGCGGCAGCATGGGCTGGGCCGAGGCCGGGGCGCGCGGCCTGCTGCGCACCGGGCCGCTGCACTTCCGCCCCGGACAGTCGGACCTGCTGCATTTCGAGCTGTGGCACGGCGACCGCCCGCTGCTCACCGATGCGGGAACCGGCGCCTACAACCCGCCCCCCGGCCAGGAATGGTGGCTCGACCACTTCCCCTCCGCCCGCGCCCATAACAGCATCCTGTTCGACGGGCAGGAGCCGATGCCGCGCGCCGGCCGCTTCCTCTACGCCCATTGGCCCTGGCTGCGGCCGCTGCCGGACGGCGCCCTGTCACGCGACCGGCGCGGCCGGCGCCATGCCCGGCGTGTCGCCGTCATGGGGCGGGAATGGCGCATCATCGACGAGGTGGGGGGACGGTTCCGCAGCCTGACGCTGCGCTGGCGGCTGGGGCCCGGCGCGTGGCGGCTGATGCCCGAGGGCGTGACCGGCCCCGCGCTGCTGCGCGTCACCGCCGATGCCCCGCTCCACTTCGTGGAGGAGGAGGGCTGGGAAAGCCCGGCCTATGGGGTGGTGCGCCCCTGCCGGGTCCTGGCGGTGCATGCCGCGGCGCCGGTCTCGCGCATCGTCACGCGGGTGACGTTGTGAGCCATCGCACGGGCAGGGTTGTGAGCCATCGCACGGGCAGGGTTGTGGGCCATCGCACGGGCAGGGTTGTGGGCCATCGCACGGGCAGGGTTATGAGCCGCGATGCCGCTTGACCAGCTCCTGCGTGGCATCGGCCGGCTGTGGCGCTGGCTCGCCCTGGCCATGCTGCTGACCATCGCGGCGGGCGTCGCGACGATCCTGGCCTGGCCCCGCGCCTATGTGGCCGAGGCGGTGGTGGCGCCGGCGGAGACCACCGGCATCGCCACCTCCAGCCTGATCTCGGCCAATGCGCTGGCGCCCGGCAGCCTGCTCGACACCCGGCCGGGCGGCAATTTCGCCGTCTACCTCGCCGCGCTGCGCAGTCCCGAGGCCGCCGCCATGCTGGCGCGCGACACTGGCCTGCTGGCCGATCTGGCGGCGGCGCGGGAGGGCGGCGCGCTCGCCCCGCTGCGCCAGGCGCTCGGCCTCGACCGGCCGCCGGACGCGGATGACGCGTTGCGCTGGCTGGAGCGGGGCCTGTCCGTCACCCAGTCGCTCGCCTCCGTCACCTGGACGCTGGAACTCGCCCACCCCCGGCGCGAGGCGGCGCTGGAGGCGCTGGCGCGGCTGCACGACTTCGCCGAGGCGCGGGTGCGCGAGGACCTGCTCGCCCTGGCCCGCCGCCGGGTCGCGGCGCTGGAGTCGCGGCTGGCGGAGGAGCGCGACATCTATCTCCGCACGCCGCTCTTCGAGCTCCTGGCGCAGCACCAGCGCGCCGCCCTGGTGCTGGCGGCGGATCGCTCGGTGGCGGCGCGGCTGGTCTCCGGCCCGCTGGTCGAGCTGCGCCCCTCGCAGCCGAACCGGCCGCTGCTGCTGCTGCTGCTGCTGCTGACCGCCCCGATGGCCTGGCTCTTCCTCGGCGCCTGCCTGGTGCTGCTGCGCGGCGGCCCGGCGGAGCGCCGGATGGGGCCCCGGAGGGAGGCACGGCGCGGCTGGCGGCCGGACCCGGCGGAGTGACGCCGCCCCGCATCGACAGCGCCGCGCTCGGCAGCCTTGCCGGGGCGGCGGCGGCGGCGCTGCATTTCGCCGGGGCGCTGAAGGGCACGCCGCTGGCGGCCGCCCTGCCGCTCGACCTGACGCTGCTCGCCGCCGCGCTGCTGCTGCCGGCGCTCGCCCTGCTGCTGCTGACGCGGCGCTGGCGGCTGCATCCCCTGCTCGGGCCGCCGCTGGCGGCGGTCGGGATGCTCTGGCTCTGGCTGGTGCTGGCCGGGCTGTGGAGCGCCAGCGGCGCCGTCCTGGCGGCGAAGCTGCCGGACATCGTGCTGGTCGGGCCGGTGATGCTGCTGGCCGGCCTGGCGGTGGGGGCGGACGCGCCGGCGCGCCGCCTCTTCACCGGGGCGACGCTGATGATCGGCCCCCTGGTGGCCGCCTCGGTCGCCTTCGGACTGGCCACCGGGCAGGTGGTGCTGGGCGGCGTGGCCGGCGCCAATCCCGACCTGCTGCGGGTGCAGTACCAGCTGGCCGGCCAGGCCATCGCCTGCGCCGCCGGCCTCGGCGCGGTGCGGCTGGTCGAGTCGCCGGGCTGGGGCGGGCGGCTGTTCTGGGCCGGCTTCACCCTGGCGCTGGCCGGGGCGGCGCTGCTGCCGGGGGGGCGCATGGCGCTGCTCTCGCTCGGCCTCTCCGTGCTGTTGACCCCCGCGCTGCGCTGCTGGTCCGCCGGCCGCGCCCGCGCCGCCCTGGCCTGGACCGCGGCCGCCGGGCTGGCCGGCGCGCTCGGCCTCGCCGTCCTGCTGCTGGACGGCGCGGCGATGGAAGGGCTGCGCACGCTGGAGCGCTTCACCGAGGGCGGCATGGAGGCCTCGGCCCGCCCCGCCCTGTGGCGCGCGGCGCTGGACTGGGGCGGGGCGACGCTGCCGCTCGGCCTCGGCACCGGCGGCTTCACCATCGCCGCCGGACATGGCGAGCGGCGGGGCCTCTACCCGCACAACCATGCGCTGGAGGCGCTGGCCGAGGGCGGCCTGCCGGGGCTGCTGCTCTGGCTGCTCTGCTTCGGCGGCGCCGGGCTGCTGCTGCTGGTGCGCAGCCGCCACGCCGCGCCGCAGCGTGTCGCCCGCGTCACCGCGCTGGTGCTGCCGGTGGCGATGGCGGCGATGGTCTCGACCGATCTCGGCAACCGGATGGTCTGGTTCGCCCTCGGCCTCACGCTTTCCCTCGGGATGGTGGCACGACGTGTATGAAGCCTGGATCAAGCGCCCGGTCGACCTGCTGGCGGCGGCGCTGCTGCTGCTGCTGCTCTCGCCCTTCCTGCTCGGCACCGCGCTGGCGGTGCGGCTGGCGCTCGGCCGGCCGGTGCTGTTCCGGCAGGAGCGGGCCGGGCGCGGCGGCCGGCCCTTCACCCTGCTGAAGTTCCGCAGCATGCGCGAGGGCCCGGGCGAGGACGCCGAACGCCTGACCTCCTTCGGCCGCCGGCTGCGCGCCACGGCGCTGGACGAGCTGCCGCAACTGGTCAACGTGCTGCGCGGCGAGATGAGCCTGGTCGGGCCGCGCCCGCTGCCGCCGGCCTATACGCCGCTCTATTCCGCGCGGCAGCGCCTGCGCCTGGGAGTGCGGCCGGGCCTGGCCGGAGCGGCGCAGGCGGCCGGGCGCAACGCCGTGCCCTGGCCGGAGCGGCTGGAGCGCGATGCGCGCTATGCCGCCCGGGTGACTGCCCTGGGCGATCTGCGCGCCCTGCTCGGCACGCTGGGCGTGCTGCTGCGTGGCCGCGGCGTGACCGCGCCGGGCCATGCCAGCATGCCGCGGTTCGAAACGGTGGCCGAGGCGGAAGCGAAACAAAGGTTACAAACCTCAGGTTGATTATCCATTGCTGAATCTCACAGGATTTGATTGGTTAGGGTTGCGTTCACAAAAGGGTGAGCCTGCCCCCCATGGCCTCCGCCAAAGCCGCCAATGACAGCACGGATGCCGCACCGGCGGGCCCCCCGGGCGTGCTCTTCTTCCCGCGCCGCACGGCCATGCTGGCGGCCCCGCGGGAGCGGCTGCTGCTGTCGCCGCCCAGTCTGGTGGGCGGCGAGCTGGCGGTGCTCAGCCGCACCCTGACGGATGGCTGGATCGCGCCCGCCGGCCCGGTGCCCGAGGCCTTCGAGCAGGCGGTGGCCGAGGCGGCGGGCTTCGCCCATGCCGCGGCCCTCGCCTCCGGCACCGCGGCGCTGCACCTCGGCTACCGCGTGCTCGGCGTCGAGCGCGGCGACGAGGTCTGGACCCAGAGCCTCACCTTCGTCGCCACCATCGCCCCGGCGGTGCAGATGGGCGCCCGGCCGCGCTTCCTCGATGTCTCGCCGGACAGCTGGACGATGGACCCCGAGGTGCTGGAGGAGCAGCTGATCCAGGCGGCGCGGCGCGGCCGGCTGCCGCGCGCCGTGGTGCCGGTCGATCTCTACGGCCAGCCCTGCGACCTCGATGCCATCCTGGCGATCTGCGGCCGCTGGGGCGTGCCGGTGCTCTGCGACAGCGCCGAGGCGCTGGGCGCGCGCTACCGCGACCGGCCGGTGGGCAAGGGCGCGGCGCTCGCCGCCTTCTCCTTCAACGGCAACAAGATCATCACCGCCGGCGGCGGCGGCGCCCTGGTCTCGGACCAGCCGGCGCTGATCGCCCGCGCCCGCCACCTCGCCGCCCAGGCCAAGGAGGCGACGCCGCACTACCAGCACGAGACCACCGGCTATTCCTACGGCATGTCCTCGGTGCTGGCCTCGGTCGGGCTGGCGCAGATCGGCGCGCTGGAAGCGCGGGTGGCGGAGCGCCGCCAGGTCTTCGCCCGCTACGCCGGGGCGCTGGCGGACCTGCCGGGCGTCGGCTTCATGCCGGAGCCGGACTGGGCGCGCTCCAGCCGATGGCTCTCGGTCATGCTGATCGATCCGCTGCGCTCCGGCACCTCGCGCGAGGCGGTGCGGCGGGCGCTGGAGGCGGCGAACATCGAGAGCCGCCCGGTCTGGAAGCCGCTGCACATGCAGCCCGCCTTCCGCGGCGCGCGCTGCCACGGCGCCGGCGTCTCCGGCCGCCTCTTCGAGCGCGGCCTCTGCCTGCCGAGCGGCGCGATGACCGCCGCCGAGCAGGACCGTGTCATCGCCGTCATCCGCGGCTGCTTCCGGACCTGAGCCGATGCGAATTCTCTACCTGCACCAGCACTATTCCTCGCCGGCCGGCGCCACGGCCACGCGCAGCCACGCCATGGCCCGGGCGCTGCAGGCGCGCGGCCACGCGGTGACGATCGCCTGCGGCCGCTATGCCGGCGCCGAGACCGGCCTCGAGGGCGCCTTCCGCCATGGCCGGCGGGAGGGCGAGGTGAAGGGGCTGCGGCTGGTCGAGTACGACATTCCCTGCGGCAACGCGCAGGGGCTCGGCGCCCGCGGCGGCGCCTTCCTGCGCTATGCCGCCGAGGCCGGCCGGCTCGCTGTGGCCGGGCGGTGGGACCTGGTGATCGCCAGCTCGACGCCGCTCACCGTGACCCTGCCGGCGCTGCTGGCGCGGCGGCTGCGCGGCACGCCCTTCGTCTACGAGATGCGCGACCCCTGGCCGGAGCTGCCGCGCGCCCTCGGCGGCGTGCCCGGCTGGGCCCTGGCCGGGATGGAGCACCTGGCGAATGCCGCCTGCCGGCAGGCGGCCGCCGTGGTGGCGCTGAGCGAGGGCATGGCAGAGACGGCGCGCGCCCGCGGCACGCCGCCGGATCGGCTGCACGTGGTGCCGAACGGCTGCGACCTCGACCTGTTCGGCCCGCATGTCCCCGCCTGGCGGCCGGACGAGGCGGCGCCCTGGGAGATGCTGGCGGTCTATGCCGGGGCGCATGGCCGCGCCAACGGGCTGGAGCAGCTGCTGGAGGCGGCGGCGATCCTGCGCGCCCGGGGAGAGCTGCGCATCCGCCTGCTGCTGGTCGGGGACGGATCGGAGAAGGCGCGGCTGCAGGAGGAGGTGATGAACCGGGGGCTGTACAATGTCAGCTTCCTGCCACCGCTGCCCAAGCGGCAGCTGGCCAGCCTGCTCGCCGGCTGCCAGGTCGGGTTGCACTGCCTGGCGCCGGTGCCGGAATTCGCCGAGCTGACCGCGCCGAACAAGCTGATGGACTATCTGGCCGCCGGCCTGCCCGTCGTCTCCAACCTGCCCGGCCGCGCCGCGCGCCTGCTGGCCGACGGGCCCTGCGGCATCGCCATGCCGCCGGGCGAGGCCGGCGGCCTGGCCGATGCCCTGCTCTGGATGGTGACCAATCCCGGGCTGCGCGGGCAGATGGGGCGGGCGGCGCGCTCCCAGGCGGTCTGGCGATGGGACCGGCGCCTGCTGGCGGCGCGCTTCGTCGAGGCGGTGGAGGGCGCGGTGCGGGCGGAGCCGGCCGGCGCGCTGGTGCCGGCATGAACGGGCCCGCTGCCACCTCCCTGGCCGGGATGGCCGAGATCCACCTGGTCGCCGCCGCGCGGCCCAACCTGCCGAAGCTGGCGGCGCTCTGGCACGCCCTGGCCGCCCGCCCGGCCTTCTGCCGCCCGGTCCTGCTGCACACCGGCCAGCACCGGGACGCGGCGATGTTCGGCGCGCATCTGGCCGATCTCGGGCTGCCCGAGCCGGAGATCGACCTGGGTGTCGCGGCCGGGGGCGGCCATGCCGGAACCACCGGCCGCACCCTGATGGCCTGCGCCGCCTTTTGGGAATCGCGCCGGCCGGCCCTGGTGGTGGTGGCCGGCGATGTCGACGGCACGCTGGCCGCCGCGCTGGCCGCCCGCAAGCTGGGCATCCCCGTCGCGCATCTCGAGGCCGGGCTGCGCTGCGGCGACCGCGACATGCCGGAGGAGATCAACCGCCGCGCCGTCGATGCCGTCAGTGACCTGCTCTGGGCGCCCGATCACGCCACGGCGGAGCGCCTGCTCGCCGAGGGCCACGCGCCGGGCGCGGTGCGGGCGGTCGGCAACGCGATGATCGACACGCTGCTCGCCCGCCTGCCCGCCGCCCGCGCGCGGCCCCTGCCGGGCGGACTGGCGCCGGGATTCTACGGCGTCGTCACCCTGCACCGCCCGGCCAATGTGGACGATCCGGCGGCGCTGGCGGCGCTGCTGGCGGCGCTGGGCGCGGCGGCGGCGCGCCTGCCGCTGGCCTGGCCGGTGCATCCGCGCACGCGCGGGCGGATGCGGGCCTTCGGCCTCGCCTGGCCGCCGGGCGTGCTGGACCTGCCGCCGCTCGGCTATCTCGACTTCCTCGGCCTGCTGGCCCGCGCCCGGCTCGCCGCCACCGACAGCGGCGGGGTGCAGGAGGAGGCGGCGGGGCTCGACCTGCCCTGCCTGACCCTGCGTCCCTCCACCGAGCGGCCGGTGACGCTGGAGCGCGGCGGCAACCGCCTGGTGACGCCGCGGGACCTGCCGGAGGCGGTGGCGGCGGTGCTGGCCGGCGCCTGGCCGCGCGCCCGGCCGATCCCGCTCTGGGATGGCCGGGCGGGCGGGCGCATGGCCGCGCATCTCGCCGAGGTCCTGCCCACCCCGCTGGGGAGGGCCGCCTGATGCCCGATGGAGCCGCCCCGGCGGCACGGCCCGCGGCCTCCGCCGCCGTGACGATGATGCCCCCCGGCCTGCCGCCACCCCTGGTCTGCATGCTCTCGGCGGCGCATCCGCCGGCCGATGTGCGCGTCGTCGGCAAGGAGGGCGCCACCCTGGTCTCGGCCGGCTGGCGGGTGCGCCATATCTGCCCGGCCGCCGCCGGCGCGGTCGGTGGCGAGGCACGGCATGGCGTCGCCATCGCGCCCTATCGCCGCGCCGCCGGCTGGCTCGGGCGGCTGCGCAACATCCCGGCCCTGGCCCGCCGCGCCGCCGACAGCGGCGCCGCCGTGCTGCATGCCAGCGAGCCCGATGCCTGGCTGGCGGCGATCCTGGCGGCGCGGCGCAACGGCGCGCGCGTGGTGCTGGACGTGCATGAGCACTATCCTTCCCGGCTCGACCACCGCCTGCCGCGCCTGCTCCGCCCGCTGCTGGCGCCCCTGGCGCGCGCCGCCATCCGGGGCGCCTGCCGCGCCATGGCGCGCCGGGCCGACGCGGTGGTCGTGGCCAAGGACGGGCTCGACGGCGACTTCGCCGCGCCGGAGCGGATCGTGCCGGTGCGCAACTACGCCCGCGCCAGCCAGGTGACGCCGCGCCGGCATCGCGCCGGGCCGCTCACCCTGGTGCATCTCGGCGCGCTGGGCCGCGCCCGGGGCGCCATGGAGATGCTGGACTGCCTGGCCTTCTGCCCGGCCTCCACGCGGCTGACCCTGGTCGGGCGCTTCACCGACGGCTCCGAATCCGCCTTCGCCGGCCGCGCCGAGCGGCTCGAGCTCGCCGCCCGCGTCACCCGCCGGGGCTGGCTGCCGCATGGCGAGGCGCTGGCCGAGGCGGCGCGTTGCGACATCGGCCTGGTGCTGTTCCAGCCGGGTGTGGAGAACCACCGCCTGGCCCTGCCGCACAAGCTGTTCGACTGCATGCTGGCCGGCCTGCCGGTGATCGCCCCGGCCTTCGCCACCGAGGTGGCCCAGGTGGTGCGCGAGGCGGAATGCGGCCTGCTGGTGGACACCGCCGACCCCGAGGCCATCGCCGCCGCCGTGCGCCGGCTGGCCGATCCCGGGCTGCGCGCCGGCATGGGCGCGCGCGGCCGCGAGGCGGCGCTCGGCCGCTTCGGCTGGGCCGGCGAGGCGGAACGGCTGGTCCGCCTGTACCACCGCCTGGCGCCGCTGCCGCGCTGATGGCGCGCGCCACCCCCTGGTCCGCCGGCGCGCCCCTCGCGCCGCGTCCCGCGGCGCGGCTCGCGGGGGCCGTTTCGCGGCGCCGCGGCGTCCCGGCGGGCCGGTGGGGGGGCCGCGGCAAAGCTTCACCCCGGCGCGCCGCACGCCTATACGCCCGCTCCATGGCCCTCACCCGAATTCTGCTGAATCTCGGCCTGGACTCGCTTCTGGCGGCCCTGGCGCTCCCGCTCGCCGTCTGGGCGGCCTCGCCCGGCGACTGGCCGCCCGGCGGCTGGTGGCTCGGCGCCATTCCCGGCACGGTCGCGGCCCTGGTCCTGGCCGGGCTGCCGGTGCGCCTGCCGCAGCAGTACTGGCGCTTCGCGGCGCTGAAGGATCTGGTGGCCGTGGTCGGCGCCGGGATCGGCGCGGCGCTGCTCTTCAGCCTCGGCCTGCGGCTGGCGGGGGCCTGGATGCCGGGCAACGTGGCCTTTCCGCTGATCCATGCGGGCGCGCTCTCCGCCGTCCTGCTGGCGCCGCGCATCCTGGCGCCGCTGAAACAGGCGCACCGCGTCGGCCCGCCGTCCGAGGCGCCGGCCCTGCCGGTCCTGCTGGTCGGCACCGGGGATGCCGCGGACCTGTTCATCCGCGCCCTGCTGCAGCAGCGCACGCCGCGCTACCGCGTCATCGGCATCCTGGCGCGCAGCCCGCGCGGGGCGGGGCGGCGCATCCATGGCCACCCCATCCTCGGCGGCTTCGAGGAGGCGGGCGAGGTGCTGGACCGCCTGCGCGCCGAGCAGCGCCTGCCGGGCGCCATCGTGCTCGCCGATCCCGACCTGCAGGGCCATGCGCTGGAGGAGATGCTGGATGCCGCCGACCGCCACGGCGTTCCGGTCAACCGCGCGCCGCGCCTGACCAGCCTCGGCCCGGCACGGCGCGAGGGGGCGGGGGCGCGGCGCTTCGAGCTGCGCCCGGTGGCGATCGAGGAGCTGCTCGACCGGCCGCAGGTGCCGCTCGACCGCGAGGGCATGGCGCGGCTGGTGCAGGGGCGGCGGGTGCTGGTCACCGGCGCCGGCGGCACCATCGGCGGCGAGCTGGCGCGGCAGGTGGCGGCGCTCGGCCCGGCCCAGCTCACCCTGCTCGACCATGGCGAGTTCGCCCTCTACAGCATCGACCTGGAGCTGGCGGAGACGCATCCGGCGGTGCCGCGCCGCGCCGTGCTGGCCGATGTGCGCGATGCCGGGCGCATCGCCCGGCTGATGCGCGACGTGCGGCCGGAGCTGGTGTTCCATGCCGCGGCGCTGAAGCACGTGCCGATGGTCGAGAACGACCCCCTGGAGGGGCTGCTGACCAACGCCCTCGGCACCCGCGTCATCGCCGACGCGGCGCGCGCGGAGGGCTGCCGCGCCATGGTCTTCATCTCGACCGACAAGGCGGTGAACCCGACCAGCGTCATGGGGGCCTCCAAGCGCCTGGCCGAGATGTACTGCCAGGCGGTGGACAAGGACGCGCGGCATCGCGGCGGCGGCGAGGCGGGCGACATGCGCTGCATCACCGTGCGCTTCGGCAATGTGCTGGGCTCGACCGGCTCGGTGGTGCCGCTGTTCCGGCGCCAGCTCGAGCGCGGCGGTCCGCTCACCGTGACGCATCCCGACATGCGCCGCTACTTCATGACGGTGCGCGAGGCGGTCGGGCTGGTGCTGCAGGCGAGCGTCGTCGGCATGGCCGATGCGGAGGGGTTCCGCGCCGCCGGCGACGGGCGCGGCCTGCCGCCCGAACTGTCCGATGGCGGCATCTTCGTGCTCGACATGGGCAAGCCGGTGAAGATCGTGGACATGGCGCGGCGCATGATCCGCCTCGCCGGGCTGCGGCCGGACGAGGACATCGAGATCCGCTTCACCGGCCTGCGCCCGGGGGAGAAGCTCTACGAGGAGCTGTTCCACGGCCAGGAGCCGCCGCGCCCGACGCAGTATCCCGGCCTGCTGATGGCGACGCCGCGCACCACCGACGCGGCCGAGGTCGGCGCCGCGATCGACGCCATGGCCGCCGCGGCGCGGGCCGGCCAGGGCGGCGCGGCGCTGGCCGAGCTGGCCCGGCGGGTCCCCGAATTCGACCACAATGCCGGCGCCCCCCCTGGTCCGCCCGCCGGCGCCACCCCCACCACCCCCGACGCGCGCGCCTGAGCATGGGCCGGGCCGCGCCATCCGTTCCGCGAGAGGACGCACGATGGAAGGTCCGGCCTATCCGGTCTCGTGGTGGGGCCGCGCCCGCGCGCTGGACCCCGCCGCGCCGCTCGCCCCGGCGCTGAGCGAGCGCATCGCGGCGCGGACGGCGCGCATCGGTGTGGTCGGCCTCGGCTATGCCGGGCTGCCGCTGGCGCTGCGCTTCGCCGAATCGGGCTTTCCCGTCACCGGCTTCGATATCGACGCGGCCAAGCTCGCGACGCTGCGCGCGGGGCGCAGCCCGGTGCATGGCATCCCCGACGGCCGGGTCGCCGCCGCCGGCATCCGGCCCGCCGCCGGCGCCGAGGAGGCGCGCGACTGCGACGCCCTGCTGATCTGCGTGCCGACGCCGATCGGGCCGCACAAGGAGCCCGACCTCGGCGCCGTGCGCGCCGCCGTCGCGGCGATCGCGCCCTTCCTGCGACCCGGCCAGGCGATCGGGCTGGAGAGCACCACCTATCCCGGCACCACGGAGGAGGTGGTGCTGCCGGCGCTGGCGGAGGCCGGGCTGCGGCCGGGGCTCGACGCCTTCGTGCTCTACAGCCCGGAGCGCGAGGACCCCGGCAACCCCGAGGGCACGGTCGGCCGGGTGCCGAAGCTGATCGCCGGCGCGACGCCCGCCTGCCTCGCCATCGGCCAGGCGCTCTACGGACCGGCGGCCGCCGGGCGGCTGGTGGCGGTCTCGTCGCTGCGCGCGGCCGAGCTGGTGAAGCTCTACGAGAACGTGTTCCGCGCCGTGAACATCGGGCTGGTGAACGAGCTGAAGCGGATCAGCCACGCCCTCGGCCTCGACGTGCACGAGGTGATCGACGCCGCCGCCACCAAGCCCTTCGGCTTCATGCCCTTCCGCCCCGGCCCCGGCCTCGGCGGGCACTGCATCCCGGTCGATCCCTACTACCTCGCCTGGAAGGCGCGGGAGCTGGGCGTGCCGAGCGACTTCGTCGAACTGGCCGGGCGGGTGAACGACGCCATGCCGGGCTATGTCGTCGGCCGGCTGCGCGACGCGCTGGACGCGCGCGGCAAGGCGTTGCGCGACGCCCGTATCCTGCTGCTCGGCCTGGCCTACAAGCCGGGCGTCCCCGACATGCGCGAGAGCCCGGCGTGCGAGCTGCTGCACCTGCTGGCCCGGCGCGGCGCCCGCGTCGCCTATCATGACCCGCTGGTGCCGGCCTGGCCCGAGGCCGGGCTGGAGAGCGCGCCGCTGACGCCCGGGCTGCTGGCGGCGCAGGATGCCGTGCTGGTGGTGACGCCGCAGCCGGGGATGGATTTCGCCGCCGTGCGCGCCCACGCGGCGCTGGTGGTGGACACGCGCGGCGTCTACCGCGACGCGGCGGTGGAGACCGATGCGTTGCCGGGTGAAACGCGCGGTGATTTCCCATCCGGTGGCGAACGGGCCTATCACGCCGTCATCCAGGCCTGACCGGGCGCCGCCCGGCGGGCCTGCACCGCTGCACGGAGCCTTTCCGCCGATGACCGAGACGCGCCCCATCACCCTCTTCGACATGAAGGCGCAGCAGGCGCTGATCCGCGACGGGATCGACCGCCGCATCGCGGCCATCCTGGACAGCGGCGCCTTCATCAACGGCCCGGATGTGCGCGAGCTGGAGGAGAAGCTGGCGGCCTTCGCCGGCACCGCCCACGCCGTCGGCGTCTCCTCCGGCACGGATGCGCTGCAGATCGCCATGATGGCCGAGGGTATCGGACAGGGCGATGCCGTCTTCCTGCCCGCCTTCACCTATACCGCGACCGCCGAGGTGCCCCTGGTGCTCGGCGCCACGCCGGTCTTCGTCGATGTCGAGGAAGGCAGCTTCAACATCGACATCGCCGACCTGAAGCGGCGCATCGCGCTGGTGAAGGCGGAGGGGCGGTTGCGGCCGCGCGCCGTGGTCGGCGTCGATCTCTTCGGCCGCCCGGCGGACTGGGTGGCGATCCAGGAGATCTGCCGCGAGGAAGGGCTGTTCGCCCTCGACGACGCGGCCCAGGCCTTCGGCGCCGCGCTGGACGGGAAGCGCCTGGGCCGCTGGGGCGACGCGGCGGCGCTCAGCTTCTATCCGACCAAGACGCTCGGCTGCTACGGCGATGGCGGCGCCATCCTGACCGACAGCGCCGAGCGCGCCGAGCTCTACCGCTCGCTCCGCACCCATGGCGAGGGCCGGACGCGCTACGAGGTGGAGCGCACCGGCATGAACGGCCGGCTGGACACGCTCCAGGCCGCCATCCTGCTCTGCAAGCTGCCGCTGCTGGAAGACGAGCTGGCCGCCCGCGCGCGGATCGCGGCGCAGTACGGCGCCCGGCTGGCCGGCCATGTGGCGGTGCCGGGCGAGCAGGCGGGCGCCACCAGCGCCTGGGGACTCTACTCGATCCTGCTGCCGGACGCGGCGGCGCGGGCGCGGGTGCAGAAGGCGATGCAGGAGCACGGCGTGCCGTCGGCCATCTACTACCCGAAGCCGCTGCACCGGCAGCCCGCCTATGCCCGCGCCCATGCCGAGGGGCTGCGCCAGGCGCCGCCCCTGCCGATGAGCGAGGCGCTGTGCGAGCGCATCCTCTCGCTGCCGATGCATCCCTATCTGGACGAGGGGCAGGTGGAGCGCGTGGCCGCGGCGGTGATCGCGGGGCTCTGACGCCGCGCGGGGCGGGGCCGCCCTTACCGGCGGCTTCCCCCTCCGCCGGACGGATCAGTCCGCCTGGGCCGCCTGCCCCATGCGGTAGGGATGCGCCGGGTAGCTGCCGAGGACGCGCAGCTCGCGCGAGAAGAAGGCCAGCTCCTCCAGGGCGCGCTTCAGGGGGGGGTGGTCCGGGTGGCCATCCACGTCGCAGAGGAACTGCGTGGCGGTGAAATGGCCGTCGAGCATGTAGCTCTCGAGCTTGGTCATGTTCACGCCGTTGGTGGCGAAGCCGCCCAGCGCCTTGTACAGCGCCGCCGGGATGTTGCGGACGCGGAAGACGAAGGTGGTGACGGTGTTCATCGCCTCCACCGCCGGCATCCGCGGCGCGCGCGCCATGACATAGAAGCGCGTGGTGTTGTGCGCCTCGTCCTCGACATTGTGCAGCAGGATCTCGAGGCCATAGGTCTCGGCCGCCAGCGAGGAGGCGATGGCGGCGTCCTCCAGGCTGGGCCGCTCGGCCAGCAGCTTGGCGGCGCCGGCCGTGTCGGCCTCGATCACCGGCTCCAGCCCGCGCTCGCGCAGCAGTTTGAGCACCTGGCCGAGCGCCACCGGGTGGCTGTGGGCGCGCTTCAGCCCGGCGAGCGTCGCGCCCTTGTGCGCCAGCAGGCAGTGCTCGACGCGCTGGTAGTGCTCGCCCACGGCGAAAAGGCCCGAATCGGGCAACAGGCGGTGGATGTCCGGCACCCGGCCGGCCAGCGAGTTCTCGCAAGGAAGCATGGCGAGGTCGGCCCGCGCCTCCCGCACCGCCTCCATCGCCGCCTCGAAGCTGGGGCAGGGCAGGGTGGTCCAGCCGGGATAGGCGCTGCGGCAGGCCAGGTCGGAATAGGCTCCAGGGACACCCTGGAAGGCGATCACACCGCTCACGCTTGATTCTCCGGCCCGGGCAGAAGGGGGAAGGTCCGCGCCGGGGCTTGACGCTCGGAATGGGGCGACGGGTTGAAGCGCCGCCGTTGTCCCACTATGGTCCGGACGCTTCTAGTCGAGGCCAAGGCCGTGCGCAAACAGCGGCCGGGTCCGATGCGGGGTCCCCTGCACTTCGTCTGAGAAATGGATCTGGCAGAATGAGCTTGGAGGTCAACAAGGCGTTCGCCGCCGTCCTCACCGCCGGGATCGCCTTCATGGTGGCCGGGTTCATCGGTCAGCAGGTCGTGCATCCGAAGCGGCTTGAGAAGACGGCGATCGCCATCGACGTGCCCGAGACCTCCGGCGCCCCGGCCGCCGCGGAACCGCAGATCGACCCGATCGCGCCGCTGCTGGCCAATGCCAATGTCGACAACGGCCGCCAGATCGCCGCCCGCCTCTGCGCCGCCTGCCACACCTTCGAGGAGGGCGGCGCCAACAAGGTCGGCCCCAACCTCTACGGCGTGGTCGGCAACCACCATGCGCATCTCGACAGCTTCAACTATTCCCCGGCGATGAAGGGCCTGGCCGACAAGCCCTGGGACTACGAGGCGCTGAACCACTTCCTGGCCAGCCCGGCCCGCACCATCCGCGGCACCCGCATGGCCTTCGCCGGGCTGCGCAGCACCGAGCAGCGGGCCGATGTCATCGCCTATCTGCGGACCCTGGCGGCCTCGCCGCAGCCGCTGCCGTGACACCGGACCTCATCGCGGCCGCCGAGGCGGCCGCCGGGGCGGCGGGGGCGGTCATCCGCCCCCTTTTCCGTTCCGGCCTGCTGGTCGAGGCCAAGGGCGACGCCAGCCCCGTGACCGAGGCCGACAAGGCGGCGGAGCGGGCCATCCGGGCGCTGCTGGCCGAGCGCTTCCCGCAGCATGGCGTGATCGGCGAGGAATACGGCGCCGAGCGCGCCGGCGCCGAGTATGTCTGGGTGATCGACCCGATCGACGGCACGCGCGCCTTCGTCACCGGCCGGCCGCTCTTCGGCAGCCTGATCGGCCTGCTGCACCGGGGGCGCCCCGTCCTCGGGCTGATCGACCAGCCGGCGACCGGCGAGCGCTGGCTGGGCATGGCCGGGGCGCCGCTGCGCTTCACCGGCCCGATGGGCGGCACGCCCGGCACCCGGCCCTGTTCCCGCCTGGCCGAGGCGGAACTGTCCTGCACCAGCCATGAGATGTTCACCGCGGCGGAGGCGCCGCGCTTCACCCGCCTCCGGGCGGCGGCGCGCCGCGTGACCTGGGGCGGCGATTGCTACGCCTATGGCCTGCTGGCGCTCGGCCTGGTCGATCTCGTCGTGGAATCCGACCTCCGGCCCTGGGACTGGGCGGCGCTGGTGCCGGTGGTCGAGGCGGCCGGCGGCCGCATGACCGACTGGCAGGGGCGGCCGCTGCAGCTCGGCGCCGGGGAGGAGGCCGGCCCGCAACAGGTGCTGGCGGTGGGCGACGCCGCCCTGCTGCCGGAGGCGACAGGGCTGCTGGCCGGCTGAGGCGGCGGCGCGCCCCTCGCCCGCGTTTCAAAAAGCAAGCCGGGCGACGCCGCGGTTGTCCTGCGGGGGAGGAACCCTCATCCTAGGGGGCATGCGCCGACGTCCCCTGTTCGCTTCCGGCCTCGCCCTCGCCCTGGGCCCTGTCCTGCCTCGCGCGCGGGCGCAGCAGGCTCCCGCCGCTCCGCCGCCGGCGGAGGCGCCGCCCGGGCCCCGCCGCACCCATGCCCTGTCGCTGCTGGGCGAGCCGGCCCTGCCGGAGAACTTCCCCCACTGGCCCTGGGTGAACCCGGCGGCGCCCCGGGGCGGGACCATGGTGCGCCACGCCATCGGCAGCTTCGATTCCTTCAATCCCTTCATCCTGCGCGGCACGCCGGCCGCCGCCGTCGCGGCGATCTACGACACGCTGATGACGCCGAGCTTCGATGAGGCCAGCACGGAATATCCGTTGCTGGCCAAACTCGTGGAGGTCCCGCGCGACGGGCGCGGCGTCGCCTTCGAGCTGGACGAGCGGGCCCGCTGGCACGACGGCCGGCCGGTCACCGCGGCCGACGTGGTCTGGAGCTTCGACACGCTGCGCCGGCATGGGCGGCCCAATTTCAGCGGCTATTACGGCGATGTCGCGGAGGCCGTGGCGGAGGGGGAGCGCCGCATCGTCTTCCGCTTCAGCACGGCCGACAACCGGGAGCTGCCGCAGATCCTCGGCCAGCTTCCGGTGCTTCCCCGGCACTGGTGGGAGGGCAAGGACTTCGCCCAGCCCGGCCTGGAGGTCCCGCTCGGCTCGGGCCCCTACCGGATCGAGGCCTTCGAGCCGGGCCGCAGCGTCACCCTGCGCCGCGTCGCCGACTACTGGGGCCGCGACCTGCCGGTGCGCCGGGGCACCAACAACATCGAGACGCTGCGCTTCGACTACTACCGCGACAGCACCGTGGCGCTGGAGGCCTTCAAGGCCGGGCAGGTCGATTTCCGGCTGGAGAACGTCGCCAAGGACTGGGCCACCGCCTACGACTTTCCCGCCGTGCGCCAGGGGCTGGTGAAGCGCGAGGAGATCCCGCACGAGCTGCCGACCGGCATGCAGGGCTTCGCGATGAACATCCGGCGCCCGCTCTTCCAGGACCGCCGCGTGCGCCAGGCGCTGGGGCTGGTCTTCGACTTCGAGTGGATGAACGCCAACCTGTTCTACGGCAGCTACACGCGCACCACCTCGTACTTCTCCAATTCCGAGCTGGCCTCGCGCGGCCTGCCCTCCGAGGGCGAGCTGATGGTGCTCTCCGCCTTCCGCGGGCGTCTGCCGGAGGAGATCTTCACCACCGAGTTCCGCGTGCCGTCCTCGGATGGCAGCAATGCCAGCCGCGAGAACGCCCGCCAGGCGCTGGCCCTGTTGCGGGAGGCGGGCTGGGGCGTGAAGGATCGCCGGCTGGTCAACGAGAAGGGCGAGCCCTTCAGCTTCGAGATCCTGCTCGACGGACCGACCTTCGAGCGCATGGCCCTGCCCTATATCCAGGCGTTGCAGCGCCTCGGCATCGAGGCGCGGGCGCGCACCGTCGATCCCGCCCAGTATCAGGTGCGGATGGACAATTTCGACTATGACATGACGGTCGAGCTGTTCGGCCAGAGCCTGTCTCCCGGCAACGAGCAGCGCGACTACTGGTCCTCCGCCAAGGCCAAGGAGCCGGGCAGCCGCAACACCATCGGGATCGCCGATCCGGTGGTGGACGCGCTGATCGAGCTGGTCATCAGCGCGCCGGACCGCCAGGCGCTGATCGACCGCACCCGCGCGCTGGACCGCGTGCTGCTCTGGGGGTTCTATGTCGTGCCGCACTGGCACAGCCGCAGCTTCCGCATCGCCTGGTGGGACAAGTTCGGCCGGCCGGAGCGCAACCCGCGCTACAACTTCGACCTGTCGGCCTGGTGGGTGGACGCGGCGCGCGACCGTGCCCTGCCGGCGGACCGCAGGGCGGTTCCCTGACCCGTGCCGCGCGGTCCGGGGATGGCCCCACCCCCGCCTCCCGCCGCCGGTCTTCCTGCCATTGGCTTTCCTGCCATTGGTCTTCCTGAAGGATAGCGCATGGGCGCCTACCTCCTGCGGCGTCTCCTCCTGCTGGTGCCGACGCTCTTCGGCATCATCCTGATCAATTTCGCCGTGGTGCAGTTCGCACCCGGCGGGCCTGTGGAGCAGATGCTGGCCGAGCTGCGCGGGCAGGGTGGCAGCGGCATCGGGCGCCTCTCGGGCGAGGGGCAGGGCGAGCTGCGGATGCCCCAGGGGATGCCTCAGGGCGGCGGAGGGGGCGGGCCTGTCGGCCAGTATCGCGGCGCGCAGGGCATGGACCCGGCGCTGGTGGCGCGGATCGAGACCATGTTCGGCTTCGACAAGCCGGCGCATGAGCGCTTCCTCGACATGGTCGGCGGCTATCTGCGCTTCGATTTCGGCCGCAGCCTGTTCCAGGGCCGGCCGGTGATCGACATCCTGCTGGAGAAGCTGCCGGTCTCGATCAGCCTCGGCCTGTGGTCGACGCTGATCATCTACCTCGTCTCCATCCCGCTCGGTATCCGCAAGGCGGTGCGCGACGGCACCGCCTTCGATGCCTGGACCTCGGGCGTGGTGCTGGTCGGCTACGCGATCCCCGGCTTCCTCTTCGCCATCCTGCTGGCGGTGCTCTTCGCCGGCGGCTCCTTCGTGCAATGGTTCCCGCTGCGCGGCCTCGCCTCGTCCGGCAGCGCCGAATGGCCCTTCTGGCAGCGCGCGCTGGACTATGCCTGGCACATGGCGCTGCCGACCCTCTCGCTGGTGGTGGGCGGCTTCGCCGGGCTGGTGATGCTGACCAAGAACAGCTTCCTCGACGAGATCGGCAAGCAATACGTGCTGACGGCGCGGGCCAAGGGGGCGGATGAGCGGCGGGTGCTCTACCGCCATGTCTTCCGCAACGCCATGCTGCTGATCATCGCCGGCTTCCCGGCCGCCTTCATCGGCATCCTCTTCACCGGGGCGCTGCTGGTCGAGATCGTCTTCTCGCTGGACGGGCTCGGCCTGCTCGGCTTCGAGGCGGCGATCCGCCGCGACTATCCGATCATGTTCGGCACGCTCTACCTCTTCACCCTGCTCGGACTGCTCATGCAGCTCATCGGCGACATCGCCTATACCCTGATCGATCCCCGCATCGACTTCGAGGCCCGCCGCTGATGACGCTGCGCCCGATCACGCGCCGGCGGCTGGCCAATTTCCGCGCCAACCGGCGCGGCTGGTGGTCGCTCTGGATCTTCCTCGCCCTCTTTCTCGTCACGCTCTGCGCCGAGCTGGTCGCCAATGACCGGCCCCTGCTGGCCCGTGTCGGGGACCGCTGGTTCTTCCCCGTCGCCGTCGAGTACGCCGAGAGCGACATCATCCCCGACGGTTTTCCCACCGCCGCCGTCTGGCGCGACCCGGTGCTGCGGCAGGAGGTGGCCGAGCGCGGCGGCTGGATGCTCTGGCCCCCCTTGCCCTACCGCCACGACACCATCATCCGCGATCTCGGCCGGCCCGCGCCCTCGCCCCCCTCCTGGCGCAATCCGCTGGGCACCGACGACCAGGCGCGCGACGTGCTGGCGCGGGTGATCTACGGCTTCCGCACCTCGGTGCTCTTCGGCTTCACGCTGACGATCCTGAGCGCCGTCATCGGCATCGCGGCCGGGGCGGTGCAGGGCTATTACGGCGGCTGGGTGGATCTCGGCTTCCAGCGCTTCATCGAGATCTGGTCGGGCATGCCGCAACTCTTCCTGCTGATCATCCTCTCCAGCGTCATCGCGCCGGGCTTCTGGGTGCTGCTGTTCTTCCTGCTGCTCTTCTCCTGGATGGCGCTGACCGGCGTGGTGCGCGCCGAGTTCCTGCGCGGCCGCAACCTCGACTATGTGCGCGCGGCCAAGGCGCTCGGCGTCGCCGACACCCGGCTGATGATCCGCCACATCCTGCCCAATGCCATGGTGGCCACGCTGACCTTCCTGCCCTTCCTGCTCTCCGGCTCGGTCACCATCCTGGCCAGCCTGGACTTCCTCGGCTTCGGCCTGCCGCCGGGCTCTCCCTCGCTCGGCGAGCTGGTGACACAGGGCAAGAACAACCTGCAGGCGCCCTGGCTCGGCATGACGGCCTTCGCCGTGCTGGGCGGGGTGCTGACCCTGCTGATCTTCGTGGGCGAGGCGGTGCGCGACGCTTTCGATCCGCGCAAGCTTCCGGGCGGCGGGCGGTGAGGGCGGCGGGCGTGGACGACATCCTGCGCGTCGAGGATCTTTCCGTCGCCTTTCGCGGCCAGACCGTGGTCCAGGAGGTCTCCTTCGCCGTGAAGCCGGGGGAGACGGTTGCCCTGGTCGGCGAATCCGGCAGCGGCAAGAGCGTCACCGCGCTGTCCTGCCTGAGGCTGCTGCCGGCCGCCGGCGCCAATCCGCGCGGTCGCGTCCTGCTGGACGGCACCGACGTGCTGCGGGCCGGCCCGGCCGAGCTGCGGCGGCTGCGCGGCGGCGTGGCCGGCATGGTCTTCCAGGAGCCGATGACCAGCCTCAACCCGCTGCACAGCATCGGCCGGCAGGTGGCCGAGGCGGTGCGGCTGCATCAGCCGCTGCGGGGCGCCGCGCTGCGCGAGCGGGTGATCGCCCTGTTGCGGCGCGCCGGCCTGCCCAATGCCGCCGAGCGGCTGGACGCCTTCCCGCACCAGCTCTCGGGCGGGCAGCGGCAGCGGGTGATGATCGCCGCCGCTCTGGCCAACGACCCGAAGCTGCTGATCGCCGATGAGCCGACCACGGCGCTCGACGTCACCATCCAGGCGCAGATCCTCGATCTGCTGGACGAGCTGAAGCGGCGCCTCGGCATGGCGATGCTGCTGATCACGCACGATCTCTCCATCGTCCGCGCCCATGCCGATGCGGTGGTGGTGATGCGCCATGGCCGCGTGGTGGAGCAGGGCAGGGCGGCCGAGGTGCTGGCGGCGCCGCGCGCCGACTACACGCGGATGCTGCTGGCCACCGAGCCGCGGGGGGCGCCGGCGCCGGTGCCGCCCGATGCGCCCGTCCTGCTCGAGGCCGAGGCGGTGCGGGTGCGCTTCCCGATCCGCCGCGGCCTGCTGCGCCGCCAGGTGGGCGAGGTGCGCGCGGTGGACGGCGTCTCGCTGGCGCTGCGGGAGGGCGAGACGCTCGGCCTGGTGGGGGAGAGCGGCAGCGGCAAGACGACGCTCGGCTTCGCGTTGCTGCAGCTCGAATCCAGCGAGGGCGCCATCCGCTTCGAGGGGACGCCGATCCAGGGCCTGTCGCGCGCCGCGCTGCGGCCGCTGCGGGCGCGGATGCAGATCGTCTTCCAGGACCCCTACGGCTCGCTCTCGCCGCGCATGAGCATCGCCGAGATCGTCGGCGAGGGCCTGGCGGTGCACGAGCCCTCGCTCTCCGCCGCCGCGCGGCAGGCGCGCGTGCTGGCGGCGCTGGAGGAGGTCGGGCTCGATCCCGCCACGGCGCAGCGCTATCCGCACGAGTTCAGCGGCGGGCAGCGGCAGCGCGTCGCCATCGCCCGCGCCCTGGTGCTGCAGCCGCGCCTGCTGGTGCTGGACGAGCCGACCAGCGCGCTCGACGTGTCGGTGCAGGCGCAGGTGGTGGAGCTGCTGCGCGGCCTGCAGGCCAGGCACCGCCTGGCCTATCTCTTCATCAGCCACGACCTGCGCGTGGTGCGCGCCATGGCGCACCGGATCATGGTGCTGAAGGGGGGCCAGGTGGTGGAGACGGGCGAGGCGGAGGAGGTGATGCGCGCGCCCCGGGCGGAGTATACGAGGGCCCTGATGCGCGCCGCCTTCCCGGAGGGCGCGGCAGCTCGGGAGGTCTCGGCCAGCGAATGAACGAAACAGGCGAATGAACGAACTAGAGGTGTTGCGGGAGCAGATCCGGGAGGACCGGGTCCAGCTCGGCATCCATATCCGCAAGATGAATTCCCCCGGCTCCCCCGTCTATCGCTACGGCGAGAACCTGGTCTGGCCGGTCGGCCTGCTGGTGGTGGCGATCATCGGCATGAAGCTGGTGAACGTCCATGTCGGCATGCTGCTGCTGGTGGCCGGCATGGGGTGGTGGCTGTGGAAGGTGCAGCCCCGGGTGAAGGCCGGCGTCTTCGAGCGGTCGGCCGCCCTGGCGCTGTCGGACGAGCGGCTGTTCGACGGGCTCTGGGCCAAGGGCGTGCTGACGCTCTATGCCAAGGCGCCGGACGGCACGCCGCGCGCGGCGGCGCGCAAGGATGACTGGCGGGCCTTCGTGCGCGCCATGGAAGCCCTGCGGGGCTGAAAGCTGCTCTCAGCCGGCGTCCCGCAGCGCCATGGTCCATTCGGCGATGCGGCGCGCGAGGCCCTCGGCGCCCGGCTCGAGCATCATCACATGCCCGCATCCCGGCAGGAATTCCACCGGCACGCCGTGCCAGAGCGCGCAGCGGCGCACCGCGTCGGGCGGGATCAGCCGGTCCTGCCCGGCGCCCAGCACCAGCACCGGCCGCCGGTGCAGCCAGCCGGGCGGCACCGGCTGCGGCCATTGCGCCTCCAGCAGCGCGCGGGAGGATTCGCCGCCCATCCGCGCCAGGGCGGCACGGGCCGCGGGCATCGGCATCGCGGCGCTGAAGAGGGCGGCCGCCAGTTCCGCCGGGGCCTGGCCCGGCGGCAGGTCCATCCGTGCCGCCTCGGCCCAGAGAACGGCATCGGCCAGGGCCAGCCGGGCGCTCGACCACCACAGTCCCTCGGGCGGCACCGGCGCCAGCAGCACGGCGCCGCGCACCTGCGGCTCCAGCAGCAGCCGCTGCGCCACCAGCGCGCCCAGCGAATGCCCGACGAGCACGACCGGCCCGGCCTGGGCCCGCAACAGGGCCCGCGTCTGCTCGACATAGTCGGACAGCCCGGCCCGTTGCGCGGCCCCGCGGTCGAACTGCTGCGCCCGCACCGTGAGGCCGGCCTCCGCGCAGCTGGCCTCGAAGCCGTGGCGCCAGACCCAGGCGCCACAGCCGGCGCCGTGCAGCAGCAGCAGGGAAGGCGGGCCGGGATGACCGGCGTCATGGGGGCCCGGGGGCCGGAAGGTCGGCAGGCTGTCGGGCATCGCGGGGGCGGGATCCAGCAGGAGAAAGGGCAGAGTAGGGGCGGCATGACGCCACGGCCAGGGCGGCGGTGCCGCAACCCGTTGCTTTGCGTTACGAACGGATGCGCTTCTCACCCTGGTGTGAAGGCGCGCGGGCGCCCATCTGCCTCCCGACGCCACACTGTGCTTCGCGCACCGAGGCCCGGCGGTGTATGGGAGGCCGGCCATGTCACCCAATGATCTTCGTGCCGACCGCCCCCTGGTCGGCGAGCGCGCCCAGCCTCACCAGCCCGCTCCCGCTCCCGCGCCGCCCGGCGTCCCGCCACGCCCGCCGCGCCGCGGCCAAGGGCGCGGCCAGGGGCGCGGCGGCAGTGGCCGTGGCTTCGGCCGCTGGGTTGTCCGCCTCGCCGGCTATGGCCTGGTGCTGGGCATGGCGGGCGTCGTGGTGGCCGGCGTGGCGGGCTATGGCTTCTATCGCCAGACGGCGGGCGACCTGCCGCCGCACGAATGGCTCGCGGATTACCAGCCGCCGCAGATGAGCCGCATCTACGCCGCGGATTCCAAGCTGATGGCCGAGCTGGCGCTGGAGCGCCGTGTCTTCGTGCCGATCGGCGCCATCCCGAAGCGGGTGCAGGCGGCCTTCGTCTCGGCCGAGGACCAGAACTTCTGGAGCCACCACGGCGTCGATCCCCTGGCCCTGACGCGCGCCGTGGTGATGAATGTCGAGGGCATGGCGACCGGGCGGCGCGCCGTCGGCGCCTCGACCATCACCCAGCAGGTCGCCAAGAACATGCTGGTCGGCAACGACCGCACGGTGATGCGCAAGGTGCGCGAGGCGATCCTCGCCTTCCGCCTGGAAAGCGCCATGCCGAAGGATCGCATCCTCGAGATCTACCTGAACGAGATCTTCCTCGGGCAGCAGGCCTATGGCGTGGCCGCGGCGGCCATGAACTACTTCAACAAGGGCCTGGACGAGCTCAGCCTGGGCGAGACCGCCTTCCTGGCCGCGCTGCCCAAGGCGCCGAACAACTACAATCCGAGCCGCTACCCCGAGGCCGCCAAGGCGCGCCGCGACTGGGTGCTGGACCGCATGGCGGAGGATGGTGCGGTGACCCGCGCCGAGGCCGAGGCGGCGAAGCAGGAGCCGATCATCGCGCGTGGCCGGGTGCGGCCCGAGACCGTGGCCACCGGCCCGTATTTCACGGAGGAGGTGCGGCGCGAGCTGGTGGCCCGCTTCGGCCAGGACCAGACGACGATGGGCGGGCTGGTGGTCCGCACCAGCATGGAGCCCGAGCTGCAGGCGGCGACGGAGCAGGCCCTGCGCGACGGGCTCACGGCCTATGACCGCCGGCGTGGCGGCTGGCGCGGCCCGGTGGCGAAGATCAGCACCGCCGCCACCGAATGGATGCCGGCGCTGGAGGCGGTGTCGCGGCCGGGTGGCGCGCAGCCCGGCTGGCGGCTCGCCGTGGCGCTGTCCGTGGAGGCGCGCGAGGCCCGGCTGTCCTGGCTGGAGCGGCCCGACGGGCGCGCCCAGGCGCAGCCGCGCCAGGGCACGCTGTCGCTCGACGATGTCGCCTCCTGGGCACGGCCGGTGAATGCCCAGGGCCGCCTGGGCGGCCAGCCCCGGCGGATGCAGGAGGTGCTGAGCCCGGGCGACGTGGTGCTGGTGGAGGAGGTTCCGGCGCGCGGCAATGCGCGCGGCTCCCGGCTGTCGCTGCGGCAGATCCCGCTGATCCAGGGCGCCGCGGTGGCGCTGGATCCGGCCACCGGGCGCGTGCTGGCGATGACCGGCGGCTATGCCTTCGAGCAATCCTGGTTCAACCGCGCCACCCAGGCGCTGCGCCAGCCCGGCTCGGCCTTCAAGCCCTTCGTCTATCTGCCGGCGCTGGAGATGGGCATCCCGCCCAACCAGAAGCTGCTCGACGGGCCGATCGAGATCATGACGCCGCAGGGCCTCTGGAAGCCCGGCAACTACAGCGGTCAGCCGCGCGGCTGGGTGACCATGCGCAGTGCCCTGCAGCAATCGCTCAACCTCGTCACCATCCGGTTGGCGCAGGAGGTCGGCATCGAGCGGGTCGCCGACGCGGCAGCGCGCTTCCACGTCATTCCCAACATGCCGCGCGTGCTCTCCATGGCGCTCGGCGCCGGCGAGACCACGGTGATGCGCATGGCCGCCGGCTATGCCTCCTTCGTCAATGGCGGCAAGGAAGTGACGCCGACCCTGATCGACACGGTGCAGGACCGCTTCGGCAAGGTGGTCTGGCGGGCCGACAACCGCCGCTGCGAGGGCTGCGAGGGCGGACCGCAGGGCGAGCCGCCCCGGCTGGTCGACGAGCGCAAGCAGGTGACCGATCCGATCTCCGCCTATCAGATGGTCTCGCTGCTGCAGGGCGTGGTGCAGTACGGCACCGGCAAGCGCGCGGCGGAGGGGCTGAACCGGCCGGTCGCCGGCAAGACCGGCACCACCAACGACTACATGGACAACTGGTTCGTCGGCTTCACGCCGGACATCGTCGTCGCCGTCTGGATGGGCTTCGACGAGCCGCGCAGCCTGGGCTCGGGCGAGACAGGCGGCGGCGGCCCGGCCGGCATCTTCCACGACGTGCTGGCCTCGGCGCTGAAGGACAGCCCGCCGGTGCCCTTCCGCGCGCCGCCGGGCGTGGCGCTGGTCCGCACCCAACTGGAGAACGGCCAGACCATTCTCGAGGCCTTCAAGCCGGGAACCGAGAATGCCGCCCGCCCGCCGATCGACAACGGCGTCCTCTCCTCCAGCACGCCGGCCGGCGTCGATAACAGCCTGGGCGGCCTGTACTGACGGGCTGAAGCCTCCCGGAGTTCGCGGCGACAGGGTCGGCCCAGGGGGCCGGCCCTTTTTCGTGCCCGATGTCGGGCCTCAGCCCAGGCTCTCGGGCTGAAATCCATCCTCCATTACCCGTGATGCGCGATATCACCACAACTTGACGTGGCGAACGGTCCCTTTATGCGCGGAAAGTCTGTTTAATGATACTAACCGGGTGGTAATGATCCTCAGCCCGGCATTGGCGCAATTTTGGAAGAAACGCACATCATGGCTCGCCCTTATGTTCATCCCGAGAATGTCCTGGTCGGTCTCGCGTGGAACGAGACGCTGGTCGGCGGCGATGGCGCCGACTACATCTTCGGCGGCGACGGCAATGATCGGCTGATCGGCGGCGGCGGCACCAACTTCCTGGACGGCGGCCCCGGCCTCGACACGGCCGTCTATTCCGGCTCCGCCGCGAGCTATGCCATCAGCACCTTCGGCGGCGTCGTGCTGGTCGAGAACCTGCTGGACGGCGCACTCGACTATGCCGTCAACGTCACCCGCTTCGAGTTTTCCGACAGCCTGCTGACGCTGGATGTGCCGGCCTTCAGCCCGCAGCGCTACGTCGCCTCCAACCCCGACCTGATCGGCATCTTCGGTACCAATGCCGTGGAGGCCACCTGGCATTACGTGGAGGCCGGCCACGCCGAGGGCCGCGCGACGGACAGCTTCAACGGCCTGAACTACCTCGCCGCCTATGACGACCTGGTGCAGGCCTTCGGGGCCAATGCCCAGCTCGGCTACAACCACTTCATCACCTATGGCCATGCCGAGGGGCGCAGCGACCAGGGCTTCGACGGCCTGACCTACATCGCCTCCTATGACGACCTGATCGCCGCCTTCGGCGCCAATGTCGAGGCCGGCGCCGCGCACTACATCAACTACGGCGTCAAGGAAGGCCGCGAGCGCAGCGACTTCAACGCGCTGGAGTACATCGCCTCGCATGAGGACCTGATCGAGGCCTTCGGTCCCGATTATGCCGCCGGCACGCTGCACTTCATCAATCACGGCTTCGCCGAGGGCCGCTCGCGCGACAGCTTCGATGCCGAGACCTACCTGGCGAAGTACACTGACCTGCAGGCGGCCTTCGGCCACGATCTCGACGCCGCCACGGCGCACTACATCACCTATGGCCACGGCGAGGGCCGCACGGATCACCTCATCGCCTGATCCGCATCCTTCGATCGGGGGGGGCGCCGGGTGGCTCCGCCATCCAGGCGCCTCCCGCCATGCTTCCGGCCTCTTCCGGCCGCCGCCCCCTGGACACCCTGGGCGGCGGGATAGTAATCCCCCCTGCCTCCGCCCAGCCTCGTCGCCGCCGGCCCTCCGCCGGACGATCGGGAAGCCCGGCCCGTCCGGGTGGGCGCCCGCGGTGTTTCCCGTCTTCCGGGCACCACCGCAGACCGAAAGGGTGACAGGATGCGAGCCGATGCCGAGGCCCTGCGCGGCCAGATCCAGGACTCCATCGACCTGCTGCGGCGCCATCTCGACTGGGACGTGGCGCTGCGCCGCCTCGATGAGGTGAATGCCCGCGCCGAGGATCCGACCCTCTGGGAGAAGCCCGACGAGGCGCAGGCGGTGATGCGCGAGCGCAACCGGCTGGCCGACCAGATCGAGGGCGTAAAGGCGCTCGAGCAGAACGTCGCCGATGCTCTGGAGCTGATCGAGCTGGCCGAGGCGGAGGGCGACGCCGCGACCGCCGACGCCGCCGTGGCCGACCTGAAGGCCTTCGCCGCCGAGGCCAAGCGCCGCGAGATCGAGAGCCTGCTCTCCGGCGAGGCCGACATGCGCGACTGCTTCGTGGAGGTGAATGCCGGCGCCGGCGGCACCGAGGCGCAGGACTGGGCGCAGATGCTGCTGCGGATGTATCAGCGCTGGGCCGAGAAGCGCGGCTACAAGGTGCAGCTCACCGAGGAGAGCGAGGGCGAGCAGGCCGGCATCAAGTCCGCCACCATCCAGGTGACGGGCCCCAACGCCTATGGCTGGCTCAAGACCGAGAGTGGCGTGCACCGGCTGGTGCGCATCAGCCCCTTCGACGCCGCCGCGCGCCGCCAGACCAGCTTCGCGAGCGTCTACGTCTTCCCGGTGATCGACGACAAGATCGAGATCGAGATCAACCCGGCCGACCTCAAGACCGACACCTTCCGCGCCTCCGGCGCCGGCGGCCAGCACGTCAACAAGACCGAGTCGGGCGTCCGCTTCACCCATATCCCGACCGGCATCGTCGCCGCCTCGACCCAGGACCGTTCGCAGCACCGCAACCGCGCCATCGCCATGGACATGCTGAAGGCGCGTCTCTACGAGCTGGAGCTGCGCAAGCGCGAGGAGGTCAACGCCGCCACCGAGGCCGGCAAGACCGACATCGGCTGGGGCCACCAGATCCGCTCCTACGTGCTGGCGCCCTACCAGTTGGTGAAGGACCTCCGCACCAACGTCGAGAAGGGCAATCCGGACGCGGTGCTGGATGGCGAGCTGGACGACTTCATGGCCGCCGCCCTGGCCTCCCGTGTCGGGGCGCACCGTTCGGATGCCAGCGCCGCCGCGCGGTGAGGGTGCCGGCATGACCGACCTGTTCCCCGGGGCCCTCCGCCCGCAGGACCGCCACGACCCCGGCGGCAAGGTGCGGCTGGCAGTCTCGGGCGATGTGGTCAGCCGCGCGGTCTTCTCCGATTGCGGCCGCTACCGCACCGTCCTGGAGCGGCGCTGGGACGGGAAGCCCTTCGGCACGCCGGGCTGCGTCGCCTGGATCATGATGAACCCCTCCACCGCCGATGAGCAGGTGGACGACCCCACCGTGCGCCGCTGCCGCGATTTCACCCGCCGCTGGGGATATGGCGCCATGCTGGTGCTGAACATCTTCGCCCTGCGTGCCACCAGCCCGGCCATGCTGCTCCGGGCGGAGGATCCGGTCGGGCCGGGGAACGACGCCGCGATCGGCGAGGGGGCGGCGCGAGCCGAGACGGTGATCGCCGCCTGGGGATTGCCGCCGCGGCCGCTGCGCGGGCGGGGCCCGGAGGTGGCGGCCCTGTTGCGGGCCGCCGGGATCGCGCCGCTGGCGCTCCGGGTCACGCAATCGGGCCAGCCGGGACATCCGCTCTATATCGCCGGCGACACCCGGCCGGTGCCCTGGAACATGGGCTGAGGGCCGGGTCGGACTGAAGGCGCCGGAGAACGGCTTCGCGACGCCTTCGCCGGCGAGGCCTCGTGTCAGGCCCAGCCGCGTCCCGCCACCAGCGAGATCAGGAACAGGACCAGGAAGATCACGAAGAGGATCTTCGCGATGCCGCTGGCCGCCGAGGCCACGCCGGAAAAGCCCAGCACGCCGGCGACCAGGGCAATGACGAGAAAGATCAGTGTCCAGTAAAGCACGGTGACGTCTCCTTCGGTCCTGTCGCCCTCGCCGGAGTTGCGGGGCATGACGACCGGAGGAACGCCGTGCTTCGGATCACGGTTTCAGCCGATGGGAACCGTCGCGGAAACCGCCTGGTAGGTCGCGATGGCAAGAGCCAGCGGCTCGAAAGGCTTGCTGATGACGAAGGCGGGCTCGACCTGCTCCGCCGTCAGCAGCCGCTCCGGATAGGCCGTGACGAAGACCACCGGCACCTTCAGCTCCTGCTGGATGCGGTTGACGGCGTTGATCCCGTCCCCGCCCATGCCGAGGTTCACGTCGGCCAGGATCAGCCCGGGGTGCCGCTCCTGCGCCAGCCGGACCGCCTGCGCCTCGCTGGCCGCGACGCCGATCACCCGGTGGCCGCAGGCCTCGACCAGCTGGCGCACATCCATGGCGATGATCGGCTCGTCCTCGATCACCAGGATGTCGGTGGCGGCGGCGTCGCGCAGGGATTGCCGCGCCTCCGACAGCTCGGTCTCCGCCACGTCCAGCGGCACGCCGACGACGCGGGCGGCCTCCTGGGCGGTCAGCTCCTCCAGCGCGGTCAACAGCAGGAGCTGCCGGTGCCGCAGAGTGAGGCTGCCGCCCGCCGCGCCTTCCCGCACGGGCGTCATCTGCGTCACGCCGGCGTACAGCGACAGCCGGGGGGGAAGGTCCGGCGGCAGGCCCTCGCGCAGGGCGCTGGCGACCAGCGCATCGCCCTCCGCCTGGCTGCCGGTCAGGGCGCGGGCATAGCGCCGCGCGGGGGGCAGGGCCCGCAGAAGCTCGGCGTGGTGTGCGGCGTTCATATCGTGGCCCTCGTATCGGTCCTAAGCTGCAGCAGAACTTTGAACAGGAAAGAATGTCCAATCAAACAGACCCGATCCGGACGCGGCTTCCCGCCGTGTTGCCGGATCTGAGGGCCTTTGCCCGCTTCCTGGCGCGCGACGCCTTCCTGGCCGACGATCTGGTCCAGGAAGCCGTGTTGCGCGGATTGCGGTCCGAAACGCAATGGGATCCTGCAACCAGCCTGCGGGCCTGGATGTTCCGGATTCTGCGCAACGTCTTCCTGGAGCAGGCGCGTCGGCGGGGCACGGAGAAGCGGGTGCTGGAGCAGTTGCCGGAACCGGGCCAGGCGCCTCCCGGTCAGGAGATGCATGGTGAGATGTCGGATCTGGCGCGCGCTCTGCAAGGGCTGCCGCTGCCCCAGCGCGAGGCGCTGATCCTGGTCGGCGCGCATGGCCTCTCTCACGAGGAGGCGGCTGCGGTCTGCGGGGTGCCGGTGGGCACGGTCAAGGCCAGGGTGTCGCGTGCGCGACTGGCGCTTGCGCGGCGGTTCCAGTCCGCGCCGGCCGCCGGAGAAGGGCCCGTGGAGGATTGATGCGGAAAGGCGCCGGGCCGGGCGATGCCGGATCGGTGGGCCGATGAGGCGGAAGTGGGGCGTGGCAGGCATGGATTGCCGCGACAAGCGCGCACCGGCCAAAAGGTTTCCGGAAGAAAACGCATGCCTGATATGCGTTTTTCGGCCATGTCGGAAGCAACCCTCTCCTTCGGCCGTTCATTGGTGGGTCATGCAAGGCGAGAAGACAATCATGACCCATGAGATGGCCACCCTCGAAGCCGATCGCACCTCCGCCACCGCGACGGCGAGCTTTCATGACCAGCTCGTGGCCATCCTGCCGCGTCTGCGGGTGCAGGCCGTCTCCATGACCCGCAACCGGGCCGATGCCGACGATCTGGTCCAGGCGGCGGTCAGCAACGCCCTGGCCGCGCAGGCGAGCTTCACCCCTGGCACGAATTTCGGCGCCTGGATGTTCCGCATCCTGCGCAACCGCTTCCTCTCCGACATCCGCCGCAAGCGCGACACCTGCGACATGGACAGCGCCCCGGCGGAGGCGCTGGCCCGGCCGGCGGCCCAGGAGGACAGCCTGGCGCTCCGCGAACTGCGCCGCCGCCTGGCGGATCTGCCCGCGGATCACCGCACCGCCCTGCTGCTGGTGACGGTGCAGGGCATGTCCTACGAGGAGGCCGCCGCGGTGATGGAATGCGCGGTCGGCACCGCCAAGTGCCGCGTCTTCCGGGCCCGGCGTCAGCTCGAGGCCTGGCTGACCGGCGAGCCGCAGGTCGCGCGCCGCAAGGCGGCACCGGCCGAGGCTGGCGAGACGCGCCGCCGGGATGCTAGCCTTCGCACCGCCGGCCGTGCAACCGGAACGCAGGCCCTGCATTTGGGAAGCTGATGGATCAGAGAGCGGACAAGCGTGTTTTGGCGGAGCCCGGGAAATCATCGCAGCGCCCGTCCGGCGGGCGTGCGCGCAAGGGCACGCCGGATGCGGCGTTCGACATCTGGCTACAGCGGGGGCTCCACGCCATGTTCGACGGCGTGGCTAAGGAGCCCATCCCTGAGGAACTGCTTCGGTTGATCGAGGACGATCGGACGGGGAAGAAAACGACGTGAGTTCTTCGGCGCCCCCGAAAGGGTGGGCGCTGCACCGATTGCTCCGCGGCGTCCGCGGACGAATGCTGCTGCTGCTCATGGTCGCCAGCGTGCCTGTCATCGGCATCGCTGGCGCCAATGCCGTTCTGAGCTACGAAGCGGAACTGGCAGCGGGCCGGCGCAACGCCACGATCCTGGTCGATATCGCGGCGGCCCGGCACGGCTCCACCATCGCGAGCCTGCGCCAGACGCTGCAGGGCATCGCCACCGACACGCGCCTGCTGCGCGACACGGCGGAAAGCTGCAGCACGCTTCTCTCCACCTTCAGCGCCGCCAATCCGGGCCGCTACTCCAACATCTGGGTCATGGACCGCGACGGGCAGACCCGGTGCAGCAGCATCGCGCTCCTGACCACGCCCCAGAAGGATTCCGCGACAGCGCACCGCGCCATGATGGGTCGGGACTTTATTCTCGGTCCTTTCCAGCAGGGCGCCGTCACCGGCCGCCCCGTCATCATCGGCGCGGTGCCCATCCTTGCCGAGGGCGAGGCGCAGGGGGTCATCGCCGCCGGCCTGCTGCTCGAGTATTTCGTTCGCAGCGAAGGCCGGGACCAGGGTCGCCAGGGGCAGCGCATCTGGCTCGTCGACGCGGAGGGCAGCGCGCTGCCGCTGACCCAGGCGGGCGCGATCGAACTGCCGGAACCCGGGATGCTCCGGCAATTGCAGGACGCCTCGGGCATCGCCGCGCTGGAGGCGCGCTCCCAGGCCGGGGCGGACTACGCCTATGCCAGCGCCCGTCTCGCGCCGGGGCTGAGCGTGCTGGTCGGCCTGCCGATCGGCGAGATCCGCAGCGCCGCCATGGCGGTGCTGCTGCGGCGGGTGGCCGAGCTGGCGGCCTTCCTGCTGGCCTGCCTCGTGGTCATCGTCGTCGGCGCCGACATCGCCATCGCCCGGCCGCTGCGGCGCCTGGCGGCGCGGGTGCGCGGCTGGCAGCCCGGGGCGCCCTTCGGCCGCGCCGCCCAGCGTGGCGAGCCGGAGGAGGTGCAGGCGCTGGAGCAGGCCTTCGATGATGCCGCCCGCGCCATCGCGGGGCGCGAGGAGGAGTTGCAGGCCGCGCTGCGCCAGCGGGACCTGTTGATGGCCGAGATCCATCACCGGGTGAAGAACAACCTGCAGATCGTCGCCTCGCTGCTGAACCTGCAGGCCGGCCGCCTGCGCGATCCGCGCGCCCGGGCGGAGTTCGCCACCGCGCGCGACCGTGTCCAGGCGCTGGCGACGCTGCACCGCCACCTCTACACCAACCGCACCTTCGAGGTCATCGCGCTCCGCCCCTTCCTCGAGGAGCTGGGGCATCAGCTCTTCGCCGCCATGGGCGAACGGCCGGGGCAGCGGATCAAGCTGGCGGTGGAGGCGGACGAGCTGGAGATCCTCACCGACCAGGCCGTCTCCCTCGCCCTGCTGATCACCGAGACCGTGACCAACGCCATCAAGCACGGCTTCCCGGACGCGCGCAGCGGCACCGTGACCATCGCCGTGCATGCCGAGGGGGACGAGGTGACGCTGACCGTGCGGGATGACGGGCTGGGCCTGCGCCTGGAGGACAATGCGCAGGACCGGGGTATCGGCCTGACGCTGATCCGTGGCTTCGCCCAGCATCTCGGCGGCGAGGTCGAGATCCGGCAGGCGGGGGGCACCGAGCTTCGCCTGCGCTTCACCCTGCGGCGCCGCGAGGCCGAGCCCGAGCCGCCGCTCCGCAGGGAAAGGGCCGAGGGGGGGAACGAGCAGGTGGCGGCGCAACCAGAAGCTTGAGCGTGCGTTCTCCGATCAAACCGAGAAGGATCCGGATTTCCATGCGCAAACTGATGAGCCTGACGCTTCCCGTCCTGGCCCTGGCCCTGCCGATGATGGCCTGCAGCGAGGGGCCCGGCGAGCGGGCCGGGCGCGGCCTGGACCGTGCCGGTGAGAACATCCGCGACACCATCGACCCGCCGAAGGGGCCGGGCGAGCGCATGGGCCGTAGCATCGACCGCGCCCTCGACTGAGTCCGCCGCGCCGGGGCGGCTCCGCCCCCCGGCCGGCAACTGGTCGCCCGGAGGTCACGTTAGGTCCAGGCAGACCGCCTCGCAGAACAGGAGCACCATTCATGGCCCGCAGCTCGTCCTCCTCCTTCGACACCTCCTCCGTCGAGGATCGCATCGCCGATCTTCGCCGCAAGGTGGAGGATCTGATGGAGGAGCAAATCACCCCGGCCGTCTCCCGCGCGGCCGGCAAGGCGCAGCATCTGGCGCAGCGTGCCAAGAGCACCGCCCGCCACGAGGCCGATCACGCCGTGGACTTCATGCGTGAGCGGCCGCTGGCCACCGTGGCCGTGGCGGTCGGCGTCGGCTTCCTAATCGCCCAGCTTCTGCGCCGCTGACGCCGATGCGCCCCTTCCGGCTTGCCGCCGTCTCCCTGGAGGCCGAGCGCGTGGTGCTCGGCCTCCAGGCCAAGCGCTACGTGTGGCGGGCCCTTTTCGGCATGATCGCGGCGGTCTTCGCCTGCGCCGCCCTGGTCATGCTGCATGTGGTCGCCTGGCTGGCGCTGCCGCTCGAATGGACGCCGCTGGCCCGTGCCGGGACGCTGCTGGGGGCCGATCTGGTGCTGGTGCTGGTCCTCGGGTTGCTGGCGATGCGGGACGCGCCGAGCCGGGCGGAGATCGAGGCGCGCATCCTGCGGGACAATGCCATCGCGCAGACCCGCGCCAGCCTCGGCGTGGTGCCCCTGCTGGGCGGTATCGCCCGCTCTTCCGGAATGATGGGGCTGCTGTTCGGGCTGTTCCGCCGGCGCCGCTAGCACGGGAAGGGCGGCAACCGCCGCCCGGCCCGGTGGGGCCTCAGTCCAGCAGGCGCCGCAGCAGGTGCATCAGCATCTGCCGCTCCGCGGGGTCCAGCGCCGTGAGCAATTGCTCATTGGCGCGGCGCCCCTGTTCGGTCGCCTCCTCCAGCACCGCCTTTCCCTCGGGCGCGAGGGAGAGCACCACGGTCCGGCGGTCGAGCGGGTCGCGCCGGACCTCCAGCAGTCCCCTTCCGCGCAACCGGGCCACCACGCCCTGGATCGTCGCCGGATCGAGCGCCACGGCGCGGCCCAGGGCGTTCTGCGTCGCCTGTCCGATCTCGCCCAGCTTCAGGAGCGTGGCGAACTGGGTGGAGGTCAGCCCGCCGACGGCACCGCGATCCTGGAACAGCGAGGCATGCCGCTGGTGGGCGCGGCGGAGCAGGTGCCCCACCGATTCCTCAAGCCGGTAGCCTGGCGCCCCGGTCCGGGCGGCGCCGGCCTCGCGCACGGCGTCGATCAGCAGGGTGATGTCCTGGTCGGCGATGGCGGCGCACCTCGTCAGCGGTGAATGAGCGCACGCAGCATTGGCCTCGTGCCCGCATCCGTCAACCGGGTCACGCCCCGGGCGGGGACACCTCGGACCAGGGGCGGCGGCTACCCGCGCAGGACGCGATAGCCCTGCAGGGCGAAGGTGGCGCCGGCCAGGCCCAGCGCGGCGAGGCCGGCGCGGTCGGCGTGCCACATCAGCCGCTCCGCCAGGACGGCGGCGAGCTGGCGATGACCGTCCGGGCCGCGCAGGCGCCGCCCGCCCTCGCCGGCCAGGGCGGAAAGCTGCCGCCAGAGGCCGGTGCGGCGCAGATCGATGCGGGGGATCTGCAGGGCGGCGCCCCACAGGCCGAGCCAGACCGCGGCGGTCATGAGGGCGCCGCTTTGCAGGGCGAGGACAGGATCCTCCCCCAGCCCGAACATGACGGCGAGAATGGCGAGAGCCGCGGCACACAGCACGCGACGGATCGAGTGGTCAGCCAGACTGCGCAGCATATCCATCCGGGCCTCTTCCTTCCTCCTCCGCATGCTGACGCCGCCGCCAGGAAGATGCTAGCCGCATTATCGCCTCATGCGGGACCGGGAGGCCCATCGGCCCTGCGTCCCGGCCATGCCTCGGGGCCTGCCGTCATGTCCCGAGGCGCATGCTTCGCCGGACAAACGACCGAGGCGATGCCAGCGTTGCAGCGTGCCCGGCCGGGAGCGGACGGTCCTGAAGAAGATGAATAATATGTCATAAAACGGCCCGGCTGACGATCCTGATTCCCTTGCCCTTCTCCACCACGCCACAATCCGGGCAGCATGCCCGACCGCCCCTCGCAGGCGGCGGAAAGGCTGACCGCGTGACCAAGAGCGCGGGACCATCAACAATAAGGAGACCCGGCCGCGGCCCCGCCGCAGCCAGCCGGGAAGGGTAGGGAAAATGGGCTCGACGCTTCGCTCCACGTCTCCTCAGACGGGCGATGCGAACCGGCCGATGACGCGTGAGGAGAGACGCGTCATCCTGGCCTCTTCGCTTGGCACCGTCTTTGAATGGTACGATTTCTACCTCTACGGCTCCCTGGCGGTCATTATCGGGGCCAAGTTCTTCAGCCAGTTCCCGGAGGGGACGCGCAATATCTTCGCGCTGCTGGCCTTCGCCGCCGGCTTCCTGGTGCGGCCCTTCGGCGCCCTGGTCTTCGGCCGGCTGGGCGACCTGGTGGGGCGGAAGTACACCTTCCTCGTCACCATCCTGATCATGGGCGCCTCGACCTTCATCGTCGGCATCCTGCCCACCTCAGACCAGATCGGCATCGCCGCGGCCATCATCCTGATCGTGCTGCGCTGCCTGCAGGGCCTGGCGCTGGGCGGCGAGTATGGCGGCGCAGCGACCTATGTGGCGGAACACGCGCCGCACGGCCGCCGTGGCTTCTACACCAGCTTCATCCAGATCACCGCCACGGGCGGCCTGTTCCTCTCGCTGCTGGTCATCCTCTTCACCCGCGGCGTGCTGGGCGAGGCCGCCTTCAACGACTGGGGCTGGCGCATTCCCTTCCTGGTCTCGATCCTGCTTCTCGGCATCTCCGTCTGGATCCGCATGCAGCTCCAGGAGAGCCCGGCCTTCAAGAAGATGAAGGAGGAGGGCACCCATTCCAAGGCGCCGCTGACCGAGGCCTTCGGCCAGTGGAAGAACGCCAAGGTGGCCATTCTCGCCCTGTTCGGCCTCGTCGCCGGCCAGGCGGTGGTCTGGTACACCGGGCAGTTCTACGCGCTGTTCTTCCTCGGCTCCGTGCTGAAGGTCGATGGCTATACCTCGAACCTGCTCATCGCCTGGGCCCTGCTGCTCGGCTCCGGCGGCTTCGTCCTGTTCGGCTGGCTCTCCGACAAGATCGGCCGCAAGCCGATCATCCTGGGCGGCTGCCTGATCGCGGCGCTGACCTATTTCCCGCTCTTCAAGCTGATGAGCGCCGAGGCCAATCCGGCGCTGCACGCCGCGCATCAGAACATCCATGTGGTGGTGCAGGCCGACCCCGCCGACTGCTCCTTCCAGTTCAACCCGGTGGGCACGGCGCGCTTCACCAATTCCTGCGACATCGCCAAGGCCGCGCTGGCGCGACTTTCGGTCAACTACACCGTCGAGCGCGCGCCGCCCGGCACGGCGGCGAGCGTGCGGATCGGCGATGTCACCGTCGACTCCACCGCGCCGAACTTCACCCAGACCCTGGGCGCGGCGATCACCGCCGCCGGCTACCCCGCGGCCTCGAACCCGACCGTGGTGAAGATGGCGCATCCCTTCGACCTGTTCCGCGAACAGCCGGCGGTGCTGATCCTGGTGCTGACGGTTCTGGTCATCTACGTGACCATGGTCTACGGCCCGATCGCGGCGGCGCTGGTCGAGCTCTTCCCCACCCGCATCCGCTACACCTCCATGTCGCTGCCCTACCACATCGGCAATGGCTGGTTCGGCGGGCTGTTGCCGGCCACCTCCTTCGCCATGATCGCGCAGACCGGCGACGTCTATTACGGCCTCTGGTACCCGGTGGTGATCGCACTGGCGACCGTGGTGATCGGGACCTTCTTCCTGCCCGAGACCAAGGATCGCGATATCTTCGCCGAGGACATGGCGGAGGTGCCGCGGGCGAAGGCGGCGCGCGCGCGCGTCTGATCGCGCGGCTGAGCCGGCGCGGGAGGGGCCTTCCCTCCCGCCACCCCGTTCACCAGGGACAGGACCGGCCGCCTCGGGCTCCGCCCCGGCGCGGGTCCGGCAACAGGGAGGGCGCGACATGCCCGACGCGCAGGATGCCGGCTATCAGGCCCTTTACGAGGCCTGGCGGGCCGATCCGGAAGGATACTGGGCGGCCGCGGCGCGCGGCATCGACTGGGAGGTGCCGCCGGAGCGCATCTTCGATGCCGGCCAGGGGCCCTATGGCCGCTGGTTCCCCGATGCGCGGCTGAACATCTGCCACAACGCCCTCGACCGCCACGTCGCCGAGGGGCGTGGCGCGCAGGCCGCGCTGATCTGGGACAGCCCGGTGACGGGAGGCCAGGCGCGGCTGAGCTATGCCGAGCTGCTGGACCGCACGGCGCGGCTGGCCGGCGCCCTGGCCTTGCGCGGTGTCGGCCGGGGGGACCGCGTGGTCCTCTACATGCCGATGGTGCCGGAGGCGGTGATCGCCATGCTGGCTTGCGCCCGCCTCGGCGCGGTGCACTCCGTGGTCTTCGGCGGTTTCGCGGCGGCGGAGCTGGCGGCGCGCATCGCCGATGCCGAGCCCAAGGCCGTCATCGCCGCCTCCTGCGGGATCGAGCCCGGGCGGCTGGTGAAGTACAAGCCGCTGCTGGACGCCGCCCTGGCCATGTCGCCGCACCGGCCGGCCTGTTGCCTGATCCTGCGGCGCGAGGCCTGGCCCGGCGCGCTGGAGCCGGGGCGCGACGAGGATCTGCTGGAGGCCATGGCGGCCGCGGCACCGCACCCTTGCGTCAGCGTCGCCGCCACCGACCCGCTCTACATCCTCTACACCAGCGGCACGACGGGAAAGCCCAAGGGCGTGCTGCGCGACTGCGGCGGCTATGCCGTGGCGCTGCACAATTCGATGGCGATGCTCTACGGCCTGAAGGCGGGAGATGTCTCCTGGACCGCCAGCGACGTGGGCTGGGTGGTCGGGCATTCCTACATCGTCTACGGGCCGCTGCTCGCCGGCTGCACCTCCGTCGTCTATGAGGGCAAGCCGGTCGGCACGCCGGATGCCGGCGCCTTCTGGCGGGTCTGCGCCGAGCATGGCGTGAAGGTGCTGTTCACCGCGCCGACCGCCTTGCGCGCCATCAAGAAGGAAGACCCCGAGGGCCGTCTGCTCGGCCGCCACGACCTGTCGCGGCTGGAGGCGCTGTTCCTGGCCGGCGAGCGCTGCGACCCGGACACGGCGGTCTGGGCCGCGCGGCTGCTGGGCCGCCCGGTGATCGACCACTGGTGGCAGACGGAGACGGGCTGGTGCATCACCGGCAACTTCCGCGGCGCCGGCCTCTTCCCGATGCGGCCGGGCTCCGGCGGCAAGCCGGCGCCCGGCTATACGCTGGTGTCGCTCGACGAGGCCGGCCAGCCGGTCGCGCCGGGACAGATCGGCACCCTCGCCCTGCGCCTGCCCCTGCCGCCCGGCTGCGCGCCCAGCCTCTACCGCGCCGATGCGCGCTTCCGCGAGGCCTATCTCGACGCCTTCCCGGGCCACTACAACACCAGCGATGCCGGCATGCTCGACGAGGACGGCTATGTCTGGGTGATGTCGCGCACCGATGACATCATCAACGTCGCCGGCCACCGGCTCTCGACGGGCGCCATCGAGGAGGTCCTGGCTTCCCATCCGGATGTCGCGGAATGCGCGGTGGTGGGGGCGCGGGATGCGTTGAAGGGTCAGGTACCGCTGGGTCTCGTCGTGCTGAAATCCGGCGCGACGCGGGCGGAGGCGGAGGTCGCGGCCGAGCTGATCGCCCTGGTGCGGGAGCGCATCGGGCCGGTCGCCGCCTTCCGCGAGGCGCGGGTGGTGGAGCGCCTGCCGAAGACGCGCAGCGGCAAGATCCTGCGCGCCACGCTGCGCAAACTGGCCGATGGCGAGGATGTCGCCGTGCCGCCCACCATCGACGATCCGCTCATCCTGGAGGAGATCGGCGCGGTGCTGCGGCGCCCTTAGAGGCATGACGCGCCAGGGCGGCGCCGGCCCCGCGGGAGGGGGCCGGCGGCCGGATCAGCGGCGCAACTCGTTCGTCGGATAGGCGCCCGAGGTGTTCGACTGCGTCGCGCGGTCATAGGTGCGGGTCGCTGCCGTGCCCGGCGGGTTGCCCGGCATGCCGTCGGACTGGGTCGGATAGGCACCGGAGGTGTTGGTGCCGGCGGCGCGGTCGAGCGCGCGGGTGGCCTCGGTGCCGGAGGGATTGGCGCGGGTGCCGTCGGACTGGCTCGGATAGGCGCCCGAGGTGTTGGTCCCGACGTTGCGGTCGATGGCCCGGGTCGCCTGGTTGTTGGTGGAATCGCAGGCCGCCAGACCCAGCAGGGCGGCGGAAACCACGACGGCAGACAGAATCTCGCGGTGGCGCATCGTCCTCAACTCCTCTTCTCGGGATCCGGGCCGCTTGGCCGGTCCGCCGGTGCAACGCGAACGGGCGCCTCCGGTTCCACGGGAATTTCACGCGAGCCGGAGGAAGACTCCCGGGGGAAGGTGAGCCCGGATCGACAACCTGGAGTGTTGCGGCAACCGCCGGCCCAGTGGCGACGTTGGCGTTTCGTGGGCGGGCCGGAGGGTCGCCGCCCTGTGCCGGCCTTCAAGGCGGGCTGGCCTAATGACCAAAGCCGGCGCGCCTGGGGCCGCCGCGGCAAGGAGAGCATGGATGAAGTCGATTCTGCTGTGGTTCCTGGGGATCCCGATCCCGATCATCATCCTCCTCTGGATCTTTGGCGTGCTCTAGGCCGCGCACGAGCCCAGTCCCCCGATCGGTGCCGGCGGCATCGGTCGGGCTGACCCTCCCTCGCAGCCGTCCGGGCGCTAGCGCCGCGCGGCGCGGCGGCTTCGCCAGAGGTGCCAGAGATAGGCCCCGATGACGCCGGCCAGCACGACATAGCTGAGCGGCTCGATCGCCGTCTCGACCCGCTTGTACTGCTCGCGCAGCAGATACCCGGCCCCGGCGAGCAGGCTGACCCAGATCAGGCTTCCCACCAGCGTCCAGAGATAGAAGACCGGCCGCCGGATATGGGCGAGGCCAGCCGGGATCGAGATCAGGGTGCGGATGGCCGGCAGCATGCGGCCGAAGAAGAGCGCCACCGGGCCGTGGCGCCGCAGCGTGGCCTCCGCCTTGTCCATGTCCTCCGCCGAGACGCCGAACCACCGGCCATGGCGCGCCACCAGCGGCCGGATGCGCCGGCTGCCGATCGCATGGGCGATCTCGTACCAGAGGCCGTTACCGACGAGCGAGCCCAGCGTGCCGGCCAGGATGGCGGTGACGATCGACATCTGCCCCTCGGCGGCGGCGAACCCTGCCAGGGGCATGATGAATTCCGAGGGGATGGGCGGGAACAGGTTCTCCAGGAACATCAGCAGGAAGACGCCCACCGGCCCGGCCTCGCCGACGGTCTGGGTGATCCACTCGATCATGGCGTGGCTCCGGAGGCGGGCGTCGGAAGGGAGGCGGTCGAGACCCGCTGGAAGAGATGCAGCCGCAGCCGCCGCCCGCGGGTATAGTTGTAGCCCTCCACGATGGCGGCCTCGCGCAGCGGGAGGTCCCGCGCCGCCACGGCGGCGCGGAAGGCGCCGAGGTCGCGGTCCCCCACCGCGACGCTGCGCCCGTCGCCCGCCGCCAGGAAGGCCGCCGCCGCCTCGCCGTCGCGCAGCAGGGCGGTGTCGGTGCCTGTGGCGAAGACCAGGGAGGGCTCATGGTATCCGACGATGCCGAACTCCCCCTGCACCTCGCCCGAGGGCGCCGCCGCCGCCAGCGCCGCGGCGATGCGCGGCCCGATCCAGGGCGCCTGCAACCGCGGCAGCACCCCGCCGAGGATGGCGGCGTAGAGCGGCACCGAAAGCATCACCGCGGCCAGCATGGCGCGGGCCGGCGAGCCCGCCCGCCATTCCCGGCGCGCCACCCCGAGCAGGAGCAGGGCGAAGGGCAGGACCAGCAGCGCCACCGGATCGACGCGCCGGTCGGCCAGCCAGGGCAGCAGCCCGGCGGCGATGCCCAGGGCCAGTGCCACCAGGGCGAGCAGGGCGGCGCCGAGCCAGGAGAGCCAGCGCGGCGCCGGGCGCCGCAGCGGGTCCATCGCCCAGGCGGCGCCCAGCAGCATCAGCGCCGGGAAGACCGGCAGGGTATAGTGCGGCAGCTTGGTCGCCACTGCCTCGAACATCAGCCAGGAAGGCGCGATCCAGGCCAGCAGGAAGCGCGTCGCCGGGTTCATGCGGTCCCGCCAGGCCGCCGGCAGGGCGCGCAGCACCAGGAAGGCGGCGGGGAAGCCGGTCAGCGCGAAGGTCAGCAGATAGTAGCCCGGCGGCCCGCCATGCGCCTCCTCGCCGGAGGAGACCTTGGAGAGCATGTCGCCGCCCAGCGCCTCGGTGAAGAACCGGCCCTCGGTGGCGATGCCGATGGCGATCATCCAGGGCGCCGCCAGGGCCAGCATCAGCGGGATGCCCCAGAGCGGCCGCAGCACCCGCAGCCAGCCTCCGGCGCGGTCGGCGACGGCCAGGGTGAGGATGGCGAGCAGGGCGATGAGCGGCCCGATCGGTCCCTTGAGCAGGATGGCGATGCCGAGGGCCGCCCAGAGGCCCGCGGCCTGCCGCGCGGAGAAGACCTCCGGCGCCAGGTAGGCGCGGCCGAGCAGGCCCATCGCCACCGTCACCGCGCCGAGCAGGGCGGCGTCGGTCTTGGCGATATGCGTCTCCACCACCAGGACCATGCTGGCGGCCAGCATGGCGGCGCCGAGGAAGGCGGCACGCCGCCCGACCAGCGCCCGGCCCCAGTGGAAGGTCGCCAGCACCGCCACCCAGGCGCCGAGCAGGGAGGGAATCCGGTAGGGCCAGATCTCGCCGCGATGGCCCAGGCCCAGCGCCTCGGCGGCATGCACCGAGGCGGCCTGGGCCCAGTGGATGCCGACCGGCTTCTTGTTGCGCTCCTCCTCGCCGAAGCGGATGCGGACATAGTCGCCGCTGTCCACCATCTGCCGGCTGGCCTGGGCGAAGCGGCTTTCGTCGCGGTCGCCGGGCGGCAGGGCGGCGAGGCCGGGCAGCCACAGCGCCAGGCAGAGCAGGCTGAGCCAGAGGCGCGGCCGCCGCGTCTCGGGCAGCCGGTCGAGAAGGTCGCGCAGGGCAGGAAGCATGATGCCGGGGCTGTAGAGCGTTTCGGCGCGCGGTGTATAGCATCAAACGAAACGGGTGAGGGGAGGCGGGGATGTCGGCAGTGGGGTCCGGGACGCCCGGAACAGGCCCCGGGACGGACCCCGGGGCGGCGGCCGTCCCGCCGCCGGGCTGCGGCGAGATCTTCCTGGCCTTCGGCAAGGTCGGGCTGACCAGCTTCGGCGGCGGCCTCTCCGGCTGGATGATGCGGGAATTCGTGCAGCGCCGCCACTGGCTGGGCGAGGGCGAGTTCCTCGACGGGCTCTCGCTCTGCCAGGCCCTGCCCGGCGTGAACGTGGTCAACCTCTCGCTCTGGATCGGCTACCGGCTGCGCGGCGGGCCGGGCGCCCTGGCCGGGGCGCTGGGGATGATCCTGCCGGCGCTGGTGCTGGCCCTCGCCACCACGGCGCTGGCCGGGCCGTTGCTGGCGCGCCAGGGGGTGCACTGGGCGATGGCCGGCGTCGCCGCGGCGGCGCTGGGCCTGTCGCTGCAGATGGGGCTGCGCGCGGCGCGGCGGGTGGTGGCGCGGGGCGTGGCGCCGGCGGCGATCCTGGCGGCCACCTTCCTGGCGATCTTCTGGCTCCGCCTGCCCCTGCTCTGGGTGGTGCTGGCCATGGCGCCCCTCGGCATCGCCCAGGCGGCCTGGGCGCTCCGGCCGGCCCGGCCGGGCTGAAGCGGCCGGCCCCCATGGAGCATCCCCTGGAACATCCCCTGGAACATCCCCTCTGGCGCATCCTGCTGGTCTTTCTGCCGCTCTCCTTCCTGACGGTGGGCGGCGGGCAGAGCATCGTGGCCGATGTGCACCGCCAGGCGGTCGAGGTGCAGGGCTGGATGGGCGACGCCCGCTTCCTGGAGCTCTTCGCGCTGTCCCGCCTGCTGCCCGGCCCCGGCGCGCTGCTCTCGCCCATGGTCGCCTGGCAGGCCGCCGGCATGGCCGGCGCGCTGGTCGCGACGGTCGCGCTCTTCCTGCCCTCCTCCCTGCTGGTCTATGCCCTGGCCGGGCTGTGGCGGCGCAGCCGGGGCGCGGCCTGGACGCGGGTGGTCGAGCAGGGGCTGGCGCCGGTCGCCGCCGGCATGATCCTGGCCGCCGGCGCCACCCTGCTGCGCGCCGCCGAGGGCGGGCCGCTGGCCTGGGCGGTGGCGGGACTGTCCACCCTGCTGCTGATGACCACCCGGATCAGCCCCTTCCTGCTGCTGCCGGCGGCGGGCCTGCTGTTCTGGATGGTCTTCGCCTGATGGGGGGGCGGTCGCGGGCCTCGCGGCGGCGATTCGCGCTTCCGGTGCTTCCGCCGTCCGCCCGCGCGCGCTAGCACGGCGCGATGAAGCCGCCCGCCCGCCCCCGCCCGCGAACCCGCCTCGCGGCCAAGCCGCGCAATCCGACCCGCAGCGCCGCCCTGGCCCTGCTGACGGCGGTGCTGGAACGGCATCGCGGGCTGGAGGAGGCGCTGGACGCCCTGCCGCCCTCCGATGCGCGGGACCGCGCCGCCGCCCACCGCATCGCCGCCGCCGTGCTGCGCCGCATGGGCAGCCTGGACGCGGTGCTGGAGCCGCTGCTGCGCCGCGAGCCGCCGCCCGAGGTGCGCAACGCGCTGCGCATCGGCGCCGCCGAGCTGCTGCTGCTGGAGACGCCGCCGCATGCCGCGGTGGCGAGCTGCGTCGACCTGGTGCCGCGCCCCTTCGCCGGGCTGGTGAACGCCGTGCTGCGCCGCGTGGCGGAGGCCGGGCCGGGCGCCGTGGCCGAGCTGGACGGCGAGCGGCTGGACACGCCGGGCTGGCTCTGGACCGCGTGGCACAAGGCCTATGGCCCGGCGGTCCGCGCCATCGCCCGGGCGCACCGGCTGCCGGCGCCGCTCGACCTCTCGCTGAAGCCCGGCACGCCGATGCCGGACGGCGCGGAGGCCCTGCCCACCGGCACGGCGCGCTTCCCCGCCGGCACCCGCATCACCGAGCTGCCCGCCTTCGCCGAGGGCGCGGCCTGGGCGCAGGACGCCGCCGCCGCCCTGCCCGCGCGGCTGCTCGACGTCCGGCCGGGCATGGCGGTGGCCGATCTCTGCGCCGCGCCCGGCGGCAAGACGGCGCAGCTCGCCGCCGCCGGCGCCCGGGTCACGGCGGTGGAGCGGGACGCGACCCGCATCCTGCGCCTGCGCGAGAACCTGTCGCGGCTCGGGCTGGAGGCGGAGGTGGTGCAGGCCGACGCCGCCGCCTGGGCGCCGGCGGCGAGGTTCGACGCCGTCCTGCTCGATGCGCCCTGCAGCGCCACCGGCACCATCCGCCGCCACCCCGACGTGCCGCACCTGAAGCGACCGGGTGACATCGCCACCCTGGCCGGGCTGCAGCGGCAGCTGCTGGAGGCGGCGGCGCGGCTGCTCGCCCCCGGGGGGCGACTGGTCTACGCCACCTGCTCGCTGCAGCCGGAGGAGGGAGAGGTCCAGGCCCGCCAGGGCGCCCCCGGCCTGGCGCCCGACCCGATCCGGCCGGACGAGGTGCCCGGGCTCGAGGCGGCGCTCTCGCCCGAGGGCTGGCTGCGCACCCGGCCGGATCTCTGGTCGGAGCGGGGCGGCATGGATGGCTTCTTCGTGGCGCGGTTCCGGGCGGCATGAGGCGCGGGGCTCACGGAGCCGTCATTTGCCTTTTCCGCCCCCGGCGGATGGAAGCGTCAGGCTTTGTCAGCCGCCCGGCGTGCCGAATCTCCTGGATTCCCTGGTGCGGCCGGGTCCGGCCGCCTTGTCCCGCTCCAGGCCTGAAGGCATAACTTTCCCCGTGTCACGCCCGGTCAAAATCGCCCCGTCCCTGCTCGCCGCCGATTTCGCGCGGCTGGGCGAGGAAGTCGCCGCCATCGAAGCCGCCGGCGCCGATTGGCTCCATCTCGACATCATGGACGGGCATTTCGTCCCGAACATCAGCTATGGCCCGGCCATCCTGAAGGCCCTGCGGGCGAAGTCCCGCCTGCCCTTCGACACGCATCTGATGATCGCGCCCGTCGATCCCTTCCTGGGCGACTACGCCGCCGCCGGGGCCGACCGGATCAGCGTCCATGCCGAGGCCGGGCCGCATCTGCACCGCACGCTGCAGAGCATCCGGGCGCTCGGCAAGTCGCCGGGCGTGGTGCTGAACCCCGCCACGCCCGCCGCCGCCGTGGCGCCGGTGCTGGACATGGTGGAGCTGATCCTGGTGATGACGGTCAATCCCGGCTTCGGCGGGCAGAAGTTCATCCCCGGCCAGCTGCCGAAGATCGCCGAGCTGCGGCGCATGATCGATGCCACCGGCCGCGACATCGCGCTGGAGGTGGATGGCGGCGTGACGGCGGAGACGGCGCCGGCCTGCATCGAGGCCGGGGCGGATGTGCTGGTCGCCGGCACCGCCGTCTTCGGCGCCCCGGATTATGCCGCGGCGATCGCCGCCCTGCGGGGGCCCGGCCTGCGGGACTCTGGCCTGGCCGGAGGGCGCGCCTGATGTCGGACTGGCTGCGCGGCGCCCGCCGGGTGGTGGCCGGGCTGAAGCCGGTCCGGGTGCCGGACGCGCCGGCCCGCTCCTTCCGCGACCTCTGGCCCGGCGATGCCGCGCGCGGCCACCGGCTGCTGCGCGGCGAATGCGAGATCGCCGGCACCATCCGCCCGCTCGCCCTCTCCACCGAGGTCGGCCAGGGTCAGGCGTTGGGGTGGGAGGAAGGCGGCGGCTCGGCGATCTGGCGCGCCGCCGTGCACGGCTTCGCCTGGCTGCGCGACCTGCGCGCGCTCGGCACCGACGCCGCCCGGCTGCGCGCCCGCGACCTGACGGCCGATTGGCTGGCCCGGGGCGGGGTGGAGGCCATCGCCGCCGTGCCCGAGGTGGCCGGCGCCCGGCTCTCGGCCTGGCTCGGCCACTGGGACTTCCTGGCCGCCACCGCCGAGGATGGCTTCCGGCGGCAGCTCATGGTTCGGCTGGCGCAGGATGCGCGCGGGCTGGTCGCCTCGCTGCCCGCCGAGGCGCGGCATCGCGGCGCGCTGGTGGCGCTCAAGGGCGGCCTCGCCGCCTCGGTGGCGCTGAACGAGGAGGCCTGGGTGGCGCGCTGCCTGCGCGTGCTGCCGCAGGAGATCGAGCGGCAGATCCTGCAGGACGGGGCGCATGTCGAGCGGAGCCCGGGCCAGCTGCTGCTGGCGGTGCAGGACCTGATCGAGATCCGCAACCTGCTGCATGGCGCCGGGCTGGAGGCGCCGCCGCACCTGGCCCTGGCGCTGGACCGCGCCGCCCCGGCGCTGCGCCTGTTCCGCCATGGCGATGGCGGCCTGGCGCTGTTCAACGGCACGCGCGACGAGGGCGCGGCGCTGGTCGACCTGGTTCTCACCCAGGGCCAGGCGCGCGGCCGGGCGCCGCTGATCCTGACCGAGGGCGGCTTCCAGCGGCTGCAGGCCGGGCGCACCCTGGTGATCGCCGATTGCGGCGCGCCGCCGGAAGGGCGTGGCGCGCTCAGCCCCGCCGGCCTGCCGCGCCATCCGGACCGCTTCCACCATGCCGGCACGCTCTCCTTCGAGATGTCGGTGGGGCGGGACCGGCTGATCGTCAACTGCGGCTCCGCCATCGCCGCCGAGGGGCCCTGGCGCGACGCACTGCGCGCCACCGCCGCCCATTCCACCCTGGTGCTCGCCGACACCAACAGTAGCGAGTTGCGCGAGGAGGGCCTCGGCCGCCGGCCGGAGGCGGTGGAGGCCGAGCGGCAGGAGGCGAATGGCGCGCAGTGGCTCGATGCCAGCCATGACGGCTACCGCCGCGGCCATGGCGCCATCCATCGCCGCCGCCTCTACCTCTCCGAGAATGGCGACGACCTCAGGGGCGAGGATCTGCTGGAGGGCGAGAACCTGCCGGCCTGCGTGGTGCGCTTCCACCTGCATCCGGGCGTCGTCGCCAGCCTGCAGGAGGAGGAGAACGCGGTGCTGCTGCGCCTGCCCTCCGGCGGCAGCTGGCGGCTGCGCGCCAGCCGCGCCCGCCTCGGCGTCGAGGAAAGCGTCTTCATGGCCGGTGAGCCGCGCCGCACCTCGCAGGTGGTGCTCACGGCCGAGGCCGGCTCGCCCTCGGTGCAGTGGGCGCTGAGCCGCGTCGGTCAGGCGGGGCGGGCGCCGGGCGAGTAGAGGCCCCCACTTGAAGATCGCCGAGGTCTGCAACGTCGATTTCTCGCTGCGGCACTTCGTGCTGCCGGTGATGCGCGGCGCGCGCGCGCGCGGGCACGAGGTGGTGGGGATCTGCGCCGAGGGGCCGCTGCTCGACCAGCCGCGTGCCGAGGGCTTCCGCATCCTGCCCGTGCCGATGGCGCGCAGCCTGAACCCGCTGGCCCAGGCGCGGGCCTTCGCCGCGCTGCTGCGGATCTTCCGCGCGGAACGCTTCGATCTGGTGCACGCGCACATGCCGATCTCGGGCCTGCTGGCGCGCGCGGCGGCCCGGGCGGCGGGGGTGCCGCGCATCGCCTATACCGGGCATGGCTTCCTGTTCAACCAGCCCGGGCCGCCCTGGCGGCGCGGCCTCTCCTTCGGCCTGGAATGGCTGGGCGGGCGGATGACCGACGTCTTCATGACGGTGAGCGAGGAGGAGGCGGCCGATGCGCGCCGCCTCGGCATCGCGCGGCGGGCGGTGGGCATCCGCAACGGCCGCGACCCGGCGCGCTTCCACCCCGACCCGGCGGCGCGCGCCGCGCTGCGCGCCGAACTCGGCGCGGCGGAGGATGACTGCGTCATCGTCATCGTCTCCCGGCTGGTGCGCCACAAGGGGCATGTCGAGCTGCTGCGGGCGATGGAATCCGTGCCCCGGGCCACGCTCTGGGTGGTGGGCGAGCGGCTGCCGACCGACCACGGCCCCGACATGACGGAGGATTTCGCCCGCGCCGCGCGGCTGCTCGGGCCACGCCTGAAGCGCCTCGGCTACCGCGAGGATGTTGCGCGGATCCTGGCGGCGGCGGATGTCTTCTGCCTGCCGAGCCATTTCGAGGGCCTGCCGATGTCGGTGATCGAGGCGATGATGACCGGCCTGCCGGTCGTCGCCACCGACATCCGTGGCCCGCGCGAGCAGGTGGTGGAGGGCGGGACCGGCCTGCTGGTGCCGCCGATGCGGGTCGCGCCGCTGGCCGCCGCGCTGGCGCGCCTGGCGGCCGATCCCGCCCTGCGCGCGCGGCTGGGCGCGGCGGGACGGGCGCGCGCGCTGGAGCGCTTCGACGAGGGCAAGGTGATCGGCCGGACGCTGGACCTGATGGGGCTCTGACGGCGCGGCCCCCGCCCGCCCCGCGGGGCCAAGACGGCGATTGCCAGCCGCGCCCGCGGGTTGTTAGCCTCGGCGCCGCCGCCGAGAGAAGCCGGTCGGGAGAAAGCCAGTCACGCAAGTCGAGAAGGAAACGCGATGTTCCGCTCACTGCGTGCGCTCACCATGCTCGCCTGCGCCTGGCTCGGGTCGTACGGCGCGGCTTCGGCCCAGCCGGCCTCCGATATGCTCGGCGCCATCCGCGCCCGCGGCTATCTGCTCTGCGGCGTCGCCGGCGGCACGGTGGGCTTCAGCCTGCCGGACAGCCAGGGCGTGATGCGCGGCCTCGACGCCGATGGCTGCCGCGCCGTCGCCGCCGCTGTCCTCGGCGATGCCGAGAAGGTCCGGTTCGTGCCGACCACGGCGCAGAACCGCTTCACCGCGCTGCAATCGGGCGAGGTGGACATGCTGGTGCGCAACACCACCTGGACGCTGGGCCGCGAGGCGGCGCTCGGCCTCGAATTCGCCTCCGTCAACTTCTACGACGGCACCGGCTTCATGGTGAAGACCGAGAGCGGCGTGCGCGAGATGAGGCAGCTCAACGGCGCCTCGGTCTGCGTGCAGCCGGGCTCGACCACCGAGCTGAACCTGGCCGACTACTTCCGCAGCCACGGCATGAGCTTCTCGCCGCTCGTCATCGCCGATCTCGAGGAACTGCGCGCCGCCTTCATCAACGGCCGCTGCGATGCCTTCACCACCGACGCCTCCTCGCTCGCCGCCTTCCGCTACGCGCAGGGTCCGAACGCGGACAAGTACTTCCTGATCCCCGGCGTGATCTCGAAGGAGCCGCTCGGCAGCGTCGTCCGCAAGGGCGACTTCAAGTTCTTCGACGTGGTGCGCTGGACCCATTTCGCGCAGCTGACGGCGGAGGAGCTGGGCATCACCAGCAAGAACCTCGACAGCTTCGCCGACAGCAACAGCCCGGAGGTGCAGCGCTTCCTGGGCCGGACCGGCGATCTCGGCAAGATGCTCGGCCTGCAGCCGGACTGGGCGGTGCAGATCGTCCGGCAGGTCGGCAATTTCGGCGAGATGTGGGACCGCAACATCGGCCCGCTCGGCGTCGACCGGGGCATCAACAATCTCTGGAACAAGGGCGGCATCCAGTACGCGCCGCCGATGCGCTGAAGACGGGCCCGGTCGGGGGAATCCGCGGGCGGTTCCATTCGACCGGAGGCTGCCCCAGAGTGGCCGCGGCCGCCGCGCGCCGGGCGGCCGCGGCTCTCCGCACCGGGCGCCAGGGAAGTCCGCATGTCCGGCGATCCGCTCTTCGACCCCGCCGATTTCCGCATCCCCGAGGGCGTCGCGCATCTCTGCGCCGGCGGCGAGCCGCCCTTCCTGCTGCGGCATGACGAGGCCTTCCGCCGCTACGCCGTGAACAAGAGCAACGGGCCCGCCGGGCGCGAGGCGCAGGAGGCGGAGGTGGAGCGGGTGCGCGGCCTCGTCGCACGGCGCTTCGGCATCCCGCACGATTCCACCGGCTTCGTCTCCAGTGTCGCCGAAGGGATGTCGATGCTGGTGGAAAGCCTCGACTGGCAGCCCGGCGACAATGTCTGCCTCGATCCGGACGAGTATCCCTCCCTGGCCGCGCCCGCCCTGCTGGGCCTGCCGGACGGGGTGGAGATCCGCCCCGTGCCGGTGCGCGACCCGGAGGCGGTGGCGGCGCGGATGGATGCGCGGACGCGGCTGCTCGCGGTCAGCCATGTCTCCTACCTGAACGGCGCGCGGCACGACCTCGCGGCCCTGCGCGCCGCGACCGACCGCCGGGGCGCGATGCTGGTGGTGGACCACACCCAGGCGGCGGGATACCTGCCGCTCGACGATGCCGCCGCCGCCGACTTCGCCTTCTGCGCCTGCTACAAGTGGCTGCTCGGCACCACCGGCACGGCCGTGGCCTACTGGAACCGCGAACGCCAGCCGGGTTGGCGGCCGCGCACGGCGGGGTGGTACTCGCTCGCCTCGCAGGCGCGCCCGGACTATGGCGCCCGCCCGGCCCTGCGCCCGGACGCCATGCGCTTCAGCCGCGGCAATCCCTCCTACGTCTCGCTCTATGTCCTGGGATCGGCGCTCGACTACCTGGACGGCTTCGGGACCGCGTCGGTGCGGGCGCATGTGCAGGGCCTGACCACGGCCTTGCTTGGCCGGCTGGCGGCGGCGGGGATCGCCAGCACCACGCCGGCGGATCCGGCGCGGCACGGCGCCAGCGTCTGCGTCGAGACGCCGCGCGCCGCCGCGATCGTGCGGCGGCTGGAGGCCGAGGGGATCTATGCCTGGAACGGGCGCGGCCGCATCCGCGTCAGCTTCCACGGCTACAACGGCGCGGCGGAGATGGAACGCGTGGCGGCGGCGCTGATCCGGCACGCGGCCGCCGGCTGAGGCTTTTCCGGGGAAGCGCGGCGGCGGGCGGAGGCTTCGGCCTCAGCCCACGCTGCCGGAGTCCGGCCCGGCCAGGGCCAGGTCGCGCAGGGTTTCCAAGGCCGGCCGCAGGCTGGACTCCGGCGGCGCGGCCAGGGCCAGCCGTACCGCGTCCGGCGCATGCCCGGCGCCGACGGCGAATTCGGCGGCGGGGGAGACGGCGATGCGCCGCCGGGCCGCCGCCGCGACGAAGGTCTCGGCCCGCCAGCCCTCCGGCAGTTCCAGCCAGAGGTGATAGGCGCGCGGGTCACCGCGCAGCCGCAGCCCGGCGTCGCCGAGGATCCCGCGTGCCAGCGCGTTGCGCGCCAGGGCATCGGCGCGTTTGCGTCGGACCAGGGTGGCCACGCTGCCATCCTCCATCCACGCGGTGCCGGCGGCCAGGGTGAAGCCCTGGGCGGACCAGCCGCCCAGCCGCAGCGCGGCGGCCAGGCGGTGACGCAGCGCGGCGGGCGCCGCCATCATGCCCAGGGTCAGCCCCGGCGCGACCCGCTTCGACAGGCTGTCCACCACCACGACGTGATCCGGCGCATGGGCGGCGAGCGGCGCGACGGCCTCGTCGGCGAGGAAGGCATAGACGACATCCTCCACCGCCAGGATGCCCAGCTCGCGCAGCAGGGCGCCGAGCGCCGCCCGCCGCGCCGGCGGCATGGTGACGCCGAGCGGGTTGTGCAGATCCGGCTGGAGGTAGATCAGCCGCAGCGGATGCGCACGGTGCGCGGCCGCCACCGCCTCCGGCCGCAGCCCCTCGGCGTCCATGGCCAGGGGCACGGACTGCAGGCCGAGGCGCAGGGCCATGCCCTTGGCCATGGGATAGGTCATGGCCTCGAAGCCGATCCGTTCGCCCGGCGCGACCAGGGCCGTGAACAGCGCGGCGATCGCCTGCTGCCCGCGCCCGGCGAAGAGCAACCCCTCGGTATCCGGACGCCAGCCGCCGCGGGCCATCAGCGCCGATGTGGCGGCGCGGGCCTCGGCCGTGCCACGCACCGCGCCGCGCCCGAGCGCATCCATCAGCGCCTCTGGCCCGGTCAGGCCGACAAGGCCGGGGGCCAGCAACGCCGCCTGATCCGGCAGCACCGAGAAATTCACCTCGAGATCCGTCACCTCCGCCCCTCCCGCCTCGCGGGCGGGCGGCCTGGGCAGTGGCGTGCCGGCGGCGCGCAGGAAGGTGCCGCGCCCGACCTCGCCCACCGTCACGCCCCGGCGGGTCAGCTCGGCATAGACACGGCTGGCGGTTGAGGCGGCGATGCCGCGCCGGTGCGCGAAGTCCCGGCTGGTCGGCAGCCGGTCGCCGGCCCGGCGGCGCCTGGCGGCGAGATCGGCGGCGAGTTCCTGGCTCAGGGCGTCGGCGATGGCGCGAAAGTCGGTCATCGGGCGATTGTACCGAGAACAATTCCGCTATTGAAGCGGTAATTTGCCCCATGCCATGAATTGATTCGGGTCAATTTGAAGGAGCCCACCGTCGTGATCGGATCAATAGGGCAGTCATATCGGTACAATCCGCAAGGCATCGTCGGGAGCGTCCGCTTCCTCCTCGCCGCCTGCGAGGCGAGGCTGCGCCTCTGGCGCCGGCGCGCCGCCACCCGGGCCGAACTCCGCGATCTACCCCCGGAGCGGCTGCGTGACCTCGGCATGACCGGGGCGGAAGCGGCCCGTGAGGCCGCCCGGCCCTTCTGGTCATGAGCGCCGCGGCCACGTGTGCCGGGCCCGGACGGCCTGCGGAGCACCGCTACGCTGTTCTGGACGTCTTCACGGACCGGCCGCTGAGCGGCAATCCGCTGGCCGTGCTGCCGGAAGCCGGGGGGCTGGACGGGGCCACGATGCAGGCCCTCGCGCGCGAGTTCAACCACTCCGAGACCAGCTTCCTGATGCCGCCCGAGAACCCGGCGAACACCGCGCGGCTGCGGATCTTCACCCCGGCGCACGAACTGCCCTTCGCCGGCCATCCGACGCTGGGCGGTGCCTGCGCCCTGGCCTGGGATCTGGCCGCGCGGGGCCTCGCGGTGCCGGAGGAGATCCGCTTCGAGGTGCCGGCCGGCCTGACGGTGGTGGTGCCGCGTCGGCGGGACGGCGTGGTCGTCGGTGGCGAGCTTCGCGCGCCGCAGCCGCTTCGCCGCCTCGGCGCGGTATCGCGGGCGGCGGTGGCGGCCAGCCTCTCCCTGCCGGAGGCGGCGCTGGCCTCGGCCGAGATCGCCAGCGTCGGCACGCCCTTCCTGCTGGTGGAGCTGGCGGAGGCGGAGGCGATGGCGCGACTCGTCCCCGATCCCGCCGCCTGGGACCGGCTGCCGAAGGAGGAGGGGGCCGGGCGGCTCTACGTCTTCCGGCGCGATGGCCCGGGCGCGCTGCGCGCCCGCATGTTCACCCGCCGGCTCCAGGAGGATCCGGCGACCGGCAGCGCCACCGCCGCGGCCGTGGCGCTGCTGCTCGACCGCGAGGGCGGCGCGGTGCTGGAGCTCGACGTCCGCCAGGGGGTGGAGATGGGGCGGCCCAGCCGGCTCACGGCCCGCGCCTGGCGCACGGCGGAGGGCATCCTCGCCGCGGTAGGCGGGAATTGCGTGCCGGTGATGGAAGGGCGCCTCCGGCTCCCGTGACGGGGCCCGGCCGCGGCAGGTGCTCAGCCCGCCACCGCCCGCTCCACGGCGCGGGCGAACTTCGCGGCGATCTCGTCCACCTGCGCCGCCGTCACCGTGTAGGGCGGCGCCAGGATGGCATGGTCGCCGAGGCGGCCGTCGATCGTGCCGTTCATCGGATAGCAGGCCAGCCCCTCCTCATAGGCGAGGTCGCGCACCCGCTCGTGCACGGCCAGCGCCGGGTCGAAGGGGGTCTTGGTGGCGCGGTCCCGCACCAGCTCCACCGCCCAGAACAGGCCGCGCCCGCGGATCTCGCCGACATGCGCGTGGTTGCCGAGGCGCTCGGTCAGGGCCTGTTCCAGCCGCGCGCCCTGGCGCGTGACATTGGCCAGCAGGTCCTCCTCGGCGATCACCCGCTGCACCGCCAGCGCGGCGGCACAGGCCATGGGATGCGCCTGGTAGGTATGGCCGTGCTTGAAGGCGCCGGAGCCGTCGCGCAGCGCCGCCACCACCTTCTCCGCCACCAGGATGCCGCCGATCGGCTGGTAGCCGCCGCCCAGCCCCTTGGCGATGACCTGGATATCCGGCGCCACGCCCTCCTGCTCCCAGGCGTGCAGCGTGCCGGTGCGACCCATGCCGCACATCACCTCGTCCAGGATCAGCAGCGCGCCGTGCCGGTCGCAGACCGCGCGCATGGCCTGGAAATAGCCGGGCAGGGCGGTGACGCAGCCGAGCGTGGCGCCCACCATGGTCTCGGCCAGGAAGGCGATGACGGTCCCGGGGCCGAGGCGCCGGAACTCCGCCTCCAGCTCGGCGGCGAGGCGGGCGACATAGTCCGCGTCGCTCTCGCCCTCGGCGCGGCCGCGATAGGGATAGCAGGCCGAGACATGGCTGAAGGCGTCGGAGAGCAGCGGGGCGTAGGGCGCGCGGCGCATGGCGTTGCCGCCGGCGGCCAGCGCGCCGAGCGTGTTGCCGTGATAGCTCTGCCGGCGGGCGATGACGTGGCGCCGCTCCGGCTGGCCGATCTCCAGGAAGTACTGCCGGGCGATCTTGAGCGCCGCCTCGTTGCCCTCGCTGCCGGAGGAGACGAAATAGGCGTGGCTGAGCCCGCCCGGCCGATGGCCGACCAGCACATCGGCCAGGGCCTCGGCGCTCTCGCAGCCGAACAGCGCGGTATGCGCGTAGCAGAGCGTCTCCATCTGCGCCCGCATGGCCTCCAGCACCCGGGGGTGGCCGTGGCCGAGGCAGGCGACGGCGGCGCCGCCGGACCCGTCGATGATGGCGCGGCCGTCCTGGTCGCGCAGGTGGATGCCCTGGCCGGAGAGCGCGAGAGGGGGGTCGCTGCGCAGGCTGCGATGGATCAGGTGGCTCATGCGGCCTCTCTCCCGGGCGTGGCGGGGAGAGCCTAGGTCGGATCGGGAGCCGGCGACAGGGCGACGCGGCGGGGGATGTTTTCATCCCCCCGCGATCTGCTCTAAGCCTTTGCCATGGCTCGCTCCACAGCCCGCGCCGCCGCCCTGCCGCCCCGCCCCGCGCCGCAGGCCCGGCCGCGCCGGCGTGGCCTGCCGGCCCGGCTGCTGCGGCTGCTCCTGCTGCTGCTCATCTGGGGCGGGCTGGCGCTGGCGGCATTGCTGCTCGCCTTCGCCTGGGACCTGCCCCGCCCGGAGGAGGCGCTGGCCACGACCCGCCGCCCTTCCGTGACGCTGGAGGCCGCCGACGGGCGCCTGCTCGCCACCAGCGGCGACCTCTATGGCGAGGCGGTGCGGCTGGCCGACCTGCCGCCCTACCTGCCGGGCGCGCTGATGGCGGTGGAGGACCGCCGCTTCCGGGCCCATTTCGGCCTCGACCCTCTCGGACTGGCGCGCGCCGCCATCGCCAACCTGCGCGCCGGGCGGGTGGTGCAGGGCGGCTCGACCCTGACCCAGCAGCTCGCCAAGAACCTGTTCCTGACGCCCGAGCGCAGCCTGCGCCGCAAGGTGCAGGAGGCGATGCTGGCGCTCTGGCTGGAGCGCCGCTTCACCAAGGACCAGCTGCTGGAGATCTACCTGAACCGCGTCTACCTCGGCAGCGGCGCCTATGGGATGGATGCGGCCGCGCGGCTCTATTTCGGCGTGCCGGCGCGGCGCGTGACGCTCTGGCAGGCGGCGATCCTGGCCGGGCTGCCCAAGGCGCCCTCCCGGCTGAACCCGCGCGTCGCCCCGGCGGCGGCCATGCACCGGGGCGCCGACGTGCTGCGGGACATGGCCGAGGTCGGGCTGATCACCGCCGCGCGCTCCACCCAGGAGGCCGAGCGCATGGCGCTGCCGCGCCGGCCCTCCGGCGATGCCGGCTGGTTCGCCGATTGGGTCCAGGAGGATCTGGCCGAGGCCTATCCCGGCGCCGGCGACCTCATCCTCCGCACCACGCTCGATCTGCGGCTGCAGGCGGTGGTGGAGGCACGGCTGGAGGCGCTGCTGGCCGGGCCCGGCGCCGCCGCGCGGGCCGGCCAGGGGGCGGTGGTGGTGCTCGACGCGCGGGACGGTGCGGTGCGCGCCCTGGCGGGCGGGCGCAGCTACCGGCAAAGCCCCTTCAACCGCGCCACGGCGGCGCGGCGGCAGCCCGGCTCGGCCTTCAAGCCTTTCGTCTTCCTCGCGGCACTGGAGGCCGGGGCCACCCCGGAGGAGATGGTGTCGGATGCGCCGCTGAGCCTCGGCCGCTGGTCGCCGGGCAATGGCCACTGGCGGGCACGCGGCGCGATCACGCTGGAGGAGGCGCTGGCGCAGAGCGTCAACACCGCCGCCGTGCGGGTGATGCAGCGCGGCGGCGGGCCGCGCGCGGTGGCGGCGGTGGCGCGGCGCCTCGGCATCCAGGGCCGCTTTCCCGATGCGCCCTCTTTGGCCCTGGGCACGGCGGAGGTGACGCTGCTCGACCTGGTGGCGGGCTACGCCCCCTTCGCCAATGGCGGCTACAGCGTCACGCCCTATGGCGTCAGCCGCGCCGAATCCGCCGAGCGCCTGCTGGCCGTGCCGCGCACCGCGCCGCAGCGGGCCGTCGCGCCCGAGCATGCGGCGATGATGCGCCGCATGCTGGGCGCGGTGGTGCGGGAGGGCACCGGCCGCGCCGCCGCCGTGCCGGGCCTGGCCTCCGGCGGCAAGACCGGCACGACGCAGGACTCGCGCGATGCCTGGTTCATCGGCCTGGCGGGGCCGCTGGTGATCGGTGTCTGGCTGGGCAATGACGATGCCGGCCCGATGGCCGATGTGCGCGGCGGCAGCCTGCCGGCGCAGCTGTTCCGAAGCATCGTCGAGGAGGGATTGCGATGAGCGAGGCGGAGGGCGAGGCGGGCCGCCGCATGGCCGGGCTGGCGCGGCCGATGCAGCACGCGGTGAACAACCTGTTCATGGTGCTGGTCATGAACCTGGAGGCGATCCAGGGGAGCCTGCCGCCGGAGGACCGCAACGCCGTGCGCCTCGGCCGGGCCCTGCAGGGGGCGCGGCAGGCGGAGGCCCTGCTGCGCTCCTACCTGCGCCTCGGCCGGCCGGAGGAGCAGGGCGAGATCGATTCCGCGCGCTTCCTGGAGGCGGTGCTGCCGGTGCTGAACCTCGCCGCCGGCAAGCCGCTGACCCTGGAGGTGGCGGCGGCGGCGGCGGTCCGCCCGGCCCGTCCCCGGGCCGACATCGCCCTGCTGGCCCTGGCGGAGGGCGTGCGCGGGCTGCCCGCCTCGGCGCCGCGCCGGCTGCGGCTGGAGGGCCGGCTGCTGACGGCGAGCTGGCCGGCGCCGGAGGCGGCGCTGCCGCTGCTGGCCGCGGCCGGGATGCCGGCCGAGGTGGCGGGGGAGGAGACCCGGCTGCGCCTGGGCGCCTGAGCCGCCGCCTTCAGCGGGCCGGCGGGGCGGGCGCGATGCCCTCCTCCACCCGGCCGATCAGATAGGGGAAAAAGGGGTTGGAGGAGACGCGCAGCAGGCTGTCGAGGTCGACGACCAGGGTGTTGCGCTCGCCACGCGGCGCGATGTCGCCCAGCCGGATGCCGAAATCCTCCTCCGGATCCGGCTTCAGCCCGTAGAGCGCGTCGGTCACCGGGAAGGGCAGGGCGATGTGGGAGAGGGAGTAGATGTCGGGCGGATAGTCCAGCTCCAGGGGCTGGCGGCGGAGGGCGGTCTCCCCGGCGGCGAGGCTCTCCTCGGCCATGCCGGCCTCATCGGGCGAGCGGTTGCTGAGGACGGTGACGCGGTAGCGGCGCGGCGGAGGCGGCAGCAGCCGCTCCAGCGCCGTCTCGGAGGCGGGGCGGAAGAGCGGGCCGAGCCGCGTCGCGCGGTTGATGTCGAACAGCACCAGCTCGCTGCCATTGGCGGGGAGCCGGGCGTAAAGCCCATCCAGCACGGCGGCGGTGCTGACGGTGGCGTCCATCACCGACTGGAAGGTGAGCACCGGCGGCAGGGGGCCGAGCCGGCCCTCGCGCGCCAGCCGCGCCAGGCGCTGCCGCAGGACATCGGTGAGCAGCCAGGACTGGCGCGCGCCGTTCACCGGGAAGGAGTTGTACTTGAACGGGTTGAACTCGGGCGAGATGCTGAGCCAGGCGGCCTTGGCGAAGGCGGGGAAGACCGCCGGCAGTCCGGCCAGCCGGGCGAAGCGCGCAAAGGCCGTGACGCCGACCATGGGCGAGACCAGCACGATGCGGGCCACCGGCTCCGGGTCGCCGGCCTCCAGCATGTCGAGCGCCTGCATCAGCGCCAGCGCGGCGCCGTTCGAGAAGCCGACCAGATGCACCGGCGCCCCCGGCCCGGCGCGGCGGCGCGCCTCGCGCAGCGCCATCCGCGTCGCCGCCATCCAGTCCTCCCATTCCACCGCCGTCAGCGCGCCGGGGACGGTGCCATGGGCGGGCAGGCGCGGCGCGATGGCGACGAAGCCCCGCGCGGCGTAGCGGCGCGCCAGATGCCGCAGGCTGTAGGGCGAATCCGTCAGCCCATGCAGGAAGACGGCCGCGCCTTGTGCCGGTCCCTCGGGCTCCAGGACGTAGGAGCGGTTCCAGTCCCGCGGCAGGTGCGCCGGATAGGCCGGGCTGCCCTCGAAATAGCGGTTGAGGGGAATGCGGTCTTTGGGGTCGAGGCGGCGGCTGACCGTCTCGCGCATCTCGCGCAGAAGCCGCTCCTCGGCGGCGAGGTAGCCGTTCCAGCCGGCCTCCTCGATGGCCTCGCGCGGCAGCTCGCGGGGCACCAGGATGTGCCAGGCCTCCAGCGGCGCGCCGCGCTGCGAATCCCAGGCGCGCACGACGAGCAGGGTGAGCAGGCAGGCGCCCACCAGGATCAGCGCGCGCCGGACCTGCCGGCCGCCCCAGCCGAACAGCCGCCGCACCGGCATCAGCCGAGCCCCATGGCGGCGCGCACCGCGCGCGACAGCGGCGTGTCGGCGCAGAGCTGCAGCGGCAGGTCGAAATGGTTCGAGCCGGGCGGCGGCGCGACGGTCGTGACGGCGCAGCCGGCGGCGGCGCAGCGCGCCGCGTGCCCGGCGGTCTGGCGCAGGAACTCGCCGGTCTCGGTGGCGGCGGCGCTGAAGACCAGCGGCAGGCCGGCGCGCGGCGGCGGCAGCAGGGCGGGGGAGTTCCGCGCGGCGGCCGCGGCATCGAGGCGGAGCCAGTCATGGACGTGGCAGTGCCGCAGCGGCTCCAGGTCATAAAGGCCGGAGAGCAGGGTGGCGCCGGCGACGCAAGGCTCGGCCGAGGCCAGCATCGCCGCCAGATGCCCGCCCGCCGAGGCGCCCGCGACATGGATGCGCGCGGGATCGCCGCCATGCGCCGCGACATTCGCCCGCAGCCAGGCCAGGGCGGCGCGGCACTGCCGGACGATCTCGTCCAGCGTCACGGCGGGGGCGAGCGCGTAGTTCAGCACCGCGACGCAGGCCCCGGCGCGGGTCAGGAAGGGCGCCATGAAGCCGGAATCGGCGGCATCCAGCAGGCGCCAGTAGCCGCCATGGATGTAGAGGAAGACGGGCGCCGGGCCGGGCCGGGCGGCGAGGTAGAGATCCAGCCGCTCCGGCTCCGTCGGCCCGTAGGCGAGGCCGATGCGGCAGGGCAGGTCGCGCCGCGCCGCCGCGGTGCCCGAGCGATAGGCGGCGAGGAAGGGCGCGATGTCCGGCACGGTGGCGCGGGCATCGTATTCCCGGTCGAGCGCCGCGCGGTCCATGCCCCGGTAGAGCTGTGTCATGCCGAATGGTGGCTCGAATGCGCGGCGCGGGGAAGCCCGTGCTACAGCCCGATCCAGCCCCTGATCCGCTCCGCCTCGGCGATCATCGCGGCACCGCTGCCGGACCAGACGGTGCGGCCCTTCTCCAGCACGTGGTGCCGGTCGGCCAGGCGGCCGAGCGCGGCGAGGTTCTTGTCCACCACCAGGATCGACTGGCCGCGCGCCTTGAGCGCGGCGAGCGTCGCCCAGATCTCGGCGCGGATCACCGGGGCCAGCCCCTCCGTCGCCTCGTCCAGGATCAGGAGGTGCGGATTGGTCATCAGCGCCCGGCCGATGGCCAGCATCTGCTGCTCGCCGCCGGAGAGGGTGCGGGCGGATTGCCCGGCGCGCTCGCCCAGGCGCGGAAAGAGGCCGTAGACCCGCTCCAGCGTCCAGGGCTGCGCATGGCCGACGCGGTTGGCGGCGGTGGCGACGAGGTTCTCCCGCACCGAGAGCGTCGGGAAGACCTGCCGCCCCTCGGGCACCAGCCCGATGCCGCGCCGCGCGATGGCCTCGGGCGGCAGGCCCGCCAGGGATTCCCCGCGGAAGCGGATCTCGCCGCCGCGCGGCGGGGTGAGGCCCAGGATGGCGCGGATCGTCGTCGTCTTGCCCATGCCGTTGCGGCCGAGCAGGGTCGCCACCTCGCCCTCGCCCAGGGCGAGGGAGACGTCGAACAGCGCCGTGCTGGCGCCATAGCCGGCGGTGAGGCCGCGCACCTCCAGCATCACGCCTCCTCTCCCTCGCCGAGATAGGCCGCACGCACGGCCGGATCGGCGCGGATCGCCTCCGGGGCGCCGCTGGCGATGCAGCGGCCCCGCACCAGCACGGAGACACGGTCGGCCAGCGCGAAGACCGCCTCCATGTCGTGCTCCACCAGCAGGATCGCGACCTCGCCCTTCAGCCGGCGCAGCGTTTCCGTCATGGCCTGGGATTCGCCGGCGCCGAGCCCGGCCATCGGCTCGTCCAGCAGCAGCAGGCGCGGCCGCAGCGCCAGCGCCAGCGCCAGCTCGACCTGCTTGCGCTCCCCGGCCGAAAGCGCGGAGGCCGGCAGGCCGCGCCGCGCCGGGTCGAGGCCGAAGCGGTCGAGCAGGGCACGGGCCGGCTCGCGGAGCCCGCGGTCGCGCCGCGCCGCGCGCCAGAAGCGGAAGGAATGGCCCTGCCGCGCCTGCACGGCGAGCGCCAGGTGGTCCTCGGCGCTGGCCTCCTCCAGCAGCTGCACCACCTGGAAGCTGCGCACCATCCCGCGCCGGGCGCGGCGCGCGGCGGAGAGATGCGTGATCTCCGCGCCATCGAAGCGGATGCGGCCGGAATCGGGGCGGATCTCGCCGGTGATCTGGCCGATGGCGGTGGACTTGCCGGCGCCGTTCGGGCCGATCAGCGCGTGCAGCTCGCCGGGGCGCACGTCGAGGCTGAGCCCGTCGGTGGCGCGCAGCCCGCCGAAACTCTTGCGGAGGTCGTCGAGGACCAGCAGCGGCGCGCTCACGCGAGGTGCAGCCGGCGCAGCGCCGCCATCAGCCCGCCGCGCGCGAAGATCACGACCAGGACCAGCAGCGGGCCGAGGATGAACTGCCAGTGCTCGGTGAGCCCGGCCAGCCCGTATTCCAGCCCGACCAGCGCGACGGCGCCGAGCACCGGGCCCATCAGCGTGCCGGCGCCGCCCAGGATGACCATGACCATCAGCTCCCCCGACTTGGTCCAGTGCAGCATGTCGGTGCTGACGAAGCGCGTGGCATTGGCCATCAGCGCGCCGGCCAGCGCCGTGCCCATGCCGGAGAGGATGAAGGCCACCAGCCGGTAGGGATAGGGCGAGATGCCCAGCGCCACCACGCGCCGCTCGTTCTGCCGCGCGGCGGAGAGCACCTGGCCGAAGCGCGCGCGCGTCACCCGCCGCAGCAGGAGGAGCCAGGCGAGCAGCAGGCCGAGGCAGAGCCAGTAGAGCTGCGCCGGGTCGCGCAGGTCGAGGCCCGGCAGCTCGCCGCGGCGGCGGATGCTGAGCCCGTCATCGCCGCCATAGGCCTTCAGCGAGACGAAGAGGAAGAAGACCATCTGCGCGAAGGCCAGGGTGATCATGATGAAGGACACGCCGCCGGTGCGCAGCGACAGCGCGCCGATCGCCGCCGCCGCCACGCCCCCCGCCGCCATGGCCGCCAGCAGGGTGGCGGCGAGCGAGACGCTGCCGGGGATCAGGCCGAGCAGCGGCTCCTGCCACGACCAGTGGGCATAGAGGATGCCGACCGCGTAGCCGCCGATGCCGTAGAAGGCGGCGTGGCCGAAGCTCACCATGCCGCCGAAGCCGAGCGCCAGGTTGAGCGAGGCGGCGGCGAGCGCGTAGATCGCCATGCGGGTGGCGAGGCCGATGCTCGCCGGGCTGCCGGCCGCCTCGGCGATCCAGGGCAGGGCGAGGGCGGCGAGCAGCGCGGCGAGCGCGACGAGACGCTCACGCATGGGCGGGGAAGAGGCCGCGCGGGCGCCAGAGCAGGATGACGGCCATCAGCGCGTAGACGCTCATCGCCGCGAGGCCGGCGGCCAGCGCGTCGGCGTCGGGGCCCTGCATCCAGCCGCGCAGCAGGGCGGGGAGATAGGCGCGCGCCAGGGTATCGGCCAGGCCGACCAGCAGCGCGCCCGCCAGCGCGCCGCGCACCGAGCCGACGCCGCCGATGACGGTGACGACGAAGGTCAGGATCAGGATCTGCTCGCCCATGCCGATCTGCACCGAGAACAGCGGCCCGGCCATCAGCCCGGCGAGCCCGGCGAGCAGCGCGCCGAGGCCGAAGACCAGCGTGTAGAGCAGCCGCACATCGACGCCGAGGGCGCGCACCATCTCGCGGTGCGTGGCGCCGGCGCGCACCAGCATGCCGGTGCGGGTGTGGCGGATCAGCACGTAGAGGCCGAGGGCGACGGCCAGCCCGACGAGGATGATGGCGAGCCTGTAGACCGGATAGGGCAGGCCGGGCAGCAGTTCCACCGTGCCGCGCAGGGCGGGCGGGATCTCCACCAGGAGCGGCTGCCGCCCGAAGAGCAGCACCATGCCCTGGTTGAAGAACAGGATCAGCCCGAAGGTGGCCAGCACCTGGTCGAGATGGTCGCGGCCATAGAGGCGGCGCAGCACCAGCGCCTCCATCGCCATGCCGGCCAGCCCCGCCGCCGCCAGCCCGGCGGGCAGCGCCAGCAGCGCCGAGCCGGTCTCGGCCGCCACCCAGGCGGCGGCGAAGGCGCCGGTCATGTAGAGCGAGCCGTGCGCCAGGTTGATGATGCCCATGATGCCGAAGACCAGCGTCAGCCCCGCCGCCAGCAGGAAGAGGGTGACGCCGAGCTGCAGCCCGTTGAGCACCTGCTCCAGGAACAGCGCCATCAGCGCGCCGCCGCGGCGGGCGTCCCAGCGGGCGTCCCAGGGGGCATCACAGCCGGCATTGCGCCGCGTAGGCGTCGCCGTGGTTCTCGAGCACCTTGCCCTGCGTCACCAGCGCGGGCCGGCCATCCGCGCCGCGCGCCACCTTGATGAGGTACCAGTCCTGCACCGGGTGCTGGTTGGGGCCGAAGGCGAAGCGGCCGCGCGGGCTCTCGAACTTCGCCGGGTTCATGGCGCGGCGGAAGGCCTCGGTGTCGTCGATCCGGCCGCCGGTGCCCTCCAGCGCGGCGCCGATGGCCAGCGCCGTGTCGTAGCCCTGCTGCGCGTAATAGGTCGGCATGCGCGCGTACTTCGCCGTGAAGGCCTGCATGAAGCGCCGGTTGGCGGCGTTGTCGAGGTCGCTGTTCCACTGCGCCGTGACATGCACGCCAAGCGCCGCCTCGCCCACCGCCGCGAGGGTGTTGGAATCCATCGAGGGCGAGGCCAGCACCATCGGCACGCGCTCCAGCAGCCCGGCCTGCACATACTGCTTGAGGAAGGCGATGCCGAGCCCGCCGGGATGGAACTGGTAGACGGCATCCGGCGCGGCGGCGCGGATCTGCGCCATCTCGGCGGCGTAGTCGGTCTGGTCGAGCCGGGTGTAGACCTCGCCGGCGATCTCGCCCCTGTACTGCCGCTTGAAGCCGGTGATGGCATCCTTCCCGGCCTGGTAGTTCGGCGCCAGGATGAACATCCGCCTGTAGCCGAGGTTGACCGCCGCCTGGCCGGCGCTCTCGTGCAGCCCGTCATTCTGCCAGGCGACGGACCAGAAGTTGCGGTGGCACTCGCGCCCGGCGAGGTTGGAGGGCGAGGCGTTGGGGCTGACATAGAGGCAGCCGGCATCCAGCACGTCCGGCGCCACGGCGTTCAGCACGTTGGAGAAGACGATGCCGGTGAGCAGCCGGATCTTCTCGTTCTGCACGAAGCGCTCGGCGATCTGCTTGCCCTGGCCGGGCTTCAGCGCGTCGTCCTCGACCAGCAGCGTGACCGGCGTGCCGCCGAGCCTGCCCTCCCGCATCGCCATGGCGAGCGCGAAGCCATCGCGGATGTCCTGGCCGAGATAGCCGCCCGGGCCGGAGAGGGTCGTCACCATGCCGATCTTCAGCGGCGCGTCACCGGCTGTTCCCTGGGCCCCTCTCCCCTGGGCCCCTCTCCCCTGGGCCAGCGCCGGCCGCGCCAGCCCCGCCGCCAGCGGCAGGGACGCCAGACCGGCGCCGCCCCGCAACACATCCCGCCTGCCGATCATGCGCCCTCTCCCCGATCTGCGCCGGCAACCCGTGCCGGACCATTCTGTCGCCGGTCCATCCTGTGGCGGAATTGTTCACCGGGCGGAAGAGGTGGTCAAACGCCCGGCCGCCGCCGAGGCTGCTTTCCCGCCGGCGGGAAACCCGGCACAAGCGGCGGCAGGATGTCCCCCGCCCCCCCCTTCTCCTGGCGCCGCTGGTCGCCGGCGCCCCTGGTGGGCGCCTCGCTCGGCCTGCATGCCGGCGGCCTCGCCGCGCTGGCGGCGCAGCCCGGCCTCTGGCCCTGGCTGGCGGGCGGCCTGCTGGCCAACCACGCGCTGCTGACCGCCGCCGGCATGGCGCCGCGCAACGGCTGGCTGGGCGCCAATCTGCGCCGCCTGCCGCCGGCCGGCGCGGCGCGCCGCCAGATCGCCCTGACCTTCGATGACGGGCCGGACCCGGCGGTGACCCCGGCGGTGCTCGACCTGCTGGAGCGCCACGGCGCGCGGGCCAGCTTCTTCGTCATCGGCGAGCGCGCCGCGCGGCATCCGGCGCTGCTGCGCGAGATGCGGCGGCGCGGCCACAGCATCGAGAACCACACCCACACCCATCCCCGCCATTTCGCGGCGCTCGGCCCCTTCGGCATGCGGCGCGAGGTGCTCTCGGCGCAGGCGGCGATCGGCGCGGCGCTCGGCGAGGCGCCGCGCCTGTTCCGCGCGCCGATGGGCCTGCGCAGCCCGCTGCTCGACCCGGTGCTGGCCGGGGCGGGGCTCGGCCTGGTCTCCTGGAGCCGGCGGGGGCTGGATGGCGCCAGCGGCGATGCCGGGCGCGTCGCCGCCCGGCTGGCCGCGCCGCGCGCCGGCGAGATCCTGCTGCTGCATGACGGCAATGCCCGGCGGGACGCGGCGGGGCGGCCCGTGGTGCTCGCCGTGCTGCCGGGTCTGCTGGGCGCCGTGGCCGCGGCCGGCCTCAGCGCCGTGCCGCTGCCCGAGACGCTGGTTCCCTCGCCAGGGCCCGCCGTGCCAGCAGCCGCGGCAGGCGGCCGAGGAAGCCCAGCATCAGGCGCAGGTGCATCCAGCTGAGCAGGGCATTGTCGCGCAGGTAGCGGAAATGCGAGACGCCGCCCTCCTCGGCGCTCAGGTAGCGCACGGGGACGGGAATGTTCACCGGCGGCACGCCGCGCCAGCAGAGCCGCACCGCCGCCTCGGCGTCGAAATCGTAGCGCCGCATCCAGATCTGCCGCCGCATCACCGCGCGCAGCGGCGCGATGGGATAGACTCGGAAGCCGAAGAGGGAATCCCCCACCCCCGCCCAGAGCGTCTCCAGATTGGTCCAGAAGTTGGAGATGCGCCGGCCGCGGACCCGCAGCATCGGCGCTTCCGGTCCGAAGAGGGGCAGGCCCAGCACCATCGCCTCCGGCCGCGCGGCGGAGGCGGCCATGAAGCCCGCGATGGCCCCGGCCGGATGCTGGCCGTCGGCATCCATCGCCAGCGCATGGGTGAAGCCGGCCGCGGCGGCCTGGTCCATCCCGTGCAGCAGCGCCGCGCCCTTGCCGCGGTTGCGCGGCAGGTGCAGCACGCGCAGCCCGGTGTCGTCGCGCGCCAGGGCGTCGAGCGCGGCGCCGGTGCCGTCGGTGCTGCCGTCCACCACCACCCAGACCGGGTTCCAGGCGGCGCGGGCGGCGCGCACCGTGCGCAGCACCAGCGGGCCGGTGTTGTAGCTCGGGATCAGCACCAGGTGGCTGCGCGAGGGGTGCGGCACGGCCCGCCTCAGGCCGGGTGCCGCACGGCGGAGCGGCGGCTGACCGCGGGCGGCGGCCCTGCCTGCGGCTGGGGGCCGGCCCCGGCCCCGGTGCCGGCTCCGGCCGGTTGCAGGGCCTGGCGCAGATGCGCCTCGACCCGCGCGCTCAGCGCCTCGCTCCCCTCCTGGGGGGCGAAGCGCGCGCCCAGCCGCAGCCGGTAGCGCAGCGGCAGCGGCGGCCGGCGCCAGGGCGACCAGCCCTTGCGCAGATAGGGGTTGTCGCTCTCGATCACCACGATCTGCACCGGCGCCCCGGCGCGGCGCGCGATGACCGCGAAGGAGCGCGAGAAGGGTCCGGGCGGCGGTGTCGGCTCCACCGCGCCGGGCCGGCGGGGCTCGCTCCGCGTGCCTTCCGGGAACACCAGGAGCTGGCGGCCCTCGCGCAGCTGTCCGGCGGCCTCGCGGATCATCCGCCCGCTGGCATCGTTGCGCACATAGCCGGCCAGGCGGACGCCGCCGCCGAGCAGCGGATTGCCCCAGAGCGAGGCCTTGGTGATGCAGGCGGCACGCGGCAGGCGGGAGAGCATCAGCACGGCATCCATCATCGAGGGGTGGTTGCAGGCGATGATCAGCCCGGCCTCGTCGCGCAGCGGATCGAGCGCCGAGGTGTCGACCCGCAGCAGCCCCGTGCCGCGCAGCAGGGCGAGATAAAGGCGGAAGCCGCCGGAGATGCCGGCCTGCCCCAGGCGCCGGCCGAAGCCCCGGCGGTGGCGCTCGGGCAGCAGCCAGTGCGCCACGCCCGCCGGCAGGCTCCAGGCCAGGCACATCCCCACGAAGAGGATGAGAAGGACCGGGAAGAGCAGCGGCGCGGCGAGGGGGCGCCCGGCCTCGTCCGGGGAGTCCCCCGGGGGTCCGCCGGGCGCGCGGGGATCGGGGCTGGCCAGGATTGACGTTCCTCTTGTCTTTGGGCCTGCTGGCGGCGCGGCCCAGCCTAGCCGAGGCGGTGCCAGGCGGTCCATCAGCCAACCGGGCAGCCAACCGGGCAGCCAACCAGGCCGCCGTGACCGCGCAGGAGGATGCCCGTGCCGCAGACCACGATCCCCCCGGAGGCCTCCTCGGAGGCCCCCCCGGATCTCGCCCCGCATGCCGTGCTGCCGCAGTATTACGGCATGGCGGAAGCCCGCGCCGGCTTCGTCCGCCGCCTCTTCGACGACACCGCCGCGCATTACGACCGCATCAACCGCGTCTTCTCGCTCGGCACCGGCGCCTGGTACCGGCGGCAGGCGCTGCGCCGCGCCGGCCTGCGCCCCGGGGACCGGGTGCTGGACGTGGCCACCGGCACCGGGCTGGTGGCGCGCGAGGCGGCGCGGCTGGCCGGCGCCGGCGGCCGTGTCACCGGCCTCGACCCCAGCGCCGGCATGCTGGCGGCGGCGCGGCGGGAGCTGCCGATCGGCCTCGTGCAGGGCCGCGCCGAGGCCCTTCCGCTGGCCGATGCCAGCGCCGACTTCCTCAGCATGGGCTATGCGTTGCGCCATGTGGCCGATCTCGGCATCGCCTTCGCCGAGTACCGCCGCGTGCTGCGCCCGGGCGGGCGGCTGCTGCTGCTGGAGATCGGCCGGCCGGAGGGGCGCCTGGGCCGGGCCCTGGCGCGCGCCTATCTGGGGCGGGTGGTGCCAGCACTCTGCCGCCTGACCGCCCCGCGGGGCCGTGACGACCTGCTGATGCGCTACTACTGGGACACGATCGAGGCCTGCGTCCCGGCGGAGACCATCCTGGCGCGGTTGCGCGCGGCCGGCTTCGAGGCGGTCGCCTGCGAGACCTCGCTCGGCCTGTTCAAGGCCTATACGGCGCGCCGGCCGGAGGCCGGGTGAGTCTCAGCCGATGACGGGCGCCTCCCCCGGCCAGGACCGCAGGACCAGGAGGCCACGGGCGATCGACTCGTCCAGCCCGTAGAAGCCGTCCGGGCCGCCGCCATGCAGCAGCAGGAGGTCCGGCCCGCCCGCCCGCACGAAAAAGCCCTCCCTCTCGTCCAGCCGGCCGCGGAAGACGGCATGCTGCCCCGGCTCCAGCAGGGCGGGATGAGCGCCGGCCCAGGTCGGCTCGGCCTGGGAAAGGCGCACCGTTTCCACCCGCTCCGCCGCCGCCTCCAGCGAGAGCCGCTCGCCCGCCTCGTAGTCGGTGATGATGTCGATGATACCGGTAAGCCGGTCGCCCTCGGAAACGAGGCCGTCATGGCCGCCATCGACCAGCACCATATTGCCGGGCCGCGCGGAGAAGCTGTCGCGGCCGCTGCCGCCGGTCATCACGGCGCCGATGTCGTCGGTGTAGAACAGGCTGTCGCCGGGGCTGTTCGCCTCCAGCACGTCGTCGCCGTCACCGCCATCCATCCGCGCCTGCCGCGTCCAGGCGATCAGGAGGTCGTCGCCGGCCTCGCCGAACAGGTCATTGCCATGCGTGCGGAAGCCATCCACGAAGAGCAGGTCGTTGCCGTCGCCGCCGCGGAGAAGGTTGCCGGAGCCGGAGATGGCGATCACGTCATTGCCGCTGTCGCCGAAGACGCGGTTGTTGAAGCTCGGGGCGGTGAAGAAGCCCATCTGGATCTCGTCGTCGCCCGTGCCGCCCGCGACATAGTTGCCGCCGCCCTGGACCTGGATGACGTCATTGCCGCCGCCGCCGAAGATGCTGCTGGCGCCCTCGAACAGGCCGGAGCCGGTCACCTCGATCCGGTCGTCGCCGCCGCGGCCCAGCACCAGCCAGCCGTCGCCCTCCAGCGTGATCCCGTCGGCGCAGTGGCTGCCGATCGCGACCGGCCCTTCCCAGCCCGCCCACCAGGCTTTCGGGCAACTCTCGGCGCCATCCTTCGCTCGTTGCATGCTGACTGTCCGGTTCGTTGGAGAAGGCGAACAATTCCTGACGGAAGCGCCCGTGTCGTCCCACGTTCGCGCGAGGCGCCGGTCCGTGCGAGGCAGTCTGGGCGCTTGCTTCGGCCGCGCCAGCCCTTACTGATGTCCTGTATGCCAACCACGGGGGAGAGGCGCCCTGTCCGCATCCGCATCCGCCGCCCGGAACCCGGGCGCGCCGCCGGCCCGGGACACCGACCCGCTGCCGCTGGAGCGGCGGGCTGTGCCGCCGGCGTCGGGCTTCAGCACCCGCGTCACCCCCTGCCGGGCCGGCACGCCTCTGCCCAGCCTGCTTCCGCTGGCGGAGCGCCCCGCATGATCCGGGCCGGCTGTAACCTGCCGGGCCTGGTCCTGGCCTGGGCGCTCGCCCTGGCCGTCGGCCGCGCCTCCGCCCAGGAGGCGGAACCGGGGATGGTCCCGGAGGCCGTTACCGGCGCGGCCATGCAAGCGGCGCGCGAGGTCAGGCTGCCGAAGTTCGAGGCCGGGCTGGCCGCCGGCGCCGGCTGGCTGCCGGACTATCCGGCCGCCGGGCAGAACCATTTCCAGGGTCTGGCCTTCCCCTACCTGATCTATCGCGGCGAGATCCTGCGCAGCGACGGCCAGGGGGTGCGCGGCCGCTTCTACAATGACGAGGCGATCGGCCTCGACCTCAGCTTCTCCGGCGCCTTCCCCTCCTCGTCGAGGGACAACCGGGCGCGCGAGGGCATGCCGGATCTCGACTGGCAGGGCGAGGTCGGCCCCTCGCTGCGCATCACCCTCTGGCGCGACCCGGCGCGGCCGCAGCGGCTGAACCTGGAACTGCCGCTGCGCGCGGTCTTCTCCACCGACCTGTCCTCGGTCCGCTACCGCGGGCTGACCTTCTCGCCCGAGCTGGCCTATGAGCGCCGCGCCCTGGCGCGCGAGGGCGACCGTTTCCGGATCGGCCTCGGCCCGGTCTTCGCCACCGACCGGATGATGGACTACTTCTATCGCGTCGAGCCGCGCTACGTCCGGGCCGACCGCCCGGCCTATGACGCGGAGGGCGGCTATCTCGGCACGCGGATGCAGTTCTCCTACCGCTTCCCGCTGACCGGGCGGCTCTCGGCGGTGGCCGGCGGGCGGGTGGAATCCTTCCACGGCGCCCGCAACGAGGACAGCCCGCTGTTCCGCCGCGACTGGAACCTGAGCGCGGCGCTGGGCCTCTCCTGGTCGCTCTACCGCTCCGAGGCCAGCGTCGCCTCCAGCGCCAGTCCGTTCGACTGAGGGCTGCTGGCCACCGGCCGATTGCGGCGCGGAACGGCATCAGCGGAGCCATTTTCTTGCCGGGAAGGCGAAGGAATCCTGTTTCGGAGACAAAGCCGCGGCGGTATTTCGCCCCTTGCGGCAAGGCCGCCCTGCTGGGATGCAGGCGGATGGCATCTGGCCTGGGCACCGGCAGGGAGGCACCCCGTGACGTCCACGATCGAGAATTCCGGTGAGGGCCAGGCGGCGCGGGCGCTGGAGCCCGAGGTGGCGGCGCTGATCGTCGAGGCGCTGCACCTGGAGATGGAGCCCGGCGAGATCGACCCCGAGGCCCCCCTCTTCGGCGAGGGCCTGGGCCTCGATTCCATCGACGCGCTGGAGATCGCGCTCGCCATCTCGCGGCGCTACGGCTTCCAGCTCCGCTCGGACGATGAGCGCAATGGCCAGATCTTCGCCTCGCTCCGCAATCTCTGCGCGCATGTCCAGAGGAACCGCCAGGCTTGACGCCCGGCGGGGCCGGACCATGCCGGGCGCGCTGATCCCCGCCCTGCTCCTGGCCGCCGCCGCGCTCGGCGCGCGGCTCCTGGGCTGGCACGGGGCGACGCTGCTCCTCGGCCTCGGGGCGCTGGGGATGGCCATGGGCCGGCGCTGGCCGGCACGGTTGGCCGGCGCCGGCGCCCTGGCGCTGACGGGCCTCGGGCTGCTCGCGGCGGGCGCGGCGCGCGGCGTGGCGCCGGCGGCGCTGCTGCCCCTGCTGCCGGCGCTCGGGCTGCTGATGCTCTCGGCGCGCTTCGCCGCCACCCTGCTGCCCGGGCGTGAGCCGCTGATCACCCACTACACCCGCTTCGACTTCGGCCGCCTGCCGCCGGAATGCGCCGGCTACACCCGTCGGCTGACCGGCTTCTGGGCCGCGCTGCTGGCGCTGGCCGCGCCGCTTCAGGCCGCGGCGCCGCTCGCCGGGCTGGCGCCGGGCGCGGTGGCGGCGGCGGGCTCGGCGCTGATGCTCGGCCTGTTCCTCGCGGAGCACGCGCTGCGCGACCGCTGCTTCCCGCATCTCGGCCCGGCCACGCCGGCCCGCACGCTGCGGGCCATCATCGCCGCCCACCGGGACACCGCCCACCGGGACACCGCCCACCGGGACATCGCTGCGGAGGCGAGCGCCGCCGGGAGCATCCGCCATGTCTGACATCGCCCTCCCGCTGACCGACCGGGCGCCGGAGGCCATCCTGTTCCGCCGCGGCGCCGAGGCCATCACCGTCCGCCGCTTCCTGGCCGAGGTCGCTGTGCTGGCGGCGCGGCTGCCCGACCGGCCGCATGTGCTGAACCTCTGCGCCGATCGCTACAACGCGCTGCTCGGCCTCGCCGCCGCGCTCAGCCGGGGGCAGGTGATGCTGCTCTCCGCCGACCGCACGGAGCGCCGCCAGCGCGAGATCGCCGCCCTCTACCCCGGCCTCTACCCGATGGCCGACGCGGTGCAGGACGACCCGGCCTGGGCGGTGCCCGAGGGCGCCATCCGCGTCGGCGGCGAGGCCGGCGCCGGCCTCGCGGTTCTGCCCAATCCGCTGATCCCGGCCGGGCGCGTCGCCATCATCGGCTTCACCTCCGGCAGCACCGGCCAGCCGGGGGCGCATCCGAAGCCCTGGGGCGCGCTGGTCGCCGCCAGCCGCGCCGCCGCCGCGCGCTTCGGGCTGGAGCGGCCGGCGGGGGAGAGCGGCGCGGCCACGCTGGTCGCCACCGTGCCGGCGCAGCACATGTACGGCTTCGAGACCACCCTCGCCCTGCCGCTGCACGCGGCGACGGCCAGCCATGCCGGGCCCTTCTTCTACCCCGTGGAGGTGGCCGAGGCGCTGCACGCCGCGCCCACCCCCCGCCTGCTGGTCACCACGCCCCTGCAGATGCGCGCCCTGCTGCGCTCCGGCGCCGCCCTGCCGCCGCTGCGCGCCGTGATCTCCGCAACCGCCCCGCTCGACCCCGACCTCGCGCGCGAGGCCGAGGCCGCCTGGTCCACCGAGGTGCTGGAGATCTACGGCGCCACCGAGATGGGCTCGATCGCCAGCCGCCGCACCGTGGAGGGCGAGGCCTGGCACCTCTACGACAGCGTCGCGCTGCGGCCCGTGGAGGCGCCGGCCGATGCGGCGGACGGGGCGGGCGGGCGGATGGAGGCGCTGGTCGCCGGGATGCCCGGCCCGGTGCCGCTGGCCGATGCCGTGACCCTGGCGGCGGGCGGCCGTGCCTTCCGCCTGCTCGGCCGCCATGCCGATATCGTCAAGCTGGGCGGCAAGCGCGTCTCGCTCGCCAGCCTGAACCGGCTGCTGCAGGCGGTGCCGGGGGTGGAGGACGGCGTCTTCCTCGTGCCCGAGGATCTCGACCGCAATCCGGCGGCGCGGCTGCTGGCCTTCGCCGTGGCGCCGGGGATGAGCGGCGCGGCCGTGCTGGCGGCGCTGCGCGGGCAGGTCGATCCGGTGTTCCTGCCGCGCGGCGTGACCCTGCTGCCCGCCCTGCCGCGCGACCGGGTGGGCAAGCTGCCGGCCGCGGCCCTGGCGGCGCTGCGCCGGCGCCAGGCGGAACAGGCATGAGCGCGGAGATCCGCTTCCTCTTCCGGCTGCCTGCCGGGCATCCCTGCCTGCCGGGGCATTTTCCCGGCCGCCCCCTGGTGCCGGGCGTGGTGTTGCTGGACGCCGTGCTGGAGCGGCTCGGGGCGGCGGCGGGGGGCCGTGTGGCGCGGCTGCTGCGCGCCAAGTTCAGCGCGCCGGTGGCGCCGGAGGAGGCGGTCGAGGTGGTGCTGTGGCCCGCCGCGCCCGGCCGCTTCGCCTTCCGCTGCCACAGCGGCGCGGCGCTGGTGCTGGCCGGCGAGGCGGCGGTGGCGCCCCTGGCCGGGCCGGCATGAGCTGGCGCGAGCAGCGCGAGCGCGGCAGTGCTGCGGCGCTGCGGCTGATGGGCTGGATCATCACCCGCCTCGGCTGGCGCGTCGCCTATGCGCTGCTCTACCCCATCACCGCCTATTTCTTCCTCTCGGCCCCGCGGCAGCGCGCCGCCGGCCGCGCCTTCCTGCGCCGCGCGCTGGGGCGCGAGCCGCGCCTGACGGAACGGTTCCGCCAGTTCCTCACCTTCTCCGCCACCCTGCTCGACCGGGTCTTCCTGCTCGACGGGCGCCGCGCCGGCTATACCATCGAGGTCACCGGCCTCGACCTGCTGAACCGGCACATCGCCGAGGGGCGCGGCTGCATCCTGCTCGGCGCGCATATCGGCAGCTTCGACGCCATGCGCGCGGTGGCCGATACCGGCTGCCCGGTGGAGGTGATGGCGCTGATGCATGGCGACCATGCCGCGATCAGCGCCGACTTCTTCTCCCGCTGGGGCCGCGGCACGGCGAGCGACGTCGTCTCCCTCGGCCGGCCCGATGCCATGCTGCGGGCCAAGGAGTGCCTGGAGCGCGGCGGGCTGGTCGGCATCCTGGCCGACCGCAACCCGACGCGCAGCAGGGTCACGCGCGTGCCCTTCCTCGGCCGCGAGGCCGCCTTCCCCGAGGGGCCGCATATCCTGGCCGGGGTGCTGGACGCGCCGGTGATGATCGCCTTCGCGGTCTGGACCGGGCCGCGCCGCTACGAGGTGCATTTCCAGCCCTTCGCCGAGCGCATCGCGCTCGACCGCCGCGACCGCCGGGCGGCACTGGCCCTGGCGGCGCGGCGCTACGCCGAACGGATCGAGGCGGTGGCCCGCGCCTTCCCCTACAACTGGTTCAACTTCTACGACTTCTGGGAGGAGATGGAGGCATGAGCTCGCCGCGCCGCCGCGCTCTCCTGGCCTTGGCCCTGGCCCTGGTGCTGCCCGCTCCCCCCGCCCTGGCCGCGCCGCTGACGCTGGAGGGGGCCATGGCCGCGCTGGCGGCCGAGCCCGGCGGCACCGCCTCGTTCACCGAGGAGAAGGCGATCCCGCAGCTCGACATCCCGCTCCCGAGCAGCGGCACCCTGTCCTGGACCCCGCCCGACCGGCTGGAGAAGCACACCACCTTCCCGGAGGAGGAGATCCTGCGCGCCGATGGCGACCGGCTGCTCTTCGCGCAGCCCGGCCGCGGCATCCGGCGCGAGCTGAGCCTCGACCAGTCGCCCGAGATCCGACCCCTGGTGGAATCCGTCCGCGCCACCCTGGCGGGCGACCTGCCGGTGCTGCGGCGGTACTTCGAGATCGATTTCCGGCCGGAGGGCGAGGCGGGGCGGTGGCGCATGGTGCTGACGCCGCTCTCGGCCCGGCTGCGCGTCGCGGTGCAGGGGATCGAGATCACCGGCCAGGGCGGCGGCCTGCGCCACGTCGTGACCCGGGCCAGCGAGGGCGTGACGCGGCTCGCCATTACGCCGCGCCCATGAGCCGGCAGGCTCCGCCGCCGCGGCGCCCGGCGGCGTCGTGAGGCGGCTTCTCCTCGTCCTGCTGGCGCTGGCGCTGCTCGGCCTCGGCCTGTCGCGGCTGGTCGCCTTCCGGGCGGAGCTGACCGATCTGCTGCCTCCGGCCCGTGGCCCGGCCACCACCTTCCTGCTCGGCGAGCTGCGGAATGGCGCCGCCACCACGCTGATGCTGGCGGCCATCGAGGGCGCGCCGGAGCCGGAGCTGGCCCGGCTCAGCCGCGACCTGGGCGAGGCGCTGCGCCAATCCGGCCGGTTCTCCTTCGTCGGCAACGGCGCGCAGGATTTCAGCGAGGCGGAGCGGGATCTGCTCTTCCGCTACCGCTACCTGCTCTCGGCGGCGACGGCACCGCCGCTCTTCGAGGCGCCCGCGCTGCGCGCCGGGATGGAGCGGCTGCTGGCCGGGCTGCGCTCGGCGGCCGCGCCGCTCGTGGCGCGCTTCGGCTTCGCCGACCCGGCCGGCGTCTTCCTCGACACCATGCGCGGCTGGCTCGGCGAGAGCCGGGTGGAGCTGCGGCACGGCGTCTGGTTCGCCGGGACCGGGCAGGAGGGAGCCGGACAGGACGGGGCCGGTCCGCCGCGCGCCCTGCTGCTGGCCCGCCTGGCGGGGACGGGCAGCGACACCGAGGCGCAGGCCGCCGCCATGGCGGTGTTCCACGAGGCTTTCACCAGGGCCGGCCGTGGGGCCGGACCGGGCGAGGCGCGGCTGCTGCTGAGCGGGCCGGGCGTCTTCGCCGCCGAGGCGGCGGCGGCGGTGCGCGCCGATGTCGAGATGATCGCGCTGCTCTCCGGCCTGCTGATCCTGGGCTTCCTGCTCTGGCGCTTCCGCTCGGCGCTGGTGCTGGCGGCGGTAGCCGTGCCGCTGCTGGCCGGCATGCTGGCCGGCCTCGCCGCCGTGGCCGCCTGGCACGGCGCCGTGCATGGCGCCGCCTTCGGCTTCGGCATGACGATGCTGGGGGTGGTGGTGGACTACCCGCTGCTGCTGCTCGGCCAGCGCCGGCCGAAGGGGGAGGGCGAGGAGGAGGCGGTGGCGGGCGCGGCGCGGCGCATCGCCCCGAGCCTGCTGCTGGCGGCGGGCAGCGCGGCGCTGGGCTTGACCGCCATGCTGGCCTCCGACGTCCCGCTGCTGCGCCAGCTCGGGCTGTTCGGCGCCGCCGGCCTGCTGGCCGGTGTGGCGGTGACGCGCTGGCTCCTGCCAAGCCTGCTGCCCGCCACGCCGCCGCCGCTGCGGCCCCTGCCGGGACCGGTCCTGGCGGCGCTGGCGCCGCTGCGCGGCCGGCGCCGCCTGCTGCTGGCCGCGCCCCTGGCCGGCCTGGCGCTGCTGGCGACGGGCGGCCCGCGCTGGGAGGACGATCTCGCCCGCCTCAGCCCGGTGCCGGAGGCGCAGCGGGCGCTGGATGCGGAGCTGCGCGGCCAGCTCGGCGCGCCGGACGTGAATCTCCTGGTGGCCTTCACGGCGCCGGACGCCGAGGCCGTGCTGCGCCTGTCCGAGCGGATCGACGCCGCCCTGGCGCCGCTGGTCGCACGCGGCGCCCTGGCCGGCTTCGATTCGCCCAGCCGCTACCTGCCCAGCGCCGCGACCCAGCGCGCGCGCCAGGCGGCGCTGCCCGCGCCGGAGAGCCTGCGGGCCAGGCTGGCCGAGGCGGCGGCCGGGCTGCCCTTCCGGCCCGACGCCTTCCGCCCCTTCCTGGACGGGCTGGCCGAGAGCCGCGCCCTGCCGCCGCTGACGGTCGCGGATCTGGCGGCGGCGCCGGTGCTCGCCGCCCGCCTCAGCCCGATGCTGGCGCCGCGCGGCGCGGCCTGGCAGGGCCTGGTCATCCCGGCCGGGGTGCGCGATCCGGCGGCGCTGCGCCAGGCGCTGACGGCGCTCGGCGAACCGGCGATCCTGTTCATCGACGTCAAGGCGGAGACCACGGGGCTGGTGCTGGCCGCCAGCCGCGAGGCGCTGTTCTGGGCGGCGGCCGGCGCGCTCGGCGTGCTGGCCCTGCTGGCCCTCGGGTTGCGCGGCGGCGGGCCGCTCGCGGCGCTGCGCCGTGGCGCCCCGATCCTGGCCGCCCTGCTGGTGACCCTGGCGGCCCTCGCCCTGCTGGACCAGCGGCTGACACCCTTCCATCTCGCGGCGCTGCTGTTGTCGGCGGGGGTGGGGATCGACTATGCGCTGTTCCTGGCCCGGCCGGCACGGGACCCGGCGGAGGCGCGGCGCGGCCTGGAGGCGGTGCTGACCTGCGCCGTCACCACGCTGCTCACCTTCGGCCTGCTGGCCCTCTGCGCCACGCCGGTGCTGCGCGGCATCGGGCTGACGGTGGCGATCGGCGTGACCGCCGCCTTCCTGCTCTCCCTGGCCCTGGCGCCTCGCCCGGCGCGCTGAACTGCCCGCGATCCCATATCTGCCCGCAATCCCATATCTGACGGTGTGATGCTGGACCGAACGACCACCTCCCGCCCCGATCCGGGCTTCGCGCCCCTGGCCATCACCGCCTTCTCGGCGGTCAGCGCCATGGGCCATGGCCTCGCCGCCACCCGGGCGGCCCTGCTGGAGCGGCAGGGGGGACTGCGGCCGGCGCAGGACCCGGAGGATGCCGGCCTGCCGGACGGGATCTGGGTCGGCCGGGTGCCGGGCCTCGATCTGGTCGCCCTGCCGGCCGACCTCGCCCGCTACGACTGCCGCAACAACCGCCTGGCCGAGATGGCGCTGCAGGCGGACGGCTTCGCCGCGGCCGTGGCGGCGGCACGGGCGCGGCACGGGGCGGCGCGTGTCGCCGTGGTGCTCGGCACCAGCACCGCCGGCATCGCCCAGACCGAGGCGGCCTACCGCCGCCGCGCCGGCGGCGCCCTGCCGGCGGATTTCGACTTCGGCGGCACGCACGACCTCTACGCCCTGCCGCGCTACCTCCGCGCCCGGCTCGGCCTGCGGGGCCCGGCGCTCACCGTCTCCACCGCCTGCACCTCGGGCGCGCGCAGCCTGCTGGAGGCGGCGGCCCTGCTGCGCGCGGACGTGGCCGACGCGGTGGTGGCGGGTGGCGTCGACACCCTCTGCCGCATGACGCTGCAGGGCTTCAACGCCCTCTCCCTGCTGGCGCGCGGCCCTTGCCGCCCCTGCGCCGCCGACCGCGACGGCATCACCATCGGCGAGGCCGCGGGGCTGCTGCTGCTGGAACGCGCCCCGGCGCCCGGTACCCTGGCCCTGCTCGGTGCCGGGGCCAGCAGCGACGGCCACCACATGTCCTCGCCGCAGCCCGAGGGGCTGGGTGCCCAGGCCGCCATGCACGCCGCGCTGGCCACCGCCGGCCTGCCACCGGCGGCGGTGGACTACATCAACCTGCACGGCACCGGCACCCGCGCCAACGACGCTATGGAGGACCGCGCGGTGGCCGCCCTGTTCGGCTCCACCGTGCCCTGCTCCTCCACCAAGGGCTGGAGCGGCCATACCCTCGGCGCCTCGGGCGCGCTGGAGGCGGTGGTATCCCTGCTCTGCATCGAGGAGGGGCTGATCCCCGGCTGTCTCGGCGTGGCGGCGGTGGACCCCGGCTTCCGCGCCGATGTCGCGTCGGACAACCGGCGGCGGCCGGTCGGGCGCGTTCTCAGCAACTCCTTCGGCTTCGGCGGCAGCAATTGCAGCCTGCTGCTCGGGCTGGCCGCCTGATGCCGCGCTGCTGGATCGAGGGGGCGGCCGTGCTCGGCCCCGGCCTGCCGGGATGGCCGGCGAGCCGGGCCATCCTGACGGGCGAGGCGCCCTGGCTGGAGGCGCCGACCCTGGTGCCGCCGCCCGCCCTGCTGGCCGCCACCGAGCGGCGGCGCGCCAGCCTGGTGGTGCGGCTCGCCCTGGCGGCGGCGGCGGAGGCGATCGCCGCGGCCGGGCGGGAGGCGGCGGCGCTGGACAGCCTCTTCGCCAGCTCGAACGGCGATGGCGGTGTGGTGGGCGCCATCCTGGAGGCGCTCGCCACGCCGGGCGGCGATGTCTCGCCGACGCAGTTCCACAACTCCGTGCACAATGCGGCGGCCGGCTACTGGAGCATCGGCGCCGGGGCGCGGCTCGGCTCGGTCAGCATCGGCTGCCATGACGACACCTGGCCGGCCGGGCTGCTGCAGGGGGTGGCGCAGGTCGCCGCCTGGGGCCGGCCGCTGCTTCTCTGCGGCTATGACGCGCCGCTGCCGGAGCCCCTGGCCGCCGTCCGCCCCACCGCCATCCCCTTCGCCACCGCCCTGGTCCTGGCGCCGGAGCCTGGGCCGCGCAGCCTGGCCGCCATCGAGGTGGCGCATGGCGGGCCGCTGCCGCCGGAGGTCCAGCCCGGGCCGTTGCGCCGCGCGCTGGAAGGCGCCAACCCGATCGCGCGCGCGCTGCCCCTGCTGGAGGCGCTGGCGGCGGGCCGCCCGGCGCGGATCGGCTGGCCGCTGCTGGACGGGCTGGCCATCACCCTGCGCCTGGAGCCCTGCCATGCGGCGTGACGCCATCCTGGCCCTGGTGCCGCACCAGGGCGCCATGTGCCTGCTCGACCGCGTGGAGAGCTGGACGGCGGACCGCATCCTCTGCCGCGCCGCCTCGCACCGCGCGGCGGACCATCCGCTGCGGCGGGGCGGCCTGCTGCCGGCGGTGTGCGGTGTCGAATACGCGCTGCAGGCCATGGCCCTGCACGGCGCGCTGAGCGGGGATTCGGAAGGCGGGGCACGGGCCAGCCGGCCGGGCTACCTGGCCAGCCTGCGCGGCCTCGACCTGGCGGTGGACCGGCTGGACGACATCGCCGGCGACCTCGCCATCGAGGCGGTCGCCCTGGCGCGCGAGGCACGCGGCTTCACCTATGCCTTCAGCATCGCCGAAGGGGGCCGGACCCTGCTCGCCGGCCAGGCCACGGTCATCCTGCCGCCGGAGGCCGGGGCGTGAGGCGGGCTCTTGTCACCGGGGCGGGCAGCCCGCTCGGCGCCGCCATTGCCCGCCGCCTCGCCGGGGAGGGGCTGCATCTGCTGCTGCATGCCCATGCGAACCGGGCCGGCGTGGCGGCGCTGGCGGCGGAGATCACGGCCTCGGGCGGCGCGGCCGAGGCGCTGGCCTTCGACCTCACCGATGCCGCCGCGACGGCCGGCGCCCTGGCGGCGGTGCTGGAGGGCGGGCCGGTGCAGGTGCTGGTGCACAATGCCGGCACCCATGCCGACGCGCCCATGGCCGGGATGAGCGCGGCGCAGTGGCACGGTGTCATCGACGTCTCGCTGAACGGCTTCTTCCATGCGGCGCAGCCGCTGCTGCTGCCGATGATCGGCACGCGCTGGGGCAGGATCGTGGCCATCAGCTCGGTCTCGGCGATCATGGGCAACCGGGGGCAGGCGAACTACGCGGCGGCCAAGGCGGGGCTCGGCGGCGCCGTCCGGTCGCTGGCGCTGGAATGCGCGCCGCGCGGCGTCACGGTGAACGCGGTGGCGCCGGGCGTGATCGAGAGCCCGGCGGTGGCGGCGGCGATGACGCCCGAGCAGGTGCGCGCCCTGGTGCCGGCCCGGCGCGCCGGCAGGCCGGAGGAGGTGGCCGAGCTGGTCGCCTTCCTGGCCTCCGACCGCGCCGCCTACATCACCGGCCAGACCATCTCGATCAATGGCGGGCTGGCCTAGGGAGAGATCCCCTGCAACTTGTTGGTTGTGCCGGATTGATACCGCGTCGCTGCATCGCCCGGGCGTATAGCCCTGGCTTCGGCACGCGGATCTTCCCTCGGTGATCGCGCTCGTGGCCACCATCGTTCCGGGCAGCCTGCCGGGATCGTTCCGAATCAGGCGGGCGCCTGCCTCGCTGGCAGGCACCCGGCGCAATTCAGGCGCTCAGGAGCGCGGGCGGATCCGCAGGATGGTGTCGCCTTCCTCATTGCGGGCGGCAGCGGACTTGTCGACGGCGAAGACGGTGCCGTTGCGGTCGACGGCCACGTGGTTGGCCAGCGGCGCGGGGCCGAGATTGGCGATGATCTTGCCGTCGGCGTCAGTCACGGTGACCGTGCCCGCGGCGCGGCTGGCGACATAGGCGCGGCGCCGCACCGGATCGAACACCACGTTCAACGCGCCCGCGCCGACCAGCGTATCGGCGACGACGGCACCGGTTTCGCCGTTGAGCACCACCAGGTTGTCGCTGCCCTGGGAGGCCACGAAGATGCGGTTGGTGCGCGGGTCATGGGACACGCCGATGGCGGAGCGGGCGCCCGGAACCGGGATAATCTTCTCCACCTGATCGGTCTCGGTGTTGATGACCGCCACTTCATTGGTGGTGTTGCTGACGACGTAGAGGCGATGCGCCTCGGCGTTCAGCGAGAGGCTGGCGGCCGAGAAGGTGCCGCCCCGCACGCGCGACGCGATCCCGATCCGCGATGCCACTTCTGGGTTCCGCGTGTTGAAGACCACGACTTCCGGCTTGAAGGTGGCGCTGGAATAGGCCTTGCCGAGTGTCGCGTCGATGACGACGTCACGCGCGTGGTTCACCGTGCCGGGCTCGAACTGCCGGACAAGCGAGAGATCCGCCTGGCGATAGACGGCGACGGTGTTCTGGCGCGTGTTGGTCACCCAGACGGTGTCGTTCACATCGTCCACGCCCACGCCATAGACGGCATAGACGCCACCATCGGCCGGCGCGGAGGCGCCGGGGCGCGGGGCCGGTGCGGGAGCGGCCTGTGGCGTGACGCGGGCGACGACGGCCAGCGTTTCCAGGTTCACCCGCAGCAGCTCCGACTGCCGCACCGGCGGGCGGCCGATGGCGGCGGTAACGAACAGCGCGTTGTTGCGGGGGCTGAAAGCCGACTGGTACAGGCCGCGCGCCACGCGGACCTCGGTGATCTCGAAGCGCTCCTGCCCGGAGAGCGGGATCTGGGGCGAGACCTTGAGCGGGGCGACCGTGGCGCTGTAGGGCCCCTGGGCCACCACGACGATGGGATGGTTGCCGGGCACGGCCTGGGCCGGGACGGTGATCCGCCCGGAGATCTTCCCTTCCCCGTCCGCCACCAGCGCACTGCCCAGAAGGGGCGTCGTTCCGTAGAGCAGGGTCACCTGCTGACCGGGCCGGAAGCCCTGGCCGGCCACCACCACTTCGCCGCCCGCGAGGATAGGGCGGTTCTGCTCGGCGGCCGAGAAGCGGAGCTGGACGTCGGACGTCTGGTCCAGGGCGCCGAAGGTGGACTGGCCCAGCGCGGTGCCCGGCATGCCGGCGCTGAAGATGAGCGAGCCGGCGAGCAGGAGGCCGGAGAAGGTCCGGCGGATTTTCGGGTCGAAGCGTGTCATGCTTGCTTCCTGGGCTGAAGTGGTGAAAGGCGGCCTTGCGGCATCCTTGCAGGGAGGCGGGGCCACAGACGAAGGCAGCCCACCGCGCCTGGGCGCACGTTATTGCGAAGCGTTCGCATCTATGGCGAAGGCATGACAATCCGTCAATGCGCAAGCGGGGCTGTTACCCGGTGAAACCTGCCCCTTGACGCGCGTGGCCGCTGGCCCCCGAGGGCAGCGGTGTTGTCAACCGATCAGCGGCGGGTTCATCGCTCCAACGGGCGCAGGGCGCGGGCGGCATCATCGTGATGTCCCGGTTCAGCCACGCGAGGCCTGCCTGGCCTGTCGCGCGGCAGGTGTGGCTCGATGGCGGTCCACGCCTCGTCCGACAAGCGGACATCCACACCGGCGCATCCGGGATCATCCCGCTGCTCGTCGCAGTCGCTCTGGCGCCAAGGCGCTCCTATGCCTGCCGGCAGGCCTTCTGGATGGTGGCGCGAAACTGCTGCTGCAGACGGGTCGGGCTCCAGTTCTTACGCCACAGGAGGTAGACCGGCCGCCGGTCGTTGGGGATCGCCTTGCTCAGGACGTGCAGGTCGCTGACACCAAAGTCCGTGGCGGAGCCGCCTTCGACAATCAGCGCCAGGAACTCGCCGCCCAGAAGCAGGCTTCGTGTCAGATCGAAGGAGGCGGATGTGACATGCGCATTCGGTGGTGGGACCCCTTCGGCTTCGAAGATGGTTCTGAACCGTGCCGCGGCTCCCGTTCCGGCGGCCGGTACAACCCAGGGCCAACGCGCCAGTTCCCGCGCGGGTGGATCGACCGACCCGGCTATGGGATGAGCCTTGTGACAGGCGATCCGGATGGCGCTGCTGAAGATGATCTCCGCCTCGACGCCATCGGGGATGTCTGCCCGCAAGGTCGTGCAGAGGTAGTCGATACGCCCGGTCCTGATGCCGTGCACCATGTCCTCGTAATCTCCGGTCACCACGGCAAAACGGGCGCCCGGCCATTGGCGGTACATCTCCTGAATGACCTGCGGGATGATGCCTGAAGCGGTGAGGCGCACCGCGCCCACGACGACACGGCCAGAGGTCTCTCCATCGAGTTCCCGCAATTCCGCCCGCGCCGCACGCAATTCGCTCAGGGCCAGGCTGCAGCCGCGCGCCATGTCCAGCCCCGCAGCGTTGAGGCGGGCTCCACCCTGGCCGCGGAGCACCAGCTCCAGACCCAAAGCATCCTCCAGCTCGCCCATGGCCCGGTGAATGGAGGGTGGGCGCAGGCCAAGCCGTCTGGCGGCCGCGGTGAAGCCGCCCGCCTCCTCCATCGCGACCAGGGCGAGAAGCTGCGGCATCCGGAGGAGGGAGAGCCGCTGCGCCGGCACGCCGACACCCTGGCTTCGTCCGCCCAGGCGCTGAAGCGCCGCGCCGAGATAGGCCAGGCAACGCTCCGTCCTGGCCGCCAGAGCCACTCCGTGCTTGGTCGGCACCAGGCCAGATGGGCGTCTTTCGAACAGCGTCACCCGGTAACGCGCCTCGAGGGCTGTCAGGCTGAGGGTCGCTGCGGATTGCGAGATGTGCAGCTCCGACGCGGCCCGGCGCAGGCTCATGCCCGCGGCCACAGCCGCCAGGAGGCGGAGGTGCCTGAGGTTCGGCACGTCGCGGTCATCGGCGTCGAGGAAGTAGGGCATATTAGCCAAATCTAATCACATGATCGCCTTTTTCCATCGCGCATGCGCATCGGCGGTGTGTAAAGTATCGAATACATCGAGTGGCACGAAGCAACCGATGGTCCGGCAATGTCCGGTCAGGAATTCCAGAACTGACGCGACCTCGCGTCCCACACGGCCAGCATTCCGAAGAGCTTTAGCGGAAGGTGTTGGCCCATCATGCAGCTCACGGCCGAGCGTCTGGCCTTTGTGAAGCCATCGGCATCCGAGCGCGCCTCCAGCCGCGCGCGCGAACTCGCCGAGCAGGGGATCGATGTCATCAGCCTGGCCACGGGCGAGCCGGATTTCGAGACCCCGCCGCACGTCATCGAGGCCGCCATTGCCGCCATGCGGGCCGGCCAGACGCGCTATACCCCGGTCGGCGGCACGCCCGCGCTGCGCCGCGCCATTGTCGAGAAGTTCCGCCGCGACAATGGGATCGAGTATGACCTGGCCGAGGTTCTGGCCAGCGCGGGCGCCAAGAACGTCATCTTCCTGGCGCTGACCGCCAGCCTGAATCCAGGCGACGAGGTTATCGTCCCGGCGCCGCACTGGGTCTCCTACACCGACATGACACGGCTGGCGGGCGGCACCCCGGTCGTCGTCTCCTGCGGCGGCAACAGCGGCTACAGGCTCGATGCCGCCACCCTGGAGGCGGCGATCACGCCACGCACCCGCTGGGTGATGCTGAACACCCCGAACAATCCCACCGGCGCCGTCTATACCCGCGCCGAGCTGGAGGCGCTTGCCGCGGTGTTCCGCCGCCATCCGCATATCATGATGATGTCGGACGAGATCTACGAGCATCTGCTGTTCGACGGGACCCGCTTCCACAGCTTCGCCGCCGTGGCGCCCGATCTCAAGGACCGCACGCTGACCGTCAACGGCGTCTCCAAGGCCTATGCCATGACCGGATGGCGCATCGGTTTCGCCGGCGGTCCGGCCGAATTGATCGCCTCGATGCGCAAGGTGCAGTCGCAGTCGCTCGGCGGCATCTCCTCGATCAGCCAGGCCGCGGCGGTGGCCGCGCTGACCGGGCCGCAGGACTTCCTGGCAACTCGCGCCGCCGACTTCCAGGCCCGGCGCGACCGGGTGATGCCGCTGCTCGATGGCATCCCAGGGCTGCGCTGCCACCGGCCGGAGGGCGCCTTCTATCTCTTTGTCGATTGCGGAGGGCTGTTCGGCAGGCGGACGCCGGAAGGCGTTGTGCTGGCGAGCGATGCCGACGTGGCGACCTATCTCGTCGATGCGGCGCGGGTGGTGACGGTGGCTGGCGCGGCCTATGGCCTCTCGCCCTGCATCCGGCTGTCCATCGCCACGGCGATCGGCCGGCTGGAGGAGGCCTGCGCCCGGATCGCCGATGCCGTCGCCCGGCTGCGATAGCCGCATTCCCGTGAACCAGTCTCATTTCGACACGATCCGCGCCTTGATGCAGCTTGTCGCCGAGGCAGGCGGCGGCGAGGTGGAGGTCACCGACGGCCCGCTGCGCATTCGCGTGGCGATGCCGCGCGGCGAGGCGTCCCGGCCGGCGCCGGAACCATCGCCATCGGCGCCCCGGCGCCACCCCGCGCCGCCTCCGGCGGAGGCACCGGCCACCCCCGGCCGGGAAATCCTGGCGACGATGCACGGCGTCTTCCACCGGGCGCCGGCCCCGGGCGCGGCCCCCTTCGTCACGCCGGGCGCGAAGGTTCAGGCCGGGCAGCAAATCTGCATCCTGGAGGCGATGAAGGTCTTCACCGCGCTGCGCGCGGATGCGGATGGCATCATCGGCGAGATTCATGCCGAGGACGGACAGGACGTGGCGGCCGGCCAGCGTCTGTTCACCCTGCTTCCGGAGGGGCTGGAGGCATGAATTCCGGCGTCATGGAACTGGCGGCGCCACGGGTCACGCCTTGCGGCAGCGCCGCCCTGCTGCTGGATGCAGAGGGGCCACTGGCGCTGGCGACGCAGCAGCGCATCTGGAGCCTCAGCGATGCGGTGCGCGGCTGGGATGGCGTGGTCGACCTGCAGCCAGGCATGAACAGCCTGCTGGTGGTGATCAATCCCCTGACCGCCGATGCCGAGGCGATGGCGGCGCGTCTGCTCGCCGCCTGGTCGCGCGCCGAGCCGCGCCACGGCACCGGGCGGCTGCTCGAGGTCGGCGTCGTCTATGGTGGCGAGGGGGGCGGCGACCTGCCTGCCGTCGCGGCGCATCACGGGGTGGAGATCGACACCATCGTCGCCATGCACGCGGCCGGCGAGTACGTCGTCTTCGCGCCGAGCGTCATGCCGGGCTTCGGCTATCTCTTCGGGCTGGACCCCCGCCTGTTCACCCCACGACGCCCGGTGCCGGTGATGCGCGAGGCCGGCGGCATCGTCTCGATCGGCGGCGCGCAGGCCAATCTCGGCGGCCCGCGCCGCAGCGACCGCCCGACCGCCTCGCCGACCGGCTGGCATGTGATCGGCCGGGCGCCGGAGGTGCCGGAGCCCTTCGACCTCGGGCGCGACCCGCCCAATCTGCTGGAACTCGGCGACCGGATCCGCTTCCGGGTGGAGCGCGTCATCCGATGATCGAGGTCCTGCTCACCCCGCCGCTGAACATGGTTCAGGACCTGGGCCGCACCGGCTTCCGGTGCCACGGCATCGCCCGCACCGGCGCGATGGATCGCCTGGCGCTGGCCGCCGGCAATGCCCTGCTCGGTAACCCGCCGGACGCGGCCGGTATCGAGTTCCAGCTCTTCCCCGTGAGGCTGCGTTTCACGCGGGACACGGCCATCGCGCTCACCGGCGCCGATACCATGCCGCGGCTGGACGGGCGCCTGATGCCGCCGTGGTGGGCGGTCTCCGTCCGCGCCGGTCAAGAACTGGTGCTGCGCGCGCCACGGCGCGGAATGCGCGGCTACCTCACCGTTGCCGGCGGCATCGACGTGCCCCTCGTCTTCGGCTCGCGGACGACGCATCTGCGCGCCGGATTCGGCGGGTTGGACGGGCGTGCCCTGGCAGAAGGCGACAGGCTGCCGCTCGGCGACGCCCCGGCCTTCACGCCACGCGACCCGGCCGGCCTCGGCGCGCGGCCGCCGGGTGACGTGCTGCCTGGCGGCGAGGCGCCGGACGCCGGGCCGGGCGATGTCGTGCTGCGGGTCATCCCCGCGGCCGAATACGACCAGTTCGACGCGGCCTCGCAGGCGCTGCTCTGGTCGCAGGGCTGGGCGGTCACCAGCCAGAGCAACCGGATGGGCTACCGGCTGCAAGGCGCGGTGCCGCTACGGCGCACCGAACTGGTGGAGATGCGCTCGCACGGCATCGTCCCCGGCGTGATCCAGGTGCCGCCCTCGGGCCAGTCGATCATCCAGCTCGAGGACGGCAACTCGGCCGGCGGCTATCCCAAGATCGGCGCCGTGATCGAGGCGGATCTCTGGCGCATCGCTCAGGCCGCGCCGGGCGCCACGCTGCGCTTCGCGCCCTGCGATGCCGCCGCGGCGCGGGCGGCGGAGCGCGCCGCGGCGGCCTATCTGGGCGAGCTCCGGCACCTGGCCGGGCTTGGTAGGCGCGAGCTGGGGAGCGCGGCGTGATGCGTGACCTGACCGGCAGCCTCGCCGGGCTCCTGGCCCTGATGCGCGCCACAGGCGTGACCGAGCTGGAACTGGCCGAGGGCGACACGGCGCTCCGGCTTTCGCTACCGTCGCGCCCCCTGGCTGGCGCGGTTCCGGAGGCGACGCCGCGCGCGGCCCCTGCCGTGGAGACCGTCCATGCGGTGGCCTTCGGCATCCTGCTGCTGCGGCATCCGGCGGAGACGCGCGATCCGCCGGCGGCGGGCGACACCGTCGCCCGCGGCGACATTCTCGCCTACCTGGCCGTGGGTCCGCTGCTGCAACCGGTCGTCGCGCCCTGCGACGGCGCCATCGAGGCCGTGCGCGGCCGGGATGGCGAAATCGCGGGCTTCGGCGCGCCGCTTTTCGACATCCTCCCGCTGGCCGCGGACACAAAGGAATGAGCATGAAGATCGACCTGAACTCGGATCTCGGCGAGGGCTTCGGCCGCTGGAAGATGGGCGATGACGAGGCCCTGATGAAGATCATCTCCTCGGCCAATATCGCCTGCGGCTACCATGCCGGCGACGCAGTGATCATGACCCGCATGGTCGAGGCGGCGAAGGAGAACGGCGTCGCGGTGGGCGCGCATATCGGCCTGCCGGACCTGCTGGGCTTCGGCCGCGTGCCGATGAACATCGATCCGCGCGACATGCAGAAGCACGCGCTCTACCAGCTTGGCGCGCTGGCGGCGATCGCGCAGGTCGGCGGCTGGAAAGTGACGCATGCCGGCTCGCATGGCGCCTTCGGTGAGATGTCGCGCGCCAACCCAGTCTATACCGAGCTGATGATGGACATCTACAAGGCCTTCGACAGAGACATGATTGTCGCTGTCTCGGTCAAGACGCATGGCGAGAAGTACGCCAAGTCCATCGGGCTGCGCACCGTCGGCAAGATCTTCGCGGACCGGGCCTATGACGACGAGGCGCAGCTGGTGAGCCGCAAGCTGCCGAACTCGGTGATCACCGACCTCAAGGTGGTGCGCGCCCGCATCCTGCAGTTCATGGACGATGGCACCGTCACGGCGCAGTCCGGCAAGCGCATCAAGGTCGATGCCCAGTGCGTGCTGGTGCACAGCGACACGGCCGGCTCGGTGGAGATCGCCCGCACGGTGCGCGAGACGGTCGAGAAGGGCGGGGGGCAGATCGTCCCGCTGACCGAACTGGCCTCCTGACGGGCGCGCCGGCACATGACGTTTCGCACCGTCCTGGTGGCCAATCGCGGGGAAATCGCCCTGCGCGTGATCCGTGCCTGCCGCAGCCTGGGACTGCGAAGCGTCGTCGTGCATTCGGCCGCCGATGCGGGCGCCGCCTATCTGGCGCTGGCCGACGAGGCGCTGTGCATCGGACCCGGCCCGGCGGCCGCCAGCTATCTCGATCCCGGGCTGATCCTGCTTGCCGCCAATGCCACCGGCGCCGAGGCCATCCATCCCGGCTACGGCTTCCTGTCGGAGAATGCCGGCTTCGCCGAGGCGGTGGAGCGGGCGGGGCTGGTCTTCATCGGCCCCACCGCGCCGGTGATCCGCATGATGGGCGACAAGATCGAGGCCAAGGCGGCCATGCGCCGGTCCGGCGTCCCCTGCGTGCCCGGCAGCGAGGGCGCCCTGCCGGAAGACCACGCCGCCTGCGCCGCCATCGCTGAGGCGACGGGCTATCCGCTCATCGTCAAGGCGGCGGGAGGTGGCGGCGGGCGCGGCATGCGGGTGGTGCGTGAGCCCGCGGCGCTCCGCGAGGCCATCAAGATGACGCGGGAGGAGGCCCGACGCGCCTTCGGCAATCCCGAGCTCTACCTCGAGAAATTTCTGGAGCATCCCCGCCATATCGAGATCCAGGTGCTCTGTGACCAGCACGGGGCCGCCCTGTGGCTCGGCGAGCGGGACTGCTCGCTGCAGCGGCGCCATCAGAAGGTGGTCGAGGAGGCGCCGGCGCCAGGCCTGCCGCGCGCTGAGATCGCAGCACTCGGGGAGCGCTGCGCCGCGGCCTGCCGCGCCATTGGCTATCGCGGCGCCGGTACCTTCGAGTTCCTCTATGAGGACGGCCTCTTCGCCTTTATCGAGATGAACACCCGCATCCAGGTGGAGCATCCGGTCACCGAGGCGATCACCGGGATCGACATCCTGCGCGAGCAGATCCGCGTCGCCATGGGCGAGCGCCTTGCCTTTGATCAGGACGACATCGCCATCCAGGGCCACGCGCTGGAATGCCGCATCAATGCGGAGGATGCGTTCAGCGGGTTGCCCTCGCCGGGACGCGTGACGGAATGGCACGCGCCCGGCGGGCCGGGCATTCGCGTCGACAGCCACATGGCGCCGGGCAGCGAGGTGCCGCCGCACTACGACTCCCTGATCGCCAAGGTCATCGCCCATGGCAAGGATCGCGAGGAGAGTCTGCGCCGCATGTCCGCCGCGCTGAATGAGATCCGCATCGAGGGCGTCGCGACCAATATCGGCCTGCATCGCCTCATCCTGGACGATCCCGACTTCCGGCGCGGCAAGACGACGATCCACCACCTGGAAAGGCGCCTCGCCCACCGCCTCACGACGGAGGAGGGCGCATGATGGCCTCCGGCTCCTCCGCGACGCTGGACGCCCCTGTGGCGGCGCGACCGATCCGGCTGCCACGCTGGAGCGTGGGGCTGTTCCTCCTGCTGCCGGCGGTGGCCTTCCTGGTGGTCTTCCTGGTCATCCCCTCGCTGACGTTGCTCAGCTACTCGGTGCTGACGCAGTCGGCCGCCGGCGATGTCGGCCTGCCCTTCAGCGTCTCGGGCTATGGCCGCCTGCTGCTGACACCCGCCTATCAGCGGGTGACGGTGCTCACCCTGAAGATCGCGCTGCTGACATCGCTGTTCACGGCGCTGCTGGCCTATCCGCTGGCCATGGTGATCGCCTATGGGCATTCGGCGCTCAGCCGGTTGACCATGATGCTGGTGGTGGCACCGCTGGTGGTCAGCGTGGTGGTGCGGACCTATGGCTGGCAGTTGCTGCTCGGCAGCGGACCGAACGGCGTGGTGAACTGGGCGCTCGGCCTGTTCGGCCTGGGCCAGGTCTCGTTGCAGATCCTCTACACCGAATGGGCGGTGGTCGTTGCTTCGGTGCATGTCTTCCTGCCGCTGATGGTGCTGCCCATCGCCACCTCGCTGTCGCGCATCAGCCCGTCGCTGAACGAGGCGGCGCGGATGCTCGGCGCCTCGGCCTTCCGCGCCTTCCTGCGCGTCACGCTGCCACTCAGCGTGCCGGGCCTGGCGGTGGGTCTGACCATCGTCTTCTCGCTGACCGCCGCCTCCTATGTCACGCCGCAGATGCTGGGCGGGCCGCGCGGGCTGATGCTGGGCATCCTGCTGGAGCAGCAGGTGACCACGGTCTTCGACTGGCCCATGGGCTCGGCCATCGCCACGCTCATGGTGGTGATCGCCCTCGGAGCGCATATCGGCGTGACCTGGATGTTGAACCGGCGCCGGGCTGCGGTCCCGGCCGCGCAGGGAGAGGCATGATGCGGGGACGTCTGTCCGGGCTGGGCGGGTTCGTGACCTACACGATGGCCGTGCTGATCCTGCTCTTTGTGCTGGCGCCGCTGGTGGTCGTGGTCGCGCTGTCCTTCTCCGAGGCGGCCTTCGCGGTCTTCCCGCCCGTCGGCTTCACCTTCTCCTGGTACGAGACGGTGCTGAACGATCCCGAGTTCCAGCACTCCTTCCTGGTCAGCACCCTCCTGGCGCTGGCCGCGGCGCTCACCGCCTTCGCGCTCGGCATGCCGGCGGCCTATGCGCTGGATCGCTGGCGCGTGCCGGGCGGCGGCGCCATCGAGGCGATGCTGCTCTCGCCGCTGATCCTGCCGATCCTGATCACCGGCCTGGCGCTGCTGCAGTTCATGTCGATGATGAGGATGATGGAGGCCTCGGTGAACCTCTTCATCGGCCATGTGCTGATCACGCTGCCCTATCTGATCCGCACCATCACCGCCAGCCTGAAGCAGGTCGACCGCTCCCTGGAGGAGGCGGCGCTGACCCTCGGCGCCAGCCCCTTCACCGTCTTCTGGCGCGTCACCGTGCCGCAGATCCTGCCGGGCATCGCCGCCGGCTGCCTCTTCGCCTTCATGATCTCCTTCGACGACTTCCCGATCTCCTTCTGGCTGGCGGATGTCGAGACCATGCCGCTGCCGATCTACCTGCACAGCCTGATGGAGCGCGTCTTCGATCCCTCCGTCGCCGCCACATCGAGCCTGATGATCGTGACCGGCGTTCTCGCCGTCCTCGCCCTGGAGAAGCTCGTCGGCCTGCGCAAGGCGATGGGCGTGTGACCGGGAGCCGGACACCGCAACGCAAAGGACAATGACCGCCATGGACGACACCGCCCCCCCGGCCGCATCCCGCCGCAGCGTCCTGCTCGGCGCCCCCGGGCTGGCCGCTCCGCTCTTCTTCGTCCGCAATGCCTGGGCCGCCGGAAAGACGGTGCAGCTCGGCACCTATCGCGGCGTGCAGGGCGAATACGTGCGGAAGCAGATCGTGCCCAAGTTCCAGCGCGACTTCGATTGCCGCGTGCTGCAGACGGAGAACGTCACGCTCGGCAATATCGCCATCCTGCGCACGCAGAAGGCGAGCCCGGCCTATTCCGTCATGATGATGGACGACGTCGGCATCCCTATCGCCAAGGCCGAGGGGCTGATCGAGAAGCTTCCGGCCGATCGCATCCCGAACCTGGCGAAGGTCTTCCCCAACTTCCTCTACAACGACAGTCACGGCGCCGCCTTCGCGATCTCCTCGGTGGCACCCTGGTTCAACGCGCAGATGGCGCATCCGCCGGCCAGCTTCGCTGACCTCTGGCACGAACGCTACCGCGGCCGCTACATGATGATCACGCCGAAGCAGACGCAGAGCGTGCAGCTTCTGGTGATGGCCGCCTCGCTGGCCACCGGCAAGCCGGTGCTGGAGGCGCAGTACGAGCTGGAGAAGGGCTGGGACAAGATGGCCGAGCTCAGGCCCAACGTGCAGACCATCTACGAGATCGTCGGTGCCGTCGCCCTGCAGATCCAGCAGGGCCAGGGCGACATCGCCGGCCCCGACTTCTCCAAATCGGTGCTTCCCTATGTCGCCCGCCGCGCGCCGCTGCGCCTGATGGAGCCGGCCGAGGGCTCCTTCGCCGGGGTCAACTGCCTGACCCTGGTGAAGGATGCGCCGGAGCCCGATCTGGGTGCCGCGCTGATCGACCGCATCCTCTCGCCCGAGGCGCAGAAAGGGTTGGCGGAGGCAACCTATGCCGCCCCTGCCGTCACCGGCATCGAACTGAACAGGGATGTCGCGGCCGTGGCGCCCTATCCGGAAAGCCGCATGCGTGACCTGAAGCTCTATGTGCTGGACTGGGATCACATCAATCCGCAGCGCAGCGCGATTGTCGACCGCTTCAATCAGATCTTCGGAGGCTGAGACCGTGACCGCCAATCCGACCGACCTGGCGCTGTCCGGCCTGACCAAGTCCTTCGGCGGCACGCTGGCGGTGGACAATGTGACGCTGCGCATCTCCGCCGGCGAGATGGTGGCGCTGCTTGGACCCAGCGGCTGCGGCAAGACGACAACGCTGCGCATGGTGGCCGGCCTGGTCCAGCCGACATCGGGCGACGTGCTGATCGACGGCTACCGCGTCACGCATATCCCGGTGCATCGCCGGAACATCGGCATGCTGTTCCAGAACTACGCGCTGTTCCCACATCTGACGGTGGCGCAGAACGTCGCCTTCGGTCTGCAGATGCGGCGGGTGTCACGGGCCGAAGTGGCCTCGCGTGTTACCACGGCCCTGCGCCTGGTGCAGCTCGACCCCTTCGCCGAGCGCCTGCCCTCGGCGCTTTCGGGCGGGCAGCAGCAGCGCGTGGCGCTGGCGCGCGCCATCGTCATCGAACCCTCCCTGCTGCTGCTCGACGAGCCGCTCGGGGCCCTCGACAAGAGCCTGCGCGAGGCCATGCAGGGCGAGATCCGTGCCATCCAGAAGCGCCTGGGCATCACCGCCGTCATGGTGACGCATGACCAGGAAGAGGCCATGACCATGGCCGACCGCATCGTGGTGATGCGTGGCGGTGTGCTGGAGCAGGTCGGCACGCCGGAGGAGGTCTACAGCCACCCGGCAAACCGCTTCGTCGCAGGCTTTCTCGGCGCCTCCAACTTCCTGCGCGGCAGCGCGCTGGGCCGGGAGGGCGGCGAAGTCGTGATGCGGCTCGACGGCGGCGGGCTGGCGCGGGTGCGCGCCGGCGCGGGCCCCGGCGGACCGCTGATCGCCATCCGTCCGGAGGCCGTTCGCCTGCAGCCGGCTTCCGCCGAGGCGCCGGTCGAGAACGGCATCCCGGGGACCGTCGAGCAGGTTCGCTATCGTGGCCAGTCCACGCATATCCACCTGCGGCTCGACGATGGCGAATCTTTCCTGGCCTATCTCTCCAATGGCGACGAGGCGGTGTCGCGGCAGGGGTTCCGCCCCGGTGACCGCATACTCGCCAGCTGGTCCAGCGCCAGTGCCACCATGATCGCCGACGCCTGAACCGGACCGCTCCGGGAAGCGCCCAGAACAATCATGATCCCCCTTGTGAACGGGGAGGACGGGCTGCCACTCCCGCGCCGCCTCCTCGCCATTCTCACCATGGCCTGCGCCGTGACCCTGAGCGGCCTCGGCACCAGCATCGTCAACCTGGCGCTGCCGGAGATCGCCCGGGACCTCGGCGCCAGCCCCAGCGGCTCGACTTGGCTGGTCAGCGGCTACCAGCTCGCCATGGCGGTCTGCCTGCTGCCCTTCGCCGCGCTGGGCGAGATCCATGGCTATCGCCGAGTCTATCTCGCCGGACTCGTGGTCTTCCTGATCGCCTCGACCGGCGCGGCGCTGTCCGGCTCGCTGGCGGCGCTCGTGGTCTGGCGCATCGCCCAGGGCGTGGGCGCGGCGGGTATCCTCAGCGTCAACATCGCCATCCTGCGTTTCGTTTATCCCGCCGCGCACCTCGGCCGGGGCATCGGCGTCAATGCGGTGATCGCCGGCGTGTCGATGACGGCAGGCCCGCCGGTCGGCGCCCTGTTGCTGGAACTCGGCGGCTGGCCGCTGCTCTTCGTGGTCAATGTGCCGCTGGGCAGCGCGGCGCTTTTGCTGGCGCTGCGCTCGGTGCCGCGCACGCCTCTGGCCGCGCATCGCTTCGACCTCGGCGGCGGCGCCTGCAGCGCGGGCATGCTCGGCCTGTTCCTGACGGCGGCGAACGGACTGGCGCATGGCTATCCGGCCTGGCTGACGGTCGGTGCCCTGGCGTTGAGCGCGGCCGCCGGCGCCAGGCTGCTGTTGCGCCGCCAGGGCGTGGCGCCGCCCGTCATGCCGCTCGACCTGCTGCGGATTCCGTTGTTCCGCCTCTCGGTGCTGACCTCTGTCCTATCCTTCGCGGCGCAGATGCTGGCCCTTGTCGTGCTGCCCTTCCACCTGGAGCGGCTGACCGGCATGAACGCCGCCCGATTGGGTATCGAACTGGCCATCTGGCCGGCCTGCACCATGGCCATCGCCGTGGTGGCGGGCCACCTCGCGGACCGCTTTTCCGCCGCCATCCTGGGCACGGCGGGTCTGGCGGTGCTCGCCGCCGGGCTGCTGGCCCTCGCCGGCATGACGGCGGAGACGGGGACGGTCGGCATCGCGTGGCGCATGGCGCTCTGCGGCCTGGGCTTCGGCCTGTTCCAGTCGCCCAACAACCGCGTCCTGATGGCGACCGCGCCCCGGGCACGCAGCGGGGCGGCGAGCGGCATGCTCGGCACCGCCCGGCTGGTGGGGCAGTCCTTGGGCGGCACGCTGGCGGCGGTCGCGCTGGCCGCCCCCGTCGCGCTCGCGCTGGAGATCTCGCTGGCCCTCGGCGCCGCCATCGCGCTGTGCGCGGCCCTGGCGAGTGCCTCCCGGCTCACCATGCGCCACGCCGCGCCGAAGCAGGCCTCCGCGGCGGCGGTGACCGAAGCCGGAATCGGCGGTGCTGAACAGAGGAGCAGTCCGTGATGACGATCGACATCCTGTTGCGATCGACCTCGCCGGTCATCCAGGCGGCGCTCGAGGCGGAAGGTTTCCGCCTGCATCGCATGGCGCCCGGCGAGGCGCCGCCACCCGCCCCGGTGCGCGAGGAGGTTCGCGTCGCCGTGACGACCGGCTTCATCGGCCTCGGCCGCGAGGTCATCGCCAGCCTGCCACGCCTGGAACTGATCTGCTGCAGCGGCACGGGCTACGAGAATGTCGATGTGCGGGCGGCGCTGGAGCGCGGCGTGACGGTGACGCACGGCTCCGGCCTGAATGCTTCGGCCGTCGCCGATCATGCCATGGCCATGCTGCTCGCCCTGATGCGCGATCTCGGCGGCTTCGACCGCGCCCTGCGCGAGGGGCGCTGGCGCGAGGCGCTGCAGGCCCGGCCGATTCCCGGCGGCAAGCGCCTGGGGCTGGTCGGCCTCGGCGCGATCGGGGAGCGGATCGCGCGGCGGGCGGAGGCGTTCGAGATGACGATCGCCTATCATAAGCGCCAGCCGCGGGCGGATGTCCCCTGGCGCTTCGTGCCCACCCTGCTGGACCTGGCGCGGGAGGCCGACATCCTCGTCATCGCCGCGCCCGGCGGCGCGGCCACCTGGCACATCGTCGGCCGCGAGGTGCTGCAGGCCCTGGGGCCGCGGGGCTTCCTGGTGAATGTCGGCCGCGGCAGCGTGGTCGATACCGCGGCGCTGGTCGAGGCGCTGGCGGCCCGGACCATCCAGGGCGCCGCGCTCGACGTCTTCGAGGATGAACCGCATGTGCCGCGGGCCCTTCTGGATGCGCCCAACCTGCTGCTGTCGCCGCATGTCGCCTCCTGGGCGCCCGAGATCCTGGAGGCCTCGGCCGATCTCGTGCGGCGGAACATCCTGCGCTTCCTCGCCGGTGAGCCCGTTCTGACGCCCGTGCCGGAGATGACGGCGGGACGCTGAACGGTCGCGCGGGGGCCTGACGCCCGCTTCGGACGCGAAGATCCGATGCCCGCAGGGATCGCTGTCCGCGAACCTTCCCGGCGTGGCAGCGGCGCCGACCTAGACCGGATCAGGCCCCGCCAGCGCCAACTATGCCGAGGGGCGCCGCGCCGCCGCCATGGCCTGTCCCATCACCCAGTCGCGGAAGGCGCGCAGCGTAGGGATGTCTTCCGCCGCCTCGGGATAGGCCAGGCAATAGGCCGCCTCGCCGCCGAGCGTCTGCCGGAACGGCGTCGCCAGCCGCCCGGCGCCGATCTCCTGCTGCACCAGGAAGCGCGGCAGCAGGGCGACGCCGAGGCCGGCGGCGCAGGCCTCGGCCACCATGGCCGTGTGCTGCATCAGCGGGCCGCGCAGCCCGTCCATGCCTTTCACCCCCGCCTGGTCCAGCCATTCCACCCATCCGCGCGGGCGCGTGGTCTGCTGGATCAGGATCTCCCGCCCCAGATCGGCCGGCGCGCGCAACCGCGCCGCGATGGCCGGCGTGCAGACGGGCAGGCGGGCATCCGGCATCAGAGGGTGCCGCCGGATGCCAGGAACGGCCTCCTCGGACATCATGATGGCGGCATCCACATCCTCCGCCGCGAAGTCCATCGGCGCCAGGCGCGTGGTGTAGTTCATGAAGTTCAGCAGCACGCCTGGATAGGCGGTGCGGAAGGCGGGCAGGCGCGGCGTCAGCCAGCGCGTGCCGAAGGTGGGCGAGACGGCGAGGTTCAGCGTGCCGCCCGTGCCGCGATGCGCCAGCAGGTCGCGCGTCGCGCCTTCCAGCCGGGCGAGGCTGACGCGCACGCGCGGGGCATAGGCGTTGCCGGCCGGGGTCAGCACCAGGCGCTGGCGGACCCGCTGGAAGAGCCGCAATCCCAGCAGCGCCTCGAGCCCCGCGAGCTGTCGGCTGACCGCGCTTTGCGTCAGCCGCAGTTCCTCGGCGGCGCGGGAGACGCTGAGATGGCGGGCGCAGGCCTCGAAGGCCTGCAGCGCGGCGGTCGGCGGGACATGGCGTCGCATCGCCGGAGTTTATTCCATTCCGTCATGAGCGCATGCCGGAGTTTCAGTTGCCGGAGAGCCCGATCCTGTCGAACCTGCGAGGCGACCGGATGCGCGGCGCCAGAACGGCACCGCCGCGACGGGAAGCGGACCGCTCGGACACTGGACCGCGCGGCCGGGGAAGATCCCGCCAGCTCGCTCGCCATGCCCATGGAGTGAGGTCGATGCCGTTCGTCTACCTTCCGCGCCGCGCCCTCGCCGGCGCCGCCGCGGCCACCGCGCTGTCTCCGCCGCTCGCCAGGGCCTCCTGGGCGCCACCCCGCCCCATCCAGGTGCTGGTGGGCTATCCCCCTGGCGGCGCGGTGGACATCCTGATCCGCGTGGTGGCGGAGGGGGCCCAGCGCCTGCGCGGCGTGCAGATCGTGCCGGAGACCCGCAGTGGCGCCTATGGCTTCATCGCGGCGCAGACGACCGCCCGCGCGGCGCCGGATGGCGCCACGCTCTGCAGCGCCATCATGGGCATGATGAGCGTGCTGCCCGCCATCCCCGGCATTCCCGTGCCGCTCGACCTCGACCGCGAGCTGACGCCGGTGGTGGCGCTCGCCGGCACGCCGATGGCGCTGGTGGCGCGGCCGGACGCGCCCTTCGCCGATATCGACGGGTTGATCGAGTATGCGCGGTCGCGCAAGGGCGCGGCGACCTATGCCTCCTCCGGCAACGGCTCCATCAACCATCTTGGCGGTGCCCTGTTCTGCGGCGCGACCGGCGTGGAGATGACGCATGTGCCCTATCGGGGCGGCGCGCCGGCGACGCTCGATGTCTCCGCCGGCCGGATCGACATGATGGTCGCCAATGTCGCCGAGGTGGCGCAGCAGATCGCCGCCGACCAGCTCAAGGGCCTGGGCGTGACGGCCAGGGAGCCGACGCCGCTGGCGCCGCAGCTCGCCCCGCTGGCCGGCCGCATCCCGGCGATGGAGATCAACAACTGGTTCGGACTGGCCGGTCCGGCGAACCTGCCGGCCGAGATCCGCGGCGGGCTCGGCCAGATGTTCCGCGACGTCGTCCATGACCCGCAGACAGCCAGGATCCTCGTCGAGCGCGGCCTGCTCCCGCTCGGCGAATTCGGCGAAGCCTTCAGCCAGCGCATCCTGCAGGACCGAGAGCGCTGGAAGAAGGTCGTGCAGGCCAACAACATCCGCGGGGACTGACCTCCGCCCCGGCTCCGCACGTATCCAGGAAAGACCATGACAGCGCCATCCTCATCCTCGCCCCTTTCCCTGGGCATCGACATCGGCGGCACCTTCACCGATCTCGTCATCCTCGATCCCGCCGACGGTCGGGCCAGCATCTGGAAGGAGAGCACGACGCCGGACGACCCGTCGCGCGGCGCGATCACCGGGCTGCAGCGGCTTCTGGCGCGCGACAGGATCGCGGCCAGCACGATCGGGCGGGTGGTTCATGCCACCACGCTTTTCACCAATGCGCTGATCGAGCGCAAGGGCGCGCCCACCGGGCTGCTGACCACCGCCGGCTTCGCCGACGTGCTGGAGATCGGGCGCGAGCGGAAGTACGAGCTCTACGACCTGTTCCTGGAAATGCCGAGGCCACTCGTTCCGCGCCCCTGGCGGCGCGAGGCGAAGGAGCGGCTGGCGCCCGATGGCAGCATCGAGCGGCCGCTGGATGTCGAGGCGACGCTCGCCGAGGTAGCCGATCTCGTGGCGCAGGGCGTCACCAGCCTCGCCATCTGCTTCCTGCATTCCTACGCCAATCCCGTGCATGAGCGGATGGCGGCGGAGGCCATCGCAGCGCGCTTCCCGCGGCTCTCGCTGTCGCTCTCCTGTGACATCGCGCCGGAGATCCGTGAATATCCTCGCACGGCCACCACCGCCGCCAATGCCTATGTCCGCCCCATCGCCGAAACCTATCTCGACACGCTGGAGGCGGCGCTCAAGCAGACAGGCATTCCGGGCGGCCTCTTCCTCATGCTCTCCAACGGCGGCCTGACGCATGTGGCCGAGGCCAAGCGCGCGCCGGTGCAACTGCTGGAAAGCGGCCCGGCGGCGGGTGCTCTGGCGGGCGCGTGGTTCGGGCGCCATGCGGGGCTCGAGCGTGTGCTGGCCTTCGACATGGGTGGAACCACCGCCAAGCTCGCCCTGGTCGACGATGGCGAGCCCCTGGTGGCCTGGGGCTTCGAGGCGGCGCGCACCAAGCGCTTCCTGCGCGGCTCCGGCCTGCCGATCCAGATCGCGACGGTGGAGCTGATCGAGATCGGCGCCGGCGGCGGCTCCATCGCGCGCCGCTCCGAACTCGGCACGCTCAATGTCGGGCCGGAGAGCGCGGGCGCGCAGCCCGGCCCCGTCTGCTACGGCCGTGGCGGCACCGAGCCCACCGTGACCGACAGCGATCTGGCGCTGGGCTACCTGAATCCCGATTTCTTCCTCGGCGGCACGATGCGCATCGATCCCGGCCCGGCAGTCGCCGCGCTGCGAGGCCTGTCCTCCCAACTGGGTCTGGAGGCCGGGCGCGCCGCGCCGGGAATCCATGACCTGGTGAACGAGAACATGGCCGGCGCCGCGCGCGTCGCCATCGCCGAGCGCGGGCGCATCCCGAGTGACTACGCGCTCCTGGCCACCGGCGGCGCGGCGCCGGTTCATGCCTGGAACGTCGCCACGAAGCTCGGCGTCTCCCGCGTCGTCTGCCCGCCCGGCGCGGGAGCGGGCAGCACCATCGGCATGCTTATGGCCCCGGCCCGGATCGACCGCGTCACCTCCCGTAACGAAGCGCTGGCGGCGGCGGACTGGGCGGAGATCACCGCCGCCTTCGAGGCGCTGGAGCGGGAGGCGCTGGAGGTCGTCGGCGACACCGGCGCCGATCTGGCCCGTTGCACGGTGCGGCGCCTCGCCGACATGCGCTATGTCGGCCAGGGTTCGGAGATCACCGTGGCCCTGCCGGAGCGGCTCGATGCGGGAGGCGTGCTGGCTGCCTTCGAACGCGCCTACCGGCAGCTGTTCGGGCGCACGCCACCGGGCGCCAATGTGCAGTTCGTGGCGCTGCGCCTGTCCGCCTCCGCGCCGATGCCGGGCGCGGGCGCGACGCTGCGGATCGGCGGCGGCGAGGCTGGCGGGGAGGCGCTGAAGGGACATCGCCGTGTCCACTTCCCCGACGCGGGAGAGATCGAGACGCCGGTCTACAACCGTTACGGCCTGGCGCCGGGCGTCGTGCTCGAGGGGCCAGCGGTCTTCGAGGAGAATGAGAGCACCTTCGTCGTCGGCCCCCGCGCGCGCATCGGCGTGCTGCCCGACGGCTCCATCCTGGCGGAGCGCGTGGCATGAACGAAACGGGCATGAACGAAACGCAGGCTGTGCGGCGCTTCGACGCCGTGGAGATCGAGTTGCTCTGGCGGCGGCTGATCTCGCTAGTGGACGAGGCGGCGGCGGCGCTGGTCCGCACCAGCTTCTCCACCCTCGTGCGGGAGAGCTACGACTTCTCCTGCGTGGTGACGGATGCCCGGGGCCAGTCCCTGGTGCAGGCGACGGAAAGCATCCCGAGCTTCATCGGCACCCTGCCCGAGACGGTCAAGCACTTCATCCGCCACTTCCCGGAGGAGACGCTGCAGCCTGGTGACGTGCTGATCACCAACGACATCTGGCTCGGCACCGGGCACCTGCCCGACATCACCGTGGCCAAGCCGATCTTCCGCCAGGGTCGGCTGGTCGCCTTCAGCGCCTCGACCGCGCATGCTCCGGATATTGGCGGCAAGATCCGCAGCCCCGAGCCGCGCGAGGTGTTCGAGGAGGGCCTGCAGATCCCGCCGATGAAGCTGCTGCGCGCCGGGCAGCAGGACGACACGCTGATCGCGATCATCCGCAAGAACGTCCGCACGCCCGACCAGACCATGGGCGACCTATGGGCGCAGGTGGTGGCGCTCGACCTGATGGAGGAGCGGCTTCTGGTGTTGATGGAGCAGGCCGGGCTGCCGCATCTGCGTGACCTGGCGGGCGAGATCCATTCGCGCTGTGACGCCGCCATGCGCACCGCCATCGCGGCGCTTCCGGATGGCACCTATACCAGCTCGCTGCAGACCGACGGGCTGATGGACCGGCCGATCACCCTGCGGCTGGCCATGACCGTCGCGGGCGACACGATCACGGCGGACTTCACCGGGACGGACCCGCAGGTGGACCGGGCCATCAACTGCGCGCTCTGCTACACCTATGCGATGACGATGTATGGGGTGAAGGTCTGCACCAGCCCCAACCTGCCGAACAACGAGGGCGCCTGGCGGCCTATCCGCATCGAGGCGCCGGCGGGCTGCATCGTCAACCCGGTCTTCCCCGCCTCGGGCGGATCGCGCATGTTGATCGGGCACTACATCCCGATGCTCGTCTTCGGCTGCCTCGGGCAGATCGTGCCGGATCGGGTCATGGCCGCCTGCGGCTCGCCGATGTGGGGCATGAACCAATCCGGCGTCACGGCGGCCGGCAAGCCCTACGCCAACATGTTCTTCTTCAACGGCGGCATGGGCGCCAACATGCGCGGCGACGGGATCTCATGCCTCTCCTGGCCGTCCAACGTGTCCTCCACGCCGGTCGAGATCACCGAGCACATCGCGCCACTCCGGGTGCACCATAAGCGCCTGCGCCCCGGCAGTGGCGGACGCGGCCGGCATCGCGGCGGACTGGGGCAGGAGGTGCTGATGGAAAGCCGCTCCGACAGCCCCATCGCCGTGTCCTTCCTGGCGGAGCGGACGCTCTTCCCGGCCTTCGGCATCGAAGGCGGCGAGGCCGGCGCGCCGGGCGTGTTGCACATCAACGGGAAGGCCGTGGATCCCAAGCGGCAATATGTGCTCCAGACGGGCGACACGGTCATGATGGCGACGCCCGGCGGCGGCGGCCATGGATCCGCGGGAGAACGGGATAGGACGTTGGAGGAGGCCGACGCCAGGCACGGGTACTGAGAAGTAGGCCTGCTCGACGCTCGAGGGAGGGTGCCGCTCCATCCGCGGGTCCGCTCGGCATTGTGCTGGAGGATGCGGGCATGGCGGGGCGTTTGCAAACGGAAGGGAAGGTGCTGGCCCGTGCTGTTAGCAACAGGCAGGGCCAGCGGGCCGGCCCTGCAACGGAGCGTGCAGCGACCTGCTGGGCGTTTTCTGCCGCCTCGGGAACTGGCGGCGCGTCGCCACCCGCCACGACCGCCCGGCTCAGGGCTTCCTCGCCCCGCTCGCCTTCATCGCCGCCGTCACGCAGCCGATCTGAATGCGTCCCCGACCTGGGCCGGACCGGCCTCGCCCTTCACAACACGATGCCGCGCGCCTTGATCAACCGGCCATAGACCTCCTGCTCCCGCCGCACCAGCGCGGCGAAGTCGTCGAGCGGCAGCGGGTCGAGGGTGACGTCGGGCGTGGCGCGGCTGCGCACCGCCTCGCTGTTCACCGCCGCCTCCAGCGCCGTGGCGAGCTTCTGCAGGATCGGCGCCGGCACGCCGGCGGGCGCCACCAACCCGTGCCAGAACTCGAAGACGACGTCGGGATGCACCGTCTCGCGCAGGGTCGGCACATCGGGCAGCGCGGCGTTGCGCTCGGCGGAGGTGACGGCGAGGACGCGGAACCGGCCGCTCTCCAGATGCGGCAGCAGGGAGAAGACCGAGCCGGCATAGAAGGGGATGCGCCCCTCGCCCATGTCGGTGACGATCGGCACCTCGCCGCGATAGGCGACGTTCTGCATGCGGACCTTCGCCTGCGCCATCATCAGCTCCATGGCGATATGCGGCGAACTGCCGTTGCCCACGCTGCCGAAGCCGATGTCGGGGTTCTTTCTGATGTGGTCGAGCGCCTGGGCGACGGTGTGGATCGGCAGCTTCGCCGTGACGGCGAAGGCGAGCGGCGCGCGATAGACGCGCAGCAGCGGGGCGAAATCCTCCAGCCGGTAGGGGATTTTTGGATAGAGGTTCGGGTTGAGCGAGAGCGTGCTCGTCGCCACCCAGCCGATGGTGTAGCCGTCCGCCGGGGCGCGGGCGACGGATTCGGCGGCGATCATGGTGTTGGCGCCCGCCTTGTTCTCCAGCACCACGCTCTGGCCGAGCGACTGGTGAAGCTGCTCGGCGATCAGCCGCGCCAGCACGTCGCCGGCGCCGGGGGCGAAGGGATAGACGAGGCGGATCGGCCGGTCCGGCCAGGCCTCCGCCGCGGCCCGGGCGCGGGGCAGGAGGGGGAGGGCGGCCAGGGCCGCGCCGAGGCCGGCGCGCCGCGTGAACATGGACATGGTCGGGGACTCCTCATCCTGTTGCGGGCGCGCCCTTCTCATGCGGCGGGGGCGCGCTTCCTTCGCTCCGAGACCGGCACCGCCCGCCGGCCGATCACCCCGGCCTCGGCCAGCCGGGCCCGCGCCCCGGCATCCAGGCCCAGCCCGGCCAGGACGGTGTCGTTGTCCTCGCCCAGCGTCGGCGCCGGGCGGCGCACCGCGAAGGGTTCGCCGCCGGCCGGCCGGAAGGGCGCGGAGGGCTGCTCGTGCGGGCCGAGGAAGGCGCGCGTGGTGGCCTGCCAGAAGCGGCGCGCCACCAGATGGGGGTTCCGCCGCAGCCGGGTCGGCCAGGCCACGACCCCGGCGGCGACCCCGGCGGCCTGCAGGGCGTGCATGGCGGCCTCGGCGCCGTGCCGGCGCGTCCAGCCGGCCAGCGCCGCCTCCAGCTCCGCCTCGCGCGCACGGCGGCCGGGCAGCCGCGCCAGGGCGGGATCGGCGCCGAGATCGGGCCGCCCGATGGCCGCGCAGAGCCGCGCCCAGGCGGGGTCGTCGGTGACGGCGACGGCCAGCCATTCGTCATCGGCGCAGGGGAAGCAGCCATGCGGCACCTGGCCGGGATGGCGGTTGCCCCGGCGCGGGCCGGGCGAGCCGGTGGCCGATTGCGCGATGATCCAGGGCGCGACCAGCGGGAACATGCATTCCACCTGCGCCAGGTCGATGTGCTGGCCCTCGCCGGTGGCCTGCCGGTGCAGCAGCGCGGTGAGCAGGGCGGCGGCGGCGTTCAGCCCGCCGATCGGGTCGCCATAGGCGAGCTGGTTGGTGATCGGCGGCCAGTCGGCCTCGCCGGAGACGGTGGGCAGGCCGGAGGCGTGCTCCAGCGTCGAGCCATAGGCGCGGGCGTCGCGCCAGGGGCCCTCGGCGCCGAAGGCCGGCATCGACAGCATCACGAGGTCCGGCCGCTCCGCCGCCAGCACCGGATAGTCGAGGCCGAGCTTCGGCAGGACCTCGCGCGCATAGTTCTCGACCACCGCATCGGCCCCGCGCACCAGCCGCTTCAGCAGATCGGCGCCCTCGGGCGTGGTCAGGTCGAGGGTGATGCCGCTCTTGTTGCGGTTCTGCACGCAGAAGCGCAGGTCGTGCTCATAGCGCCGCCCGGTGAAGAAGGCCGGCCGCGGATCGACGCCGCGCCACCAGTCCGGATACTGGCAGGCCTCGACCTTGATGACCTCGGCGCCGAGATCGGCCAGCTGCCGCGTGCAGAGCGGCCCGGCCCAGCCCATCGACAGGTCGATGATCCGCAGCCCCGCGAGCGGCAGGCCCTGTTCCCGGAAGGGACGGGGCGGGCGGGGCGGCGGTGGCGGCAGGGCATCGTCCTCGCCGGCCAGGGGCGCCCGGCCGGCGGCCAGCGGGGGCGTGCGCTCCAGGCGCTGCGGCAGGGTCGGGCCCTCGAAGCGCACCGCGCCCAGGGTGATCGCCGCGAAGGCGTCGCGGGCGCGGTGGGTCGGCGTCTCCAGCAGCCTCGCCATCTCCGGCACCACGGCGAAGGGCAGGCGGCGGCGCAGCGCCTCCTCGAACCATTCCTGCGCCGTGCGCTGCAGCAGGCGCGGCGCGAAGACCGCCTCCAGCCGGTCGGCATGGCGCAGCCGGTCGAGGGCGACGATGTGCTCCGGGTCGTCGGCCAGGCCGGGCAGGTCCAGCATCTCGCAGAAGGCACGGAACTGCTGCGGCGTGACCACGGTGACCCCGAGCCAGCCCTCCTTGCAGCGATAGACGCCGAGCGGGCTGGTGGGGGCGAAGCGGTTGACGCCGTAGCGCCGCTCGACCTCCGGATTGGTCACGCCCTGCGTCGCCTGATATTCGGCGACGCTGATATTGGCCTCGTGGATGCTCACCTCGAGCCGCGCCGCGCCGCCGCCCAGCAGATGCGCGGCCGTGGCGTTGAAGGCGGCGATGCCGCCGACCACCTCGCCGGCAATGCCCCCCAGCATGGCGGGCGGGCCCTCGGCCGGGCCGGTGCAGGCGAAGACGCCGGCCAGGGCGCGGGCGGTGATGTCGGTGGCCGCGAAGTCGCGATAGGGGCCGCTGTCGCCGAACCAGGAGATGGCGGTCCGCACCGCGCCGGGGGCGCCGAGGGGCGCGGCCTCGCGCTCGGCGCGGGGGCGGGCGTCGAGCACCACGTCGCAGGCGGCGGCCAGGGCGGCCTGTCGCTCCGGCGTCGCCGTCTGGCCGCGCTTGTTGCTGTTGAGCCAGGCGAAAAGGGCGGAGTCCCGCCCGGCGCCGGTCTCGACCAGCGGCGGCTCGCGGCGCAGCGGATCGCCGCCGGGCGGCTCCAGCTTGAACACCTCGGCGCCGAAGTCCGCGAAGAGCTTGCCGGCATAGGCCAGGGCGACGCCGCCGCCGATCTCCAGGACGCGGAAGGGTGCGAGGGGCAGGGCGCGCGGGGGCTCGGCGGGCATGGTCGGCGTTTCCTCCCCGGACGGCGGCGCGGCCGTCCATTTGTGATTTGTTATATAAGATCGGCCGCCCGGCCCGGCGTCAAGCCGGCGCCTCGGCGGAGAGCGGGCCGTTGAGCTGCGGCAGGCGGCGCAGCAACTCATCGCCATAGAGGCTGACATCGCGCTGCACGGCGAGGCGCGCCAGGCTCGGATCGCCCTCGCGCAGGCCGCGGATCACCTCCAGATGCGGATGCTGGTCGCGCGGGTGCTTCATGCGGATCTGCGTCAGCCCGGCCTGCAACGGGCCGCATTGCAGCCACAGCCCCTCGATGATCCGCAGCAGCACCGGCTGCCGCGCCAGGCCGCAGAGCGTCATGTGGAAGCGCTCGTTCTCGGCCAGCAGGTCGTCCAGCCGGCGCTCGCGCACCGCCGCCATCATCCGCTCATGGATGGCGAGCAGCATCTCCGCCCCGGCCGGCCCGCTGTGCTCGGCGGCGCGGGCGGCGGCGCGGCCCTCCAGCTCGGCGCGCAGCTCCAGGATCTCGCGGCAGCGCGCCTCGGTCAGCACCGGCACGCGGACGGAGCGGTGATCGAGCTGCTGCAGCCCGTTCTCGCTCACCAGCCGCGCCAGCGCCTCGCGCACCGGCGTCGGGCTCACGCCGAGGCCGGCGGCGAGGTCGCGCAGCTTCAGCTTCTCGCCCGGGCGGAAGCGGCTGCGCATCAGGTCCAGCCGCAGCCGCTGATAGACCTTGGCGCCGACATTCTCCGCCTGGATCACCCCCTGTTCCTCGTCCATCGCCGCTCTCCCACCTCCGATGCGGCAAGAAGGGTTGACGCCCCCGGCCCCTGGGTGGATTTTGTGATAACAAATATGACGAGGGAGCGCCAGGGCATGGCCGAGGTGAGCGTGACATCCGAAATCGCGGCGTCCGTCTGGAAGATCCAGGCCGGGCCGGGGGACCGGGTGGAGGAGGGCGACGTGCTGATGATCCTGGAGTCCATGAAGATGGAGATCCCGGTCACGGCGCCCTCGGCCGGCCGCGTCACCGCCATCCTGGTGCAGGAGGGGCAGGCGGTGGAGGAGGAGCAGGCCGTCGCGACGCTGGAGGCCTGAGATGGCCTCCCCCTCCCTAGAGGCTCCCCTGGAGGCTCCCCTGGAGGCGTCCCTGGCGGCATCCCTGGCCCCCGTGCTGATCGCCAATCGCGGCGAGATCGCCTGCCGCGTCGCGGCCACCTGCCGCCGCCTCGGCCTGCCCAGCGTGGCGGTGTATTCGGATGCCGATGCCGGGGCCCTGCATGTCGCCGCCGCCGACCGGGCGGAGCGCATCGGGCCGGCCGCGCCGCGCGAGTCCTACCTGAACATCGAGGCCATCCTGGCGGCGGCGCGGCGCTCCGGCGCCCGGTCGGTGCATCCGGGCTATGGCTTCCTCAGCGAGAACGCCGACTTCGCCGCCGCCTGCGAGGCCGCCGGCCTGGTCTTCATCGGGCCCCCGGCCGAAGCGATCCGCGCCATGGGCGGCAAGGCGGCGGCCAAGGCGGTGGCGCGCCGGGCCGGCGTGCCCGCCGTGCCGGGCTATGACGGCGAGGATCAGTCGGACGAGCGCCTCGCCGCGGAGGCGGAGGCCATCGGCTATCCCGTGATGATCAAGGCGGTGGCCGGAGGCGGCGGACGCGGCATGCGGCGCGTGGCGCGACCCGGCGATTTCGCCGCCGCGCTGGAGGGCGCCCGGCGCGAGGCCGCCGCCTTCGGCGACACGCGGCTGCTGCTGGAGAAGCTCGTCTCCCGCGCGCGGCACATCGAGGTGCAGGTCTTCGCCGATGCCCACGGCCATGTGGTGCATCTGGGCGAGCGGGACTGTAGCCTGCAGCGGCGCAACCAGAAGCTGGTGGAGGAATCCCCCGCGCCGGGGATGACGGCGGCGCTGCGCGAGGAGCTTGGCCGGCGTGCCGTGGCGCTGGCGCGCGCCGTCGGGTATCGCGGCGCCGGCACGGTGGAGTTCGTCGCCGATGCCGGCGCGGAGGATGGTGCCGATGCCGGCGCGGGGCATGCCGGGGCGCTGGCCGCCGACCGCGTCTGGTTCATCGAGATGAACACGCGGCTGCAGGTCGAGCATCCGGTGACGGAGATGGTCACCGGCCTCGATCTGGTGGAGTGGCAGCTCCGCGTCGCCGCCGGCGCGCCGCTGCCGCTGCGGCAGGAGGAGATCCGCCTCGAGGGCCATGCCGTGGAGGCGCGGCTCTGCGCCGAGGACCCGGCGCGCAACTTCCTGCCCTCGCCCGGCACCCTGGCGGCGCTCGCCCTGCCGGAGCCGGGGGGAGGGCTGCGCGTCGATGCCGGCATCCGCGCCGGCGACAAGGTGACGCCCTTCTACGATCCGATGCTGGCCAAGGTGATCGTGCACGCGCCGGACCGCGCCGCGGCGCTGGCCGGCCTCGCCGCCGCGCTGCGCCGGGCGCGGGTCGAGGGCATCCGCTGGAATGCCGGCTTCCTGGCCGATCTGCTCGACACGCCGGAGATGGGGGAGGCGGCCATCGACACCGGCCTCGCCGAGCGCCTCCGCCCCCGCCTGACGCCGCCGCGCGCGGCCTGACCGAAAGGCTCCCGATGCTGAACGCCATTTCCCTCTCCCGCCCCGCGGCCCGGCCGTTGCGCGCCGCGCTGCTGGCGCTGGGCGGCAGCCTGGCCATCGCCGCCTCGGCCCAGGTGCAGGTGCCGCTGCAGCCCGTGCCGATGACGCTGCAGAGCCTCGTCGTGCTGCTGGTCGGCATGGCCTACGGGCCGCGCCTCGGCGCCGCCACCCTGGCGCTCTACCTGGCCGAGGGGCTGGTCGGCCTGCCGGTCTTCGCCGGCTTCAAGGCCGGGCCGGCGGCGCTGCTGGGCCCGACCGGAGGCTACCTGCTGGGCTTCCTGCCCGCCGCCGCCCTGGCCGGCGCGCTGGCCGCGCGCGGGTGGGGCCAGGGCTGGGCGCGTGGCGCCGCCACCCTGGCGCTGGGCCATGCGGTGATCCTGGCCGCCGGCGTCTCCTGGCTGGCGGTGCTGGCGGGGCCGGCGGTGGCCGTCAGCGCCGGGCTGCTGCCCTTCCTGCCGGGCACGGCGGTGAAGGTGGCGCTGGGCGCGACGCTGCTCGCCGCGTTGCGGCGGCGTGGCGCGGAGGCCGGCCGATGAGCTGGCAGCCCGAACTGGACGAGCTGCGCGCCCGCGAGGCGATGGCGCGCGAGCTGGGCGGCGCCGACAAGGTGCGCCGCCAGCACGATGCCGGGCGGCTGACCGTGCGCGAGCGGGTGGAGGGGCTGGTCGATGCCGGCAGCTTCCGCGAGACCGGGGCCATCGCCGGCAAGGCGCAGTACGACGAGGCGGGCCGACTCAGCGGCTTCCAGCCCTCCAACTGCGTCTTCGGCCGCGCCGAGCTGAACGGCCGCCCGGTCGTCGTGGTCGGCGACGACTTCACGGTGCGCGGCGGCTCGGCCGATGCCACGATCCGCGAGAAGCCGATCATGGCCGAGCGGCTGGCGCACGACTTCCGTCTGCCGCTGATCCGCATGATCGAGGGCTCGGGTGGCGGCGGCTCGGTGCGCACCATCGAGACCACCGGGCGCGCCAACCTGCCGGGCGGCATCGGCGGCGGCTGGCTCTACCACTACACCACGGAGAATCTCAGCGTCGTGCCGGTGGTGGGGCTGGGGCTCGGCTCGGTCGCCGGTCTCGGCGCCGCGCGGCTGGCCTCGACCCATTTCTCGGTCATGACCAAGGAGACCGCCTCGATGTTCGTGGCCGGCCCGCCCGTGGTGGCGCGGCTGGGCCAGACGCTGGAGAAGAAGGCGCTGGGCGGCTGGGAGATCCAGACGCGCAGCGGCGCCATCGACCATGCCGTCGATACCGAGGCGGAGGCCTTCGCCTGCGCCCGGCGCTTCCTCTCCTACCTGCCCTCCTCGGTCCATGAGCTGCCGCCGCTGGCGGCGCCCGGGGATCCGAAGGACGATCCGGCGCGGCGTGACGAGAAGCTCTTCACCGCCATCCCGCGCGACCGCCGGCAGGTCTACAAGATCCGCCCGATCATCGAATCCGTCGTGGACCAGGGCAGCTTCTTCGAGATGGGGAAGATGTTCGGCCGCTCCATCGTCACCGGCCTGGCGCGGCTCGACGGGCATCCGGTGGCGGTGATGGCGAGCGATCCCTTCTTCTACGGCGGCTCCTGGACCGCCGACACCTGCCAGAAGGTGATCCGCTTCCTCGACCTCGCCGAGACCTTCCACCTGCCCGTGGTCTATCTGATGGACTGCCCGGGCTTCATGATCGGGCTGGAGGCGGAGAAGGCGGCGACCATCCGCCTCGGCGTGCGTGCCATGGCGGCGCTGAACCAGACGACGGTGCCCTTCTGCACCATGATCCTGCGCAACGCCTTCGGCGTCGCGGGGGTGGCGCACCAGCCGGCCGGGCGGCTCTCGCTGCGCTATGCCTGGCTCTCGGCGCGCTGGGGCTCGCTGCCGCTGGAAGGCGGCATCGAGGCGGCCTACCGCGCCGAGCTGGACGAGGCGGCGGACCCGAAGGCGAAGCTCGCCGAGATCGAGCAGCGGCTGGAGCAGCTCCGCTCGCCCTTCCGCACCGCCGAGGCCTTCTGGGTCGAGGAGATCATCGACCCGCGCGACACCCGCCGCCTGCTCTGCGAGTTCGCGCATCTGGCCCGGCCGCTGCTGGAGCCGCGCCCCTCGGGGCTGCGCATGCGGCCGTGAGGCAACCCCGCCGGGCGCGGGCCGCCCGGCGGCGCGACCATGGGGAAGCAATGGGAAGGGGACGGATCATGGCGATGCGGCGGCTCCATGGCATGGCGGCGGGTCTGGCGGCCCTGCTGTTCTGCTCCGCGCCACAGGCCCAGGGCTTCCCGGAGCATCCGCCCCGCATCCTGGGCGGCTTCGCGGCGGGCGGCACCAGCGACATCGTCAACCGGCTGATCGCCGAGGCGGTGGCGCCGGACTTCGGCCAGCGCCCGGTCGTGGAGGTGCGGACCGGCGCCAACGGCTTCATCGCGGCCGCCGAGGCGGCACGTGGCGCGCCGGACGGGCTGACCGTCGTGCAGTGCTCCACCGGCCTGCTCACCATCAGCCCGCAACTGCCGGGCGCGCAGATCCCGATCGATCCGGCGCGGGACCTCGTGCCGATCGCCAATGTCGCGCATTCCAGCCAGGTGATGGTGGTCTCGGCCCGCTCGCCCTATCGCAGCGTGGCCGAATTCGTCGCCGCGGCGCGCGAGCGGCCCGGCCGCCTGACCTTCGCCAGCGCCGGCATCGGCTCGGTCTCCCATCTCTCCGGCGCCCGCCTCGCGCGGGTCGCGGCGCTGGAGCTGGTTCATGTCCCCTATCGTGGGGCGGCGCCGGGCGTGCTGGACGTGGCGGCCGGGCGCGCCGACACCATCATCACCAATCTTGGCGACGTGGTGGCGCAACTGGGCGAGGGGCTGCGCCTGCTCGCCTTCGCCGATGGCATTGGCTCGCCGCGCTTCGCCGGCGTGCCGCAGGTCTCGGACACCCTGCCGGGCTATGCGGTGAGCGGCTGGTTCGGCCTGTGTGGTCCGCGCGGCCTGCCGCCGGCGCTGGCCGCGCGCTGGTTCGAGGCGCTGCGCAGCGGCTTCGACGATCCCGCGCTGCGGCGGCGCCTGGAGGAGAACGGGCTGGTGCTGCGGCTGGAGGACAGCGCGGCCTTCGCCCGCACCGTCGCGGCGGACCGGCAGGGCTGGGGCGAGGTGATCCGCGCCGCCGGCATCCGGGCCGAATGAGTACAGGCCGAACAAGATCCGCCTGGGGAAGGAAACACGGAATGAGAAGGCTTCTGGGACTGGCGCTGCTGGGCGCCGGATTGCTGCCGGGCATGGCCCTGGGGCAGGCCGCCCCGCCCGCCGGGGAGACGCTCCGCATCATCGCCGGCTTCTCGCCCGGCGGCACCAGCGACATCATGGCGCGGCTGATGGCGGAAGCCATGGCGCCCGTCCTCGGCCAGCGGGTGCTGGTCGAGAACCGCACCGGCGCCAATGGCTTCATCGCCGCCGAGGCGGTGGCGCGCGGCCCGGTGGATGGCAGCGTGGTCTTCCAGTGCCCGATGGGCACCATGACCATCAGCCCCGAGCTGCCCGGTCTGACGCTGCCGGTCGATCCGGGCCAGGACCTGATCCCGGTCGCCAATGCCACCCTCTCCCGCTACGGCGTGGCGGTGGGCGCGCGCAGCCCCTACCGCAGCCTGCAGGACGTCCTGGCCGAGGGGCGGAAGCGGCCGGGGGCGCTGAGCTATGCCTCGGCCGGCGGCGGCTCGGCGCAGCACCTCTCGGGCGAGCGGCTGAGCCGGATGGCCGGGCTGCAGCTGCTGCACGTGCCCTATCGCGGCGCGGCGCCCGCCATGCTGGACGTGATCGCCGGCCGGGCGGACCTCATCATCAGCAATCTCGGCGACATGATCCGCCAGGTGGAGGGCGGCGAGCTGCGCCTGCTGGCGGTGGGCGACAGTGGCGAGCTGGAAGGCTATCCGGGCCTTGCCAAGCTGCCGGAGGTCGTGCCGGGGCTGGAGGTGGTCGGCTGGTTCGGCTTCTGCGGGCCGCGTGGCATGGCGCCGGAGGCGGTGGCGCGCTGGTCCGGCGCGGTGAGGACAGCGCTGGAGAATCCGGAGCTGTGGAAGAAGCTGCTGGGCAACGGGCTGACGCCGCTCTTCGAGGACCAGGCGGCCTTCGGCGCGCGCATGGCGCGCGACCGCAGGCTCTGGGGCGAGACGATCCGCGCGGCGGGCATCCGGGCGGATTGAGGTCCGTGCCGGGCGGGGCCCGCCGCCCCGCCCGGAAGGGCTCTCAGCGCCGCCGCAGCTGGCTGACGTCGCGCACCGCGCCGCGCGCCGCGCTGGTGGTCAGCGCGCCATAGGCCTGCAGCGCCATCGACACCTTGCGCTGGCGGTCCGGCTGCCAGGCCGCCTCGCCCTTCGCCTCCATGGCGGCGCGGCGCGCGGCGAGCTCTTCGTCGGAGAGGTCGACGCGCAGCACGCGGTTCGGGATGTCGATGACGATGGTATCGCCGCTCTCGACCAGGCCGATGGCGCCGCCTTCCGCCGCCTCGGGCGAGATATGGCCGATGGAGAGGCCGGAACTGCCGCCGGAGAAGCGGCCGTCGGTGATGAGCGCGCAGGAGGAGGCGAGGCCCTTCGACTTCAGGTAGCTCGTCGGGTAGAGCATCTCCTGCATGCCGGGCCCGCCCTTCGGCCCCTCGTAGCGGATCAGCACCACGTCGCCCCGCTTCACCCTGTTGCCGAGGATGGCCGAGACCGCCGCCTCCTGGCTCTCGAAGATCACCGCGGGGCCGGAGAAGGTCAGCAGCTTCGCGTCCACCCCGGCGGTCTTCACGATGGCGCCGTCCAGCGCGATGTTGCCGTAGAGCACGGCCAGCCCGCCGTCGCGGCTGAAGGCGTGCCCGATGTCGCGCACCACGCCGCCGGCGCGGTCGGCGTCGAGCGTCCGGTAGCGCTCGGCCTGGCTGAAGGCCTCGGTGGTGCGGACGCCGCCGGGCGCGGCGCCATAGAGGGTGGTGGCGTCATCGCCCTGCTGCCGGCCGGGGGCCTTGATGTCCCACTTCTCCAGCGCGGCGGCGAGGCTCGGCGCGTGCACCATCGGCAGTTCGCGGTGCAGCAGCCCGGCGCGGTCCAGCTCGCCCAGGATGCCCATGATGCCGCCGGCGCGGTGCACGTCCTCCATGTAGACATCGGCGATGTTGGGCGCGACCTTGCAGAGGTTCGGCACGCGGCGCGACAGCCGGTCGATGTCGGCCATGCGGAAGGGGATGCCGCCCTCCTCCGCCGCCGCCAGCAGGTGCAGCACCGTGTTGGTCGAGCCGCCCATGGCGATGTCGAGCGACATGGCGTTCTCGAAGGCCTCGAAGGTGGCGATGCCGCGCGGCAGGGCGGTGGCGTCCTCCTGCTCGTACCAGCGGCGCGCCAGGTCGACGATCAGCCAGCCGGCCTCGACGAAGAGCTTGCGGCGGTCGGCATGGGTCGCGACGATGCTGCCGTTGCCGGGCAGGGCGAGGCCCAGCGCCTCGGTCAGGCAGTTCATCGAATTGGCGGTGAACATGCCGGAGCAGGAGCCGCAGGTCGGGCAGGCCGAGCGCTCCAGCCGCTCCGCCTCGGCGTCGCTGACATTCGGGTTGGCGGCGGAGACCATGGCGGTGATCAGGTCGGATCGCTGGGTGGCGCCGCCGCTCGGCCGCCCCGCCTCCATCGGCCCGCCCGAGACGAAGACGGTCGGGATGTTCAGCCGCATCGCCGCCATCAGCATGCCGGGCGTGATCTTGTCGCAGTTGCTGATGCAGACCAGCGCGTCGGCGCAATGGGCGTTGACCATGTACTCGACCGCGTCGGCGATCAGCTCGCGCGAGGGGAGGCTGTAGAGCATCCCGTCATGGCCCATGGCGATGCCGTCATCGACGGCGATGGTGTTGAACTCCTTGGCCACGCCGCCCGCCGCCTCGACCTCGCGCGCGACCAGCTGGCCGAGGTCCTTCAGGTGCACATGGCCGGGCACGAACTGGGTGAAGGAATTCGCGATGGCGATGATCGGCTTGCCGAAATCGCCGTCCTTCATGCCGGTGGCGCGCCAGAGGCTGCGCGCGCCGGCCATGTTGCGGCCATGGGTGGTGGTGCGGGAGCGGTAAGCGGGCATCGGCAGGGTCCTGGACGGCGTTCTTGTCCCCATCGGGGCGCGGGGGGGTGTTGGAGGTATCGCAGCCGGCCGGGCGAGTCCATCGGCGGCGGCGCCGAGGCCTGGAGGGGGCGGGTCAGCGGTCCCGGCCCATCCAGGCCTCGGCCGCGCGGTCGGCGCCGGAGGGCAGGGGCGCGGCGGGATCGGCCATCCAGGCCAGCACATCGGCGGCGACGGCATCCCGCCCCTTGTCGCGCAGCAGCATGTGGTAGCCGGTGGCGTAATAGCCCGCGCGGTGCCTGGCGGCGCCCTCGGGGGCGCCCTCCGGGGCGGGCGGCAGGGCGCGCAGCAGCCCGCGCACCGGGCCGGGGGAGATGATGCGGTCCCTGGCGCCGTAGAGCACCAGCAGCGGGGCCCCGAGCCGCGGGGCCGCCGCCTTGGCCGCGTCCATCAGCCCGATCAGGCCATAGAGCGTGTCCACCCGCACCTCCTTGTAGGTCAGCGGGTCGCGGCTCCAGCCCCGCATCGCCTCCTCGTTGTCGGTGGGCGCGAAGCCGGGGGCCGCGTTGCGGAACTCGAGCAGCGGCACGGTGTGCGCCGCCAGCTCGAGCACCTGCCGGGTCAGCCAGGACATGTCGGCGCGCCCTTCCAGGGCCGGGGCGACGAGGATCAGCCCATCGACCGGCAGGGGTTCCGCGCCGCTCGCCGCCAGCATCGCCACGGCGCCGCCCATGCTCTCGCCGAGCAGGAAGAAGGGCAGGCCGGGATGGCGCTGCCGCAGCAGCCGCGCCGCCGCCGCCGCATCGGCGGCCAGGGCTTCGGCGCCGGCCCAGACGCCGCGATGCGGGGCGGCGCCGAAGCCGCGCTGGTCATAGGCATAGACGATGAGGCCGGCGGCCAGGAAGGGCTCGGCGGCGCGCCGGAAGGCGTTGCCGGCGGTGTCGCCGAAGCCGTGCAGGCCGAGCAGCACGGCGCGCGGCGGTCCCTCCGGCCGCCAGACATGCAGCGGCAGGCGGGCGCCGTCGGGCATGACCAGCGCCTCCTCCCGCAGGGCCGGCGCCGCCAGGGGCGGGCCGGCCGGAATCGTGCGCGGCGCGCAGGCGGCGAGGCCGGACAGCACGGCCAGGAGCAGGGGGAGGACCCAGGGGAGGACCCAGGGGAGGACCAGACGGATCATCGGTGCGGCGCAGCATGGCCCGCGCGCCGCGTCAGGGCCAGCGAAAGGCGGCCTCCTCAGCCGCAGCGATGATAGGCCCTGTACCAGTCCACGAAGCGCGCCAGCCCCTCCTCGATGGGCGTGCGCGGCGTGAAGCCCACCGCCTCGCGCAGGGCCGTGACGTCGGCATAGGTCCGCTCGACGTCGCCCGGCTGCATTGGCAGCAGGCGGCAGCGGACCTTGCGGCCCGTCAGCTGCGCCAGCACCTCCACCATGTGACGCAGCGGCACCGGCGTGTGGTTGCCGATGTTGAACAGCCGGTGCGGCACGCCGGGGTCGATCCGCCCGGGCTCCTCGTCCGACGCCGCGGTGTCGGCGGGCGGGCGGGCCACCAGTCGCTGGATCGCCTCCACCACCTCGTCGACATAGGTGAAGTCGCGGGCCATGTCGCCCTGGTTGTAGATGTCGATCGGCTGGCCCGCGTAGATGGCGTCGGTGAACTTGTAATAGGCCATGTCGGGGCGGCCCCAGGGTCCGTAGACGGTGAAGAAGCGCAGTCCCGAGGCGGGGATGCGGTAGAGGTGGCTGTAGCTCTGGGCCATCAGCTCATTGGCGCGCTTGGTCGCGGCATAGAGCGAGACCGGGCGGTTCACCGGATCGGATTCGGCGAAGGGCAGCTTGGTGTTGGCGCCGTAGACCGAGGAGGAGGAGGCATAGACCAGGTGCTGCACCGGATGGGCGCGGCAGGCCTCCAGCACCGAGAGGAAGCCGTCGATGTTGGAGGAGGTGTAGGCCGCCGGGTTCTCCAGCGAGTAGCGCACCCCGGCCTGGGCGGCGAGATGCACCACCGCCTCCGGCCGGAAGGCGGCGAAGGCGGCGCGGGTCGCGGCCGCATGCGACAGGTCCAGGCGCTGGAAGGCGAAATGCGGCTGGTCGTGCAGCGTCTCGAGGCGGGCCTGCTTCAGGCGGACGTCGTAGTAGGAGGTGAGGCTGTCGAGGCCAAGAACGGCGCAGCCGCTGCGCAGCAGCTGGTGGGCGACGGCATGGCCGATGAAGCCGGCCGCGCCGGTCACGAGAATGCGCTTCATCCCGGCGCGTCGTTTTTCTTGGCTCGAAACATTCGCCTTCCCTGACATGACGGGTGGCGCCGCGGCAAGGGGCAGCGTTCCATCGCCGGATCGTCACATAGCGTCTTCCGCGGTTCCGGCAACCGGGCAGGGCGGGAAAGCCGCCCTTCTCCCCGGGTTTCCGCTCAGCCGCTCCAGCCCCGCAGCGCCGCCGCCAGGGCGATGTACCGGCCGGCCTTGCCGATGCTGACCAGGAGGAGGAACCAGGCCAGCGGGACCCGCAGCACCCCGGCGACGAAGGTGAGCGGGTCGCCGACCACCGGCAGCCAGCTCAGCAGCAGCGACCAGTGGCCGAGGCGGCCATACCAGCGCTCCGCCCGGGCCAGCGCCGCCGGTTTCACGGGAAACCAGCGGCGGTCGCGGAACCGCGCGGCCCAGCGGCCGAGCAGCCAGTTGACCACCGATCCGCCGATATTGCCCGCGCTGGCGACCAGGAGCAGCAGCGGCACCGCGTGCTCGCCCGAGAGCAGCAGGCCGGCCAGCACCGCCTCGGACTGCGCCGGCAGCAGGGTGGCGGCCAGGAAGGCGGCGGCGAAGAGGCCGCCATAGGCCAGGAGAGGCTCCAGGGCGGCCCCCTGCGGCCTCAGTGCCCCTCGCCCGAGAGCCGGTCCATCCAGGCCAGCAGCACGCCGGTCAGGCAGAAGCCGAGATGCACGGCCAGTTGCAGCAGGACGTCCTGCATCGGCTGGTTGTGGATGTCGAGGAAGGTCTTGAGCAGATGGATGCCGGAGATGGCGACGATGGAGGCGATCAGCTTCAGCTTGAGCGCCGAGAAGTCGACATGGCCGAGCCATTGCGGCCGGTCCTCGTGCTCCGCCACCTCCAGCCGCGAGACGAAGTTCTCATAGCCCGCCATGACGACGATGACGAGCAGGTTGGCGGCCAGCGTCAGGTCGATCAGGGTGAGCACCAGCATCACCAGGTCGTCGGTCTTCATGCCGCCGATGGCGGTGAGGCCGGTCCAGAACTCGACGGCGAAGCGGGCCGCGATCAGCACCAGCACCGCCATCAGCGCCAGGTAGACCGGCGCCATGATCCAGCGCATGCCGAAGAGGGCGGCCTCGATCCGCCGCTCCACCGCCCTGCCCAGCGACATCCTTCTGTCCAGAGACATCCCGCGCCAAACTCCTTCCCGACAGGGCCCGGCCACTCCGGGCCCACCGGCTTCTGCCCTGACCGCGCCGTCTCGCGCAATCGCCGTCGTGCCGGGCCCGGCTGCGGCTCAGCCGTAGGTGGCCAGGAGGTCGTCGATCTGCGCGGCGGTCAGCGCGCGGGGGGCGTGGCCGTGCAGCAGCAGCGCCAGCCGGGCGGATTCCTCCAGCTCCTCGGCGGCGTAGACGGCATCGGTCAGGGTCGCGCCGGAGACGACGGGGCCGTGATTGGCCAGCAGCATGGCGCGGGCGCCCCTGGCGGCCTCGTGGATGTCCCGCTCCATCGCCGCGTCGCCCGGGCGGTAGTAGCGGATCACCGGCAGGCTGCGGCCGACGCGCATGACGAAATAGGGCGTGAGCGGCGGGATCGGCATGGCATCGCCGGGCCCGGCCAGGCAGCCGATGGCGGTGGCGTGGGTGGAATGCAGGTGCACCACCGCCCCCGCCTCGGGCCGCGCCGTCAGCACCGCGCGATGCATGAAGACCTCCTTCGACGGCCTGTCGCCGCCGACATGGTTCCAGGCGAGGTCCAGCTTGCTGATGCGCCCGGCGCTGAGGCGGCCGAGCGAGGAATTGGTCGGCGTCATCAGGTAGCCGTCCGGCAGGCGGACGCTGATATTGCCGGCGCTGCCGACGGAATAGCCGCGCGCGAAGAGGCTGGCGCCGAGTTCGACGAGCAGGTCGCGCAGTTCGGGCTCGGTCATGGGCGTTGTCCTTGCAGGGAGGAGGGCGGCGGAGCGGCGCCGGCGGGGACGAGCCGCCGGCGCCGTGTCATGGTCAGCGGTTGACCATCTTCGCCGGCACCATCAGGACCAGGATGGCGCCGAGCACCAGGAAGCCCGCCAGCACGTACATGCCGATCTCGGAGGACTGCGTCATGTCGCGCAGCACGCCGATCATGTAGGGGCTGGCGAAGCCCGCCAGGTTGGCCACCGAGTTGATGATGGCGATGCCGGAGGCGGCGGCGGCGCCGGTCAAGAAGGCGGTGGGCAGCGACCAGAAGAGGGGGGCGCAGGCCAGCACGCCGGCGGCGGCCATCGAGAGGAAGATGATGGCGACGGTGGTGTTGGTGGCCGTGGCGGCGACGATGAAGCCCACCGTGCCCAGCATGGCCGGCGCCACCAGGTGCCAGCGGCGCTCGCGGTGCCGGTCGGCGCTGCGGCTGAACAGCACCATGGCGACAATGGCGCAGATGAAGGGAACGGCGCTCAGCAGGCCGATGTTGAAGTTGCCGGTGACGCCGGAGGCGCGCACCAGGGTCGGCATCCAGAGCGTCAGCCCGTACTGGCCCATGACGAAGGAGAAGTAGATCAGGCACATCATCCAGACGCGCCAGTCGGAGAAGACCGCGCGGATGGAGTGCGAGCCGGTCTTGCCGCCGGCATCGGCCTCGATGTTGCGGGCCAGCACATCCTTCTCGCCCTGGCTCAGCCACTTGGCGTCCTGCACCCGGTTGTCCAGCATGGCGATGACGACGAGGCCGAGGAGCACGGCGGGGATCGCCTCGATCAGGAACATCCACTGCCAGCCGGCCCAGCCGTGATGGCCGTCGAAATACTGCATGATCCAGCCGGAGAGCGGATTGCCGAAGATGCCGGCCGCCGGGCTGCCGGCCTGGAAGATGGCGAACATCTTGGCGCGGCGGTTCGAGGGGAACCAGTAGGTCAGGTACAGGATGACGCCGGGATAGAAGCCGGCCTCGGCGGCGCCGAGCAGGAAGCGCAGCACGTAGAACTGCCACGGCGTCTGCACGAACATGAACAGCGCCGAGAGGATGCCCCAGGTGATCATGATGCGGGCGATCCAGAGCCGCGCGCCGACCCGGTGCAGCACCACGTTGCTCGGCACCTCGAAGAAGAAGTAGCCCAGGAAGAAGATGCCGGCGCCGAGGCCGAAGACGGTCTCGCTGAAGCCGAGGTCGGCCGACATCTGCAGCTTGGCGAAGCCGACATTGACGCGATCGAGATAGGCGATCACGTAGCAGAGGACCAGCAAGGGCATGATGCGGAAGGCGACCTTGCGGTAGAGCCCATCCTCGGCGGACGACGGCGCGCGGATGGCGCCGTCCGTGGTGACACTCATGGTTCTTCCTCGAATCGGAGGCATGGCGGATGCCGCCGTGCCGAGGGGCGCGGCGGCTGCTGTGCGGGAAGGCCGCGAGGGCGTGGCCTTCCGGATGTCGGAGAGCCCGGCGGGCCGGGCTCCCTCTGGGCTCCCCTTGGCCTCAGCGGACGAATTCGTCCTTGTACTGCCGCACCACGGCGTCGAAGTCGCCATCGCGGGTGAAGCCGAGGGCCAGCGGCCGGCTGACGTCGAAATCGCCCGGCCAGGAGCAGACGATGTCGATGACGCGCTGCTCCGGACGCTGGGTGACGAGCGCGCGCGGCGCGGCGCCGCCGACCCGCTCCAGGCTCGCCAGCATCTCGGCCACGGTGACGCAGATGCCCGGCAGGTTCAGCACCCGCCAGGGCCCGATCGCGGCACCATCGACGGCCAGGGCATGCACCAGGTTGCTCACCACCGTATCGGGCGAGGAGAGCCACATCCGCGTCTCCGGCGGCACCGGGCAGTTCGAGGCGACGCCGTTCAGCGGTTCGCGGATGATGCCGCTGGCGAAGGAGGAGGCAGCGGAGTTGGGTTTGCCCGGCCGCACCACGATGGTCGGCAGGCGGCAGACGCGGCCATCGACGAAGCCCTTGCGGGAATAGTCGTTGACCAGGATCTCGCCGATCGCCTTCTGCGCGCCGTAGGAGGAGGCGGGCATCAGCGCCATGGTCTCCGGCACCACCTCCGGCATGGCGCCGCCGAAGACGGCGAGCGAGCTGGCGAAGACGAAGCGCGGGCGCCGCCCGGTGGCGCGCGCGGCCTCCAGCAGGGCGCGCGTGCCGTCCACGTTGACGCGCAGGCTGAGGTCGAAATCCTCTTCCGACTGCCCGCTCAGCACCGCCGCGAGATGATAGATGCCGACGGTCTCGGCGTCGACCAGCGAGCGGATGAAAGCGGGATCGGCGATGTCGCCGGTGACGGAGCGGACGCGCGCATCCTCGACCGGACAGGGCGCGAGGTCCACGGAGACGATGCTGTCGAAGGCCGGAACGCCGCGCGCCGCGCCATCCGACAGCAGCGCGCGGATGACCCGGCTGCCGAGGAAACCGGCGCCGCCGGTGACGATGATCTTCATGCGGGTGAAACTCCCTGTTGGTCCGGCGCCGGCGCGGCGATGTGCAGCGCGATGCCCCGCTTGCCGATCTCGGCGCGCACGCTCTCCGGCAGGCCGGCATCGGTGACGATCGCGGAGAGCGCCTCCAGCGGCACGGCGTTGAAGGTGCCGACGAGGCCGTACTTGCTGCTGTCGGTGACGAGGATGCTGCGCGTCGCGCTCTGCGCGATGGCGCGCTTCACCGCCACCTTGTTCTCGGACGGCGTGGAGACGCCGCGCAGCCCGAAGGAGGAGGTGGAGATGAAGGCGATGTCGAAGTTGAAGCGGCGGATCGCCTCCGCCGCCGGCTCGCCGACGCAGGACTGGTTCTCCCGCTCCACCTGGCCCCCGGTATGGTACAGGCGGCAGCGCGACTCCCGCGTCAGCAGCGCGCCGATGACGAAATCGTTCGTGACCACGGCGATGTCGTCGCGGGGCGCGATGTGCTGCGCGATCTCCAGAGTCGTCGTGCCGGCATCGAGGTAGACCACCGCGCCCTCGGGCACCATCGCCGCCGCCACCCGCCCGATCGCCGCCTTCTCGGCATGCGCCACGGTGGCCTTGACGGCATGCGAGGGCTCGAAGGAGATCCGCTCCGGCAGGCAGATGCCGCCGGCGACCGACATGACCCGCCCCGCCCGCTCGAGCTGCTGGATATCGCGCCGCACCGTCATGTGCGAGACGCCCAGCAGCCCGGTCAGCTCGGCGATGCTGAGCACCCCGCGGCCGGTGAGCCGCGCGAGGATCAGGTTCTGCCGCTCGGCGGGGATCATGCGGCCCGGCTCAGCCCGCCTTGTAGGGCTGGAACCAGCCGAGGCCCGCGGTGGTCTCGCCGCGCGGATTGTACTCGCAGCCGATCCAGCCGGTGTATCCGGCGCGGTCCAGGACGGCGTAGAGATGCGGATAGTTCAGCTCGCCCTCGTCCGGCTCATGCCGCTCGGGCACGGAGGCGATCTGCACATGCGCGAACCGGCCGGCCATCTTCTCGATGAGCTTGGTCAGGTCGCCGTCCATGATCTGCGCGTGGTAGAGGTCGAGCTGCACGGCGACATTCGGCCGCGCCACGCGCTCGACGAGCTTCACCGCCTCCATCTGGTGCGCGATGAAGTAGCCGGGCATGTTGCGGCTGTTGATCGGCTCGACCAGCAGGGTGATGCCCTCGGGCGCCAGCGCATCGGCGGCATAGCGGAAGTTCTCGACGAAGGTGGCCTCGCAGGCGGCGCGGTCCAGCCCCTCGGTGAGGCCGGACATGGCGTGCAGCGTCCTGCAGCCGAGCGCCTTCGCATAGCGCAGCGCCGTCGCGACATTGTCGCGGAACTCCTGCTCGCGCCCCGGAATGGCGGCCATGCCGCGCTCGCCCGCCGCCCAGTCGCCCGGCGGCATGTTGAACAGCGCCTGGGTCAGCCCCGCCTCCCGCAGCTTCGCCGCGACGACCTCGGGCGGATGCTCGTAGGGGAAGAGGAACTCGACTGCCTGGAAGCCGGCCTTCGCGGCGGCGGCGAAGCGGTCGAGGAACGGGACCTCGGTGAACATCATCGAGAGATTGGCGGCGAAGCGCGGCATGTCGGTGTCCTCCTGTTGTCAGCCGGCCGGGTTCTGCGCGTCGAAGAAGAAGCGCTCCTGGCCGAAATTGCCCGACTTCAGGGCCAGCGAGAGCGGCTTCTCCACGGCGCGCACCCAGGGCACGCCGGGGGCGATCTGCGGCCCAATGTGGAAGCCCCGGATGCCGAGCGACTGCGTCACCGTCCCCGAGGTCTCGCCGCCGGCGACGATGAAGCGGTCGAAGCCCGCCGCCTCGAGCCGCCGCGCCAGGCCGCCGAAGACGCGCTCGACGGCGGCGCTCGCCGCCTCGCCACCCAGGCGTTGCTGGATCTCGCGCAGCTGCTCCGGCCCGACCGTGGCATAGACCAGCGGCGCCGGCCCATCCGGCGTCTGCGCCAGCACCCAGTCCGCCAGTTCGGCGGCATAGCCCTCGGCATCGGCCAGGGCGCGCTCCGCCTCGACGAAGACGGCGGGCGCCGCGTCGCGATAGGCGGCGACCTGGGCATTGGTCATCTGCGAACACGAGCCGGAGAGCACGATGGCGCGCGCCCCGCGCGGCCGGCCGGCCTCAGCGGCGGTGGCCGCCGCGCCGGTGTCGCTCCAGGCGCGCGCCATGCCATCGGCCAGGCCCGAGCCACCGGTGACGAGCCTCATGCCCGCCACGGCCTCGCCCATGACGACGAGATGCGCGTCGTTCAGCGCGTCCAGCACGGCGTAGCGGAAGCCGTCCCGCCGCAGCGTCTCCAGCGCCGCGCGCATCGCCCCGGGGCCCTGGTCGAGCACGGTGTGCGGGACGTTGCCGGTCCGGCCGCGCGCCTGCGCGTCCATCAGCCGCATCAGGTTGCTGTCGGTCATCGGCGTCACCGGGTGGTGGCGCATGCCGGATTCCGCCAGCGGGATGCCGTTCACGAAGAGATAGCCGTGGTAGATGGTGCGGCCGTTCACGGGCAGCACCGGGCAGATCACGGTGAAGTCCTCGCCCAGGGCATCCAGCAGCGCATCCGTCACCGGGCCGATATTGCCGCGCGGCGTGCTGTCGAAGGTGGAGCAGTACTTGAAGAAGAACTGCGGGCAATCGCGCGCCTGCAGCCAGCGCAGCGCGTCGAGGCTCTGCGCCACCGCCTCGGCCACCGGGCAGGAGCGGGTCTTGAGGCTGATGACGACGGCGTCCGCCTCCACCTGGAGGTCGGCCGCCGGCACGTCGTTGAGCTGCACGGTGCGCAGGCCGTTGGCGACCAGGAAGCCGGCGATGTCGGTGGCGCCGGTGAAGTCGTCCGCGATGACGCCGAGGCGCATGGTCATTCCCCCTTCCTGCCGGGCAGGGCGATGCCGGCGAAGGTCTTGATCACCGCCGCGTCGTCCTCCTTGCCGAAGCCCGCGTTCGAGGCGTTGGCGAACATGGTGTAGGCGGTGCTGGCCAGCGGCAGCGGGAAGTTCAGCGACAGCGCCGTCTCGGTCACCAGCCGGAGATCCTTGACGAAGATGTCGACCGCCGATTTCGGCGTGTAATCGCCATCCACCACATGCTTCATGCGGTTCTCGAACATCCAGCTGTTGCCGGCGGCGTTGGTGACCACCTCGTACATGGTGCTGAGCGGGATGCCGGCGCGGGCGGCCAGCGCCATGGCCTCCGCCCCGGCGGCGATATGCACGCCGGCGAGGAGCTGATGCACGATCTTGACCGTGGCGCCGAGGCCGATCTCCTCGCCGATCTCGTAGACCTTGCCCGCCACCGCATCGAGCACCGGGCGCAGCCGGTCGAACGCGGCGCGGGAGCCCGAGGCCATGACCGTCATCTCGCCGGCGGCGGCCCTGGCGGCGCCGCCCGAGACGGGCGCGTCGAGCGGCAGCAGGCCGCGCGCCTCGAGCCCGGCGGCGATCTCCTTCGCGTCGGCGGCGGAGATGGTGGCCGAGACCATGACGCCGGTGCCGGGGCGGAGCCGCGCGGCCAGGCCGTCCTCGCCGAAGAGCACGGCCTTGCACTGGGCGGCGTTGACCACCAGCAGGAGCACGGCGTCAAGCTCCTCCGCGAAGGCCAGGGCGTTCTCACCGGCCCCCGCCGCGCCGCCCTCGGTCAGGGCCGCACGGGCCGCGGGATTGAGATCGGCGCCATAGGTGCGAAGGCCGGCGCGCAGGCAGGATTGCGCGGCCCCCATGCCCATCGAGCCGAGCCCGACGACGCAGACCGTGTAGCTGTTGGCGATCATCCCGGCCTCTCTGTGAAATTATGATGGCATCCGTGATCGGCGCCCTTCTAGGCTCTGGGCGCGCGACAAGGAAGATCAAAAAATCACACGATTTCCAGAGATTTCACGAGAAGTCGCGTTTTGGCGTATGCCGGGCATGAAAAACCCCGGGAAGGCGTGCTTCCCGGGGCGGACGGGCCAGGCGCAAGGTCCTGGCGGTGGCCGGCAGCATTTGTTTTTGCCAGCGTCTTCACCCGATCAGGCAATTCCACCTGATCGGGATCTGCTCTAGCGGCGCGAGCGCCCGTCGCGGTAGCCGTCGCGGTAGGAGCGCTGCTGCGACTGGTCGTACAGGTAGCCGGCACCGGCACCGGCACCGGCACCGAGCAGCGCGCCCCAGCCGGCATTGCCGCTGAAGGAGCCGATGACGCCGCCCAGCGCGGCGCCGCCGGCCGTGCCGCCGACGACGTTGCGGGTGGACGGGTTCATGTCGGCGCAGGCGCCGAGCGAGAGGATGGCGGCCAGTGGCAGGGCGAGGCGCAGGGGTCGGATCATGATGGCGTTCCTCCTCGTCTCAGCGGGCCGCGCCGCGCGCCGGGCGCGCCGGTGTCGGGCAGGGATAGGTGGCCTGGGCCCAGCGGAACAGGCCGTCCAGCGCCGGCTCCGCGGCGTGCTGCGGGTTCTGCCGCGCCCAGGCGGCGAAGCCGAGACCGGTCTGCGCCACGGTCGGCGCCGGGTCCGGCAGGCAGAAGAGGGGCGGGCGCCGACCGCCGGCCGGATGAAGCGCCGTATGGTACTGGCCGGCCGCGGTCACATAGCCCTGGCAGTAGGCGATGGCTTCCAGCCGCAGCGGGCTGTTCGCCGGGGGGTCGCAGATGGCGGCGAGGTCGGCGACGGTGCGGACCTCGGTGACGGCGGAGGGGGTGGCGGTCTGGGCGATGGCCGGCACCGCCAGCGCCGAGGCGCCGATCAGGGCCATGGCCGTGAGCATAGTCCGCATATCGTGTCATCCTTGCGGTTGCGACGAACGTCCGGCCCCAGCCGCGCCCTTCCCGCTTCCACGGGGGCGGGGGCGGCCGGGCTTTCCATCACTGTCCGGCTGACGGTGGCGAAATTGGGGCGGAGCGCCACCGCGGGTCACAGTGGGCGGGAGTCATTCCGACTTGCGCTTGCGCGCCTTCTTCGGCGCCGCCTTCGCGCCGGACTTCTTGTCGGGAAGCTCCTCGAGCGTGGCGGAGCGCGCGGGGAGGGGTTCGTCTTCCGGGGCCTTCGGCTTGTCCTCGCGCTCGCCCGGCATGGTCACGGAAGGCGGGTCGCTGGCCGGGAAGGTGTCCGCCAGTTGCTGGTCCAGCTCGTCCGAGAGGGCCCGCGCCTGGCCCGTGACCTCGGTGCTGGCCTGATACCAGAAGGAGTCGGCCTGGCCCTCGGGACGTCCGGCTGCCTCCCAAAGCTCATAGGCCCGTTGTCGGATGCGGGCTTCCTGATCCTCGCCGCTCATGCGACTCTCCTTTATGGATCGCTGGTAACAAGGTTCGTCCAGCAGGGTTGCGGGATCAAGCGGCGGCCGGGTCAGAGTTCTCGCCCGATGAGGCGGTTGAGCGTGCGGCAGGCGGCGACCACGGCCATCAGCAGCAGGCCCTGGCGGATCAGCCCGCCCGGCGTCAGCCATTCGCCGCCGATCTGCAACTGGCGTGGCAGGTACTGCAGATACTGCTGCAGCTCCGGCTCCAGGGTCAGGCCTCCCGCCAGCTGGAGCGCCAGCCACCAGATGCCGCCGGCCAGCAGCAGCAGCGGCGCCAGGAACTCCGCGAGCAGCTCGATGAAGGTCAGGGCGAAGCCGGCGAGGGCGCGCGCCAGGGTGGCCAGGCCACGCAGGAGCGGGTTCGTCGCCGGTCGTTCATAAGGGCGGTCGAACATGGTGCGGGATTCGGTGCGGGACATTCTGCGCTCCATGCCGATGGCCAGGGGTGTGTCATCAGCGACTTTGGCCATTTCGGGTTGTGGCGTCAGGTAACGCTGACGTGAAGGCGGGAAGGGCCCTCAGGCGGCGATCTTCCCCAGCAGGCGGCGCGCCCGCAGGGCCAGGGCGCGGATGGTCTCGTCCGGCAGCATGTCCACGCCCGGCACCGTGTCGTAGTGCAGCTTCCGCTTGACGACATAGAGTCCACCGACGGCGGGGACGATGGTGGCGGCATCATAGGCGAGAAGGGACAGCAGCATCAGAAGCCCCGCGCGAGGCGCCCTCACGGACCGGCGGTGCCCTGGCGCGGCGGCGGGCTGTCAAGTCGGCTTTCCTCAAGGCAGTGCATCACGCAGGCCATGTCCTTTCGCCTGTCCCGGGGCATGGACGGCATTGTATTCCCTGCGGACGGCCGGGCGGGTGATTTCTTCGCTCCGCGCTCGGGAGGCTCAATGACGAGCTCAGGCTTTGTGATGTGGCCGAGGCTGAAAATTGCCCTTCATGGTGAGGGGATTGGCAGTAGGATAGCGCAATGGTTGCATTGTGGAACGGATGGCCTGACTCTCCGGAGCGGAGCGACTGGCACTGGATCGAGGACGGGGATGGCCTGCGCCCCCTCCTCTGGCGCGGCCAGGACTGGCCGGAGCCCGCGGACCGCATGAGCTGGCGGGACGGCTTTGCCATGCTGCTGCCCGAGGATCTGCGCCACGGCACCTACCATGGCCGCCTCATCATGCCGCCCACCGTGGCGGCGAAGTTCCGGCTCAATGTCATGCTGGCCGTGGCCTGAGGGCCGGCTGACGACCGGCCGCCAATGCCCCCGGCCCGCGCCGGGGGTCCGCCGGCCGTGCCGGTGCCCGCCGCCCGCGACTCAGCCCGGCGCCCGCGCGAAGCCGGCGGAGATGTCGGCCACGCGGCGCAGGGCCCCCTCCGGAAGCGGTCCCTTCAGCACGGCGGCGAGGGCTCCCTCGAATTCCTCCAGGCTGGCCATGCCGACCAGGATGGTCTCCAGCCCGGGCTGGGCCACGGCGAAGCGGATGGCGGCCTCCGGCAGGGAGGCGGCGAAGCCCTCGGTGACCAGGGGCATCAACTCCGCAGCCCGGGCGAGATCGGCCTCGTAGGATTCGCCGGAGCCCATCGGCGCGGGCGCCGGGCTGGCGACCGGATGGCGCGCGGCGGACCCGCTCAGCGCCCCACCCGCCAGGACGCGGATGCCGACGGCACCCATCCGCCGCGCCCGCATGCGGTCGAGCAGCCGCCCGTAATCCTGCGCCGGATAGCCGGCCGGAAGCGCGTGGCCGGCCGAGGGGTTCAGCATGTTGTAGATCACCTGGGCGCCGCCGAAGAAGCCGGCGTCGATCACCTGGTGCAGGGCGGCGGTCTCGCCGACGGCGGTCATCGCCGGCACCCGGATCCTGCCCGCCTCCTGGAGCGCGCGGAAGGCCGGCACGACCTCCTCCAGCACCTGGCGCACGCTCAGATTCTCCCCGCCGCCTTCCAGGGTGATCTCGTTGTGCAGGTAGAAGATGTCCGCATGGTCGCGCCGCAGCCGCCTGAGGCTGCCCTCGAGGGAGGCGGCGACGGCGCTGCCGATGGCGCCGAACTCCGCCGAGCGCAGGCGGACCTTGGTGCCGACCAGCGCCGACCCCGCCTTCAGCCGGTGCAGGGCGGCGCCGAGGTTCTCCTCCGAGGCGCCGTCGCCGTATTGCACGGCGGTGTCGAAATAGGTGATGCCGGCCTCGAGCGCCCGGGCGACGGCGCGTTCCCGGTCGGCCGCGGCGCCGCGCACCATGAGGCCGCCGACGCCGCCGCAGCCGAAGCCCAGGCGGGAGACCGGCAGGCTCTCCGGTCCGAAAGGACGTGTGCCGATACGCATCGTGAAACCTCCCCGGGCGCGCGGCTCGTCATGGCCGCCGTCGCGGAGGGCATGGTGCCGCCATGCGACGGCCGGCGCCAGGGGCGAGGTGGGGCCCTTCCCGGCCACCGCGTCAGCCCGTCCAGCTCAGCCGGATGGCGCGCGCCACCTCCTCCACGAACAGGCGCGTCTTGGCCGGCACCATGCGGCCGGGCGGCAGGACGGCGTGGACACCGCCGCCCTCGGGGCCGCTCCAGCCCGGCAGGACCTCCACCAGCTGGCCGGCCTTCAGCGCCGGCCCCGCCAGCCAACTGGCGATGAAGGCGATGCCGGCGCCCCCGATGGCCGCTGTCAGAAGGGCCTCGGAATAGTCCGCCGTGAGGCTGTAGGGCGGACGCACGGTCTGCCGCCGCCGGTCCTTCACCAGCACCCAGTCGGGCCATGCGGCGTGGCCGGTGAAACCGAGGCAGGCATGACGGACCAGCTCGGCCGGTACCCGCGGCGCGCCACGGCCGGCGAGATAATCCGGTGCCGCGACGAGGATGGTCCGGTAGGAGGCCAGGTGCCGCACGGTCAGGGAACTGTCGCGCTGCGGCGTGGCGACGACGCGGATTGCCACGTCGAAGCCCTCGGCGATGATGTCGACCAGGTGGTTGGAGAAGCGGGCCTCGATGCGGATCTGCGGATGCCGCCTCAGGAAGCCCGGAAGCAGCGGGGCGATCCAGTGCTGCCCGAAGGTCACCGGCAGCGCGACGCGGACGGTGCCCCGCGGGCTCGCGGCGTGGTCGCTGGCCTCCCGGTTGGCGTCGGCCATCTCGTCGAGCAGGCTCTGCACACGGCGGCAATAGGTCGCCCCGGCCTCGGTCAGGCTGACGCGCCGCGTGGTCCTGGAGAGCAGCCGGACCCCGAGCCGCCGCTCAAGCTGGCTGACCCGGCGGGAGAGGACGGAGGCGTCGCGGGCCAGCAGGCCGGCCGCCGCGGTGAAGCTTCCGGCCTCGGCGACGGCGACGAAGGCGGCCAGCTCCTCGAGCCGTCCGGGCTCGAGCAATTCCTGCGGGATCTGCACGAATGATTTGCGTACCGGCCACATTATCTCCCTTGTCGCATAGCCTACCCTGCGCGGCCAGGACAACAGGAGGCCCTGCATGGCCTCGGGCCGGGAGGCGGAGATGGTGAGATGTCGTCGCGTCGAAATCAGGGCGTTCGGACCGCCCGAGGTCATGACGATCGTCGAGGAGGATCTGGCCCCCCCGGCGGCGGGCGAGGCGCGGCTGAGGCACAGCGCCATCGGCTTCAACTTCATCGACATCTATCAGCGCAGAGGCATCCGTAAACTCCCCCTGCCGACGGGCCTGGGCTTCGAGGCGGCCGGCGTTGTCGAGGCGGTCGGCCCCGGCGTGTCCGGGATCGGGCCGGGCGACCGGGTCGCCTACATGAACGCCGGGGTCGGCGCCTATGCCGATCGCCGGAACGTCCCGGCGGCGAAGCTCGTGAAGTTGCCGGAGGCAGTGGGGGACGAGGCGGCGGCCACGCTGCTCTTCAAGGGGATGACGGCGCAGTACCTGCTCCGCGCCACCCACGCCGTCGCGCCGGGTGACCTGCTGCTGGTGCATTCGGCGGCGGGCGGCGTCGGCCAGATCCTGACCCGTTGGGCGACTGCCCTGGGCGCGACCGTCATCGGCACGACTGGATCGCCGCACAAGACGCCGGCCGCCCTGGCGGCCGGCTGCGCGGCGGTGATCGACCTGAACGACCCGGACTGGCCGCGAGCCTTCCTGGTGGCGACGGGCGGCCGGAAGGCGCGCGTCGTCTATGACGCGGTGGGCCAGGACACGCTGCTGAAGTCGCTGGACTGCGCCGCGCCCTTCGGGCTGGTGGTTAGCTACGGCAACGCCTCGGGGCCGGCGCCCGCCATCGATCCGGAACTGCTGGGCCAGAAGGGCGGGCTGTACCTGACACGCCCCTCGGTCTTCCCGCACAATGCCGAGGAGGGGGCCTTGCGGGCGCATGCGGCCGATCTCTTCGACGCGATCGTGAAGGGGCACGTGAAGGTGGATGTCGGCCAACGCTTCCCGCTCGACCGGATCGTGGACGTGCATCGCGCGGCGGAGGAGCGCCGTGCCGAGGGGGCGATCCTCATCACGCCTTGACGGCGCCGCCTCCGGCACGCCCGCGCCGGAGGCGGCGATCCGGTCCCGTTGCTGTCGCGGATCTGGCGGGATCTCCGGAAACCGGCCTTTCGCGGAGCCCGGGAACTGGATGTTCCTTCCGGGCCGGAAACCGGGCATCGTCCAGCCCGTTGGAGGTCCCGCAGCATGTATGTCCCGCCCGCCTTCCGCGAGGATGATCTCGCCGCCCTGCATGGAACGATCCGGGAAGCCCGCCTGGCGACCCTCGTGACCGCCACCTCCGAGGGCCTGGCCGCCACGCCGCTGCCGCTGTTCCTGGTGCCAGGGGAAGGCCCTCACGGCACGCTCTACGGCCATCTGGCGCGGGCGAACCCGCAGTGGAAGCTGCCGCCGGCGGGGGAGGCGATGGCGGTGTTCATGGGGCCGGACGCCTATGTCAGCCCGTCCTGGTATGCCTCCAAGCGGGAGCATGGGAAGGTCGTGCCGACCTGGAACTACGTCGCCGTCCATGCCTATGGCCCGGCCGAGTTCTTCGAGGATGCGGAGCGCCTGCTCGAGGTCGTCACCCGCCTGACGGAGCAGCGGGAGGCAGGCCGGGCCGAGCCCTGGGCCGTCAGCGACGCGCCGGGCGCCTTCATCCGCGCCCAGCTCCGGGGGATCGTCGGCCTGCGGCTGCCGATCGTGCGGCTGGAGGGCAAGCGGAAGATGAGCCAGAACCGGAGCGCCGAGGACCGGGCGGGCGTCGCCGCCGGCCTCCTGGCGAGCGAGCAGGCCGCCGACCGCGCGGCCGGGGCGCTGATCCCCCGCTGAGCGGAGGGGCGCCTCACCGGAGACGCAGGGGAACAGAGGCGGCGCCTGCCAGGCGGGTGGAATCTGCACCTTGCGCATGTCCACGTCCATCGGGACGATGCATTCAGGTTTGTTTCACGAAAGAGCAACGCCAACACATCTTATTCAGGTTATTCTGATTTCGAATTGTTCACACCTCGAACTCCTGTGGCTAAGCTTCCGCAGCCGATGGAATCGCGGCGTCGCATCGCCGGCTCCGGAGCGTGCCGGCGCCTGTTCCCTTGGAGGAGCGGCCGGCCCGGCCGGTGCCGGCCGACGGAATCGCTGTGCCCTTGTGGCATTTGCAACGGAGGTGCCTCGGGATGCCGCAAGCACTTGGACCCGCCATCCTGACGAGACTGGTGCTGCGGGGTGTGGTGCTCACCGGCCTCCTGGCTCTTCCCGCCTGCGGCCCGGCCGAGCCGCCGCCGCCCGAACCGCCGCGCCCGGTCCGCGCCAGCGTCGCGGTGTCGCAGCCGGGCGGCGAGACGGTGGCGCTGACCGGACAGGTGGAGGCGGCCGAGGAAGTCGGCCTGGCCTTCCGCATCGGTGGGCGGATGATCGAGCGCGGCGTGAACGTCGGCGATCAGGTCCGCGCCGGCCAGGTCATCGCGCGGCTGGAGGACAGCACGCCGCGCGACAATCTGCGCGCGGCCCGGGCGGCCACCGCGGCGGCGCGGGCGGCGCTGGTGCAGGCGCGCAACCACTACGACCGGCAGAACCAGCTGCTGCGCAGCGGCTTCACCACCCGCGCCAGTTACGACGACGCGGTCCGGCGGCTGCAGGCCACGCAGTCCCAGGTGGATGCCAGCCTGGCGCAGGAGAACATCGCCGAGACGACGCTCGCCTATACCGACCTCGTGGCGGATTCGAACGGTGTCGTCACGGCCCGTGGCGCCGAGCCGGGCGAGGTGGTGGCGGCGGGCCAGCGCATCGTGACCCTGGCCCGTGAGGGCGGACGCGACGCGGTGTTCGACGTGCCCGCCCGGCTGATGGAGCAGGCGGAGCCCGACCCGCTGGTCACGGTGTCCCTGAGCGGCAACCCCGCGGTCCGGACGACGGGACGGGTGCGGGAGGTCTCGCCGCAGGCCGATCCGGTGACGCGCACCTTCCGGGTGCGCGTCGGGTTGATCGACCCGCCGGAGGCCATGCGGCTGGGCTCGACCGTCAATGGCGGCATCCGAATCGGCGGAGTGAGCGGCATCGAGGTTCCGGCCTCGGCCCTGACCCGGGCCAACCAGGGTCCGGCGGTCTGGGTGGTGGATGGACAGGATTCCACCGTGTCGCTGCGCCCCGTCGAGGTGGTGCGCTACGATGCCGCGCGCGCCATCATCGCCGGCGGGTTGCGGGACGGCGAGGTGGTGGTGACGGCGGGGGCGCAGACCCTCCGGCCGGGCCAGCAGGTCCGGGTGCTCGGCGCCGCGCAGGCCGCCTCCCCGGGCACGGCCGGGGGCGCCGCGCGGTGAGGCCGTTCAACCTTTCCGAATGGGCGCTGAACAACCGCTCCATCGTCGTCTACCTGATGATCGTCGCGGTGCTGGCCGGCACCCTCTCCTTCCTGCGGCTGGGCCGGGCGGAGGACCCGGTCTTCACGATCCGCACCATGATCGTCCAGGCCAACTGGCCCGGCGGCTCCATGGAGGACACGCTGAACCAGGTCACCGAGCGGCTGGAGCGCCGGCTGCAGGAGACGCCCAACCTGAACCGGCTGCGCAGCTTCACCCAGCCCGGCCAGAGCCTGATCTATGTGGACCTGCTGGGAAGCACGCCGGACGCCCAGGTCACGGACACCTGGTATCAGGTCCGCAAGAATATCGGCGACATCCGCCACACCTTCCCGCCCGGCATCCAGGGCCCCTTCTTCAACGACGATTTCGGCGACACCTTCGGGATCGTCTACGGCTTCACGGCGGACGGCTTCACCCATCGCGAACTGCGCGACCATGTGGAGTACATGCGCTCGGAGCTGCTGAAGGTCCCCGATGTCTCCCGGATCGAGCTCATCGGGGCGCAGGACGAGCGGGTCTTCATCGAGTTCTCGATGGAGAAGCTGGCGGGGCTGGGCATCGACCGCAATGCGCTGATCGGCGCGCTGCAGGCGCAGAACCTGATCTCGCCCACCGGCACCATCGAGGGCGGGCAGGAGCGGCTGCTGCTGCGCGTCTCCGGCTCCTTCGAATCCGAGGGCGACATCCGGGCGATGAACTTCGCGATGCCCGCCGCCCAGGGCAGCCGCATCCTGCGCCTGAGCGACATCGCGGAGGTCCGTCGCGGCTACGCCGATCCGCCCCAGCCGATGTTCCGCGTGAACGGGCGGGAGGCGATCGGCCTCGGCATCTCCATGCGCGATGGCGGCGACGTGCTGCAGCTCGGCCACAACATCGACGTGGCGGCGCGCCGCGTCATGGCCGACACGCCGGTGGGGATCGAGATGAGCGCGGTGGCCGAGCAGCCGCGCACCGTCGCGCTGGCCATCGCCGACTTCATGGGATCGCTCTGGCAGGCGATCGCGATCATCCTGGTGGCGAGCTTCGTCAGCCTCGGCGTGCGGCCCGGCGCCATCGTCGCCCTGGCCATCCCGCTGACGCTCGCCATCGTCTTTCCCATCATGCAGATCGTTGGCATCGACCTGCAGCGCATCTCGCTGGGGGCGCTGATCATCGCGCTCGCCCTCATGGTGGACGACGCCATGACCACCGTGGACGCCATGATGAACCGGCTCGCGGCCGGCGACAGCAAGGAGGCCGCCGGCACCTACGCCTTCCGTGCCCTCGCCTTCTCGATGCTGACGGGCACGCTGGTGACCATCGCCGGCTTCGTCCCGGTCGGTTTCGCCCGCAGCTCGGCGGGCGAATACACCTTCTCCATCTTCGCGGTCGTCACCATCGCCCTGCTGGTGTCCTGGCTGGTGGCGGTGATCTTCGCGCCGCTGCTCGGCGTGCTGATCCTGCGGCCGCCCAGGCCCGGCACCTCCAACGAGCCCGGGCGCCTGGTGCGGGTCTACCGCTCCTTCCTCGGCACGGCGATCCGCTGGCGCTGGGTGACTATCGCCGCGACGGTAGGGCTCTTCGCCCTGTCGGTCTTCGGCATGCGCTTCGTCAGCCAGCAGTTCTTCCCGTCCTCGGACCGCTATGAGCTGATGGTGGACCTGACCCTGCCGCAGAACGCCTCGATCCATGCAACCGACGCGGCGGCGGCGCGGCTGGAGGCGATCCTGGCCCGGGACCCGGATGTCGAGCGCTGGAGCACCAATGTGGGCCGCGGCGCCATCCGCTTCTACCTGCCGCTGGACGTGCAGCCGCCGAGCAACTTCTTCGCCCAGCTCGTGGTGATCACCAAGGGCCTGCAATCCCGCGACCGGCTGGAGACGCGGCTGGAGCAGGTGCTGCTGGAGCAGTTCCCCGAAGTGGTCGGCCGGGTCTATCCGCTGGAACTGGGCCCGCCGGTCGGTTGGCCCATCCAGTACCGCGTCTCCGGCGACGATCCGGACAAGGTACGCGATCTGGCGATGAACCTGGCCAAGGTGGTGGCCGCGCATCCCTCCACGCGTGGCACCAGCTTCGACTGGATGGAGCCCGCCCGCCAGCTTCGTGTCCGGGTGGACCAGGACGAGGCCCGGCGCCTCGGGTTGAGCTCGGCGGCGGTGGCCAGCGCCCTGAACGCGGCGATCTCCGGCACCACGGTGACGCAGATGCGTGACGGCATCTACCTGATCAATGTGGTGGTGCGGGCGGTCGAGGCCGAACGGATGTCGGTCGAGGCCCTGCGGACGTTGCAGGTTCCGATCCCCGGCGGCCGGACGGTGTCGCTCAGCCAGTTCGCCACCTTCGACTACGAGCAGGAGTATCCGATCATCACGCGCCGGAACCGCATCCCGACGCTGACGGTCCAGGCCTATCTGCCGCGCGGCGTGCTGCCGAACGACGTGGTGGACGACCTGGCGCCGGGGATCGCCGCGGCGGCGGCGGCGCTGCCGCCCGGATACCGGATCGAGACGGGCGGCATCGTCGAGGAAAGCGCCGACTCCCTGGCCTCGGTGAAGGCGGTCGTGCCGCTGATGCTGTTCATCATGCTCACCGTGCTGATCTTCCACCTGAGGAGCTTCTCGCGGCTCTTCATCGTGCTGAGCGTGGTGCCGCTGGGCCTGATCGGCGTGGTGGCGGCCCTGTTGCTCTCCGGCAGCCCGCTCGGCTTCGTGGCCATCCTGGGCGTGCTGTCGCTGATGGGCATGATCGCCAAGAACGCGGTGATCCTGGTGACGCAGATCGAGGCCGAGCGCGCGGCGGGGCGCGGCGTCGCCGAGGCGGCGCTGGAGGCCAGCACCTCCCGCTTCCGGCCGATCATGCTGACCGCCATCTCCACGGTGCTCGGCATGATCCCGATCACGCCCACGGTGTTCTGGGGGCCGATGGCCTTCGCCATCATGGGCGGTCTCCTCGGCGCCACGATCCTCACGTTGATCTTCCTGCCGGTGCTGTACGTGACGTGCCTCGAGGGGCGGGGCGGGGCAGGGCGCGGCCGGGCTGATCCGGCCCCGGCCGCACGGCCCGCCTCCACAACAGGAAGCATGGAGCCAGTATGAGCGAGACATCCAGCACGCAGGGTCCCTCCCGGAGCCGGACGGCGCGGCGGTCCGAGGACGCCGCGCCGGAAGCCCGCCCGCGCGATCCTGTCGCCGTCGATCTCGGCCTGCAGGGCGGTGGCTCGCACGGGGCCTTCACCTGGGGCGTGCTGGACCGGCTGCTGGAGGAATCCTGGCTGGAGATCGATGCGATCAGCGGCACCTCAGCCGGGGCCATGAACGCCACCGCCCTGGTGGCGGGCTACCATCAGGGCGGGCGCGACGGCGCCAGGGCCGCGCTGGAGCGCTTCTGGAGCGCCGTGGCACGGGCGGCGCTGCTGAGTCCCTTCAAGCGCGGCCCGCTCGACATCCTGCTGGGCCGCTGGTCGCTGGACAGTTCGCCGGCCTTCCTGGCGATGGACATGATGGCCCGGCTGGTCTCGCCCTACGACATCCACATGGTCGGCGGCAATCCGCTGAGCGCGGTGCTCGCCGAGACCATCGACTTCGATCGCCTGGCGTTGGCGGAGCAGCGCCTCTACGTCACCGCGACCAATGTGCGCACCGGACGGGGCCGGGTGTTCCGCAACGCCGAGGTCACGCCCGAGGCGCTGATGGCCTCGGCCTGCCTGCCCACGCTCTTCCAGGCGGTGGAGATCGAGGGCGAGGCCTACTGGGACGGCGGCTATGCCGGCAACCCCACCATCACCCCGCTCGTCCGCGATGGCGGTTCGGCCGACGATCTCCTGCTGGTGGCCATCAACCCGGTGGAACGACCCGGCGTGCCCCGCTCCGCCACCGAGATCCAGAACCGGCTGAACGAGATCTCCTTCAACGCCACGATCATCAAGGAACTCCGCATGATCGCCCTGCTGCAGCAGGTCGTCGCGGAGAGCGGCGCGAAGCTGGACAGCAGCAGGGTGGAGGGGGCGCGCTGGGCCAGCTTCCGCGTGCATCTCCTCTCCAGCCCCGTGATGATCGATCTCGGCTATTCCTCCAAGCTGAACGCGGAATGGGCTTTCCTCACCTTCCTGCGCGACGAGGGGCGGCGGACGGCGGAACGCTTCCTGGCCGAGAATGGCGAGGCCATCGGCCGCCGCTCCTCGGTCAACCTGAACAAGCTGCTGGAGGGTGTCTGATCCCATGGGCCTTCTCGGCATCCTCCTGGGATTGGCCCTTCTCATGGGGCTGGCCTTCCGCGGCTGGAGCGTGCTCCTCCTCGCGCCCGCCGCCGCCCTGGTGGCGGCGGGCTTCGCCGGCGAGCCGCTGCTCGCCCACTGGACCCAGACCTTCATGGGCGGCGCGGCGGGCTTCATCGCGCAGTTCTTCCCGCTCTTCCTGCTGGGCGGGGTCTTCGGCAAGCTGATGGACGACAGCGGGTCGGTCACCGCCATCGCCAACGGCATGACCGCCCGGCTCGGCAGGAAGCGGGCCATCCTGTCCGTGGTGCTGGCCGGCGCGCTCGTCACCTATGGCGGCGTCAGCCTTTTCGTCGCCTTCTTCGTGCTCGCCCCGATGGCGCACGCGATGTTCCGCGCGGCCGATATCCCGCACCGGCTCATGCCGGGGACGATCATGCTCGGCGCCTCGACCTTCACCATGTCGGCGCTGCCGGGAACGCCGGCCATCCAGAACGCCATCCCGATGCCCTTCTTCGGCACATCGCCCTGGGCGGCGCCCGGGCTCGGCCTCATCGCCGCGCTCGTCATGGCGGCCCTCGGCCTCTGGTGGCTGGACTATCGCGAGAAGCAGGCGCGCAAGGCCGGGGAAGGCTACAGCCTGTCCGATCCGGACGGGCGGGAGGCCACGGAGCGGGCCCTCGACGATTCCGTGGTTCGCGAGCATGGCGCGATCTCCACGGAATTCGATCCGGCCGAAATGCGCCATGGCGAGCACGGCCGGAGCGAACCGGGCTTCTGGACCGCCCTGGCCCCGATCGGCGTGGTGCTGATGGTCAACCTGCTGATGACGGCGGTCGTCCTGCCGCGCATGGATACCGGCTTCCTGGCCGATCCGCGCTGGGGCGGCACCACGATCGGCGCGGTCGCGGGCGTCTGGTCGGTGGCCCTGGCGCTCTTCGCGGCCTGCCTGGCCGTGGTGCTGCTGAACCGCGCCAACCTGCCCTCCCTGCGCGCCACGCTGGATGCGGGCGCGAACTCCGCCGTCCTGCCGGTGCTGGGCGTCGGCAGCCTGGTCGGCTTCGGCGCGGTGGTGGCCTCCCTGCCGGCCTTCGGGATGGTGCGCGACCAGGTGCTCGGCATCGGCGGCGGGCCTCTGGTCTCCCTGGCGGTGGCGACGAACGTGCTGGCGGCGCTGACGGGATCGGCCTCGGGCGGGCTGACCATCGCGCTCGACACGCTGGGCCCGACCTATCTCCGGATCGCCGCGGAGCAGGGGATCGATCCCGGCCTGCTGCACCGCGTCGCGGTGATCGGCGCCGGCACGCTGGATGCCCTGCCGCACAACGGCGCGGTGGTCACGCTTCTCGCGGTCTGCGGCTCCGATCACCGGAACAGCTACCTGGATATCTTCATGTCCAGCGTCGTCAGCGCCCTGGTGGCGCTGGTGGTCGTGATCCTGCTGGGGAGCCTGATCGGCTCCTTCTGATCTGGGGGATCACGGCGGCTCTCCGAAGCGATACCCCACGCCCGGCTCGGTGCGGATCAGCTTCCCCCAGGGTCCGAGCTTCTGCCGCAGATGGCCGACATAGACGCGGAGGTACTGCGCCTCCCCGGCCTGCGCCGGGCCCCAGACCGAGGAGAGCAGCTGCCGGTGCGTCAGGACGCGGCCCTCGCCGCCACGCACCAGGGCGGCGAGCAGATCCCATTCACGGGGCGTGAGATGCAGGGGCTCGCCGCCGTCGAGGCGGGCGAGGCGATGCGCCAGATCGACCTCCAGCCCGCCGAACCGCCGCGGCGTGGCCTGGGCCTCCGGCGCGCGCTGGCCGGCGCGGCGCAGCGCGGAACGGATGCGGGCGAGCAGCTCGGCCAGCGCGAAGGGCTTCTCGATATAGTCGTCCGCCCCGGCATCCAGCGCGGCGACCTTCTCCGCCTCGTGATCGCGGGCCGAGAGAATGAGGATCGGCGCCTCCGTGAAGGCGCGCAGCCGGGGGATCATCGCCTTCCCGTCGCCATCCGGCAGGCCGAGGTCCAGCAGCACCAGCGCCGGCGCGCGCTCGGCGGCCATGCGCATGCCCTCGGCCACGGTCCCGGCGCGCAGCGGCCGGTAGCCCGCCGCCTCCAGCGCGGCGGCGAGGAAGCGATGGATCTGCGGTTCGTCATCGACGACGAGGATCGAAGGTTCCGTCATGTCGCGGGAAACCGGATGACGATGCGCGTGCCGCGCGCCTCCGCGACCGGGCTCTCCGCCGCGATGCGCCCACCCATCGCCCGCACCAGGCCGCGGCAGATCGCCAGGCCCAGCCCGCTGCCCGCCGCCACGCGATCGGTGCGCGTCGCGCGGAAGAACGGATCGAAGATGCGGTAGAGATCGCCGGCATCGATGCCGGGCCCGTCATCCTCCACGGCGATGACGGCCTCCGCGCCCTCGCGACGGACCTGCACGGCGACCCGGCTCCCCGCGGGGGAGAACTTCAGCGCGTTGTCGAGCAGATTGGCCAGGGCCTGATCGAGCAGCACCGGATCGAGCCGCGGTGCCTCGGGCCGCGATTCCGCCTCGATGGCGATGGGCCTGCCCCGCGCCTGGATGGCCCGCGCGACCGCCGTCTCCACCGCCTCGACAAGATCGACCGGCTCCCTGCGCGGCTCGATCTGGCCGTGCTCGATCCTGACCATGTCGAGGATGTTGGCGATCCAGCGCGAGAGGCGTGCCGCTTCCTCCTCCGCCGTGGCGAGCAGATCGGCGCGTGTCGCGTCGGACAGCACGGGGCCGGCGGTCCGCAGCGTGGCGATCGCGCCGCGAATCGAGGTCAGCGGCGTCCTCAGGTCATGGCCGAGCGAGGTCAGCAGCGCGCTGCGCAGCGACTCGGTCTCCGCGCGCGCCTCGCCGCGCGCGCGCTCCTCCATCAGCTCGGCGCGCTCCAGCGCCACGCCAGCCTGGTCGAGCAGCGCATCCAGCGCCCGGTCGGCCTCCGCCTCCAGCGGCCCGCCCTGTGACGCGCGCAGCCCGACGAGCCCCGCCAACCCGCGCGCCGTGCGCATGGGGCGGAACTGCCACGCGACCGATGGCAGCGTGTCGGTGCCGCGACCGGCCGCGCGGCGGTTCGCCACCGCCCAGCGCGCCGCGGCCATCGCCGCCTCGTCCGGCTCGGCATCCAGCGGCACGGCGGCGCGCAGCACGGGCTCCGGTGCGGTCTCGCCGGGCAGCGGCGGCAGCAGCAGCAGGACGCAGGACGGCGCGCCGGCGATGCGCGAGGCTTCCTCGGCGATCGCCTGCACGATGTCGGCCCTGTCGCCCGGGACACCGAGGCGGCGGCTGAACTCCACGAGCCGGCGCAGCCCCAGCATGCGCGCCCGCGCCGCGCGGACCGAGCGGCCGAGCCGGCCGGTCGTCCCCGCCAGCAGCAGCGCGACCAGCGCGAAGACGATGACGCCGAGGACATCCTGCGGGCCGGCGATGGCGAAGGTGTGGCGCGGCGGCAGGAACAGGAAGTTCCAGCACAGGAAGGCCAGCACCGCGGCCACGCCGCCCTGGACGGGACCGAAGCCGACCGCGGCCGCGACGATCGGCACAAGGTAGACCATGCCGAGCGCGGCCTCCGGCACCTCGGGATCGAGCGCGAGCCCGACGCCGGTGGCCAGCGCCACCAGCAGCGGGGCCGCCGCCCAGGCCAGCCAGGGGGGCACGGCGCGCGGATCGGGCGCCACGCGGCGCGGCGGCCCGGCGGGCGTGGGCACAAGGTGCAGCGTGAAATCCCCGGCCCGACGCAGCAGGAGGCCGGAGAGGGTGCGCCCCGTGGCCAGGCGCCAGAAGGGGGGCCGGCCGCGGCCGATCACCAGATGCGTCACGTTGCGCGCCCGTGCCTCGCGCAGGATGGCGGCCGGCACATCCGCGGCGATCACCGTCTCCGCCGTCGCGCCGAGTTCCTCGGCCAGCCGCAGCATCGCGCCGGGATCGCCGGCACCGGGGGCGGCGGGGCGTTCGACATGCAGCGCGAGCAGCGGCGCCTTCAGCGCGTCGGCGATGCGCCGGGCCTCGCGCACGACCGTCTCGGAGGCGGGATCGGCGCCGACCAGCGCCAGGACGCGCTCGCCCGCCGGCCAGGGACCCGGGATGGCATTGGCCCGCATGTAGCCGGTGACATCGGCATCGACGCGCTCCGCCGTGCGGCGCAGCGCCATCTCGCGCAAGGCGGCCAGATTGCCCTCGCGGAAGAAGCCCTTCAGCGCGCGGTCGGCCTGGTCGGGCCGGTAGATGCGGCCCTGGCGCATGCGCTCGATCAGCTCGGCGGGCGGGATGTCGATCAGCTCGATGGCATCGGCCTCGGCCAGGACGCGGTCCGGCACCGTCTCGGCGATGCGCACGCCGGTGATGCGCGCCACCGCCTCCGAGAGGCTTTCCAGGTGCTGGACGTTCACCGTGGTCCAGACCTCGATCCCCGCCGCGCGAAGCTCCTCGACATCCTGCCAGCGCTTCGGATGGCGGCTGCCCGGTGCGTTGCTGTGCGCCAGCTCGTCCAGCAGCAGGATCTGCGGCCGCCGCGCCAGCGCGGCATCGAGGTCGAACTCCTCCAGCATCTGGCCACGATAGGCGATGCGCGCGCGCGGCAGCAGAGGCAGTTCGCCGATCGCGGCCTGGGTCTCGGCACGTCCATGGGCCTCGACGAGGCCGATCAGCACATCCGCGCCGCCCGCCCGCCTGCGCCGCGCCTCGGCCAGCATCTCCATGGTCTTGCCGACACCGGGCGCGGCACCCAGAAAGACCTTGAGGCGCCCGCCTTCCGCCTTTCGCGCCAGGGCGAGCAGCGCGTCGGGATCAGGGCGGGCGGGCTCGCTCGGCATGGGCGGGGAATAGCATCACGTCCCGGCCAGCGCGTCGAGCGCCAGGTTGAGGCGCAGCACATTCACGCGCGGCTCCCCCAGCAGACCGAGTTCCCGGCCCTCGATGTGCTGCGCCACCAGGGCCGCCAGCCTGTCCTCCGGCAGGCCACGCGCCTGCGCGACGCGGGCGATCTGCCGCGCGGCATTCTCCGGGCTGATATGCGGATCGAGGCCGGAGCCGGACGCGGTGGCGGCATCGGCCGGCACCGTGGGGCCGCCGGCCGCCGCGACGCGCTGTCGCACGCTGTCGAGCAGCGTCGCCGAGGTCGGGCCAAGCTGCGACGCGGCGCCGGCGGCGGCGTTGTAGGGCTCCGGTGCGGTCGCCGAGGGGCGCGGATGGAAGTAGCGCGGCCCGGTGAAGGCCTGGCCGATGAGCGCCGAGCCGACGACGCGCCCGTCGCGCCGGATGAGGCTGCCACCGGCCTGGTCCGGAAACACCAGCCCGGCGATTCCGGTCATGGCGAGCGGCATGGCGATGCCGAGCAGCGCCGTCAGCAGCAGCACCATCGCGACGGCGGGACGGAGGATGGCGGTCATGGTTCAGGCGAGTCCCAGGAGCTGGAGGATCAGATCGATGAGCTTGATGCCGAGAAACGGGGCGACGACGCCGCCAAGCCCGTAGATCAGCAGGTTCCGCCGCAGCAGCGCGGCGGCGCCCACCGGCACGTAGCGCACGCCGCGCAGCGCCAGCGGCACCAGCGCCACGATGACCAGCGCGTTGAAGATGACCGCGGCCAGGATGGCGCTCTCCGGGCTCGCCAGGTGCATGACGTTGAGCACCTGCAGCTCCGGATAGCTCGCCACGAAGATGGCCGGCAGGATCGCGAAGTACTTCGCCACGTCATTGGCGATGGAGAAGGTGGTCAGCGCGCCGCGCGTGATCAGCAGCTGCTTGCCGATCTCCACCACCTCGATCAGCTTGGTGGGATCGCTGTCGAGATCAACCATGTTGCCGGCCTCGCGCGCCGCCTGCGTGCCGGTCTGCATGGCGAGCCCGACATCGGCCTGCGCCAGCGCCGGCGCGTCGTTGGTGCCGTCGCCGGCCATCGCGACGAGCCGGCCCTCCGCCTGCGCGCGGCGGATATAGGTGAGCTTGTCCTCCGGCGTGGCCTCCGCGATGAAGTCGTCCACCCCGGCTTCGGCGGCGATGGCGGCGGCCGTCAGGCGGTTGTCGCCGGTCACCATGACGGTGCGGATGCCCATGCGGCGCAGCGCGTCGAAGCGCTCCCGCATGCCGGTCTTGACGATGTCCTTCAGCTCGATCGCGCCGAGCAGGGTCGCGTCCCGGGCCACCGCCAGCGGTGTGCCGCCGGCGCGCGCGATGCGATCCACCGCCTGGGCGAGCGGCGGCGGCACCGCCACGCCGAGGCTGCGCGCCAGCGCGTCCACCGCGCCCTTGCGGTAGCGCCCCTGCGGCAGGTCGAGGCCGGAGATGCGCGTCTGCGCCGTGAAGGGCACGGCCACGGCGCCGGGCGGCGGGCCATCGGCCAGAACGCCGTGGCGGTCGCGCGCGAAGGCCAGGATGGAGCGCCCCTCCGGCGTCTCATCCGCCAGGCTCGCCAGCATCGCGGCCTCGGCCAGTTCGTGCTCGCCCACGCCGGGCGCCGGGACGAAGGCGGCCGCTTGCCGGTTGCCCAGCGTGATGGTGCCGGTCTTGTCGAGCAGCAGCACATCCACGTCGCCCGCCGCCTCCACCGCACGGCCGCTGGTCGCCAGCACGTTGAAGCGCACCAGGCGGTCCATGCCGGCGATGCCGATGGCCGAGAGCAGGCCGCCGATCGTCGTCGGAATCAGCGTGACGAGCAGCGCCGCCAGAACGGCGACGGAAGGCGGCCGGCCGTTCCAGCTCGCCAGCCCGACCAGCGTGGCGACGGCGATCAGGAAGATGATCGTCATGCCGGTCAGCAGGATGTCGAGTGCGATCTCGTTCGGCGTCTTCTGCCGGCTGGCGCCTTCCACCAGGGCGATCATGCGGTCGAGGAAGGTGGCGCCCGCCGCGGCGGTGATGCGCACCACGATCCAGTCGGAGACGACCAGCGTGCCGCCGGTCACCGCGCTGCGGTCGCCGCCGGACTCGCGGATGACGGGCGCGGATTCGCCGGTGATCGCGGCCTCGTTCACGCTGGCGATGCCCTGGACGACCTCCCCGTCCGAGGGGATGAGCTCACCGGCCTCGACCAGCACGAACTCGCCGACGCGGAGGTCCGTCGCCGGTCGGTTCTGCCACAGGCTGCGGTCGTCCTCGCGCAGCAGCACCCTGGCGCTCGCCTCACCACGGCCGCGGCGCAGGCTTTCCGCCCGGGCGCGGCCGCGGCCTTCGGCGACCGCCTCGGCGAAGGTCGCGAACAGCACGGTGAGCCAGAGCCAGAGCGCGATGCCGGCCTGGAAGCTCCAGGCATCGCCGAGAAAGGCGGCGCGGATCGCCAGCAGCGTCACGAGGATGGAGATGACCTCGGTGACGAAGATCACCGGGTTCCGCACGAGATGGCGGGGATTGAGCTTGCGGAGGGCATCGGTCCCGGCACGCCGCAGCGCGTGCCTGCCCAGGGCGGATGTCGTTTGCATGATCAGGGACCTCAGAAGGTCTTGCCGGCGAGCAGCACGAAGTGCTCGGCGAGCGGCCCGAGGGCGAGGGCGGGCATGAACTGCAGCCCGCCCAGGATGAGGATCACGCCGGCGAGCAGCCCGGCGAAGAGGGGACCATGCGTCGGGAACGTGCCGGTGGAGGCTCCGAGCTTCGGCTTCGCGGCGAGCGATCCCGCGATCGCCATCACGGGAACGACATAGGCGAAGCGGCCGAGCAGCATCGCGATGCCGAGCGTGGTGTTCAGCCAGGGCGTGTCGGCGGTCAGCCCGCCGAAGGCCGAGCCGTTGTTGCCAGTGGCCGAGGTGAAGGCGTAGAGCATCTCGCTCAATCCATGCGGCCCGGCATCCTGGATGGAGGAGACCGCCGAGGGCAGAACCAGCGACACCGCGGTGAAGCCCAGGATCGAGGCCGGCAGCACCAGCACGGCGAGCATGGCGAGCTTCACCTCCCGCGCCTGCACCTTTTTGCCGAGATATTCCGGCGTCCGGCCGACCATCAGCCCGGCCACGAACACCGCGAGCAGCACGAAGACAAGCATGCCGTAGAGGCCCGAGCCGACGCCGCCCGGCAGCACTTCGCCAAGCTGGATCAGGACCATCGGCACCAGGCCGCCGAGCGGCGTGAAGCTGTCGAGCATCGCGTTGACCGCGCCGCAGGACGCGCCGGTCGTGGAGGCGGTGAACAGCGCCGCCAGCGCCATGCCGAAGCGCAGGTCCTTGCCTTCCATGTTGCCCTGGGCGGGATCGACGCCGGCGGCCAGGTGCAGCGGGTTGCCGCCCGCCTCGGCCGCATAGACCAGCGCCATGGCGATGAGGATGTAGCCGAGCATCACGCCGAGCAGCGCGCGGCCCTGGCGGACGTCGCCGACGATATGGCCGAAGGTGAGGGCCAGCGCGAAGGGGATCACCTGTTGCGCCCAGATCTGCAGCGCGGTGGCCAGCGCCGAGGGTCCTTCGAAGGGATGCAGCGCATTCACCCCGAAGAAGCCGCCGCCATTGGTGCCGAGGTGCTTGATCGCGACCTGGAAGGCCACCGGCCCCAGTGCGATGGTCTGCGTGCCGCCTTCCAGCGTCGTGGCCCCGGCCGCGCCGACCAGTGTCTGCGGCATGCCCATGGCGACAAAGACAAGCCCGACGACGATGCTGAGGGGCAGCAGGACATACAGGGTGATGCGGAGGAAATCGGCCCAGAAGTTGCCGAGATTCTTCACGCCACCGGCCGCGAAGGCGCGGCAGACCGCCAGCGCCAGCGCGATACCGGTGGCGGCGGAGAGGAAGTTCTGCACCGTCAGCCCCGCCATCTGGCTGAGATGGCTCATCGCGGCCTCGCCGCTATAGGCCTGCCAGTTGGTGTTGGTCACGAAGCTCACCGCGGTGTTGAAGGCGAGCCAGGGCGACAGCCCGCCGAAACCCTGCGGGTTCAGGGGCAGCGCGCCCTGCAGCCGCAACAACGCATAGAGCAGCACGAAACCGCCGGCATTCGCCGCCAGCATGGCCAGCACATAGGCCTTCCAGCCCATGCCACGCGCGGGATCGATCCCGGCGGCTTGGTAGAGGGCGTGCTCCAGCGGCGCGAGCCAGGCGACACGCCCGGCCGCGACGGCGGCGATGTAGCGGCCGAGCGGGATCGCGGCGGCGATCACGCAGGCGAGGACGAGCGCGATCTGCGCCCAGCCGATCCAGGTCATGGAATCACAGGTCCTCGGGGCGCAGCAGCGCCCATACGAGATAGAGAAGCAGGCCAGCCGCGACGATCCCTGCCAGGAGAAGCTCGGACATGGCGGCTAGACGCGTTCGCAGCCGACGGCGTAGGCCGCCATCAGGGCGAGGATGCCGACGCCCAGCGCCAGCAGGAGCAGATCGATCACGTTTGTGCCTCATGCGTCGACCGAAGGGTCAGCGCAGCTCTAGGCGGGAGGACCGTAAAGGATCGATGCCGGTTCGCGGCGCCCTACATAAAGAACGCATAAAGACGCGCCGTCCGCACAGGCGGTCTTCCGCATCGCCGCGGGGCATGGTCAGCCAGTCCGGTGATCCATCGTGTCGGGGGCAAGGCCGGAAGGGCCGCTGTTCGTGCGACGGGGTTTCGTGGCGCGTTCCGCCTCAGCGGCCCCGGAAGCAGAAAGGGCCCGCCGAAGCGAGCCCTTGCTAAACGCCTGTGTTTCCTGAGGAAATCTGGAGCAGGGAGTGCGACCGGGTTCGAACCGTCGCTGACGCCGCAGGTGTAGAACAGGCCGAGCAGGAAGGTGAGGTTGCCTACCCGTAGATGACCAACTCCGACGGTTCGACGAACCCGAGTTGCACACAGACCGCGTGCTGGTCGAACAGCCCCCATTGTTCGGCGATCCGTCCGCCGACCATGCGCACGAACATCGTATCCACCGCCTCGAACGACTTGCCCGACGGCTGGAAACGTCCGACAGCGCGGCCGGTGTGCGTACCGGTATTGATCATGCGCATCGCGACCATGTCACCCGAGCCGACGACGAGTTGCGGCGCCTCGTGGTAGTCGGGGCAGACGCTCTTGATCCAGGTGACAATGTTGCGCAGCCCCTCGTGGCCAACCCAGGTGGGGCGGCCCGGGACGCCGGTCCAGTTCAGCCGGATGTTCGGCTGATGGGCGTGGAAGTCCTCAGTGTAGAATTCGGGGATGCGGTCCACCTCGCCGCGGCACCAGATCACCTCGATCGTCTGCCGTGCGATGTCCTCGTTCGTCATGCCAGTATTCCTCTCCTCGGTGTTCAGGGGGGTGCCCGCAGGGGGGCACATGGGGCGCGGGCGAGGCCCGCTTCCGCGCCACGTGTCGCCTCAGTCACGGCCCGCCTTGGCCAGCACCGCGTGCAGCAACACATCGGTGCCGGCGGCGCATGCCGCCGGATCCGTGTACTCGCGCTCGTTGTGGCTGAGGCCGGCCGCGCTCGGTACGAAGATCATCGCGGTCGGGGCGATCGGCGCCAGCGCGATCGCGTCATGGCCGGCGACCGTCAGGATGTCCTGGCACCGGTGGCCGCGGCTGCGTGCCGTCCGGCGGAGTAGGTCAACCAGCCCGGCATCGAAGTGGACCGGCCCGAACTGGTGGAACGGATCGAGCGTCATCGCGATGCCGGTGCGGCGCGACGCATCCTCGATGGAGGCATGCAGGTCCGCCGCCATCGCGCGCGCCACCTCCGGGTCGGCATGACGGACGTCGCAGGACATCTGCACCGTCTCCGCCACCGTGCCGCGGACGTTCGGGAACACCTTGACCCAGGAGGCGTTCGAGCGGCCCTGCTCGCCATGCGCTGCGCCGACCCGGCGGATGGCGAGGATCGCCTCCGCCATGCCCACCAGCGCATCACGGCGGTCCGTCAGGGGCTGCGCCAGATGCGACGCTTCTCCCGCTATGGTCAGGTTGAAGTAGCGCACGGTGTAGGTGCCGGTGACGATGCCAACCGGGATGCCGGCGCGTTCCAAGTAAGGCCCCTGTTCGACATGCAGCTCGAAGCAGGCCTCGATGGGGCGGCCGCCCACCGGTTCCAGGCCGAGCTCGTGCAGCGCCTCCAGCGCGTCGCCGATGCGCGTGCCGTCTGCATCTGCATGCGCCAGCGCCTGCTCCAGCGTATACTTGCCGGCGAAGGCGAAGGCGCCAGCGTTGCCGGGTGCGAAGCGCGCGCCCTCCTCGTTGGTCCACACGACAAGTTCCAGCGTGCGTTCCGTCGCGATGCCGGCGTCGTCCAGCGTGCGGAGCACCTCGAGCCCGCCTAGCACACCGAGCACGCCGTCGAACCGCCCGCCTGTCACGACGGTGTCGAGATGGCTGCCCATCATCACCGGTGCCAGCTCGGGCCGGGTTCCCGGCCGGCGGATGAACAGGTTGCCGATGCGGTCGCGGGCGACGCCGTAGCCGTTCTCCCGGGCCCAGCCGACCAGCAGGGCGCGGCCGGCGGAATCCTCCGGCGTCAGGCCGAGCCGGCGACAGCCGCCACCCGGAAGGGCGCCGATCTCGGCCATGCGCATCAGGCTGTCCCACAGCCGTTCGCCGTTGATCGCAAGGTTGCTGCCGCGGTCGGTCTCGGTCATGTCGGTGTCCCTGGCGACTGGCGGGATGCGGGAGAGGCATGGCCGCGCCTTCGCGGGCCATGCCCCTGCTTCGTTCAGGCGCGCCGCACGCCCCACGGATAGGGCGCCGGGCCTTCGACCATGCCGGTCAGCGTGCGCCGATAGGCGGTGCGGATCGAGAACTGGCCGATCGGAACGGAGGGCACGTCCTCGAAGGCGAGCGCCTGCATGTCAGCGACAATGCCGACGCGGCCATCCTCCGTCGGCTCCCGCAGCCAGCGCTCGTTCAGCTCCTCCATCCGCGCGCTTTCGTACCAGCCGGCCCAGCCCTGCGCGCCTTGGCCGCGCATCGCGGCGTTCATCGCGGGGTTCACCAGCGTCTCGCCTGTCCACCAGACGTGGAACATGCTCCAGCCCCCGCTTTCCACGGGGCCCCGGTTGGTGCGCCGCTGCAGCATCGCGCCCCAGTCGGTTTCGATCAGCTCGACGTTCATGCCGAGCTGGCGGAGCAGGGCGTTGGTGATCTGGCCGAAGGGCGCGATGGTCGCGAAGTCGGTCGGGCTGAGGATGACGATCTTCTCGCCCGCATATCCGGAGTCGCGGATGAGCTGACGCAGCTGATCGATCGAGGGGCGTTGCGCCATAGGGTTCGGGCTGGGCGGCGTGCCGTAGGGCGTGCCGCAGGGGAAGAAGGAGTGGCAGACCCGGTACGCAGAGGGGTCGTTGGCGGTCACCGCGGCCATGTAGTCGGCCTGGTTGACGGCGCGCATCAGCGCCTGGCGGAGCCTGCGGTTGTTGAAAGGCGGCTGGAGGTGGTTGAAGCGCATGATCGCGACATGCCCCGCCGGGTTGCCGTCCCCCAGCACGATGTTTCGGTTGCGCCGCAGCGCGGGCAAGAGGTCTGGCAGCACCTGGTCCCACCAGTCGATCTCGCCGGCCTGCAGCGCGGCCGCGGCCGTCGCGGGATCGGGGATGATCTGCCAGAGGATGCGGTCGAAATGCGCGACCTTGCCGCCCGCCGTCCAGTTCGGCTGTTCCTGCCGCGGGACGTAGCCCGCGAACTTCTCGTAGACTACGCGGTTGCCCGATGCGTATTCGCCGGCGACGAAGCGGTAAGGCCCGGAGCCCACCATCTCCGTGATCTGGCTGTTCGGGTCGGTCGCGGCGAGGCGCTCGGGCATCATGAAGGGGATGTTCGACCCCGGCTTGCCGATCGCGTCGATCAGCAGCGGGAAGGGGCGCTTCAGCTTGATGCGCACCGTCCTGTCGTCCGCGGCTTCCCACGCATCCACGGCATCGGCGAGCGTCCGGCCGAAAGTGTCGCGCGCGGCCCAGCGGCGGAGGCTTGCGGCGCAGTCGCGGGCGCGGACCGGCTCGCCGTCATGGAAACGCAGCCCGTCCCGCAGCCTGATCAGCCAGGTGAGCCCGTCATCGGAGACGCTGTGCCCTTCGGCCATCTGCGGATGCGGGCGCAGCTGGCTGTCCACGCCATAGAGCGTGTCGAAGACGTAGTAGCCGTGGTTGCTGGTAACGAGTGCTGAGGTCCAGACAGGATCGAGCGACGTGAGGTTCGCGTGCGGGACGAAGGTCATCACACGGGCGCGCTCGGACTGCGCGAAGGCCGGCATCGGCAGGGCGGCGGAGGCCACGGCGGCCCCGAGGAAACTACGGCGGTTCATGTCAAGCCCTCCAGGTTGGTTCCGGGTTGCGAGCCGGAATGGTCGTGCAGCTTGGCTTCGGGGGATGATGCGGCATGCTTCGGCCCCCTCGCGGCGCGTGGGCCATCACTGGGACAACAGGCGCCGGAGATAGGCATCGTCCACGCCGAGTTGCCGAAGGCGCGCGAGTTCGTCGAGCATGCACCACTGTTCGGCCACGCGGCCGCCTGCGATTCGGTAGATCGAGATCTCCTCCACCCTGATCTGGCGGCCGGTCGGCTCGAGGTTCCAATAGGCGCCGCGATGCGTGCCGGTGGAGACGTAGCGCGTGCAGACACGGTCCCCGCTCGCGAAGGCGTCGAGCACGTCCTCGTGCCAATCGGGGAAGGCGCGGCGGATGCGCTCGACGCCGAAGCGGGCGCCGTCGCGGCCACGGCGCGTCGGCACCTCGGAGCTTGGCGGCCAGTGGGCGACGAAATCCTCGGCGTAGACTTCGTCGATCTTGGAGACGTCCCCCGTGTTCCACAGGTCGTGCAAGGCAAGCGCGACCCGCAAGGCATCTTCGGACATCCGTCTTGCTCCTTCCCGAGCCGGTGGCAATTTCCGCCGGGGCGGTCGAGCGGACTGCTGTGCTCGGCCTCGGTTTTGGGTATGCTAAACACTGCGGGGGAAGCGAGGCAACCACGTTGAAAAAAGAAGCGGAAATTTTTCAGGAAGCCAGCCGCGGGGATGCGCCGGCCGCGATCCCGCGCCGTGCCCCGCCTCCAGAGATGGGCCTGACGCTACGCCGGCTGCGGCGGCAGCGCCAACTCACGCTACAGGATCTGTCCCGCCAGGCCGGGATCTCGATCGGCATGCTCAGCCAGATGGAACGCGGCATCGCAGCACCGTCCTTGCGCAGCCTGCTGCGCGTGGCGGAAGCGCTCGAGGTTCCGGTCGGATGGTTCTTCGATCCGCCGCGCGCGGCCACCGACATACCTGCCTGGGTACAGCGCCGTCCGCAGCGTCGTACCATTGAACTCGACGCAGAAGGGATCACGAACGAACTCATCACCCCACCCGGCGATGGCACAATCGAGCTCCTCCTCGTCACGATCCGTCCTGGCGGGTCATCCGGCGCGGTGTACACCCATGCCGGGGAGGACGCCGGTGTGGTGCGCGAAGGCCGGGTACATGTCGAGGTAGATGGCGAGGTTGCGGAACTATCAGCGGGCGACGCATTCCGCTTCGCAAGCACGCGCCCACACCGATTCTGGAACGCCGGCGACATTCCGGCCGTGGTCGTTTGGGCGTTGACGCCACCGTTCTACTGACGTCCAGCCACGAGGGGCACCAGGGCGCGGCTGTAGAGGACGGTGGCCAGCGTCGCGGTGCTGACCCGCTGAAGCCTCTCTCGGGTTTGGACACGGAGCGCTATGTTGAGAGTTACAGCCTCCGGGCGCCGGCGAGCCACCGGCTTGCGTTGATTGGCTGGATCGCGATCGTCAGATTGCGAAGGCAAGCGATCAAATCACAGCGCTGCCGAGACGCCCGCTGCGAAGCGCTGTTCCAGCTGCCAGCGCGAATCGCGCCGTGTTTGTCGGTAACTGTAATCAGCTTGCTTTCGTGGATCGGTAAGCCGCGTATTCAACGCGATTTCGTTGGGCGTCTTCTGGTACGAGGCCGAGCAAGCCAAAGGCGCCGAGCGCAGCGCTCAGGAGAAGGAGGTCGAGCATGGAGGTCCCCGTGTCAGGGAAGGTAATCTGCAAGCTGGCGATGCTGCGGTGCGATGCGGAACAGGCATTGGGAGCGTAAGGAATTCGTAAGGGCGCCCTGGCTAGAGGCCGAAAGGGCTGTCGCATCTCGGTCACGTACCCCGATGCTGCGCCACCTCCGTCCACATGGGTCGCGCACCGCCGCGAATCAGATTCATCTTCGGGCAGATTGACGTTGATCTGCCCGGCGTCTGCGGGCTCGTTGGCTGCAACAAGCTGCCCTTCTTCGCTGGCGCCGCGTTCTTGCGGTGCTGCTATCCTGGCGGCGGTTGTGATGGGGACCCGGACCCGAAAGCGCGGGGACCGCCGGAGACGCCGCACGGTGGGGCGGATCGATGGCGGTGGTGGGGATGGCGGCGAACCCGCTGGTGCCCACCAGGCCGGCCGTCATAGGGCCGGCCGCATGGTCGGAGGCGGGTGCGGAGGCGACACCGCACCCGCCATCCAGCTCATGGCATGCGCCGCTTGATCGTAGTCACTGACAACGTCGCCGCCCCGAGATCGAAGGTTGCCGTCGGCGAGATATTCCTGGCCATGACGCGCACCGTGTTGTTGGACCATGCCGCGGCGTCGAGCTCGACGAAGCGCGTCGAGGAGGCGAGCGCGGCATGGGCAAGATCCCCCTGCCGCGCGCCGGTGACGGTGACATCGAGCAGGCTGGTGATGCCCGGTGCCAGCGAGGGTAGATCCCACGCTACCTCCGCCGCGAACTCCCGCTGCCCGACCGGCAATGCGGGCGTGCCACAGAGCAGCGCCGGTGCCGCCTCTGGCAACCCGTAGAGCCGCAGCGCCTCGAACTCGATCTGCCCGTCGAAGCCGATGATACCGATCTGGGCATAGGCGACCGCCTCGGCCAGGCGCACCGTCATGCGGCGGTTCAGCGAGGCGTCGGCCATCACCGCGCCGCCGGTCCAGGCTTTGGACGGGATGTTCCACTGCAGGGTAGTCAGCGAAGCCAGCACGTCGCCAGCGATGTTCTCCCGGATGACCGTGCCGGCGCCTGAAGTTCGCGCGGATGGTCGCAGAATATGCTTGGCTCCTGGCTCGGATCACAGCAAGCGTAGAGGCCTGCCCTGCGCCACCTTGGATTGTCAGGGCTTACCGCGGTAGCGGCGGCCAATCTCGGTCAGTCGCGCCCGAGACTGACCATGAACAGACCCAACGCGCTCTCCCCCTCCGCCCGCGCCGTGCTGATCGCGGCCGCTGAGCGGGAGGACCGCCGCGCCCTTGCGCCTGACCTACCTGCCGCCGCCCAGCGCGCGGTGTTGCGCTCCCTGCTTCAACGTGGGCTGCTGGACGATGGTGCGGGGGAACTCCGCATCACCCTGGCCGGCCTGGCGGCGATCGGAGCTCCGGCACCGGTCGCAGCCCCTGCCGTCCGTGCCTGCCTGCGTAACGCCGCCCAAGCGGCGGTAGCGGCTTGGGAGGGAGGCAGCGGCATGGAGGAGGCCCTGACCAGCCTGCGAACTGCTCTGGCTGCGCCGCGCGGTCCGCGGGCCGACACCAAGCGCGCCCAGGTGCTGGCGTTGCTCCGCCGCCCCGAGGGCGCCAGCGGACCGCAGATCGCCGAGGCCACCGGCTGGGCGCCACATACGGTGCGTGGCTTCCTGGCTGGCGTGCAGCGGCAGGGGCATAGGGTCGAGGTCCTGGAACGCGTCCGGCAAGTTGGAGCCAGCAAAGCCGGCGCCCATGGCAGCTATACCGTTTATCGTCTGGCGGAGGAGGCCTGATGCGACGTCGGCCTCCTGCCGCCGATGCTAGCTCGTCATCTATTGCTGCGTCTCCCCCGCCGCGCCAGGGCAGGGGACTGAAAGTGTCTTGGCCTAGAGGCTGTTATGGACCTGCGGCGAGTTGAGCGGCCTGTTTGAGCATGAGGCAGGTGAAGGCGACGAGGTGAAGATCGGCAAGAGTGCTGGCGTAACGCTCATAATCCTTCACCAGGCGCCGGAAGCGGGTGGCCCAGGCGAATGAGCGCTCGACCACCCAGCGCCGCGGCAGCAGCACGAAGCCGCGCTTGGCTTCTGGCAATCTGACCACCTCCAGCTCGATGCCATGCGCCTTCGCGGCATCGGCTGCTTTGCTTCCCGTATAGCCCTGGTCGACATAGGCCAGATCGACGCTCTGCCCGGTGGAGGCCTGCACCGCCCGGGCCAGCCGCCCGACCTCAGCGCGGTCATCCGCGCTGGCGGGCGTGACATGGAGAGCCAACAGATGGCCCAGCGTGTCGACCGCCAGGTGCAACTTGGAGCCCTTCTTGCGCTTGGCGCCGTCATACCCCGCCCGCTCGCCGCTCTCAGGAGAGGAGCGTAGCGTCCGACTGTCCAGGATGGCAGCACTGGGCCGCGCCTTTCGCCCAGCGGCCAGACGCAGCACGGTGCGCAGATCCTCGGCCAGGGCTTCGAAGCAGCCTGCCGCCAGCCAGCGCTGCGCCTGCTGATAGACTGCCGCCCAGGGGGGCAGGTCGTTCGGCATCCAGCGCCAGGGCGCGCCGGTCTTCACCACGTAGCGCAGGCCGTTGAACACCTCGCGCAGGCTGTGCTCGCGCTGCCCGGCTGCCTCGGGCAGCAGCGTCAGGTAGGGCGCGACCAGCGCCCATTCGTCGTCAGAAACATCAGAGGGGTAGGGCTTGCGGACAGTCATGCTCCGCAGCCTGATCGTTACCCACCCGCAGGTCCATAACAGCCTCTAGATGCTTCCTGAATCGGGTAGCCCTGGCACCAGCTCTGAACGAGAACTGGTTTCTCCCTCCCGTGTCAGACAGGAGAATGGGCGCACACGACAGCGGCACGCCTACTGACACGCCCTGGCTCAACCTGCGCGTTACTGACCACGCTGCTTGCTCGACTTCATCCCAGCCAAGCGCAGAGTGATGGCACCGTCCGCAACCCTCCTTCATGCGGTAGTTAACCCCAGCTAACCTGTCTCCCCATCATGGATCGCTCTGGTGACGTTACGCTACGGTTTGGAGATCCGCGCTGCCACCGCCGCCGAGGCGCCCGGCCTCGCCGATCTGCTGGCGACAGCCGGCTACACCATCGATGCGCGCGATCTGGCAGAGCGGCTCGTGGCGTTGCGTCAGGCATCGGCAACGGCATTGGTGGCGCTGCAATGGGGGCCGCCCAGCGGCCTGGTGGTGATGCATTGGTATCCGACGCTCGAAGCAGCGCGCCCCAGGGCGCAGATCAGCACACTGTTGGTCAGCGTCGAAGAGCGCCGCCGGGGCATTGGCCGGCTACTGGTCAAGGCGGCTGCACAGGCTGCGCGCCTCGCTGGCTGCGGTGAAATAGAGATCATGACCACGCCGGATACGCCAGCTTTGAACGAATTCTGCCGAGCCACAGGCTTCGCCGAAACCGGTACCCGGTTCATTCGATCCCTGCGCAAACAGGGATAGCAGTGCATTCCAGCCTTCAGGCGCACGCGCTGATCAGCCTGCTTCCGTCCCGCTGTCGTTGCCGAGACCGCTACCCCTGATCTGGCCCGATCAGCGCGACAGTCGGGAAGTAGCTGCGGTAGCGTGCTGCATCCCGTGTCAGCAGGGGAAGCTTGGCCACAGCCGCCTGGGCGCCGATCAGGAAGTCGGGCAGAACGCCGGTGCGGGAGCCCCCACGGGAGCGATAGGCCTTGAAGACCTTGCCGGCGAGAAACAGGGCCGGGCGGGTGAGCGGCTCCAGCTGAAGACCAGCCTCCGCCACAAAGGCGTCCACCTGTTCGATGCCCGGAAAGCGGACCGACAGCTCGGCATAGACGACGTCGTTGATCAGCAGGGGGCCCTGTGCGGCAGCCGCTTCGAGCTGCCGCAGGGACCAGTCCACCCAGCGCGGGTCGTCGGTCGCGAGGTCGAGCAGGATGTTGGTGTCGATCAGCGTCGCCAAGGGCCGCTCAGTCCTCGCCGCGCGTCAGGGTCATGATCTCGTCGGTGCTCATGCCGGGCCCTGCAGCCCCGCGCAGCCGCGCGAAGCGGCTCTGCGGGCGTGGCGCCGCATCGGCCCGGGCGAGCAGAACCTGACCCTCAGGCGTCAGGCGAAACTCGACTGCGCTGCCGGTGGTGATGCCCAGGAGATCGCGCACCGGCTTCGGGATGGTGACCTGGCCTTTGCTGGTCACAGTGTTGGCCATGGCTGCCTCCGGTAATACATGTAATTCAGGGGGTATTACTTAGGGGTCTCCCAGGCTCATGCCAAGGAAGTTCTGGCGCACGCGATGGGGGCTGCCGACAGCCCTCCGCTCACACAAAGATCGGGTTCTTCAGGAACTCCCAGAAGCTGCCTTCCTCCTCCGCCGCGTTGGTGGCTCGTCCCATCGCCATGATCAGCGCCATGGCCGCATCGATCTTCTGCTCGGGACGCGCCCTGCGCGGGTAGACGTTCCCTCTCGCATCGTAATGCCCGACCACGTTGCCGAGGCACCATTCCAGCACCGGATTGCCGTCGTGCCGGATGCGGCCGGCCAGCATCGCCGCTCCCAGCTCCTTGGTGGGCTCTGAGAGGTTGCCCGTGCGCATGTGGAACTCGACGACCGGCAGCCCGTCGGCGGCCAGGGCTTGGCGCATCTGCCGCGCCTGCCAGGGGTCGAAGGCTAAGCTCTTGATCCGGAACCGCTCGGCTACGCCGCGCAGATCCTCCTCGATGGTCCGCATGTCCGTCTCATTGCCCGGCGTGACGACAAGGTGCCCCTCCGCTGCCCAGGCCGGATAGGAGGGGTTCCTGGCTTCCAGCACCGCTGCCTTGTTCAGGTAGCAGCGGGCAAAGACGTCGTAATGCGGCTTGCCGTCCGCTCCCCGCCGCGGGAACACCAAGGCCAGGGCGGTCAGATCGGTGGTTGCCGCCAGATCCACCGCCACATGGCATTCCTGCCCCGCCAGCGCTTCCAGGGTGAGGCCAGAATCGGCGCAGGCCTGCCAGGCTCGCGTGCTGAACAGCGCCTCGTCGGCGCCGACCCAGACGTTCAGGTGCCGGGTCTTGGCCGCGGCCTCCTGGGCCGGGTTGTTCCTGGCCTGGCGCATGATGGCGCGGATGGCATCGGGCTGCACCGCCTGGCCCCAGGAGGGGTTGGCCTTGATCCAGGAGGCTTCCTGCCAAGGGTCATCGCCCTCATCTACGGTGTAGATCAGCGCGAACAGCCGCTCATCCTGCTGCAGCCCCTCCAGCACGCGAACCGCATAGTCCCACATCTGCCGGCCGATGCCGCTGGTGTTGCCGGTGGCGGTGCTGATCGACAGCAGCAGCGGGTGGCGGCGCTTGCCCATGGCGGTGAGCAGCACGTCGTAGACCAGGGCGGTGCGGTGGCTGGCCAGCTCGTCACAGACCGCCACCGCCACGTTCAGGCCATCGAGCGATTTGGCATCTGAGGAAACGGGCACGAACTTGCTGGCGGTGTGCTCCTGGTAGATGGCGTTGGCCCGCTCGGCCACGCCAAAGGCCTGGCGGAACTCGGGGCTGCGGCGGACCATCTGCTGCGCGGCGTCGAACAGGATGCGTGCCTGGTCGCGGGTGACCGCGGCGGCGTAACCCTCGGCGCCCCCTTCGCCCTCGATGAAGGTCAGATAGAGGGCAATGGGCGCGGCGAATGTGGTTTTGCCGTTGCCGCGCGGTACGTAGACCACCGCCTGGCGGAACCGCCTGGTGGTGGTGCCACGCTCCACAAAGCCGAACAGATTGGCAAAGACAAAGCGCTGCCAACCCATCAGCCGCAGGGGGTGACCGGCCTCCGGCCCTTTGATGTTGGGCAGCTGCTCGGCGAACAGCATCGCCGCCTCGGCGAGGTCGGGGCGGAATTCCCAGAATCCCTCTCCACGATCCGCCATGGCCTTGTCGGCCAGGAAGCGCTCCGCCGCCTGGCGAACGTACTGACAAGCTGGGATCGTGCCGCCGGTCACCGCCTTGGCATAGGCCAGCGCTAGGGTCACGCCGGGGCAGGGCTCAGGAGGCGTCTTGGCGGCCATGGATCACCTGCAACCGGGTCCAGGGGCTTTCTTGGACCGGCGCCTCCGGCTGGCCTGCGGCCAGCCTCGGCCGCGCCGCCGGCGAGAAGCCCAGCTCGCTGGCCGCGCGCAGCATGGTCTCGGCGGCGTGGCGGATGATGCGGAGATAGGGCGAGGGGATCGGCTGACCATCCTTGCCGCGGGTCATCAGCGGCAGGGAGGAGCTGGCATCGAGCTTAGCCTGCTGCTGCACGGCCGTGCGATGGCGGTCCTCTGCCTCTACCCACACCGCCAGCACACCGCGGTCGAGCGGCTTGAGCAAACCTTTTGGCGCATGCGCTATGGCATAAGCCCAGCTCTCCCGCTGACCCGGGCTCATCCAGTCTGGGGCGGTGGCGGCCAGCTCGCCCTCCGGCACCGGCTCTCCCGCCCGTCCGCGGCCATGGCGCGTGACGTTGAAGGAGCCGCGCAGTTGGTGCAGCTGTGTCGGGATGGGCTTAGGGCCAGGGCGTGGCATCAAGGGGCCTCCACTGCCTCAGGGCGGCGTGTGGAGGCGATCTCCGCAAAGCCCCGGCCATCGCCCTCCAGCAGCGCCTGCTGGCCTGTGAAAGCCTGCCAGCGCAGTACCGCCACATCGACATAGGCTGGGTCGAGCTCCAGCGCGTGGCAGGACCGTCCCGTCATCTCGGCGGCGATCAGCGTGGTGCCGGAGCCGCAGAACGGCTCGTAGATCGCCTGGCCGGCGGAGGAGTTGTTCTCGATGGGACGGCGCATGCAGGCGACGGGCTTCTGCGTGCCATGGATTGTGGCCGCATCCTGATCGCGCGAGGGGATGGACCAGAGGGTGGTCTGCTTGCGGTCACCGGACCAATGGCCCTTGGCGCCGTCGCGCACGACGTACCAGCAGGGCTCATGCTGCCAGTGGTAATGGCCGCGGCTCATCACCAGCCGGTCCTTGGCCCAGATGATCTGGGCGCGGATCTGAAAGCCTGCTGCCTGCAGGCTCTCGGCCACGGTGCTGGCGTGCAGCGCGCCGTGCCAGACATAGGCGACCGCTCCGGGAAACAACGCCCAGGCCTCCCGCCAATCTGCCCGATCGTCGTTCAGCACCTTGCCGGTGCGCTGGGTGCCCGAAAGACCGACCTGATTGCGCCAGGCGGGATCGTAGGCGACGCCATAGGGCGGGTCGGTGACCATCAGGTGCGGCTGGACGCCGTTCAAGGCCTTGGCCACGTCATCCGCGCCGGTGCTGTCGCCGCAGACCAACCGGTGCCGCCCGAGCTGCCAGACATCGCCCAGGCGGCTCACCGGAGCCGCCGGCGCCTCGGGCACGTCATCCGGATCGGTTAGCCCAGCGGTGTCCTCCGCGGTGAGTGCCGCCACCTCCTCGGCGCTGAAGCCCGACAGCGATAGATCGGCGCCGAGGCCCGCGAGGTCCGCAAGCTCGGCCCGCAACATGGCCTCGTCCCAGCCGGCATTCAGCGCCAGCTTGTTGTCGGCCAGCACATAGGCGCGGCGCTTGGCCTCGGACCAGCCGCGGGCGACCATCACCGGCACCTCGGCGAGACCGAGCCGCTGTGCCGCCAGCACGCGGCCATGTCCGGCGATGATGGTGCCGCTCTCATCCACCAGCACCGGCACAGTCCAGCCCCATTCGCGGATCGAGGCGGCGATCTGCGCCACCTGCGCGTCGGAATGGGTGCGGGCGTTGCGGGCATAGGGTGTTAGGTGGGTAAGGGGCCAGCGCTCCACCTGATCAGCCGGCCAAGCCATCTGCTGCACGCTCAGAGCCTCCGCCGCAAATCGGCCGAATGTGCAATCGTGAAAAATCTGCGGGGGGCGCGGTCCCCGGGCACAAGCCGCCAACTTTTGACCCGCCCCCCGGGCGTCATGGCGATGCACCCCGCCGCTGGAGGCCACTCGCGGTCAGCGCGGCATGACAGGGGCGGCAGAGTGCGCGGAGGTTGGCGCGCGCCAGGCGCAGCTCGGGGCGAGCGGCGATCGGCGTGATATGGTCGATCTCGGTGGCAGCCGTCACCAGCCCTCGCTCCCGGCAAAAGCGACACAGCGGCTCCTCGGCCAGCACCGTCAGGCGCAACCGCCGCCACGCGGTGTCATAGCCGCGGGCGGATGCTGATCCGCGCTGCCGATCCAGTGCCTGCAGCTGCGCGCGCCGAACGGCTTGCGGATCGTGATGCGACGGGCGGTGCAGAGCGGGACGAGTGGGCATCCGAACCTCTGAAACGCAAAACGCCCCGGCGGGAGCCGAGGCGCAGATGTTCATCATGGAAAGACTATGCTCTTGCTGTCGGATAAAAGCAACAGAAATCAAGAAGGATGCTGCTGCAGACAGTCATTTCCTGATTGGGATTTCACAACAGCTTCCAGTGCTCTACCAAGCGTGTGAGCGCAGCCTGGATCTGGCCCATGGCATTCTCCCCTCGCATTCCACGGCGATCAGCGATGGTGCGAACGGCGAGATTCTCGAGGATGAGCGCATCACAGAGAGCTTGTGCGCTGGGCCCGAGTGCGGCATGCGCGGCTTGCAGAGACAGCTTGGCGTGTACCTGGCCCTCAATGCCGCTTCTTGCCGATGATCCAAGACTACCCAGTGTGCATGGCATCCCGCCCCTCGTAGCTTCGGCCAGTGCGAGGTAGCGGCGGCATGCTTCCCATTGTGCCGGGCTGATCGTGCCGGACCTGGCCATCTGATCGTGGCGCGCGGAAAGCGAGCGCGAAGCGGTGACCATAGTGGTGCTCCTTGGCTCAGTAGGGAACTGGACGCAGAGGGACGCTGCCATATGCAGCAAGACGCAAGGCTCAGAGGGCGTGCGGCTGTTCCAGCGACGCCAGCGACGCGTGCGACACGTTTTCCGTATAATCGCCCTACGCGCGCGCGCGAGTGACCAACCGGAAAAAGCGTCGCAACGTGTCGCTGGCGTCGCTGAGATGCCGTTCAGGCTTCCACATCCTGCCAATGTGCCCTGACACTCTCCGGCTTGACGCGTATGCCGAGGAAGCCGCGCCCACGGAATTGCCGGCAGTCCTTCGCGCGGGCGAACCCCTGACGCTCCAGCATGGTCGCGAACCATTTGCCGTTCCGTGGATCTTCGGCGCGGCTCAGAGCATAGCTCCGCCAGGACGCGAACAGCGCTGTGCTGGTCTCTCCCCAGTCCAGCGACTGGTCGCAGCACTCCTCGATCCATTGCTTCAGGACGTCCTGCTCCTCGAAATAGTCAGCCGTCGCATCCAGCACAGCCTTGGGCCGCGCCAGCCCACCTGCCTGCCACGCCATGCAGCCATCGATCATCCATCGTAGGATGCCGGGCCACTCCGCGCGCAGGCGATCGGGCAAGGTCGGGTCAGGGCGTGCTGGCTTGTGGAGGAAAGGCACCACGTTGAAGCGCCGGCGCGCCGCATCGTCGACATTGCGCAGGGCTGGCTTGTGATTGCCGCTGATCGTGAGCTTGAAGGCGGGCGTGAAGGTGAAGAAGTCCTGGCGCATATACCGCGCCGTGATTGGGTCTCCTCCGGTCAGTGCCTTGATCCGTGCTTCAGCCCAGGCGCGGCCTTCCTCCGTCTCGGTCGTCATGACCATGCGGGCGCCGTGCAGCATGGCCAGATCAGTGGGATGCCGATCTCCCTGGGATGCGGTGAAGGTGTCCATGGCGGCCGTGGTCGCGTAGGTGCCGAGGATACCGGCCGCCGTGACAAGCAGAACGCCCTTACCATTGCCGCCCGGCCCGTAGACAAAGAGCAGGGCATGCTCCTGCGTCACTCCGGTCAGGCAGTAGCCGAACCAGCGCTGCAGGAATCCGATCAGATCCTGATCCCGGGCACAGGCTTGGTCCAGGAAGGCAAGCCAGGTTGGGCATAGGGCCTGCGGAGCCGGTGTGATGGTTGTGCTCCGGGAGATCATATCCCTTTGGCAGGCGGGGCGGAGTTCCCCGGAGCGCAGGTCGACCGTGCCGCCAGGGGTGCCGAGAAGCCAGGGGTCGCAATCCCAGGCGGCACTTGTCACCGCAAAAGCCCGATCGGCCTGCACAAAGCGCTCAACGCCGCTGGAGAACGCGGCCTTGCCGGCGGACGCGATGGCTTTGCCTTCACCGGTGGACAGGGCATGTTGCCGGGCCAGCAGGCGCGCCCAGTCAAAGGCAAGGCGGGTTTCCTCACGCTGCCAGATGGCACCTGTCCAGCGGTACCACTTGCCGGCGTGGTGGCAGAACCGCAGCGTATCCCGGTGGCGTTCGACAAAGGCTGCGGCCACGCTGTCCTCTGTGATCAGCTTCCCAGCACTTCCCGATTGGTTGTGTCCCTGTCCATGGGACTGCGAAGCCGCATGTCGGCCTTCATCCCGCGCCTTGGCTTCACGTCCGTAGATATCATCCAGGCAGCGGTCGATATCATTGCGTCGCGCCTGCCAGCGCGCGTCGCGGTTTGCTGGGAGCACCGCTTCCATGGCGTCGATCAGGCGCTGCCGGGCCTCCATGTAGGGCACGCCACTCCTCGCCCATTTCCCTAGCAGGCGCACAGAGGCCGAGTGGTAGGCCTTGCCGCTGCAGATCTCCTCCAGCAGCGCCGCCTCATCCAGCGGCCCCTGATGCGGCTTGCCGTCCTTGCTCTGCCCTGAGCTGATATGGGGCTTGCCCTGCCAGATCTGGTCGAGCTCGTGCAGCTGGTCGATCGGCGTGCCTTCGCTGAGTTCCACGCGATGGGCCGGGTTCGCGTTCACGGAGCCGAAGTAGTAGGCCTGGGACAGCGTCCAGCTCTCCACGCTGAAGATCCCACGGAACACCCCGTTCAGCCGCCCCAGGAGATGGGTCCGCTGCGCTGGGGGCAGCTCGGCCGAGGTGGGGCAGAGAACCCGCCAGCGCGGCTTCTGGGGCGTATGGGAAGGGGAAGTGTAGAGCAGGCAGAGGAGGTCTGCCTTGGTGGCCGCCTCCACCGCGCTCTCGAAGGAGACCTCGCCACCATCGTAATCGGCCTCGATGCCGGTGATCGCCAGTACATTGCCGTCGTGGCGCAGGCTATCCTTGATCGTCCGCAACTCACCAAAGCGAGCCAGCTTGAGCCAGGGCAAACGGCTCTTCTCCGCCGCTGTCACCGTGTGGATCCGGCTCGCCAAGCTGCGGAGGGAATAGGGCTCCTCATGCTTCTGGGCGGCCGCATAATTGTCGAAGAAGGTGACCGCGAAGGGCTGGTCGAGCGGGCTGTTCACCTCGGCCTCGAAGGTCCAGTGATGATCCATCAGGCAGCCTCCTTCAGGCCAGCGGCCGAGAGTTGCGCCCGCACTGCCTGCAGGTGACGGTGGCGTGTGGTCCGGGGTGCTGCTGCGCCCATTCCGGCTGGCTGCAGGAGATCCATGACCAGGACCCTCTGCGCCGGGCTGAGGAGGCTCAGAGTATGGCCGAGGTCGAGCCGGAGCATTAGAGATCCCGCCGGATCGTGGAAGCCGGTGGCAACATGCTCGCCCATGCAGGAAAAGAGATGCCGATCGCGCGCCTCCCGCCGCTGCACCCACACAGCCCGCTGGACCCGGTGCCGAAAGCAGACCTGAGCGAAGGCGCCGATGCTGCCGCGGGCCGGATCGAAGTGGCGCAAACGGCTTAGCAGGTCGAGCATCAGCTCCTGCCGCAGATCTTCGCGCTCCATCGCGGGCAGGTGGCCCCTGCGCAGGGCGCGGCGCGCTATGCGGTCGGCGTCACGGTACAGCATCTCGATATCGAGGTCCGACTGATAGGACGTCATCGGCCGGCCTCCATCCGCTGCTTGGCGGCCAGCGCGGCGGCAATGCTGCCGAACAGTAGCCACACGGGCCGTTGGCGTGATCCGGAAGCTGGGAACACCTCCAAGGCGGCGCGTGGCAGTCCGTCCGGATCCGGTGCGTCGGTCAGCAAGTGCAGCTTGATCGGCAGGGCAGGGTTCGAGCCGCCAGGCGTGCTCCTCCGGCGGCGCGGAGCCGGGCTATTCCTGTGCATCATGTTCGGGTCCTTCTGAGTCAAGGACCGCGGAAGGCGTGGCAAAGCGTGCGGGATGCTGCTAAGAAAGCGGGTGTTCGAGGTCCGCGTTGCTGTGCAGCGCAAGAGTTCCCGCAGCCCGCCTGGCTCTGCCGCGGCGGGTTGCTTCGTTTCAGGCCTTGTAGCGCGGCAGGGCGGCCACCCAGCGGCGCAGGCTGGCATCCAGCACCAGCGTCGCGCGGCCGAGCTTTACGGCCTCAAGCTCTCCCCTGCGGAGGGCCTCATAGACGTTGGTCCGGCTGGCGCCGGTCAGCTCCACCACGCGATCGACGCGGTGAGTAAGCGGAGCAATCGGGGCTTCTTCGTGCAACGGCATGGTGCTGCGTTCCCTCGTGTGAACGCAGCGACCATCGATGATCACCCCCTGTGGTGGTGAAGCGCCGTATCTAGATACGGGTGGGCGTAACTAGTAACGGCCAGGCGTTACCGGTTGTTCGTCAGCTCTGGGGAATCGGAGCTCGGTACCGCATGGCGGCTTGCAGCAGATGCGGAGGTAAGGGACCGATGGGGGGCTGCTCTGGAGCAAGGCCGGCAGGGAGCCGGACAGCCTTTTCAGGCCGCAGCAGCGGCGCTGATGCACCGAGTGGCTTGTGCTGCAGGCTGAAGTCGCGCAGCCAAGCCATCCAGGAAAGCAGCTGGCGGAAAAGCCGTCCTTGCGTCATCGCCTGCTCTGGCGTGACGCCGTGCTGAAGCCAATACTCCTGGGCTAGGATGAGTGCTGCGTAGACCGGTGCGACGCCGCCGCATTCCCCCCAGATCAGCGGCAGTTTCCGCTGGATCGGTATTGGACCGTTCGTTTTTCCCCACGCCTCCAACACAGCCAAGGCGCGCTTGGTGGAGGCTGTTAGGGCCGGGTGAAAAACATTCATCTGCGCGATAAACAAAAGCAGTCGCCCAGCGGCCAGGAGAGATCCTCTCTGACCCTGCTGTAGCTCCTCGGCCCAGACTGCCGGAGGATTGGCCTCTCGCAGGCGACGGAATCCACCGGATGGCAGAAACAGCGTGTCCTCGACATGCTTGCGATACCGCAGCAATGCGGTTTGCGGATCGTCGTGCAGCAGAGTCACCGCACGAACTTGCTTCATACGACCGGCAACATAGTTGGGAGCATCGTCCAAGAGGCCTGCGGAATGCATCGCCAGGAACTCCTGCTGACGCCGGCGGTCAAAAGGTGCGACCAGGAAGGCCAGCAATTGATGGGCTGCCTTGTCGCTGTCGAGATGCAGGTCAAGCGTTGGGGGGTGTTTTGGCGCTGGCATGGCCATAGGCACTCCGCACTTTCTCCGCGATCAATCGCAAGGCAGCCCGATGCGGAGGGTTCGGACGTTCAGCCAAGCCTAGCCAAGCCACGCCAGTATACCGCAGCATACCAGGGAGTTCACTTTCCGTTCTCGTGATCAAATGGGTGCATAAGCGGCAGGAGGAGGCAGAACAAAAAGTCTGCGGCCTGAGTAGTAGATGAGTGATGGATGCCGCCGCCCTGAACCTCCACCTCCCGCCCCACCTCCGGGAGGTCTGCGCCCTCCTTGCTGCCGGCCTACTGCGGCTCCGCAGTCGTACCGCCGAGGATCTGGCGCAGGACCTCGAAACAGCCCGAGGCGCGGGAGAGGTTTCTCTACACTTCTCCGCCCAGCAGAGCGGTCCTGTGTCTCCAACGACTCGGAGATCCTCATGACCCGTCGCTCTGCCACCCAACAGCCAAAGGCTCTGGCTGCGCCTAGTGTTCCGCCTGTGCCGCCCACCTTTCCTGTGATCCCGCCCGCCGACGTGCTCGGCCGGCTGGCAGCCCTCAAAGCCGCACCCATCGCGCACCTGAAGAGACAGTGGCGCGAGCTCTTCGGCAAGGAGCCGCCGCCCTTCAACCGCGCCTACATTCAGAGCCGGCTGGCATACCGCATCCAGGAATTGGCCTATGGCGGGCTGAAGCCTCAAACCCGGGCTCGGCTCGAGGCCCTGGGTGAGCAATTAGACGGCGGCAACGTAGTCCTGCGCCGGGTTCGCGCCGACAACCGCCCGCTGCCCGGCACACGGCTCATCCGCGAGTATGGCGGGGTTCAGCATGTGGTGACGGTCCGCCCTGATGACTTCGAGTATGAGGGACGGCCGTATAGGTCGCTCTCCGCTATTGCCCGCCACATCACCGGCACCCGCTGGAATGGCTGGGTGTTCTTTGGGCTGCGCCAAGCGGGCGCCTCGGCATGAGGAGCCGGAAGCCTGTGGCCGAGGTGATGCCGGCCTCCGTGAAGAAGCTCCGCTGCGCCGTCTACTCCCGGAAGTCCACCGACGACGGTCTGGAGAAGGAATTCAACACCCTCGACGCGCAGCGCGACGCCTGCGAGGCCTACGTGGCCAGCCAGCGCGCTGAGGGCTGGCTCCTGCTGCGCGACCGCTACGACGACGGCGGCTTCTCTGGCGGCACGCTCGAGCGGCCCGCGCTGCAGCGCCTGCTGCGCGACATCCAGGCCGACCGGGTCGATGTCATCGTGGTCTACAAGATCGACCGCCTGTCACGCTCACTGATGGACTTCGCCAAGCTGGTGGAGGTCATGGATGCGCATGGCGTGACCTTCGTCTCCGTCACGCAGAGCTTCAACACCACCACCAGCATGGGCCGGCTGACGCTGAACATCCTGCTGAGCTTCGCGCAGTTCGAGCGAGAGGTCATTGGCGAGAGAATCCGGGACAAGTTCGCCGCCTCCCGCGCCCGCGGCATGTGGATGGGGGGCAAGGTGCCGCTCGGCTATGACGTGGTGGCCAGGAAGCTGGTGGTGAATGAGGACGAGGCGCCGCGGGTGCGCAGGGTCTTCGAGATCTTCGCGGAGACGGGATCGGGCATCGAGACGGTGGCCCGCCTCCGGGCGGAGGGCGCCACCAGCAAGGCGGGCCGACCGCTGGACAAGGGCGACGTCTACAAGCTGCTGCACAACCGCACCTATGTCGGCGAGGCCGCACACAAGGGGCAGGTCTATCCGGGCGAGCACCAGGGGGTCGTGCCGCGGGAGCTCTGGGATCGAGCGCATGCCGTGCTGCAGATCAGCCCGCGTGTGCGCGCCAACCAGAATCGAGCGCAGACGCCGGCGCTGCTGAAGGGGCTGATCTTTGGGGTGGACGGTCGGGCGCTGTCGCCGACTCATGCACGGAAGAACGGCCGGCTCTACCGCTACTACGTGGCGCAGCGCGTGCTGAAGGGCGATGCCGCCGGCGACGCCAGCATCGTGCGCCGTGTGTCGGCGGCGGAGATCGAGGCGGCGGTAGTGGATCAGGTCCGGGCGCTGCTGCGGCAGCCCGAGATCGTGGTCGGCACCTGGCGGGCAGCGCGCAAGGACGCGCCGGATCTGACGGAGGGCGAGACGCAGGATGCGCTGCACCGCCTCGACCCGCTGTGGGAGCATCTCTTCCCCACGGAGCAGGCGCGGATTGTGCGGTCGCTGGTCGAGCGGGTGGTGGTCGGCCCGGCCGGCGCCGACATTCGGCTGCGGCTGGATGGCCTCGGCGGCCTGGTCCGCGATCTCGGCGCCATCGCTCCCGAGGTCCTGAGGTCGGCAGCATGACCACGGCGACCAGCATCACGGTTCGGGTGCCGCTGGCGATCCGCCACCGGCCCGGGCGGAAGACCGTCGTGACGCCGATGACCGATGGCGTAGCACCGGTTCCCACGCGCGCCGATCCGGCGCTGGTGAAGGCTCTGGCACGGGCGTTCCGATATCAGCGCATGCTCGATCAGGGGCGGTACGCCTCCATCACTGAGATGGCAGCCGCCGAGCGCCTCGAGCGGGGCTACTTGGGCAGCCTGCTGCGCCTGACCCTCCTCGCGCCCGCCGTTGTCGAGGCGCTTTTGGATGGGCGGCACCTCGCAAGTGTAGAGCAAACGGCGTTGCTGGGACCGCTTCCTTCGGAATGGAGGCGGCAAATCGAGCGCTTCACCGGCCGTCGTGGCGGAGCGACCTAGGCAGAGACCCAAATGCTCTTCCTTGAGACCTCGCACCAGAGTGGTGTAAGGTGGTGCAGGTATATGTGAGGGACGCGGCGATGGGAGATTCCAAGCAGAAATCTGCAGCCGAAAAGTCGCCACACCGCCTGTCGGTCAGCCTTACGGAAGACCAGCATCAGCATTTGAGCGAGCTGGCTTTAAAGAATCGCGTGTCCGTTGCGTGGGTTGTCCGTGAAGCGATTGAGCGTCTTCTAAGGGATGATATGCCGCTTCTGCATGTGGGGAAAAAATGAGTAAAACTATGAAATCCATCCCCAAGACGCGCCATACGGCGCCGCCGGTCACGAGCGGTCAGCTTAATGGACGGTTCACTGATCTCGATCCTGACAAGCTTCGAGGCGGCTACTACACATCCGCCGAGGTAGCAGCTTGGTTGTGCGCTTGGTCGATCCGGAGCGTAGACGATCGGGTCCTGGAACCGAGTTGCGGCGACGGCGCCTTCATGGCTGCCTCGGTTACGAGATTCGCTGAACTCGGCCTCCGCGGCCCAGAGATTGCCAATCAGTTGACTGGCATTGAGATCCTTGCTCCAGAGGCTGACCGGGCCCGCGACAGACTGCGCCCGACGCTTGGCCTCCGCGTCCAAGACGCGGTGAAGACTATGGATTTCTTCGGCTGGTGGCAGGAGACTCAGCAACCAGCGTTTGATGTCGTGATCGGCAATCCACCCTTCATTCGGTACCAGACTTTCCCAGAGCCCCATCGCAGTCGCGCTATGGCAATTATGCAGGGCGTTGGATTGACGCCGAATCGGCTCACTAACATTTGGGTGCCATTCGTTGTTGCGGCGGTGATGAGCCTCAGGCCTGGCGGTCGGATGGGGCTCGTCCTGCCAGCGGAACTACTGCAAGTCACATACGCAGCTCAGCTGCGCTCCTTCCTGACCGACCGTTTCGCTCGCATCGACATTGTGGCCTGCAACGAACTGTTTTTCGAGAAGGCCGAGCAGGAGGTTGTCCTGCTTCTTGCCGACGGCGCTCTCGCGGACGCATCCGACGCGAACGCTTGTCGCGTCACGCTCACGGAAGCGGCCGCGGTGGCAGAGATCACTCGCGAGCTTCCAACTGCGTTTCTTGCCGCAGCGCAGCCGAAGACTATCCGCCACGACAACGAAAAATGGCTCAAGTATTTTCTGACCGAGCGCGAGATCGCCTTTATGCGCGATCTACGTGCAGCGCCGGTCACCACCACGATGAAGACGCACGCGAGCGTCGATGTTGGCGTCGTCACCGGCAAGAATGAATTTTTTGTCCTGTCTTCTGATCAAGTGGCTGAGCTGGGCATCGACGGCTACACGACGCCACTCGTCTCGCGCTCGGTGCAGCTCAAGGGTAGTCGGCTCGGCAAGGCGGATTGGAACGCGCTCGCTGCGTCGGGTGACCGGGTCCATCTCCTCAATGTAACCGCAGATCAGTTCGATGATATAACTGCGGCACTACGCACGTACATCCGCTACGGCGAGACAAAAGAGTTTCACAAGGGTTATAAGTGTTCGATCCGGAGTCCTTGGTACAAAGTGCCGTCTGTCTGGACTCCTGACGGCTTCATGTTCCGTCAGATTTACGACTTTCCCCGCATCGTGCTGAACAGTTCGGGCGCGACATCGACAGACACGATCCATCGCTTCACGTGCCGGACTGCGCGGCCCGAGCGAGTTATCGCAAACACCTACACGTGGCTAACGGCTGCGTCGGCCGAAATTGAGGGACGCAGCTACGGCGGTGGCGTGTTGGAGTTGGAGCCTACTGAGGCGGAGCGCCTAATGATGCCGACGCAGCTAAACGGCGCCATGCCCCTCATTGAGGCGGATCGGCTCATTCGGTCTGGCTGCCTCGATGCGGTTTTGGAGGAGAACGCCCGCATCATTCTGAAGGGCCACATGGGTCTTTCGGAGGAAGACTGCGGCACGCTGCGCGGCATCTGGACGAAGATGCGAGACCGACGCATGGCACGGCGGCGGGCAGGCAAGGGAGCCGCGGCCGCCCCGCGGAACGCAGGCGAGTGAGTGACGACGCGAGCAAGGCTGCAGCCAGAGCGCGCGTTGCCACCCTGGTCGAGGGCTTCCGGCGCAACGAGGTCGACTACCTTAGGGCCGGGTACAACGAAACGCAGGCCCGGACCGATTTCATCACGCCGCTCCTGGAGGCTTTCGGCTGGGATGTGCACAATTCAGCCGGGCATCCCACAGGCCTTCGAGAGGTCGTCGAGGAGGCCACGGTCGACGTCGGCGACGAGCGGCTGTCAAAGAAGCCAGACTACGAACTCCGGCTCGCGCGGCAGCGAAAGTTGTTCGTCGAGGCGAAGAAGCCGAGTGTCCGCATCGACCGGAACCGTGACGCCGCGTTCCAGACACGCCGATACGGCTACTCGGCCAGTCTCCCAATTGCGGTGCTGACGAACTTCCATCAGCTTGCGGTTTACGACTGCGTGCCGCGCCCGGCGCAAACTGACGAGGCGCACGTAGCCCGCATCCTGCATGTCGGCTACGCGGAGTTCGAGACCCGCTTCGACGAACTTTGGCCGCTCCTGTCGCGTGCTGCCGTCTATTCCGGGGACTTCGACCGCAGGTTCGCCGTCGACGTGACCCGACACGGCGCGGAGCAGTTCGACGACTTCTTCCTGCGACAGGTTCGGTCGTGGCGGGAGCGACTCGCCGCCGACATCCACGCACGCACGCCCGGTCTCAGCCCGCATGAGTTGACGTACGTGGTGCAGCTCTTCCTATCGCGCATCGTCTTCCTCCGCATATGCGAGGATCGTGAGATCGAAAGATATGAGACGCTGCGGCAGCTGCCCGGGACCGGCACGTTCGATGCCCTGGTTGCGGAGCTGCGGCGCGCAGACGGCTTCTATAACTCAGGCCTTTTCCGCCTCATCGACGACGCGCGGCTCGGCGTCCGGATCAGCGACGACGTACTGGCTGGGATCATCGCCGAGCTTTACTACCCCCAGAGCCCGTACACATTCGCTGTCGTGGAGACAGAGGTCTTAGGCGAGATCTACGAGCAGTTCCTCGGTGAGGTCATCACCGTTGAGGCTGGTGCCGTCCGGATCGTCAGTAAGCCGGAGGTGCGTGAGGCAGGCGGGGTGGTGCCAACCCCGCGCTATGTCGCGGATACGATTGTCCAGCGTACGCTTGGCCCGGCTCTGGCCGGTAAGGCGCCCGCAGACCTCAAGACGTTTACCGTCGCCGACATGTGCTGCGGCTCCGGCATCTTCCTTCTGGCAGCATACGAATTTCTGCTCGACCACTACCAGGCGTGGTACGTCGCCGACGGAGCGACGCGTCACGCCGGTACCACAATCTACGAAGCAGCGGGTGGGCAGTGGCGCCTACTTTTCGAGGAGAAGCGCCGCATCCTGCTGGCGCACATCCGGGGCGTCGACATCGACGCGAATGCGGTCGAGGTCGCGCGCTTCAGCCTGCTGTTGAAGCTTATTGAGGGCGAGACTGGCGAGGCGCTGCGCGACTATGTGGCGAACCGCCGCCGGCCTGCGCTACCGGCCCTCGACACCGTCCTACGGCCTGGGAACAGCCTGGTTAGCGCCGCGGAGTGGGTGGCGGTGCGGGGCGCGATGGCGCCTGTTCTTCTGGAGAAGGTGAACCCTTTCAGCTGGTCGGATGAGTTTCCGACGGAGATGGCGCGGGGAGGCTTCGACGCCATCGTCGGCAACCCCCCCTATATCCGCATCCAGACCATGATGGCCTATTCGCCTGAGGAGGCGACGTACTACCAGGACGCGAGATCGCCCTACAGGACGGCGCGCCAGGACAACTTCGATAAGTACGCGTTGTTCGTCGAGCGCGCGCTCACGCTCCTCCGACCTAGCGGACGCTTGGGCGTCATCGTGCCGCACAAGTTCATGACCATCCAGGCTGGCCGTGCGATCCGCGAGCTGATCGCCGTCAGCCGTAGCCTGGAGCAGGTCGTGCACTTCGGGGTGCAGCAGGTCTTCGGGCGCCAAGCCTCGAATTACACCTGCGTCCTGGTGTTGGACCGCCGTGGCGGCCACGCGGTACGCGTTGAGCGGGTCGAGGCGCTGGAGGCTTGGCGGTACGGTATGCCAGGCCAGGTCACAACGGTTCCGGTCGCCGAGTTGGGCGCCGAGGCGTGGCAGTTCGCGGACACAGCTACGCGAGATCTCTTCGCACGCGTGCGTGCGGCCCATCCGGCCGAGCTCGATCATTTCGCTGAGATCTTTGTGGGCGTCCAGACGAGCGCAGACGGGGTCTATATTTTCAAGGCAGCGGCAGAGGCGGATGCGGCGGTAACGCTACAGTGGGACGGGCGCGACTGGCCAATCGAGCGCGGTGTGCTGCGGCCGTGCATGCTTGACGCGCAGCTGTTCCCCTACAGACGGGCCCAGGCGAACCGTTGGATGATCTTCCCCTACGATCTGGTGCCGGGACCGCGCCGCACCGAGGCGCGGTTAATCCAGCCCGATGAGATGAAGCGGAGGTACCCAGGATGCTGGGCTTATCTCTCGGCGCGCCGCACTGAGCTGGAGCGGCGCAGCGTTACCGGCGGCGCGGAGGGCACGCGCCAGTTCTACCAGTTTGGCCGGTCGCAGAGCCTGACGAAGTTCGACACCCCAAAGATCATCCTGCCCATTCTGTCGCTCGAGGCCCGCTACGCGTACGACGAGGCCAACATCACCGTCACGGGCGGCGGCAACGGGCCGTACTACATGATCAGACCCCGGCCCGGCGCACGGGAGAGCAATGCCTTCCTGCTTGCGATCCTCCACCACCCGCTCTGCGAGGCGATGGTCAGAACCAACACGAGCACCTTCCGCGGCGGCTACTACTCCCACGGCAAGCAGTTCATTGAGCGCCTGCCGGTTCCGGCAGCTAGCGACGCCGAACGGGCCAAAATCGAGGAACTTGTCCGCGGGCTGATCGCGGCTCACGACGCGGCGAGTGCTGCGCGGACCCCACATCAGCGGATTCTGCACGAGCGCAGCGCGGTGGCGCTCCGTGAGCAGGTCGAGTCCCTTGTATCGGCCCTGTTCGGGCTGTCGGCGGATGATGTCGCTCTCGCCCGCGCGGTGCCGGTGCCGGCATAGAAAGCTGGCATCCTGGGAATCTTGGAATCAGCGGATTACAAGACCGAAGGTGCCGTTGCCGCGCTGTTCGAGGATCAGCTGCCTGCCCGTCATGTCTTGCGCGGTGAACTGAGAGGCGAGCGGTCCGATGTGAAGAAGGCTAGTGTAGTTTGACTGTGCTGATTCCCGGTTCCGCGCGTAGCTGATATCCATGACCACCATGCCGAGGGAACGACCGAGAAGAGTGACGTCAAACCTGACCTTTGCGGTTTCGAGGGGCTGACCTGTTACGCTCGTTCCGCGCGTCCAGGCGGCGCGAGCGAAGAGTACCCTCCGGAAATACGTCTTGGGATCGATTGGGGCTTTCGCCTGGACGAGGGTGATGCTTCCGCGCTGGTTCCCGGTCCCTTTCCGCTGTGCATCTGAAGCCGAGAGCTTCTTCGTCCAGCTTGCTAGCACCGTTGAACTTGAGCTGGTCGGCCGTGGTGGTGGCGGTGTGGAGATCGGGAGCGTCAATAGTGGACGCAGTGCAGGGCGGGATGCGCCGGCACCGCCAGCAGTAGCCGGCGACCGTGGCCTGGGTGGCTGTGGCACATCAAGAATCCCGCCTCTAGAAAGCGCCGCAAGGTCTGCTGGTGTCGAGACGAGGTTCAGACCCGGCCGCGGGCCCGAAAACCAAAATTCGATCGCTGCGCTGACAGCGTCCAACACTCCTCGATCATCGCCTTCGCGGGTATCAAGGATAATCCCTGCCTCGACATTGAGCGCACTCCCAGCACCCGTGAGGTTTGCGGAGCCTACATAGGCTGCGGCGGAGCCATCGCGCCGTACGAGGTGCACTGTCTTTGGATGGAAGTAACCATTTCCGAACGGTACCCATCCGGTGATGGCCGCGGTTGACGTTCAGGCGGCAGCGGTTGCGGGCGCTTGAGCACGCTGCCAGTTCCACGGCAGAAGTTCGTCGAGCCTGGAGACGGGGTGATCGGCGATACGGGCGAGCACATCAGCAAGCCAGGCACGGGGGTCAACGTCGTTGAGCTTGGCGGTGGTGATCAGGGCGTACATCATCGCAGCCCGCTCGCCGCCACGGTCGCTGCCCGCGAACAGCCATGCCTTTCTGCCGAGGGCCACCCCACGGAGCGCGCGTTCGGCCGCGTTATTTGTGAGGCAGATCCGGCCGTCGCTGAGGAACTGAGTGAACGCGGCCCAGCGCTTCAGCGCGTAATCCAGTGCCTTGGCCAGGTCATTGTGTCGTGACAGCCTGCCCCTGGTCTCCAGCATCCAGGCATAGAGATCGGCAACGACTGGGGCGACAACGCTCTGCCGGTGCGTGAGCCGATCGGCCGCCGGGCGCCGGTTCACCGCTCGCTCGGCCTCGAACACCCGGTCGATGCGCCGCACGGCCTCGGCAGCCAGCGGCGCGCGGGCGACCTCGGCCAGCTCGAACACCTTGCGCCTGAAATGCGCCCAGCACGCCGCCTCCGTGATCGGCCCGGGCTTGCGGCTGGCCAGGTAGAGATCACCGAACCCGGCATAGGCATCAGCCTGCAGGATCCCGCTGTAGGAGGCTAGGTGCCGCTTGGGGTGCTCGGCGGTACGATCGCGCGAGAAGTAGAACACCGCGGCCGGTGGCGCGGGTCCGGCAAAGGGCTGGTCGTCCCGCACATAGGCCCAGAGGCGCGCCGTGACCGTCTTGCCGCGGGCCAGCAGCGGCACGGTGGTATCATCCCCGTGCAGGCGCTCCGCCGCCAGAATATGCGCCTCGATGAGCGCGTGGAGCGGCGAGAGGGTGGCCGCCGCGGTGCCGACCCAGTCCGCCAGGGTGGAGACGCTCAGCTCCACGCCCTCGCGGGCGTAGCTCTCGCTCTGCCGGTTCAGCGGTAGGTGCTGGCTGAACTTGGCCTCCAGAACCATGGCGAGCAGGTTCGGTCCGGCCCTGCCGCGGGCGATCGGATGGAATGGAGCGGGCGGTTGGGTGATGTGCTCGCAGGCTCGGCAAGAGAACCGCTCCCGCACCGTTTGGATGACCTTCCACGAGCGCGGGATCACCTCCAGGGTCTCGGTGACGTCCTCGCCCAGCTTGGACAGCCTGCCCCCGCAGCAGGGACAGGCAGAGGGCGACGGGAGCACCACCCGTTCGCGCGGCAGGTGGGCAGGCAGAGAACCACGGGATGGCTTGCGCGGCGGCGGAGAGCCGGGCCGGGTTCCGGCCTGGCTCTCCGCCCGCGCCGCGTCCTCGGCCGCCGTGGCGACCAGTTCGCCGAGTTCCAGTTCCAGTTGATCCAGCAGCTTGCGGCCGCGCTCGGAGGAGGCGCCGAACTTGTCGTGCCGCAGCTTAGCGATCACCAGCTTGAGGTGGGTGATCATCGCCTCGGCGCCGGTAGCACGAGCCTCGGCCGCGAGGCGCGCCTCCCGCTCGGCCGCCAGTGCCGCGCGCAGGGTCTCGACGTCATCAGGATCAGCCGCGGCGGGCGTCATGCCGGAAGTGAATCAGGGACAGCCGCGCTTTGCCAGCACAATCCTCCGCTGAGGGTCAGCCCGCGGCCTGAGGTCTGTAAGTCAGTTGCGGGTTCCGCCAGTCAATGCCGTCAAGCATGTAGGCCAACTGTGCGGCGGAGATCGGCGCCGCATCACCCGCGGCCGTGGGCCAGAGGAAGCGTCCTCGTTCCAGCCGCTTGGCGTAGAGCGACATGCCCAACCCGTCGTGCCACAGGATCTTGAGCAGGTCGCCGCGGCGGCCGCGAAAGACGTACAGATCGCCCGCGTGCGGGTCACGCCCGAGCGCCTCCTGCACCTGCAAGGCCAGGCCGTTCATGCCGCGGCGCATATCCGTATGCCCGACTGCGAGCCAGACGCGGACACCAGAGGGAACCGGGATCACCCGCGCAGCACCAACAGCAGACGGCGCAGGGCAGCCGCCCCGATGCTCTCCGCCACGCGCAGGCGCGTGCCGTCCAGCAACACAATCTCGACGGAGCGCTCACCCTCCAGGGCATCGCCTGCACAGGATGCTCCTCCAACCCGTTCCATGGCCTCGGCCCCAGGAAGGGTTGATACGACATGAACCGGCACAAAGCTCGGCGCCTCGACCGCCAGCCGCCCCCGCCGCTGGGCGTCACGCCACTGCCAGATCAGGCCGCGGCTGACGTCATGCCGCCGCGCGACAACAGCAAGCCGGGCACCGGCATCAATCTCCGCCAGGATCCGGAGCTTGTCCTCGGTCCGCCAGCGTCGACGTCGCTCCACCCCATTGATGATCTCCATCCACGCCCGCCCTTACCAACACACTTAAGAACGTCCGTAAGATCAGCGATCACCCTAAGCTGAGAAGGCGTGACTCACCGGATGGGTACTCCGAACGACACGACACCGATCTTAAGCCCAGGGCGAGCTGAGCCTGCTGCCGCGAGCAGGGACGCTAAGTCGGCTTGCCGCGTGATCCCGTCATTCGACCCGACGAGGACGCTCACTGTGCCTCTGCTTAACCGCAGCCTATGCAGGGCAGGCGTGACGAAAGGCAGAATCTCACCACCAAAATACCCGGACTGCCATCGGAGCTCCGTCAGGGTCGAATCGTTCAGGACCGCGGCCTCAAGCCAAGTGCCGAGGGCGTTGGCGGGATCCCGTCCTCCCGTGTCGATGTAGCGCATGGCAGAATGATGCGGGTGATTACACGCAATCACAATCCTCGGGGCACAATGGGCTACCGGGGAAATGGAGCCAGCTTGCTACTTGAGATGCCCGCCCAATCAGGAGCCCACAATGGCGGTGATCGCAAATTATGGTCATCCAGGGTCAGGAGCGCTTCTTCGTTCCCCGGTACCCATCGCCAAGTAGTCGGATTGCTGAATTCCCACAATTCCAAAGCGGTGAATTATCTTTAAAATCAATGGGATGAAGCTTGATGGTTAAATCAGGCTACCCCCGAGCTTCGGAGATTTTCGCGCCTCCGGAGAGCGATTTTCGGGGTCGTTGCGTTCTCCAACCCTCAAGCCGCCACGGCAAAACCCCAGGAAACCTGGGGTGCACGGCTCCATCGGCGCATAGGAAATTTGGAGTTAGGAAACCGACTGGAGCGGGCGAAGGGATTCGAACCCTCGACCCCAACCTTGGCAAGGTTGTGCTCTACCCCTGAGCTACGCCCGCGCTCCGTATCGGCGTGGGGCGCGATATGTCATGCGTCCGGCGGCTCCGCAAGTCCCCGTCGCGGCCGGGCGAGAAAAATTCTGCATGGCGTGCGCCGCCGCGCGGGGAAGGGTGGGGGGCCGCGCGCGGGCCTCATCGGGACCGGCGCGCTGTGGCATAAGCCCTGGCATGTCCGAGACCCTCCCCCCTCTCTCCTCCGGCCTGGCGCCCGAGACGCCGGAGGGACTGCTCGCCCGCCTGGACCGGCTGGGCATCCCGGCCCGGACGGTGACGCATCCGCCGCTGCACACGGTCGCCGAGAGCAAGGCGCTGCGCGGCGCCCTGCCGGGCCTTCACGTCAAGAACCTCTTCCTGCGCCCGAGGGCGCCGGGCCCCTACCTGCTCCTCGTGCTGGAGGAGGACCGCCAAGTCTCGGTCAACGCCCTGCTGCGGGCGCTCGGGGCGGGGCGGGGGAGCTTCGCCACGGCGGCCGAGCTCTGGTCGGAACTCGGGGTGGCGCCCGGGTCGGTCTCGCCCCTGGGACTGGTCAATGCGCGGCCCGGCCGGGTGCGGGTCGCGATCGACACCCTCCTGCTGCGGGGCGACGGGCCGCTGCACCTGCATCCGCTGACCAACACCGCCACCACGGCGCTGGCGGCGGCGGACCTGCTGCGCTTCCTGCGCGCGCTGGGACATGCGCCGGAGGAACTGCCCCTGGATGGGCAGGAACCGCCGCCGGATTGACCGGCCGGGTCCGTGCCGCCTTGCGCCGCGCCGCTTCCGGCGCATCTATGCTGGGCAGGAACTGCTGAACTGGTGCTCTCTCATGGATACTTTCCTCGATCCCAACAAGGCGCCTGCCCCCGGCGGGGGTGGCGATGTCATCAAGGATGGCGATTCCAAGTCCTTCATGCAGGACGTGGTCAATGCCAGCCGCGAGGTGCCTGTCCTGGTGGACTTCTGGGCCACCTGGTGCGGCCCTTGCAAGCAGCTGACGCCCGCCCTGGAGAAGGTGGTGCGCGCCGCGCAGGGCCGGGTGCGGCTGGTCAAGATCGACATCGACCAGAACCGTGCCCTGGTGCAGCAGCTGTCCCAGATGGGGCTGCCGCTGCAGTCGGTGCCGACGGTGGTGGCCTTCTGGCAGGGGCAGATCGCCGACCTGTTCCAGGGCGCGTTGCCCGAATCGGAGCTGAAGAAGTTCATCGAGGCGCTGCTGAAGCTGGCCGGCGGCCAGATGCCGGCGGCGGATCTGCTGGCCGAGGCCAGGCAGGCGGCCGAGACGGGCGATCAGCAGACCGCGCTGGAACTCTTCGCCGCCCTGGCGCAGCAGGAACCGGAGAATGCCGAGGCCCTGGCCGGCCTGGCCCGCACGCTGATGGCGATGGGTGAGGAGGAGCGGGCGCTTCAGGTTCTCGACGCCGTGCCCGAGAAGCTGCGCGGCCACGCCGAGATCGCCGGCGTGAGGAGCGCGCTGGAGCTGGCGGCGGAGGGTCGCAAGGCGCGCGAGCGGCTCGCCGAGTTCGAGAGCCGCCTGGCCGTCGATCCGGACGACCACGCGGCGCGGATCGAGCTGGCCGTGGCGCTGAATGCCATGGAGCAGCGGGCGGAGGCGGCGCAGGCCTTGCTGGAGGCGATCCGGCGCGACCGCGCCTGGGGGGAGGAGGCGGCGCGCAAGCAGCTGCTGAAGTTCTTCGAGGCCTGGGGGCCCATGGACCCGGCCACCGTGAAGGCGCGGCGCGGGCTCTCGACCCTGCTGTTCCGCTGAATTCGGAAGGCCGGGGCATGGATCCCTTCCATCCCCGGCTGTCCGATCTGCCGGAGGAATTTCCGGTCTTTCCCCTGGCCGGGGCCCTTCTGCTGCCGGGCGGTCGCCTGCCGCTCAACATTTTCGAGCCGCGCTTCCTGGCCCTGACCGAGGCCGCCCTGGCCCGCGGGCGTCTCTTCGGCATGATGCTGCCGGACCCGGCGCATCCGCGCGTCGACGGGCAGTCCACGATCTTTTCCGTCGGCTGCCTGGGGCGCATCGCCTCCTTCGCCGAGACGGGGGATGGCCGCTACCTGATCACCCTGCTGGGCCTCATCCGCTTCCGGGTCCGCCGGGAGCTGCCGGTCCACCCGCGCGGCTACCGGTCCGTCAGCGCGGATTTCAGCCCCTATGCCGCCGACCTGGCCCCGGCGGAGGCATCGCCGGCAGACATCGACCGGCCTCGGCTGCTGGCGGCGATGCGGGCCTATTTCCAGGCGCGGCGGATGGAGGTGGACTGGGAGGCGGTGGAAGGCCTGTCGCTGCCCGTGCTCGTCACCACGCTGTGCATGATCTGCCCCTTCGGCGGCGCCGAGAAGCAGGCGCTGCTGGAGGCGCCGGACCTGCGGGAGCGCGCCGCCCTGCTGCTGGCGCTGATGCGGATGGATGCGGCCGGCCCCGCCGCCGGCGCGCG
>NZ_JBMPSU010000001.1:862500-1207500 GCF_049340465.1 Pseudoroseomonas sp. WGS1072 | reverse complement strand
TAGGTTCAGGAGGCGAACCCGGTGAACTGAAACATCTCAGTAGCCGGAGGAAAAGACATCAACAGAGATTCCCCGAGTAGTGGCGAGCGAAAGGGGAGCAGGCCAGTATCTCAGAGAGAAGAAGCCGAAGGGTCTGGAAAGGCCGGCCATAGCGGGTGATAGCCCCGTAGGCGTAGTGTTTCTCTGGGGTCTCGAGTAGGGCGGGGCACGTGAAACCCTGTCTGAACATGGGGGGACCACCCTCCAAGCCTAAATACTCCTTGGTGACCGATAGTGAACAAGTACCGTGAGGGAAAGGTGAAAAGCACCCCGACAAGGGGAGTGAAAGAGACCTGAAACCGAACGCCTACAAGCAGTCGGAGCCCGCCCATGCGCAAGTGTGGGGGTGACGGCGTACCTTTTGTATAATGGGTCCGCGAGTTTCTGTTTGCAGCAAGCTTAAGCCGTTAGGTGTAGGCGCAGCGAAAGCGAGTCCGAACAGGGCGTTGAGTTGCAGGCAGAAGACCCGAAACCGAGTGATCTAGCCATGGCCAGGCTGAAGGTGCGGTAACACGCACTGGAGGGCCGAACCCACGCCTGTTGAAAAAGTCGGGGATGAGCTGTGGCTAGGGGTGAAAGGCCAATCAAACTCGGAAATAGCTGGTTCTCCGCGAAATCTATTGAGGTAGATCGTCAGGCGAACACCGCCGGAGGTAGAGCACCGGAAGGGCTAGGGGGACCCAAAGTCCTACCAAACCCTACCGAACTCCGAATGCCGGTGAGTGCTACCTGGCAGACAGACAGTGGGTGCTAAGGTCCATTGTCGAGAGGGAAACAGCCCAGACCACCAGCTAAGGCCCCCAAATGATGGCTAAGTGGGAAAGCATGTGAGACGGCCAAAACAACCAGGAGGTTGGCTTAGAAGCAGCCATCCTTTAAAGAAAGCGTAATAGCTCACTGGTCTAATAGCTGTCTTGCGGCGAAAATGTAACGGGGCTCAAGCCATCTGCCGAAGCTGTGGGCTTGTCTTTGACAAGCGGTAGCGGAGCGTTCCGTAAGCCTGCGAAGGGAGACCCGTGAGGGCTCCTGGAGGTATCGGAAGTGCGAATGCGGACATGAGTAGCGACAAGGAGAGTGAGAACCTCTCCCGCCGAAAGTCCAAGGGTTCCTGCGCAAGGCCAATCCGCGCAGGGTGAGCCGGCCCCTAAGGCGAGGGCGACAGCCGTAGCCGATGGAAACCAGGTGAATATTCCTGGGCCTGTCAGAAGTGACGAGTGTGAAACGTTGTTCGTCCTTATCGGATTGGACGGGCTGCTGGATCACTCCAGGAAATAGCTCTGACATATAGACCGTACCCGAAACCGACACAGGTGGACTGGTTGAGTATACCGAGGCGCTTGAGAGAACCATGCTGAAGGAACTAGGCAAATTGCTCGCGTAACTTCGGGATAAGCGAGACCCCTCATTGGGCAACCAGTGTGGGGTGGCACAGACCAGGGGGTGGCGACTGTTTAGTAAAAACACAGGGCTCTGCGAAATCGAAAGATGACGTATAGGGTCTGACGCCTGCCCGGTGCCGGAAGGTTAAGAGGAGAGGTGCAAGCCTTGAATCGAAGCCCCGGTAAACGGCGGCCGTAACTATAACGGTCCTAAGGTAGCGAAATTCCTTGTCGGGTAAGTTCCGACCTGCACGAATGGCGTAACGACCTCCCCACTGTCTCCAGCATGGGCTCAGCGAAATTGAATTCCCCGTGAAGATGCGGGGTACCCGTGGTCAGACGGAAAGACCCTATGAACCTTTACTGCAACTTCGCAGTGGCACCAGGAAGGGGCTGTGTAGGATAGGTGGGAGGCTATGAAACCGGGGCGCCAGCTTCGGCGGAGCCATCCTTGAAATACCACCCTGCGCCTTTCTGGTGTCTAACCGAGCCCCATTAGCTGGGGCCGGGACCCTGCGTGGTGGGCAGTTTGACTGGGGCGGTCGCCTCCCAAATGGTAACGGAGGCGCGCGATGGTGGGCTCAAGCCGGTCGGACATCGGCTGTTGAGTGCAAAGGCATAAGCCCGCCTGACTGTGAGCGCGACAGCGCGAACAGAGACGAAAGTCGGCCTTAGTGATCCGGTGGTCCCGCGTGGAAGGGCCATCGCTCAACGGATAAAAGGTACTCTAGGGATAACAGGCTGATCTCCCCCAAGAGTCCACATCGACGGGGAGGTTTGGCACCTCGATGTCGGCTCATCGCATCCCGGGGCTGGAGCAGGTCCCAAGGGTTCGGCTGTTCGCCGATTAAAGCGGTACGTGAGCTGGGTTTAGAACGTCGTGAGACAGTTCGGTCCCTATCTGCCATGGGTGTTGGAGACTTGCGAGGATCTGTCCCTAGTACGAGAGGACCGGGATGGACGTACCTCTGGTGTACCAGTTGTTCCGCCAGGAGCATCGCTGGGTAGCTAAGTACGGAACGGATAACCGCTGAAGGCATCTAAGCGGGAAACCAGCCTCTAAACGAGGTCTCCCCAAGGGTCGTGGAAGACCACCACGTCGATAGGCCGCAAGTGGAAGCCTGGTAACAGGCGCAGCTGAGCGGTCCTAATCACCCGAACGATCTCATCCCATCACACGCAGTGTGCACAACACACCGCACGCAGCACCAATCCGCACTCACACACCCGATATCACCAATCAGTCTCACCACACCATCCGTGATGACAGTTCTGGCTCGGTGGCCCGGTGGCTATCGCGGGGTTGATACACCCGATCCCATCCCGAACTCGGCCGTGAAACACCCCAGCGCCCATGGTACTGCGCCTCAAGGCGCGGGAGAGTAGGTCGCCGCCGGGCCACCCAGCCAGAACTCATCACTCGACACACACACACCACCGCGGGGTGGAGCAGCCCGGTAGCTCGTCAGGCTCATAACCTGAAGGTCACAGGTTCAAATCCTGTCCCCGCATCCATCATCCCCACACCATACACACAAAGCCCGCAGACAATAGTCGCGGGCCATTCCGCCATGGGGGGCTGGAAAGCCGGGTAACGCGCCCGGCTCAGCCCGTCTCCAGGCGGCGGCGCGCCCGCCGCAGCAGCCAGCCCCGGAATCCCGGCGCCTTGTCGATCGCGGCCTGAAGCCGGCGCAACTCCCCTTCCGCTTTCGACTTGGCCATGGCTGCCTCGACAGCCTGACCACGGGCGATCTGGCGCTCCTCTTCCAGGCTGGCCAAGCGCTTGGCGACCACGGAGCCGCCGCCTTCCGCCAATTCCCGCAGCAGGGCGCGCGCCTCCTGGAGCTCCTGCCGCAGCCGCGCGACTTCCCCCGCCGCCTCCGCGGGACGGCGGGTCTGGCTCTTCGGAATGCTCTTGGCGCGGCCTCTGCGCATGAATCCTCGCGATGATATCTCGGCTTCGAAGCGGCATACATGCCTGCCCCGACTCCGGGCCGCAACCGCCTCCGGCCCTATTCGATGCGGATGCCGGCCCGCTGGGCCAGCGCCGCGTAGCGTTCCGCCTCCCGCCGCACCAGTTCGGCCGCGTCCTGCACCGAGCCGCCACCGGGAATGAAGCCCGCTTCCTCCAGCCTGGCACGGTTGGCCGGGTCGCGCAGGGCCGCCTGCATCGCTTCCGACCAACGCTTCACCACGGCATCCGGCAATCCGGCCGGGCCAAGCAGCATGTACCAGACATTGATCTCGAAGCCGGGAAAGCCGCTCTCCGCCACCGTCGGCACATCCGGCAGGGCGGCGACGCGCTGCGGCAAGGTTACTGCCAGGGCGCGCGTGCTGCCCGCGCGCAGATGCGGCAGGTGCGTCGGCATGGTGTCGATGGCCAGATCCAGCGTGCCGGCCAGCAGGTCGTTCACCACGGGTCCCGTGCCGCGATAAGGCACATGGGTCATGCGGATATCCGCCGCCTGGCAAAGCATTTCCGCCGCCAGATGCTGCTGCGTGCCGATGCCGGACGAGGCGTAGTTGAGCTGGCCGGGATGCGCGCGGGCGTATTCGATCAGGCCCTGGAGGTCGCGATAGGGGGCCTTGGCCGGAACCACCGCCACCAGCGGCACCGTGCCGGCCAGCGTGATGGGGGTGAAGTCGCGCATCTGGTCATAGGGCGGCTGCCGCATCAGGGGTCCGACCACCGCCTGGGTGCTGACCGTGCCCATCAGAAGCGTATAGCCATCGGGGCGGGAGCGCGCCGCCGCCGCGGCCGCCACGGTGCCGCTGGCCCCGGGGCGGTTCTCGACCGTGACCGGCTGCCCGAAACTGGCCTGCAGGGAGGGGGCCAGCAGCCTCGCAATGATGTCCGTGCCGCCGCCAGGGGCAAATCCGACCAGCACGACCATGGCGCGGCTGGGATAATCGGCCTGGGCGAGGGCCGGCCGGGCCCCCAGCAACGGGGCCGAGGCCATCAGCCCCAGCGTCTCACGACGTGATACCATCGACGCTCCTCCGGGCGGGCGTTCCATACCCCGCTCTCCTGTCGACAGTTCACATCAGTGCAGGGCGCCCGGCAAGCCATCCGCGCGCCCTGGCGGCCACCTCAGGCCGCCAGCTCGTGCGACAGGGCGATCAGCTCGCGCGTATGCGGGTGCCGGGCCTCCCCGGCGCGGAGTTGCGCCGCGCTCAGCTCCTCGACGATCCGCCCCCCCTGCATCACCGCCAGGCGGCCGCAGAGATGCGCCACCACCGCCAGGTTGTGCGAGACGAGGATGCAGGTGAGCTGCCGCGCCTGCCGCAGGTCGGCCAGCAGGTTCAGCACCTCCGCCTGCACCGAGACGTCCAGCGCGCTGGTCGGCTCATCGAGCAGCAGCACGGCGGGATCGGCGATCAGGGCGCGGGCGATGGCGACGCGCTGCCGCTGCCCGCCGGACAGCTGGTGCGGGAAACGGAAGCGGGCGGTGCGCGGCAGCGCCACTTCGGAGAGCGCCCGGGCGATGCGCGCCTCGGCATCGGGGATGCCATGGATCGCCAGCGGCTCGGCCAGGATGCGGTCCACCGTCTGGCGCGGATGCAGCGAGCCATAGGGATCCTGGAAGACCATCTGGACCGTCTTGAAGAAGGCGCGGTCGCGCCGGGCGCCCAAGGCCTTGCCGCCGAGCGTCATCTCCCCCTGCCAGTCCGCGTTGAGCCCGGCGATGGTGCGCAGCACGGTGGACTTGCCCGAGCCGCTCTCGCCCACCAGCCCGTAGGTCTCGCCCGCGCCGATCCCGAAGGAGATGTCGCGCACCACGTGGCTGCTGCCGAAATGCACGTCGAGATGCCGGATGGAGATCATGCGCGCGGCTCCAGCCAGGCGGGGTCGCGGTCCAGCGTCGGCAGGCGGGCGCGCGGGTGGTCGAGGCTCGGCATGCAGTCCAGCAGGCCGCGGGTATAGGGATGCTCAGCCCGGTGCAGATCGCGCGCGGGCAGCTCCTCCATCACCTGTCCGGCATACATCACCGCCACCCGGTCGCAGAAGCGCGCGACCAGCGGCAGATCGTGGCTGATCAGCATCAGCCCCATGCCGCGGGCCGAGACCAGATCCTCGATCAGCCGCAAGATCTCCGCCTGCACGCTGGCATCGAGGGCGCTGGTCGGCTCGTCGGCGATCAGCATGTCCGGCTCCGGCGCCAGCATCATGGCGATCATCACGCGCTGCCCCATGCCACCCGAGATCTCGTGCGGATAGGCGTCCAGCACGCGCCCCGGCTCGCGGATGCGCACCTGCTCCAGCAGCGACAGCGCCACGTCCCGGGCCTCGCGCCGGCTGCCCTTCCTGTGGGCGAGCCAGGCCTCGGCGATCTGCCGGCCGACCGTCATCACCGGGTTCAGGCTGTATTTCGGGTCCTGCAGGATCAGGCCGATGCGGCCGCCGCGCAGGCTGCGCATCTGCCGCTCCGAGGCGGCCAGCACATCGATGCCGTCGAAGCGCAGCGCCTCGGCCGTCACGCGGGCCGAGCCGGGCAGCAGCCGCATCAGCGCCCGCCCCGTCACCGACTTGCCCGAGCCGCTCTCGCCGACGATGCCGAGCTTCTCCCGCCCGAGGCTGAGGGAGATGCCGCGCACCGCCCGGGTGAAGCCGGAGGGATGGGGAAAGTCCACGCGCAGGTCGCGGATCTCGACCAGGGGACGGTGGGGGGGCCGGTGGGGGGCCCTGTCGGGGGGGCCTGCCATGGCGCCGCTCACCGCTGCTTCGGGTCCAGCACGTCGCGCAGCCCGTCGCCCAGCAGGTTGAAGGCGAGGGAGGCGATGAAGATGGCGAGCCCCGGGATCACCGGAACCCACCACTGCTCCAGGATGAAGCGCCGCGCCGTGGCGATCATGGTGCCCCATTCCGGGATCGGCGGCTGGGCGCCGAGGCCCAGGAAGCCGAGGCCGGCCGCCGTCAGGATGATCGAGGACATGTCGAGCGTCACGCGCACGGTGAGCGAGGGCAGGCACATCGGCGCGACATGCCGCCAGATGACGCGCCAGGGCGAGGCGCCGGTCATCCGCACCGCGGCGATGTAGTCGGTGTTGCGGATGGTCAGCGTCTCGGCCCGCGCCAGCCGGGCATAGGGCGGCCAGGCGGTGAGCGCGATGGCGATGACGGCGCTCTCCACGCCGGGCTTCATGGCGGCGACGAAGGCCAGGGCCAGGATCAGCCGCGGGAAGGCCAGGAAGACATCGGTGACGCGCATCAGCACCTTGTCGAGCAGGCCCCCCGCATAGCCGGCGACGCAGCCGATGACGAGGCCCAGCGGCGCCACCAGCACCACCACGGCGACGACCATGCCGAGCGTGACGCGCCCGCCATGCAGCAAGCGCGACCAGACGTCGCGGCCCAGCTCGTCGGTGCCGAGCCAATGCGCCGCCGAGGGCGGCTGCAGGCGGTTGGCCAGCGCCTGCGCGCCGGGATCCTGCGGCGCCAGCAGCGGCGCGGCGAGGGAGAGCAGCAGCATGGCCAGCACGATGACCAGCCCGGCGACGGCGAGGCCGTTGCGCCGGAAGGCCAGCCAGAGCTGGTAGCGCCGGCCCCATTTCGCCTGCGCGCGCGAGGCCGGCGCATCGGAGAGCAGCCAGGCGCGCCAGGAGACGGGGGCGGAGGATGACGCGGACATGGGCTACCTCACCCTCGGATCGAGCAGGCGGTAGAGCAGATCGGCCAGCAGGTTGAGGGCGACATAGATCAGCCCGACCACCAGCGTGGCGCCCAGCACCGCGTTCATGTCGGCGTTCAGCAGCGAGACGGTGAGGTACTGGCCGAGGCCCGGCCAGGCGAAGATCGTCTCGGTCAGCACCGCGCCCTCCAGCAGCCCGGCATAGGTCATGGCCAGCACCGTCACCAGCGGCACGGCGATGTTGCGGAAGGCATGGAGCCAGACGATGCGCGCCCCCGACAGCCCCTTGGCGCGGGCGGTGATGACGTATTCGCTCTTCAGCTCGGCCAGCATGAAGGCCCGCGTCATGCGCGCGATATAGGCCAGGCTGAACAGCGCCAGCACCCCGGCCGGCTGCGCCAGATGCGCCAGCGCATCCTGGAAGGCGCCCCAGTCGCCGGCGAGCGCGGTGTCCAGGGTGAGGATGCCGCTGCGCTCCTCCACCATGCCCTCGTAGAAGATGCTCTGCCGCCCGGGGCCGGGCGCCCAGCCGAGCCGCGCGTAGAACAGCAGCAGCGAGAGCAGGCCGAGCACGAAGACCGGCAGGGAATGGCCGGCGAGGCAGAACAGCCGCACGCCCTGGTCGATCCAGCTTCCCTGCCGCGTCGCCGCCAGCACGCCGAGCGGAACGCCGATCAGCACCGCGAGAACGATCGCCACCGTGGCCAGCTCGAAGGTGGCGGGAAAGAAGCGGGCGATGTCCTGCGTCACAGGATTGGCCGTCATCACCGAGCGGCCGAGGTCGCCGCTCACGATCTGCCCGAGGTAGCGCCAGAACTGGATGTGGAGCGGCTGGTCGAGGCCGAGCTCCAGCCGGGCGCGCTCCACCACATCCGCCGGCGCGCGGTCGCCGACGATGGCGAGCACCGGGTCGATCGGCACCACGCGGCCGATCAGGAAGGTGACGAGGGCGAGGCCGAGAAGGGTGATCGGCACGCTGGCCAGCGTGCCGGACAGCGCCGCCAGCCGCCGCCGCGCCGCGGAGGGGCGCCTCCGCGCCGGGGCGCCGCCGGACGGCACCGCCGCCCGGCCGGAGTCGGATGGCGTCATGCCTTGGTGATGTTCGTGTAGGAATGGCGGTCGTTCATCGGGCCCATGTCGAAGCCGGTCACGCCGGCGCGGGCGACGGCCACCTCGATCTCCTGCAGCATGATGACGAAGGGCGACTGCTGCTGGTGGTCCTTCTGCAGCGCCACGTACATCTCCGAGCGCCGGGCGGCATCCGTCTCCTTCAGCGCCGCCTCGGCCCTGGCGGTCAGTTCGGGGATGTCCCAGCTGGCGCGCCAGGCCAGGGTCTTGTTGCGGGCCTCCGGGCCGTTGTCCGGGTTCATGCTGAAGGCCTCCGCGTTGCTGTGCGGATCGAAGTAGTCCGAGCCCCAGCGCACCATGGCGATGTCGTGCTGCCGGGCGCGGGTCTTGGTGATGACCGCGCGCTGCTCGCCCGGCAGCATCCGCAGCCGGATGCCGATCTCGGCCAGATTGGCCTGGATCGCCTGGGCGATGTCGGATTGCGGCGCGGCGGAGCCGTAGTCGAAGGAGACCTCGAAGCCGTCGGCGAGGCCGGCCTTGGCCAGCAGCGCCTTCGCCTCGGCGGTCTTCCTGCTGAAGGGATGCTCCGTCACGGCGCCGGGCAGGCCCTCCGGCAGGAAGGCCTGGTGCACCGCGAAGGTGGTGGGCACGATGTTCTTCTGGATGGCGTCGTAGTCGAGCGCCAGCTTGATCGCCTGCCGCACCTCGGGCCTGGAGAGCTGCGGGTGCTTCTGGTTCAGGCTGAGATACAGCAGGCTGGCCTTGCGGGCGGATTGCACCGTGTACTTGCCGTCGCCCTGCAACTGCTGGATCTGGTCGGCCACCAGGTTGCGGGCGATGTCGATGTCGCCGCGCTGCAGGCCGAGCAGCTGCGCCGAGGGATCGGGGAGGTGGCGGATGATGACGCGCCTGATCTTCGGCGCGACATTGCTGTGCGGGTTGGCGTCCAGGAGGACGCTCTCGCTCGCCTTCCACTGGCGGATGGCGTAGCTGCCCGAGCCGGCGGAATTCTGCTTCAGCCAGCCATTGCCCCAGTCGTCGCCCTGCGCCCTGGCCATCACCGCCGCCTTCTCCACCACCGAGCCGACGGCGGCGGAGAGGCAGTAGAGCAGGAAGCTCGGCGCCGTCGGCGCGGCCGTGCGCAGGACCACGGTGCGGGCATCGGTGGCGCGGATGCGCTCGGCCACGTTCTCCCGGGTGAAGCCGAACTGGTTGATGATGAAGGCCGGCGACTTGTTCATCGCCACGACGCGGGTGAGGGAGAAGGCGACATCCTCGGCCGTCACCGGCTGGCCGGAGGCGAATTTCGGCCCCTGCCGCAAGGTGAAGGTGAAGACCGTGTTGTCCTCCGAGACCTCCCACCTCTCGGCCAGCTCGCCGACGATGCTGGAAGGGTTGGAATTCGGGGTGGTCACCAGCTTCTGGTAGACATTTCCGGCCAGTTCGGAGGCGGTGTACTCGAAGGCCTCGTGCGGATCGAGGCTGATGATGTCGTCGATCTGCTTGGCGAAGACCAGCACGCCGGGAGGGGTCTGGGCCGCCGCCCGGAAGGCGACGAGGGGCAGCGCCGTGGCGGCCGCGGTGGTGAGCAGCAAGGAACGTCGTGTCGGCATGGCGAAGTCTCCCAAGGCTTCCGGCATAACGCGGAGGCTAGACCATGCCATGGCTGCCCGGGAGAGGGGCATCATAAACTAAATGGTTCATTAACCAAGTACACTTTGTTCTATATGCGTGAGATTGCACTGGCATCCGCGGCTGTTTTTCCGGTAGATCACGGATCTGTGAGTTCAGCGGCGCCAGCCTCCACTCTGGCGCCATGCCATCCGGGGTTCGCAGAATGCGGTGCCGATTCTCCTTCCTGCCTATCCTGGCCGCCTTGGCCTGCCTGACAGCCGCGCCGCCGGCCCTGGCCGAGCTCTACAGCGTGAACGTGACGGTCGATGGCGTCCCCGCCAGCCGCAGCTACACGGACGTGCAGGAACTCCAGTCCGTGCTGACGACGCGCGGCATCGCCAGCCTTTCTCCCCATTACACCAACGCCTCGGCGGTGCAGGGCAGCCTGTCGATCCGCGGGCTGGACGCGACGCTGTCCATGGCGCGCAACTCCCCGGAGATCCGGCTGGTCGTGCCGCGGGCCGGCATCGACCGGACCTTCAGCGGCGCCACGCGGGAGGAGTCGCAGCGCCAGCTTCGCGCCTTCCTTGGCGGCAGCGGCGATGACGAGGCGATGTACGAGGTCGCCGACGCCCTGGTGGCCCGGACGCTGAAGGACCCCATCGCGGGCAATCCCGGTTCTCTGCTGGGCCAGTCCATCGCCGCGAGCCACGCGGCCGGCATCCAGCCGCCGGGCGATCTCGGCACCCTCGCGCCGCGCGCCGCAGGCTGGCATTTCGGTTCCGGCTTCGAATTCCAGTCGCAGCGCGTCGGCGGCACCGCGCGGGCCTATGGCCTGCCGCTGGCCGCCTCCTACACCTTCGGCGCGGACGGGCCCGAGGCCTATCTGAGCCTGCCGCTCGCTCTCAACGAGCTGGAGGGCGCCCGCGCCTATATGGGCTCCGCCGCGCTCGGCCTGCGAATTCCGCTGATCCGCGGGGAGGCGGTGCGCTGGGCCCTCTCCCCTGCCTATCGCTACGGCGCCGCCGGCTCCTACGACTCCGGCAATGTGGCGGCGGCGCATGGCCCCTCGCTGACCAGCGACCTGCGCCTGGCGCTGCCCGCCGGCCTCACCTTCGGCATCGGCAACACCTACGCCTATGCCGCGACCCGCCCGCTGGAGGTGGGCAAGGCGCGGATCGACTACCGCCTCGACAACAGCTTCTACCGCAACGGCGTCTGGCTGGCGCGCGGCCTCGGCACGCTGGCGGGGCGCCCGGTGACGGTCTCGGCGGGCGTGACCGACACGCGGGTGGCCGGCAGCCGCTTCGCCGTGCCGAGCTGGCAGGAGTACCGGCTGAGCCTGAGCCTCGGGCGGGAGGCGCCGGTGAGCGCGACCCTCGCCTACACGGACGGCCGCGCCGGCTACAGCGCGTGGCATCTCGGCCTCGCCATCGCCTTCTGAAAACCCGGCCCCGGGACACGAAAGAATCCAGTCCAACGGGTCCGGAACAAACCTCCCGTCAACCATTCCGCTTCATCCTCGCAACCGCAGAGAACTTCAACGGAGGGCCAAAAAATGGCTCAGTTCATCACCGGGGCTTCCGGCTTCGACGCCAATGGCAGCCTGATCTTCAACGCCCTCGGCGCGAGCTTCACGATCGTCTCCGCCTCGGCGAGCACGATCCGCATCGGCATCAGCTCGGCCGCCGTGCCGAACGGCATGCTGGAGATCCAGGGCTCGAACCTGAACCTGATCTCCTTCGGCGGCACCGTCGAGCGCTTCATCGAGTGGCATGGCGGCGAGGCCTATCTGGACATCAGCGGCCTCGGCCTGACCTTCCGCGAGGTGCTGAGCAGCAACGGCCTGCGCGCCCTGGCGAACAGCCTGACCACGGGGGACGACCACCTGTACGGCGCCGCCGCCGCCGATCGCCTGAATGGCGGCCTCGGCGATGACGTGCTCTTCGGAGCCGCCGGGAACGACACGCTGTCGGGCGATGCCGGCAGCGACTTCATCGATGGCGGCGCGGGCTTCGATGTCGCCACCTTCGCCGGCAGCGCGGGCCAGAGCGTCGTCACCTATCGCGGTCCCGTCGTCACCGTGACCAACACCGCGACGCATTCCGTCGATCACCTGATCAATGTCGAGCAGCTGCGCTTCAGCGACAGCGTCATCGATCTCTCCCACCTGCCCGGCTTCGATCCCCTGGCCTACCTCGCCAGCAACCCGGACCTGATCGCCCCGCTGGGCGGCAGCGTCGAGGCGGCGGCGCTGCATTTCGCCGAGAACGGCGCGGCGGAGGGGCGCGCGGCGGCGAGCTTCGATGCGCTGCGCTACCTCGCTTCGAACCCCGACCTCGCCGTCTTCGGCGATGATGCCACGGCGGCGATGCGGCACTACATCCAGTTCGGCGCGCAGGAAGGCCGCCCGCTCGATGGCTTCAAGGCCATGGAGTATCTCGCCTCCTATGGCGACCTGATCGGGGCGATGGGCGCCGACACCACCACGGCGACGCGGCACTACCTCCTCTTCGGACGGAACGAGGGCCGCGCCGCCGATTCCTTCGACAACGCCGCCTATCTGGCCGCCAACACCGACGTGCTGGCCGCCCTCGGCCCCGACATGGACGCCGCCGCCGCGCACTATGTCCACTTCGGCCATGCTGAGGGGCGCGCCACCAGCTTCGATACGCTGAACTACCTGGCGGTCAACACCGACGTCATCGATGTCCTCGGCACCGATCCGCGTGTTGCCACGCTGCATTATATGCAGAGCGGGTTTGGCGAGGGGCGGAGCACTGGCGGCTTCGATGTGGTGGACTACATGGCCGCCAACACCGACCTGATCGACGTCCTCGGCCCCGACCTCCAGGCCGGCCTGCGCCACTGGGTGCAGAACGGCCATGCCGAGGGGCGGCTGACCGAGGGCTTCAACGCCGCCAACTACCTGGCCAAGTACACCGACCTCCAGGACGCCTTCGGCACCGACCTGGAGGCCGCGACGCTCCACTTCGTCACCATGGGGCATGCCGAGCACCGCGACGACATCATCGTCTGACCGGCGGGGGCATCCCCGCGGCGCGGCCGGGGCCGGAACAAGGCCCTGGCCGAAACCGCCGCGCCGTGCCATCCGGCCGGCATGGAGTACTGGCAAGACTTCGTCGCGGCGCCTCCCGCCACGGCGGCGCACGACACCGACTATCCGGCGCCCCTGCCGGATGGCCGCTTCCTGATCCTGCCGCTGCGGGATTACGGCGAGGTGGCGGTCGCCGGCTTCATCGCCAACCAGGCCGCCTTCTCCGTGCTGCATCCGGTCGGCGGCTGGATGGCGGAGGCGGCCGCCCCGCTCCGGGCCGAGGTCGTGGTGGGGCTGCCCACCCTCGGCCATGTCCTCGGCGGCCCCGTGGCGGAACGGCTCGGCCACCCGAACTGGGTGGCGCCCGGCTATTCCCGCAAGCGGTGGTACGACCCCGAGCTGTCCGTCCCGACATCCTCCTCCACCGCGCCCGAGGCGCGCCGGATGTGGCTGGACCCGCGCCTGCTGCCGCGCCTGACGGGTCGGCGCGTCCTGCTGGTGGACGATGTCATCAGCACCGGCAGCTCGGCCCTGGCCGGCCTGGCACTGCTGCGCCGGGCGGGGGTCGAGCCCGTGGGCCTCTGCGTCGCCATGGCGCAGGGCGACCGCTGGCGGGCGGACTGGCCGGCGGGGCTTCCGGTCGCCGCCGCCTTCGCGACGCCCCTGTTCCGGCGCCGGCCGGAGGGCTGGGTACCGGATGCGGCGACGCGGCCCGCGGGTCTGTTGTCGCCCTCGCTGGCCGCCGGGCCGAACGCAGGCTAGATCCACGCCATGTCTCGCATCTGGCTGTTCCTTGGCGCCCTCTCCGGCCTTGTCGCCGTCGGCCTGTCCGCCTGGGCCGCGCATGGCCTGGCGCCCCGGCTCGACGCCGCGCGGGCCGGCATGGTGCAGAGCGCCCTGACCATGCAGGGCTGGCATGCCCTGGCCCTGCTGGCCACGGGGCTGCTGGCCGAGCGGCGCGAGGGGCGTCTGCCGCATTGGGCCGGCGGCTGCTTCCTGCTCGGCATGCTGGGCTTCTGCGGCGCCATCTGGTGGCTGGTGCTGCGTGGCGCCTCGCTGGGCATCGCGCCGCTCGGCGGCACCCTCCTGATGCTGGGCTGGCTGCTGCTCGCCCTGTCGGCGCTGCGGGCCCCGCGGGGATGAGCGGCATCCGGGCTGCCTATCTCGCCGCCGAGGGCTTCGAGCCGGAGCTGGAGGAGGAGCTGCGGCGGGCGGATGTCGCCATCGCCGCCTGGCACGGCCGCCTGGCGCTGACCGGGGCGGCGCCGGTGGCCTCCGCCTGGGCGCTGGATGTCTGGACCGATCCGCGCGAGATCCCCGCCCCCTCGATCAAGGCGGCGGCCGGGGCGTTGCGCGCCATCCAGCGCAACTGGGCGCTGGAGCCGGTGCTGCACCACCGCCGCGCCACGCTGATCCAGCAGGCGCTGCCGCCGGTCAAGGCGCGGCCGCTGCGCTTCCCCGAGCCGGCGCCGGCCGGGCATCTCGGCGCCTGGACCCTGCTCGCGCCCGACCGGCTGCTGGCCAGCCCGACCAAGACCAGCCCCTTCGTGAACGGCGCCGTGCGCTTCGAGGAGGATCGCGAGGGTCCGCCCTCCCGTGCCTATCTCAAGCTCTGGGAGGCGCTGACGCGGATCGGCCGCTGGCCCGGCCCGGGCGAGACCAGCCTCGACCTCGGCGCCGCGCCGGGCGGCTGGAGCTGGGCGCTGGCGCAACTCGGCGGGGCGGTGACGGCGGTGGACAAGGCGGCGATGGACCCGGCCGTGGCGGCGCTGCCCAATGTCACCATCCGCACCGAGAGCGCCTTCGGCCTGGAGCCGGAGAAGCACCCGCCGGTGGACTGGCTGTTCAGTGACATCATCTGCTACCCGGCGCGGCTGCTGGCGCTGGTGCGGCGCTGGATGGAGGCAGGGCGGGCGCGGAACTTCGTCTGCACCCTCAAGTTCCAGGGCGAGACCGACCACGACACGGCGGCGGAATTCGCCGCCATCCCCGGCGCGCAGCTTTTCCATGGCGCGCACAACAAGCACGAGCTGATGTTCTGCCGCCTGGCCGGCTGAGCGGGATCAGCCGGGCGGCGCGCCGTTCCGCCGGTAGGCGTCGAGGCAGTCGTTGCGCACCCGCGCGCCGATCACCGCCGCCCGCATGCTGAGCGCGCCGAGCCAGGGCTGGGCGGCCTCGGCGGCCTCTCCCTGCCGGATGCAGGCCAGTTCGGCCGCCCGGTCGCGGGCCGCCTGTCCGGGGCTGAGGGACGCGGCGGGGGCGGGCCGGCCACCCGGATAGAAGCGGGGCTCGTCGTCATAGGGGCCGGGCGGCGTCGGAGCGCCGCAGGCCGCCAGCAGGATCAGGAGCGCTATCCTTCGCATGCCGCCATCCTCCTCCGCCGCGATGCGGGCGGGAGGCCGGTCCATGCTATGCTGCGGGCCGGCCGCCCCGGCCCCGGCGACGGCCCCGGAGGGAGAACGCTTCTTGGACACGCCCGTTCCCGGCGGCCTGATCGTCGCCGTCATCCTGCTCGGCCTCGCCATTCTCACAGCCTTCAAGGGCATCCGCACCGTCAGCCAGGGGGAGGCCTGGACGGTGGAGCGCTTCGGCGCCTTCATCCGCGTGCTGCAACCCGGCCTGAACTTCATCATCCCCTTCATCGACGGCATCGGCCACCGGGTGAATGTGCAGGAGACGGTGCTCGATATCCCCGAGCAGGCGGTGATCACGCGGGACAACGCCAATGTCTCGGTCGATGGCGTGGTCTACTACCGCGTCATGGACCCCGAGAAAGCGGCCTATCAGGTGCAGAACCTGACCCAGGCGCTGACCGCCCTCTCCATGACCAATATCCGCGCCATCATCGGCGAGATGGATCTCGATGCCGCGCTCTCCTCGCGCGACAAGATCAACACCTATCTGCTTTCCGTGCTGGACGGCGCCACCGACCCCTGGGGCGCCAAGGTGACGCGCGTCGAGATCCGCAAGATCGAGCCGCCGGCCAATTTGGTGGCGGCGATGAACACCCAAATGACGGCCGAGCGCGAGCGCCGCGCCATGGTGGCCCGGGCCCAGGGCGAGCGCGAGGCGGCGATCGCCCGCGCCGAGGGCGACAAGGCGGCGCAGGTGCTGGAGGCGGAGGGCCGGCTGGAGGCGGCGCGGCGCGATGCCGAGGCGCGCGAGCGGCTGGCCCAGGCCGAGGCGGAGGCCACGCGCGTGGTCGCCGCGGCGGCGCGGGGCGGCGGCGAAGCCGCGTTGAACTACTTCATTGCCGAGCGCTACATCCGCGCCTTCGGGGAGCTTGCCGCCAGCCGCTCGGCCAAGCTGGTGGTGGTGCCGATGGAGGCCGCGGCAATCGCGGGCGGCATCACCGGCGCGATGGAGATGTTCCGCAACGGCGCCGCCGCGCCGCCGCCTTCCCCGCAGGGCTCCGTGCCCCAGGCCGGAGGGCGGGGCTGATGCCCTCCTGGCAGGTCTGGACCGGCCTCGGCCTGCTGGCGATGGCGGCCGAGTTGCTGCTGCCCGGCGCCTTCCTGATCTGGATCGGGGCGGCGGCGGTGGGCACCGGCCTGCTGGTGCTGCTGGCGGCGCCTGGCCCCGTCGGGTCCCTGCTGGCCTATGTCCTGTTGCTCGCCCTCGGCATCGGCCTCTCGCTGCGCTTCCTGCGCCCCCGCCGGGCGCGGCCGGACCGGGCGCTGAACACGCCGGCGGCCGGCCTGGTCGGGCGCCAGGGCGTGATGCTCACGCCGGAGCGCGTTCGCGTCGGGGATTCCGACTGGCCGGCGCAGGGCACCGGCCTCGCGGCCGGGCAGCCCGTGGCCGTGGTGGGCGTGGAGGGGATGACGCTGCTGGTGCGGCGCCACCCCGGCTGAGGCGCGTCAGGCCTCTTCCCCGTCAGGCCTCTTCCTCGAAGGTCACCGCCACATCGCCATTGGCGGAGAGCCGGACCTGGTTGCCCTCGACCTCCGCCACCAGGCCGAGGGAGATGAAGTGGTGGTGGCCCTTGTGCGAGCCCTCGCCACTGTCCTGCTTGGTGAGCTTGATGCGCTCGCCCTCGACACGGTCCACCGTGCCGACATGGACGCCATCGGCGCCGATGACCTCCATGTGTTCCCTGATCGCGCTGGCATCCGTCATGGCGGGATCTCCCTTGTGCCTGATCCGGTCAGGAGAACGCGGCGCCGCCGCCGGGGATGCAGCCGATCCGCCTCAGCTCTCGGCGTAGAGGTTGAGCCGCTCCGTCACCTGCTTCCAGTCCTCCAGATAGGCCGCCATGTAGGCCCGGAACTCCTGCGGCCCGAGATAGTCCGGCACCACGTCGATCTCGATCAGCCGGCGCTGCAGATCGGGGTCCTGCGCCGCCTTGCGGAAGGAAGCGGCGAGCTTGTCCAGGATCGGCTGGGGCACGGCCGCCGGCGCCAGCAGGCCGTTGAAGGAGGCGGAGCCGAATTCCTTCGGGTAGCCCAGCTCCAGCATGGTGGGCACCTGGGGCAGGGAGGGGATGCGCCGCTCGCCGCTGCAGGCCAGGGCCTTCATGCGTCCCGCCTTGAGGTGACCGCCGACCACGCTCGGGCTGTGGAAGCCGAAGGCGATCTGCCCGTTCAGGATGTCCATCGCCATGGGCGCCTCGCCCCGGTAGGAGACATGCTCCATGCCGAGGCCGGCGGTCTGGTTGAACATCAGCCCGAAGGCGTGGCCGATCGAACCCTGGGCGTAGGAGCCGTAGCCCATCCGCTTGCCCTTCGCCCAGGCGACGAATTCCTCCAGCGTGTTGGCCGGGGTTTCCGACCGCGTCACCAGCGCCAGCGAGGTGGTGCCCAGCCGCCCGATCGGCATGAAATCCTTGATCGGGTCATAGCTCCAGCGGCGCAGCACCACGGGGGCCTGGACATGGGTGGTGATCGTGTACAGCAGGTTGTAGCCATCCGCCGGGGCGCGGGCCGCCGCCTCGGTGCCGATCATGCCGGAGGCGCCGCCGCGGTTCTCCACCACGAAGGGCTGCCCCAGATCCGCCGCCATCGCCGTGGTGGCAATGCGGCCCCAGATGTCGGTGCCGCCGCCGGCGGCATAGGGGACGATGACGCGCACGGGCCGCGAGGGATACTCCGCCGCCGATTCGGCTCTGGCCGTGGTCCAGCCGCTGGAGGCGGCGGCGGCGCCCGCCAGGCCGAAGAGAGTGGTCCTGCGCTTCATCGTCTGCTCCCCTTGCTGTTCCGCCGCCGCATTCCGGCGGCGCCCTTTCCGAGGCCGCCATCCAACACCGGATTGCCCCGGGATGGCAGGGGCCATGGCGGCCCGGGGGTTCCGTTCATGAAGTGTTCTTGACGGCGACGGCGAATCGGCCACAGAGTCCGGCCGAACGGAAAGGGAACTGACGATGCCGGAGGGCAGCATCCGCGCCACCGCCTCTCCCTTGCTGGAAGGCGCGCGCAAGGGCCGCGGGGCGACGCGGAACCCGGCGGTGCGCTTCGAGCGCCTGGCCACCGAGGCGTTCGACGACGGCTGGCAGACGCTGGAGGAGAGCTTCGCCGACCTGCCCCCGCTGGCCACCACCCTGACGCGGGACGCGGCCCGCAGCGCCATCGCCTGGAACAATTCGCCCGACATCGGCTTCGACCGCGCGGTGAACCCCTATCGCGGCTGCGAGCACGGCTGCATCTACTGCTACGCCCGGCCGAGCCATGCCTATCTCGGCCTCTCGCCCGGCCTGGATTTCGAGACGCGGCTGCTGTTCAAGCCGGAGGTGGCGGCGCTGCTGGAGAAGGAGCTGCGCCGGCCCGGCTATGTGCCGCGCCCGCTGGCGCTGGGCTCCAACACCGATCCCTACCAGCTGGTGGAGCGCCAGCTGAAGCTGACGCGCGGCGTGCTGGAGGTGCTGGAGCGCTTCGGCCATCCCGTCACCATCGTCACCAAGTCGGCCGGCGTGCTGCGCGACCTCGACATCCTGGAGCGGCTGGCGGCGCGCAACCTGGTGCGCGTCTGCCTCTCCGTCACCACGCTCGATCCTGCCCTGGCGCGCATCCTGGAGCCGCGCGCGGCGGCGCCGGGGCGGCGGCTGGAGGCGATCCGGCAACTGACCGCCGCCGGCGTGCCCACCGCCGTCCTCGCCGCGCCGATGATCCCGGCGGTGAACGACATGGAGCTGGAGCGCATCCTCGAGCGGTCGGCCGCCTCCGGTGCCACGCGCGCCGCCTATACGCTGCTGCGCCTGCCGCTGGAGATCGCCGGGCTGTTCGAGGACTGGCTGCGCGAGCACATGCCGGACCGGGCCGAGCGGGTGCTGGCCCTGGTGCGGCAGACGCGGGGCGGCCGGGTCTATGACAGCGACTTCGCCCAGCGCATGTCGGGGTCCGGACCCTATGCCGAGATGCTGGCCAACCGGTTCCGCGTCGCGGCGCGCCGCCTCGGGCTCACGGCCCGGGGCGAGGCGCGCGGCGCGCTGGATTGCGGCCAGTTCAGCCCGCCGCCGGGTCCCGGCGGCACGCCGGCCGAGGCGCGGCAGCTGGCCCTGTTCTGAGCCTCAGCGCAGATGCTCCTGCAGCCGCGGCATCAGCTCGACCAGGTTGCAGGGCCGGTGCCGGGCATCGAGCTGGAAGCGCAGGATGTCGTCCCAGCCGTCCTTCACCGCGCCGGAGGAGCCGGGCAGGGCGAAGAGATAGGTGCCGCCGGCGACGCCGCCGATGGCGCGGGACTGCATCGTCGAGGTGCCGATCTTCTGGTAGCTCAACATGCGGAACAGCTCGCCGAAGCCCTCGATCCGCTTCTCCAGCACCCGCTCGAAGGCCTCCGGCGTCACGTCGCGGCCGGTGATGCCGGTGCCGCCGGTGGTGATGCCGACATCGACCTCCGGATCGGCGATCCAGCCGCGCAGCACGGCCTCGATCGCCGGCGTGTCGTCACGGACGATCCGCCGCGAATGCAGGCGATGTCCCGCCGCCTCGATGCGCCCGGCCAGCAGGGCGCCGGAGCGGTCCTCTGCCATGTCGCGCGTGTCCGAGACGGTGAGGACCGCGATGGAGACGGGCAGGAAGCGGAGCGATTCGTCGATCGGCATGGCGGTGCCCTTTCGGCTGCGGGTCAGTCGCCGGCCAGCATCACCCGGTTGCGGCCGGCACGCTTGGCCGCGTAGAGCGCGGCATCGGCCGCCGATATCATCGCCTCGGGCTGCGCGCCACCATCGGCGCCGGCGATGCCCGCGCTGAAGCTCGCGGTGAAGCAGCCCCCGGCGGCCTCGAAGGGCGCCTCGGCGAAGCGGGCGCGGATGCCGTCGATCGCCGCCAGGGCCGCTTCCGGGCGCGTGTTCGGCAGCAGCACGGCGAACTCCTCGCCCCCGTAGCGGCCGATCACGTCCGTGCGCCGCAGCCGCTTCTGCAGGGCGCGCGAGAGGGCGCGGATCACCCGGTCTCCCACCAGGTGGCCGAAGCGGTCGTTGACGCTCTTGAAGTGGTCGAGGTCGAGGATGGCGAGGCTGAGGGGGCTGCCGTGCCGCTCGGCGCGCGCCAGTTCCAGCGCCACGCGCTCCTTGAAGCGGGCATGGTTGAGCAGGCCGGTCAGGCTGTCGGTCTCCATCACCGCGCGCAGCGCCCGCGCGCGCTCGGCCCGCATCCGCACCTGCGAGACCAGGCGGTCGAGGTCCACCGGCTTGGGGATGAAGTCATCGCCGCCGAGGCGCCGGGCCAGCATCTGCCGCTGCTGGTCCTGCTCGGCGGAGAGGAAGAGGATCGGCAGGGAGAGGTGCCGCCGGGTCTGGCGGATCACGCGCGCCAGCTCGATGCCGTCGGTCTCCGGCATCTGCATGTCCATCAGGATCAGGTCCGGGCCGGTGGCGGCGATCGCCTCGATCACCTGCGAGGGGTCGGCCACGGTGGCGACCTGCATGCCGGCGCGGCGCAGGGCGAGGGCATAGGTCTCGGCCAGCAGGCGGTCATCGTCGACGATCAGGATCGAGAAGCCCGGATCGGAGCGGTGGCCGGCGAAGTGGTCGAGCCAGTCGGCCAGCTCGTTGACCTCGAGCGGCTTGGCCACCACGGCATCGACGCCCGCGCGGGCGGCGGCGAGGCGGGCCGGGAAGCCGATGTCGCCGGTCAGCAGCACCACCGGGCAATGCCCGGCCAGGGTCTGGCAGACCTCCAGCGGGGCCTCGAGCTCGTCATCCACCACGGCGGCGCAATGGCGCCGGCCGGGGGGGCGCTGCAGCGCCGAGGGCTCCCCCCCGACCCGCTCGATGCTGTAGCCCAGGCTGGTGATGACGGCGGAGAGCAGCGCCTGGTTGCGCGGCGTGGCGAAGAGGAAGATCGGCTCCGCCGTCTCGACGGGATGATGCGCGCCGCCCTCCGCCGCCTCCGTCATCTCGCCCTGCGGCCCCGCCTCCCAGGCGGCGCGGAGGGCGGCGATGAGCTGTTCCGCCTGGAGCAGATGGCCGGGCCGCGGGGCGGGGTCGTCGCGCAGGCCGAGCAGGATCAGCTCCAGCGGCGCGGCGGCGGCGGAGATGGCGGGGAAGCCGAAGGTTCCCCCCGAGCCGGACAGGCGATGCGCCGCGCCGGCCAGTTCGCCGAGGGCCTCCAGCAGGGTCTCCCCCGGGGCCTCCCCCAGGGTTTCCCCCAGGGCCTCCCCCGGGGCCCCCATGGACGCCTGCCCCGCCAGGAGGGGGGGGCGGACATCCTGCTCCCAGGCCCGGGCCAGTTCCTGCACCCGCTCGCCCAGGCGCTGCACGGCATCGGCGCGCAGCCGGCGCAGCGCGTCGCGCAGCTCGGCCTCGCCCGCCGGCATCTCGGAGGCCGGCATCCCGCCGGCGCGCTCAGCCATGCCGCCCCTCCCAGATCCGCCGCACCTGATCCGACAGCGTCATGGGATCGAAGGGCTTGGAGATGACGTCGAGCCCGCCGAGGTCGCGGTAGCGCCGAACCTCCTGCGGCTGCACCTTGGCGGTCATGAAGATCGCCGGCGCATCGGCCAGGCCCGGCAGCTCCCGCAGGCGCTGCAGGGTGGTCGGGCCGTCCATGCCCGGCATCATCACGTCGAGCAGCAGCAGCTGCGGCGCGAAGGCCGCGGCGCGGTCCAGAGCCTCCTGACCGGAGGCACAGGGCTCGATGGTGAAGCGGCCGAGCGCCTTCAGCGCCAGGCCGGTCACCTTCCGCACGTCCGGATCGTCCTCGACGTAGAGGATCCGCTGCAGCGCCGCCCCGCTCATGGCCGCCTGTCCGTTCGGTCATCGCCCGCCAGGGCGTGGGAAGAATCGCCCGCCAGGGCGTGGGAGGAATCGCCCGCCGGCGCGTGGGAGGAATCGTCCGGCGCCGGGGCGGGGGAGGGGCGTTCGATCAGGTGTCGGATGGTGTCGTGCAACTCGCGGTTCCCGGTACGGCTCTTGACCAGCGTGGCGGTGACGCTGCGGCTGGCCTCGGCATCGGCGTCGCTGGCGGAGAAGATCAGCACCGGCGGCGGGTGGCGCAAGGCGCGGAGGTCCTGCATCAGCGCGAGGCCGGGACCATCCGGCAGTTCGAGGTCGATGATCACCAGGGCGAAGCCGCCCTCCCCGGCCAGCCTCGCGCGCGCCTCGGCCAGACTGCGCGCCGGCACCATCTCGGCCGCGTCGCCCATGACGGCGGAGACGACGCGGCGGATGTCCTGGTCGTCCTCGACATGCAGGATGCGGGAGCTGCCGGCCTGCATGGCGTGCCGCAGGGCGTGGCGCAGCCGGTCCTGGTCGATCGGCTTCTCCAGCCAGTCCACCACGCCCATGGCATCGCCGTGCAGCGTGTCCTGCGCCGGGCCGCCTGCCCGATCGACCGCCTGGGAGGCGACGGCGGACACCACCACGACCGGCAGGGCCCGCCCGTCCTCGCGGGCGCGCAGGCGCCGCAGCAGGGAGAAGCCATCCTCGTCCGGCAGCATGAGGTCGAGGGTCAGGGCGTCGAAGCGGTCCGCGTCCAGCGCCGCGAAGGTCTCGGCGGCGCTGTGCGCGATCCGGCTGTCCCAGCCATGGCGGTCCAGCAGCATCTGCAACAGGCGGGCGACGTCGGCGTCGTCCTCGACGATCAGCACGCGGCGGCGCTCGCCTGGCCCGCGGGCGGGGGGTGGCGCCTGTTCCGGGGCGGCGAGACGGGGGAGGGTGAAGTGGAAGCGGGTGCCGCCCCCCTCGGCATCCTCGAAGCCGATGCTGCCGGCGTGGTGCTCGACGATGGAGCGGCTGATCGACAGGCCGAGACCGGTGCCGCCCTTGCGCCGCACGTCGCTCGAATCCGCCTGAGCGAAGCGCTGGAAGATGCGCGGGCGGAATTCCCTCGGCACGCCCTTGCCGTGGTCGCGCACGCGGAAGGTGACGTTGCCGGCATCGACCAGCAGCGAGGCCTCGACCCTGCTGCCCTCCGGCGAGAACTTGGCGGCGTTGGAAAGCAGGTTGGCCAGCACCTGCTGGATGCGCTGGGCATCGGCGAAGACCATCGCGTCGGCGCCGCCGTCATCGGTCTCCTCGAGGCGGACGCGGAACTGCTCGGCATAGGCGCGGTTGGCTTCCACCGCCTGGTGCAGCAGCGCCCGGGCGGAGACGCGCTCGCGGCGGAACTCCAGGCGCCCGGCCTCGATCTTCTCGATATCCAGGATGTCGTTCACCAGCATCACGAGGCGCTCGGAGTTGCTGTGCGCGATCTCCAGCAGCTCGCGCATCTCCTCCGGCAGGTCGCCGGCCACGCCGCCCAGCACCAGGCCGAGGGAGGCGCGGATCGAGGTCAGCGGCGTGCGCAGCTCGTGGCTGACGGTGGAGACGAACTCGCTCTTCATCTCGTCCAGCCGGTGCCGCTCGGTGACGTCGCGCAGGACGCAGACGGCCCGGTCCTCGCCGCCCTCCTCGTAGTGGCCGACCGAGAGCTCGGCCGGGAAGCCGGTGCCGTCGGCGCGGTGGGCGCGCACCTCGCCCGAGCGGGCGCCATAGGCCGGCACCAGGCTGCGCATGGGGCTGCCGATGATCTCGGGCAGGCTGAGCTGGAAGGCGCGCGCGGCGGCGGCATTGGCGATCTGCACCCGGCCGTCGCGGTCCACCAGCAGGATCGGGTCCAGCGCGTGGTCGAGCACCGAGAGCAGCCGGCGACGGCTCTCGGCCAGGGCGGCATTGACCTCGTCGCTGATGCGCTTGGCCTGGGCCAGGGCGTTGTAGCGGCCCGCGCTGCTCTGCAGGAACCGGAACAGCCCCCAGAGCGCCGCGGCGGCCAGGAGCAGCACGGTGCCGAGCAGCGCCAGGAAGAGTTGCCGGACCGCCTGCACCCTGGCCAGGTAGGCCGTGTTGTAGCCGGCCAGGAGATCGCGCTGCCGGTCGATCAGGGCCTCGGCCTGCCGCAGCAGCAGATGCCGCTCGGCGGCGCTCTCGCGCACCAGCATGGGCAGATCCAGCCCCTGGCTGCCCTGGAGACGCAGGGTGGCCCCGAGCCGCCGCCCCAGGCTCAGGGCCGAGGCGGACAGCCCCTTCGCCGCCGCATGGAAGACGTTGTCCTCGGGTAGCATCAGCAGGAGGCGGTCCACGCCGGCCTCGATCTCCTGACGTGCCCGCGCGAGGGAGGCCGCATGCTCGCCGGGCACGCCGAACAGGGCCTGGTTGCGCGAGGAGATCGCGTCATGGAAGGAGGTCCGGAGCTGCAGCAGCGCCTCGATCACCTGATGACTGTGATCGAGCGACTCGCGCTGGCCCTGGGCGTCGCGCAGCACCTCGCGGATGGTGGCGCCACCGGTCAGGAAGAGGGCCAGGAACAGCACGCCGGCGAGGGCGGCGAAGCCGATCTGGCGGGAAGAGGTGGCCATGGGACCGGGAAACCTGGCGTGCTGGACACGAAGGGCGAGGCCTTCGGGCCGCGGAATGCGACCAGGCGCAGTTGGCACAACCCTTGTCGCTCTTGCAACCAGCAAGCGATATTCTGAAACTGATAATCAATTCACGAAAAGATTTATAAGGCGTTAACCACCCTCGGTGGTGCTTCCGGGCGCGTCTTGCCGCCCGCCCCGCCAAGGCTGGCCTCAGCGCGCCGCCATCCGGCCGGCACGCTGAAGCGGCGGCTGCTCGGCCAGTTCCAGCGGCGTGGCGTTGAAGCGGGGGAAGCGCCCGGCGGCCATGGCGTCCAGGCTGGGGGCGGGCAGGCCGAGGCGGCTGGCATAGATCCAGGAATAGGCCAGCACGCGCTGGACATAGACCCGCGTCTCCGCCACCGGGATCGATTCGATGAACAGGAAGGGGTCGTCCTGGTGCCGGACCGCGGGGGCCCAGCGGCCGACATTGCCGGGCCCGTTGTTGTAGGCGGCGAGCATGCGGATCAGGTCGCCATCCACCACCTCGCGCGCGCCGAGGTGGTGCAGGTAGCGCTGCGCCAGCTCCATGGAGAAGGCCGGGTCGTCCAGGCGCCGGAGCCCGCCGACGCTGCGCAGGTTCGGATCGCCCAGGATGTAGCCGGCGGTGGCGGGCATGATCTGCATCAGCCCGCGCGCTCCGGCCGGCGAGACGGCGCGCGTCTCGAAGCGGGATTCCTGCAGCGCGATGCCGTAGAGCAGGGCGGGGTCGACCCGGAAGCCGCCGAGCGGCTCCAGCCGGGGCAGGGGGAAGCGGTCGTAGTCGCGCGGGCGGCCGTCGGCGGTCTGCACCAGGGCCGCCACCTGGGCGGCGAGATCGGTCAGCCCCGCCTGGCTGGCCACCGCCAGCATGGCACGCGACAGGGCCGGGTTGCCCCGGGCGATCGGCCAGAGGCGGCGGAGTTCCTGCTCGGCCCGGGCCCGCTGGTCGATCTGGAGCAGCGCCAGGGCGCGCCAGCCCGGCGCCGTCTCGGCCAGGGCGGCCCCTTCGGCGGCGCCGGCCGGCTCGCGCTCCCAGGCGAAGCCGGGCGCCAGGCCGAGGGCGCGCCGCGCCACCAGCCCGTAGAAGGTGCGCGGCTCCTGCGCCGCCTGCAGCATCCAGGGCACGTAGAGCTGCGGCCGGCGGGTTCGCACCGCGGCGCGCGCGGTCCAGAAGGCGGCGGCCGCGCGCTGGGCGGGGGTGGCGTTCTCGGCCCGCGCCGCCTGCTCGAACTGGGCCAGCGCCAAATCCGCCCGGCCCATGCCCCAGGCGGCGAGGCCGGCGACATAGGCCGGCTGCGCGAGCTGGGGCTGGCCCCGCGCGGCGGCGGCGGCGATGCGATAGGCCTCCTCGTCCTGCCCGCGATGGAAGGTGGCCAGCGCCACCTCGCTGCGCAGCAGGGCGGCATAGCTGCCACTGGCCCCGCGGCCGACGGCCTGCAGCGCGCCCTCGGCATCGCCCTCGGTGGCGCGGCCGCGCACCAGCCGGTCGAGCCGCGCGTCGCGGCTGATGTCGCGGGAGGCCGGGTCGCGCTCCTCGGGCACCACCTCGGCATCGGCGGCGAGGGAATCGTCCTGCGGCGGCGGCGGCTGTGGCGCGTCGCGGGGCAGGCGCCGGCTCAGCAGGGCATGGATCGCCGTGGCATCGGGATGGTCGGCGTACTGGGCGAGCCAGCCGTGGAGATCCGGCAGGCCCGGCTCGGCGAGGCCCGGCTCGGCAGGACCCGGCCGCAGCCAGCGGTCGGCCAGCACATGGCCCATCAGCCGGCGGTCCTCCAGCCGGGCGGTCTCCTCCAGGGCGGCCGGCATCTGGCCGGCGGCCTGCAGGGCGAAGATGCGTCTCAGCCGGGCCGCGTCGGTGGCCGCCAGAGGTTGGGGAAGCCCCGGGCGTGCCGGGCCGCCCACCGCCGTTGCCGGGATGGCATGATCGACGCTCAGGGCCCGCTCGATGGGGGCGGTCTGTCCGGCCCCTTGCGCCATGGCCGGGACCTGAGCCCCGAGACACAGCGACGCCGCCCATCCCAGGCCGAGCGCCAGGGCGGGTGAGCGAAGGGCCATGGTGCGGATCGCTCGCATGGCCTTCCGGCGTTAACGAAATGGTGAGGTGACGGCAAGCGCCAAGGGCGGGACGGGTCTCGCCCACTGAGACCGGGCCTGGAAACGGCCTGGCTTTCGTCAGGAACAGAAATCACTATTCCGTGATATCGGACTCCGTCGCCCCATCCGCCGAGGAACCGGCGCCATCCAGCGCGCGACGCAGCATCAGCAGATCGGCCCAGGCCTCCCGCTTGGCCGCCGGGTTCCGCAGCAGATAGGCCGGATGCAGGCTGGGCAGGGCGGGCATGCCTCCCGCCTCCGGCGGCAGGTCGCGCCAGCGGCCCCGCAGCCGGGTGATTCCCTCGCGCGCGCGCAGCAGCGCCTTGGCCGCCGTGCCGCCCAGCATGACCACCCGCCGCGGCCGCACCAGGGCGATGTGTCGCAGCACCACCGGCAGGAACAGCGCGATCTCGGCATCCGTCGGCGTGCGGTTGCCGGGAGGGCGCCAGGGCAGGATGTTGGTGATGTAGAAGCTCCGCTCCGGCGCCTCCGTCTGCCGGTCCAGCCCGATGCTGGCCAGCATGCGGTCGAGCAACTGGCCGGACTGCCCGACGAAGGGCCGGCCCAGCCGGTCCTCCTCGGCCCCCGGCGCCTCGCCGATCAGCATCAGCCCCGAGGCCGGGTTGCCATCCGCGAAAACCAGGTTGGTCGCGGTGTCGCGCAGCGGCGTGTCGATCCGGCGGATGGCCTCGCGCAGCGCCTCCAGGGTGTCCGCCGCCGCCGCCAGGGTGGTGGCGCCGAGCACGGGCGGGGCCATGGGCAGCAGCGATGGCGGCGCGGGCGAGGCGGCGGGGGCGGACGGGGCACGCCGCGCCGGAGCCGGCCGGGGATCGGATGGCGGCTCGGGCGGCGGCTCGGGCGCGGCCTGCGGCGGCGGGGCGGCCAGGCGGTCGAGCGGCAGCTCGGCCAGGGCCTCGTCGGCGCCCCAGTCGCATTGCAGACGCAGGGCGGCCAGCAGCAGGGCGGCCTCGGGAAAAGCGGTGGGTGGGACGGGGCTCATCGGCACCCGCCATATCGCGCCCGCGCGGGGTTCCGCGCAACCCGCGATCGGGTTAAGGCGCTGGGCGGGAACCAAGGGAGAGTAGGACGTGAGCGAACGCGAGAGCATGGAATTCGACGTGCTGATCGTCGGCGGCGGGCCGGCCGGCCTGGCGGCGGCGATCCGCCTCAAGCAGCTCTCCCCCGAGGCCTCGGTCTGCCTGGTGGAGAAGGGCAGCGAGATCGGTGCCCACATCCTCTCCGGCGCGGTGATCGAGCCGCGGGCCCTGGACGAGCTGCTCCCCGACTGGCGCGACGACCCGCCGGAGCTGGCCACCCCGGCCGCCGACGACAGCTTCATGTTCCTGACGGAGACGAAGGCCTACAGGCTGCCGACGCCGCCGCAGATGCACAACCACGGCAACTACATCGTCAGCCTCGGCAATGTCTGCCGCTGGCTCGGCGCCAGGGCCGAGGCGATGGGCGTCGAGATCTATCCCGGCTTCGCCGCCTCCGAGACCATCGTCGAGGACGGCATCGTCCGCGGCGTGGTCGCCGGCGTCATGGGCATCACGCGCGAGGGCGAGGAGGGGCCGAACTACCAGCCGGGGATGGAGCTGCGCGCCCGCTACACCCTCTTCGCCGAGGGCTGCCGCGGCTCGCTGACCAAGAAGCTGATGGCGCAGTACGGCCTGCGCGACGGCGTGCAGCCGCAGACCTATGGCCTCGGCATCAAGGAACTCTGGGAGATCCCCTCGGCCGGCCACACGCCGGGCAAGATCTGGCACTCCGTCGGCTGGCCGCTCGCCAGCGACACCTATGGCGGCGCCTGGCTCTACATGTTCGGCGAGAACCTGGTCTCGATCGGCTTCGTCGTCGGGCTGGACTACCCGAACACCTGGCTCTCCCCCTTCGACGAGATGCAGCGCTTCAAGACCCACCCCGAGGTGCGGAAGATGCTGGAGGGCGGCAAGCGCATCGCCTATGGCGCCCGCGCGCTGAACGAGGGCGGCTTCCAGTCGATCCCGAAGCTGGTCTTCCCGGGCGGCGCGCTGATCGGCGACACGGCGGGCTTCCTCAACGTGCCGAAGATCAAGGGCACCCACACGGCCATGAAGTCCGGCATGCTGGCCGCCGAGGCGGTGGCCGCCGCCATCGCGGAGGAGGTGTCGGAGCCGGTGCTGACGGCCTATCCCGAGGCGCTGGAGAAGAGCTGGGTGTGGCAGGAGCTGCAGGCGGTGCGGAACATCCGCCCCGGCTTCGCCAAATGGGGCCTGTGGGGCGGCATGGTCAACGCCGCGCTGGAGACCTACCTCACCCGCGGCAGGTCGCCCTGGACCCTGGCGCATCACGCCGACAACAAGACGACCCGGCCGGCGGAGCAGAGCCGGAAGATCGCCTACCCCCGGCCGGACGGCAAGCTGACCTTCGACCGGCTCTCCTCCGTCTTCCTCTCCAACACCAACCATGAGGAGGACCAGCCGGCGCACCTGAAGCTCAAGGACCCGGCGAAGTGGCGGCCGGTGAACTGGGATGTCTATCGCGCGCCGGAGGCACGCTATTGCCCGGCCGCCGTCTACGAGGCGGTGGGCGCCGAGGAGGGCGAGCCGCGGCTGGTGATCAACGCGCAGAACTGCGTCCACTGCAAGACCTGCGACATCAAGGACCCGGACCAGAACATCGACTGGTGCACGCCGGAAGGCGGCGGCGGGCCGAACTACATCGGCGGCATGTGAGGCGCCGGCGGGACTTCGTGACAAAAGCTGACGGCGTGTAAGCCCCGGCCGGCCTTCTTTTCAGGCCCGGCCGAAAGGTGCCGGAAAACAAAGCTTCCAGAAGGGCTTGTGTCCGACCGGCGGGAATCGCTCGGCGGTTCCCTCCGGTCGGGCGCTGCTCTAGGCTCCGCCGCATGGTCATGTCCGCCCCCGTGCCGCGCCCCGCCGCCCGCATCCTCCTCCTGGCCGCCGCGCTGCTGGCCGCCGGCGCCGGCCCGGCCCCCGCGGCGGCGCCCCAGGCGGCCGCGACGCAGGCGCGCGGTCCGGCCGCGGGGCCGCGCGTCACCGCCGCGGGCGCCTATCTCGCGGGCCGCCTCGCCGCCGCCGAATCCGATACGGCGAATGCCGCCCTCCAGTTCCTCGAAGCCTGTCGCCTGGCGCCGGACGAGCCGGAGGTGGTCAGCCGCGCCTTCCTGGCCACGGTGATGGATGGCCGCGCCGAGGCGGTGCGCCTCGCCCGCCGCCTGCCGCAGAACGAGCTGGCAGGGATCGTGCTCGCCGGGGCCGACGCCATGGCGGGGCGCTGGGAGCGCGCCGAGGCCCGGCTGCGCCAGCTGCCGCCGAACGGCGCGGCGCAGGTGCTGCAGCCGCTGCTGCTGGCCTGGGCGCAGGCGGGGCGTGGCCAGACGGACGCGGCTTTGGCCACGCTGCGGCCGCAAATCGAATCCGGCCGGCTGCGCGGCCTCGCCGCCCTGCACGCGGCGATGATCGCCGACCTTGCCAACCGTGGCGCCGAGGCCGAGCGGCTGGTGCGCCTCGCCCTGGCCGGCAGCCCCGAGGTCAATCTGCGCATGGTGCAGATCATCGCCGGGATCCTCGACCGCGCCGGCCGGAAGGAGGAGGCGGGGCGGATGCTGCAGGCCCTGGCCGAGGGCGCGGACGACCTGTCCCTGCTCGGCACGGAGGCGGCGCGGCGGGCGCTGCTGCGCGGCCGTGCCGTGGCCTCGGCGGTGGAGGGCATGGCGGAGGCCGAGCTGGCGCTGGCCGGCGCCATGCGGGGCCAGGGCGCGCCGGAGCTGACCCTGCTGCTCTCCCGCATGGCGCTGCGGCTGCGGCCCGACTTCACCCCCGCCTTGCTGGTGGCGGCCGATGCGCTGGCGGAGCAGAAGCGCCCGGAGAGCGCCCTGGCCCTGCTGCGCGGCGCGGCCGAGGACGATCCGCTGGCGCCGGTGGTGGCGCTGCGCCGGGCCACCCTGCTGGATCGGGCGGAGCAGCCGGAGGCGGCGGTGGCGGCGTTGCGGGCCCTGGCCTCGGCGCATCCGGAGTCCGTGCTGGTGCCGGCCCGGCTGGGCGACCTGCTGCGGGGCCGGGAGCGCTATGCCGAGGCGGCGGAGGCCTATTCCACCGCGCTCGCCCGCGTCGGCATGCGGCCGGCCCCGTCGCACTGGGTGCTGTTCTACGCCCGCGGCATCGCGCTGGAGCGCTCGGGCGACTGGAAGGGCGCCGAGAGCGACCTGCAGCAGGCGCTGCGCCTCGCCCCGGAACAGCCCTACGTCCTGAACTATCTCGGCTACACCTGGGTCGAGAAGGGCGAGAACCTCGCCGAGGCGCGCGCCATGCTGGAGCGCGCCGCCGCGCTGCGCCCGCAGGACGGCAACATCGCCGACAGCCTGGGCTGGGCGCTCTTCAAGCTGGGCGACCTGCCGGCCGCCACGCAGTGGATGGAGAAGGCGGTCGAGCTGGAATCGCGCAACAGCGTCATCAACGACCACCTGGGCGATGTCTACTGGGCCAGCGGGCGCCGTATGGAGGCGCAGTATCAGTGGCACCGCGCCCTCACCCTGGGACCGGAGGACGGGGAGGGGCCGCGCATCGCCGCCAAGCTGCGCGACGGCCTGCCCGACGCGGCCGCCCCGGTCGCGCGCTGAGCATGCCGGCCGTGCTGGCGGGCACCGAGATGGCGCCGGCGAAGATCAACCTGCACCTGCACGTCCTGGGGCGGCGGCCCGATGGCTACCATCTGCTGGACAGCCTGGTGGTCTTCGCCGGCGCCGCGGACCGGCTGGATGTCGCCCCGGCCGAGGCGCTGAGCCTGGAACTGGCCGGCCCCGAGGCGGCGTCGCTGGCGGCCGAGCCGGACAACCTGGTGCTGCGCGCCGCGCGCCTGCTCGCCGAGAAGGCCGGCCTGCCACCCCGTGGCGCGCTCCGCCTGGAGAAGCGCCTGCCGGTCGCCTCCGGGATCGGCGGCGGCTCGGCCGACGCGGCCGCCGCCCTGCGCCTGCTCAACCGCGCCTGGGGGCTGAACTGGCCGCTGGCCCGGCTCGCACCCCTGGCGGCGAAGCTCGGCGCCGACGTGCCGGTCTGCCTGGACGGGCGCCCGGCGCGCATGGGCGGCGTGGGCGAGCGGCTGGAGGCGGCGCCCCGCCTGCCGCCGGCCGGGCTGGTGCTGGTCAACCCCCGCCAGCCGCTGTCGACGCCCGCCGTGTTCCGCGCCCGCGCCGCCGAGGCCTTCGGCGCCGCCGCGACCCTGCCCGCGGGCTGGGCCGATGCCGGCGCCATGGCGCAGGGGCTGGCCTCCTGCCGCAACGACCTGCAGGCCGCCGCCATCCGCCTCTGCCCGGCGGTGAGCGAGACGCTGGCCGCCCTGCGCGCGCTGCCGGACTGCCTGCTGGCGCGGATGAGCGGCTCGGGCGCCACCTGCTTCGCGCTGCTGCCCGATGCCGCCGCCGCGCGCGCCGCCGCGGCCGGCCTGCCGGAGGCCTGGTGGCGCTGGGGTGGGGGCTTTACGAATGGCCCGTCCGGCCTTTATTCAGCCCCACGCGGCGGCGCTGGGGCGTAGCCAAGCGGTAAGGCAGCGGTTTTTGGTACCGCCATTCCCAGGTTCGAATCCTGGCGCCCCAACCAGCCTGATTTTCCCTTCAAAATCAAGGCTCTGGATAGTTTTAAGCAGCCTTTGTGTAGCACCTCTGTGTAGCAAGAGGGGTGCCTTTTGGAGCATGTCCAGCGGCGGAACGGGCGCTATTTCTGGCGCTCCCGAGTCCCGACAGCACTAATTCCGATTTTGAGGCGCCGGGAAATTGTCCGGGCGCTGGACACCGCAGACCCCAATGTGGCACGCGAACGGGTGGCCTGGATGCATGCCGTGGTGGCTGGGATCTGGGCGGAGGCGCGGCGGATGAGTGGTACGGCTGAGGATGTTCGGCAATTAGTCGAAGAGCTTCTTACCGCACTCGGCAGCGCCATTGACGCCGAAGCGTCGGCGGCAGGCAATAGACGGCGCACCATGGTGCAAATGGCGGCCATCGGCGACCGGATTGATACACACACGAGGACACTGGTCAGCCTTCCCCGGCTGACGACAAAAATCGAGGAAGCGGAGACAGCGGCCGGAACGACTGCCCAGGCAGCAGCCGTGGCTAAGGCGTTGGATCCTGCCGCCCTAGCGCAACTGCAAACGATCCTCGGAAGCATGGGTGTGCGGTCGGCGGTGGTGCCGACACCGAAAGCCACGGCTTTTCTCCGCGACAAGTACATGGCGGAACGGCAATTGCGTGAGGATGCACACCGGCATGTGGTGGGCTACGTGGTGCTGTTCGCGCGGGCAACCGGAGACAAGCCGCTAGCCGATTACAAACGCGAGGACATTATTAGGTGGGTTCGAGTCCTTGAGCGACTAAGGACGAGCTATGGCAAGCGGAAGGGGGATGACACCAAGACCATCCCGCAGCTTCTCAAGGAGTCCGAGGGGGAGAGGACCCTCAACCGAACCACTATCGAAAAACACCTTACCCACATCAAAGCCTTCTTCGTCTCCGCTAACCGGCACCACAAATGGACCTCCGTCGACGATATCGGAGACCTGTTCCGAGATATTCCGCTCAGCCGACATGTCCCAAAAGCCCAACTCCGGAAGTCGTGGACTATTGCGCAGCTTGGCGAACTTCTCGCCTCGCCAATCTGGTCTGGAACGCGCAGCCGTCGTCAAGACGTAACGCGACGACATGAAGCGGGACCACAACTCCACAGAGACGCTTATTGGTGGCTCCCCATCGCTGCTCTGTGGTCGGGAGCGCGGCTCGAGGAACTTGCGCAGCTCCAGCACACTGACCTCGCTCGTGACCGCGATGGCATTGCCTATTTACGCATCCACGACGAGGGCGATCGGAAGGTCAAGACTACCCACAGCGTGCGCAATGTCCCAGTACACCCCTTCCTCTGCGGCCTCGGATTCCTGGATCTCTTCAGGCCCGGCGGTCGCGGTAGGGTCTGGCCAGAATTGAAGAAGCATGGCCGACCGCCCTCCTGGGGCGCCCTCTACAGCACCCATTTTACAGATTACCGGCGCGCCTGCGGGCTCTACGAGACCCTGCGGGACTTCCATTCCCTGAGACGTACCTTCGTGACGATGCTGCGGACCCGCGCGGGGGTGGATGCTCTGACCGTCGCCGCCATCGTCGGCCATGATGATTCTGAACCGGAACTGCGCCGGGTGCAGCAGACGAATGACTACACCGATTACAGCATCAGCGCCTTGGCGGAGGCGATTGGACGACTGGACTACGCGGCCTATGGCTTGGACCTTGGAATCCTGACAGCAACTGCGGCGGTCTGCGGACCACGCGACAGCACAAGGATCAATGAGGTCCGAGAGAATTCTTGATCCGGGCCATGGGCTGACCTCAGAATGAAAGACGGCGCGGATCTCGGCCCTGCCAGGCTCCCCGCGCCGCCTTTCAACATTGGTAATCCAAATGATGCGGCGCTGCTGCGCAGATATCAAGGATTGCCCGCGCGTCCGTAGTCGGTGAGCGCGGGGCTGCGGAAAACCCCGGTTTTTCCAGCAGCCCAAGACACTTCGAGAAATGTTGACACTGTTGACAAGGGCGATGCAGCGGCGCGTGCCTTTGCATTGCCTGCTCCGCGAGCCGCTCAGCGGCGCCTAAGGCACCTTGCCGACACGCGCACCGACACGGACGACATCAAGGCTCTTTTCGCCGCACAGGTTTTGCGCGCGGATGCCGGAGCCCGCGCAACCCGCGGCGCCGCGATCGAGGCGGCTGTAGAGCGGCACCGCGCCACGGCCGAGGCGCTGGACGAGAAGGCCAAGGCGCTGCGGGCGGTGCAGGCGGGGGCGCAGTCCGTCACCGATGCGCTCGTCCATCTCCCTGGGACGTATGCCTACGCCATCCTCCAGGCCACGGCGGCGCGCGAGCGATGGGGCTGCGTGCCGGACCTCGCCGACCTGGTGGCAACGGTGGCACGGCCGATCGACCATCGGAGGGACACCGATAAGGGCCTGCGGAGCCGCTACGCCCGAGCGCTGGCGGCTGGCGAGACGCTGCGCACGCTGGGGGTGCTTCCCGCCGCCGATGGTGAGGACCGCATTATTGAGGGCGCGAGTGAAATCGGCATGCGCCTTGCCCTGGGGGATGAGGGGCAGATCCGCGCGGTGGCGGAGGAGCGGGCGCGGGCATGGCTGGAGGCGTACGCTGTTTCGCCGGACTGGCGTGAGGCAGAGCGCTACCAGCCTTGGCTCCAAGCGGAGCGCGAATGCCCGCGGTGGCAGCGGCGACAGATCCGAACGGAGGTGCGTCGGGCACAGGCGTGGCTTGATTGCGCCCTGCGACTGGTGGGACCGACCTCCCCCGCCGTGAGCCGGTTCACCCTCGGGGCATGGCGGCAGGTACAGGCCAGGAGCCTGGCCTGGGCGAGCGCCACCGTAGTCCGCTTCGAGAGCGGTGACGAGGTGCCGCTGGTGGAGGTGCAGGCCCGCTCGCGCAAGTCTCGTCGCGCCCAGATGTACGCCGTGGTGAAGGGGATGGAGCACCATGGCGACGAGCACGACATGCAAGCATTCTTCATCACGTTGACCTTGCCTGGCGAGTATCACCCGTTCATAGCCGGAGCACGTACGGCGGACGGCAGCTACCCGCACGCCCGCGTCAACGATGATTGGAATCCCACCCTTGGGCCGCAGGCACAGTGGACGCAGCTACAGAAGCGGTGGGAGCGGATACGGGCGCGCCTGGCGAAGTACGAACCTCTCCGCGAGTACTTTGGCATTGCTGTTCCGGAGCCGCATAAGGATGGCACTCCGCACCTCCATGCCATGGTCTGGCTCCCGAAATACGTCGAGCACGATGGTCGGCGGCTCGGCACGGGGATGGTCCTGCATGGCATCCTGCGCGACCTTGCCCCCGATCGACAGGCTAAGCTGGAGATCGTGCGGAAGCGCGCCGACCGGTGTCGTCCCGACGGCACTGTGAAGCGGTACGCCTCTCCCGCCAGCTACGTAATGAAATACGTGCTCAAGAGCCTCGACGATGAGGAGACGATGAACGCGGGCGGCGAGGGTGCGGAACGGCATCGGGCCTGGGCATCCTCGCGCCGAATCCGTCGCATGCGCCTGGTCGGCGTCCACGGCAGCCTGCGGATCTGGCAGCGCCTCTGGACCTCGCCGGACGACGAATTCGTGCCCCGTCGTGCGGCAATGGCACGAGCGGCGATGCGGCGCTGCGAAGCCTATGGCGCAGCGGCGAAGGCCGCTGAGGTGGACTCGCCAGAGCGGGAGGTGGCGCGGCGCGGCCAATCAGAGGCCGCGGCGGAGGCACTTCGCCTAATCGGCGGGCTGCCCGGTGGAAGCGGCCGCCTGCGCCTTGGCTATGACGATGCGACGACGGAGTACGGACGGCCGACGAAGCGACCGACCACCATTCGGGAGGAGGTGCGGGAGACGGTACAGGAGGAGTACGTCACGAAACGCGGGCAGAGGCGCACCCGTACTGTGATGACTTGGACCGATACCGACAGGACCATGCCACTGAAGCGGCAGGAAGCAGAACTTGTGCCTGCCGCAAGGGGTGCTGAAGTACCGTCGCCGCCGGATATCGGGAATCAAGTTACAGTTGCGGCAATTGGTCCAAGGAGCGCGCCTACGGCAGAGCCCTCGGACGCCGATCCGGAGGACTTAGCTGCGGCCGAAGCGCTCGAAGCCCTAATCGCATGCCGCCGAGACGCAAGAACATGGACAGTATATTGGCAGGAACGGGGGTTTAGCATGGACGAAGCGGCTAGGCGCGCAGTGGAAAGCGTGCGGACTTGGCAACCATGGTGCGAGAGAGCGGCTGGCTGGGTGAAAGGTCTGCGGCAATCACACACCTGAGTGACAGAAAGGTGGCAACAGGACCGCTCCATATGAGGAAACTAAGGGTAAGACAGGGGCGGTTAAGATGAACGCACACAGAGGCCATTCCCCCTCCCGATGCTAGCCCCTCCCCAGCGGGGAGGGGCGTCGCGTGCCGGTCCACGCCGCTAGCACGGCGTAGCCCGGCCGAGATAAATCTCTGTGACGGCTTAGAATAGCCGCTCAGGGCAGGCAGCGCTTTTAGACGATGTACCCCGGAGATCTGTTTCACCCTCCTGAAGAGGCGTAAGAACAGGTTGTCTGGCCTGCTCCTGAGCGCCATGATCGAGCCGATGGCTGCCTAGCTGCCCCTAAGCCCTGATGCCGCGAAGCGGACACGTGGCTGGTGCGTTGGCCCTATAGAACAATTCACGGCTGTACAGCTTTAGAAGTCTGAAATTGTTTGATTAATCTGCAAAAATAGAAGTGCATTTCCTATTGCCATCGTTGACGCGTACCGGCCCCAGTGGCTTAGATGTCGCCTAACGCCTCTGAAACGTCGGCGATGAAGGGTTGAACGTGGCTCTAGATTTCGGAAAGCTGAAGGCAGGAAGCGCCTCTAAGAAGCAAACTGATCCACGTCGCATTTTTACGACACTCAAGCGCGACCTCCGGTTGAAGCGGCCTTCGGACGAACAGGGCGATGTGCTCGATGGCTGGTTCACCAACAAAGACCAGGCAAGCATCACTGTCAAGATGAATACGGGGTCAGGCAAGACCATTGTGGGATTGCTCTGCCTACAAAGCAGCCTTAACGAGGGTAAAGGACCGGCAGTTTATGTGGTCCCAGACAATTTCCTCGTCAGTCAAGTAATTGCCGAGGCAAAGGCGCTCGGTGTCGCTGTGACTGAAGATCATGCTGATGGTGCTTTTCTTGCAGGCGACGCCATCCTCGTCATCAACATCTGGAAGCTGGTGAACGGCAAGTCTGTTTTCGGTGTTGGCAATGAGGGAGCGAAAATCCGGATCGGCACTGTCGTCGTCGATGACGCGCACGCCTGCCTCGCAACTGTGGCGGACCGGTTCAAGATTAGGCTAACTTCTCTTCATGACGCGTATGGCAAACTGCTTGCCATCTTCGAAGATGATCTCAGACAGCAGTCACCCTCCATGCTGCTCGACGTGAAGGCCGAAGACCCGACCGCGATCATGAACGTCCCCTTCTGGGCATGGAAGGACAGGCAAGGAAAAGTAGCCGAGATCCTCCATCCTTATCGGTATGACGACGACCTTAAATGGCCCTGGCCGCTCATTCGCGATGTCCTGCCGCTTTGTCAGGCCGCTTTTGGCGGAGGATTCGTCGAAATTGCGCCACGTTTCCTCCCGATTGACAACATCCCGGCTTTCACGGAAGCCAACCGGCGCATCTATATGACGGCGACGCTTGCAGATGATGGGATCCTTGTTAGCCATTTCCAGGCCGATCCGGAGGATATCCGCCATCCCATTAGACCCAAGAGCGGCGGCGACATCGGCGATCGCATGATCCTGGCGCCGCAGGAGATCAATCCGAAGATCACTATCGACGAAATCAAGAAGCTTGCGGCGAAGAAAGCCAAGAGCGTCAACGTCAGCGTCATTGTGCCTTCCACGGAACGTGCCAAGTATTGGGCGGATGTCGCTGCCCAGACACTGACGGCCGAAAATATTGAGAAAGGAACAGAAAAGCTTAAAGCCGGTCATGTTGGGCTTACGGTGTTTGTCAACAAATACGATGGTATCGACCTGCCGGGTAAAGCCTGCGAGCTACTGGTTATTGATGGCCTGCCGGAAGTGGAAGGTCTTCTTGCGCGTGCAGAGAATATCCCGCTCAATGAAACTCGCCGCCTCCTGATCCGCCAGATCCAGCGCATCGAACAGGGCATGGGGCGAGGCGTGCGTTCGAGCGAGGATCACTGCGTCGTCCTGCTCATCGGTTCGCGTCTGACCCAGCGTGTCCACAATCCGGCCTCACGTTCGCTCTTCTCACCCGCAACTCGAGCACAACTCAAGCTCGGCCGTGAGGTGACCGAGCAACTCAAGGATAAGCCACTTGCCGAACTTGAGGAGGTTATGGATCTTTGCCTTAACCAAGATGAGGATTGGGTCTCTGCGAGCAAGGGCGCGATCGCCAATGCCGACGACGCCGATTCTGGGCATGTCGACGACTCCACAGTCCTGCTGCGCAGAGCCTTCGATGCCGCGAGACTAGGACGTTTTGATATCGCACAGGGTCTAGCGCAGGACGCCGTTAACACAACGTCGGAAAAGCGTGCCAAAGGTTATTTCAAGCAGCAGTTGGCGGAATATCTCCACCACACCAATCCAGCGCAAGCGCAGCAGATGCAACTTGCAGCCGTCGAGTTGAACCGCGCGCTGGTACGTCCGCTACAGGGCATTACCTACAGCAAGCTTGACGTGCCCAAAAACAGCCAGTCTGTTGCGGCGGCGGCATTCATGAAGCAATTTCTGGAGAAGAATGATCTCATTCTCTGGGTGAACGCGCTGGTCGAAGCGCTGGAATGGGGCGAAGAAAATTCAAAGCGCTTCGAACGCGCAGTGCGCGATCTTGGCGCGTTCCTGGGCTTTGGCTCGCAGATGCCTGAGGAAGACTTCGGTAAGGGACCAGACAATCTCTGGTCTGTCGGAAATCTTAATTATTTCGTTATCGAATGCAAAAGCGGCGCTGTCAAAGCGGCGGCGATCAGCAAGCATGATTGCAATCAGCTTAATGGGTCGATGCTGTGGTTCGGCAATCAGTATGACAAATCCTGTTCGGCTACTCCGATCATGGTCCATAAGAAGACTAAGCCTGAACATGCCGCGACGCTTCATCCCGAGGCGCGGATCATCACCGAGGACAAACTGGACCGCCTGATCGAAGGGCTAAAAGCATATGCCATCGCCGTCGGAGAAGACCTTGGCTTTACCAAGCCGGTTATCATTACTAAGCAACTAGACCACTTTGGACTGACTGCATCGAAGTTTGTTGGTTTGTTTACGCAGAAAAGTAAGTAGCTCTGAGGGGCTTTTTTGAAACCAGCGAGGCATGAAACAGGTCTCCGCGTATGTCCTGCTTCTACGGATGAAGGCGGAGATCTGAATGTTTGGAAAGGGCGCAATGCCGCAGGGCCATACTCTCCGCCCGCATACCCGCTTCCGCCCGAGAGCCAGGACATAGCTGCGCTGCATCGCAGCCCTGAGAAGAAGCGGATGCGAGTAGTGATAGGCAATCAAGGGGGGTGATGGCGCCGTAAGCAGGCGCCCATAGAGACAGTTCAGTTACGTGATCGTCTCTACGGGCTGCAATTACCGCATTTTACCAAATAGCAGCTTGGTCAGGGACGCCGCAGCGGCGCATTAGGGGACTCTGGCTCGCCATCCCCCTCGGAAGGCAATGGCGGTTGAGGCAGTGGCCATATGGATCGAGAAGGCCCAGGGGCCGGGCGACAGAGATCCAACTCGGGATACGCCCGGCATGCCGCGGTCCCCTCGGCCCGCAGCCGACGCAGGAGGTGAGGCCGCGTGGCTGGCGCGCGGCGTGCGGCGGAGAGCCGGTCGCGCCACTCGGCCAATGCCTCTGGGGTCATCGCGTTCAGCGCCGCCACGGCGTTGCTAGGCAGCGCATACGCCGGGTCCAGCCCGCTGTGGAGCGCGCGCCCATGCGGTGCCGCCTTCTCATCTGCATACTGCCGCAATCCCTCAATGTTGGCCCGAATGTCTCGGTCCAGAACGCGCTCCCTAAGCATGCCGTCGTAGAGCGCCTGCGCCTGTGTATCGAGCAACTTGGCCACCGGCGAGTGCCCCGCCCAGAGCAGCGCGATGACCGCCTGCGCTTCCGGCGAGGCCAGCAGGTCAAGTAGGACGCTGGAGGCGGCGAGCGCAGCGCGATCTTGCGGTGGTAGGGGCGGCAGGCCGAGGCGACGCCGCGCAATGCGTGCCCTCTCACGCTCGATGGCGCGACGCCATGCACGAAGGTCGATCCGCGCCTGGGGCCATCCAGTGATCCGCATGACCAGGCGCAGTAGATCTGGGTCGGAGATCCAAGGAGGTGGAAGTGAGGGCATGGCTCAGGCCTCCTGTACAGCGGGGGCGGCGAATGGAGTGGTCTCCAGAGCACGAGCGTTCGATGAATGGGGAGGGTGGGCAGCGAGGAACTGGCAGACGAAGGTAACGAGCCGTCGGTCCGCCTCGGTGTCTCGCGCGGCAATTGCGAGCAGCACACCGCCGAGCGCGCACTTCCGCTGTGTGAGCGCGCGCCGAGACGCGGTTCCAGCGGCGCGCTTGAGCCGCGCGACCCGCGCCCGTGCCCGACGCTCCGCATCGCGCGCAACCAGTAGGCGGCGCTCTATCTCGGTATCCGTCAACAATTTGGTCGTCATCTCGGAAGTCTCCATCTCCTTAGACGAGGGTGAGATCAAGTCGATCGCAGGTTCAATGATCTTGAAGATCTTATTTTCGGAAGACGATACTTGATGGAGAGCAGCCAAAGGGCAGCGGAGCCGCAGTCTCGCCTATACATTCCTGCGGAACGTCGGCTCGCCTGCGGCAGCGGAGACACGTGATGAGCCAGCTATTCCACGTCCAGTTTGGTGTCGTGCAGCGCAGCGGGGGCCAGGACGCCCGAAAGGTGTCGGCGTACCAACGGTGCGCCCGCGTGGAGAGGCGGGATGGCAAGCCCTACGACTTCCGTCGGAAGAGGGCTGAGCATATCGGGCATGCCATGCTACTGCCCGAAGGTGCACCGGCCTGGACCGCCGACCCGGCGGCCCTTTGGCAGGCGGCGGAGGATGCAGAGCGCCGCGGCGATGCGCAGGTGGCCCGTTTGGTGGAGATCGCCATTCCGCGTGACGTCCCGGCCGACCGACGCATGGATTTGGTGCGTGCGGTGGTCGCGCCTTGGGTCGCGGAGGGGATGGTAGCGCAAGTGGATCTGCACTGCCCTGCGGCGTCGGACGGCGCCGAGCAGCCCCATGCCCATGTGCTGCTGACCCTACGCCGCCTCGACGGCGCCGGGTTCGCCGCAATGAAGGAGCGAGCCTGGAACCAGGCGTTCCGCACCGAGGATGGTCGGACGATGCGCGGCCGCGTCGCGGCGGCGATGAATGCTTGGCTGGAGGCCAACGGCGTCGCCCTAAGGGTGGACCACCGCACCCACGAGGCGCGGGGCATCCTCGGCCCGGCGCCTGAGGCGAACGTAGGGCGGGCGGCCTGGGTCGCGCACCGGACCGCGCCGGAGAGCGCAGCAGCCGGACCGGTGCGGAAGGTGCTGACGTCGCGGCCAGAGCGGACGGCGGCGCAGCGGGAGATCGCCTGGCAGGAGGCGCGGGCGGCCTACGCTGCGGCTGCCGCCCAGCACTACGCCGCGCTCCGCGTGCGGCGTCAGACGGTCCGGGCGGCTCAGCAGCGGCGGCATGTCGCTGAGCGGGATTCGCTCTGGGCCGGACAGCGGCACGCGCGATCACTGACCTATGCCGTGACGCGCGGCAGCCGGACGATCCGCACCATCGCCGTCGGCGTGCAGGTACACCGGCACGCCGGGCAGCGGCAGGCGCTCGCCGTGGCGCAGCAGGCGGAGCGCATGTCCAGCGTGGCGGCCGAGCCGATCTTCCAGACCTTCGACGGCTGGATCGAGGAGCGCGCGGCCGCGGGCGACGCAACCGCACGGGCGGCGCTAGCGGTGCGGGAGGCCCGCCGGGCTTGGCTCGCCCTCAAAGATCCGGCGGCCGCGGCTCGACGCCGGGTGGAGGAGGTCGTCAGGGCCGCCGACTGGGTTCTCCGCAGGCGGCCGACCGCGTCCGTGGACGCTGGTGCGCTGGCGGCGGAGGCGCGGGGGCGGCTCACCCGGCGCCGGGACGAAGCGCTAGAGCGGTCGCGGGCGGCACAGCATGCGGTTTGGAACCACAGATGCGGGTCACGCTGGTGGACACGCCTGGCGGATGCCCGATGGCGGGCGGAGCATCGGCGTTTGGCGGCTGTCGCGCTGGCCGCCCGGCAGGACGCCGACCGCATCGGTCGCCGGTACGAGAGCGATGTACGGACGGCCCGTGCGGCGGCAGAGCGGGCGGCCCAGGTGAATCGCGATGCCCTGGTGGCCTGGTTGGCCCGGGCCGAGACCCAGGCCGCCCAGCGGATGCGGAAAACGGCCGAGGTGCTGATGGCGGCCATTGCGGAAGGCGACGAGGCGACGATCGCGGCCGTGGCGCGCGCGGACCTCCCGACGGCCACAGCTCGGGCGGAGGGGTGGCGGGCCGAGCGGCAGGGAGCCGTGTCGGAGGCGGCGGTCGCCGGTGCATTGCCGCGCGATCCCCGCGCGGCGGCCCTGCGGGTGCTGTTAGCGGCCGAGCGACAAGTGGAGGCCGATCCGACTCGGCTGACGGCGGCACAGCGGGCCACGGCCGCCGCGTTGGGGGGCGACGAGGCGACGATCGAGGCCGTCCAAGCCGGGCGGATGTCCGACGCGGAAAAGGCCGCAGCCAAATGGCATCGATGCCAAGATAGGGTGGCCGAGAAGAGGCGCGCGATGGAAGATGGGCGACGGAGGCGGGAGCAGCAGCCTGTATGCCGGTCAAAATGGCGACCGAGAGCCTGACCGGGACGCTGTCATATAGAGTAGGAGCCAAACGCAACATCTATCTCGACAATGGCGCTCCCGTTGTCTTGGCTGCCACAAAGATAAATCTGGAGCTTGAGGCAGACATGCGGCTTAGAGCACTGAAAACTGCTGTTGTTCATGAAATATTCGTGCACACCGCTGATGAGAACTACATTGCAGCACGCTGGTGCTGCGCTAACGCTCTTACCACGGACTTCCTCTGGCTAGCCCTGCACGCGACGGAGAAATATTTGAAGGCTGTCCTGCTGATGAACGGCAAGTCAGCCAAGGGGTTCGGGCACGATATTGAACGCCTCTATGCTGAGGTGAAGAAACTCGCCGGGAGCCTTCTGCCTGAGCGCCTACCGAAGCCAGAAAAGCTTGCGATTTCCACATGGTTCGACCGCACGACGGAGGAGTTTATCGAGCACCTCGTGCGGTATGGCAACGCCGATAACCGCTACCTGATTTACGGCTACAATACGTTCTCGCAGGACCTGCACATGCTGGACCAGCTCGTTTGGGCCGTTCGCCGGTTGGTCCTTCCCCTCAGTGAGCGGATCGGCCCCGATTGGCCCGAAGGCGAGCGGCTGCCGACATTCAACGAGGTCCTGGTCGCACAACCGGACTTCCGCTTCGCCCTTTATGGCTTGCCCTTGGACATTCTCATCCTCGCCAAGGATAACACCCCGCTTCGGCTTGCCGCTCTGAACTTGAACCTCTCATTCGCACCCCCCGACTTTCGGCACATGTCGATGCAGGGAGGATCAGCTTCATTTAACTCGGTCATCTTCCGGCATATCTTCGAGCCCCTGGCCGAGGGGCAAGCCGATGCGGTGGAGGAGGCCGCTGAGTTGGCAGGCTGGCTCATTCGGAACATCCAACTTCCCACCGGAAGAAACGGCTCACCCGACGTCGTGGGTGAGATCAAGAAGGCGGTCGCAAGCGCAAAGCAGAGGCTATCTTGAGCGCCTCCCGAGCGCTCGCCCGGGCCTATCCGGCAGGACGGTTAATGTACCATGCATCCTGGAACGCCTGCTGTAGACCGAGTCTCAACGTGTCATCGCCGCCCCAAATGCTCAGGGCCGACGGGAAAGGCGCGGGTGCCATAGAGTTACCGAATTTCAGGCGTCCCCGCAGCATCAGAACATCGGCATGCCCTGCCACGTCGGTCCACCATCGGGTATCGGGTCGTGCAGGGAACAGTCCCAACACGGCTCCCACGTTGCCAGCAGATACCTCTATCCGGGCCTTCGTGGTCCAAGAGCCGATACCGCGGCCGTAGGGTGGATTCAGCCAAACGGTCCGTCCGCGCCACGGGAGCGACAGTCCGTCGTCCTCCGCCGTGTAGTGTAGCATCGCGCGCACCGGCGCCCGCCGTTTGTCCGCCGTCGGGGAACAAGGATCTAAGCAGAATCGGCCTTCAGGCAGCAGGGGATAAATCCGCGCAAGGAGGTCCGGCGGCGTGGTCCATGCCTCGTGCGCTGATGAAGCCGCTGCATTCGTCCAGAACCCAGGTGATGCGCCTCGTGGCACCAGACGCAGGCTAGCGCCCAAGGCAATGCCAACTCGCTCCACCGCGGCCAGGTGGCCCAAGCTCCCGCCTTCCATGGAAGCAAGGGTGGTTGGACTGACATCTGCCTGTCGTGCCAGGTCCCGGCGGCTGGTACCCCGGCGTGCCCTAAGCGCAGCAAGCCGTTCAGAGAGAGTTGCTCCCGGAGGCAGCGAGCGACCGCCGATCTCGTGCTCCAGCTCCAATGCCAGGGCCAAGTATGCAGACGCAGTGCCACGCCCAGCCTCGGCCGAGATGACCGTTGTTCGAGCGCAACCGGAACGCTCGGCTACTTCGACCTGTGAAAGGTTGGCGCTCCGGCGCAGTGTTGCCAGCGCTGGGCCGAGCACGGATACATGTCGGTGGTTTTGTTGCATGGGACGTCGTCAGAGGAGAGAAATTGTCGGAGGTTTTGGCGCAAGAAAGTTGGACGCCTCCAGAAACCCCTCGCCTTGATGCCGTTCGGCTGATTCACTGACGCGGATCAGCGCGAGGGAAGGCGATGGTTCGGCAGCCTGGGTTCTTCGATGTGGAGGAGCGTTTGCGGGAGCTGTCGGCCAAGGGCGATGACCTCGAGCGGATCGTCGCGCTGGTTGATTTCACGATGTTCCGCGCCGAGCTGGAGCAGGCCGTGCCGCGCGCGGACGGCACGAAGGGTGGCCGCCCCGCCTTCGATCACGTGCTGATGTTCAAGATCCTGCTGCTGCAGGCGATGCACGGGTTGTCCGACGAGCGCTGCGAGTACCTCATCAAGGACCGCCTGTCCTTCATGCGCTTCCTCGGCCTCGCGCTGGCCGACCCGGTGCCGGACGCCAACACGATCTGGGCGTTCCGCGAGGCGCTGAAGCGGGCCGGCGCGGTGGAGCGGCTGTTCGCGCGGTTCGACGCCACGCTGCGTGCCGCGGGTTACCTGGCGATGGGCGGGCAGATCGTGGATGCGACCATCGTCGCCGCACCGAAGCAGCGCAACACCGAGGCCGAGCGGGCGGCGATCAAGGCGGGCAAGATCCCTGAGGGCTGGGCGGAGATGCCTGCGAAGCTGCGCCAGAAGGACCGCGACGCGCGCTGGACGGTGAAGTTCTCCAAGGCCAGGCCGCGCGAGGATGGCACCCCGCAGGTCGATCTCGCGGTTCCGGCCTTCGGGTACAAGAACCACGTCGCGATCGATCGCCGGCACGGCCTGATCCGCGGCTGGACCGCGAGCCATGCGGCCGCCCATGACGGGGCGCGGCTGGCGGAGGTGGTCGATGCCGGCAACACCGCCAGCGATGTCTGGGCCGATACCGCCTATCGCTCAGCGAAGAACGAGGCCTGGCTGGCTGAGCGTGGCATGGTCTCGCGCATCCACCGCAAGAAGCCCCCGGGGCGGCCGATGGCGGCAAGGACGCGACGGGCCAATGCCCGCAAGTCGGCCGTGCGCTCCGCGGTCGAACACGTCTTTGCCCGGCAGAAGGGGCCGATGGCGCTGGTCGTGCGCACCATCGGCATCGCCAGGGCACGGGTGAAGATCGGCCTCGCCAATCTCGCCTATAACCTCAAGCGGTTCGTCTGGCTCAGCAGCAAGCCCGCGACGTCGTAGCGGCACGCAAGTAGGCAAGCCGCCGCCATCGACTGAGCGGCTCCGTCCACCAGATGGGCACGCGCATCCGCATCCCTGAAGCACCGGCAGCCTCAAACCAACATCATCCGCCGAAGCCGCAGGGTTTCTGGAGGTATCCAGTTGGCCGGAGGTTGACCTCCGGCCTCTGTCACCCAGGAATTTCTTCGTCGCTTGATGACAGCGAGTCATCGCGCCGGACGAGGCAGGCGAGCACGGCATCGCGGTGGGGACCGCCGACGATCGACATGCGCCACCATGTTCGACCGTCCGCCAAGTCATCCGCGACCGCGTCGAAGTCGAGGGCGTGGAGAAGGGCATGCAAGACGACCCGCTCACCAGAAGCCAGAACGCGGTCGAGACGGGCAGCCTCTTCGACCAGGGCACCATCACGGTTCCGTCGGAGCGCAGCCAATGTGAGGTCATTCCAAGACCGGCAGGTTTCGATCTGGATGCCCAGGCGGCGGCAAAGGTCGCCGCCTGGGCCGCGCCCGAAGGCGGAGAAGGGGAGCACGAACATGCTCAGACCTCCCCCTCTGGCAGGACCGTACCGCCCGCCTCCGCAGCAAGACGCTCCAGATCGGAGGCAAGCGAGTTGTAGGTCGCTCGGTAGCTGCTGCGCTCGCCCTGATAGCGCGAGTCGGCCCAGGCGCGTCGGAAGGTGCGCAAGACACCCTTGCCGTTGCGGCGAGTGTACGGCGTCCCGTCCGTCATCACGAGGGAGAGCCAGACAGGGCGCGCCCAGTGGCAACCGTTGGTGGTGGTCGACACGAGGAGCAGCCGCCGCCTAGTGGCCAGAGCGGCAGCCTTGAGGATGAGCGGCATGAGTCAGCCCTCCTCGCCCGAAATGGAGCTAATCGCGGCCGTGTCTTCGGCAAGCGATGCCAGCCAGACGTCGAGATCGACGCGAAGGTAGATGACCTTGCGGCCGATGCGACGGAAGCGAGGACCTTGGGGCAGGCCGGGCCGACGCTTATCGCCTCGCTGGCGAAGTTTGGCGAAATGGCTCGCGGACGAGCCGCAGAGCGCCGCTGCGTCGCGAGTGTTGAAGGCTTCTGGTGGGTAGGTAGGCACGGCAGGATCTCCGGCATCAAGCCGAGGAGCGTCCAAGCCCGGTTCGATTTCTTCCGTGATCACAAGGACCACGGCCTCTCCGCTGACCTCTCGGCCCGCGGCTCCCTCTGTCCCTCGCGGACAGAGCCTTGCGTCAAGCTCTCGGTCGCAAGACGCTCCCCAGGTTAGTGCGGGGAGAGTAGAACCGGGCTTAAATCAACTATAGGGGGAATTTCTGGGCGCGATCAAGCTTTTTCGTGCACCAGTATGAACGATCAGGCATCAGCCTCGGCGGCAGGTATCGTCACGGCAGCAGGACCGCTGGCCCGGGCGTGGTTCAGGGCTAATAGGCGGGAGAGCGCATCCGGCTCGGTGATGTCGGCGGGCCAGCCATAGGCTTCGGCCACGGCGGCGTCGAGGGCGCGGTGCAGGTTGTCCAGCCAGGCGCCTTCGGGCGTGCCTCGCGTGTTGTAGAGCGCGGTCAGGGTTCGCTTCTTCAGCAGGGCGGCGGCAGCGGCGTCCTTTGGGGTCAGCCGGTCGGGGAAGCCGGGCACGACCTCCGGCACACGGTCGACCAGTTCCGGCGGGTTCAGCCAGCGCTCGCGCGCCTCCACCAGCGCCCGCGCGGCGGCGGCGATGCGTTGGGCGCGCGGGTCTCCGGCATAGGCGGCGGCCGGGATGTTCGGGGTCAGCCCGCCCGGAAAGGGGAACGTCCTGAAGGTGGTCGACGAGGTGTAGCGCGGCCGGTCCTCCAATGAGGTACCAAGGTGCAGCGCCCACGCCCGATGGAAACGGCTGTGTAAAATTCCGAAGGCAGTGTCGTCGTCTCGCGCAACCACAACCAAGTTCTTGTCGGGGGTGACGCCCGAGGCGCACCAAGCAAACACACGGTGCTTTGAAACTTCCGGGGTGACGATGAAGCGAGACAAAGGTGCGATGGCTTGGATCATGGCCGGGGCACGCCGAGCCAGTTTCCACCATTCACGCCGCTCCGCTGGCGACCCCGACACCTTGCGAACCGGGGAAACCTTCTCCTGCACCAGCGCGAACGGTTGAGCGAAGAACGCAGCTTCTACCTCTGTTCTTTCCCCGAAATTGACGATCCACATATCACGAAAACGGCCCATCAAATCATCGCCGTTCATCCACGGTGCCAACACATCCGAGTTCAGTCTGCCGTTGGCGTTGGATGGCATACTCAGCCACAAGCGGGCGACATTACCAGGAACATCGAAGGACCCTTTCTTCGTGATGCCGCTGAAGGCCGTCCCCTCGTTTTCGGCTAACGGGCGGGCAGTCGTCAGATCAGCACTACCTGCCGTGAGGTCAGGGAAAATCGCTTCAACACTAGAGCCGTTCAGCCGAGCGGGGCTGGTATGTTCAGAAGCGAAGCAGACGAGCGACACGCGAACGGCGGCGCCATCGAGGGTCCACGGCTCATCTGACCATGCTGCGTAGATGGTGCTCTCGCCGCTGATGCGGTCGAGAACGCGTCGGTTCGCGCCGCCCCGGATGCTGTTGGTGGCAACCAACCCCACCCTCTCAGCACGACCAGTTTGCAGGGCTTCCCGTGCCTTCTCGAACCAGTAGCAGACAAGATCGGCGCCACCCGGCACCCGGCCTGCATAGGCAGCGCGAAGGCGGGTCGTGTATTCCTCGCCCAGGGCGCCGATCATCGCCTTATCGCCCAGGAAGGGCGGGTTGCCGACGACAGCAGTCGCCGTAGGCCAGTCTGCGACCGCGCCCTCCGGCGTCAGCACCGCGTTCCGGCATTCGATGGTGTCCAGGGTCCGCAGCACCGGATCGGACGGCGCAGGGTAGCCGTTGCGTCGCGCCCATTGGATATGGCCGATCCAGACACTGACCCGAGCCAGCTCCGCCGCATAAGGATTGACCTCGATACCAAGCACCGTCTCCGGTCCGATCATCGGCAACGAGGGTTCCAGGCCCAGCACCTCCGCCTCAATGCCCACGCGCTGCTCCAAATCCTTGAGCGCGAGCAAAGATAGATAGAGGAAGTTCCCCGAGCCGCAGGCCGGATCCAGGACCCGGAAGCCCCGCAGCCGGTCCAGGAAATCCCGGTGGGCGCCCTGGGCCTCGGCTAACATGGTGGCCATCTTCCGCGTTCGCCGGTCCGCGGCGCGGCGCAGGCTGGTGCGGGCGGCGCGGCTCTCGGCGGTAATGCCGTCCGCCCCGGCCAACACCGCTGCTTCCGCCCCTATAGGCGCCCGCGCCTCCTGCACCAGCGCCGTCCGTGCTTCCAGGGCCGCGGCGATGCGCTCCTTGGTAGCCAGCCACTCCGCCAGCAGAGGCTGCACCACGACCGCATCCACCAGCAGGCCGATCTTGTCGCGGTCCGTGTAGTGGGCGCCCAACTGGCTGCGCTTGTCAGGGTCGAGCCCGCGTTCGAACAGGGTGCCGAGGATGGAGGGGTCGATCTCTGCCCAGTCCAACGCCGCCGCGCTGGTCAGCAGGGCAATATCGGGGGCCTCTAGCGGCAGGGCGGTGTCATCGTCAAACAGCCCCCCGTTGAACCATTGCACGGGCTGGAAGCCGATCCGGCCACCCCTGGTTCCCATGGCGCGGAATAGTTCGGAAGCGGCATCCGCGAAGCTGGCGGGCGCCTTGGTGGCATAGGCCAGCATCTCGGACAGGAGGCGATCGGGCAGCAGGCCGACGTCATCGGCGAAGAGGCAGAAGATCAGCCGGTTGACGAAATGCGCTACCACCTGCGGGTCATGCCCGCGTGCCCGCGTGCCCGCAGGCGCCGCGCCAACTCGGCGAACTCACCTGCTGCCTGTTCGGTCAGCGCCTGGCGCGTGGTGGCCGGGCGCCAGCGGTCCGGGTCCGTCCAGCACGCCTTGAGCAGCACCCGCACGGTCGGGTCCCGTAAATCCTCCAGGCCGAAATCGCGCCGGTCCGACACCGCGTTGGTCCAGTTGGTGCGGACGATGATGCGGTCCATATCGCTGCTGATAAGCAGAGGCGGGTTCTCCAGAGCCCCGGCGTATCGGAGAAGCTGGTCATGCGCCTTCTCCAGGTCGCCGCCGCGGGACTTGTATTCCCAGCCGAAGCAGCCGCGCTTCCACACATCAGCCCAGCCGCCCCCGCCCGCGGCCTTCTTCACCCCCTTCTCAAAGGCATACGTCGTGCCGGTGGCGTCCGAATTGGGCGTCGGCACGCCCAGCAGAGCGCATAAGTCTAGGAAATGTTCCTTGGACGCGGCGGCCTCATTGCGGGTGTTCGCCTGCCACTTGGCGATAAAGGCATCAGGGGTCATCGCGGAGATGCTAAGGCGATTCGTGAGTGAGGGGGAGGGAGGTGCCGCGTGGTCCACGTCCGAAGCGGGATACGTTCCAGTGATGCTGCTCGCCCATTCTCAACCTGATGCTTGGCCCTCTTCCGGAAGAGGCTTAGCTGCTTGCTGAGCCGAACCCGGCTTCGTGCTCGAAGGCCGCGCCACAGGTTCGTGACTACCCCCATATTGAACCGCCCCGGGTTCCCCGGAGGCTCCAACTCTTGAGAAGGTGGAGCCATGACGAAGAAGACTTCGAACCGATATTCGCCTGAGGTCCGGCAGCGGGCGGTACGGATGGTGCTGGAGCATGGAGGCGACCATGCCTCGCAATGGGCGGCGATTGGCTCGATCGCGCCCAAGATCGGCTGCACGGCGGAGACGCTGCGCGGCTGGGTGAGGCAGGCCGAGCGCGACCAGGGGCTGCGGCCTGGCCCAACCAGCGCGGAGGGGGAGCGGATCAAGGCTCTGGAACGCGAGGTCCGCGAGTTGCGGCAGGCCAATGAGATCCTGCGCAAGGCGTCGGCATATTTCGCGTTGGCGGAGCTCGACCGCCGCTCGAAGCCATGATCGCCTTCATCGACGATCATCGCGAGGTCTACGGTGTCGAGCCGATCTGCAGGGTGCTGCCGGTCGCCCCGTCGACTTACCACGCCCATGTCGCCCGGCGCACTGATCCGGCCAAGGCCTCGCCCCGCACCCGGCAGGATCGGGTGCTCATGGAGAGCATCCGACAGGTGCATGCGGCCAATTTCGGGGTCTATGGCGCCCGCAAGGTCTGGCGGCAGCTCGGCCGCGAGGGCATCGTGGTGGCCCGCTGCACGGTGGAGCGGCTGATGCGTGCCATGGGCCTACGGGGTGCGGTGCGCGGGAGGGAGATGAGGACCACCGTCTCTAACCCGGCCACGCCGTGTCCGCTGGATAAGGTGAACCGGCAGTTCCGGGCGTCGGCGCCGAACGTGCTGTGGCTGTCGGATTTCACCTACGTCGCGACGTGGCAAGGGTTCGTCTACGTCGCCTTCGTCATCGACGCCTTTGCCCGCCGCATCGTCGGCTGGCGGGTGTCACGGGCGGCCAGTGCAGGCTTCGTCCTCGACGCACTGGAGCAGGCCATCCACGACCGGCGTCCCGTGAAGGGCGGCCTGACCCACCACAGCGACCGCGGGTCGCAATATGTCAGCATTCGGTACACGGAACGGCTGCTCGACGCCGGGATCGAGCCGTCCGTCGGGAGCGTTGGTGATTCCTACGACAACGCACTGGCCGAGACGGTGATCGGACTGTTCAAGACCGAGGTCATCCGCCGCCGCGGCCCGTGGCGGTCGCTGGAAGCCGTCGAATACGCCACCCTCGAGTGGGTGGCCTGGTTCAACATCCACCGCCTCCTCGAGCCGATCGGAAACGTCCCTCCCGCCGAAGCCGAGGCGCGTTACTATGCTGCGGGGGATGCACCAGCCCTGGCCGCTTAACCCAAACCAACCAGCCTCCGGCAAACCCGGGGCGGTTCATATTTGCCTGCTGGCTTCCGCTTGAGGCGAGCCGTCGGCCGTCTTCGCAGGCACCTATCGCTCCTATGGGCGGCACCCATTCAGGAGGCCTACGGACTTCAGGACCGCTCTTGTATGGACAAGGTTGCCAATTTTCGCCCTGCGCAGCCCTTTCGGAAGAGGTCCTAGGCTCGCGCGCATGCTGATGCTATGTGTAGCAGGTTCGTGCTACACAATGGGTCTGAAGACTGTTTCCGGGCGATGATTCATGCTTTGGAATCAAGCAGTTAGGGCAATTCAGGACGTAACGCTCCTGGCGCCCCAACCAGCCTGTTTCCCCGCATGAGATCAGAGCCGTGTGGCAGAAGCGATGCGGCCTGGAGCAGCGGCAGCCGCGATGGAGGCGGACGGGCCATCGCCTTCGCGCTGGCGACCGGCCAGGCGCGACCTCGGTGGCGTCTGGAGGGGGGATGTTCGCCCCGGAAGCGCAGGAGATAATTCTTGAGAGCCAAACTCATGCAGCCCTGAACGGTTCTTCCAACGGGAAACTCCCCGAAGGAACACCGCGATGTTCATGAGAATAGACAAACTCCAGGCTGAGCTTCCATCGCCCAAGAGAGCGGATCCCAACGCAGCGGCAGCTTTAAAGGAGCTGTTGGGCGGCAAGTACGGCGAGATGTCCACCCTGGGCAACTACATGTTCCAGAGTTTCAATTTCCGCAGCAAGGACAAGCTCAGGCCATTCTATAGCCTGGTGGCCAGCATCACGGCGGAAGAGCTTGGGCATGTGGAGCTGGTGAGCAACGGTGTCGCCATGCTCGCCAACGGGCCCGACAACAGCGGTGATCTGGCCGATGGCGGTGACATCTCCGGCGCGCCCTTCGAGGCCATGAAGGATATCCGCTCCTTTGCGTCGTTCGCTTCCAACGGCGGCGGTGCGTTGCCGGTCAACAGCAACTCCATGTCCTGGAATGCGGATATGGTGACGACGACCGGCAATGTGGTCGTTGACCTGCTGCACAACTTCCATCTCGAATGCGGCGCCCGCCTGCACAAGCTGCGGGTCTATGAGACCCTGTCGGATCCGACAGGGCGCGAGGTCTGTGGGTACCTGCTCGTCCGGGGCTCCGTGCATGCGCATGCCTATGCCCTGGCTCTGAAGCAGATCACGGGGGTGGAGTTGGAGAAGTTCCTGCCCACGCCGAACATTCCCCTCGACAAGATTCCGGAATGTCAGAAGTACCTGCAAGAGGGATCCCACCGCCGGCTCTACACATTCAGCCCCGCCGACTACAAGGAGATGGCCGGCATCTGGGGCAATGGAGAGCAGGCGCTTCCCGATGATCCGCCAGGAGAACTGACGGTGGTCGACGGCCTGCCGGAAGGTGGGAAGATTCACCAGCTGACCGGCATACCCTCAGCCTTCAGCCCGGACTATTCGCCCGAGGAAATGTTCGAGATTGCCACCAAACTCTACAAGGCATCTCGATAGGGAAGCCAGAAGCCTTCTGGATATCCTCGTATCCGACGGCAGGGTCAGGAGCATCCCGGGCGGGCGGTGGGCGATGACCGCGCGGAGGGGGCAGGGACGAGCGACCCTGTCCTGCCCGCCGCGGTGATCGCCTTCGGCTTTGCGAGGGTGTGTTTCTTCGAGAACCGGGAAACGCGCCGTCAGCCGATGTTCATCAGGCTGGCATTGCCGCCCGCCGCCGCCGTGTTGGTGCTGACCGAGCGTTCCCGCAGCAGCAACTCCAGCGGATAGTCCCCGCCTCCGGCCAGTTCCGCGGGCGTGGCCGCGAGGACAGGGCGCAGCGGTCCGTCCAGCGCGGCCGCGTGGGCGCAGAAGGCCTGCAGCTCCGCCGCCTCTCCCTCAAAAAGCGCGACGGCGCAGCCCGCCAGGGCCTCCGCCTCCACCAGCGTGACATGATCCGACAGATCGGCGGGCAGGGCGCCGGCGAGCCAGCCGCGCAGGTCGTCGGGCACCGCCAGGCGGGCGCGGTTGCCGGTGGCCAGGGCGGCGCCGACCTGCAGCATCAGGCCGAGCGGCGTGGCGGGGCGGCAGAAGACGGCGCCGCGCGGGTCCAGCATGTAGGTGTTGGTCTCGCCCACCGGCCCCGGCAGCGCCAGCCGCAGGCCGAGGCGGGAGGCCCGGGCCATCGCCGCGCAGCGGGCCGCCGCCTCGTGCTGGCCCCGGGCGGAGAGGTGGCCGTGCCAGGCCAGGGCGGCGGGAGCGGGGGAGGGGCCGGGCGGCAGGGGGGGCTCCGGCGCGGCGGCCAGCAGCCGGCGCAGGTAGAGCGGCCCGCCCGCCTTGGGGCCGGTGCCGGAAAGCCCGTGGCCGCCGAAGGGCTGCACGCCGACCACGGCGCCGATGATGTTGCGGTTGACGTAGATGTTCCCGGCCGGGGCGCGGTCGGTCAGCCGCGCGATGGTCTCGTCGATGCGCGAATGCACGCCGAAGGTCAGCGCGTAGCCGGTGGCGGCGAGGTCGCGCAGCAGGGCCTCCAGGCCGTCGCGCCGGAAGCGCAGCACGTGCAGCACCGGGCCGAAGACCTCGCGCTCCAGCATGGCCGGCCGCTCGATCTCCACCAGGGCTGGCGAGACGAAGTGGCCGCGCGCGGCCTCCCCGGGCAGGGGCAGGGCATGAACGGCGCGGCCGGCGGCGCGCATGGCGGCCAGATGGCGCTCGATGCCCTGCCGCGCCTCCCCGCTGATGACCGGGCCGATATCGGTGGCCAGGCGATCCGGGCGGCCGATGCGCAGCTCCGCCATGGCGCCCTTCAGCATGGTCAGCACACGGTCCGCCACATCCTCCTGCAGGCAGAGGAGGCGCAGCGCCGAGCAGCGCTGGCCGGCGCTGTCGAAGGCCGAGGCCAGGACATCGGCCACCACCTGTTCCGGCAGGGCGGAACTGTCCACCACCATGGCGTTCTGGCCGCCCGTCTCGGCGATCAGCGGCACCGGCCTACCGTGGCGGCCGAGCCGCGTGGCGAGTTGGCGGTTGATCAGCCGCGCCACCTCGGTCGAGCCGGTGAACATCACCCCCTGCACGCGCGGATCGGCGACCAGCCGCGCGCCGACCTCGCCATCGCCCGGCAGGAATTGCAGCGCGGCGGGCGGGATGCCGGCCTCGCGCAGCAGGCCGCAGGCCAGGCCGGCGATCAGCGGCACCTCCTCGGCCGGCTTGGCCAGCACCGGGTTGCCGGCGGCCAGCGCCGCCGCGACCTGCCCGGTGAAGATGGCGAGCGGAAAGTTCCAGGGCGAGATGCAGACCACCGGCCCGAGGGGAGGGTGCGTGGCGGCCTCGAGGCCGCGCGCCTCCGCGGCATAGTAGCGCAGGAAATCCACCGCCTCCCGCACCTCGGCGACGGCGTTGGGCAGGGACTTGCCCGCCTCGCGCACGATGGGGCCGAGCAGGGCCTCGCGGCGCTGCTCCATCAGGTCGGCGGCGCGGTCCAGCAGGGCGGCGCGCTCGGTGGGGGCGGTGGCGGCCCAGGCGGGGGTGGCGGCGGCGGCCCGGGCGAGGGCGGCCTCCACCGCCGCCTCGCCCGCCTCCACGACATGGCCGACGAGATCGGCGGCATCGGCGGGATTGCGGACCTCCCGCGAAGGGCCTTCCGCCCCGTCCTGGCCAAGCTCTGGCGCGCTGTGCAGCGGCACCGCCGTGCCCTCGCCCAGCAGCTCCGCCAGCCGCGCGATCTGGTCCTCGTCGGCGAGGTCGAGGCCGGCGGAGTTGCGGCGCGGCGCCAGCAGGTCGCGCGGCGCCGCGATGCGCGGATGCGGCCGGCCGGGCGGGTCGAGCGCGGCGGCGGCCTCGGCGGGGTCCTCCAGCAGGGCCTCGACCGGGATGCCGAGGTCGTTGATGCGGTGGACGAAGGAGGAATTGGCGCCGTTCTCGAGCAGGCGGCGCACCAGATAGGCCAGCAGCGTCTCATGCGTGCCGACGGGCGCGTAGATGCGGCAGGGACGATCGAGCCTCGAGGGCCCCACCACCTGCTCGTAGAGCGGCTCGCCCATGCCGTGCAGGCACTGGAACTCGTACTGGCCGGGCAGGTAGCGCTCCGGCCCGGCCATGCTGTGCAGGGCGGCCAGCGTCATGGCGTTGTGCGTGGCGAATTGCGGAAAGACGGCGTCGGGCGCGGCGAGCAACCGGCGGGCACAGGCGAGATAGGCGACATCGGTGTGGATCTTGCGGGTGTAGACGGGGAAGTCGGCGAGCCCCTCCTGCTGCGCGCGCTTGATCTCGCTGTCCCAGTAGGCGCCCTTGACCAGCCGCACCATCATCCGCCGCCCCGTGCGCCGCGCCATGTCGATGACGGCATCGACGACGAAGGGCGCGCGCTTCTGGTAGGCCTGGATGACGAAGCCGACGCCGTCCCAGCCACGCAGCGCCGCGTCGCCGCAGAGCGCCTCCAGCAGGTCGAGCGAGATCTCCAGGCGGTCGGCCTCCTCCGCGTCGATGTTGAGGCCGATGTCGTGGCGCCGCGCGCGCCGCGCCAGATCGAGCAGGACGGGCAGCAGCTCCGCCATCACCCGCCCGCGCTGCGCCCGGCTGTAGCGCGGATGCAGCGCCGAGAGCTTGATCGAGATGCCGGGCCCGTCGAGGAGGCCGCGCCCGGCCGAGGCGCGGCCGATGGCCTCGATCGCCCGCTCGTACTCGGCGCGGTAGCGCGCGGCATCGGCCGCCGTCATCGCCGCCTCGCCCAGCATGTCGTAGGAGTAGCGGAAGCCCTTCGCCTCCATGGCGCGGCTGCGCGCGAGCGCGTCCTCGATGGTCTGCCCGGTGACGAACTGCTCGCCCATCATCCGCATGGCGAGATCGACGCCGCGGCGGATCACGGGCTCGCCGGCGCGGGCGATCAGCCGCGTCAGCGCGGCGCCGAGCCCGGCCTCGCTGCTGGTCGCGGCCAGCTTCCCGGTCACCACCAGCCCCCAGGTCGCGGCGTTGACGAAGAGCGAGGGTGAGTGGCCGAGATGCCGCCGCCAGTCCAAGGCCTGGCCGCCGCCGCCGATCTTGTCGCGGATCAGCGCGTCGCGCGTGCCGGCATCGGGGATGCGCAGCAGCGCCTCGGCCAGGCACATGAGCGCCACGCCTTCCTGGCTGGAGAGGGAGAATTCCTGCACCAGCGCCTCCACGCCGCCGCGGCGCGCCTGGGCGCGCAGGCCGAGGATCAGCCGCCGCGCCAGGGCGCGCGTCGCCTCCCGCTCGGCCGGCGCGAGGCGGGCGGCCTCGATCAGCGGCGGCAGGCAGGCGCTCTCCGGGCGGCGGCAGGCGGCCGTGACGGCCCGCCGCAGGGCATCGCGCGGCACGGCCTCGCGCGCCAGCCCGGCGAAGGGCGGTTCGGCGGGCGGCATCGCGCCGGGGATCTCGGACGGGGGCATGGCGGGCTCCGGGGCTGCCCGCCGGAGGGCGGCGGGACGGCGGGATGCTAGAGCAGGCGCGGGCGGATCAGTACGGGACATCGGGCCGGTTCTGCCGCATGATTCTCCGTCTCAGCCCAGATTGCCGCGAAAGATACGGCCATGGACCGGATTGACCTCAGGATTCTGGACATCATCCAGCGCGATGGCCGGATCACCAACCTGGAGCTGGCCGAGCAGATCGGCCTCTCGCCGACGGCGACCAGCGAGCGGTTCCGCCGCCTGGTGAAGGAGGGCTATGTCACCGGCTTCGCGGCCCGCCTCGATCCGCGCAAGCTCGGCTTCGGGCTGCTCGCCTTTGTCGAGGTGTCGCTCGACAAGACCACGCCGGATGCCTTCAGCCGCTTCGCCCGCGCGGTGAACCGCGCGCCGCAGGTCCTGGAATGCCACATGGTGGCCGGCGGCTTCGACTATCTGGTGAAGGTCCGGCTGAAGGACATGAACGCCTATCGCCGCTTCCTGGGCGAGGTGCTCCTCAGCCTGCCGGGCGTGAAGGAGACCCGCACCTACGCGGTGATGGAGGAGGTCAAGGAGGACGCCCCGCTGTCGCTGCTGCGGAGCGTGGAGCCGGCGGGAGAGGCGGGCTGAGGCGGCGGCCCTTCGCCCTTCCGGGCGGGCCCCGAAGGCGTCACCATCCGTGTGGCCTGCCTCCGCCCGGAAGCGGAGGCGGCGGGAGGGATGCATGCGCGAGGGGCCGGACGGGCAGCCTGACATTCGGCCGATGGCGGAGTTCCGCCAGGGCGGGCGGAAGGCCCTCTCCAAGGCCGGGCGCATCGCCGCGCGGCTGGTGGCGGCGATGGAGGGGCGGCAGCTGCGGCCGGGATCGCGCCTGGCCTCCATCCGCCAGGGCGCGCGGGAGCAGGGCGTGTCGAAGAACACCATGGCGGAGGCCTATGAGCGGCTGGTGGCCTCGGGCCATCTGGAGGCGCGGCGGGGCGCCGGCTATTTCGTCAGCGGCCGCCCGTCGCGCCCGGCCGGCCTGGTCCCGGCGGCGCGCCGGGAGGTGGCGGAGGCGCTGAACCTCGTCTCCCTGCTGCGCGAGCAGACGGAGGAGCATTATCTGGTCCGCCCCGGGGAGGGGCGCCCGCCGCCCTCCTGGATGGAGGGCTCGGAACTGGCCCGTCACCTCACCCAGGCCAGCCGGGCGCTGTACCGGGGCGAGGCGCATGGCTATGGCAGCTCCTGGGGCTATGCGCCGCTGCGGGAGCGGATCGCCCTCTCGCTCGCCGAGCGTTCGCTGCCCTGCGGGCCGGAGCAGGTGCTGCTGACGCAGGGCGCGAACCATGCGCTTGATCTCGTCATCCGCCACCTGATCGCGCCCGGGGACCGGGTGCTGGTCGACGATCCGGGCTACTACCCGCTCTTCGCCAAGCTGCGCCTGGCCAAGGCCGAGATCCTCGGCGTCCGCCGCACGGCCGCGGGGCCGGATGTCGAGCATCTCGCGGCGCAGCTGGCGCGGCGGCCGGCACGGGCCTTCTTCACGCAGTCCCTGGCGCACAACCCGACCGGCGGCACGCTGACCCCGGCGGTGGCGGCGGCGGTGCTGCGGCTGACCGAGCGGCACGGCTGCCTGCTGGTGGAGGACGATCCCTTCGCCGATCTGCTGCCGGCGGCCGGCCCGCGCCTGGCGGCGCTGGACGGGCTGCGGCAGGTCCTCTACGTCGGCACCTTCTCCAAGACCCTCTCGGCCTCGCTCCGCGTCGGCTATCTGGCGGGGCCGGCGCCGCTGGTGGCGGCGCTGAACGACCTCAAGCTGCTGACGGTGGTCTCCACCTCGCAATATGCCGAGCGGCTGGTCTGCCGGCTGATGGAGGCCGGGCACTACCGGCGCCACCTGCGCCGCCTGGCGCGCCGCGTGGAGGCGGCGACGGCGCAGGCCCTGCGGGATCTCGCGGCCATCGGCCTGCCGCTGGCGCGCCCGCCGGGAGGCGGCTTCTATCTCTGGGCGCGCCTGCCTCCGGGCCTGGACGAGGAGGCGCTCTGCCGCCGGGCCGCGGCGCAGGGCATCTTCCTGGCGCCCGGCGCCGTGTTCAGCCCCGAGCGCGGCGCGGGCCCCGCGGCGCTGCGCATCAATGTCGCCCATGCCGGCGATCCGCGCTTCCTCGACTTCATGGCGCGGGCGCTGGCGGCGGGGGCGTAGCGGCTGGCCTCAGCCGGCGCGCATCCGCGCCAGCTCGGCCGTCGCCACATCCTGCCGGACCTGGCGCCTCTCGACCAGGATGGCGGCCAGCCGCGCCACCTCCGCGCCCACCGCGCCGGCGGCGATGGCCACGTTGTTGGCGTGCAGCGCCATGTGGCCTTTCTGGATGCCGGTGGTGGCCAGGGCCTTCATCGCGCCGAAGTTCTGCGCCAGGCCGACGGCGGCGATGATGCGGGCGAGCCCGGCCGCCGTATCGACGCCGAGGATCTTCAGGCAGGCGCGGGCGGTGGGATGGATCCGGGTCGCGCCGCCGACCAGCCCGACCGGCATCGGCAGCTCGATGGAGCCGGCGAGATGCCCTTCCGCCGTCACCTCCCAGTGGGTCAGGCTGGTGTAGCGGCCGCTCCGCGCGGCATAGGCATGGGCGCCGGCCTCCACCGCGCGGGTGTCGTTGCCGGTGGCCAGCACCACGGCCGAGACCCCGTTCATGATGCCCTTGTTGTGCGTGGCGGCGCGGTAGGGATCGGCCTCGGCGAAGTGGTAGGCGGAGATCATGCCGTCCCGCACCTCGGGCCCGCCGATGGCCTCCACCGGCCAGAGGGCACGGGCGCGGGCCAGGCGGCGGTCGGCGAGGTTGGAGAGGATGCGCAGGAAGACCTTGCCGCCGGTCCAGGCCTCGATCCGGGGCGCCAGGGCCTCGGCCATGGTGTTGACGGTGTTGGCCCCCATCGCATCGCGCGTATCGACGATCAGATGCGTGACGACCATGGGGCCGCCGAGGGATTTCACGATCCGCACCTCGAGGTCGCGGAAGCCGCCGCCGAGCGAGACCAGCATCGGGTCGCAGCCATCGCACAGCTCGGCGATGGCGGCGCGCTGCTCCAGGATGGTGAGGCGCGCATTCTCTGGGTCGCTGACGCCCACGAGCTGGATCTGCGCGATCATCAGCGTGCCGGAGACGGAGGTGGTGAAGCCGCCGGCGTCGTGGCACTGCCGGGCCGAGTTGCAGACGGCGGCGACGACGGAGGATTCCTCGGTCGCCATCGGCACCAGCACGTCCCGGCCATCGACGCGCATGTTGGTCGCGACGCCGATGGGAATGGCCAGGGTGGCGACCACGTTCTCGATCATGTGGTCGGCCAGATGCGGGTCGATGTTGCCGGGTGCCGCGAGCTGCGCCCGGCTCGCCTCGTCGAGGCCGGCGAAGGCCGCGACAGCCTCCAGCCGCTCCGCCGTGCTCATGCGGTGAAAGCCGGGAATGCGCGAGGTGAGGTTGCTCAGGGACATGCGGGAGATCCGTGTAAACGGCTGGGCGGAGAAAGGCGGGCGGGCCGGGCGGTTCGGGGCGGCGTCCGCGCCTATTCGAGCCGGATATTGCCCTCGCGGATCACCTCGCCCCATTTCCGGGTGTCGGCGATCAGCGTCTCGCGCAGCGTCCGGCCGTCGCTGCTGACCAGGGAGACGCCCTGCTCGGCCAGGCGCGCGCGCAGCCCGGCATCCTCCGTGGCGGCGCGCAGCGCGGCGCCGGCGCGGTCCAGGATCGGGGCCGGCGTGCCGGCGGGCGCGAACAGCCCCTGCCAGAAGAAGACCTCGAAGCCCGGCAGCGTCGCGGCCACGGGCGGCAGGTCGGGGTAGTTCGGGATCGGCGCGGTGGCGGTCACCGAGAGGCCGCGCGTGCCGCCGTCGCCGAGCGTGGTGGCGGCCTCCTGGATCGCCTGGAAGACGGCATGGATGCGGCCCTGCCGCAGGTCGAGCGCGGCCGGCGCGCCGCCGCGGTAGGGCACGTGGACGATGTCGATGCCGGTGCGGGCGCGGAACAGCTCCAGGCAGAGATGGCTGACCGAGCCGGTGCCCGGCGAGCCGAACAGCACCTTGCCCGGATTGGCCTTGCAATGGGCGATCAGCTCCGCCGTGGTCCGCGCCGGCACGCCGGGATGGACATGCAGGATGAAGGGCGTGCGGAACACCATGCCGATCGGGTCCAGCTCGCGCACGGGGTCCTTCGGCGTCAGGTTGGGCTGCAGCGTCTGGTTGATGGCGAGCGTCGTGGTGCCCATGACCAGCGTGTAGCCATCGGGCTTCGCCCGCGCGCCGTAGGTGGTGGCGACGGAGGTGGCGGCACCGGGGCGGTTCTCCACCACCACGGGGACGCCGAGCCCGCGCGACATCGGATCGGCCACGGCGCGGGAGGCGAGATCGGTGACGCCGCCGGGCGGGTAGCCCTCGACCAGGGTGATGGCGCGGCTGGGCCAGGCGGCCTCGGGTTGGGCCAGGAGGGGACGGGCGGCCAGGAGGCCGGGTGCCGCCAGGCTGGCGGCGAGCAGGCTGCGACGGTGCATCGGACGTTCCCCGGATCTTGTTGCTTTATGGCGACAGGCTGTCCCTGGAACCGTGCCCGGGAAAGGGACAGTTGGCGGCAGAATCGCTGGCACAGTCGGGACCCGCGGGCGCCGCCGGCGCAACTCTTCCCGGCACCGATCGGTTGATTCCAGAACAGCGTGCGGGAGATCTTGGGCGTGACCGAGGACGTCGAATACCGGCCCTATGACGGGCCTTCGGGGGGCTGGGGGTCCGTCAAGTCGCTGGGTCGCATCCTCCGGCAGGAGGGCCGGGCGGTCAGCACCGGCCTGGCGTTGCGCCGCCAGAACAAGGATGGCGGCTTCATGTGCGTCTCCTGTGCCTGGGCCAAGCCGAACCCGCCGCACCTCTTCGAGTTCTGCGAGAACGGCGCCAAGGCCAGCGCCTGGGACCTGACCAGCGCGAGGGTCGAGCCGGACTTCTTTGCCCGGCATCGCGTGACGGAGCTGGAGGCCTGGAGCGACCACGACCTGGAGATGGCCGGCCGCCTGACCGAGCCGATGAAATGGGACGCGGCGACGGACCGCTATGTGCCGGTCGCCTGGTCCACGGCCTTCCAGGAGATCGGCGCGGCGCTGCGGGGGATGCGGCCGGACGAGGCGGTCTTCTACGCCTCGGGCCGGGCCTGCAACGAGGCCTCCTACATGTACCAGCTCCTGGCGCGCATGTACGGCACGAACAACCTGCCCGATTCCTCCAACATGTGCCACGAGAGCACTTCCGTCGCCCTGCCCAAGTCGATCGGTGTGCCGGTCGGCACGGTGACGCTGGAGGACTTCGCCCAGACCGACCTGATCCTGATCTTCGGGCACAACACCGCCTCGAACAGTCCGCGCATGCTGCATCAGCTGGATGAGGCCCGGCGGCGCGGCGTGCCCGTCATCACCATCAATCCCCTGCGCGAGCAGGGCCTGGCGGCCTTCACCAATCCGCAGGATCCACTGCAGATGACGGTCCAGCCGTCGACGCGGATCTCCTCGCTCTTCGTCCAGCCCCGCGCGGGCGGCGACCTCGCCCTGCTGGCGGGCCTGTGCAAGATCCTTCTCGAATGGGAGGACGAGGGCGGGGAGCCGGTCCTGGACCGGGCCTTCATCGAGGGCCACACGCATGGCTTCGAGGACTTCGCCCAGGCGATGCGGCGCCAGGACTGGGCGGAGATCGAGCGGCATTCGGGCGTGGCGCGCGGGCAGATCGAGGAGGTCGCGCGGGCCTATCGCGGCGCCGGGCGGGTCCTCGGCGTCTACGGCATGGGCCTGACGCAGCAGCGTGCCGGGGTCGAGATCCTGCACATGCTCGTCGCCTTCCTGCTGCTGCGCGGCAATATCGGCCGCCCCGGCGCCGGCATCTGCCCGGTGCGCGGCCATTCCAACGTGCAGGGCCAGCGGGCCGTCTGGATCACCGAGAAGCCGGAGCTGGCGCCCCTGGACAAGCTCGGCGAGATGTTCGGCTTCAGCCCGCCCCGCCACAAGGGCACCGATGTGGTGGAGGCGGCGGAGCGGGTGATCCAGGGCCGGATGGGGGCCGTCATCCAGCTCGGCGGCAACCTGGTGCGCTCGCTCCCGGAACACCGCCTGCTGGAGCCGGCCTGGCGGAAGCTGCCGCTGACCGTGATGATCACCACCAAGCTGAACCGCAGCCACGTCATCCACGGGCGGGCGGCCTATCTGCTGCCCTGCCTCAGCCGCATCGAGATCGACCGCCAGGCCAGCGGGCCGCAGGAGGTCTCGGTGGAGGACAGCACCTCCTATATCCATCCCTCGCGCGGCATCCGCGAGCCGGCGGGCCCGCATCTCCTGTCCGAGCCCGCCATCATCGCCGGCATCGCCAAGGCGACCCTTCCTGCGAACCCGAAGCTCGACTGGGATGCCTGGGTGGGCGATTACGGGCTGGTCCGCCAGGCCATCGCCGAGACATTCCCGAAATGGTACGACCGCTACAGCGAGCGCATGCGCCGGCCCGGCGGCTTCCATCGCCCCAATCCGGCGCGGGAGCGGAACTGGGAGACGGAGACCGGCAAGGCCAATTTCCTGCCGCCCGCGAGCCTCGATGCCAATCCCGACATCTCGGTGACGGGAGCCGGCGTCTTCGCCCTGATGACGGTGCGCAGCAACGACCAGTTCAACACCACCATCTACGGCTATGACGACCGCTTCCGCGGCATCCATGGCAGCCGCGACATCGTCATGATGAACCGGCGGGACATGGATGTCCTGGCCCTGGCCCCGGAGGACCGGGTTTCGCTGCTCACCGTGGCCGGGGATGGGGTGCATCGGGAGGTGGACAACCTCCAGGTGGTGCCCTTCGATCTGCCGGAGGGCTGCGTCGCCGCCTACTATCCGGAATGCAATCCGCTGCTGCCGCTCTGGCACCACGCGAAGGAGAGCCACGTTCCCGCCGCCAAGGCCATTCCCGTCCGCATCCGGCGCATGGGCGAGGGAGGCACCGCCGGCGACTGAGATCCGGCCGGTTGTCGTGGTCCGGCTGTTGCGGCCTGGGCGGTTTGCGCCTCTATTGACCCGTTCCGGATCTCCGCCGGGTGGACATGGCACGCGGCCGTGACGGGGTCCGGCGTGGTTTGAGGTCATGGCAGGCGGAGTGGCGAGAATGGGTGCCTTGATGATCAGCGGCGGCCGGGTGGTCGATCCGGCGAGCGGCCTGGACGGTGTCGCGGATGTGGCGATCGGCGATGGCCGCATCCTCGCCGTCGGCACCGGCCTCGGCGGGGCGGAGCGGGTGATCGATGCCACCGGCCTGGTGGTCGCTCCCGGCTTCATCGACCTCCATGCCCATGGCCAGTCCATCCCCGCCGACCGCATGCAGGCCTTCGACGGCGTGACGACGACGCTGGACCTGGAGGCCGGCGTGTTGCCCGTCGCCTCCTGGTACCGGCGGCAGGCCACTGAGGGGCGCGTGCTGAACTACGGCGCCGCCACCAACTGGGCCTTCGCGCGCATCGGCGCCATGGTCGGCACCAACGAGGAATCCTCGCTCGAGGCCTTCGGCCGCGCCATGCGGGACCGGCGCTGGATGGACAACATCGCGACGGAGGCCGAGCAGGCCGGGATCATCGAGCGCCTGGCCCAGGGACTGGACGAGGGCGGCATCGGCATCGGCATCCTCAACGCCTACGCGCCCGGCGCCGGCGTGCAGGAGCTGCTCGAGGTCTGCAAGCTCGCCGCCGCCCGGACCGTGCCGACCTTCACGCATGTCGCCTACATGGCACGGATCGATCCGCAGAGCGCCGCCGAGGCCTATATCCGCCTGATCGGCTATGCCGCGGCGACCGGCGCGCATATGCACATCTGCCACTTCAACAGCTCCAGCAAGACCGACATCGCCCGCTGCTACGAACTGGTGCGCAACGCGCAGCTCAAGGGGCTGAACATCACCGTCGAGGCCTATCCCTACGGCACCGGCTCCACCGTGCTGGCGGCGGCCTTCTTCAGCGACCCGGACTTCGAGGCGCGCAACGGCCTCGGCTACGATTCCGTGCAGCGCGTGACCGATGGCCACCGCTTCCGCGACCGGGAGGAGCTGCTCTCCGCGCAGGCCGAGGACCCGTCCCAGCTGGTGCTGTGGCATGTGCTGGACACCGAGCACAACCAGCGGCACCGCGAGTTGCTGGACATGGCCGTGCTGTACCCGGACGGCGCCATCGCCTCCGACGCCATGCCGTGGTCCATGCCGGATGGCAGCACCTATACCGGCGATGCCTGGCCGCTGCCGGAGGAAGCGACGTCCCACCCACGGTCCGCCGGCTGCTTCACCCGCTTCATCCGCCACTGGGTGCGGGAGCGGCAGGCGGTGTCGCTGCTGGAAGGCATTCGCAAATGCTCGTTGATCCCGGCGCAGATCCTGGAAGCCAGCACGCCGGCCATGCTGGGCAAGGGGCGGCTGGGCGTCGGCGCCGATGCCGATGTGGTGGTGTTCGACTACGACACGCTGAGCGACAAGGCGGAGTTCAGCGCGATGAACCGGCCGTCGGAAGGCGTGCGCCACCTGATCGTCAGCGGCGTGCCGGTGATCGCCGATGGGGTGATGGACGTCGCCGCGCGGCCGGGCAGGCCGGTGCGCCGGCCCAGCATCGCGCGCTGATGGCCGGCCCGACCGTTCCCGTCCTGCCCGTTCCTGTCCTGCTCGTCACCGGCTTTCTGGGGGCGGGCAAGACCACGGTGGTCAACCATATCCTGCGTGAAGCGGGCGGGCGCCGCATCGCCGCCGTCGTCAACGATTTCGGCGCCATCAACATCGATGCCGAACTGATCGCCGGTGCCAGCGACGGCGTGGTGAGCCTGGCCAATGGCTGCATCTGCTGCACACTGGAAGGCGACCTGCTGCGGACGCTGGCCACGCTGCTGCGGCGCGCGCCGCGGCCGGAGGCCATCGTCATCGAGACCAGCGGCGTCGCCGACCCCGCCGACATCGTGCGCAACCTGATGGACCCGGTGGTGTGGAAGGAAGCGCCGCTGGAGACGGTGTTGTGCGTGGTCGATGCCACCGCGCCGCCCACGGCCTTCGAGGATCCGCTGCTGCGCGCGCAGCTGCGCATGGCCGATGTGGTGGCCTTGAGCCGGACCGACCTGGGCGACGCGGCGGCGCTGGAGCGTGCCCGCGCCGCCCTGGCCGCGCTTCGCCCGGCGGCGACGCTGGTGGAGGCGCCGGACGGGCAGGTGCCGCTGCCCCTGGTGCTGCCGGACGACCCGGCCCGCCCGCCGGTGCCGCGCGAGCCGGGCCGCCGCCGCCCGCAGGCCGACCGGTTCGAGACACTGAGCTGGACCGCCGAGGCACCCCTCTCGCTGCCCCGTTTCCAGGCGGCCATCGGGCGGCTGGCGCCCGGGCTGGCGCGCGCCAAGGGAATCTTCGAGGCGGTGGAACAGCCCGGGCGGCGGCTTCTGTTCCAGCTGGCCGGCGGCCGCGCCACCCTGGCGCCGCTGGCGGGCGGGACGGCCGGGGAGGCTCCCCGCAGCCGGATCGTGTTCATCGCGGAGATCGGCCGGCTGTCCGAGGCCCGGATCGGCGAGGCCATGCGGACCTGCCTGGCGGACCGGGAGGGATAGGGCCGCCGTCCTGTCCCTTACGAAGCCTTGTCGGTGATCAGCCTTCGGATCCGGCCGGCCAGGTCCTCCATGGTGAAGGGCTTGGTCATCACATGCATGCCGGGGTCGAGGTGCCCGTCGCCCACCACGGCGTTCTCGGCATAGCCGGTGATGAACAGCACCTGCAGGTCGGGGCGGCTAAGGCGGGCGGCATCGGCCATCTGCCGCCCGTTCATGCCGCCGGGCAGTCCGACATCGGTCACCAGCAGGTCGATGCGGACATCGGATTGCAGCACCTTGAGGCCCGTGGCGCTGTCTCCCGCCTCGATGGCGGCATAGCCCAGCTCCTCCAGCACCTCCATCACCAGCATCCGGACGGTCGGCTCGTCATCCACCACCAGGACGGTCTCGCCCAGCCCCGCCCGGGGGGCGTCGGCCAGCTCGGGCAGCGCCTCCGGCGGCTCCGCCTCGCCCAGGTGCCGCGGCAGGTACAGGCACACCATCGTGCCCTGGCCGGGCTCCGAATAGATGCGCGTCTGCCCGCCGGACTGCCTGGCGAAGCCGTAGATCATGGAAAGGCCGAGCCCAGTGCCCTGGCCCAGCGGCTTGGTGGTGAAGAACGGATCGAAGGCCTTGGCCACCACATCCTGGGTCATGCCCGTGCCGGTATCGGACACGCAGAGCGAGATGTACTGCCCGGGCCCGAGGTCGCGGTCCCGCGCGGTGCGGCTGTCGAGCCAGCGGTTGGCGGTCTCGATGGTCAGGCGTCCGCCGCGCGGCATGGCATCGCGCGCGTTGATGCAGAGGTTGAGCAGCGCGTTCTCGAGCTGCGGCGGATCCACCCGCGTGGGCCAGAGGCCGCCGGCCCCCACCACCTCGACCTCGATCGCCGGCCCGACCGTGCGGCGGATCAGCTCCTCCATCCCGGTGACCAGCCTGTTCACATCCGTCGGCCGGGGGTCCAGCGTCTGCCGGCGGGAGAAGGCGAGCAGGCGGTGCGTCAGCGAGGCCGCGCGCGTCGCCGCTCCCTGCGCCGCCGCGACATAGCGATCCATGTCCGTCACCCGGCCCTGCGCCACGCGGGCGCGCAGCAACTCCAGGCTGCCGGTGATGCCGGTCAGGAGGTTGTTGAAGTCATGGGCGAGGCCGCCGGTCAGCTGGCCGACGGCCTCCATCTTCTGGCTCTGGCGCAGCTGCTCCTCCGCCTGCAGCAGCTCGGCCGTCCGCTCGGCGATGCGCTGCTCCAGCGTCTCGTTGAGGGCGCGCAGCGCCGCGGCGGCGCGGTCGCGCTCCGCCTCCACGGCGCGCCGTTCCTCCACGCCGATCAGCACGCCGGGGAAGCTCAGCGGCGTGCCGTCCGGCGCATGGTCGACACGGCCATTGGCCTCGATCCAGTGATACCGCCCATCGGCGCGGCGCACCCGGTACTGGTGGGCATAGGCGCCGCCACGGGCGATCGCGGTGTTGATCGCGGCGACGAGGCCGGGCTTGTCATCGGGATGGACAGTCGCGACGACCTGCTGGAGGCTGAGGCCGATATGCCCGAGCGCGGGATCGAGGCCGAAGCTGCGGGCGAAGGCTTCGTCCACCGTGAAGCGGTCGGTGGGCAGGTCCCAGAGCCAGGTGCCGATGATGGCGCCCGCCGCCAGCGCGAGCTGCACGCGCTGGATGTTCTCCCGCGCCAGGGCCTCGCTTTCGCGCAGCGCCGCCTCCGCCTGCTTGCGGGCCGTCACGTCGCGGAACAGCACCGAGACCTGTGGCCGGCTCGCCTGCTCGACACGGGCGGACGAAACCTCGATATGGCGCCCCGCCGCGGCGAAATACCGCTCGAAGCGGATGGGCCGGCCGGTGCGCAGCACGCTGCCGTAGAGTTCGAGCCAGCCCTCCGCCTCCTGCGGCGCGAGGCCGCGGATGGTCTTGCCGACGATGTCGGGAATGCCGGTGTGCCGCTCATACCCGGCATTGGCCTCGACATGGACGTAGTCGCTCAGGGGGCCGTGCGGCCCGTCGATGAACTCGATGATGCAGAAGCCTTCATCCATCGAGTTGAACAGGGTCTGGTAGCGCGTCTCGCTTTCGCGCAGCGCTGCCTCGGATCGCTTGCGGTCGGTGATATCGAGCACGGTCCCGACCAGCCGCGCCGGTCTCCCGTTCTCGAAATGGGTCTCGCCCTGCGCCGAGACCCAGCGCTCGATCCCGTCCTGCAGGCCGATGGTGCGATACTCGGCGGCGAAATGCCCCGATCCGGCGGGATCCATGGATTGCCGCACCGCCTGCTCCGCCCGCGCCCGGTCCTCCGGATGCAGCCCGGCCACGAAGGTGTCCTCATAGCTGACGGACGCGCCGGGCGGCAGGCCGAACAGCGCGCGGCAGCGGTCGTCCCAGGTCAGCTCGCCGGAGGGGATGTGATAGTCGAAGGTACCGATCCCGGCGGCGCTGGTCGCCAGGCGCAGGCGGTCGTCGGCCTCCTGCAGCGCCGCCCTGGTGCGCTGCCGCTCGCTGATGTCGAGCATGGCGCCGATCATCCGGATGGCCTGGCCGCCGGGCGCGCGGATGACGTAGCCGCGGTCCAGCACCTCGGCATAGCTGCCATCGGCGCGAAGGAACCGGTACTCGCCGGACCAGCTCGTCCCGGTGCTGTCGATCGCGGCGTGAATCTCCCGGTCGATCCGGTCCCGGTCCTCGGGATGGATGTGGGAGAGCCACCAGCCGCCGGTCGGCTCGACCTGCTCGGGCCGCCATCCGTAGGCCTCTTCGAGGGCCTCGTTCCAGAGGACGCGATCGTCCTCGAAGCTCCAGTCCCAGATCGCGTCCCGCGTCGCCCGCTGCGCCAGCCGGAAGCGTTCGTTGACGACCTCCAGGGCCTGTCCGGCCAGATGCTGCTCCGTGCGGTTGCGCAACACCTTGAGGTAGCCGGTGTGCGCGCCCCGCTCGTCCCGGAGCAGCATCATCTCGCCCGAGCCCCAGAAGCGGGAGCCGTCCTTGCGCTGGTACCAGCGCTCGTTGGAGGCCTGGCCGTTCCGGACGGCGAGCGCCACCTCGGCGTCCGGGAGGCCGGCGGCCTGCTCCTCCGGCACGAAGATCAGATCCGCGGAGCGGCCGAGCATCTCGGCCTCGCTCCAGCCCAGGATGTTCACGGCGCCGGTGTTCCAGCCGGTCACCCGGCGCGCGAGGTCGAGGCTGATGATGGCGAAGTCCGTCGCGCTGTTCAGGACCTGCCGCCGCAGGGCCTCGGAGCGGGCCTGCTCGGCCCGCAGAAACTCCTGCTGCGCCAGGCTGCGGCGGAGGTTCAGCTGGCTCATGACCTGCCGCGCCAGCGTCCTGAGCACGAAGTGCTGCTGGGGCGTCAGCCCGCCGGGGCGCGGCGCCGTGTCGAGCACGCAGAGGGTGCCGAGGGGCAGCCCCTCCGGTGTTTCCAGCAGGGCGCCGGCATAGAAGCGCAGCCCCGGCTCCGCGGTGACCAGCGGGTTGCAGCGGAAGCGGGCATCCTCCCGCAGATCGGGAATGACCATCTCGCCGGGCTGAAGCATGACCCGGGCGCAGATCGCGTTGTCGAGCGGCATCTCGCGCATGTCGAGGCCGACCTCGGCCTTGAACCACTGGCGGTCCCGCGCGATCAGGTTCACCGCGGCGATGGGCGCCTCCAGCAGGGTGGAGGCCACGCGGACGAGATCGTCGAAGTCCTGCTCGCGGGGCGTGTCGAGAATGCCGTAACGGTCGAGAGCCGCAAGCCGGTCGGCCTCGGTCCAGCCGGGAGCCTGAATCCTGTCATCCATCGCGCTCGGCTGCCTTCAGTCAGTCATGCACCGGAAGCCGGCACGGCGCCGATGCGTCGGGGCGGGGCCTCGCCTCGTGAACAGGGTCAGGAGCGACCGGCCGCCCCGGTCCGCCCGATGGCGGCCGGCGACGGTGCCGCCTCGCCGGGGTGGCGGGAAGGACGCGTGATCAGGGCCGGGGCGGGGGAGCGGGCGGGCATGCGGCGAGGATAGCAAGCCGCGCCGCGCGAGGGAAATACTATACCGGACCCTCGCCCGGCGGGCCGGGCCGACACCCGCCCGGCCCGTCCATGAAGGTTTGCAGATGGCGGCCGTCTGGGCGAACCTTTCACGCGCCACGCCAGGTCCCTCCGGCCTGCGCGGAACGCCAGAAGGGCGCCGCCGCCCACGGGGCAGAGATCCCGGGCCGGTCGCGCGCTCCGTCACCAGGGAGAGCACGATGTCCAAGTTTCCTCGCCGCGACCTGCTGCGACTGTCCGCCGCGGCCGGCCTGCCGGCCGCCTGGCCGGGGCAGGCCGCCGCCGCCTGGCCCGACCAGCCCATCCGCCTCATCTGCCCCTTCGCCGCCGGCGGTCCCACCGATGTCGCGGCCCGGCTGGTGGCCGAGGCTCTGGGAAGCCAGCTCCCCCAGCGCGTGGTGGTGGAGAACCGGACGGGCTCGGGCGTCGTGGTCGGCACCGAGGCCGTCGCCAGGGCCCCGCGCGATGGCCACACGCTGCTCTACAACACCATCGCCCATGCCGTGCTGCGCGCGCTCTTCCACAATCTCAGCTTCGATCCCGTGGCGGACTTCAGGCCGGTCGCCCTGGTGGGCACGGTGCCGATGCTGCTGATGGTGAACAGAGATTTTCCGGCCCGCACCCTGCCGGAGCTGGTGGCGCTCTTCCGCGACAAGCCGGGACAGTTCAACTACGGCAGCTCCGGCAATGGCGGGGCGGTGCATCTGGCGACGGAGCTGTTCCTGCGGCAGGCCGGCCAGCTGAGGGTCAACCACATCCCCTATCGCGGCTCCGCCCCGGCCATGCCGGACCTGCTCAACGGCAATCTGACCATGTTCCTGAACGTCGCCTCGGACGGGATCGAGAGCGTGCGCAGCGGCGCCACCCGGGGCCTGGCGGTGAGCGGCGACCGGCGCCTGCCCCAGCTGCCGGATGTTCCCACCTTCGCGGAGGCCGGGATGCCCGGCTACGAGGCCTACACCTGGCACATGGTCCTCGCGCCCGCCGGCACGCCGGCGGCGGTGGTGACGCGCCTGAACGAGGCGATCAACGCCGTCCTGCGCTCCGATGCCCTGCAGCAGCGCTTCGCCGAGCTGTCCGTCCAGCCCCGCCCCGGCGGCACGCCGGAGGACGCCGCCGCCTGGCTCAAGGCGGAGATGGAGAAGTGGGAGCCCGTGGTGCGCGCGGCGGGGATCGTGGTGAACTAGCCTGCTGCCCGCCGCGGCGAGGAGCCGCCCGCCCTCCGCCCCGGCGGGCGGGGAGGGCCGGTCAGGCCGCGCCCGGCAGGCGTCCGGCGGCGCGCCGCTGCTCATAGGCCCGGGCGTGGGTCCAGGCGAGGGACAGGATCTCGTCCGGCAGGCCGTGGGCGCGGCACCGCTCCAGCATGAAGCCCAGGATGTGATCCCCCTCGATGGGCCGCCCCTGCTCGAGGTCCCGGAGGAGGGAGGCCTCATAGGTCGAGGCAGGGTCGGAGAACAGCGCGCGGTAGGAGGCGAGGAAGGCCTCGTCCGGCGGAAAGCCTTCCCGGGCCGCGATCCCGGCATGGAGGTCGAGAAGCCGCTGGAACAGCGCCCCGCCCTCGGGCGTGCGGACGATCTCGCCGACATTCGCGCGCAGGACCACGGTGAGCGCGGCGACCGTGGCGAGATGGACGAGCTTGAGCCAGAGCTCGCGCCGGATGTCTCCCGACAGCCGGGCATCGACGCCGGTGCCGGCGAAGGCGTCCAGGAGCGCCCGGCACCGCGCGGTTCCGGCGCCGTCCTGCTCGCCGAAGGTCAGGCTGCACCAGTCGTTCAGGTGCCGGATGACGCCGTCCGGCCCCAGCGTCGCCTGGATCTTCGCGGTCCCGCCCAGGACATGGCCGGCGCCGAAGCGCTCGTTCAGCCGCTGGAGATGGGCGATGCCGTTGAGGATCGGCAGGACCGCGGCGCCGCCCTCCATCGCCGCCCCGATCGAGGCCATGGCATCGGCCAGGTCGTAGGCCTTGCAGGTGAGCAGGACCAGGTCGTAGCGCCGGCCCGGCTCCGGCCGCGGCACGGCCCTGACCGGGACGGTCGCGTCGCCGAGCGGGCTCTCGATCCGCAGGCCGTCGCGCTGCAACTGCGTGAGGCGGCGCTCCCGGACGAGGAAGGTCACATCCGCCCCGGCCGCCGCCAGCCTGCCGCCGAAGTAGCCCCCCGTGCCGCCGGCACCCAGTACGAGAATCCTCATGGCCGCTGTCCTCCGGATGGCGTGGCGTCCGGCCAGTGTCGCATATCCCGGCCCTTCGCGGACCGGGGGGAGCGCGGCGTCGCCGGGCGGCGCCGCTTGCCAGCGCCATGCCCCGCCGGCACCCTGCGGAGGTGATGAATGGCCGGGCCCTGCGGTATTTCCTGGCGGTCGTGCGGGCCGGTTCCGTGCGCGGCGCGGCCGCGCGGCTGAATGTCGCGGCCTCGGCCATCAGCCGGCAGATCATGGAGCTGGAGGCGGAGTGTGGCCAGCCGCTGCTGGAGCGCCTGCCGCGCGGTGTCGTCGTCACCGAGGCCGGGCGCATCCTCGTCGACCACGCCCAGCGCCAGATGGATGAGCTGGACCTGTTGCGGGACCGGCTGCGCCGCCTGCAGGGCGCGCAACAGGGCACGGTGCGGCTCTGCTGCGGCGCCGGCTTCCTGGCCGACCTGATGGATCATGGCCTGGCCGGCTTCTCGGCCGCCCATCCCGGCATCGCCTTCCGCGTCTCCACGGCCACCAGCGACGGCATCCTGGCGGCGCTGGCGCAGGGCGAGGCGGATATCGGCCTGGCCTATACGCCGCCCTCCCATGCCGAGGTGCGCAGCCTGCTCTCCGCCAACCAGCCACTGCAGGCCATCCTGCCGCCCCGGCATCCGCTGGCCCTCGCCGGCGCTCCCCTGCCGCTGCGCGGCTTCGCCGCCGAGCCGGTCGCGCTGCTGCCGGCCGATCACGGCGTGCGGCGACTGCTCGCCCGCGTCGAGGCCGATGGCGACTTCCGGCTGGTGCCCCGGCTGGAGAGCGCCTCCTTCGGACTGCACCGCCGCTTCGTCATGGCCGGGATGGGCTATGCCTTCCTGCCGCCCTTCACCGTCGCGGCGGAACTGCGCGATGCCAGCCTGGCGGCCCTGCCGCTCAGCGACGCCATGCTCTCCGAGGCACGCGCGCATCTCCTGGTGCGGGCGGGGCGCCGCATGCCCGAGGCGGCCGCGCGACTGATCGACTGGCTGGCCGGGCGGATGGTGGCGTTCCGGCAGGGGGGCTGAGGCGGGGCCAGGCTCCGGTCGGGTGTTGCCGGAATCAGCACGGGATGTACGGAATGTTCTGATTGTGATGACGGGCCGTCTCTGTAACGTCCTGGGCCAGGAGGGCCGCATGTCTCAGCAGATCGCAACCCTGGGCGTGGTGGGGCTCGGCAATATGGGCCTGGCCATGGCCACCACCCTCGCCGGCAAGGGCTTCGCCGTGCGGGGTCACGACATCAGCCCGGCGCGGCGCGCGCTGGCCGCCGGCGCCGGCATCGCCGTCTCCGCCACGCTGGCCGAGGTGCTGGCCGGCGCTGACGCGCTGGTCTTCTCCCTGCCGCTGGCGCGCGACGTCGAGGCGGTGGTGACCGCGCCCGGCGGGCTGCTGGACCGGCGGGACCGCAAGGTGGTGGTGATCGACACCTCGACCTCCGACCCCGGCACCAGCCGACGCCTGGCCGCGCAGCTCGCGGCGGCGGGGCACGGCCTGCTGGACGCGCCGGTCAGCGGCGGCCCGTCCGGCGCCGCCGCCGGCACGCTGACCATGATGATCGGCGGCGCGGTGGAGGACTACGCGCTGGCGCGGCCGGTGCTGGAGGCGATGTCGGCGCGGGCGCCGCATGTCGGGCCGTCGGGGGCCGGCAATATCGTCAAGCTGGTGAACAATCTCCTGGTCGCGGCGCATCTCGTCACCACGGGCGAGGCGATGCGCCTGTCCGAGGCCGCCGGCCTCTCGGCCGCGGAGGCGGTCGCCGTGGTCAACACCGCCACGGGCCGCAGCGCCGTCAGCGAGGTTATGCTGCCGCGCTGGGTGCTGCCCGGCACCTTCGACAGCGGCTTCTCCGCCGGGCTGATGCGCAAGGACGTCCGCCTCGCCCTGGAGCTGGCCGCCGAGACCGGGCTCGACCTGCCGCTTTCGGAGCATGTCGCCCGGATCTGGCGCGATGCCGCGGACCGCCTTCCCGACAGCGCCGACTTCACCCGCATGGCCGATTACCGTGAGACCCCGGAGAGCCAGGATGAGAGCCAGGATGACTGACGCGACCCTTCCGAGCCAGGCCGCCCCCCGCGTCGCCGCGCTGCTGGACGGCCTCCTGCCCGGTGGCGCGGCCGGCAGCGTCGTCGGCGGCGCGGTGCTGCCGGGCGGTGGCGCGGCGCTGGAGCTGGTCAACCCCGCCGATGGCCGCCCGCTCCTCTCCTACGCGGATGCCGGCGGCGAGGTGGTCGAGGCCGCCATGCAGGCGGCCGCCCAGGCGCAGCGCCAGTGGTGGGGCATGACCGCCGCGGCGCGCGGCCGCGCGATGTGGGAGGTGGCGCGCCTGGTGCGGCAGCAGGCCGAGGCCCTGGCCGAGCTGGAGACGCTCTCCGCCGGCAAGCCGATCCGCGACACGCGCGGCGAGGTCGCCAAGGTCGCGGAGATGTTCGAATACTATGCCGGCTGGTGCGACAAGCTGCATGGCGAGGTCATCCCGGTCCCGACCAGCCACCTGAACTACACGCGGCACGAGCCCTTCGGCACGGTGGTGCAGATCACCCCCTGGAACGCGCCGGTCTTCACCGCCGGCTGGCAGATCGCCCCGGCCATCTGCGCCGGCAACGCCGTGGTGCTGAAGCCTTCCGAGCTGACGCCGCTCACCTCCCTGGCGCTGGGCTGGCTCTGCAACACCGCCGAGGGGATGCCGAAGGGCCTGGTCAACGTGCTGGCGGGCGCCGGGCCCACCACCGGGGCGGCGGCGGTCGCGCATCGCGGGACGCGGCTCGTGGTCTTCGTCGGCTCCGCCGGGGCGGGGGCGGAGATCGCCGCCGCGGCGGCGCGCAACATCGTCCCCAGCCTGCTGGAGCTGGGCGGCAAGTCGGCCAATATCGTCTTCGCCGATGCCGATCTCGACCGCGCCGCGATCGGCGCGCAGGCGGCGATCTTCGGCGGCGCCGGGCAGAGCTGCGTCGCCGGCTCGCGCCTGCTGGTGCAGCGCGCCGTGCACGCCGCGCTGGTCGAGCGCCTGGCGGTCGCGGCGCGGCACATCCCGGTTGGCCCGCCGGCCGATCCGGCGACGCAGATCGGCCCGATCAACAACCGCCGCCAGCACGACAGGATCGCCGCGATGGTGGCCGAGGCCGCCGCGGCGGGCGGCCGCATCGCCGCCGGCGGGGGCTGCCCGCCGGCGCTGCGGGAGACGGGCGGCTTCTTCTTCGCGCCCACCATCCTCGACGGCGTGGCGGCCGATGCCGCCATCGCCCGCGAGGAGGTCTTCGGCCCGGTGCTCGCCGTGCTGCCCTTCGACACGGAGGAGGAGGCGGTGGCCCTGGCCAATGCCACGCCCTACGGCCTGGCGGGGGCGGTCTGGACGGGGGATGTCGGCCGGGCGCACCGCGTCGCCGCCGAGGTGCGCGCCGGCACCTTCTGGGTGAACGGCTACAAGACCATCCATGTCGCCTCGCCCTTCGGCGGCTTCGGCCGCTCCGGCTTCGGCCGCTCCTCGGGGCGGGAGGCGCTGATGGCCTATACCCAGACCAAGAGCGTCTGGGTGGAGACCGCCGCGCGGCCGGGCGTCGCCTTCGGCTATGTCGGCTGAGGCCACCTGGCGGCGGCTCGCGGCCCAGGCCGGCCAGGCGCCCGCGCCCCTGGCGGCGGCGCTGGCCGCCACCGCCGGGGCGGCGACGCCGGTCGCCGGCATCGCCGCCCTGCTCGGCCGACTGCTGACGCCGCTCTGGCTGGAGGCCGGGCCGCTCGCCGCCGCCACGCTGACCGAGGCGGACGCGGCGGCGGTGCTGTCGGATCTCGAGGCCATCACCGCGCGCAACTTCGAGCCGTCCGGGCTGCTCGGCACCTGGGTCGGCCACCGCGGCTTCCAGATGCTGGCGTCGCACCGCCTGGCGCATCGCCTCTGGACCGGCGGCCAGCCCGCGCTGGCGATGGCGGTCCGCAGCGCGGCGGGCTACCTCGGCTGCGACATCCATCCCGCCGCCCGCATCGGATGCGGCATCTTCCTCGACCATGGCCTCGGCCTTGTGGTGGGCGAGACGGCGGTGATCGAGGATGACGTCAGCCTCTGGCACGGCGTCACCCTGGGCTCGACCCTGATGCAGGCCGGCGCCGACCGGCATCCGAAGATCCGGCGGGGGGCGGTGCTGGGGGCCGGGGCCACCCTGCTCGGCAATATCGAGGTCGGGGCCTTCGCCGTGGTCGCCGCCGGGTCCGTGGTCCTGGCCGACGTGCCGCCGCGCACCACCGTCGCCGGCCATCCGGCCCGGCCGAAGCCGCGTCACCGCCACCCTTACGGCCTCGGGGAGACACCATGAGCCGCGCGACCGTCCCGCTTCCCGGCATCGACCATCCGCTGATCCTGATGCGCGACATCGAGGCGGGGCGGGCCTTCTACGCGCGCCTCGGCTTCACCGTCACGCCGGTGGGCCGGCACCCCTGGGGAACCAGCACCGCGCTGGCCGTGCTGGAGCGGTCGGCGCTGGAGCTGATGGGGATCTACGACGAGAGCCTGATCGACGGCCTGGAGGCCGGCGGCTTCCGCTTCGGCCGGCACATGCGCGACGCGCTGGCCGAGCGCGAGGGCATGGCACTGGTCGCGCTGCACAGCCGGGACGTGTCCGGCGACGGCGCCGCCATGGCGGGGCGCGGCATCGCCACGCAGGGACGCATCGACTTCCGCCGCAAGGTGAAGCCGCCGGGCCTGGACTGGGACGAGGCGGTGGTGTCGCTGCAGATCCTGCTGGACCCGGCCCTGCCGCGCGTCTCCCATTTCCTGGCGCAGCAGCACAAGCCGCACCTGCTCTGGGTGCCCGACTGGATGCGGCACGCCAATGGCGCCACCCATGTCGCCGCCGTGACCTATCTGGCGGAGGAGCCGGCGCCCGTGTGCGCGCGGCTGGGGCGCATGTTCGGCGGCGGGCCGGCGGCGTTCGCGGCGGAATTCCCCACGGGCCAGGGCCATTTCCGCGTGCTGCGCCCGGCCGACTGGCCGGCGGCGTTCGGCGCCACGCCGATGCCCCGGCTGACGCCCGGCGAGCCTGGTGGCGCGGCGATCGACGTGGCGGTCCGGGACCTGGCGGCGGCGCGGGCCATGCTGGCGGGGGAGGGTGTCGCGACCGTCGAGACCGCGGCCGGCCCCGCCATCGCCGATGTGGCCGGCTGCGGCAATGTCGTGATCCGCTTCGTCCGGGCCTGCGCCGGAGCGGCGGGGCGCGGGGCCTAGCGCCCCCCCCCTCCGGCGGCGCCGAGGAAACCACCATCCCGCGCCGGCTTTTCCCGTCCGATGAAGGCGCCGCCGTGCGGCGTCGGAGGGACAGGCCATGCCCGCCCGGGACCAGGACGCCTCGCTCGGCCGCTACCGCGCCCGCCGCGACTTCACCCGCACCGCCGAGCCCGCCGGCGAAAAGGCTCCGCGCCGCCGCGCGGCGCACCGCTTCGTGGTGCAGAAGCATGATGCCACCCGCCTGCATTACGACTTCCGCCTGGAGCTGGGCGGCACGCTGAAAAGCTGGGCCGTGACGCGCGGGCCGAGCCTGGACCCGGCGGACAAGCGCCTCGCCGTGCAGGTGGAGGATCATCCGCTGGACTATGGCGGCTTCGAGGGCACCATCCCGCCGGGCCAGTATGGCGGCGGCACCGTGATGCTCTGGGACCGGGGCCGCTGGCGCGGCGAGGATGCCGACCCGGAGGCGGCGCTGGCGGAGGGCAAGCTGAAGTTCCGCCTGGAGGGCGAGCGGCTGCGGGGCGGCTGGACCCTGGTCCGCATGCGTCCGCGCAAGGGCGAGAAGGCGCCGCAATGGCTGCTGATCAAGGAGCGCGACGAGGAGGCCCGCCCCGGCGAGGGCGATGCCCTGCTGCGGCGGGAGACCCGCTCGGTCAGCTCGGGCCGCAGTCTCGAGGAGATCGCCGGGACGGCGAAGCCGGCGCCGAAGCCGAAGCCGAGGCCCCGCGCCGACACGGGCGCCGAGGCTCCGGCCGGCTTCCTGCCGCCGCAGCTCTGCGCCGCCGCCGCCGCGGCCCCGGCCGGCGAGGACTGGGTGCATGAGGTGAAGCTGGACGGCTACCGGCTGCAGGCACAGATCGCCGGCGGCCGGGCACGGCTGCTGACCCGCAACGGGCTGGACTGGACGTCGCGCTTCCCCGACACCGCCGAGGCCCTGGCCCGCCTGCCCGACGCCATCCTGGATGGCGAGCTGATCGCCCCCGACAAGGACGGCCATCCGGACTTCGCCGCGCTGCTGGCCGCCATGGAGGCGGGACGGGGCGGCGCGCTGCGGTACATGGCCTTCGACCTGCTCGGCCTCGGCGGCCGGGACATGCGGGAGGAGCCCCTGCTGCGGCGCAAGGCGGCGCTGGAGACGCTGCTGCGCCAGGCGCCGGCGGCGATCGGCTATGTGGAGCACTTCACGGCGCCGGGCCGGGCCATGCTCGACTCGGCCTGCCGGATGGGGCTGGAGGGCATCGTCTCCAAGCGGGCGGAGGCGCCCTACCGCGCCGGGCGCGGCGAGGACTGGGTGAAGACCAAGTGCCGGGGCAACGATGAATTCGTCATCGGCGGCCACGGCACCGGGCCCAAGGGCAACATGACCCTGCTGCTGGGGGCATGGCGGGACGGGAAGCTGATCTATCTCGGCCGGGTGGGCTCGGGCATCTCGGGCCAGCGGGCGCGGGCCCTGGCGCGGCAGCTCAGGCCCCTGGCGCGAAAGACCTCGCCCTTCGCGACGGCGGCCGATCCGTCGGACCGGCGGCGCGCCCATTGGGTGGAGCCCCGGCTGGTGGCGGAGGTGGATTATGCCGGCTGGACCGGGGAGGGGCGGATCCGCCAGGCCTCGTTCAAGGGGGTGCGGGAGGACAAGCCGGCGGACAGCGTGACACCACCCGGCCCGATCGCCGGGCAGGATCCGCCGCCGGAGCCGGGTGCGCGCCGGCCGGCCGGGGGCGGCGCCCATACGGTGTCGGGGGTGCGGCTGAGCCATCCGGACAAGCTGCTCTGGCCGGAGGAGCGCATCACCAAGCACGACCTCGCGCAGTACTACGCGGCGGTGGCGCCGCGCCTGCTCGCCTATGCCGGCGGCCGGATGGTGGCCCTGCTGCGCTGCCCCGACGGGATCGCCGGCCCCCGCTTCCTGCAGCGCCATCCGGGGCGCGGCACCTCCGCCCTGCTGGCGCGGGTGCCGCTGGCCGGGGAGGAGGATCCCTACCTGGCGGTGGACAGCGTGGAGGGGCTGGTGGCCCTGGCCCAGGCCGGGGTGCTGGAGATCCATCCGGGCGGGGCCCGGGCCGACGATACCGAGCTGCCGGACCGGCTGGTCTTCGACCTCGATCCGGATGAGGGTCTCGACTTCGGCGCCGTGATCGACGCGGCGCTGGCGCTGCGCGAGAGGCTGGAGGCCCTCGGCCTCGTCGCCTTCGCCAAGACCACGGGCGGCAAGGGCCTGCATCTGGTCGTGCCCCTGCGGCCCCGCGCGGGATGGCCGGAGGCGCGGGATTTCTGCCAGGCCCTCTGCGCCCTGATGGCCGAGGACCAGCCCCGCCTCTACACCACCAACCTCGCCCGGAAGGCGCGCAAGGGCCGCATCTTCCTCGACTACCTGCGCAACGACCGGACGGCGACGGCGGTCTCCGCCTGGTCTCCCCGCGCGCGGCCCGGCGCGCCCGTCTCGATGCCCCTGGGCTGGCAGGAGGTGGCGCCGGGGCTGGACCCGAAGGCCTTCACCCTGCGGACGGCGCCGGCGCGTCTGAGCAAGGATCCCTGGGCGGGCCATGAGGCGGCGGCCCGCCCCCTGCCGGTGTTCCGGCGCGGGGCCGCCCGGAAAGGCGGAGTGGCATGAAGGCCCGTCCGATCTGGCGCGGGACGCTGCGCCTGGCGCTGGTGTCCTGCCGCGTCGCCCTGCTGCCGGCGCGCCAGGAGCGCAACAACCTGCACTTCAACCTGATCAATCCGAAGACCGGCCATCGCATCCGCAATCGCACCGTCGATGCGGAGACGGGGAAGGCGGTGGAGCGCGCGGCCCTGGTGCATGGCTACGAGGTGGCCAAGGGGGAATATGTCCTGCTCACGGAGGAGGATTTCGAGAGCGCCCGCGTGGAGAGCAGCCGAACGCTCACCATCGCCAAGTTCGTCAAATCGGGCAGCATCACGCCGCTCCATTTCGAGAATTCCTACTATCTCGTGCCGCAGGAGGACGAGGCGGCGGATGTCTACGCCGTGCTGCGGGAAGCCCTGCGCCGGAGCGACATGATGGCGCTGTCCCGGCTGGTGCTGTTCCGGCGGGAGAGGGCGGTGGCCATCCTGCCGCTCGAACGCGGGCTGGTGCTGCACACGCTGCAGGAGGAGGGCGACCTCCGGGATGCGGAGGAGGCCTTCGCCGAGGTGCCCCGGGGCGCGCCCGACGCGGAGATGGTGAAGCTGGCGAGGCAGCTCATCGCCCGGCAGGCCGGCACCTTCGACCCGGCCGATACGGAGGACCGGTACGAGGCGCGGCTGCGGGAGGTGATCGAGGAGCGGCGCCAGGGGAAGACCATTACGCCGGAGGTGGAGGACGAGACGGAAGGGCGGGACAATGTCGTGGATCTGATGGCCGCCCTGCGCGCCAGCCTGAAGGGCACGAAGCCCTCGCGCGGCAAGGCGAAGCGCAGGACGCCCGCCGGGGACAAGGCCGCACCGGCCCGCCGCAAGCGGGCCTGAGGCCGCGCGCCCTGGGCATCGGGGCTCCGACGCCGCGGCTTCGGTTGAATGACAGTTCTGCATGCAACTCAGGGGGCGTGGACTTCCCTTGTCACGGCGCACTAGACAAGCGCGAAACTTGTCTAGGGCTTCGGACATGGCGTACCGCGAACTGACGTATTACCGACGCTATCCTCTGGAGATCCGCGAGTATGGGGATACCGGCTGGGCGGTTCATGTCTATCCGCCGGCCGACGTCCGGAGTGGCCACAAGGTCGCCGTCCTGACGACGCCGATGCCCGCCAGACTGGCGGAGGTCCTGGCCGACGCCCGCAGGACGGTGGACCGGCATGCCATGATGCCCAACACGGGGCAGGCATAGGCTTTCCGGCCGCCGTTATCCCAAGGGCCCGCGGTGCCGGCGGGCCGGCATGCCCTTCAGCGTGCCCTGGCCGATATCCGCAGCAGGACCGCCGCCGACAGCAGGACCGATGAGACCAGGATCGCGGCGGCGATCAGCCCGGCCGGTGTCGCGCGGGCGGTGGCGGTCAGCAGCCTGCCATGGCCCAGGTCCAGATGAAGGCTGGCCTTCATCTCCTCGGGATGCGCAGGGGCGGGCGGGGGAGGCGGGGTCATGCGGTCGGAGGTTCCTCGGATCATGGCGCGGGCGGCGGCATGCCGGCCCGTGGCGTGGCCGTTCTCGGCAGCATGCCACAGGGCGTCATTTCCCCTCCGCCCTGTCGCGGCCCGGCAGATGGCGGGTGCCAAGCCGGACCATGACCATCAGGATGAGTCCCAACCCGGCGGCGATCAACGCCATGCGCCAGTGTCCCGCGCCGCAGCTCATGCCGATGGCGCCGGTGAGCACGAGGCTGCTGGCGCTGGTCAGGTTGCGCACCTCCTCCCGCCAGGCGAAGACCATGCCCGCGCCGATGAAGCCGAGGGCCTGGAACAGACCCTGCGCGATCCGCAGCGGATCCGATTCTCCGCCGCTCTGCAGCACCGTCGCGGCGATGGAGGTGGCGGAGAGCATCAGCAGCGCCGCGCTGAGGGCGATCAGGCCATGCGTGCGAATGCCCGCGTCGAAGCCGCGCCGCTCCCAATCCAGGCCGAGCAGCATGCCGAGCCCGGCCGCGCCGCCAAGGCGCAGGAGAATGTCCTCGGTCGATGGGTCGGTCATCATCATGGTTCGGGGCCGGCCTCCGGGCGCTCGGACAGGTGCGGCGCGCGGGTTCCGCTCGCCGTCCCACCCAACGGCCGCCGGACCAGCTTCCCTGCCCCGCAGTGACGACTCAAGCGCGAATCGCCGGAAGGCCGCCCTGTTTCGCGCCCCGGCATGAACAGCCGCGCCGGGGACGGGCTCGCCGGCCTCCCCCGCCCGGCCGCGGCACATGGAGTTGCGACGCATTCTCAAGTCTCTTATGCTGGCCGCCGGCTGGCATGGCGGCCGGGGTCACGCGCCGCGTCAATGGCCCCGGCGAGGGTCCGGGGGAGTTGACTTGGGCGACAGGGAAGGACTTTCGCTCCTCCGGCATCTGTCGGAAGGCTATGAGGATCTCCTCGGCCGCCTGAGCCGCCGGCTGGGATCGGCCAGCCGGGCCTCCGAGGCCCTGCAGGAGACCTGCCTTCGCGTCGGCCGGGCCGTGGCGCTGCCCGAGGTGCGCGACCCGGAGGCCTTCCTGCTGCGGATCGCGGCCAATGCCGCGGCCGATCAGTCGCGGCAGGAGGCGCGGCGCCGCCTCGAGCCCCTGGAGATCGAGGCCCTGCTGGCCGTCTCGGACGATGCCCCGACGCCCGAGGCCATCGTCCAGGGCCGGGAGGAAATGCGGCATCTCCAGCGCGCGCTGGAGGCCCTGCCGGCCCGGCGCCGGGCCATCCTGGAGGCCGCCCGGCTTCAGGGCCTGCCGCATGAGGCGATCGCCAGGCGCTTCGGCGTCTCGGTCCGGACCGTGGCCTACGAGATCGAGCGGGCCCTGGATCACTGCTCCGTGTGGATGGAGCGAAAGCCTTCCTGACCTTGCAGTCCGCTTCGCGACGGCGCGTCTACCCGGTATGAAGCGGAGGGAAGGAGCCCTGTGCGGGATGTGGAACCCGGTCTGCTGCCATGCCGGTCTGCCGCCATGACTGACGCGCCGCCGGACCGGGACGCGCTGCGGCGCGAGGCCGGCGCCTGGCTGGCCCGGCTGACCTCCGGCCAGGCCACCGACGCCGATGCGTGGCAGGTGGCGAGCTGGCGGGCGCGCAGCCCGGCGCACGAGGCCGCCTTCCAGGAGGCCGCGCGGCTCTGGCGGCAGTTGGCGCCCGTGATGGCGGAGGCGCCGGCCGCCGCCTTGCCGCGCCTGGCGGCGGGACGGCGCGGCCTGCTGATGGGCACCGGCCTGGCGGCGTCGCTCGCCGGCCTCCTGGTGGCGGGCCGGAGCGGCGGCTGGCTGCCGGACCTGACCGGGCCCGGCGCCGATCACAGGACCGGCACGGGCGAGCGCCGGACCCTGACCCTGGCGGATGGCAGCATCGTGGAGATGAACACGCTGACCAGCCTCTCCGTCCGGTTCACCGAGGCAGAGAGGCGGATCCTGCTGATGGGCGGGGAGGCGGCCTTCACCGTGCCGCGCGACCCGTCGCGCCCCTTCATCGTCGCCTCCGCCGGCGGCGAGACCCGGGTGCTCGGCACCGTCTTCACGGTCGCCATGGCGGCGGGCGCCGTGTCGGTGACCGATCTGGAAGGGCGGGTGGCCGTGCGCTCCTCCGGCGAGGTGCAGCTCCGGCCGGGGGAGCAGGTGACCTACGACAAGGCCGGCCTGGGGCCGGTACTGCGGGTCGATCCGGTGGTCGCCTCCGGTTGGCGGCAAGGGCTGCTGGTCTTCCGCGACCGCACCGTCCGGGAGGTGGTGGCCGAGCTGAACCGTTACCGCGCCGGCCATATCCTCCTGTTGAACGACGAGGCCGGGCAGCGGCGCGTCAGCGGCGTGTTCCATCTCGACCGGCCCGACCAGGTGGTCGCGCATCTCCAGCGCATGACCGGGCTGCGGGACCGCGCCCTTCCGGGCGGCCTGTTGCTGCTGCGGTAGCAGCGGGCCCGGCATCGCCGCCCCGAAGAAATTCGGAAAATTCCACCGTCGGCCTTGCAGTTCGTCTGCCCCGGAAGCGTCCCCCCTAAGAGGACATCCGCTTCCGCCGCGCAAAGGCGGAGCCAGATCGAGGACCGGAACGCCGTGTCGATAGGAAGTATGCGAGGAAGCCGCTGCCTGATGGCGGCCCTGCTGGGCAGTGTGGCATGGATCGCGCCGGCCGCCGATGCGGCGGCGCAGCCGGCCGCGGCCTCCGGCGAGGAGATCGCGCGGGTCGGCTTCGATATCCCGGCCGGACCGCTGGATCAGGCGCTGCTCCGCTTCGCCTCGGCCAGCGGCATCCAGCTCCTCTATGACAGCAGCCTGACGCGCGGCCGGCAGAGCCCGGGCGTCACCGGCGCCATCCCCGCGCGGCAGGCGTTGCAGCGCCTTCTGGCCGGCTCGGGCGTGGAGGCCCAGTTCACCTCGCCGCAGACCGTGCTGCTGCGGGCCTCGCCAGAGTCGGGGCCGGCGCCGGGGCCGGAGGGGGCCGTGGTCCTGCCGGAGGTCAATGTCACGGCCGGCCTGCAGCGGCGCGCCTGGATGCCGGTCCAGGGCTATGTGGCGGATGTGGCCGTCACCGCCACCAAGACCGACACGCCGATCATCGAGACCCCACAATCCATCTCCGTCGTCACGCGCGACCAGATGGACGACCAGCAGATCCAGAATGTCGGCCAGGGGCTGCGCTACACCGCCGGGATCGAGGGCGAGTATCTCGGCGCCTACGGCAGCAACGACGAGGCCTATGCCCGCGGCTTCGCCATGGACTACTATCTCGATGGCATGCGCGTCCTGCACAATGCCGCGGCGGGCGCCGGCAACCAGATCGAGGCCTTCAACCTGGAGCGCATCGAGGTGCTGCGCGGCCCCTCCTCCGTGCTCTATGGCCAGGGTTCCCCGGCCGGCATCGTCAACCTCGTCAGCCGGCGGCCCGCGGAGCAGGCGGGCGGCGAGGTGCGGCTGCAGGCGGGCAGCCATGGCCGCCTGCTGGGTGGCTTCACCATGACGGGCCCGCTGAACGAGGAGCGGACGCTGCTCTACCGCGTCACCGGCCTGGCCTCGCGCGGCGGCACGCAGGTCGAGGATTCCGCCCAGCAGAGGGTGTCGATCTCGCCCGCCATCACCTGGCGCCCGGACCAGCGGACGAGCTGGACCATCCTCGGCCAGTACCTGCATGACCCGCAGGGCGGCCTCTACAGCTACATCCCGGCGCAGGGCACCATCCTCTTCAATCCGAACGGCGATCTCGACATGCGCCGCAATTACTCGGATCGTGACAGCTACAAGAACACGCGGACGCAGTACGGCATCACCTCGCTCTTCGAGCACAGCTTCGACGAGGTCTTCACGGTCCGGCAGAACTTCCGCTACTTCCACACGCGCAGCACGCTGGACGGCTACTACCCGCAGTTCTTCGCGGCCAACCTGCGCGATCTCCAGGGCATGTATTCGCGCCGTGGCATGATCTATGACGGCTACACGGCGGACACCCAGTTGCAGGCGCGCTTCCGCACCGGCCCGCTGGAGCACACCATGGTGTCCGGCTTCGACTACCAGGGCGGCACCGGGCAGAACGACTGGTACATGGACCGGACCCTCTACAGCTGCGACGTCTTCGCCAGCAATCCCTGCCCGGCGACCGGCGGGCCGCGCTACGCCGCACCCATGTTGCGCAACACCCAGACCATGCACCGCTACGGCGTTTACCTGCAGGACCAGATCGCCTGGGGCGGCTGGCGCCTGCTCCTGGGCGGCCGGCATGACTGGAACGAATCCGCCACGCGCAACCACCTGAACCGCACCACGACCAAGCTCTACGACGATGCCTTCACCGGCCGGGCCGGCCTGCTCTACGCCTTCGACTTCGGCCTCTCGCCCTATGTGAGCTACACGGAATCCTTCAATCCGCAGACCGGCAGCGACGCCCGCGGCCGCCCCTTCGAGCCGACGCGCGGGCGGCAGTACGAGGCCGGCATCAAGTTCCAGCCGCCGGGCCACAACCTGCTCATCACCGCGGCGGTCTATGAGCTGACCCAGCAGAACGTGCTGACGCCCGATCCCGTCAACACGCAGTTCAGCGTGCAGACCGGCGAGGTGCGCTCGCGCGGCGTGGAACTGGAGGCCAAGGCCAGCCTGAACCGGCAGATCAGCCTGTTGGCCTCCTACAGCTACATGGACAATGAGGTGACGCGCTCGAACACCGCCAATCTCGGCAAGCATCCGGTCCTGCAATCGGCGCATCGCGGCTCGGTCTGGCTGGACTATGGCTTCACCGACCGTCTGTTCGAGGGGCTGCGCCTGGGCGGCGGCCTGCGCTATCTCGGCGCCAGCTGGGGCGATGAGGCGAACACCCTGCGCGTGCCCGCCGCCACGCTGTTCGACGCCCGGGCCTCCTACGACCTCGGCATGCTGAGCGCCGAGCTGAGGGGCATGCAGTTCAGCGTGAATGCCACCAACCTCGGCGACAAGCAGTTCATCCGGGGCTGCTACACGGAGGCGCAGTGCTTCGTCGGTCTGGGCCGCACCGTGGTGGGCACGCTGAGCTATCGCTGGTAGGCATGAACCCCGCCCGGCCGGGCCCGCCGGCCGGGCGGTCCGCTTGACGGGGCGGCGCCGCGCGCGTCAGATCCGCCAGGGCGCTATCGGGCGCGCCATCGCGCCACGGAAGGTCCATGCCCTTGCCCGCCGCCAGCGTCCTGACCATGGCCCGCGGGCGGGAAGGGCATCTCCGCCATCTCCTCGGCGGGCTGGCCCGGAACACCTGCCTCCCCGAGCAATGTGTCGTCGTGGACCTCGGCGACACGGCCCTCGAGATCCCGCCGCTGCCCTTCCCCGTCCGGCACCACCGGATGCCCTCGGCCGGCCTGCCGCTGGCCCGCGCGCGCAATGCCGCGGCGGCCCTGGCCACGGCGCCGGTCCTGATCTTCCTCGACGTGGACTGCATCCCCGCCGCGAGCCTCGTCGCCGGCCTCGCCGCCGACGCCGCCGCGGAGGAGGCGTTGATCTGCTGCGAGATCCTCTACCTGCCCGCCGGCGCGCTGCGGGACGGGTCGGACGAGGCGCGGCTGCGCGCGCTGGGTCGGCGGCACGCGGCCAGGTCCTTTCCGCCGCGCGGCCTCCGGACCGAGCCGAATGCGGGGCTGTTCTGGTCCCTGGCCTTCGCCGTGCGGCGGGACACCTTCCTGCGCCTTGGCGGCTTCGACGAGACCTATGACGGCTACGGGGCGGAGGACACCGATCTTGCCTTCCGCGCGCGTGAGGCCGGCCTCCCCCTGCTGTTCACGGCCAGCACCCTGGCCTTCCACCAGCACCACACGGTGTACGACCCGCCGCTGCAGCATTTCACCGACATCGTCGCGAATGCCCGGCGCTTCCGGGACCGGCACGGCTTCTGGCCGATGACGGGCTGGCTGGACGCCTTCCACCGGCAGGGGCTGATCGCGCCCTATGCCGCGTCGGACCGGATCGTGGTGCTGCGCCCACCCTCCGCGGCGGAGATCGCGGCCGCCGCCTGCCCGCCGGAGCGCGCCTACTGACCCAGGCGTGCGGCGCGGTCCGCTTCCGCGTCGATGAAGGCCGCGCACCTCGCGAGGGCGCCGGGATCGTGGAGCGCGGCGATGCGGCCCGGGTCCAGCGCCATGGCCTGGGCGAGCAGCGCGGGCCAGTCCGCCGCCGCCGGCCAGGCCTCCCGCACCACCGCGGCGCCCAGCGTGGCGAGGCGGCGGGCCTTGTGGTGCTGTTCCCCGAAGGGCCGCGGCTCGGGCAGGCAAAGGAAGCGCTTGCCGAGCGCGGCGACCTCGGCCAGCAGGCCGTCCCCGGCGCCGCCGATGACCAGATCCGCCCCGGCCAGCAGCGCCTGGGCGTCCTCCCGCCAGCCCAGCAACTCGAGATTGCGCGGCGGCGCCGTGCCGCCGTGCAACAGGCCGATGGCGCGCCATCGCCACTGCGGCGTGGCGCGGGCCGCCAGGGCCAGTGCTGCCGCATCACCGCCGCTCCCGCCGCGCCCGAAGACGGTAAGGATGCCGCCCCCCTCCGAGGGCCGGATCGACGGCCCCGTCAGGAAGCCGGCGTGGAACGTCCTCTCTAGAACCCAGTCCGGGACCCCCTCCGCCTCCAGCGAGCGGGGAAAGGGGGAGAGCAGGGCCGCCGCCGCGTGGAAGGCGGCGAGGTGCGGCGGATCGTCCCGCAGCCCCGCCAGGCGGACGTAGAGGAAGGGCGTGGACATCAGCCGCGACAGCAGCGCGACCTCCACCGAGACATCCACCACCATCAGCGCCGGGCGGGCCTCGGCGATCCAGCCCGCCATCCGCGCGACCCGCCGGCGAAGGCCGTCATGCCCCAGCGGGGCGTAATGCAGCCCCGGCACGCCCGCCGGATCGGGCGGTTCCGCGCCGCTGGGCGCGTCGTCCGGCAGGGGCACCACCGGACAGGGTGCCGCGCGCGTGACGCTGTCGGGGAAGGTGCCGAGCAGGGTGCAGGGCCGCCGCAGCATGCGGGCCAGGGCGACCGCGCGTTGCCAGTGGCCGAAGCCGTGATGGTGCACGTAGTAGCCGATCGGCCTCATGCGGCCCCCATCATGCGGCCCCCATCATGCGGCCCGTGTCTCCGGGGCCATCGCCTCCAGCGCCGGGATGACGGCCTCGATGGCCTCCCAGCGCGGCGCCAGCGGCGGCAGCAGGGGCTCGGCCCGCGCGACGAAGGCGATCCCGTTCACGCTCTCCCACGCGACCGCCGCCAGCAGGGCGGGATCGGCCCCGAGCCGGGCGGCGACCGCCCCGGGGCCTTCGATGAAGCCCTGGCGCAGGGCGCGGCGGCGGCGGAACACCGCCCGCCAATGGGCGGCGTCGGGCAGGAGGTGCGCCTCGGCGCCCTCGGCCACGCGCCGCCATTTCCGCATCTCCTCGGCCATGCCGCCCGGCGCCCGGCCATCCTCGCGCGCCGAGACCCGCACCCAGGCCTCGGGCGCGTGGCGCAGCCGGCCGCCCATCCGCTCGATGGCGGCGACGAGGGCGAGATCCTCCTGCCTCTCCAGCGGCGGCACGCCGCCCGCGGCACGGTAGGCGGCGGCCGTGACCGCCAGGCTGGCGCCGGTATGGTCGCCATGCCGGGGCGGCGGATCATGCGGCAGGGGGTCGATCCGGTGGGCCAGGCCGCGCACGGCGGACCAGTAGCGCGCGACGCGGGCGCGCGCCTCCGTCAGCCAGGCCGGCAGAGGCCGGTCCGGATGCTCCAGCAGCCGGAGCTCGCCGCCGACGGCCTCGGCGCCCCGCGCGAGCGCGCCGAGCTGGGCGGAGACCCAGCCGGGCGGCGGCACGGCATCGGCATCCGTGCTGATCAGCGCACCCTCCGCCAGGCCCTCCTCCCGCAGCCAGGCCGCGCCCGCATCCATCGCGAGGCCACGGGCCACGCCGACCCGGGCACGCGCAGTGGGCAGCGTGATCTCGAGCACGCGAAGCGACAGGCGTGGCGTACGCCCCGCCAGCGCGCGCAGGAGGTCCGCCGTGCCGTCGGTGCAGTTGTTCGCCGCCACCACGACCCGGAGGCGCCCCGGCGTGTCCTGGCCGGCCAGCGCGGACACCAGATCCGGCAGCGCCTTCGCCTCGTTCCGCGCCGGCACGCAGACGACACAGGGCGGGCCGCTCACGACACGGTGCCGCCGACAAGGCCGTGGCGGCCGGCCCCGCAGGCGATCTCCCGGCGATACAGCGCCTCATAGGCGTCCACCATGGCGAGGGCATCGCAGATCGCTTCCGCGCGGGCCCGGCAATCGGCGCGCGAGAGGGTGGCGGCGGCGGGAATGGCGCGGGCCAGCGCGCGGACGTCGTCGGCGGGGGCGAGGCGGCCCGTGGCGGCATCCGTCAGCTCCGGCAGGGCGCCGCGCGAGAAGCCGGCGACGGGCGTGCCGCAGGCCAGGGCCTCGGCCACGACCAGGCCATAGGGTTCCTCCCAGCGGGGGGTGATGACCGCGACGGAGGCCGCCGCGACGGCCCGCGACAGGGCGGCGTGGTTCAGATGGCCCAGGTAGGTGACGTCCGCGCCCAGCATCGGCGCCACCTCGGCCCGCCAGTAGTCCGGGTCGCTCAGCGGTCCGGCGATCCGCAGCGGCATGCCGGCCAGGCGGGCCGCGGCGATGGCGAGATGCGCGCCCTTCTCGGGGACGAGGCGGCCGGACCAGATGGCATGCCGCTCCGGCGCCGGCTCCAGGCGGGGCCGGAAGCGGTCGAGGTCGATGCCGTTCGGGATGACGGCATCGACCGGCAGGAGGCTCCGCCACATCCCGCGCACCACCTCGGACACGGCGACGAAGCGAAGGTCCGGCCTGACGCGGCCCCTCACGCCCTTCTCCAGCGCCGGGAAAGGCGGGCAATGCAGGGCGGTGACGAACGGCACCGGCAGCCGGTGCGCCGCGAGCAGCGGCAGGGCGTGCAGGGAATTGTTATGCACCACGTCGAACCCGCCCCGCGCGATGCTCGCCATGATCTCCGCATAGGCGCGGCGCTCGCGGAGGGCGGTGAGCCTGGCGGCGAAGGGCGTGGCCGGCGTCCCCGTCGCGGGGCAGACGCAGCAGGGCTCGAGCGCCACGTCCGAGGCCTCGGCGGCGAACAGGGTGACATCATGGCCCCGCGCCAGAAGATGGCGTGCCAGGAGATGGGTATGCATCTCCAGGCCGCCGGCGAAGGGCTCGGCGATCGGATACTTCAGGTGCGCGATGAGCGCGATCCTCAGGCGCGGCGGAAGTCCGTCGAGGCTTTCCATCATGACGTCGGGAGGGGGTGGCAGGGATTCGCAGGGGAGGAGGGGCGCTGGCCCGTCAAGGGAGGGGGGCGCGTCAGTCACGTGGGGAAGGATCCCGCCGGATGGCGCGCCAGGCGCCTGAACCAGCCTGCTTCCATGGCGGCACGTCCTGTCTGGGCACGCTTTGTCTCCTGCGGAACGGCGTTCCCATGCTCAACGCCGCAGGGTGGAGGAGGTTATTGCCGCGCCAGAGCCCGCCACGCCGCGCAGCCAGGGAGAGCGGCCGGCCGCTCATGGTCAGGCCCAAGCCACAGCGGGATGTGATGACGGAACGGCGTCGATCTCCGTCGGGGTCGCGACGTTATGGTCCGGCGGCCAGATCCAGATGGAGGCGAATCCCATGAAGGCACTGACTTGGCACGGGAAAGGCGACATCCGTTGCGAGAGCGTCCCGGACCCGAGGATAGAGGATGGGCGTGACGCCATCATCAAGGTCACTTCCTGCGCCATCTGCGGCTCGGACGTCCATCTCTACGACCACGTCATTCCTTCGATGGAGAAAGGGGATGTCCTCGGGCACGAGACGATGGGCGAGGTGGTCGAGGTCGGCCGCGACAACCACAAGCTGAAGGTCGGCGACCGCGTGGTCGTGCCCTTCACCATCGCCTGCGGCGAATGCTTCTTTTGCCGGAAGGGCTTCTTCTCCGGCTGCGAGCGTTCCAACCCGAACCGTGAGAAGGCCGCCAAGCTCTGGGGCAACTCCCCCGCCGGCCTGTTCGGCTACTCGCATCTCCTGGGCGGCTTCGCGGGCGGACAGGCCGAGTATCTGCGCGTGCCCTATGCCGATGTGGGGCCGATCAAGGTTCCGGACGGGATGACGGACGAGCAGGTCCTGTTCCTCTCGGACATCTTCCCGACGGGGTACATGGCCGCCGAGTTCTGCGATCTGCGGGGCGGTGAGACCGTGGCCATCTGGGGTTGCGGGCCGGTCGGCCAGTTCGCGATCCGCAGCGCCTTCCTGCTGGGCGCCGAGCGCGTCATCGCGATCGACACGGTTCCGGAGCGCCTGGAGATGGCGCGGCAGGCCGGCGCGCTCGTCCTCGATTTCAAGCAGGATGACGTCTACGACCGGATCATGGAACTGACAGCGGGCCGCGGCGCGGATGCCTGCATCGACGCGGTGGGCACGGAGGCGAGCGCCACCGGCTCGCTGGATGCGGTCCTGGACCGCGTGAAGGTCGCGACCTTCATGGGCACCGATCGTCCCCATGTGCTGCGGCAGGCCATCCATTGCTGCCGCAACTTCGGCATCGTCTCCATCGTCGGCGTCTATGGTGGGTTGCTGGACAAGATCCCCATGGGATCGGCCATCAACCGCGGCCTGACCTTCCGCATGGCGCAGACACCGGTGCAGCACTACCTGCCCATGTTGCTGGAGCGGATTCAGAAGGGCGAGATCGACCCTGCCTTCGTCATCACGCACACCGCGCCGCTGGAGGAGGGGCCGGGCCTCTACAAAACCTTCCGCGACAAGAAGGATGGCTGCATCAAGGTTGTCCTCAAGCCGTGAGGTCCGCCGCCTGTCCGGCGCTCGATGCCATCGGACAGGCCCGCCTCACCTGCCGCTTTCTGTCCGAAATCACCACGATCAAGTTCATTCGGCGGCTGATGAAAAGCCGTGGGACTGCTGGCTGGGAAGCCGCGGTCGGGCAGGGCGGCTGAAAGCTAAATGCTTGAAAAGACTGGCGGACCCGATACGATTCGAACGTACGACCTTTGCCTTCGGAGGGCGCTCGAAAGGGGCTTTCTGGAGTTTTCCTGAGATGGCCGGAGCTTTCTAAGACGCTGATTCCGAACGGGAATGGTATCACGCGCCATCTCGGGAAATTTCCCGCCTATTCCCCGATTTCCGTTTCCGTGGTGACTCCCTGGTGACACTAGAAGCCCAGGGCAAAGGTCGTCATGGCGAAGCTGACCAAGCGTATCGTGGATGCCGCCGAGCCGCGGGATGCGGCCTATTTCATCTGGTGCAGTGATCTGCCGGGCTTCGGCGTGCGGGTCTTCCCCTCCGGCCGGCGGGTCTATTACGCCGACTACCGCCCTCAGGCCGGTGGCCGGAAGCGTATGTCCCTCGGGGTGCATGGCAAGCTGACGACGGAAGAGGCCAGGAGACTGGCCGTGATTACCCTGGGCAGCGTGTTGCAGGGTGAGGACCCCGCCGAGGAGCGCGCCACCCGCCGCAAGACCCTGACCATGCGGGAGTTGTGCGAGCGCTACCTGGAGGCGGCAGACAAGGGCCTGATCCTGGGCAAGCGGGGCGCGGCCAAGAAAGCCACGACGCTGGTCTCTGACCGGAGCCGGATTGCCGCGCATATCCTGCCGCTGCTGGGCAATCGGAAGGTGTCGGACCTGACCCGGACGGACGTGACGCGGTTCATGCGGGACGTGGTGGCCGGCAAGGCGGCGCGGGACATCAAGACCGGCAAGCCGCATGGGCGCTCCATCGTGGAGGGCGGGAAGGGGGCCGCCACCCGCACCATGGGCCTGCTGGGCGGTATCCTCTCCTTCGCCGTGTCCGAAGGAATCATCCAGGCCAATCCTGTGCATGGCGTGAAGCGGCCCGCCGACAACCGCCGGCGCCTGCGGCTGACCCCAGAGACCTATCGCCAGCTCGGCAAGGCGCTGGAGAAGTGGGAAGCCGAGGGTGGCAGCGGGGTTGCCATCCTGGCTATCCGCCTGCTGGCCCTGACCGGCTGCCGCAGAGGCGAGATCGAGAACTTACGTTGGGCGGAGGTGGACCTGCCCGGCCAGGCGCTGCGGCTCGCGGACAGCAAGGAAGGCGCCTCAGTGCGCCCGATCGGCAAGGCGGTGGTGGATCTGCTGGAAGGGCTGGGCCGGAGCGGGCCCTACGTCTGCCCCGGCCGGGAGCCTGAGAGACCCTATGGCGGACTGACCGGGGCATGGCGCCGGCTGGTCAAGGAAGCCGGGCTGGAAGGGGTGACGCCGCACACCCTGCGGCATGGCTTCGCCTCCATGGCTGCCGACCTCGGGTACAGCGAGCCGACCATCGCCGCGATGATCGGGCACTCCTCCGGAACCATGACCGGACGGTACGTGCACCACCTGGACGCCGTGCTGGTGGCAGCCGCCGATCGAGTGGCAGGAGAGGTGTGGTCAGCGATGGGGGGTGCGGGAGCCTAGGGTAGACGAATCAGCGTTCCAAGCGTTCCCAGCGTTCCATATCAGCAAAATCAATGCGTTACGCGGAACGCTAGCGATCCGCGGCAGCGTTCCGGGAACGGTGATGAGCGTTCCGGGAAGGGGCTTTTGCTAGTCGCTTAAGGTCGCGCTACTTTCCGGGAATCAGGATTTTGCAAAACGGTCTTGCAGATCATTCGGGCTACATTCCCTCTCATGGCAATCTCGTTCGCCAATGAAGCTCGCGCACATTTTGTACGTAAATCTGCTTTCATCGGTGGATTAAAGCGCTAGATTCTAATTCCAGCGGTGCGCTGCGCACTGCGCACCGCTGGTTAACCGCTCCCCCCTATCGATGGGGTGGCAGGAATCGGGAGCAAGACACGGTGGCCATCAACCTTAGTAGTACGAACCGAGCCTACGAAAAACTTCTTGAGTTGGCTGGCGGACGTATGGATTTGGTTGAGCGGGCGCTCATTGCTGCTTCTCGAAGGAATGCAGGCCCTCCTCGGCTCTCTCAGGTAGAGGCCGAGCTACAAACCCTGATGCGTAAGGAAACGCCTGCGCATGCAGCCTGACGGACGATGGGTGGGCTTTCTCTTCAAGCTTTAGCATTATTCTATGTCCTTGCTCCGGGCTGTATAGTATTCCTAAGCTTTCACTACCGCAGCGGTCTAACTCGCCTTGATATGCAACGTGGCGTCCTCATGGACACAGCCTTGTTTGTGCTTGCCGCTGCCATACTTCATGGCGTGGTTGGTCTGGTGGTGCTTTATGTCGCCGAGTGGTTCGCTGAATGCAGGGTTGTAGCCACCGCCGCTGCACTTGCTTCCGGGACCTTTGAAACTTTTCCTAAGAATCAGGCCTGCAGCGTGCACTTCGGGCTGGGATTGGGCGTTGTTGAATTTATGGGCGTATCAGCCCTCGCTCTTTATGTCGGATCTCGGCTAGCAAAAATCACGACGAATGCTCGTATTGCTAAGGCTGTCTTCGGGCCATACTACGAGCAAAGAAACGGCGATAGCATTGTGATCGCCAACATTATGACAAAAATAACTCATTCCGGCTGTGTCGTGATGTATGAAGGGAAGGTTGATGAGATTTCGATCGGAGCATCTCGGAAGATCAATTATGTATGTATCATCAAACCTCAACGATTTTTGCTGAAGATTAACGAGAAGACTGGACTTAGCAGCACTACGCATCGAAGCCGATTTGTTTCGATTGATAGAGATGGGTATCCTACATCTCGAATGACGATTTCCGGCGAGGATATCGCCAATCTCTTGACCCGTACCCACCCTGTGATTCTAGAAGATGATGAGCAGGCAGGCGATCGGTCCTCACGACGAGAACTGTTTCAGGGCATCATCAACCCTTGGAAATGGTTCAGGCGGCGCCCGTGACAAATTTACCATTTGACCCGACGAAGGTGCCGTGATTCAAGGCCTTGCAAGCGGTGGTGCCGCCGTCGCGAGCGATGACTAGGTAGCGACTACACTAAAACGGCAGTTCGAGCTGCCGTGGCAGGGACCGCCAATGAGCCACTACGTGCTCATGGCGCCCTAGCCGGAAGCGCACGTAAGGTCTTACGTGCACAACCTTCTCTCTATGAGAGGCCATTGCCTTTCTCCCAATCCAAGGTGGGAACGAGCCCACCGCTCCGGGGCGCCGGTTGCAGCCCCCGGCCATAGGGCTGGCAATCGTTCCGGATGATCGGTTGAAGTGCGACGGCGGCACCGTCGCCAAATCTGTCCAAAATTACCGCTGAGTCAATCGATTCGCTGCCAATGCGCGCAGAAGGCGAGGCGTCGTCTAGTTACCCTTGACTGGGCAGGTACCCCTTCTCCGTCAGCCAAGCCTTCAAGATCCGCTCCACCAGCGACGAGACGGAGCGGTCGTCGTCTTTGGCGGCCTTCTCTAGTGCAGCTTTGATCTCGGGCTCGACCCGGAACCCTAGCGGATGGGTCTTAGCCATGTTGTGATTTCTCATACAATGTTGTTGACATGCGCTGAACATTGTATGAGGTTGTCGCCGCTTCCACAACAGAAGCGGCTGAAGGTGCGGCGGCAACCGCATCCCTCAGCCTAACCACGACCGATCCTCAGGAGATCAGGCAATGGCTACGCGCGCCGATAGCACACTCGCGCCTACCCGCAGAAGACAGCCTGCCAGGGGTGTGCACAGTGAGCACAGCCTTCTCGTGCTGGCCGAGCGGGTGGTTCTGAACCGCAGCGGTTCCAAACCCTTCCGCGCTGCCCCGGCGCAAAAGCCCTACCGCCCCGGCTTCCTGCGGCGCTCCCTGGCCTATATCGCGAACGGCGACCGGCCGCCGCCGCTGTTGCGCTTCGGCAGTGCGCCGTCCTGCAACGTGCTTGGGAACCAACGGCAGGGTGCCGTTAGTTCCCAGCGCGCAGACACCGCCCTCCGCGCCAGCCTCGCCGCCTGCTGCATCATCTTCGCGGCCTGTGCCGGATGGGCGGTGACGCTGTGAGCCGCGGGAGAAGAGGCGTCATGATCGCCGCAGCCCTGGCGCCGGTGGCCGCCGCACCGTCCGTCATCCTGGGAAATTCCCACCATGACCACCTGCCCCACGCCGACGCCGAACTGATCCGCCTCTGCGGCGCGTACATCGAGGCGCTGGACGCCTACACCGACTCGGGCAGCCAGCTCGATTGCGAAGACGATCCGCTCTGGCAGGCCATCGAGGCGCTGGAAGAGCAGCTGGACGGCCTCACCGCCCGCACCCTGGACGGGGTTGCCGCGCTGGGCAGGGTGGCGCAGCGGTGGGCGCTGCAACAGGATGGATCGGAGAACTTCGACACCTCCTTCACGGGCGACTGGCCGGAGCGGGTGGTGCGGAACGTGCTGAGGCTTCAGGCGGAGGGCCGGGCATGAAGCGCCTCCGCAAGCTTTGGCTCCGCGTCCGCATCCGCTGCCTGGAATTGGAACTGGCCTGGCGCGAGGGGCGGAAGCAGGCGCTGGCCGCCGAGATCGAAGAGCGGTTTGGCTATCCGGACGGCTGGCTCTTGGAGCCAGGGAATGCCGAGAAGCATCTCGGATGGCTGGAGCAGCGGCAGAGGTGGCATCGGGGGCGGAGGGCAGCGCCATAGGCCTCCCTCAGCATCCAAACTAAAATCTCTGGGATGATGCCATAGTTATTGACCGCAGCCGATGCCGCGCTGTAGAACTAACCATGGCATCATCCCAAAGTTTGCTGCGGAGATTTCTGTGAAGCTCAACACCTTCTGCGGCCACCTCGTGCCGCTCCTACGGCTACCCATGAGTGACTTCACGGAGTTGCAGCGTGCTCTCAAGGAGCAGTCCGCTCACTTCGATCCCGAGAACGAATTGAACGCCAGCGTCCATCGGTATGCTGAGACCGCTGGCGTCGGCTTCGATCCGAATCTGTTGAAGGGAAAGGCGGGGCCGGGCGGGGGGATCGAGATGGATTCCTTCCGGGCCGCCTTTTTCGTGCTGGCGGTGGCCTTGAACGGGCCGCGGAAGGAGAGCGCGACCGCGACCTGGCAGACGTGGCACCTCAATCAGGAAGGTTCCATCCTCAGCGGCATGGGCGAGGACTTTCAGGGCCACTTCGCGATCTGTCCGCTGACCAAGCAGCATCTCTTCGGCGAGGCTTTGAAGGCGATCATCGAGGATGTCGAACTGGCGGAGCGTGTGAAGGAAGTTCGCGTGGCCTCGAACCGCACTGCCGAGATCCGGTATGACGCGGAGAGCATCTCGAAGTTCGAGAAGCCCCACTCGGAGTATACACCGCTGTATCGTGTCGCGGTGGTCGATGGGCGTGTCTGGCGGCAGATCGCGCGCCTGATCGAGAGCGGGCGGTGATGTCCCACGACCTCCACCCCTTCCACATCACCGACGTCGCGATTTATTGCCCGCCGCGCATGGCTGGCAGCCGGGCGCTGCTGGCGACGATGACCGTGGAGATTGGCCCCGTCACTTTGAGCGGCTGCCGCCTGCTGCGCCCCTACGTCGGCGGCAGCGCCTACCTGACCCTGCCCGGGCAGAGCCGCTCCGTCCGCGCCGCCATCAGGTCGCCGCGCCTGGCCGCCGACCTTAACGCCGCCGCCGTCAAGGCCTTCGCCGCCGCTGGCGGCAGTCTCAAGGCCCGGCTCGACTTCAGCACCATCCTGGAGAATGCCGATGACTGATCAGCCTGCCGAGCCTCGTCTTACCGGGAGCCTGCGCAATCCGAATCTCCGTCGCTGGGAAGCCTCGGAGTATCTGTACCTGACGCGCGGCTGGAAGATTGCCCCGGCGACGCTCGCGAAGCTGGTGACCGAAGGCGGCGGCCCACCCTTCTTCAAGGTGAACCGCACGCCGCTCTATCCGAAGGTGGAGCTTGATCGCTGGGCCGATGAAAAGCTTGGCAAGCTGCGCACCAGCAGCAGCGACGCGGGGTAGGGAGGGTCTAGGCGGAGAAAAGCAGGCAGATCGACTGGACATCGATCTCCTACACGCCTCCGCCGGTCTCGACAACTACCGTTTTTGAGACACGAAAGTCGGAGAAAATCAAAACATGAGCCATCGGCTCTTGGCGCCCGAAGTGCGCCCTGATGACAAGCGCATCCGCTTGCTTGAAGTGCCTTGCGCGAACGATCCGGACACGCCGCGCGCGGCCTTGTTGATCCCCGATGCGATGAACCGGCGGCCGGCGCTGCGGTTCTTCGCCTCCGTGGCCGCGGCGATCAGCCACAAGCGCATGCTGGAGGGTGGGCGATGAACGCACCCGTCAACATCCGCAAGCGCGCCGAGATCGAGTTGACCATCGACAAGATGATCCAGGCAGGCGAGGGCTTTCGTGCGCCGCTGTTGCGTGCCGCCGCTGACGGCCTGATCGCGGTCACAATCTCGACGCGCGGCTCGCCGGTTCCGGCGAATCTGCTGAAAGCGAAGAAGGCGACCTGTGTCCTGCTCGCCGACGATCATCCTTTGGCCACCGGGCCGGATCGCTGGGAACAGGCGAAGACGCTGCTCCGGTGGTCGGAGATGGTGATCCTGCACGCTGCCGGTGGCCAGGACCGGCACTACATCCTGGCCGCCATGCTGACCATGATCAGCGGGCGCGTGGTGCTGGTTGAAATGCAGGGACAGCACCATGACGCGTGGCGGGCCCTGGCACTGACCATGATGGATGGGCGCCGTATTCTCAGCATCGTGGTGCCGCCCGGTGATGTGCATCCCCGGCCCGGCGCGCCTGAGGGAGTGACGATCCAGTGAGCGCACTCACTCCCGCCACCCGCGAGCGGCTGGTGAAAATCCTTGCCTTGCTCGGCAGCGATGTCGATGGCGAACGTGCCGCCGCGGCACTGGCCGCGCATCGGCTGATCCAGAAATCCGGCACGACCTGGGAGGCGCTGTTGGCAACGAGCTTCGTGTCCGTCGCTCCGGTACCGCCCCCGCCGCGCCCGTCGTCGCGAAAGCACCGCGGCTTCTCGGAGAGCGGCCTGCGCGATGCGCTGCGTGACGTTGCCGTGCAAAGCCTGAGCAAGCACCTGCATCTGTTGAATGCCGAGGAACAGTCCATGGCCCGCACGGTCATCGATGCCGCCTGGGGTGTCGGTTCGGGCCGATGGAACAAGCACTGGCAGCAGAAGCTCGACTATCTGAATGGCATCACTCGGCGACGCAGGGAGGAGGCGGCGGCATGATCAGCGCGCAGGATCTCGCCGGCCGCCTCGCCCTGCGGAAGTATCGCCGCTCCTGGCGCGGCGACTGCCCCGCCTGCACTTATCACGGCGCGTTCAGCCTGCGCGGCGATGGCGACAAGATCCTCGTCCATTGCAGCAACGGCTGTGACCGCGAAGCACTGGCCGATGCGATCAGCCGCGTCGCCGGCGGCGACTGGCAGCGGCCGGAGCCGGAAACGCAGACGGACGCGGAGAAGAAGCTCAAGCGGCAGGAGGCCGTGCTGCGCCTCTGGAGCAGCAGCATCTCCGCCTCCGATACGCTGGTCGATCGCTACCTGGCCGGCCGCGGGCTGCCGGGGCTGGCCGCCTCCGCCGCCCTGCGATTCCGCCAGGACGTGCATCACCCGGAGGGCGGCAGACTGCCCGCCATGGTCGCGGCGGTGATGGATGCCGGCGGGGCGATCATCGCCGTCCACCGGACCTTCCTCAATGTGGAATCCGGCGGCAAGGCCAGCGTCACCCCTAACAAGGCCAGCCTCGGCCCGGTCTGGGGCGGCGCCATCCGCCTTGATCCCGTGGCGCCGGATCTGGTGATCGGCGAAGGCATCGAATCCTCGGCCTCCGCCGGCCGGCTGCTGCACCTGCCCGCCTGGGCCGCGATCAGCGCCGGCAACCTGGAGAAGGGCCTGGTGCTGCCGCCCGCGGTGCGCAGCGTGGTCATCGCCGCCGATCGCGACCTGCCTGGCCAACGGGCCGCCTGGGCCGCGGCGGAGCGCTGGCGGGCCGAGGGCCGCACCGTGCGCGTGGCCCTGCCGGACGAGCATCCCGACTTCAACGATCTGCTGCGCGCCCACCAGCCGGCGCAGGAGGCAGCACATGCCTGAAGGGTTCACCATCCTGACCGACAAGCCGCAGCAGGACGAGGAAGAAGGCCGCACCGGCCAGCGACAGCAGATTGTTGATGCGGTGCTGGATGCCGGCGTTCTGTTCTGGCGCGATCCGGACTGGAACACCTTCGCCACGGTGAAGGGGCAGCGCGGCGAGATCGCCCGCTTCCGGGTCCGGACCAAGGCCTTCGCCATGCTGGTCCGCAGCATCTATGCCAAGCGCCACCCAACCCGCAGCGGCCATCCCGGCAGCGTCAGTGACAAGGCCCTGTCCGAGGCCCTGCCAGCGCTGGAGGCCATGGCGATCAATGAGGCGCCACGGCTGCACGAGGTGCGGGTGCTGCGGGACAAGGGCGTGATCTGGCTCGACCTCGGCAACGAAGACTGGCAGCTCGTCCGCATCGATGCCAATGGCTGGCGGATTGTCGCCTCGGCCGATGTGCCGCTGGTCCGCCCGGTCGGGGTGCGGGCGCTGCCGGTGCCGTCGGCCGATCCTGATGCGCTGGCGAAGCTGCGACGGTTGCTCAATTTGTGGGTGCCGCGCGATGCCGCAGGACAGGAGGATCTGGCCGACCTGCGACTGGTGACTGCCTGGCTGCTGGCCGCGCTCTACCCATCCGGCCCCTATCCGGTGCTGGCGCTCGATGGTGAGCAGGGCAGCGGCAAGAGCACAGCTAGCAAGATGCTGCGGCGCCTGGTCGATCCGAACATGGCCGAGCACCGCGCCACGCCGCGCAGCGAGGATGATCTGCTGATTGCCGCGCAGAACGGCCGCATCGTGGCAATCGACAATGTCAGTTACCTGGACCCCGACATGGCCGATGCGCTGTGCCGGCTGGCCACGGGTGCGGGCTTCAGCAAGCGGCGGCTGTATTCGGACAGCGAGGAGGTCATTGTCTCCGTTGCCCGGCCGGTGCTGTTGAACGGCATTCCCTCGCTGCTGGCCCGCGGTGACCTGGCCGACCGGGCCCTGGCCATCGCCCTGCCGCCGATTCCGGATGCCGCCCGCAAGCCGGAGGATGAGGTCTGGAAGGATTTCGAGGCGGCGGCGCCGGGTATCCTGGCCCTGCTGCTGGACGGACTGGCCCTGGCGCTGAAGCGGCTGCCGACCCTGCGCCTGTCGCGCCTGCCGAGGATGGCCGACTTCGCCCGCCTGGCCTGCGCCGCGGCCCCGGCCTTCGGCTGGACCGAGGAGGAGATGCTGGAGGCGATCGAAGGCAACCGCGCCGCCGCCGTGGCCAATGTCATTGAGGCCGATCCGATCGCCGTCGCCATCCAGTCCATCGCCACCAACCATGCCAGCCACACCGCCTGGACCGGTAGCGCCACCCGGTTGCTGGAACTGGTGAACGAGGCCGTGCCGATCGAGATCCAGAGGGAGCGGGGCTATCCGAAGGACGCCGCCCGCCTCTCCGCCCGCCTGAAGCGGGTCTCGCCGGCGCTGCGCCGGGCGGGCGTGACGGTCACGCTGCCGACCTCCGGTGGCAGGGCCGGTCGGGAGATCCGCATCTCGTTGTGGGAACAAGAGGGCGAACAGCGTTCCGAGCGTTCCCAGCGTTCCACCCCTGATAATCCAGACACTTACTTCACCGAAGCGGGGACGGCGCAGCGATCCGGGAACGCTGCGGAGCGTTCCGGGAACGCTGACGAAAGTGGCCAGTGTTACGATAAGCCATTGAATAATAAGGACCGGAACGCTGGGAACGCTCGGAACGCTGATTCGTCTACCCTAGGCTCCCGCACCTCGCCTCCGGTCTGGGAGGAAACCCTGTGACTGCCGCGGCGACCCTGCATCGGCTGGAGGAGGCCGGCGTTGAGATCGTGGTACAGGGCGATCAGCTCCGGTTGCGGGGGCAGAAGCCGGCTGACGACCTCCTGGCTGAGGCCAGGACCCGGAAGGTCGAGATCATCCAGCTCCTGGCGGAGCGGGACGCCCGCGACACCGCCGCCGAACGCGCCGCCATCCAGGAGGAGCCGCCCGCACCCCAGCCGGCGCCCGAACCCCGGCGGCTGATCGACGGCCTGCTGAGCGCGGGATTGCAGCGCCCGCCGTCCTGGCCCGATCCGGCGGCTCGCCCGGCCCCCGGCGCCTGGTGCGGCTGCTGCGGACGGTTCGATCCGCGTCAGGGTGGCCGGTGGTGGCGGGATCTGCGGAACGAGTGGGATGGTGGCGCGCCGGGCTGGTGCTGCGCGACCTGCCATCCGCCTGACCATCTCGCACCGGACCAGTATGAGACGGTGCGGAGCTAAGGCCGGCGAGATTGCCCGCCTAACCTCGCTGCCTCCCGAGATTTCCTCCTAAATTCAATCGATTGCGTCGCTCTATTCCGCTTGGTGCTGCCACCTGAGAACGCGTAGCGCTGCCGGATATGGCGCGCGCTTCCTCCCTGCTGGGCTCGATCAAGGCCCTATTCTCCGCCCCCGAAAGCCGGGCGGCTTCCGGCACCCTTCGTGATCCCTGGACCGCGATCCTGCTGGGTGGCGCGGGCCCCACCGCTTCCGGGATCTCCGTCTCCGCCGAAACTGCGATGCGCTGCACGGCTGTCTACGGCGCCGTGAAGGTCCTGGCCGAGACCGTGAGCCAGCTACCCCTGCACCTGTATCGTCGTGCTGCCGATGGCGGGCGCGAACGGGCCGACGACCATCCCCTGGAATCGCTGCTGTCCGATGTGGCCAATCCCTGGACGCCGGCCAGCGAGTTCCGCCTGATCCTGCAAACCCAGCTCTCCTTGCATGGGAATGCCTATGCCTGGATCGGGCGTGGCGAGGGCGGTGTCTCCGAGCTGATCCCGCTGGCGCCCTCCAGCGTCTCCGTTGCCCCACACGTGCTGACGCGGGAGCCGATCTATACCGTCACCGAGGCGGACGGCACGCGCCGCAGCTACGGCCGCGATCAGATCCTGCATATCCGCGGCGTCGGCACCGGGCTCTATCAGGGTGACAGCCCGGTGGTGCAGGCCCGTGAGGCCATCGCCCTGTCGCAGGTCCTGGAGCAGTACGGCGCCAAGCTGTTCGGCCGGGGCGCGCGGCCCGGCGGCATCCTGAAGTCGCCCAGCTTCTTGACGCATGAGCAGCGCGAGGTGCTCCGCAAGAGCTGGAACCAGGACAACACCGGCAAGACGGCGATCCTGGAAAGCGGCCTGACCTTCGAGCCGTTGCAGATGTCGTCCGTGGATGCGCAGTACCTGGAGGTGCGGCGCTTCCAGCTGCAGGAGATCGCCCGCATCTGGCGCGTGCCGCTGCATCTGCTGGCCGATCTCGATCGCGTCACGCACAGCAATGCCGAGGAGCTGGGCCGCCAGTTCCTGACCTTCACGCTGCTGCCGATCCTGCGCGCCTGGACGGATTCCATCCGCGTGTCGCTGCTGACGCCGGAGGAACGCCGCGGTGGCCTCTACGTCGAGTTCCTGGTGGACGACCTGGCCCGCGCCGATCTGGCCGCGCGCTTCACCGCCTACTCCCAGGCCATCGCCGCCGGCGTGTTCAACCCGAACGAGATCCGCGCCATGGAGAACCGAAGCCCCTATGACGGCGGCGAGGTCTTCACCCGTCCCGTCAACTCCGCGCCGGTCGATCGGCAGCCGGAGGATCAGGACCAGCAGCAGCGCAGCGCGCCGCGCATCACTCTGGTCTCGGGCGCGCCTCGGGCTGGCAAGACCAGCTATGCGCTCAGCCGCATGACGGGCCCGGCCGACGTGATCATTGATCTGGACCGGATCACGGCCGCCCTGACCATCCGCGCCCCTCATGACCGCAAGGGAGGCGTCCATGGCGTTGCCACCAGCGCGTTCGACGCAGCCGTTGCAGCCCTGAAGTCATTGGACGGAAGGGCACATGCCTTCGTTGTGGCCACGCTTCCCCATGCGCGGGATCGAGAAAGCCTGGCCGCGTCACTGAATGCGAAGTCGGTTCTGCTGCTGACAGACAAGGCCACCTGCGCGGCACGGCTCGCGAATGACGCAAGCATGTCACCCGATCTCAAGGGCGAGCTTTCGGCGGCGATTGATCGTTGGTTCGCCAGCTACACGCCGTCCGCTGGTGATGAGGTTATCCCCGGAGATAGCGCCGATGCTTGAGAAGTCCGCCGGCGTCGAGACACGCTTTGCCCCTGAGGAGAGCGGCCAGATCGGCGGTTACGCCGCCGTCTGGGGCCGGCGCGATCTCTTCGGCGATGTCGTGCAGCGCGGTGCCTTCGCGAAGTCCCTGGCGGCACACAGGGCCGCCGGCACGCGCCCGCTGATGCTCTGGGCCCACGATCCGGCCCGCCCTGTCGGTGTCTGGACCGAGATCCGCGAGGACGACACCGGCCTGCATGTCACCGGCACGCTGGTGATGGACAGCACCGCCGGCCGCGACGCCCACGCCATGCTGAAGGCCCAGGCGCTCGACGGCCTCAGCATCGGCTTCAGGACGATCCGCGCCGCACCGGCCACCGGCGGCGGGCGTGTCGTCTCCGAGATGGAGCTGATCGAGATCTCGCTGGTCTCGCGTCCGGCGCAGCATGCGGCGCGCGTGGCCAGTGTCCGCTCCGCTCCCACCCCTCCCGCGGCGGCCGGGCTTGCCGCCTTCATCCGCCAGTGCGCGGGCAAACTGAGGAAACCGTGATGCCAAACTTCGCATCGCCGGGCGTCGATCCGCGCACCGGCTGGGAAACGCGTGAGGCCCCCGACGGGCAGGAGCAGGGCGAGGTCAACGACCTGGCCGAGATTCGCTCCGCCGTGCAGGGCTTCACCACCAGCGCCGATCAGCGCTTCGGCCAGCTCGACAGCGCCATGACCGAGATCCGCTCGCGCCTCGACCGCACCGAGACCGTGCTGCGCCGCCCCGGCATCGGGCTGGAGACGCGGCAGGAGCCGGAGGTCGAGACGCGGGCCTTCGCCACCTTCTTGCGCCGTGGCCGCGAGGCCCTGGAGGCGCCGGAGCTGCGCACCCTCCGCGTCAGCGACGACACCGCCGGCGGCTATCTCGCCCCCGACCAGTTCGTCACCGAACTCCTGCGCAACGTGGTGCAGTTCTCGCCCGTCCGCTCCGTAGCTCGTGTGGCCAGCACGGCGGCCGGCGCGGTTCTCCTGCCCAAGCGCACCGGCGGGATGACGGCGCAGTGGGTCGGCGAGATCCAGCCCCGACCCGAGACCACCGTGACCTTCGGCCAGAACCGATACGAAGTGCGGGAGATCGCCTGCTGGGTGGATGTCTCGAACGCCATGCTGGAGGACAGCGCCTTCGACGTGGCGGCGGAGCTTTCCTTCGAGTTCGCGGAGGAGTTCGGCCGGGCCGAGGGTGCGGCCTTCGTCAACGGTGACGGCGTGCTGCGACCCTTCGGTTTCATGGCGGACCCCGCCATCCCGACCGTGGCCAGCGGCAGCGCCGCGACCTTCAGCGCCGACAGCCTGCTGGATCTCTACCACGCTATCCCCTCCGCCTACCGGGCGAATGCGGTGTGGGCCATGAACAGCAACACCCTGGCCCAGGCCCGCAAGCTGAAGGACACGACGGGCAACTACCTGCTGGCCACCGCGGGCATCGCCGGCGCCATGGCCACCACGCTGCTGGGCCGCCCGGTGGTGGAGATGCCCGACATGCCGGATGTGGCCGCCGGTGCCACGCCGGTCGTCTTCGGCGATTTCGGCCAGGGCTATCGCATCTTTGACCGCGTCGCCCTGTCCGTGCTGCGCGACCCGTACAGCCAGGCGACCAACGGGATGACCCGCTTCCATGGCCGCCGTCGTGTGGCGGGTGGCGTGGCCAAGGCCGAGGCCCTGCGCAAGCTGCGCATCGCGGCGAGCTGAGAGGAGAGCGACCATGCGTGACCTGTCCCACAACATCAGCCCCGCCCTGGCCCTGCCGCCCGCGGCGCGCACGGCCACGGCCAATGGCACGGCCGTGGATCTGCTGGGCTTCGGCACGGCGGCGGTGCTGGTGGCCTTCGGCGCCTGGACCGATGGCACCCACACGCCGAAGCTGCAGGAGAGCGACAACAGCAGCAGCGGCTGGACGGATGTCGCGGCCATTGATCTGGCGGGCAGCCTGTCCGCCGTCTCCGCCGCGCCGGGCGGCAACACGGTGCAGCGCGTCAGCTACATCGGCAACAAGCGCTACATCCGCCCGGTGCTGACGGTGGCCAGCGCCACCACCGGCGCCATCGCCAGCGTGCTGGTGGTGCGCGGCAACCCGGCCGCGGCCCCGGTGGCCTGACCATGCCCTGGGCAGCGCCGCGCTTCTGCAAGACGCCGGGCCACCCGGCCTTCACGGGGCGGCGCTGCCCGCAATGCGCCAAGGTCTGGAACCGCCACCAGGAATCCGCTTCCGCCCGCGGATACGATCGCCATTGGCGCCAGCTACGCGAGGCGGTGCTGGCAGCGGAACCGCTCTGCCGGCTCTGCGCGGCGCAGGGACGGGTCACGGCGGCGACCGAGGCGGACCACATCCAGCCCCTTCGCCTACGGCCCGACCTGCGGCTGGTGCTCAGCAACATCCGACCCCTCTGCACCCCCTGTCACCGGCAAGTCACCGCCGGGTTCAACCGCGAGCGAGGGGGCGGGGGTCGGTCGCAAGAGGGGATAGGGGGGTGCCGATCTGGCCTGCCTGGGCCCGAGACCGAGCCCCCCAGTCTTTCGTGCGACGCCGCCAAAAATGGGCCACCCCAGGAAAATGAGGTCCCCCGATGAAGGGTCGTAAGCCGAAACTGGCCGTCGTCATGGGTGATGCCGCCCCGTCCGGATGCCCTGGCGCGCCGTCCTGGTTGGCACCGCACGCCGCCGCCGAGTGGAATCGCGCTGCTCCTGAGCTGCATCAGCGCCGGCTGCTGGCCCGCGACACCCTGGCCACGCTGGAAAATTACGCCGTGGCGGTCGGCACCGTCCGCGAGTGCGAGGAGACCATGCAGCGGGATGGCCGGATCATCGAGACCGAGAAGGGTCCCACTGCGCACCCGGCCTTCCGCATCCAGGCCGCTGCCATGCGCGAGGCCCGGCTATTGGCCACCGAGCTGGGCCTGACGCCGCACCGCCGGGGCAAGCATGAGGAAGCCCCCAAGGCCGACCCGTGGGAGGGCATGCTGGCGTGAGTGCCGCTGGCTGCCTAACCGGCTCCCGCTTCCTGGCCGGTGAGATCCCCGATCCGCTGGGCCATGGTGAGCGGGCGGTGCGCTTCGTCGAGAAGCTGCGCCACACCGAGGGCCCGCTGGCCGGGCAGCCCTTTGTTCTGCACCCCTGGCAGGGGCGCATCGTCCGCAAGGTCTTCGGCGACGTGCATCCTGGAACCGGCCTGCGGAAGATCCGCACCGTCTTCCTGCTGCTGCCTCGTGGCTCGGGAAAGACCACCCTGACCAGCGCCCTGGCCCTGCTGGGGCTGCTGGGCCCGGAGCGGGACGCCGCCGGCCAGGTGATCAGCGCCGCCGCCGACCGCGAGCAGGCCAGCATCGCCTACAATGGCGCCTCCCGGATGATCCGCGCCGATCCGCATCTGATGGCCGCGACGCGCATCGTCGATAGCCGCAAGCTGATCAGCCACCCGCGTTCGGACAGCACCTATCGGGCGATCAGCCACGAGGCCTACAGCAAACACGGCCTCAGCGTGTCGATGCTGCTGGCCGATGAGGTGCATGCCTGGCCGACGCGGGAGCTGTGGGAGGTACTGGTTTCCTCCATGGGCAAGCGCCTCTGCCCGCTCTCCATTGTCACCACCACCGCCGGCCATGGCCGCGGCGATCTGGCCTGGGAGCTGTACGAGTATGCCCTGAAGATCGAGCGCGGCGAGGTGGAGGACGAGACCTTCCTGCCGGTGCTCTACCAGGCGCCGCACGATTGCGACTGGCAAGATGAGGCGGTGTGGCAGGCGGTGAACCCGGCCCTGGCGGCGGGCTTCCGCAGCCTGGACGAGATGCGCATGACGGCCCGCCGGGCGGCCGAGATCCCGAGCCAGCGGGAGATGTTCAAGCGGCTCTACCTGAACATCTGGGGCGACAGCGCGGCCGTCACCTGGGTGGACATGGCCGTCTATGACCAGGGCGACTGCCGGCCGGTAGAGCTATCCGACTTGGCCGGGAAGCCGGTCTTTGTCGGCGTGGATCTGGCCAGCGTGTCCGACCTGGCGGCCGTCTATGCCGTGGCAGCGGACGGGGAAGGGGGCTGGCTGGTCTGGGGCAAACAGTACTGCCCGGCCGAGCAGTTCCGCCGTCGGGTGGCCGACAACCAGCCCTATGCCGCCTTCCAGGAATCCGGCCGGCTGGTGGTGACCGAGGGCAACAGCATCGATCAGGATCAGATCCTGCGCGACCTGGTGGAGCTGTGCGCCGAGCTATCGGTGCAGGAAATCGCGGTGGACCGCTGGGGCGCGCTGAACTTCCTCCAGAGGCTGCAGGAGCGTCAGCTCCCCGTGGCGCAGTTCGGCCAGGGCTTCGCCTCGATGTCGGCGCCCTGCAAGGAGATCGAGCGGGCCATCCTGGGGCGGCAGTTCCAGGCCGGGCGCGATCCGGTGCTGCGCTGGAACTTCGCGAACATCCGGGTGGAGCAGGACGCGGCCGGCAACATCAAGTTCAGCAAGGCCAAGGCGATGGGGAAGATCGACGGCGCCGCGGCCGTCGCCATGGCGATCGGCCGGGCCATGGCCAACCAGTCCGGGCCGATGATCTATCAGGTCGAGGGGGCGAGGCCCGAGGGGTTGCTGTTCGTGTGACAGTCCCGCCGCTGGTGACTCTGTGGTGACACCAGCCTTACCGAGAAGACTGTCTAAGCGGCTAAGTTATTGAAAACATGGCGGACCCGAATGGATTCGAACCATCGGCCTTTGCCTTCGGAGGGCAACGCTCTATCCAGCTGAGCTACGGGTCCTCGCCAGGGCCCCTGTTTAGCGACAGCCGCCGCTCAGGGGAAGCCCTCAATCCACAAAGTCAGGCGGCCGTCACCGCGCGAAGCGCCTCCTCGGCGGCCATGGCGGTCTCGAACAGCGCCCGGTCGCCGTCCCGTGCGCCGGTCAGCATCAGCCCGACCGGCGCCTCGCCCGGTGCGTGGCAGGGCAGGCTGATGCTGCAGCGGTCCAGGAAGTTGAAGGCCGAGGTGTTGCGCAGCAGGAGCATGTTGATGCGGTGGTACTCCATCTCGTCGGCCACGGCGGAGACCGGCGGCGGCGTCAGCGCCGTGGTGGGGCAGAGCAGCGCGTCATAGGCGGCGGTGCGGGCGGCGGTGGCGGCCATGATGCGGGCGCGGTCCTCCCGGAGGGCCAGGTAGTCGGCCGCGCTCATGCCCCCGCCGCGCTGGATGCGGGCCAGGATGCGCGGATCGTATCGCCCACCCGCCTGCCGCATCAGCGACCGGTGCACGGCATAGGCCTCGGTGGCGACGAAGCCGCCGGTCGCGTTGGCCTGGGGAATCTCGGCGAGTTCCGGCAGGGCGATCCGCGTGATCCGCGCGCCCGCCGCTTCCAGCCGCGCCACGGCGCGGTCGAAGGCAGCGGCCACGGCGGGTTCCAGCGACTCGAAGAGATAGGTGCCGTCGGGGATGGCCAGGTTCAGGCTGGCCACGGGCCGCGGCACGGGCTGGGCCTCTGCCTCCTCTCCGGCCATCAGGGCATGCAGCACGGCGCAGCAGGCGGCGCTGCGGGCCAGCGGGCCGATGCTGTCGAGGGTGGGGGAGAGCGGGAAGGCCCCCTCGCGCGGCACGCGGTGGGCGGTCGGCTTGTAGCCGACGACGCCGCACAGCGCTGCCGGAAGGCGGCAGGAACCGCCCGTGTCCGAGCCGAGGCCGGCCAGCCCCATGCCATCCGCGACCGCCACGGCGGCACCGGAGGAGGAGCCGCCGGGGAGGCGCCCCGTGGCGCGGTCGAAGGGCGAGAGCGGGGTGCCGTGATGCGGGTTCACGCCCAGGCCACTGAAGGCGAATTCGACCATGTTGGTGCGGCCAAGCACGACGAAGCCGGCGCGTTCGAGCCGTGCCACGGCGGGGGCGGTGCGACGCGCCGGCGGGGCGTCGGCCAGCGCCGTCGAGCCGGCGCGGTTCGGCACGCCCGCCTGGTCGAACAGATCCTTGATGGAGATCGGGATGCCGGCCCAGGGTGAGGGGGCCCGGCCGGCGGCGCGCAGGGCATCCATGGCGCGGGCGGTGACCAGGGCCTGCTCCGCCTGCACGGCGACGAAAGCCCGGGCGCCCTCCCCGGCGGGATCGGCGATGCGGGCCAGCGCCGCCTCGGCCATCGTCACGGCGGAAAGGCGGCCCCGGGCCAGCTCTTCGGCGGCGGCGCAGAGGGTGGCGGGCTCGGGCATGACGGGCGGTCTCCTGAAGGCAAGGCGGCGGGGATGCTGCGGCGTCAGGCGGGCGGCGGCAAGGGCCGTGGAAACTATTGACAGGCCGCGTCGCGTGGTTTCACCCTGCGCCTGCAACGCCTGTCATCAGTCATATGATGACCGAACGTCATACAAAAATTCAGGCTAACAGGGAACGTTCACGATGAGCAAGCTCATGCTGCCCCGCCGGGCGCTGCTGGGTGCCGCCGCCCTTTCGGCCCCCGCCCTGATCGGCTTCCAGGCCAGCGCCCAGACCATCACCCTCCGCTCGGCCGACGTCCATCCGGACGGCTACCCGACGGTGGAGGGCGTGAAGGCCCTGTCGCGCCTGGCGGAGGAGCGTTCCGGCGGCCGCCTGCGGGTCCAGGTCTTCCATTCCCGCCAGCTCGGCGAGGAGAAGGACACGCTGGAGCAGACGCGCTTCGGCGTGATCGACATGAACCGCACCAACTTCGCCACGCTGACCAACCTGGTGCCCGCCACCGTCATCCCGGGCCTGCCCTTCCTGTTCCGGGACGAGGCGCACATGCATCAGGTGGTGGACGGCCCGCTCGGCCAGGAGATCTCGGCCGGCACGGAGCGGCACGGCATGATCACCCTCTGCTGCTACGACAGCGGCGCGCGCAGCATGTACATCCGCAGCCGCCCGGTGAACACGCCGGCCGACATGAAGGGCCTCAAGGTCCGCGTGCAGCCTTCCGACATGTGGCTGGCGATGATCCGCGCCCTCGGCGGCAATCCCACGCCGCTGCCGACCGGCGAGGTCTATTCGGCGCTGCAGACCGGCGTGGTGGACGCGGCCGAGAACAACTATCCCACCTATCACTCGCATCGGCACTACGAGGTGGCGAAGTACTACTCCGCCACCGAGCATTCCATGTCGCCCGAGATCCTCGTCGTCTCCAAGCGCAGCTACGACAAGCTGCCGAAGGACCTGCAGACCATCCTGCGCGAGGCGGCGAAGGACAGCGTTCCCGAGATGCGCCGGCTCTGGCAGGCCAGGACCGAGACGGCGCGGCAGGCGGTGGTCGAGGGCGGCTCGCGGATCAACGAGGTCGACAAGGCGCTGTTCGAGAAGGCCATGCAGCCGGTCTACGACCAGTTCGTGCGGGACGCGCAGATGAAGTCGCTGGTGCAGCGCATCCGGGAAACCGCCTGAATGGCCGTGGCGCGCGGCCTGAACCTGCTGCTCGAGCGGCTCTGCACGGCCTGCCTCGGCATCGCCGGCCTCTGCCTGGTGCTGATGACCGTCGTCGTCGCCTGGGGCGTCTTCGGCCGCTTCGTGCTGAACGACACGCCCTCCTGGGCCGAGCCGCTGGCCCTGCTGCTGATGGGCTGGGTCATCCTGGGCGCCGCCGCGGCCGGCGTGCGGGAAGGCTTCCACATGGGCTTCGACACCCTGAAGGCACTGCTGCCCAGGCCTCTCGCCAAGGTCTGCGACGTGCTGTCGGACATGGTGGTGACGCTGTTCGGACTGGGCATGGCCTGGTTCGGCGGCGATCTCGCGCTCGGCGTCTGGGACGCGGTGCTGCCCGGCCTCGACCTGCCGGGCTCGGTCGAATATCTGCCGCTGGTCTTCGGCGGCCTGCTGATCGGCCTCTTCGGGATGGAACGGCTGGCGGCGCATCTGGCCGGCGGGGAGGCGCCCTCGGAAGCGATGGTCGTGCCCCTGGTCAGCGACGCCTGAGGAGCGCGGAATCATGGAGATTACTGTCCTGCTCGGCAGCTTCGTGCTGCTGCTGCTGATCGGCACGCCGGTCGCCTTCGCCCTGGGCGCCAGTGCCTTCGTCACCGTGCTCTATATGGACCTGCCCGCCGTCGTGGTGTTCCAGCAGCTCTATTCGGGCATGAACGTCTTCTCGATGCTGGCCATCCCCTTCTTCGTCTTCGCCGGCGACCTGATGCTGCGCGGCCAGATCGCCGACCGGCTGGTGGCGCTGGCCGCCGCCATGGTCGGCCACATGCGGGGCGGGCTCGGGCAGGTCAATGTGGTGGCGGCGACGCTCTTCGGCGGCGTCTCCGGCTCGGCGGTCGCGGATGCCTCGGCCGTCGGCGGCGTGATGATCCCGCAGATGCGCGCGCGCGGCTACGCGCCGGACTATGCGGTGAACGTCACCGCCAATGCGGCGCTGATCGACCTGCTGATCCCGCCCAGCCACAACATGATCCTCTATGTCATCGCCGCCGGCGGCGCGATCAGCGTGGCGGACCTCTTCACCGCCGGCATCATCCCCGGCATGCTGCTGATGGTGGCGCTGATGTTCACCGCCTGGGCGGTGGCCGTGAAGCGCGGCTATCCGCGCGAGCGCTTCCCCGGCTGGTGGGTGCTGGCGCGGCTGCTGGCGGCGGCGCTGCCGGGCCTGATGCTGATCGTCATCATCTTCATGGGTGTGCGCAGCGGCATCTTCACCGCGACCGAGAGCGCCGTCGTCGCCGTGATCTATGCGCTGCTGGTCACGCTCCTGGTCTATCGCAGCCTGGGCTGGATGGGCTTCATCCATGCCGTGCTGGGCGGCGCGCGCACCACCGGCATGGTGCTGCTGATCATCGGCTGCGCCGGCGCCTTCGGCTGGCTGATGGCGCTGCTTCAGGTGCCGGCGATGACCGTCACGCTGATGGAGGGCATCACCGACAATCCGCTGCTGCTGCTGCTGCTGATCAACATCATCCTTCTCCTGCTCGGCACCTTCATGGACATGGCGCCGCTGATCATGATCGGCACGCCGATCTTCCTGCCGGTGGTGATGAAGCTCGGCATGGACCCGGTGCAGTTCGGCGTGGTGCTGATCCTCAACCTCGGCATCGGGCTGATCACGCCGCCCGTGGGGCCGGTGCTCTTCGTCGCCTGCGCCGTCGGCAAGGTCTCGATGTGGGACGCGACCAGGACCAGCCTGCCCTTCTACGGCGCCGCCTTCGCCGTGCTGCTGGTGGTGACCTATGTCCCCGCCGTCTCGCTCTGGCTGCCGCGCCTGTTCCACTGAGGCCGGTTCCGCCGGATACTCGTGCCGCGAATCGCCGTCCAGGAGTGCATCATGCCCGCAGCCAAGCCCGTCCTCGTCACCGGAGCCTCCGGCAACCTCGGCAGCATGCTGGCGCGGGAACTGGCCGCGCGCGGCTACCGGCTGCGGCTGACCGACATCAAGCCCTTCCCCGGCGACCTGCCGGAAGGCGCCGAGTTCACCACCGCCGACCTGGGCGATGCCGTCGCCATGCAGCACCTGGCGGATGGCTGCGGCGCCATCCTGCATTTCGGCGGCATCTCGGTGGACCGGCCCTTCGAGGAGGTGCTGGACCCGAACATCCGCGGCATCTACCACATCTACGAGGCGGCGCGGCGCGAGGGCGCGCGCGTGCTCTTAGCCTCCTCGAACCATGCGATCGGCTTCCATGAGCGGCCGGGCCCGGGCGAGCCGAAGCTCGATGCCGACTGCGCCTTCCGCCCCGACAGCTTCTACGGCCTGTCCAAGGCCTATGCCGAGCTGATGGGGCGTCTCTACTGGGACAAGCACGGGGTGGAGAACCTCAACGTCCGCATCGGCAGCTCCTTCCCCGAGCCGGTCGATGCCCGCATGCTGTCCACCTGGCTGTCCTATGCCGACCTCGCCCGGCTGTGCGCCGCCTTCATCGAGGCGCCGAGGATCGGCCACGCCGTGGTCTGGGGCGCGAGCGACAATCCCGCCACCTTCTGGGGCCAGGACCAGCGCGAGCGCATCGGCTGGGCGCCGCAGGACACGGCCGAGGATTTCCGCGGCCAGATGGAGGGCAAGGTCTCGGGCGATCCGGTCACCGAGCGCTACCAGGGCGGCGCCTATTGCGCCAGCGCCTACAGCCGCGAGAGCCCGAGCCCGCGCGATCCCTTCGCGCTCGACTGACGCCGTGCTGGCGCTGCGGGGCGGCGGCTGGGAGGCGGAGATTCTGCCTGATCGGGGTGCCGCCTTCGCCAGCCTCGCCCATGAGGGGCGAGCGGTGCTGCGGCCGCTCGACGGCGGCGATCCGAACCGCGACAGGGCCGGCGCCTTCTGGATGCTGCCCTGGACCAACCGGCTGGATGGCGGGTGTCTCCGCTGGCGGGGCGTGGTCCACCGCTTTCCCCTCACGCACCCGCGGGAGGGCAACGCGCTGCACGGCCTTGGCCGCGCGGCGCCCTGGCAGGTCGAGGCGGCGGCGCCGGAGCGTGCCGTGCTGGCCCAGCGGCTGGTGCATCCGCCCTTCGACTACGCGGCCCGGCTGGAGATCGCCCTCGGCGCCGCCGGGCTCGATCTCCGCCTGACGCTGCGCCATCTCGGCGCCGCGCCCTGCCCGGCGGGCTTCGGCTGGCATCCCTGGTTCCTGCGGCCGGAGGGCTGCCGCCTGCGCTTCGCCGCCACGCACCGCCTGCTCCGGGGCCCCCGCAAGCTGCCGGTCGGCGCCGTGCCCTGCCCGGGCCTCGAGGGCGACGCCGAGGCCTGGCTCGGCCAGGATGACCACTATGCCGGCTGGAGCGGCGCGGCGGTGCTGCGGCGGCCCGACCTGACCCTGAGCCTCGTGGCGAGCGGCGACTGGGCGGGCAACCTGCAGCTCTTCGCCCCGCCGGAGACGCCCGTGCTCTGCCTGGAGCCGGTCAGCCACCTGCCGGATGTCGTCAACCGCCCGGCCCTGGCGCCGCTCGGCGCTATGCGGGTGCTGGCGCCCGGCAAGGCGCTGTCCGGCCGCCTCGTCCTGGCCGTGGCGGGCTAGGGCGGATCCCGATCGGAAGATGCTCCAGGGACCCGGCGGAAAGGCTGGCTCCGCCGGCGCGGGCACGCCATCCTCGCACCATGCCAAGCGCGCTTGTCCTCGGGGCCGGGATCATGGGCCTCTCCGCCGCCTGGGGCCTGTCCCGGGCCGGCTGGTCCGTCGCGCTCGTGGAGCAGGACCCGGTGCCCAATCCGCGCGGCGCCAGCGTGGACGACCATCGCCTGATCCGCCACGCCTATGGCGCCGCCGCCGGCTACATGCGGATGGTGGACGAGGCCTATGCCGCCTGGGACCTGCTCTGGGCCGATCTGGGCGAGGTGCTCCACGTGCCGACAGGCGTGCTGGCGCTGGGCGAGTCCGGGGAGGGCTGGCTGGCCGAGAGCCGCGCCGGCCTCGCCGCCGCCGGCCATGCCTTCGAGGATCTCGCGCCGGGCGAGCTCGCCGCCCGCTACCCGATGCTGCGGCCGGCCGGGGGTGGCGAGGCCTTCCACATGGCGGCAGGCGGCGTGCTGCTGGCCCGGCGCATCGTCGCGGCGCTGGCGCGGCACCTGCGGCGGCGCGGCGTCGCGATCGAGCCGGGCCGCGCCGTGGCGGTGGATCCCGCCCGGGCCTCGCTCCGCCTCGCCGATGGCGCGACGCGGCAGGCCGACCTGCTGGTGCTGGCCGCCGGCCCCTGGGCGCCGCGCCTCGTGCCGGGCCTGGCCGGGCGTGTCGTGCCCTCGCGTCAGATCGTGGTCTATCTGGAGCCGCCGCCGGCCTGGCGGGCGGCCTGGGCCGCGGCGCCGATGCTGCTCGATCTCTCCGAGGCCGGCGGCTTCTACGCGGTGCCGCCGGTGGCCGGCACGCCGCTGAAGATCGGCGACCATCGCTTCTCCCGCCAGGGCGATGCCGAGGACGCGCGCGAGGCCGGCGCCGCGGAGGCCGAGGCCATCCTGGCCCTGGCCCGGCCGCGCCTGGCCGGGGCCGCGGCCTATCGCGTGCTCGGCGCGCGCGCCTGCTACTACGACGTGACGGGGGATGAGCGCTTCATCGTCGCGCCGCTGGGGCTGCATGCGGTGGTGATGAGCGGCTTCTCGGGGCACGGCTTCAAGTTCGCGCCGCTGCTCGGCCTGGCCGTGGCGCGCGAGGACCGGAGCGGGCTGGCGGCCTGGGCCGCCGGCGAGGGCGGCCCGCTGCCGGGATGAGAGGGGCGGGAGGGGAGGACGCGCCTTCCCGCCCGCCGGCTACTTGAAGATGATCGGCGCGTCCTCCGCCGGAAGGTCCGGCATCGGCACCTCGATGCGCACTGAGGCGGGATCGACGCCGGTTCCGGTGTCCAGCCAGTAGGTCACGCTCTCCGGCCAGAAGATGACGATGGCGACCAGGATGAGCTGCAGCCCCACCCAGGGGATGGCACCCCAGTAGATGTCGCTCGACTTCACCGTCTTCGGCGCGATGCCGCGCAGGTAGAAGAGCGCGAAGCCGAAGGGTGGGTGCATGAAGCTGGTCTGCATGTTCACGCAGAGCAGCACGCCGAACCAGACCAGGTTGATGTCGAGCTTGGCGGCCACCGGCGCCAGCAGCGGCACGACGATGAAGGCGATCTCGAAGAAGTCGAGGAAGAAGGCCAGGAAGAAGATGAAGATGTTGACGAAGATCAGGAAGCCGGTCTGGCCGCCGGGCAGGTGCGAGAGCAGGTGCTCGATCCACAGGCTGCCATCGACGCCCTGGAAGACCAGCGAGAAGACGGTGGAGCCGACCAGGATGAAGATGACCATGCAGGTGATGCGCATGGTGTTGTCCATCGCCTGGCGCACCAGCGCCCAGGTGAGGCGCCCGTTGATGGCGGCGAGCGCGACGGCGCCGACCGCGCCCATGGCGCCGGCCTCGGTCGGCGTCGCCAGGCCCATGAAGATCGTCCCCAGCACCAGGAAGATCAGCACGACGGAGGGCACCATGCCCTTGAGGACGCGCCAGTAGAGCGGCCAGCCGCGCGGCGCCAGCGCCTCGGGCGGCAGCGGCGGCACCTTGTGGGGCTGGAAGATCGCGGTGGCGAAGATGAAGGCGACGAAGAGCAGCACCTGCAGGATCGAGGGGCCGATGGCGCCGGCATACATGTCGCCCACGCTCTTGCCGAGCTGGTCGCCCAGGATGATCAACACCAGCGAGGGCGGGATGACCTGGGTGATGGTGCCGGAGGCCGCGATCACGCCGGTGGCGATGCGCATGTCGTAGCCATAGCGCATCATGATCGGCAGGCTGATCATGCCCATGGCGATGACCGAGGCGGCGACCGTGCCGGTGATGGCGCCGAGCACCGCGCCCACCAGGATGACGGCATAGGCCAGGCCGCCCGGGATCTTGCCGAAGAGCTGGCCGGTGCCCTCCAGCAGATCCTCGGCGAGGCCGCAGCGTTCCAGAATGGCGCCCATCAGGGTGAAGAAGGGGATCGCCAGCAACAGGTCGTTCGACATGATGCCGAAGACCCGGAAGGGCAGGTTGCCCAGATAGGCCGGGGTGAAGAAGCCCAGCTCGATGGAGAGGAAGCCGAAGAACAACCCGACGGCGGCCAGGGAGAAGGCCACGGGGAAGCCGATCAGCAGGAATACGACAAGGCCGCCGAACATCAGCGGCGGCATCATCTCGAGGGTCAGCATGGCAGGTGCGGGTCCGCGTCTCGGAGAAAGGTCACTGCTCGGGGCGATGGTACTCGACCACCACCTCCCCCTCGGGGCGGAGGCCGCGCAGCAGGGCGATGCGCTTGATCAGCTCGGAGACGCCCTGCAGGCTGAGAAGCAGAAAGCCGACCGGCAACAGCAGCTTCACCGGCCAGCGGATCAGCCCGCCGGCGTTAGAGGATTCCTCCATGCGCTGCCAGCTGTCGAGGAAGAAGGGCCAGGTCATCCAGGCCAGCAGGCTCATCGCCGGCAGCAGGAAGAAGATCAGGCCGAGCACATCCACCCAGAGCCGCGCGCGCGTCCCGAGATTGCCGAACACCAGATCGACCCGCACATGCTCGTTCTTCAGCAGCGTGACCGAGGCTCCGAGCATGACGATACCGGCGAAGAGATACCACTGCACCTCCAGCCAGGCGTTGGAGGAATAATTGAGGCCGTAGCGAATGGTCGCGTTGCCGGCGCTGATCACGCAGGAGAGCAGCACCATCCAGGAGGCGATCACGCCGAAGGCGGCGCTGACCCGGTCCATCGCCCGGCTGAAGCCAAGCAGGGCAGCCATGCGGGGAAGATTCCTTATCTCGGGTTACCGGTGGAAGGCCCGGCGCGCCATGCCGTCGGGCCGGAGGTTCGGGTCAGCGGCGCTGCTGCGCCTCCTGGCCGTACATGGCGTAGACGAACTGGTCGAAGCTGTTCTCGGCCACGCGGAACCAGCCATACTCGGTCTCGCGGAAGGCTTTCCAGTGGTCATAGACCTTCTTGAAGTCGGCGTTCTTCTGCGCGATCTCGTCATAGAGCTCGAAGGCCGCCTTGTAGGCGGCCTGCATGACATCGCGCGGGAAAGGCCGCAGCTGGGTGCCGGCGGCGATCAGGCGGCGCAGCGCCACCGGGTTCTGCACGTCGTACTTGGTCATGGATTCGATCGTCGCGTCGCGGCAGGCGCTCTCCAGCGCCTCCCTGTAGAGGGGCGGCAGCTCCTCGTACTTCGCCTTGCTGACATAGAGGGAAAGGTTCAGGCAGCCCTCCCACCAGCCCGGATAGTAGTAGAAGGGGGCGACGCGGTTGAAGCCGAGCTTCTCGTCGTCATAGGGGCCGATCCATTCGGCGGCGTCGACCGTGCCCTTCTCCAGCGCCGGATAGATGTCGCCGCCGGCGATCTGTTGCGGCACCACGCCGAGCTTCTGCATGACGTTGCCGGCGATGCCGGCGATGCGCATCTTCAGCCCGTTCAGGTCCTGGACGGTCTTGATCTCCTTGCGGAACCAGCCGCCCATCTGCGCGCCGGTGTTGCCGGCCGGGATGGAGACGATGTTGTAGCCCTCGAAGAAGGGCTTCAGCACCTCGCGTCCGCCGCCCTGATGCATCCAGGCGTTCATCTGCCGGGTGTTGAGGCCGAAGGGCACCGTGGCGTCGAAGGCGAAGGTCGGGTCCTTGCCGACGAAGTAGTAGGAGGCGGTGTGCGCCGCCTCGACCGTCCCGCCCTGCACCGCATCGGCGACCTGCAGGCCGGGCACCAGCTCGCCGGCCGGGAAGACGCGGATCTGGAACTTGTTGTCGGTCAGGGCCGCGACCCGCTTCGCCACATGCTCGCCCGCGCCGTAGATGGTGTCGAGCGAGCGGGGGAAACTGCTGGCGAGCCGCCAGCGGATCTCCGGAGCCGGCTGGGCGATGGCCGGGGCGGCGAGAGCGGAGGCGCCGAGGAGACTGCCTCCTGCCAGCAATTGACGACGGATCATCGGTGGACGGCTGCTCCCTTGGACAGAGCCGGCGGTTCTGTGGTGCCGGGCGAGCCGCATTCTGGCGGCAGAGGGTCGCGTCTGTCATCCACCGTTGGTCACGCCAACGGCATAATATGATGTACGGAATTTAATCTCGCGCGGGCCGGCGGCGGGTGCCGGCCCGCTGCCGGCTCAGTTCAGGAACAGCTTGCCCGGATTGAGAATGCCGCGGGGGTCGAGCGAGGCCTTCAGGCCCCGCATCACCGCCAGCACCTCCGGCCCGTGCTCCTGCTCCAGGAACTCGCGCTTGCCGAGGCCGATGCCATGCTCGCCCGAGCAGGTGCCGCCCAGCGCCAGGCCCTGGGCGACGATCCGCCGGTCCAGCGCCCAGGCCTTCTCCAGCCCCTCCGGGTCGTCGGCGGGGAAGAGGATGACGCAGTGGAAGTTGCCGTCGCCGACATGGCCGACGATGCAGGTGTTCTGCTCCGCCGCCACCGCCGCCTCCTTGGCGCTGACGATGGCCTCGGCCAGCTTCGAGATCGGCACGCAGACATCGGTGGTGATGCCGCGGCAGCCGGGCCAGAGCGCGTTGGCCGCCCACCAGGCGTCGTGCCGCGCCTTCCACAGCCGGTTGCGCGTCTCGGCATCCTCGGCCCAGGCGAAGCCCTTGCCGCCCATCTCGCTGGCCAGCGCCTCGACCGCTCCGGCCTGCTCGCGCACGCTGCCCGGGCTGCCGTGGAACTCCAGGAACAGGGTCGGCAGCGGCTCGTAGGGCAGCCTGGAATAGGCGATGGAGGCCCGCATCTGGTCGGCATCCGCCAGCTCGATGCGGGCGACGGGGATGCCGGCCTGCATGGTCATGATGACGGTCTCGACCGCGGCGGCCAGGCTGTCGAACTGGCAGACGGCGGCGGTGGTCGCCTCCGGAATGCCCTGCAGCCGCAGCCGGATCTTGGTCACCACGCCGAGCGTGCCCTCGGAGCCGACGAACAGCCGCGTCAGGTCGTAGCCATTGGCGGCCTTGCGGGTGCGCCCGCCGGTCTGGATGACGCGGCCATCGGCCAGCACGACCTCGAGGCCCATCACCGCCTCGCGCATGGTGCCGTAGCGCACGGCATTGGTGCCCGAGGCGCGGGTGGCGGCCATGCCGCCCAGCGTGCAGTGGCTGCCGGGATCGACCGGGAAGAACAGGCCCTGGTCGCGCAGGTGGTCGTTCAGCTGGTGGCGGGTGACGCCGGGCTCCACCAGGCAGTCCATGTCCTCCGGATTGACCTCCAGGATGGCGGTCATGCGCGACAGATCGAGGCTGATGCCGCGGCGGACGGGCACGACATGCCCCTCCAGGCTGGTGCCGGCGCCGAAGGGCGTGACCGGCACGCCATGCGCGTTGCACAGCGCCAGCAGGCGCGAGACCTCCTCCGTCGTCTCCACGAAGGCGACCGCGTCGGGCAGCACCGGCGGGTTGGCGTCCTCGCCCTTGCTGTGCTGCTCGCGGATCGAGGCATTGGTCGAGAGGCGGTCGCCGAGGAAGGCGCGCGCGGCGGCCAGGACGGTGTCGAGGGGGTGGGTGTCGATGGTCATGGGGTGTCCTCCTCCCGCGAGAGCGGGCAGGTCAGGCAATGGGGGCCGCCGCCGCCCAGGGTGAAGAGCGAGAGTTCGGGGTCCAGCACCGTCAGCCCCTCGGCGCGCAGGGCGGCGTTCAGCGCCGTGCTGTCGCGTGAGGAGACGACGCGGCCGCCGCCGAGGGCCACGATGTTGCAGCCGAGCCGCATGGCCTCGCGATAGGAGACGGGCAGGCAGCGGATGCCGTGCCGGCGCAGCCAGGCGAGGAAGTCCTCGTCCAGCACCTCGGTGCAGGCGACGGCGAGGCCGGGGGCGGCCATGCAGAACAGCACGTCGAGGTGCAGGAAGTGCTCGTCGAAGGGCTTGAGCCGCACCTCCCAGCCCTCGGCGCGCAGCCAGCCGGCGAGCTGCTCCGCGCCCGCCTCGTCGGTGCGACCGCCGGAATGGCCGATCACGGCGAGGCCGGGGCGGAGGATGTGGATGTCGCCCCCCTCCAGCGTGCCGGCGCTGGACTTGCGCCAGAACTCGCTGCCATGGGCGGCATGGAAGTCGATCAGCCCGGCATATTCGCCGCGCCGCTGCGGCCGTTCCAGCTGGCAGAGCACCGGCCCGCGATGGGTCACCACCACGCTGTCCCGCGTGAAGACCATGTAGGGCAGGTGCGGTTCCGGCGTCAGGCGGTGCACGGTGGCGCCGCCCTGCTCCAGCGCCGCGACCAGCTCGGCATGCTGGGCGGCGAGGTGCGCGCGGGCCGGGGCCTGGCGCGCATCGGCCAGGGTGCGGCGCACGATGCTGTTGGTCGGCACCCAGCGATAGTAGTCGGGCGGGCAGACCAGCACCTCCCTCAGAAGCCCGGTCTCGGAAGCGAGGCGCCAGCGCGGCGCGGTGGTGGGGGACATGGCGGGGCAGGTTACGCTCCGCCGGGGCGGTCGGCCAGGGGGCGTGGAGCTTCGTGCGGGACCTCTTGCGAAGTTCCTATCTAGATATATCTTAGATGTATCATGAGCGATCATATCCCGGGGCGCCACAGGCCCCACCGCCATCATCATTCCTTCCATCCCTGCCGTGGCCATGGCCGGTCACACGACGCGGGCGACCGGCCGCGCCGGCAGCGCCCCGACCACCCCTTCGGCGAGACGAGGGGAATGCACGGCCCGCATCGCGGCGGCGGCGGCCGGCGGCGGCGCTTCGACCAGGGCGAGCTGCGCCTCCTGGTGCTGTCGCTGATCGCCGAGCAGCCCCGGCATGGCTATGACGTGATCCGCGCCATCGAGGCGCAGTTCGGCGGCGAGTACAGCCCGAGCCCCGGCGTGATCTATCCGACGCTGACCCTGCTGGAGGAGATGGGCCTGGCCAGCGTGACCGAGGCCGAGGGCCGCAAGACCTATGCCCTGACCGAGGCCGGCCGGGCCGAACTGTCCTCGGAGGCGGCGGCCCTGGCGGCGCTGCGCCAGCGGCTGGCCGCGCGCCGGGCCGGCGGACCTCCGGCGCCGCTGCTGCGCGCCATGGAGAACCTGCGCCTGGCGCTGCGCCTGCGCATGGCCCAGGGGGAGTTGTCGGGGGCGCTGCCGGAGACCGAGGTGGCGCGGCTGGTGGCGTTGCTGGACGCGGCGGCGCGGGCGGTGGAAAGCGGCGAAACCCCGGCCTGACCGGTCTCGCGCCCGCCGGCCCGGCGCCGCGTTGACGCTTCCCGGTGAGGGGCCTAGCGTCGATCCTCTCCGCTCGGCGTGAGACAACGGAAAGGAAACGAATCCCAACATGGCGAACAAGTTGAAGGACGCCTGGGCGCAGGGCCGCGCCTTTGTCAACGGATGGCTGGCCATCCCCAACGGCTACAGCGCCGAGGTCATGGCCCAGGCCGGCTTCGACAGCCTCACCGTCGACATGCAGCACGGCGTGCAGGACTATCTCTCCGCCGTGAGCTGCTTCCAGGGCATGCAGCCGCACGGCGTGACGCCCATGGCCCGCGTGCCATGGAACGAGCCCGGCATCGTCGGCAAGATCCTTGATGCCGGCGCCATGGGCGTGATCTGCCCGATGGTCAACACGCCGGAGCAGGCGCGCCAGCTGGTCTCCTCCTGCCGCTACCCGCCGGAGGGCACGCGCTCCTTCGGCCCGATCCGCGCCGGGATCTATGGCGAGGCGGGCACCTATTTCGACACCGCGAACAAGGACATCGCGGTGATCCCGATGATCGAGACCAAGGAGGCGATCGACAACCTCCCGGCGATCCTCGACGTGCCGGGTGTCGATGGCGTCTATATCGGCCCCTCGGACCTCGGCCTGTCCTACGGGCTGGCGCCGCGGCTGGACCGCGAGGAGCCGGAGATCCTCAGGATCTACGAGCGCGTGCTGGAGGAGTGCGGCAAGCGCAACATCGCCGTCGGCCTGCACAACGGCACCGCGGCCTATGCCCGGAAGATGATCGGCATGGGCTTCAAGCTCGTCACCATCTCCAACGACAGCGGCATCCTGCTGACGGCGGCGAAGGCGGCGGTGGCGACGGCGAAGGGCTGAGCGGGGGCCGGGGCCTCTCCCCGGCCATCCTGTCGGCGAAGGCGGCCGCGAGGGGAAGGGCCGCGCCTTTCCCCTTGGGCCATCCCCGGAGCCGCCTCAGGCGGCGCGGGCCAGGCTCTTCGGCAGCCGGGCGATCAGCGCCTCCAGCTTCTCCATCTCCGCCGCGTCGAGATCGGTGAGCGGCGGGCGCACGGGACCGGCGGGGCGGCCCACGGCGGCGCAGCCGGCCTTGACGATGGAGACGGCATAGCCCTTCCGCCGGTTGCGCAGGGCGATGTAGGGCAGCACGAAGTCGCGCAGGCCCTGATACACCGCCGCCGCGTCCTTGCGCCGCACCGCCGCGTAGAAGTCGTTGGCGAAGTCCGGCACGAAGTTGAAGATCGCCGAGGAATAGGTGGTCACGCCCATCTCCAGATAGGGCAGGGCGAAGGTCTCGGCGGTGGGCAGGCCGCCGACATAGGTCAGCCGCTCGCCCATCCTGGCGTAGATGCGCGTCATCAACTCGATGTCGCCGACACCATCCTTGAAACCGACCAGGTTCGGGCAGCGCTCGCAAAGCCGCGCCAGCGTGTCCTCGTTCAGGATGGCATTGTCGCGGTTGTAGACGATGACGCCGAGCCGGGTGCTCCGGCACACCGCCTCGACATGCGCGGCGAGACCATCCTGCTCGGAATTCACCAGATAGTTCGGCAGCAGCAGCAGGCCGTCCGCGCCGGCCGCCTCGGCCGAGGCGGCGAGTTCCTGCGCGATGGCGGTGCCCATGCCGGCCGGCGCGATGACGGGAACCTTGCCGCCCACCTCGCTCACGGCGGCCTTCACCACAGTGGCGATCTCGCCCGGGGAGAGGTTGAAGAACTCGCCCGTGCCCCCGGCGGCGAAGAGCCCGGCCGGGCCATGGCCGAGCATCCAGCCGACATGCGCGCGGTAGGGCGCCTCGTCGAAGGCGAGCTCGGGCGTGAAGTGGGTGACCGGGAAGGACAGCAGGCCGCTGCCGATCCGCTGCGCCATCTCCTGGGGGCTCATGGACATGGAGGATTCCTTCAAAATGCGCTCCTCTCATCATGTCATCGTACATTTAATTGTCGAGAGGAAATCTGCCGTCGCCCGGCCCGGCGGGCCGCCGGCCTCAGCCGGCCCCGTCCCAGAGCCGCGCCGCGCCGAGGACGCCGGAGGAATCGCCATGCCGCGCCGGGACCAGCCGCATCCGCGCGACATCGCCGAAGACATGCGCGGCGGCCCGCGCCGGCACCTCGGCATAGAGCCGCGACAGGCCGGACAGGCCGCCGCCCAGCACGATGACCTCGGGGTCCAGCAGGTTGACCACGGCGGCCAGGCTCCGCGCCAGCCGGCCCACGTAGCGCTCCAGCGCGGCTGCGGCGGCGGCATCGCCCGCGGCGGCGGCGGCCTCGATGCCGGTGGCATCGCGCGCCCCGGCACCCTTCCAGTCGGCGGCGAGGGCGGGGCCGCAGAGCAGCGTCTCCAGGCAGCCCTGCTGGCCGCACCAGCAGCGCGGTCCGGGGAACTCGCCGGGCGTCATCCAGGGCAGGGGGGTGTGGCCCCATTCACCGCCGACCCTGTTGAGCCCTTCCAGCAGGCGCCCGCCCACCACCACCCCGCCGCCGACACCGGTGCCGAGGATGACGGCGAAGACCACCGCGTGCCCGGCCCCGGCGCCATCGGCGGCCTCGCTCAGCGCCAGGCAGTTGGCGTCGTTCGACAGCCGCACCGGGCGGCCGAGCCGCGCCTCCAGGTCGCGATCCAGGGCGCGGCCGTTCAGGCACTGCGTGTTGGCGTTGCGCACCAGGCCGGTGGCCGGGCTGAGGCTGCCGGGGATGCCGAGGCCGAGGCTGGCGCCGCCCTGGTCCAGCTCCGCCTCCGCCGCCCGCACCAGCCCGGCGATGGCGTCGAGGATGCCACCATAATCCGGCGGCGTGGCGATGCGGCGGCGCAGCCGGACCGCGCCACCCGGGTCCAGCGCCACGATCTCCGTCTTGGTGCCGCCGAGGTCGATGCCGAGCCGGTGGCCCGCGCGCGGCCCGCCCGCCACCGGATCAGCCGGCCCGGGCATAGGCCGCCGCCGCCGCCACCTGCTCCGCCTCCGGCGTGACGCCGGTGTAGAGCACGAACTGCCGCAGGGCCTGCAGCACGATCACCTCCGCGCCGGTGATCACCGCCTTGCCCGCCGCGCGGGCGGCGCGGATCAGCGGCGTCTCGGGCGGCAGGGCCACCACGTCGAAGACGATGCGGGCGGCGGCGATGGCCTCCCCGGGGAAGGCCAGGCCTTCGGCCTCCGGGCCGCCCTGCATGCCGATGGGGGTGATGTTGACCAGCATCTCCGCCGGTTCCCCCGACATCCCGTCCGGCCCGGCCCGCCAGTCATAGCCGCAGCCCTCCGCCAGGGCGCGCCCCGCCTCGGCGTTCCGCGCGATGACGGTGCCCTGGCGGAAGCCGCTGTCGCGCAGCGCCGAGACCACCGCCTTGGCCATGCCGCCGCTGCCGCGCGCCGCGAAGCGGGTCTCCGGCGCCACGCCGTGCCGCTGCAGCAGCTCGGCCACCGCCGCGTAGTCGGTGTTGTGCCCGACCAGGTGGCCATCGGTGTTGACGATGGTGTTGACCGACATGATCGCCGCCGCCGAGGGCGCCAGCGCGTCCAGCAGGGGGATGCAGGCCTCCTTGAAGGGCATCGACACGGCGCAGCCGCGGATGCCGAGCGCCCGGATGCCGCCGATGGCCCCCGGCAGGTCGCGGGTGGTGAAGGCCTTGTAGAGGTAGTCGAGTCCCAGCGCCGCGTAGAGGTGGTTGTGGAAGCGGGTGCCGAAATTGCCCGGCCGCGCCGCCAGGGACATGCAGAGCGTGGTATCCTTGCCGATGCGGTTGACGGTGCGGAGCATTGAGGGCCTCCGTGGCGCGTTGCGGCCACGGGACTGCCCCGCCGGCCTATCCCTTCGGCCTTATCACCGGTCGGGCGGCCTGGGGAGGAATCCCGTGTCCGGAGGATGGGCGGCGTTGACAGGGATTTGAAGGCCGGCGGAGGCGTCGGGACTTCACGCGGCGGCGCTTGCTTCCGCCCGGCTCCGGTGGTCCAGTCCCGGCATGAGCGAAACCACCCTCGACGTGCAGGGCCTGACCTGCCCCCTGCCGGTGCTGAAGGCCAACAAGGTGCTGCGCGGCCTGCCGCCCGGGGCGCGGCTGACGGTGCTCGCCTCCGACCCCGCCAGCGTGAAGGATTTCCAGGCCTATAGCCGCGAGACGGGCCATGCCCTGGTCTCCTTCAGCGAGGCGGCCGGGCTCTACCGCTTCACGCTGCGCAAGCGGGAGGATAAGGCATCCGGATGAGCCTCCTGCTCGTCACCCATCGGGCCTGCCTGGACCATTCCAACGGTCCCGACCATCCGGAATGCGCGGACCGGCTACGCGCCGTGCTGACCGCGCTGGAGGCCGAGGAGTTCGCCGGGCTGATCCGCGAGGAGGCGCCCCCCGCGACCGCCGCCCAGCTCGGCCTGGTTCACCCGCAGGACTACATCCGCGCCATCCTGGCCATCCGGCCGGCCGGGGAGGAGATCGTCCCCCTCGACGGCGACACCGGCATGAGCGCTGGCAGCGCCGAGGCCGCGCTGCGCGCCGCCGGGGCCGGGATCGCGGCGGTGGACGCGGTCTGCCGCGGCGAGGTGAAGCGCGCCTTCTGCGCCGTGCGGCCGCCCGGACACCATGCCGAGCCGCGCCGGCCGATGGGCTTCTGCCTCTTCGCCAATGCCGCCATCGCCGCCCGCCACGCCCAGGCCGCGCATGGTGTGGAGCGCGTCGCCATCCTGGATTTCGACGTGCATCACGGCAATGGAACGCAATCGGCGGTGGCGGAGGACCCCAGCATTCTCTTCGCCTCCAGCCACCAGTTCCCCTGCTATCCCGGCAGCGGCGCGGAGGGGGAACGCGGCGTGGGGAACGTCTTCAACGCCGAGCTGGCGCCGGGTTCGGACGGTGCCGCCTTCCGCGCCGCCTGGGCGGAACGGCTGCTGCCGGCGGTGGACGCCTTCCGGCCCGGGCTGATCGTGATCTCCGCCGGCTTCGACGCCCATGCCCGCGATCCGCTGGCGCAACTCCGCGTCCGCGAGGCCGATTTCGCCTGGCTGACCGGGGAAATCTGCCGCCTCGCCGACCGCCATGCCGGTGGGCGGGTCGTCTCGACGCTCGAAGGCGGCTATGATCTGCCGGCGCTGGCCTCCTGCACCGCCGGCCACCTGCGTGCGTTGATGCACGACTGACACCAGTACCCCGAGGTTCCTGCCCCATGTCCGATACGTCGTCTGAGCCGCCGGAGGTCGCCTCCCTGTCCTTCGAGGCCGCCCTGGCCGAGCTGGATGCCATCGTGAAGCGGTTGGAGGGCGGTCAGGCGAGGCTGGAGGAAGCCATCGCCGATTACGAGCGCGGCGCCGCCCTGCGCCGCCATTGCGAGGCCCGGCTGGCCGAGGCGGAGCAGAAGGTGCAGGCCATCGTCGCCGGGCCGAACGGCGCCGCCAGCCTGCGCGACATGGCCTGAGCCCATGTCCTCCGGTCTCTCCGCACCCAATGTCGCCGCCGGCCTGCCCGCGCTCCTGAAGGCCGCCGCCACCGAGATCGAGCACGCGCTGGACACGCTGCTACCGGCCGAGGAGGGGGCGGAGGCCCGCCTCTATGCCGCCATGCGCTATGCCGCGCTCGGCGGCGGCAAACGGATGCGCGGCTTCCTGGTGCTGGAGGGGGCGGCGCAGTTCGGCGTCTCGCGCACCTCGGCGCTGCGCGTCGCCGCCGCCATCGAGATGCTGCACGCCTATTCCCTGGTGCATGACGACCTGCCGGCGATGGACGACGACGACCTGCGCCGCGGCAAGCCCACCACCCACCGCGCCTTCGACGAGGCCACCGCCATCCTGGCCGGCGACGCGCTGCAGGCGCAGGCCTTCGCCGTGCTGGCGCATGAGGACACGCATTCCGACCCCGCCGTGCGCGCCGAGCTCTGCCTGCGCCTGGCCCAGGCCGCCGGCCCGCGCGGCATGTGCGGCGGCCAGATGCTGGACATGCTGGCCGAGGAGAGCCAGGAGCCACCGAGCGAGGCCGCGATCGGCCGGCTGCAGCTGCTGAAGACCGGCAAGCTGATCGAGGTCTCGGCCGAGGCCGGGGCCATCCTCGGCAAGGCGCCGCCGCAGCAGCGGCACGCCCTCTGCGCCTATGGGCGGGAGCTCGGCGCCGCCTTCCAGATCGCCGACGACATCCTGGACGCGACGGCCAGCGCCGAGGAGGCCGGCAAGGCCACCGGCAAGGACGCGGCGGCGGGCAAGGCGACGCTGGTCGGCCTGCTCGGCCTCGACCGCGCCCGCGCCCAGGCCGAGCGCCTGGCCGACCAGGCGCGGGCGCATCTCGACAGCTTCGGCGAGCGCGCCGATTCCCTGCGCTCGCTGGCCAGCTACACCATCGCCCGGAGGTCGTGATGACGAAAGCCCCGGCTTCCCCCGCCGCTCCCGCCGCGAACCAGCCGCCGAAGACGCCGCTGCTGGACCGCGTGCGGGTGCCCGCGGACCTGAAGAACTTCTCGGCCGATCAGCTCCGCCAGGTCGCCGACGAGCTGCGCGCCGAGACCATCCACGCGGTCAGCCAGACGGGCGGCCATCTCGGTGCCAGCCTCGGCGTGGTCGAGCTGACGGTCGCCATCCATGCCATCTTCGACACGCCGCGCGACCGGCTGCTCTGGGATGTCGGCCACCAGGCCTATCCGCACAAGATCCTGACCGGGCGGCGCGACCGCATCCGCACCCTGCGCCAGGGCGGCGGCCTCTCCGGCTTCACCCGCCGCAGCGAGAGCGAATACGATCCCTTCGGCGCGGCGCATTCCTCGACGTCGATCTCCGCCGGCCTCGGCATGGCGGTGGCGCGCGACCTCAAGCGCAAGGGCGGCCAGCGCGACGACCGCCACGTCATCGCGGTGATCGGTGACGGCGCCATGAGCGCCGGCATGGCCTACGAGGCGATGAACAATGCCGGGGCGATCAAGTCCCGCCTGATCGTGGTGCTGAACGACAACGACATGTCGATCGCGCCGCCGGTCGGCGCCATGTCCGCCTATCTGTCGCGGCTGATCTCGTCGCGCCCCTTCCTCAGCCTGCGCGAGGTGATGGCCAAGCTGGCCCGCCGCTTCCCCGCGCCGCTCGAGCGCGCCGCCCGCCGCGCCGACGAGTTCGCCCGCGGCATGCTGACCGGCGGCACCCTCTTCGAGGAGATGGGCTTCTACTATGTCGGCCCGATCGACGGGCACAACATGGACCACCTGCTGCCGCTGCTGCGCAACCTGCGCGATGCGGAGGAGGGCGCGCCGGTGCTGCTGCACGTGGTGACGCAGAAGGGCAAGGGCTACGCCCCGGCCGAGGCGGCCAGCGACAAGTACCACGCCGTCTCCAAGTTCAACGTCGTCACCGGCACCCAGGCCAAGGCGCCGCCCGGCCCACCGACCTATACCAAGGTCTTCGCGCAGTCGCTGATCGCCGAGGCCGAGGCGGACGAGCGCATCCTGGCGATCACCGCCGCCATGCCCTCCGGCACCGGGCTCGACCTGTTCGAGAAGCGCTTCCCGCGCCGCACCTTCGATGTCGGCATCGCCGAGCAGCACGCCGTCACCTTCGCCGCCGGCCTGGCGACGGAGGGCATGAAGCCCTTCTGCGCCATCTACTCGACCTTCCTGCAGCGCGCCTACGACCAGGTGGTGCACGACGTGGCGCTGCAGAACCTGCCGGTGCGCTTCGCGCTCGACCGCGCCGGGCTGGTCGGCGCCGATGGCGCGACCCATGCCGGGGCCTATGACATCGCCTATCTCGGCTGCATCCCGCAGATGGTGCTGATGGCCTCGGCCGACGAGGTGGAGCTGGCGCACATGGTCGCCACCGCCGCCGCCTTCGACGAGGGGCCGATCGCCCTGCGCTTCCCGCGCGGCGAGGGCTTCGGGCTGGAGCCGGTGCCGGCGCGCGGCACGCCGATGGAGATCGGCCGTGGCCGCGTGCTGCGCGAGGGCGGCAAGCTGGCCATCCTGAGCTATGGCGCGCGGTTGCAGGAATGCCTGAGGGCGGCGGAGGATCTGGCCGCGCGCGGGCTGCCCTGCACCGTCGCCGATGCCCGCTTCGCCAAGCCGCTGGACACCGTGCTGGTCGAGCGCCTGGCGCGCGGGCACGAGGTGCTGATCACCATCGAGGAAGGCTCCATCTGCGGCTTCGGGGCGCTGGTGATGCAGCACCTGGCCTGGCGCGGCCTGCTCGATGGCGGGCTGCGCATCCGGCCGATGGCCCTGCCGGATGCCTTCATCGATCATGACAGCCCGAAGAAGCAGTATGAGGGCGTCGGCCTCGCCGCGCGCGACATCGTCGAGACCGCACTCCGGGCGCTGGGCGAGGATCAGGCGGCGGCGCGGGCCTGAGCGCCCCGCCGCGCATCGCATCCGCAGCTGAGGCTTTCCCGCCTTGAGGCACTCCCGCCCCGCCCGGGCCTCGCGCATCGGCCGCGTCGTCGCCGCCAGCGCGCGGCACCCGTGGCTCGTGCTCCTGGCCGCCGTCCTGCTGGCCCTGGCGGCCGCCGCCTATGCCGCGCGGCATTTCGCGCTGACCGCCGACACGGCCGAGCTGATCTCGACCGACCTCGACTGGCGCCAGCGCGAGCTGGACTATGCCGCCGCCTTCCCGCAGCTGCAGAACCTCGTCGTCGTGGTGATCGACGGCGCCACGCCGGAGCTGGCGGAGGCGGCGGCGCGCCGGCTGGAGCCTGCCCTGCGGCGGAACGCGCTGCTGGCCAGCGTCCGCGATCCGGAGGGCGATGACTTCTTCGTCCGCAACGGCGTGCTGCTGCTGCCCCTGCCGGAGGTCGAGGCGGCGATGCAGGGGCTGATCCGGGCCCAGCCCTTCCTCGGGCCGCTGGCGGCGGACCCCACGCTGCACGGCGTGGCCGGCCTGGTCGCCACGCTGGCCCAGGGCCTGCAGCAGGGCGGGATGCCGCAAGGGGCGGCGCTTCCGCTCCTCCGGCGCCTCGCCGCCGCCTTCGAGTCGGTGCTGGCGGGGCGGCCGGCCTTCTTCTCCTGGCGCGCCCTGCTCGACCAAGCGCCGCCCGGCCCGCGCCAGACGCGGCGGGTGCTGCTGGTGCAGCCGGTGCTGGACTATGCGGCGCTGCAGCCCGGCGCCGCGGCGACGGCGGCGATCCGCGACACGGCGCGCGACCTCGGCATCGACGCCGCGCACGGGCTGAGCCTGCGCCTGACCGGCCCGGTCCCGATGGCCGACGAGGAGTTCGCGACCCTCGCCGAGGATGCCTGGCTGCTCACCGGCACCATGCTGGCGGCGCTGGTCGGCATCCTCTGGCTGGCGGTGCGCTCCATCCGCATCGCCGCCGCCATCCTGGGAACCACCCTGCTCGGGCTGGTGATCACCGCCGGGCTCGGCCTGCTGGCGGCGGGGCGCTTCAACCTGATCTCGGTCGCCTTCATCCCCCTCTTCGTCGGGCTGGGGATCGATTTCAGCATCCAGTTCAGCGTCCGCTACCGCGCCGAGCGGCTCGGCCACGCCCGGGACGAGGCGGCGCTGGCGGCGGCGGGGCGCGGCGTGGGCCGCGCGCTGCTGCTCTCGGCGGCCGCCATCGGCGCCGGCTTCTTCGCCTTCCTGCCGACCAGCTACATCGGCCTGGCCGAGCTGGGCCTCATCGCCGGTCTCGGCATGATGATCGCCTTCGCGCTCAGCATCACCCTGCTGCCGGCCCTGCTGGTGCTGCTGCGGCCGCGCCGTGCCGGGCGGGCGGAGGCGGGCTTCGCCAGCCTGGCGCCGGTCGAGGCCTTCCTGCGCCGCCGGCGCCGTGGCGTGCTGGGCGCGGCCCTGGCCCTCGCCGCGCTGTCCCTCGCCCTGCTGCCCCTGCTGCGCTTCGATTTCAACCCGCTGCACCTGCGCAGCGAGCGGGTAGAATCCATGGCGACCCTGCGCGACCTGGAAGCCGACCCGGACCGCACGCCGAACACGATCAGCGTCCTGCGCCCCTCGCTGGCCGAGGCCCGGGCGCTGGGCGAGCGGCTGGCGCGGCTGCCCGAGGTGTCCCGCACCCTGACGCTGGCCGACTTCGTGCCGGCGCGGCAGGACGAGAAGCTGGCGTTGATCGCGGATGCGGCGATGTTCCTGGGGCCAGCGCTGGAGGCCCCGCCGGTGCCGCCGGCGACGGATGCGGCCCTGCGGGCGCGCCTGGAATCGGCCGCGGCGGCCTTGCGGCGGGGAGAGGCCAGTGGCGAGGCGGGCGAGGCCGCGCGCCGCCTCGCCGCCGCGCTGGAGCGCCTGGCGGCGGCCACGCCCGAGATGCGCGGGCGGGCGGAGGCGGCGGTGGCCGGACCGCTGCCCCTCCTGCTGGATCAGATCCGCGGCCTGCTGCAGGCGGGGCCGGTGACGGTGGAAAGCCTGCCGCCCGCCCTGGCCGCCGACTGGATCGCCCGCGACGGGCGCTACCGCGTGGAGGCCCACCCCCGGCCCGGGGTGGAGGACAATGCCGCGCTGATCGCCTTCTCCGACGCGGTCCAGCGCGTCGCGCCGGATGCGACGGGGGTGCCGATCTCGATCCGCGAGGCGGGGGCCAGCATCGTCACGGCCTTCCTCCAGGCCGGGCTCTTCTCCGCCCTGGCGGTGGTGGCGCTGCTGGCGCTGGCGCTGCGGCGCGCGCGCGACGTGACACTGACCATGCTGCCGGTGCTGCTGAGCGGGCTGCTGACCTTCGCCACCTGCGCGGCGCTCGGCCTGCCGCTGAACTTCGCCAACATCATCGCCCTGCCGCTGCTCTTCGGCGTGGGCGTGGCCTTCAACATCTATTTCGTCATGGCCTGGCGCGCCGGCGAGACCGACCTGCTGCAATCGAGCCTGACCCGGGCGGTGGTGTTCAGCGCCCTCACCACGGCGGTCGCCTTCGGCGCGCTCTGGCTGTCGAGCCATCCCGGCACCGCCAGCATGGGGCGGCTGCTGATGATCTCGCTCGGCTGGGAGCTGCTCGTCACCCTCTTCGTCCGCCCGGCGCTGCTGGCCCGGCCGCCCGCCGCATGAGGGCCGGCGCCGCGCTGCTGCTGCTCGGCCTCGGCGCCTGCGCCGCCGGCGGCACCGGGGGCGATCCGCTGGAGGCGACGAACCGTCGGGTCTTCGCGGTCAACGAGGCGGTGGACCGCGCGGCGATCCTACCCCTGGCCGAGGGCTACCGCGCCGTCACGCCGGCGCCGGTCCGGCAGGCGGTGCACAACGCGCTCGGAAACCTGCAGGAGCCGCGTGTCTTCGTGAACACGCTGCTGCAGGCGCGCCTCGCCGATGCCGGCCACACGGCGATGCGCTTCGTCCTCAATTCCACGCTGGGCCTGGTGGGGCTGTTCGAGGTCGCGGCGCCGCTCGGCCTGCCGCGGCGCCAGGGCGATTTCGGGCAGACCCTGCACAGCTGGGGGATAGGCGACGGACCCTATCTGATGCTGCCGCTGCTCGGCCCCTCGAACGCGCGTGACGCGGTGGGGCAGGCGGGCGATGTGCTGACCAATCCGCTGAACTGGCTGGTGCCGCTGGAATGGACCCTGGCGCGCGGTGGCGCCGAGGGGCTCGATCAGCGCGAGCGCAACATCGAGGCGCTGCGGGAGGTGCGCGAAGGCTCGCTCGACCCCTATGCCCGGCTGCGCAGCCTGTGGCAGCAGAACCGCGCCGCCGAACTCGGCGGGGATGGCGCAGGCGAGGGGGCGATGCCGGCGGTGCTGGACGATCCCGGGCTGGACGATCCCGGCGCCGCGCCTTGACGGCGCCGCCGGGGAGGCGGATCCGTTCTACCCGCCCAGCATCCGCGCCGTGCGGGCGCGCAGCTCCGCCGCCAGCCGGTCGGGTCCGCCCTCGGCCAGCAGGGCGCCGAATTCCGAGCGGCGGGAGGCCAGCTCGCTGATGCTGCCGGTGAGATAGACATCGACGATGCGCCAGCCGCCGCCGGATTCGCGCATCAGGTAGCCCAGCTCCACCGGCGCCTCGCGCGGGCGGTCGATGCGGGTGCGCAGCATGCGGTCGCCATTGCGCAGCGCGCTCTCGCCCAGGACCGAGAAGCTTTCGCCCGACCAGCCGTTGAAGCGGCTGGCATAGGTCGCCACCGACCAGTCCGAGAAGGCCTCGGTCAGCGCCGCCTGCTGCGCCGGGGTCATGCGGCTCCAGCCCGGCCCGATGGCGATGCGGGTCATCGCCGGCAGGTCGAAGGCCGCCTCCATCGCCGGCTTCAGCCGGGCCTGGCGGCCCCGCGGGCCCAGCCGGTCGGCCTGCCGCATCACCTCCAGCAGGGCGGCGTGATAGCGCTCGACCACCGCCGCCGGCGATCCTCCCTGCGCCAGGGCCGGCCGGGCCAGGGGCGGGGCCAGGGCCAGGGCCAGGGCCAGGCCCGGCGCGGCGGCCAGCAGCCCCCGGCGGCCAGGGGCGGGGCCGGGAGACATCGGCGGGGCGCGGCGCGGCATGGGCGATCCTTCCGGCGGTCGGGTGGGTTCCCGCCCAGGTGGCGCGGCCGGCCGGCGGCCGCAAGCCGGGCGGCTCGATTGACGAAAGCGGTGGCATGCCGTTTAGAGGTCCTGTCGCGCCTCGCGCCGCCAAGGGGCGACCGGGGGGCGACCCGCCCGCGGCGGCGAAGGCCCTGAAGGCGCCGGAGGTCCGACACGATGCATGCCCCCCCCGCGCCCAACCCTGCCAACCCCATTCTTCTCGCGCCCGGCGACACGGTGCTGGTCACCGGGGCGACCGGCTTCCTCGGCTCGGCGGTGCTGCGCGCGGTGGCCGCGCGGGGCGTCCGGCCCCGCGTCCTGGCCCGCCCCGGCAGCCCGCGGGCCAATCTCGATCAGGTCGATTGCGAGGTGGTGCTGGGCGACCTGGGCGATCCGGCCTCCCTCGCCGCGGCGCTGCGCGGCGTGCGCCACCTGTTCCATGTCGCCGCCGACTACCGCCTCTGGGCACGCGACCCGGCGGAGATCCTGCGCGCCAATGTCGAGGGCACCGGCCACCTGATGCGGATGGCGCTGGCGGCGGGCGTGGAGCGGATCGTCCATACCAGCAGCGTGGCGGCGCTGAAGGTGGCGGGCGCGGCCGCGCCGGTGGACGAGACGGCGCCGCTCCGGCCGGAGGAGGCGATCGGCGCCTACAAGCGCAGCAAGACCCTGGCCGAGCGGCTGGTCGAGACCATGGTGGCGCGGGACGGCCTGCCGGCGGTCATCGTCAATCCCTCCACGCCGATCGGGCCGCGCGACATCCGGCCGACGCCGACCGGCCGCATCATCCTCGACGCCGCGCGCGGGCGCATTCCCGCCTTCGTGGACACCGGGCTGAACTTCGCCCATGTCGACGATATCGCCGAGGGGCACGTGCTGGCGCTGGAGCGGGGGCGGATCGGCGAGCGCTACATCCTGGGCGGCGAGAACCTGTCGCTGCGCGAGTTCCTGGCGGGCGTCGCCGGCCTCACCGGGCGGCGTGCGCCGCGCATCGGCCTGCCGCGCGCGCCGCTCTACCCGCTGGCCCTCGGCGCCGAGGCCATGGCGCGGCTGACCGGCCGGGAGCCGCTGCTGACCCTGGACGGGCTGCGCATGTCGCGCCACCGCATGTTCTTCACCTCGGCCCGGGCGGAGCGGGAGCTGGGCTACCGCCATCGCCCGTGGCGGCAGGGCGTGGCCGATGCCCTGGCCTGGTTCCGCGCCGCCGGCTACCTCGCATGAGCCCCGCCCTCCTCCTCGGCCTGCTGAGCCTGGCGATCTGGATCGGGCTGCTGCTGGCGCGCGGCGGCTTCTGGCGGGCGCGTCAGCGCGACGACCGTGGCGCCGCCGCGCCGCCGCCCGCCTCCTGGCCCGGGGTTGTCGCCGTGGTGCCGGCGCGGGACGAGGCGGATGTCATCGCGCGCGCGGTGGCGGGCCTGCTGCGGCAGGACTACCCGGGACCGTTCCGGGTGGTGCTGGTCGATGACGGCAGCAGCGACGGCACGGCGGCGGTGGCGCGGCAGGCGGCGGCGGCCACGCCCCGGCCGGAGCGGCTCGTCCTGATCGGGGGCGCGCCGCCGCCGCCGGGCTGGACCGGCAAGATCTGGGCCCAGCACCAGGGAATCGCCCAGGGCGTCATGAGGGGCATCGCGGAGACCGGGGAGGCGCCGCGCTATCTCTGGCTGACCGATGCCGATATCGGCCATGCGCCCGACACGCTGCGCGCCCTGGTGGCGCGGGCGGAGCGGGACGGGTTGAGCCTGGTGTCGCTGATGGCGCGGCTGTCCTGCGTCACCCCGGCCGAGCGCTTCCTGATCCCGGCCTTCGTCTTCTTCTTCCAGATGCTCTACCCCTTCGAATGGGTCTCGCGGCCCGGCCGGGTGGCGGCGGCGGCGGGCGGCTGCATGCTGGTGCGGCGCGAGGCGCTGGAGCGCGCGGGCGGCATCGCCGCCATCCGGGGCGAGATCATCGACGACTGCGCGCTCGGCCGGGCGCTGAAGCGGCAGGGGCCCATCTGGCTCGGCCTGACCGACCGCGCGCGCAGCCTCCGCCCCTATGGCGGCATCGGCGAGATCGGGCGGATGGTATCGCGCTCGGCCTATGCCCAACTCGGCTATTCGCCTTGGCTGCTGGCGGCTACGCTGCTCGGCATGGTGCTCACCTATCTGGCGCCGCCGCTGCTGGCGCTGGCCGGGGCGGGGCTGCCCCGCCTGCTGGGCCTGGCCGCCTGGCTGCTCATGGCCCTCGCCTTCCAGCCGATGCTGCGCTTCTACCGCGTCTCGCCGCTCTGGGGCCTGGCCCTGCCGGCGATCGGCGCCGCCTACGCGCTCTTCACCCTGCGATCGGCGATCGACGTCTGGCGCGGCCGGGGCGGCCTGTGGAAGGGGCGGGCGCAGGCCATGGCGGGGCGGGCATGAGCGGCGGCGGCGACTTCGCCTCGGGCAAGGGCAGCGGGGACGAGAACTTCCCCGTCGCCTCCCGGCTGGTGCGGCCGGAGCTGCGCCCGGCGATCCTGGCCTTCTACCGCTTCGCCCGCGCCGCCGACGACATCGCCGACCACCCGGAGGCGGGGGAGGCGGAGAAGCTCGCCGCGCTGGCGCGGATGGAGGCCGGGCTGAGGGGCGAGGAGGCCGCGAGCCCCGAGGGCGCGGCGCTGCGGCGGGCGCTGGCGCCGCGCGGCCTCTCCCCGCAGCACGCGCTGGATCTGCTGGTGGCCTTCCGCCGCGACGTGACGCAGCGGCGCTACGCGGACTGGGCGGAGCTGATGGACTACTGCCGCTGGTCCGCCGCGCCCGTCGGGCGCTTCGTGCTCGATCTGCACGGCGAGTCGCGCCACCTCTGGCCGGCCAACGACGCGCTCTGCGCCGCGCTCCAGGTCATCAACCACCTGCAGGATTGCGGCAAGGATTACCGGACGCTGGACCGCGTCTACCTGCCGGCCGATGCCCTGGCGGCGGCGGGCGCGCCGGTCGGGGATCTCGCGCTGGCCCAGGCCAGCCCGGCGCTGCGCCTGGCCCTCGCCGGGCTGGCGGAGCGCGCGCAGGGCCTGCTGGCCGGCGCGCGCGGCTTCGCCGCCGGCATCGCCGACCGGCGGCTGGCGCTGGAGGTGGGTGTCATCCAGACCCTGGCGGAGGATCTGGCCGCGCGGCTGCGGCGGCGCGATCCGCTGGGCGAGCGGGTGCATCACCGCAAGGCCGAGGCCGCGGCCCTCGCCGCCCGTGGCGCGCTCGGCGTGCTGGCGGGGCGCCTGGCGCGGCGGCTGGGCCCCGCCCTCCCCGGCCCGCGGGCGCGGCCCGAATGAGCGCCGGGGGCGGTGCCCTGCCGCTGCAGGCGGTGCCGGAGGCCGAGGCGTTGCGCGCCCAGGTCAGCGGCAGCTCCTTCTACGCCGCCATGCGGCTGATGCCCCGGCGCGAGCGCGAGGCGATGTTCGCCATCTACGCCTTCTGCCGGCAGGTGGACGACATCGCCGATGACGGCACCCGCCCGCGCGCCCTCCGCGCCAGGGAGCTCGACCGCTGGCGCGCCGATCTGGCGGCGCTCTACGCAGGGGCGCCGGCGGGGCGCGCCGCCTTCCTGACCCCGGCGGTGCGCGACTTCGGGCTGCGGCAGGCCGACTTCCTGGCGGTGATCGATGGCATGGCGATGGATGTCGAGGCCGATCTCCGCGCCCCGGACGAGGCCACGCTCGACCTCTACTGCGACCGCGTGGCCAGCGCCGTCGGCCGCCTCTCCACCCGCGTCTTCGGCATGGAGGAGGCGCCGGGCCTGGCCCTGGCGCGGGATCTCGGCCGGGCGCTGCAGCTCACCAATATCCTGCGCGACCTCGACGAGGACGCCGCCATCGGCCGCCTCTACCTGCCGGCCGAGCTTCTGCGGCAGGCGGGTATCGAGTCGGACGACCCCGCCACGGTGCTCGCCGATGCCCGGGTGGAGGCCGCTTGCCGCGTCCTCGCCGGGCGCGCCGAAGCGTATTTCGCCGCCGCCGACCGGCTGCTGCGCGGCCGCCCGCGCGGCCGGCTGCTGGCGCCGCGGCTGATGCAGGCGGTCTACAGCGCCCTGCTGCGGGACATGCGCGCCGCCGGCTGGGCGCCGCCGCGCCGCCGCGTCCGCATCGGCAAGCCGCGCCTGCTCGCGCTGGTGGCGCGCTGCTGGCTGATGCGGTGACGCGTGCGGAATGACCCGGGCTTGATCGCCAGGCGTGGGCTTCGCCGCTTGCCCGGCGGCGCACAGGGGCGGAGAATGGCGGCACCATGAACGACGCCGTCTTTGCATGTGCCGCCGCCCGGGAGCCGGATGCGCTGGAGGCGGAGATCCAGGACGCGGCGGAGGCCCTGCTGCGGCAGCAGCGCGCCGATGGCCACTGGATCTTCGAGCTGGAGGCCGATGCCACCATCCCCTCGGAGTACGTCCTGCTGCGCCACTACCTCGGCGAGGCGGAGGATCGTGATCTCGAGCGCCGCATCGGCAACTACCTTCGCCGCATCCAGGGCGAGGATGGCGGCTGGCCGCTGTTCCATGGCGGGGCGTTCGATGTCAGCGCCTCGGTGAAGGCCTATTTCTGCCTGAAGATGATCGGCGACAGCCCGGAGGCGCCGCACATGGCGCGCGCGCGCGCGGCGATCCTCGCCGCCGGGGGCGCCGGGGCCAGCAATGTCTTCACCCATATCCTGCTGGCGCAGTACGGCGAGATCCCGTGGTCGCGCGTGCCGGTCATGCCGGTCGAGCTGATCCTGGCGCCACGCTGGTTCCCGGTTCACCTCTCGCGCATGTCCTACTGGGCGCGCACCGTCGTCGCGCCGCTGCTGGTGCTGGCGGCGCTGCGCCGGAAGGCGCGCAATCCCCGCGGCGTGCATGTGCCGGAGCTCTTCGCCGAGGGGCGGGCGGCGCGGCGCTGGGTGGCGGAGCACCAGCACCGGGGCTGGGCGCTGTTCTTCAACGGGCTCGACCGCGCGCTGCGCTCGGCCGAGCCGCTCTGGCCCCGGGTGCTGCGCCGCCGGGCCATCGCCCGCTGCCTGGACTTCGTGCGCGAGCGACTGAACGGCGAGGACGGGCTGGGCGCCATCTACCCCGCCATGGCCAACGCGGTGATGATGTACGACGCGCTGGGCTATCCGCCGGAGCACCCCGAGCGCGCCACCGCCCGCCGCGCCATCGAGAAGCTGCTCGTGATCCGCGGGGAGGAGGCCTATTGCCAGCCCTGCGTCTCGCCGGTCTGGGACACCGCCCTGGCCAGCCACGCGCTGATGGAGGTCGGCGGCCCGGCCGCCGAGGCCGCCGCCACGCGGGGCCTCGCCTGGCTGAAGCCGCTGCAGGAGCTGGAGGTGAGGGGGGACTGGGCCGAGCGGAGGCCGGGGGTCCGGCCCGGCGGCTGGGCCTTCCAGTACCGCAACGCCCATTATCCCGACCTCGACGACACCGCCGTGGTCGTCATGGCGCTCGACCGGGCCCGCCGGCGGGACGGCACGGCGGCGCATGACACGGCGATCGAGCGCGCCGTCGAGTGGACGGCGGGGCTGCAGAGCCGCAATGGCGGCTGGGGCGCCTTCGATGCCGACAACACGCACCACCACCTGAACAACATCCCCTTCGCCGACCACGGCGCCCTGCTCGACCCGCCCACGGCCGATGTCACCGCCCGCTGCGTCAGCATGCTGGCGCAACTCGGCGAGCCGGCCGACAGCCCGCGGATGCGCGCCGCCCTGGCCTGCCTGGAGGGCGAGCAGGAGGCGGATGGCAGCTGGTTCGGGCGCTGGGGCGTGAACTACATCTACGGCACCTGGTCGGCGCTCTGCGCCCTGAACGCCGCCGGCCTGGCGCCGGAGGCCGCGCCCGTGCGGCGCGCGGCGGACTGGCTGGCCGCCATCCAGAATCCGGATGGCGGCTGGGGCGAGGATTGCCGCAGCTACAGGCTGGACTATCGGGGCTACGAGCCGGCGCCCTCGGCGGCCTCGCAGACGGCCTGGGCCCTGCTGGGCCTGATGGCGGCGGGGCGGGTGGACGATCCGGCGGTGGCGCGCGGCATCGGCTGGCTGCAGCGGAACCGCGACGCCGGCGGGCTCTGGCCGGAGGAGAGCTACACCGGCGGCGGCTTTCCGCGGGTCTTCTACCTGCGCTACCACGGCTACCCGAAGTTCTTCCCCCTCTGGGCCCTGGCGCGCTACCGCAACCTGCGCGGCAGCAACACGCGGCGCGTGGCGCAGGGCATGTAGGGGCGCGCCCGCGCATCCCTGACCGCCATGACCCTGCTCATCCTCACCGGCCTGCGGCGTGAGGCGCGCATCCTGGCGGCGCCCGGCCACCTCGTCCTGACCGGCGGCGGCGACGCGGTGGCACTGGAGGCGGCGGCGGAACGCGGGGCGGCGGCGGCGGGCGGCGTCATCAGCATCGGCATCGCCGGCGCGCTGGCGCCGGGTCTGGCGCCGGGCGACTGGGTGGTGGGCCGGGCGGTGCGCGAGGCGGCGCGGGAGACGGGGACCGACCCCGCCTGGGCCGACCGGCTGCTGGGCCGGCTGCCCGGGGCGGTGGCGGGGATGGTGCTGGGGCGGGACGCCATGGTGGCCGAGGCGGCGGAGAAGGCCGCGCTGCATGCGGCGACCGGCGCGCTGGCGGTGGACATGGAATCGCATGTCGCGGCGCGGGTCGCGGCGCGACATGGCCTGCCGCTGGCGGTGGCGCGGGTGGTGTCGGACGCGGCCGGGCGGAGCCTGCCGCCGGCGGCGCGGGTCGGGATGCGGCCGGATGGCGGGACCGACCTGCCGGCTGTGCTGCGCGCCCTCGCCGCCGCGCCGTGGCAGCTGCCGGCGCTGATCCGCACCGGCTGGGAGGCGGAGCGCGCCTTCCGCGCGCTACTGCGCGGCCACCGCCGGGCCGGCGCCGGCCTCGCCGCCGGCTTCCCCAGCCCCTGAGGCATCCCCTGAGGCGGCGCGGCGCGTGACGCGCGGGCGGTTGCCGCCCGCCGCCGGCCGCGTGGTGCGGATCTCGGCCAGCTTGCGCTCGACATGGCCGGAGAAGACGTATTCGGCCGGGCGCTGGTGGTCGATCGGGATGTCGGCCGCCATCGGCCCCTCGGTGCGGATGCCGCCCAGCGTCACCGCCAGCGCCTTCACCGGATTGGTCACCATGTGCTTGACCGCCGAGGCCTCGAAGCCGGAATGGACCATGCAGTCGGCGCATTTCTCGTAGTTGCCGACGCCGTACCTGTCCCAGGCCGTGTCCTCCATCAGCTCCCGGAAGGTCGCGGCATAGCCCTCGCCCAGCAGGTAGCAGGGCTTCTGCCAGCCGAAGACGGTGCGCGTCGGGTTGCCCCAGGGCGTGCAGTGGTAGCTCTCGTTGCCGGCCAGGAAGTTCAGGAACATGCGCGACTGGGTGAAGGGCCAGGCCTTGCCGCCGCGGCCGCGCGCCAGGATGCCGCGGAACAGCTCCTTGGTCTTCTGCCGGTTCAGGAAGTGCTGCTGGTCCGGCGCGCGCTCATAGGCGTAGCCGGGCGAGACGGTGATGCCGTTCAGCCCCAGCGCCGTCATCTCGTCGAAGAAGGCAGCCGTCTCGGCCGGGTCGGCGTCGTTGAAGAGCGTGCAGTTGATGCTGACCTGGAAGCCCTTCGACTTCGCCAGCCGGATCGCTTCCACGGCCTTGTCGTAGACGCCCGCCTGGCAGACCGACTTGTCGTGCATCGCCTCGTTGCCATCCAGGTGGATGGACCAGGTGAAGGCCTCGCTGGGCTCGTAGTCGTCGATCTTCTTGGCCAGCAGCAGCGCGTTGGTGCACAGGATGACGAACTTCTTCCGCTCCAGGAAGCCGCGCACGATCTGCGGCATCTCCTTGTGCAGCAGCGGCTCGCCGCCGGCGATGGAGACGACGGGCGCGCCGCATTCGTCGATCGCCTGCATGCAGTCCTCGTAGGAGAGGCGCTGGTTCAGGATCTCGGCCGGATAGTCGATCTTGCCGCAGCCGGCACAGGCGAGGTTGCAGCGGAACAGCGGCTCCAGCATCAGCACCAGCGGGTAGCGCCTGCGGCCCGAGAGGTGCTGGCGCATCAGGTAGGTGCCGATCCGGGCGGCCTGACGCAGTGGAATTCCCAAAGACTCTCTCCTTCGGCGCGAACCGGCGATTGGCAGGCCGGGACGCCAGGGGCTGATTTCAGTGTCCTGCCGGCCCGTCCGGCTCACCGGACGTCCGGCCGGACCCGCGGGCCGGTCACGGGCGGACCGGTCACGGGCGGGGCCGACCGTCCCGGCGCCGCCCCAGCCGGCTTCCGCAACGCGGAGGGCAGACGGAACTCGACATCCTCACGGATACCAGACATCGGCACGACTTCAACCTCGACATGGCGGCGCAACGCGTCCAGCACATCCAGCACCTGCGCCTCCGGCGCCGAGGCGCCAGCGGTCAGCCCCACCGTCGCCACGCCCTCCAGCCAGGCCGGGTCGAGCGCCGCGCCGTCGGGCAGGAGGTGGCTGGGCAGGCCCAGCTCCAGGCCGATCTCGCGCAGCCGGTTGGAATTGGAACTGCTCGGGCTGCCGACGACCAGCAGCAGGTCGATCTCGCGGCAGAGATCCCGGACCGCGCTCTGCCGATGCTGCGTGGCATAGCAGATGTCGCTCACGTCCGGGCCTTCCAGCCGCGGGAAGCGGGCGGCGAGCACCTCGATGATGCCGCGCGTGTCATCGACGCTCAGCGTAGTCTGGGTAACATAGGCGAGCGGCGTGTCGCGCGGCAGATCGAGCCGCGCCGCCTCGCCGGCGTCCTGCACCAGGTGGATGCGCTCCCCCGCCCCGGCCTGCCCGAGCGTGCCCTCCACCTCGGCATGGCCGGCATGGCCGATCAGCACGACCACCCGCCCCAGGGCCAGGTAGCGCCGCGCCTGGACATGCACCTTGGCGACCAGCGGGCAGGTCGCGTCCAGCACCGGCAGGCCGCGCGCCGCCGCCGCCGCGGTGACCGAACGGGCGACGCCATGGGCGCTGAAGATGGTGACGGCGCCGTCCGGCACCGCGTCGAGGCTGTCCACGAAGACCGCGCCCTTGCGCCGCAGGTCCTCGACCACGTGCCGGTTGTGCACGATCTCATGCCGCACATAGACCGGCGCCCCGAAGCGCTCCAGCGCGCGCTCGACAATGTCGATGGCGCGGACGACCCCCGCGCAGAATCCTCTCGGTTGGGCCAGCAAGACACGCATGCGGTATCCTTCGTCCCCAGTAGGCGTCCCCAGTAGGCGTCCCCAGTGGGCGTCCCCAGTGGGCGTTCCCAGTAGGCGTCCCAAGGGGCGTTCCGGTGGGCGGTCCTGACGGGCAGCGACGCCCGGGGACACTATGGAGCATCCGCCGGATCGCCCAATGGCAGTTTCGCGAGGTGAAGCTTGCCTGACGCGCCGTCCCGTCGGAAACCCCCTCCGCCGGAGATTCCCGGAAGCGCGCCGCGGCCGGGCGCGCGCCGGCCAGGAGAGGAAGCCATCATGCCGAAGCAGCGAGCCGACGTCGCCCTGGTCGAGCGCGGGCTGGTCGAATCGCGCGCCCGGGCGCAGGCGCTGATCATGGCGGGCAAGGTGTTCTCGCAGACGCGGCGGATCGACAAGCCGGGCCAGCCGGTGGCGGAGGACACGCCGCTGGAGGTGAAGGGGCAGGAGCACCCCTGGGTCAGCCGCGGCGGCATGAAGCTGGCCCATGCCCTGTCCCATTTCGCGCTCGACCCCGCCGGGCGCGTCGCGGTCGATGTCGGCGCCTCGACCGGCGGCTTCACGGACGTGCTGCTGCAGGGCGGCGCGGCACGGGTCTACGCGGTCGATGTCGGGCACGGCCAGCTGGCCTGGAAGCTGCGCAGCGACCCGCGCGTCGTGGTGCTGGAGAAGACCAATGCCCGGCGACTCGACGCCGGGCTGGTGCCGGAGGCGCCGGGAATCGTGGTCTGCGACGCCAGCTTCATCGGCCTGTCCACCGTGCTGCCGGCGGCGCTCGGCCTGGCGGCGCCGGAGGCCTGGGCGGTGGCGCTGATCAAGCCGCAGTTCGAGGCCGGGCCGGAGAAGGTCGGCAAAGGCGGCGTGGTGCGGGACCCGGCGGTGCACCAGGAGGTCTGCGACCGGGTACGGGGCTGGTGGGAGGGCCTGCCGGGCTGGCGGGTACTGGGCGTGGAGCCGAGTCCCATCCTGGGCCCGGAGGGAAACCGTGAGTTCCTGATCGCGGCGCGCCGGGACGCGTGAGGCCGCGTCCTGCGCTGCCCTTCTCGAGCGTCTGCCGTTCGCACCGGCTCACGGCAAACGATTCGGCCATTTGTCTCTGCGAGCATCTTCGCCCGCTCCGGTGATTCCACCGGATCGGGATCTGCTCTAGGCCGCGGCCCGGGCGGTCTTGCCCTTCTGCGCGCCGGAAATCTCCTGCAACAGCGACCATACCCGATGCGGGTCCATCTGGACCTCGGGGTCGTTCAGCAGGCGGTCAAGCTCCGCCAGCTTGGCATCCATGTCACGTTCCGACATCGGGCCTTGATCCTGGGGCGCGGCTGTTACGGGACTTCTGCAACGCAGCATGCCTCCAAAAGTGTCAGCACTGCGACAAAACTTTTCCGCGCGGCCCGCGGCGGCGCTCACGATGCTGTCAGCTGGGTGAGGAATCGACGGAATTCTAGACGGTGGAGCGGATGGCCGGCAGCAGCGCCTCGCAGCGGGCGGCGAGATGCGCCGGGTTGCGGAAGCGGAGTTCCCCCTCATCCTCCTCATCCGGCCGCGACGGCCCGAACAGCTCCATCCGGGTGGCGCAACTGGCGGCGACCAGGCGGGCGCTGACATCGGGCCGGGTGAAGATCCGCCGGACCGCGCTCTCCAGCGCCAGGCTCTGCCGCAGCTCCAGCCAGCGATGCCGCTCGATATCGTCCAGGAAGAGCGCCAGGATGCCCGGGCGGCGGCCTTCCAGCCGCTCGGCCACGGCACGCTCCAGGGCGGCGGCGGCGGCGGCGGCCACGCCGTCCTCCTGCCCCGCCCGGGCGGCCATGACGAAGACGCTGCCGCCGCCGGGATCGGCGGTGACGGCCAGATGCGCCTCCGGGCCGAAGAGGCTGCGCAGCCGCTCCGGCAGCCCCTGCGCGCTGGCCCGGGCGCCGGCCAGGACCAGCGGGTCGAGCTTCAGCACCGCCGCTTCGGAATGGTCCTGCCGTTTCTGCGCCGCCAGCAGGGCGCTGACCTGCCGCTGCAGGCCGGCCACGTCCTCCGGCCCGCGCAGCCCCGAGGGCAGGGTCATCTTCAGCAGGTAGCGGCCGGGATGCGCCGCCAGCCAGGTCTGCAGGTCCGGGTTGATGCCGTCCATCAGGGCGCACCAATGGCCATGCTGCACCGGCTGCCCGGCCTCGGCCGAGAGGGTGAGGCAGGCGAGTTCCGCCTCGGCGCCGTCACGCCGCAGCAGCAGGTCGTGCGGCGTCCCGTCGATCAGGCCGGAGAAGCGCACCTCGAAGCCGCGCGCGCGCTGCCGCCCCGCCTCGCGCAGCAGGTGGAACAGGGGGATCAGCGTGGCCTCGCCGGCCAGGCCGGCCAGCAGCCGGTCGCGCAGGCGGCCCCGCGCGGCCCTGGGCAGGCTGTCGGCCAGCCGCACCGCCTCGCGTGCCAGGGCGAGGACCGCCTGCTCCGCCTGGTTCGGAGCGGGGGCCTCACCGGGGCCGGAGAGACGGTCCAGGAGCAGTTCCAGCGCGTGCCGTCGCTGCGCCGCGCGGGCCGTCCAGGAGCGCGGGCGGGCCAGCCCGGCCAGATCCGCCATGCGTCGGGACCAGTGTTCGGCGCCAGCCAGGTCCCGCAGATCCCGGCAGAGTTCGGCGGCGGTCGCCTCCGGATGCTGGCCCGCCTCGGCGATCACCGCGTCGGTCAGGGCGGCGGCAAGCGGCATCGATGGGATTCCGGTCTGTTGATCTGGCCGGATGGTAACGTCCCGGACGGCACCCGGAGGACAGGGAGCAGACCGCCGGCCGCCCCGCGCACGCGATTGTGAGCGGCGGGCCCGGGTGGCGCCGGGAGGAGCCCGCCCTAGTTGCGCGGCAGGCGGGGGCGGCCGGGCGCGTCGGGATTCTGCGCGCGGTGGCGCAGCAGGTGGTCGGCCAGGACGCAGGCCAGCATGGCCTCGCCCACCGGCACGGCGCGGATGCCGACGCAGGGATCGTGCCGGCCCTTCGTCAGCACCTCCACCTCCTCCCCGAACCGGTCCACCGAGCGGCGCGGCGTCAGGATCGACGAGGTCGGCTTGACGGCGAAGCGGGCGACGACGGGCTGGCCGGTGGAAATGCCGCCCAGGATGCCGCCGGCATGGTTGGAGAGAAACGCCACCTCGCCGTCCGCGCCCATGCGCATCTCGTCCGCATTCGCCTCGCCATCCAGCGCGGCGCTGGCGAAGCCCTCGCCGATCTCGACGCCCTTCACCGCGTTGATGCTCATCAGCGCCGCCGCGATCTCGGCATCGAGCTTGCCGTAGAGCGGCGCGCCGAGGCCCGGCGGCAGCCCCTCGGCCACCACCTCGATCATCGCGCCCAGGCTGCTGCCGGCCTTGCGGACGGCGGAGAGCTTCTCCTCCCACAGGGGCACGGCGGCCGGATCGGGGCAGAAGAAGGGGTTGCGCCCGACCTCGGCCCAGTCGAAGCGGGCGCGGTCGATGCCGAGCGGCCCCAGGCCCACCAACGCGCCCCGGATGCTCACTCCGGACCCCAGCACCTTGCGGGCGATGGCCCCGGCGGCGACGCGCACCGCCGTCTCCCGCGCCGAGGCGCGGCCGCCGCCGCGATAGTCCCGCACGCCGTATTTGAGGTGGTAGGCGAGGTCGGCATGGCCCGGCCGGAAGCGGTCGCGGATCTCGCCGTAATCCTTGCTGCGCTGATCGGTGTTCTCGATCAGCAGGCTGATCGGCGTGCCGGTGGTCAGCCCCTCGAAGACGCCGGAGAGAATGCGGACCTGATCCGCCTCCTGCCGCTGGGTGACGAACTTCGACTGGCCGGGGCGGCGGCGGTCGAGGAAGGGCTGGATATCGGCCTCGCTCAGCGGCAGGCCGGGCGGGCAGCCATCCACCACGCCGCCGATCGCCGGACCATGGCTCTCGCCCCAGCTCGTGACGCGGAAGAGATGGCCGAAGCTGTTGTGCGACATGGGTAGGGACACCGGCAGTTGGCGGGAAGCCGCCGGTTATGCGGGATCGGGACCCGGCCGAGAAGATGCCGCCGCTCAGACGGTGGCGGAGGGTCCGCCCCGCGCGGCCCTACTCGCCCGATTGCCGAGGCTTGCGCGGCTTGCCGGGAAAGACGTCCACGGGACCGCCCAGGTTGGAGCCCAGCTCATTGGCGTCGCCGGGTTGCGCCTCGCCCGGCGGGATCGGGTTCTCGACGCTGCCGCTGGCGGGCTCGGGCGGCGCGGGATCGGGCTTCTTCCGGTCCATCGGCTTCTCCTGGTGCTGCGGCGGCCGGCTGGCCGCCCTCCGGGAGGGTCAACGGTTCGGGCCGCGAAGGGTTGGCGTGCCGCGTTCCCTCAGGCGACGGTGATGTCGGGCGCGTCCTCGGCCTTCATGCCGACCACGTGATAGCCGCTGTCGACATGCAGCACCTCGCCGGTGACGCCGGCGCCGAGATCGGACAGCAGGTAGACGCCGGCGCCGCCGACATCCTCGATCGTCGTGTTGCGCTTCAGCGGCGCGTTGTACTGGTTCCATTTCAGGATGTAGCGGAAATCGCCGATCCCGCTCGCCGCCAGGGTCTTGATCGGTCCGGCGGAGATGGCGTTCACCCGGATGCCCCGGCCCCCGACATCGACCGCCATGTAGCGCACGCTGGCCTCCAGCGCCGCCTTGGCCACGCCCATGACGTTGTAATGCGGCGTCACCCGCTCGGCACCGAGATAGGTGAGGGTGAGCAGGCTGCCGCCTTCCGCCATCAGCGCCGCGGCACGGCGGCTGACCGAGACGAAGGAATAGCAGGAGATGTCCAGCGCCTGCAGGAAGGCGTCGCGCGGCGTGTCCATGTAGCGGCCGCGCAGGAACTGCTTGTCGGCGAAGCCGATGGCGTGGACCAGGAAGTCGAGCCGGCCCCAGCGCGCCTCGATCGCGGCGAAGGCGGCGTCGATATTCGCATCATCCGCCACGTCGCAGGGCAGGACGAGGTCGCTGCCGACACTGGCGGCCAGGGGGCGGACGCGCTTCTCCAGCGCCTCGCCCTGATAGGTGAAGGCCAGCTCGGCGCCCTGTGCCGCCACGGCGCGGGCGATGCCCCAGGCGATGGACTTGTCGTTCGCCACGCCCATGATCAGGCCGCGCTTGCCGGACATCAGCTGGCCCTGGGGAGGGCCGTTGGCAGGAGTCGCTTGAGGGGCGGCAGATTCCATCTGGGGCAGGACCGCTTCGATCGGGGTTGCAGGGCAGGGCTGCGGGAGTGGGGGCATCCCCCGTTGCAAGGGTCTGGCCCTGGTGGCACACCCCCGAGGCCTGGGCAAGGGGGAGCCGCATGTCCGTATCCGTTTCGTTCACCGATCCCGCGGCCGATCCCTTCGCGGTTTTCGCCGCCTGGCTGGACGAAGCGAGGGCGGCCGAGCCGAACGATCCCAATGCCATGACGCTGGCCACCGCCACGCCGGATGGCCTGCCCTCCGCCCGCATGGTGCTGCTGAAGGGCCTCGATGCCCGCGGCTTCGTTTTCTTCACCAACCGCGAGAGCCGCAAGGGTGTCGAGCTGGCGGCCAATCCCCACGCCGCACTGCTGTTCCACTGGAAGTCGCTGCGCCGGCAGGTGCGGGTGGAGGGGCGGGTGGAGCACACCGGCGAGGCGGAATCGGACGAGTACTACGCCTCCCGCGCCCGCATCTCCCGCCTCGGCGCCTGGGCCTCGCGGCAGTCGCGCCCGCTCTCCGGCCGCGAGGAGCTGGAGGCCGGGTTGCGCGAGGCCGAGGCCCGTTACCCCGGGGAGGAAATCCCCCGGCCGCCCTACTGGGGCGGCTTCCGGGTCATCCCCACGCGCATCGAATTCTGGCACGACCAGCCCTTCCGCCTGCACGACCGTCGCGTCTTCCAGGCCCGGCCGGAGGGCGGCTGGCGGGTCGAGATCCTGGCGCCCTGAGCCGGCGTCCGGCCGCCGCGCGCGCCCCGTGAGACCTGGCCGATGAGCATCCCCTTCCCGCAGCGCGAGGTGATGGCGCAGCTCTCCCGCCTGACCGGCGCCGCGCCGCTGGAGACGCATATCTCCGCCGTCTTCATCGGCCGCGACCGGGTGCTGAAGCTCAAGAAGGCGGTCTCGCTCGGCTTCCTCGACTTCACGCCGCTGGCCGCGCGCGAGTGCTTCTGCCGCCGCGAGCTGGAGCTGAACGCCGCCGCGGCGCCCGGCCTCTACCGTGCCGTGCTGCCGGTGGTGCGGCGGGCCGGCGGCCTCGTCCTGGGCGGCGCCCCGGACGAGGGGGAGGTGGTGGACTGGGTGGTGGAGATGGCGCCGGTGCCGTCAGGGGATTTCCTCGACGCCGTGGCGCGGCGGGGCGGGCTCGATGACGCCCTGCAGGACGCGCTGGGCGATGCGGTGGCCGCGCTGCACGCCGCCCTGCCGCCGGTCGCGGGATGGGATTCGCCGGGGCGGATGGCGGCGGTGCTCGACGGCAACGTGGCGGCGGCCCGGGCGGCCGGACTGCCGCCGGAGCGCGTCGCCGCCTGGGAGGCCGCCGCGCGGACCGAGCTGGCACGGCGCGCCCCGGCGCTGGCGGCCCGCGCCGCCGCCGGCGCGGTGCGGCGCTGCCATGGCGACCTGCATCTCGGCAACCTGCTGCTCTGGCGGGGGCGGCCGGCGGCCTTCGACGCGCTGGAGTTCGACGAGGTCCTGGCCACCATCGACACCGGCTACGACCTGGCCTTCCTGCTGATGGACCTGGGCTTCCGGCTGGGGGCGGGCGCCGCCAACCGCGTGCTCAACCGCTACGTCGCGCGCCGCGGCGATGCCGGCCTGGTGGCGGGGCTTCCCTTCTGGATCTCGATGCGGGCGATGATCCGCGCCCATGTCCAGGCGGCGGCCGGGGGCGGGCGGCTCGGCGAGGGTCTCGGCCTGCTGGACCTGGCCCAGGCGGCGCTGCGCCCGGCGCCCGGCGGGATCCTGGCGATCGGCGGCCTGCCGGGCAGCGGCAAGTCGCATCTGGCGCGGCGCGTGGCGCCGGACCTCGGGGCCATGCCCGGCGCGCTGATCCTGCGCAGCGACGAGATCCGCAAGCGGCGCCATGGTGTCGCGCCCGAGGTCCGGCTGCCGCCCGGGGCCTATGCGCCGGAGGTCAGCGCCGCCGTCCATGACGAGCTTTTCGCCGCGGCCGAGACGGCGGCGCGCGCCGGGCACGCGGTGATCGCCGATGCCGCCTTCCTCGACCCGGCGCTGCGGGCCGGCATCGCGGCGGCGGCGGTGCGGGCCGGGGTGCCCTTCCGCGGGATCTGGCTCGAGGCCCCGCTGCCGGTGCTGCGGGCGCGCGTGGCGGCGCGGCGCGGCGATGCCTCGGATGCCGACCTGGCGGTGCTGGAGCGCGCCGCGCGCCGGGACCCCGGGCCGCTCGACTGGACCAGGGTCGCGGCCGGTGGCGGCGAGGTGGTGCTGCCGCCGCTGTTCTGAGCCATCCGGGCCGGATCGGCCTCCGGCGCCCGCCGCGCGCGAGCGGGGACTTGGCGCGGCGTCCGTGCTATTCTGCACGTCCCCCGGCCTCCGGGGGCCTGGACTGAAGGAGATCCTTCCATGGCCTATCGCCGGCTGCTGCTGCCGCTGACGGGAACCGCCGCCGGTGAGGCGGCGCTGAGCACCGCCCTGATGGTGGCGCGCATGTGGAACGCGCATGTGCATTGCCTGCATGTCCGCGTCGATGCCCGCGACGTCGCGCCCCTGGCGGGTGAGGGGCTCTCGGGCGCCATGATCGAGGAGATGATGGCCGCGACCGAGCGGGAGAGCGGCGAGCGCGCCGGCCGGGTCCGCGCGCTGTTCGAGAAGTTCGTGCAGGGCCGCGACGTCACCATCGCGCTCTCGGCCGAGAGCGCGCTGAAGGCCGATGGCCCGACGCTCTCCTTCGAATCCATCGCCGGCCGCGAGGAGGACATCGTCGCCCAGCAGTCGCGCCTCTACGACATGGCGGTGGTCCCGCATCCCGAGGCGGATGAGGATGTCTCCTCCTCCGACGCGCTGCATGCGGTGCTCTTCGATTCCGGCCGGCCGGTGCTGATCGCGCCGCGCCAGGCGCCCACCAGCATCGGCACCCGCGTCTGCTGCGCCTGGAACGGCACGGCGGAGAGCGCGGCCGCGGTGGCGGCGGCGCTGCCCTGGCTGCACCATGCCGAGGCGGTGCGCATCCTCTACAGCGATGACTACCAGCGGCGCGGCCCGACGGCGGAAGGCCTCCAGGCCTATCTGCGATGGCACAACATCACCGCCGAGGCCGAGCCCTTCAAGCCGCAGACGCGCGAGGTCGGCGCCGGCCTGCTGGGCGCGGCGCGCGACTTCAATGCCGACCTGCTCTGCATGGGGGCCTACAGCCACTCCCGCCTGCGCCAGCTGATCCTGGGCGGGGTGACGCGGCATGTGCTGGAGAACGCGGACATCCCCGTCCTGATGTGCCGCTGAGCGGCGGCGCGGCGATCCGGGGCGCGACCCGGACCGCCGCTTCGTCCGTTCAGGCGGTCGAGGTGGGGTCGATCCAGCCGACATGGCCGTCCTGCCGGCGATAGACGACGTTCAACTGGCCGCTGGCGCGGTTGCGGAACATCATCACCGGCATCTGGCCGAGATCGAGGCGCATCACCGCCTCGCTGACGGTCAGCCGCGCGATCTCGGTGGGCGTCTCGGCGATGATGGCGCCGTGGTCCTGCCCGTCATGACCATTGGCCTGGGGGCTGGCGGCGCGCAGGGCCTCCGGCTCGCCCTCGGCCTCCCCATCGAGCCCGTCCAGCAGCACGGCGGCGTCGATCGGCTCCTCCGGCTCCTCCACCGGCTGCGCCAGCACGACCTGGCGGGCCGTCTCGGCCGTGACCGGCAGGCGTTCATCCGCGAGATGGCGGGAATGCTCGTTCATCCGGCGGCGGTAGCGGCGCAGCCGCTTGGCGATATGCGCCGCCGCTTCATCGAAGGCACGGTGGGCATCGGCGCCCTCACCCTCGCCGCGCAGGGACAGCCCGCGCCCGGCGTGGATATCGATCGCACAGGTGAAGAAAGCGCGATTCTTGCCAAAGGTCACATGCGCTTCCAGAGCATGGTCGAAGTATTTTCTGGTGACGGTCTGGAGCCCCTCGGCCACATGGACCTTCAGGGCATCCCCGGTTTCGACCTGCTTCCCTGCCACTACGATATGCATGGTGGGCTAACCCCTCCTTCTTGCATGGGGAAGGGGCCGTCCCGGAGGGCGGCGGCGCGGGCGGGTCACGCCCGCTCCGGGGCGGACCGGGCCGGCCCTCTCCCGTTTTGAGAGAAGACCATGCCGGCCTTCTCCCTTTTGCGCTGCACAGACGACGGAATGCGCAACGCTTCGCGATATTTGGCCACCGTCCGGCGGGCGATGTCCACTCCTTCTCCGCGCAGCGTGGCGACGATCGCGTCGTCACTGAGGATATTGTCAGCCGTCTCGGCCGATACCATGGCCCGGATGCGATAACGGATGGCCTCGGCGCTGAAAGTTTCGCCCGCCATGCCGCCGATCGCGGTGGTGAAGAAGTACTTCAACTCGAAATTGCCGCGCGGGGTTGCGATGTATTTGTTGGCCGTGACGCGGCTGACGGTGGATTCGTGCATCTCCACCGCCTCGGCCACGTCACGCAGGATCAGGGGGCGCAGATGCGCGACGCCCAGGCGGAAGAAGGCGTCCTGCCGGCGCACGATCTCCGCCGCCACCTTCAGGATGGTGTTGGCGCGCTGCTCCAGGCTCTTCACCAGCCAGTTGGCCGCCTGGAACTTCTCCGACAGGAAGGCGCGCTCCTCGCGCGTCGCGCCCACCTGGGCACGCGCGTGGAAGCCGCGGTTGACCAGCAGGCGCGGCAGCGTCTCCGGGTTCAGCTCGAGCACCCATTCGGCGTCCGCCGCCGCGCCGGGCGCGCCCTGTGCCGGGCGCATCAGCACGTCGGGCACCACCACCGGCGGCGGGTCGTCGTCGAAGCCGGCGCCGGGCTTCGGGTCGAGCTGCCGGATCTCGGCCACCATCTCCGCGAGATCCTCGGCATCGACGCCGCAGAGCCGCATCAGGCCGCGCATGTCACGCTGCGCCAGCAGGTCGAGATGCTCGAGCAGGGCGGCCATGGCGGGATCGAGGCGGTTGCGCTCGGCCAGCTGCACGCCCAGGCATTCGCCGAGCGAGCGGCAGAACATGCCGGTCGGCTCGAAGCGCTGCATGCGGGCGCGGATGGCCGCGACGCGCGCCGGCTCGGCGCCCAGCGCGGCGGCGATGGCGGCATCCTCCGCCAGCAGCCGGCCGGAGGGATGCAGCAGGGCGATGAGCTGCGCCGCGATCCTGCGGTCCTGCGGCTCATCGAAGGCGAGGCGCGCCTGCTCGCCCAGCTCCTCGCGCAGGCTGCGGCGCCGCTCCACCGCCAGTTCGTCGATGCCGCGCGGATCCTCGTCGAAATCGGCGCGGCCGCCGCGCGCCGGCGGATCGCTGTCATAGACGTTCGACCAGTCGCGGATGTCGAGCGGCGCCTCGGCCTCGCCGGGCAGGGTGGCGGCCGCCACGGTCTCGAAACTGTCCGCCGGCGGCGGCGCGGCGGCGGGTTCGCGCGCGGTCTGCGCATCCTCTGGCGTGGGGCGCTCGTCGCGCTCCAGCAGCGGGTTGCGCTCCAGCTCCTCCTCGACGAAGGCGATGACCTCCATGTTGGAGGATTGCAGAAGCTTGATGGCCTGCCGCAACTGCGGCGTCATCACCAGGGACTGGGTGTGGCGGAGGTCCAGCCGCGGGCCGATGGCCATGGCTCAGCCCGGAATCGGCCGGGCCGGAGGCGGGGCGGCGGGCGGGCGCGGCCGGCGGGGCGACATGGTCAGAGGCTGAACCGGTCGCCGAGATAGACGCGCCGCACGTCCTCGTTGGCGACGATGTCCTGCGGCGTGCCTTCCATCAGGACCTGCCCATCGTGCAGGATGTAGGCCCGGTCGATGATCTCGAGCGTCTCGCGCACGTTGTGATCGGTGATCAGCACACCGATGCCGCGGTCCTTCAGGTGCTTCACCAGGTCCCGGATCTCGCCCACCGCGATCGGGTCGATGCCGGCCAGCGGCTCGTCGAGCAGGATGTAGGCGGGGTGGGTGGCCAGGGCGCGCGCGATCTCGCAGCGCCGCCGCTCGCCGCCCGAGAGCGCCAGCGCCGGGGAGCGGCGCAGGTGCGCGATGCCGAACTCCGCCAGCAGGGCGTCGAGCATCTGCTCGCGCCGGTCGCGCTGCGGCTCGACCACCTCCAGCGCGGCGCGGATATTGTCCTCGAGCGACAGGCCCCGGAAGATCGATGCTTCCTGGGGCAGGTAGCCCAGGCCCATCCGCGCGCGGCGGTACATCGGCATCAGGGTGACGTCGTGCCCGTCCATGAAGACCTGGCCCTGGTCGGGGCGAACCAGGCCGGTGATCATGTAGAAGGTGGTGGTCTTGCCGGCGCCGTTCGGGCCGAGCAGCCCGACCGCCTCGCCACGCCGCACGCCGAGCGAGACGCCGCGCACCACGGGGCGCTTCTTGTAGCGCTTGCCGAGATCCTTCGCGACCAGCCCGCCCTGGCCGGGGATCACCTTGAGCGAGGCGCTCACCGGCCGCGCCCCCCCTGGCCCTGGGATTGCCCTTGCGGCTGCCCCTGGGGCTGCCCCTGGGGCTGCAGCGCCTCCTGGCCCTGCTGCGGGATGATCAGGCCCCTGACCCGCTGGCCCGGCGTCGAGACCAGCCGCGCGACGCCGGTGCGCATGTTCACGATGGCCTCCTGGCCGTTCAGCTGGTTGTCGCCCCGGGTGATCCGCACGCTGCCGAGCAGGCGGGCCATGCCGGTCAGTTCCGAATAGACGCCGCGATCCCCCCGGACCACCTCCTGGGGCGTGCGGATCTCGACATTGCCGAAGGCCTCGACGCGCTCGAGCTGGCTGCCCTGGCCCGGCTGACCGGGCTGGGCCGCCGGCCGTGCCGGCTGCGCGGCCGCGCCCTGCTCCTGGAAGTAGCCGACCAGCGTGTCGGCGGCGATGCGCCGCTGGTCCTGCGTCACCACCACGGCGGCGCCGCGGGCCACGGCCATGCGGCGCTGCGGCCAGTATTCCATGCTGTCGCGCGAGGTCAGCACCTCGTTCGGCGTGGTCAGCTTCAGCGCCTGCCCGGTCATGACCAGCACGGCCTGGTCCAGGTCATAGATGGCGCGGTCGCCCTCGGCATGGTCGGTGGCGCTGTCGATGCGGACATTGCCCTCCGCCTCCAGGCGCCAGATCTCGCCGCCGGACATCGGCGTCTCGCCGGCCGCCGGCGGCGCGGCGGGCGCGGCGGCCGGGCCGGTCGCTCCCGCCTGGCCGGCGCGGGGCCTGTAGCGGGCGATCAGCCGATCGGCGGTGACGGTCACGCCGGCGCGCACCGCGCGGGCATTGCCCCGCGCGATCACCACCTGCTCCTGCTGCCGCCACTCGATGCCATTGCTGGCGGTCACCTCGACCGGCCCGCCCTGGGTCAGGTCGAGCGACTGGGCCCGCGCGGCCCCCGGCGCGGCGGCCCCGGCCAGCATCGCCCCCAGCACCAGGGCGGCGGCGAAGCGGGGGAGGGGGCGCATCACCGGCCGCCCTCCAGCACCGCCCTGGCCTGGCCGGTGAAGAGCACCACCTGCCCCCGGTCGCGCAGGCGGAAGCCTTCGCTGACCAGCGTGCCGAAGGGCCCCTGGGCGGCCACCGGGCGGTCGCCCGCGGCGCTGCCGGCGCCGATGTCGATCGTCGCCGCCGCGGTTCTCAAGGTGCTGCCGTCGTCGTGCCAGAGAGTGACGTCACCGTTCAGGTCCAGCATGTTGCGTGCCTTGTCGTAGCGGCCCTCGCGGGATTCCAGCAACACCCAGGCGCCATCGTTCATGAGCAGGTCGGCGCGCGGCCGGGTCAGGTCGATCAGCTCGGTCTGCTCCTGCTGCACCGCCGTGTCGGCGGTCACGTTGTAGGGGCGGTTCTGCTCGTCCAGCCCCTGATAGCGGGCATTGGAGATGCGCATCGCCTCGGCGCTGGTCTGCGCCGCGCGGCGGAAGGCGAGGCGGCCCCGATCCTCGGCGCCCTCGAATTCCGGCCAGAGCGCCACCGCCGCCAGCAGGGCCAGGGCGGCGAGCGGCAGCAGCCAGCGGGCCAGCCGGACCAGGATCCGCCGCCGCGCCAGGCTGCGGGCGGTCATCGCCACCCGCGCGCGCGAGGGCTCGAGCGCCCGGCTGCGGCTCGCGCCAGGCTCACGGCGCGGGCCCGCGAGGCTGTCGCGCGGGGAATTCGACGGGGTCACGGGCCGGCTTCGCCTGTCTGCCAGCCACGCATAGCCCTGCCGCCAAAGGCGGCCGGGAGGGCCAGGAACGCGGTGGACAAGGGCAGGGACGACGTCACCCCGCCTGTATGGGGCTGGCTCCGGGTCGGGTCAACGCGTCAGGCGGCCTCCCCCAAACAAAAACCATGCCAAACTTTTGCTGCGATTGCGCAGCGCGCGCCGTGCCTGCTGAGCGGGTGAACTCAGTGGGCGAAGATATCGGGCTCGTCATAACCGAGCAGGTCCAGCGCGCCGCGAGCCGGCAGGAAGCGGAAGCAGGCCTCGGCAAGATCCAGCCGGCCCTCCCGCCGCAGCAGCCCCTCCAGCTTGGCCCAGAGCGCGTGCAGGTGCAGCACGTCCGAGGCGGCATAGGCGAGCTGCTCGGGCGTCAGCTCCGGCGCGCCCCAGTCGGAGGATTGCTGCTGCTTGGAGATCTCGACGCCGAGCAGCTCGCGGCAGAGATCCTTCAGCCCATGCCGGTCGGTGAAGGTGCGGACCAGCTTGGCGGCGATCTTGGTGCAGCGCACCGGAGCGCATTCCACGCCGAGCGCGGCGCGCAGGATGGCGACGTCGAAGCGGGCGAAGTGGAACAGCTTGACCGTGCCGGGATCGCTCAGCAGGGCCTTGAGATGGGGGCAGTCCGCGCCGCGGCCGCCCAGGGCGGGGGGGATGATCTGCACGCAGTGCGCCGTGCCGTCGCCGGCCGAGAGCTGTACGAGGCAGAGGCGGTCACGCCGGGGGTCGAGGCCCATGGTCTCGGTGTCGATCGCGACGACCGGGCCCAGGCGAAGATCGGGCGGCAGGTCATGCCTGTGCAGCTTGATCATGGCGTTCGGCGCGAACAGGGTGCTTCCCTTCGCCATTCCGTCACCGGCCTTTCCGGAACCGGCCAGGAGCCGGAGAGGAGATATGCCCAGGAAAGGACTCGAACCTTCACGACCTTGCGGTCACTGGCACCTGAAGCCAGCGCGTCTACCAATTCCACCACCTGGGCAAGGAGGCGAAACGCCGAACGGCGTGGACGGGCTTTTATGGGGGGCGTCGCATCTCGTCAACAGGGAGAATGGCGGTTTTCTGACAAGACGCCCGCGGCCTCAGCCATGGCTGGCATGCCGCTGCATGTGTTGCATTCCGGGGATCCCGTCGGGGTCGATCGTGATGGCCGAGGCATCGCCCGGATAGGCGTCGATGACACCTCGCATCACGGCGATCTCCTGCGTCTGGTCGCGCAGGATGTTGACGTTCAGCAGGCGCAGGAAGTCGTTCCGCGCCTCGGGCTGGTCATTGTACGCCCGTGCCATCCGCACGGCGGCCTGGTGATGGACGGACATCTCCTTGGCGAAGCGCACGTCCCGGGCCGAGATCGGCGCCCCGCCGTTCAGCGCCGCCAAGGGGCCGGGCGCGGGCGCGTGCATATGGTGGTTGTAGGGGCCCAGCCCCTCGACGCCGACGGGACGGATCACGAGCCCGGCGAAGAGGTCGGTGGGCGGATGCCGCAGCTGCTCTGCCACCGTGTCGAGCAGCAGGATCTCGAAGCCCTGGTTGGTGATGATGGCCTGCGCCAGGTGCTTCAGCACCGGGCTGGCGGCGTCGGGATCGGCGAGATAGTCCCGCGCCAGGGTCAGGGCGCCGGCGTGATGCGGCCGCATGCCCTCGACATAGTCGCGGTCGGCGGCGATCGCGGCCGCGGCCGCCTCGCGCGGCAGGATGTCCCACCAGGTGGTCGGCACCGGCGCGGCCTGGGCCTCCTGCTCCGGATCGTAGGTGCGGCCCACCCCGCCGGCCTGCTGCGCCGTGGCCAGGGCCGGCATCAGCAACAGGAGTCCCGCCAGGAAGGCAGCGGTCCGGTGATGCGGTCGGGGCATGGGCGGAGTTCCTTGCCGGCTGTTCGGTCCTGCGCGGGTCCTGGCATGGCCGGCCGTTCCGGCGGCCCGCGCCTTGTCCAAAAGGGCCGGCGCGGAAAGGTTCCATCACGTGGCTGCGAGCGCTTCTCCCCTCGAAACGCGCTGCGCCGCCGCGGGGCGGACAGGAAAAAGGCTCCGGGACAGTCCTCCCGGAGCCTTCCGCAATCCGCCAGCGGGCGGCGAGCGCCGTCAGACGGCGCGACGGCCCGCCACGGCCCGGTAGATCGCCAGCAGGATGACGGCGCCGACCACCGCGCCGATGAATCCTGCCCCTTCCCCCGCCCGGTACCAGCCGACCGCCTGCCCCAGATAGGTGGCGACCACGGCGCCGATGATGCCGAGCAGGGTGGTGATGATGAAGCCGCCGGGATCGCGGCCCGGCATCAGGAATTTCGCGACGATACCGGCCAGGAAGCCGATGATGATGGTCCAGATGATGCCCATGTGCCGGGTCTCCGCCGTTGGGGTGGGGCTGGCGCGGCCAAGGCCCAGCCGACGGCGGAACAACATCCGGGCCACGTGACGGTTGCGGCGGCGGCGTGGAAAATGTCGCGGCTCAGCCGGCCCCGCCGGCGGCCAGGGTCCCGGATACGAGGGTCCCGGACACGTAGGTGGCGCGCACCAGCCGCTCGTCGCCCAGCGTCATCAGCACGAAGAGCACCTCCTCGATTCCGTCGCAGAAGCCGAGGCGGAAGTCCAGCAGCGGCGTGGCCTTGAGGTCGAGCACGACGAGATCGGCCTCCATCCCCGGCGCCAGGCTGCCGATCCGGTCCTCCAGGTACAGTGCCTCGGCGCCGCCGCGCGTCGCCAGGTAGAAGGCCTGCAGGGCGGTGAGGTCATGGCCGCCGAGGCGGGCGACCTTGTAGGCCTCGCCCATGCTGCGCAGCTGGCACGGGCTGGTGCCGGCGCCGATGTCGGTGCCGAGGCCGAGCCGCACCGGCCGCGCCGGACGCCTGGCCTCGAAGGCCCGGAACAGCCCGCTGCCGAGGAAGGTGTTGGAGGTCGGGCAATGGGCCAGGGCCGTGCCGCTGCGGTGGCAATGGCAGAACTCGGCCTCGGAGAGATGGATTCCGTGGCCGAAGATGGCGCGCGGGCCGGTCAGCCCGGCCTGGCGATAGACGTCGAGATAGTTGGCGGCCTCGGGGAAGAGCTCGCGCACCCAGGCGACCTCGGCCGGGCTCTCGGCGATATGCGTCTGCATGTAGGTGCCCGGATGCGCCTGCCAGAGCCGCCCGGCCGCGGCGAGCTGCGCCGGGCTCGAGGTCGGCGCGAAGCGCGGCGTCACGGCATAGAGCTGGCGCCCCCGCCCGTGCCAGCGGGCGAGCAGCGCCGCCGAATCCGCCACGCCGCCCTCCGCCGTGTCGCGCAGCGCCTCCGGCGCGTTGCGGTCCATCAGCACCTTGCCGGCGATCATGCGGGTGCCGCGCCGCTCCGAGGCGGCGAAGAAGGCCTCGACCGATTGCGGATGCACCGTGCAGTAGACCGCCGCCGTGGTGGTTCCGGCGGCCAGCAGCGCGTCGAGGAAGGCCTCTGCCACCCGCGCGGCATGCGCCGGATCGGCGAAGGCGGCCTCGGTCGGGAAGGTGTGGCGCTCCAGCCAGCCGAGCAGCTGCTCGCCATGCGCGCCGATCATCGGCAGTTGCGGGTAATGCACATGGGCGTCGATGAAGCCCGGGCAGATCAGCGCGTCGCGGTGGTGGGTGACGGGCACGCCCTCCGCCGCCAGCGCCGCCGCCGCCGCGGCCGACCATTCGCCCACCGAGCGGATGCGGCCCGCTTCGAGGACGATGAGCGCATCCGTCCAGTGCCGCAGCGCGGTCCCAGGGGCGGTACCGGGGGCGGTACCGGGGGCGGTACCCGGGGCGGTACCGGGGGCGGCCAGGAACGGATCGGCCTCGAAGCTGATCGCCGCGCCGCGCAGCGCCTGTGTTCCCATGATCCGCTCCTTGACCCGCTCCCTGGGTCCGGCCCCGGGTCCGGCCGGCGCGGTCATCCGCCCCGGCGCGGCAGGATGTCATATTGCATCGCGACACAAAACGTGCCGGACGGCGGCACCGCGGCGCCTTATACCCGCCACAACCCGCCACCATGCCGGTCCGCCGGACGTGGCGCCGACCCTTCGGGGGCGCGCGGCGGGCAAGACGAGTGGACCGATGCTGAACGACCTGCCCCATACCCTGCTGGCCATCGCCATGCTGCTGATCGTGGTCAGCGCCATCCAGCCGCTGGCGAACCGGCTGATGCTGTCCAGCACGGTGCTGCTGGCGGTGGTGGGCGTGCTGCTGGGGGGCGGGGCGACGCTGGTGCTGAACAGCCCGACCGTCACCGCTCCGCTCGACGAGGCGGCGCTGGCCGTGGCCCGCTTCCCGGTGAGCGCCGAGGTCTTCCTCTACATCTTCCTGCCGCTCCTGGTGTTCCATGGCGCCCTGTCGATCGACGTCCGCCGCCTGGCGCGGGACTGGGCGCCGGTGCTGGTGATGGCGGTGGTGGCGGTGGTGGTGACCACGGCGGCCATCGGCTACGCCCTGGCGCCGCTGGCCGGCGTCCCGCTCACCGCCTGCCTGATGCTCGGCGCCATTGTCGCCACCACCGACCCCTCGGCCGTGGTCGGCATCTTTCACGAGATCGGCGCCAACAGCCGGCTGACGCGGCTGGTCGAGGGCGAGAGCCTGCTGAACGACGCCGCCGCCATCTCGATCTTCACCATCCTGCTGTCGCAGCTCACCGGCCAGCACCCGATGTCCTTCGCGGCGGCGACGCTGACCTTCGTCTCCTCCTTCGCCGGCGGGCTGGCGGTGGGCTTCGTGCTGGCGCGGGCCATGCTCGCGGCGCTGCCTTTCCTCGGCAACAACCGCACCGCCGAGGTCACGCTCACCCTGGCGCTGCCCTACATCGCCTACCTGCTCTGCGACGAGTACCTCGACTTCTCCGGCGTGGTCGCCGCGGCGGCGGCGGGCCTCACGGTCAGCGCCGTCGGCCCTTCCACGGTGCGGCCGCAGAGCTGGCAGTACCTGCAGGATGTCTGGGGCCAGCTCGCCTTCTGGGCCAGCTCGCTGGTCTTCGTGATGGCCTCGATGCTGGTGCCGCGCCTGATGCTCGGCATGCAGCAATGGGACCTGGTGCTGATCGGCGTGGTCATCGCCTCGGCCATGGCGGCGCGCGCCGCCGTGCTGTTCGGCGCCCTGCCCCTGCTGGAATGGGGCCGGCTGGCGCAACGCGTGCCCAACCCCTTCAAGGTCACCATGCTCTGGGGCGGGCTGCGCGGCGCCATCACCCTGGCGCTCGCCCTCTCCGTCACCGAGAACCGCGCCGTCCCGCGCGAGGTGCAGCAGTTCGTCGCCATCCTGGCCACCGGCTACGTGCTGTCCACCCTGCTGGTGAACGGCACCACGCTGCGCTTCCTGGTGCATGCGCTGAAGCTGGACCGCCTCTCCCCGGCCGATCAGGCGCTGCGCAACCAGGTCGTCGCCATCGGGCTTGGCGAGGTGCGCGACAAGCTGCGCGGCACCGCCGTGGAGCTCGGCTTCTCGGCCCCGGCGACGGCGCATGTGGTCGATCTCTACGACCGCCGCGTGAAGGTCGAAACCGCCGCCAACACCTTCGACACCGCGATCGGCGACCGCGACCGCGTCATCCTCGGCCTGATCACCTTCGCCAGCCAGGAGCGCTCGCTGCTGGCGGAGATGTTCCAGGACCAGGGCCTGTCGCGCCGCGTCATGGAGAACCTGCTCTGGAACGCCGAGAGCATGATCGACGGCGCCCGCAGCGAGGGCCGCTTCGGCTACCTCCAGGCGGCGCGCAAGCGGCTGCAGCCGAGCCTGCGCTTCCATCTGGCGCAGGCGCTGCACCGACGCTTCCGCATCGACACGCCGCTGATGCACTGCATGGCCGAGCGTTTCGAGATGCTGCTGCTGACGCATCTCGTCTCCCGCTCCATGACCCGCTTCATGCGCCGCCGCATGGAGCCGGTGCTGGGCCACCGCGTCACCGAGGTGGTCTCCGACATCGTCGGCCGGCGCGAGGATCTGCTGGAGGATGCGATGGAGACGCTGCGCATCCAGTATCCCGGCTATGCCGAGGCGCTGGAGACCCGCATCCTGCGCCAGGTCGGACTGCGGCTGGAGGCGGAGGAATACAGCCAGCTCCGCCACGAATCGCTGGTCGGCGAGGAACTGTACGACGAGCTGGTGCGCGGGCTCGAGCTGCTGCGGCGGCAGGTGGCGCGGCCGCTGCAGTTCAACATCCAGGCCGGGCTCGACAAGCGGATCGAGGAATTCCCCCTCTTCGCCGGGCTGCAGGACGCGCTGCTGCACGACCTGGCGATGAGCGTGACCATCCGCTTCGCCGTGCCGGGGGAATGGATCTACCGCCGCCGCCAGCGCGCCGGCTCGGTCTTCTTCATCAGCCGCGGCGAGGTCGAGCTGCAGATGGAGGGCCTCTCCCTTGCGCTCAGCCATGGCGACGTGCTGGGCGAGGCGGAGCTGCTGCGCCCCTCGCGCCGGCGCGGCCGCGCCCGGGCCACCAGCTTCTGCCACCTGCTGGAGCTGGATGCGGGGAGCTTCCATCGCCTGCTGATGGAGGCGCCGGAGCTGGCGGCGCGCCTGGAGCGGATCTCCGCCGCGCGGCAGCCGCCGCCCGAGCCGCAGCCCGCCCCCGCGCAGCCGGAGCCGGTGGAACTCGGGGACGAGGCGCGACGTCCGGCATGAAGCGCCCCGCCGCCGCCGAGCCGCCGCTTTGCGCGGCGCGCATCCTGCGATAAGCCGGCGGTATGCGCCTGATCGGACTGGCCGGCTGGAGCGGCGCCGGCAAGACCACCCTGCTGACCCGCCTGATCCCGCACCTGACCGGGCAGGGGCTCCGCGTCTCCACCCTTAAGCACGCGCATCACGAGTTCGACCTGGACCAGCCGGGCAAGGACAGCCACAGCCACCGCCAGGCCGGGGCGCATCAGGTGCTGGTCGCCTCGGCGCGGCGCTGGGCGCTGCTGACCGAGCTGCGCGGCGCCCCCGAGCCGCCCCTGGCCGCGCTCCTCGCCCGGCTCGACCCGGTCGATCTGGTGCTGATCGAGGGCTTCAAGCGCGAGCGGCATCCCAAGATCGAGGTGTTCCGGGCCGCCAACGGCAAGCCCTGGCTGCATCCCGAGGACCCGGCCATCCGTGCCGTGGCCGCCGATGCGCCGCCGCCGGGCAGCCTGCCGCATGCCGCGCTCGACGATATCGCGGGCGCCGCCGCCCTGGTCCTGCGCTACGCGGCGCCATGGCCGGGCTGACGGACGACTGCTTCGCCGCCGACGACAGGCTCCTGGCCCCGGAGGCCGCGGCGGCGATGATCCTCGCCCGGGTGCCGGCACCGGGCGGCTCGGAGCGGGTGCCGCTCCTGGCGGCGCAGGGGCGGGTGCTGGCCGGCGATCTCCACGCCCCGCGCCCGCTGCCGCCGTTCCGCAACAGCGCCGTGGACGGCTACGCCTTCCGCCATGCCGACCTGGCCGCCATCGGTGGCACCCGTCTGGCGCTGGACGGGCGCACCGCCGCCGGCCAGCCGGCGGGGGCGCCGCTGCCGCCCGGCGGGGCGCGGCGCATCCTGACCGGCGCGCCGATGCCGGCCGGCGCCGACACGGTGCTGATGCAGGAGGATGCGCGGCTGGAGGGCGATGCCCTGCTGCTGCCGCCCGGCGCGTCCCGCGGCCTCGCCGCCGGCGCCCATTGCCGCGCGGCGGGGGAGGATGTGGCGGGTGGCGCGCTGGCGCTTGCGGACGGCACCCGGCTCGGGCCCGCGGCCATCGCCCTGGCGGCGGCGCTGGGCCTGCCGGAGCTTCCCGTCCGGCCGCGGCCGCGCATCGGCGTCTTCAGCACCGGCGACGAGCTGGTGCCGCCCGGCGCGCCGCTCGGGCCGGCGCAGACCTATGACAGCAACCGCTTCGCCCTGCTGGCCCTGCTCGCCGGGCTGCCGGTCGAGCCGGTCGATCTCGGCATCCTGCCCGACGACCGGGCGGCGACACGGCGGGCCCTGCGGGCGGCGGCGGAGGGGCATGACATGCTGCTGACCTCCGGCGGCGTCAGCGCCGGGGAGGAGGATCATGTCCGCGCCGCCATCGCCGCTGAGGGGCGGCTGGTATTCTGGCGTCTGGCGGTGAAGCCGGGCCGGCCGGCGGCCATGGGGGTGGTCGCGGGCGTGCCGGTGCTGGGACTGCCGGGCAATCCGGTGGCCGCCTTCGTCGCCTTCCTGAACCTGGCGCGGCCGCTGGCCCTGCGGCTCTGCGGCGCCGCGCAGGAGCCGCCGCCGCGCTTCCTGGCCGAGGCCGGCTTCCACCACCGCAAGAAGGCCGGGCGGCGGGAGTATCTGCGCGTCGCGCTGGAGCGGCGCGAGGGCCTGCTGCCTCCCCTGGCCCATGCCTTCCCGCGCGAGGGCTCCGGCCTGCTGACCTCGCTGACCCGCAGCCACGCCTTCGCCGAGATCCCCGAGGCGGCCACCGAGGTCGCCCCGGGCGAGCGGCTGGCGGTGCTGCCCTTCGCGGCGCTCTTCTGATCGGCCGGCGGCACCCCATCTTCGCCGGAAGGACAGCGCCAGGGCAGCAGGAAGGACAACGTCGATGTTCATCGCCATGAACCGCTTCAAGGTCGCGCCGGGAGCGGAGGCCGATTTCGAGACGATGTGGACGCAGCGGGAATCGCACCTGCACGAGGTGCCGGGCTTCGTCTCCTTCCACCTGCTGCGCGGCCCGGTGCGCGAGGACCACGTGCTCTATGCCTCGCACACCATCTGGCACGACAAGGCCGCGTTCGAGGCCTGGACGCGCTCGGATGCCTTCCGCCGCGCGCATGCGGGGGCAGGCGGCAGCAAGCCGCTCTATCTCGGCCCGCCGCAGTTCGAGGGCTTCGAGGCGATCCAGAGCATCGGGCGCCCGCTGGGCTGAAGGGTGCCTCCCGGGGGAGCCGGGAGGGCCGCCATTGTGCCGGCTTCCCTCTTGCTGTTAAGAACCCGGCCCCTTCGCTGGGGTGGCAGAGCGGTTGAATGCACCGGATTTGTAATCCGGTTGGGTAACCACGTCGCAGGTTCGAATCCTGTCCCCAGCAGGGCTCCCGCCCGTATGGCACCGCCGGCGGCCACCCTCGATCCCGGCCTCATCGACGCCGCGCCTTCTGTGAGCGCGCGCACAGCCGCATTCCCCGCCTCAAGGGCATTCTGAGCGCCGGCCGCCGCATCCCGTGACGGCCCTCACGCCCGGACCCGGAGGCGAGGATGTCCTGCCAGCCCGTCATGCCGCGATCCCGCACGCTGCTCTCCGCCCTGCTCGCCACGGCGCCGCGGATGGCGCGGCTCCTGCACCATTGGTGGTTCTACCGGCCGGAGCGCCGCTACATGCGGGGCGGGCGCTCCACCGGCTGAGGCCTGCGCCGTGCCCCTCCGCGCGCCCGGAGGGCGGGACGGACCCGCTCAGGGCTTCTCCCGGCGCGGATCGGGGGCCTCGGCGCCGCGCAGCAGGGCCTCGATCTCGCGCCGCAGGGCCTCGGGGTGGTGCAGCACGATGGCCTGCCGCCCGACCGTCAGCAGCCCGGCGCGCGACATCCGCGCCAGCTCGCGCGAGACCGTCTCGCGGCGCAGCCCGATGCGGGCGGCCAGGACATGCTGCGGTGGCGGCGGGCTCAACACCTTCTCGCCGCCGCCGCGGGGGCGGGAGAGGCGGAGCAGCTCCGCCGACAGCCGCTGCCGCACCGGCAGGGCGGTAGCCTCCAGCAGCCGCTCGTCCTTGTCGCGCAGCCGCGCCGTCAGCAGCCGCAGCAGCCGCCGCCCGACGGCCGGGCATTGCAGCACCAGCTCCATCAGCGCGGCGCCGCGCACGGCGCAGAGCCGGGTGCGCAGCAGGGCGGTGACATTGGCCGAGCGGCGGACGCCATCGATCGCCGCCAGCTCGCCGAAGAAATCGCCGGGGCCGAGGTCGTTCAGGATGGCCTCATGCCCGAAGGCGGTGCGCACCACCACGCGCACCGAGCCCTCCAGCACGAAATAGACGTCGTCGCTGGCATCCCCGGAATCGACCACGACCGCGCCGGCCTGGAGCTGGTGCCAGCGCGTGCTGGGCACCATCCGCGCCAGGGCCTCCTCCGGCGCGCCCTCCAGGAAGGGGATGCGCCGCAGCGCCGCCAGCGCCGCCGGGCCGCTGGGGCCACCGGTGGGGCCGGGCGGAAGGCCGGGAGGGCCGGCCGCGCCAGGCACGGCCCCGGCTCAGCCGCGCCCGGTGCGGCGCGGCGCGCGCTTCCCTGGCGCCGGCGCGGGATCGCCGGCGGGGGAGAGGCTGCGGCCGGCGGCGGCGGGCAGGAGCAGCTGCTCCTCGTAATGGGCCGGATCGCGCAGATCGACGTAGTCCTGCATCTCCCGCAGCCGCTCGCCGAGTGGCGTGTCGAGGCGCGCCACGGCGATGGAGAACTTCTGGATGGCCTCGAAGGAGGAATAGCCCCAGAGCGTGACATAGCTGCCCAGCCGGCCGAAGGCGCCATAGGTGCCGCGGTAGAGCACGCCCTCGCGCGCCGCGAGCGTCCGCAGGTCCGGCTCGTGGCGGCGCAGCCAGGCATGGAAGGCGTCGGCCTTCTCGGGCGCCACGCGGAACCGCACCTCGCGGACCATCATGCCGAGGAGGAAGCCCTCCTCGATCCCCTTCGCGATATCCTGTCCGGCCGGCCCGGCCGGCCCGCCGGCGGCCGCCGTGTCGGTGATGTGCCAGAGACCGGCGGACCGGATCTCGGGCCGGATCTCGCGCACCTCCGGCGCCGCCAGCGCGGCGCCCGCCCGCATCCGCGCCTTCAGGCGCTCCAGATCGTTCTCGGCCTTCATGGCATCGCCTCCTCCGGGTTCTTCTCCAGCAGCAGGCCCTGGCGCAGCAGCAGCGCCAGCCCCTGGTCCAGCGACTCCGCCGCCGCCGCCGCGTCGAGCGGCGGCACCACCGCCTCGCGATAGGCCTCCCGCAGCGCCGTCGCCATCATCCCCGCCCGGCAGAGCTCCAGCAGCAGCCAGGCATGGGCGTTCAGCCGCAGCAGGCGCGGCCCGCCACCCTCTCCGGGCGCGAGCACCACGCAGCTGTCCAGCTCAGGAACCGGACGGAGGCGCAGATTGGGGGCGAGGATGTAGCGCATGCTCCGGCAGGACCCGCAGGTCCACTCCCTGGTTGAGCGGCAGGTCGAAAGGGTCGGGCGCCGTCCAGCGGCCATGGAAGGCATAGGCGGTGGCGCGGCACCCGCCATGCGAGCCCTGGCTCGCCGCGCAGTCGCCGCAACTGGCCTCCACCTCGCCCGAGCGCAGCAGTCGGTGCAGCGGCGCGTTCCACGTGTCGAGGAAGGCGACCTCGCGCAGATCGCCCAGATCGACATACTCGCGCAGATAGGCGCAGCCGATGGAGTGGCCGCGCGGATCGACCGCCGCCGTCTGCCAGCAGCAATTGCCGTCGCGCGGGTGCCAGGACTGCATCAGCCGCATCCCCGGCGGCAGGCGCAGCGCGCCGAGCGCGCGCATCATCACCTCGAGCGGCAGCGAGGCCTCGTCCCAGGCGCGGCGCATGCGGCCGATCGGATAGGGCCGCAGGATGCCGATGGTCTCGAGCCCGAGCCGCGCCGCGAGATCGACGCAGCCCTGCAGGTGATCGACGTTGAGCCGCGTCATGATGACCAGCATCTGCGTCTCGATGCCCGCCGCGCGGGCGGCCCGAATGCCGCCGAGGGTGCGCTCGAAGCTGCCGGGCGCGCGCGTGGCGTGGTCGTGCACCGCGGCGTCCGGGCCGTGCAGATCGACCAGCAGGGTGGCGATCCGGCAGTCCTCGTGCAGGATGCGCGCCATCTCCGGCGTGACCAGCGTGGCGTTGCTGCGGAGCTGGACATGGAAGCGTCCGGCGGCGTGGCGCAGCACGTCGAGGAAATCGGCGCGATGCAGCGGCTCGCCGCCCTCGATGTAGAGGCCGATGACGCCATCCTCCTCCAGCCGGTCGATCAGCCGCATCCAGTCGGTGGCCGGCATCTCCTCCGCGCGCGGGACGCGGCTGCAATCGGCGTAGCAATGGCGGCAGTCGAGGTTGCAGCTGGCGGTGAAGCTCAGCGTCACCTTCAGCGGGCGCTCCAGCACCGGGTTGCGGAGCGGAAGGGTGGGCGGCGTGCTCATGACGCCTCCCCGAGAGCCGCCAGCGCGGCGCGCAGGTCGAGCCGGCCGCAGCCGGCATGCGCGTCCCAGGCCTCGACCGGGGTCAGGCTGTCGCGCCGGCCGGTGCGGCGAAGGGTGTCGCGCAGCCGCGCCGCGTCGGGCAGCGGTCCGCCGGCCTCGCGCGCCCGCTCCAGCATCAGCGCGACGGCGCCCGCGACATGCGGCGCCGCCTGGCTGGTGCCGCTCAGCACCATGCCGGCCTCGGGCGAGAGGCCGCCGCCCCAGCCGGGGGTGCAGCGGCCCTTGGAGCGCGCGGCGTAGATGCCGACGCCGGGGGCGATCAGGTCCGGCTTCTGGCGCCCGTCGCGGGTCGGGCCCTCGGCGCTGAACTGCGCCGCCGGGCGCCGGCGCTGCGCCAGGGCGTTGTAGGCGCCGACGACGATGGCGCTCTCGCCGCAGGCCAGCGAGCCCAGCGTCATGGCGCGGTCGGCGTCGGCCGGGTCGAAACGGGACTGCGAGGGGTCGTCGCGCTCGATCCAGGCATCGAAGCGCACCGGCCGTTCCTCTGGCCGTTCCTCTGGCCGTTCCCCTGGCCGTTCCCCCGCCCGCAGCAGCAGCGTCCAGCTCTGGGTCTCCGGCGCCCCGGAGGGGGGCAGGGTGATGCGGATCTGGCGGAGCGGCGGCCGCCCGCCCGCGGCGCCGCCGTCATCCTGCCCGAGCCCCACCGTGCCGAGCAGCGCGCCGTCGCCGCGCCGCAGGGCGAAGGCGCCGTGCCGGCCCTGGCCGGGCGGCGGCAGGGGAATCTCGCGGCCGGCCGGATCGAGCAGGGAGACGGAGAGCGGCGCATCCGCCGCGTGGCAGAGCAGCAGGCGGTTGGCCAGATGGTCGCCCGGCGGCAGCAGCCAGCGCAGCGGCCGGGCCTCCCCGGGCGGCACCGTGCCGCCGGCATGGATGCCGCTGGTCCGGGCATTGCCGGCGCAGACCACGATGGCGCGGCCCGGGCGGCGCAGCAGCGCCTCCAGCGCCTGCTCGACGAGATTGCTGCCGTCATGCGGGCCGGTGTTGGTGGTGAGGCTGAGATTGACCACCGCCGGGCGGTCGCCGGCCTTGTGGAAGATATAGGCGGCGGCCTCGTAGACCCAGGCGCCCTGCGCCAGGTCGGCGGCATTGTTCCAGTCGAAGCGCGGCAACTGGACGAAGACCAGCTCCGCCTCCGGCGCCAGGCCCGGCAGGCCGGTGCCGCGCCCGTTCCCCGCCGCCACGTCCAGCACATGCGTCCCGTGCGCGCCCTGGCCCGGGGCCACCGTGGCGGCCTCGGTGTAGTAGTTGGCGTGCGGGTCGTAGCCGAGCCGGTCATAGGGGCAGCCGCCCCCGGAGGCGGCGTGGTCGAGGGCGGCGTCGATCGCGGCGGCCGCGTGCTCGCGGCCCTGCGGCAGGCCTTCGGCCGGCGCCCCGGCCGGGTTCTGGTCCCACAGGGCCAGCAGCCGGGTGCGGCCATCGGCGTGGCGAAAATTGGCGTGGGCGATATCGCAGCCGTAATCGGCGACGCCGATCACCACGCCGCGGCCGCCGCGTGGTGGCGCGGCCGCGGCCGTGGCCGCGCCGGCGGGGCGTGGCGTGGCGCCGATCTCCGGCATCGACCAGTCGAGCTGCGGCCGCAGCCGCGGCGCGGCGCCAACCCAGAGGATGCCCTCCTGCCGCAGCAGCGCCGGCAGGGCGATCGGCCCGCCGGGCGGGGGCGGCTGGCGCGGATCGATCCAGACGCGGGCGGTGAACAGGTAGGGGCCCGGCCCGGGCGGCGCCTCGGGCCGCATCCCGGCGGCGAGGATGCGGCCCTCCGCATCGGTGACGAAACCGGGTTCCAGCCCCGGGATGGCGGGGGAGAGGCCTTCGGGGCCGGTGTGGAAGGGCAGGCGGGAGGCGCGGATGAACACCCGCGCCACCGGGCTCGTGCGCATCTCGCACTGAACGCGGAGCGCCAGATTGCCCAGGCGCGGGTCCAGCCTCTCGCAGCCATCGGTATCCAGCAGGCCGGTCTCGACCCGCTGGCAGTGACATTCGGTCTGCCGCTCCTGGCTGGGCATCTCCTGGCTGGGCATCTGCGGTGACAAGGACGGTCTCCCTCACGGCCTCAGGGTGGCGAAAGGCGGCCCGGTGACCGAATCTTGCGTTGTCCCGGACGCCTCCGCAACGACATTGTCAGCCGACCGGGCCGCCGGTACTGTGACGGGGCGCACAGACAGCTGCGCCGGAATGGAACTGCGGATGCCACAGAACGTCGCATGCGCGGCCTGCGGTGGGTGGAACCCTGCCGAGGGGCGAGCCTGCTCCCGCTGCGGCCGGCCGCTCTCGCTCCATTGCCTGGCCTGCGGCAGCCCGGCCGGTCCCGGCGCGCGCTTCTGCGGCCAGTGCGGCCAGCCCCTGGCCCAGGCGCCCGACGCCGCGGCCGCCGCGCCGCAGGCCGAGCTGCGTCTGGTCACGCTGCTGTTCTGCGACATCGTCGATTCGGTGGGCCTGTCGAGCCGCCTCGACGCGGAGGCCTATGGCGCGGTCATCCTCGCCTATCGCCAGGCCTGCGCCAGCGAGGTCGGCAGCCGCGGCGGCCGCATCCTGCAATACGCCGGCGACGGCGTGTTGGCCTGCTTCGGCTTTCCGCTCGCGCATGAGGATGACGCGGTTTGCGCGCTGGAGGCGGGGCTTGGCGTGCTGCGAGCGGTGCGGGCGCTGAGCGAGCGGCTGAGCCGGGATGGCGCGCCCGCCCTGGCCGTCCGCCTCGCCGCCCATACCGATCAGGTGATGGCCGGCGACCTCGGCGACGGGCCGGCGCGCGAGGCCATGGCGGTAATCGGGGCGGCCACCAACGTGGCCGGCCGGCTGCATCAGGCGGCCGCGCCGGGCCAGCTGGTGGCGAGCGGCGCCACCTGGCGCGCGGCGAGCGGCTTCTTCATCGGCGAGCCGCTCGGCGCCTTCCCCCTGCGCGGCCTGCCGCTGCCGGTCGAGGCCTATGCGGTGCTCGGGCGGAGCGGCGCCTCCAGCCGCCTGGAGGCGCGGCCCGTGCTGGCCCCCTTCTGCGGCCGCCGGCGCGAGCTGGAGATGATGGGCCGCCTCTGGAGGGCGGCGCGGCAGGGGCGGGGCGGGGCCGTGCTGCTGCATGGCGAGGCCGGCGTCGGCAAGTCCCGGCTCCTGCGCGAGTTCCGCGACGGCCTGTCCGACGACGCGCCCCTGGTGCTCACCTGCCAGTGCCTGCCGGAGCATCGCACCAGCGCCCTGCAACCCCTGGCCCGCCCGCTGGCCGTCCTGCTCGGCCTGCCGGAGGGCGCCACGCCGGAGATGGTCCGTGACGGGATCGCCGCCGCCGTGCCCGAGGGGCTCGATGACGCCGGCCGGCAGGCGCTGCTGGACGGGCTGACCGGCATCCTGGCGCCGCAGGCCCTGCCGGTGGCGGCCGGAGAGGCGGCCTCCCCCCGGCTGCGGCGCGAGCGGGGCCTGGCGGCGGTGGCGGAATGCCTGCTGGCCCGCGCCGCGCCGCGCGGCCTGCTGCTGCTGGTCGAGGACCTGCACTGGGCGGATGATTCGACGCTGAGCCTGCTGGAGGGCGTGCTGTCGCGGCTGGAGGCGGCGCCGCAGGATGCCCCGGTGCTGGTGGCGATGACGACCCGGCCCGAATTCGCCGATCCCCTGCTGGACCATCCCGGCATCGCCAGGGTCGAGCTGCATCCCCTGCCGGCGGCCGAGACCGAGGCGCTGGTCACGGCGGTGGCGGGCGGCAAGCGCCTGCCGGTGGCGGTGCAGTGGGAGATCGTGCGGCGCACCGAGGGCATTCCCCTCTTTGTCGAGGAACTGACCAGCACGGTGCTGGAATCCGGCCAGCTGCGCGAGCGGGCGGGGCATTACGAGCTGGCGGGCCCGTTGCAGCCGCTGAGCATGCCCAAGACCCTGCAGGGCTCGCTGATGGCGCGGCTCGACCGCATGGCGGCGGACAAGCCGGTGGCCCAGCTCTGCGCCGCGCTCGGCCGCAGCTTCAGCCTGGGCCTGGCGCAGGCGGTGGCGCAGCGCCCGGCGGCGGAGATCGCGGCGGCGCTGCGGCGGCTGGCCGAGGAGCGCTTCCTGGATCATCTCGGCCACGGCCCGAATGGTGCCGTCTACAGCTTCCGCCACGCGCTGATCCAGGAGGCCGCCTATGAATCGCTGCTGCACGGCCACCGGCGCGTCATCCACCGGCGCATCGCCGATGCGCTGCGCGGCGAGTTCGCGGCCGAGGTGGCCGGGCGGCCGGAGATCCTGGCCAACCATCTGGGCCTGGCGGGGCTCCGGGCCGAGGCGGTGGCGGCCTGGGAGCGCGCCGGCCGCGCCGCCGCCGAGCGCTCGGCCAGCACCGAGGCGGTGGCGCATTTCCGCCATGCGCTGGATCTGCTGGGCGAGCCGCCGCGCGGCCCCGCCGCCGAGACGGCGCTGCGGCTGCACATCGCCCTGGGCACCCAGTATCTGATCACGCGGGGCAACGGCGCGCCCGAGGTGCAGCAGGCCTTCGACGCCGCCCTGGCGCTGAGCCAGGACATCGCCGGCACGCCCGCCGCCTATCGCGCGCTCTATGGCCTGCAGACCTTCTATATCGTGCGCGGCCAGCTCGCCGTGGCGCAGCCGCTGGGCCGGCGCATGCTGGAGCTGGCGAACCGGCTCGACGAGCCCGGGCTGGTGGTGCAGGCGCGGCGGCTGGCGGGGCTGGTGGCGCTCTACCAGGGCGACTTCGCCGTGGCCGAGGCCGAGCTGGAGGCGGCCTGGGCGCTGTACCGGCCGCAGCGCGACGCGGCGCAGCGCTTCGAATTCGGCTCCGATCCGGGCACCCTCACGCTCTGCGCCCTGGGCTGGACCCGGTGGTTCCGCGGCCGTGCCGCCGAGGCGCTGGCGCTGGATGCCCAGGCGCTCGAGCTTGGCGGGCGGCTGCGCCATCCCCACAGCCGGGCCTTCGCGCTGAGCTTCTCCGCCTCCCTGCGGCAGAGCCTGGGGCAGCCGGCGGAGACCCTGCGGCAGGCCGAGACGGTCATCGCCCTGGCCCATGGCCAGGGCTTTCCCTACTGGGCGGCCTGGGGCGAGACCCTGGCCGGCTGGGCGCAGGTGGCCCGCGCCACCGACGCGGCGGCACCGGAGGCGGGCAAGGCCGGCCTGCGGCGGCTGCGGCAGGGGCTGCGCGACTTCGCGGCGATCGGCGGCGACATGGTCCGCTCCTATGGCCTGATGCTGCTGGCGGATGCGCAGCTGCGGCTCGGCCAAGTCGAGGACGCCGCCGCTACCGCCGCCGCGGGGCTGGCCGAGGTGGAGCGGAACGGTGTGCGCTTCCTGGCGGCCGAGCTGCACCGCCTGCATGGGCTCGCCCTGCTGGCCTTGGGGGCCGGGGTGGAGGCGGCACTGGACAGCCTGCGGGCGGCGGTCGCGCTGGCGGCGGAGCAGGGCGCGCCGGTGCTGGAGCGGCGCGCGCTGGAGAGCCTGCTCGCCACGCTGCCGCCGGCCGATCCGCGCCGGCCGGCGCTGGAGGCCCGGCGGCGGCGGCTCGCCCGGCCTGACGGCGAGGGGGCCGAGACGGTCGGGCCGGGCGAACTGGCCGGCTGAGGCAGCCCCCCGCGCCGCGCCGCCGTCCCGCCAGGGCGGCCTGGACCGGCCGCGATGGCGGTGGCATTGCCCCGCCACCAGGGGCCGGAGCGGTGGATGGCGGCGTGCTGAGCGGCGGGTTGGATCGAGGGCGGAAGCCGCCGGGGCCACGCCGGCGCTGCTGGCCGTGGTGCCGCCTCCCGGCATGGGCCCTCCTGCCGCTGCTGGCCCTGCTGGCCCTGCTGGCGCCGGCGGGCGGCCGGGCGGAGCCGGTGGAGCCTCCGGCATCGACCGCCGAGCAACTGGCCCGCTGCGGCCCGACCGTCACCCCGCCCCCCGGCGCGGCGCGGGATCTGCGCCTGTCCTTCACCGACCTGGTGCCCTTCGCGAGCGAGATCCTGGCGCGGCACGACATCCGCGCCAGGATCGACCGCGCCGACCGGCAATTGCGGCTGGAGCTGCATCTGGGGCAGGTGCGGGACCTGCGGGCGCCGGAGGGAAATCCCGCCACCCTCTACCTGCCCGGCCAGACCGCCGAACGCGCCCTGCGAGACCCGCGCTCGCGCCTCAGCCCGCTGTCACAGGTGGATGAGGCCACGGTGAAGGCCGCCGACCTCGCCTACGATATCCGCCAGCCGGAGGCCTCCGGCGCGGGCGGCCTTTCGCTCGACACCACGCCCCTGCTGCGCGACCTGCCGGACTACCGCCTCGCCGCCCTCCATACCGATGCCTATACGGGATTCGCGGCCGCCGTCCTGGAGGCCAGGCCGGAGTCGGGCCTGGCACCGCACCGGATCTACGCCGTCGCCGGCACGCATGTCTTCGAGCATCGCGACTTCCGCGGCTGGGCCTCGGGTCTGACCTTCGGCCGGGCGCAGTTCTCGTCGAACGCGGCGCTGCGGCTGGTGCGCGACGCAGCGGACTATGCGCGCGGCGGTGGCGAGGTGGTGCTGACGGGGCAGAGCCAGGGCGGGCTGACGGCCCAGGGGCTCGGCTTCCTGCTGCAGGCCTATCTCGATGCCGGAGGCGGGCCGCACCATCTCGTGCATGTCGTCTCCTGGGGCGGGGTGGGGGCGCAGGAGACGCTGGAGCGTGTGGTGCGGGACGCGAAGGCGGGCGAGGCGCGCGGCTTCAGCGCCGCGCTGGAGCGCCACTGGGCCGCGACGGAGGATGACTACGCGACGGTCTCCGAGGTCTGGAGCACCCTGGGCCGGGCCTGGGCCGGCCTGTCGCCGGACGCCGTCCCCGGTCATGTCGCCGCGACCATGCGGCGGATGCGCGTGGTCGGCTACTTCTTCGAGATCGACCTCTTCGCCCGCGCCGGCACCTTTCCCGGCACGCTGCTGGCCTTTCCCACGGCGCTGATCCTGCCCGATGCCTGCGACCTGACCGTGGCGGAGGCGCTGATCGGCTATGGCGGGGGGCGATTCGGCGTGCGGCTGGAATCGCATTTCCTGAAAGGCTACAGGCGCGCGGTCGGGCGCGGCGCGATCGCCGTGGCGCGGCCGGCGCTGCCCGCCAAATGGGCCTGGGTCACGGACACGCTGCCGCTCTTCGAGCGGCTGGGCTATCTCTGGCTGGAGACGCTGTCCTTCAACGCCGCCTCGGCCAGCCCGGACTGGTGGCGGCAATGTCAGGCCGCCCCGCGCTGGATGACGCCGGCCAACCTCTCCTGCCGGCAGAGCTGGTGGCCGGGCTGCGGCCCGGCGCCGGACGAGCTCCGCTGGTGCCTGGTGCGCGAGGCACCGCAGGGCCGGCCGCCACCCCTGCTGCCATGAGCCGGGCGGCGCGGGCTGCAACCGCAGGCTGCGCCCTTGGCGGCCCCGCGTTCAGGGCTTCGTCGTCCGGCCCCACCCCGGCTCCGGGGATGGATTGAGCAGCGACCGGATCAGCTGCGCCTCCTGCTCCAATTGCCAGATCTTGCGATGCGCGGCCATGAGGTCGGGTTTGTTGCGCCTCTGGTCGGACGGCAAGACATTCTGGCTGGCGATGACTTCAAGGGAATAGAGGAGGACTTTGGCGACCTCGATCTCACCTTGATCGCAGGCCTGATGGAAGGCCTGGAAGATCTTGTCCGAGACCCGACGGCTCTGGCGAGGTCTTGCGCGGCCCGGAAAGTTCTGGGGGAAATTCTGTGACATGCTGGTCTCGCGGCGTGAGGATCTGCGATGGGTAAGGCAACCATACATCCATTTTACGAGATGAATAATATTTTTTGGTATGAGGGTGCCGCCTTTCTCCCTGCCGGGTTGCCGCACGCCGGGGGATACCCGGCCGACTTTCCGGCCCCGCCCGGGTAAGTCTGGAATCTTTCTCGGCAGTCGCCGAGGCGGACCGGGGGCTTTGGCGGGGGCACTGTATTTTAATTGAGACGAACTGACAATATGTGACAAAGCTGGCGGGGTTGTGGGTGGAGGCGGTGCAAGAATTCGTCGTTACTTCACTTATCGAACAATTAAGAGCGCTTCCCCATGTTCACGCCCCCCACCACCCGCGCTGCCGCCCGCATCCGTATCCAGGTTGCCCAGGAGCTGCTCATGGACGCCCTGAACGAGCCCGCGGCCGAATGCCGCCGGACCGTCATGGAAGCCCTGATGGAGGTCGATGCCGCCGAGCGGCTGCTGAGCTTCGGCGAGGCCGGGACGGACGAGGAAGCCGCCGGCGAGGAGGATGAGGGGGAGGCGGGCGAAACGGCGCCGCTGCTGCGTATCGTCGGCCGCCCCGACTGATCCGGGCCGTGCCGGGCCGTGCCGGGCCGGGCGGAGGCGCTACTCCTCCCGGCTGCTGCGCTCCTCCAGGGGCGCCTCCTGCCGGGACAGGATGCCCGACAGCGGGTCCTCTCCGTGCAGCCCGCGCAGCGTCGCGCCCGACATATAGGCGGCGCGGCCCAGCAGCTGCGTCGCCACCGGCAGGGTCAGCAGCATCAGCAGGATCGTGCCCGCCCCCGTCACGATACCGTCCCAGCTGCCATCGATCAGCATGCTGCCCAGCAGCACCAGGCTGGCGCCGAGCGTGCCGGCCTTGGTCGCCGAATGCATCCGCTGGAACGGGTCGGCCAGCCGCACCACGCCCAGCGCGGCGATGCAGAGGAACAGCACGCCCAAGCCCTGGGCGAGCCATGCGAGGCCCTGCGTCAGGCTCATCTCCCGCCCCCCTTGCGCTCCAGGAAGGCGGCGAAGGCGCAGGTGGCGATGAAGTTGATCAGCGACAGGCCCAGCGCCACGTCGAGATAGGCCGAGTGCCCCGTCATTGTCGCCGTCAGCGCCGCGAAGCCGATCGCCACGGCCGTCAGCATGTCGAGCGCCACGAAGCGGTCGGCGTAGCCCGGCCCGTGCAGCATGCGGTAGGCGGCCAGCGCCAGCGGCACCAGCAGCACCAGGATCAGCAGCGTGGTCATGGTTCCAGCCTCCGGATCCAGCGTTCATAGAGCCGCTTGAAGCGCGCCACCGCCCGGGCCGGATCCTCGGCATCGAGCAGATGGACATAGAGCCGGCGGCGATCCTCGCTGACATGCAGGCAGGTGGAGCCCGGCGTCAGCGAGAGGAAGCTGGCGAAGATCACCGTCGCCCAGGCGTGGCGCAGTTCCACCGGCACGATGACGATGGCCGGATGGGTGCGTGGCTGCCTCGCCAGGACGATCCGCGCCACGGCGAACGAGGAGACGACCAGGTCGATCAGGAAGATGCCCAGCAGCACCAGCGCCGCCAGCACCTGCCGGGGCAGGGCGGGAATTCTCATGGCGCGCCTCCCGCCGCCGGCAACAGGGGCGCCGCCGCCAGCGCCGAGAAGCGGGAGACCGGCTCCACCAGCAGCCCCATGGCCAGCGTCAGGGCGGCCAGCAGGCCGATCGACCAGAGCATCGGCGCCGGCACGGCGCGCGGTCGCGCCGGTGGGCCCTCGGGCCGCCGCGGGGGCGCGTCCTTCCAGAAGGCCTCGATCCAGACCGTCGCCATGCAGTAGAGCGTCAGCAGCCCGACCAGCAGCGCCATGCCCGCCAGCCAGAGGTGCCCGGCGCGCAGGCTGGCATCGATCACCAGCAGCTTGGCCCAGAAGCCGGAGAAGGGCGGCATGCCGGCGAGCGACAGGGCGGCGACGGCGAACAGCGCCGCCAGCGCCGGCCGCCGCCGCATCAGCCCGCCGCACCGCCGCAGGTCGTAGCTGCCGCAGGCGCGGCGGATCGCGCCGGCCAGCAGGAACAGCGCGGCCATGACGACGATGTGGTGCAGCATGTAGAACACCGCGCCGGTCAGGCCCTTGGGCGTGGCCAGCGCCAGCCCCATCAGCATCTGCCCGACGCCGCTGACGATGCTGAAGCCCAGCAGGCGGCGGATGTCCCATTGCGCGAAGGCGCAGAGCACGCCGGCCAGCATGGTCGCCGCCGCCATGCCCAGCATCACCTCGCGCAGCCCCGGCACCGCCGGCAGGACCATCGGCAGGATCCGCAGGCAGGCATAGACGCCGACCTTGGTCAGCAGTCCGGCGAAGGCCGCGGCCACGACGATCGGGGCGGTGTGGTAGGAGGCAGGCAGCCAGAAGAACAACGGGAAGAAGCCCGCCTTGATGCCGAAGCCGGCGAGCAGGAGGAAGGCCGCCACGGTCAGCCCGGCCGAGGGCGGCATCTGCGGCAGCAGCACCGCCAGTTCCGCCAGGTTCAGCGTGCCGGTCAGGCCGTAGAGCAGCGCCACGGCGGTCAGGAACAGGATGGTGCCGAGGATGTTCATCGCCGCGTAGCGCAGCGTGCCGTCGAGCTGCGCGCGGCTGCGATCGAGCAGCAGCAGCCCCATCGCCGTCACCAGCATCACCTCGAACCAGACATAGAGGTTGAAGATGTCGCCGGTGAGGAAGGCGCCGTTCACCCCCGCCATCATGCCGAGGAAGAGGGGGTGGAAGCCGGCCTTCTCCTGGCTGCGGCGCAGCGCGGCGCGGCCGAAGAGGAGGGCGGCGCAGGCGACGAAGGCGCTGACCAGCACCAGCGCGGCGCCCAGCGGATCGGCGCTGAACACTACGCCGAAGGGCGCGGGCCAGCCGCCGAAGGCGGTGACGATGGGGCCCGCCGACAGCACGCGGGCGAGCAGGGCGGCGGCGCCGAGCAGCAGTGCGAGCAGCGCCACCGCCGTCACGCCGCGCTGCGCCGCCGGGCGCGCGCCGAGCAGGGCGGCCAGCGCCGCGCCGCCGAGCGGCAGGGCGACAGGGGCCAGGGTCAGGGCGGCGTCACGCATGCCGCGCGGCCTCCGCCGGCGGCGTTCCGGGCGCCGGCCTTGGGGACTCTGGTTTCGGGGCCTCGGGTCTCGGCGGCTCGAGGAAGGGGTCGCCCAGCCGCTCGGCCGCGTCGATCTCGCGGCTGTCGAGGGTGCCGAAGCGGCCGTAGAGGCGCAGCACCAGCGCCGCCAGGAAGGCGACCAGCGCGAAGCCGATGACGATGGCGGTCAGCACCAGGGCCTGCGGCAGGGGGTTGGCGGCGGCCGGCGCCAGGCTCTGCGCCCCGGGCGGGATGAGCGGCGGCACCGTGGTGCCGATCCGCCCCATGGCGAAGATCAGCAGGTTGACCGCGGTCGAGAGCAGGGAAATCCCGAGCACGAGCCGCACCAGGTTGCGCGACAGCATCAGGAACACCCCGCAGGCCGCGAGCAGGGCGATGGCGGCGCTCAGCAGCAGGATCATCGGGCGGGCTCCCGGTAGAGGCGGAAGAGGAAGGCGAGCACGCTGCCGAGGACAACGAGATAGACGCCGATATCGAAGAACAGGGTGGTGCCGAACTTCACCTCCACGCCGAGGATCACCGGGCTGAACCACAGGTGCTGCAGGAAGGCGCCGTGCAGCGCGAGGCCGGGCAGGCCGCTCAGCAGGGCGAAGAGCAGGCCGGCGCCGGCGAGCCCGAGGGGATGCAGGCGCAGCAGGCGCCGCGCCGCGCCGACGCCCTCGGCCAGGGCGACGATGGCGAAGCCCAGCGCCGCGACCAGCCCGCCGATGAAGCCGCCGCCCGGCTCGTTGTGGCCGCGCAGCAGGATCCACAGCGAGGCGGCCCCCAGCATGACGAAGAAGATCCGGTCCATGGCGCGCAGCACGAGGGCGGAGGAGCCCTGGCCGCCGCCATCCTCCTTCTGCCCCGCCGGCGGCCGCAGCAGGGCCCAGACGGTGATGGCGGCGAAGCCCAGCACGGCGGTCTCGCCGAAGGTGTCCATGGCGCGGAAATCGACCAGGATGACGTTCACCACGTTGCGCCCGAAGGCTTCCGGGTAGCTGGCCTGGGCGAAGTAGTCGGAGAGGCGCGTGTCCAGCGGCTGCGACAGCACCGATTGCAGCGCCAGGAAGACCAGGAGCCCGAAGCCGGCGGCCAGCAGGCCGTCGCGCCGCCGCTCCGCCTCGCTGCGCGCGATGCCGGGCTCCAGCGGCAGGCGCAGCAGGGTGGCGGTCAGCAGGACGACCAGCAGGGCCTCGACCGAGAACTGCGTCAGCGCCAGGTCCGGCGCGCCGTTGAGCAGGAAGATCAGAGCGATGCAGAGCCCGACCAGACCGACGGCGACCAGGCCGGTGAGCAGCGAATCCGCCCGCGCGGCGGTCAGCCCGCCGGCCAGGCCGATGATCAGCAGGCCCAGCACCTCCGGGCGCAGCCGGTCCTGGGAGGTGAGCGCCAGCCCGCCGCTCATCGCCAGGCCGAGGCCGGCCAGGAGCAGCACGGTGGCGAAGATCGTGGCCAGGTAGCGCCTCAGATCGCCGTGCTGCAGGGTCCGGGCGGTGGCCTCGGCCAGCTCGTCGAGGCGGCGCATGCCCCATTCGTAGCCGTGGTCGCCCGAGAAGCGGTCGAGCCGCTTCAGCCCGCGCAGCCCGGCATGGATCGGCTGCCACAGCATCAGGATCAGGCCGCCGACGACGATCACCAGCCCGCTCAGCGCCAGCATCGGCGTCAGCCCGTGCCACAGCTTGAAGCTGACCTCGACCGGCTCGCCGCGGATGGCCGAGGCGGCGGGGGCGATGACATACTGGCTCACCCCCTCCGGCCAGAGGCTGAAGACCAGGCCGGCCAGGGCCAGCACCAGCGGGCCGAAGAGCAGGCCCGGCGTCTCGCCATGCTTCACCGCCGTGGTGCGGTGGCGGTTGAGGAAGAAGGGCCGCAGCGAGACCACCCCGGCGATGCCCACCATCACCGCGTTGACCAGCACGGCAACGACGACCGGCGCCGCGTCCCAGGAGCTGGCGAGCTGCGCCTCGAACAGCACCTCCTTCGAGATGAAGCCCATGAAGGGGGGCAGGCCGGCCATGGACAGGCTGGCCAGGACGGCGGCGGCGGCGGTGAGCGGCAGGAAGCGGGCGACGCCGCCGAGCTTGCGCAGCGTCGCCTCGCCGGTGGCGTGGATCACCGTGCCGGCGCAGAAGAAGAGGGCCGCCTTGTAGAAGGCATGCGCCAGGATGAAGCCGACGGTGGCGACCACCGTGGCCTCGCCGTCCAGGCCGGTCAGCATCACCAGGATGCCGAGCGAGGCGACGGTGGAATAGGCCAGCACCGCCTTGAAGCCGGTGGCGCGCAGGGCCTGGATGGCGGCGACCAGCATGGTGACGGAGCCGACCGCGACCAGCGCCTCGCGGTACAGCGCGGCATCGCCGAGCACCAGCTCGAAGCGGGCCAGCAGGTAGATGCCGAGCTTCACCATGGTCGCCGAATGCAGGTAGGCCGAGGCCGGGGTCGGCGCCTGCATGGCGTTGGGCAGCCAGAAGTAGAAGGGATACTGCGCCGACTTGGTGAAGGCGCCGAGCAGCACGAAGAGGATGATCCAGGTGCGCCAGGGGCTGGCCAGGATCTCGTCCGAACGGGCGGCGGCCTCGGACAGGGAGAAGCTGCCGAGCGTGGCGCCGATCAGCAGGATGCCGGCCAGCAGCGCCAGCCCGCCGCCCGCCGTCACCAGCAGCGACTGAATGGCCGAGCGCCGCGCCGTCGGGCTGTGGCTCTCGAAGCCGATCAGCAGGAAGGAGAGCAGGCTGGTCAGCTCCCAGAAGACGAAGAGGCTGATCAGGTTGTCCGAGAGCACCGCGCCCAGCATCGCGGTCATGAACAGCAGGATCAGGGTCAGGAAGCGGGCGCGGGTGGTGGGCTGCTTCTCCGCCATGTAGGCGCCCGAATAGACCACGACCAGCGCGCCGATCCCGGTGATCAGCAGGGCGAAGAGGAGGGAGAAGCCGTCGAGGCGGAAGTCGAGGTCAATGCCGAGCGAGGGCGCCCAGGGCAGCCGCGCGCCGATCACCTCGCCGCCCGCCACCGTGCCGGCCATGGAGAGGAAGCCGGCGAAGAGGGTGGCGGGCAGGAGGCCCAGCGCCCAGCCGCAGAAGCGGCCCGTCAGATGCGAAACCGGCGCGGCCAGGAGGGCGCCCAGCACCGCCAGGCCCAGTAGCAACCCGATACTCAATGACCCTGTCCCCCTCCATACCGCAGCCGCCAAAAGATTAACTTATATACATGTTGTTCGTTGCACGAGAAAGTGAGCGGGCCGGGCCCGCCCTAGCGTCTCCTCCAGGCCAGCCAGCCGCGCAGCACCAGCCAGCAGGCCATGGACCAGGCGGCGCCGAGGCACCAGCCGGCCAGCACGTCGGTCGGCCAGTGGACGCCGAGATAGATCCTGCTGGCGCCGACCAGCAGCGCCAGCAGGATGGCGATGCCGAGGATATAGGCTTTCAGCCGCCCTGCCTCAGTCACGCCGGCGAGAAGGGTACCGAGTGTCAGATAGCAGGTGGCGGACAGCATGGCGTGACCGCTCGGGAAACTCGCCGTGTGCACCTCCACCAGGTGTGCCACCAACTCGGGGCGGGGGCGGTCGAAGCCGAGCTTGAGCAGGCTGTTCAGCGCCATGCCGCCGCCGAAGGAGAGCACCAGCAGCAGCGCGGAGAACCACTTCCGCAGCATCAGGATGTAGCCCAGCGCTACCAGCCCGATCAGCAGCAGCACCGCGTGGCTGCCCAGCGCGGTGAAGTCGCGCATCATGACCTCGAGCCAGAAGGGCCCGATCGGGTCGGCCGGATCGCCCGGCCGGCGCAGGGCGAGCAGGAGGCCCTCGTCGAAGTCGCGCGTATCGCCGTCGAGGGCGCTGTCCATCAGGCCGGCGAAGGCGAGCATCCCGCCGGCGCAGACCAGCAGCGCCGCCAGGGTGGCGAACTGTCCCCAGCCGAATCTCGCGGGCCCGGCGGGACGCTCCATCCCGCCGGGCCTCCCGGCCCTTCCGAAGGCAGGCGCCATCCCCACTCTCCTCTCTACTGAGGGCCAAGACGCGGGCGGGAAGATTCGGTTGCTCCGCGCATCCCGCCCCTCCGCCACGCGTTTGCCGCCCAGTGCAGGGTAGAGAGTGCCAAGGTAGAGCCGGGGAAGCATGAGGGGGACTGACATCATCGCGTGGCTCCGTGCCGGGCAGCGCCATGCGTGATCCGCGTCGCCGGGCCCTGCTGATCGTCAACCGGCAGGCCCGCAACGGCGGCGCCGCGCTGGACGAGGCGCTGGCGGTGCTCACCGCAGCGGGCTGGGGGCTGCAGGAGGCCACCTGCCGGGAGGGCGAGACGCCCGCCGACGTCATCCGCCGACACGCCGCGGAGGCTTTCACCGCCGTCATCCTGGGCGGTGGCGACGGCACGCTGAATGGCGCCGCTCCCGCCCTGGTCGAGACCGGCCTGCCCTTCGGCATCCTGCCGCTCGGCACCGCCAATGACCTGGCGCGCAGCCTGGGCATCGAGCCGGACCCCGTGGCGGCCGCGCAGGTCATCGCCGCCGGATTGCTGCGGCCGATCGATCTCGGCGAGGTGAACGGGCACCTGTTCTTCAATGTCGCCAGCATCGGCTTCAGCGCGCATCTGGCGCGCGGGCTGGGGCGGGAGGAGAAGAAGCGCTGGGGCAAGCTCGGCTATGCACTGGCCGCCTTCCGCCTGCTGCGCCGCACCCGCCCCTTCACCGCCTGGATCACCCATGACGGGGTGACGGAGAAGGTGAAGACCATCCAGGTCTCCGTCGGCAACGGCCGCCACTATGGCGGCGGCATGACGGTGGCCAGCAACGCCCGCCCCGACGACGGCAAGCTCGACGTCTACAGCCTGGAGCTGGACCACTGGTGGCGGCTCCTGGCGCTGCTGCCCTTCCTGCGGCGCGGCACGCATGGGCAGTGGCGCGACGTGCGGGCCTTCCCGACCACGGCCTGCGAGGTCCGCACCCGCCGGCCGATGCAGGTCAACACCGATGGCGAGCTGACGGCCAAGACCCCCGCTCGCTTCCGCCTGCGGCCGAAGGCCGTGCGCGTCTTCGCACCCGCCTTTCCCCTCGGAGAACCTCTCCCGTGATGGACCAGCTCCTCGTTCTGGCGTCCGATCCCGCCGCCTGGGTGGCGCTCGCCGCGCTCGTGGCCATGGAGGTCGTGCTCGGCATCGACAACCTGATCTTCATCTCGATCATCACCAACAAGCTGCCGGAGGGGCAAAGGGAGCGGGCGCGCTATATCGGCATCGGCCTCGCGCTGGTGCTCCGCCTGGCGCTGCTCGGCACCGTCGCCATCATCGTGCGGCTGACCGCGCCGGTCTTCGAGGTGCTGGGCCAGGGCTTCTCCTGGCGCGACCTGATCCTGCTCGCCGGCGGCCTGTTCCTGGTCTGGAAGGCCACCAAGGAGATCCACCACAACGTCGATCCGCCGCCGGAGGGGGACATGTTCTCCGGCAAGGCGCAACTGACCTTCGGCGCCGCCATCGCGCAGATCCTGGTGCTGGACCTGGTCTTCTCGATCGACAGCATCATCACCGCGGTGGGCATGACCGGGCATGTGCCCATCATGGTCATCGCCGTGCTGGCGGCCGTCACCGTCATGCTGCTGGCGGCCAATCCCCTGGCCCGCTTCATCGAGGCCAACCCGACCGTGGTGATGCTGGCCCTCGCCTTCCTGATGATGATCGGCATGACGCTGATCGCCGAGGGCTTCGGGGCGCATGTGCCGAAGGGCTACATCTATGCCGCCATGGCCTTCTCGGTGGCGGTGGAAGGGCTGAACCTGCTCTCCCGCCGCGCCCGGGCGCGGCAGCGGGGCTGAGGGGGCGCCCCGGCCGCGCGGCTCAGACGCCGCGCTGCAGGCCGCCATCCACCGCGACCGCCTGCCCGGTGACATAGGCCGAGACCGGCGCGGCCAGGAAGGCGACCATGGCGGCCACCTCCTCCGGCGTGGCGAGGCGGCCCATGGGAATGTCGGCGGCGACGCGGGCCAGCACCGCCTCCTCCGTCAGGCCCTCGTCCCGCGCCATGGCGGCGGCGCGGCCCTGCCAGAGCGGCGTCAGGGCGCGGCCGGGCGAGACGGTGTTCACCCCGATCCCGTCCGGGGCCAGCTCCAGCGACAGCGTCTTGGACAGCGCGAGCAGCCCCGCCTTGTGGGTGTTGGAGACCACCTGATGCGCCGTGGGCTGCCGGGCCGAGACGGCGCCGAGCAGCACCACGCGGGCGCCCGCGGCGCGGCGCAGCGCCGGCAGCATGGCCCGCACGGCGCGCACCGGGCCCAGGATGTTGAACTCGTAGTTCGCCAGCCATTGCGCGTCGGTCAGCGCCTCGAAGGCGGAGCGGTGGCTGCCTCCGGCGGCGCAGACCAGGGCCTGCAATCCCCGCCCCTCGTACCGCGCGGCGAGCGCGGCGAGCTGCGCCGGATCGGACTGGTCGCAGGGGACGGTCTCCGGCCGGGTGCCGGTCTCGGCCGCGAGGCGGCCGGCGGCGGCCTCGAGCCGGCCAGTGTCGCGCGCCGCGATGGTCACGCGCGCGCCCTCCCGCAGCAGCAGGGCCGCGGTGGCGAGCCCGATGCCTGAGGAACCGCCGATGACCAGCGCCTCGCATCCTGTCAGTTGCAGATCCATGGTCCCGTGGCTCTCCCTGTCTCGCCGCTCATTCCGGCCTGGTGTTGGACGCCTTCAGCAGGGGCCGCCACTTCTCGGTCTCCGCCTTGAGGAAGGCCGCCAGGGCGGCGGGCTCGGAAGGCCGCGCCTCGGCGCCATGATGCGCCAGATCCGTCACCAGCTGCGGCTGCGCCAGGCAGTCCCGCAGCGCGGCGGAAAGCCGTGCCACGATCGGTTGCGGCAGCCCCCTGGGCCCGAGCAGGGCATACCAGTTGGCCACCTCGAAGCCTGGCACCGTCTCCGAGACGGCGGGCAGCTCGGGCATCAGGCGGCTGCGCCGCGCGGTCGGCACGCCCAGGGCGCGCAGCCGGCCCGCCTGCACCTGCGGCAGGGCGGTGGGCGCGGTGGCGAAGGAATAGTCCACCTTGCCGCTGATCAGGTCGCTCATGGCGGGGCCGCCGCCGCGATAGGGCACGTGCACCGTCTCGATGCCGGCGAGATGGTCGAGCAGGGCGCCGCCGAGATGCCCCGCGCCGCCGATGCCGGAGGAGGCGTAGTTCAGCTTCCCCGGATTCTCGCGCGCCGCGGCGATGAGGGCGCCCAGGTCGCGCCACGGCCGGTCGGCGGGGACGACGAGGATGTTCAGCACATCCGCGAAGAGGCCGATCGGCGTCAGGTCGGTCTGCGGGTTGAAGGCGAGGTCGTCGAACAGGCTGGGGTTGATCGCCAGGGCGGAGATGGTGCCCATCAGCAGGGTATGGCCATCGGGCGCGGCGTTGACCACGGTCTGGGTAGCGACATTGCCGCTGCCGCCCGGCCGGTTCTCGACCACCACCGGCTCGCTGCCGCCGAGCGCCGCCTGCAGCCGGGGCGCCAGCAGGCGCGTGGTGATGTCGGTCGCGCCGCCCGCCGCGAAACCGACGACGATGCGGACCGGGTGGTCCGGATAGCGCGTCTGCGCGCGCGCGCCCGCGCCGGCCAGGGCCGGCAGGGCGAGCGCGGTGCCAAGCAGGGTCCGGCGCTGCAGCATGATGTGGTCTTCCTCCCCGGCGCCGGCCGGGTTGCGTTGCCCTCGGCCAGTCATGATCCGTGACGGCCATGGTCATTCCGTCATCTGGCGACTGTCAACAGTACGACTGCCCGCAAGTGCCCCGGAAACCTCCCGGCAGGAGTGTGCAACGGGCGGAAGATGACGGCGTTGTCATCCATCCTGACCGGCGAGGGATCGCCGGATGGACGGAGAGGAGAAGGAGCGCCGCATGAGCATCCCCATCGCGACCGAACGCCGTGTTCTGACCACCCACGAATATGAGACCGTGCAGCGCAGCCACTACCCCGACATCTCCGGTGTCCGGAAGCCGGAGCTGATCGACATCGCCCGGCGGCTGCGGGAGTTCCGCGACAAGGCCCGCGACGTCGCCCGGGGCCGCCAGCGCGAGAGGCGCGGCAAGGCCGAGCCGCGCGGCGCCACGCCGGCGCGGGACGAGACCGGCCTGACGGTCAAGAAGCAGATCTTCGCCTCCGCCCTGCGGCGGGTGAACAAGGAGATCGCGCGGCACGATGCCGATGCGCGCCGGCCGGAGCAGGGAGAGATCGCCCGTCGGGCCCTCGAGATGAAGCGGGCGAACCGGGCCCGGCATCATCCCAACGCCGGGCGCACCGCCCATCACGGCATGCGCAAGGTCGAGAGCGAGGCCGTCACCACCGGCGTCGATCCGCGGAAGGTGGGCAGCATCTCGCAGCAGAACAAGAACTTCCAGGGCGCCAGCGACCGCTGAGGCCAAGCGGGGCTCAGGCGGCGGGGCTCAGACGGCGGTGCCGCCGATGGTGAGCCCCGTCATCTTCAGGGTGGGCTGGCCGACGCCGACCGGCACGCCCTGGCCCTGCTTGCCGCAGGTACCGATGCCGGGATCGAGCGCCATGTCGTTGCCGATCATGCTGACGCGGGTCAGCGCCTCCGGCCCGTTGCCGATCAGCATGGCGCCCTTCACCGGGGCGCCGATCCGGCCGTTCTCGACCAGATAGGCCTCGGACATGCCGAAGACGAACTTGCCGCTGGTGATGTCGACCTGCCCGCCGCTGAAGTTCACGCCGTAGATCCCGCGCTTCACGCTGGCCAGGATCTCGGCCGGCTCCCTGTCGCCGCCCGCCATCACCGTGTTGGTCATGCGCGGCATCGGCGCATGGGCGTGGCTCTGGCGACGGCCGTTGCCGGTGGCGGCGGCGCCCATCAGCCGGGCGTTCTGCCGGTCCTGCAGGAAGCCCACCAGGATGCCGTCCTCGATCAGCACGGTGCGGCCGGAGGGCGTGCCCTCGTCATCCACCGTGATCGAGCCGCGCCGGTCGGGCAGGGTGCCGTCATCCACCACCGTCACGCCGGGCGCCGCGATGCGGCTGCCGAGCAGGCCGGCGAAGGCGGAGGTCCGCTTGCGGTTGAAGTCGCCCTCCAGCCCGTGGCCGATCGCCTCGTGCAGCAGGATGCCGGGCCAGCCGGGGCCGAGCACCACCTCCATCTCGCCGGCCGGGGCGGGGATGCTCTCCAGGTTCAGCACCGCCTGGCGCAGGGCCTCGTCCACCGCGCCGCGCCAGGCGGCGGGGGCGATGACGCGCTCATAGGCGAAGCGCCCGCCCATGCCGTGGCTGCCGGTCTCGCGCCGCCCCCCGGCCTCGACCACGACGGAGACACTGAGCCGCACCAGCGGCCGCAGGTCGGCCACCCGGTTGCCATCGGCGCGCAGGATCTGCACCGCCTGCCATTCCCCGGTGAGGCTGGCCATGACCTGGGTCACGCGGCTGTCGCGGGCGCGGGCATAGGCGTCGATCTCGGCCAGCAGCGCGGTCTTGGCGGGAAAGTCGAGGGCCGAGAGCGGGTTGGCGCCGTCGTAGAGCCGCGCATTGGTGGCGCGTGGCGCGGCGGCGAGGGTGCCGGACCGGCCCTGGGCCACGGCGCGCACCGTGGCCGCCGCCCGCTTCAGCGCCGCCTCCGAGATCTCGCCGCCATGCGCGTAACCGGCCGCCTCGCCCTGCACGGCGCGCAGCCCGAAGCCGCGCGTCGCGTCGAAGCTCGCCGAGCGGATGCGTCCGTCATCCAGGCTGACCGCCTCGCTCTCCACGTATTCGAGGAACAGCTCGCCATCCTCGGTGCCGGACAGGGCGCCGGAGAGGATGCGCTCGGCCGCGGCGCGGTCGAGGTCGCGGAAGAACAGCCGGTCGGTGGTCGCGAGGGCGGTCATGCCGTCTGCTCCTGATGCTGATGGGCGGGAAGCCGCAGCCGCGCCACGGTTCCCCGGCCGGGGGCGCTGTCCAGCCGCAGCTCCGCGCCCATGGCCCGGGAGAGGGCGCGGGCCAGGTAGAGGCCAAGCCCCGATCCGGCATAGCGGCGCGAATGCGTGGGCTCCAGCTGGACGAAGGGCTCGAAGGCGCGCTCCACCTGTTCCGGGTCGATGCCGATGCCGCTGTCGGAGACGCGCAACTCGACGACCCCCTCTTCCAGCGCCTCGGCGGAGACATGCACCTCGCCACCCTGCGGCGTGAACTTCAAGGCATTGGAGATGAGGTTGAGCAGCACCTGGCGCAAGCGCCGCTCTTCCGCCAGGGCGCGGGGCAGCTCCGGCAGGGGATCGAGGATCAGCGCCACCCTGGCTTCCTCGGCGGCGGTGCCCATCAGCCGCACCATGTTGCCGAGCACGGTCGGCAGGTGCAGCGGCCGGATCTGCGCCGGCAGCGGGCCGGTGCCGACCTGCGCGACCTCCAGGATCTCGTCGATCAGCGAGAGGAGGTGCCGCCCTGCCTCCAGGATGGTGCCGGCGAACTCCTCGACATTGGCCCCGTTCGGATCGGCCTGCAGCGCCTCGGAGAAGCCGATCACGGCGTGCAGCGGGGTGCGGAGCTCGTGGCTCATGGTGGCCAGGAAGCGGCTCTTAGCGGCATCGGCCTCCTCGGCGGCGATGCGGGCGCGCTCGATCTCGGCCCGGGCGCGGTGCTCCTCGGTGACATCGCGGTAGGTCCGGATGAAGCCGCCTTCGGCGGTCGGGTCGCTGCTCACCTCGATCACCCGGCCATCGGGACGGGTGCGCTGATAGCGGCCCAGCCGGATCTGCATCTCATCGGGCGCCTGGCTGGCGCGGTGGTGGAACTGCGCGTCGGCGGTGAACTCGCCGCTGTCGAGCTGGCGCCGCTTCAGCTCCTGCAGGGGCGTGCCGGGCTGCAGCGCCTCGGGCGGCAGGCCGATCATCGGCGCGGCCAGCCGGTTGGCGGCGGTCAGCCGGGCATCCTTGTCGAACAGGCAGACACCGTGCGGCATGCTGTCGAGCATGACCTGCAGCAGATCGGCCCGGTGCCGGGCGTCGGTCTGGGCGCGATGCAACGCCGTGACGTCGCTGATGACGGAGATATGCCCGCCATCGGGCAGCGGGGCGCTGATGGCGCTGATCACCGTCCCGTCGCGCCGCGGCCGGGTGCGGGGCGGGCCGAAATGCGTCTGGCGCCGGAACACCTCCTCGGGCGTCGCGTCGTCGAGGAAGGTGCCGAGCGCGGCGCGGCGGGCGATGATCTCGGACAGATGCTCGCCGACCGTGACCTCGGCGCCGCGCATGATGGCCTGGTAGGCGGCGTTGACATGGCGCAGCCGCTGGTCGGGGCCATAGACGCAGACGCCGTGCGGCAGCGCCGCCAGCACGCCGTTCAGCAGCGCGGCCCGGCGCCTGGCCTCGTCCTCGACCTGCTGCATCGGCGTGATGTCGTCGATCACGCTCATGGTGCCGCCATCCGGCAGCGGCTGGCTGATGAGGCGGACCGCCTGCCCGTCCTGCCAGCGGAAGATGCTGTCCTGCCGGCGGCCGCCGTCGAGCCTCAGGCTCCGCTCCAGCCGGGCGGCCTCGTCCGCGGGCAGGACCCGGTGGCGCGCGATCAGGCCGGCGATCGCATCCTGGCCGAGGCCGGGCCGCAGGCTGCCCGGGGGCAGGCCGAGGAGCGGCTCGCAGGAGGGGCTGGCGAGGCGCAGCCGGCCGTCCTGGTCGAACAGGCCGATGCCGAAGGGGCAGCCGAGCAGGGCGGTCTCCGCCAGCCGGAGGCGCCCCAGGGCCCGCGCCTCGCCCAGCCGGTGCGGCGTCGCGTCCACGAACATGGTCACGCAGCCGCCCTCGGGCAGCGGTGCGTAGTTGATCTCGATCCAGCGTCCGTCGGTGGCGCGGAACGTCCGGCGCCCGGGGCGGCTGCGATCGAGGGCCATCAGGGCCTGGTGCTGCGCCTCGGGGTCGCCCGGACCGCAGATGCCGGCATAGGCGGCCCAGCGCGTCATCTCCTCCAGGCTGCGCCCCACCAGCGACGCCCCGGCGGGCTGGCCGAACAGCAGGTTGATCTCCGGGCTGGCGAATCGGACCTGCCATGCCCCGTCATAGACCAGCATGGCGGGCGGCAGCGCCTCCGGCTCCTCCAGTCCGGTGGGCGCCGCGCCGGTCACGACCGGCCTGGCCGCGCGGCGGGCCGCAGCGCGTGCAGCGCCACCAGGCTCGCGGTCAGCACGCCCACCGCCATGGCCTGGTGCAAGGTGCCGAGCCAGACCGGCACCACCATCAGCAGGGTCGCCACGCCCAGCGCGTATTGCAGCAGCACCGCCCCGCCCAGGGCGAGCAGCGCGCCGCGGGCAAAGCCCGGCCGCAGGGCATGATGGCCCCAGGCCGCGGCCGCCAGGGCGGCCAGGCCGGCCAGGGTCGCCAGCAGGCGGTGGTTCCATTGCACGGCGGCGATGTTCTCGGTGAGGTTGCGCCAGGCGGGCGAGAGCATGGCATAGCCATCCGGCAGCCATTGTCCGTCCATCAGCGGGAAGGTGTTGTAGGTCAGCCCGGCGCGCAGCCCGGCGACGAAACCGCCGGCCAGCATGGCCAGCACCACCAGCCCCGCCGTCAGATGCACCAGCCGCCGCAGCCCGGCCGGATGCGCCGGGCCGTCGCGCTCCGGCCGCAGCAGGCCGAGCGCGGTCCAGAGCACCATGCCGTAGAGCACCAGGGCGAGGCCGAGATGCAGCACCAGCCGGTAGGGGGAGACGGTGGTGCTGTCCTCGAAGAAGCCGGAGGCGACCATGAACCAGCCGACCACCCCCTGCAGCCCGCCGAGCAGGAAGAGCAGCACCAGCCGCGGCTTCAGCCCGGCGGGAATGCGGCCCCGCAGCCAGAACCAGGCCAGCGGCAGCAGGAAGGCCAGTCCGATCAGCCGGCCCCAGAGCCGGTGCAGCCATTCCAGCCAGAAGATCCGCTTGAAGCCCTCGATGCCGAAGCCCTGGTTGATCAGCTCGTATTGCGGGATGCCGCGGTAGAGATCGTAGAGCCGCTGCCACTCGGCCTGGCTCATCGGCGGCAGGGTGCCGCGCAGCGGCGCCCATTCCATGATGGAGAGGCCGGAGCCGGTGAGCCGCGTGGCGCCGCCGAGCGCGACCATCACCCAGATCAGGCCGGCGATGCCGAGCAGCCACCAGGCGATGGCGCGGTGGTCGGCGCGGCTGTCGGGGACGGGGCGGGGGGTGTCGAAAGGCATGGTCGCCCTTCCTAGCACAGCCGTCGCGGCGGCGGAGGACGCCACGCCGCTGCTTTTCGCTTTCGCGGGCGCGACGTGGCCACGCCGCATCAGCAGCCTCCCGTCATGGCGGGCGCTTGTCGCACCGCGCGCCGCCTGCTACCCCGCCCGGCCATGCCGGAAGACCCGCGCCCCGCCGATGCCGAAAGCCCCGGCGCGCCGCCCGATGCCCTGACCGAGCCCGCCATCTCCGTCGTCGTGCCGGTGCGCAACGAGGCGCCCAACATCGCCCCGCTGGTGGCCGAGATCGGCGCCGCCCTGGCCGCCGTGCCGCACGAGATCGTCTATGTCGATGACGGCTCGACCGACGCCACGGCCGAGACGCTGCGCGCAGTGGCGCGGGAGGTGCCGGCCCTGCGGGTGCTGCGCCACGCCGCCTCCTGCGGCCAGTCCGCCGCCATCGTCACCGGTGTGCGCGCCGCGCGCGGCGCCTGGATCGCCACCCTGGACGGTGACGGGCAGAACGACCCGGCCGATATCCCGGCGCTCTGGGACTTCGCCAGGGCCGAGAGCCGCCCGGAGGCGCCGCCGCTGATGGTGGCCGGCTGGCGCACGAAGCGGCAGGACAACCAGGTGAAGCGCCTGTCCAGCCGCTGGGCCAACGGCATCCGGGCGCGCCTGCTGGGCGATGCCACGCCGGATACCGGCTGCGGCCTGAAGCTCTTCCCGCGCGCGCTGTTCCTGAGCCTGCCGGCCTTCGACCACATGCACCGCTTCCTGCCCGCGCTGGTGCTGCGCCAGGGCGGGCGGGTGGTCAGCCGGCCGGTGAACCATCGCCCCCGCATGCGCGGCCAGTCGAACTACGGCACGCTCGACCGGCTGGTGGTCGGCGTGGTCGACATCTTCGGCGTGATGTGGCTGCAGCGCCGCTGGAAGCGCCCCCATGTGCTGCCCGGGGTGCTGCCCGGGGTGCTGCCCGGGGACCCCGGGTGAGCGGCGGGCCGCCGCAACGCCGCAATCCCTTCGCCGCGCTCGCCCGGCTGCTGCTGATGGCGGCGGGGCTGGGCCTGGCCGGCTGGCTGCTGCGCGAACTGGGCGCGGCGCCGGGCGGTGACCAGGCCGAGGCCTGGGTGCGCCGCTTCGGCCTGCAGCAGACGCTCTGGGGGGAGGCGGTCTTCCTGGCCATCGGCGGCATCGCCTGCGCGGTCGGCGTGCCGCGTCAGGCCGTGGCATTCCTGGGCGGCTATGCCTTCGGGGCCTGGCTGGGCGGGCTGCTCGGGCTGCTGGCGCAGATGCTGGGCTGCGCCGCGGCCTATGGCTGGGCGCGGCTGGTCGGCGGGGGCTGGGCGGAGCGGCGGCTGGCCGGGCGCTTCGGGCGGCGACTGCGGCCGCTGCATGACAGCCTGACCGCCAGCCCCTTCGGCGCCACCCTGGCGCTGCGCCTGCTGCCCATCGGCAACAACCTGGCGGTGAACCTGCTGGCCGGACTCTCCGCCATCCCGGCCCCGGCCTTCCTGGCCGGCAGCCTGCTGGGCTACCTGCCGCAGACGGCGGTCTTCGCCCTGGCCGGCTCCGGCGTGGCGGTGGAGCGGACCACGCAGCTCGTCCTGGCCGGCATCCTGTTCCTGGGCTCGGCCCTGATCGGGGTCTGGATGCTGCGCCGGCACCGCACCGGCCGGGCGATGGCGACCGGGGACGACAGCGCGCCCTGAGCCCGGCCCGCCACCGGACTACCAGCGCAGCAGCTGCTCGAAATCCGCCGGCAGCGGCCAGCGCGCCGCGGTGGGGTCGATGGCCGGCCGCACCGGGAAGGCCTCCAGCAGCGCCGCGTGGTCGTGGGCGAAGGGCTGGTAGTGCCGGTCGATGGCGCGGATCAGCGCCGCCCAGTCGGTCGGCTGGCCGGTCGGCTGGCCATAGACCAGCAGGTTGCGGCGGCCGGTGCCGAGGTAGAAATCGGCGACGCGGTGGTCGAGCAGGCCGGCGCTCTCGGGCAGGGGGATGATGTGCGGGCCGGGCGGCAGGCTGCCGCTCAGCAGGGCGCAGGGAATGCCATAGGCATCGGCCAGGATCAGGCCGTGGAAGCTGGTGCTGGCGATGCGGCGGCAGCCGAGTATCTCGTCCAGCTTGCCGCGGAAGCCGGCCATCGATGGCTCGTGATAGGTCGGGATGATCCGGACGCCTTCCTCCGTCCCCCCCTCGTAGCGGGCCAGTCCGACGCGCATCAGCGGCTCGGGCTGCGGCGTGGCCAGCTCGGAGATATGCGGAATGACGCCGAGCTCGGTGCCCGGCGTCGCCTCGCCCTGGGGAAGGATGCGGGGGAAGATCCGGGGCAGCACCCAGCCCGGATCGCCATAGACCGCCGGCGCGTGCAGTCCCGCCTGGAGCAGGGTGCGGCGGGAGTTGGGGCCGCGCACGGCGTGGATGACGAATTGTGTGTCCGGCGGCGCGACGTAGCGGCCGGATTCCGCCATCCGCCCATGTGCCGCGTCGAAGCCGGTGCCCCAGACATGCACCGTGCCGTTGCGCTGGTTCTGGCCGATGGTGCCGACCGCGGCGAGGCGCAGGTTCCTGCCGTCGAAGGCGCGATGCGCCACCGGCAGGCGGCTGAGCGCGGTGGCGACCACGGGACTCAGGGCGTCGCCGAAATTGGCGAAAGGCACCTTCAGGGAACTGCGCACCCAGGCCAGCGGCACGGCCTTCAGGCGGTGGATCTCCGCCGCCAGATCGGCGTAGTCGCTGTAATGCGACAGGTCGGGGGCAGGCGCCACCTCGGGGGTTGCGGTCATGCGGCGGCTTTCCTGAGGCGGCGAAAGACGAAAGGTTACGCAGCCATATTGGACATTAAACCGGCATTTTTGCAACCGGGAGCTGCGATGCCTCAACCTGCCCGCTTCGTCCGCCCGCCACGCTTGCCCGGCTCATAGCCGCCCCCGCCGGGGCCGAGGGGCTTCGGGCGCCATTCCTTCCGGCCTGCACCCCGCTTCGGCGCCGCCTCGGCGGCCCGCCGCGGCTGCGCGTCCTGCATGGAGCGGCCGGCCAGGTTGGGCTGCAGCGCATCCGCCAGACCCAGCTCGAGATTCTCCAGCCGCTTGATCTCGTCGCGCAGCCGGGCGGCGGTCTCGAACTCCAGATCGGCGGCGGCGGCGCGCATCTTGCGCTCCAGCTCGGCGATGCTGGCGCGCAGGTCCTTGCCGACGAACTCCGCCGGCCCGTCCTCCTCCGCCGCCGTCGGCGCGATGGTGACGTAATCCTGCTCATAGACCGATTGCAGCACGTCGCTGATCTGCCGGCGGATGGTCTGCGGCGTGATGCCGTGCTCGGCGTTCCAGGCCTGCTGCTTGGCGCGGCGACGGTCGGTCTCCTCCAGGGCGCGGCGCATGCTGTCGGTCATGCGGTCGGCATAGAGGATGACGCGGCCCTCGGCGTTGCGCGCGGCGCGGCCGATGGTCTGGATCAGCGAGGTGGTGGAGCGCAGGAAGCCTTCCTTGTCGGCATCGAGGATGGCGACCAGGGCGCATTCCGGGATGTCCAGCCCCTCGCGCAGCAGGTTGATGCCGACCAGCACGTCGAACACGCCCTTGCGCAGGTCGCGGATGATCTCGATGCGCTCCAGCGTGTCCACGTCGGAATGCAGGTAGCGGACCTTGATGCCGGCCTCGGTCATGTATTCGGTGAGGTCCTCGGCCATGCGCTTGGTCAGCGTCGTCACCAGGACGCGGCCGCCCTTGGCCATGACGTCGTGGCACTGCGCCAGCAGGTCGTCCACCTGCCCCTCCACCGGCCGGATCTCGACCGGCGGATCGGTCAGGCCGGTGGGGCGGATGACCTGTTCGGCGAAGCTGCCCCCGGTGCGTTCCATCTCCCAGGAGCCGGGCGTCGCGCTGACGAAGAGGCTGTCGGGGCGGAAGCTGTCCCATTCCTCGAACTTCAGCGGGCGGTTGTCCATGCAGGAGGGCAGGCGGAAGCCGAACTCCGAGAGGATGGTCTTGCGCGCGTAGTCGCCCCGGTACATGCCACCGATCTGCGGCACGGTGACGTGGCTCTCATCGACGATCAGCAGCGCGTTCTCGGGCAGGTACTCGAACAGCGTCGGCGGCGGGTTGCCGGGGCCGCGGCCGGAGAGGTAGCGCGAGTAGTTCTCGATTCCCTTGCAGGAGCCGGTGGTCTCCATCATCTCGAGATCGAAGGTGGTGCGCTGTTCCAGCCGCTGCGCCTCCAGCAGCTTGCCCTCGGCGGTCAGCTCCTCCAGCCGCTGCTTCAGCTCGACACGGATGTCGCGGATCGCCTGCAGCAGGGTCGGGCGCGGCGTCACGTAGTGGCTGTTGGCGTAGATGGCGACATTCTCCATCTCGCCGGCGATCTCTCCGGTCAGCGGGTCGAATTCGCGCAAGCCGTCGATCTCGTCGCCGAACAGGCTGATGCGCCAGGCGCGATCCTCCAGGTGCGAGGGCCAGACATCCACCGTCTCGCCGCGCACGCGGAAGGTGCCGCGCTGGAAGGCGGCGTCGTTGCGGCGGTATTGCTGCTCGACCAGCGCCTTCAGCAGCTGCTCGCGGGCGATGCGGCCGCCGAGCTGCAGCTTGACCACCATGTTCGAATACAGCTCGACCGAACCGATGCCGTAGATGCAGGAGACCGAGGCGACGATGATGACGTCGTTGCGCTCCAGCAGCGCCTGGGTGGCGCTGTGCCGCATGCGGTCGATCTGCTCGTTGATCTGCGCATCCTTCTCGATATAGGTGTCGGAGCGCGGAACATAGGCTTCCGGTTGATAGTAGTCGTAGTAGCTGACGAAGTACTCGACCGCGTTCTCCGGGAAGAAGGACTTCATCTCGCCATAAAGCTGGGCCGCCAGCGTCTTGTTCGGCGCCAGGATCAGGGTGGGGCGCTGCACCGCCTCGATCACCTTGGCCATGGTGAAGGTCTTGCCCGAGCCGGTGACGCCGAGCAGCACCTGGTCCCGCTCCTCCTGGCCCAGCCCCTCCACCAGCTGCGCGATGGCGGCGGGCTGGTCCCCCGCCGGCTCATAGGGGGAGACCACCTGCAGCCGCCGGGTCATGGGCGGGGCGGGGCGTTTCGGGGGCAGGAACGGCGTGGCGGCGGGAATGATCAGGTTCATGCGACGGTCCGTGCGGGGGACGAGGGTATCGAGTCGGCAGCGCTGCGGGGATGTGGGGTGCGGCGGTGGCAGAATCATCCACGGAACGAAAATAGAACACATTGCGAATCCGCCAAGGCAATGCTGCGGTGCGTTAACTTTTCCGTGATGTTGGCGAGTTTCTTTAAGAAGTCTTCACCGTTTATAAGAAATTCTGGCGACACGAGCCTGCTCGCTCCCCGTGCCTTCGTGCTGCGCCGCAGAATGTGAGCCTGATGACCCTGCCGACCCTGTCCGACGCGGAGATCGCCGAGATCACCGCCCTCATCCAGACCCTGCCCGGTCAGTGGAAGGTTTTCCCGCATCTTGGCACCGACGGAGAGGCCACGCTGCATCTCGCCCCCGCCCTCTGGGACGGCGAGGATGCGGGGGTGGTCATGCAGCCCGGCCCGGAGGGCATCCGGGTCATGCTGGTGGTCGCCGACGAGATCGCCGAACTCGGCCATGCCGGCAGCGTCTGGGCCGCCGTCTCGATGGCCTGGCGCGCCGCCACGCGCCGCGTCCGGCACGCCATACCCGCCATCTAGAGCGGATCCCGATCGGTCGGAAGCACCTGACCAGGTGAAGATGCTCGCGAAAACAGATGGCTAGAGCATTCGCGGTGAGCCGGCGCGAACGGGAAATGCTCTGGCGCAGCCCGTCCTCCCGCACCCGGCGGGAGGGAGGGGCCGGTCAGATGGCGGCCTCGGCGAAGATGCGCCGCACATCGCCACCCCAGGCCTCGGCGCAGCGCCGCAGCCAGTGGTCGGCCTGGGTCTCGCCGCTGTCCAGGATGGCCCGCAGCGGCGCGAGCAGCGTCTCCTCGCCCAGCCCGCGGGCGCGCAGCCCGTCCTCGGCGATGGCGACGGCGGCGCGGCCCAGCTCGCGCGCCGTGCCGTTCCGGAAGGGCGTGGTGAGGCCGCCTTCCGGCACCGCCAGGCGAAAGGCGCGGATCTCCGGCACCGTCCAGCCCCGCACCAGGGCGGCGGCGGCCTTCTGCGCCGCGTCGTCATAGAGCAGCCCCGTCCAGAAGGCGGAGAGGGCCACCATCATCTCCGGGCTGCCGGCATCGGCGCCGCGCATCTCCAGGAAGCGCTTCAGGCGCACATCGGTGAAGACCGTGGTCACGTGGTCGGCCCAGTCGCCCATATTGGCCTCGACGCCCGGCTGGTCGGGCAGGCCGCGCGCCATGAACTGGCGGAAGGTCAGGCCCGTCGCGTCGATCCACCGGCCCTCGCGCATGATGAAGTACATCGGCACGTCGAGCACCCATTCGGCGAAGCGCTCGAAGCCGAAGCCCGGCTCGAAGGCCACGGCGGGGACGCCGGTGCGGTCCGGGTCGGTCTCGGTCCAGACCCGGCCGCGCAGGGTCCGCAGGCCGGAGGGCCGGCCCTCCAGGAAGGGGGAATTGGCGAAGAGGGCGGTGGCCAGCGGCTGCAGCGCCAGGCTGACGCGCAGCTTCTCGACCATGTCGGCCTCATCGCCGAAATCGAGATTCACCTGCACGGTGCAGGTGCGCAGCATCATGTCGAGCCCCATCCGCCCGACCCGCGGCATGTACTGCCGCATGATCGCGTAGCGGCCCTTGGGCATCCAGGGCATGTCCTCGCGCCGCGCCAGCGGGTGGAAGCCGAGCGGCGCGAAGCCGATGCCGAGCGCCCCGGCGACCGCCCGCGCCTCGTCCAGATGGTCCCGCAGCTCCGCCGCCGTCTCGTGCAGGCTGGCCAGCGGCGCGCCGGACAGCTCGAACTGGCCACCCGGCTCCAGGCTGACCGAGGCGCCGCCGCGCTTCAGCCCGATCGGCCGGCCATCGTCCAGGATCGGCTCCCAGCCGCGCGCCGTCAGCCCTTCCAGGATGGCGCGGATGCCCTGCGGCTCATAGGGCGGCGGCGCCAGGCCCTCCCGCCGGAAGCCGAACTTCTCGTGCTCGGTGCCGATGCGCCAGTCGGCCGGCGGCTTGCTGCCGGCGGCGAACCATTCGGCCAGTTGCCGCACGGAGGAGATCGGCGTGAGATCGGCCTCGCCGGGATTGGACATCGTGACCTTCCGTGCGCCCCGGGCCAGGGCGGGCGCCCGGCGTGGCATGTGCTGGATCGCTCAGGTGGGGACGGCCCAGTCGCCCGCCAGTGCCTGCAGCACCGCGAGCCCTGCGACCGCCGCCGTCTCAGCCCGCAGGATTCGGGGGCCGAAGGCAGCCGCTAGAACAAAGGGGCGACGCCGGGCGGCGTCAAGCTCCTGCTCCGTGAAACCGCCTTCCGGCCCGACCAGAAGGCCGATCGGCGGTGTTCGTCCGGCCAGAACCACGCTGGCCGATGGTGCATTGCCCCGCGCGTCGCCCAGCAGCAGGGGCGCGCCGTCCCAGGCATCGAGCGCGGCGTGGAGGTCCAGCGGCGGGGCGATCTCCGGCAGGTCCAGCCGCTCGCACTGCTCCGCCGCCTCGCGGGCGATGCCGGCCAGCCGCTCCAGATTGACCCGGGTGACGACGCAGCGGGCGGTCAGCACCGGCTGGATCCGCCGCACGCCGAGCTCGGTCGCCTTCTCCACCGTCCATTCCAGGGCATCGCGTCTGACCGGCGCGAGCAGCAGGCGGAGGTCCGGCCCGGCCTGCTGCGCCCGGCGCCGCGAGCCGGCCCGGAAGGTCGCCCTGTCCTTGCGCAGCGCGGCGATGCTGGCCCGCCACTCGCCATCCCGCCCGTTGAACAGGTCGACCGCGTCGCCCTCGCGCCGGCGCATCACCTGGCCGAGGTAGTGGCCCTGGCCGGGCAGGGCCGGGACCTCCGCCCCTTCGGCGAGATCGGCTTCGACATACAGGCGGGGGATGGACATCGGGCTCTCCGGCGGCGCTTATTGGCAGGGTGATTCCGCATACCGATATCCGCGCGCGCGGCTGGGTCGCGCAACTCCCCGATGGCTGGCGGCCCTATGCGCTGCTGATGCGGCTGGACCGGCCGATCGGCTCCTGGCTGCTCTTCCTGCCCGCGCTCTGGGCCTTCGCCCTGGCGGCGCAGGACTGGGCGCAGGGGCTGGCGCTGGCCCTCCTCTTCGGCCTCGGCTCGGTCGTCATGCGCGGCGCGGGCTGCGTCGTGAACGACCTCTGGGACCGCGACCTGGACCGCAAGGTGACGCGCACCGCCGGCCGGCCCATCGCCTCCGGCGCCGTGACGCCGCGGCAGGCGCTGCTCTTCCTGGCCGCGCTGCTGGCCATCGGCCTCGCCATCCTGGTGCAGCTCAACGGCCTCGCCATCCTGCTCGGCGTGGTCTCGCTGCTGCCGGTGGCGCTCTACCCGCTGGCCAAGCGCGTGACCGACTTCCCCCAGGCGGTGCTCGGCCTGACCTTCTCCTGGGGGGCGCCGATGGGCTATGCGGCGGCCACCGGCCGGCTGGACGGGCCGGGCCTCGTCCTCTACGCCGCCGCCTTCCTCTGGATCCTGGGCTACGACACCATCTATGCCCATCAGGACCGCGAGGATGACGCGCTGATCGGCGTCCGCAGCACCGCCCGGCATTTCGGCGAGCGCACCGCGCCCTTCCTGCTCGCCTGCTATGCCGGGGCCGTGGCGCTGCTTCTGCTGGCCGGCATCCTGGCCGGGCTCGGGCCCTTCTTCCATGTCGCCCTGCTGGCCCCGGCCGGGGTGCTGGCCTGGCAGATCCGCCGCCTCGACATCCACGACCCCGTCCTCTGCCTGCGCCTGTTCCAGCGCAACCGGGAGGTCGGGCTGCTGATCGCCCTGGCCTTCCTGGCCGGCCGCCTGTGACCGGCGATCCGGCCGCCTTCATCGCCGCCCACACGGCCCTGGCGCGGCCGCCGCTGGTGCCGGAGATCGAGCTTCACCTCGCCACCGAGATCACGCCCATCTGGCAGGCCACCGAGGACTGGCTGGAGGCGCGCGATATCGAGCCGCCCTTCTGGGCCTTCGCCTGGCCGGGCAGCCAGGCCCTGGCCCGGCTGATCCTGGATGGCGTCGTGCCGGTGCGGGGCCGGCGGGTGCTGGACTTCGCGGCCGGGGGCGGGCTGGCCGCCATCGCCGCCGCGCGCGCCGGGGCGCTGGCGGTGGAGGTGGCGGAGATCGACCCGCTGGCCATCGCCGCGGCGCGCCTGAACGCGGCGCGGAACGGCGTGACGGTGGCGGCGGCGACGGGCGACGTGGTCGGCGCGGCGCGGCGCTGGGACACGGTGCTGGCCGGCGACGTCTGCTACGAGGCGCCGATGACCGCCCATATCATGCCCTGGCTGCGCCGGCTGGCGGCGGAGGGCGCCGCGGTGCTGCTGGCCGATCCCGGCCGTGCCTATCTGCCGCGGGAGGGGCTGGAGCCGGTCGCCCGGCTCGCGGTGCCGGTGACGCGGGAGCTGGAGGACCGGGACATGCGGGGCGTGACGGTCTACCGGGTCCATGCCTTCCCGCCGGCCGGCGGGAAGGCATAGAAAGCTCCGGGGGAAGTCCTCCCCGGAGGAGGCGTCAGGCCGCCGGCTCCAGCCCGCCCGCCTCGGCCACCACGCGCAGGTGCCGGTCGGTGTCGCCGAATTGGTTGATCAGCATGGAGAGCCGCTTGAAGTAGTGGCCCGCCTTGTACTCCATGGTCATAGCGATGCCGCCATGCAGCTGGATCGCCTCCTTGCCGATCAGCTCGGCCGAGCGGTTGACCAGCGCCTTGGCCGCCGCGATGGCCGGACGGCGCGCCGCCGGATCGGGGTTCTCCGCCATCATCGCCGCGTAGATCGTCATGGAGCGCGCCTGCTCCAGCGCCACCAGCATGTCCGCCGCGCGGTGCTGCACCGCCTGGAAGCTGCCGATGGTGACGCCGAACTGCTTGCGCTGCTTCAGGTAGTCGAGCGTCAGCTCGTGCAGCGCCTCCATCGCGCCCACCGCCTCGGCGCAGAGGGCGGCCAGCGCGATGTCCACCACCTGCTCCAGCAGCGGCAGGCCCCCGCCCTCGGCGCCGAGCAGGGCGCCGGCCGGAAGCTGCACGGATTCGAGCTGGATCTCGGCGGCGCGCAGCCCGTCCTGGGTCGGATAGCCGCGCCGGCTGACACCCCTGGCATCGCCGGGCACCAGGAAGAGGGAGATGCCCTCCCGGTCGCGCCGCTGCCCGGCGGTGCGCGCGGAGACGATGAGGTGATCAGCGGATTCGCCGTGCAGCACGACGCTCTTGGCGCCGTCCAGCACCCAGCCCTCGCCGGAGCGGCGGGCGGTGGTGGCGACGTCGAAGAGGTCGTCGCGCGACTGCCGCTCGGTGGTGGCCAGGGCGAAGGTCGCCTCGCCGCCGACCAGCTCGCCGATCAGATCGTCGCGCCCCGCCAGGCGGAGCAGGCCGCCGCCGATGACCACGCTGGTGAGATAGGGCTCGACGGCCAGGCCGCGGCCGACCGCCTCCATGACGATCATGGTCTCCAGCGGGCCGCCGCCGAAGCCGCCCTGCGCCTCGGGGAAGGGCAGGCCCAGCAGGCCCATCTCGGCATACTGCGCCCAGAGCTTCGGGCTGTAGCCCTTGGCTTCCTCCTGGTAGCCGCGGCGCTTCTCGAAATCGCCATAGGCGCCGGCCATCAGCCGGTCGACGCTCTCCTTCAGCAGGCGCTGTTCCTCGGTCAGGTCGAAATCCATCGGGATGTGTCCTCTGTTGCTGCGTCGCGGCCGGTCAGAGGCCGAGGAAGGCCTTGGCGATGATGTTGCGCTGGATCTCGTTCGAGCCGCCGTAGATCGAGACCTTGCGGTAGTTGAAGAACAGCGGCGCCGCGGCCTCCGCCCAGTCGGGGCCGACCGGCGGCTCGTTGTGCGAATGGGAGGGCATCGGCACGGCATAGGGGCCGGCGACGGTGACCATCAGCTCGGTCGCCATCTGCTGGATCTCGGAGCCCTTGATCTTCAGGATCGAGGAGGTCGGGTCCGGCTTGTCGGCGGCGCGGTGGCGCTGCGCGGCGACGGCGCGCATCTGCGTGATCTCGAGCGCCTTCAGCTCGATCTCGGCGATGGCGACGCGGCGGCGGAAATCGGCGTCGTCCCAGAGCGTGCCCTCGCCCGCGGGCGTCTCCTTCGCGCGCTCCTTGACGCGGGCCAGCTTCTCCTTCGAGAAGCCGACGCGGGCGATGTTGTTGCGCTCGTTGGAGAGCAGGAACTTGGCGTAGTCCCAGCCCTTGTTCTCCTCGCCGATCAGGTTCTCCACGGGAACCTTCACCTCGTCGAAGAAGACCTCGTTCACCTCATGCGCGCCGTCGATGGTGATGATCGGGCGCACGGTGACGCCGGGGGACTTCATGTCCACCAGGATGAAGGAGATGCCCTTCTGCTTCTTCTCCGCCGCCGGGTTGGTGCGGGCGAGGACGAAGATCCAGTCGGCGTACTGGCCGAGGGTGGTCCAGGTCTTCTGGCCGTTCAGGATGTAATGGTCGCCCTCGCGCTTCGCCGTGGTCTTGAGCCCGGCGAGGTCGGAGCCGGCGCCCGGCTCGGAGAAGCCCTGCGCCCACCAGATGTCGAGGCTGGCGGTGGGGGGCAGGAAGCGCTGCTTCTGCGCCTCGCTGCCGAAGTTGGCGATCACCGGGCCGACCATGGCAACGTTGAAGGAGAGCGGCATCGGCACCGCGTTGGCCTGCACCTCCTCGATGTAGATGTAGCGCTGCACCGGGCTCCAGTCCTTGCCGCCCCATTCCACCGGCCAGTTCGGCGTGGCCAGCCCCTCGGCGTGCAGGATTCGGTGGGCGGTGGCGATGTCCTCGCGGTCGAGGTGCCGGCCCTCGCTGACCTTGCGGCGGATCTCGGCCGGGATCTTCTCGCGGAAGGTGCGGCGCAGCTCCTCGCGGAAGGCGATTTCCTCGGGCGTGTAGCGGAGTTCCATGGCGGCGTTCCTCAGAGGATCTCGAACAGGCCGGCGGCGCCGAGGCCGCCCGCGACGCACATCGTGACGACGACGCGCCGGGCGCCGCGCCGCCGGCCCTCCAGCAGCGCGTGGCCGACCAGGCGCGCGCCGCTCATGCCGAAGGGATGGCCGATGGAGATGGCGCCGCCATTGACGTTCAGCCGCGCCTCCGGGATGCCGAGCTGGTCGCGGCAGTAGATCGACTGCGAGGCGAAGGCCTCGTTCAGCTCCCAGAGGTCGATGTCCTCCACCTTCAGCCCGTGGCGCTGCAGCAGGCGCGGCACGGCGAAGACCGGGCCGATGCCCATCTCCTCCGGCTCGCAGCCGGCGCTGGCGAAGCCGCGGAAGACGCCGAGCGGCTTCAGGCCGCGCCGCGCCGCTTCCTCGGCCGACATCAGCACCGAGGCGCTGGCGCCGTCGGAAAGCTGGCTGGCATTGCCGGCGGTGATGAACTGCCCCTCCCGCACCGGCTTGAGCTTGGCCAGGCCCTCCAGCGTCGTCTCCGGGCGGTTGCCCTCGTCCCGGTCGAAGGTCTTGCTGCGCTGCGTGGTCTCGCCGGTCGCCTTGTCCGTGACGGCGTAGGTCACCTCCATCGGCGCGATCTCGTCGTCGAAGATCCCGGCCTGCTGCGCCGCGGCGGTGCGCTGCTGGCTGAGCAGCGAGAACGCGTCCTGCGCCTCGCGGGAGATGCCGTAGCGCGCCGCCACCAGGTCGGCGGTCTCGATCATGCTGTCGTAGAGGTGCGGATGGTGCTCCATCAGCCAGGGGTTGCGCGCCGCGGCGCGGTCCACCTTGGGCACGGTCAGGCTGATCGACTCCACGCCGCCCGCGACCAGCACGCCGGCATCGTCGGTCATGATGCGGCGCGCGGCAGCGGCGATGGCGTCGAGCCCCGAGGCGCAGAAGCGGCTGACGGTCATGCCGGCGGTGGCCACCGGCAGGCCGGCGCGCAGCGCCCCGGCGCGGCCCATGTTGCCGCCGGTCGCGCCCTCGGGGTAGCCGCAGCCCATGATCACCTCCTCCACCTCCTGGCCGCCGATGCCGGCGCGCGACAGGGCGTGGGTGATGGCATGCGCCGCCATGTCGGCGCCGTGGGTGATGTTCAGGCTGCCCCGCGCCGCGCGCCCGATCGGCGTGCGGGCGGTGGAGACGATGACGGCTTCCCTCATGCGGGCGTTTCCTTCGTTGTGGCGCCGCGCGCCAGTTCCTCTTCCTCACGCAGCCGGGCCGCCAGCAGCTTGCCCGCCGCGCTGCGCGGCAGGGCCGCGCGCAACTCGAGCGCGGCGGGCATCTCGTGCCGCCCGATACGGTCGGCCAGGAAGGCCTTCAGCGCGTCGAGCGTCAGCACCGCCGCGCCGTCGCGCAGCTTCACGAAGGCCTTGGCCGCCTGGCCGCGATACGTGTCCGGCACCCCGATGACGATGCATTCCTCGACATCGGGGTGTTCGTAGATCGCCTGCTCCACCGCCGCCGGATAGACGTTGAAGCCGGAGGAGATGATCATGTTCTTGCGACGGTCGACCAGGGTGAAATAGCCCTTCTCGTCCATCCAGCCGATGTCGCCGGTGAGGAACCAGCCGTCGCGGAAGCTGGCTTCCGTCGCCGTCGGCTGCTTCCAGTAGCCGGCGAAGACATTCGGCCCGCGCGTGGCGATCTCGCCATGCTCGCCCGGCGGCAGGGCGCGGCCGGCATCCTCCAGGTCCACCACGCGCATCTCGATCCCCGGCAGCGGCAGGCCGATCAGCCCGGGGCGCTTCGGTCCGCGGAAGGGCAGGCGGCTGCCGGCGGGGCTGGTCTCGGTCATGCCCCAGCCGCCGCCGATGCGGGTGCCGATCAGCGCCTCCAGCCGCTCCTGCACCTCGAAGGGCATGGGCGCGCCGCCGGAGGAGCAGATGCGCAGCGAGGAGAGGTCGCGGCGCTCGATGCCGGGCATGTTCAGCAGGCCGATCCACATGGTCGGCACGCCGGGGAAGACGTTGATGCGGTGCCGCTCGATCGCCTCCACCGCCGCCTCCAGGTCGAAGCGCGGATGCAGGTGGATGGTGTTGCCGTCCGCGAGGTGGCGCAGCAGCACGGCGGTCAGCGCGTAGATATGGAACAGCGGCAGCACGCCGAGCACGCGCTGCTCGCCGCGCGGCAGCGTGTCCTCGTCGCGCCAGGCCTGGTAGATGGAGACGGCGGCGGTCAGGTTGCGGTGCGTCAGCATCGCGCCCTTGGGCCGGCCCGTGGTGCCGCCGGTGTACTGCAGCAGCACGACATCGGTCTCGTCGAGCGCCGGCCAGGGCGCCGGCGGGGCGTCGCGCAGCGGCAGGGGCTCGAAATCCGGCTGGGCCGGGGCGGAGGTGCCGCCCCAGGCCGCGTCCGGCGCCAGGAAGGCGCGCTCCACCGCGCCCTCGCGCAGCAGCCGCAGCGCGTTCGGCAGCAGGGTCGGGAAGTCGGTGGTGATCAGCCAGCGCGCGCCGCTGTCGGCGATCTTGTGCAGCAGCTCGCGCGGCGCGTCGAGTGGCGAGAGATGCACCACCCGCCCCCCGGCGCGCAGCACGCCGAAGAAGCAGGCCGGATGCCAGGGGGTGTTGGGCAGGTAGAAGGCCACCGCGTCGCCCGGCCGCAGCCCCTCGGCCATCAGCCCGGCGGCGACGCGGTCGGCCGTGGCGCGCAACCCGGCGAAGCCGATGTCGCGGCCGCGGTAGTGCAGCGCCACCTTGCCATCCCATTCCGCCGCCGCGGCATCGAGCAGCGCCGGCAGGGTGCCGGTGGCGATCGGCGCGTCCCAGCGCGCGCCGGGCGGGTAGGAGGCCTCCCAGGGATGCGCCTCGCGCGGGGGCGACATCTAGGCCGCCTTCAGCCCGGAGAAGCTGCCGCCCTCCGCCGCCAGGCGCGCCAGCAGCGGGGCCGGCCGCAGGCTCTCGTCGCCCGTCGCCTCGGCGTAGTGCGAGAGGCGCTGCGCGATGTGCGCCAGCCCGGTCGCGTCGGCGTAATGCATCGGCCCGCCGCGCCAGGCCGGCCAGTTGTAGCCATAGAGCCAGACCACATCGATGTCGCCGGGGCGGGCCGCGATGCCTTCCTCCAGGATGCGCGCCCCTTCGTTGATCATCGGATAGATCAGACGCTCGGTGATCTCCTCCTGGCCGATGGCGCGGCGGGCGATGCCGAGCCGCGCGGAGACACCCTCGATCAGCGCCACCACCTCCGGGTCCGGCACGCCGGCGCGGGCACCCTCGGGATAGGCGTAGTAGCCGCGGCCGGTCTTCTGGCCGAGGCGCCCGGCCTCGCAGAGCGCATCGGCCACCGGCGCGCTGCCGCCCGTGGCCTTGCGGATGCGCCAGCCGATATCGAGCCCGGCGAGGTCGCCCATGGCGAAGGGACCCATGCGGAAGCCGAAATCGGTCAGCGCCTTGTCCACCTGCTCGGGCAGGGCGCCCTCCTGCAGCAGGCGCTCGGCCTGCTGGGTGCGGCGGGAGAGCATGCGGTTGCCGACGAAGCCGTGGCAGACGCCGACCACGACCGGCACCTTGGCCAGCCTGCGGCCGACCTCGACGGCGGTGGCCAGCGCCTCGGGCGCGGTCCTCGCGGCCCGCACCACCTCCAGCAGCTTCATGACGTTGGCGGGCGAGAAGAAGTGCATTCCCAGCACGTCGCCCGGGCGCGAGGTGGCGGCGGCCATCTGGTCGATGTCGAGATAGGAGGTGTTGCTGGCCAGCACGGTGCCGGGATCGGTGATCCTGTCGAGCTTGGCGAAGATCTCCTTCTTGAGCTCCAGATCCTCGAACACCGCCTCGACCACCAGATCGGCCCCGGCGGCGGCCTCCAGCCCGACCTTGCCCTCGATCAGCGCCATGCGGCCCGCATGCGCCTCGGGGGTCAGGCTGCCGCGCTTGACCGAGGTGGCGTAGATGCCGTCGATCCGCTGCAGCCCGCGCTCCAGGGCGCCGGCATCGGTCTCGATCATCGTCACCGGGATGCCGGCATTGGCGAAGGCCATCGAGATGCCGCCGCCCATCGTGCCGGCGCCGAGCACGGCGACCCGCCGCACCGGGCGCGACGCGGTGCCCTTCGGCAGGCCGGGAATCCGCGCCGCCTCGCGCTCGGCGAAGAAGACATGGCGCAGCGCCTTGCTGCGGGGATCGTCGCGGAGCTGGATGAAGAAGTCGCGCTCCGCCTGCAGCGCCGCCTCGAAGGGCAGGTCGTAGGCATTGCGGACGGACTGGATGATGGCGGCGACCTGGGGCTCCTCGGCGGCGCGCTTCGCCAGGGCCTTGGCGGCCGCCTCGAAGGCCTCGCGGCTGCCGAGGCCCTCGTTCCGCGCGTTCAGGCGCGGCCGGGGCGGCGCGGCGGCCAGGTCCTTGACCTTGGCGATGGCGGCCGCGAGCAGGTCGCCCTCGACCAGCGCATCGGCGAGGCCCAGCTCGACGGCGCGGGCCGCCGGCAGATGCTCGCCCGAGGCGATCAGCGGCAGGGCCACGGCGGCGCCGATCAGGCGCGGGGCGCGCTGCGTGCCGCCGGCGCCGGGCAGGATGCCGAGCTTCACCTCCGGCAGGCCGAGCCTGGCCTTCGGCCCCGCCAGCCGCGCGTCGCAGCCCAGCGCCACCTCCAGGCCGCCGCCCAGCGCCACGCCCTGGATGGCGGCGACTACCGGCTTCGGGCTGGCTTCCATCGCGGCGATGACATCGCCCAGTGCGGGCGGTGCGGGCGGCTTGCCGAACTCGGTGATGTCCGCGCCGGCGATGAAGGCCGCCCCGGCACCGGTGATGACGAGGCCGGCGGCCTCCGCATCCTCCGCCGCGCGGCGCACCGCGGCCAGCAGCCCGGCGCGCACGGCGGCCGAGAGGGCGTTCACCGGCGGATTGTCGATGGTGGCGATGGCGACGCCATCCCGCAGGCTGTAGCTGACGACTTCGGACATTTCGGCCCCTAATTCTGCAATGCGGAATTGAATTCCATTATTGAGGCGCATTAGAAGGAGAGCAGGCCGCCGCGTCAAGCACGGCCGTTGCGCCAGGGAGGTCCGACATGGCTCGCCGCCGCACCGCCCCGCAGGAGGACGGGACCGACCGCCACTTCGTCACCGCCCTGGCCCGCGGGCTGGAGGTGCTGGGCTGCTTCCGCCGGGGCGAGGCGATGCTGGGCAACCAGGAGATCGCGGCGCGCTGTGGCCTGCCGAAATCCACGGTCTCCCGCCTGACCCACACCCTGACCGAGCTGGGCTACCTGCATCACGTCCCGGAGCTCGGCCGCTACCGGCTGGGCTCGGCGGTGCTCTCGCTCGGCGCCGCCATGCTGGGCGGGCTCGACATCCGCCGGCTGGCCCGGCCGCTGCTGCAGCGCCTGGCGGTGGAGACCGGCAGCGTCACCGCCCTCGGCATGCGGGACCGGCTGGGCGTGGTCTATCTAGAGCTGGCGCGGGGCGATGCCGCCATCTCCGTCAATCTGGAGGCCGGCTCGCGCATCTCCCTGGTCAACAGCGCCATGGGCCGGGCCTGGCTGGCCGTCGCCACTCCGGCGGAGCGCGCCGCCCTGCTGCGGCAGTTTCCCGCGGCCGAGCGCGACCGCGTCGCTGGCGTGATCGCGCAGGCCCTGGCCGAGCAGCGCGACTACGGCTGCTGCTGCTCCTTCGGGGACTGGCAGGAGGATGTGAACGCCATCGCGCTGGGCTTCCACCCCGGCGGCGGGCTGCCGCCCATGGTGATCAACTGCGGCGCCCCCTCCTTCGTCGTCAGCCCGGAGCACCTGTTGCAGGAGGCGCGGCCGCGGCTGATCGAAGTGGCGCGGCGGCTGGAGCACAGCATGGACCTCGCCGCCACTCTGCCGGGCTGAACCGTTTCACGGGAAACCCGGCTCCAGCAGGCCGGCCAGAGCGGCGTTGAAGGCCTGCGGCGCCTCCCACATCACCCAGTGCCCGGCCCCTGGAATGGTCTGCAGCCGCGCATCCGGACGCCAGGCGCGGATCTGCGCCAGCCGCGCCGGCACGTCGGGCCTCGCCGTGGTGTCGCGCGCGCCCCAGATGCCGCCCAGCGGCACCGGAAGGTCCAGGATGGCGTCGCGCAGCAGGGTGGTGCCGGCGAAGGCGCCGCTGCGGAAGCGGGTGCGCCAGGTGTGCCAGTCCTGCATCGCCAGCGCCGCCGGGTCGATGCGGGCCGGATCGGCGATCATCAGCGTCGCCAGGTTGTCGCGGTGGATCGCCATCTGCCGCGCGCGCGGCTGGCCCAGCACGCCCCGCAGGGCGGGTGGCTCATAGGGCTGCCCGAGCCCGACGGCGCCCACCAGCACCAGCGCGTCCAGCCGTGCCACGTCCCGCCGCGCCAGCAGCCCCGCCATCAGCCCGCCGAAGGAGAAGCCGGCCAGCCGGTAGCGCGCCCCGCCCAGGAGGCTGTCGAGCCCGCCCGAGAGGATGGCGGCGATCTCCTCCGGCGCCTCCGGCCGCGGCGGCGCCTCCGACTCGCCGAGGCCCGGCAGGTCGGCGGCGATCACCCGCCAGCGCTCCGCCAGGGCGGGGATGGTGCGCGCCCAGTGCCGCCACGAGCCGCTGCCGCCATGCAGCAGCACCAGAGGCGGCCCCGCGCCCCATTCGTGCCACACCATGTGGCCCGCCCCGCAGGGGGTCTCGTGCCGCCTGGCGCGGGCGGCGAGCGGCCGCAGCGCCTGCTCCAGCGCGAGGCGGGCGGCGTCGAGGTCGAATGCGTCGGCGGAGGTGTCAGGCTGCATGCGCCGATTCTGGCCCGGCCCGGCGGCTTCCGCTACAGCCCATGCATGCGCGTGGCACTGCTCCGCCATCTGCCCACGGCGCTGCCGGCGGGGCTCTGCTACGGCCGGCTCGATGTGCCGCCCGGCCCGGCCGATCCGGCGCCGCTGCTGCGGGCGCTGCGCGGGTTCCGCCCGGCCGTGCTGGTCAGCAGCCCGGCCCGGCGGTGCCTGGCGCTGGCGCGGCGCCTCGGCCCCGCCACGGCGGACTCCCGCCTGCTGGAGCTGGATTTCGGCGCCTGGGAGGGCCGGCCCTGGGACGGCGTGCCGCGCGCGGCCCTGGACCGGTGGGCCGCCGACCCCTGGGGCTTCGCCCCGCCCGGCGGCGAAAGCGGCGCGGCGCTGGTGGCGCGGGTCACGGACTTCCATGCGGAGCTGCGCGGGAAGCGGCCCGGGACCTGCCTCGTCGTCGCGCATGGCGGGCCGCTGAAGGTGCTGGCCGATCTGCTGCGCGGGCGGCCGGTCGATCTGCTGGCCCCGGCGCAGCCGATGGGCAGCCTGCGCTGGTTCGAGGACGGGCGGGAGCAGGGCTGACCGCGGGGCGGGAAGGCCCCCGGCCGCCGCCGCCCCTCATCCCGCCGCCAGCGCCGAGAGGACGGCGCATTCCGCGACCACCGCCGTCGCCCCCAGCACATCGCCGGTCTGGCCGCCGATCTGCCGCCGCGCCAGCGCCGTCATGCCAAGGCCCGCCAGGCCGGCGGCCAGCACCGCCGCCGCCGGCGCCGGGGTGAGCAGCGCCGCCACCGCCGCCAGGACGAGCCCGGCCAGCAGCGGCGTGGCACCGGGCCGGCCCAGCCCGGCGGCGAGGCCATCGGCGCGGGCGGCCGGCAGCAGGCGCAATGGCAGCAGAAGGGCACCGCGCGACAGGGCGCCGGCCGCCGCCATCGCCACCAGGACCCGCGCCGGCTCGGCGATCTCCGCCAGGGCGGCGGCGCGCAGGCCGAGGGCGAGCAGCAGCGCGGCGGCGCCATAGCTGCCGATGCGGCTGTCCCGCATGATGGCCAGCCGCGCCGCCCGGTCGCGCCCGCCGCCGAAGCCATCGGCGGTGTCGGCCAGCCCGTCCTCATGGAAGGCGCCGGTCAGCAGCAGCAGCAGCGCGAGGCTCCAGAGGGCGGCGAGCGGCGGCGGCAGGCCGAGGGCGCCGGCGGCCCAGAAGCCCAGCCCGCCGAGCCCCCCGGCCACGGCGCCGGCGAGCGGATAGGCCCAGACGGCGCGGGCGAAGCCGGCGGCATCGGGCGGCATCGGCCAGCGATGCACCGGCAGGCGGGTCAGCAGCCCCAGCGCCGCAGCCAGCTCGGCCAGGCGGGCGGTGGCCCAGGCCCTCATGGGGCGCCTTCGGCCACGCCGGCCTCGGCGAAGGTCGCCATCCCGGCATGGCAGGCCAGGGCGGCGCGCAGCAGCGGCACGGCGAGCGCCGCGCCGGAGGCCTCACCCAGCCGCATCCCGAGGTCGAGCAGCGGCCTCTGGCCGAGCGCCTCCACCAGCCGGCGGTGGCCGGCCTCGGCCGAGCAATGCGCCACCAGGGCGTGGTCCAGCCCGCCCGGCGCCAGCCGGGCGAGGGGGGCGGCGGCGGCGGTGCAGACGAAACCGTCCAGCAGCACCGGGACACCGCGCCGGCGCGCCTCCAGCGCGGCGCCCAGGATGGCGGCCAGCTCCCGCCCGCCCAGGCGGCGCGCCGCCTCCAGCGGATCGGTCCGGGCTTCCGGGTGGCGGGCCAGGGCGGCCTCGACCACGGCGCGCTTGCGGGCCAGGCCGGCCTCGTCGAGCCCGGTGCCGCGCCCGGCCCAGTCGCCGCCGCCACCGAACAGCGCGGCCGCCAGGGCGGCGCCGGCGGTGGTGTTGCCGATGCCCATCTCGCCCAGGCAGAGCAGGTCCACCTCCTCATCCATGGCGGCCGCGCCGCTGTCCACCGCGTCGAGAAACTCCTCGGGGGCCAGGGCCGGCGCCTCCGTCATGTCGGCGGTGGGCCTGTCGAGCGCCAGCGGCGCCACACGCAGCCGCGCGCCGGCGCAGGCGGCGAGCTGGTTGATGGCGGCGCCGCCGGCGGCGAAGTTCGCCACCATCTGCGCCGTCACCGCCGCCGGATAGGGCGAGACGCCGCGCGCCGCCACGCCGTGGTTGCCGGCGAAGACCAGCACCTGCACGCGCTCCAGCCGGGGCAGGGCGCGGCCCTGCCAACGGGCCATCCAGGCCGCCAGCGCCTCCAGCCGGCCGAGGCTGCCGGGCGGCTTGGTCAGCCGCGCCTGGCGGGCGGTCACGGCGGCGGCGGCGGCCTCGTCGCCCGCCGGCGGCGCGGCGCAGCGGGCGCGCAGGGCGGCGAGGCGTTCGGTTCCGGTCATCACGGCTCCTGCGTGGCGATGGCGTGGAAGAAGCTGCCACTGACCGGGCCGCGCCGCCCGCCGCCATGGCCGAGCGGGGCGCCGGCGGCGTCGGCCAGTTCGGCCAGGGGGGCGTCCCCGCCCGGCTCGGTCAGCCGGGCATAATGGAACTCATGGCCGCGCAGGCGGGTGCCGGCGGCGCCCAGCGGACCGTCGGCCAGCAGGCGCGCCTCCCGGTAGCCGAGGTTCATCCTCCGCGCGGCGAAGCTGGTGGCGTGGCCGAGCAGCCCGGCCATGGCGTGGCGCCGGCCCGCCGCATCCTCCAGCCCCTGCCCGAGCACCATGTAGCCGCCGCATTCGCCATGCACCGGGCGGGTCCGGGAGAAGCGCCGCAGCCCCTCCAGGAAGCGCCCGGCCGCCGCCAGCCGGCCCGCATGCAGTTCGGGATAGCCGCCGGGCAGCCAGCAGGCGTCGCAGGCCTCGGGCGGCGGCTGGTCGGCCAGGGGGGAGAAGCACTCGATCTCCGCCCCCGCCCGCCGCCAGCCGGCCAGGACATGCGGATAGAGGAAGCTGAAGGCATCGTCCTCGGCCAGGGCGATGCGCTGCCCGGGGGGCGGCAGCGGCGGGTGCGGCGCGGCGGAGGCGGGCGGGGGCGCCGCCGTCGCGGCCAGGGCCAGGATGGCGCCGAGGTCGAGTCGCGCCTCGGCCAGATCGGCCAGCCGCTCCAGCAGCGCCGGAAGCTCGCCCAGCTCGCGCGCCTGCACCAGGCCGAGATGCCGCTCGGGCAGGGTGACGGCCGCCTCGCGCGGCAGCGCCCCGAGCACCGGCAGGCCAGCCTCGGCGATGGCCTCCGCCGCGCCCCGGCGGTGCCGCTCGCTGGCCACCCGGTTCAGCACCACGCCGCCGACGCGCACCCCGGCGCGGTGCGAGGCGAAGCCGCGGGCGATGGCGGCGGCGCTCTGCGACTGCCCGGAGACATCGAGCAGCAGCAGCACCGGCAGGCCGAAGCGCGCGGCGAGATCGGCGGCGCTGCCCTGGCGCCCGGGCTCGGGGCCGGCGCCGTCGAACAGCCCCATGGCGGATTCGATCAGCAACAGGGGCCGGACGCGCCGCGCCTCCGCCGCCACGGCGTCCAGCAGGGCGGGGGGCATGGCCCAGCTGTCGAGGTTGGGGCTCGGATGGCCGCAGGCCGCGGCGTGGAAGGCGGGGTCGATATAGTCCGGGCCGGACTTGGCGGCCGCGACCGCGAGCCCGCGCCGCCGGAACGCCGCCAGCAGCGCCAGGGTCAGCGTGCTCTTGCCGCTGCCCGAGCGCGGCGCGCCGATCACCAGAGCTCCGCCCATGCATCCTCCGCTGTCCCTGCCTCGCCGCGAGCGTCAATCACAGGCCGGGCCCTTCGGCCAGGGGGTGGCCGCCAGGGGATGGGCCAGGAGATGGGCCAGGAGATGGGGATGAATGGCCGCCGGCCCAGCCCCAGCGCAGGCTGAGGCTTGGCCGGCATCCCGGGACAAGCGAAGATGGCGGGGCAGCAATGCTGTGTAACAACTTGATTTCTGGCGGAACGAATCGCGCGCCTCCGTGCTTTGACGCCTTGCACGGCAAGCCAGCCGCACGGTATTGCACCCATGGGTTCGCTGCCTTCCGTATGGACCGATGGATCCGCTCCGCCGCCCTGCCGCGGCGCCGGGCGGGACGGGACGGGGAAGGGCGCCGGGCCCGATGGAATCTCGGATTTCCCGCAGCCAGTCCGCGGCAGCACCGCGCCAGTACGAAGAACGGAGAGGATGAGGGGTATGGACCAGCGCCGCCCGCTTCCAGAATTGCGCCCAGACACCGGCCTGGCGGCCTCCGGGCGGAGACGCGACGCCCGCGGCCCGTTCCGGCGCCTGGCCCTCCATGGCCTGACGGGTCTCCTGACGGCCGCCACGCTGCTGGCCGGCACCGGCGCCATGGCGACCAGCTTCCGCTGCGCCACGCCGGAGCAGCAGGCGATGTTCGAGATCGCCGCGCTGAAGACCGAGCTGATGGTCATCGCCACGACCTGCAACACCGAGGCGCCCTACAACGCCTTCATCACCCGCTACAAGCCGGTGCTGAGCAGCAACGACATGGCGGTGATCGGCCATTTCACCGCGCGCGACCGCCGCGCCGGCCAGCGTGAGAACGACGTCTTCATCACCAACCTCGCCAATGCCCGGGCGCAGGAGGCCAATCGTGTCGGCGCCGACTTCTGCAGCCGCAACGCGCGCCTCTTCGAGGAGGTGATGAGCCTGCCCGGCGCCGCCGAGCTCGGCCCCTACGCCGCCTCCAAGGACCTGCTGCCGGCCTCGCTCGGCAGCTGCGTCCCCAGCGCCTCCAGCCCCGCCCCCGCGCGGAGCGCCACGTCCAGCCGCCGGGCCTCGCGTTGATGCATCTCCGTTCCGCCTGGGTGGCGCTGGCCCTGCCCGCGCTGCTCGCCGCCTGTGCCCAGCCGCAGCGCGCCGTCGAGACCTCCCGTCGCCCGGTCTATGCCATCGACATGATCGGCGCGGCCAAGTCCTGCACGGTGGATGACAACCCCCGGCTGATCGACGGCCGCGAGACCATGGCGCCGATGACCGTGGTGAATGACGGCGGCTGGTGCGCCCTGCGCGTCGCCCGCCCCGGCCCGGAGCCCTTCGACGCCGGCCTGCTGAGCGCCCGTGCCGAGAACGGCCGGGTGTATGTGCACAGCGTCGGGGACTACACCCGCATCGACTACACGCCGCTGCCCGGCTTCAGCGGCACCGACAGCTTCACGGTGCGCCTGCTGCCGGGTTCCACCACGGTGAAGGTCAATGTGACGGTGCAGCCCGGCGCCGCGGCGGTGACGCCGGCCGCCGCGCCGGTCGCGCCCCGCGTCGCGCCGCCGCCGCCGGACACGAAGGCCGCCACCCCGCAGCGCGGCGGCACGACGCGCCGCGCGCGCTGAGTCGCCCTCCTCCCCCGGGAAGTCCGCTTCCCGGGGGAATTTCGTTCAGCGCCCGCTCCCGCCCAGCACGCCGACGATGCCGCCGATGGCGATGATCGCCGGCGCGTCCAGCCCGGCCCCGCGCACCGCCTCCGCCACCTCCGCCAGGGTCGAGACCAGCTTGCGCTGGCCGGGCCGGGTCGCCTCCGTCACCACCGCGACCGGCGTTCCGGGCGGCAGGCCGCCGCGCAGCAGCGCCGCCGTCACCGCCTCCAGCCGCCGCATCGCCATGTAGAGCAGCAGCGGCTGGCCGAGGCGCGCCAGCGCCGTCCAGTCCAGCGCGTCCTCGGCGCCCTCGGCCGCATGTCCGGTGGCCAGCACCACCGCCTGGTTGACGCCGCGATGCGTCGCCGGGATGCCGGCCGCCGCCAATCCGGCCAGCCCCGCCGTCAGTCCGGGCAGGATGCGGTGCGGGATGCCGGCGGCGGCCAGCGCCAGCGCCTCCTCCCCGCCGCGCCCGAAGACGAAGGGATCGCCACCCTTGAGCCGCAGGACGCGCCGCCCGGCCAGCGCCAGCTCGGCCAGCAGGCCGAGAATGGCGGCCTGCGGCGTCGAGGGCCGCCCGCCGCGCTTGCCGACGAAGCGCAGCTCGGCCGTCGCGGGGGCCATGGCCAGGATGCGCGGATCGACCAGATCGTCATGCACCACCACCTCGGCCTGGGCGAGGCCGGCCAGCACGTCGAGCGTCAGCATGCCGGGATCGCCCGGCCCGGCCCCGGCGAGCCAGACATGGCCGGGCTCCAGCACCGGGGCGGCGCGGCCCATGGCGGCCTCCAGCGCGGCGAGGCGGTTCATGCCGCTCGCCCCGGGCCCCGGCGGGCGCTAAACCTCCCGGCGTGCAGCAGGACGCGCCTCTCCGCCGGGGCTGGACCACCGGCGCCTGTGCCACGGCGGCGGCCAGGGCGGCCTTCGCCGCGCTGCGCCACGGCGCCTTCCCCGATCCCGTGACCATCCGGCTGCCGCGGGGCGAGGCGCCCGCCTTCGCCCTGGCCGGGCATGGCTTCACCGGGGATGGCGGCGCCTGGGCGGCGGTGGTCAAGGATGCAGGGGACGATCCGGACGTGACGCATGGCGCGCTGATCCGCGCCACCGTGCATCCCCTGCCGCCCGGCGGCGGCCTGGTCTTCGTCGCCGGCGAGGGGGTCGGCACCGTCACCCTGCCGGGCCTGCCGCTGCCGCCGGGCGAGCCGGCCATCAACCCGGTGCCGCGCCAGATGATCCGCGCCGCGCTGGAGGCGGTGGCGGGCGGTGCGGTCGATGCGCGCGTCGAGATCGCCATCCCCGGCGGCGAGGCGCTGGCGCGGCGCACCATGAACCCGCGCCTCGGCATCCTGGGCGGCCTCTCCGTGCTGGGCACGACCGGGGTGGTGGTGCCCTATTCCTGCTCGGCCTGGATCCACTCCATCCATCGCGGCATCGACGTCGCCCGCGCCGCCGGCCTGGCGCATGTCGCCGGCGCCACCGGCAGCACCAGCGAGGCGGCGGTGCGCGCCCTGCACCGCCTGCCGGAGCAGGCGCTGATCGACATGGGCGATTTCGTCGGCGGCATGCTGAAGTACCTGCGCGCCCATCCGGTGCCGCGCGTCACCATCGCCGGCGGCCCCGCCAAGCTGACCAAGCTGGCCCAGGGCCGGCTCGACCTGCATTCGCGGCGCGGCGCGGTGGATCTGGAGGCCCTGGCCGGGCTGGCCCGCGCGGCGGGCGCCGATGCCGCCCTGGCCGCCCGCATCGAAGGCGCGAACACCGCGCTGGAGGCCTTCACCCTGGCCGGGGCGGCCGGCCTCGCCCTCCCGGCGGCGGTGGCCGGGCGCGCCCGCGCCGTGGCGCAGGCGGTGGTCGAGGGCGCGCCGGTGCGGGTCGATGTCGCGCTCTTCGGGCGGGACGGGCGGCTGCTGGCCGAGGCCGGGTGAGCTCATGCCCGCCCCCGGAAGCGGCGCTGGTAGTCCGTGTCGTAGAGCGCGCTGTCGCGGAAATCCCCGGCCTCCAGCGCCGGGCCGATGAGGATCAGCGCCGTCCGTTCCGCCGGCTCGGCCGCCAGCTTCGCCACGATGTCGCCGAGCCGGCCGCGCAGCACCCGCTGCTCCGGCCAGGAGGCGCGGATGACGATGGCCACCGGGCAATCGGCGCCGTAGAGCGGCGTCAGGCGGGTGACGATCTCCTCCAGCGCATGGATGGCGAGATGCAGGGCGAGCGTCGTCCCGGTGGCGCCGAAGGCCTCCAGCGTCTCGCCCGGCGGCATCGGCGAGGCGCGGCCGGAGACTCGCGTCAGCACCAGGCTCTGCGCCACGCCCGGCAGGGTCAGCTCCCGCCCCAGCGCGGCGGCGGCGGCGGCGAAGGCCGGCACGCCGGGGGTGAGGGTATAGGGGATGCCGAGCCGCTCCAGCCGCCGCGCCTGCTCGGCGACCGCCGACCAGACCGAGAGATCGCCCGAATGCAGCCGCGCCACGTCCAGCCCCGCGGCATGGGCGCGGCGGTACTCCGCCTCGATGCCGTCGAGGTCGAGCGGCGCGGTATCGACCAGCCGGGCGCCGGGCGGGCAATGCGCCAGCAGCGCCGGCGGCACGACGGAGCCGGCATAGAGGCAGACCGGACAGGCGGCCAGCAGGTCGCGCCCGCGCAGGGTGATGAGGTCGGGGGCGCCGGGGCCGGCGCCGATGAAATGCACGGTCATGCTGTCTGCGGGGCTCTGCGGAAGGCCGGGGGAAGACGATGGTCCGGCGCCGCCGCGCCTGCCGGGATCATGGCGGCGGCTCGGCCAGCGCGCAGCTCACCCCGCCTTCGGCGATGCGGGGCAGCAGCAGCGCCCCGCCCGCCGCCAGGGCGCAGCCTTCCGCCACGCTGGCCAGGCCGGTGGCGCGCAACGCCGCCTCGGAGCGGGTCGGGCAACGGGGCTGCACCGCCAGCAGGGCGGCATGGCCGATCCAGTCGAGCGGCAGGCCGAGGCGCCGGGCGGCCTCCTCCAGCGCCGGCATGCCCTGGCGGAAGAAGGGCGCGGCCAGGCGGACGATGCGCCGGCCGCTGCGCCCCTCCGCCTCGCGCAGCAGCGCCAGCACGGCCTCGGCACTGGCGCCGGGGCGGCAGCCGAGGCCGGCCAGGGCGGTGGGCGCCTCGGCGGCACGGGGCTTCTCCACCGCGTATTGCGTGACGGTCATGGCCGGGCGGAAGCCGCGCCGCTGCCCGATCCGCGCCAGCCGCGCCACCGAGAGCCGGGTCAGCCCGCCGCCCCACAGCGCCTCGGCCTCGAAGAGCCGCGCCTCGGTCTCCACCGTCACCGCATGGGCGACCAGGCGCCCGCCGGGGCGCAGCGCCGCCCAGGCGGCCTCCAGCACCCCCGGCGCGGCCGCGCCGCCGCCCAGGAAGATGGCGTCCGGCGTGGGCAGCCCCTCCAGCCCCGCCGGCGCCGTGAGCGGCAGCAGGCGGTAGCCCGGCACGCCGAGGGCGAGGGCGTTGCGCGCCGCCCGCGCCAGGCGCTCCGGCCTCGGCTCCAGGCCGAGAGCGCGGTTGGCCGGGTGGCGCAGCATCCATTCGATGCCGATCGAGCCACTGCCGGCGCCGATGTCCCAGAGCTGCTCGCCCGGATGGGGCGCCAGCGCGGCCAGGGCGGCGGCGCGGGCCTCGCGCTTGGTGATCTGCCCGTCCTGCTCGAAGAAATCCTCCGCCAGCCCGGCGGCCAGCGGCAGCGGCCGCGCCGAGGGGCCGGGAACGACCTCGATGGCCAGCATGTTCAGCGGATCGGGGTGGCCCGCGAAGTCGCCGGCGGTGGTGCGGGAGATGCACTCGCGCGGGCCGCCCAGTGCCTCCAGCAGGTGCAGGCGGCTGGGACCGAAGCCGAGGCCGGTCATCAGCGCCGCGACGGCGGCGGGCGTCGCGGCATCGGCCGAGAGGGCGAGGATGCGCGCGCCCGGCTGCAGCAGCGGCCGCAGCGGCGCCAGCGGCCGGCCGCAGAAGGAGATGGTCGCGCAGTCCTGCAGCGCCCAGCCGAGCCGGGCGCAGGCCAGGGCGAAGGCGGAGGGCGCCGGGTGGCAGAGGAATTCCTCCGGCGGCACCTGCCGCGCCAGCAGCGCGCCGATGCCGAAGCAGAAGGGATCGCCCGAGGCGAGCACCGCCACGCGCCGGCCGCGCAGGGCGAGCAGCGGAGCGAGGTCGAGCGGGCTCGGCCAGGGATGCGCCGCGCCGCGCAGCAACGGCGCGGCCAACGCCAGGTGGCGGGCGCCGCCGAACACCGCCTCGGCGCCGGAGAGCAGGGCGGCGGCGGCGGGAGAGAGGCCCTCGACGCCCTCCTCGCCCAGCCCCAGGATGGCGAGCCATGGCCCGCTCATCCCCTTTGCGCCTGCTGATCCTGGGCGGCACCACCGAGGCGTCGGACCTCGCCCGCGCGGTGGCGGGCGATGCCCGCTTCGCCCCCCTGCTGTCGCTCGCCGGGGTGACGCGCCGGCCGCTGCCGCAGCCGGTGCCGCTGCGGATCGGCGGCTTCGGCGGGGCGGCGGGGCTGGCGGAGTTCCTGCGCGCGGAGGGCATCGGCGCACTGGTCGATGCCACGCATCCCTTCGCCGCCGCCATGACGCGCCAGGCGCTGGCGGCGGCGGCGGAGACCGGCACGCCCCTGCTGCGGCTGGAGCGCCCGCCCTGGCGCCCCGTTCCCGGCGACGACTGGCGCGAGCACGCCACGCCGGAGGCGCTGGCGGCCGCCCTGGGCCCCGCGCCGCGCCGCGTGTTCCTGACGGTCGGGCGGAAGGACCTGGCCGCCTTCCGCGCCGCGCCCTGGCACGACTACCTGATCCGCAGCGTCGATCCGCCCCCGGCCGAGGCCCTGCCACCGCGCGCGCGGGTGATCGTGGACACCGGCCCCTTCGCCTTGGAGGCGGAGCTGGCCCTGCTGCGGGAAGCCCGCATCGAGGTGCTGGTGGCGAAGAATTCCGGCGGCACGGCGGTGGCGGCGAAGCTCGCGGCGGCGCGCGCGCTGGGCCTGCCGGTGCATCTCCTGGCCCGCCCCGCCGCGCCGCCGGGGCTCGGGGCCGTGGCGGAGGCCGGCGCGGCGCTGGACTGGCTGGCGCGCCGTCATGCCGGGACCGAGCGCGGCGCGTAGAGCCAGGGCCGCCCGCCCGGGCGCGGGATCAGCCGCGTGGCGGCCGAGCCGACCAGCACCAGGGTCCGCATGTCGGCCAGGGCCGGGTCGGCCTCGGCCAGGGCGCGGATCTCGATCCGCTCCTCGGGCCGGGAGATGGCGGTGGCGAAGGCCAGCGGGGTGGTACCGGGCAGGGTCTCGGCCAGCAGCGCGAAGGCGCGGCCGAGCTGCCAGGGACGGGCGCGGGAGATGGGGTTGTAGAGCGCCAGGACGAAGCCGGCCTCGGCGGCCAGGCGCAGCCGCCTCTCCACCAGCGCCCAGGGCTTGAGGTTGTCGGAGAGGGAGATGGCGCAGAAGTCGTGGCCGAGCGGCGCGCCCAGCCGGGCGGCGGCGGCGAACATGGCGGAGATGCCGGGGAGCACGCGGATCTCCAGCGCCCGCCAGGCCTCGGGCCCGGCCTCCAGCGCCTCGAAGACCGCGCTGGCCATGGCGAAGACGCCGGCATCGCCGGAGGAGACCACCGCCACCCGCGCGCCCTCCGCCGCCAGTTCCAGCGCGTGGCGCGCGCGCTCCAGCTCCTGCCGGTTGTCGGTGGCGTGCCGCCGCTGGCCGGGCCGGGGCGGTACCCGCGCGACATAGGGGCCATAGCCCAGGATGTCGGTGGCGGCGGCCAGCGCCGCCTCGGCCTCCGGAGTGCGGAGCGCGGCATCGCCGGGGCCGAGGCCGATGACGTCGAGGCTCATGGCGCCCCGCCCGACATCCCGCTGGGCGGCAGCCGGCCCGGCACCAGCACCAGGGAGAAATAGGGCGCCGGGCTGTCGTCCCGCAGGGCCAGCGGCTGGATCGCCTCGCCCGCCTGGGTGCCGCGCTCGACATAGACGGCGCGCGCCAGCAGCCCGGCCCGCTCCAGCACGGCGCGCAGCTTCGGCAGGTGGCGCCCCACCTTCATGATCACCGCCGCCTCCGTGCCGGCCAGCGCCGCGGCCAGCGCCGCCTCCGGCAGGGTGGCGGGCAGCACGCGCAGCGTCTCGTCCCCCTGCACCATCGGCACCCCGGCCCGTGCCCAGCAGCCGGCCATGGCCATGATGCCCGGCACCACCTCAACCGGATGCCGCGCCCGCAGCCGGTCGAAGAGGTACATGGCCGAGCCGTAGAGGAAGGGGTCGCCCTCGCAGAGCAGCGCCACCTCGCGCCCGGCGGCGAGATGCGCGGCGATGGCGGCGGCGCAATCGTCGTAGAAGGCGCCCATCTCGCGCGCGTAGCGCGGCTCCGCCACCCCGACATCGACGGTGAAGGGATAGTCGAAGCGCAGCCGCTCGGCGGCCGGGTCGAGGTGCGGCGCGGCGATGCTCCAGGCGTGGCCCGCCCGCCCGCGCTTGGCGAAGCCGGCGACAACCGGCGCGCGGCCCAGGATGCGGGCGGCCTTCAGCGTGACGAGGTCGGGATCGCCGGGGCCGAGGCCCAGGATGTGGAGGGCTGCGCTCATTCCCGCTCCGAGGCCAGGGCGTTGACGGCGGCCACCGCCATGGCGCTGCCGCCGATCCGCCCCTCGGCGATCATCCAGGGGATGCGGTCCTGCGCCGCCAGCGCCGCCTTGGATTCCGCCGCGCCGACGAAGCCGACCGGCAGGCCGATGATGGCGGCGGGCGGCGGCGCGCCGGCCTCGATCCGCTCCAGCAGATGGAACAGCGCGGTAGGCGCGTTGCCGATGGCGACCAGCGCGCCGCCGAGCCGGTCCCCCCAGAGATGCAGCGCGGCCGCCGAGCGGGTGTTGCCGAGGCGCCGCGCCAGCTCCGGCACCTCCGGCTCCGACAGGGTGCAGACCACCGCGTTGCCGGCCGGCAGGCGGGCGCGGGTGATGCCATGCGCCACCATCTGCGCGTCGCAGAGGATGGGCGCGCCGGCGAGCAGCGCGGCGCGGGCGGCGGCGGCGAAGGCAGGATGGAAGCGCAGCGACCGTGCCACCTCGACCTGGCCGCAGGCATGGATGACGCGCACCGCGACGCGCGCCTGCTCCGGCGTGAGGCCGGCGAGGTCGGCCTCGGCGCGGATGGTGGCGAAGGACTTGGCGTAGATGGCCGCGCCGTCGCGGATGTAGTCGTAGGGTCCGCTCATCTCTCTTCCATCCTCGCCGCCGCCTCGGCCAGGGAGAGGCCGGCGGCCAGCGGCGCATCCCCGGCGCGGCCGTGGCGGACCAGGGCGTAGCGCCCCGGCGCCTCGGCCACCAGCACCAGCGCCGCCGGGCCGGGATGCGCGCAGCCTTTGGCGCAACCGGAGAGATGCAGCAAGCCCGGCGGCGGCGCCCGCAACAGCCCCAGCAGGGCCAGCGCCTCGCGCCGCACCGGGGCGCGGCCGCTGGCGCAGCCCTCGCTGCCCGGGCAGGCGCGGAGCGCCAGGCGCGGATCGGCGGGATCGTCGATCAGGCCGGGGACCGCCGCCCGGCGAACTCCGGGCAGCAGCACGCTGCGCCAGGGCGTCAGGCGCAGGCTGCCATCGCCCTCCGCCGCGGCCAGCGCGGCCAGTTCCCCCAACGCCGGCACCGTCATGACGCCGAAGGGCAGGCCGAGGCCGAAGCCGCCCGCCAGGGCGCCGACTGATGGCCCGACTGATGGCCCGACTGATGGCCCGACTGGCGGCCCGGCTGGCGCTTCCTCAGGCGGCGGCGACGCGCCGGCCGTCAGCCCGGCCCGCGCGAACAGCGCGGCGGCGCCCTGCTCGCGCACCGCCTGGGCCATGCGGCCCGGCGGCCCGTCGAGCAGCGCCGCGATCAGCCGGGCGACCGCCGCGGGGGCCTCCGCCGCCGCGCTGCGCGCCACCGCCTCGCCCCCCGCCAGCCGTAGCGTGACGCCGCCGGCCGCGAGCCGCAGCATGATGTCGGCGCCGGGGCAGGGCTCCGCCGCCTCGGCCAGGGCGAGGCCGAACTTGCCCGGCAGGGCCGCGGGGGCGGCGGCCAGCACCGCCTCCAGCGCCCGGCACAGGGCCTCGGCCGCCGGGGAGGGCAGGGGCGGCGGGATCAGGTTGCGGCGGCGCTCCACGCCCGGATCGGGATCGGCCAGCCCGGCGCCGCGCAGGGCCGCGACGAAGCCGGGCAGGCGGGCGGCGGTCAGGCCCCGGACCTGCAGATTGGCCCGCTGGGTCAGCTCGATCCGCCCGTTTCCCGCCGCGCCGGCGGCCTCGGCCAGAACCAGCGCCTGCTCCGCCGAGAGCCGGGCCAGCGGCGGCTTGACGCGGACCAGCAGGTCGTCCCCGCTTGCCATGGGATCGTAGAGGGAGGGGCACCAGCCCCGGATGCGGGTCACGGGCCCCCGCTCACGGCACGTCGTTCCGCAGGGGCCGCCACAACCCCCGCTCCCGCGCCTCCTCCAGCCGGGCGCGCAGCGCGGCGAGCGCGGCGGGGTTGTGCGCGGCCAGGAAGGCGGCGACCGCCGCATCGCCCAGCGTCGCGGCATGGATCAGCTCGAACTGGCGGTCGAAGCGCGCCGGCAGGGTGGCGGCGAAGGCCAGCAGCGCCTCCACCGGCCGCGCGATCTCGGCCGCGCCGCGATGGCCGTGCCGCATCATCCCGGCGATCCAGGCCGGATTGGCGGCGCGGCCGCGCACCGCGCGCGCCACCTCCTCGGCCAGGGCGCGCAGGCGCGGCGCCTCGGGCCGGCTGGTGTCGGCGTGGTAGAGGGCGGGGGCGGCGCCGAGGCCGCGCGCGGCGGCGGCCAGCCCGCCGGCATGGGCGGCGTAGTCCGGGCTGTCCAGCAGGTCGGCCTCGGCATGGTCCTGGCTGTGCAGATAGGCCTCGGCGCGGCCGAGCTGGCGGCGCAGCGCTTCCGGCAGCGGGGTGCCCTCCAGCCCCTTCCCGTAGGCGCTGGCCGAGGCGGCGAGCCAGTCCTGGCCCAGCTCGTCGGCGTCCGACCAGGCGCCGCGCGCCAGCTTCTCCTCCACCCCGGCGCCGTAGCGGCCGGGGGCGGCGCCGAAGACGCGGGCGGTGGCCTGGCGCCAGGCCGCGCCCTCGAGGCCGCGCGCGGCGGCGGCGAGCGGGTTCCAGTCGGCCGCCTCGTCGCGCGCCGCGATGGCGCGCACCGCCTCGTCGAACAGCGCGATCTGGCCGGGAAAGGCGTCGCGGAACAGGCCGGAGATGCGCAGCGTGACGTCGAGCCGGGGATGCGCCATCTCGGCCAGCGGCAGGATCTCGATGCCGGTGACGCGGGCCGAGCCCTCGTCCCAGAGCGGCCGGGCGCCGATCAGCAGCAGGGCCAGGGCGAGGTCCTCGCCGCCGGTGCGCAGCGTGGCGCTGCCCCAGAGATCGATCACCAGGGAGCGGGGCCAGTCGCCATGGTCCTGCCGGTGGCGGCGCAGCAGCTCGGCGGCGGCCCGCTCCGCCAGGGCGAGGGCCGAGCGGGTGGGGATGTTGCGCGGATCGATGGCGTAGAGGTTGCGGCCGGTGGGCAGCACGTCGGCGCGGCCGCGGCTCGGCGCGCCGGCCGGGCCCGGCTCGGCGAAGCGGCCATCCAGCGTCGCCAGCAGCGCCTGCCGCTCGCCGCGGGCCGAGGCGTCGAGCCGCTCGGCCAGCGCGGCGCGCGGCAGGGCAGGGCTGGCGTGGCAGAGGGCGTCGAGCAGCGCGGCGCGGCGCTCCGGCTCGGGCGCGCGGCCCAGGACATGCAGCCCGTCGCGGATCTGCATCTCCTTCACGTCGCAGAGCCAGGCGTCGAGCCGGGCGAGCGTCTCCTCCTCGGGCAGGCCGCGCGGAATGGCGCTCTCGGCCAGCAGTCCGGCCGCCTCGGCGCGCTCCAGGATGGCGCGGCGCAGCAGGGCGGTGCGGCGGCGGTCCAGCCCGTCGGCGGCGGCGTATTCGTCGATCAGCCGCTCCAGCTCCAGCCCGGCGCCGTGATGCCCGGCGCGGGTCAGCGGCGGCGTCAGGTGGCCGAGAGTGACGGCGCCGAGCCGCCGCTTGGCCACCGCCGCCTCGCCCGGATTGTTGACGATGAAGGGATAGACGACGGGCAGGCCGCGCAGCAGGGCGGCGGGCGCGCAGGCGGCGGAGAGCGCCGTCGCCTTGCCCGGCAGCCATTCCAGCGTGCCATGGGTGCCGAGGTGCAGCAGGACATCGGCCATGTCCCGCAGCGCCAGGTAGAAGGCGATGTAGCCGTGGCGCGGCGGCGTGTCGGGGTCGTGGTAGCCGGCCTTGCGGTCCAGCCGGGCGCCGCGCTCGGGCTGCACCGCGAGCAGCAGGCGGCCGAGGCGGAGATGGCGGAGATGGAAGGCGCCGTCGCGCAGCAGCGGATCGGCCTCGGGCGGGCCCCAGGCGGCCTCGACGGCCTCGCGCAGCGCGGCGGGGAGCGTGGCCAGACCGGCGCGGTAGGCCTCCAGGGAGAGGAAGGGCGCCGGCGGTGCGGTGGTCAGGGCGCGGGCGAGGTCCTCCGAGGACGGCGGCGGTGTGCCGATGGCGTAGCCCGCGGCCGTCAGATCCTCGATCAGCGCGGCGAGGCTGGCGAAGCTGTCGAGCCCCACCGCATGGCCGGCCTGGCCGGTCTCCCGCCCCGGCACGCCGGGATAGTCGGAGAGCAGCACGGCGAGGCGGCGCGCCGCGCGCGGCGTGGCGGCGAGCCGCGCCCATCCGAGCGCCCGGTCGGCGGCGAGGGCGATGCCCTCCGGGTCCGGGCGCAGCAGGGTGGGGGCGTATTCCAGCGCCGGATGCGGCTCGGCCTCGGCCTTGAAGGCGATGGCCGTGGTCAGCAGCCGCCCGTCCAGCTCGGGCAGCGCCACCTGCATGGCGAGGTCGCTCTGCGAGAGGCCGCGCGAGGAGGCCTCCCACACCGGGCGCGGCACGCCGGAGAGCACGAGCTGCAGCACCGGCGCGCCGGCCGCCTCCAGCGGCGAGGCGCCCTGCTGCCGGGCGGCGAAGGCGGTGGCGTTGAGCACGACGGCGGGACGCCAGGCGGCGAGGCAGCCGGCGACGAGGCCGGCCGATTCGGGCTCCTTCAGGCTGGCGGCGTGGAGGCCGCGGACCCGCAGGCCGCGGGCCCGCAGCGCCGCCGCCAGCGCTTCGAAGGGCGCCATGTCCCCGGCCAGGAGATGCGCCCGGTAGAAGACGACCACCGCCTCGGGGTCGGGCTCCTCCGCCCCCAGCGGGTGCTCGCCGGCGGCGGGCAGCGGCGCCGGCCGCGCGCCGTCATCCGGGCCGAGGCCGGCGGCATGGGCGGCGAGGCGCAGGGCGGCGGCATGGTTGACCGGGCCGCCGGCGCGCAGCAGCGCGTCCAGCCGCGTCCGCAGCGGCGCCGCCAGGGTGGAGAGGGCGTCGAGCCGCGCATCCGCCCGCCCATCCCCCGGCAGCAGGGCCAGCGGGATGCCGCGGGCGCGGCAGAGCGCCGCCACCTCCTCGGCGCCGTAGCGCCAGTAGTCCAGCCCGCCGAGCAGGCGGATGACGATGCAGCGCGCCCGCTCCAGCACGCTCTCGGCATAGAGATCGACCGAGAGCGGGTGGCGCAGCCGGGCCAGGCTGGCCAGCCGCAGCGAGGGGCGCGGGGCGGGCAGGCTGTCCCAGGCCGCGGCGGCGGCGGCGAGGTCGCTGTCGGTGAAGGAGAGCAGCACCAGCTCGGCCGGGCTCTGGCCGAGGTCGATGGCGGCCTCGGCCTCGTCCAGGGATCGGGTCTCGCGGGGGAGGAGATGCACGGTGCCGGGGCGCTCCCGAGGTTCAGGCGATCCATCCGCATCTGGGGAGGGCCGGACCGGTGGTCATCCCCAAGGCCGCCTCCCCGCGGGTGCTCAGCCCAGGATGATCCGGGCGATGCCGTCCTGGTCCATCCCGCTGCGGCCGATGATGACGACATGGCCGTCGCGGTCGTCCGGCCAGGGGCGGTCGAACTCCTGCCGGAAGCGGGTGCCGACGCCCTGCACGACCAGCCGCATCGGCTTGCCCGCCAGGCGCACGAAGCCCTTCATCCGCAGCACGTCATGCGCCTCGGCCGCCCGCCGCAGGCGCGCCACCAGCGCGTCCGCCTCCGCGATCTCGGGCAGGACGATGACGAAGCTGTCGAAGTCGTCATGCTCGTGCGCGCCGTCCTCGGCATCGTGGTGCGAGGGGCGGGCGGCGAGGTCGTCCTCGGCCGCGGCGCCGAGGCCGAGCAGCAGCGCCGCATCCAGCGCCCCCTCCCGGGCCGGCACCACCTTGACGGCGCGCGGCAGGCCGGCGGCGATCTCGCCGGTCAGCCGCTCCAGCGCGGCGGCATCCAGCAGATCGGCCTTGTTCAGCACCACGAGGTCGGCGCTGGCGAGCTGGTCCTCGTAGACCTCGGCCAGCGGATTGTCGTGATCGAGCGACGGGTCGGCCGCGCGCTGCGCCGCGACCGCCGCGGGGTCGTCGGCGAAGCGGCCCTCGGCCACGGCGGGGCCGTCGACCACGGTGATCACGCCATCGACGGTGACGCGGGAGCGGATGCCGGGCCAGTTGAAGGCCTTGATCAGCGGCTTCGGCAGGGCGAGGCCGGAGGTCTCGATCAGGATGTGCTCCGGCGGCTCCGGCCGGTCGAGCAGTGCCTGCATGGTCGGGATGAAGTCGTCGGCCACGGTGCAGCAGAGGCAGCCATTGGCCAGCTCGACGATGTTCTCCTCGGCGCAGCCCGGGATGCCGCAGCTCTTCAGCGTCTCGCCATCGATGCCGAGCGCGCCGAACTCGTTGACGATGATGGCGATGCGCCGCCCCTCCGCCTGCGCCATCACCTGGCGCAACAGCGTCGTCTTCCCGGCGCCGAGGAAGCCGGTGACGATGGTGGCGGGGGTCTTCTCCAGCGTGCTCATGCGGCGGACTCCGGGGCGGGAAGGAGGGAGGGCAGCCGGCCGAGCACGGCGCGGCGCAGCGATTCGGGGCGGCGGGAGGGCAGCACGGCGCCACTGGGATGGGCGGCGTAGGTGGCGCCATAGGCCAGCAGGTCGGCGGCCTGCCCCGCCTCCAGATGGCCGAGCAGATAGCTCCACTTGCCCGGAGCGGTCATGGCGGCGGCGCAGCCGCGCTCGCAGACGGCCAGGCAGGTGACGGGGCGCAGCGCGACCGGCGGCGCGGGATGGGCGGCCAGCGCCGCCGCCACGGCGTCGTGCAGCCGGCGGCCGGGCGGCGTCTCACCCTCGGCGAGCGGCCGGTCGGCGCGGCAGGTGACACAGACCAGCAGCGTGGGCGGCTCCCGGTTCGGCTCGATCATCGGCACGGCGGTCCTCCGTCGCGAGGCGGTCACGGAGTGCCGACCGCCCGGCGCCATGCGGCGACCGGGTCGAGGCGCCGGGAGGACGGAACCCCCGGACACATCGCCGCCCGCCGGGGCACCCCGCCCGGTGGCACGATCCGATGGGGATGGCAGGTCTCCTGGCTCACGGATCGGGCGCGCCCCGCCGGCCTTCCCGGCCACCCCTCGCGGCGCGGCCAGTGGCATGTCGGCGGGCCGCTCTCCGCCTACAGTTGCGGGGGCAGCCGCGGCCTGGGGCCCCGGGGAGCCCGCACCGCATTCCCTTTTCACCCCCGCCCCGGCAGCCGCCGATGGCGGGAGACCATCTGGCCGTCTCCTAGGCGGCGGGGTGGCGGCGAGTCAATCGCCGCCACCCCGCCCGGCTGAAACCGCGACGCCGCCGCCACAACGGGTCAGCCCCGGGCGAAGGACACAATTCGATCCGGCCCGCCTCCGGGCGCGGCTTGGCCGCGAAGTTCCCATGACTTCGGGAATGGAACAAGCGGCGCAATATGTAATAGGGATAAAGTGTAAATTACTTGAATAGGGAGATTCCGAAAGAAATCACGAAGGGTCTATATCACCAGGGCGGCGTTATCGCGGTAATCCATTCGGCGGCGCGGCCGGAAATGCGATTTTCGGTAGACTCTGAGACGAGGCTGTATTAGGTTTCCTCACCAATAGATGTGGCGGCACAGAATTGTGTCATTTTCGGGGCGGCGCGGCTGAAACTGGCCGGGCCTGGCCCCTCGTGGCCGCCACCCCTCGGAACCGATCATGGAGGTGTCCGCCCCCGCCCGGCGGAGGGCAGACCGCAAGGCAGACACATGGACAATCCAGCGCAGACCCCCCCGTCACCCCCGGCGGCGATCCCGGCCGACCGGCCCGGCGGGGCCACCACCGACCCGATGGCCGAGCAGGCCCCGGTGAAGATCGCCCTCCGGCATGTCTACAAGGTGTTCGGCGATGATCCCGACGCCGCGCTCCGCATGGTGCGGCAGGGCCGCGACAAGGACACCATCAAGGCCGAGACCGGCTGCACCCTCGGCGTCAACGACGCCAGCTTCGACATCCATGCCGGCGAGATCTTCGTCATCATGGGCCTCTCCGGCTCCGGCAAATCCACCCTGCTGCGGCTGCTGAACCGCCTGATCGAACCCTCGGCCGGCGAGATCTTCATCGACGGCCAGGACATCACGAAGATGTCGAAGCGCGAGCTGATTGAGCTGCGCCGCCGCGACATGAGCATGGTCTTCCAGTCCTTCGCCCTGCTGCCCAACCGCACGGTGATCGACAACGCGGCCTTCGGGCTGGAGGTGGCCGGCATTGGCGAGGCGGAGCGGCGGCGCAAGGCCATGGCGGCGCTGGAGGGCGTCGGCCTCGCCGCCTATGCCGAGAGCCGGCCGGACCAGCTCTCGGGCGGCATGAAGCAGCGCGTCGGCCTCGCCCGCGCCCTGGCGAGCGAGCCCAGCGTGCTGCTGATGGACGAGGCCTTCTCGGCGCTCGATCCGTTGATCCGCACCGAGATGCAGGACGAGCTGCTGCGTCTGCAGTCCGAGCAGAGCCGCACCATCATCTTCGTCAGCCACGATCTCGACGAGGCCATGCGCATCGGCGACCGCATCGCCATCATGCAGCACGGCAATGTCGTGCAGGTCGGCACGCCGGACGAGATCGTGACCAACCCGGCCAACGACTATGTCCGCTCCTTCTTCCGCAACGTGGATGTGTCGCAGGTCTTCCGCGCCGGCGACATCGCGCGCGAGACGCAGGTGACGCTGATCGACCGGCGCGGCATGGCGGTGCACGCGGCGCTGGAGCGGATGCGCCGGCACGACCGCGACGTCGCCATCGTCGTCGGGCGGGACAAGCGCTACCACGGCATGGTCAGCGCCGAATCCCTCGCCCGCGCGGCGCGTGACGGCGGGGCGGACCCCTATCACCGCGCCTTCCTGCCGGAGGTGGAGCCCATCGCCGCCGCCGAGACCCTGTCCGACGTGATGGGCCGCGTGGCGCAAAGCCCCTTCCCGGTGCCGGTGGTGGACGAGAGCCGCCGCTACCTCGGCTCCATCAGCAAGTCGGCGCTGCTCAGCACGCTCGACCGGTCCGGCAACTGAGGGGGAGGAGAGATCATGCAGGGTATGGATCTGCGCATCGGCGAGGGTGCCGATGCCGTCGTCAACTATGTGCTCGACCACTTCACCCCCGCGCTGGACGCCATCGCGGCCGTCATCGGCTTCGTCACCGGCGGCATCCAGTCCGGGCTGCATCTGCTGCCGGCCCCGGCGATGATCGCGATCATCGCGCTGCTGGCGCTGTGGCGCGTGGGCTGGAGGTTCGCCGTCTTCGCCGTCGCGGCGCTGCTGCTGATCACCGGCATGGGGCTGTGGGACCGGATGATGGAGACGCTCGGCCTGGTGCTGGCGGCGACCGTCATCGCCATCGTCATGGGCGTCCCCCTCGGCATCGCCATGGCGCGCAGCGGGCTCGGGCAGATGCTGCTGCGCCCGACGCTCGACCTGATGCAGACCATGCCGGCCTTCGTCTACCTGATCCCGGCCGCCATGTTCTTCGGCCTCGGCGCCGTGCCGGGCACCATCGCGACCGTCATCTTCGCCATGCCGCCGGTGGTGCGCCTGACCAACCTCGGCATCCGCCAGGTGCATGCGGAGTTCATCGAGGCCGGTCTCGCCTTCGGCTGCACCCCCTCGCAGCTGCTCTGGAAGGTGCAGATCCCGAACGCGCTGCCCTCGATCATGGCCGGCATCAACCAGACCATCATGCTGTCGCTGTCGATGGTCGTCATCGCCTCGATGATCGGCGCCGGTGGCCTCGGCAACACCGTGCTCACCGGCATCCAGCGGCTCGATGTCGGCACCGGCTTCGAGGGTGGCCTGGCCGTCGTCGTGCTCGCCGTGCTGCTCGACCGCATCACGCAGAGCTTCGGGCAGCAGGAGGGCCGGAAGGGTTTGGGCTTCAGCCTGCGCCAGCTCTTCGCCGGCCGTTCGGAGGCGCCCGCCGCGGCGCCGGCCGCCCGCGGCTGAGACCGGCGGGGCCGCACCGGCGGCCCACCTCCGCCATTCCGCAAATCCGCAACAGAGAAGAAAGAACGCCAGAATGCTGCTGAACAAGCGCGCCTTCCTGACCCTGTCCGCCGGCCTCGGTGCCGCCGCCCTGCCGATGAGCCTGCCCCGCCCCGCGCGCGCCCAGTCGGGCGCCACCATCAAGCTGGGCTTCGCCCCCTGGGCAGACGCGGAGTTCATCACCCGCCTCGCCGCCCGGCTGATCGAGGACCGGCTGGGCCACAAGGTGGAGCTGGTGCAGACCGACGTGGCGCCGCTCTACCAGGGCATCACGCGCGGCGATGTCGATGCCATGCTGATGTGCTGGCTGCCGCAGACCCATGCCGACTACTTCAAGCGCGTCGAGGGGAAGGTGGAGAAGCTCGGCACCCTCTACACCGGCGCCAAGCTGGGCTGGGTGGTGCCGAAGTATGTGCCGGAGGCCGAGCTCGCCTCGATTGCCGATCTGGCGAAGCCCGAGGTGCGCGGCAGGCTCGGCGGCCGCGTCCAGGGCATCGAGCCCGGTGCCGGCCTGACGCGCCTGTCGCAGGAGGCCGTGAAGGCCTACGAGCTCGACTACACGCTGCAGGAATCGAGCGAGGCTGCCATGCTCAGCATGCTGGACCGCAGCATCCGGGGCGAGCGCTGGATCGTCGCCACGGCCTGGAGCCCGCACTGGATGTTCGGCAAGTACGAGCTGCGCTACCTGGCGGACCCGAAGCAGGCGCTGGGCGGCGAGGAGCAGGTTCTGGCCCTCGGCCGGCCCGGCCTCACCGAGGCGGTCCCCAAGGTCGCGGCCTTCCTCTCCCGCCTGAACCTGCCGCTGGACGAGCTGGAGCGGTCCATGCTGCTGGCGCAGGAGAAGGACTTCGACACCGCCGTGTCCCAGTACATCGCGGAGCATGGCGAGCGCGTGAAGGGCTGGCTGCCGGCCTGAGCGGCGGCGCGCCCTCCCGGCGGGAGGGGCGCCGGCCCTTCCCCGGTGCCGCCGTCCCCTCCCGCCACGCGTCCCGGGCGGGCCGGGGCGCCGGCGGGGAGGGGAAGGGGCGCTCCGGCGCGCCCCGCGGCCTCAGCCGGCGTCGCGGAAATAGGGCTCGACCGTGCCCTGCAGCTTCATGGTCATCGGCTTGCCCCTGCGGTCCAGCGACTTGCCGACCGAGAGCCGCACCCAACCCTCGCTGACGCAGTATTCCTCGACATTGTTCTTCTCGACGCCCTTGAAGCGCACGCCGATGCCGCGCTCCAGCAGGGCCGCGTCGTAGAAGGGGCTCGCCGGATCGGCGGAGAGTCGGTCGGGCGGAGTGTCGGTCATCGGCGCGGCTCCCGTCGCAATGTCGTGGTCCGGCGGGTGATAGCCAAGCCGGGCGCCGAGGCCAACCGCCGCTCTCCCCCTCGCCAGCGCCGCCGGGCTTCGCTAACCCTCTGGCCATGAGCTTCACCCTGGTCCTCGGCGGCGCCCGCTCCGGCAAGTCCCGCCACGCGGAGGCGCTGATCGCGCGCCATCCCGCCCCCTGGTCCTACCTCGCCACCGCCGAGGCCTGGGACGAGGAGATGCGCGCCCGCATCGAGGCGCACCGCGCCCGCCGCGCCGCCGGCTGGGCCACCGTGAACGTGCCGCTCGATCTGCCGGGGGCGCTGGAGCGCCATGCGCTGCGCCCGGCCCTGGTGGACTGCCTGACGCTCTGGCTGACCAACCTGATGCTGGGGCAGCATGATGTGGAAGGCGCCATCCAGGCGCTGGAGGCGACGCTGGCGCGGCGCCGGGCGGCCACCGTGCTGGTGGCGAGCGAGGTCGGGCTCGGCATCGTGCCCGACAACGCTCTGGCCCGCGCCTTCCGCGATCAGGCGGGGCTGCTGAACCAGCGGATGGCGGCGCGGGCGGGGTCGGTGCATTTCGTCGCGGCCGGCCTGCCGATGGTGCTGAAGGGCGAGGCGTGAGGAGGACGACATGACGCAGGACGACGAGGAGGCCGCGCGCCACCGCGAGAAGATGGCGCGGCGCAAAGCGGTGCAGGATGCCGAGGTGGCTTCCAAGACCGTCGAGAAGGGGCTGCTGATGCTCCACACCGGTGCCGGCAAGGGCAAGTCCACCGCCGCCTTCGGCCTGGCGCTGCGCATGCTGGGGCGCGAGCGGCGCGTCGGCGTGGTGCAGTTCATCAAGGGTGCCTGGTCCACCGGCGAGCGCGGCGTGCTGGAGGCCTATGCCATGCTGGAATGGCACAGCATGGGCGAGGGCTTCACCTGGGAGACGCAGGACAGGGCGCGCGACATCGCCGCCTGCCGCCGGGCCTGGGCCCGCGCGCAGGAGATGATGGCGCGCGGCGATCTCGGCCTGCTGATCCTGGACGAGCTCTGCATCGCGCTGCGCTACGGCTATCTCGACGTGGCGGAGGTGCTGGCGGGGCTGGCGGCGCGGCCGGAGGGCCTGCACGTCGTCGTCACCGGCCGCAACGCGCCGCCCGAGCTGATCGAGGCCGCCGACATGGTCACCGAGATGAAGCCGCTGAAGCACCACTTCGCCGCCGGGGTGAAGGCACAGTCCGGCATCGAGTTCTGAGCGCCATGGCCGCCCGCGCGCTGATGCTGCAGGGGACCGGCTCCTCCGTCGGCAAGTCGCTGCTGGTGGCGGGGCTGGCGCGGGCCTACGCCCGGCGCGGCCTCGCCGTGCGGCCGTTCAAGCCGCAGAACATGTCGAACAACGCGGCGGTGACGGCGGAGGGGGGCGAGATCGGCCGCGCCCAGGCGCTGCAGGCGCGGGCCGCCGGCGTCGCGCCCAGCGTGCACATGAACCCCGTGCTGCTGAAGCCGCAGAGCGAGACCGGCGCGCAGGTGGTGGTGCGGGGCCGCATCCATGCGACGGCGCGGGCGCGTGAGTACCAGGCGATGAAGCCCGCGCTGATGCCCTTCGTGCTGGACAGCTTCGCGCGGCTGCGGGCCGGGGCCGAGCTGGTGCTGGTGGAGGGCGCCGGCAGCGCCTCCGAGATCAACCTGCGCGAGGGCGACATCGCCAATATGGGCTTCGCGCGGGCGACGGGCACGCCGGTCGTCGTGGTGGGCGACATCGATCGTGGCGGCGTCATCGCGGCCCTGGTCGGCACCCATGCGGTGCTGCCGCCCGGCGACGCGGCGCTGGTGCGCGGCTTCATCGTCAACCGCATGCGCGGCGACCCGACCCTCTTCGCGGAGGGCATGGCGCAGATCGCCGCGCGCACCGGCTGGGCGCCGCTCGGCCTCGTGCCCTTCTTCGACGCCGCCCGCCGCCTGCCGGCCGAGGACGCGATGGACCTCGCCGCGCATCTGCCGCGCCGGCCCGGCGCACCCTGCCGCATCGCCGTGCCGGTGCTGCCGCGCATCGCCAATTTCGACGACCTCGACCCGCTCGCCGCCGAGCCCGGCGTCGATCTCCGCCTGCTGCGCCCGGGCGAGGCCCTGCCGGGCGAGACGGATCTCGTCATCCTGCCCGGCTCCAAGGCCACCATCGCCGATCTCGCCGCGCTGCGGGCCGAGGGCTGGGACATCGACATCCTGGCGCATCGGCGGCGGGGCGGGCGGGTGCTGGGCCTCTGCGGCGGCTACCAGATGCTCGGCCGCCGCATCGCCGATCCGCGGGGGATCGAGGGGCCGGCCGGCGCGGTCGAGGGCCTCGGCCTGCTCGATGTCGAGACGGTGCTGTCGGGGGAGAAACGGCTCGCGCCGGCCACGGGCGTCAGCCTCGCCGATGGCCTGCCCTTCGCCGGCTACGAGATGCATCTCGGCCGGACCGCGGGGGCCGATGCGGCGCGGCCGCTGCTGCGCCTGGCCGATGGCCGCGAGGAGGGCGCCGCCTCCCCCGATGGCCGTGTCGCCGGCACCTATGTGCACGGCTTCTTCCAGGCCGACGCGCAGCGCCGGGCCTGGCTCGCCCGCCTCGGCCACGCGGCGGCGGCGCGGGACCACGAGGCCGAGGTGGAGGCGGTGCTGGACGCGCTGGCACGCCATCTGGAGGCGACGATGGATCTCGGGGCGCTGCTGGCCCTGGCGCGGTAGGCAGGGCGCGGTCAGAGGATCCCGTCGTGGAAGACGCCGCATTCCGGCGGCCCCGCCGGGGCCAGCCCGGCCCGGGGCGTGGCCGGCGCGGCGGGCCGTGGCAACAGGGCGAGGGCGGTCCTGGCGCGGGCGAGCAGGCGCCGCACGGCCGCGCCGGGCGCGGGGAGCGGAAGGGCTTGCGGGGCGGTTGCCAGGGAAAGGTCGGGCATGGGCATGGGCATGGTCCTTGGGCGGTGCGGCGCGGTGGATTAATGACGATGAATCTTAGTGCGTCAATAATTCCACGAAATATACTCATGGAAAGGGGCGCGATTCCCGGTCTGCGGCCCTTTGGCGCCCGAGGGGAAGGCCGGACATCGGCTGGCAGGGTAGGGCATGGATTGAATCCCTCATATGACGATCCTGAATGAGCATTATGAACCCGTCCGGCCAAAAGCGTACCCTCCGCGGAGGGACGGCACCGGCCGCCAGGAAGGACCGACCATGATGTCGATGCTGTTGCGCGCCGGCCTGACGGCTGCGGTGTTCCTGCTGGGCCTGCACCTGCTGGGCCTGGCGCCGGTGGGCGGGGGCTCCAAGGGCCCCTCGCCCCTGATCGCCACGAAATCCTGACGCTGGAGAATTGTCCGCGCCGGGGGGTGGGCGCCGTGATGCAGAGGTGTATTCACTTCTGCCCGCACGAGGGATAAGCTCGCCCTCATGGCCCCGGATCTCCCGCCCCGCTCCGCCGATCGTGTCTACGAGCAGGTCAAGGCCATGGTCTGCACCTACCGCCTCTCGCCCGGGGAGCGGATCAATGAGGTGGAGCTGGCGCGCCGGCTCGGGGTCAGCCGCACGCCGCTGCGCGAGGCGCTGAACCGCCTGGCCTCCGAGGGCTTCCTGGTGGCCACCCTGAACAAGGGCTACCGCCTCAAGACCCTGGCGCCGGCCGATGTGCTGCATCTCTACGAGTTCCGCGCGACCGTCGAGGTGGGCAGCCTGGCCCTGGCCTGCGAGCGGGCCTCCGATGCCGCGCTCCGCGAGCTCGAGGCCTTCGCCCTGCAGAGCCGCGACGCGCCGGACGAGGACGCGCAGGCGCTGCGCCTGCTGCGCCTGGACGAGCAGTTCCACGAGCGCCTGGCCGCCCTCTCGGGCAATGACGAGTTCATCCGCGCCATCCGCGGCATCAACGAGCGCGTGCGCTTCCTGCGCTGGATCGACATGCAGGACCGCCGCACCGGCACCCAGAGCGAGCATCTGGCGATCATCCGGCATCTGATCGCGCGGGACGGCGCCGCCGCGGGCGCGCTGATGCGGCGCCACATCAACCGCCGCCTGGACCAGATCACCGAGGTGATCCGCATCGGCTATGGCGAGATCTACACCGGCAATGCCCTGGCCGCCCATGTGCTGGGCGACGCCGCCTGACGCCCCCTTTCCGCATCCGACCGGAGACCACCGCGTGTTCGACAAGCCCGACGACCTGACCGTCCTCTTCGCCCATGCCGCCTACCAGATCCAGGACCGCTTCGAGGCCCGGGGAAGCGGCATCCGCGCCATCCAGGCCTGGTCGGGGGAGGAGCTGGCGGCCCGGGTGGGAGAGGCGGATGTCGTCGTCGTCTCGGGCCTGTGGAACAACGCGCTGCTGGAGCGGGCGCCGAGGCTGCGCTTCGTGCAGTCGATCAGCGCCGGCGTCGACCAGTACGACCAGGCGGCCTTCCGCGCCCATGGCGTGCGGCTGGCCAGCGCCCAGGGCGTCAACGCCAATGCCGTCTCCGAGCATGCCATGTCGCTGATCCTGGCCATGGCGCGGCTGCTGCCGCAGGCGCGCGACAACCAGGCGAAGCGCCACTGGCGCGGCATGATCGGCGAGATCGCCCGGCGCGAGGACGAGCTGGGCGGCAAGACGCTGCTGGTGGTGGGTCTCGGCCGCATCGGCGGCCGGCTGGCGCGGCTGGCCAAGGCCTTCGGCATGCGCGTGATCGGCCTGCGTCGCGATCCGGCGGCGGGCGCCGAGGGGGCGGACGAGGTGCATGCCATCTCGGCCCTGCACCAGTGGCTGCCGCAGGCCGACATCGTGGCGCTGACCTGCCCGCTGACGCCCGAGACCACCGGCCTGATCGGCGCCGAGGCGCTGGCGGCGATGAAGCCCACCGCGCGGCTGGTGAACGTGGCGCGCGGCAAGGTGGTGGACGAGGCGGCGCTGAGCGCGGCGCTGACCGAGGGCCGTCTCGCCGGCGCCGCGCTGGACGTGGTGGTGGAGGAGCCCTTGCCGGAGGCCTCGCCGCTCTGGGACCTGCCGAACGTCTTCATCACGCCGCACAGCGCCGGCGAGACGCAGCGTTACGAGGACAATGTGATCGACATCCTGATGGAGAATCTAGACCGGCTGCGGCGCGGCGAGGCCACGCTGCGCAACCAGATCGTCTGAGGCGGCGAAGGGGATGAACGGGACCGACCGCCGCGCCTGTGGCCATGCCGGCGCCTCTGGCAGGGTAGCCATGCCGCACCGCTTCCTCGACCCGCGGGCGCTGTCCGTCGGGCGTGACATGCCGGAGGGGGCGCCGCTGTGAGCCGGCACGTCGCGGTCATCGGCGCCGGCATCGAGGGCGCCTGCAGCGCCCTCGCGCTGCTGCGCGCCGGCCATCGCGTCACCCTGCTCGATCCGGGTCGGCCGGGCGGCGAGCAGGCGGCGAGCTTCGGCAATGCCGGCTGGTTCTCCTCGCATTCGGTGCTGCCGCCCAGCCTGCCCGGCCTGTGGCGGAAGGTGCCGGGCTTCCTCTCCGATCCGCTGGGGCCGCTCGCGATCCGCTGGAGCTACTTCCCGAAGGTGCTGCCCTGGCTCCTGCGCTATCTCAGCGCCGGCGCGAGCGAGGCGAAGCTGCTCCGGATCGCCCAGGCGCTGCGGCCGCTGCTGAAGGATTCGCCGCTGCTGCACGAGGCCCTGGCGCGGGAGGCGGGGGTGCCGGAGCTGGTGGAGCGGAAGGGGCTGATCCACGCCTTCCACACGCGCGCCGGCTTCGAGGCCGAGGCGATGGGCTGGCGCATCCGGCGGCAGGTGGGCATCGACTGGCGCGAGCTGGAGGGCGAGGCGCTGCGGGCCGTCGAGCCGGATCTCGATCCGGCCTATGGCTTTGGCGTGCTGGTGGAGGAGGCGGGGCGCTGCCTCGATCCCGGCGCCTATGTCGCCGCCCTGGTGGCGCAGGCGCAGCGCGAGGGTGCCACGCTGCGCCCCGTCGCGGCGCGCGGCCTGCGCATCGAGGGCGGGCGCCTGCGCGGCGTCGCGCTGGCCGATGGTTCGCAGCTCGACTGCGAGGCGGCGGCGATCTGCTGCGGCGCGCATTCGGTGGCGCTGGCCGCCCAGGCGGGGGACCGCGTGCCGCTGGAGAGCGAGCGGGGCTACCATGTCATGCTGCGGGGCACGAACATCGGTCCGCGCCATTCGATGAGCCTATCGGCCGCCCGGATGGTGGTGAACCCGATGCGCGACGGGCTGCGCGCGGCCGGCCAGGTGGAGATCGCCGGCCTGGCGGCGGCGCCGAACTGGAAGCGCGCCGAGATCCTGCGCGACCACCTGCTGAAATCCTTCCCCGACCTGCCCGATCCCTTCCCGGCCGAGCGGGTCAGTGTCTGGATGGGGCATCGACCCAGCATGCCGGACGGCATGCCCTGCCTCGGCCCCGCCAGCGCCACGCCGGATGTGGTGCATGCCTTCGGCCATGGGCATGTCGGGCTGGTGGCCGGCCCGCGCACCGGGCGGATCGTGGCCCAGCTGCTCTCCGGCCGGGCGCCGGAGATCCCCATCGCGCCCTTCGCGCCGACGCGCTTCCGCTGAGGCGCGCACGAACGACCGGGGACGCCGCGCCCGGCGGCTCCGACCATCCGAGACGAGGAAGACTGCCCTGATGCGACGCCTCCTGCTTTCCGCTTTCGCCGGCCTCGCGGCCCTGGCCGGGCTGGCCGGCACCCCGGCCGCGGCGCAACAGCCGAGCGGCTCCGCCACGATCGACGCCATCCGCGCCCGCGGATCGCTGGTCTGCGGCACCTCCGCCGACCTGCCGGGCTTCGCCGAGCTGGACGCGCGGGGGGAGTACATGGGCCTCTACATCGACTTCTGCAAGGCGCTGGGCGCGGCCATCCTCGGTGATCCGGCCAAGGTGCGCTATGTCACCACCACCTATGCCAACCGGCTGACGGCGCTGCAGTCGGGCGAGATCGACATCCTCTCCTCCAACACCACCTGGACCATGCCGCGCGAGGCCTCGCTCGGCCTGCTGTTCACCGGCGTGCTGTTCTATGACGGCCAGGGCTTCCTGGTCTCGCGGAAGCTCGGCGTCTCCTCCATCAGGGAGCTGGACGGCGCCAGCGTCTGCGTGCAGCCCGGCACCACGACCGAGAAGAACCTGGCCGACTTCTTCCGCGCCAGCAACATGAAGCTCAACCCCGTGGTGATCGAGAGCGTGGAGGAAATCCGCAACGCCATGATCGGCGGGCGCTGCGACGCCTTCACCGTCGGCACCTCGACCCTGGCGGCCTTCCGCGCCGGCCTCGGCGACCGCGCGCGGGACTTCGTCGTGCTGCCCGAGCTGATCAGCAAGGAGCCGCTCGGCCCCGTGGTCCGCAAGGGCGATGATCGCTTCTACGACGTCGTGCGCTGGACCCAGAACGTGCTGCACCTGGGCGAGGAGTTCGGCATCACCCGACAGACGCTCGACGCCGCGATGCAGGACACGCGCCCCGACGTGCAGCGCCTGCTCGGCCAGAGCGGCGACTTCGGCACCATGCTCGGCCTCTCGCCCGACTGGGCGGTGCGGATCCTGCGCGCCGTCGGCAACTACGCCGAGATCTGGGAGCGCCACGTGGCGCCGATGGGCCTCCCGCGCGGCAAGAACCAGCTCCATACCGCCGGCGGGCTGCAGTACTCGCCGCCGATCCGCTGAGGACACAGCACCGATGAGCAACGACAGCACCCCCGCCGCCCGGCGGGGCATCGCCCGGGGCGGCAAGGCCATCTATGGCGCCCCCCTCGGCATCCTCATGCTGGAGGCGCGCTTCCCGCGCATCCCGGGCGACATGGGCAATGGCACCACCTGGCCCTTCCCCGTGCTCTACCGCGTCGTGCGCGGCGCCAGCCCGGAGAAGGTGGTGCTGGACGGCGCCCCCGGCCTGTTGCAGGACTTCCTCGACGCGGCCGAGGAACTGGTGCGCCAGGGCGCCGAGGCCATCACCACCAATTGCGGCTTCCTCTCGCTGTTCCAGAAGGAGCTGGCGGCGCATGTCGGCGTGCCGGTGGCCACCAGCAGCCTGATGCAGGTGCCCTGGGTGCAGGCCATGCTGCCGCCGGGGAAGCGCGTCGGCCTCGTCACCGTCAGTGGCTCGACGCTGACGCCGCGTCATCTGGAGGCGGCGGGCGTCCCGTCCGACATCCCGCGCGAGGGGACGGAGAGCGGCCGCGAGTTCTTCCGCGTGCTGATCCGGGCCGAGAAGAACGACATGGATGTGGACCTGGCCGAGCAGGACATCCTCGATGCCGGCCGCCGTCTCGTCGCCCGGCATCCGGAGGTCGGCGCCATCGTGCTGGAATGCACCAACATGCCGCCCTATGCCGCGGCCCTGCGGCAGGAGCTGGGCCTGCCGGTCTATGACATCTACTCGATGATCACCTACTTCCACGCGGGCCTCCGGCCGCGCGCCTTCGCGCCGCGCTGATCGCGCGGCGGTCCGGCGTCCGGCCGCGTCACTCCGCCGCGACGGGCAGGGCCCGCGCGGCCGGATCGGGCAGGCCGAGCCTGCCGAAGCCGGCGAAGACATGGTCCGCCCAGCAGGCGATGTCGCAGCCGTGCACGGCATCGTCCATGCGCCGCATGCGCCTCACCGCTTCCGCCTCCGGCATGTCCAGCGCCTCGTCCAGCGCGCGGTCGAGGTTGCGCCGGGAATAGGGATTGGTCAGCACCGCATCCGGCAGTTCCACGGCGCAGCCGGCGAACTCCGAGAGCACCAGCGCGCCCGCCGTGCGGTCCTTGGCGGCGACATACTCCTTGGCCACCAGGTTCAGCCCGTCGCGCAGCGGCGTGGTAAGGCAGATATCCGCCTCGTGGTAGTAGGAGAGCAGCGTCTCGAAGGGGATCGAGTTGCTGAACAGCACCACCGGCGTCCAGTCGAGCTTGGAGAAGCGGCCGTTGATGCGGCCGACCAGTGCCTCGATGTCGCGCTGTGTGCTGTCATAGATCTTCATCGCCGTCGCCGCGCGCACCGAGGTGACGACCAGCTTGACCTCGCCGATCAGCCCCGGCCGGCGCTCCAGCAGCCGCTCGAAGGATTGCAGGGATTCGACCATGCCCTTGGTGTAGTCGGTGCGGCCGACCGCCATGATCATGCGGCGGCCGCCCAGGCCCTCGCGGATCTCCGCCTGCAGGGCGCGGCTCTCGGGCCGGCGCACCACCTCGCGGATCAGCCCGGCGTCGGTGCCGACGGGGGCGGAATCGAGCGCCACCTCGCGGCCGCCGGCACGCAGCCGCACCGGCATGTCCGGCTCCGAAAGCGCCTGGCCCATGGCGCCGAAGGTGGGATCGACCGGGCGGGTCTCGGTGATCTCGGCCCCCGCGCCGCTGCGCGCCAGCTCGGCGAAGTTGCGGGCGTAGCGCGGGATGTGGAAGCCCACCTGGTCGCAGCACAGCAGGCTGTCCAGGATCTCCTGCCGCCAGGGCAGGATGTTGAAGACATCCGCCGCCGGGAAGGGGGTGTGGTGATAGAAGGCGATGCGCGCCTTCGGCTTCAGCGCGCGCAGATAGGCCGGCACCAGCCAGAGATTGTAGTCGTGGATCCAGATGACGGCGTCCTCCGCCGCCTGCGCCGCCGCCGCCTCGGCGAACTTGCGGTTCACCGCGCGGAAGGTGTCCCAGTCCACGTTGTCGTAGCTGAACAGCCAGGGGAAGGAGTGCAGCACCGGCCACAGCGCCTCCTTGGAGGTGACGTGGTAGAAGCTCTCCACCTCCTCCGCCGTCAGCGGCAGGCGCGAGACCTCGTAGCCGCCGTTCACGTCGTCGATGTGCACGACGCGCTCGAAGCTCTCGCCGGGCTTGGCGAGCTTCCAGGCGACCCAGGCGCCGGCGCCGGGATCGGTGCGGCGGAAGAAGGACTTCAGCGTCGGAACGATGCCGTTCGGGCTGCGGTTGGGGCGGAACTCGGTGCGTCCCTCGACCACCACCTCCTCGTAGGGCTGGCGATGATAGACGATGAGGAGAGAGGACTTCGTCTGGGTCATGCCACCACCTCCGGAAGCAGGTTGAAGTGCCGGATGGCCTCGGCGATGCCGGCGGCACCATGGCCGCGGGCGCGGTACACCTGGGGCGTTTCGGGCAGGGCGGCGCGCAGGCGCGGCTCGGAATTGCCGACGGCCACGGCCTTCAGCCCGGTCTCGAACAGCGACAGGTCGTTCATCGTGTCCCCCGCCGCCAGCACGCGGCCGGCGGGCAGGCCGAGCGCCTGCACCAGCCGCAGCAGGGTCGGGCCCTTGGCGATGCCGCGCGGCAGCACGTCGAGGAAGGTATCGGCCGAGGTGACGCAGTCGAAGCCGGCGGCCTCGATCCTGGCCACCGTCTCCGCCCGCAGCCGGGCCGGATCGTAGTAGTAGCTGACGCGGTGGCGGAAGGGCGTGGGCTGCAGCTCCAGCCCGGGCTCCCCCGCCAGCAGGGCGCGCACGCGGTCGCCGGCATCGTCCCAGCGCGCCACGATCTCGGCCTCGAGCGTGGCGATCGGCGCGAAGTCGGCGCCGTCGAAGACCGAGGTGCCGACATCGCCGATGACATAGTGCGGGCGCGGCATGCCGGGCTGCTCCACCAGGCGGCGCAGGAAGTCGCGGTCGCGGCCGGTGACGAAGATCAGCAGCGCGTCGTCACGGGCGCGCAGCTCCTCGTAGAGCGCGCGGCGCTCCGCCTCGCTGCCGCCCAGGAAGGTGCCGTCGAGGTCGGTCGCCAGCACCAGGTTGATGGTCCCCGCGACCGGCCTCATGCGAAGACGCGCTCCGCGCGCGGCACGGCGATGGCCGGATGGGCGATGCTGGCGCGGTGCTCCAGCGCGCGCGGCTCGGCGCGCAGCGGGCCGGTCAGCAGGGCGGCGATGGCGCGGTCGATCGGGAGGCCGTGATGGACGATGCGGTCCACCGCCTCGCAGATCGGCATCGGCACGCCGAGGCGCTGGGCGAGCGCCAGGACCGAGCGGGCATTGGCCACGCCCTCGACCACCGCGCGGCCCTTCGCCGGGGCATGACCCTCGCCCAGCGCCTTGCCGAAGGAGAAGTTGCGCGACTGCTCGGAGGAGCAGGTCAGCATCACGTCGCCGGCGCCGGAGAGGCCCAGCACCGTCTCGGCGCGGCCGCCGAGGGCCACGCTGAGGCGGCTGATCTCGGCCAGGCCGCGGGCCAGCAGGGCGGCGCGCGGGTTCGAGCCCATGCCGCGCCCCGCGATGATGCCGGAGGCGACGGCCAGCACATTCTTCACCGCGCCGCTGACCTCGACGCCGACCGGGTCGTCCGAGAGGTAGGGGCGGAAGGTCTCGCTGGCCAGCGTCACGGCGACGCGGGCGGCCAGGTGGTCGCCGCTGAACAGGCCGGCGCCGGCGGGAGCGGCGATGGTCACGGCGGTCGGCTGGTTCTCCGCCACCTCGGCGGCGAAGGAGGGGCCGGACAGCACGGCCTGCGGCCGCCCCGGCATCTCCTCGGCGATGACCTGGGTCATCAGCGCGCCGGTATCGGCCTCGACGCCCTTGGCGCAGACCACCACCGGCACGCCCTCGGGCAGCAGCGCCTCGACGCGGGCGGCGACGGCGCGCAGATGCTGGGAGGGGATGACGAGGATCGCCATCCCGGCGCCGTCGAGGGCGTCGGACAGCGCGCCGGTGACGCGGAGGTCGCGCGGCAGGGGATGGTCGGGGAGGAAGGGGTTGCGGCGGGTGCTGGCGATCTCGGCCACGGCATCGGCCTCGCGGACCCAGAGGCTGGTGTGGCGGCCGGCGCGGTGCGCGGTCAGCGCCAGGGCGCTGCCCCAGGCCCCGCCGCCGATGACGGCGACGCGCGCATAGGGCAGCGGTTCATGAAGATCGACACTCGGCATGGCGGCTCCGTTGGCGTCCACGGATGGGCCCTCCATTGCTGGGGCGGCATGGCGCCGCGATGGACAGGATCGGGTGAGGCGGCACACGGCCGCTATGGATGGTCACTCGCTCGATGTTGCGGAGCGGCAAACTTGTTGCATCCGTTGCCCGATTTCAAGAAAATTCGGGCATGAATGCCACAATTCATGAACTGAACGCGTATAATTTGGTTATTACTTGAAATATACAACAAAGAACTTTTCAGCGTGATCCCGTCAAATCTCTGACTTGGTGCGGTGCAATGCAGACGAGGTGACAGAATTTCAAAATTTCTAATTGTTACATGACATGATTTCTAGGGTAATGGCGTTTGTTTGTTGGTATTTACTCTGAATAAATGGCGAGGTCTCTGCTGCATGAGTCATCCCACCAGCAGGGCGGCCATCCCCAGCACCGCCAGGAGCTGCAGCTTGCAGGCCCGGCGGTACAGCAGGAGGGCCCGCCGCAGGTCCTCCACCCCGGCCCGGGCGCGTCCCTCGCCCATCCAGGCATCCTCGACCCGCTCCGTGCCATAGACGCGCGGTCCGGCGAGGCGCAGGCCCAGCGCGCCGGCCATCGCCGCCTCCGGCCAGCCGGCATTGGGCGAGCGGTGGCGGCCGGCATCCCGGCGCACCGCCCGCCAGGCGCCCGCCGCGTCGAAGCCCGGGGAGAGCCAGGCGGCCAGGACGAGCCAGAGCGCGGCGAGGCGGGAGGCGGGAAGGTTCACCCCGTCGTCGAGCCGCGCCGCGGCCCAGCCGAACGCCTCGTGTCGGGGCGAGCGATGGCCGATCATGCTGTCCGCCGTGTTCACCGCCTTGTAGAGCACGGCGCCCGGCAGGCCCCCGGCGCCCAGCCAGAAGGCGGGCGCCACCACCCCGTCGGAGAAGTTCTCCGCCAGGCTCTCGATGGCGGCGCGGCAGACCCCCGCCTCGTCCAGCGTCTCGGGGTTGCGGCCGACGATCATGGCGACCGCGGCCCGTCCGCCCTCCAGGCCGCCGTCCTCCAGCCCCTCGGCCACCGCCAGCACATGCTGGTGCAGGCTGCGCTGGGCCGGCAGGCTGGCGGCGAGCAGGGCCAGCAGGCCGAGCGCCGCCGGCTTCGGCAGCCCGGCCAGGATCGCCGCCTGCAGCAGCAGGGCCGGAAGGCCGCAGGCCAGGAGCAGCAGGCCCACCGCCAGCACGCCGCGGCGGCGCCGGCGGCGGAAGGACAGGTCCTCCCGGTTGAGCCGACGGTCCAGCCCGCCGATCAGCGCGCCCATCCAGACCACCGGATGGCGGATGGCGGCGAAGAGCGGCCTGGGGTAGCCGAGAGCCGCCTCGGCGAGCAGCGCCCCGGCCAGGATCAGCAGCGAGTTGGGGGGCGGGGGAAGGATCATGGCGCGGGAAGGGGGGCTAACATGACGCGGGATGGCTTGGAACATGGCGGGCGGCTGGACGCGGCGCGGCGGCGCTTTCCCGGCGCGCCCGAGCCCTTCCTGGATCTCTCGACCGGGATCAACCCCGTCCCCTGGCCGCTGCCGCCCCTGCCGCCCACGGCCTTCACGCGCCTGCCCGAGCCGGAGGCCGAGGCGGCGCTGCGGGCCGTGGCCGCCGCGGCCTATGGCGCCGCCGACCCCGCGATGGTCGCGGCGGCGCCGGGCACGCAGCTGCTGATCCAGCTGCTGCCGCGACTGTTCCCGCAACCCCGGCTGCGCGTCCTCGGGCCGACCTATGCCGAGCACGCCGCCTGCTGGCGCGCCGCCGGCACGGTGGTCGAGGAGGTCGAGGAGGCCGCCGCGCTGGCGGGCGGCGGCGCGGCCCTGCTTTGCAATCCCAACAACCCCGATGGTCGCCGCCTGCCGCGCGACGCCCTGCGGGCCCTGGCCGACCGCATGGCGGAGCGGGGCGGGCTGCTGGTGGTGGACGAGGCCTTCGCCGACCTGGAGCCCGGCGAGGCGGAGCCGGCCGCCGCGCTGCTGCCGCACCCGGCGCTGATCCTGCTGCGGTCCTTCGGCAAGAGCTACGGGCTGGCCGGGCTGCGACTGGGCTTCGCCCTGGCCGCGCCCGAACGGGCGATGGCGATCCGCGCGGCGCTCGGCCCCTGGGCGGTGTCGGGCCCGGCGCTGGCGATCGGGCGGGCGGCCCTGCCGGACGCGGCCTGGCGCCTGGCGGCCGCGGCACGGCTGGCGGGGGACGCGGCGCGGCTCGACGGGTTGCTGGAAGACGCGGGGCTGCGGGTGGTGGGCGGCACCCGGCTGTTCCGGCTGGCGCGGGGCGAGGCCGGCGCCTGGCATGCGCGGCTGGGCCGGGCCGGCATCCTGACCCGCGCCTTCGCCGCCCGGCCGGACTGGCTGCGCTTCGGCCTGCCGGGGGACGAGGCGGGCTGGGCGCGGCTGGAGGCGGCGCTGCGCCCCGCCGGAAGCGGCTGAACCGATGCGCTTCACGACCCTTCGCGCAGCGCCGGGTCCTCGCCGAAAGTTATTGCGAGTAATTCTCATTATCGCTTAGCATGGCCCCATCGCCTCACCGGAAGGGGAAGCCCGTCATGTTCCATCACCGTTCCTGCGGCGCCGCCCAGATCGTCGCGCTGATGGCCGCGCATCGCGACGCGCGGAAGGCCGCGACCGGCCTGTGCCAGAAGGATATCGACCGGCTGCTGGAGGCCCTCTCGGCCGCCGCCGGGGGAGAGGCGGACAGCCGCGCCGCCGCGTCGTCGCCAGGGGGGCACGCGAGAGAGGCGCACGCATCCGCCTGAGCCCACCGAGACCGCCATGGCGAGGCGGGGGCGTTTTCGATAAGACCCCCGCATGACCGATGACATCCCCGTCCATCCCGCGGAGGCCGCCATCCAGGCCTCCGGCCTGCGGGTCGAGAAGCGGGAGATGCCGCAGCTCATCCGCCGCGTCGCCCGCCGCCTGCCGGCCGATGCCGCGGCGGTGCGCGAGGCGCTGGCGGAGGTGCGGCGCAAGGGCTGGGCGGCGGCGATGCGCGACATGGCCGGCCGCGCCGGCCAGCCCTGGCTGCGCCCCCAGGAGGCCGAGGCCGCCGCCGCCACCCTGACCGACCCCGAGCCGCACGAGGCCGACCTGCGCCTCGCGCTGGAGGCCGCCGGCGCCGCCCGGCTGCGCGCCGCCGGCCGGACGCCCGAGCTGGCGCTGGAGGCGGTGGCCGGTGAGCTGGCCGATGCCGGCACCGCCCTCCCGGCCGAGCGCCATGCGGCGCTGGCCCTCGCCGTGGCCCAGGCGCACGGGCTCGATGCCGCCACGGCCGCGCGCTTCGTGCTCGATTCGCAGCGGCTCGAGGAGGGGCGCCGGCGGGATCTGCGCGCCGCCGAGACGGCCGCCCGCTCGAAGCGGCGCGAGGAGGTGGCGCGGCTGCGAGCCTGGGAGAAGAGCCTCGTCGGCATCGAGGCGCTGCCCGGCCTGCTGCGCTGCTCCGAGCGGGAGGCGCTGCGCTGGGCCGGCGCCGGGCTGGTTCCGGCGGCGCGCCGCGTGCGCGAGGCGAAGGGCCGGCGCGAGCGCTGGGAGTTCGACCCGGCCGAGATCGCGCCGCTGCGCCGTGAGGTGTTCTCCTGGCGCGAAGCCGAGCGCGCCGCCGCTCCGTCGGCCGAGCCGGCCCGGCCCGGCCGGTCGGGCGGCGAGCGGCTCGACCCCCGGGCCCTGGCCCGGGCCGAGGCCGCCGCCGGCAAGGGCGGCAAGCTGGCCAATGCCGCCATCGCCCGCGTCGCCGCGCTGGACCGCTACGCGGCGCATTTCGTCACCGCGCGGGCGATGATCCGCCGCATCACCATCGTCACCGGCCCGACCAACAGCGGCAAGAGCCACCTGGCGCTCGACCGGCTGGCGGCGGCGGAGAGCGGCCTGGCCCTGGCGCCGCTGCGCCTGCTGGCGCACGAGTTCCGCGAGGCGCTGGCGGCGCGGGGCGTGGCGGCGGCGCTGACCACGGGCGAGGAGCGCATCCCGGCCCCCGGCAGCCGCCACCTCGCCGCCACGGTGGAGATGTGCCCCTTCCACATGCCGGTCGACGTCGCCATCGTCGACGAGGCGCAGCTGCTGCACGACCGCGACCGCGGCGCCGCCTGGACCGCCGCCATCATGGGCGTGCCGGCACGCCAGCTCTTCGTGCTGGGCGCGCCGGAATGCATCCTGATGGTCCGCCGCATCGCCGCGCTCTGCGGCGACGAGGTCGAGGAGATCTCGCTCCAGCGCAAGAGCCCGCTGCATGCCGCCGGCGGGCCGGTCGGCTTCGGCACGCTGCGCGCCGGGGACGCGCTGGTGGCCTTCTCGCGCCGCGACGTGATGGACCTGCGCGAGGAACTGGTGAAGCGCGGCCGCAAGGTCGCCGTGGTCTATGGCGCGCTTTCGCCCGAGGTGCGGCGCGCCGAGGCCGCGCGCTTCCGGGAGGGCGAGGCCGACCTGCTGGTGGCGACGGATGCCATCGGCATGGGGCTGAACCTGCCGATCCGCCGCGTCGTCTTCTCCACCCTGCGCAAGTTCGATGGCGAGGAGCGGCGCGACCTGACCAGCCAGGAGGTGAAGCAGATCGGCGGCCGCGCCGGGCGCTTCGGCCACCATGAGGGCGGCGTGGTCGCGGTGCTGTCCGGGGCCGGCAGCCCGGACTTCGTGCGCGCCATGCTGGAGGCGCCGCCCGCGCCGCCCGCCGAACTGCGCCCGCAGGTGCAGCCGGATGCGGAGATCATCGCCGCGGTCGCCGAGGAGATCGGCTCGGACAGCCTGTTCGGCGTGCTGGCGCGCATCAAGCGCGCCGTTCTGCGCAAGGACGATCCCAACTACCGCCTGGCCGACCTGACGCAGCCCATGGCCATCGCCGCCGCCATCGACGGCGTCGCCGGCCTGTCGCTGATGGATCGCTGGACCTATGCCCTCTGCCCGGTGGACGAGCGCGACAACGGCATCACCCGCCTGGCGCGCTGGGCGGTGGACCATGGCGCCGGGCGGCCGGTGCGGCCGCCGCTGGCCGGGCGCCTGCCGCCGCCTGACAAGGCCAGCGGCGAGGAGCTGCAGAAGGCCGAGAAGGTGCACAAGCGCCTGGTCGCCTGGCGCTGGCTGGCGCTGCGCTTCGCCGCCGCCTATCCGGACCGGGACGAGGCGGAGCTGGAGACGGCGCGGCTCGACGACTGGATCGAGGCCGTGCTGCGCCAGCAGCGGCGCGGCAAGGCGGTGGGGCGGAGCGCGCCGGATCGGGCCGGCCGGAGCGCCCCCCGGTCCTAGAGCGTGATCTGCAGGCGCAGGCCGACCAGCAGCGAATCGGACAGGGCGCGGTTGCCCCGCCGCTCTTCCGCCGCTCCCGCCGCCGGGTTCAGCATCCATTGCACCAGGGGGCGGATCTCCACCGCGCCGAGGGGGAGGTTGTAGTTGACCTCGACGACCGTCTCGTGGCTGCGCTCCGGCCAGGCGGAGCGGGTGACGAAGGCGGTCTCGCGGTCCAGCCGCCGCGCCTCGCGGCCGATATGCGCCTGCGAGACGCCGAGCGAGAGGGTGTCCTGCGGCCGCCAGGGCAGGTCGCGCCAGGCCAGGCCGAGATCGCCCTGCGCCGTCACCGTGTTGCGGCCGGGCGGCGCGTAGAAGCCGCGCGCGAAGATCGCGACCGGGCCGAGGGCGACCTCGCCGATGGCATAGCCGCCATAGTTCTGCCCGTAGCGGCGCGGCGCGCCGGCGCGCGGATCGGCGAGGGAACGCCCCGCGCTGTCGCGCCGCACATCGTCGAAGCCGCCATTGTGGTACCAGCCGCCCAGCCGCAGCACCCAGGGGCGGGGGGCCTCGCCCGGCCTGTCGGCGCCGACCACGGCTTCCGCCAGCATCAGCGCGCCGCCGGTGAAGCTCGGGTTGATACCGTAGCGGTTGTGCCGCTGCGGCTCCGTCTCCTCGCCATAGCGCCCGCCCGGATCGCCGGAGAACAGCGCCAGGCGCAGGCCGCTGCCCTGGTCGGGATCGGCCAGGCTGAGCCGGAGGCCGGGGGCGGCGAAAGGATAGGCCGGGCCGCCCGAGGGCAGCGCCTCGGTCAGCGCGACCGGCCAGCTGAAGGTGCTGTTCACCAGGTATTCCGCGGCGTCGGCGCGGGCGAACTCGTTGTCCGCCGCCATCTGCCCGACCCGCAGCGAGGCCCGGCCTGGCACCGCGTACTGCACCCAGGCATCGGCCAGGGCGGCGGTCGGCAGCGCCTCGGCGCCGCTGGCCGGGGCCAGGCCGCCGGTGAGGGTCTCGGTCGGGCGGCGCCCCACCAGCGCATAGGCGCCGAGGCCGATGCTCCAGCCCCGCAGGCCCGCCATCCGGTCCAGATCCGCCAGCAGGGTCAGCTTCACCTGCCCGAGCGCCGCGGCGCCCCGCCGCAGGCCGCCGTCGAGATTGACGAAGCCGTCCGCCAGGGCCTCGGCGCCCAGGCAGAGGCCGGAGGCCAGGACATGATCGTCGCAGGCCTCGGTGGGATCGGGGGCTTCCTGCGCCCGCAGCGGCGGCGCCAGCAGCACGGCGAGGCCCACCGCGACGAGCAGGGTGGCACGACGCGCGCCTCGGCGGCTCCCGGTGGAGATCGGCATGGAGGTCGGTTCCCGATACGGACGGCGGCAGGCCAAGGGGGCGCCCCCGGTGGCGGCGAGGGCGCGTGCATTATTCCAGCATAAAGCAACCTGAGGTTAAAACTTAAGCTTCCGCAACTTTCATCGCCGCCTCGCATTGGCCGCCAGGATACGCAGAGTCGGGGGAGAGGCGAGGTGTGGGATGCGATCCCCTATTGCGGCGCGGGGCCCGGGCCGGCCGAGGCCTGGGGTCGCTGGAACACGGACCCGCTCCTGCTGACCGGCCTGGCGCTGCTCCTGGGGTGGGCGCCGCTGCGGCCGGCCCCGCGGCGTGGCATGGCGCTGCTGGCCTGGTCGGTCCTGATCGTCGCCTTCGTCTCGCCGCTCTGCGCGCTGAGCTCGGCTCTCTTCGCCGCCCGCACGCTGCATCATGTCCTGCTGATCGGGGTCGCGGCGCCGCTTCTCGCCCTGGCGCTGCGCGACGGCACCCGGCGGCGGGCCGGCGCCTGGCTGTCCCTGGCGCTGCCTCTGCATGTCGTCATCCTCTGGCTCTGGCACGCGCCGCCCGCCTATGCCGCCGCGCTGTCGGGCGACGCGGTCTACTGGGGCATGCAGGCCACGCTGCTGGGCAGCGCGCTGACGTTCTGGGCCGCCGCCCTCGGCCGGCGGGACGAGGCTTGGCCCTATGTCTCCGGCCTGCTGGCGATGATGGCGCAGATGGGCCTGCTCGGCGCGCTGATCACCTTCGCCCCCGCCGCGCTCTACGCGCCGCATCTCGCCACCACCCAGGCCTGGGGCTTCTCGCCCCTGCAGGACCAGCAGCTCGCCGGGCTGATCATGTGGGTGCCGGCCAGCCTGATCTACCTGCTCGCCGCCCTGGTTCGCGCCGGACGCTGGCTGGACGAGGCGGCGCCTGAGCGGGATGCCTGAGATGGCCTGGCTGAAGGCCGCGCATATCGCCACGCTCTGCGTCTGGTGCGCCGGGCTGATCTTCCTGCCGAGCCTCTTCATCGGCCGTGCCCGCCATCCGTCCGGGCCGCAACTGAGGCAGCTCTGGAAGTTCACCTGGGTCGGCTACCGCGCCATCGTCTCGCCGGCGGCGGTGCTGGCCATCGCCACCGGCACCGGGCTGATCTTCGCCTATGGCGTGCTGGTGCCCTGGCTCTTCCTGAAGCTGATGGTGGTGGGGGGGATGGTGGCGCTGCACATGTACTGCGGCCATGTGCTCGGGCTGCTGGCGGAGCCGGAGCGCTGCTACGCGCGCTGGCGCAGCATCCTGATGATCGTGACCGCCTGCCTGCTGATCCTGGTGGTGCTGTTGCTGGTGCTGGGCAAGCCCGGGATCGGCGACGGCGTCTTCCCCGACTGGCTGCGCCAGCCAGGGAAGGGGCAGGAGCTCTATCAGTCGTCGCCCGAGAGCATGAGGCCGATCTGATGCTCGAACACCAGCTTGCCGCCATGCCAGCCCGCCAGCCCGACGAAGACCGCGGCCAGGACCGAGAGGAACAGACCCCAGGGCAGGGGCGTGCCGAGCTCGGCTGGCCCCCCCTCGAACAGCCGCAGCGCCCAGTTGGCGCCGGCGACGGAGAGCAGCATCACCGCGGCCACGAAATGGGTCCATCCGGCGCTGTGGCGGCGGATGTCGCGCACCAGCAGCAGCTCGGCGGTGCCGGACAGGCCGGCGAGCAGGCCAAGTCCGAAGGCGGCGCCGCTGGCCCACAGCCCGGCCCGGACCCAGAAGGGATCGGCCGACCACCAGTAGAAAACGTCGCAGGCCAGTGTCGCCATCACCAGCGCGATCGGAAAGGCGACCAGCATGGCATGGATCGGATGACCCGCGACGGCGACCTTGGAGCCGACGGCGTCGCCGCTGAGTTCAGGAATCGAATTCGACATGAGGCACGGCCCTCCCGGCTGCGGCGTGGCGTGGATGCGGCTTTAAGCGGCGGCCGGCGGGTGGGGTTGCCGGCGGCCCTGCCGCTTCTCGCCGCCTGCTCCGGCCCCCAGTCGGTGCTCGATCCGGCGGGGCCCGGCGCGGCGGCGGTGGCCACGCTCTGGTGGGTGATGTTCGCCGGCGCCAGCCTGATCCTGCTCGGCGTCTGCGGCCTCGCGCTCTATGCCGTGCTGCCGCGCCGGCGCGGGCGCGGCCTGGATGCCGGGCGCTTCCTGGCCGGTGGCGGGCTGGCCTTCCCGCTGGCGGTGCTGGCCGTGCTGCTGGTCGTCTCGCTGCGCGCGGGGGAGGCCTTGCTGCCGCATCCCGGCCCGCGCGTGGTGCGCGCCGAGGGCGAGGCGCGGCAGTGGTTCTGGACCTTCACGCAGTACGACGCGGCGGGGCGCGCCATCCGCACCACCGACGAGCTGCACATCCCGGTGGGCGTGCCGGTCGACCTGCGGCTGACGGCGGCGGATGTGATCCACAGCTTCTGGGTGCCGCGCCTGGCCGGCAAGCTGGACGCCATTCCGGGCCATGAGAACCTGCTGCGCCTGCAGGCCGACGCGCCCGGCCTCTACGAGGGGCAATGCGCCGAGTTCTGCGGCCTGGAGCACACGCGGATGCGCTTCCGCGTGCGCGCCCACGCGCCGGAGGACTATGCCGCCGCCCTGGCCGGGCTACGCCTCACCCCGACCGCCAATCCGGTGCCGGAGCGCAGCCCATGAACGCCCTTCCGCCCGACCCGATCCGCCGCCACCGCGCGCTGGAGGCGATCTGGGGCACGCCGCCCGGCCTCGGCCGCCTCGCCGCCGTGAACCACACGGTGGTCGGGCTGCGCTTCATGGTCACGGCCTTCGTCTTCTTCGCCATCGGCGGCGTGCTGGCCATGCTGATCCGCGCCCAGCTGGCGACGCCGGGCAACACCTTCATGCCGCCCGGCCTCTACAACCAGGTCTTCACCATGCACGGCACGGTGATGATGTTCCTCTTCGCCATCCCGATGCTCGAAGGGCTGGCGATGTACCTGCTGCCGAAGATGCTTGGCGCGCGCGACCTCGCCTTCCCGCGCCTCTCCGCCTATGGCTACTGGTGCTACCTGCTGGGCGGCGGCTTCATCATCCTCGCCATGCTGCTGGGCATCGCGCCCGATGGCGGCTGGTTCATGTACACGCCGCTCTCCTCCTCGACCTACACGCCGGGGATCAACGCCGATGTCTGGCTGCTCGGCATCACCTTCGTCGAGATCTCGGCGGTCAGCGCGGCGGTGGAGATCACCGCCAGCATCCTGAAGATGCGCGCGCCGGGCATGTCGCTGGCGCGGATGCCGATCTTCGCCTGGTACATGCTGGTGACGGCGGTGATGATGCTGGTGGGCTTCCCGCCGCTGATCCTCGGCAGCATCCTGCTGGAGGTGGAGCGCGCCTTCGGCCTGCCCTTCTTCGACCCGACGCGCGGCGGCGACCCCCTGCTCTGGCAGCACCTCTTCTGGCTGTTCGGCCATCCGGAGGTCTACATCATCTTCCTGCCGGCGGCGGGGGTGATCTCGACCATCCTGCCGGTCTTCGCCCGCCATCGGCTGGTCGGCTACAACTGGATCGTGCTGGCCCTGGTCGCCATGGGGTTCCTGAGCTTCGGCCTCTGGGTGCACCACATGTTCGCCGTCGGCATCCCGCACATGGCGCTGGGCTTCTTCTCCGCGGCCAGCATGGCGGTGGCGATCCCCACGGCGGTGCAGATCTTCGCCTGGCTGGCCACGCTGCTGAAGGGCCGGCCGCGCTTCGACCTGCCGATGCTCTATCTGCTCGGCTTCTTCTTCATCTTCGTCAATGGCGGGCTGACCGGGGTGATGGTCGCCGCCGTGCCCTTCGACTGGCAGGTGCATGACAGCTACTTCGTCGTCGCGCACCTGCACTACGTGCTGATCGGCGGCTTCGTCTTCCCGCTGATGGCGGGCGCCTACTACTGGCTGCCGCACGTCACCGGGCGGATGCCCATCTACCATCTGGGCCATGCCGCCTTCTGGCTGGTCTTCATCGGCGTCAACATGACCTTCCTGCTGATGCACCTGACCGGGCTGCTCGGCATGCCGCGCCGGGTCTATACCTATCCGGCCGGCATCGGCTGGGACTGGCTGAACCTGCTCTCCTCCGTGGGCGGCTTCCTCAGCGCCATCGGCTTCGCGCTCTTCGCGGTGGACATGCTGCTGCTGCGCCGCTTCGGCCGCCGCGCGCCGCGCAACCCCTGGGGCGCGGAGACGCTGGAATGGGCCATGCCGCTGCCGCCGCCGAGCTACAACTTCGCCAGCCTGCCGCCCGCCGAGAGCCGCGACCCGCTGGCGGACCGCCCGCGCCTCGGCCAGGAGGCGGCGGTGGGGATGCACGTCCTAGGCACGCCCCGGCATGGCTGGATGGAGACGCTGGGCGTCGAGGCGGTGAGCGGGCGGCCGGAGCAGGTCATCCTGCTGCCGCGCCCGAGCTTCCTGCCGCTGGCGCTCGGCCTGGCCACGGCCCTCTGCTTCCTGGGCCTGCTGCTCAAGGCCTATTGGCTGACCGGCCTCGGCCTCGCCGGCGTGCTGGCGGTCGGCTGGATCTGGTGCTGGAGCCTGGGGGCGCGGCGCGATCCGGCGCGGGTGGCGGCGGGGGAGGGGCTCTTCCTGCCGCTGCACATGGTGGCGCCGGCCCAGCCGGGCTTCCTCGGCATGGGGCTGCTGCTGGTGGCCGATGCCGCCTTCTTCGCCTCGCTGGCCTTCGGCGCGCTGTTCCTCGCCCTGGTCGCGCCCGGCTGGCCGCCGCCGGCGCTGCTGGCCTTCGATCCCTGGCTCTCCGCTCTCGGCCTCGCCGGGCTGCTGGCGGCGCCGCTGGCGACGCTGCTGGCCCGGGCCAGCCTGCGCCGTGGCGGAACCGGGGCCTGTTCCTGGCTCATGGGCCTCGGCGCCCTGGCCGGGCTGCTGGCCGCCTTCGCCTTCGCGGCCCTGCCGCTCTGGCGGGGGCAGGACTTCACCGGCCATGCCTATGCGGCGACGGCGCTGGTCCTCGGCCTGTACGTCGCGCTGCATGCCGGGCTGGGGGCGGTGATGGCGGGCTTCACCCTGGCGCGCTGCCGGGCCGGCTATGTCTCGGCGCTGCGGGACCTAGCGCCGCGCAACACCGGACTGTGGCAGGGCTATACGGCCCTCTCCGGCGTGGCGGCGCTGCTGCTGCTGCAACTCTGGCCCTGGCTGGCCGCGCCATGAGCGCGCCGGGGCGCACCGTCCAGAGCCGCGTTCCGGGCATCCTGGTCGCCACCGGGGCCTTCATCCTCTGGAGCCTCGCCTTCCTGGCGCTCTACGTCGCCGTCTCGCTGGGCTGCGCCTGGGGCTGGGACCGGCCCTGGGACGGGGCGGGCGGGTTCGGCCTCAGCCTGCAGCGGCTGGTGGCGCTGGGTGTCTGGGGCCTGCACCTGCTGCTGCTGGCGGGGCTGCTGGCCTGGGCCTGGGCGCCCGGGCCGCTCGACAATGGCGAGCGCCAGTTCCGCCGCGTCCTCGCCATCGGCGGCGCGGCCTTCGGCCTGCTGGCGACGCTCTGGACAGGGCTCCCGGTGTTCCTGGCCTCCGACTGCCTGTGAGGGCGCCCCTCAGTCGATCACCGCCTGATAGCTCAGCACGCGCAGCTCGCGCCGGATCGGCCAGGTCGAGGAAGGGGTGAGCTGGGTCATCAGGATCACCGCCATCTCCTCCGCCGGATCGATCCAGAAGGCGGTGGAGGCGGCACCGCCCCAGGCATATTCGCCCGGCGTGCCGAGGATCTGCGCCCGGGCCGGATCGAGCATGACCGAGAAGCCCAGCCCGAAGCCGATGCCCTCGGCCGTGGATTCCGACCAGCGCGCCTGGCCCATCGCCGCCATGTCGCCGTTCAGGTGGTTGGCGGTCATCAGCGCCACCGTCTTGCGGCCGAGCAGGCGGGTGCCCTCGAGCGCCCCCTTGTTCAGCATGAGCTGGCAGAAGCCCCAGTAGTCGGCGACGGTGGAGACCAGGCCGCCGCCGCCCGAGCAGACCGCGCGCGGCCGGAGGTAGCGGCTGCCGGCCGGCGCATCGATGACGGCAAGGCCGTCCGGGCCGTGGGCGTAGTTGGCGGCGAGGCGGTGATGCTTCTCCGGCGGCACGTGGAAGTCGGTATCCACCATGCCGAGCGGCTCGATGACGCGCCGGCGCAGGAAGACCTCGAAGGGTTCGCCCGAGATCACCGCCACCAGATGGCCCAGCACGTCGGTGGCGATGCTGTAGTTCCAGGCCTCGCCAGGCTGGGCGATCAGCGGCAGCCGCGCGGCCTCGGCCACCACCACGGCCAGGCTGCTCTCGGCGGTCTGGAAGTCCACGCCGCGCTCCCGGTAGAGCGCGTCGACCAGCGTCGCCTGCATGAAGCCGTAGGTCAGGCCGGAGGTGTGGGTCAGCAGGTCGCGGAAGGTGATGTCGCGCCGCGCCGGCACCGTCTCCAGCCGGCCGCGCGCCCCGCCGGTGCAGACGCGCATGTTCGCGAAGTCCGGCAGGAAGCGGGTGATGGGATCGTCGAGCTGGAAACGGCCTTCCTCATAGAGCATCAGGATGGCCAGGCTGGTGAGCGGCTTGGTCATGGAATAGATGCGGAAGATGGTCTCCGGCCGCATCGGCGTGCCGGACGCGATCTCGGCCAGGCCCGTGCTGTGCAGATGCGCGACCCGCCCCCGCCGGGCGACCATGGTGGTGAGGCCGGGCAGCCTGCCTTCGGCCACCAGCCGCTCCGCCCATCCCTCGATCCGGCGCAGGCGCTGCGGGCAGAGGCCGAGCCTCTCGGGCGGGACGAGATCCATGGGCGGGCTCCACGGCCGGAAAGAGGGAGGAGGATCCTGCGCCAGCCGCTTCGCCGCGTCGAGCCCACGGGACCCCAAGGGGGGCTTTGAGAGCCCCGATTTTCCCGCATCGGAATGGTATTCCGCATATTGAATAGATGCGGGGAGGCGTCTAGCCTGCGCGCCAAGTTCAGAGGGGCCGGTCCACAGCCGGGCGGGCCCGGGGAAGGAAAGCAGGCGGGTGGCGGCGGCCGGGCCGAGGGCGCGGCGCGGCCTCCCGCCCGGACAAGGATGCCGCCGGTGCCAGACACGACTGCCCAGGATGCGCTGCCCATGGAGGCGCTCTCGGCCCTGCTCTCGCCACGCTCGGTGGCGGTGGTCGGGGCCTCGGCCGATGCCACGCGCATCGGCGGTCGCCCCATCGCCTCGATGCTGGAGGCCGGCTACCAGGGCAAGATCCTGCCGGTGAACCCCAAGAGCGGATTGATCCAGGGCCTGCCCGCCTGGCAGTCGGTCGCGGCCTTGCCGGAGGTTCCGGACGTCGCCATCGTCGCCGTGCCGGCCGCCGCCGTGGCGCCGACCATGGCGGAGCTGGGCGCGCGCGGCGTCAAGGCGGCCATCATGTTCAGCGCCGGCTTCGCCGAGATGGGCGAGGCGGGCGCCGAGGCCGAGGCGCGCATCGTGGCCCGGGCCCGCGCCGACGGCATGCGCGTGCTGGGGCCGAACTGCCTCGGCCTGTTCAATGCCCGCACCGCCTTCTTCGGCACCTTCTCGACCAGCCTCGAGCGCGGCATGCCGACCCCGGGCCCGATCGGCATCGCCAGCCAGTCCGGCGCCTATGGCATGCACCTTTTCGGCATGGCGCGCGACCACGGGCTCGGCATCTCCTGCTGCGTCACCACCGGCAACGAGGCCGACCTCAATGTCGGCGACATGATCGGCTGGATGGCGCAGGATGACGGGACCGAGGTGATCGCCGCCTATTCGGAGGGCATCCGCGACGCGAAGAGCTTCCTCGCCGCGCTGGAGCTGGCGCGCCGGAACCGCAAGCCGGTGGTGATGATGAAGGTCGGGCGCAGCACCGTGGGCAGCGCCGCCGCCAAGTCGCACACCGCCTCCATCGCCGGCGACGACGCCGTGACCGACGCGGTGCTGGCCGAGTACGGCGTGGTGCGCGCCCGCACCACGGAGGAACTGCTCGACATCGCGCGGCTCGCGACGCAGCGCATCTATCCGGTGGGCAACACGCTCGGCGTGCTGACCATCAGCGGCGGGGCGGGCGTGCTGATCTCGGACGCGGCCGAGGCCGCCGGCCTCGCCATGCCGCCCATGCCGCAGGCGGCGCAGGAGAAGCTGCGCGGCCTGGTGCCCTTCTCGGCGCCGCAGAACCCGGTGGACTGCACGGCCCAGGCGCTGAACGACCTGACGCTGGTCGGCCGCTTCGCCGAATCCATGGTGGTCGATGGCGGCTACAAGTCGGCGCTCTGCTTCTTCACCCACACCGGCGGCGCCGCCTCGGTCGCGCCGCATCTCCGGCGCGAGCTGGGCGCGGTGCGCCGGGCGCATCCGGACCGGCTCTTCGTCCTGTCCATCCTCGCCAATCCCGACCAGATCCGCGAGTTCGAGAGCGACGGCTTCACCGTCTTCGAGGATCCCTCGCGCGCCGTGGTGGCGATCCAGGCCATGGGCCGCTTCGGCGATGCCTTCGCCGCCGCCGCGCCCGCGGCGCCGCCGGCCCTGCCGCCCGTCGCCCTGCCGTCCAGCACGCCGAGCGAGGCCGAGGCCAAGCGCATCCTGGGCGAGGCCGGCATCGCCGCCGCGCCCGAGCGCGCCTGCGCCACGGTGGAGGAGGCGGTCGCCGCCGCCGAGGGCTTCGGCTATCCGGTGGTGCTGAAGATCCTCTCGCCCGACATCCTGCACAAGTCCGAGATCGGCGGCGTGCTGCTGAACGTGGCCGGGGCCGAGGCGGTGCGCGAGGGCTTCGCCCTGCTGAAGCGGCGCGCGGCGGAGGCGGCGCCGCGGGCGCGCATCGAGGGCGTGCTGGTGGCGAAGCAGCTCTCGGGCGGCGTCGAATGCATCCTCGGCGTGCATCGCGACCCGGTCTTCGGCCCGGTCGCCATGTTCGGCCTGGGCGGCATCTTCGTCGAGGTGCTGAAGGACGTCGCCTTCCGCCGCTGCCCCTTCGGCGAGGCGGAGGCCGAGGCGCTGATCCGCTCGATCCGCGGCGCGCCGCTGCTGCAGGGTGCCCGCGGCCGCCCGCCGGCCGACATCAAGGCGCTGGCCGCCATGCTCTCGCGCCTGTCCGTCTTCGCCCACCAGGCCGGCCCCGGCCTGGCCGGCATCGATCTCAACCCCGTCTTCGCCATGCCCGAGGGGCAGGGCGCCTTCGCCGCCGATGCGGTGATCGACATCGCGGAGGACCAAGCGTGATCGACTACGAGAAGCTTCTCAACTTCCCGATCCCCGAGGTGCGGCAGCGCGTGACGCCGCGCGACGCCGTGTTCTACGCCCTGTCCATCGGGCTCGGCCAGGACCCGATGGACAAGCGGCAGCTCGACTATGTCGACGCGCACCGCGCCCTGCGCGTGATGCCCTCGATGGCGGTGGTGATCGCCCATCCCGGCTTCTGGCTGGCCAATCCCGAGACCGGTGTCGATGCGGTCAAGGTGGTGCATGGCGAGCAGCGCATCACCCTGCACCGCCCGCTGCCGGTCGATGGCGAGGTCATCGGCCGCACCCGCGTCACCGGCATCGTCGACAAGGGCGAGGGCAAGGGCGCGCTGCTCTATTCCGAGAAGGAGATCACCGACGCGGCGACCGGCGCGCTGCTGGCGGTGACGGGCAGCACCACCTTCCTGCGCGGCGACGGCGGCTTCGGCGGCCCGGCGGGCCCGGTGCAGCCGGTCCATCCGGTGCCGGAGACGGCGCCCGACATCACGCTGGACCTGGCGACGCGGCCGGAACAGGCGCTGTACTACCGGCTGAACGGCGATGACAATCCGCTGCACGCCGACCCCGACATCGCGGCGCGCGCGGGCTTCCCGCGGCCGATCCTGCACGGGCTCTGCACACTCGGCGTGGTGACGCACGCGCTGGTGCGCGAGCTCGGCAACTACGATGCGGCGGCGATGAAGGGCCTGGCGCTGCGCTTCTCCTCGCCGGTCTATCCCGGGGAGACGATCCGCACCGAGATCTGGAAGAGCGGCGCCTTCCGCGCCCGTGTGGTCGAGCGCGACGTGGTGGTGGTCAACAACGGCAAGGCGGATTTCGCATGAGCGCGGCGCTCGATCAGGCGGCGGAGGAGCGGGCCGAATCGATCCGCATGATCCGCGACAGCGCGGCCGGCCTCGCGCCGCGCGGCGGCGACCGCAAGCGCATCCGCGCCCTGCGCTTCGAGGCGCCGGGCTTCGATGCCGGCGTGCTGCGGCAGATGGGCGAGCAGGGCTGGATCGGCCTTCGCGTGCCCGAGGAGCGGGGGGGCGCCGGGCTCGGCATGAGCGAGTTCTGCGCCGTGGCCGAGGAACTCGGCGCGGCCCTGGCGCCGGAGCCGCTGGTCGGCGCGGCGCTGTCGGCCCGGCTGCTCTCGGCCGTGGGCGCGGAGGCGCCGCTGGCGCGGCTGCTCTCCGGCGAGGCCCTGGTGCTGACCGCCTGGCAGGAGGCCGCCGGGCGGCTGGATGTGCCGGGCACCGCCGATGCGCCGCGCCTGTTCATCGGCCAGGCCGGCGGCGCCGAGGCCTTCCTGGTGCCGGTGCGCGAGGGCGACGGGCTGTCGCTGCGCCTGCAGCCGCGCGCGGGGGCCGACCTGACGCTGGAGAAGACGCAGGATGGCGGGTTCTTCGGCACGCTGCGCCCGTCCGGCGGGGAGAGCCTCGGCACGGTCGCCGTGGCGGAGGTGGAGGACGCGCTGGACGAGGCGGCCCTCGGCACCGCCGCCTACCTGCTCGGCGTCGCCGATCAGGCCTTCACGGTCACGCTGGACTATCTCCGCACGCGGCAGCAGTTCGGCAAGCCGATCGGCAGCTTCCAGGCGCTGCAGCACCGCGCCGCCGATCTCAAGATCCAGCTCGCCCTGACGCGCGCCAGCATCGAATCCGCCGCCGCCACGCTGGACCGGGAGGGTTCGCCGCGCGCCGCGCGCCGCGCCGCCATCTCCCGCGCCAAGGCACGCGCCTCGGACACGGCGATGCTGGTGACCAAGCAGTCGATCCAGCTTCACGGCGGCATCGGCTACACCGACGAGGCCGACATCAGCCTCTATCTCCGCAAGACCATGGTGCTGTTCAACCAGTTCGGCCCGGCGGCGCTGCACCGCCGCCGCTTTGCCGCCGAGGCGCGGGAGGAAGAGGCATGAGCCAGTCCGCCGAGATGAGTTCCGCCGGCACCAACTGGGATGCGCTGTCGGACGAGGAATTCCGCGCCGAGGCGCGGCGCTTCGTCGAGAGCGAGTATCCCGCCGAGCTGCGGAATCCGCAGCACCGGCTGCACTGGGAGCAGGGCCAGGCCTGGTTCGAGAAGGTCAAGGCCAAGGGGTGGGTGGCGCCGGGCTGGCCGCGCGAGCTGGGCGGCATGGGCCTCAGCGCCGCCAAGCAGATCATCCTGATCGAGGAGTATGAGCGGCATGGCGTGGCGCGCCTGCCCGATCACGGCGTGATCATGCTCGGCCCCCTGCTGATCCGCTTCGGCACTGAGGCGCAGCGGAGCCGCTTCCTGCCGCGCATCCTGGCGGGCGAGGACATCTGGTGCCAGGGCTATTCCGAGCCGGGCGCGGGTTCCGACCTCGCCTCGCTGCGCACCGAGGCGGTGCTGGATGGCGACCACTACGTGGTCAACGGCCAGAAGATCTGGACCACGCTGGCCACCGACGCCAACTGGATCTTCTGTCTCGTCCGCACCGACAAGACGGCGAAGAAGCAGGAAGGCATCAGCTTCCTGCTGATCGACATGAAGACGCCGGGCGTGACGGTGCGGCCGATCATCAATCTCGGCCTGCATGACGAGTTCTGCGAGGTGTTCTTCGACAATGTCCGCGTGCCGCGGGAGAACCTGGTCGGCCAGCCGAACAAGGGCTGGAGCATGGCCAAGGCGCTGCTCGGCTTCGAGCGCATCTTCCTGGGCTCGCCGCGCCAGTCGGGCTACGCGCTGGGCCGCCTGAAGAACCTGGCCGAGCGGATGGGCGTGTTCGACGAGCCGGACTTCCAGGAGCGCTACACGAGGCTGCGGCTGGATCTCGAGGACCACAAGGCGCTCTACGAGACCTATGTCGCCATCCTGCGGCGCGGCGAATCGCTTGGCCCCGACGTGTCCATGCTGAAGCTGCATCAGGCCGAGCTGTTCCAGCGCATCACCGAGGTGATGATGGACATCGCCGGAGAGAATGCCGGCCTGCTGGAGCCGATGGGCGGCAACCGGGATCTCCACCCCTCCGGCCAGTTCATCGAGGCGCGGCCGACGACGATCTACGGCGGCAGCTCCGAGATCCAGCGCGGCATCCTGGCCAAGAACGTGCTGGAGCTGCCCGGCTGATGCGCGGCGGAGGCGGCCGGTGACAAGGCCGCCCCGCGCGGAAGGAGGAATGATGCCGATCGCCCCGAACCGCCGCGGCCTTCTGACAGCCGCGGGCCTGCTCGCCCTGCCGGCCGTGGCGCGCGCCCAGCCGGGCACCACGGCGGACGCCCAGGGGGGCACATGGCCGCAGCGGACCATCCGCATGATCATCCCCTTCCCGCCCGGCGGCACGACCGACCTCATCGGTCGCCTGCTGGCCGAGCAGCTCTCGGCGCGGCTCGGCCAGGCGGTGGTGGTCGAGAACCGCGGCGGGGCGGGCGGCAATATCGGCGCCGACGCGGTCGCCAAGGCGGAGCCCGATGGCTACACCATCCTGATGGCCTCGATCGGCACGGCGGCCATCAACTACGCCGCCTACGGGTCGCGCATGCCCTACCAGCCGAAGGACCTCGCCGCCGTCGGACTGGTGACGCGCGTCGCGAATGTCGTGCTGGCGGCGAAGGGGATGGCGATCACCGATATCGCCGGCATGCTCGCGGCGGCGAGGAAGGACCCCGGCGGGCTGAACTACGGCACCTCTGGCATCGGCGGCAGCCCGCATGCCTGCATGGAGCTGCTCAAGGCGCGCACCGGCATCGACATCCAGCACGTGCCCTATCGCGGCTCGGGCCCGATGCTGACCGAACTGGTCTCCGGCCGGATCGAGCTGGCGATGGACAACATCCCCTCGGCGCTCAACTTCATCCGCGAGGGGCAGATCCGCGCGCTGGCGGTGACCAGCGCCATGCGCTCGCCGGTGCTGCCGGACGTGCCGACGCTGCGGGAGGCGGGGATCGCGGATTTCGACGCGGTCTCCTGGTTCGGCATCCAGGCGCCGGCCAGGACCCCGGCGCCCGTCGTGGCGCGGCTGGGACGCGAGATCGATGCGGTGGTGCGCGAGGCGGGGTGGGCCCGGCGGATGCAGGACTTCGCCGCCGAGCAGCCACGGCTGACGCCGGCGGGCGGCACCACGCCGCAGGCTTTCGAGGTTTTCATCCACGAGGAGATCGCGCGCTGGGCCGAGGTGGCGCGGGCCGGCCGTATCGTGGTGCAATGAGTATGGAACGCATGAGAAGGAGAGGCTGCCTGTGAGTATCCGAGGCAAGGCCTGCATCGTCGGCGCCTATGAGCATCCGACGCGCAAGGCCGAGGACAAGAGCACCGCGCAACTCCATGCCGAGGTGGCGCTGGGGGCGCTGCGCGACGCCGGGCTGACCCGCCGCGACGTGGACGCCTATTTCTGTGCCGGCGATGCGCCCGGCATGGGCCCGCTGAGCATGGCCGACTATATCGGCCTCGACCGGCTGAAGCATGTCGATGCCACGGATCTCGGCGGCTGCTCCTATCTGGCGCATGTGGCGCACGCGGCCGAGGCCATCGCCCTCGGCAAGTGCAGCGTGGCGCTGATCACGCTGGCCGGGCGGCCGCGCGCCGAGGGCATGGCGACCGGCACCGCGCCGCGCGCCGGCAATCCCGCGCAGCCCGACGTGCAGTTCGAATACCCCTATGGCGCGGCGATCGCGAACATGTACGCCATGTGCGCCCGCCGACACATGTACGAGTTCGGTACCACCAGCGAGCAGCTGGCCTGGATCAAGGTCGCCGCCTCGCACCATGCGCAGCACAATGAGCATGCCATGCTGCGCAAGGTGGTGACGGTCGAGGATGTGGTGAACTCGCCGCTGGTGGCCGATCCGCTGCACCGCCTCGATTGCTGCGTCATCAGCGACGGCGGCGGCGCGCTGATCGTCACCAGCCCGGAGGTCGCCCGCAGCCTGAAGCGGCCTGTCGTCACGGTGCGCGGCGCCGGCGAGACGGTGAAGCACCAGATGGGCGGGCAGCTCGACCTGACCTATACCGGCGCGCGCTACTCCGGCGCCCGCGCCTTCGAGATGGCGGGCGTCAGGCCGGCGGACATCAAGTACGCCAGCATCTACGACAGCTTCACCATCACCGTCCTGCTGCAGCTCGAGGATCTCGGTTTCTGCGAGCGTGGCCAGGGCGGCAAGTTCGTCTCCGACGGCAACCTGATCTCGGGCGTCGGCAAGCTGCCCTTCAACACCGATGGCGGCGGGCTCTGCAACAACCACCCGGCCAATCGGGGCGGCATCACCAAGGTGATCGAGGCGGTGCGTCAGCTGCGCGGCGAGGCGCATCCGGCGGTGCAGGTGAAGAATTGCGACCTGGCGCTGGCGCATGGCACGGGCGGCTCGCTCGGCACCCGCCATGGCAGCGCGACGCTGATCCTGGAGAGGGAGTGAGGCCATGAGCGAACAGACCCCGAAGCGCGTGCCGCCGAGCCCGACCCCGGACGTCTCCACCAGGCCCTTCTGGGACGCGGCGCGGGACGGCAAGCTTCTGATCGGCCGCAACACCAAGACCGGCAAGGTGCACTACCCGCCGCGCCCCATCTGCCCCTTCGATGATGAGGGCGAGGTGGAGTTCGTGCCGGCCAGCGGCGAGGGCACGATCTATACCTTCAGCATCATGCGCGCGAAGGTTCCCTATGCCATCGCCTATGTGGAGCTGGCCGAGGGGCCGCGCATCATGACCAATATCGTCGATTGCGACTTCGACAGGATCAAGGTCGGGCAGAAGGTGCGCGTCACCTTCGTGCCCAGCGAGGGCGACGGCCAGCCCGTGCCCATGTTCACGCCCGTCTGAGCCAGGAAGAGGAAACGATCCATGTCCATGCTGGAAGGAAAGGTCGCCATCGTCACCGGCGCTGGCGGCGGAATCGGGCGGGAGATCGCCCTAGCCATGGCCCAGGCCGGGGCCAAGGTGGTGATCAACGACATCGGCGCCTCGCTGAGCGGGGAGGGCGACACCTCCGCCACGCCGGGCGAGCAGACCAAGGGCATCATCGAGCAGCGCGGCGGCACGGCGGTGACCAATACCGACAGCGTCGCCGGCTGGGACAGCGCCCGCCGCATCGTCGCCTCGGCCATCGAGGCCTTCGGCCGCGTTGACATCGTCGTCAACAATGCCGGCATCCTGCGCGACCAGATCTTCCACAAGATGACCGAGGGGGAGTGGCGCGCCGTCATCGACGTGCATCTCAACGGCAGCTTCTTCGTCTCCCGCGCCGCGGCCGAGCATTTCCGCGCCCAGGGCTCGGGCGCCTATGTGCACATGACCTCGACCTCGGGCCTGATCGGCAATTTCGGCCAGGCGAACTATTCGGCGGCCAAGCTCGGCATCGCGGCGCTGTCCAAGTCCATCGCCCTCGACATGCAGCGCTTCGGCGTGCGGTCCAACTGCATCGCGCCCTTCGCCTGGAGCCGCATGACCAGCTCCATCCCGGCCGAGACGCCGGAGCAGAAGGCCCGGGTCGAGAAGCTGAAGCGCATGACGCCGGAGAAGAACGCCACCCTGGCGGTCTTCCTGGCCAGCGACGCGGCGAAGGACGTGAACGGCCAGATCTTCGCGGCCCGCAACAACGAGCTCTTCATCTTCAGCCAGCCCCGCCCGGTGCGCAGCGCCCACCGCTCGGAAGGCTGGACGCCGGAGCTCATCGCGGAACACGCCTGGCCGGCGCTGCGCGGCCATGCCGTGCCGCTCGACCGGAGCCCCGACGTCTTCTCCTGGGACCCGGTCTGATCCATCCTGGCGGCGGAGGAAACCATGCGCATCACTCATGAGCTTGCCACTTTCGCCGCTGGTCTGCGGGCCGAGGCGCTGCCACCCGAGGTGGCGGCGCGGACCCGCGCCCTGGTGCTCGATCTGGTCGGCAACATCGTCCGCGCCCGGAAGGAGGCCGAGAGCACCCCGGCCCTCCTCGCCGCGGTAAAGGCGCTGGGCCTCGACAAGGGCGAGAGCCGGGTCTTCGCCGATACGGCGACCTACAGCCCGGCCGGGGCGGCGCTGATCAACGCCACGCTCGGCCATTCGCTCGACTTCGACGACACGCATGCGGTCGCCGTGGTGCATCCGGGGGCGCCGGTCATTCCGGCGGCGCTGGCGGCGGGCGAGATGACCGGCGCCTCGGGCGCCGAGGTGCAGGTGGCCATCGTCGCCGGCTACGAGGTGGCGCTGCGCCTCGCCCTGGCGCTGCCGGCGGGCGCGCATTACGATCGGGGCTTCCATCCCTCCGCGACCTGCGGCGCCTTCGGTGCGGCGGCGGCGGCGGGGCGGGTTTTCGGGCTGGATGCGGCGGGCATGGCCTCGGCGCTGGGAATCGCGCTCAGCCAATGCGCCGGCAGCCTGCAGTTCCTGGCCAACGGGGCGTGGACCAAGCGGTTCCAGGTCGGCTGGGCCGGCATGGCGGGCCTCGCCGCCGCCACTCTCGCGCGCGAGGGCTTCAAGGGCGCCGCCGATGCCATCGAGGGCAAGCACGGCTTCCTGCGCTCCTACGCGCCGGATCCGAAGCCCGGGCGCGTGCTGCAGGATCTCGGCCAGGTCTGGGAACTGATGCAGACCGGCGTGAAGCCCTATCCGAGTTGCCGCTGGGGCCATGCCGGCATCGACGCGGCCCTCGCGCTGCGGGCCGAGCATGACCTGAAGGCCGAGGAGATCGAGGGCGTCACGCTCGGCATTTCCCGCGCCGGCATGCTGCTGGTGGGCGAACCCGCCGACCGCAAGGCAGATCCGCAGAACATCGTGGATGGCCAGTTCAGCGGGCCCTTCGTCATCGCCACGGCGCTGAGCACCGGCGCCATGGGCTGGGACAGCTACGCGCTGCTGCGCGACCCTTCCATCAGATCCATGATGCGCAAGGTGCGCTGCGAGAACGACCCCGAGATCGAGGCCGAGTTCCCGGCCAATATGTCCGGCAAGCTGACCGTCAGGGCGCGCGGCGAGACCTTCACGCGCAAGGTCATCGTGCCCAAGGGCGAGCCGGACAATTTCTTGACCGAGGCGGAGCTGCGCGCCAAGTTCAGCGGCCTGGCCGATGCCGTGCTGGGGCCGCAGGCGGCCGGGGCGCTGGCCGATACCATCTCCGAGCTTGATCGCCTGAACGACATTTCCCCCCTGTTGCGCAGCCCGGCCGAGGCGCTCTGAAGGATAGCGAGATGGACCATTCGATCGAGGATCATGCTGAGATCCGGCAGGAGGTGGCGAAGCTGTGCGCGCGCTTTCCTGGGGAGTACTGGCGCAAGCTGGACGAGGTGCGTGGTTATCCGACGGAGTTCGTGCAGGCGCTGACGGAGGCGGGCTGGCTGGCCGCGCTGATCCCGGAGGAGTTCGGCGGCTCGGGCCTGCCGCTCTCGGCGGCGGCGGCGATCCTCGAGGAGGTGCAGCGGCAGGGCTGCAACGGTGCCGCCTGCCACGCGCAGATGTACATCATGGGCACCATCCTGCGGCACGGCAACGACCGCCAGAAGCAGGAGTACCTGCCGAAGATCGCGTCGGGCGAGTTGCGGCTGCAGGCCTTCGGCGTGACCGAGCCGACCAGCGGGACCGACACCACCGCGCTGCGCACCTTCGCGCGGCGCGAGGGTGACAGATACATCGTCAACGGCCAGAAGATCTGGACCAGCCGGGCCGAGCATTCGGACCTGATGCTGCTGCTGGCGCGCACGACGCCGCGCGATCAGGTGGCGAAGAAGACGGAGGGGCTGTCGACCTTCATCGTCGACATGCGGACGGTGCTGGGCAAGGGTCTGACCATCCGGCCGATCCGCACGATGATGAACCACAATTCCTGCGAGGTGTTCTTCGACAACATGGAGGTTCCGGCGGAGAACCTGGTGGGTGTCGAGGGCCGCGGCTTCCGCTACATCCTGGACGGGATGAACGCGGAGCGGCTGCTGATCGCCAGCGAATGCATCGGCGACGCCAAGTGGTTCATCGAGAAGGCCGTGGGCTACGCGAAGGAGCGGGTGCTGTTCGGGCGGCCGATCGGGCAGAACCAGGGCGTGCAGTTCCCGATCGCCAAGGCCTATGCGCAGATGCGCGCGGCGGAGGCCATCGTGCACAAGGGTCTCGCCAAGTTCGAGGCCGGGGTCAATCCCGGCGAGGAGGCGAACATGGGCAAGATGCTTGCCGCCGAGGCGAGCTGGGCGGCGGGCGAGGCCTGCGTGCAGACGCATGGCGGCTTCGGCTTCGCCGAGGAGTATGATGTGGAGCGGAAGTTCCGCGAGACGCGGCTCTATCAGGTGGCGCCGATCAGCACCAACCTCATCCTCTCCTATCTCGGCGAGCATGTCCTCGGCATGCCTAGGAGCTACTGAACCATGGGAAGACCGGGCCGGCCGCTGGAGGGGCTTCTCGTCGTCTCCATGGAGCAGGCTGTCGCGGCGCCGACCTGTTCGGTCAAGCTGGCCGATGCCGGCGCGCGCGTCATCAAGATCGAGCGCGCCGAGGGTGATTTCGCGCGCGGCTATGACCGCGCGGCGGCCGGGCAATCGACCTACTTCGTCTGGTTGAACCGGGGCAAGGAAAGCGTCTGCCTCGACATCAAGGAGGCGGGGGACAAGGCGCTGCTGCAGCGCCTGGTGGGCAAGGCGGATGTCTTCATCCAGAACCTCGCCCCCGGCGCCATGGGCCGCGCCGGCTTCGGCAGCGCCGAGCTGCGCCGGCGCCACCCCCGGCTGATCACCGTCGATATCTCCGGCTATGGCGAGAGCGGCGACTACGCCACGATGAAGGCCTATGACCTGCTGGTCCAGGCCGAGAGCGGGCTGGCCTCGATCACCGGTCATCCGGCGGGGCCCGGGCGCGTCGGCGTCTCGGTCTGCGACATCGCCTGCGGCACCATGGCGCATGCGGCGGTGCTGGAGGCGCTGATCGAGCGCGGCATCACCGGCGAGGGCAAGTCGATCGGCGTCTCGCTGTTCGATGCCATGGCGGACTGGATGAACGTGCCGCTGCTGTATTTCGAGGGCACTGGCCATGCGCCGCAGCGCATCGGCCTCGCGCATCCCTCGATCTGCCCCTACGGCGCCTTCGCCACCTCGGATGGCGCGCTGGTGCTGATCTCGATCCAGAACGAGCGGGAATGGGCGCAGTTCTGCGCCGGCTTCCTGCAGGAGCCCGAGCTGCCGCAGCGCGAGGGCTTCCGCAGCAATGTCGAGCGTGTGGCGAACCGGCCGGTGGTGGACGCGCATGTCGCCGCCGCCTTCGCGAAGCTGAGCCGGGAGGCCTGCGCCGCCCGCCTGCGCGAGGCCAACACCGCCTATGGCTTCGTCAACGACATGCCGGCGCTGGTGGCGCATCCGGCGCTGCGGCGCCTGCCGGTGCGGACGCCGAATGGCGATGTCGCCGTGGCGGCGCCGGCGGCGCGCTTCAACGACGGTGCTCCGCGGCAGTATGGCGCGGTGCCGGGGCTGGGCGAGCACACGGAGGCGGTGCGGCGGGAGTTCTCCGCCTGACCGGGAAGCGGCGCGGCCGGCCTTTTGCACGGGAGAGCATCGATGGATTTCTCGCTGAGCCCTGAACAGGAGGAGCTGCGCGGCGCCATCGGCCGCATCTGCGCCGGCTTCGGCGACGATTACTGGCTGGCACGCGACAGGGACGGGCGCTTCCCGGCGGAGCTGCACCAGGCCATGGCGGAGGGAGGGTGGCTCGGCATCTGCATGCCCGAGGCGCTGGGCGGTGCCGGGCTGGGCATCCTCGAGGCGGCTATCATGATGCGGGAGATCTCGGAATCCGGCGGCGGCATGACCGGCGCCTCGGCCGTGCACATGAACATCTTCGGTCTCAATCCCGTCGTCGTCTTCGGCACGGAGGAGCAGAAGCGGCGCATGCTGCCGCCGCTGATCGCGGGTCGGGAGCGGGCCTGCTTCGCGGTGACGGAGCCGAACACCGGGCTGGACACGACGCAGCTCCGCACCCGCGCGGTGCGGCAGGGCGAGCGCTACGTGGTGCACGGGCAGAAGGTCTGGATCTCCACCGCGCAGGTCGCCGAGAAGGTGCTGCTGCTCGCCCGGACCACGCCGCTGGAGGCGGTCAGGCGCAAGACCGAGGGGCTGAGCCTCTTCTACACCACGCTCGACCGCAGCAAGGTCGCGGTGCGCGAGATCGAGAAGATGGGCCGCAAGGCCGTCGATTCCAACGAGCTGTTCTTCGATGGCCTGGAGATCCCGCTGGAGGACCGCATCGGCGAGGAGGGGCGCGGCTTCGAGTACATCCTGCACGGGATGAATCCGGAGCGCATCCTGATCGCGGCGGAAGCCATCGGGCTGGGTCATGCGGCGCTGAAGCGGGCGACGCATTATGCGAAGGAGCGGCACGTCTTCGGCCGGCCCATCGGGCAGAACCAGGCGATCCAGCATCCCCTGGCGGAAAACTGGATGGAGCTGGAGGCGGCCTGGATGATGGTGATGAAGGCCGCCTCGCGTTACGACGCCGGCCTGTCCTGCGGCGCGGAGGCCAATGCCGCCAAGTACCTCTCGGCCGAGGCCGGGTTCAAGGCCTGCCAGCAGGCGGTGATGACGCATGGCGGCTTCGGCTATGCGCGCGAATATCATGTGGAGCGCTATCTGCGCGAGGTGATGATTCCGCGCATCGCCCCGGTCAGCCCGCAGCTCGTGCTCTGCTTCATCGCCGAGAAGGTGCTGGGACTGCCCAAATCCTATTGAAGCCGGGAGGGCGTTGCGCCGCCCTCCCGCCACTCTCCCGCCGGTCGCTCAGCCCAGGTCCATCTTCAGGCCTTCCTTGCGCACCACGGCGCCCCACTTCTCCGTCTCGGCCTTGACGAAGGCGGCGTATTCGGCGGGCGTGCCATAGGCCGGGACGCCACCCATCTCGGCGAAGCGCTGCTTCGTCGACGGCATCTCCAGCAGCACCTTGATCTCGGCATTCAGCGCGTCCACCGCGGCGCGCGGCGTTCCCGCCGGATAGAAGGCGCCGAACCAGGTGTTGACGTCGTACTCGGCGAGTTCCGGCAGCGTCTCGCGCAGCGCCGGCAACTCCGGCATCTGCGGGCTGCGGTCGGAGCTGGTCACGCCCAGCGCCCGGACCCGGCCATCCTTGATCTGCCCGACGGAGCTGGTGAGATTGTCGAAGCCGAAGTCGACATCGCCCGCCATCATCGCGGTCATGGCCGGGCCGGCGCCTCGGTAGTGGATGGCGGTCGCCTGGGTTCCCGTGAGCTGATGGAACCAGACGCCGGCGAGGTGCGGGGACTGGCCGGGACCGGAGGTGCTGTAGTTCAGCTTGCCGGGCCGTTCCTTCAGGTAGCGGATGAACTCCGGCACGGTCTTCACCGGCAGGGACGGGTGCACCATCAGCACATTCGGCCCGCGGATCATGTTGGAGACCGGGATGAAGTCCTCCGGCTTGTAGGGCAGGTTGTTGAACAGCGAATAGGCGATGGCCTGTGGTCCGATATTGCTGATCAGCACCGTGTGGCCGTCCGGCCTGGCGCGCATCACCTCGGCGGCGCCGAGAGTGCCGCCGGCGCCGGACTTGTTCTCGACCACCGCCGCCTGGCCCCAGCGTTCGTGCAGGTGCGGCGCCAGGATGCGGCCCATGATGTCGGTGGTGCCGCCCGCGGCGGCGGGAATGACGAGGCGGACCGTCTGGGTCGGGCGCCAGCCCGCCTGCGCCCGCGGGCGGCGCCCCGCCATCAGGCTGCCTGCCGCCAGGGTTCCGGCGCCCAGCAGGACGCGGCGATTGACATGAGTCACGGCTCGAGACTTCCTCCTTGCTGCATGCCTTTTGCTGGCACGGCATCGGCGGCGATTTGGCCTGATCCGGCCGGGGCTGTCATCCCAAATCTGGAATGCTATTCAATATTCTGGATCGATGCGTCCCTCGGAAAGAGCGCGCGCGTGGCGAAGCCCGCGACCTCGCGCAGCTCCCGGCCAAGCTGCTCGAAGATCTGCGGCGGGTGCTGGCCGGCGATGGTGATGCCGGAGAGGCCGAAGCGCGGCTGCCCGTGCTGGTCGGTGATCAGCGCGGCGATGGTGATCAGGCCGCGGTAGAGCTGGCTGTTGTCCAGGCTCCAGCCGCTGCCGCGCGCCGCCTCGACATCGGCGAGGTAGCTCTCGAAGCTCGGCGGCGACTGCCAGCGCAACGCCGCGAAGCGCCGCCGCAGCTCGGCCTGCGGCAGATCGAGCGCGGCGGCGACGCAGCGGCCGACGGCGCCCACCAGCATCGGCAGGCGCAGGCCGAGGCGCATCTCCACCCGCACCGCCGTATGGCTGTGGGCGCGGTCGATCAGCACGATGTGACCGTCCTCGGTGACGCGCCAGAGCACGATCAGCATGTCGTAGTTCAGCGCCAGGCGCTCCAGCTCCGGCCGGATCAGCTCGGCATGGCTGATGCCGAGGAAGCCCGCCGCCAGCTCGGCGACACCGAGGCCGAGGGAATAGGTCTTGTCCTGCTCGCGGAAGGCGACGAAGCGCGTGCGGGTCAGCGTGCGCAGGATGTTGAAGCAGGTGCTGGGGCTGATGCCCGTGCCGCGCGCCACGGCCGCGACGCCGAGCGGCGCCGTGGCGGCGGAGAGGTGCTGCAGGATGCGGATGGCGTGGATCACCGCGCCGACATCGCGCTGGCCGGTCAGGTCCCGCTCGGGCGAGGGTTGATGGGTGTCCATTCAATATCCCGATTGATTTCCCGTATACGGAATGTAGCCTGCCGCCGTGACCGGCGCCAAGGCCGGCTTGGGAAGGAGACCGGAGATGTCCGAGGCCGCTGCCGAGACCGAGATGCGGGTGCGGGAAGAGCGGGACGGCGCCGTGCTGGTGCTGACGCTCGACTATCCGCGGCGGCGCAACGCCCTGGCGCCGCGCCTGCGCGCCGATCTGCTGCGCATCCTGGACCGGGTCGAGGGCGACCCGGAGATCCGCGCCCTGGTCATCACCGGGGCCGGCGAGCATTTCTGCTCCGGCGGTGACCTGTCGGGGATGGATGTCCGCAGCCCGCTGCAGGGGCGGGAGCGCCTGCGCGCCGCGCACCAGCTGATCCGGCTCATGGTCGGCGGCAGCACGCCCGTCGTCGCCGCGGTCGAGGGCTGGTGCGCCGGCGCCGGCCTGTCGCTGGCCTGCGCCTGCGACACCATCGTCGCTTCCGAGGGGGCGCATTTCATGGCCGCCTTCGGCAAGGCCGGGCTGATGGCCGATCTCGGCCTGCCGCACACCCTGCCGCAGCGCGTGGGGCCGGCGCGGGCGCGGCAGATCCTGCTCTATGGCGAGCCGCTGGACGCCGCCGAGGCGCAGCGCATTGGGCTGGTGGACCAGGTGGCGCCCAAGGGCGGCGCGCTGGAGGCGGCGAAGGCTCGGGCGCGGCTCCTGGCCGACCAGGCGCCGACGGCGATCGCCCTGACCAAGCAGATCCTCGCCACCGGGCTGGACCGCGCGCTGGACGAGGAGCGGCACTACCAGAGCCTGCTGTTCCTGACCGACGACCATGAGGAGGGCAAGGCCGCCTTCTTCGGCAAGCGCGCCCCGGTCTTCAAGGGCAGCTGAGCCACGCCGGATCGCTGACGGTTCGATTGAGGCACCGGGCGCGGCCCGGTGCCGGCCCCGCCGTGCTAGCAGATCTCCCGCGGATCGGGAGAAGCCCGTCGCGCTCTGAAAAAACCTTCAGGCGGACAGGACATGGCCAATCTTATCGGCAGCGGCGGCAGCGACCGCCTGGCGGGCGGCAGCGGCGACGACACCCTCTACGGCCTGGACGGCGATGACATCCTGGACGGCGGCGCCGGCGCCGATATCCTCGTCGGCGGCGAGGGGGACGACCTGCTGACCGGCGGGCGCGGCGCCGACCGGCTCTCGGGCGGCGGTGGCAGCGACACCTTCCGCTATGCCGGCCTCGAGGAGATCAGCCTCGACCGCATCATCGACTTCGGCCGGGGCGACCGCCTCGACCTCTCGGCCCTCGCCGGCTTCAGCTTCATCGGCGAGCGCGCCTTCTCCGGCCTCGGGCGGGAGATCCGCTTCAGCCACGCCGATGGCGTCACCCTCCTGAGCATCGACGTCAGCGGCCATGGCCTGGCCGAGATCGGCATGAGCCTCGACGGCAGGCTGCGGCTGGTGGAGACGGCGCCGGGCTCGGGCATCCTGATGCTGGCCGCGGCGCTGGAGCTGACGGGCGGCGCCGGGGCCGATCTCCTGCAGGGCGGTCCGGGCGACGATCGCCTCTTCGGCGGCGCCGGAGGCGACCGGCTGCTCGGCGGGGCGGGCGAGGACACGCTCTCCGGCGAGGCGGGCGAGGACACGCTGATCGGCGGCCCCGGCGCCGACCGGCTGGCGGGCGGCGAGGGGGCGGACAGCTTCCGCTACGAGGCGATGGAGGACTTCGCCGGCGATGTCATCCTGGACTTCGCCGAGGACGACCGCCTCGACGCTTCCGCCATCACCACCCTCCGCTTCATCGGGCAGGCGCGCTTCAGCGGCGCGGCGGGCGAGATGCGCCAGGAGGGCGAGACGCTGGCCATCGACACGGATGGCGACGGCCGGTCCGATCTCGTGCTGCGCCTTGCCGGCGGCGCCCCGCTGCAGGAGACGGCCGCGGGCTCGCGCATCCTCGTCGTCGCCACGCCCCGGACAATCGTGGGCGGCGAGGCGGGCGAGATCCTGGAAGGGGGCGAGGCGGCGGACCGCATCGATGCCGGTGGCGGCAACGACACGCTGATCGGCGCGGGGGGACGCGACCTGCTGCGCGGCCAGTCCGGCGACGACGTGCTGGATGGCGGCGCCGGCGACGACACCCTGGACGGCGGCGCCGGCAACGACACGCTGATCGGCGGCGAGGGCAACGACTCGATCATGGGTTTCAGCGGGGACGACATCCTGATCGGCGGCCTGGGGCGCGACATCCTGCGCGGCGGCGCCGGCAACGACACCTTCCGCTACCATTCCGTCGCCGAGGTCGATGGCGACATCATTCGCGACATGGAGGCGGGGGACCGGATCCAGCTCACCGGCCTGGCGGGGCTGACCTATATCGGCGTCGCCGTCTTTTCGGGCCTGCGCGGCGAGATCCGCTTCGACGGGCAGCAGCTCTGGATCGATGCCGATGGCGACGGCCGCGCCGAGGCCAGCGCCGCCATCGGGACCGGCGGCCACATGCTGGACGAGACCGCGCCGGGCTCGCGCATCCTGGTGCTGTCGGAGAATCGCGGGCTGACCGGCGGCGCCGGGGCGGACCGGTTGCAGGGCGGCGGCGGCGACGACATCCTGCGGGGCGAGGGCGGCGACGACGTGCTGATCGGCGGCGCCGGCAACGACCGCCTGCTGGGCGGCGCCGGGGCGGACCGGCTGGAGGGCGGCCCCGGCAACGACAGTCTCGAAGGCGGTGCCGGCAACGACACCTTCGTCATCGGCGTCGATCCGGGCGCCTCCGACACCATCCTCGATCTCGCCACCGGCGACCGGCTCCTGCTCGACATCCCGTTCCTCGTCTGGATCGGTGACGAGACGTTCAGCGGGGTGCGTCCCGAGGCCCGGCAGAGTCGCGCCGCCAATGGCACGCTGATCGAGATCGATGCCGATGGCGACGGCCTCGCCGACCAGAGCGTGCTGCTCGCCACCGGCGGCTCCCTGGCCGAGGTGACGCCGGGCGCTCGCCTGCTCGGTCTCGTCGCCGCCCGGAACCTCTCGGGTGGCGCCGGCAACGACACGCTGGCGGGCGGCGGCGGGGACGATCTGCTGCAGGGCGGCGGCGGGGACGATGTCCTGGCCGGGCGCGGCGGCGCCGACCGCCTCGAGGGCGGCGACGGCAACGACTTCCTGAAGGGGGAGGGCGGCGACGACATCCTGCTCGGCGGCCAGGGCGACGACACCCTGATCGGCGGCGCGGGCCGGGATGTCCTGACCGGTGGCGCCGGCGCCGACGTCTTCAAGTTCCTGAGCCTGGACGAGATCGCGGCGGGCGAGCGCATCACCGATCTCGACGAATCCGACCTGGTGCATCTGGCCTACCTCACCGAGTTCCGCTTCAGCGCCGAGGGCCTCACCGGGCAGGCCGGGCAGATGGCGGTGCTCGATGGCTGGAACGGCGTGTCGGTGGGCAGGACCTTCCTGGGCTTCGACATCGATGGCGACGGCCTCCCTGAGGCCGTGCTGGAGTTCGACGGCGACGTCCTGCTGGAGGAACGGCGCGCCGGCTCCGGCGTCCTGCAGCGCGTCCAGAATCTCCTCATCTCCGGCGGTGACGGGGATGAGGTGCTGGTTGGCCGCGCCGGCCAGGACGTCATCTATGGCGGCGGCGGCGCCGACCGCATCGGCGGCCGCGCCGGCGACGACCGGCTCCATGGCGGTGCCGGCGACGACACGCTGCTGGGCGAGGCGGGGAATGACAGGCTCTGGGGCGATGACGGCCGGGATGTGCTGGACGGGGGCGCAGGCGCCGACATCCTCCATGGCGGCGCCGGCGACGACCTGCTGCTGGGCGGCGAGGGCGCGGACACCCTGACCGGCGGCACCGGGGCCGACGTCTTCCGCTACCTCGCGGCCGCCGATCTGGCCGGCGACCTCATCACCGACTTCGCCGCCGAGGACAGGCTGGACCTCGCCGCGCTGGGCGCGCGCTTCGTCGGCGCGGCCGCCTTCCAGGCGGATGGCACCGCGCAGCTGCGGGCCTTCCATCTCGGCCAGACCGTGCTCGCCCTCGACAGCAATGGCGACGGTCTCGCCGATGCCAGCCTGACGCTCACCGGCACGCTCTGGCTGGAGGAGGTGGTGGCGGGCTCGGGCCTCCTGCGCATCGTGCCCGACCTCTGGCTCACCGGCACGCCGGGCGCCGATACCCTGACCGGGCGCGAGGGCGACGACCGGCTGGAGGGCGGCGGCGGCGCCGATCTCCTCTCGGGCGGGGCGGGGAAGGACATCCTCCTCGGCGGGGAGGGCGACGACATCCTGCTCGGCGGTGCCGGCGACGACCAGCTCTCCGGCGATGCGGGCGACGACCTTCTGCGCGGCGGCCCCGGCAACGACACCCTGAGCGGCGGCTCGGGCCATGACGTCTTCCTCTGGGATGCCGAGGAGCGCGGCCTGGTCTTCCATGACATCGTCGCCGACTTCGCCGTGGGCGACAGGCTCGACCTCACCGGCCTGCAGGCGGGCTTCATCGGCACGGCGGGCTTCGCCGGCCAGGGCGAGGCGGAGATCCGCCAGTCCGGCGCGGCGCTCTATATCGACCGGAACGGCGACGGCGTGGCCGAGAGCAGCATCCAGATCACCGGCCTCGCGGGAACGCTCGAAGCCGTCTCGCCCGGTGTGGCGGTGCTGGAGCTGGCGCCCTCCCTGGTGCTGTCCGGCACGGATGGCAACGACGTGCTGACCGGGCGCGGCAATGCCGACCAGCTCTCCGGCGGCGCCGGCGACGACATCCTCTCGGGTGGTGGCGGCGCGGACATCCTGCGCGGCGGGCCGGGGGCGGATCTGCTCCTGGGCGGCGCCGGGAACGACCGCTTCGTCTTCGCCCAGGGCGATGTGGGGCTGGGCGCGGCGCGCGACGTCATCGGCGATTTCAGCGTGGCGCTCTACACCGACCTGCTCGACCTCTCCGGCATCGATGCCAATCTGGGACTCGCCGGGGATCAGGCCTTCGCCCTCGTCAGCGGGCCCGCCACGGCGGCGGCGCAGCTCTGGTTCTCCGGCGGCGTGCTCCATGGCAATGTCGATAGCGACCCGGCGGCGGATTTCGAGATCGCGCTGACCGGCGTGACCAGCCTCGCCAGCTGGCACTTCGCGGCCTTCTGATCCCCCGCGCCGCCGCTCCGGGATAGAGAGGAGAGGAAGCAGACACGGGCAGGGAGGTCGGGCATGGGCTGGATGCCGCTGGAGGACGGACCGGACGCCCCGGTGGCGCCGGGCGCGGTGCGGGCGGTGATCCTGCCGCGCGTGCATGATGTCGGCGGCTTCGAGGTCCGGCGCGCCCTCCCGGCGCGCGGGCACCAGATGGTCGGGCCCTTCATCTTCTTCGACCAGATGGGACCGGGCGAGTTCCTGTCCGGCCAGGGGCTGGACGTCCGGCCGCATCCGCATATCGGTCTCTCCACCCTCACCTATCTCTTCGACGGCGCCATCCTGCATCGCGACAGTCTCGGATCGCGGCAGCCGATCCTGCCGGGCGATGTCAACTGGATGACGGCGGGCCGTGGCATCGCGCATTCCGAGCGCACCGATCCGGCGCTGCGCGTGGCGGGCGGGCGGCTCCATGGCATCCAGTCCTGGGTGGCGCTGCCGAAGGCGGCGGAGGAGACGGCACCCGCCTTCGCGCACCACGCCGCGCGCAGCCTGCCGTTCGAGACGGCGGAGGGCGTGTCGCTGCGGCTGGTCGCCGGCGCCGCCTGGGGGCTGGCGGCGCCCGTCGCGGTCTCCTCGCCGCTGTTCTACGCCGATGTGCAGCTGCAGCCGGGCGCCGCGGTGCCGCTGCCGGAGGAGCATGAGGAGCGGGCGGCCTATGTGCTGCGGGGCGAGGTGACGGTGGGGCCGGACCGCTTCGCGGCGGAGCGGATGCTGGTCTTCCGCGCCCGCGACCGGCTGGCGCTGCGCGCGGGGCCACAGGGCGCGCGGCTGCTGCTGCTCGGCGGCGCGGCGATGGACGGGCCGCGCTACCTGTTCTGGAACTTCGTCTCCTCCTCGCGCGAGCGCATCGACCAGGCCAAGGCGGACTGGAAGGCTGGCCGCTTCGCCGCCGTGCCGGGCGACGAGAAGGAGTTCATCCCGCTGCCCGAGGAGCGTGTCCGCATGCGCGCCGCCACCCGGGCGGAGCCGCCGCCGGCAAGCTGAGCCGCCGTGTCAGTCCGCCGTCCCGGCCATGGCGCGGTGCGGGCAGGCGCCGCGGCGGCGGCGGCGGGCCTCGGCCGCGTAGCCGCCCGGCCGATGGTCGGGCGCCTGGTTCGGCACCACGATGGAGCGGTGGTAATCGGCCCAGTCCGCCGGCCCCATCGCCTCCAGCGCCGGGCTCATGGCGGCGCCGCCGAGCACCGGTTCGGAATAGGCCATCTGCGGCACCGGCTGCGCCTGCAACAGCGGCTCGGCGCGGCGGAACTCGATCGGCGTTCCGGTGCGGGTCAGGCGCAGATTGGTGAAGAGCGGGCCGAACCAGTGATCGGCCTCCACCAGCCCCTCATAGGGTTCATAGGCCGGGTGGCGCGGCACATTGGCCAGCGGCCGCAGCAGCAGGCTCCAGCCCGGCGCGGTGCGGGCGGCTAGGCCGGTCCACATCTGCACCACGCCCGGCTCCTGCAGGGCGGTCAGGAAGGGCGGCGCGTAGCCGCGCGACGCCTCGGGCGCCACCGCGTCGAAGCGCTCGGCAAAGTGCGGAAATTGCGCGGCGCCGAGCGGCAGCCAGTCCTCCAGCCCGTCGCAATGCCACCAGATCTGCGCGCCATCCCAGAGCAGGCGGAAATCCATCGGCGCATGGAGATGCCAGCCGAAGCCGGCGGCGCTGGCCACCGCGTCGCAATGGCGCATGGCGCGGATCGGCAGGCTGCCGAGGCCGGAGCGGTCGGCCCGCGCCGGCAGGGGCGCCGTGTCGATCATCCGGTGGAAGGTGACGCAGGGCGTGGCGAGGGTCATGGCGGAGGCCCGGGATGGTGGTGGCGGGAGATGGGCCGGCGGGCGGCGAGCCGCCGGCCCCGGGGAGGATCAGCCGCGGCGCATGCCGGCGCCGAAGCGCACCCGGCCGGCATCGGCCACGGCGGCGGGGACCACGAGGCCGATCATCCCGGCCGCCCGGCGGGGCGGGCAGGCGGCGCCGCGGGAGGTCGCCGCGCCGGGCAGCGGCGGAACCGCGCCGGGAGCGCGCATGCCGGCGCCGAGGCGCACGCGGCCGGAATCACGCAGGCTGTCGATCGAGAGCTTGGTCATGGGGATTCTTTCCTTGGGGCCGGGCCGCCCCGCGAGAGGGCGGCCTGTCGGTGGGAAGGACGCCGGGGCATCTCTACCCCAACAACAGGGATATTAAACCCATGGTTGATGAAATCAAGGAATATTTTCCGATTTTGCGGTGGGAAATCCTGGCCGCCTTTTGACGGGGCCTTGACGTTAAGGGTTCCTTAATCACGCGCCCCGCATCGCCGGCGCCGATAGCCTGCGGCCAGATGAACCACGATCGGAGCAGGCGATGATGATGAGCAAGATCCGGAGCCAGGACGCCTTCGCCCAGGGGGATGAGGACATGCTGCAGGCCTACAATGAAGGGCAGGACAGCCTGCTCCGCGTCTATGCCGAGGCGCGCCGCTATATCCATTGCCGCGACCGGCACCAGCAGATGGAGCGCCTGGGCCAGGCCGGGCCGCGCGATCTCGCCGAGGCGATCGAGCGGGATTTCGTTGCCTTCGAGCTGGAGGGGGCGGAGCGCTCGTTGCGGGCGGCGCTGCGCGGCGCGGATGTGGCTCTGGGGCAGTCCCTGTCCCCACGGTAGCGGTGCCGGCCCGGACTTCGCGCCAATAGGTGACAGCTTCGTGAGATCGGCTAGGTTGGCGCCATGGGCCGTATCGAGAGGATCGGGGCCGGGCGGGACGCCGGCCCGCCGCTGCCGTCCTGGCCTGCTCCGGGCCCGGCCAGCCCGCGCCTGCGCCTGGGCCTGATCGGCCCGATGGAGGCCTGGACCCTGTCCAGCCAGGCGGTCCTGCCGCGCTCGCGGAAGGCGCGCGCCCTGCTGGCCGTTCTCGGCATGGCGCTGGGCCAGCCCGTGCCGCGTCAGCGCCTGGCCGAGCTGCTCTGGTCCCGCCGCGGCGAGGAGCAGCAGCGCGGCTCGCTGCGCCAGGCGCTGCATGACCTCCAGGCCGCGCTCTCGCCCGCCGGGCCACGCCTTCTGCAGGCCGGGCGCGACGCGCTGACGCTGGAGCGTGAGGATGTCTGGGTGGATGCGCTGGCGCTGCTCGCGCCGGACGCCACCCCGGCCGCGCTGGACCTGCTGTCCAACACCGTCCTGCCCGATCTGGAGGGGCTGGATCCCGCCTTCGATGCCTGGCTGACGCAACAGCGGGGCCGGCTGCAAGAGGCGGCGGCCAACCGTGCCGCCGCCCTGCTGGCCACGGCCGGCCCGCAGGAGGCGGCGCTGGAGGCGGCGCAACGGCTGCTCCGCATCGATTCGAGCCGGGAGCAGGGGTGGCAGGCCCTGATCCGGCTGCGGCTGGCGCAGGGGGACCGCGGCGCCGCGCTGGCCGCCTACGAGGCCTGCCGCAATCTGCTCGCCAGCCGCTACAACGCCACCCCCTCGGCCGAGACGGAGGCCCTGGCGCAGGCGCTCCGCGCCACGGCCGGCCCGCCCCTGGCACAGCCGGCGCCGCCACCGCCGCCACGGCAGCGGGGCGCGCGGCTCGGCGTCGTGCCGCTGCGCCTGCTGGGTGAGGGGGTCGCGCCGCATCTCGGCTTCGGCCTGGCGGAGGAGATCGGCGCCGCGCTGTCCCGCCTCCGCTGGATCTTCGTCGCGGACAGCACCTCCCTCGCCAGCCTGGCGGAGCGCGAGGGGGTGGAGGCGGCGACGCGGGCGCTCCGTCTCGACTATCTGCTGAGCGGCACCGTGCAGCGCGGCGGCGAAACGCTGCGCGTGACCCTGCGGCTGGCCGACCAGCGCGAGCCGGGCCTGGTCTGGAGCCAGCGCTTCGACCGCCCGGCCGGCGATCTGCTGGCCCTGCAGGACGAGGTCGCGGCCGCGGTGGTGGCGCGGATCGATCCCGAGATCCTGCTGATCGAGGCGCATCACGCCGGCGCCCGCCCCAGCCAGGGCAGCGCCTACGACCTTCTGCTGCGCGCCATCCCGGCGATCCATGGCCTGGATCGCGAGACCTTCCTCGGCGCGAGGCGCTGGCTGGAGGAGGCGATCCGGCTGGAGCCGGACTATGCCCAGGCCCATGCCTGGCACGCCTACTGGCATCTCTTCCTGGTCGGCCAGGGCTGGGCGGCGGACGAGGCGGCCAGCACGCGGGAGGCGGAGCGCCTGGCGCGGCGGGCGAGCGGACTCGACCCGCTGGATGCCCAGGCCCTGACCATCCAGGGGCATGTGCGCGCCTTCCTGCACCATCAGGTGGAGGAGGCGGCGGAGCTGCATGCCCGCGCCCTGGCGCGGAACCCGAACCTGGCCATGGCCTGGGTCTTCTCCGGCATGGCGGAGAGCTACCGGGGGCGGCACGAGGTGGCGCTGGCGCAGTTCGACCGCTACCTCGCCCTCTCGCCCTGCCATCCTCACGCCTTCTTCTTCGACGCCGGGCGCGGCATTCCCCTGCTGATGCTGGGCCGGCATGCCGAGGCGGCGGCGGTCGGCCGGGCCTGCACCGCGCTGCGGCCGGAGTTCAGCTATCCCTACAAGACCTATCTCTCCGCCCTGGGCCATCTGGGCGAGGCGCGGGAGGCGGCGGAACTGCGCGAGCGGCTGCTGGCCATCGAGCCCGACTTCACGGTGGCCAAGGCGCTGCGCCGCACGCCGGTGCGCGGCGCGGCCGACCGGCAGCACTACGCCGAGGGGCTGTGCCGGGCCGGGCTGCGGTGACGCCGCCCGCGCGCCGGGGTGACTTCCCGCCGCGCCTGCCCCATCTCCGCTGAGGCGGTGGCCGGAGGCGGGGATGCCGCGCGCCACGCCGGCCGACCCCGGAGGATCGATGCACGACACGCCCGCCCATGCCCTCTGCCCCGCCCGGCGCCACGACGCGGCGCGGCCGGCACCTCCTGTGGCGCCAGGGGAGGTGCCGGTGCCGGAGGAGGTGCCGGTCGCGCTGACCTATGGCCGGGCGACGCATGCGGTGATGATGGCGACGCCGCGGGATCTGGAGGATTTCGGCCTCGGCTTCAGTCTGACGGAGGGCATCATCGCCGAGCCCGGGCAGCTGACGGCGCTGGAGGTGCTGCCGCGCCCGGCGGGCTTCGAGGTGCGGATGACCCTGTCCGAGGACCGCGACGAGGCCCTGCTGCACCGCCGCCGGTACATGGCCGGCCCGGTCGGCTGCGGCCTCTGCGGGCTGGAGAGCCTGGAGGCGGTGCTGCGGCCGCTGCCACGGCTCGAGGCCGGCCTGCGCCTTGCGGCGGATGCGGTGCCGCGGGCCCTGGCGGCCCTGTCGGAGCATCAGCCCCTGCACGATGTGACCCATGCGGTGCATGCGGCGGGCTTCTGGCGCGCCGGCCAGGGCCTGGTGCTGGCGCGCGAGGATGTCGGCCGCCACAACGCCCTCGACAAGCTGGTGGGCGCGGTGCGGCGGCAGGGGGAGGCGCCGGCGGGCGGCGCCGTCGTCCTCACCAGCCGCGTCTCGGTGGAGATGGTGCAGAAGACCGTGCTGCTCGGCGCGCCGGTGCTGATCGCGGTCTCGGCGCCCACCGCCCTGGCGGTGCGCACCGCCGGCGCGGCCGGGCTGACGCTGATCGCCCGCGCGCGGGGCGGCCGTTTCGACGTCTTCACGCATCCGGAGCGCCTGCTGGGCTGAGGCGCAGGGAGAAGGGGGGCTGCGCGCGGCGGTTTCGGAGATCCCGATCTCCCAGAAACAGCAGGTGCCGCCGGCCTTGACCGGCTCTCCGGCGCCAGGCCGGACTGAACCGGGCGGGCTTCCCGGGCTTGGCGAATTGAGAAGCGTTATCAGAAACATGCGGCGATGTCGGACGCGCCGCCGGGCGAATCGCTTTCCGCTTGACACCGAACTGGCCGCGCCTCACCTCTTCCTGGTCCGACCACCTGCCAGGGTCGGCTCAGTGGATGGGAGGGCCGTGATGAACATGGAACTCTCGCGGCGCGGCTTTCTGAAAGCCGCCGGCGCGGGTGTTGCAGCGACGTCGCTGGGTGCGTTGGGCTTCGGCGAGGCTGAGGCGGCGGTTTCCGCCCTGGTCCGGCCCCTGAAGCTGGCCAATACGACCGAGACGCGCAACACCTGCACCTATTGCTCCGTCGCCTGCGGCATCATCCTCTATTCCAGGGGCGATGTGCGGAAGGGCGAGCGGGCCGAGATCACCCATATCGAGGGTGACGCGGACCATCCGACCAACCTGGGCACGCTCTGCCCCAAGGGCGCCGCGCTCAAGGACTTCGTCCATTCGCCCACCCGCCTGAAGCACCCGATGGTGCGCCGGCCGGGCTCCGATCGCTTCGAGCAGGTCTCCTGGGACTACGCGCTCGACCGCATCGCGCGGCTGATGAAGGACGATCGGGACGCCAACTTCCTCGCCACCAACGAGGCGGGATTGCCGGTGAACCGCTGGACCACCACCGGCATGCTCGCGGCCTCCGCCACCACCAACGAGACGGCCTGGGCGACCTTCAAGGTGGCCAAGACCCTCGGAATCGTCGGATTCGATAACCAGGCGCGCGTCTGACACGGCCCCACGGTGTCCAGTTTGGGCCCGACATTTGGCCGTGGAGCGATGACCAACTCCTGGACCGACATCCGCAACACCGATCTCGTCGTCGTCATGGGCGGCAACGCGGCGGAAGCGCACCCCTGTGGCTTCAAGTGGGTCACGGAGGCGAAGGCGCATCGCGGCGCCAAGCTCATCGTGGTCGATCCGCGCTTCACCCGCACGGCATCGGTCGCGGATTTCTACGCGCCCATCCGGCAGGGCAGCGACATCGCCTTCCTGCTCGGGTTGATCCGCTACTGCATCGAGAACGACAAGGTGCAGTGGGAGTACACCAAGGCCTTCACCAACGCCTCCTTCATCGTCAAGGAAGGCTTCGGCTACGCCGATGGCCTGTTCTCCGGCTATGACGAGGAGAAGCGCGACTACGACCGCACCAGTTGGGACTATGAGATCGGCGAGGACGGCTATGCCAGGGTGGACCCGACCCTGCAGCACCCGCGCTGCGTCTGGAACCTGCTGAGGCAGCACGTCTCGGTCTACACGCCCGAGATGGTGGAGCGGATCTGCGGCACGCCCAAGGCGAAGTTCCTGAAGATCGCGGAGATGGTGGCGGAGTGTTCCTCGCCCACCAGAACCATGACCTCCATGTACGCACTGGGCTGGACGCAGCATTCGCACGGCGCGCAGAACATCCGCGGCATGGCCATGCTCCAGCTCATCCTGGGCAATATCGGCGTCCGGGGCGGCGGCATGAACGCGCTGCGCGGGCATTCCAACATCCAGGGCCTGACCGATCTGGGCCTGATGTCGCATCTCCTCACCGGCTATCTGAACATGCCGACGGAGAAGGAGCCGGATCTGGCTACCTACATGGCCTCGCGGCAGTTCAAGCCGCTGCGGCCCGGGCAGACCAGCTACTGGCAGAACTACAGCAAGTTCTTCGTCAGCTTCATGAAGGCCATGTGGGGCGATGCCGCGCGGGCCGAGAACGGCTGGGCCTACGACTACCTGCCCAAGCTCGACGTGCCCTCCTACGACGTGCTGCGCATGTTCGAGCTGATGAACCACGGCAAGGTCAACGGCTATCTCTGCCAGGGCTTCAACCCGGTGCTGGCCTTCCCCAACCGGGGCAAGGTGGTGGCCGGGCTGTCGAAGCTGAAGTTCCTGGTCACCATGGACCCGCTGGAGACGGAGACCGCGCGCTTCTGGGAGAACCACGGCGCGTTCAACGACGTGAACACCGCCAGCATCCAGACCGAGGTCTTCCAGCTTCCCACGCGGTGCTTCGCGGAGGACCAGGGCTCGCTGACCAATTCCGGGCGCTGGCTGCAGTGGTTCTGGCCGGGCGGCACCGCGCCCGGTGAGGCCAGGCCGGACACCTGGATCATGGCGCAGATCTTCCTCCGCATGCGCGAGCTGTACCGCAAGGAGGGGGGCGCCTTCCCGGATCCGATCCTCAACCTGTCCTGGGAGTACCACGACCCGAACGAGCCGGAGCCGGAGGAGCTGGCGAAGGAGATCAACGGCCGGGCCCTGACCGACCTGACCGATCCGAACGATCCGTCGAAGGTGATCGTGGCGGCCGGCAAGCAGGTGCTGAACTTCACGCAGCTGCGCGATGACGGCTCGACCATGTGTGGCTGCTGGATCTATTCGGGCTGCTTCAACGAGGCCGGCAACAACATGGCCCGGCGCGACAACAGCGATCCGGACCAGACCGGCACGCATCCCAACTGGACCTGGGCCTGGCCGCTGAACCGGCGGACGCTCTACAACCGCGCCTCCGCCGACCTGAACGGCAAGCCCTGGGACCCCAGCCGCAAGATCATCGAATGGGATGGCACGCGCTGGACCGGCTATGACGTCCCCGATATCGGTGTCACCGCCAAGCCGGGCGAGGTCATGCCCTTCATCATGAACCAGGAGGGGGTGTCGCGCCTCTTCACGCGGGGCATGATGCGGGACGGGCCTTTCCCGGCGCATATGGAGCCCTTCGAGAGCCCCATCGCCAACGTGATGAACCCGCGCATGCGGGGCAATCCGGTGGCGCGGCTTTTCGAGAGCGACCTGGCGCAGTTCGGCACCTCGGAGGAGTTCCCCTTCGCGGCGACCTCCTACCGGCTCACCGAGCACTTCCACTACTGGACGAAGCACAACCGGGTGAATGCCGCTCTGCAGCCCGAGTTCTTCGTCGAGATCTCGGAGGAGCTGGCGGCGCTGCGGCAGATCACCCCGGGCGGCTGGGTGCGCGTCTGGTCGAAGCGCGGCTCGGTCAAGGCGAAGGCGGTGGTGACCAAGCGCATCCGGCCGCTGATCTGCGACGGCAAGACCGTCCATGTGGTCGGCATCCCGCTGCACTGGGGCTTCACAGGCTCGGCGAAGAAGGGCTTCGGCCCGAACTCGCTGACGCCCTTCGTGGGCGACGCCAACATCGAGACGCCGGAGTACAAGGCCTTTCTGGTGAACATCGAGCCGTCCTCGGCGCCCGGGGTGACGTCATGAGGCGGTCCGTGAAGGGGATAGCGGCATGAGCGACAGTCCGCGCACCGCGGTCAGCAACCCGCCGACCCAGCCTATGGCCAGCAACTTCGGCGAGCGGGATCTGGTCCGCCGCTCGGCGACGGAGGACCTGCCGCCGCCCGAGCGGCAGCTCACCCCGGTCGCCAAGCTGATCGACGTCTCCAAGTGCATCGGCTGCAAGGCCTGCCAGTCGGCCTGCGTGGAGTGGAACGACACCACGCCGGCGATCGGCGAGAACACGGGCGTCTACGAGAACCCGCACGATCTCACCGAGAACATGTTCACCCTGATGCGGTTCACGGAATGGGTGAACCCGGAGACCGACAATCTGGAGTGGCTCATCCGCAAGGATGGCTGCATGCACTGCGCCGATCCGGGCTGCCTCAAGGCCTGCCCGGCCCCCGGCGCCATCGTGCAGTACACCAACGGCATCGTGGACTTCATCCACGAGAACTGCATCGGCTGCGGCTATTGCATCAAGGGATGTCCCTTCAACATCCCCCGCATCTCCAAGGCCGATCACCGCTCCTACAAGTGCACCCTCTGCTCCGACCGTGTCGCGGTGGGCCAGGGGCCGGCCTGCGCCAAGGCCTGCCCGACCCAGGCCATCGTCTTCGGCACCAAGGAGGACATGAAGCAGCATGCCGCCGGGCGCATCGCCGACCTGAAGTCGCGCGGCTTCGCCAATGCCGGGCTCTACGATCCGCCGGGCGTCGGCGGCACGCATGTCATGTATGTGCTGCACCACGCCGACAAGCCGCAGATCTATGCCAACCTGCCGGAGAATCCGCGCATCTCGCCTCTGGTGCAGAGCTGGAAGGGCGTGACCAAGTATGTCGGCCTCGCCGCGATGGGCATGATGGCGGTCGGCAGCATCGTCCATGGCGTCTTCGCGCGGCCCAACCGCGTTTCGCGGGAGGATGAGGAGAACGCCGAGAAGCTGGTGGAGGGCAAGCCCGTGCCGCCGCCAGGGGAGCATGCGTGATGGTGGAGCGCGTCCAGCCCGGCGATGCGGTGCATCCCGGCAAGCCGGTCACGGTCAACCGCTACGGCGCCGGCGCCCGGCTCAACCACTGGATCACGGCGACCAGCCTGATCCTGCTGGCCCTCTCCGGCCTGGCGCTGTTCACGCCCTCGCTCTACTTCCTGACCGCGCTCTTCGGCGGCGGACAGAACACCCGTGCCTTTCACCCCTGGATCGGCGTGGTGCTCTTCCTCAGCTTCTTCATCTTCTTCTTCCAGCTCTGGAAGGCGAACCTGCCGGAGAAGGTGGATATCGTCTGGCTCAGCCGCATCCGCGACGTGATCGGCGGGCGCGAGGAGCGGCTCCCCGAGCTCGGCAAGTACAATGCCGGCCAGAAGTTCATCTTCTGGGCGATGACCGGGCTGATCCTGCTGCTGATCGTCAGCGGGGTGGCGATCTGGGAGGCCTATTTCGCCGCCTATGTCTCGATCCCGATGCGGCGGGTCGCGGTGCTGGCGCATTCGGTGGCGGCGGTGCTGATCATCTGCGTCTTCATCCTGCACGTCTATGCGGCCTTCTGGACGCGTGGCACGCTGCGCGCCATGACGCGGGGCACCGTCACCGGCGGCTGGGCCTGGCGGCATCACCGCAAGTGGCTGCGCGATCTGGCGGGGCAGCGCAAGACCGGCCCCGCCGAGTAATCCCGAGGCGCATGTGGCCGGTCCGGCCCGCGAGGTGAGATGTCCGCTTTCCATGGGCTGCAGCCCGACCCCTCCGCCATCGGGCGGCTGAGCAAGCCGCCCTTCGCCCTGCTGCCCGATCCCGCGGCGCTGTTCCGGCAGCGCGCCGAGCGGCTGGAGGTCCTGGCGGCGGAGAACCCGCTCGGCCCCTATCTGCGCTTCCTGGCCGGGATCTGCGCGGCCCAGGCGGAGGTCGCCGCCGGCCTGCCGCCGCCCGACCCGCTTCCGGCCGGGCAGGTGGAGCGGGCGCGGGACGGCCGCATGCCGCCGCTCGACCGCCACGCGCTGGCGCGCGACGCCGCCCTGCCGGGCCTGGTCACCCGCTTCCTCGACAGGCTGGCGCCATCGACCATGCCGGAGCCCGCCGCCGCCGCCATCGCCGCCCTGCGCGAGGCCGGGCCGGAGGCGCTGGGCGCGATGCTGGAGGCCGTCGCGGAGGATTCGCTCCCGGTGGAGCAGCTGCCGGAGCATATCCTCCTCGCCGCCGCCCTGCAGGTCGCCATGGCGCGGCGCGCCGCCATCCTGCCGGCGGAGCGGCTGGTGCCGATCGAGACCGGCGTCTGCCCGGCCTGCGGCGGCCCGCCCGCCGCCTCCCTGGTGACCGGGCGGCCGGGCGCCGAGGGCGCGCGCTACGCCGCCTGCGCCGCCTGCGGCACGCAATGGAACGAGGTGCGGATCAAATGCCTGGCCTGCGGCTCGACCCAGGGCGTGGGCTACAAGGAGGTGGAGCCGGCGGCCGGATCGGACGAGGCCGCGACGGTGAAGGCCGAGACCTGCGACGCCTGCCGCTCCTGGGTGAAGATCTTCTACCAGAACCTCAACCCCGCCCTGGAGCCCATCGCCGACGACGTGGCCAGCCTCGGCCTCGACCTGATGATGCGCGAGACCGCGTATCGCCGCGCCGGCTTCGACCCCTTCCTGATCGGGTACTGAGCCATGGCCGCGCCGGACGCGCTGCGCGCGCTGCCCTCGGTGGATCATGTCCTGCTCCTGGCCGGCGGCGCGATCGAGCGCTTCGGCCGCGCGGAGGTGACGGCCGCGGTGCGGGAGGAACTGGCCCGGCTGCGCGCCGCCGGTGGCGCCGGCCTGGAGCGGGAGGCCGCCGCCGCCGCCGTGGCCGTCGCCGCCCTGGACCGTCTGGCGGCCCGGGAGCGCTCGGGCCTGCGTCCGCTCTTCAACCTGACCGGCACGGTGCTGCACACCAATCTCGGCCGCGCGCAACTGGCCGAGGCCGCCATCGAGGCCGCGACGGCGGCGATGCGCGAGGCGGTGGCGCTGGAGTTCGACCTGGAGAGCGGCGGGCGCGGCGAGCGGGACGACCACCTGCGCGACCTGTTGCGCGAGCTGACCGGGGCCGAGGACGCCACGGTGGTGAACAACAACGCCGCCGCCGTGCTGATCGCGCTGAACACGCTGGGCGAGGGGCGGGAGGCCATCGTTTCGCGGGGCGAGCTGATCGAGATCGGCGGCGCCTTCCGCATGCCCGACATCATGGCGCGCGCCGGGGTGCGGCTGGTCGAGGTCGGCACGACCAACCGCACCCATGCGCGCGACTACCGCGCGGCGCTGCGGCCGGAGACCGGGCTGCTGCTGAAGGTGCATCCCTCCAACTACCGGATCGAGGGCTTCACGGCCGAGGTGCCGGGCGCGGAACTCGCCGCCATCGCCCATGAGGCCGGCGTGCCGCTGCTGAACGACCTCGGCTCCGGCACCCTGGTCGATCTGTCCGCCCATGGGATGGCGCGCGAGCCGACGGTGAGCGAGGCGGTGGCGGAGGGGGCGGATCTCGTCACCTTCTCGGGCGACAAGCTGCTCGGCGGGCCGCAGGCCGGCTTCATCCTGGGGCGGCGGGACCTGATCGCCGCCATCAACCGCAACCCGATGAAGCGGGCGCTGCGTGTCGACAAGATCCGCCTCGCCGCGCTGGAGGCGACGCTGAAGCTCTACCGCGACCCGGCGCGGCTGGTGGACCGGCTGCCGACCCTGCGCCTGCTGGCCCGGCCGGAGCCGGCGATCGCCGCCCAGGCGCGGCGCCTGCTGCCCGAGGTGGCGCGGCGCCTGCCCGGCGGCATCGCCGTGGCGGCGGCGCCCTGCCGCAGCCAGATCGGCTCCGGCGCCCTGCCGCTCGACACCCTGCCGAGCCATGGCCTGCGCCTGACCGCGCCGGCCGGCCGCATGCTGGAGGCCCTGGCCACCGCGCTGCGCGCCCTGCCGCGCCCGGTGATCGGCCGGCTGCGCGACGGGGCGCTGCTGCTCGACCTGCGCTGCCTGGAGGACGAGGCGGGCTTTCTCGCCAGCCTGGACGGATTGCCGCATGGGCTGGCTTAGCCGGCTGCTCGGGCGTGCCGCGCCCAGGGATGGCATGGGAGATGGCATGGGGGAAGGCATGGAGGCCGCCATGGCCGCCTTCCAGGCCGGCGACCCGGCCCGCGCGCTCGCTCTCTGGGAGCCGCTGGCGCGCGCCGGCGATGCCCGCGCCGCCGCCAATATCGGCGCCTGCTTCGCCGAGGGGATGGGCGTGCCGGTCAATGCGCCGCTGGCCCGGCAGTGGCTGAGCCTGGCCGCCGGGGCCGGCCACGCGCCCGGTCAGCGCAACCTGGCCACGCTCTATCTGCGCGGCGGCGAGGGGGTGGAGGCCGATCCGGCCCGGGCCGCCGAACTCTACCGGGCCGCCGCCGCGCAGGGCGATGCCCAGGCGCAGGACATGCTGAGCTGGATGCTGCTGGAGGGCGAGCTGATCCCGCCCGATCCGGCCGAGGCGCGGCGCTGGGCGCGGGCGGCGGCGGAGGGCGGCATCGCCTCGGCCATGACGCGGATGGGCATGCTGTATCACCATGCGCTCGGCGTGGAGCGCGACGTGGCGCTGGCGGCGCGCTGGTGGGCGCTGGCCGCCGCGCGCGGCGATGCCGATGGGCAGGCCATGTTGGGCGCGGCCTTGCATCTCGGCGCCGGGGTCGCGCCCGATCCGGTGCAGGCCCTTGCCTGGCTGCTGCGCGCCGAGCGGAGCGGCAGCGCCCTGGCCACGCCCTTCCTCGGGCCGGTGCGCGCCGGGCTGGACGCGGCGGCCCGGGCGCGCGCCGCCGCCCTGGCCGGGACGCCGCTGCCCGCACCACCGGCGGCGGAGGCGCTGCCGCCATGATCGTCGGCACCGCCGGCCATATCGACCATGGCAAGACCGCCCTGGTGAAGGCGCTGACCGGCATCGACACCGACCGGCTGAAGGAGGAGAAGGCGCGCGGCATCACCGTCGATCTCGGCTTCGCCTATCTCGGCGCCGAGGGCGGGCCGGCCCCGCTCGGCTTCGTCGATGTGCCGGGGCATGAGCGCTTCGTCCACACCATGCTGGCCGGCGCCACCGGCATCGACTTCGCCCTGCTGGTGGTCGCCGCCGACGACGGCATCATGCCGCAGACCCGCGAGCATCTCGCCATCCTCGACCTGCTCGGCCTGCGGCGCGGCGTGGTGGCGCTCAGCAAGGCCGATCTCGCCGATGCGCCGCGCCGCGCCGCGCTCGCCGGCGAGATCGCGGCGCTGCTGGCGGGCACCGGCCTGGCCGGCGCGCCGGTGCTGCCGGTCTCGGCGCGCAGCGGGGAGGGGATCGCGGCGCTGCGCGCGGCACTGGAGCAGGCCGCCGCCGAGACCCCGCCGCCGGGCGGGACGGGCGCCTTCCGCCTGTCGGTGGACCGCAGCTTCACCCTGACCGGGGCTGGCACGGTGGTCACCGGCACGGTGCTCTCCGGCCGCGTCGCCCAGGGGGAGGCGGTGCTCGTCAGCCCCGCCGGGCTCGCCGCGCGCATCCGCTCGATCCATGCGCAGAACCGGCCGGCGCCGGAGGGGGTGGCCGGGCAGCGCTGCGCCCTCAACCTCGCGGGGGAGGGCATCACCCGGGAGGCCATCGCCCGGGGGGACATGGTGCTGGCGCCGGCGCTGCACGCGCCGACCGACCGCATCGATGCCGAATGCCGCATCCTGCCCGGCGAGCCGAAGCCGCTCGGCACCTGGTTCCCGGCCCGGCTGCACCATGCCAGCGCCGAGGTCGGCGCGCGGCTAGTGCCGCTGGGCGATGCTCTGGCGCCGGGCGGCGGCGGCCTCGCGCAGCTGGTGCTGGACCGGCCGATCGCCGCCGCCGCCGGGGACCGCTTCGTGCTGCGCGATGTCTCGGCGCAACGCACCATCGGCGGCGGCCGCTTTCTCGACCTGCGGCCGCCCGCCCGCAAGCGCCGCACGCCCGAGCGCCTGGCGCAGCTCGATGCCCTGGCCGGGCGTGACCCGGCCACGCGGCTGCGCCGCCTGCTGGAGACGCCGCCGCGCCACGTCGAGCTGGTCGCCTTCGCGCGGGACAACGCCCTGCGGCAGCAGGAGGTCGAGGCGCTGGCCGCCGATGTCGGGGCCGAGATCCTGGAGGCGGGCGGCCAGCGGCTGGCGCTCGCGCCCGAGGGCTGGCGGGATTTCCGGGACGGGCTGCTGGAGCAGCTCGCCCGCCACCACGAGGAGAACCCGGATCAGCAGGGGCTGGGGCGGGAGCGGCTGCGGCTCATGCTCAGCCCCCGCCTGCCGGCCCCGGCCTTCCGCGCCGCGCTGGAGCGCCTGGCGGAGGAGGCGGCGCTGGTGCTGGAGGGCGCCTTCCTGCGCCTGCCGGGGCACGCGGTGCGGCTCGGCGAGGCGGATGAGGCGCTCTATGCCCGCATCGCCCCCCTGCTCGGTGCCGAGGCGCGCTTCCGCCCGCCCCGCGTGCGCGATATCGCCGGTCTCCTGGAGGCACCGGAAGGCGAGGTGCGGCGGGTGCTGAAGGCCTGTGCCCGGCTCGGCCGGGTCGATCAGGTGGCGCATGACCATTTCTTCCTGCGCGCCACCACGGCGGAGATGGTGGGCCTCGCCCGGGACGTCGCCGCGCGGGCGGAGGAGGGCTGGTTCGGCGCCGCCGCCTTCCGCGACCGCATGGACAATGGCCGCAAGGTCGCCATCCAGATCCTGGATTTCCTCGACCGGCTCGGCGTGACCTTGCGCCGCGGCGATCTGCGGCGCATCAATCCTCATCGGGTGGACCTGTTCGGACCGCCCGGGACGGAGGGAAGAGAGGCGTCCCCGGTGGGGCGTCCGGACTTCAAATCCGGGTGGGGCAGCGAGACTGTCCCGGGTGGGTTCGACTCCCATTCTCTTCCGCCACCTCTCCCCGGGAAGGGCCGGGAATGACCGCCCCGATCGACACCGACTTCGACGAATGGCTGGCCGCCACGCATGGCGAGCTGGGCGACTTCACCATGCTCTTCGTGCTGATGCGGATTACCGAGACCACGGTGGAGCCGCTGCGCGGCGCCTGGCTGCATGTGGTGGGGGACGAGACCCGCTGGCCGGAGATGACCGCCCTCTTCGCCGGCGCCGGGGTGTCGTGGTCCGCCGCCGTCTTCTACCGTGCCGGGCGCGAGGGGCTGGTGCCGGACGCCGAGGCCCGCGCCCGGCTGAACGCGCTGACCCGCAAGCTGCACGAGGACCGCACGCTGATCCGCGACGGCGAGTTCTTCAATGCCGAGGGGTTGCGGCTGCGGCTGGAGGACCAGCCGGCGCATTGAGGCGGCGCTAGAGCAGCTGGGGCGCCAGGGCGTCGCCGCAGGAGGGAAGCCCCTCCAGGGGGCGGACCCCGCAGGCCTGCAGATAGGCGGCGATGGCATTGGCCTCCTGAGGGGGGCGGGTGGCATCCTCGGCATGGCCAGGGGGGATGAGAATCACCGTGTCGTACCGCGCCCGCGTCAGCAGCACCCGGTAGGTATTGCGGATATAGCGCCGCATCTCCGGGTGGCTGACCCGGTTCCATCGCGTGCCGGAAAAGCGACGCGCCTGCCAGTGGCCGGCCTCGCGGATGAAGTCGCCACCCCAGGCCATCCCCACCATGTCCAGCTCGAGGCCCTGACAGGAGTACTCGGTGGCGCAGACCTCGAGCGCGTCCGAGGCCCGGATATCCGGCCAGCGGCGGAGGAACCAGTTGACCACCTCGTCGTCGGCGCCGTGCAACTGCACGCCGAGCCCCTCCGCGCGCAGCCGCCGGGCCTTGGACGAACAGACCAGCCCGGCCCGGCGCAGCCCGCGAACGCGCGAACGGAGGGCGGTACGCAGCGCATGGAGGTCGCGGGTCATGAAGAAGGGCAGTCTCCCCGCGGCGGCAATCTCGGCGGCGTCCTGCGGGCGGTCATTCAGCACCGCATCAACCCAGAGCGTGGCGCGATCGTGCAGGACCGATCGTATGGGGATGGCGAGGTTCAGGTCCGGATCAAGCGTGAGCCAGCCTGGCTGTTCCTCCGCCAGACGCTGGGCCGGCTCCGCCGCCTGCAGCGTGGCTGGCGCCGCCACGGCGCGCCAACTGCCGCCGCTCCGAGCTACCACCCGGCCCCATTCCGCCAGGCCAGCCTCGCCGGTGTTGATCTCCTGGCCATTGCCGATCAGGGCGATAATGACGGACCACCCTGGTACCCGATGCATGATCTCCAGCATATGCGCTGGTTCGGACGTGGTCAGGATGGAGCGCCGCCGCTGCGTGTCGCGGCCGGCCTGATCCGCATCCCAGGCGCGCTGCGCCTCGTCGAAGACCACGACGTGTTCGGACGGCGCGGTTTCCGCCTCGCGTACGTAATGCTCCAGAAAGCGATGGACATTCTGCAGCAGCGTGCGTGTCTCGCGCCCTGGCTGGCGGCGGGATCGGCCCTGTTTCGTTGCGTCCAGAAGCAGGGCGCCACGCAGCACCGCCACCAGAGGCGCGTTGCCGGTCAGGAAAGCGGCTCCCTCCGTCGCATGGGTGCCGAAGACGAGGTTGAGGCCGCAGAGTGTCTTGCCGGCCCCGGGGATGCCGGTGACGAAGATGACGCAGCGGGCACCGTCGGCGCGGGCCTGGTCAATCGCCCGACGGATCGCGGCGGTGGTGAGACCAAGGTTGATGGCATCCGTCCTGGAGGCGGCGATCTCCTCGACGCCGTGACGGGCGAAAAGGCGCTGCGCCGCCTCCACGATGGTGGGGACAGGATGATAGGGCGCCGCCATCCAGGCCAGAGCATCAAGCGGCCGGTCCGGTGCGGGGATGCTGGACTGGATCCTTGCCAGCAGCGCGGGGAGGCTCTCGGCGGAGGCGCGCAGCACGGAGGTCACGCCATGCCAGAGCAGCGGCCAGTCATTGCGCGGTGAGGGTGCCGCGCTGGCCAACAGAATGGGAACAACCGGATGCTGACGGCAGGCGGCGTGGAAGTCCCGCAGGTCGAGGGCATAATCCTCGGCCTGCGCGGCATCCTGCGGCGAGAATCCGGCGGCGTTGTTCTTGAACTCGATGACGAGAATGGCGCGATCCGTCAGCACCACCGCGTCGATACGCTTCTCCAGCCGCAGCAGGTCGCATTCCAGCAGGATGACCCAGTCATCGCTACGCGGATCAGGAAAAGCGCTTTGCAGCACATGGATGAGCGCGCGCCAGGATTCCAGCTGCGCCGGCTGCACCTCCCTCAACTGCCGCGCCTGGGCGGCGGCGAGGCGTGCGGCCCAGTCCGTCGCCGGTTCCCGACGCAGGGCGGCGACGGTGGTGGTGACCCAGCCCCTCATGGCGTGACCCTTCTCGGCCAGGTGGCGAGGCCGATGCTGGCCAGCATCAGCAGGAAGCCGAGCGCGTGCAGCGGCTGGAAGGCCTCGCCCAGCAGGGCGACGGCCACCACCGCGGCCGTCGCCGGCAGGAAGACCGTGAAGATGCCCGCGACGCCGGCCGGCGCCCGGCGCAGCCCGGCATACCAGAGCAGCAGGCAGAGCACCGAGGCCGTCAGGCTGTGGAAGACCAGCAGGCCCGCCGTCTCCGGCACCGCCAGCGCCGCCACGCTGCCCAGCACCGGCAGGCAGAAGGGCAGCAGCATCAGCGCGCTGAAGGCCTGCATCCAGAAACTGGCGGTCAGGACCGGCACCCGCCCGGCGATGCGCTTGGCCAGCAGCACATAGGCGGCCTCACCGCAGACGGCGAGAAAGACCAGGGCATTGCCGAGCAGGCTGCCGTCTCCGCCGTCCCCCTCCGCCATCCGCGTCAGGGTGATCGCCGCCATGCCGGAGGCGGCCAGGAGCGCGGCCGCCCATTGCCGGGGCGCGAGCCGCTCGCGCAGCCAGAGGGCGGAGCCCAGCGCGATCACCGCCGGCAGGGTGGCCAGCACCAGCCCGGCCTCCAGTGCCGAGGTATGGCGCAGGCCGGAGAGCAGCGCGGCGTTGTAGAGCAGGGTGCCCAGCAGGGCCTGCGCCGCCAGGTTGCGCAGCACCGGGCCGGAGGGCCGCGCGCCGCCTTCCCGGAGCCGGGCCAGCGGCCAGAGCAGGAGGCAGGCCAGCAGGCAGCGCAGCCCGGCGATCATGGCGATGGGCAGGGCCGCCGCCAGCAGCTTCGCCACCGCCACATTGGCGCCGACCAGCGCCATGGCGGTGGCGAGCTGGGTATAGGCGATCAGCAAGCGGGACTCCGTGGCGGCCGGGGCGCCAGGGTCGCAGAGGCGGAGCGGGGCGCCAAGCCCGGCGCCCGCCCCGTTCTCCCCGGGCTCAGCTCTTGGCCAGCCCCGCCGCGCGCATCGCCTCGCCCATGGCCTTGTCCGTCTCGGCCATGACCTTGCCGAAGCCGGCGCCATCGGCCCAGTCCATGCCGAAGCCGCGCGACTTCATGAACTCGGCGTACTGCTCCGACTTCGCCACCTTCTCCAGCGCGGCGGTCAGCTTCGCGGCGATCTCGGCCGGCAGCTTGGGTGGGCCGCCGATGCCGCGCCAGACGGCGGTCTGGTACTCGACGCCGAGGCTCTCCTTGAGGGTCGGGATGTCAGGGAAGAGCGGGTCGCGCTGCGGCGCCATGATGGCGAGGCTGCGGGCGCGGCCGGCATCGAGCATGGCCCGCGCTTCGGGAATCGAGCAGGGCACGATGTCGATGCCGCCCGCCACCAGGTCCTGCATGCCCGGCGCCGCGCCGTTCGAGGGCACCCAGCGGACATGGTCGGGCTTCAGCCCCATGGCCTGCAGCCAGCCGACCAGGGCGAGGTGCCAGATGCCGCCCTGTCCGGTGCCGGAGGCCTTGAGCTTGCCGGGGGGCGCCGCCTTGATCGCCTCGGCGAGCGCCTTGATGTCCTTGTAGGGCGCGCTGGCGCTGACCTGCACGCCGGGCGCGTCGCGGTTCACCAGGCCGAGCGGCGTGTAGTCCGCATAGGTCAGCGGCGTCAGCCCCTGCCAGTGCATCATCGTGATCTCCACGGTGATGATGCCGATGGTGTAGCCATCGGGATTGCTGGCGTTGATCGCGGCATGGCCGACCACGCCGGAGCCGCCCGTGCGGTTCACGACATTCACCGGCTGCCCCAGCTCCCTCTCCAGCAGCGAGGCGACGATGCGCGCCGTGGCGTCGGTGCCGCCGCCGGCGCCCCAGGGGCAGATCAGCTGCAGGGGCCGCACCGGATAGCGCGTTTGCGCCAGGGCCGGGCGCGCCAAAGCCGTGCCGGCGAGGGGAAGGGCGGCGGCGCCCAGCAGCACGCCGCGGCGGGAGATCGGTGTCATGGACGTGTCTTTCCTGTCGTCAGGCTTGCTCCGGCATGACTGCCGGTTCATGGCGATCATAGGCGTGAAACGCCGCGCCAGCCAGGATGAAGCCTGGCCCGCGCGGCGGTGGATCGGCCGGTTCAGCCGCCCTGCGGAGCGGGGCGCCGCGGGGCGCGGCGCCGGCGGCGGATCAGCCAGGCGGCCACCGGCCAGAGCAGGGCGGCGAGGGTGATGGTGGCCAGCACGGCCGAGATCGGCCGCTCGAAGAAGGGCAGCAGGCTGTTGTCCGACTTGATCAGCGAGGTGACGAAGCTCTGCTCCACCATGGAGCCCATGACGATGCCGAGGACCAGCGCCGCCACCGGGTAGCCGTTGCGCTCCATGATGTAGCCCAGCACGCCGAAGAAGCCGACCAGCAGGATGGCGAAGAGGTTGTTGCCGGTGGCGAAGGCGCCCATGGCGCAGAGCATCAGGATGACCGGCATGATCGAGGCGCGGGGCGCGCGCAGCACCCGCGTCGCCAGGTGGATCATCAGGATGCCGAGCGGGATCATGATGATATTGGCCAGGATGAAGATGATGTAGAGCGCGTACATGCTCGACGCCCGCTCGGTGAACAGCGTCGGGCCGGGGTTCAGTCCCTTCATGTAGAGCACGCCGATGGCGATGGCGGTGATGGTGTCGCCCGGGATGCCGAAGAGCAGCGCCGGCACCCAGCCGCTGGCGAGCGAGGCATTGTTGCTGGCGCCGGCCTCGACCAGCCCTTCCGGATGGCCGGTGCCGAATTTCTCCGGCGTTTTCGAGAAGCGCTTGGAGAGGGCGTAGCTGACCCAGGCGGCCATGTCGGCGCCCGCCCCCGGCAGCACGCCGATGATGATGCCGACGACATTGCCGCGCCACATCGGCCACTGGAACCTCCTGGTCAGGCTCCACTGCCCGGCCAGGATGCTGCCGAACTTGCGGCGCGGCAGCGGCGGCGGCTCGGCGGTGGCGAGCGCGCGCATCACCTCCGACAGCGCGAAGACGCCCACCAGCGCCGGCAGCGGCTCGATGCCGCCGAGCAGGTCGGTCATGCCGAAGGTGAAGCGCGGCGCGCCGGCCGGATTCTCCATGCCGATGCAGGAGAAGAGCAGGCCGAGCAGCATCGAGGCGATGGCCTTCACCGGCGAGGAGCGCGCGACCAGTGTCGCGCACATCAGGCCGAGGACGGCGAGCCAGAAATACTCGAAGGAGGAGAAGTTCAGCGCCACCTCGGCCAGCGCCGGCGCCATCACCATCAGCGACAGCGTGCCGACGATGCCGCCGATGGCGCTGAACCACAGGCCGATGCCGAGCGCCATCTCCGCCTGGCCCTTGCGGGTCATGGCATAGGCCTCGTCGGTATAGGCGGCCGAGGCCGGCGTGCCGGGGATGCGCAGCAGGCAGCCCGGGATGTCGCCGGAGAAGATCGCCATGGCCGAGGCGGAGATGATGGTCGCCACCGCCGCGATCGGTGAGAGATAGAAGGTGACCGGCACCAGCAGCGCCGTCGCCATGGTGGCGGAAAGGCCCGGCAGCGAGCCCACCACCAGGCCGTAGATGGCGGACAGAAGGATGGCGACCAGCACATCCATCTGTCCGACCATGATGAAGCCGTCGATCAGGTCGCTCATGGCGTCACCAGGGCAGCGCCAGCAGGCCGTCGGGCAGCGGCACGCGCAGCAGCTCGTAGAAGGCCAGATGCAGGCCCACGGGGCCGAGCAGGGCCAGCGCCACGGCGAGCCGCCAGCTTCCGCCGAGGGCGCGGGTCATCACCAGGATGCAGATCGCCGCGGTGATCAGGAAGCCGAGGGTCTCCGAGACCAGCACGTAGAAGACCAGCAGCAGCGGCGCTAGAAAGGCCCGCCATTCGGCGAAGCGCGGCGGCCGCGGCACCGTCTCGCCCGGTTCGGCCGGAATGGTGTCGTCCGGCGCCTCGAAGCTGTGGCCGACGCCGAAGGCGATCATGGCGCCGCATCCCATCAGCCCGAGGCCGATGACGGCCGGAAAGACGCTCGGCCCCACATCCTGGCCCGGCACGCCAGGTTGCAGGGACGCGCCATAGGCCGTGACGCCGCCCAGCGCGATCAGCAGGGCGCCGGTCACCTTGTCGGAAAGCTGCAATGGATCGTCCCCTTCCTTCCCACAACGGCGGGCCGGGCTTGCGCGCCAGGTTCCAGCATCCGTCGGCGGTACGGATTGTGTCGGCGCTTCAACGAGGCGGTCAAGCGCGCCGATGTCAGCGGGCGGAGTCAGCCGGGCGGGTCGGGGCGATAGAGCCGGATCACAGAGGCGGTGTCGCTCATGCCCTCGCCGCGCGCCACGTGTTCCGCGAAGCGCGCCGTCGCGGCCTCGACCAGCGGCAGCGCCACGCCGTGCTCGCGCGCGAAGGCCAGCACCGCGTCGAGGTCCTTCAGCATCTGCCGCGCGCGGCCGGCCGGCGGTTCGAAGGCGCGTTGTCGCATCTGCGGGAAGATGCGCTGCAGCATGCTTCCATCGGCATGGCCGCCGGCCAGGGCGGCGGGCAGGGCGTCGGCGTCCAGGCCGGCGGCCTCCGCCAGGGCCAGGGCCTCCGCCATCGCGACATAGCCGGCGCCCACGATGGCCTGGTTCAGCACCTTGGCCGTCTGCCCGGCGCCGCTGGGGCCCAGATGCGTCACCCGCGCGCCGAGCGCCGCCAGCACGGGCGCGGCGCGCGCGACATCCGTCTCCGCGCCGCCGGCCATGATGGTGAGCCGCCCCTCGCGCGCCGCCTGCGGCCCGCCGGAGACCGGCGCGTCCACCCAGCCCCAGCCGGCCTCGCGCGCCAGCCGCTCCGCCATCCCGCGCGTCGCCGCGGGCTCGATGGTGGAATGGTCGATCAGCACGCCGCCCGCCGGCGCCCTGGCGGTGGCGATGCCGCCCGGCCCGAAGACCACCTCGCGCACGGCATCGGTGTGCAGCACGCAAAGCAGCAGGATGTCGCTCGCCGCCGCCACGGCCGCGGGCGACTCCGCCGCCACGGCGCCTTGCGGCAGGACGGCCTCCAGCCGCTCCGGCTCGCGGTTCCAGGCGGTGACCGGGAAGCCGCTTTCCAGCAGCCGCAGCACCATGGCCTCGCCCATGATGCCGATGCCGATGAAGCCCAGGCGCGGCGCGCTCATGGCGCCGTTCCGCCGGTGCGGTAGACGGCGCGCGCGGTGTCGCGGAACAGCAGGGCCTGGGCGGCGCGCGGCAGGCAGGCCGTGATCGACTTGAAGCCGGAGAGGATGCTGTCGAGGCTGCCGCAGAGGCTGTCGACCGGGAAGTTGCTGGCGAACATCGCCCGCTCCGGGCCGAAGAGATACACTGTCTCCAGCACGATCCAGCGGTTCTCGACGGCACGCCAGGGGCGGCCCGGCAGGCCGAGGCCGGAGATCTTCACCCGCGCGTTCGGGCATTCGGCGAAGCCGGCCATCGCCTCGCGCCAGCGGCGCAGCGAATCCGCGTCGCGCGCGGCGGGCAGGCCGGCATGGTTCAGGATGATCAGCGTCTCCGGGAAGTCGCGCGCCAGGGCCACCGCCTCGGGCAGGTTCCACCAGGGTGTCTGCAGGTCGAAATGCAGCCCGTGCCGCGCCAGCCGCTCATAGCCGCGCCGCCATGCGGGGTCCGACATCAGCGTGCGCCGCGCGCCCCGCTCGGCCGGGCTGGCCGGGCCGCCGGGCTTGTGGCGCACGCCGCGCACCAGCGGGCACTCCGCCTGCCGGGCCAGCAGCGCCGCGGCATCCGGCCGGTCCAGCCAGGCCTGGGCGACGATGGCGTTGGGCAGGCCGTGGCGTTCCGCCAGCGCCGCGGCGTAGCGCGTCTCGCCCGGACCGTCCGCCGGATCCCACTCGGTCTCGACATAGACGGTCTCGACGATCTCATGCCCGGCGGCGTCGCGGCGGTAGTCCTCCGGCAGGTAGCGGCGCTTGAGGGCGCTGTAGTCGCCGTAGCGGAAGGGGATCGCGGCCTCCGGCGCCAGCCAGGGATTGCGGCCGTGCTCCGGCTCCCAGAAGTGCTGATGCGCATCGACGATCGCGCCGTCCCAGGGATTCTCCCCGCCCATGATCCGGCTTCAGCCCCTGGCCAGACCGAGCGCGCCGAGCAGGTCGGCGGCGGTGCGCGCATAGTCGCGGGCGAAGCCGTCCGCCGCCTCGGCGGATTCCCAGACCGGCACGATGCCGCGCTGGCGGAGCGCCTCCCGCACCTCGGGCCGGGCATGGGCGCGGCCCAGCGCCTCGCGCATCGGCCGATGCACGTCCTCCGGCAGGCCGCGCGGCGCCACCAGGGCGAACCAGTTCTCGAAGGTCCAGTCGAGGCCGGATTCCCGCAGGCTGGGCACGGCCGGCAGCATGGCCAGGCGCTCGCCGCCCATCACCGCGAGGCAGCGTGCCTGGCCGCCATCGATCAGCCCCTTGCCCTCGATCGGCGAGCATGTGGCCATGCCGATGCCGCCGGCCACCACGTCCTGCATGGCCGGCGCGCCGCCCTGGGAGGGCACCCAGCGCACCGCGTTCACCTCCATGCCGGCGGCGCGCAGCATGCCGGCGAGCGCGATGTGCCAGGCGCCGCCGACGCCCGCGCCCGAGGCGGTGTACTGCCCGCGCCGGCCGTCGCGGATGGCGGCCAGGACATCCTGCACGCTGCGCCAGGGTCCGTCGCCCTTCACCGTGACACCGGCCGGCAGGGTGGCGACGCGGGAGAGGATGTCGAAGCTGTCGGGCGAGATCTCGGCCATGCCGAGGGTGCGGAAGTAGGAGATCTCGGAGGTGGCGAGGCCGATCGTGTAGCCGTCCGGCCGCGCCGTGAGGATGGCGGTGTGGCCGACCACGCCATTGCCGCCGGTGCGGTTGACCACATTGACCGGCGTGCGCACCTCCTGCTCCAGCCCGGCGGCGAGGACGCGCGTCACGGTGTCGGCGCCGCCGCCCGCCGCCCAGGGCACGACGATGGTCAGGGGGCGGGCGGGCCAGGACTGCGCCCGCGCGACGGTCGGCGCGGCCAGGAGGCCGGCCAGCGCCGCGGGAAGCGCCCGGCGCGGCAGGAGGGGCATCGACATGGTGCGGCTTTCTCCCTGGACGCCCGCGTCCGGCGCGGGTCTTGCCTTGCGCGAAGGGTCGTTGACGCCCCATGTCTGTGTCAATTCGAAACCGTTGCGGCGGCCGGCCCGACCTTCCCCGCCGGCCTTTGCCCTGACGCCGCGTCGTGGCAGGCTTCGCGGCCGTGAACAGGATGTCGGCGGGCACCCGCCCGCCGCGCCGGCCCTGGGCCCCGCCGTGCTCGGGGCCCCGCGCCCGGACCGCAGAGGTGACCAGATCCGATGACCCGAACCGCTCCCCCGCCACGCTGGCGCTCCCTGCTCTTCGTGCCGGCGCATGTCGGGCGATTCGTCGCCCGCGCCCATGAGCGCGGCGCGGACGGCGTGATCCTGGATCTGGAGGATGCCGTGCCGGCGGCGGAGAAGCCGGCGGCGCGTGGCAGCCTGGCGGCCTCCATCGCCGGCATCGCCCGCAACGGCACGGCGGCCATGGTGCGGGTCAACCACAGCCTGCGCCAGATCGGCGCCGATCTGGAGGCGGCCGTGCAGCCGGGCCTCGCCGCGCTGGTCCTGCCCAAGGTGGAGGAGCCGGGCTTCGTGCGCGAGGTGGCGGAGGCCGTCACCGAGCTGGAGGCGGAGCGCGGCCTGCCGCCGGGCGGCATCCGCCTGGTGCTGCAGATCGAGACACCGGGCGCGATCTTCGGCCTGCCCGCCATCGCCGCCGCGCATCCGCGCGTGGCCGCCATGACGCTGGGGCCGGAGGACTATTCCGCCGCGATCGGCGGCGTGCCCGGGCCGGACGCGCTGTTCACGCCGAACTACGCCGTGCTCTGCGCGGCGCGCGCCGCCGGCATCCTGCCGCTCGGCTTCGTCGGCAGCATCGGCGCCTATGACGATCTCGACGCCTTCGCGGAGATGGCGCGCCAGGCCCGGCGCATGGGCTTCCGCGGCGCGCTGATCGTGCATCCCTCGCAGGTGGCGCCGCTGAACGAGGCCTTCGCGCCGACGCCGCAGGAGATCGACTGGGCGCGGCGGGTGGTGGAGGGCGACCGCGCCGCGCGGGCCGAGGGCCGGGGCGCCTTCCAGCTCGATGGACGCATGGTGGATCTGCCGGTGGTGCGGCGGGCGGAGGAGATCCTGTCGCTCGCCGGCTGAGGCGGGCGCGGGCGGCCCTTCGATCGCCCTGCGACGGGGAGGCGGAGGCCCGCCTCGCCCGGCCCACTTTCCAGCCGGGCCGGGATCACCCATCTTCCAGGGGAACGAGGGTGGAGGAGCGAGGCGAGATGCAGGATCAGGCACCGCGGCTGACGGAACTGGCGCATGGCGGCGGCTGCGGCTGCAAGCTGGCGCCCGCGGTGCTGCGGGAGCTGCTGGCGGAGATGCCGGCGGCCGGCACATTCAGCCAGCTCCTGGTCGGCGCCGAGACGGCCGATGATGCCGCCGTCTGGCAGGTGGATGACCATCTCGCCGTGATGGCCACCACCGACTTCTTCATGCCGATGGTGGATGATCCCTTCGACTTCGGCCGCATCGCCGCCACCAACGCCATCTCCGACATCTATGCCATGGGGGGGCGGCCCATCATGGCGCTGGCGATCCTGGGCATGCCGGTGGGCAAGCTGAGCCCGGAGACGGTGCGGCGCATCCTCGCGGGGGGCGCCGCCATCTGCGCGGAGGCCGGCATTCCGGTGGCGGGTGGCCATTCCATCGACGCGCCGGAGCCGATCTACGGCCTGGCGGTGATCGGCCTCGGGCGGCCGGATCAGGTGCGGCGCAACACCGGGGCGAGGGCGGGGGACGCCCTGATCCTGACCAAGGGGATCGGGGTCGGCATCTATTCGGCGGCGATCAAGCGCGGCGCCCTGCCCGAGGCCGCCTATGCCGAGATGATCGCCTCCACCACCCTGCTCAACCGGGTCGGCGCCAGCCTGGCCACGGAGCCGTCTGTGCATGGCGTTACCGACGTGACCGGCTTCGGCCTGCTCGGCCACGCGCTGGAGATGGCGCGGGGCTCGGGCCTGACGCTGACGATCGCGCGCGATGCCGTGCCCCTGCTGGCCGAGGCCGCCGCTCTGGCGCGGCAGGGCTTCGTCACGGGTGCCTCGCAGCGCAACTGGCAGAGCTATGGCGCCGAGGTGGTTCTGCCGCCCGAATGCCCGGACTGGCAGCGCCTGCTGCTGACCGATCCGCAGACCTCCGGCGGCCTGCTCATCGCCTGCGCCGAGGAGGCCGCCGAGTCCGTGCTGGCCCGAATCCGCGGCGAAGGCTATCCCCTGGCCCGGCGGATCGGCACGGCCGCCGAGGGCCCGCCGCAGGTGGTGGTGGCGTGACGTCGCCGCGCCCGGCCCGGTCGAGGCGCGAAACCCCGGCCCCGGCGCCCCTGGCCCGGCCGGCCGAACAAGAGGAGGCTCCGATGCGAAGCGGATGGATGCGGCGGCTGGCGCTGGCCTTCCCGGTGGCCCTCGCCCTGGCGACTCCCGTGCTGGCCCAGGGACAGGGCGCAGGACAGGGCGCAGGGCAGGGCGCGGGACAGGATGGGGGGCAGGCGGGCGGCGCCAGCCAGGAGGTCAGCCCCGCCACGCCGCCGGCGCAGGGGCGCGGCGACGCCACGGCGCCGGGCAATTCGGGATCGACCGGCTGGAGCGGCGGCACCGGCGGCTCCTTCATCGGCACCACCCAGAGCGGCCGCACGCCGGATTCGCGCACCTGGCAGCCCCCGGTGGCGCGGGGCCTCGACCCTTTCAGCAAGCCGCCGCGCGGGTCCTAGGGCCAGCGCGGGCCGGGTAAGGCTTACCCGGCCGGACGCTCCTTCCCTCCAGGCGCGCGAACCGTCAGACGGGGGCGGGGATGCCGAGGGAGGCGGCCGTCTGCAGGATGCCGGTCCAGGTGTCCGGCTGGAGCGGCACGCCCTTGTCCAGCCGTTCGGCGCGGCTGCGAGCCTCCGGCTCACCCGGCAGCAGCACCTGCCCCCCCGGCGTGGCGGGGCGGCTTTCCGCCACCCACGCCACATACTCCTTCGCCATGCGCTGGAACTCCGCCTCGGTGCCGAAATGCGCCGGGGAGAGGTAGATGGACAGCATGCCGTTGGTGATGCGGCCGCGATGGCCGGGCGGCAGCGGGCCGGCGCAGCCGCCGGCGGTGAAGGCGCCCGCCAGCAACTCGCACATCAGCGCCAGGCCCGAGCCCTTGTGGTCGCCGAAGGCGCGGATGGCGCCCGCGCCGCCGGCGGGATTGCGCGGCCCGACCGGCGGATAGTCGCCATAGAGGGTATGCGGATCGCCGGTGAGGCGGCCGTCCGGCTCGATCAGCGCGTCCGGCGGCAGCTCCTTGCCGCCATTGGAGGCGACCAGCACCTTGCCTTCGGCGACGCGCGAGGTGGCGAAGTCGAGCACCACGGGCCGCCCCTCGACCGGCGCGCCGATGGCGATGGGGGCGGTGGAGAAGCGCCGGTCCACGCCGCCGAAGGGCGCGACCAGGGTGGAGCCGGCGACATTGACGAGGTGCACCGACACCAGCCCCGCCCCGAGCGCCATCTCGGCATAATGACCGATGCGGCCGACATGCCCGGCGTTGCGGAGCGCGATGACGGCGGCGCCGTGCTGCCGGGCGCGGGCGATGCCCAGCTCGGTGGCCTGCCGCGCCACCGTCTGGCCGAAGCCGTAATCGGCGTCCAGCAGGGCGAAGGCGCCGCCATCCGTGACCACCTTCACCGTGCGGCCGAAATACATGTCGCCACTGCGCAGCCAGTCGATATAGCGCGGCACGCGGGCGACGCCGTGGCTGTCATGCCCGGCAAGGTTGGCGCCCAGAAGATGCTGCGCGATGTTCGCCGACTCCTCGGCCGAACCGCCGGCGGCGACGAAGATGTCCGTCACCAGCTTCTCCAGCGTCTCGGCGGCGATCAGGACGGGGGGCTGGGCATCCATGGGCAAGCGTTCCTCGGAGCGTTTCTGTTGCGCCCCAGCATGCCCCAGCTGGCCAGGATGACAAGCGGCACCGGAGGGGAAAGCGGGGCCCCGCGCCCTTCCTTCCCCCTGGGCGTTCCCCTTGGGCCTCTCAGGGCATCGCCGCGACCTTCTGCGCCTCGGCCGCCTGGAACCGGTTCCAGGTCGGTGTCACGAGCATCTCGTTGATGCAGACGCGTTCGGGCAGGTTGGCGACGAAGAGTACCGCCGCCGCCAGATCCTCCGGCTGCAGCATGCGCGCCCGCTCCTCGTCGGAGACGGGGACGGGGCGCTTGTCCAGGATCGGCGTCACCACCTCGCCCGGGCAGATGCAGGTGGAACGGATGTTGTGGATGCCGTTCTCCGCGTTCAGCGAGGCGGAGAGCGCGACGAAGCCCGTCTTCGCCGCGATGTAGCCCGGGCCGGAGACGGCGGAGGTGCCCTTGCCGGCCATCGAGGCGATCTGCACGATCAGCCCGCCGCCGCGCGCCTTCATCGCCGGCAGCACGGCGATGCTGGTGAGGAAGGGCGCGGTGAGATTGGCGTTCACCAGCAGGGCGGCATCGGCGGCGCCGAGCTGGTGCCAGTGCCGGCGCGGCACGTTGCTGCCGGCGTTGTTCACCAGGAGGTCGGGGCCACCGAGCGCCTCGGCGACGCGCCGCGCCGCGGCATCGACCGCCGCCGCGTCGGTCAGGTCGGCGGGCAGGATCAGCGCCTCCTGCCCGGCGAGCCCGGCGGTCTCGCGCAGCGGCGCCTCGCGCCGGCCGGTGAGGGCGAGGCGGTAGCCTGCCTGGCCCAGCGCGATGGCGACGGCGCGGCCGATCCCGGAGCCGGCGCCGGTGACCCAGGCGGTGCGGCTCACAGGACGCGCCCCGTCTGCGGGTCGAGAATGTGCATGTTGCTCATGTCCACGGCCATCGGCAGCGGCTGTCCCGGCGCCGCCGGGGCATTGGGATCGACGCGGCCGCAGATCTCGGCCCCCTGCATCTTGAAGTGCACCAGGGTCTCCATGCCCATGGGTTCGGTCACTTCCGGCGTCGCCGTCATGGGCGCGACATGCGGCCGGTCGAGGTTCTTCGCCTCGGTCAGGTGCTCCGGGCGGATGCCGAAGATGATCTCGCGCCCGGCCAGGTTGCTGTAGCGCGCCGTGCGCTCGGCCGGCACCGGCAGCACGATGTCGCCCGGCAGATGGACGCGCAGCGCGCCGGACCCGTTCTCCAGCCGGCCGGGGATGAAGTTCATCGCCGGGCTGCCAATGAAGCCCGCGACGAAGCGCGTGGCCGGGTTGTGGTAGAGCTCCTGCGGCGGGCCGACCTGCTCGATGATGCCGCCGTTCATCACCACCACGCGGTCGGCCAGCGTCATCGCCTCCACCTGGTCGTGCGTGACGTAGATGGTCGTGGTCTTGACCGTCTGGTGCACCTTCTTGATCTCGGTGCGCATCTGCACGCGCAGCTTGGCGTCGAGGTTGGACAGCGGCTCATCGAAGAGGAACACCTTGGGATCGCGCACGATGGCGCGGCCCATGGCCACGCGCTGCCGCTGCCCGCCCGAGAGCGCCTTGGGCTTGCGCAGCAGCAGCGGCGTGATGTCGAGGATGCGCGCGGCGTTGTCGACGCGGCGCTTGATCTCCTCCTTCGGGAACTTCCGCAGCATGAGCCCGAAGGCCATGTTGTCGAACACCGTCATGTGCGGATAGAGGGCGTAGTTCTGGAACACCATGGCGATGTCCCGGTCGCGCGGCGGCACGTCGTTGATGACCTTGCCGCCGATGGCGATCTCGCCGTCCGAGATCTCCTCCAGCCCGGCGATCATCCGCAGCGTGGTGGATTTGCCGCAGCCGGAAGGGCCGACGAGGACGACGAACTCGTGGTCCGCGATGTCGAGGTCGATGCCCTTCACGGCCTGCACGCCGCCCTCATAGGCCTTGACCACCTTGCGGAGTGTTACCTGCGCCATTCTTCGTTCTCTCCCCTCAGCCCTTGGTCGCGCCGGCCGTCAGGCCCGCGATGTAGTAGTCCATGAGGAAGGCATAGACGAGCAGGGGCGGCAAGGCGGCCATCAGGGCGCCCGCCATGATCTTGCCCCACTGGAAGGTGTCCGCCCGGATCAGGTCGGAGACGATGCCCACCGTCAGCACCATCTGGTCGGAGCTGACCAGGAAGGCGATCGGATAGATGAAAGCCGCCCAGGACACCGTGAAGGCGAAGATCATCGCCGCCAGGATGCCCGGCAGGGCGACGGGGATGAAGATCTTCCACAGCATCTGCAGGTGGCCGGCACCGTCGATCAGCGCCGCCTCGTCCAGCTCCTTCGGGATCGAGGCGAAGTAGCCGATCATGATCCAGGTGCAGAACGGCACCGTCAGCGTCGGGAAGATCAGCACCATGGCCCAGAGGTTGTTGTAGAGGCCAAGGCCACCGATGATCTGGAACATCGGGATGAAGAGCAGCGTCTCCGGCACCAGGTAGGTGAGGAAGACGCCCGTGGCGAGCGTCGCGCTGCCCCAGAACTTCATCCGCGCCAGGGCGAAGGCCGCCAGCGTCGAGATCACCATGCTGATCAGCACGGTGCTGACCGTGACGATGATCGAGTTCTTGAAATGGATCAGATAGTTCCCCTGGGTCAGCAGTTCCCAGTAGTTCTGCAGCGTCGGCGCGCTGACGATCCAGGGATTGCCCGACAGGTCGGCGATCTCGCCCGAGCTCTTCAGGCTGGTCATCAGCATGTGGAAGGGCGGCGTCATGAAGAAGATGACGAAGACCGCCAGCGCGACATAGGCGCCGATCATCGCCCAGCGGCGCTCACGCTTCAGGCTGCCATGCCTCGTCTCGGCGGGGGTGAAGGAGGCGGCGGTGGTACTGCTCATCTCAGGTCATTTCCTTCGTCCGCTTGTTCACGCCGCGCAGGGTGAGGATGGCGAAGACCGCCAGCAGGGGAAACATGAACAGGCTGACCGTGGCGCCGAGCGGGATGTCGCCCGACTGGATGCCGACCTGGAAGGCATAGGTCGCGAAGACATGCGTGCTGTCCTGCGGCCCGCCATTGGTCAGGATGCGGACGATGTCGAAATTGGCGAAGGTGACGATCAGGCTGAACAGCACGGTGATCGAGATGATGTTGCGCATCATCGGGAAGGTCACGAAGCGCAGCTTCTGCCATCCGGTGGCGCCATCGATCGCCGCCGCCTCGTAGAGCTGATCGGGCACGGACTTCAGCGCCGCCAGATACATGATCATGAAGAAGGGCGAACCGTACCAGACATTGACCAGGATCACCGAGAAGCGCGCCCATCCTGTGGCGCCGAGCCAGGGCACGGGATCGACGCCGATTCCCGCCAGCGCCCAGTTGAAGGCGGAGTAGGAGGGATCGAACAGCCACCACCAGGCCAGCGTCGAGATGGCGGGCGGGATGACCCAGGGCACCAGCAGCATGCCGCGCCACTTGCGCTGGCCCTTGGAGGGCAGGGCGTGCAGCACATGCGCCAGGATGAAGCCGATCAGCGCCTTGAGCAGCACGGCGGAGACGGCGAAGAGCACCGACTGGAACACGACGTTCCAGAAGGTCTCCCGCCCGAACAGGAAGGTGAAGTTCTCCCAGCCGACGAAGCGCGTCATGCGCTTGTTCAGCATGGAGAGATAGATGGCGTAGAGGAAGGGATAGACGACGAGGCCGAGGATCAGCAGGATCAGCGGCAGGGTGAGCAGGAAGGCGACGGTGGAATTGCGCCGCGACAGGCGGCGCATCGCGCTGTTGCGGGGCGGCGCGGTGCTGCCCGGCGCGATGGAGGCGGAAAGCGTGCCCTGGGACATGCCGGATTCCCTCGGTGTCAGGACGATGAGATGCGAGGCGCGCGGGAGGGCCCGCGCGCCCGCCATGGTTCAGGCGGCGGCCCTCAGCCCCGCTTGAAGCCCTCCAGCTCGCGTTCGGCCCAGGCGATGGCGCGGTCCGGCGCCTCGTTGTTCTGCACCACGCGGGCGATCATCTTGGCCTGGATGCCCTGGTTGTACATCTGCACCGCGATCTCCGGCGGCGCCGGGTAGCAGGCGATGAACTGCTGCGCGTTGTGCTGTGGCTTGACCGGGTAGTTGAACACCACGCCGGCCGGCGGCCCTTCCGTCTCCCAGGTCCTGAAGTCGGTCATGCTGGTGAAGGGCGGGATGTCGTAGCCGTTGCTGGCGGCCACCATGGTCTCGGCCTGTTCGCGCTGGCTCAGATACTCGATCAGCGCCTTGCCCGCGCCCTTGTTGCGGCTGAAGCTCCAGACCCCCCAGAAATAGGGCAGGTAGGGGGTGTAGCGCCCCTGCGATCCGGCCGGTGCCGGGAAGGTCCAGCAATGCTCGGCCACCTGCGGCGCGTCGCGCTTGGCCACCGACCAGGCGGAGGGCGGGTTGAAGATCAGCGCCGACTTGCCGGAGATCAGCGCCCGGTTGTTGGAGGCATCGTCCCAGGAGAAGACATCGCCCGGCAGGAAGGCGCAGAGCTGCTTGGCGTATTCCAGAACCTTTCGGACATTGTCCGACTTGGCGGTGATGTCGCCCTTGCTGTTCACCAGCTCGGCGCCGAAGGAGCGGAACATGCTGCCGATCCAGTCGGTGGCATCGGTGAACTGCCCGACCGCCAGGCCGAAGGGAACCCCCGCCTTGTGCGTGCCCTCGGCGGCCTTCAGGAACGTGTCCCAGTTCCAGTTGGCGGCCTCGGGGCTTGCCGTCGCGCTGGCCGGATACATGGCCTGGATGTCGATGCCGGCATGCTGCTTCAGCAGGTCGATGCGGCCGAGGGCCGGCTTGTTCTGCGAGCCGGAGATGGCGGGGACGGCGCGCCACTTGCCCTCGACCTTGGCCAGATACTCGGTGATCGGGTTCAGCGCGCCGTACTTCTCGGACAGGCGGCCCATGATGTCGTCCATGGGCTCGAGCAGGTCGGCCTTGGAGTGCACCTCCCAGGTCGGGAAGGAGAGCACGTCATGGCCCTGCTTCGCCTGGGATTCGGCGGCGATGGTCAGCAGGTTCTTGTTGCCGACCGAGGTGATGAAGTCGAGCTGGATCTCGACCCTGTTCTTCTGCCCCCAGTCCATGACGAGCTTGCGCATGGCGTCGTTGCCAGCGGGCACCCAATGGTCCCAGAGGCCCAGGGCGAGTTTGCCGCCGGAACTCTGTCCATGCACATTGACCAGGGGGAGGGTGCTCGCCGCCGCGCCGAGCGCACTGGCGCGCAGCACCGTGCGGCGGGAAATCCCGTTGCCTTCCATTCGGTAACCTCCTTGAACGGGCGGTGATGTCCGCCACGGGCCTTATGGCCACTCGTTGCAGGCGAGAGGTTACGCATCCCCGCGCACGCATGGCAACGGTTCCCTGGTTGTGGACGCGCCGGGGGCCCACCTCCCGCCCGGCCCCCGCCGGCAGGGGGCGCCCGAGGGGCGTCGGCCGCCGGGGCGTGTCCCCGCGCCATCTGGCGGGCTTGCCGGCGCGGGTGCGGAAGGCGAGGCTACGTTCCTACGCCCCGCACCGAGGTCCTGAGATGAACGCCCTGACGCCGCCCGCCCATGCCGATGTCCTCGCCGCCGCCGCGCGGCTGCGGGGCCGCCTTCTTCGCACGCCGATGCTGCGGCACCCGCTGCTGGACGAGCTGGCCGGCGGGACTGTCCTGGTGAAGCCGGAGCCGCTGCAGCGCACCGGCAGCTTCAAGCTCCGCGGCGCCACGAACGCCATCCTGCGCCTGTCGCCCGAGCAGCGCGCCGCGGGGGTGGTCACGCATTCCTCCGGCAATCACGGCCAGGCGGTGGCCTGCGCGGCGGCGGCCGAGGGTCTCTCGGCCCTGATCGCGATGCCGCGGGACGCGCCCACCATCAAGGTGGAGAGCACGCGCCGCTGGGGCGCCGAGATCACCTTCTTCGACCGCGCCGGCACCGACCGCAACGCCCTGGCGCTGGAGCTGGCGCGGCGGACCGGCCGCACCCTGGTCCCCCCCTTCGACCACCCCGATGTCATCGCCGGCCAGGGCAGCGTGGCGCTGGAGCTGATCGAGGATGCCCGCGCCGCCGGGCTGACGCTGGATGCGCTGGCCGTCTGCACCGGCGGCGGCGGACTGGTGGCCGGCTGCGCCCTGGCGGCCGAGGGCGCCTCGCCCGGCACGCAGGTCTGGGCGGTGGAGCCGGAGGGCTGGGACGACACCCGGCGCTCCCTGGCCGCCGGCGAACGCCTTTCGGCGGACGGCCAGGGCTCCCTGCTCTGCGATTCGCTGTTGTCCCTGGCGCCGGGCGAGCTGACCTTCGCGGTCAACCGGGCGCGCCTGACGGGCGGCGTGGCGGTGTCGGAGGCGGAGGTGTTCCGCGCCATGCGCTTCGCCTTCGAGGCGCTCAAGGTCGTGGTGGAGCCGGGCGGCGCCGTGGCGCTGGCCGCCGTGCTGGCCGGGCGGATCCCGGCGCGTGGCCGCACGGTCGGCGTGGTGCTGAGCGGGGGCAATGTCGATCCGGCGGTCTTCGCGCGCGCCCTGACGGCGTGAGGCGCGCCGCGTGACCGGTTGGCCGGGCCGGCAGAGGATCAGCACGCTGTCGCTGCTGGCCGGCCTTCTGGGCGGGGGGCTGGCCTATGCCTATGGCCTGCGCTGGCTGCATGCGGCGCTGGCCGGCTGGTGCGTGCTGGTGGCCGTGCATCTGGCCCTGCTGTTCCGCCGCCTCTGGTCGGCCGGGCCCGAGGCGATGCGCCGCCATGCCGAGGTGACGGACGAGCGGCGCACCATGGTGCTGACGCTCTCCCTGTTCGCCGCCGCCACCTCGGTGGCGGGCGTCGGGCTCGACGCGGCGACAAGCGCCGGCGGCGTGCCGGCCTTCGGCATGGTGACGGTGGCGCTCTCCTGGTTCTACGTCCACACTCTCTTCGCGCAGGACTACGCGCGGGAATTCTGGCTCAGCGGCGGCGGCATCCGCTTCCATGGCGGTGAGGACGACCCACCCTTCTCCGAGTTCCTCTACATGTCCTTCAGCATCGGCACGACGAACGGCGTGACGGATGTGGACACGCATTCCGCGGCGATCCGCCGCATCGCCACGCTGCACAGCATCATCGCCTATGTCTTCAACGCCGTGATCGTCGCCGGCACGGTGGGCGTCGTCACCGGCCTGCTCGGCGGGGAATAGCAACGGGCGCCCGGGGGCGCCCGCCATGCCGTGGCCGGAAGGAGGGGAAGGCGCGATCCCGCGCCCGCCCCGTCGCGGTCAGCCCTCCAGCTTGTCGTCGTGATAGGCGGTGCTCGGCGTCGGGATCGAGCTGGCCTGGGGCGGCGCCTTCAGCCCGTGCAGCGAGGGCGGGATGGCCGGCTCGGTCGCCCAGCCATGGCTGTGCACCAGGCCGTCGTCGAAATCGTCACTGTGCGTCATGGTCGTGCGTCCCTGTCTGGCGTTGTCGGTTACTTGGCCATCGCCGGGGTGGCGTGGCTCGTCTCGTCATGGAACTGCGCCGTCTCGGTGCTGTGCGCCATGGCGGTCGTGCTGGAGGCACCGCCCGAGGCGGCGGTGGCGACGGCGTCGAAGTAGCTGACGCCGACCTCGCGCTGGTGGCGCGTCGCGGTGTAGCCATCGGCCTCGGCAGCGAACTCGGCCTGCTGCAGCTCGGAATAGGCGCCCATGCCGCGCTCCTTGTAGCCCTTGGCGAGCTGGAACATCGAATAGTTCAGGCTGTGGAAGCCGGCGAGGGTGATGAACTGGAACTTGTAGCCCATGGCGCCGATCTCGCGCTGGAACTGCGCCGCGGCGGCATCGCCCATCTTGCGCTTCCAGTTGAAGCTCGGCGAGCAGTTGTAGGCCAGGAGCTTGCCGGGGAACTCCTTGTGAATGGCCTCGGCGAAGGCTCGGGCGTCGTCGAGATCCGGGTCCGATGTCTCCCACCACAGCAGGTCGGCATAGGGGGCGTAGGCCAGGCTGCGGGCGATGGCGTACTCCTTGCCGACGCCCGGCTTGATGCGGAAGAAGCCCTCGGCGGTGCGCTCGCCGCTGATGAAGGGGCGGTCACGCTCGTCGATATCGGCGGTCAGGAGCTGCGCGCTCTCGGCATCGGTGCGGCAGAGCAGGACGGTTGGCACGCCCTCCACATCGGCCGCCAGGCGCGCGGCGTTCAGCGTGCGGATATGCTGGCTGATCGGCACCAGGACCTTGCCGCCAAGATGTCCGCACTTCTTCTCGCTGGCCAGCTGGTCCTCGAAATGCACGCCGGCGGCACCCGCCTCGATCATCGCGCGCATCAGCTCATAGGCATTCAGCGCGCCGCCGAAGCCGGCCTCGGCATCGGCGATGACCGGCGCCATCCAGGTCGTGTCGTCCTCGGCCTTGCCCTGCAGCCGCTCCATGTGCGCGATCTGGTCGGCGCGGCGCAGCGCGTTGTTGATGCGCGTCACCACCTGCGGCACCGAGTTCACCGGATAGAGCGACTGGTCGGGATACATGGTGGAGGCGGTGTTGGCGTCCGCCGCCACCTGCCAGCCGGAGAGGTAGATCGCCTTCAGTCCCGCCTTCACCTGCTGCAGCGCCTGGTTGCCGGTCAGCGCGCCCAGCGTGTTCACATAGGGCTCGCTGTGCAGAAGCTGCCACAGCCGCTTCGCCCCCATCTCGGCCAGCGTGTGCCGGACGCGGAAGGAGCCCGCCAGCCGCTCGACATCGGCCGGGCTGTAGTCGCGGCGGATTCCGGCGAAGCGGTCGCCGCCCGCGGGGCTGCCGGCGGCACTGCCATCCGGTGCGAAAAGGGGGCTCGGGGTCGGACGCATGCTGTCTCTCCTGATCGTCTTTCGGCCGATCGGCCATGCGTCAATAATTCACATTGCGGCCGCGAAGTTCACCCTCCAATCTGCCATATCCCTGGCAACACAGTGGCTGCCTTCACTGTTAAGCCGGTAAATTTGTAAAGGCTGTAAAGATGGCCCGTCCCCTGATCGGGCGCACGCTCCGCCGGCTGCGGCAGGAGCAGAACCTGACCCAGCAGGCGCTGGCGGCACGGCTCGGCATCTCCGCCAGCTACCTGAACCTGATCGAGCACGATCAGCGCGGCGTCACCGCCGCCCTGCTGATCAAGCTGGGGCACACGCTGCAGATCGACCTGGCCGCCCTGTCCGGTGCCGAGGAGCGGCAGCTGGAGGGCGGGCTGCGCGAGGTGCTGGCCGACCCGCTGCTCGGGCTGGAGGAACTGCCGGAGGAGGAGATGCGCATTCTCTCGGGCAGCGCGCCCAATGCCGCCCGCGCCATGCTCGCCCTCTACCGCGCGCTGCGTGTGGCGCGGGAGGACAGCAGCGGCATCGCCCTGCCGAGCGGCCGCCGCATCCTGCTGCCGACCGAGGAGGCGCGCGATTTCTTCAGCGACCATGCCAATTGCTTTCCCGCCCTGGAGGAGATGGCGGAGGCGATCGGCGGCGAGCTCGCCGCCTCGCCCTCCGAGCTGAACCACGCCATCGCCGAGCGGCTGCGGCAGCGGCATGGCGTGCGGGTGCGCGTCGGCCCGCTGGAGGGCAGCCTGCGCCGCTACGATCCCGCCGCGCGGCTGCTCGACCTCTCGGAATCCCTCCCCCGCGAGAGCCGCGGCTTCCAGATGGCCTTCCAGCTCATGCTGCTGGAGGCGCGCGAGGCGGTGGAGGGCATCCTGGGCCCCGCCGCGCCGAGCACGCCGGAGGCGACGGCGCTGATCCGCATCGGCCTGCTGAACTACGCCGCCGGCGCCCTCATCATGCCCTACGCGCCCTTCCTGGAGGCGGCACGGGCGCTGCGCCACGACCTCGACCTGCTCGCCGCCCGCTTCGGCGTCAGCTACGAGCAGGTGGCGCACCGTCTCTCCACCCTGCAGCGCGAGGGCGCGCGGGGCCTGCCCTTCTTCTTCCTGCGCGTCGATCCCGCCGGGAATGTGGACAAGCGCTTCTCGGCGGCGGGCTATCCCTTCGCGCGGTTCGGAGGCTCCTGCCCGCGCTGGGTGGTGCACACCGCCTTCGCCACGCCGGGGAGCCTGCGCGTGCAGATCGCCGAGCTGCCGGACGGCGCCGCCTTCCTCTGCTTCGCCCGGACCGTCACCGGCCCGGCCCTGCGCTGGGGCGAGCCCGCGCCGGTGCAGGTGGTGGCGATGGGCTGCGACCTCGGCCGCGCCGCCGAGGTGGCCTATGCCGACGGGCTGGACCTGGAGAGGGCGCGCACCGGCATCGGCCTGTCCTGCCGCCTCTGCGACCGCGCCGACTGCCGCAGCCGGGCCTTCCCGCCGCTGGAGCACCGGCTGACGCTGGACCCGAACGAGGAGAGCGCGACGCCCTGGCGCTTCGAGAAGTAGCCCGCCGCCGCCACGGCCGGGGCGCAATCCGGCCATGATCCTGTGGTCTGGGCAGGGGGTGATCGAGACCCATCGCCCCGCCGAGCGCCCCGTCGCCGAACGCCCCGTCGCCGAACGCCCCGCCGCCGAACGCTCCGGCCCGCGCCGGATCGCCTTCCTCATCCTGTGCCTGGCGCCCGGCGCCGGCCTCCTTTTCCTCATGCTGCGCGGCCTCGGCGCCGGCGGCTGGAGCGGCTGGGAGCTGCTGATCCTGCTGCTCTGGCTGGGCACGCTGCCCTGGACCTGCCTCTGCGCCGGCAATGCCGTGCTCGGCCTGCTGCTGCGCCTGCGCCATGCCGATCCGGCGGCGATCCTGGTGCCGCAATACCGGCGCGACCCGCCGCCGCCGCGCAGCCGGACCGCCATCGCCCTTTGCCTGCGGGACGAGGACACCGCGCAGGTGCTGGCCGGGCTGGTGCCCTTGCTGGAGGGGCTGGAGGCAGCCGGGGCGGGCGGGCATTTCACCCTCTGGCTGCTCTCCGACACGCAGGATGCGGACCGGGTGGTGGCGGAGGAGGCGGCGGTCGCCGCCTTCGCCCGGCTGCGCGAGGGGCGCGCGCCGGCGCTGCGCTACCGCCGGCGCACCGAGAACCGCGGCTTCAAGGCCGGCAATGTCATGGACTTCCTCGACCATCACGGCCAGGGCTTCGACTTCTTCCTGTGCCTGGACGCGGATTCGGAGATGTCGGCGGAGGCCGTGCTGCGCCTCGTGGCCGCCATGGAGGCCGATCCGAAGCTTGCCATCCTGCAGCAGCTCATCGTCGGTCGGCCGGCCGACAGCGCCTTCGCGCGCCTGTTCCAGTTCGGCATGCGCGCCGGCATGCGAAGCTGGGCCACCGGCCAGGCCTGGTGGCAGCTCGACGAGGGGCCCTATTGGGGCCACAACGCCATCCTGCGCGTCGTGCCGTTCCGGGACCATGCGCGGCTGCAGCCTTTGCCGGACGGCAGCCCGATCCTCAGCCACGACCAGATCGAGGCGGTGCGCCTGCAGGCCGCCGGCTGGAAGGTGCGCTGCCTGCCGGAGGAGGCGGGCAGCCAGGAGGGCAACCCGCCCAGCCTGATCGACTTCCTGCTGCGCGACCGGCGCTGGGGCGCGGGCAACATGCAGTACCGGCGGTTGCTCGGCCTGCCGGAGCTGACGCCGATGGGCCGCTGGCAGCTGCTGCAGGCCATCATGCTCTTCCTCGGCGCGCCGATCTGGCTGCTGTTGCTTTTCGCGGCGGTGATGAACGCGGCGACGGGCGGCGCCGAGGGCACTCCGCCCGCATGGCTGGCCGCCATGCTGCTCGGCAACTGGCTGGCGCTGCATGCGCCGAAGCTGACCGGCTATCTGGAGCTGATGCTGCGGCCCGCCCGCGCGGCGCCCTATGGCGGCCGCCGCGCCGTGCTGCGCGGCGCGGCGGCGGAGATCGCCTTCACCACCGTCCTCGACCCGATCAGCCTGGTGGACAAGGCGCTCAGCCTCGCGCGGATGGCGCTGGGCGCGCAGGGCGGCTGGCTGCCGCAGAACCGCCGGGCCCAGGGGCTGCCCTGGCGCGCGACGGCCCGGATGCTCTGGCCGCATACGCTCGTCGGCCTCGGCACCGCGGCGGGGCTGGTCTTGGCGGGGGGCACCGCCTGGCTGTGGGGCGTGCCGGCCTGGCTGCCGCTGCTGCTCTGCATCCCCTTCGCCGTGCTGACGGCCGATCCAGCGCTGTCGGCGCGGCTGCGGCGGCGTGGGCTCTGCGCCACGCCGGAGGAGGCGGTTCCGGAGCCGGGCGCGCCGGCCGTGCCCGCCATGCCCTGAGCGGCGGCGCCCTCCGGTCTGCGTCCCGCGGCCTGTGCGTCAGGAGGATCAACGCACCGTGAAGCGGCTGATCTCGCAGACGTTCACGTCCCGCTTCTCGATCCTGCTGCCATTGGTCATCACCGCCAGGAAGTCGAAGCAGCAGGCGCCGGAGCCGTCGTCGATATCGATCATGATGCTCTCGCCGAGGGACAGCGTGTCACGGCCCAGGATGTCCTCCTCCCAGCTCGAGCACCTGATGTTCGAGGCTGGAACTCGCGCAGCTCGACGCGGCGATCGGCCGCCTGCGCGGCGCCGGACAGGGCCGGGGCGGGCGCGTCTCAGTCGTCGCTCCGGCGGGCCAGCACCTCGCGCTTGCCGACATGGTTGGCGGGGCCGACGATGCCTTCCTTCTCCATCTGCTCGATCAGCTTGGCGGCGCGGTTGTAGCCGATCGAGAGATGCCGCTGGATGAAGGAGGTCGAGGCCTTGCCCTCGCGGGTGACCAGCGCCACCGCCTGGTCGAACAGGCCCTTCTCGCCATCCGAGGCGCCGGCGATGCCGGAGAGGCCGCCCTCGCCGTCCTCCTCCTCCGATTCGGTGACTTCCTCGATATAGGCCGGCTCGCCCTGCTCGCGCAGCCAGTCGACCACGCGCTCCACCTCCTGGTCGGAGACGAAGGGGCCATGGACGCGGCTGACGCGGCCACCGCCGGCCATGTGCAGCATGTCGCCCTGGCCGAGCAGCTGCTCGGCGCCCATCTCGCCCAGGATGGTGCGGCTGTCGATCTTGCTGGTCACCTGGAAGGAGATGCGGGTCGGGAAGTTGGCCTTGATGGTGCCGGTGATGACATCGACCGAGGGGCGCTGCGTCGCCATGATGACATGGATGCCGGCGGCGCGCGCCATCTGCGCCAGGCGCTGCACCGCCGCCTCGATCTCCTTGCCGGCGACCAGCATCAGGTCGGCCATCTCGTCGATGACGACGACGATCATCGGCAGGGCCGCGAGCGCCAGCGGCTGGTCCTCGAAGACCGGGCGGCCGGTCTCGGGGTCGAAGCCCACCTGCACGCGGCGCGTCAGCACCTCGCCGCGCGCCAGCGCCGCCTGGACCTTCTCGTTGTAGCCGCCGATGTTGCGCACGCCGAGTTGCGACATGGCGCGGTAGCGGCGTTCCATCTCGCGCACCGTCCACTTCAGCGCACCGATCGCCTTGGGCGGCTCGGTGACGACGGGGGCGAGAAGATGCGGGATGCGGTCATAGACCGACAGTTCCAGCATCTTCGGGTCGATCATGATGAAGCGGCACTCATCCGGCGTGAAGCGGTAGAGCAGCGACAGGATCATGGTGTTGATGCCGACCGACTTGCCCGAGCCGGTGGTGCCTGCGATCAGCAGGTGCGGCATGCGGGCGAGGTCGGCGATGACCGGCGCGCCGCCGATATCCTTGCCGAGCGCCAGCGGCAGCTTGCCGCCGTTGCGGCCCCAGTCCTCGGCGATGATCATCTCGCTGAAGAACACCGTCTCGCGCTTGGCGTTGGGCAGTTCGATGCCGATGACGTTGCGCCCCGGCACGGTGGCGATGCGCACCGCCATGACGCTCATGCTGCGCGCGATGTCATCCGCCAGGCCGATGACGCGAGCCGATTTGGTGCCCGGCGCCGGCTCCAGCTCATAGAGGGTGACGACCGGGCCGGGGCGGATCTCGACGATACGGCCGCGCACGCCGTAATCCTCCAGCACGCTCTCCAGCAGGCGGGCGTTGTTCTGCAGCGCCTCCTCGGTCGGGCCGGCGGCGCGGCGGGCGGGCGGCGGGGCCAGCAGTTCGAGCGGCGGCAGCTGGAAGGCCGGCGCCTCGCGCGGCGGAGGCGGCGGCGCGCGGCGCGGCTCGGCGCTTTCCGGCGGGCGGGCGGGCGGCGGGGGCTTGCGCACCGGCGGGGGCGGGGCCTGGATCCGGTCGTCATCCTCGTCATCGGCCTCCGCGACGGGGGCGGGGGCGCGATGGACCGGAGCGGGGCGCGGCGGCATCGCCGGCTCGGCCCGCGGGCGGCCGGGGACGCCCCGGGGAGCGCCGGCGGGGGGCGCGAAGGGCTGCGCCGTGCCTTCCGCCGCGGCGATATCGGCGGCCCTGAGCATGGCGGCGAGTTGCGGTGAGGGCGCCTCGCTGCGCTGGGTCAGGCGGCTGACCGCGCTGCCCATGGCGCCGCTGACGGCGCGAAAGGGTGCGGCCAGGCGGCTGCCCAGGCTCGGTTCGCCGGCGGCCGGCGCCTCTTCCTGCCAGGCCCGGGCATAGGGCGGCGGCTCCTCCGGTACGACGATGCTGCGCTTCAGCGCCCGCGCGGTGACGCTGGCGCCGCCGCGCGCCGCGGAGCCCGCCATCCGTCCCGCCTGGCGCCAGGCGAGCAGGGGCACGCCCAGCGCCGCGAAGGACAGCGAGCCGGCCAGGGCGACGATGCCGACCTGCCCGATCACGTGGCCGAAGGGGCCCAGCAGGTCGCCGGCCCATTGCGTGATGCTGCCGGCGAGCAGCGCGCCCACGGCGCCGCCCGGCCCTGGCATGGCCGGGCTGCCGGCGGGCAGTGGCGCCAGGCTGAAGGCGGCGGCCAGCAGGGGCAGCGCCGCCAGCACCGCGGCGACCCGCCCGGCGAAGGGCGACAGGCCGCGATGCGTCGCCAGCCGCCAGGCCCAGCCCAGGCTGACCGCGACCGGCAGCATCCCGGCCCAGCCGAAGCCCTGCAGCAGCAGGTCGGCGGTGACGGCGCCGCCGGTGCCGGCGAGGTTGGTGGGTTCCAGGGTGGTCGCGGTGGAGAGCGAGGGATCGCGCGGATTGTAGCTGACCAGGGCCAGCAGCAGGCCGACGCCGCCCAGGGCCAGCACCAGCCCGGCGAGTTCCGCGCCGCGCCGGCGCAGCGCCGCCATGACCGCGGGCGAGGCGAAGCGGCCCGACTCCTGGCCCAGCCGGCCGGCGGCGGGGCTGGGGGAGGGGTCGCTGTGGCGGTCGGCAAAAGCGCGCGGCATGGGCCTCGGTCGTCTGCTGCTGAGTGAGGAATGCAACCTAGCATGGCAAGAGTTTGGTTTGAAAGGAAAGCGCGGCCGCCGGGAGTGACGGATGCCGCGACTCGCGGGCTGCCCCGCGCGGCGTGGCGCCGCTATCCTGCGCCGGTTCTCCGGGAAGGTCCGAAGCCTGTGCGAATCCTGCTTCTGAACGGCAATACCGACGCCGCCATGACCGGCCGCATGCTGCGCCTCGCCGAGGCGGCGCTGCCGGGCCTCGGCCTCGCTCACCTCCGGCTGATTCCGGCGACGGCCCGGTTCGGCGCCCGCTACATCGCCAGCCGCACCGCCGCCGCCATTGCCGGCCATGCGGTGCTGGAGCGGGTCGCCGAACACGCGGGCTTGGTGGAGGCCATTGCCATCGCCTGCTTCGGCGATCCCGGGCTGGACGCGGCGCGCGAGCTGGCCGGCATCCCGGTGACCGGCATGGCCGATGCGAGCCTGCGAGTGGCGCTGGAGATGGCGCCCCGCGTGGCCCTGCTGACCGGCGGCGCGGCCTGGGTGCCGATGCTGGAGGAATTCGCCGCCAGCCGGGGATGCGCGCCCGGCTCGGTCCTGGTGCGCGCGGTGGCGCCGACCGGGGACATGATCGCCCGCGAGCCCGAGCGGGCGCTGGATCTGCTGGCGGCAGAGGCGGCGGAAGCGGTCGCGGCGGGGGCCGGCGTCGTGGTGCTGGGCGGCGCGGGGCTGGCCGGGCTCGCGCCGCGCCTGGCGCCGCGCCTGCCGGTTCCGGTGCTGGACAGTCTGGACTGCCTGCTGCGCGTCGCGGCGCGTCCGCTGCCGGTGCCCGCGGGTCCGGGCGCCACGCCGACCACCGGCCTCGCCCCGGCCCTGGCGGCGCGGCTGGAGCCTTGACGCGGCGCAACATGCCGGCGCACGAAAGCGCCATGTCCAGGACCGATCTTTCCGACCCGCCCCCGCCCTATCACGAGTTGCTCGGCATCCGCCTGATCGAATGGCGGGACGGCTTCGCCCGTGTCGTCTGCGACGCCGGGCCGCAGCACATGAACCGCAGCGGCATCGTCCATGGCGGGGTGATGCTGTCGCTGATCGACCAGGCGGCCGCCTTCGCCGGCCTGTGGTGCAGCGTTCCGGGCAACCTCCGCAAGGCGGTGACCATCGATCTCGACTGCCGCTTCACCGGGCAGGTCAGCGGGGGCGAGATCGTGGCGGAGGGCAAGGTGGTCTCGCGCGGCCGCAACATCTTCTTCGCCCGCACGGAGGTCTTCGACGCCGCGGGCCGGATGGTGGCCTTCGGCGCCTCCACCCACCGCTGGCGCAAGGGCAGCGAGAGCGTCGAGGGCAGCCCGGCCGAAGGCGCCTGACCGTCCCGCCGCCCGCGCCCGCCGAAGCTGGGCCCGATGAAGGAAAAGGGGCGCCAGGGGGCGAAGGCCTTCCGGGCCTTCCGGCCTCCTGGTGGGCCCCTCGCGGACGCTCCGCCCGGCCTAGGACGCCGCCTCGATCCGCCGCCAGCCCTGCCGCAGCGCGCGGTCCTGGCGGCCGAAGGTGAAGACATTCCCGCCACCCTCGCCCGGTTGGTCCGCCGCCCGGCTGATCGGCTGTCCCGCCAGGTGGCAGAGCAGCAGCGCTCCCACCGCGCCATGCGCGACGATGGCGATATCGCCCGGCGTTTCGGCCAGGCCCAGCACCCGCCCGACCGCCGCCACCATGCGGGCCTGGGCATCGACGGCGCGCTCCCAACCCCGGATGCTCGCCTCGGGATGGGCAAAGAACAGGTCCGCCGTGGCCTCGAACTCCGGGCCGGGCAGGAAGCCGGTGGCGCTGCGGTCATTCTCGCCGAGTCCGGCATCGACCACGACCTCGAGCCCGAGCGGCGCGGCCAGGATCGCCGCCGTCTCGCGCGCCTTGCGCTCCGCGCTGCTGGCGACGAGCCGCAGCCTTCGGGCCCAGCTCTGGCGCGGCATGGCCAGGGCCCGCACCCGGCCGCGCTCCGACAGGCCCCAGTCCGGCACCGGGATGGCGGGGTCGATGGCGACCTCGGGATGGGTGATCAGATGGACGAGGCTCATGCGCGCCGCGGCTCCCGCACCGTCAGCAGGATGATGGCGCCGAGCGCCAGGAAGACCAGCACCGTGGCCATGCCGGCGCGCTGGCTCTGCGTCGCCGTGGTCACCGCCGCCAGGGCGGCCGGGCCGAGGAAGCCGGTGATGCGGCCCGAGAGCGCGAAGAGGCCGAAATGCGCCGCCACCTCGCCGGGCGGGGCGAGCTGCGCCATGTAGCTGCGCGAGGCCGACTGCGCCGGGCCGAGGAACAGGCCGAGCAGCAGCGCCAGCCCCCAGAAGAGCGTCTTGTCCGTGGTCAGCACCAGGCCGAGGCCGAGGATCAGCAGGGCGGCCAGCGCGGCCAGGATGGTCCGCCGCGAGCCCAGCCGGTCCTCGATCAGGCCGAAGCCGGCGGCGCCGAGGCCGGCGGTGATGTTGAGCGCGATGCCGAAGAGCAGGATCTCCTCGAAGCCCATGCCGAAGACACCGGCGGCGTAGACGGCGCCGAAGGCGAAGAGGGTGTTGAGCCCGTCGGTGTAGAACAGCCGCGCCAGCAGGAAGCGGCCGACGGCCGGGTTGCGCGGCAGGCCGCGCAGCACGCCGGCGATCTCGTCCAGCCCGCGCCGCGCCGCCTCCGCCCAGCCCGGGCGCGGCGGTGGCGGATCGGGGAGCAGGGCCAGCACCGGCCAGCCGAAGAGCAGCATCCAGGCCGCGACCAGCAGGGCGGTGGCGCGCAGATGCTCGGCCGCGTCGCGGTCCAGGCCGAAGAGCGCGGGATCGGGCCGGACCAGCAGCAGCAGGCAGAGCACCAGGCAGGCCAGCCCCCCGGCATAGCCCAGCCCCCAGGCCAGGCCGGAGATGCGCCCGAGCCGCGCCGGGGGTGCCACGCCGGGCAGCATGGCGTTGTAGAAGACCGTGCCCAGCTCGAACCCCACCGTGGCGAGGCCGACGCAGACCAGCGCCTGGACGGCGAAGGCGGGATCGGGCTCGGCGAACCAGAGAAGGCCGGTGCAGAGGGCCGTGAGCAGCGTGCAGAGCAGCAGCATGGCGCGCCGCCGCCCGCCGGCATCGGCCACCGCGCCCAGCACGGGGGAGAGGAGGGCGATGGCGAGGCCCGCCGCCGTCTGCATCCAGCCCCACATCGCCTGCCCCTCGGCGGGCGTGGCGGCGATGCCCTGGGTGAAGTAGGCGGCGATGACGAAGGTGGAGACAACGGTGGGAAAGGCGCTGTTGGCCCAGTCGTAGAGCGCCCAGGCCCAGATCTTCAGGGTCGGATATGCCGGCATGGGCGTGACCATGCCCGGTGGGGGCGGCCATGGCCAGGGGCGCCCGGCCATGGCCCAGGGAAAGCGCACGGCCCCTGGCCGGGTTCAGGCCACCTTGGCCAGCTCCCGCACCGCCACGGTGACGCCGGCGAGGTCGGGCCGCGCCGCCGCTTCCTGGGCGATGCGGATGGCCGCCTCCGCCCGGGGCAGGGCGCCGCGCAGCGCGGCCCCGGCCAGCCGGGCCTGCAGCCCCGCGAGGTCGTCCAGCAGCGCCGCCTTGGCGCGGGTGCCGAAGGGGCCGGTGGCGGCGGCGCGGTTCGCCGCCTGCCGCAGCGCCGTCAGATGGAAGCCGTCCCCCGCCTCCCTCCAGGCCGCCGCCGCCTGGGCCGGCGGCACCCCGGCCTCGGTGGCGAGCCGGATGATGGCCGGCGCCGCCGCCAGGGCGGGCGCCGCGGCGGCCAGCCGCGCCACATGCTCCGGCAGGCCCGGGGCGGCCGGCTCGGCGGTGGCGGTCTCGGTGGAGACCAGGCTGGCGACGCCGGGCCGCAGCCGGTCCAGCGCGTCGCGCAGGGGCAGCTCCGTCTCCGGCATGGCCAGCAGGTCGCGCGCCGTCGCCGCCTGCAGCTGCCGCAGCGCCAGCAGGGCGCCGTAGCGCTCCGCCGCCGGCGCCGGGGCGGCATCGGCGGCCCGCGCCGCCTCCTCCAGCCCGAACAGCCGGTCGGCCAGGATGGCGGCGCGGGCGACGCTGCCGGGCTCGCTGCCCGCGGCGAGGCGGGCCAGCTCGGCCGGGCCCAGGCGGTTGGCCACGGCATTGGCCAGGATGGTCGCCAGCAATTCGCGCCGCAGCCGGTGGCGGGCGATGAAGGGGGCGAAGTCGCGCCGCAGCTCGGTGGGGAAATACTCCTCCAGCAGCGGCAGCAGGGCCGGATCGTCCGGCAGGTCGCCGGCCTCGATCGCCTCGGCCAGCCACAGCTTGGCGAAGGGGAGCAGCGCGGACAGTTCCGGCCGGGTGAGCGGCTGGCCGGCGGCGATGCGATCGGCCAGGGCCGCGGCGTCCGGCAGGCCGGCCACGGCGCGGTCCAGCAGGCCGATGCCCTCCAGCCGCGCCATCAGCGCCGCATGCGCCGGCAGCGCCTCCGCCCCCGCCGCCGCCTCCAGCGAGATGGCGAGCGACTGCTCGGTGTTGTCGCGCAGCACCAGGGCGCCGACCTCGTCGGTCATGCGGCGCAGCAACTCGTCGCGCTGGCGCAGCGTCAGCGCCCCGGCGGCGATGGCGTCCGACAGCAGGATCTTGATGTTCACCTCGTGATCCGAGGTCGAGACGCCGGCGGAATTGTCGAGCGCGTCGGTGTTGAGGCGCACGCCATGGCCCTCCGCCCCGTGCCGCGCCGCCTCGATGCGCCCGGCCTGGGTGACGCCGAGATTGGCGCCCTCGCCGATGACCCGGGCGCGCACCTCGCGCCCGTCGACGCGGATGGCGTCGTTGGCGCGGTCGCCGGCCTCGGCCTGGCTCTCGGAGGCGGCCTTGATGTAGGTGCCGATGCCGCCGAAGTAGAGCAGGTCCACCTTCGCCCGCAGGATCGCCTTCATCACCGTCGCCGGATCGGGCTTCTCCTGCGCGATGCCGAGCAGGGCGCGCGCCTGCGCGGAGAGGGAGATGGAGCGGGCGTTGCGCGGATAGACGCCGCCCCCTTCGCTGACCAGCCGGACATCGTAATCCGCCCAGGAGGAGCGCGGCAGGGCGAAGAGCCGGGCGCGCTCGGCATAGGAGCGTTCCGGGTCCGGGTCGGGGTCGATGAAGATGTGGCGGTGGTCGAAGGCCGCCAGCAGCCGGGTCTTGCGGGACACCAGCAGCCCGTTGCCGAAGACGTCGCCCGACATGTCGCCGACGCCCACCATGCTGAAGGGCTCGGCCTGGATGTCGTGGCCCATCTCGGCGAAGTGCCGCCCGATCATCACCCAGGCGCCCTTGGCGGTGATGCCCATGGCCTTGTGGTCGTAGCCCTGGCTGCCGCCGGAGGCGAAGGCGTCGTCCAGCCAGAAGCCGTATTCCTGCGCCAGCCCGTTGGCGATGTCGCTGAAGGTCGCCGTGCCCTTGTCGGCGGCGGCGACAATATAGGGGTCGTCGCCATCGCGGCGGACCACCAGGGGCGGCGGCACCACGGCCTCGCCCTTCAGGTTGTCGGTCACGTCCAGCATGGCGCGGATCAGCGTCCGGTAGGCGGCGATGCCGGTGGCCATGAAGGCCTCGCGGTCGCTGGCCGGCGGCACGGTGCCCTTCAGCACGAAGCCGCCCTTGGCGCCGGTCGGCACGATGACGACGTTCTTGAGCCGCTGCGCCTTCATCAGCCCCAGGATCTCGGTGCGGAAATCCTCGCGGCGGTCGGACCAGCGGATGCCGCCGCGCGCCACCGGACCGGCGCGCAGATGGCAGCCCTCCATGTGCGGGGCGTGCACGAAGATCTCGCGCCAGGGGCGCGGCGCCGGCATCTCGCCGCCCTTCGCGCTGTCGATCTTCAGCGCCAGATAGGGCTTGTCCTGATAGAAGTTGGTCCGCAGCACGGCCTCGAGGGCGGTGCGCAGGCGCGAGAGGATGCGGTCGGCATCCGGGTCCTCGATCGTCTCCATCAGCGCCGCCCAGGCGGCCTCGGCGCGGTCCTCGGCCGCCGCGCGGTCGCCCTCCGGGGCAGGGTCGAAGCGGGCGTGGAACAGGTCGATCAGCAGCCGCGCGGCCTGCGGCGTGGCGGCCAGCGCCGCCTCGACCGAGCCTTGCGCGAAGGTGAAGCCGAGCTGCTTCAGCCAGCGGAACAGGGCGCGCAGCAGCCAGGCCTCGCGCCAGGCCAGGCCGGCCCGCGGCACCAGCCGGTTGAAGCCGTCCACTTCCGCCCGGCCGGACTGCAGCGCCTCCAGCGCCTCCAGCAGGAGCGGGAAGCGCTCCTCGTCGAGCTCGCCGCCGGTCTCCAGGTTGAAGACATGCAGCACGGCGCGGGTCGTCTCGCCCTCGCGCAGGTGGAAGGGCCATTCCTCGATGGCGCGCAGGTCCAGGCTCTCGAAGACCGGCAGCACATCGGCCAGCGGAACCGGCCCGCCGGGATGGGCCAGGCGGAGCACCAGGCTGCGCCGGCCGGTGCCGGGGCGCCGCTCGATCCGCGCCGCCGGGCGGCCGGTCGCCGTGGCCGCCTCCACCAGCCGCAGGTCGGCCAGCGCGGTTTCGGCGCTGTGGAGGTCGGCATAGGCATCGGGGAAGGCCTCGCCCCAGCGGGCCACGGCCTCGGCGGCGGCGGCCTCGCCGCGCTCGGCGGTCAGCGCCTCGCCCAGCCGGTCGGCGAAGGAGCGGGCGGCCTGGGCGACGGCCGCCTCCAGCGCCGTGTCCTCCACCTCGGCCACGGCGCCCGGCACCGTGCCGATGATGTAGTGCACCCGTGCCAGCGGCGTGTCGCCGAGCGCGATGTGGAAGGCGGAGAGGCGGCCGCCGAAGGCGCGGGCGATGATGCCGCCGACCTTCTCGCGCAGGCGGGTGTCGAAGGTGTCGCGCGGCAGCCAGGCGATGGCCGAGATGAAGCGCTCGAAGGGGTCGCGGCGGATCGACAGCGCCGGGCGCGGGCGGATGAACAGGTCGAGCGCCCGGTGGGCGCCGGCCAGGACCGAGGCGTCGTCGGCCTGGAACAGCTCGTCGCGCGGCCAGGTGTCGAGGATGTTGCGCAGCGCGCGGCCGTCATGACTGTCGGGCTGCACCCCCGCCATGGCCAGGATGCGCTCCACCTTGGAGGCGAGCCAGGGAATGCTGCGCGGGTTGCGATTATACGCCGAGGCGGCGAAGAGGCCGAGGAAGAGCCGCACCCCGGCGACCTCGCCGCCGGGGCCGAAGACCTTGGTGGCGATCACGTCGGCATGCTGCGGGCGATGCACGCGGGCGCGCATATTGGCCTTGGCGATGGCCAGCGGCGCGCCTTCCCGCAGCGAGGCGCGCACGGCGGGCGGCACGGCGGCGAGGTCGCGCAGCGCATCGAAGACCGGCAGGCTCTCGTCGCGCAGCAGGCCCAGGTGATCCTCCGCCATGTCCGGCGCGCCGTCACGGCCGAAGCGGATCAGCCGGTGGCCGAGAAAGACGAAGTTGTCCTCCGCGAGCCAGGCGAGGAAGGCGCGGCCGGCCTCGATATCAGCGCCCGCATCGCCGCCGGCGCCGATCTCCCCGCCGGCCTGGCGGAGCCGCTCCAGCACGGCGGGGAAGTCCCGCACCGCCAGCCGGACCTCGGTCAGGGCGCGGTTCAGCGCCGCCTCGGTGGCCGCCCAGCCCTCCCGCGGCGGCTCGCCGCCGCCGATCTGGCGCGCCTGGCCGGGGGCGATCTCGATATGCATCAGGCTTTCGGCGGTGCCCTCGGGGGCGAATTCGAGCAGCCGCCCGGCCGCGTCGCGCCGGACGCGCAGCACCGGATGCAGGAGCCGGTGCGGCGTGCGGCCGGAGAGCGCCAGGGCCGCCAGGACGCTGTCGACCAGGAAGGGCATGTCCTCGGTGGCGATCTCGGCCACCGCCACGGCGCCCCGCCCGGGCCCCGGCGGCAGGAGCCGCACCTTGGCGCTGCCGGGCTGCCGCTCGGCGGCATGGGCGAAAAGGCTGGCGGCGGCCCGGGCCAGCCGTTCCGGCGGCTCGGCCGCCAGCTCCGCGGTGGGCAGGGCCTCGCTCAGCCGGTGCAGCAGTTCGGTGGCCGCCGGGGGGAGGTCGGGCGCGTGTCGGTGCAGGGCCTCGACAGCCGCGCGCAGCAGCTCGACGCGTACCCCGCCACCGTGGATATCGCCTTCCGGCATGCCCTTCGCCTCCTTCGCTCGGTTTCAGCCCTTCTGGCAGGATCGGCCGCCGGGCTATCCGGTTCAAGGCATGGCGTGCCGCTTTTCTTGGCAGGCTGCATGATTCTTTGGCGTCGATGGGCGGTCGGAGAGGAGATGTCAGGGGGAGCCGGACCCCTCCTCGACCCCCCTGGCCGCCGCCGCCCTTCCAGGGTTAACCTGCGGCCATGACCCTGACGCTCGCCGATCTCCTCGCCCCGATCACGCCGGAGCAGTTCTTCGCCGAGTATTATGACAAGCAGCCGCTGCACGTTCAGGGGGGTGCCGCCAAGTTCGCCGCGGTGTTGTCCTGGCGGCAGATCAACCGCCTGCTGGACCAGACGCACATCTGGTCCAGCCAGTCGCTCAAGCTGGTGCTGGACGGCACGCCGGTGCCGCCCGAGCAGTACTGCGTCCGCGCCACCGGGCGGGACAACACCCCGGTGCAGCAGCCGGATGCGCGGATGGTGGCGCAATGGGTCGGGCGCGGCGCCTCGATCGTGATGAACGACGTGGACAGCCTGACGCCGGGCCTCGCCGCCGTCTCGGACGCACTGGAGGAGGCCGGGCTCGGCAAGGCCCAGGCCAATGTCTACATCTCCTGGCAGAGCCATAAGGCCTTCCCCTCCCATTTCGACACGCATGACGTCTGGGCCGTCCAGGTCGAGGGCGAGAAGAGTTGGAACATCTGGGAGGGGCGGGCCGAATGGCCGATCGCCCATCCCGCCTTCCGCAGCCTGGGCCAGGCGCATCACGACCAGGCCAAGGGGAAGCTGCGCGGCAAGGTGACGGTGAAGGCCGGCGACCTGCTCTACCTGCCGCGCGGCTGGTACCATGACGCCCTGGCCGAGGCGCCGAGCTCGGTCCACATCGCCTATGGCGTCAGCGCGCCGCTGGGGATGGACCTGATGAACATGCTGCTGGAGCGGGTGCTGTACGAGCCCGCCTTCCGCCAGCCCCTGCCGCGGCAGGACGGCAGCGCGGCGGCGAGGTTCGCCCTCACCAGCCGCGCCGCGCAGCTGGGCCAGCGCCTGTCGGAGCTGACGCGCGACCCGAAGGTGATGGAGGTGCTGGCGAAGTTCGTCGCCGACTACCGCCATCGCCGGGGCGGCAACGACCTGCTGGCGGCGCGCGGCATCGCCCCGGCGGCGGCCGGTGCCGGCCTCGCCGGAGGGGGTGCCGAGGCCGAGGGCGCGGCCTTCCGCGTGCTGGTGCCGGGGGCCAAGGCGGTGCGGCGCGGCGCCGAATGGGTGCTGAAGGCGCCGGGCGGGGCGGTGACGCTCGCCCCCGCCGAGGCCGAGGCGGCGAACTGGCTGCTGAGCCGCCCGGACAGTACCGAGACCGAGTTGCGTTCGGCCCATCCCGCCGTGGAGGCCGCCGCGCTGCTGCGGCGCCTGGCCCAGTCCGGAGTCCTGGCCCCGACATGATGCCTCTTCTGTTGCCGGCCCTGCTGCTGGCCCTGGCCGCCAGTTCCGCCGCGCTGGCGCAGCCGCGCGAGTTCAACTGCGTCGGCGCCGAGAAGCTGGAGGACGATGTCTTCGAGGTGCCCTTCGCGCCCCGCAGCGCCCGGCCGGGCGAGGCCGCCCGCACCCCGGTGGCGGCCGCCGCCGCCCTGGCCCGGGAGAATCCGGCCCGCAACCTCTGCGTCCTCGGACATGCGGTGCGGGAAGGGGGGCAGGCCACCAGCACCCAACTCGCGGCACAGCGGGCGCGAGAGATCTCGGAGATGCTTTCCGTCGAGCATGGCATCGAACGGGACCGCATCCGCGCCGAGGCGCGCAACCCGGGCTTCGCCACCCGCACGCCCAACCGCGAGGCGCGCAGCGTCACCATCGTCGTGCTTCCCTGAACCGCCCCCCCGGGGCGCGGCGGCAACCCGGCGGGGGATCGTCGCGCTAGCCTTCCGGCGGCGACCCCGCGCGCGGAGGCGGCGGGAGGGCGCGCGCCGTGCAGAAGAAGGACGCCCCATGCCCCGCGACATCGCCCAACGCCTTACCGCCGCCTGCCGCGTCGAGCACGGCAAGGACTTCCGGCTGGCCGACCACCCGACCCGACACAAGACCGACGACCTGAATCGCGGCGATGCCAAGAAGCTGCTGCAGGAAGGCGTGGCCCGCCTCTCGGAGCTGCAGGATCGGCTCTACGCCCAGGACCGCCACGCGGTCTTCGTCATGTTCCAGGCGATGGACGCCGCGGGCAAGGACGGGGCCATCAAGCACGTGTTCACCGGCCTCAATCCGCAGGGCTGTCAGGTCCATGCCTTCAAGGCGCCGGGGCCGGTCGAACTCGACATGGACTTCATGCGCCGTCATGTGCTGCGCCTGCCGAGTCGCGGGATGATCGGCATCCACAACCGCTCCTGGTATGAGGAGGTGCTGGTGGTGCGGTTGCATCCCTCCATCCTGGAGCGGCAGAAGCTGCCGCCCGAGGTGGTCTCGCCGGAGATCTGGGACCAGCGGCTGGAGGATATCGCCGCCTATGAGCGCTATCTCGCGCGGCAGGGCATGGTGGTTCTGAAGTTCTTCCTGCACCTGAGCCCGGAGGAGCAGCGCAGTCGCTTCCTCGACCGCATCCGCGAGCCCGAGAAGAACTGGAAGCTGGAGCCTTCAGACATCGCCGAGCGGCGGCACTGGACGGCCTATCAGGAGGCTTATGAAGCGGCGATCCGCGCCACCGCCGCGCCGCACGCGCCCTGGTATGTGGTGCCGGCGGACCAGAAGTGGATGACCCGGCTGATCGTCGTCGAGGCCATGATCGAGGCGCTCGAGGGCATCGATCCGCATTACCCGAAGATGACCGAGGCGGGCCTGAAGGCCATGGCGGAGGCCAGGCAGGCGCTGGAGGCGGAGACCGGCCCGGTCCCGGAACGCGGGTCCCCTGAGACGCGGGTCCCCTGAAACGCGACGGGCGCGGAACCGGCCTTGCGGTTCCGCGCCCTGACCGGGTGCAATCCGGTCCGGCGGTTGGTTCAGTCCCAGCGGCGGGACGTCAACAGGCCCAGCACGTAGCCGATGGCGCCGACGATCAGCAGCGAGGTCACCGGCTGCTGCTCCACCACGCGGACCACCCGCTCCCCGGCATGCTGGGCATAGTCCTTGGCCTCGCCATAGGCTTCCTGGGCGCGGCCGGCGACCTGCTTGGCCAGCCCCTCGGCTTGGTGCTGCTCGTCGCCGGTCAGCTTGCCGAAGCCTTCCTGCACACGGCCGGTGACGTCGCGGGTGGTGCCTTCGATACGGTCGCTGTTCATGATGATGTTGTTCCTCTCAGGTTCGATCAACGATAGGCGCTGCGGGCCAAAGGGCGGTCGGCATAGGTGGCGCGGGTTCCGGCGCGTGCGCCCAGGATGGCGACGATGGCGCCCAGCAGCAGGGTGCCGAAGGCGAAGTAGGCGGCGAGGGAGGCCGCGCGGGCCGCGGCATCGGCCGCCTCGCGGGCCTGCCGCTCCGCCTGCTCCAGAGTCTGCTGCGCCTGCTGCTCGGCCTGCTGGATGCGAGCCCGCGCCTCGTCGGGGCTGACGCCCGCCTCGGCGGCCACCAGGTTCACCAGGCGGTCGCGGTCCTGCTGGGGCAGCTGGCCATCCGTCAGGCGCTGGCCCACCAGTCGGCCGATCTCGGCCTTGCGCTGGTCACTGTTCATCTGTGCCGGGTCGCCGCCGGTGGCGGTGAGGGCGTTGCGCGCGCGGTCGATCACCTGCTGCGCGGCGGATTGCAGCGTGTCATTGCCGGTGCGCTCGGAAACCTCGCTGCCGGCGGCGGAGGCCAGGTTGCCCGCCCCGCGCGCCGCGCCGCCGACGATGCTGCTGACGCCGCTGCCCACGGTGGAGATGGCGCTGCCCGCGACGCTGCCCAGCACGAGGGCGGTGAGCAGGGTGGTGGTTCCCCAGGTGGCCAGGCCGTGCAGCGTGCCGTCCGTGCCGTCGGCGGTGCCGGAAAGGCGCGCCGCCGCATAGGCGCCGAGGCCGAGGCCGATCAGGTTGGAGAGCAGCAGCCAGATGCCACCGCCGATGCCGAAGCTGCTGGCTTCGGGCGTCGTCTGCTGGGTGGTGTCCACCAGGTTGGCGCCAATGGCGGCGCCCAGGATATTGAGGGTCGCGCCCACCGAGATGGCGATCACGGTGCCGGCGAAAACGGCTCCCCAGGAGATGCGGGTGTGCAGGCTGGGTGCGCCCTGGACGCTGGCCCCATAGGAATCTGCGGTCGTGCTGCTTGGCATCGGTTCCATCTCCGGCCGGTCAGGGCCAGTCTGAAGGCTTTCCTGGTCGCGCGCCGGGGTGCCGGCGCGGCGGAGCGGCGGCACGGAGCGAGCGTCCGGGGGCGCGCGATGGCGACGTCCCCGGCCGGTCGTCTTCTGGCCGCCTCAGCAGGCTGCAGCGATCAGCGGCTGACGGTATCCCGCGCCGCGTCCTTGACCTTGCCGGCGGCGCTCTGCGCCTTGCCCTCGGCCTTGTCGGCCTTGCCTTCGATCTCGGTCGAGGTGCTGCCGGTCACCTTGCCGGCGGCTTCCTTGATGGCGCCCTTGGCCTGCTTGGCGGCGCCCTCGATGCGATCCTTGTCGACCATGGCTTTCCTGCTTTCATTGTCGGCGCGGCAGAATTGCCGCCCGGCCACTCATCATGGTGGCTCTGACAGGGAAACGGCCGGGGCCTTGCATTGGTTGCGACAGCGCTTCCCGCAACACGGGAGGCCCGGGGGAGCGGCAGGCAGGAAGCGCCGGTGCCGCGACGAGGGTCGGTCAGCCGCCGCTGGGCAGCCGGCCCCGCAGGATGGCGCGGGCGCGCTCCAGGTCCTCGGGCGTATCGACGCCAAGCGGCACCTCGGCCACCTCCATCGCGTCGATCCGCATCCCCGCCTCCAGGGCGCGGAGCTGCTCCAGCTTCTCGCGCTGCTCCAGGGTGGACGGCGGCAGCCGGACGAAGCGCGCCAGCGCCTCGCGCCGCCAGGCATAGAGGCCGATATGGTGGTAGAGCGGCCCCTCGCCCCAGGGTGCCTGGGCGCGGGTGAAATAGAGCGCGCGGAAGCGTCCCGCCCCGAGCGGCGTGCCCACCATCTTGACCACGCTGGACGCCTCGCGCTCCTCCTGGCGCAGGATCGGCGCGACAGCGGTGCCGATAGCCACCTCCGGGTCCGAGAGCGGCTGCGCGGCGGCGCGGATGGTGGCGGGGGCCACGGTCGGCAGGTCACCCTGCACGTTGATCACGGCATCGAAGCGATGCTCGGCGTCGATCCGGTTCAGCGCCTCGAAGACCCGGTCGGAGCCGGAGGGATGGTCCGGCGCGGTGAGCACCGCCTGCCCACCGGCGGCCCGCACGGCCTCGGCGATGGCCGGCGTGTCGGTGGCGATCCAGACCGGGGCGACGTCGGCCTCGACGGCGCGGCGCCAGACGGCGACGATCATCGGCTCGCCATGCAGATCGGCCAGCGGCTTGTTGGGCAGGCGCGTCGCCGCCAGCCGCGAGGGGATCAGGACGACGGGGTTCACGCCGACGCCTCCGCCTGCTGCGCCTTGCTCAGCCGGTCGAGCGCGATCAGCTGGGCCAGCAGCGGTTCGAACGCGGCGAGCGGCACCATGTTGGGGCCGTCCGAGGGCGCCCGGTCCGGGTCCTGGTGGGTCTCGATGAACAGCCCGGCGACGCCCACCGCCACGGCGGCGCGCGCGAGGACGGGGACGAACTCCCGCTGCCCGCCGGAGGAACCGCCCTGGCCGCCCGGCTGCTGCACCGAATGGGTGGCGTCGAAGATCACCGGCGCGCCGGTGCGGGCCATGACCGGCAGGCCACGGAAGTCGGAGACCAGCGTGTTGTAGCCGAAGCTGGTGCCGCGGTCGGTCAGCAGGACATTCGGATTGCCCGCGCCGGTCAGCTTCTCGACCACATGGGCCATGTCCCAGGGCGCCAGGAACTGCCCCTTCTTGACATTGACGGCCCGGCCGGTGGCGGCGGCGGCCAGCAGCAGGTCGGTCTGGCGGCAGAGGAAGGCCGGGATCTGCAGGATGTCCACCACCTCGGCCACCGGCGCGCAGTGCTCGCGCTCGTGCACGTCGGTCAGCACGGGCAGGCCGAGGCTCTCGCGGATCTCGGCGAACACCGGCAGGGCGGCCGCCATCCCCATGCCGCGCGCGGCGCTGGCGCTGGTGCGGTTCGCCTTGTCGAAGGAGGTCTTGTAGACGAGGCCGATGCCGAGCCGGGCCGCGATCTCCCTCAGCGCCTGCGCCGTCTCGAGCGCGTGCTGGCGGCTCTCCATCTGGCAGGGGCCGGCGATGACGGCCACGGGCAGGTGGTTGCCGAAGCGGACGGCGCCGATCTCGACGATGGGATTGGGGGGGAGCATGACGCGGCCTCCGGAAACACGGCGAGGCCGGGCGCGCGCCCACCCTCGCCCGATAGATCAGCGCTTACTTAACCGCCGGGGCCGGCGCGGGCCAGCCGCCGCCGCCCGGGGCCGTTCGTTCAGTGCCGCTCGTAGAGCAGCCGGGCGCGCAGCGTGCCGGGGATCTCGCGCAGCGCCGCCAGCACCGCCTCGGGCTCCAGCACCTGCTCCGCATCGACCACGACATAGCCGATCTCGGGATCGGTCTGCAGATACTGGGCGCTGATGTTCAGGCTGAAGCGGCTGAACACCTCGTTCATCGCCGCCAGCACGCCGGGGGCGTTGCGGTGGACATGCATGAAGCGGGTGCCGGAGGGCCGCGCCGGCAGCGTCACCTCGGGGAAGTTGACCGCGCCCAGCGTGGCGCCGGTGTCCGAATAGTCGGAGAGCTTGCGCGCCGTCTCCTCGCCGATGCGATCCTGCGCCTCCTCGGTGCTGCCGCCGATATGCGGCGTCAGGATGACGTTGGGCAGGCCCTGCAGCGGGGAGGAGAAGCGCTCGCCATTGCGCTTCGGCTCCTCGGGGAAGACATCGGCGGCGGCGCCGAGCAGATGGCCGGTGCGCAGCGCATCGGCCACCGCCTGCAGATCCACCACCTTGCCGCGGGCATTGTTGATCAGGATGGCGCCGGGCCGCATGGCGGCGACCTCGGCGGCGCCGATCATCCCCTCGGTGGCGGGGGTCTCGGGGACATGGAGGCTGACCACATCGGCGGCGCCGAGCAGGTCGGTCAGGCTGGCGGCGGCGACGGCATTGCCGTGCGGCAGCTTGGGCACGGTGTCGAAATAGACCACGCGCATGCCCAGCGCCTCGGCCATGACCGAGAGCTGGCTGCCGATATTGCCGTAGCCGACGATGCCGAGCGTCTTGCCGCGCACCTCGCGGCTGTTCGCCGCCGACTTGTCCCAGCCGCCCTCATGCGCGCTGCGGGAGCGGTCGGGGATGCGTCGCAGCAGCATGATGATCTCGCCCATCACCAGCTCCGCCACGCTGCGGGTGTTGGAGAAGGGGGCGTTGAAGACCGGGATGCCGAGGTTCTTGGCGGCGCCGAGATCGACCTGGTTGGTGCCGATGCAGAAGCAGCCGACGGCGATCAGCCGGTCCGCCGCCTCCAGCACCTCGCGCGTGAGCTGGGTGCGGGAGCGGATGCCGAGGAGATGGACGCCCTGCAGCGCCTGCTTTAGCGCCTCGCCTTCCAGGGCCTTCGACTCGCGCTGGACATTGGTGTAGCCGGCGGCGGCCAGCAGCGAGAGGGCGGTATCCGCCACCCCTTCCAGCAACAGGATCCGGATGCGGTCCTTCGGCAGCGAGATCCGCTGGTTCGAGAGTTGCGGCGGCAGGGAGTTCGGCATGGCGCGCTGGATCTTCGACATGGGCGGGTTCAATGCCCCGGCGACGGGCTTTCGAGAAGTGCGAAACGCTCGGACGAGGCCCGCGTCGGCGGTTAGGCCCGTGAGGAGGCGCTTCGCCCTGTCCAGAAACATGGGGGGCGGGGAGCCATGCGGAAGACGGGCGGCTCGGGGCCGGATGCGCCTTGTGGCGCCGGCCGCCCCGGCCCATGTCCCGGTCTCATGCTCCGCCATCCGAAGAAGCGGGGAACGAATGGAGATTCCGACATGGCTGTCGAAATGATGGAACTGCCGCCGGCCGGGCGCCGGCGGGTGATGATGGATGCGCTGGGCGAGATCGCCCGGGGCGAGCTGATCGAGCGCCTGCGGCTGGACGCGGCGGCGCGCATCCTGGACACCGCCCGCCGGGCGCGGGCCCTGGGCGGGCAGAACATGCCGCTGCCGGAGGCCCTGGCCGGCTGGGATGCGGAGGCCGTGACCGCGCGCGAGCACGCCGAGTCCCTCTCGCCCGTCAGGCTGGACGGCCTGCTGCGGGAGGCCCCGCGCTGGGCCGCAGCCCTGCTGCGCGGGACGGCGGCCCGGCCCCTGGCCGCCTGAGCGGCTCCCGCGGCCGGGATCAGGGCCGCCGCCGGCCGAGATCCCAGGGGGCGCGATGGGCCTCCTCCAGGGCCTCGGCCCGGCTGAGCCCGATGTCCTTGAGCATCCGCGCGTCCATCTCGGCCAGTTGCTGGCGGGTTTCGATGGCGTGCAGGGCGCGGCGGAGGAAGGCTCCCCATCCGCCGGCGGTCGGCCTGGGGGAAACCCGCGGGGTCAGGGCGCGCGGGGTGGCGCAGTTCGAGGAGGGGGGAGGGCTGAGATAGGCGGACATGGCCTGTGGCCTTTCCTCTCAGGGTGGCGGATGCCATCAGGATGGATGCGCCATCGACATAAGAAAAACGAATTGTTTTGACGATGGGCATCAGCATCGTTGATGCTGATCCCATGCTTGCCCTCCCGCCAGGCCTGGACCCCGACCTGCTGCGCTCCTTCGTGCTGATCGCCGAGGGCGCGAGCGTGACGCGCGCCGCGCAGCGCGTGGGGCGAACCCAGTCCGCCGTCTCGATGCAGATGCGCCGGCTCGAGGAGATGCTCGGCCAGCCGCTGCTGGTGCGGGGCGCGCGCGGCTTCTCCCTGACGCCGCACGGCGCCTGGCTGCTGGACCGCGCCCGCCCCTGGCTCAGCATGCATGACGAGATGCTGGCCAATTTCCGCACGCCCGAGATCGCCGGGCTGATCCGCCTGGGCACGCCGGACGACTATGTCCTGCTGTGGCTGCCCGAGATTCTGGCCCGCTTCGCCGAGGCGCATCCGGCGGTGGAGCTGGAGGTGATCTGCGCGCCCTCCAACGAGCTTCTGGAGCGGATGGAGCGTGGCGAGCTCGACCTCAGCCTCTACTCGGCCGGCAATGAGCGCGAGCCGCGCGCCGGCCTCACGCTCTGGCGCGGTCCGCTGCAATGGGTGGGTTCGGTGGCGCATGCGGTGCACCGCCAGCGGCCGCTGAAGCTGTCGCTGGCGCAGCCCAGCTGCGTCTGGCGCACCGCGGCGACGACGGCGCTCGACGCCGCCGGGGTGCCCTGGCGCCTCACCTACAGTTCCAGCGCGCAGATGGGCACCCATGCCGTGGTCCTGGCGGGGCTCGCCATCACGGTCGGGCTGGCGGCCCCCCTGCCGCCGGGGCTGAGGATGCTCGATGCCGCGGACGGGCTGCCGGCGCTGCCGGAGTTCGAGATCGCCCTGGCCCGGGCCTCGGAGAGTTCCTCGGCGCGGGCCCTGGAGCGCCACATCGTGGAGGGCTTCCGCCACGAGCCCGGTGGGCTGCCAAACGGCGCTTGATGACAGCGGCGGGGCAGTGCTCTCCTTCACTTGAAGGGGAGAGGGAGCCTGCATCGGGTGTCCGGCCGCGACGAGGGTCCAGCGGACCTGATCGCGGGCCGCGGCCGGTACGGAGCCGTTCTCTCCTTTCGTCCAAGAAAGAAGACCGCCGACGGGCCTGCCCCGGCGGCGAATGAGAGAG
>NZ_JBMPSU010000001.1:0-857500 GCF_049340465.1 Pseudoroseomonas sp. WGS1072 | reverse complement strand
GAAGTGCGAATGCGGACATGAGTAGCGACAAGGAGAGTGAGAACCTCTCCCGCCGAAAGTCCAAGGGTTCCTGCGCAAGGCCAATCCGCGCAGGGTGAGCCGGCCCCTAAGGCGAGGGCGACAGCCGTAGCCGATGGAAACCAGGTGAATATTCCTGGGCCTGTCAGAAGTGACGAGTGTGAAACGTTGTTCGTCCTTATCGGATTGGACGGGCTGCTGGATCACTCCAGGAAATAGCTCTGACATATAGACCGTACCCGAAACCGACACAGGTGGACTGGTTGAGTATACCGAGGCGCTTGAGAGAACCATGCTGAAGGAACTAGGCAAATTGCTCGCGTAACTTCGGGATAAGCGAGACCCCTCATTGGGCAACCAGTGTGGGGTGGCACAGACCAGGGGGTGGCGACTGTTTAGTAAAAACACAGGGCTCTGCGAAATCGAAAGATGACGTATAGGGTCTGACGCCTGCCCGGTGCCGGAAGGTTAAGAGGAGAGGTGCAAGCCTTGAATCGAAGCCCCGGTAAACGGCGGCCGTAACTATAACGGTCCTAAGGTAGCGAAATTCCTTGTCGGGTAAGTTCCGACCTGCACGAATGGCGTAACGACCTCCCCACTGTCTCCAGCATGGGCTCAGCGAAATTGAATTCCCCGTGAAGATGCGGGGTACCCGTGGTCAGACGGAAAGACCCTATGAACCTTTACTGCAACTTCGCAGTGGCACCAGGAAGGGGCTGTGTAGGATAGGTGGGAGGCTATGAAACCGGGGCGCCAGCTTCGGCGGAGCCATCCTTGAAATACCACCCTGCGCCTTTCTGGTGTCTAACCGAGCCCCATTAGCTGGGGCCGGGACCCTGCGTGGTGGGCAGTTTGACTGGGGCGGTCGCCTCCCAAATGGTAACGGAGGCGCGCGATGGTGGGCTCAAGCCGGTCGGACATCGGCTGTTGAGTGCAAAGGCATAAGCCCGCCTGACTGTGAGCGCGACAGCGCGAACAGAGACGAAAGTCGGCCTTAGTGATCCGGTGGTCCCGCGTGGAAGGGCCATCGCTCAACGGATAAAAGGTACTCTAGGGATAACAGGCTGATCTCCCCCAAGAGTCCACATCGACGGGGAGGTTTGGCACCTCGATGTCGGCTCATCGCATCCCGGGGCTGGAGCAGGTCCCAAGGGTTCGGCTGTTCGCCGATTAAAGCGGTACGTGAGCTGGGTTTAGAACGTCGTGAGACAGTTCGGTCCCTATCTGCCATGGGTGTTGGAGACTTGCGAGGATCTGTCCCTAGTACGAGAGGACCGGGATGGACGTACCTCTGGTGTACCAGTTGTTCCGCCAGGAGCATCGCTGGGTAGCTAAGTACGGAACGGATAACCGCTGAAGGCATCTAAGCGGGAAACCAGCCTCTAAACGAGGTCTCCCCAAGGGTCGTGGAAGACCACCACGTCGATAGGCCGCAAGTGGAAGCCTGGTAACAGGCGCAGCTGAGCGGTCCTAATCACCCGAACGATCTCATCCCATCACACGCAGTGTGCACAACACACCGCACGCAGCACCAATCCGCACTCACACACCCGATATCACCAATCAGTCTCACCACACCATCCGTGATGACAGTTCTGGCTCGGTGGCCCGGTGGCTATCGCGGGGTTGATACACCCGATCCCATCCCGAACTCGGCCGTGAAACACCCCAGCGCCCATGGTACTGCGCCTCAAGGCGCGGGAGAGTAGGTCGCCGCCGGGCCACCCAGCCAGAACTCATCACTCGACACACACACACCACCGCGGGGTGGAGCAGCCCGGTAGCTCGTCAGGCTCATAACCTGAAGGTCACAGGTTCAAATCCTGTCCCCGCATCCATCATCCCTTGAATCAGAAACAGAACATCGTGCGCAGCACTCCCTTCCTCTGGAAGCGGGTGCTAAAAGCCGTTTGTGCATTCCTCTCCGCCGCTGCGCCTGTCGCGCCTGATGCTGCATGATTTCCGCAGCTACGCCGAACTCGATCAGCGCTTCTCCGATCCCATCGTCGTTGTCACGGGCGCCAATGGCGTGGGCAAGACCAACCTGCTGGAAGCGATCAGCCTCCTTGCCCCCGGTCGCGGCCTGCGCCAGGCGAGGGCAGCGGAGCTTCCGCGACGGTCTGCCGATGCCGGGGGCGGCTGGTCTGTCGCGGGCCACTTCGAGGGATTCGCGGGGCCCCTGGTGGTCGGGACCGGCTGCGAGGCCGGCCAGGATCGCCGCAGCTTTCGGCTGGACGGAAACACGCTGCGCAATCAGGCCGAACTGTCCGCGCATATCGCCGCGCTCTGGCTGACGCCGCAGATGGACCGACTGTTCCAGGAAGGCGCCAGTGGCCGTCGCCGCTTTCTCGACCGTCTGGTCTGGGCGTTGGAGCCAAGCCATGCACGGGACGTCGCCGCCCATGATACCGCCATGAGCCAACGCAATCGTCTCCTGAGCGAGGGGGGGCGGGACAGGCGCTGGCTCGCCGCGCTGGAGGACGGCATGGCGCGCCACGCCGTCGCCGCCGTGGCCGCCCGGCGGGCCACCCTTTTTCGGCTGAATGAGGCCCTGAGGGGCGGCATCGCCGGCGGCTTTCCCGCAGCCCGTCTCGAACTGCTCTGCCCCATTGCCGAGGCCCTGGACCGCGAGCCCGCCCTGGCTGTGGAAGATGCCTTGCGGGAGGGTCTGGCGGCCGACAGGCCGCGCGATGCCGCGGCCGGCGGCGCGCGTCAGGGGGCGCACCGCACCGACCTTCACATGCTGCTGCAGCCCGGAGGCCTGCCTGCGGAGATCTGTTCCACCGGAGAGCAGAAAGCGCTGCTGGTCAGCGTCGTGCTGGCCCAGGCGGCCCTGGTGGCGGCGCATCGCGGCTTCGCGCCGCTTCTGCTGCTCGACGAGGTGGCGGCGCATCTGGATCCGTCGCGGCGACAGGCGCTGTTCGAAGCCCTGGTGGACCTGCCGGCGCAATGCTTCCTCACCGGCACCGAGCCCGCCCCCTTCGCCAGCCTGGCGGGGCGGGCGCAGATGCTGGAGGCCATGCCGGACGGGCTCCGGCCGGCCGCCGATTTACCCGTGCCGGCCCGGGCGTAAGGTGCTATAAAATCCTGTCTTTCAGCCTGCCAGATTCAGGAGTTTTCCGCCGGCATGAGTGAGTCTGCGCGCGCGCCGTCCCCCGCCTCCGAGCCGGCGGATTCCTATGACAGCGCCTCCATCACCGTGCTTCGCGGACTGGAGGCGGTCCGCAAGCGCCCCGGCATGTATATCGGCGACACCGATGACGGCTCCGGCCTGCATCACATGGCTTTCGAGATCATCGACAACGCCGTGGACGAGGCGCAGGCCGGCTACGCCACCACCTGCACGGTGGTGCTGAACGCCGACGGCTCCGTCACCGTCGTCGATGACGGCCGCGGCATTCCCACCGACATCCATGCCGAGGAGGGCGTCTCGGCAGCCGAGGTGGTGCTGACCCGCCTGCATGCCGGGGGCAAGTTCAACCAGAATTCCTACAAGGTTTCCGGCGGCCTGCACGGCGTCGGCGCCGCTGTCGTGAACGCCCTGTCCGAATGGATGGATGTCACGATCTGGCGCGACGGGCAGGAGCACTTCATCCGCTTCGAGCATGGCGACACGGTGCAGCCGCTGAAGGTTGTGGGCCCGGCCAGTCGCGGCAATGGCACGCGCGTCACCTTCAAGCCTTCGGCCGGGACCTTCACCCGCACGGAATACGATTATGCCGTGCTGGAAAAGCGCCTTCGTGAACTGGCCTTCCTGAATTCCGGCCTCGGCATCACGCTGCGGGACGAGCGCCTGGTCGATGCCGGCGAGGCGCCGCGCGAGACGGTGTTCCGCTTCGATGGCGGGCTCGTGGCTTTCGTCGAATGGCTCGACCGCAGCAAGGAGCCGCTGTTCCGCCCACCGGTCAGCCTCCGGGCCAAGGAGGGCGGCGGCATCCAGGTCGAGATGGCCTTGTGGTGGAACAGCAGCCCGCACGAGGTGGCGCTGTGCTTCACCAACAATATCCCGCAGCGTGACGGCGGAACGCATCAGGCCGGCTTCCGTCAGGCCCTGACCCGCGTGGTCATGAAGTACGCGGAGGAACTGGCCAGGAAGGAGAAGGTCGAGCTGTCCGGCGAGGACATGCGTGAGGGGCTGACCGCGGTCATCTCGGTCAAGGTGCCGGACCCGAAGTTCTCCTCGCAGACCAAGGACAAGCTGGTCTCCTCCGAGGTGCAGCCGGTGGTGCATGCCGCCGTCGCCGATGCCCTCTCGCACTGGTTCGAGACGCATCCCAAGGAAGCGCGGCAGGTGCTCGACCAGGTCGTGCTGGCCGCCGCCGCGCGCAAGGCGGCGCAGCTCGCGCGCGAGAAGGTCGGCCGCAAGAACGCGCTCGATATCTCGACCCTGCCCGGCAAGCTGGCCGATTGCCAGGAGAAGGACCCGACGAAGTGCGAGATCTTCCTCGTCGAGGGTGATTCCGCCGGCGGTTCCGCTAAGCAGGGCCGCGACCGGCGCTTCCAGGCGATCCTGCCCCTGAAAGGCAAGATCCTGAATGTCGAGCGCGCGCGCATCGACAAGATGCTGTCCTCCGCCGAGATCGGCACGCTGATCACCGCGCTCGGCACCGGCATCGGCACCGGGCCGGTGGAACGGGGCGGCTTCTCGGCCGACAAGCTGCGCTACCACCGCATCGTCATCATGACCGACGCCGATGTGGACGGCTCGCATATCCGCACCCTGCTGCTGACCTTCTTCTTCCGGCAGATGCCGGAACTGTTGGCCCGCGGCCATCTCTACATCGCCCAGCCGCCGCTCTACCGCGCCAAGCGCGGCCAGGAGGAGCGCTACCTCAAGGACGACCGGGCGCTGGAGGACTACCTGCTCGAGAAGGCGCTGCACGGCGCCAGCCTGCGCTTCGCCGATGGCCGCGAGGCGCGCGAGGACGAGCTGCGCGAGGTGGTCGAGAGCATGCGCCAGATCGCCAGCCGCATCCGGCGGCTGGCCGGCAGCCAGCCGGTGGAGCTGATCGAGCAGGCCGCCATCGCCGGCGCCCTGACCACGGATGCCGCCAGCGCGCTGGCCGCCGCCCCCGGCCTGGCGGCGCGCCTCGACACCCTGGCCTTGCCGAATGAACGCGGCTGGAAGGTCGCCACCGGCGCCGAGGGGCTGGTCATGGGCCGGACTGTGCGCGGTGTCGCGGAGCGGCACCGGCTGGATGCCGTCGCCCTCCGCTCGCCCGAGGCGCGCTGGCTGGCGGAACGGCACGGCGCGCTGGCCAGCGCCTGGAGCCAGCCGGTCAGCCTGGTGCTGGAATCCGGCGCGCCCATCGAGGTGCGCGGCCCCCTGGCCGGGTTGGACCGCATCCTGGCCCAGGGCCGCAAGGGCCTGGCCATCCAGCGCTTCAAGGGACTGGGCGAGATGAATCCGGACCAGCTCTGGAGCACCACCCTCGACCCCGCGGCGCGCACCCTGCTGCAGGTCAGGATCGAGGATGTGGAGGATGCCGAGCAGGTCTTCTCCACCCTGATGGGCGATGTCGTCGAGCCGCGCCGCGAGTTCATCGTTGGCAATGCGCTGAAGGTGGCGAATCTCGACGTGTAGCGAAGTTGTTGTCGCGGTCCAGCAATACCTGCACAAAGTGACTATTGCTCGCACTAAATGGGTGCCAAGTGGTTGATTTTGCTTCTTGGCCTCCGTCCTCTTTAGAGGCTGTTATGGACCTGCGGCGAGTTGAGCGGCCTGCTTGAGCATGATGCAGGCGAAGGCGACGAGGTGGAGATCGGCAAGAGTGCTGGCGTAGCGCTCGTAGTCCCTTACCAAGCGCCGCCCAACCTCGGCCCGGTCGTCGACACTGGCGGGCGTGACGTGCAACGCCAGCAGATGCCCCAGCGTGTCGACCGCCAGGTGCAGCTTGGAGCCCTTCTTGCGCTTGGCACCGTCGTACCCGGCGCGGGTTCCGCTTTCGGGTGAGGAGCGCAGCGTCCGGCTGTCCAGAATGGCAGCACTGGGCTGCGCCTTTCTCCCCGCGGCGAGCCATAGCACCGTGCGCAGATCCTCAGCCAGCGCCTCGAAACACCCCGCCGCCCACCAGCGCTGGGCCTGCTGGTACACCGCGGCCCAGACCGTTGAACACCTCGCGCAAGCCGTGCTCACGCTGTTGAGCATCCTCGGACAGCAATGTCAGGTAGGGCGCCACCAACGCCCATTCGTCGTCGGAAACGTCAGAGGGGTAGGGCTTGCGGGCACTCATGCCGCGCAGCCTGATCGTTACCCAGCCGCAGGTCCATAACAGACTCTAGGCATCTCATTGATGCCTCATGAGGTTGTCCCAGGGGACCATTGATGGCGGAGCTGGCCTGTGTCCCGACTCGGACATCGTTCAGGGTACCCTCAAAAGAAAGGCCACGGCCCTGAGAATGCGCCGATCGGCGAAACGTGGGTGATCAGCCCACGGCCTTCCTTCCACTGGTGTAGCAGCAGCGCTGGAGGCTCAAGGAAGGAGCCAGGTGCGGCGTCGGGCGAAAGGCGCAACGCGATCGCCGTCGTCGTGCTCGGGGCCGTCGCGAGCATCGTTCCCGCGAAACGGCACTGCATCGCTCGATGGATGTGCCCGCAGAGGATGCGTTCCACGTTCGGGTAGCGCGCGATGATGTCGGCGAGGCGTTCGCCGCCTCGGCAGTTGTATTTGTCGATGTAAGGGATGCCGCTCTCGACGGGCGGCTGGTGCATCATCACCAGGGTTGGCCGTGACGGTTCCTCGGCGAGCCTTGCGGCAAGCCAGGCGCATGCCTCGTCGGTCATATCGCCGTGGTGCTCGCCGGGCACGGTAATGTCGAGGCCCAGGATGCGCACCGGCCCGAAGGCGCCCTGCGCGAAGTGCAGCGGTCCCTCGGATGGCAGATACCCTCGGTCGCGAAAGCAGCATCGGAAGCGTTCGCGGTGGTCGTGGTTGCCAGGGATGGCAAGCAGTGGCTTCCGGATGGCGGAGAGGGCCTGACGGGCGGCGGCGTATTCCTCGGCCGTTCCCTCATCGACCAGGTCACCGCTGAGCAGCACGAGGTCCGGAGCCGGATCAAGGGCGTTCAGGTGGCGGACTGCCGCGTCAAACATCGCGTTGGAGTCCACCAGGCCCTGGTAGAGGATCCCGGGCGGCCGCAGGTGAGGATCGGATATCTGGGCGATCAGCATCCTTGCCCCCAGTGTAGGCTGCCGTCTCCGAACCCTCTCAGCCGATACCAAGCTGTCACGAGATGACAGCCGCGGTGGTTGCACGCTGCCGGGACGATCGGGGATTGGGCCAGGCCGGCAGGATCGCCGCCCGCAACGCTGCCATGGCAGGCGGTACCGGCCCGGGGCCGAAGGGATCCGCCACCTCCAGCGACTGGCCGTCCTGCATGACGTAGCAGCGGTCGGCGAAGCCTTTCACCAGCCGCAGGTCGTGCGTGACAAACAGGTAGGCCATCCCGGTTCGCCGCCGCAGGCTCCGCAGCAGCTCCAGCACGCGCGCCTGGGTTTCCAGGTCCAGGCTGTTCACCGCCTCGTCCAGCAGTACCAGGCGCGGCGCGGGCGCCAGGGCGCGGGCGATGCAGAGGCGCTGCAACTGCCCGCCGCTCAGGCGATGCGCCAGCCGGTCCATGGCCGCCGGGTCGAGGCCGACATCCTCCAGCAGCGCGGCCACCCGGTCGCGCAGGGTGGACCGATCCAGCCCCTCGGCAAACAGCGGCTCCGCCACCACCTCGAAGGCCGTCAGGCGCGGGCTGGTGGCGCCGTGCGGGTCCTGGAACACCGCCTGGATGGCGCGGCGGGTGCCGGGCGCCATGCGGCCGCGCCGGTTCAGCAGCGGCGCGCCGTCGAACAGCACCTCGCCCGCCCAGGGCCGCTCCAGCCCCAGCGCCAGACGGCCCAGCGTGCTCTTGCCCGAGCCGGTCGGGCCCAGCAGCGCGACGCACTCGCCGGGCGCGACGCGCAGGGAGGCCTCCCGCAACACCGGCTTCGCCCCGCGCCGCGAGAGCAGCCCGCCCTGGCGGTAGCCGTGGGAGACGGCGCGGAGGTCCAGCAGGCTCATGCGTAGAGCGCCAGATGCGCGGCCATCAGGGCCTGGGTGCGCGGATGGGCCGGGTCCTCGAAGAGGCGGTGCACGGGTTGCTGCTCCACGATGCGCCCGGCATCCATCACCACGACCTGGTCCGCCAGCCGGGCGATGACGGAGAAGTCGTGCGTCACCAGCAGCAGCCCCAGGCCGCGCCGCACCACCAGCCGTTCCATCAGGTCCAGCAGCTGCGCCTGCACCACGAGGTCGAGGTCGGTGGTCGGCTCGTCGGCCAGCAGGAAGTCGGGGTCGCGGCAGAGCGCCAGGGCCAGCATCACCCGCTGCAACATGCCGCCGCTGAGTTGCGAAGGGTACAGGCCGGTGACCGAGGCCGGATCATCGAACCCGACTTCTCGCAGCAGGCCCTGCATGGCGTCGCGCGCCGCGGCGCCGCGGACGCCGTCGCAGGCCAGGGTCTCCGCGAAGTGGCGGCCAATTGTCACCAGCGGGTTGAAGCCGCCGCGCGGCGCCTGCTGCACCAGCCCGACGGTCCGGCCGCGCAGCGCCGCGCGGTCGGCCGGCGCATTGTCCAGCGCCACCATGCCCGCCACCTGCCGTACACCGGGCGGCAGCAGGTCGAGCATGGCCATGGTCGTCAGGCTCTTGCCGCTGCCGCTGGTGCCGACCAGCCCCAGCACGCGGCCGCGCCGCAGCGTGAAGGACGCGCCCCGCACCAGCAGGCGCCCTTCGGCGGCCAAGTGCAGGCCGCCCACTGACAGGCTGCGCGCGCTCAATGCACGTGGTCCGGCATGGCGGGGTCCAGCCTGTCCCGCACGGCGTCGCCCAGCAGATTGAAGCCCACCACGGTCAACAGGATGGCGGCGCCGGGCAGCAGCACCAGCATGGGCGCGGTGCGGAAGAAGGGCCGGGCGTCGTTGATCATGATGCCCCATTCGGCGGCCGGCGGCGCCAGCCCCAGGCCGAGGAAGGACAGGCCCGCCACATGCAGCATCCAGTGCCCGAGGTCGAGGCTGGCCAGCACCGCCAGCGGCCCGGCGAGTGCCGGAAGCAGGTGCCGCCGCATGATCGCCAGGCGCGACAGGCCCGCCACTTGCGCCGCGGTGACGTAATCCCTGCCGCGCAGCGACAGCGTGATGCCGCGCACCAGCCGCGCGTACCAGGCCCAGTGCGACAGCGCGATGGTCACCACCACATTGGTCAGCCCGGTGCCCAGCGCGCCGATCATGAACAGCGCCAGCACCAGTGTGGGCACGGTCATGAAGGCGTCGCAGATGCGCATCAGCACGGCGTCCACCGCGCCGCCCAGCAGCCCCGCGACCATGCCGACCGTGCAGCCCAGTGTCAGCACCAGCAGCAGGATGGCCGCCACGGCGGCGAAGGAGGCGCGCGCGCCCCAGAGCAGCCGCGATAGAAGGTCGCGCCCCAGATGATCGGTGCCCAGCCAGTGCTCGGCGGAAGGCGGCCGCAGGCGCTGCGACAGGTCGGTCATCGCGGGGTCGTGGGGCGCGAGCCAGGGCGCCAGGAGGGCGGCGCCCAGCATCAACGCCACCAGCGCTATAGCCAGGGGGACAAAGACCCGCTTCATGCCGCACGCTCCAGCCGGATGCGCGGGTCCAGCCAGGCATAGGTCAGGTCCACCAGCAGGTTGCACAGCACGAACACCGTGGTCATCACCACCACGAAGCCTTGCAGCACCGGGTAGTCGCGGTTGGAGATGGCCAGCAAGGCCCAGCGGCCCAGGCCCGGCCAACCGAACACGGTTTCCACCACCATGGCGCCGCCCATCAACTCGCCCAGATGCAGGCCGATCGCGGTTAATGGCGGCACCATGGCGTTGAGCACGATGTGACGACCCAGCAGGGTGCGGGCTGGCAGGCCACGGGCGCGGGCGAAGCGCAGGTGAGGCTCCCCCAGCACGCCCAGCACCGAGGCGCGCACCAGCCGCAGCATGACGCTGGCCGACATGGCCGCCGTGGCCAGCGCGGGAAGGATGATGCTGGAAGGGCCGTCCCGGCCGACGGCAGGCAGCCAGCCCAGTGTCACGGCGAAGAGCAGCACCAGCAGGAAGCCCAGCCAGAAGTTCGGCACCGACACGCCGAGGAAGGTGATGGCCCGTGTCAGGTGGTCCGGCCAGCGGTCGCGGTTCATCGCCGCCCAGATGCCCAGCGGCACCCCGGCCAGGATGGTGACCAGCATGGCCGTGCCCGCCAATTGCAGGGTGGCGGGCAGGAAGAGCGCGATCTCCTCCGTCACCGGCCGCCCGGTGAACCAGGAGGCGCCAAGGTCGCCGCGCAGCGCGTCGCCCAGCCAGTGGAGGAACTGCAGCGGCACTGGACGGTCCAGGCCGAGTTCCTGCCGCGCCAGGGCGAGCGCCGCATCGGTGGGCGGGATCTGCGCCAGCCGCAGGTAGTCCAGCGCCGGGTCGCCGCGCCCCAGTCGTAGCATGGCAAAGAAGCCGAAGGAGACGATCAGCAGCAGCGGCAGCAGCGTGGCCAGCCGCCGCAGGGCGAAGCCGAGCACGCTCAGCCCCGGCCGATGCGGTCGAAGGGGATGTCCGTGCGCATGTCGCCGAACGGCACCCGGCCGAGCGCGGGGCGGTGGACGACCTTGTTGGTGAAGAAGGAGACCGGGAAGTAGACGGCCTGCTCGTGCAGCGTGGTCAGCAGCCAGCGGTACTCCTCCGCGCGCCGGGCCTCCTCGGTGATGGACAGGACGGCGCCGATGCGGCGGTCGATCTCGGACTTCATCGGCAGGCCGCGCTGCGCCTGGTAATCGGCGTGCGACGGCGCGCGCATGGAGCTCATGAAGGCATGCGGGTCGTAGGGCGCGCCCCAGCTGTCGCCGAAGATCATGCCGAACTCGCCGGAGCGCTGGCGGCCGTAATAGGTGCTGGCATCCTCCCCCACCAGCCGCACCGCGATGCCGATGCGGGCGAGATCGCCCTGTACGGCCTCACCGATGGCCTTCTGCAAGGCATCCGCGCCGATGAAGCAGAGATCCAGCGCCAGTTCCTTGCCACCCTTGCTTCTGACGCGCCCACCCGCGGGCAGGCGCCAGCCCGCAGCGTCCAACCGGGCCGTCGCCGCCGCGCGGTCGAAGGCGGGCGCGCGCAGGCCGAGGTCGGTATAGAGGAAGTTCCTGGCGAAGAGGGTCTCGGCCGCGGGCTCGGTGTCCAGCAGGATGTGGCGGACCAGTGCAGCACGGTCGATGCCCTGGGCAATGGCTTCCCGCACCGCCAGCTCATCCGTAGGAAAACGCGCCGAGTTCAGCGCCAGCATCCGCGTGCCGATCGGCGGCGAGATGGCGGTGGTGAAGCGGGGGTCGGCGGCGAAACGGCGGAAGGTGTCGGCGTCGAGCTGGTCGGTGCCATAGGTCAGGTCGATCTCGCCGCTCTCCAGTGCCAATGCCCGGGCGTTGCTGTCGCCCAGCACGCGCACCAGCACCTCCTCCAGCACTGGCTTCTCGCCCCAGTACTGCTCGTTGCGGCGGAACCGGTCGTGTTGCCCGCGCGCGGTCTCGGCCAGCACCCAGGGACCGGTGCCCACCGGCGCGGCGATGCTGCCATCCGGTCGCAGCGCCGCCGGAGAGACAAAGCGCAGGGGGCGCGGGAGGGCGAGCTCCAGCAAGGCGGGATAGTAAGGCCCCTTCAGCCGCAGGCGGACCGTGCCCGGATCGATGGCTTCGGCCCCCTCGATCTGGTTCACCAGCTCCAGCCAGGCATGGCGCGCCCGGTTGCCCAGCACCGCGTTGACGTTGGCGACCACGGCGGCAGCGTCGAAGGGGGTGCCGTCCGTGAAGCGGACATCAGGCCTTAGGGTGAAGCGCCAGGCGCGGCCGTCTTCCTCCATCTCCCAGGCGGTGGCCAATGCCGGGAGGATCTTGCCGCCCTCGACGTAGCGCACCAGGGGCTCGTAGAGCATGGACTGGGCGTACATCTGGTTGGGCGAGTAGAGATGCGGGTGCAGCGGCCCGGCATTGGTGGGCCAGGAGAAGGTCAGCCTGCGCCGCACGTTCTGGGCAAATGCGGGGGGCAGGGCCGCCAGCGCCGCGAACCCGGACATGGCGTGCAGCATCGAGCGGCGCAGCATGGTAATTCTCGTCCTCGCAGAGAGCGCGGTATGCTAATTTCCATGAATTCGCATATCAACCCCAGCCCGAGAGGCGGCATGCAGCGCATCACCATCACCCTCGACGACGACCTGCTGCAGGAGGTTGATGGCCTGGGTTACGACAACCGCTCGGAAGCGATACGCGACCTCGTTCGCGCGGGTCTCCAGCAGGCGGCGGAGACACGGCAGGCGGCGGGTCCCTCTGTCGGCGCGCTGGCCTATGTCTACGACCACCATCGCCGCGACCTGCCGGAGCGCCTGACGAACTCCTTCCACGACCACCATGACCTTTCGGTGGCCACCCTGCATGTCCACCTGGACCACCACGCCTGCCTGGAGGTGGCGGTGCTGAAGGGCGACGCGGCCCTGGTCCGGCGCTTCGCCGATGCCGTCAGCGCGGAGCGCGGGGTGCAGCATGGCAAGCTGCTGCTGCTCTCCCCCGCTGAGGTCAAGGCATCCACCAAGCGGCAGGCGGCCGAATGAACGTGCTCACGGGCAAGCGCCCGGCCGACCTCAAGGCAATGGGATGTGACCCGACGACCCTGATGACGCCGGACGCGGAACCGTAGCCTTAGGCTTGGCGCCACTCAGGGAACGGGTCCGGTAGCCTTGCCCAAGCCTTCGGCCCGCCCCGCATCTCGACATCTGTCAGTAGGCAGGCATCCAATGCATGGCGCAGCGCAGCCTCGTTCATCTCGACGCCGATGAAGACGATCTCCTGCCGCCGGTCGCCATGAGGCTCTACCCAATTGCGCAGCACGCCCTCACGCCATTCCGGGTCGGTCGGCCAGCGGCTCTCAGGCACGGCAGCGAACCAGAAGCCTGCGGCCTCATGCCGCCCTACCGCCCCGGCCAGTTGCCATGATCCCGCCCAGGCCATACGGCTGGCCAGCCAGAAGAAGCCCTTGGCGCGCACCACCCCGGGCATCTCGGATTGCAGGAAGCGATGGAAGCGCGCCGGATGCAGCGCCGCCGCGCGCGCCGGACGAAGCTGCGGATGCCGAACTCCTCCGACTCCGGCGGGTGGTGGCCCGCCAGCGCCTGGCTCCACCCCGCCGCCTGCTGGGCGCGGGCGAAGTCGAAACGGCCGGTCTCCAACACCGCCGCCAGCGGCACTTGGCCCAGCGTGGCCGGGATGATGGCCGCTTGCGGGTTGAAGGTGGCCAGGATGCTGGAGAGGCGCTGCAACTCCTCCGCGTTCACCAGGTCCGCCTTGTTCACCACGATGACGTCGGCGAACTCCACCTGCTCCACCAGCAGGTCCACCAGCAGCCGGGTGTCGCCTTCGCCCGCCGTCTCGCCGCACGTGGCCAGGGTGTCGGCGGAGCCGTAGTCACGCAGGAAGGCCTGGGCATCCACCACCGTCACCATGGTGTCGAGGCGGGCGATATCGTCAAGCGACTGCCCGTTCTCGTCGCGGAAGTCGAAGGTGGCGGCCACCGGCATGGGCTCGCTGATGCCCGTGCTCTCGATCAGAAGCGCGTCGAAGCGGCCTTCCTCGGCCAGGCGCCGCACCTCCTGCATCAGGTCGTCCCGCAGGGTGCAGCAGATGCAGCCATTCGACATCTCCACCAGCTTCTCCTCGGTACGCGATAGGCCGCCGCCCTGCTCGACCAGGGCAGCGTCGATGTTCACCTCCGACATGTCGTTGACGATGACAGCGACACGCCGTCCTTCGCGGTTCGCCGGGACTTGGTTCAGCAAGGTGGCCTTCCCGGCGCCGAGGAAGCGGACAGCTCGGTGACAGGCAGCCGAGGGTCGGTCGGGGATTGCGCTTGGCTCGCCATGGCGGTCAGTCCTCTTCGGCCGGGTCGATGCAGAGCAGCAGGCGCGGGTGCAAGGCGCGGCCGGTCGCGTCGCGTGGCATGGGTGGGGATTGGTGGATGCAGCCGTGGTCAGGCATCCCGGCTTCACCACACAGGATGGCGGCGGCGCCGATGGGCAGATGCTGAATGCTGGCGCGGTCGGGCAGGGCGTCCCCGTCGCGCAAGCGCCGGGCTTCCGCCGCCCCGCCCGCCCGCGCCAGCCATTCGGTCCCATCGCCGCAATAGGTGCAGAGAAGGCGCAGGCGCACCGCATCGGCATGGAACAGCGCGCAGCTATCGTCCGAAACGGCTTCCAAACGCAGGCGGACTTGCTGACTGTCCGACACCTCGGCGAACAAGTTGGCGAGGAACAGCATGTCGGCCAGCAGCGCCGGGTGCAGCGGAGGCTCAAAACCCGCGAGCGCCTGCATCACCGCGATATCTGGCTCACCTATCCCGGAACACACGAACGGCGCCTGCTGGGCCAAGCGCTGCGCATCCCGCAGAAGCGGCCTGGGCAGGTTGCGCCCTCAGACCGCGAGCGACACGGTGGGAGCGAGAATGCTGGCGAGGATGATCGGTTCGGCAGCGGCCAGCATGCGCGGCGCCTGCGAATCAGCCGACGTCAAGGCTTCTGATACCAAGGTCATTTAGTAGTTATGTGATAACATATCATTTTTTTGCAAGACGGCATGGTGCTGCGGACTGGCGTAACTTCTTGAGTGGGCTGCCGGACAAGGGCTGTCAGAACTTGTACCTGCCAAGCGCCACACGATAGCCTAGGCGCCGCACCGGTCTCGCGCGAGCGAGTGAAAAGGGAACGTCGTGCGGCTCCGATCGGAGTTCAGTCGGCGGCTGCCCCCGCAACTGTTGGCGGATCACCGATGCGCCGTCTGCCCGTTGGGCAGGCCACTGGCACCCCGGTGCCGGGAAGGCAGGCGCATCGGTCAGGATTCGCGAGCCAGGAGACCTGCCGGGGCGTGGTCAACCTTCTGGACCGGCGCGGGGCGCGTCGGCGGAGCGCCTCCTCATGCAGATCCCAGCCACATCGGCTTCCATCCATCAGGCCGCGGCCAGCAGCACTGGCCGCGTGCTGGCCAGCGTCCTCGCCCTGGCCTTCGGCACCCTGCTGCTCTGGGGCGTCGGCTTCGCGCACAACGACCTGCTGCACAACGCCGCGCATGACACCCGCCACTCCAACGGCTTCCCCTGCCACTGAGCCGGACCATGATGGACCATCTCAGGCGGCTTCTGGCCGTGGCGCTGTTCGCGGGCATCCTGGCGGGCGCCGTGGCCAGCCTCGGGCACCAGTGGAACACGGTGCCCACCATCCTCGTGGCCGAGACCTACGAGCACCAGGACAGCGCCGCGCCGGGGCACGCCGACCACGCTGCCGAGGCGCACGAGCATGGCGCCGAAGCCTGGGCGCCGGAGGACGGGCTGGAGCGGACGCTCTATACCGTGCTGGCCGACATGCTGACCGGCATCGCCTACGCGCTGCTGCTGGGGGCGGCCATGTCCCTGCGCGGCGCCGTGGCGGACTGGCGGCAGGGCCTGCTCTGGGGGCTGGCGGGCTTCGCGGTCTTCACCCTGGCCCCGTCAATCGGCCTGCCACCCAAGCTCCCCGGCACGCCGGTGGCAGAACTCGCCGACCGTCAGGTCTGGTGGGTGGCGACGGCGCTGCTGACGGCGGGCGGCCTGGCGCTGATCGCCTTCACCCGGCGGCTGCCCTGGGCCGTGCTGGCCGTCATCGTCATCGCTCTCCCGCACCTCTGGGGCGCCCCGGCGGCGCCTGCCGAGGCATCGGCCGTGCCGGACGCCTTAACCCAGCGCTTCATCGCGGGGGTGACCGCAGTGAGCCTGCTGTTCTGGGCCACGCTGGGACTGGCGACCGGCTGGCTCCAGGCGCGCCTGAGCCGCGCCTCGCACGGCTGACGTCCCTACCGGCCTGATGCAGCAAGAACCTGCGTCAGGCCAACCAACCTTCAGTTCCCACCCGGCTTGCCACAGGACAGCACGAAGCTGTTCCAGATGCCAATGCGCAGCTTCTGCCGCAGCGGCGCACCCCGGCGCTGCGCCGCGTGCGGGCCGCGCGGGCGCTCCAGCCGGAAGTCGGTGAAGCCCGCCTCCTCCAGCATGGCCCGCAGCGGCTCCGGCCGCAGGCCCTGGCGAAAGAACACCTGCCGCTGGATGGCCTCGTGTGCGGCGTAGTCCACCGCCGGGCCGACGACGCCCTGGCGCTGGTTCAGCCAGTCGGACAGCCGCAGACGGAGCTGCCCGATGCGGGACAGGCGCACGTAGTCGCCGTCGGCGATGACCACCCGCCCGCCCGGTCGCAGCACCCGGAACCAGTCGCGAAAGGCCGCCGCCGGGTCCACCAGCGTCCAGACCAGGTGACGGCTGACCACGGCGTCGTAGCGGCCGTCCGGCTCGCGCGTGTCCTCGGCATCGCCCAGGAACAGGCGCAGGTCCTGGGTGCCCGCATGCTTGGCCCGGGCGCGCAGCAGCATGGCCTCGGTCAGGTCCAGCCCCGTCACCTCGCACCCCATGCCCAGCAGCACGCGGGTGACCTCGCCGGTGCCGAAGGCCAGTTCCAGCACGCGACGTGCTTCGGCACCCATGTGGCGGCGGAGCAGCGCCGCCCAGGCGTCGCGCTCCTCCAGGCTCTTCATGCCGTGGCCGGGCGACAGGTCGAAGGTCTCGGCGCGCCGGGTCCAGTATTCCCGGATCTCGTCCTTCAAGGCGTAGTTGGCACCGTGCATGCCATGGGGTTCCCTGGTGCGAGGCACCTGTCTATGCGACCTGCGGCCGGACGCCCAGGATGGAGGCGATGACATCGATCAGTTCCGGGCGGTCCGGCGTCTCCTCCAACGACATCGTCTCCGTGCACGGTCTCGGATCGCGCAATGCCGATCTCCGCGGCCGCTGGCGGGAGCGGTTCGAGGTGTCCCGCCGATCCGTATCGGTGAGAATCGCCTTGGAACACCGAGGGGCGATCTTCAGCCGGATCTGCGGTTCAGCGACTCACCCCGCCCACCATGGACCAGTGTTCAGGCCGCGAGTTCCCGCCTGATGATGTCCGCACCTGCGCTGAGTGCCTGGAGCTTGCCTCGGGCAACGCGGCGCGAGAGCGGCGCCATGCCGCAGTTGGTGCAGGGACAGAGCTTGTCCGCGTCCACGAACTGGAGCGCCTTGCGCAGGGTCGCGGCGACTTCCTCCGGGGTCTCGATGGTGTCGGTCGCCACGTCGATGGCCCCGACCATCACCTTCTTGCCGCGTACGAGCTCCAGAAGCTCCATCGGAACATGCGAGTTGTGGCACTCCAGGGAAATCAGATCGATATTGGACGCCTGGAGCTTGGGGAAGGTGGCTTCATACTGGCGCCACTCCGAGCCCAGGGTCTTCTTCCAGTCCGTGTTGGCCTTGATGCCATAGCCATAGCAGATATGGACCGCCGTCTCGCACTTCAGGCCCTCGATCGCCCTTTCCAGGGTCGCGATGCCCCAATCATTCACCTCATCGAAGAACACATTGAAGGCTGGCTCGTCGAACTGGATGATATCGACCCCGGCGGCTTCGAGCTCGCGGGCCTCCCGATTGAGGATCGTCGCGAACTCCCAGGCAAGCTTCTCGCGGCTTCTGTAATGGGCATCGCAGAGCGTATCGATCATCGTCATCGGTCCGGGCAGAGCCCATTTGATGCGCTCCTTGGTCTGCTGCCGCAAAAATTTGGCGTCCTCGACGAAAACAGGCTTCTCGCGGGACACGGCACCAACGACGGTCGGCACGCTGGCGTCATAGCGATCGCGGATCCTCACGGTCTCGCGCTTCTGGAAATCGACGCCGTTGAGGTGCTCGATGAAGGTCGTGACGAAATGCTGGCGGGTTTGTTCGCCATCGCTGACGATGTCGATGCCCGCGCGCTCCTGCTCGGCCAGAGCCAACTGGAGAGCGTCCCGTTTTCCAGCCATCAGCTCCTCGCCTTCAAGCTTCCAGGGCGACCAGAGCTTCTCGGGCTCTGCGAGCCAGGAGGGCTTGGGGAGACTGCCAGCAGTTGAACCGCCCCGGGTTTGCCGGAGGCTGGTTGGTTTGGGTTAAGCGGCCAGGGCTGGTGCATCCCCCGCAGCATAGTAACGCGCCTCGGCTTCGGCGGGAGGGACGTTTCCGATCGGCTCGAGGAGGCGGTGGATGTTGAACCAGGCCACCCACTCGAGGGTGGCGTATTCGACGGCTTCCAGCGACCGCCACGGGCCGCGGCGGCGGATGACCTCGGTCTTGAACAGTCCGATCACCGTCTCGGCCAGTGCGTTGTCGTAGGAATCACCAACGCTCCCGACGGACGGCTCGATCCCGGCGTCGAGCAGCCGTTCCGTGTACCGAATGCTGACATATTGCGACCCGCGGTCGCTGTGGTGGGTCAGGCCGCCCTTCACGGGACGCCGGTCGTGGATGGCCTGCTCCAGTGCGTCGAGGACGAAGCCTGCACTGGCCGCCCGTGACACCCGCCAGCCGACGATGCGGCGGGCAAAGGCGTCGATGACGAAGGCGACGTAGACGAACCCTTGCCACGTCGCGACGTAGGTGAAATCCGACAGCCACAGCACGTTCGGCGCCGACGCCCGGAACTGCCGGTTCACCTTATCCAGCGGACACGGCGTGGCCGGGTTAGAGACGGTGGTCCTCATCTCCCTCCCGCGCACCGCACCCCGTAGGCCCATGGCACGCATCAGCCGCTCCACCGTGCAGCGGGCCACCACGATGCCCTCGCGGCCGAGCTGCCGCCAGACCTTGCGGGCGCCATAGACCCCGAAATTGGCCGCATGCACCTGTCGGATGCTCTCCATGAGCACCCGATCCTGCCGGGTGCGGGGCGAGGCCTTGGCCGGATCAGTGCGCCGGGCGACATGGGCGTGGTAAGTCGACGGGGCGACCGGCAGCACCCTGCAGATCGGCTCGACACCGTAGACCTCGCGATGATCGTCGATGAAGGCGATCATGGCTTCGAGCGGCGGTCGAGCTCCGCCAACGCGAAATATGCCGACGCCTTGCGCAGGATCTCATTGGCCTGCCGCAACTCGCGGACCTCGCGTTCCAGAGCCTTGATCCGCTCCCCCTCCGCGCTGGTTGGGCCAGGCCGCAGCCCCTGGTCGCGCTCGGCCTGCCTCACCCAGCCGCGCAGCGTCTCCGCCGTGCAGCCGATCTTGGGCGCGATCGAGCCAATCGCCGCCCATTGCGAGGCATGGTCGCCTCCATGCTCCAGCACCATCCGTACCGCCCGCTGCCGGACCTCAGGCGAATATCGGTTCGAAGTCTTCTTCGTCATGGCTCCACCTTCTCAAGAGTTGGAGCCTCCGGGGAACCCGGGGCGGTTCAAGTGGATGTGGGCAAAAGCTTTGTCATGAGAAGCGGCCTCGTCAGGTGTGGCATCACTCAAGCTGCGTATCGGGCGGACCATTCATCCAGAACGGCGCGATACGGCTTGATGAAGTGATCTTCCGTGAACTTGCCTTGTTCGACAGCCAGTTGGCTGCGCTCGTCCCGGTCATAGACGATCCGTGTCAGGGAATGATCCTGGTGTTGCAGGCTGGGCCGATAGCACGCGCCCGCGGCGGAATTGGCGTTGTAGATCTCCGGCCGGTAGATCTTCTGGAATGTCTCCATCGTGCTGATGGTGCCGATCAGCTCGAGATTGGTGTAGTCATCCAGCAGATCACCGAAGAAATAGAATGCCAGCGGTGCCACGCCGTTCGGCGGCATGAAGTACCGGACCTGCAAGCCCATCTTCCCGAAATACAGATCGGTCAGGGAGGTCTCGTCCGTTTGATATTCAGTTCCCAGAGCGGGGTGTTGATTTGTCGTCCGCCGATAGGTCTTGTTGTGCGAGACGCTGAGGCAGATTACCGGCATCTTCCGGAAATGCTCTTTGTAGGTGTCGGAGTACACGAAACTCTTGAAGAGCTTCCCGTGCAGATCACCGAAATCGTCCGGGATGCTGATCCCCGCACGGCCTTTGTTGTGCTCGGGAAGGCGGACGCTGAAATCGTAGTCCCGTACATAGGAGGAAAAGTTGTTCCCAACGATTCCGTCAATCCGCGCACCGGTCTTGCGATCGAGGATGGTCGTTCCCAGAACCTCGATGGCCGGAAAGGCGTTGCCATCCTGGCCGATCTCCAGCTCGACGGAGATGATGTCCAGTTCGATTCCGTATCGATTGCCATCAGGATTGTCCCACTGCGCCAGGCTGTTGCAGCGGTTGTCGATCATCTGCAACGCGTTGCGCAGATTCTGCTGACGACGATCGCCTCTCGCGAGGTTCGCGAAGTTCGTGGTGATCCGCGTACTCTCGGATGGCTTGTAGTCTTCGCCGAAACGAATGCTCTTGATGGTGAAGGTCAAGTCTCTGGTCATCGTGATGGTCTCCGGACTTCCGAGACAATGCCCGAGGCCGTTTCGCGCTCGTTCAGGTGGTGCCTGAGCTGGCTGTCAAACAAGCTCAGTCATGGGTCTTCCGCGCCGTCAGCTTGGAGCGACACCTGTCGTATGCCCGAGCGCAAACATGAAGAAAAATGGTATTCCTTCATACAAACATGAATCGGTGTCATGTCGGGGCGGTGCTGGCATCAGTGCTGAGCCGCACGATGCCCTCAGCGCGGGCGTCGGCCCGGGACGAGGTGGGCGGCTTCTCTCAGCCCTGCGGCAACACGTTAGATCTGGACGCTCCTGGCCAGATCGATGAAGCCGTCCAGATAGCTGGCAGTCTTGCCGGTGCGGTGGCCGAGATGAATGGACTTGGCGATCCCCTCGCCGATCCGCACGCCCCTTACCCCTTTGACCCCGCGCAGCAGCCAATCGGGGGTTGCACTGACGGCGCGGCCCGAGGCTACCAGCCGCAACATCAGATCGGTCGTCTCCACCGTGCGGTGACGACGTGGCAGGGCATGGGACGGGACGAGGAACTGCGTATAGATATCCAGTCTCTCACGGGGGACGGGATATGTAATCAGGGTCTCGCTCGCCAGATCCTCGGGTACGATCCGCTGTTTCTGTGCCAACGGATGGCTGTCGGCCACCGCCAGAACCAGCTCGTAATCGAAGACAGGTTTGTATTCGACCCCTGGACGCTCGGTCGGATCCGGGGTGACCAGAATGTCGATCTCGTGGCCCAGCAGAGCGGACATGCCGCCGAACTGGAAGGCCGTGGTCACGTCGAGGTCGACATCAGGCCAGTCCGCCAGAAACGGGTCCACCACCCGCATCAGCCAATCCTGGCAGGGGTGGCACTCCATTCCCACCCGGATCGCGCCACGCCGCCCGCGGGCATAATCCTCCAGGACGACCGCACCGTTTTCGAGCTGTGGAAGAACCCGCATCGCCAGCGCCAGGAGATAGTCCCCCGCCAGCGTCAGCCGCAGCTTGTGTCCCTCGCGCTCCCAAAGTTTGACGCGGTAACGTTCCTCGAAGCGGCGAATCGCATGGCTGACCGCCGACTGTGTCAAATTCAGCCGATCAGCGGCCTGAGTCAGGCTACCGGTCCGGTCGATCTCGCGCAGGATGGCCAGGGGTTGGATATCGATCATAGGACATGAACCGTTGTCATAGACATCCTTCGTAGACTCACTTGGATGTCATACCAACTGTATCCTGTACCTCTCCGGAAAGAGGCTTTGCAGCGATGGAGCCTGGTCGCTTGGTCGAAGAATAATTACCCTCATTGACGACCACCGAACTGCTCATGAGGTCGATGCGATCTGCCGCAAGGACGGAAGCAAAACGGCTACGCCTGGAGTGTGAGTGTTTCCCCAGATGCAGATTGATGCACCTGATGTCCGCTTCCAGGATCTCAGCTCGCTGTCTTCGACGTCCGAGAAGGGCGCTGAGGGGAATGTGCGAGGCTGGCCATCCGGTGAAAAGCGGGCGCTGTGTTGATCCGGTGTGGACTGATCCAGGATCGCATGCTGCTTGACACGATCGCCACGGGCCATCCATAAGCGCCCCGCCTCAACGATCCTGACCACCCACCCTCATCGCTGGTGTACCATGCCCCGCCGACCGGCCCTGGTCGCGCGGAGCTTTCTGCTGGCGACTGCTCTGAAGTCCGCGCGGGCGCGGATCGGGGCCAACGGGCTGGCACCTGTGGGCAGGGACCCGGAGGCCCTCCTTCCCACCGGCCCCCGGAGAGTCTTCCCCCATGACTCGTCACCGTAGCCCGCGCGCCGGTCGGCGCGTGGCCGAGCACCGTGCCGCCCTGCTCGACTATGCCGCCAACGCCATCGCCGCCGCGACGCCGCTGTCGCCCGAGACCCTGAAGCTGCTGACCCATCTGGAGGCCTCCGCTCCCGAACTGGGTTTGGTCGGGCTGCTGCCCGCCGCCAGCACCCTCTCGACAGGCATGCTGACGACGGGACTGCTCGACGATCTGTCCCGCCGCATGCGCACGCGGTCACGAGGCCGGCGGCCGCGTCACGGCTTTGAACGGCGCCTGAAGGGATTGGCCGAGCTGGCGGGTCTAGATGCGTCCTCGCGTGCCATCCTTGGCCTGTTCCTGCGGGACGCCATGCTGCCGTCCCTCTCGAGGCTGGCGCAGTGCGTGGCCGAGACGTGGGGCAACCGGCATGCCTATAACCTCTGCCCTGACCTCGTGGCGGTCCTGACCGGCTTCGACCGTGAAACCGTCCATCACGCGCTGCGGCGCCAGGCGCCCCTGGTCTTCACCGGTCTGCTGCGAATGGACGATGAGCACGACACCCTGTTCGTTCCGCCTCTGATCCTCCGCTATGCCAGCGACGAGTTTTCCGACGCGGATGCCCGCGCCGCCCTGCTGGGGAAGCCCGCCGCGGCCTCCCTCGACTGGTCCGACTACGCCCATCTGGGCGAGGAGGCCGGGATGGTTGCGGCCGTGCTGGCCGGCGCGCTCCGGAGCCGCGAGGCGGGGGTGCATGTCCTGCTGTATGGCCCTCCCGGCACGGGAAAGACTGAATTCGCCAAGACCCTCGCCCGGCAGCTGGACGTGCCCTTGCACCCCGTGGCCGAGGCCGACGAGGAGGGTGACGAGCCGAACCGCAACGAGCGCCTGGCCGGCTGGCGCCTGGCGCAACGCCTGACGGCCACGACGCCCGCTCTGCTGCTGCTCGACGAGGCCGAGGATCTGTTCGCCGATCCGAAGCATGCGTCGCGCGTCTTCCTGCATCGCCTGCTGGAGAGCACGCCGACGCCGACGATCTGGACGGTGAACGACCTGGACGCGCTGAGCCCGGCGGTGCGCCGGCGCATGACCTGCTGCCTGGAAGTGAAGGTGCCGCCCGTGCCAGTGCGCGCCGCCCTCTGGCAGCGCCTCGCCGCCGCGGAGCGGGTGCTGCTGCCGGAGGCCGATGCCGAGGCGCTGGCCCGTGAGATCGCGGCCCCTCCGGCCCTGGCCCGCTCCGCCCTGCGCGCGGCCCGGCTCGCGGGCGGTGATCCCGCCCAGGTCCGCCGCGCGCTGCTCGGCACGGCGCGGGCGCTGTTCGGTGAGTCGGGCCGCGCAGGCGCGCCCCCTCCCGCAGCGCCGTGCGATCCGGCCTTGCTCAATGCCGATCTCGACCTGGCCTCCCTGGCCGGTCGGCTGGCCCGGCCCGGGGCGCCGTGCGCGGTGTCGCTGCTGCTGTCCGGCCCACCCGGCTCCGGCAAGAGCCTCTATGCCCGTCACCTCGCGGCCGGGATGGGGCTGGAGGTGATGGAGCGCCGCGCCTCCGACCTGCTGTCCATGTGGGTCGGCGGTTCGGAGAAGGCGATCGCCGGGGCCTTCGCCGAGGCCAGGGAACGCGAGGCCTTCCTGATCCTCGACGAAGCGGACGGGCTGCTGTGCGACCGGGCGGGGGCGGTGCGGTCCTGGGAGGTGACGCAGGTGAACGAGATGCTGACCTGGATGGAGTCGCATCCGCTGCCCTTCGCCTGCACCACCAACCGTTCCGACCATCTCGATCCCGCCAGCCTGCGGCGCTTCCTGGTCAAGGCGCGCTTCGACTACCTGTCCCCCGCCCAGGTGACATTGGCCTTCGAGCGGTTCTTCGGCCTGGCGATGCCGGCAGGACAGGGCGTGTCCGGCTGCCTGACACCGGCGGACTTCGCCCTGGTGCGCCGCAAGGCCGAACTGATGGGGCAGCAGGGCGACGCCGCGGCGCTGTGCGACCTCCTGGCGGCCGAGGCGGCCGGGCGCCGTGGACCCGCAAGGCGGATCGGCTATGTCGCCGCGGCCTGACAGCAGGGCGGGCGCGCCGCCTTCGCCTGCGGCATGCCCGGGTTGCCGGCAGATCCTGCCCTTGGCAGGCGGAGGCCGGCATGGCCCTTATGGAACAAGCTCCTTCCGACCAGACCAGACTCAAGATTGACATGGCATCGCTTCAGATTTCCGCGAACAGGACCAGGGCCACCGCGATCGGGCTGCTGGCGATCCTGCTGTGGGGTTCCATCGTCGGGCTGATCCGCGGCGTCAGCGAGAGCTTCGGCCCGACCGGCGGCGCCGCCATGATCTACACGGTGGCCTCGGCGATCCTGGCCTTCACGGTCGGCTTCCCCCGGCTGGCGGAATTCCCCCGCCGCTATCTCATCTGGGGCAGCACCCTCTTCGTCGCGTACGAACTCTGCCTAGCCCTGTCGATCGGCTACGCCAACACCGGGCGGCAGGCCATCGAGGTCGGCATGGTGAACTACCTGTGGCCGACCTTCACGATGATGGCCGCGATCCTCTTCAACAACCAGCGGGCGAACCTCCTGATCCTCCCCGGCGTGGCGATGTCGCTGACGGGCATCGGCTGGGTTCTGGGCGGCGACCAGGGGCTGGACGTCCCCGCCATGGCGGAGAACATCCGCGACAATCCCCTGAGCTACGGGCTGGCCTTCACCGGCGCCCTGCTCTGGGCGGCGTATTCCATCCTCACGGTGCGGATCGCCCGGGGCCGGAACGGCATCACGCTCTTCTTCATGCTGACCGCGGCCGTTCTCTGGGCCAAGTACCTGCTGATGGGCGGCGGCGCGATGGAGTTCAGCCCCCGCTCGGTCGTCATCCTGCTCATGGCCGCCTCGGCGATGGGCTTCGGCTACGCCGCCTGGAACGTCGGCATCCTGCATGGGAACGTGACTGTCCTGGCAGGGGCCTCCTATTTCACCCCGGTCCTCTCGGCGGCCCTCGCGGCGCTGGTCCTGCGAACCAGCCTCCCGCTGTCCTTCTGGCAGGGCGCGGCCATGGTCTGCGCGGGGTCGATCCTGTGCTGGGTGGCCACGCGCGGGCGCTGAGGGACGCCCGTTTCCCGGAAGGGCGCCCATGGCCGTGGAATTGCCGGAACGGGCGCGAGGCTCGCCGGTTCCGAGGATTGATGCTGTGATCCCGCAGACGGGCGCCCATATTCGGGTCCGCTGCTCCGCCCTGTGCGACAGTGTCCGCGCCGCCGGCATCTCGGCGCTGATTCATCAAGGGGGCCGCATTGTCGGCTTGCGGTTCCGGGGTCCGCTCCCGGACGGATGGCTGCGTTCCTTGCTTGACCGGGTTTCGGCTCCGCAGATCAACCACAACCATTTGCGCTGGTGCGGCCGGCCGGTCGTCCCGCCCATCAACCCGGCGATGGCCCCCGCTCCAGGAAGGTGGAGAGGGCGATATAGCTTCGCACCGAGCGGACACCCTCCAGGCTCTGGATTTCCATCAGGAAGGTCTCGAGGGATTCGGTGTCGGCCGCCCGCACCTTCACGAGGACGCAGCCATCCCCGGCGACGGTGTGAAGCTCCTCGACCTCGGGCCGGTTGGCGAACTTCAGCAATTCGCGCGTGGCGCTGTAGCTGCTGGCGTCGATGACGAGGAAAGTCAGCAGCGTCCGGCCGAGCCTGCAGCCGTCGAGGAGAGCGACGGTCCCCTTGATGACGCCGTCGCGTTTCAGGCGCTTCACCCGGTCATGCACGGCGGGTGCGGAGAGGTTCACGAGCCTGCTGAGCTCGGCGTAGCTCCGGGAGGCATCCTCGGCGAGCGCGCCTAACAGCTTTCGGTCAATCGGGTCGAGGTCGGCGGGATGGTGCCGCGTCTGCCGAACGGCATCTGTTTCTTTCTGTGATCCGGCCATTTGCGCTTCATCTCCGAACTTCGTCCAGGATATCACGATTATCGCTGAATACCATTCGGTATTCCGTCGCTATTTCCGGAGCTTTCCCAAATGCCTCCCGCACTCTTCGCCCTGGCGGTCGGCGCCTTCGGCATCGGCCTGACCGAATTCGTCGTCGCTGGAATCCTGCCGCAGATCGCCCAGGATTTCGGCATCGAGATCCCGGCGGCCGGGCTGATGGCCACGACCTATGCGCTCGGTGTCTTCGTCGGTGCGCCGATCCTGACGGTTCTCGGCGCCCGGGTTCCGCGCAAGACCATGCTGATCGGCCTTGCCGCCCTCTTCACGCTAGGCAATCTCCTCACCGCACTGGCGCCGAGCCTGCCGCTTGCCCTGGCCGGCCGGATCCTGACCGCCTTCAACCACGGCACCTTCTTCGGCATCGGCTCCATCCTCGCCGCCTCGCTGGTCGCGAAGGACCGGCAGGCGAGTGCCATCGCCTTCATGTTCTCGGGCCTGACCCTGGCGAACCTGCTCGGCGTGCCCTTCGGCACCTGGCTGGCGCAGGCCTATGGCTGGCGGCTGGTGTTCTGGCTGATCGCCGGCATCGGCCTCGCCACCATGCTGAGCGTCGCGCTGCTCGTGCCCCGCACCGAGGCGGGCCGGGCCATCGCGCTGAAGGCGGAACTGCGCGCCTTCGTCGATCCGCAGGTCCTGCTCGCCATGGGCATCACCGTCTTCGGCCCGGCGGCCTTCTTCACCTCCATCACCTACATCGCCCCGATGATGGTGGAGGAGGCCGGCTTTTCCGGCGCCGGTGTCGCCGGGCTGATGGTGCTCTTCGGCCTCGGCCTGGCGGTCGGCAACGCGCTGGGCGGCCGCTTCGCGGACCGCTCCCTCTTCGGCACGCTGTTCGTGACGCTGGCGGCGCAGGCCGTGGTGCTGCTGGTCTTCTGGATGGGCGTCGGCAGCGGCGCCGTGGCCGCGCCCGCGGTCTTCCTGATGGCCGCCTTCGGCTTCGCCACGGTCTCGCCGATCCAGAAGCTGGTGATGGACCGCGCCAGCCGTGCCGGCGCGCCGACCATGGCCGCCTCGGTGAATATCGGCATGTTCAACCTGGGCAACGCCATCGGCGCCTGGCTGGGCGGCGCGACGATCGCGGCCGGCTTCGGCCTCGCCTCCCCGAACTGGGCGGGCGCGCTCCTCTCGCTCCTGGCGCTGGGCCTGGCCACGGCCGCCTGGGCGAGCGCCGGGCGGGCGGCGCCGGCGATGCCGGCGGAATGAGACGGCGGTCCGGGGAGTTCCCTCCGCGGACCTTACCCCGCTATGGCTCATCGGGCGGGGCAGGGGCCGGATCCCGATTCGGCCCCGGGCCCCGCAACGGGCCGGAGCGGCTGGGGAGCGGCGGGTCATGCCGGAGGCGACAGCGAGGCGCGGCGCGTGGTGGCTGATCCGGCAGAGCGTGCTCGGCTTCATCGAGGACGAGGCGCTGAGCCGGGGCGCCGCCATCGCGTTCTACACCGTCATCTCCCTGGCGCCGGTGCTGCTGATCGCCATCGGCATCGCCGGCATGGCCTTCGGCGAGGAGGCGGCGCGCGGTGCCATCCTCGACCAGCTCGGCGGGCTGATGGGCCAGTCCGGGGCGGAGCTGGTGCAGAGCATCCTTCGCAGCGCCGCCAACCCGACCTCCGGCCTGCTGGCCAGCGCCTTCGGCTTCGCCACGCTGCTGGTCACGGCGAGCGGCGTCTTCGGGGAGATCCAGGCGGCGCTGAACGTCATCTGGCACGCCCAGCCCAGCCCGCGGGAGAAGGTCAGCGAGACGGTGTCGCGCCTGCTGCGGGCCCGCGCCCTCAGCCTCAGCCTGGTGGCCGCGCTGGGCTTCCTGCTGCTGGTCTCGCTGGTCGTCAGCGCCGGGCTGCAGGCGCTGGGCGGCCGGCTGGACATGACGATGCCGGGCCTCGCGCCGCTGATCCGCCTGGCCCATGCGGTGCTGTCCTTCCTGCTCATCGCCGTGCTCTTCGCGGCCATCTACAAGATCCTGCCGGATCGCCGGCTGGAATGGCGCGACGTGGCGGTCGGCGCCCTCGTCACCGCCCTGCTGTTCAATCTCGGCAAGGCGGTGATCGGCGCCTGGCTCGGCAACAGCACGATCGGCAGCGTCTACGGCGCCGCCGGCTCGGTCATCATCCTGCTGCTCTGGATCTACTATTCGGCGCAGATCTTCCTGCTGGGGGCCGAGTTCACCAAGGCCTATGCGATCCGGCGCGATGCCGAGAGCTGGCAGCGGCGCGGGCCGGAGTCGCCGGAACGCGCCGCCATCGGCCTGCCGCCGCAGGCGTGACGGCACGCGACAGCCCTTCCCATGGCGCGGCCGGGCCGATAGGCCATTGGCCATGTCCAACCCGCCGATTCCCGCCGCATGAGCCGGGGCCGCCCCTCCACCACCGCCTGGGCGGCCGTCGCCGCCGCCCTCCTCGGCCTGCTCGGCACCGCGCAGCTCACCGAGACCGATCTGCTGCGCCTCGGCCGTGCCGCCTTGCGGGCGGTGCTGCAGGACACCTCCCCCGACCGCGCCGCACCGCCCGGCAGGGACGCCCTGACCGGCCACCCCCGCATCGCCGATGGCGACACGCTCACCCTGAACGGCACCCGCATCCGCATGCAGGGCATCGACGCCCTGGAATACGATCAGAACTGCACCGGACCCCAGGGCCGCTTCGCCTGCGGCGCCGAGGGGCGCGCCGCGCTGGAGCGGCTGATCGGCGGGCGCCCCGTGACCTGCACGCCGGACGGCTCCACCTCGCATGACCGCATCGTCGCCACCTGCACCGTCCGGCGCGAGGACGGCTCGGTGCTGGACCTGAACGGCGCCATGGTGCGCTCGGGCTATGCCTTCGACTGCCCGAAATTCTCCCGCGGCCGGTACGCGCCGGAGGAGCGCGCCGCGCGGGCCGCGAAGGATGGCGCCTGGGCCGGGCGCTTCGACTATCCCTGGTCGCACCGCGACCGCGCCGGCGCCTGCGGGCGCTGAGGCCGATGCGACGCTTCCCCTGGCTGCGGCGCCTGCTCCTGCTGCTGCTGGCGGGGCCGCCGCTGCTGATCCTGCTGTTCCGCTTCCTGCCGGTGCCGGTGACGCCGCTGATGCTGCTGCGCGCGGCGCAGGGCCATGGTTTCGAGAAGGCGTGGGTCGCCTATCCGCGCATCGATCCGCAGCTGGCCCGCTCGGTCATCGCCGCCGAGGACAACCGCTTCTGCGAGCAGTGGCTGGGCTTCGACGTCCAGGAGCTGCGCGGCCAGGTGGCGGCGCTGATGGCGGGCGAGCGGCCGCGCGGCGCCAGCACCATCACCATGCAGGTGGCCAAGAACCTCTTTCTCTGGCCCGGGCGCGACCCGGTGCGCAAGCTGCTGGAAGCCTGGCTGACGCCGCAGATCGCCCTGCTCTGGCCACGGCGGCGGGTGCTGGAGGTCTATCTCAACATCGTCGAGTTCGGCCCGGGGGTCTATGGCGCCGAGGCGGCGTCGCGCCGCTTCTTCGGCCGCTCCGCCGCCACGCTGACCGATGCCCAGGCGGCGCTGCTGGCCTCGGTGCTGCCGGCCCCGCTGCAATGGTCGGTGGCGCAGCCGGGGCCCTATGTGCGGGAGCGCGCCGGGATCATCCGGCGCCGCGTCGGGCAGCTGGGCGGGCTGACGGACTGCGCCGCGCCGTAAGGCCGGCGGCCGGGAGTCCTTGCTGTCGCGGGCGTCCTCGCCCGATCAGGCGATGCCGCCCGATCGGGAGCCGCTCTATCGCTTCGCCAGCATCTCCGCCAGCGTCAGCGCCACCACCTCGGTCGCCTTGTACAGATCGTCGAGCGGCAGGCGCTCGTCGGCGCGGTGGGCGTTGGCCTCCTGGATGCTGCGCGGCCCGGCCCCGTAGAGCACGATTGGCACGCCGGCGGCGGCATAGTGCCGCGCGTCGGTGTAGAGCGGCACGCCCTTCGCCACCACCGGCTCCCCCATCACCGCGCTGGCATGGCGGCAGAGCGCCTCGGTCAGCGCCGCGCCGCCGGGCAGCGGCACCAGCGGCTCGGCCAGCAGGATGCGGCGGATGGTCAGGCGCGCCTCCGGGAAGCCGGCGGCGGCGCGCTCGATCACGCCGCGCAGTTCGGCCTCCACCTCTGCCGGCTTCTCCTCCGGGATCATGCGGCGGTCGAGCCGCAGCGTGACGCGGTCCGGCACGACATTGGTGTTGATGCCGCCCTTGATCAGCCCGACGGTGAGCTGCGGGCTGCCGATGCCCTCCACCGCCGAGACCCGCTCCGCCAGGCCCTTGCGCCAGTCATAGAGGGCGGTGAGCACGCCATTCGCCGCCTCCAGCGCGTCGATGCCGGTGAAGGGCATGGCGGCATGGGCGGAGCGGCCGTCGAGCTGCACCTCGAGGTGCAGGCAGCCATTGTGCGCGGTGGTGACGCCGTAGGAGAAGCCGGCGCCGAGGGCGAGGTCGGGCCTGCTGATGCCCTCCGACAGCAGCCAGGCCGGGCCGATCTCGCCGCCGGTCTCCTCGTCGTAGGTGAGATGCAGCTCGACCGTGCCGGAGAGCCGCCCCGCCAGCGGCTCGAGCGCCAGCAGGGCGTAGGTGTAGGTGGCGAAGTCGGACTTCGAGACGGCGGCGCCGCGCCCGTACATCCAGCCATCGACCACCGCGGCGCCATAGGGGTCCTGCGTCCAGCCCTCGCCGGGGGGCACCACGTCGCCATGCGCGTTCAGCGCGATGACCGGCCCGCCTTCGCCGAAGCGGCGGCGCACCACGAGGTTGGTGGCGCTGACCATGCCGTGCGCCCGCGCCAGGTCCTCGGGCACCCTGTGCCGCTCGACCTCCAGGCCGAGCCCCTCCATCAGCCCGGCGGCGAGTTCCGCATGGCGGTCGCAGTCGCCCGGCGGATTGTCGGACGGGCAGCGCACCAGCGCCGCGAGGAAGCGTGTCTCGGCCTCCCGCTGGCCGGCGAGCCAGGCGCGGATGGCGGCGGCGTCGGACTCGGGCAGGGTCTGGGTCATGGGTCGCTCCGTCGCGGCGCTCGGAAGGGGGCAGGGGATCAGGGGCGGGGGGGATCAGAAGAGGGGGCGGGTGAGGCCAGTGGCCAGCGCCGCCTCGGCCCGGCGGAGGTCCATCGGGGTGGAGAGATGGAACCAGGCGCCGTCATGCACCTGTCCGAAGGCGCGGCCGTTCTCGATGGCGCGGTTCCACAGCAGGTTGGTGCTGAAGGCGCCGTCCGGCGCGCCCGCGAAGAGGCGCGGATGCAGGATCTGCAGGCCGCCATAGAGGTAGGGCGCGATCTCCCGCTCCTTCGGGCGCCGCGCGCGGCCGAGCGGGTCGAGCAGGAAGTCGCCGCGGCCGGTCTCGCCCTGGACGGCGGCGGTGCGCACCATCAGCAGCAGGGCATCCATCGTCTCCGGATCGAAGCGCGCGGCGAGGCGCTCGATGGTCGGCACCGGCCCGTCGAGCCAGAAGGCATCGCCGTTCACCACCAGGAAGGGGGCCTGGCCCAGCAGCGGCAGGGCGTTGCGCACGCCGCCCCCGGTCTCCAGGACCGTCTCCTCATGCACCACGGTGGGCGGCCGGGGGCGGCTGGCGCAGGTCGCCTCCACCTGCTCGGCGAACCAGTGGGCGTTCACCACCACCGTATCGATGCCGGCCTCGTCGATGCGGTCCAGCGCGTGGTCGAGCAGGCTGCGTCCGGCGAGCTTCAGCAGCGGCTTGGGGGTCGCCTCGGTCAGCGGCCGCATGCGGGTGCCGAGGCCGGCCGCCAGCACCATGGCGGAGGAGAGGGTGATCACGCGGCGGGATCCTTGCTCGGGCGGAGGCTCTCCGGATTGCGGCGGAGGGCGGGAGGGACGTGGCGATCGAGGAAGGCGGCGAGCGGCGCCGCGGCGGGGTGGCGCAGCGCCTGGGCTAGGAGCGCCCAGCAGCGCGGGCCATGCGCCAGGTAGCGCGGCTTGCCGTCGCGCCGGGCGAGGCGCACCCAGAGGGCGGCGACGCGCAGGTGACGCTGCGCCGCCTGGGCGGCGAAGGCGGCGCGGAAGCCCTCGGCCTCCAGCTCCGGCCGGGCGGCGAGGTAGCGGGCGATGGTTGCCTCCCGGACATCCGGCCGCACGTCGCGCCGGGCATCCTCCACCAGGCTCACCAGATCGTAGGCGGGATGGCCGAGGCCGGCATCCTGGAAGTCGAGGATGCCGGTGCGGCGCGGCCCGGCGCGGTCCGGCAGGTCGATGAGATTGGCCGGGAAGTAGTCCCGGTGCACCAGGCAGCCGGCGCCGCGGAACGGATCGAGCATGGTGCGCAGCGCGTCGTGGAAGGCCGCGCGGATGGCGGGGGAGGGCGGTTCGCCGAAGCTCTCCGGCCACCACCAGTCGAGGAAGGTCAGACCCGCCGTCTCGGCCATGCGGGGCGCCTCCCAGGCCGGCAGGCCGGGCGGCGGTGGCGCGGCGTGCAGCGCCGCCAGGGCCTCGGCGGCGGCGGTGTAGAGCGGCAGCGGATCGGCCCCCGCGTCGAGCAGGGCGGCATGGGTCGCCTCGCCCAGATCCTCGACCAGCAGCAGGCCCCGGGCCGGGTCCTCGCCCAGCACCTCGGGGGCGGAGAGGCCGAGGCCGCGGATGTGCCGGGCGAGCCTCAGGAAGGGGATCAGGTCCTCCTCCGGCGTCAGCCCGACCCTGGCGGCGTCGCCGCAATCCATCAACAGGGCCGGGCGCGGGCCGCCGATGAGGCGGGTGTAGCGCCGGTGGCCGGCATCCTGGGGCAGCGGCCGGCGGGCGGCGCCGGCATAGCCCTGGGCGGCGAGGAAGGAATCCACGGGGTTCATCGCGCCGGGTGGTGACGCAGGCTGCGCCGCTTGCCAAGCGCGGATTTCGGGCGGCGGGGCGGCGCGCCCCTGGACGCCCCCCTCAAGCCGGCCTCACAGGCCGGCCAGCGCGGGCAGCCGCGCCTCCCAGCCGCTGAGCCGGACATGCCGGGCCTCGCTCTCGGGGTCCGGGCGCAGCGTGAGGCGCAGCGCGTCCCGCGGCGTCAGCCAGCCCAGGCGGTCCGGCCATTCCACCAGCACGATGCCCTCCCGCGCCTCCTCCCAGCCCAGCTCCTCGAGCTCCTCCGGCCCGGCCAGGCGGTAGAGGTCGAAATGATGCGCCGCGCCGCCCGGCAGGTCGTAGCCCTGCACCAGGGTGAAGCTGGGCGAGGGCACCTCCAGCGCCGGGTCGCCGGCGGCGGCGCGCAGGAAGGCGCGGCAGAAGGCGGACTTGCCGGCGCCGAGCGGCCCTTCCAGCAGCAGCGCGTCGCCGGGCCGCGCGAGGCGGGCGGCGCGGGCGGCGAGCGCCTCGGTGGCGGCGAGGTCGGGCAGCAGGAGGGAGAGGGTTTCGGGCATGGCGCGCGTCAATCTGCCCGCAGCCCGGCCCGGCTTACAAGCCGGGGTTCGGGGCAGGCCCTTTGCCGCTGCCCCGCAAAGCCTCTATGCACGGCGGCCAGACGCGGAGGTGCAGCACCATGTCCGATCCAGAGACCGCGCCGCATGTGGCGGTGGAGACCGATGTCGCCGTCATCGGCGCGGGGCCGACCGGCCTGTTCGCCGTCTTCGAATGCGGCATGCTGCGGATGAAATGCGTGGTGATCGACACGCTGGAGGCGATCGGCGGGCAATGCGCCGCCCTCTATCCGGAGAAGCCGATCTACGACATCCCGGCGCACCCGGCGATCGCCGGCGGCACGCTGATCGAACGGCTGGAGGAGCAGGCGGCGCCCTTCTCGCCGATCTACCTGCTCGGCCGCCGGGTCGAGGGCCTGGCCAGCGAGGCCGATGGCCGCTTCGCGCTGACCACCAGCAAGGGCGAGCGGGTGCGCGCCCGGGCGGTGATCATCGCCGCCGGGGCCGGCGCCTTCGGGCCCAACCGTCCGCCGCTGAACGGCCTGCATGAGTACGAGGCGAGCGGCGCCGTGCGCTACATGGTGGCGCGGCGCGAGGAGCTGCGCGGCAAGCGGGTGGTCATCGCCGGCGGCGGCGATTCGGCGGTGGACTGGGCGCTCAGCCTCAAGGACATCGCCAAGCGCGTGACGGTGGTGCACCGCCGGCCGAAGTTCCGCGCGGCGCCCGAGAGCGTGGCGCAGATGGAGGCGGCGGCGGAGAAGGGCGAGATCGAGCTGGCCATCCCCTACCAGCTGCACGGGCTCCGGGGACAGGACGGCGTGCTGGACCATGTCGTGCTGGCGACGCTGAAGGGCGAGGAGCGGGCGGTGGCGGCGGACCACCTGCTGGCCTTCTTCGGCCTGTCGATGGAGCTGGGCCCGATCGCCGAATGGGGGCTCGGGCTCGAGAAGAGCCACATCGCCGTCAACCCGGCGACGCTCGAGACCAATGTCCCCGGCATCCATGCCATCGGCGACATCGCCACCTATCCGGGCAAGCTGAAGCTGATCCTGCAGGGCTTCTCGGAGGCGGCGATGGCCGCGCACGCCATCCATCCGCGCGTCTTCCCCGGCGAGGCGCTGCACTTCGAATACAGCACCTCGAAGGGCGTGCCGGCGGAGTAAGGTTCCATCCCAGACCAGAGGAGCGAAGTCATGGCGGAAGGACGTCTCGTCATCGGCACCAGGATGTACTCCTCCTGGTCGCTGCGCGGCTGGCTGGCGGTGCAGCTGGCCGGGCTGAAGGTGGAGGAGGTGGTGATCCCGCTGGCGGGGGGCAGCACGCCCGCGGTGAAGGAGGCGACGCCCTCCGGCACCGTGCCCTACCTGGAGCACCGCGGTGCCCGGGTCTGGGAGAGTCTCGCCATCCTGGAATACTGCGCCGGCCTGGCGCCGCGGCTCTGGCCGGCCGATCCGGTGGCCCGCGCCTGGGCGCGCAGCATCAGCGCCGAGATGCATGCCGGCTTCCGCGGGCTGCGGATGGCCATGCCCATGACCATCCTGAACACCTTCCCCGGCCAGGGCCGCACGCCCGAGGCGCTGGCCGATATCGCCCGCATCGAGGCGATCTGGCGCGAGGCGCTGCTCGATTCCGCCGGCCCCTTCCTGTTCGGCGGCGAGTTCGGCGCGGCGGATGCCATGTTCGCCCCCGTCTGCTGCCGCTTCCTGACCTGGCAGCCCGACCTCACGCCGCTCAGCCAGGGCTATGTCGAGGCGGTGCGCAACCACCCGCTGCTGCGCCGCTGGTACAGCGAGGCCGCCGCCGAGCCCGCCGCCTGGCGCATTCCCCGCTACGAGGCGCCGCAGCCGTGAGCGGGGCGGAGAGCCTCGACCATGTGGGCCTCTGCACGCGGGACGGGCCGGCGCTCTGGGCTGCCTACGAGGCGCTCGGCTTCCAGCTGACTCCCCTGGCGCGCCAGTCCGGCCGCCGCGCGCCCGGCGCGCCGGTCGAGCCCTTCGGCACCGGCAACCGCTGCGCCATGCTGCGCCAGGGCTATCTCGAGCTGCTGGCGATCCTCGACCCGGCGCTGTTCGACAACCGCCTCGGCGCCTTCCTCGACCGCTATGCCGGGATGCACATCCTGGCCTTCGGCATCGGCGGGGCGGAGGCGGAGCTGGCGCGGCTGCGCCGGGCCGGGATCGACCTCCCCGGCGTCGCCCATCTGGAACGCCCGGTGGACGATCCCGAGGGGCCGCGCGCGCGCTTCTCCCGCCTGCCGCTGCCGGATGCGCCGGAGGGGCGGCTGCAGCTGATCGAGCACCACACGCCGGAACTGCTCTGGCAGCCACGCTGGCTGGAGCACCCGAACCATGCCGTGGCGCTGGAGAGCGCCATCCTGGTGGCCCCCGCCCCGGCGGAGAGCGCCGCCGCCCTGGCGCGCCTGACCGGCCAGGTGCTGACGCCCGATCCGGCGGGCGGCTATGCCCTGGCGCTGCCCCGCGGCCTGATCCGCATCCTGCCGCCCGAGGCGCTGGGCGCCGTGCTGCCCGGCCTCACCGCGCCGGACCTGCCCTTCCTGGCCGGCTGCACGGTGCGGACCGATGACGGCAACGCGGCCGTCCGGGCGCTGCTGGGCGGGCGGCTGCGGCCGGTGCCGGGGGGGCTGATGGCCCCGCCGGCGCTGGCCGGGGGCGCCGCCCTGGTCTTCACGGAATGAGGCTGGCTCCCGGCGCCGCCGCCATCGGCCAGTCGTTGCGCACCTACTACGCCCCCGGGCGGGCGGCCCGGCTGGACCGGCTGCTGGGGCGCTTCCTGGGCCCGGGCGGGCTGGGCCTCGACATCGGCGCCCATGTCGGCGACCGCGCGGCGAGCTTCCGCCGCCTGGGCGCGCGGGCGGTGGCGGTGGAGCCGCAGCCGCGCCTCTGCCGCCTGTTGCGCCTGCTGTTCCGCCGCGACCCGGGCGTCCGGCTGGAGGCCGCCCTGGTCGGCGCCGCCGGGGGGGAGGCAGCGCTGCACCTCAACAGCGCCAACCCGACCGTCGCCACCGCCTCCGCCGACTTCGTCCTGGCCGCGGCCGGCGCCGAGGGCTGGCGGGAGCAGCGCTGGGACGCCACCCTGACCCTGCCGGTGACGACGCTGGACGCGCTGGTCGCGCGCCATGGCCGGCCGGACTTCATCAAGATCGATGTCGAGGGTTTCGAGGCCGAGGCCCTGGCCGGGCTGACCTGGCCGGTGCCGGCGCTCAGCTTCGAGTTCACCACGCTGCAGCGCGCGGTGGCGCGGCAGGCGCTGGCGCGCCTCGCCGGGCTCGGCGCCTATCGCTTCAACGCCAGCCTGGGCGAGAGCCTCTCCCTCGCCCTGCCGGGCCCGGTTTCCGCCGTGGCGATGGCCGGCTGGCTGGATAGCCTGCCCGACGCCGCCAATTCCGGCGATGTCTATGCCAGCCTGGAGCCGGACCGCCTGGCATGCGACCGCTGACGCCGCGCCGCCGGCCCGCCGCTCTCCCCTGACTCCCTCTCCGCCGGGTCGATCATGACGCTTCACGCCTTCCTGGAACACCTGAGCTTCGCGGCGGTGCTGGCGCTGGTCTCGGCCCTGCTGGTGCGGCTGATGATCGCCTTCCCGATCCTCGACCACCCCGACCACCGCAAGGCGCACACCCGCCCGACGCCCAAGGGCGGCGGCGTCGGCATCGTCTGCGCCTTCATCCTCGGCATGCTGGTGCTCTACCAGGTGGCGGAGTTCGCCCGCATGGCGGACCGGCGGTTCATCGGCGTCATCCTCGCCGCCGTGGCCATCGGCGTGGTGGCGCTGCTCGATGACATGCGGGACTTCCGCTTCGTCGTGAAGCTCGCCGCGCAGGGTCTGGCGGCGCTGGTGGCGCTGGGCAGCGGGCTGGTGGTGGACCGGCTGGCGATTCCCTGGATCGGGACGATCGAGCTCGGCCTGCTCGGCGCGCTCGGCACGCTGTTCTGGATCGTCGCCTGCACCAACGCGGTGAACTTCATGGACGGGCTGGACGGGCTGGTGGGCGGCACGCTGCTGATCGTCTGCGCCGGGCTGGCCTGGATCGGGCTGCAACAGGGCGCCTGGTTCATCTACGCCGCCTGCCTGATCCTCGGCGCGGGCATCGCCGGCTTCCTGCCCTTCAACCTGCCTCCGGCGCGGATCTTCATGGGCGATGTCGGCAGCCAGTTCCTCGGCTTCATGCTGGCGGTGCTCGGCGTCGCCGCCGCCCGCTTCGACGCGGCGCAGGTCTCCTTCCTGCTGGTGCCGCTGCTGCTGTTCGCGCTGCTCTTCGACACCGGCTTCACCCTGCTGCGCCGGGCCTGGATGGGCGAGCGGGTCAGCGCGCCGCACCGCACGCATCTCTACCAGATGGCGCAGCGCAGCGGCCTGCCGGTGCGGGCGGTGGCGGCGGTGCACTGGGGCTTCGCGCTGTTCCATCTGGCGCTGGCGCAGATCTTCCTGCGGCTGCCGGCGGACGAGAAGCCGCTGATCATCCTGCCGCCGCTGCTCGCGCAGCTGCTCTGGCTGGCCTATGTGGCGCGGCGGGTGCGGCGCGCCGGCCTCAGCTGGAAGGCGGCGTGACCACCTCGAGCAGCATCATCCCCGCCTCGCCCACCCATTGCTCGGAGCGATAGATGCCGCCCGTCGCGGGATCGGCCCAGTAGCGGTTGGTGAAGCTGTGTCCGCCGCCGCGGCAGCTCTCGCGGATCAGCAGCGCCGCCCCCGCCGGCCCGGCCGAGACCCGGCAGGTGAGCGACAGGCCGAAGCGCATCTCGTCCGGCTTGCGGCTGTTGCGCATCAGGTCGATCTGGCGCCGCAGCCCCACCGGCCGGGCCGGGATGGCGAGGGGCTCGTCCAGCGGATCGGGGCCGTCGAGCCGGCTGCCGGCGATCCATTCCCGAAGGCCCGCCGTCGCCACCACCCGCGCGCCATCGGTCGCCACCACCAGGCCGCCGGCGCTGCGCCAGAGGCGGTTCTCGCCGTTCTGCTGAACCAGCCGGGCAAGGGCCCGGCGGCCCTGCCAGGTCAGGCCCAGCGCCGGCGCGCCGTCCGGTGGCGGGGCGAAGCCGGGCTGCGGGGCATCCGCCTCGGCCTCGGGCGGGGGCGCTTCCCACAGCGTCTGCCACAGGGCAGAAGGGTCGGCCCAATCCGGCACCGGGAGGCCGGCGCAGCCGGGCAGGAGCAGCAGCAGGCCGAGGCGGGGCAGGAGACGCATACCGGCCAGCCTAGCACATCACGCATTCGTGAAGAATACGCGAATCCGCGCTTGGCGGTGCGGCCGCGCGTCTGGCGAGGCGCCCGCCGCTGCGCTGAAATGCGCCGCGAATCGGGGAAAGGAAGCAGGCGATGATGGAGCCGGATGTTCTGGTCGTGGGCGGCGGGCCGGCCGGCTCCACCGCCGCCGCCCTGCTGGCCAGGGCGGGGCGGTCGGTCGCGGTGCTGGAGAAGGAAGCGCATCCCCGCTTCCACATCGGCGAGAGCCTGCTGCCGCGCAATCTCGACATCCTGGAGCGGCTCGGCCTGCTGGAGGCGGTGCGCGGCATCGGCGTGCACAAGCCGGGCGCCGAATTCGTCTCCGACCGCACCGGGCGGAGCTGCGCCTTTCCCTTCGCCCAGGCGCTCAACCGGTCCCGCACCCATGCCTGGCAGGTGCGACGCTCGGAGTTCGACGCGCTGCTCTTCGGCCATGCCCGGCGGCTGGGCGCCGATGCGCGGGAGAACACCCGCGTCACCGACATCGCCTTCGGCGCGGCGGGCGAGCGCGCCACCGTGACGGCGCGCGGCGCCGGCGGCGAGACGCTGTCCTTCCGCCCGCGCTACCTGCTGGACGCCTCCGGGCGGGACACCTTCCTGGCCGGGCGGATGCGGGTGAAGGACAGCAACAAGTACAACAACACCGCCGCCATCTACGCGCATTTCCGGGGCGTCTCCCGGCGGGAGGGCGAGCTCGACGGCTATATCAGCATCCATCTCGCCGAGGATGGCTGGTTCTGGCTGATCCCGCTGCCGGGCGATGTCATGAGCATCGGCTTCGTCGGCAATCCCTCGGCCTGGAAGGGCCGCAAGGGCACGCCGGAGGATCTCTTCGCGGCGCGCATCGCCGGCAGCCCCACGGTCTCGGCCCGGACGGCGGGCGCCGAGCGCATCTCCGAAGTCCACAGCACCGGCAACTACAGCTACCGGGCCCGGCAGGGACATGGCGAGAACTTCCTGATGATCGGCGACGCCTACGGCTTCGTCGATCCGATGTTCTCGACCGGCGTGCTGATGGCGATGACGGCCGGCGAACTGGGCGCCGGCGCGGCGGATGCCTGGCTCGACGACCCGGCGAAGGGCAACCGCCTGGCGGCGCGCGCTAATCGCGAGCTGGCCGATGCCATGGACCGCATCAGCTGGCTGATCTACCGCATCAACGACCCGGTGATGCGCTCGCTCTTCATGGCCCCGAAGAACACGCTCTGGATGCGCGACGGCATCATCAACATGCTGGCCGGGAACCTGCGCGGCGATCCGCGCGCGGTGCTGCCGATCCTGTCCTTCAAGGCCGTCTATCACACGCTCTCGGCCCTGCACCGGGTCGGGCTCGGGCCGCGCATGGAGGAGGCGCTCCCGGCACCGGCCTGATCCCGCGCCAGGGGGACGCTATCGGCGCGGAACGGGTCCGCGCCGGAGGCAGGCCGCTCAGCCGATCCAGATGTCGCTCAGGACGACGCCGGCACCGGGCTGCAGCAGGGCGATGGTGACCGCCGCCGCCGCGCCGGACCCATCGGCATCGAAGGCCAGGATGCCGGTCGCGGCGTCGAAGAGCACGCGCTGTTCCGCGGTCGTGGCGCTGGCGCCGAGGCCGAAGCCGGCGGCGCCGAGGTGACCATTCTCGCCGGACAGACCGAAGCTCGCGCCCATGAACTGCAGACGGTCGATGCCGGAGGCGAAGTCGGTGATGATGTCCCGGTCCTTGCCGGGCGCCTGGTCGAAGCGGAAGAGATCGCGGCCGGCGCCGCCCGTGAGCTTGTCGAAGCCGGCGCCGCCGATCAGGTAGTCGTCGCCGTCGCCGCCTAGGAGATGGTCATTCCCGGCGCCGCCGTCGAGGCGGTCCTTGCCCGCATCGCCGAGCAGCCAGTCATGGCCCTCGTCGCCATAGAGCGCGTCGTTGCCGTCCTGGCCGCGCAGGCTGTCATTGGCCTGGTTGCCATGCAGGCTGTCATCGCCCTCGCCGCCGAAGAGTCGGTCGCGGCCAGTGCCGCCATGGAGATAATCCCGGCCGGTGCCGCCGACCATCCAGTCGTCGCCGCCCTCGCCGGCCAGCCAGTCATCGCCCTCGCCACCGAGCAGGACATCATCGCCGTTGCCGCCCTGAAGCCGGTCCTGCCCGGCGCCGCCATCGAGGCGGTCCTTGCCGGCATCGCCGCACAGCCAGTCGTCACCGGACTCGCCATGCAGCCGGTCGTCGCCCTCGCAACCCTGGAGCCGGTCCTGTCCGGCGCCGCCGCGCAGGGTGTCGTTCCCGGCCTGGCCGAGCAGCCGGTCGTCGCCCTCGCCGCCGGACAGCCAGTCCTGGCCATCGCCGCCCTCGATCCGGTCGGCCCCGGCGCCGCCGCCGAGGATGTCGTCGCCCTCGCCGCCGAAAAGGATGTCCGCGCCGTCGCCGCCCCAGGCGCGATCGTTTCCGGCCTCGCCGGCGAGCAGGTCGTCGCCGCTGCCGCCATGCAGGATGTCGGCGCCGTCGGTGCCGAAAAGCCGGTCGTTCCCGGCCTCGCCATAGAGCATGTCGTCGCCGCTGCCGCCGCGCAGGGTGTCGTCGCCGCTGCCGCCCCGCAACGTGTCGGTGTCGCCGTCGCCGGCGAGGGAATCGTCGCCCCGGCCGCCCAGCAGCCGATCGCTGCCGGCCCAGCCCCGCAGGATGTCGTCGCCCGCGCCTCCGCCGAGCACGTCGCCGGTCGCGGTGCCGGAGAGCAGGGCGGGGGTGGTTCCGTAGCGGAAGATGGTGGCCATGGGAGCAACTCCTCACTGAGCGAGGCGGCCAGGAAGGGCCTCGGTGGAGTGCTATATGGAGATATTTAACTTATTGGATCATTTCGGCGGCGTGAGGGATTGCTCACGTGAATGTGATAATTGTAAACTTCATCGTCGGAAAGCGAGCCCCGACCAGGGATCCGAGCGGCACGACAGCATATAGGAATAAAATCTTATATCTGCATCCGGTCGCCGCCGGCACGCGGTTCCGGCCGGATGCCACCGGCCGGAACCCTGCCTCAGGTCAGCGAGGCGTGCCGGCCTGACCGTCTTCCGTCCAGGACCAGGAGGAGAACGGCCAGCGCGGCGCCCCAGGCGACCGGAACCGGCAGCAGCGGCGCGGCCAGGGCAGGAAAGATCAGCAGGATGCCGGCCAGGGCGAAGCCCAGCCGTCCGGCCGGGCCCAGCGGCCGGCGCGCATGCCCCTGGCAGGCTGCCGCCAGGGCCGCGAGCCCGGCCGCGGCGAGCAGGATCTGCCAGGCCACGTCGAGCCAACCCATCTCCGGCGTCAGGCTGAGCAGCAGGCCCACCCCCTCGGGATCGGTGACGAAGACAAAGGGCAGGACGAAGGCGGGCAGGGTGTACTTCCAGGCCTGCAGCGTGGTGCGGTAGGGCCCGGCCCCGGTGATCGCCGCCGCCGCGAAGGGCGAGAGGGCGGTGGGCGGCGAGACCTCGGACAGCACGGCGTAGTAGAAGACGAACATATGCGCCGCGTAGTCGGGCACGCCGAGCTTCATCAGCGCCGGGGCGGCGACCACGGCGGAGATGATGTAGCTCGCCGTCACCGGCACGGCGAGTCCGACGATCCAGACGATCAGCGCCGTGTAGAGCGCCGTGACCACGAGGCTGCCGCCCGCGGCCTGGATGGCGATCTCGGAGAATTTCAGCCCCAGCCCGGTGAGCGTGATGCAGCCGACGATGATGCCGGCCGAGGCGCAGGTGGCGGCGATGCCCACCGCCTGCACCGCGCCGCCGGCCAGCGCCTGGACCAGCCGGCGGGGCGTCATCGCCGTCTCACGCCGCAGCCAGGACAGCACCACCGCCACCGCCATGGCGTAGAGCACCGCCAGCGTCGCGCTGTAGCCCAAGGCCATGAAGACGATGATCGCGATGAGCGAGGAGAAGTGGAAGCCGTAGCGCCGCGCCAGCTCGCCCGCCGGCGTCACCGCCAGGCTCTCGGCCGTGACGGCGCCGGCGCCGAGCCGCCGCTGGTCCAGTTCCACCATGAACAGCAGCGAGGCGTAGTAGAGCACGGTCGGCACCGCCGCCATGCGCAGCACATCGAGGTAGCCGAGCTTGAGGTACTCGGCGATCAGGAAGGCCGCCGCGCCCAGCACCGGCGGCGAGATGATGGCGCCGAGCCCGCCCGCCGCCAGCAGCCCGCCCGCATCGTCGGCGCGGTAGCCCACGCGCTTCATCATCGGCCAGGCGACGGTGCCGAGCGTGACGGTGGTGGCGACGCCCGAACCCGAGGGGCCGCCCAGCAGGAAGGAGGAGAGCACCACGGTGCGCCCGGCGCTGGAGGGCTTGCCGCCGGTCAGGGCGAAGCTGAAATCGACGAAGAACTTGCCCGCGCCGCTGCTCTGCAGGATGGCGCCATAGATGGTGAAGAGGATGATCAGCGTCGCCGAGACATCCACCGCCGTGCCGTAGATGCCGTCCAGCGTGATGGTCAGGTGCGGGATCAGCCGCTCGGCGTCGTAGCCGCGGTGCGACCAGGGCGGCGGCAGCAGGTTGCCGTAGAAGCTGTAGAGGATGAAGGCGATGGCGACGGCCGGCATGATCCAGCCCGTGGCGCGCCGCGTCGCCTCCAGCACCAGCGCCACCAGCATCCAGCCGACGACGATGTCCATCGGCTCGGGGAAGACGTAGCGGTCGAGCAGCGCGTCGCCGCCGTCGATCAGGTACCAGGTGCAGTAGAGCCCGGCGGCGATCAGCACCATGTCCCAGGGCATCAACCGGTCGCGGAAGCGGCGCGCGGCGGGGAACAGGTAGAAGCCCAGCGCCATGGCGAAGCCGACATGGACGAAGCGCAGCGTGGTGGTGGGCACGATGTCCCAGGCGGCCCAGAGGTGAAACAGGCTCATCGCCAGGGCGAGGCCGGTGGCGCCGAGGCCGAGCGCCCCGGTGAAGCGGTTCTGGATCCCCTCTTCTTCCTCGATCAGCCGCTCCACCCGGGCGGCGGTGCCTTCGTCGAGGGCGTCGGGGGCGATCTCCGGCGGCAGGTTGCTGCTGGCCGGAGGCTTCGGCGGGGCGCCGGCCATTCAGCGCCCCGTCACGCGAGCTGCGCGCCCTGCGCGGTCCAGTAGGCCTTGGCCGCCGGATGCCATTCGATGCCGGCGGCGGCGCTCTTCTGTGCCTCGAGGCGGAAGTTCCGCCCCTCGGCATGCACCTGGCCCAGCTCCTGCCGCCCTTCCCAGGCGGTCTTCAGCAGGGTGGTGACCATGGCCTCCGGCATGTCCTCGCGCACGGCGAGGATATTGGCCACCGACATCTGCCGGTTGTCAGTCTTCTGACCCGGATAGGTGCCGGCCGGAATCACCTCGGGGAAGTAGACCGGGCCGTACTTCTCGACGATGCGCGGGATGTATTCGTCATGGTCGATCATCTGGATCTGCACGCCGGGCGAGGCGCCGAGATCGGTGATGGCGCTGGTCGGTACGCCGGAGACGAAGAAATAGGTGTCGAGCTTGCCGTCCTTCACGGCGTTGGTGCTCTCCGCCGGGGAGAGCCGCTCGCGCGCGCGGAAGCTCTTGTCGCGGTCGAGCCCGGCGGCCTCGATCAGGCGGAAGGCCATGACCTCGGTGGCGGAACCGGGCGCGCCGGTCGAGACGCGCTTGTCCTTCATCCCCGCGATGCTGGTGATGCCGCTCGCCGTCGTCGTCACCGCCTGCATGCGGTTGGTGTAGAGCACGGCGATGGCGCGCGCCGGCACCGGGCGGCCCTTGAAACGGTCGTTGCCGCGCACCGCGTCCACCGCCGCATCCACCTGGGCGAAAACGAGGTCGACGCGGCCGGCGCCCAGCAACTGCAGATTGGCCACCGATCCACCGGTGACCTCCACGGTGGCGGACATCCCGCCCGAACGCGAGAGCATGTTCGCCAGCCCGCCGCCGAGCGGATAGTAGACGCCACCCGTGGTGCCGGTGGCGATCGAGATCTGGCCGGACTGGGCGAGGGCGGCGTGGGTCAGGGCGGGCAGGGCGAGGCCGCTCGTGGCCGCGCCGGCCAGCAGGCCGCGGCGTGTCAGGCTTGGCATGGGGTGCTCCCTGGACGTTCTCTTTCTGTGGGAAAGCTTAGTCCGCCGGCCGCTGATCATGAAAGTGGAATGGTTCGGCGAAAGTGCCGGCCGCGCCGCAACCATTCGGCACGGCCGCGACTGAGCATTGATGGAGATCAAGGCGCGGCCGATGCTGCGGGTCCATCATCGACCCGGTGCGGAAAGCCCCGCCAGCAGCCAGGAGGAATCATCATGCAACTTCCCACCGCCCGAGACCTGATGACCCCCGACGTGGTCACCGTGCCGCCGGAGACGCCGTTCTTCACGGTCGCCCAGATGCTGGCGCAGCGGCATATCTCGGCCGTCCCGGTCGTCGGGCCGGCGGGCGAGGTGCTGGGCATCGTCACCGAGGCCGACCTGATCCGCCGGCTGGCCGGGGATGCCAAGGCGCCGATGGGCCTGCTGCGCAGCCTCTTCTCCAACATGGACCGGCTGGCGGACCGCTATGCCAGCACCCATGGCACGACCGCCGCCGAGATCATGACGCCCGACGCCGTCACCGTGGCACCCGGCGCGACGGCGGGCGAGATCGCGGAGCTGATGGAGAAGAAGCAGGTCCGCCGCGTGCTGGTGACGGAGGGCGGCAAGCTGCTCGGCCTGGTCAGCCGCGCCGACCTGCTGCGCGCCCTGGTGGCGCCCAAGGCCGAGGGCGGCGACTATCCCGATGAGCGCCTGCGGCGTGCCGTGCTGGCGGCGATGAAGCGCGAGCCCTGGGCGGACAGCTATTTCCTGACCGTCGAGGTGAAGGACGGCGTGGTCGAGTTCCACGGCTTCCGCCAGAGCGATTCGGTGCTGCGGGGCCTGAAGGTGCTGGCCGAGCAGGTGCCGGGCGTGAAGCGGGTCGAGGACAAGACCTCGCCGCTGCCGGGCCCCTATTACGCCGGCATCTGAAGGCCGGGCGCGGGGCCGGCCTCCGGTCCCGCCGCCCTGGATCCCGATCCGGCGGGATCACCCGATCGGGTGACGACGCGCTAGCGGCCGCGGAAGACCGGCCGGCGCTTGTCCAGGAAGGCGCGGACCGCCTCCTGGAAATCCTCCGTCTCGGCATAGCGGCCGGCGGCCTCGATCTCCTCCGGCGCCACCGGCAGCGGGCCGCGCAGCGCCTGCAGGGCACGCTTGTGGAACCGGTTGGAGAGCGGCGCGCCTTCCGCGATGCGGGCGGCGATCGCCTCCACCTCGTCGAAGATCGCCTCGTCCGGCACCAGCCGCGTCAGCACGCCGCGCGCCAGGCACTCTTCCCCCTCCAGCACGCGGCCCTCGATCAGCAACTCGCAGGCGGTGGGATAGCTCGTCACCTGCAGCAGGGCATCGAGCGCCGCATAGGGATACCAGATGCCGAGCTTGCGGGCCGGGATGCCGAAGCGCGTGCCCGGCCCGCCGATGCGGAAGTCGCAGACGCTGGCGAGGCCCGCGCCGCCGCCCATGCACCAGCCGGACAGCGCGGCGACCACCGGGTGCGCGCAACGGCGGATCGCCTCCAGCGCGCCGTCGAGCGCGGCGGCGAAGCGCGCGTTCTGCGCCCGGTCGCCATAGTCCCGCTCGAAGCTGCCGATGTCGGCGCCGGCACAGAAGGCCGCCGCCCCGGCGCCGCGCAGGATGACGCAGCCCAGCGTCCGGTCGGCCGACAGCGTGGTGAAGGTCTCCGCCATCGCCTCCCACATGGGCAGGTCGAGGCAGTTGCGCTTCTCGGCGCGGTCGATCAGCACGGTGGCGATGGCGCCGGCGTGACGGACACGGATCTGGGGGTGCGGCATGACGGCCGCACGGTGCGGGCCGGGAGCCTGGCTGTCAACGTCGCCCCGCCTGCCGCAACCCGTCGGCGGCCCGGCGGGTTCTCTCCGGCAAGCCAAACCCGGGAGAGCCGCCATGCACAGCGACCGCAACGAGGACGAGATGCGCATGAAGGTGCGCGAGATGATCGGCGAGATCGGCACTGCCATCTTCACCACCGTCGACGCCGAGGGCCGACTGCGCGGCCGGCCGATGCGGACTCAGAAGCCGGACGCGGATGGCCGCACCCTGTGGTTCTTCACCCGCGCCGACAGTCCCAAGGTGGCCGAGCTGGAGCAGGATTCCCGCGTGCAGCTGGGCTATTCCGAGCCGAAGAGCCAGGACTACGTCTCCCTCTTCGGGCGCGGGAGGGTGGTGCGCGAGGCGGCGCAGAAGCGGGACCTCTGGACCGACGGGCTGCGCACCTGGCTGCCAGAGGGGCCAGAGAGCGACGAGGTGGCGCTGATCGCGGTGGAGATCGAGGGCGCCGAGTACTGGGACGGCGTCTCCTCCAGCCTGCGCTATGCCTATGGCTATGCCCAGTCCCTGCTGACCGGCGAGCCCGACCGCGGCGGCGAGAATGCCAAGGTCGATTTCCGCGGCTGACAGCGGCGGCGGCTCAACGCCAGGAGAGCTTGAAGAACCATTTGGTTGATTGAATAATGCCGACTTCCCCGCCATGGGGCGGAATCCGGGGGAGGCGCGGGTGGCCGAATGGTTTTCCAGGCTGGTGGGCAGGTCGGCCCCCGCCGAGTTGTCCGCCAGGCCCTCCTCTGACGCCGCAGGCACCCGCCGGGGCTTCGCGGAGGCGCCCGTCAGGAAGCTCGGCGGCGCGAAGGCGGGCGGGACCAAGCCCGGCCATTCCCCCATGCTGGACCTGCCCGAGCTGATCCCCGAGCGGCCGCCCGCGCCGGACTTCCCGGAGGAGGAGCGCGCCTGGGCCCGGCCGGTCCCGCATGAGCGGGCGCGGCCGGCGGCGGAGGGAGAGCCGGAGGCGCCCTTCGTCAGCACCGGCCCGCACGGCCACCGCGCCCGGATGCGCGAGAAGCTGCTGGAGCGCGGCCCGGATTCCCTGGCCGATTACGAACTTCTCGAGATGCTGCTCTTCTTTGCCTTCAAGCAGGGCGACACCAAGCCCCTGGCCAAATCGCTGATCAACCGCTTCGGCAGCTTCGCCGGGGTGATGACCGCGCCGCAGGCCGTGCTGATGGAGACGCGGGGGCTCGGCGTGCACAGCGTGGCGGCCCTGAAGCTGGTGCAGGCGGCGGCGCTGCGACTGGCCAAGGCGGAGGTGATGGACACCCCGGTGCTGAACAACTGGGACCGGCTGATCACCTACCTCAATGCCGCCATCTCGCGCGAGAAGATCGAACAGTTCCGCATCCTCTTCCTCGACAGCAAGAACCGGCTGATCGCCGACGAGGCGCAGGCCCGGGGAACGGTGAACCACACCCCGGTCTACCCGCGCGAGGTGATGAAGCGCGCGCTGGAGCTGCACGCCACGGCCCTCATCCTGGTCCACAACCACCCGAGCGGCGACCCGACGCCGAGCCGCGCCGATATCGAGATGACCGCCGAGATCCGACGGGCGGGCGAGGTCTTCGATGTCGTGGTGCATGACCACCTGATCGTCGGCAACGGGCGGCATCTGAGCTTCCGGCGGGAAGGGTTGCTCTGAGGCCGGAGGCGGCGCCTCACCACCGGGCGCGCATCAGGGCCAGGGCACGCGCTGCCCGGATGTCCATGTCCGAGCGGTCGTCGGTCAGCACCGGCTGGCCTTCCGCCAGCTCCCCGGTCTCCGAGAGCGTCGCCGCGAGGCGGCGCGCGGCCGATTGCGCGGCCGCCGGCGCCGCGTCCAGCCGGGCCCGGGCCTCGGCCGGCGCCACCGGCTCGGTCCAGGCCAGCAGGATGGCGTTGCCGCTGCCCGAGCGCGCCGCCAGTACGGCAGGGAAGGCGGCGCGCAGGCTGGCCGCCAGCGGGCCGGCGATGCTGTCGGGATCGCCGGCGCCGAAGACGTTCATCGCCACCACCCCGCCCGGCGCCAGCCGCGCGGCCACCAGTCGGAAGAACTCCACCGTCGCGACATGCGCCGGCACCTGCCCTGTGGCGTAGAGATCGATGACGATGACCTGATGCCGGGCGGGGTCGGCCGCCAGGACGCGCCGCGCGTCGCCATGCGTGACGGGAATGGCGAGGTCGAAATACGCCCGCCCCGCCGCCGTCACGCCGGGATCGATCTCGACGCCCCGCAGGCGCCAGCCGGGCCAGGCCCGCCGCGTCGCGGTGATGGCGGAGCCGCCGGCGACACCGAGGAACAGCGCGCTGCCGCTCGGGGCGGCGCCCGGCCGCGCCAGGGCGGGGACGGCGGCCAGCAACTCCCAGTAGGAGCCGGTCTCGCCGCCATCATGCCGCCGGGCCGATTGCACGATGCGCGTCGTGTTCAGCATCAGGCTGCTGGTCTCGCGGTCGCGGCGGACCATGACGGTGTTGTAGGGCGTCTCGCGATAGAGGGCGAAGGCGGCCTGCCGCTGCTGCTCGGCCAGGAAGCCGGGCAGCAGCGGCGCCAGGGCGAGGGCGGCGCGCAGCGGGGGCAGGCCGGTGGCCAGGGCGGCCAGCGCCGCCACCAGCGCGGCCAGGGCGTAGCCTCCGGTCAGGCCGAGATAGGGGATGGCGAGGAAGGCGGCGAAGAAGGTGCCGCCGATGCTGCCCAGCGCCTGGCAGGCCGAGACCAGCCCCGAGGCGCGCGCCGCGCCCTCCAGCGGCGCCAGCCGGGCGACGCAGAGCGGCGAGGCGGCGGCGAGGGCGAAGGCGGGCGGGCCGATCAGCAGCATGGAGGCGCCGACCGCGCCCGCCAGCGGCCCCAGCGCGGCCTCGGCGCCGGCGGTGATGGCGCGGCCCAGCCAGGGGGTGAGGGCGGCGAGGCCGGCGGCGGCGCCGAGCAGCAGCGGCAGCGCCCTGGCGCCATCGGGGCGGGCGCCGAGCCGCCCGCCCACCACGTAGCCGGCGGACATGAAGGCCAGGGCGGTGCCGATGATGGCGCCCCATTGATGGATGGTCTGGCCGAAGACCGGCGCCATCAACCGGCCATCGAGCATTTCCAGCGCCATGACGCTCCAGCCCGCCGCGAAGGCGGCGAAGCCGGTGACGAGGCGCTGGCGCCTCACGCCGCCCTCACCGGGTCGGCTTCGGCGGATCCTGGCTGTAGTCGTAGAAGCCGCGGCCGGCCTTGCGGCCCAGCCAGCCGGCCTCGACATACTTCACCAGCAGCGGGGAGGGGCGGTACTTGCTGTCGCCCATGCCCTCATGCAGCACCCGCATGATGGCCAGGCAGGTGTCGAGCCCGATGAAGTCGCCGAGCTGCAGCGGCCCCATCGGATGGTTGGCGCCGAGCCTCATCGCCGCGTCGATCGAGCGCACGTCGCCGACGCCCTCCTGCAGCGCCTGCACCGCCTCGTTGATCATCGGGACCAGGATGCGGTTGACGATGAAGGCCGGGTAGTCCTGCGCCACCGCCGTGGTCTTGCCGAGCGTGGCGGCCAGCGCCGCGACGGCCTCGAAGGTCTCGTCCGAGGTGGCGATGCCGCGGATGATCTCGACCAGCTTCATGACCGGCACCGGGTTCATGAAATGCATGCCGATGACCCGCTCCGGCCGGTCGGTCGCGGCGGCCAGGCGGGTGATCGGGATCGAGGAGGTGTTGGAGGCGAGGATGGCCGCGGGCTTCAGCACCGGGCAGACCGACCGGAACAGGGAGAGCTTCAGCTCCTCCTTCTCGGTCGCCGCCTCGATGACGATGTCGCAGTCGGAGAAGAGGGACATCTCGGTGCCGGTGCGGATGCGGCCGAGCGCCGCATCCTTGTCCGCCCCGCTGAGGCCGCCCTTGGCGACCTGCCGGTCCATGTTCCTGGCGACGGTCGCCAGCGCCTTCTCCAGCGCCTCCGCCTTCACGTCCAGCAGCGCGACGGAGAGGCCCGCCAGGGCTGCCACATGGGCGATGCCGTTGCCCATCTGGCCGGCGCCGATGACGCCGACCGAGCGGATCTCCGTCACGCCCATGCCTCAGCCGAGCTCCTGTTCGAGTTCGGGGAGGAGCTTGAAGAGGTCACCGACGAGGCCGTAGTCGGCGACCTGGAAGATCGGTGCCTCCTCGTCCTTGTTGATGGCGACGATCACCTTGCTGTCCTTCATGCCGGCCAGGTGCTGGATGGCGCCGGAGATGCCGACCGCGATGTAGAGCTCGGGCGCGACGATCTTGCCGGTCTGGCCCACCTGGTGGTCGTTCGGCGCGTAGCCGGCATCGACCGCGGCGCGGCTGGCGCCGATCGCCGCGCCCAGCTTGTCGGCGATGCCCTCCAGCAGGTGGAAGTTCTCCGCCGAGCCCATGGCGCGGCCGCCGGAGATCACCACGCGGGCCGCGGTCAGCTCCGGCCGCTCGCTCTGCGCGATCTCGGCGCTGACGAAGCGCGACACGCCCGGATCCTCCGCCGCCGGCGCCGTCTCGACCGCGGCCGAGCCGCCCTCGGCGGCCACCGGGTCGAAGGAGGCGGCGCGGACCGTCAGCACCTTCCTCGCATCCGAGGTCCTCACCGTCGCCAGCGCGTTGCCGGCATAGATGAAGCGGCGGAAGGTGTCCGGCCCCTCGACCCCGGCGACATCGGTGATCACCTGCACGTCGAGCAACGCCGCGACGCGCGGCATGATGTTCTTGCCGAGCGCGCTGCCCGGCGCCACCAGATGGTCATAGCCCGGCGCCAGCGCCACCAGCAGGGCGGCGGCGGGCTCGGCCAGCGCGTGCTCATAGGCGGCGCCATCGGCCTGCAGCACCTTGGCGACGCCGGGCAGCCGGGCCGCGGCCTGGGCCGCCTCGGCGCCGAGGGCCAGGACATGCACGTCGCCGCCGATCTGCGCCGCGGCGGCCACGGCGCAACGGGTCGGCTGGCTGACGGTTGCGCCGGTGCTGTCGGAAAGGACAAGGACGGCCATGCTCAGATCACCTTCGCTTCGGTCTTCAGCTTGGACACCAGCTCGGCCACCGAGCCGACCCTGACGCCAGCCTGGCGCTTCGGCGGCTCCTCGACCTTCAGCACGGTGAGGCGCGGCGTGACGTCCACACCGAGATCCGCCGCCTTCAGCGTCTCCAGCGGCTTCTTGCGCGCCTTCATGATGTTGGGCAGCGAGGCGTAGCGCGGCTCGTTCAGGCGCAGGTCGGTGGTGACGATCGCCGGCAGCGTGAGCTGCACCGTCTCCAGCCCGCCATCGACCTCGCGCGTCACCGTCGCGCCCTCCGCCGACAGCTCGACCTTGCTGGCGTAGGTGCCCTGGCCCCAGCCAAGCAGCGCCGCCAGCATCTGGCCCGTCGCGTTCATGTCGTCGTCGATCGCCTGCTTGCCCATCACGACCAGCTGCGGCTGCTCGCGCTCGACCAGCGCCTTCAGGATCTTGGCCACCGCCAGCGGCTCCGTGCCCTCGGCCTCCACCAGGATGCCGCGATCCGCCCCCATCGCCATCGCCGTGCGCAGCTGCTCCTGCGCCTGCGCCGGTCCCACGGAGACCGCGACGATCTCCGTCACCGCGCCCTTCTCCCTGAGACGCACCGCCTCCTCGACCGCGATCTCGTCGAAGGGGTTCATCGACATCTTCACGTTCGCCGTCTCGACGCCCGTGCCGTCCGCCTTCACGCGGACCTTCACATTGTAATCCACCACCCGCTTGACGGGGACGAGGAGCTTCATCGCCTGACCGTGTCCTGCTTCCTGAAGTTTGAGCCTGTTGAGCCGGGGCTGCACCGGGCGGCCGCCCCGAAGATGCGGACCACCCCTTGCCGCCGCCGCCGCCTCTCTCGGGGCGGGCATTCTGCGTTGCGGCGCGGAGCCTAGGCGTGCGCTCCGTATCAGGCAAGGTGAGGCAGGGCAGGGCGGGTCCCGGCGGGCCCGTCCGCCGGGGCGGATCGAAGGACCCAGGGCCTCCCTGACCGCCGATCCGGCCTATCCGCGCATGCTCCAGACCAGGGCCAGGAAGAGCGCGATGGACAGGCCCTGCAACACCACGCGCCAGCGCATCAGGCGGTTCGAGCGGGCGCCGGCGGCCGCGCCCCCGTCACGCCCCAGCCCCGCCATGCCGGCGAACAGGACGCCGAGGGTGGCCAGCATGGAGAGGCCGAGCAGGATGGACAGGAAAACGGTCATCCGCAGCACATAGCGCCGCCGGCGCGGGGCGCAAGGCATGCCATGCCGGCCCCGGAGGTTGACGCGAGGGAACGCTTCGGCTTGGCCTCGCAGCCATGCGCCTCCCGATTCCGCTGACGCTGCTGCTCGCCCTGCTCCTCCTGCCGCTGCCCGGCCTCGCTCCGGCGGCCTGGGCCCAGCCGGCGCCTGCCGCATCGGTGCCCGCCCAGCCGGCGCCCGCCCCGCCGCCTGCCTCCCCGGCAGTGGCGCCGGCCGAGATTCAGCGGCTGCTCGCCCTGCTGCGGGACGAGGCGCGGCGGCAGGAGCTGATCCGCACCCTGGAGGCCCTGTCCGCGGCGGCCCCGGCCCCGGCGCAGCCGGGGGAGGGGGCTCCCCCCGCGGCCGCCCCTGGTGCGGCCCCTGGTGCCACCCCTTCGGCCGAGGCGCCCCCGGCCAATGCGGCGGCGGCGGCGGTGGAGCAGCTCCTGGCGCCCGACACGCTGGGCGGCCAGCTTCTGCAGGGCCTCTCCCGCCGCCTCCACTGGCTCTCGGAGCAGGTGGTCGGCGGCGTGCAGACGGTGGCCGACCTGCCCGCCCTGATCTCCTGGTTCTCGTCCCTGGCCTATGATCCGGTGACCCGCGCCCGGGTGGCCGACGCCTCCTGGAAGTTGGCCCTGCTCTTCGGCCTCGGCCTGCTGGCCGAGATGCTGGCGCGCCGCGCCACCGCCCGGCCGTTGCGCGCGCTGGAGGCCCGGGCGACGGGACCCCGGCCGAAGCTGCCCGTCCTGCTGCGCCGGCTGCCGCTGGTGCTGGGGCGGCTGCTGCTCGACCTGGCGCCGGTGGCCGCCTTCGCCCTGCTCTCCTACGGGCTGATCGGCGCGGTACAGCCGCTGCCCACCACCCAGCTCGTGCTGCTGATCGCCAACAACGCCTATATCGCCTGCCTCCTGCTCGGCCTGCTGTCGCGCCTGGCCCTCGCCCCCGCCGTGCCGGGCCTGCGCCTGCTGCCGGTCTCGGACGAGACCGCCGCCTATGTCGACCTCTGGCTGCGCCGGCTCTGGGTCATCCTGGTCGGCGGCTATGCCCTGGCCGAGGCCGGGCTGCTCCTCGGCCTGCCCTGGGGCGCCTATGATGCCATCCAGCGCCTGTCGCACCTGGTCATCTCCATCGCCCTCGGCGTCATGGTGCTGCAGAACCGCGTGGCGGTGGCTCGGGTGCTGCGCGCGCCGCCGCTGCGCCCGGGGGACCAGCCGCACCGCGCCCGCGCCGCCGCCCGCCGCTTCCGCGACGGCCTGGCCGAGATCTGGCACATCCTCGCCATCCTCTATCTGCTGGCCTTCTGGGCAGTCTGGGCCCTGCAGATCGAGCACGGCCTCTACCGCCTGCTGCGCGCCAGCCTGCTGTCCCTGCTGGTGCTGGCGGGCGCCAGGGGCCTCGACCTGCTGCTGCGCCGGGCGCTCTCGGGCAGCCTGCGGGTGGCGCCCGGCCTGACCGGCCGCTACCCGGCGCTGGAGAGCCGCGCCAACCGGTACATGCCGCTGGCCAAGGGCGCCATCTCGGCCGGGCTGACGCTGCTTGTGCTGATGATGCTGATGGAGGTCTGGGGCATCGGGTCCTTCGCCTGGTTCGCCCCCGGCGCGCTGGGCAACCGGGTGCTGCGCTCGCTCGCCTCGGTGGGCTTCACCGCGCTGATGGCGGCGCTGGTCTGGGAGGCGATGAACCTGGCCATCGAACGCCATCTGGAGCGGCTCTCGCGCGATGCCGATGCCGCGCGCAGCGCCCGGGTGCGCACGCTGATGCCGATGCTGCGCACCACGCTGCTGGCCGTCATCCTGCTCTTCGTCGCCTTCAACCTGCTGACCGAGCTCGGTGTGAACGTGGCGCCGCTGCTGGCCGGCGCCGGCGTCATCGGCCTGGCGCTGGGCTTCGGTTCGCAGAAGCTGGTGCAGGACGTCATCACCGGCATCTTCCTGCTCTTCGAGGACGCCATGGCGGTGGGCGACGTGGTCGATCTCGGCGGCAAGTCGGGGGTGGTGGAGCAGCTCTCGATCCGCTCGATCAAGCTCCGCGCGCTGGATGGCAGCCTGCACATCATCCCCTTCAGCGCCGTCAACGGCGTGACCAACATGACGCGGGACTTCTCCTTCGCCCTGCTCGACGTGCAGGTGGCCTACAAGGAGGACACCGACCGGGTGGTGGAGGCGCTGCAGGGCCTCTGCCAGGAGATGCGCTCGGAGGCGAAGTGGGGGCTGGTGATCCGCGACGCCATGGAGGTGCTCGGCGTCAATCAGCTCTCGCCCGACGGGCCGGTGATCCGCGTCCGGATCAAGACCGAGCCGCTGGAGCGCTGGAACGTGATGCGCGAGATGAACCGCCGCATCAAGCGGTGCTTCGACGAGCTCGGCATCGAGATCCCGGCGCACCGGCAGAAGCTGATGATGGAGCCCGGCGGGGCCTTTCCACCGCCGCCGGGCCGGCCGGCCTGAGGCGCCCATGCCAATGGCGGGGATCAGCCATGCACGATCCCCGCTGGCGGTTCGGCTTGCCAGCACCGGCGCGCCAAACCTATCCTCCTGGCATGTGCTGCACCGGACCCTTCGGGATCGTCATTAGCGGCCCGGCCGCCTGAGCGCCCTGCGGGGGGCAGCGGCCGGGACAGCCCCGCGCACCCTCCGATCCGAACGCTCCGGAAGCCCCTCTCCCATGTCCGATTGTCTGTCTCCGCTCACCGCCGCCCGTTTCACCGTGGTCGCCGAGGCCTATCCCGGCCTGCTCTCCCGCGTGCTGGAGCCCTTCGCCAGGCGCGACCTGACGCCCGACCGCTTCCGCTCGCAGCGCGAGGGCGCCCTGTTGCGCACCGAGATCGCGCTCGATGCCATGCCGGTCGAGATGCTGCACCTCGTCGCCGGCAATCTGGGCCAGATCGTCGGCGTGATCCGTGTCGAGGCGATGGAAGGCCGCCACATCCGGCTGGTGGCCTGATCCCCCGCTTTTCAGGCACCCCGCTTTTTAGTGGACCTCTGGCAGGCGGCGCGGCGGCGCATCACAATGGGAGCATCATGGCCGCTCCGCTCCCCGCCCCCGATCCCGCCTCCGACCCCTCCTTCGCCGAGCTGATCGCGGCGAGGCCCGCCCTCTCCGCCCATGCGATGGACGGCCTGATGCTGGAGGAGGTGCCGCTCGCCCGCATCGCCGCCGAGGCCGGCACGCCTGTCTGGGTCTATTCCGCCGGCACGCTGCGCCGCCGCTACCGCGCGCTGCGCGCCGCGCTGGAGGGCGCCGGATTGCGCGCCGGCATCCATTACGCCACCAAGGCGAACGACAACCAGGCGGTGCTGCGGGTGCTGGCCGCCGAGGGGGCCGGGGCGGACATCGTCAGCGCCGGCGAGCTGCGCGCCACCCTGGCCGCCGGCATCCCGGCCTCGGCCACCGTCTTCTCCGGCGTCGGCAAGACGGCGGAAGAGATCCGCTTCGCGCTCGGGCAGGGCATCTACCAGCTGAACGCCGAGAGCGCCGAGGAGATCGCCATGATCTCCGCCATCGCCGAGGGCATGGGGCTGCGCGCCCCGGTGGCGCTGCGGGTCAATCCCGATGTCGATGCCCGCACCCATGCCAAGATCACCACCGGCAAGGCGGACAACAAGTTCGGCATCGCCTATGAGGACGCGGCCGGGCTCTATGCCCGCATGGCGGCGCTGCCCGGCATCCGGCCGATCGGCATCGCCACCCATATCGGCAGCCAGATCACCGAGGGCATGGCGGCCTATCGCGCCGCCTATGCCCGGCTTGCCGAGATGATCCGTGGCTTCCGCGCCGCCGGCCTGCCGGTCGAGCGCGTCGATTGCGGCGGCGGGCTCGGCATCCCCTATCGCGACGAGCCGGCGCCCTCGCCCGAGGCCCTGGCCGGCGTCATCCGGGCGACGCTGGGCGATCTCGGCCTGCCGGTGATGCTGGAGCCGGGCCGCTGGATCGCCGGCCCGGCCGGGCTGCTGCTGGCCTCGGTGGTGCTGCAGAAGCAGGGGCGGGGACGGCGCTTCCTGGTGCTGGACGCCGCCATGAACGACCTGATCCGCCCCGCCATGTACGAGGCCTGGCACGGGCTCCTGCCGGTCTCGCCCCGCCGGTTGCAGGCGGCGCTGGCGCCCGCCGATATCGTCGGCCCGGTCTGCGAGAGCGGCGACACCTTCGCCCGTGACCGCGCCATGCCCGACATGGCCCCTGCGGATTTGGTCGCATTCCTGGACGCGGGTGCCTATGGTGCGGTCATGAGCAGCACCTACAACGCCCGCCCCCTGGCGGCCGAAGTGCTGGTGGATGGCACCCGCTTCGCCACCGTGCGCGCGCGCCAGACGCATGAGGATCTGCTGGCGCGGCAGCGCGTTCCCGAATGGCTGGCGGCCGCGCCGGCCGGGGGATCCCCCCCCGCATGACGCCGCCGCGCGATCCGCTGGCCCGGCGCCTCGCGCGCGGGCGGTGGCTCGCGCGGGTCGCCCTGGCCTGGGAGGCACTCTGGCCACGGCTCTGGCCGGCGCTCGGCGTCGCGGGCCTGTTTCTCATCCTGGCTTTGGCGGGGCTGTTCCTCCACCTGCCGCCCTGGCTGCATGTCGCGCTTCTCGCCGGCTTCGCCCTGGCGCTGGGGCTGGCCGCCTGGCGCGGCGCGCGCGGCTTCCGCCTGCCTGGCGCGGCGGCGGCCGAGCGGCGCATCGAGACCGCCTCGGGCTTGCGGCACCGGCCGATCTCCACCCTGCGCGACCACGCCGTGAGCCAGGATCCGGCGGCACAGGCCCTCTGGCGCGCGCACCAGCGCCGCGCGCTCGCGGGGCTGGACCGGCTGCGGGTCGGGGCACCGCGCCCCAACCTCGCCGCGCGCGACCCTCGCGCGCTCCGGCTCGGGCTGCTGGTCGGCCTCTTCGCCGCCGTCGCCGTCGCCGGGGGCGAGGCCGGGGAGCGGCTCCGCCGCGCCGTCTGGCCCAGCCTCCAGGCCGCCACGCCCATGGCGCCGGCGCTGCGGCTCGAAGCCTGGGTGACGCCGCCGGCCTATACCGGCGCCGCGCCGCTGTTCCTGGACCCGGCCGGCGGCGCGCTTTCCGTCCCGCAGGGCAGCCGGCTCCAGATCGCGCTGTCCGGCGGGCGCGGCGGCGTGCCCGAATGGCAGGGCAACGGCCCGGCCGAGCCCCTGCGCACGCTGGAGCCGGGCAGCTTCGCCGCCGAGACGGTGCTGCAGCAGGGCACGCGCATCCTGCTGCGGCGCGACGGGCGGGAGCTGGCCGCCTGGAGCTTCGGCGTGCAGGCCGACGCGCCGCCCACCGCCGCCTTCGCCGAGCCGCCGGGGCCGGCCCCGCGCGGCTTGGCCCTGCGCCTGCCCTGGCGCGCCGAGGATGACTGGGGCGTGGCCGCGCTGCAGGCGGAGATCCGCCTCGCCGCCCGCGCCGATGCCGCGCCGCTGCGCCTCGACCTGGCACTGACCGGCGGCAATCCGCGGCAGCCACGCGGCCTCGCGCAGCCGGACCTGTCCGCCCATCCCTGGGCCGGGCTGCCGGTGCGGCTGCGCCTCCTGGCGCGCGACGGGGCCGGGCAGGAGGGGGTTTCCGAGACGGTGCTGGTCACCCTGCCGGAGCGCGTCTTCAATCATCCTGTCGCCCGGCAGCTCGTGGCCCTGCGCAAATCCCTCTCGCTCGACCCCCTGGCGCGCGACGCCGTGCGGCGCGGCCTCGACGACCTGGCCGCCGCGCCCGAGGCCTTCGAGCATGACCTGACCACCTTCCTGGCGCTGCGCGTCGCCCGCTTCCGCCTGCTGCGCGACCGCCGCCCCGAGGGGGTGGAGGAAGCCCAGGCGCTGATGTGGCAGACCGCCCTGGCGCTGGAGGAAGGCCGGACCGACCGCACGGCCCGCGCCCTGGCCGAGGCGCGCGAGGCGCTGCGCGAGGCCCTGGCCGAGGCCGAGCGCACGCCGCCGGACGCGGCGGGCCGGGCCGAGCTGGAACGCCGGGTGCAGGAGCTGCGCGAGGCCGTCCAGCGCCATCTCGAGGCCCTGGCCGAACGCCTGCGGCAGGAGAATGCCGAGGTCCAGCCGATCGAGCCCGGGCAGCGGATGATGGACCAGCAGGAGCTCGATCGCCGCACCGAGCGGATGGAGCAGTCGGCCCGCGAGGGGCGCACCGACCAGTTGCAGCAGGAGCTGGCCGAGCTCGAGCGGATGCTGGACGCGCTCCAGCAGGGCCGCGTCGCCCGCGCCGAGGGTGGCGACCCGCAGCGCCAGCAGCAGCGCCAGCGTGGCCAGCAGCAGACGGGGGCGGTGCAGGACATGGTGCGGCGCCAGGGCGAGATGCTCGACCGGAGCCATCAGCGCGGCGAGGCCGCCCAGGGCGAGGCGCAGCGGCCCGGCCGCCGGAACCAGCCGCAGGCGCGCCCGCAGCCTTCGCCGGGCCAGCGGGATGGAGAGGCCCGGCCCCGGCAGGACGCTCAACCGGACGCCCAACAGGACGCCCGGCAGCAGCGCGCCCTGCGCCGCGCCCTGGGCGAGCTGATGCAGCAGTTCGGCGACCTGACCGGCGAGATTCCCGAGGCGCTGGGCCGCGCCGATCAGGCGATGCGGCAGGCGCAGGAGGCGCTGGGCCAGGGTGGCGACCCGAGCGCGCATCAGCAGCAGGCCATCCGCGAGCTGCAGGAGGGCGGGCGGCAGATGGCCGAGACCATGCAGCGCCAGTTCGGCCAGGGGCAGCAGGGCGAGGGGGAAGGGCCGGGCGAGGGCCAGGGCAACCCCGGCCAGGCCGAGGGCGGCCAGGGCCAGGACCGCATGACCGGGCAGAACCAGGGCCGCGACCCCCTGGGCCGCCCCTCCCGCGAGGCGCCCGGCGCCAATGACCAGGGCAGCGACACCCGGGTGCCGCAGGAGGCGGAGATGCTGCGCAGCCGCCGCATCCAGGAGGAGCTGCGCCGGCGCGGCGCGGACCGCGAGCGGCCGGCCACCGAGCTGGACTACATCGAGCGGCTGCTGAAGTCCTTCTGAGGCCCGCCCGCGGGGCGGAACTCAGTCCCAGGCCAGAGGAGGCAGGCGCAGCAGCGGAATGCGGGCGGCGGTGAGCCGGCCCTGTTCCAGCGTGACCGGGACCTCGAGCTGCGGCGGGCCGCCTGCCGCCCCCGGGCGTTGCAGCATCGGCAGCAGGCTCCGCGCCAGGCCGCCATTGCGCGGATCGATCACGCCGGCCCGCAGCAACGCCTCCAGCACCAGGTCGGGATTGAACAGCCGCAGCGTGCCGGCACCCACCGGCTGCAGTCCGCCATCCAGCGCCAGCGTGGCGGCCGCGCTGGCAGCGACCGCGCCGGCGCGCAGCGTCAGGGCCCGCAGTTCCAGGGTCCCGCCGGCGTCGCGCCATGCCGCCGCCCGCCGTGCCGGCGGCGCGGCGGAGAACAGCCCGCCGGGCAGAGGGCCGTTCAACGCGGCGTCCAGCGTGGCCGTATCGACGCGGCCTCCGGGAAGCAGGCCGCCGATGGCGCCCGGCAGGCTCAGCCCCCGCAGCGCGGCGGTCAGCACCAGGCCCGGCCCGCCAGGGGAAGTGTCCTGGCCGTCGATCCGGGCCTCCAGCGCGTCCAGCCCCATGCCCTGCTCCGCGCCGGGCGCGCCGCCGAGCCGGAGTCCCGCGCCGCGCAGCGTGACCCCGGCGGGCGGTCCGGACCCGGCCAGCGGCAGATCGGCTGTCAGGCTTTCCGCGGTGAAGGGCCAGTCCCACCCGGCCCGGTACAGGACGTGCCGGCCTTGCGCCGCGATATGCAGCAGACCGGGATCGGTCGGGCGGAGGCTGAGTTCCGCCCGCTCCGTCCGCCAGCCGAAGCCGGAGGGCGGTGTCAAAGCGAGATCCGGCAGGATGAGCGTGGCCAGGAACGGCCAGCCTCCGGCCCTGGGGGTGCCATGCGTCACCTGCCAGCCCTGGGCGCGGCGCCCCTCGGCCCAATCCTGGAAGCCTGCCTCCAGCCGGCCCGTCACATGGTGCCAGACCAGAGCATGGCCGGTCGCCAGCACGCCGGCCAGCAGGAGAAACCAGAGCAGGAGTCGGCGGTGGCGGGCGGGGCGCGGGACGGTACTCACCGGCACGGTATAGGGGCGGTCAGAGGCGGCGGGAATGGTGCCGGGGCGCGACCTCTCCGGGAAGGGGGCCCGGCGGCTCGCCGAGTCGCGATTGAGGAATCAAGGTGCCGTACAGCTTTTCCGCAGAGTTATCCACAGAACGGGGGCGGTGGCCTTGGCATAACTCGCGGGAATCCGCCAGATTTTGGAGGGTTCGCTGAAAGTATGAGATTTTTCAGTATCTTATTGCAGAGAGCCGGGCCGGACATCGGGCCGCCGAGGATGTGCGCAGCAAAAAACGCTGGAGGCTGAGAGGCTTATTTGCCGTCATTCGGCGGCCCGCACAGCCCTCCGGGCGGTTCATCCCACAGAATTATCCACAAGCTCTCCCCTTTGGGGCGAGAAGCCCTGCAGGGCGGCCAGCCTGTCGCTCTCCGTCTCGATCGCATCGGTCAGCCGGGCGATGAGCTGGGCCCGCGACAGGCCGGGGGGCAGGGGCGGCAGGATGGCGACATGGATGGTACCGGGCCATTTGGCGAAGGCGCGCCGGCCCCAGAACAGCCCGCTGTCGGTGGCGGCCGGCACCACGGGCGCGCCGCTGGCCGAGGCGAGGGCGACAACCCCGGGCAGGTAGGGGACGCGCTGTCCCGGCGCGGTGCGGGTGCCCTCGGGAAAGATGACGATCTGGTCGCCGGCCGCCAGGGCCTGGCTCGCCTGGCGGACCATGCGCTTCAGCGCCGCCGCGCCCCCCGTCCGGTCGACCGCCACCGCGCCGTAATGCCGCGCCATCCAGCCCCAGGCGGGAATCCGCAGCAGTTCCTGCTTCAGCACGTAGACGGGCTCGGGCAGCAGGGCGAGCCAGACGATGGTGTCGTAGGCCGACTGGTGCTTGGCGGCGATCACCACCGGCCCCTCGGGGAGGTTCTCGCGGCCGGTGACGGCCAGCCGGATGCCGCAGACCACCCGGAGGAGGAACAGCATCAGCCTCGCCCAGCCCTGCACGTAACGGCGCAACAGGCGGCGCGGCAGCGGCAGGAGCAGGATGCCGCTCAGGCAGCAGAGGGCGGTCAGGCTGAAGAACAGCGCGTTGAACAGCAGCGAACGCAGGACCACAGCCAGGGGAGGACGCCCGGCGGGACGATGTCCGGGCGGGGGAACGGCTGGCTTCACGGACGTGGATTCTCCGGCTTCAGGACGGACAGGCCCAGCATCGCGCCAAGCAGCTTCACATACTCCCGCACCAGGAGGCCGGTGCGGGGCCCCGCGGCCTGCACCGGATGCGGCACCAGGGTGACGCCCGGCAGCGTCCGGCGCAGCTCCAGCAGGGCTCGCGGCATATGGAAGGCGGCGGTGACGACGCGCAGGGAGTGGATCTGCCGCGCCCGGGCCCATTGCGCAACCTCCAGCGCATTGCCGCGCGTCGAGGTCGCCGCATGGCCCAGCGTGGTGCGCTCGGCCAGCGCCTCGGCGGAGAGGCCGGCGCGCCCCGCCAGCTCCGCCAGGGCCGCGTCGCGGCCGACGCCGGAGACGATCAGCCAGTCTCCCTGCCCCTCCGCCAGCAGGGTGAGGCCGACGGCCACCCGCTCCGGGCCGCCGGTCAGCACGGCGATGCCGTCGGTCGCGCGGAGCGGCAGCTCGGGCCGCGCCCGGCTCTGCCCGGTGAACAGGGCGAAGCCGCCCAGCAGCAGCAGCGCCAGCAGCAGCGGCGGCCACCACAGCCGGCTCCAGGGCCCGCGGCGGCTGCCATCCGGCAGGACAGGCGGCGTCATGGCAGCCGCTTCAGCCATCGCCGGACACTGAGCTGGGCCGTGGCCCAGCCGATCAGCCCCGCCACCGGGGGCAGCAGGGCGAGGTCGAGCCAGGGCAGGGCCGCCCAGGGCTGGATGACGCCGCCCGAGAGCGGCGCGGCGAGTCCCGCCAGCCCCGCCAGGGTGGGCACGGCGATGGCCGCCCCCGCCAGCGCCCCGCCCGCCGCCAGCAGGCCGATGCGGCGCGCGAAGCGACCGGCGATGTCGCCCTGCGTGGCGCCGAGGTCGTGCAGGATCTCGATCGCCTGGCGGCGCGAGGCCAGTCCGGCCCGCGTCGCCACCGCCACCACGGCGACGGCGACGCCCACCACCAGCGCCAGCACGCTGAGCGCCACCCCCTGCACGCTGCGCGCCAGCGCGGCGAGGCGCGCCACCCAGATCCCGTGGGCCTCGACCTCCGCGCCCGGCACCGCCGCCGCCAGCTCGCGGGCGATCGGGGCGGGGTCGATCGAGAGGTCGGCCAGACGCAGCTCCAGCACCAGCGGCAGCGGCAGGGCCGGCACCTCGCCGAGCCAGGGGCGGAGCAGCTCGCGCATGCGCTCGGCATCCACCGGCTCGGCGCTGGCGACCTGCGGCATGCGGCGCAGCAGCGCCAGGGCATCCTCCATCCGGCTGGCCTGCTCGGGCGGCAGCTGCACGGTCACGGCGGCGGCCGCGCCGTGTTGCCAGCGGTCCTTCAGGGCCGCGGCGCCGCGGCTTCCGGCCAGCGCCAGCGCCGCCAGCAGCGCCATGGCGGCGACCAGCCCGGGCAGCAGCTTGTCGGACAGGGCGCGCTTGAGGCCCAGCGGATCGCGCGAGAAGCGGGTGCGGCGCTCAGCCATGATGCACCATCCGGCCGGCCTGCAGGACCAGCGAGGGGGCCGCGAACTGCGACACCAGATCCTCGCTGTGGGTCGCCACCACCACCGTCGTGCCCAGCCGGTTCATCTGCGTCAGCAGGGCCAGCAGCCGCCGCGCCTGATGCGAATCGAGATTGCCGGTCGGCTCGTCGGCCACCAGGAGCTGCGGCCGGGTGACGACGGCGCGGGCGATGGCGACACGCTGCTGCTCGCCGCCCGAGAGCTGCTGCGGCAAGGACATCTCCTTCCCCTGCAGCCCGACCCAGCGCAGCATCTCCGTCACGTCCGGGCGCAGGCTGCCCTCGGAGCGGCCGGTGAGGCGCAGCGGCAGGGCGACATTGTCGAAGACCGACAGGTAGGGCAGCAGGCGGAAGTCCTGGAACACCACGCCGATCCGGCGGCGCAGGCGCGGCAGGGCTCCGCGCCGCGCGCCGCGCACCTCGGTGCCGAGCACCTCCAGGCGCCCGCGCGTCGGCAGCTGCGCCAGATGCATCAGCCGCAGCAGCGAGGACTTGCCGGCGCCCGAGGCGCCCAGCAGCCAGGTGAAGCTGCCCTCCGGCAGGGTGAAGGTCAGATCGGCCAGGGCCTCCGGCGCCTCCTCCCCGTCAGGGGACGGATAGCGCAGCCCTACCTCGGTGAAGCGCACCATGGCGCAGGGGAATGCCATGCCCGGCGCGGGGCGGCTACCCGGCAGAATTGACAAAGGGTTGCAGCGGCACGGCCCGCCGGTCATAGCGGCGCCATGCGCATCGAATGTCCCCACTGCGCCGCCGCCTATGACGTGCCGGATTCCGCCCTCAGCCCGGGCCGCGAGGTCCGCTGCGCGCGCTGCGCCCACGACTGGGCGCCGGTTCCCGCCCCACCGCCGCCGCCCGCGCCGCGCCGATCGGCCACCGCGCCGGTGCAGCCCGTGGCCGCCCTCAGCGTCGGCCAGGCGCCGTCGCGGCCGGAGCCGCTGAAGCTCGCCCGCGAGGCCGCCCCCGACCGGGGCAACCTCGTCCTGGCCTGGATCGCCTCGCTGCTGCTGGTGGCGGCGGCGCTGGCGGGGCTGTGGGTCTGGCGCGAGGCCCTGGCGGAGGCCTGGCCGCCGCTGGCCTGGCTGTACCGCGCCCTGGGCGCCTGAGGCGGACGGGCCTGGCGGGGCGGCTCAGCCGAGCGGGTCGTCGGTGCGGTGCTCGATCAGCAGGCCGCGCTCGATATAGTGGCGGGTGGCCGCCTGCAGGTCATCGCCGAAGGCGGCGCGCAGATCGGCGTAGTTCTCCAGATACTGTGCGGCATCGAAGCCGGCGCGGGCGCGGTGCTCCTGGACGCCGAAGTGCAGCCAGTGCAGCGTGCCCTGCCGCGCGTCCGTGCCGATCGCCTCGGTCAGGTCACGATGCGAGGCGATGTAGGTCAGCGGATCGAAGCTGGCGGAGCGCCCCTCGATGCGCGCCCGGTCGAGGAAATGCGCCGTGGCGCCGGCCTGATCGGTGCCGAAGGCCAGGGACAGGTCGTCATAGGAGGCGGCGTAGCGCAGGCCGTCGAAAGTGATGCTCCGCCCCTCGGCGCGGCCGGTGGTGATGTAGTGGCCCGCCGCCGCCTCGGCATCGCGGCCGAAGACCGCCCGGAGGTCGTCGTAGGAGGCGAGGTAGGCGGCGCTGTCGAAGCCGGCCGCGCGGCCTTCCAGGCGGCCGAACTGGATGAAGTGCCGCGCACCGGCCTCCTCGTCGGCGCCGAAGGCGGCGGAGAGGTCGGCATGGCTGGCGATGTAGGAAAGCCCGTCGAAGCCGATGGCGCGGTGCTCGGCCAGGCCGTGGCGGAGCAGGTGCGTCCAGCCGGCGGCGGCATCGGTGCCGAAGGCCGCCATCAGGTCGGCGTGGCTCGCGACGTATTCCAGCGGGCTGGACGAATGCAGGGCCGTCACCTTGACCAGGACATTGTCGCCGAAGCGGATCTGCTCGATGTCGCGGCCATGGTCGGTCTCGCCGGTGGCGCGGTTGACCAGGAAGACATCGTCACCGCGCCGCAGCACCGCCCAGCCGGCGGAGACGCCGCCGACCAGCAGCGTGTCCACCCCCGGCCCGCCGGCGAAGCTTTCGCTGATCCCGTCGGTGGCGTGCAGCACCTGGTTGGGGACGAAGCCCTGGCCGGCGATCCTCTGAAGCTGCTGGATCTTGGCGGCGATCGGGGTGCTCCAGTTGCCGGACAGGATGCCGCCGGTGTCGCCGGAGCTGGGGTTCCAGGACCACCAGGCCCAGGAGAGGCCGGCGGCCGGGGCGCCGGGATCGGTCACTCCATCCCCGTTCGCATCGCCGTTCAGGGCACGGATCAGCACGTCGAGCCAGGCCCAGTCCTTGCTGTCGCCCTCCAGCTTGCTGCCGAACTCGCCGAGCAGGATCGGGGCGATGCCCTGGCTGGAGAGATAGCCCCACTGCTTCTGGAAGACCTCGTGCAGGTTGCCGGGAAAGTTCGGGTCGTTGAACCAGGGCTGGCCATAGACGGAATTCGGGTAGTCGTGCGGCGAATAGACCAGCTTGTTGGCGACCGGCAGCACCACCGGGTCGGTCGCGGCGCCCTGGAGATTGCCGCCCCACCAGTACCAGTCGCCATTGTGGATCTCGACACCCTCGACCAGGATCAGCCAGTCGGGGTTGACCGCCTGGATGGCGGCGCCGGCGCGCTCGGCGGCGGCGCTCCACGCCGCCCAGCTGGCGCCGGCATGCGGCTCATTGTGCAGGTCCGCCCCGATGACCGTGGCATTGCCCTTGTAGCGGGCGGCGAGCATCTGCCAGTCGTCGATCCAGTCCTGCTCGCTGTAGCGGCCGTCATACCACAGGCCACCGCCGTTCGGCCCGTCCCCGGCGGGACCGCGATGCCGGTCGAGGATGATGCGCAGGCCGATCTGGCCGGCATAATCGACGATCTTGTCGATGAACTGCACGCCGGACAGGCCCTGAAGGTCGGGGTTGCGGCCATAGTCGATGCCGACGGGCGCCAGTCCGCCCTCCAGCAACTCGGAGGAATAGGGCAGGCGGATCGTGTTGAAGCCGAGCGACTTCATCTGATCCATCATGTCCATCCAGTTGCGCTGGAACAGGCCGTCGGGCGAGGCGTTGCGCGTCTCGAGCCCGTACCAGTTCACCGCGGCGATGCGGACGGCATGGCCATCCGCGTCGAGGATCTCATTGCCGCGGGTCGAGAAAAAGCCTGTTCCATTTTCGGCACGAGACAGCATGGGGCCCCACAAGCAAGAGTAGCGTCCGACCGTCGGACGCACTCTTACTGTTCTGGCTGCCCCGGAAAATCTACAGAAATGAGACTGCGTATAAAAAAACTAAACGTGAGCGCCGGTATCCGGCGCCCGTGACGGGGCTGCCCGCCGCCTCAGATCAGAACAGCGGGTCGTCCGTGCGGCCCTCATGGCGGCCGAAGATGATCCAATGCGTCGCCGCCGCATCCTGGTCCCAGCCGAAGGCATCGCGCAGGTCGCCATAATTGGCCAGGTAGGTGTTGGCATCGAAGGTCACCGGCTCGCGCCGCTCGACGACGCCGTACTGGAAGTAGTGACGGACGCCCGCCTCGGCATTGGCGCCGAAGGCGTCGATGAGATCGCCATAGGAGGCGATGTACTGGAGGCCGTTCAGCTTCCATTCGGCATTCGGGTTCTGGAAGGCCGAAATATAGGCATTGCCGGAATTGGGCTGCGTGCCGTCCGACATCTTGCCCAGATAGTCGTCATCCGAATCCCAGCGGGACTGGAAGACGACATCATGCGTGTCGAACCACATCTTCATGGCATTGATGTAGGGCGCGGCATTGTCCGTCATGACGCCCCATTCGGAGTAGGCGGTGGGCTTGCCCATGGCATCGGCGAAATCCTGGTGCCACTGCATGCCGAACTGCTGGGTCAGCAGGTTCTGCCAGGCATAGTACGGATCCTCGCCCCAATAGGCGGTGTTCCAGTAGACATCCATGCCGATGATGTCGACATAGTCGTTGCCGGGATAGGCGGTGGCGGGGTCGATGCCGGCCCAGGCCTCGTTGACGTTCCATTCGAAGACGAAGCGGTCGGAGACGGACCGGAAGGTGTCCACGAACTGGCGGAAGGCGCCGATATACTCCTGCTCATGCCCTATGGCCGACCAGGGGAACCAGTCTCCGTTCAGTTCCCAGCCGACACGGATGTTGATCGGCACATCGGTGGGGCCGGCCTGCAGGATGGTTTCGGCCGCCTGGCGATAATAGTCGTTGTAGGCACCCGTCGCGGCCACGGCGAGGCTGGAGTCGACGGTGATCAGCGGCACCGACCAGTGCAGCTCGCGCTGGGTTTCATGGAACATGTCGGCCACCAGCGCCGTGCTGCCCAGGAAGTCGCCCCAGCTCTGGAAGCCGATGGCCGTATGCACGCCCGTGACATCCCGGCCGAGCCAGTTTTCGAAGTCGGTGAGGGCCGCGGTCGAGTTACCGACATAGATCCCGAGCTGGGTCATGAAAGCCTTTTCCTCCGCTTCAGAAATGACATCAGGAGAGCAATGCAACCGGCAATTGGCCCCTTCCTGGGAAGGCAGACAATTTTTGAGATGCAGCAATAATATGCGGCTCTAATGACGCATTCGTTAGAATAAGTCCATGGAAAACTGCATTCGCGCGGATAATTCAGGGGTGCGGCGAGGAATTCTATTCCAGATTGAAAATCATTTACTTTGAATTGTATTGGATGGAAAGAAACATTTTTAGGGTAGTATTTTAAGTATTGAGCATCGTTTTGATCGATGTTCAGCGTTTCCAGTGCAACCTGGAATGGCGATCCCGGCCGGCCCCGGGGACGGGGCCTATCCCTCCGTGGGAAGCAGCAGCCCGATCAGCCACACGATAAGGATGCCGCTGGGGATGGAGAGGGCCAGGCTGCCCGTCCGCCGCTGCACCAGGACCACCCCCAGCGCCCCGACCAGGCCGAGCGGCCCGTACTTGGCCAGGGCCAGGGTGACATAGGCGGCGAAGATGGGCCCCGGCAGATTGCGCAGCATGGCCTGGACAAAGGGCGGCAGGCCGAAGGTCCGCAGCACGGCATAGCCGCCGGCGCGACAGAAATAGGTGGCGGCGGCCATGCCCAGGATGGTCAGCACGACATCCGCCCTCACCTCCCGTCCTCCTGCCCGGCGGGTGGTGGCGGGCGGGCCTCGTGCCAGGCGGCCAGCGCGGCGCCCGCCAGGGCCCCGCTGAGCAGCGGAAAGGGCTGCGGCAGGCCAAGGACATGCGCGGCGAGGGCGAGGGCCCCGGCCAGCAGCCAGGGGGCCAGATCCTGCCGCAGGCCACGCCAGAGTGGCACCAGCAGGGAGACGAAGGCGGCGATGCCGCCGAAATAGAGCGGGTGCCCCGGCGGCAGCCGGACACTGCCTCCCAGCACATGGCCGAGGCCCACGCAGACCATCCAGGCCACCCAGAGGAGCAGGCCGACGCCCAGCAGATATCCGGCGTCCCGCCCGCCGCGCCGCTGCTCCGCGATGCTGAGGGCGAAGGAATGGTCCACCAGCGTCGCCAGCGTGCCCCACAGGCGCCAGCCCCGCAGCCGGTCGAGCCAGGGAGCGAGGGCGGCCCCCATCGGGGCCATGCGGATGTTCACCACCAGCGCCGCCAGCGTCGCCGCCAGGATGGAGGGGGGATCGGTCCAGAGCTCCAGGCTGAGAAGCTGCGCCGCGCCAGCATAGACGATGCCGGACATCAGCAGGGTCTCACCCAGGCTCAGCCCCTTGCCGGCGGCCACCACGCCCACCAGGGCGCCGAAGGGCAGCAGGCCCAGGAGCAGGGGCAGGCCGGCGGCGGCGCCCCGGAGCATCCCGGCGCGGGTGAAGCTCACCTTGTAGGGACCGGCGGCCGGCTCAGTCACGGCGGGCGGCCAGCAGACGATCCTCCGCCTCCTCCGGCGCCATGTCGAGGGCGCGCTCCGCGACATCCCGCGCGAAGCCGCCCCGGGCCAGCGCGGCCAGGGCCTTCAGGCGCTGCTCGGGGGAGGGCGGCTCGACGGCGAAGGGCCCGGCACGGCGGCGGCGCAGATGGCCGAGCGCCGCGGCGAGATCGTCCGGCGGCGCCGCCTCCAGCAGCGTGGCGGCGGTGTCCGGCCGCACGCCCTTGGCGGCGAGATGGGCGACGATGGCGCGGCGGGAGCGGCCCGCCTGGTTCAGCCGCCGCGCCCGGCTGGCGGCGAAGGCGGCATCGTCCACTGCCCCCGTGTCACTGAGGCGGTGGGCCACGGCCACGGCCTCGGCCCGGGCGGCGGCGACCCTCGCGGCCACCGCCTCGGCCTCCTGCCCCTCCGCCTCGGCGCGGCGGGCCCAGCGGTCGATCCGGCGGTGCAGGACACGGATCAGCCCGGCCTCGGTGGCGGCGAAGCGCGCCAGATGCGCCAGCGCGGCCTCGCGCAGGCGCGTGGCATCCGGCGGCGGGCCTGCCCGCACCTCCTCCCGTCTTCCGGTCATGCGGCGATAGTGCCACGCCGCCGCGGCCCTCGGAAGGCGGCGCCCGGCGCCGCCTGCGGCTTTACCTGCTGGGCGGCGTCTGGTCCGGGCGGGTGGAGGGCGGAACCTGCCGCATCTCCAGCGAGGGCGCCTCGGTGGTGCTGGTGGAGGGCGAGGCCGGCTGGTTGCGCTGGCTCTCCGGACGCGAGGCGGTGTTGCCCGAGCCGGTGGGGGGTGTGGCGCCGCTGTTGTTGGCGGCGCCGCCCTGCGCGTTGCTGCCGCTGCGCGCGCTGCCCTGCGGCGCGCCCTGGCCCAGGTTGTTCTGCGCCTGCCGTTCCTGGCCGGGATAGGCGCCGGAGGTGTTGGTCCCCGCCGCGCGGTCGAGCGCCCGCGTCGCCGCCGTCCCCGGCGGGTTGGCCGGGGTGCCGTCCGCCTGGCCGGGATAGGCACCGGAGACATTGGTGCCGGCGGCGCGGTCCAGCGCCCGGGTGGCGGCGTTGTTCTGGAGCGTCTGCTCGCCCGGCGGGGCGTCCGACGTGGCGTTCGGCGCGGGGCGGGCCTGGGCCAGGGCCGCGCCGGACCAGCCGATCAGGGCGGCCGCCGCGAGCGGGAGGAGGCGGGGGGAGAGAGGACGGGACATCGGGGCGTCTCCATGTTCTGGCGTCATCTCCAGAACAGGGCGGCCCCCCGGCGGGTTGCTCCCTGCCATGTCCGGAGGGTGGGGCGGCACGGCGGGAGCGGGCTTTGACCGCGGCTGTCCTTTGCGGCAATGTCGGCGTTTCCGCGGAACACCGCGCGGTGGTCGCGCGGGGCCGCGGTGCAGCGGAGAAATATTCGCGTGATCCCCGCCCTGATGCCGACCTACAACCGTGCCGACCTCGCCTTCGAGCGGGGTGAGGGCGCCTGGCTGTGGACGGCGGATCAGCGACGATTCCTCGATTTCGGCAGCGGCATCGCCACCACCAGCATCGGCCATGGCCATCCGCACCTAGTGAGGACCGTCGCCGAGCAGGCGGCGAAGGTGATGCATGTCTCGAACCTCTACCGCGTGCCCCAGGCCGAGCGGCTGGCGGCGCGGCATGTCGAGGCCTCCTTCGCCGACAGCGTCTTCTTCTGCAATTCGGGCGCCGAGGCGAACGAGGGCATGATCAAGGCCGTCCGCAAGTATCATGCGGAGAACGGCCACCCCGAGCGCTTCCACATGATCTGCTTCGAGGGCGCCTTCCACGGCCGGACGCTGGCCACCCTCTCGGCCACCGGCAACGAGAAGTACCTCGCCGGCTTCGGCCCGCCGGTGCAGGGCTTCGACCATGTGCCCTTCGGCAACATGAACGCGGTGCGCGACGCCATCGGGCCGCAGACCGCCGGCATCATGATCGAGCCGATCCAGGGCGAGGGCGGCGTGCGCCCGGCGGATCTCCGCTTCCTGCGGGAGCTGCGCGCCGTCTGCGACGAGTTCGGCCTGCTGCTGGCGCTGGATGAGGTGCAGACCGGCATGGGCCGCTCCGGCAAGCTCTGGGCGCACCAGTGGGCGAACATCGAGCCGGACGTGATGTCCTCGGCCAAGGGCATCGGTGGCGGCTTCCCGCTCGGCGCCGTGCTGGCCAAGGAGAAGGTGGCCAGGCACCTGAAGCCCGGCACCCATGGCACCACCTACGGCGGCAACCCGCTGGCCTGCGCCGCCGGCAACGCCGTGCTGGACGTGGTGCTGGAGGCGGGCTTCCTCGACCGCGTGGACCGCACCGCCCGCTACCTGTGGGACGGGCTGCAGGCCCTGTCGCGCCAGCATCCGCGCGTCGCCTCGGGGGTGCGCGGCGCCGGGCTGCTGGTCGGGCTGCAGCTGGTGCCGGAGGTGACCAACGGCGACCTGCAGGCGGCCGCGGTGGAGGAGGGGCTGCTGAGCGTCGCCGCCGGGCAGAACGTGCTGCGCCTGGCCCCGCCGCTGATCGTCACCGAGGCCGAGGTGGACCAGGCCCTCGCCATGCTAGGCCGCGCCCTGGCCCGGCTGACGCCGCAGGGCGCCGCGCAGTGACGGCGGCGACAAGGAAGGGGGGCGCCGGCGGCGCCCCTCGCCACTTTCTGGAACTGTCGGACTTCGAGGCGCCGACGCTGCGCCGCATGCTCGATCTCGCCGCCGCCAGCAAGGCCGGGCGCCGTGACGACCGGCCCCTGGCCGGCAAGACGGTGGCGCTGATCTTCGAGAAGCCCTCCACCCGCACCCGCGTCTCCTTCGAGGTCGGCATCCACCAGCTCGGCGGTCACGCGGTGGTGCTCTCGGCGCGGGACATGCAGCTCGGCCGCGGCGAGTCGGCGGCCGATACGGCCCGCGTCCTGTCGCGCTACGTCGATGCCATCATGCTGCGCACCGACAGCGTGGCGAAGCTGCGCGAGCTGGCGCAGCACGCCACCGTGCCGGTGATCAACGGCCTCACCGACGTCTCCCACCCCTGCCAGCTGATGGCCGACGTCCTCACCTTCGAGGAGCATCGCGGCCCGATCGCCGGCCAGACCCTGGCCTGGGTGGGCGATGGCAACAATGTCGCGCAGAGCTTCATCCAGGCGGCGGCGCGCTTCGGCTTCACGCTCCGCCTCGCCACCCCGCCCGAGCTGGCGCCGCCGGCCCAGCTGGTGGACTGGGCCCGGCGCGAGGGTGCGACGATCGAGCTGACCTCCGACCCGGTGGCGGCGGTGCGCGGCGCGCGCTGCGTCGTCACCGACACCTGGGTCAGCATGTCGGACGAGAAGGAGGGCGGGCCGACGGCGCGCCACAACCTTCTCGCCCCCTATCAGCTGAACGAGGCGCTGCTGGCCCACGCGGCGCCGGACGCGCTGGTCATGCACTGCCTGCCGGCGCATCGCGGCGAGGAGATCACCGAGGCGGTCATCGAGGGCCCGCAATCGGTGGTCTTCGACGAGGCGGAGAACCGGCTGCACGCGCAGAAGGGCGTGCTGCTCTGGGCGCTGGGAGGCTGAGGCGGCGCCGGCCGGGTCATTGGCACCCGCCCGCGCCGGCCCTACCTATCCGGCAGGGCCCCGGAACCGCCGGCGGCCCTGCCGGCCAGCGGGTCGGCCAATGGAGGGCGCCTGATGCAGTTTGACATCGTGATCGTGGGCGGCGGCCCGGCCGGGCTCGCCCTCGCCGCCTCGCTGCGAGGCAGCGGCCTCTCGGCCGCGGTGGTCGAGCGGCAGGCCGCCTCCGCCCTGGCCGAGCCGGCCTTCGACGGACGCGAGATCGCGCTGACGCACCATTCCCAGGACATCCTGCGCCGGCTCGGCGCCTGGGACCACCTGCCGCCGGACAGCATCGCCCCGCTGCGCGAGGCCCGCGTGCTGAATGGCGGCTCGGCCTATGCGCTGCGCTTCGACACGGCCGGGCGCCCCGAGGCGGAGCTGGGCCGGCTGGTGCCGAACCACGCCATCCGCCGGGCGCTGCACCGCGTTGTCGCCGCCGCCCCGGAGGTGACCCTGCTCGCCGGCCGGGGGGTGGCGCGGATGGCCACCGACGTGGACGGCGCCTGGCTGGACCTCGAGGACGGGCAGCGCCTGCGGGCCGGGCTGCTGATCGCCGCGGACAGCCGCTTCTCCGGGGCGCGGCAGGCGCTGGGCATCGGCGCCGAGACCCGCGATTTCGGCAAGCGCATGATGGTCTGCCGCCTGCGCCATGCCGGCGAGCATGGCGGCATCGCCACCGAATGGTTCGACTATGGCCAGACCATCGCCATGCTGCCGCTGAACGGCCGGCACTCCTCGGCCGTGATCACCCTTCCGCCGGAGGAGATGGCGAGGCTGGAGGCGCTGCCGCCGGAGGCCTTCGGGCCGGAGATCGCCCGGCGCTACCGCCAGCGGCTCGGCGCCATGGAGCTGGTCAGCACCCGGCATGTCTATCCGCTGGTGTCGGTCTATGCCGAGCGCTTCGCCACCACCCGCGCCACGCTGATCGGCGACGCGGCGGTGGGCATGCATCCGGTTACCGCGCATGGCTTCAACTTCGGCCTGCGCGGCCAGGACCTGCTGGCCCGGGAGATCCGCGCCGCCCATGCGGCCGGGCGCGACTTCGCGGCGCCGGCGGTGCTGCGGCGCTATGCCCTGGCGCATCGTCGGGCGACGCGTGGCCTCTACCTCGCCACCAATGCCACGGCGCTGATCTATGGCGAGGCGGCGCTGCCGGCGCGGCTGCTCCGCAACGCCGCTCTGCGCCTCGGCAACCATCTGCGGCCGGTGCGGCAGCGCATCGTCGCCCAGCTGATGGAGGCGGGGCCGGCCTGAGGGGGCCGACCACGCCGCGGGGCTGCCCGGCTCGCAGCGCGTGGGCCGGCACCCTATCTCTTGCCCTTTCAGACAGTTTCAGGCCCCTGCCGCGTGATGGATCCGACCCAACCTTCCGCCACCCCCGATTTCCTCAACCACGACCGCCCGCCCGTGCCGCACCTGACCGTGCCGCGCGGCGTGCAGCCTTTCCACCTCGCGGAGAAGCCCGTGCGGGGCCGGCTGGTGCGGCTCGGCCCCCTGGCCGATGCGCTGCTCACCCGCCATGACATGCCCGCGCCGGTCACGGCCCTGCTCGGCCAGGCCCTGGCGCTGACCGCCGGGCTGGCGGCCGCCCTGAAGTTCCAGGGCAGCTTCAGCCTGCAGGCCAAGGGGGACGGGCCGGTCGGCATGCTGCTGGCCGATTGCACCGAGGCCGGCGCCCTGCGCGGCTATGCCCGGGCCGAGGCCGGGACGCTGGCCGGGGACGGGCCGGCGGGGGCCGCGGCGCTGCTCGGCAAGGGCTATCTCGCCTTCACCGTGGACCAGGGCGCGGAGATGGAGCGCTACCAGGGCATCGTCGGCATCGAGGGCGACAGCCTGGCCGAGATGACCGGGCACTACTTCGCCACATCGGAACAGCTCGCCAGCCGGGTCTGGCTGGCGGCGGCGCCGACACCGGCAGGCTGGCGCGCCTCGGCGCTGATCCTGGAGCGGGTGGCCGGGCAGGGCGGCGTCGGGCCGGAGCTGGACGAGGCCGCCCAGCAGGATGCCTGGGAGACCGCCCTGGCGCTGGCCGGCACCATCACCGAGGCCGAGCTGCTGGATGATGCGCTGAGCGGCGAGCGGCTGCTGCACCGCCTGTTCCATGCCGAGGGGCTGGCGGTGGACCGGCCGCGCCCGCTGTCCTACGGCTGCCGCTGCTCCCGCTCCCGCCTGGCCTCGGTGCTGGCCGGCTTCGGCACGGAGGATCTGGACCACATGGCCGAGAACGGCGACATCACCATGACCTGCGAGTTCTGCAACCTCGGCTTCCGCTTCGCGCGGGACGAGGTGCGGGCGGCGGGCGCAGGATGAGCGGGCGGAACTGCAGGGGAGCGGTGAGGGAATGAGGATGCCGATCACGCGCCGCCGGGCGCTGCGGGGGGCGGCCCTGGGAATGCCGGCGCTGCTGGCCGCCTGTGCCACGGGCGATGCCCAGCCGCCGCTGCAGCCGGAGCCGGGCTATGCCCATCTGACGCCGCTGCGGCTGAACGTGCTGGAGATCGAGGTGGTGGAGCCGCCGCCGGGCCCGGCCTTTCGCGTCGATCCGCCGGCACCGCTCTCGCCCGTCACCCAGGCGCTGCGGATGGGGCGGGAGCGGCTCTCCGCCGTCGGCACCCAGGGCCGCGGCCGGTACGTGCTGGATGCGGCGAGTCTGACGCGGGAGACCGCGGATGGCGGCGGGCTCTTCTCGGAGCGGACGGAGCGGCTGACCGTCCTGCTGCGCGCGCGGGTGGAGATCCTGGGCGCCGATGGCGGGCGGATCGGCTTCTCCGAGGCGGAGGTGCGGCGCACCGCGACCTCGGTGGCCGACAGCCCGGCCGCCCGGGCCCGCGCGGCGGACCTGATCGTGCGCCAGGCGATGGATGACCTGAACGTGGAGTTCGAGTTCCAGCTGCGCCGCAACCTGCGCGACTGGATCATGACCGGGGAGCCAAGCGCCCCACTGCCGGGGCCGGTGCTGCAGGAAACCCTGCCGACCGGCTGAGCCGCCGGGCTGTCGGCTCAGGCCTCCGGCAGCGGCCGTCCCTGGCCGACCAGCCCCATGAACTCCTGGCGCAGCGCCCGGTCGGTGCGGAACTCGCCCAGCATGCGGCTAGTGATCATCGCGACCCCCGGCTTGTGCACGCCGCGGGTCGTCATGCACTGGTGCGACGCCTCGATGACCACGGCGACGCCGCGCGGGCGCAGCACCTCGTCGATGCTGTTGGCGATCTGCGCCGTCAGCTTCTCCTGGATCTGCAGGCGGCGGCTATAGGCCTCGACCACCCGCGCCAGCTTGCTGATGCCGACCACGCGGCCGGCCGGGAGATAGGCGACATGCGCGCGGCCGATGATCGGCACCATGTGATGCTCGCAATGACTCTCCAGCCGGATGTCGCGTAGCAGCACCATCTCGTCATAGCCCTCCGTCTCCTCGAAGGAGCGGGCGAGCAGCGCGACCGGATCCTCGCCATAGCCGGAGAAGAACTCCTCATAGGCGCGGGCGACGCGGGAGGGGGTGTCGCGAAGGCCCTCGCGCTCCGGGTCATCCCCGGCCCAGAGCAGCAGGGTACGGATGGCGGCCTCGGCCTCGGCGCGGCTGGGGCGCGGCACGGCCCCGGGGATGTCATCCCGGGCGGAGGTGGCGAGCTTCGCGTCAGCGGACGGGCGGGCGGTGGGGAGGGCGAGATTCACGTCGGGATTTCCCGTCAGTTTCCGGAGGCGGCGCGACCCGGCATGAAATGGCCAGCCGCGGCCCGGAGGCAAGACCCGGTTGAGCAGGGCTCGCCCCCGCTTTCGGCGGGGCAGGCACCCGGAGAGAGGGCCAAGGGAGGATCAGTGGACCGCCCCGGCCTGGTGGGGGCTGTCCAGGCTGAAAGCGGGGATGACGACGTCGAAGGCCTCGCCGCTGGCCGTCTCGATCATGTGGTAGAGGCCGCGCATGAAGCCGGAGGGCGTCGAGAGCGGCGTGCCGGAGGTGTATTCGAAGTCCTCCCCGGGCTCCAGCACCGGCTGCTCGCCCACCACGCCCGGCCCGTGCACGCGCTGCTCGCGGCCCAGCCCATCGGTGATCCGCCAGCTCCGCTTCAGGAGTTGCACCGTCACCTGTCCCAGGTTCTCGATGGTGACCCGGTAGGCCCAGACGAAATGCGCCTGCTCGGGCCGCGACTGGTCGGTGAGATAGAAGGCGCGGACGGTGACGCGGATATCGCGGGTCGTGGCGGTGAAGGCGGGCGGCTGGGTCATGGGGATGTTCTGGCCCGTTCGGGAGGGCTGCCAGGTGGCGGGGCGTCGGGAGGTCCGGGGCGGCGCCCTCCGGCCATCTTGCGCCGGGAGGGCCGCCGCGTCGAGGCCGGAAGGGCGCCGGCGCGGGGCTCCGGAGGGGTTCGCCAGGGAGGTCGGCCAGGGAGGTCGGCCGGGTAGGTCGGCCGGGGAGGTCAGCGCCGCCGCCGTGCCGGGGCGGGCTGCTGGAACAGGTCCGGCTCCTCGGCGGCCGGCTCGGCCGGGGCCGGGCGGGGGGCGGGCGCGGTCTCGGCGGAGGGCGCCTTGGGGGCGCGGGCGCGAGGCTTCCGGGCCGGCGCCGCCGCCTCGTCGGCGACGATCCGGGCCAGCGGCTTCCGCCGCGGTGCCGGCTGTCCCGCCGCGGCATCGAGGGCGGCGGCCAGGTCCTCCACCAGGTCCGCCACATCCTCCAGCCCGATCGAGAGCCGCACCGTGCCGTCCGAGATGCCGAGCCTCGCCCGCTCCTCCGCCGCCACGCGCATATGCGTGGTGGTCGCCGGATGGGTGATCAGGCTCCTGGAATCGCCCAGGTTGTTGGAGATGTCGATCACCCGGAGCGCGTCGAGGAAGCGGAAGGCGGCCTCCTTGCCCCCGGCGATGTCGAAGCTGACCAGCGTGCCGCCGGCCGACATCTGCTGCTTGGCCAGGTCGAACTGCGGATGGCTGGCGAGATAGGGGTAGTAGACCCGCTCCACCTCGGCCCGTTCCTCCAGCATCTGCGCCACGGCGGCGGCGTTGCGGCACATGGCGGGCACGCGCAGGTGCAGCGTCTCCAGCCCCTTCAGGATGGTCCAGGCGTTGAAGGGCGACAGGGCTGGGCCGGTGTTGCGGGTGAAGGGCTGCAGCACCTCCTCGATCCACTTCTTCGCGCCCAGCACGGCGCCGCCCAGCACCCGGCCCTGGCCGTCGAAGTGCTTGGTGGCGGAATAGACCACGACATCGGCGCCGAACTGCATCGGCTTCTGCAGGAGCGGCGTGGCGAAGACATTGTCCACCACCACGATGGCCCCGGCGGCATGGGCGAGATCGCAGACCGCCCGCAGATCCACCAGCTCCAGCATCGGGTTGGAGGGGGTCTCCAGCAGCACAAGCTGGCAGGGGCGCTTCAGCGCCGTGGCCCACTGGTCGAGATCGGCGCCATCGACGAATTCGGTCTGGATGCCGTAGCGGGGCAGCAGGGTGGAGACGATCCAGTGGCAGGAGCCGAACAGGGCGCGGCTGGCCACCATCCGGTCGCCGGTCTTCAGATGCGACAGCAGGGCGGCGGAGACGGCCGCCATGCCGGTGGCCGTGGAGCGGCAGGCCTCGGCACCCTCGAGCGCCGCCAGGCGCGCCTCCAGCGCGGCAATCGTCGGATTGCCGAAGCGGGAATACTGGTAGTGCTGGACCGCGCCGGTGAAGGTCTGCTCGGCCTGCAGCGCGCTGTCGTAGACGAAGCCGGAAGTGAGGTAGAGGGCCTCGGACGTCTCGTCCTGGTTGCTGCGCATCAGGCCGCCGCGCACCAGCAGGGTGGCGGGACGCAACGGGCGGTCAGGAGCTGGCTTGGCCATGGAGACGACTCTCGGGCTTGTCGTTCACCGGCCCGGTCGGGCGGTTCCGCGCGCGCGCCTCCCCGCCACGGCCGTTTAGCGCGATTGTTTAAGCTCGCCGCAAGCTGGCCGGACAAATCGCGAGCACCCCGTCGCCGGGGCGGGCGGACCTTACGCCCCGCTTGCCGGCCGCACAAGGGCGGGGTAGAAGGCAGGGCAAGGCGGGCGTAGTTCAGAGGTAGAACGTCAGCTTCCCAAGCTGAATGTCGTGGGTTCAATTCCCATCGCCCGCTCCATCTCCCCAATGCTTTAAGCGGTTTTGCCGACTCGGCAGGGTCCAGTCAGCCTGAGCCTGGCGTGACGGTGGAGTGGACCACTGGCGGCCCGATCGTGGCGCGTGGTTCCTCTGCCTCGGCCGTCCTCCTGCGTTGCTGCCTTACCAGAGAACGCCGCCCTCAATCCCTCCGCCGCATATCGCGTCCGCTTGCCTGACATCCAAGTCGGTCCTTCTCCAGGGCGAACCGGGCTTATCCCCTGTCCAGGGGACGGGGCCGCCTTCACCTTGCCCCGCGCCGGCTCCAGATGCAGCCAGTCGTGGAAGTGCTGAACTTTCGCGTCGTTCTGAGCGCCTCCCGGAAACACGACGTGATAGCCGCTGCCACTGGCGAAGCTCCGCCCGAAGAGTGACACCAGCGTCCCCGCATCGAGTTCCTCCTTGACGATGGCGCGAGGGACCAGGGCAAGGCCAAGCCCGGCCACTGGGGCCTGGATGATCATGCAGTAAGTCCTGTCAGATCTTGATCCAATCGTCGGCGACTACGAGGCATAGGATGCCGAGAAAGGATCCGGCAGTCTTCTCGTAGCGGGTGACCGGCGGCATCGGCGAGGAGGCGAAGGCTTACTGCAAAGCCCTCGACTTCCTGGACGCGCACCGCGCGCGCTCCCGTTCCATCGCATCCTCTCGGGCAGATATCGGCTCGACGATGTGAACACCGTCTTCCAGCGGATAAGGACCAGGTGGAGGTCAAGCCGGTCATCGAGAGGGCATGAGACGGAAAGGAACCGCGGGCCTGCGGGGTGCATCCCGACGCTCGCGGCCGAGGTCCGATGCAGGTCGTGGCCCCGCGTCAGCATGGCGTTAGAACGGGGCATGGTGCCGTCCGCGGTCCTTGCTCCGCAGTGACGCCGGTACGTCGCCCTGGGCGAGAATTGGGAGAGGACTTACAAGGTCAGCACGGCCTGGATCGGCCTGCCCCTGTGGAAGCGGCCCGCCGGCCATGCAGGGCCGGCGGAACCCGGTCCCGCCCCCGTCTCCAGTCCGAGGTCTATGCGAGCCTCCTTGGTCGAGGCTTCACTGCTCCACGGGCAGCTGGGAAAGCCGTACCCAGGATCGGCGGCAGATCATCGCCAGAATTGCCGGCGCTCCCTGCAACAGCCGCCCGGGTGAAGCCTGTCCGAACCGCGCTAGCCCTTCTTCAGGTTGTAGAAGAGGGGCATTCCGGTGAGGACACCGCTCACATTCCTGCGGTAAGCTGTGAGATCGCGCCAGCGCCCGGTCGGGATGTAAGGCACGTCCCTGAAGGCCTGCTCCTGGATCTCCCGAGCGATAGCCTGGCGCGCGGCGGCGTCCGGCGCCACAACCCACCTGTCGCGCAACTCCTCCAAGCTCGGTGCTGTCGGCCAGCCGAACCAGGCACGCTCGCCATTGCCACGAAGCGGCAGGTGCGAGGTCGGATCCCAGAAATCGAGCCCTGGCAGCAGTGTCGTGGTACAGCTCCAGCCGCCCTGGTCGACCGGCCCCTTGTTGGTGCGGCGCTGCAGCCAAAGACCGAAATCCACAGGGATGATCTCGACGTTCATCCCGGCACGGCGCAGTTGGTCGGCGGCGACATCCGCCTGCTGGCTCATGGTGAAGAAGTTGGTGGCTGACAGGAAGCCGACCTTCTCGCCCTTGTAGCCGGCCGCCACCAAGTCACGCTTGACCTTGTCATAGTCCCGGGGGGACCGAAGCGCGGTGATTCCGGCATCGGAAGCCATCGGGGAATCCGGACAGAAGTAGCCCACCCCGTCATTCCACAGGGCCCGGTCGCTTCCCGCAATGGCGGACATGATCTCCGCCTGGTCGATGGCACCGAGTACCGCTCGCCGAACCGCTGGATTGTCAAACGGTGGCTGCAGGTGGTTCAGGCCGAGCACGCCCATGTTGCCCGCAGGGTTGTAGCTGCTGAGAACGATGTCGCGCGAGCGTCGGAGCATCGGCGCGAGGTCGGGCATGACGTCCTCGTACCAGTCCACCTCACCGCTGGTGATCGCAGCCGCGGCGGTGGGATGGTCAGGGATGATATGCCATTCGACGCGGTCGACATAGGCGACCTTTGGCCCGGAGGTGAACTCGGCCTCCCCGCCGGACCGTGGCACGTAGCCCTCGAACTTCGCCCAGACGGATCGCGATCCGTCGACATGCTCATTGGCAAGGTAACGAAACGGCCCGCTGCCCACGACTTCCGTGACCGCGCGTCGCTCCTTCGGAATCAACCGCTCCGGCATGATGACCGGGATGTAGCTGGTGCTCTTCGCCAGGGCATTCGGCAGAAGCGGGAACGGGCGCTTCAGCCGGAAAACGATCTCCTTGTCGGACGGTGCCGAGAGATCATCCGTCATGGAGAACAGAAGCTGCCCCATGGCGTCCACGGTGCCCCAGCGCCGCAGGCTGGCGACGCAATCGCGCGCCAGAACCGGCTCGCCATCATGGAAGCGAAGACCCTCGCGAAGGGTCAGGCGCCAGAGCTTACCGTCCTCTTCAATCTCGTGTCCCGCGACCATCTGCGGGTGCGGATTGAGAGCGTTGTCCATCCCGTACAGCGTGTCGTAGCTGAGCATCGCCAGGTAACGGGTGGAGAAGGCCGTCGTGAATACCGGATCGACGATGGTGGCATCCGCGTTAGGCTTGAACCGCAAGACTTTACTGTTCTGCGCCAGTCCAAGACGCGGTGCCGACAATGCGGCAAGGGCAGCCGCGGATCCTTGCAGCAGGGTACGTCTTCTCATGGGAAACCCTCGCTCACGGTTCTGTTGAAATCAGCCGGCGGCCCAGGCGGCAGCCCTTTCGGCGGAAACGATGCCATCCTCGGCGTCGCGCCGCATCGCCTCGGGCGGCCGGAGTGCCGGGTCGCCATAGCCACCTCCGCCGCCCAGGCGAATGGTCACGACGTCGCCGCGGCGCAGTTGGAAGGCATCCTTGCTGCGCAGCCGGATCACCTCGCCGTCTCGCAGGATCTCGCAACTGCCCGAGGCGCCCGGTCCACCGCCGAACAGGCCCGCGGCATGCCCCTCGAAGCGGTCGCTGTAATGAGCGACCTGCGCATTGTCCGTGAGGATCTCGTAGCTGCGCTGGAAGCCGGCACCGCCGCGCCATTGCCCGGCGCCGCAGCTGTCCATCCGCAGCGAGTAGTCGGTGACCCGGAAGAAGGAGAAGTCCTGATCCATGGCCTCAACGGGTGTGTTGGAGCAGTTCGACAAAGGGTTATCGACCGCATCGCAGCCATCGTTGCCGAAGCCGGCACCGTACCCGCCGCCGTAGACTTCGAGGTACACGGACCAGCCCTTCTCGCCGAGGTACGAAAGGCAGAAGGCCGTGGTCGTGTCGTATCCCTGCGCGATCGCCTTCTCCGGGGCGGCCTGTGCGACGGCTGCCATCACCGCGTTCCAGGCGCGCGAGACCGAGATCATCCGAGCCCGCACCGGCGCCGGATGGTTCGGGTTGAGCAGGCTTCCTTTGGGGGCCTTCACCGTGATCGGCCGCAACGAGCCGTCGTTGAACGGGATGTCGGGGCTTGTCAGCGCTCCCTTCAGGCAGGACACCGCCGACGAGATCACCGAGGCGAATGGCGCGTTGACGTTGGTACGAACCTGCGGAGCTGTGCCAGCGAAGTCCACCTCGATGCTGTCACCACGGACAGTGACCGTAGCCCGCACGGGCAGGGGGCCGCTGCCGAGGCCGTCATCGTCGAGGAACGCTTCGCCCTTGTAGGTTCCGTCCGGCACTTCGCGGATCGCCGCACGCATCCGGGTCTCGGAGTAATCCTGCAGGGCCGCCATGGTCTCGGTGACCTTCGCCACGCCGTAGCGCTTCGCCAGTTCCTGGACCCGCAGCGCGCCGACGTTGTTGGCCGCGATCTGCGCGTCGAAATCGCCCATCGTCTGCTGCGGCACGCGGACGTTGGCGCGCAGCAGGCGCTGAAAGCCGCCGCCGTGCCAGTCCCGCTGCATGTTTACCTTCATGGGCGGAATGATGATGCCCTCGGCGTAGAGATCCTGCGCCGACGCATTCAGGCCGGGGCTGCCACCACCGATGTCGAGGTGGTGGGCGACGGAGGCTGCAAAGCCGATAACCTGCCCCTCGAAGAAGATCGGGTGAAAGAAGAAGACATCCTGCAGATGCTGGCCGCCGGAATACGGATCGTTGATGACCAGGAAGTCGCCTTCCTCCAACGTTTCGGGCGGAAACATCGCGGCGCAGGGCTGAAAGATCCTGCCGATGCTGCCGAGTTGCATCGGGATCAGCTCCGCCTGCGCCACGGTGTTCCCTTGTGCGTCGAGAAGGGCCGCGGAGCCGTCCCGTGCCTCGCGCAGGATGGTGGAGTAGGCGGAGCGGATCAGCTTCACGCCCATCTCGCGCGCCGCCGCGATGAGCGACTGGCTGAGGATCGCGTATTCGACCGGATCGAGCATCTCAGCCCTCCTTCCGCATTAGCATATTGCCTGCACCATCTCGTGCGATGCGCCATCCCGGCGGCACCCATGTCGTGGAGGAGTATCCCTCCACGAGGGCGGGGCCGATGACGGCCTCGCCCTCGAGCAGCGAGGCTGCATCGGCCAGGCGCGCTGCCACGACGCGCCCGCCTGTCGTCACCTCCGCCGCCTCCGGCCGAGACAGGTTTGAAGCCCGCTCCCGAACCTCTGGAAGCGCCTCAAGCGGGTGTCGCACCCCGAAGCGCAAGCCGACCAGTTCTACCGTCCGTCCCGGCTCGCCGCCGTGCAGGTAAACCCGTCGGTGAGCCTCCGCGAAGCGGTCGCCGAGGTCGGCGGCGGTGAGCGACGGGAGGTGGCCCGGGTCCACTGCGACGGGGATCTCAAAAGCCTGGCCAACGAAGCGCATGTCGATCTCCAGCGTGTGCTCCAGCGCACCCTCCAGCCCCATGGAGGCGAAAGCGCGCCCCGCGGCTTCCCGGAAGCGCCCGTGCTCGGCCAGCAGCGCGCCCGGTGCGTCGTTGTCGAGGGGCATGCGGCGGGTTACGCCCTGGGCCATGGCATAGTCCGCGGAGAGCAGTCCGAGAGCCGAGATGACACCGGGGTTCGGCGGGACCAGGATCTCCCGGATGCCGAGTTCCTCGGCGATCTCGGCCGCGAGCAGCGGGCCGGCGCCACCGAAGGGCAGGAGCGCATAGTCGCGGGGATCCCTGCCGCGCTCGGTCGAGACCAGCTGGATCGCGCGTACGATGTTCGCGACTGCGAGCCGGATCGCCGCGGCCGCGGCTTCCCGGACATTCATGCCGAGCCGCCCGGCGATGCTCTCGAAAGCCTTGTGCGCGGCATTGGCGTCAAGCTTCATGCCTCCGCCCAGAAAGGCGTCGGGCCGAATGGTGCCGCGGACCACATGGGCGTCGGTCACCGTCGGCTGGGTGCCACCGCGTCCATAGCAGGCCGGCCCGGGATCCGCACCGGCGCTGCGTGGGCCGACGCGGAGCATGCCACCGTCGTCGATCCATACGAGGCTGCCGCCGCCAGCACCCACGGTGTTGATGTCGAGCACGGGTGTCCGGATCGGCAGGCCGTCGACTTCGGTCTCCGGCGCCAAGGAGGGCAGGCCGTCGCGAACCAGCGCGACGTCGGTTGAGGTGCCTCCCATGTCGAAGGTGATCAGGTTGCCGCGCTCGGACCGACCGGCCTGCCGGATGGCCCCCACCACGCCTGCGGCGGGCCCGCTCAGCAGAGCGCTGATGGCGTTGCTACGCATGGCAACCGCCGGTATGCGGCCGCCATTGGATTGCATAACACTGAAATGACCAGAGAAACCGGCCTTGCCCAGCGCGGCCTCGAAGCGGTCCAGGTACCCATCGATCACAGGCTGAACGTAGGCAGACAGGGCGGTGGTCGAGGCGCGTTCGAATTCGCGGAACTCGGGGGCGACCTCGTGGCTGCATGCGATGCGCACGCCAGGGATGGCATCGGCGATGATCGCGCGGAGGCGCTTCTCGTGCACCGGTTCGGCATAGGCGGAGAGGAGGCAGATGGCCACCGCTCCGTAGCCGCCGGCGCGGAGCGCCGGAATCAGGTCACGCCGGACAGTCTCCTCATCCAGTGCGAGGAGGACCTCTCCTCCTGAGCCAATGCGCTCCACCACTTCGAAGCAGTCCCGCCGCCGGACGGGCGGGACGGGCTTCCGGTAATGCAGGTCGTAGATCTGGCGGCGGTCGTGCCGCTGCATGAACAGGATGTCACGGAACCCGGCGGTGGCGATGAAGGCGATCTCCGCGCCACGCCGCTCCAGGATGGCGTTGGTGGCGACGGTCGAGCCATGCACCAGGTCCGTCACCGCTCCTGGAGCGATCCCTGCGACCTCCAGCGCATTGAAGGCGCCGATGTCGGGGCTGCGCGGTGTCGACGGAACTTTGACCACACGCACTTCGCCTCGTTCGACCGCCACGAGATCCGTGAAGGTGCCCCCGACTTCGATGCCGACCCGCATGCTCTCTACTCGCCTCTGTTCGAGGAAAGCTTAACCATCTAAGGTGGCCATGCAACAAGAGTGAAAATTAGGCCTGAAATTTTCAATGCGTGATGAGACCATGGCTTCCCCGTCTGAATCTCAGGACCTGGGCACAACGGACAGCGAGGACCGTGCCACTTCCGTCGGGCGCAAGCTGCGCGCGATGCGTCAGCGCCGCGGCTGGACGCTGGCCGAGCTATCCACCCGCTGCGGTCTTTCCCTGGGTATGCTGAGCCAAGTCGAGCGCGGTCTGTCATCGCCCTCGATCCGCTCGCTGCAGAAGCTGGCAGGCATCTTCGGCATTCCGGTCGGCTGGTTCTTCAGCGATCCCGAACCTGCGGGAGCGGGACCCAACTGGGTGCTCCGGCGCCCTCAGCGGCGGGTGCTGGACCTGCCGGCGAAGGGAATCACGAAGGAACTGCTGGTCCCAGAGGGGGACGGCAGCATGGAGCTGATGATGATCACCGTGGAACCGGGTGGCTCCTCTGGCGAAGCGCCGTATTCTCACACCGGTGAGGACGCCGGCACGGTGATTGAGGGGATGCTGGAGTTGGAGGTCGACGGCGTCTGTTCCCTGCTGCAGACCGGGGACTCCTTCCGCTTCGCGAGTACCTTGCCTCACCGCTTCAGCAATCCAGGGACTCTTCGCTGTGTGGTGGTCTGGGCCGTGACGCCGCCGCTCTATTGACGACCGAAGTGCCAGAGCACGCAGGGAAAGCCGGCTCGAGCGGTGAGCGCCAGTGATCTCCGAACGGCGGCATCATCGCGTCATGCCCATCGTTCCGGGTGATCCGCGTGAACGCAGGACAGCAAGCTTCAGGACACTGATCCATGACCCCTTTGCCGCCTAGTCTCTATGCCGCAACCGCCCGCTCCGCCCCAGCGACGCCGCCGCTCGACGGCGACCGTCAGACGGACGTCGTGGTGATCGGCGCGGGGTTCACAGGCCTTTCGACGGCCCTGCACCTCGCGGAGCGCGGTGTCCGGGTCACCGTGCTGGAGGCCAATGAGCCGGGCTGGGGAGCGTCGGGACGCAATGGTGGGCAGGTCAATCCCGGCCTGAAGCCCGATCCCGACGAGGTGGAGGCAGCGTTCGGTCCAGACCTCGGTGCCCGCATGGTGCGCTTCGCCTGGAGCGCGCCGGAAGCCACCTTTTCATTGATCCGGCGCTGGCAGATCGACTGCGATGCGCGTCAGGGTGGAACTCTGCGCGCGGCGTATCGACCTGGACCGGCCGACGCCCTGCGACGGTCCACCGAGCAAGGCCTGCGCCGGAACTTCCCGGTGACGCTGCTGGACCGGGACGCGGCACGTGAGGCGACGGGGACCGATCGTTACAGCGCGGTGATGCGCGACGCGAGTGGTGGCGATCTCCAACCTCTGGATTACGCACGCGGCCTCGCCGGAGCGGCGATGCGTGCGGGCGCGTCGATCCACGGGAGAACCCGCGTTACCGGAATGCGCCGCGCGGAGGGCCGTTGGCAGGTCAGCGCCGCAACTGGCACTGTGACAGCCGAAACGGTCGTGATGGGCACCAACGGGTACACGGACGACCTGCTGCCGGGCCTGCGGCGCAGCATCGTGCCGGTCTTCAGCTCCATTGTTGCGACGGCCCCGTTGCCTGACGCGATGGCGGCCAGCATCATGCCGATGCGTGCTTCGCTGTACGAGAGCGGCCATATCACCGTCTATCTCCGGGTGGACGCGAACAATCGCCTTCTCATCGGTGGCCGGGGTCCGCAGCGCCCCATCGAGAACGCGACACCGGTTGCCTACCTGATGCGCTACGCCGAACGCCTTTGGCCGCAGGTGACCGGTGTCGCATGGACCCACGCCTGGAATGGTCAGCTGGCGATGACCAAGGATCACTATCCGCACGTCCACCAACCCGCGCCGGGTCTGGTGTGCTGCCTGGGCTACAATGGCCGTGGCGTGGCGTTGTCGACCGCGATGGGCCGGGAGATCGCGCGGCTTGCGATCGGGACACCCGCCACCGAGATCGACATGCCTGTGTCATCGATAAAGCCGATCCCTTTTCACGGGTGCTGGCGCCTCGGCGTCCTGGCAAAGGTTCTGGAAGGGCGCGTGAGAGACCGGTTCGGTCTCTGACAGCGGTTCGCTGAGGCTTCCGCGATGTGAGTTGGCGCAACCTGGGCACTCCAAAGTGCCTTTCAGAACCGCCCTGAAGCATGTCGAGGCGGATGAGGGAGCAGGCGAGCGGCGAGGGCCTGGTGGATGTTGAGCGGCGCACGTAGCCGGTGGCCAGGCGGCGAAAGCGATTGATTCGGGCGAATGCGCGCTCGATGATCTCGGTGCGGCCCTACCGTCCGCCCAAATTCTGAAAGGCGCTGCAGATCCCGCTCTAAAGGCGTATCGCCCGCTCCAAGCTTTCCCCCAACAGCGACGATGGATCCGGAAGGCGGCGACCGCTTCCGCAACCTCGTGGGGTCGTTTCCACCGGTCCGCGATCTGCTCTAGGCTTCTCCGTAAGAAATCCGGAGGCGCCGCCATGAAGCATCCCCTCGTCGCCCTTGTCCTCGCCCTGGTCCTCACACTGGGAATCGGCGCCGCGCAGGCCGAGGCGCAGGCTCCCGCCCCGCTGCCGCCGGTGCGCGAGATCGGCAGCCTGCATGTCGGGGGACGGGTCCGCGCCCTGGATGGCCTGCCGCTGCGCGACATGGTCCCGTCCCCCGGCGCGCCGCCCATCCGCACCGACCCCAACGGCGAGTTCATGGTCGAGGGGATGTACGCGCAGTACGTGAAGCTGGTGGAGCCGCGCGCCCGCCATCCCCTCCTGTTGTGGCATGGCGGCGGCCTGACCGGCGTGACCTGGGAGACGACGCCGGATGGCCGGCCCGGCTGGCAGATGTACTTCCTGCGCCAGGGCCACGATGTCTATGTCAGCGACGCGGTCGAGCGTGGCCGCGCCGGCTGGGCCCGGTTCCCGGAGATCTTTCCCGGCGAGCCCGTCTTCCGCACCATGGGCGAGGGCTGGGGCCTGTTCCGCGTCGGCCCGCAGGAGGGCTGGAGCGCCAACCCCGCCCGCCGCCGCGCCTTCCCGGACACGCTCTTTCCCGTGGCGGCCTGGGATGCCTTCACGCGCCAGTCGGTGCCGCGCTGGACCACGACCGACAGCCAGATCCAGGCGGCGTACAACGACTACGTCCGGGCGGTCTGCCCCTGTGTCATCATCGTGCACAGCCAGGGCGGCAACTTCGCCTTCAACGCGGCCCTCGCGGCGCCGGACAAGGTGCGCGCGGTGATCGCCATCGAGCCCTCCGGCACGCCCGGTCCGGGGACGGACGCGGCAGGCCTGCGGGATGTCCCCCACCTGATCGTCTGGGGCGACCACTTCCAGGACTCGCCGTTCTGGCAGCGCATCCGCGGCAATGTGGAGCGCTGGGCCGGCACCATCCGCGCGGCGGGTGGCCGCGCCGATGTCCTGGACCTGCCGGCCGAGGGCATCCGCGGCAACAGCCACATGCTGATGATGGACCGCAACAGCGACGCCGTGGCGGCGCGCATCCAGGCCTGGATGGAGGCGCGCGGGCTGATGCGCTGAGCGCCGCTGCCGCCGGGCGCCGTCAGTTCGCCGGCGTGGCGAAGAGCGCGTTGGTGTACCAGCTGGGTGAGGGATCGTAGCGGACGCGGTGGCGCAGCCCGGCCCAGTTGACCTTCAGGTACAGGATGGGGATGACGGCGACATCCTCCATCGCGCTGCGCATGGCCTGGGCCGTCAGCGCGTCGCGCCGCGTCCGGTCCATCGTCCGCAGGGCCTCCTGCAGCAGCGCGTCCATCGCCGGGTTGCTGTAGTGCTGGCGGTTGAAGGGTCCCATCCGCAGGGTGGGGTTGCGCGTCGCCACCACCTGCTGGAGCGTGATCGCCGCCAGGTTTGAGGCATAGGTCGTCATGAACATGGCGAAGTCGCGGTTGGTCGCGCGGGTGAAGAAGGTCGCCGTCGGCAGCACCTCCACCCGCGTCTGCACGCCGATCCTGTTCAGCCCCTGCGCCACCGCCTGCAGCACGTCGGTATCGCCGGGGAACCACCCGCTCGGGCCATGCAGGGTCATGCGGAAGCCGTTCGGGTAGCCCGCCTCGGCCAGCAGGGCGCGGGCCCTGGCGACATCATGCGGGATGGGCGGCTGGTCGGGGATGCGGCCGATCGCGATGGGCGGGGCGAACTGCTCGGCCGGCGTGCCCTGGCCCGCCAGCAGCCGGTCGACGACGCCCTGCCGGTTGATGGCCATCGACATGGCCCGTCGCACCCGGACGTCCCGCAGCGGGTTGGGCACCAGCGGGCGGCCTTCGTGATCGGTGACGAAGGGCGCCTCTTCCCGCACCGTGTCCGGGAAGAGATAGGCGGTGCCGTTGCTCTCCGTGCCGAAGACGGCGATGCGCGGATCGGCTTCCAGGCGGGCGACATCCTGGGTCGGCACGGCGTCGATCAGGTCCACATCGCCGGCGCTCAGGGCGGCGACGCGGGAGCCGGCATTGCTCATGAAGCGGATCTGCACCCGCTCCCACGGCGCCGCCTCGCCCCAGAAGGCCGGGTTGCGCGCGGCCTCCAGCCGGTTGCCCTGCTCGTAGGACAGATGCCGGTAGGCGCCGGTGCCGATCATCGCGCGGCCGTTGTTGAAATCCGCCGTGGTCGCCTGCCCGTGCAGGCGCCGGGACAGGATCAGCACGGCGGTGAGTTCCGCATCCAGGAAGGGCGTGGGCTCGCTGGTGGTGACACGGAGCGTCCGGCCATCGACGATCTCGACCCTCGAGACGGTGCGGACGGTGGAGGCGAAGGACCCCGGACTGTTCGGGACATCCGGCAGCCTGGCGAAGGAGAAGGCCACGTCCTCCGGCTGCAGCGGCGTGCCGTCATGGAACCGCACGCCCTCGCGCAGACGGAACTCCCAGGTCAGGTCATCGACGATGCGCCAGGATTCCGCCAGCCGCGGCACGATCTTCCCGGCATTGTCGAAATCGACCATCGGGTCGAAGACCTGCCGCAGGATCGCGTTGTTGCTGTTCGAACGATGGAAATGCGGGTCCATCGCCGTCGGCTCCGACTGCGTCGCGATCGTCAGCGTGTTCTGGCCCTGGGTGTTCTGGCCCTGGGCGGGAGCGGCCAGGAGGCAGCAGGCGAATCCCATGATGAATGCGCGCACCCGCAATCCTCCCGCTCCCGTCGCCCTCATCCTGTTGCAAGGGCTTCGGATCACTGTCCCGTGTCCGCGGCGGCACTGTCAATGCCGGTGGCCGGGCGCCGTTCCCGTTCGCGACGAAGGATGGAAGGCCAATGGAGGATGGAAACCCAGGAGCCAAGGAAACAGGGCTTGCGTCTCGCGCCCGCAATCTCCATGTTGGCGGGGTCAGCTCGTTAGTTCGGCCTGCTCTCCTTGCTCATGACTGAGCGCCGAGCCCGGTGTCCGTCTCCTCGCGAAGTTCGATCCTCCCTGCGATCCCGTGGGGTGGTTTTTCATTTTCATTCATGAATGGACAACACCATGGCTGTCGGTACTGTGAAGTGGTTCAACGCGACCAAGGGTTTCGGCTTCATCCAGCCGGATGACGGCTCCAAGGACGTCTTCCTGCACATCTCGGACGTCCAGCGTTCCGGCCTGCGCGAGCCGCGCGAGGGCGACAAGCTGGAGTACGACCTGCAGAAGGGCCAGCAGGGCAAGGTCTCTGCCGGCAACCTGCGCCAGGCCTGAGGCCTGAAGGTCCGGGACGGCCAGGCCGCCCCGGACCGCTGCCTGCCGCCGCATGGCGGGCCCTGTGGCCCGGCCCCGGCATGGCGACCGGCGCGGCGGACACCCGTGTGATGGCCAGGGGCGAGCGGGCCGCTCCCCGCCGGATTCTTCCGGGAATCCTCCCGCTCCGCGGAGACCCTCCATGCCGCCCCACAGCCTTTCGGTCGGACAGACCGTCGAACTCTTCCCAGGCAAGCTCGAGGCCAGTGCCGCGCGGGGCACCTATACGGTGGTTCGCCTGCTGCCGAATGACGGCGCGGATCGCGAATATCGCGTGCGCAACGTGCAGGATGGGCATGAGCGCGTGGTGCGCGAGAGCCAGCTGCGCGCCGGGGCCCGAAGCCTGTTCCGCGAGCCGAAGCATCCCTGACCGGGCCGTCGGCCGCGATCAGGCGCCCGGGATCAGGTGACGGGACGGAGCGGCGGCCTGCCGGTGTGAACGGCGGGCCCGCGTCATTCCTGTCCGCGCGACCCCCTTTTGCAAAGACCCGTCGCCAGCCAGTCCTGGCAGGAGTGCGTGATGCTCGACAACAAGAAGAAATCCTCCCCCGCCCCGATGGAGCCGCCACCCGAAGCCGAGGTGGAGTATCTGTCCAAGCGGCATCGTGTCTCGCCCGCCATCATTCGTGAGATCATCCGCCGCATCGGCTCCAGCGAGCGCTCGGCGGTGGAGCGCGAGATCCGCAAGGGCATGACCCGCCGCTGAGGCGGGCCCGGCCGGGGCGGATCGCTCCGCCGGATCGGGGCCGCGCCGTTCAGGGGCGCGGATGCCTGATGAAGCAGGTGGCGGAGGCGCTGGCCAGCAGCCGCCCGGACGAATCGCGCAAGGTGCCCTCGGCCGCGCCGATGGAGCGCGACAAGTGCGTGACCAGCGCCTCGGCCACCAGATCCTCATCGACCGGAACCGGCCGCAGCATCTTGATGCCGAGATCGACCGTGGCGTAGCTGAAGCCCGGATCCAGCATGCTGTGCACCGCGCAGCCCGTTACCGAATCGAGCACCGTTGCCGCGAAGCCGCCATGCACCCCTCCCATCGGGTTGAGGTGCCGCCGGTCGGCGCGTGCGTGCAGGATCACCCGGCCCTTCGCGACCTCCATCTCCTTCAGCCCCATCGTCTCGGCCATGGAGGCGCGCGGCAGGGTGCCGGCGGCCGTGGCCTGGAGAAGCTCCAGGCCGGAGAGCGCGGCGGGGTTCATGGACGCCTCCTGGGTTCGCCGCGCCAGTAGACCGGCTTGCCGGCCCCCTGCCAAGAGGGCGGCGCCCCGAACCGATCCCCGGGAGGAGCGGCCCTACTCGTGGGGGGGCTCGTCCGGGGAAGGGGCCGGCGCGGGACGGACACGGACCCGCTCGAGGCGGAAGCCCTGCGCGGCCACCACCTCGAAAGTCAGGCCCCCGGCTTCCACCTGGTCGCCCAGATGCGGCAGGCGGCGCAACCGGTCCATCAGCAGGCCGGAGACGGTGGCATAGCCGCCGGCCGAATCCGCCAGCCGGGTGCCGAGGCGCTGGTCCAGCGCGTGCAGGTCGAGATGCGCATCGACCAGCAGCGCGCCATCCTCCTCCGCCTCCAGCCGGGCGTGGTCGTCATCCTCGTCCTGGAAGTCGCCGGCGATGGCTTCGAAGATGTCGGTCGGCGTCGCCACGCCCTCCAGCGTGCCGTACTCGTCGATCACCAGGGCCATCTGCACGCGCGAGCCGCGCAACTGCTCCATCAGCCGCAGCACGTCGAGCTGGTCGTGCACCAGCAGGGGCGGGCGCACCGAGGCGGTGAAGTCGATCCGGCCCTCCTGCATCAGATCCCGCAACAGATCCTTGGCGAGCGCCACGCCGACGATCTCCTCGATCTGCCCGCGGGCGATCAGGTAGCGCGAATGGCCGGTGCGGAGCATGATCTCGCGGTGCTGCTCGGGCGTGCCGTCCGCGTCCAGCCAGATCACCTCGTTGCGCGGCGTCATGATCGAGCGGACGCTGCGCTCGCCGAGCGCCATGACGCCCTGGACCATGGAGCGTTCCTCCGGCTTGAAGACCTGCTCGGGCGCCTCGCCGTGCGTACCGTCGGGCGCCGCGTTCTCCTCGGCCTGGCCGCCGCCGAGCAGGCGCAGCACCGCCATGGCCGTGCGGTCCCGCAGGTCGCCGGTGGCCAGGCGCTTGGCATGGCCGCGCCGGGCGAGCTGGTTGAAGGCCTCGATCAGCACCGAGAAGCCGATGGCGGCGTAGAGGTAGCCCTTGGGGATATGGAAGCCGAGGCCTTCCGCGATCAGGCTGAAGCCGATCATCAGCAGGAAGCCGAGGCAGAGGATGATGACGGTCGGATGCGCCGAGACGAAGCGCATCAGCGGGCGGGAGGCCGCGATCATCACCACGATGGCGAAGGTCACGGCGATGTACATGATGGAGAGATGCTCCACCATGCCGACCGCCGTGATGACGCTGTCGAGCGAGAAGACCGCGTCGAGCACGACGATCTGCGCGACCACCTGCCAGAAGCTGGCATAGACCCTGGTCTCGCCCTTCGCGCCGTGGCCGCCCTCCAGCCGCTCGTGCAACTCGGTGGTCGCCTTGAACAGCAGGAAGAGGCCGCCGGTGACCAGGATCAGGCCCCGGCCGGTGATCTCCATCCCCGCCACGCTGAACAGCGGCGCCGTCAGCCCGACGATCCAGGAGATGCCCGCGAGCAGGCCGAGGCGCATGAGCAGCGCCAGGGTGAGGCCAATGATGCGGGCCTTGTTGCGCTGCTCGGGCGGCAGCTTGTCGGCCAGGATGGCAATGAAGATCAGGTTGTCGATGCCGAGCACCAGCTCGAGCACGATCAGCGTCCCAAGGCCCAGCCAAGCGGTGGGATCGGCGATCCATTCCATGGTTCAGCGCGGTTCCGTCATAAAGGGAAGGGCGGGATGCGGACGGGCGGCTCAGCCCCGGCCCAGGGCGAGGCGCTGGCGCATCCAGGCGCTGACCAGGGGGCGCAGGCGCTGATAGCCGATCCAGGCGAAGAGCGCGGCGCCGAACAGGGCGGCCAGGGTGAGGGGGTTAGGGTCCGGCCCGATCTGCCGCGCCAGCCAGCCGCCGACGGAGCCCGGCATCAGGATCAGCGGCGCCCAGACCAGGGCGGAGAGAATATTGGCGCTCTGGAAGGCGCTGTTGCGCATGCCGACGACGCCGGCGGCGAGCGGCGTCACGGCGCGCATCGGGCCGATGAAGCGGCCGAAGAAGACCGCCCACCAGCCCCAGCGGCGGAACACGACGACGGACCAGGCGTAGATCCGCCGGCAGGACCGGGGCAGGCGGCGGCGCACGGCATGCGGCCCGACCCAGCGGGCCAGCCAGTAGCCGGCCGCGTCGCCCAGGACGCCGCCGATGACGCAGCCGAGCAGCACCGGCCAGGGCGAGACGAGGCCGCTGCCGAGCAGGGCGCCGATGCCGAGCAGCAGGGCGGTGGAGGGCACCAGGATGCTGACGACCGGAAAGGATTCCAGAAAGGCGATGAGGAAGGTCGCGGGCGCCGCCCAGGCGGCATTCGCGGTCACCCAGGCCCCGAAGGCCGCGCTCCAATCGTCCAGCATGGCTGCTCGGTATCAGCTTCGCGAGGGCCATGCCAATGGTTTCGCTGTGAGCGCCGGGACGCAGGGTCGGCCCTGGGCACGGCGAGGCCTTATTCAACCTGTGATTGCCGATCCGGCCGATGCCGCGGGGCACGGCCGGATCACGGGCCTTTGCGGCGGGCCGGATTATGCCCGGTCGGCTTCCGCATTGCCGGGCCATGAAGAGTGTGCAACATTTCAATTTAATGACACTTGTTCGCCGCGGGAGACAGGCGCGCCTCGGGGGCCCGCTCCACGGCAACGGGAGAGAAATGTTCGGCGCCCCCTCCGGGAGCGCCGGTGCAAGGACTTCACGGCATGCTTGCAGCGCTCGACCTTCAGCTTTTCCAGGCCTTCAATGGCTGGGCGGGCCGAAGCTATGCTTTCGACCGCGCGGTGGTCAGCCTGACCAACATGCATCTGGTCAAGACGGCGCCGCTGATCGCCGCCTTCTGCTGGTACTGGTTCAATCCCGACAGACGGCGCGGCGGGCCGGATGACACGGAGCTGCGCCACAACCGCCATTTCCTGATCTTCTCCAGCCTGGCGGCGGCGGTGCTCGCCTGCGGCCTGTCGCGGCTGGTCCAGAACGTGATGTGGGAACGGCCGAGGCCGATCAACGATCCCACCCTCGGCGCCATCCGCCCGCTCGGGCTAAGCGAGGACTACCTCGCCAACTACAGCTCCTTTCCGAGCGACAACGCGGCGATGACCTTCGCCCTGGCCACGGGGCTGTTCCTCATCGCGCGCGGGCCGGGCATCGCCGCCTTCCTCTGGGCCCTTCTCGTCGCCTGCCTGCCGCGCGTCTTCGCCGGCTTCCACTATCCGAGCGACATCCTGGGCGGCGCGGTGCTGGGCGTGGCCGTGACCCTCCTGGTGGTGCGGCGGGCGTGGCTCCGGCGGCCCTATGAATGGGCCATCGGGCTGCACGACCGGCGCCCCGGCCTGTTCTACGCCGCCGGCTTCATCGCGGCCTACCAGATGACCACCTTCTTCGGCGACCTGCGGGAACTGGGCGAGAAGACCGCGATCTTCCTCCGCGCGACCCTCTGAGCCCGGCCGGGCGGGCGGTCCCCGCCCCCGCGCCTCAGCGGGAAGCGGCGCCGGTCAGGCGGACCAGCCGCTCCATCAGGATGACGTCGTCCCGCTGCAGCCGTGCCATCTCGGCGGCGCTGCCGCCGGCCGGCAGGTAGCCCAGCTCCTCCATCCGCCGCCGCGTCGCCGGCGTGCCCACCGAGGCGACGACGAAGGTGTGGCCATCCGGCGCGCTGCGCGCCACCGCCTCGGAGGCGAGGTTGCCGGCGGCGCCGACGCGGTTCTCGACGACGACCGGCTGCCCCAGCGGGGCGGCGATCGCATCGGCGATGAGCCGGGCGGAGATGTCGGTGCTGCCGCCCGGCGCGAAGCCCACCATCAGGCGAACCGGCCGGCCGGGCGACCAGCGCGCGGGGGAGGCGGGCTGCGCCCGCGCCAGGCCAGACCATGCCAGGGGAGAGCCTGCCAAGGGGGCGAGAGCCAGCGCCCGCGCGGCGTCGCGTCGTTTCATGGGTCGTTTCCTCCTGTCGCGGCTTATGGCGCCGCGACAGGACTATCCGACAGGCGGGCGGTGGGGAGAAGCCCTGCCCCGCCCGGGGACGCTACCCGGGGACGCTCAGGCCTCCGGCGCGTACTTGATGGCGCAGCCGTAGTTGCGCGTCACGGGCTGGGCCACCGGCCGGCCCTCGGCCACCGCCAGCATGGCGTCGCGCGCGAGCGGCTGCGCCTTCGGCACGTCCGCCACCTTGCTGGAGGGGATGCTGTCGATGCCACCCATGTAGCGCAGCACGCCCTCGGCATCGATGACGTACATATGCGGCGTCGTGGTGGCGGCATAGGCGCGGGCGATGCGGCTCATCGGATCGAGCAGCACGGCGGCGGGCGCGGCCTCGCGGCTGGCGGTCAGCGCCCTGGCCTGCTCCGGCGTGACATGCCCCTGCGCGCCCTCGGGCGAGGAGGCGATGGAGAGCCAGGCCACCCCCTTCCCGGCGGCGAGGCGCTGGATCTGCTGCATGTTGCCGCTCTCATAGTGCTTCCGCACGAAGGGGCAGTCGTGGTTGGTCCATTCCAGCACCACCACCTTGCCGCGGTAGTCGGCCAGGCTATGGGTCCTGCCGTCCTGATCCGGCGCCGAGAAGGCGGGGGCCGGGGCGCCGATGCTCGGCGCGGCCAGGGCCTGGCGGGACAGGAAGGGCAGGCTGGCGATGGCGGCGCTGGCCAGGCCGAGACGGGACAGGGCGGCGCGGCGGGGGATCGGCATCGTCATGACGGGTCGTCCTCTCTTCGGGTGCGTCGTCGGTTCGGTGGTGCTCCGGCCGGGATCAGCCCCGGCCGGAGGCGGAAGGTCCGGGCAGGGCCCGCAGCACGATCGCCTCGGTCAGGATCTGCGGCAGCACCTCCGGCTCGCCGCCACCGGGCGGATAGACGAGATAGAGCGGCACGCCCTCGCGCCCATGCCGGCGGAGCTGCGCGGCGATGGCCGGGCCGCCATCGGTCCAGTCGCCCTTCAGATAGGCGATGCCACGCTCCTGGAAGGCCTGGCGCACCGCGGCGCTGTCCAGCGCCACCCGCTCATTGACCTTGCAGGTGATGCACCAGGCGGCGGTCATGTTGACGAAGACCGGCCGCCCCTCGGCGCGCAGCGCGGCCAGCCGCGCCTCGGACCAGGGCTCGGCCGCCTCCGTGGCGGCGGCCGCCGCGGCGGGGGCGGGGCGCGCGCCGAGCTGCGGCAGCAGCGCCAGGGCGCCGAGGAGGGCCAGCGCGGCGCCGCCCCGGCCCAGCCAGTGCCCGCGCCGGCTCCGCGCCTGCTGCGCCGCGCCCAGCGCCCAGGCGCCGAAGCCGATGGCGAGCCCGCCCGCCAGCGCCGCCGCCAGCGCCGCGGGCCCGACCATCTGCGCCAGCACCCAGAGCAGCCAGAGCGCGGCGCCATACATCGGGAAGGCCAGGACCTGCTTCAGCCGCTCCATCCAGAGGCCGGGACGCGGCAGCAGCCGGGCGAGGCCGGGGGCCAGGGCCAGCAGCGCATAGGGCGCCGCCATGCCGAACCCCATGGCGGCGAAGACGGCGAGCGTCGCGGCCGGCGGCATGGCCATGGCGGCGCCGATGGCGGCGGCCATGAAGGGCGCGGTGCAGGGGGTGGCGACCAGCACGGCGAGGCCGCCGGTGGCAAAGCTGCCCAGATGCCCCCCGCGCGCGGCGAGGCCCGATCCGGCGCCCACCGGCCCGCCGATCTGGAACACGCCGGAGAGGTTGAGCCCGACCGCCAGCATCAGCCACCCCATGAGGGCCACGAAGACCGGCGAGGTGAACTGGAAGCCCCAGCCGGCCACGCCGCCGGCGGCGCGCAGCGCGATCATCGCCCCGGCCAGAACCAGGAAGGACAGCACCACCCCGGCGGTGTAGCTGGCGGCATGGCTGCGCACCGTGCCGCGCGCCGCGCCCGAGAGCTTCGCCACGGCCATGGCCTTCATCGCCAGGATCGGGAAGACGCAGGGCATCAGGTTCAGGATCAGCCCGCCCAGCGCCGCCGAGAGCAGCACCTGCCAGAGCGGCCACCCGGCCAGGGCCGGAGCCGCGCCGCCCAGGGCGGCCGGAACCGCGCCGGGCACGGCGGACACCGTGAAGGCGCTGCGCGTCCCCGCGGTGTCGGTGATCGTCACCACCCCCGCGAGCGGCCCCTCGGCCAGCGGCGCCGCGCCGCGCGTCAGGCCGAGGCGCAGCGATCCTTCCGCCACCTCCATCGGCTGCGGCCCGGCATGATCCAGCGCGCCCCATTCGGCGGGGAAGAACCAGGCCGCCTTCACCGTGGCCGGCGAGAGGTCGGGGCCATCCAGCCGCAGCGCGCCCTGCCGGTCCTCGAAGCCCAGGCTGGCGGCCCAGGGGCTGGGGCGGGGCAGGGCGGCCTCGGCCTCCCGGAAGGCGCCGGCCAGGGCGGGGTCGGGGCGCGGCGCCGCCTCCACCGGCAGGTCCAGGCGGAAGACGCCCTCCTCGGGGATGCAGACCTGCTCGCAGACCAGCCAGCTCGCCGTCGCCTCGAGGGTCAGGACATCGCCCGGCCGCAGATCCGCCGGCGGCGTCACCGTCAGCGGCAGCAGCACCTGGTTCTCGTAGCCGTAGTTGACCAGCGGGCCGAAGGGAATGCGGTCCGGCGCCGGCCAGTCGAAGCCGGTGGCGGCGGTGCCCTCCGGCCCCGTCAGCGCCAGCTCCGGCGGCGTGCCGGCATCGCCCGGATTGATCCAGTAGGTGTGCCAGCCGGGCGCCAGCACCTGCTTCAGGCCGAGGCGGAAGGGCTGGCCGGGCGCCACCGCCGAGAGCTCGGCGGCCAGGCTCATGGCGGTGCGCTCGCTGCGGACCGGCGCGCTCTCCAGCGCCAGCGCGGGCGTGCCGAGCGCCAGGAGCGCGGCCAGGGTCAGGGCGGGACGGAACATGACGGGATGGAAAGCCAATTCCGGCCCCGAAGGAAAGGGGCAAGAGGTGACGAAAGGTTGCGCCGCATCGCGACGCCCCTCCCGACGCCTCGTCCCGCCGCCTCTCAGGCGATCAGCACGCTGTCCTCCGACCAGCCCAGGAAGGCCACCGCGCCGGTCTGCGGCGTGTCGGTCCCGTCGGGCCGGTCATAGATCAGCAGCAGGTCCTCGCCCTCCGCGCCGATGGTGAAGCGGCCGGCGCCGGTCAGCGCGCCGCGCAGATAGGCATAGTCCCCGTCATGCAGCAGCGGCGCGCGCCCGCCGCCGGTGCCGGGCCAGGTGATGCCGGCCAGGTGAACCGGCGCCTCGCGCAGCGCCGCCTCCCCGCCGCCGCCGAGGATGACCCGCTCCCCGGCCTGGTAGTCGGTGATGACGTCGATCACGCCGCTGAGCGCGTCGCCCTCGGAAAGCGCGCCGTCGGTGTCGCCATGGGCCAGCAGGACGCTCTGGTTGTGCAGGGCGAAGCGGTCGGCGCCGCTGCCGCCCGTCAGGGTCACGCCGCTCTCGACGAGATGCGTGCGGGCCGGACCGGCGCTGAAGGACATCAGCAGGTCGTTGCCGCTGCCGCCGTCCAGCGTGGTGCGCCGGCTGTGCGAGGTCAGGGTGTCGTTGCCGCTGCCGCCGAAGGCGGCGTTGTCCAGGCCGATCGGGCCGCCCAGGATCAGCGTGTCGTTGCCGCCATCGCCGTAGATGCGGTGGTTGCTGCCGAAGGCCGAGATGCGGTCGTCCCCGGAGCCGCCGAAGGCGATGCCGTGGTGGCTCTCGCCAGGCTGGAACCGGTCGCCCAGGGTCAGCGTGTCATGGCCCTGATCGCCGAGCAGGGCGTTGCGGCCGCCGAGGGCGGTGAGCTGGTCGTCGCCCTGCCCGCCCATCAGCAGGTTGCCCAGCGCCTTCGCGGAGCCGGCGCCGGTGTCGGACAGGACGAGGTCGTTGCCACGGCCGGCGAAGACCACCTTCATCCGGCCCTGGACCTCGATCTCGTCGGCGCCGGCGGTGCCGAGGACGAGCGTGCCGTCCAGCCAGTCCCGCAACGGGTCGAGATCGGGCAGAAGGTCGATGGGGCGGAGCCGGAGAAGCGCCATGTCGGGAATCCTCCTCTGGGCCGGGTCCGCCTTCCATCGGGCGGCGGACCCGGCCGGTGATGAAGAGAATTCTAATTCAGCAATCCATGATTGTGGAAGTCGATAGGAATACAATTACACGTCAAGGTTGTGATGCCGTCATCCCGCCAGGGGAGAGTCCGCCAGGACCTGCAGATGGCCCAGCGAGCAGCGCTCCACCCGCGCCGCGACACCATAGACCTCAGCCAGGAGCGCCGGGGTGAGGGTGGCCTCCGGCGAGCCCTCGGCGTGCACCGTGCCGCCGGCGATGGCGATGACATGATCCGCGAACCGCGCGGCCAGGCCGAGATCGTGCACGACGATGATGGTGACGAGGCCCTTCTCCCAGGTCAGCGCCTGCACCAGCTGCATGACCTGGAGCTGGAAGCGCAGGTCCAGCGCGCTGGTCGGCTCGTCCAGCAGCAGCACCTCGGGCTGCCGCACCAGGGCCTGCGCCAGGCCGGCGAGCTGGCGCTGGCCGCCGGAGAGCCGGTCCAGCCCGGTCAGCGCCAGGTGGCCGATGCCGATCCGCTCCAGCAGGTCCAGCGCCCGCTCCGCCGCCAGCTTGGCGGAGATCAGCCCCTCGCCGCCGGCGGGACTGGCCTTCAGCGCGCTGACCAGCGTCTCGAGCACGGTCAGCGCCACGCCCTGCGGCAGGCTCTGCGGCATGTAGGCGATGTGCCGGGCGCGGCGCTCCAGCCGCTGCCCCACCATCTCCTGGCCGTTCAGCTTCACCGAGCCGCGCGCCGGCAGCAGTCCGGCCAGGCCGCGCAGCAGGGTCGACTTGCCGGCGCCGTTGGGGCCGACCAGGGCGGTGATATGGCCGCCCCGGAGCGGCTTCAGCGACACGTCCTGCAGGATGACGCGACGGCCATAGCCGAGGGTCAGGCGCTCGATCTCCAGCCGCAGGGGCGGGGCGGCGGGCCGCTCCGGCGCGGTCATGCCTGGGTTCTCCCGCGCGCTCACGCGAGGGCTCTCCCGCGCGCTCACGCGCGACGCCCCCGGGTGAAGACCAGCGCGACGAAGACCGGCACGCCGACCAGCGCGGTGACGATGCCGATCGGCACCAGCAGCCCGGGCACCAGCATCTTGCTGGCCAGGGAGGAGAGCGAGAGCAGCAGCGCGCCGCAGAGCGCGCTGGCCGGCAGGAAGAAGCGGTGATCCTCCCCCACCATCAGCCGCGCCGCATGCGGCCCGACCAGCCCGATGAAGCCGATGGTGCCGACGAAGGCGACCGAGACGCCGGAGAGCACGCTGACCCGGAACAACGCCCCGTCGCGCAGCCGGTTGGCATCGACACCGAAGGAGAGCGCCCGCTCCTCGCCCAGCCGCAGGGCGGTGAGCTTCCAGCTCGCCCGGGCGCAGAAGGGGATGGTGACGGCCAGCGCCAGGGCCATGACGCCGATCTTCGGCCAGGTGGCGCGCGCCAGGCTGCCCATGGACCAGAAGACCAGCTGCTGCAGCGCCTGCTCGGTGGCGATGAACTGCAGCAGGGCGACGGCCGCGTTGAAGGCGAAGACGAGCGCGATGCCGAAGAGCACCAGCGCCTCGACCCCCGCCCCGCGCAGCCTCGACAGGCTGCGCAGCAGCAGCACCGAGCCGAAGGCGAAGAGGAAGGCGTTGCCCGGCAGCAGCCAGCTCTGCGGCAGCCAGGGAATGCCGACGCCGATGACGATGGCCAGCGCCGCGCCCAGCGAGGCGGCGGAGGAGACGCCCAGGGTGAAGGGGCTGGCCAGCGGATTGTTCAGCACCGTCTGCATCTCCGCCCCGGCCAGCGCCAGGGCGGCGCCGACCAGCACGGCCATGACCGCGTAGGGCAGCCGCACGTCCCAGACGATGACGGAGACCGGCCCGGTCGCCGAGCCGGGGTCCAGCAGCACGCCCAGCACATCCGAGAGACCCAGGCGCGACGGGCCGGTGGCGACATCGAGCAGCAGCGAGGCCAGCGTCAGCAGCGCCAGCAGCACGAGCAGCGCCGTGCGGCGCCAGAGCAGGGCGCGGTAGCCATCCGAGGCGGTCGCCGTCACGGCGGCGCTCATTGCCGGCTCATCCGGATGGCGCCCGGGCGCGGCGGCGGCACGGGGTCCGGGCGGCGGGGGAGCGGCCGGGTGCGGCGGGGGCTGGGCGGCAAGAGCGCATCCTTCGGAGTGAGGCGGGGCCGGCGGCCTGATGGCGGGAGTCCCGGCAATCCATAATCATTCGCAACCGCCGCACCAAGCCCCATCCGCGGGCGGGGCGGCCGCGCGGCCGGCCCGGTTCAGCCGGCCTGGGGCGGCCGGCGGCCGACCTGCACCGCCAGATCCCGCTGCCGCCCCTCGCGCAGCAGGGTGATGCGGATGGTCTGGCCCGGCGGGGTGATGGCGACGCCGCGCGTCAGGGCGCGCACCGTCTCGACCCGCTCGCCGTTCAGCGCGGTGATGATGTCGCCGGGGCGCAGCCCGGCGCGGGCGGCGGGGCTGTTGCGCTCCAGGCTCTGCACCTGCACGCCGCGGTTGCGCCCGCCCGGCGTCGTCTCGCCGCCGACATCCTGGACCGCCACGCCGAGCCAGCCACGCTCCACCCGCCCGTCGCGCCGCAGCTGGTCGATCACGCCGCGCGCCAGGTCGGAAGGGGTGGCGAAGCCGATGCCGGCCGAGGCGCCGGAGGGCGAGTAGATGGCGGTGTTGATGCCGATCACCTCGCCGGCCGCGTTGAACAGCGGCCCGCCGGAATTGCCCGGGTTGATGGCGGCGTCGGTCTGGATGAAGTCATCGAAGGGTCCGGCGCCGATCTCGCGCCCGCGTGCCGAGACGATGCCGGAGGTGACGGTGCCGCCGAGGCCGAAGGGGTTGCCCGCCGCCAGCACCCACTGGCCCACGCGGATGCTGCCCGAGGCCCCCCAGGGGACGGCGGCGAGCGGCGCGCGCGGCTCGACGCGGAGCAGGGCGAGGTCGGTCAGCTCGTCCGTGCCGACGACCCGGGCCGGCAGCTCGGTGCCATCCTGCAGCGAGACGACGACCCGCGCGGCCTCGCCCACCACATGGTTGTTGGTGACGATATAGCCCGCCGGGTCGATGACGAAGCCGGAGCCCGCCCCCTGCACCTGCTGCCGCCCGCGGCGTTCGCGGAAGTAGCGCTCGAAGGGGGTGCCGCGCAGTTCGGGCGGGATCTGCGTCGTGGTCTGCTCGGTGAGCACGGCGATGTTCACCACCGCCGGCAGCACCCGCTCGGCCAGGTCGGCGAAATCGGGCATCAGGCCGCGCTGGGCCTGGGCCGGCACGCGGGCGCAGGCGGTGAGCAGGGCCAGGCTGGAGAGGCCGGCGAGGACGAGGCGGCGGGAGGCGGCGGGCTGGGGGGTGATCATCGTCTCATCCCTGGTGGCGGGCGCGGTGGGGGCTGCGGCTCTGACGTCACATTGAGCAAGGCCGGGCGTAAGGCAAGCCCGCGCGGGCGTGGCCGCCGCAAACCGCCCGCCTCGAACCACTTGTCTCAGACCGCCGCCCGCTGTCCCGGCTGCTCCGGCCAGTCGTGCCTGGGGTAGCGGCCGCGCATCTCCTTGCGCACCTCGGCCCAGGCGCCGCGCCAGAAGCCGGCGAGGTCGGCGGTGACGGCGATCGGCCGCCCGGCCGGGGAGAGCAGCGCCACCTGCAGCGGGATGCGCCCGCCGGCCAGCGGCGGCAGGCGCTCCAGGCCGAAGAGGTGCTGCGCCCGCGCCTCCAGCCGCGGCACCTCGCCGGTATAGTCGATGGCGGCCGAGCGCCCGCCGGGCAGGTCGAGGCGCGGCGGCAGCTCGGCATCGAGGCGCCGGGTCAGCGGGTGCGGCGGCAGGGCGCGCAGCATCGCCACCACGTCCAGGGCCTTCAGCTGCGACAGCCTGTTCAGCCCGGCGAGCCAGGGGACCAGCCAGGCGCCGCCCTCGCGGGCCAGCGCCTCGTCCGAGACCTCCGGCCAGGGCTCGCCCTCGGCGCGGCGCATCCAGGCGAGGCGGGCGCGGGTCTGCTCGGCGGCCTTGCTCCAGTCCAGGTCGCGCAGGCCGCGCGAAGCCGCCGCCCCGGCCAGGGCCGCCGCCACCGCGTCCGGGTCGGCCTGGGGCAGCGTCGCCTCCTCCAGCACCAGCGGGCCGAGGCGCAGCCGCCGCCGCGCCACCACGGCGTTCGTCCGGGGGTCGAAGGCGGCGCCCTCCTCGCGCACCAGGCGCTCGGGGAAGGCGGCCTCCAGCGCGGCGCGGGTCAGCGGCGCGGCCATGCGGATGCGCGCCTCGGTGCCGGCCAGCTCCAGGTCGGCCACTGCCAGCAGCGGCGCCCTGCCCAGCGGGTCGCTCGCCGGCAGCCGCGCGCCCTGCCCGCCGCTGGCGCCGGCGGCGGACAGGCCGGCGAGGCGGAAGGCGCCGTCCATGCCGCCGCGCTTCGCCGCCACGCGGTCGGGGAAGCCGGCGGCCAGCAGCAGGCCAGGGTCGCCATCCGGCGGCTCGGCGGCGGTGACGCCGAGGCGGCGGCGGTGCAGCGCCAGGGCGCGGCGGATGCGGCCGAGCGCGGCGCGGTCCGCCTGCGGGTCGTCGGCGCCTTCGAGGAGGTCAAGCCGCAGGCGGATATCGGCCGGCGCCTCGCGGCCACGGATCGGGTCGCGCTCCTCCAGCAGGGCGGCGAGGGCGGCGGCCAGCGCGGCCTCGCCCGGCGTGGCGGCGGCGGCCATCATCCGGGCGAGGCGCGGATGCGTGCCCAGCCGCGCCATGCGCCGGCCCATGGGCGTGATGCGGCCCTCGGCGTCCAGCGCATCGAGCTCGCGCAGCAGGGCGCGGGCGGCGGCCATGGCGCCGGCGGGCGGCGGGTCCAGGAAGGCCATCGCCGCCGGATCGGCGCCCCAGGCGGCGCAGTCCAGCGCCAGCCCCGACAGCTCGGATTCCAGGATCTCCGGCCGGTCCGCCGGCGGCAGGCCGCGATGCAGCGCCTCCGACCAGAGCCGGATGGCGAGGCCGGGCGCGGTGCGGCCGGCGCGGCCGGCGCGCTGCTCGGCGCTCGCGCGGGAGATGCGCAGCGTGGCCAGCCGCGACAGCCCGGTCGCGGGATCGAGGCGCGGCGCGCGGCGAAAGCCGCCATCGACGACGATCCGCACCCCCGGCACGGTCAGCGAGGTCTCGGCGATCGAGGTGGCCAGCACCACCTTGCGTCCGCCGCCGGGCCGATGATCCGGGTCCAGCGCCTTGTCCTGCTCGGCGGGCGGCAATTCGCCATGCAGCGGCAGCACGTCGGCGCCGAGGCCGCCCAGCCGCTCCATCGTGCGGCGGATCTCGCCCCAGCCGGGCAGGAAGGCCAGCACATCGCCCGGATGCGCCGCCAGCGCCTCGCGGATGGCCGCGGCCATCGCCTCGGGCAGGTCGCGCGGATCGCGCAGGTCCCGCTGGCGATACCGCACCGTGACGGGGAAGGCGCGGCCCAGGCTCTCGATCACCGGGGCCGGGCCGCCCTCGCCGCCCAGCAGCCGGGCGAAGCCCTCGGCCTCCAGCGTCGCGGACATGGCGAGCAGCCGCAACTCCGGCCGCAGCGCGCGTTGCAGGTCGAGGCAGAGCGCCAGGGCCAGGTCGGTGTCGAGGTTGCGCTCATGCGCCTCGTCGAACAGCACCGCGGCCACGCCCTCGAGGCCCGGGTCGGATTGCAGCCGCCGCACCAGCAGGCCCTCCGTCACCACCTCGATCCGCGTCGCCGCGGAGACGGCGCGGTCCAGCCGGGTGACGACGCCGGCCGTCTGCCCGAGCGGCTCGCCCAGCAGCTCGGCCATGCGGCGGGCGGCGGCACGGGCGGCGACGCGGCGCGGCTCCAGCACCAGGATCCGCTGCCCCGAGGCCCAGGGCTCGTCCAGCAGCCGCAGCGGCACGAGGGTCGTCTTGCCCGCGCCGGGGGGCGCCACCAGCACGGCATTGCCGCCGGCGCGCAGGGCCTCCGCCAGGCGCGGCAGGGCTTCGGAGACCGGAAGTTCGGGCAGGGGGGGCATGGCGGGCGGGCTTACCACGCGCCGCCGTGGCGCCCCAGCCCGGAGCGGCGCCATGCGGCGCGGGAGGGCCTCCCCCCGCTCTTCCGCTCCCCGTCCTGGAGCCCCGCCCTCAAGCCCCCCCCTTCCAGCCCCCCTGGCGCGAGCCTCGCCGAGGCGTCAATCTGTCCGGCCCTCATGGTCTGCCCGCGTGGCCTGCCGGCGGGGAAACACAGAGACTTGGGGACGTAGACACCATGCGCATTCTGCTGGTGGAGGATGATGCCGAGGTCAGCCGCTTCGTGAAGAAGGGGTTGCAGGAGGCCGGGCATACGGTGGAGCACGCGTCCAGCGGGCGCGACGGCCTGTTCCTTGCCGCCGGGGAGAGTTTCGATCTCCTGGTCCTGGACCGCATGCTGCCCGGTGGCGTCGATGGCGTCCGGCTCGTCGAGACGCTGCGGGGCCAGGGCAACCACACGCCCGTGCTGTTCCTCTCGGCCCTGGCCGGGGTGGACGAGCGGGTGAAGGGGCTGAAGGCCGGCGGTGACGACTATCTGGTCAAGCCCTTCGCCTTCGCCGAGCTGCTGGCGCGGGTCGAGGCGCTGGGCCGCCGACCGGCGGTCGACGCGCCGGCGACGCGGCTCAAGGTGGCCGATCTGGAGCTCGACCTGCTGTCCCGCACGGTGACGCGGGCCGGCAAGAAGATCGACATCCAGCCGCGCGAGTTCCGCCTGCTGGAGCACCTGATGCGCCATGCCGGACAGGTGGTGACGCGCACCATGCTGCTGGAGAAGGTCTGGGACTACCATTTCGACCCGCAGACCAACGTGATCGACGTGCATGTCTCCCGCCTGCGCCAGAAGCTGGACAAGGGGCACGACAAGCCGCTGATCCACACCGTGCGCAACGCCGGCTACATGATCCGCGCCGAGGGCTGACGAACGAAACCCAAGGCTTGAAGGTCATGCCGCACAACCGCCGGCGGCCGCAGCATCCGGGGCCGCTCTGGCGGCTGCTGTCCTCCGCCGGCTTCCGCTTCGCGCTGCTGTTCGCCACCCTGTTCCTCGGCGCCTGCCTCGCCTTCGCCGGCGTGCTCTGGTGGGGCACCGCGGGGACGCTGGAGCGGCAGACCGACGCGGCCATCCGCGCCGATGCCTCCGCCCTGCTCGAGCGCTGGCGCGATGCCGGCCCGCAGGCGGTGGCGGAGACCATCGAGGAGCGCCTGGCGCTCGATGCCGAGGCCCAGGCGCTGTACCGGCTGGAGACGCCGCGGGGCGAGCGGCTGGCCGGCAATCTCGCCACCCTGCCCGCCCAGGGGCCCGGCGAGGCGAGCTGGCACAGCCTGACCCTGGAGCATGACGACGACCCGCCCGGCGAGGCGCGGCTCTTCGTGCAGGCGCTGCCCGATGGCAGCCAGCTGGCGGTGGGGCGCGAGGTGGGCGAGAAGCAGCGGCTGCGCGCCCTGCTGACCGAGGGGCTGGCCTGGGCCGCCGGCGCCGCCCTGGTCTTCGCCGTGATCGGGGCGATGCTGATGCGCCGCGCGCTGGAGCGGCGCCTGGCCCCGGCCAGCCTGACCGCGGCCCGCATCGCCAACGGCGACCTGACGCAGCGCGTGCCGATCTCCCTGCATGACGACGAGTTCGACCGGCTCGGCGCCAGCATGAACGCCATGCTCGACCGCATCGCGCATCTCATGGAGGGGGTGCGCGGCGTCTCGGACGCCATCGCCCACGACCTGCGCACGCCGATCTCCCGGGCCCGCAGCGGCCTGGAGGAAACCCTCCTGGGCGAGAGCAGCGACGCCGAGGCGCTGCGCGGCGCGATCGAGCGCGGCATCGCCGACCTCGACAACGTCACCCGGGTGTTCCAGGCGGTGCTGCGCATCGCCGAGGTGGAGGCGGGCGCGCGCCGCGCCGCCTTCGCCCCGCTCGACCTCGCGGCGCTGCTGGCCGACGCGGCGGAGCTCTACGGCGCCTCGGCCGAGGCGCGCGGCCAGACGCTGCACACCGCCTGGCCGGCCAGCCTGCCGATGACCGGCGATCGCGACCTGCTGCTGCAGCTGGTGGCCAATCTGCTGGACAACGCGGTGAAGTTCACCCCGCCGGGTGGCGCCATCAGCCTGACGGCCGAGCCGGACGGGGAGGAGGTGCTGCTGCGCGTGGCCGATGAGGGACCCGGCCTCGCGCCGCAGGACCGGGCCCGGGTGGGCGAGCGCTTCTTCCGCACCGATACCGCCCGCGCCACGCCCGGCTCCGGCCTCGGCCTCTCCCTGGTGCGCGCGGTGGCGACGCTGCATGGCGGGCGGCTGTGGTTCGAGGATGCCGGCGGGCCGCCGGAACAGCCTGGCCTCGCCGTCCTGCTGCGCCTGCCGCTGGACGGGCCCCACCCCGCCACCTCCGGCGCGGTGGCGGCATGACGCTGGCTTCATGCCGCGCCCATCGGCGCGCAGGGCCGGTGGGCGCAGCATGGCGTCATGGTCCCGCGCCTGCCTCTGCTGATGACCGTCTGGCTGGCCGCCGCGCCGGGCGCGCTGGCGGCGGCGGAGCTTCGCCTGCTGCCGGTCAGCCAGGCGGATTGCGAGTCCCTGGCCGGCCGCTTCGACCGCCAGCCCGGCGCCGGGCGGGACGAACCTCGGGACCTGGCGGAGGAGGGGCTGCGGCTGTGCCGCGCCGGCCAGTTCCGCGCCGGGGCGCTGAAGCTGCGGCGCGCCATCCGTGCCGCGCATGCGCCGGCGCCCTCCGTCGACCGGCGCCTGCCCGAGGCCGCCCTGCGGCCGGCGACCGAGCTGCGCTGATCCCACCCCTGCCGGATCGTCACCGTCCAGGGGACCACGACCATGGGCATTGAGCGGACCGCCCCGCTGGCCGGCGCGGCCGCGCTCTGCTCCGGCATCGGCCTGGCCCGCTTCGCCTATGTTCCGGCCTTCCCCGCCATGGTCGCCGCCGGCTGGGTGGATGGCGGCGGCGCCGGCCTGCTCGGCGCGCTGAACCTGACCGGCTACCTGCTGGGGGCGCTGGGCGGGCGGCGCCTCGCCGGACGCCTCGGCGTGCCGGCCGCGCTCGACCTCGGCATGGCGCTGGTGGTGCTGTCCTGCCTGGCCTGCGCCTGGCCGGGTGGCCTGGCCTGGCTCGGACCCTGGCGCGGCCTCGCGGGTTTCGCCGGCGGCGTGCTGATGGCGCTGGCCGGGCCGGCGGTGCAGGCGGTGGTGCCGCCGGCGCGCCGCCCGGCGGCGGCGGGCACCGTGGTCTCCGGCGTCGGCGGGGGGGTGGTCCTGGGCGCCCTGGCGGTACCGGCGCTGCTGCCGCTCGGCGTCTCGTCGATCTGGCTGGGGCTGGGGCTGATGAGCCTGCTGCTCTGGCTGCCCCTGCGCCGCTACTGGCCCGCCCCGCCGGCGGAGGAGGTGGCGGCCGGGCCGGGCGCGGCGGCTCCGCCACGCCGCTGGCCGGGCGTGACCGGGCTGATGGTCGTCTACGGGCTGTCCGCCGCCGGCATGGTGCCGCCGATGATCTATCTCGCCGATCTCGGCATGCGCGGGCGCGGCCTCGGTGCCGCGGCCGTGGCGCTGCTCTGGGCGCTGTTCGGCCTCGGCGCCATGGCGGGCACCCTGCTGGGCGGGCGGATCGCCGGCCGGGCCGGGGGCATGCGGACCCTGGCGCTGTGGATGGGCGTGCAGGCCATCGCCCTCGGGGCCGCCCTGCTGCCCGGTGGCGCGGCCGTGCTGCTGGCGGCGCCGCTCAGCGGCTTCGCGGGCGTCGGCGCCAGCGCGGTGGCGCTGGCGGCCGCCCGCGAGCTGGCGGGGCCGGGGGCGGGCCTGGTCTGGAGCCGCGCGACGGTGCTCTACGCCCTGGCCCAGGCGGCCACCGGCTTCGTCCTGGCGGCCCTGTTCCGCGCCAGCGGGGAGGCGCATGCGGCGGTCTTCGGCGCCGGGCTGGGCCTGTCCCTGCTGGCCCTGCTCGCCGCCGCCCGGCTGGCCCGGAAGCGGGCCTGAAGGCCGCCGGGGCGGCGGAGGGCGCCTCCCGGGATCGGCTGTCTCAGTCGCCGAACAGCCTCCGCAGGTCGCCCACCGGCTGCCAGCGGGGCGACTGGTCCTTGTCCACCAGCACGGCCCGCACGCCCTCGGCGAAATCCGGGTGCTGCGTGATGGTCCGGGTCAGGATCAACTCCTGCTCCAGGCAGGCCGGCAGGTCCTGGGCGGCGCCGCGCCGCAGCAGTTCGATGGTCACCGCCACGCTGGTCGGCGAGACGCGGCGCAGGGTGGCGAGCTGCTCGCGCGCCCAGTCGGTGCCCTCGGCCTCCAGCGCGGCCTCGATGGCGGCGCGGTCGCCGGCGCCGAAGCAGCGCTCGATGGCCGGGCGCAGCGCCGTGACGCGACCCGGCGGCGGCGCCTCGGCGAATTCGTCCACCACGCCGGCCTCGCCCTTCTCCAGCAGGGCCTGGCGCAGCGCCGGCAGCTTCGCGCGCGGCACGAAATGCGTCGCCAGCCCGGCCTCCACCGCCTCGGCGCCCTTCAGCCGCGCGCCGGTCAACGCGATCCACAGACCCATGCCCGGGCTGCCCGGCAGGCGCGGCAGGACATAGCTGGTGCCGACGTCGGGGAAGAGGGCGATCGCCGTCTCCGGCATGGCCAGCAGGGCGTGCTCCGTCACCACCCGGTGGCTGCCATGCACCGAGACGCCGAGGCCGCCGCCCATGCAGATGCCGTCGATCAGGCTGATCCAGGGCTTGGGGAAGGTGGCGATGCCGCTGTTCACCGCGTATTCGCGCGAGAAGAAGGCCTCCACCGCCGCCGTGTCGCCGGCCAGCACGTCGCTCCGCACCTGCCGCACGTCGCCGCCGGCGCAGAAGGCCTTCTCGCCCGCGCCCTCCAGCAGCACCAGCCGCACCGCCGGGTCCTCCCGCCAGGCGCCGATGGCCTCGGCGAAGCCGTCGATCATGGCGAGGTCGAGCGCGTTCAGCGCGCGCGGGCGGTTCATCGTCAGGTGGCCCACGGCGCCCTCGCGGCGGCGGATCAGGCTGGGCTCGGCTGTGCTCATCGGCATGTCTCCTCGGCGGTTTCCTCGCCACAGCTTCGGGGCCGGGGCGGCAGTTGACAACCCGCCCCCCGCCCCGCGATGCAGGACGGGGAAGCCTGGTCGGGGGAATTGGGGAATGGCGGAGGCGCTGGTTCGCTTCGAGGGCGTGCGCAAGGCCTATGGGCCGGCCGCCTCGGGCTATGCGGTGCGGCATCTGGACCTGGAGGTGGCGAAGGGCGAGCTGCTGACGCTGCTCGGCCCCTCCGGCTCCGGCAAGACCACCACGCTGATGATGCTGGCCGGCTTCGAGCTGCCCAGCGAGGGCCGCATCCTGCTGGAGGGGCGCGACATCGCCCGGCTGCCGCCGCACCGGCGCGGCATCGGCGTGGTGTTCCAGTCCTACGCGCTGTTCCCGCACATGTCGGTGGCGGAGAATGTCGCCTTCCCGCTCGAGGTGCGCGGCGTGCCGCGGCCGGAGCGGGCCGAGCGGGTGAAGCGCGCGCTGGCCATGGTGCGGCTGGAGGGATTCGGGGACCGCCGCCCGGCGCAGCTCTCGGGCGGCCAGCAGCAGCGCATCGCGCTGGCCCGCGCCATGGTCTTCGAACCGCCCATCGTGCTGCTGGACGAGCCGCTGGGCGCGCTCGACAAGGCGCTGCGCGAGGAGATGCAGTACGAGATCCGCGGCATCCACCAGCGGCTCGGCGTCACCATGATGTATGTCACGCACGACCAGCAGGAGGCGCTGACGCTGTCGGACCGCATCGCCGTCTTCGAGGGCGGCGAGATCCGCCAGCTGGCCAGCCCGCGCCGCATCTACGAGGAGCCGGCCAATGCCTTCGTCGCCGGCTTCGTCGGCGAGAACAACCGCCTGCCCGGCCGTGTGCTGGCGCGGCAGGAGGGCGCCGTGCGGGTGGCGCTGGATTGCGGCGCCGAGGTGCTGGCGCGGCCGGTGGACTGCGAGGCGCCCGGCAGCCGCTGCGTCGTCGCGGTGCGGCCGGAGCGGGTGGCGGTGGCGCCGGTGGACGCCGAGGATCTGGGCGGGGATGCCCTGCCGGCGCGGCTGCTGGAGGCGATCTTCCAGGGCGACCATGTCCGGCTGCGCCTCTCGCTGGGCAGCGGCGGCGGGGAGATCCTGGCCAAGCGCGTCGTCGGCGGCGCCCGGCTGCCCGAGCCCGGGGAGACGGCGGCGGTGGCCTGGGACGCCGCACACGCCCACGCTTTCGCGGCCTGACCACGCCCCCCCCGCCCGGGGTCCTGGCCGGCTCCCTTCGGGCGCGGCGAAGGCTCGCTTCCGCGGAGTCGAATTGTGACGCGGTGATGCGCGCGCGATGGTCAGGGGGATATCCCCTGGCATGGAGGGCGCGGGATCATGTTCGGATGGCTGATACTGGCTGCCCTGTCCTTGGCCCTGCCTCCGGCCCTGCCCCTGGCCCCGATCGGCGCGCCGCCCGCGCGCGCCGAGGATCGCGCCGGGAATAGCGGGCCGGAACCCCGCCTGTTGGCGGCCATGCCCGCCGCCCGGCCGAGCGAGCCGACGCTGACGCTGTTTCTCCCCGGCGATCCGCACCGCGCGCCTTTTCCGCTGGTCGTGGCGGTTTCGGATTCGCTCGGTCCCGACGGCCGGGCGGACCGCATCACCGCCCTGCTGCTGGCGCGGGGCGTCGCGGTTCTCGATCTCGACCCCTTCATCGTCACCGATGGCCGCGGGCAGGCCCGGCGCCGCGACAGGGTGCCCGAGGCGGTCTCTCAGGCGGCGGACCTCGCCGCCCAGCACCCCGCCATCGACCCGGACAGGGTCGCCCTGCTGGGGTTCGGGGCGGGGGGCCGCGCCGCCTGGCTGGCGCGGCCTGGATCAGACACCATCCCCCGCTTCGTCGCCCGGGCCATTCTCTATCCGGGCTGCCGGGACCTGGTGGCGCAGGGACAGGCCGGCGCACCGGCTGATGCCTCGGCGGGCCTGTTGCTGATGCATGGAAGCCTGGACACGGAGAACGGCACCGAGGCCTGCGCGCGGCTGGTGCAGGGCCTGCCCGACCGGGGGCGGCTGCGGCATGTCAGCCTTCGTGGGGCGGGCTATGCCTGGGATCGTCCGGCGCCGCTGGGGGAGGGCGGCACGCTGCTGCCCGCGCCCGGCGGCGAGGGCCGTGTGCCGGCGGCGCCATGGACCTACATGGCGCGGTGCTCGGCGCGGATGGTGGCCGCCTGGCTGTCCGACGCGCTGGGTGCGCGTGGCGCGGTGGCCGCCGCCGCATGTCCCTGAACGCGCATGACCGGCCCGGGGCGCAGGCGGCGGCGCTGCGGCCGGAGCCTGCCGAATTCGCCTGCGAGGACGGGGTCGGGCTGCGCGGGCATCTCTGGCGCGCCGCCGGCGCCGGAGAGGGCGGCGCCATCCTCGTCAACGCGGCGACCGGCGTCCTGGCCCGCTACTATCACCGCTACGCCCGGTTCCTGGCCGGGCACGGCTTCGATGTCCTGACCTATGACTATCGTGGCATCGGCCTGTCGCGGCCGGAGCGCCTGAAGGGCTGCGGCTACCGCTGGCGCGACTGGGGGATGCAGGATTTCGCCGCCGCCCTGCGCTTCCTGCACGAGGCGACCGGCTGCCCCCGCCCGATGGTGGTGGGCCACAGCATCGGTGGCTTCCTGCCGGGCCTCGCCCCGAATGCGGCGATGATCGGCCGCATGCTGACGGTGGGGGCGCAGTATGCCTGGTGGGGCGATTACGCGCCGGAGCGCCGCCTGCGGCTTCTGCTCAAATGGCACGTCGCCATGCCCGTCGCGACGGCGCTCTGCGGCTACTTCCCCGGCCGCCGCCTCGGGTGGCTGGAGGACCTGCCGGCCGGCGTGGCGCAGGAGTGGAGCTTCCGCGGCCCCTGCTTCACGCGGAGCCACCCGCGCGCGGAGCGCCGCGACATCCTGGCCCGCATGGCCGCTGTGCAGGCACCGATCCTCGCCATCGCCGTGACGGATGACGAACTCGGCACGGTGCCGGCGGTGTGCCGCGCGCTCGGCTACTATACGGGCGCCGCCCGGCGGCTGGCGGTGCTGGACCCCGCCGGCTACGGCCAGACCGCCATCGGCCATTTCAGCCTTTTCCACGACCGGCATGCCGCCGACTTCTGGCCGGACACCCTGGCCTGGCTGCGCCACGGTGTCGATCCCTGGCCTGGTCGGACCATGGGCTTCCGGGCGCCCTGAGGCGCGACCGCGCGCGACGGGGCATCGGGCGCGGCGCCGCCCTCTCAGCCCGCCAGCCCCTCCCGCCGCAGCTCCGCCGTCAGCCGCTCCACGGCGCGGCCGAAGCGCTCCAGCATCTCCTCCACCTCGGCGGCGGCGATGATCAGGGGCGGCGAGAAGGCGATGGAGTCGTTCATCAGCGCGCGCAGGATCAGCCCCTCCTCCTCGGCCATCCGCACCAGGCGCGGACCCACCTTCAGCGCGGGGTCGAAGCTGCGCTTCGCGGCCTTGTCGGCGGCGAATTCGACCGCCGCCACGAGGCCGACGCCGCGCACCTCGCCGACCAGCGGATGGCCGGCGAAGCGCTCGCGCAGGCCGCGCTGCATCAGCGCGCCCATCGTGGCGGCGTGCTCGATGAGGTTCTCCTCGTCATAGATGCGCAGCGTCTCCAGCGCGACCGCGGCGGCGACCGGGTGGCCGGAATAGGTGAAGCCATGGCCCCAGGTGCCGACCTGGTCGCTGCCCTCGGCCAGGGCCTCATAGACGCGCTCGTTCACCATCACCGCCGAGATCGGCAGGAAGGAGGCCGAGAGCGCCTTGGCGCAGGTCAGGATGTCCGGCCGCAGGCCGAAGCTCTGGCTGCCCCAGTAGCGGCCGGTGCGGCCGAAGCCGCAGATCACCTCATCGGCCACCAGCAGCACGTCATGCTTGCGGAGCACCGCCTGGATCTTCTCGAAATAGGTCTCGGGCGGCACGATGCAGCCGCCCGCGCCCATCACCGGCTCAGCGAAGAAGGCGCCGACGGTCTCCGGCCTCTCCGCCTCGATCAACGCGTCCAGCTCGGCGGCGAGGCGGCTCGCGAAATCGGCCTCGCTCTCGCCGGGCTCGGCGAAGTGGTAGTGGTGTGGCGTGCCGACATGCAGGAAGCCCGGCAGCGGCAGGCCGAACAGCCTGTGGTTGGCCGGCAGGCCGGTCAGGCTGGCGGCGGCGGCGGTGATGCCGTGATAGGCGCGCTGCCGGGCGATGATCTTGCGCTTCTGCGGCCGGCCCAGCACGGTGTTGACATACCAGACCATCTTGATCGCGGTGTCGTTCGCCTCCGAGCCGGAATTGGCGAAGAACACCTTGCTCATCGGCACCGGCGCGCGCGCCAGCAGTGCCTCGGCCAGTTCGATATCCGGCATGTTTGAGCGGCCGGTGAAGCTGTGATACCAGGGCAGCCTGCGCATCTGCTCGGTGGCGGCGCGCAGCAGGCGCTCGTTGGAGAAGCCGAGCGAGGCGCACCAGAGCCCGGCCACCGCCTCCAGATACTCCCGGCCGGACTCGTCGCGGATGCGGATGCCCTCGCCGCCGGTGATGATCAGCGGGCCCTGCTCGCGATGCGCCTTGTGATTGGTCATCGGGTGCAGCAGCGAGGCGATATCCCGCGCGGCCGCGGAATTGGCGCCATGGGTGTCGGGCGGGGTCATGCGGGGTCTCTCCTGCGCTTCCACGGCAGGCTAGGCCAGTTCTTCCGCCCTGGCGACGGGGGGGCCATCCGCTCCCCCCCCCCGTCGCTCAGCGGCTCAGCAGCACGTCCGGCAGCCAGGTGACGATGACGGGGAAGACCGTCACCAGCACCACCGTCAGCACCAGCATCAGGAAGAAGGGCAGGGAGGCCCAGGCCACCTCGGTCTGCTCGCGTCCCGTCATGGTCTGCATGACGAAGAGGTTGAAGCCGACCGGCGGGGTGATCTCGGCGATCTCCACCAGCAGCACGATGAAGATGCCGAACCAGATCAGGTCGAAGCCGGCATGCTGCACCATCGGCACAACGATGGAGGTGGTGAGCACGATCATCGAGACGCCGTCGAGCGCCGTGCCCAGCACCACATAGACGGCGGTGAGCATCAGGATCAGGCCATAGGGGCCGAGGTCCATCGCAGCCACGGCCTCGGCCAGCGCGGCGGGGATGCCGGTCAGCGCCATGGCCTTGGTGAGATAGGCGGCGCCGGCCAGGATGAACATGATCATGCAGGAGAGGCGCGTCGCGCCCGACAGGCTCTCGATGAAGCTCTCCCAGGTCAGGCAGCGCGTCACCGCCGCCAGGACCAGCGAGCCGAGCACGCCGAAGGCGGCGGCCTCCGTCGCCGTCGCCCAGCCGACGAACATCGAGCCGATGACGGCGACGATCAGCAGGGCGCAGGGGATGAGCTGGGCCGACTGGCGCAGCTTCTCCCGCAGCGGCATGGACGGTCCCTTGGGCGGCTGCTTCGACGGGTTGAGCAGCGCCCAGACGGCGATATAGGCGCTGAACAGCACCATCACGAGAAGGCCGGGCAGGCAGCCGGCGAGAAAGACGCGCACGATCGAGACCTCGGCCGCCACGGCATAGACCACCATGATGATCGAGGGCGGGATCATGATGCCGAGCGTGCCCGAGGTGGCGAGACTGCCGATCGCCACATCCTCGTCATAGCCGCGCTTCTTCAGCTCCGGCAGGGCGATCTTGGAGACGGTGGCACAGGTCGCGGCGGAGGAGCCGGAGACCGAGCCGAAGATGCCGCAGGCCAGGATGTTGACGTGCAGCAGTCGTCCCGGGATGCGCCGCACCCAGGGCGAGAGGCCGTTGAACAGCTCTTCCGACAGCCGGGTGCGGAACAGGATCTCGCCCATCCAGACGAACATCGGCAGCGCCGCCAGCGTCCAGGAGCCGGTCGATTCCCAGAAGGCGCTGGCGAGGTAGGTGCCGGGCTGCGGGTGCACGAACCAGACGGCGACGAAGCCCACCACCGCCAGCGCCATGCCGATCCAGAGCCCGCCGGCCAGCAGAAGGCCGAGCAGCAGCAGAAGCAGGCCCGAAAGTTCCAGAAGATCCATGGGGTGTCCTCAGACCTCGGCCGAGAAGTCGCCGCGCGCGGCGCGTTCCATCGCGGCGACGACGTAGGCGGGCGTGTTGCCGCGCAGCACGGTCACGAGCTCGTCCAGCACCGCGACCAGCAGCAGCGCCGCTCCGGCCGGCATGGCGAGCTTCGGGATCCAGAGCGGCACCGGCAGCGCACCCTGGGCGAGGTCCTCGATCTCGTAGGAGAAGAGCACATCATCCAGCGTCCAGTAGAAGGCATAGGCGCAGCCGGCTGCCGCCAGCGCCAGCGCCACGCCCTCGGCGACGCGGCGGCGGGGCGGCGACAGCCGGTCGAGCAACAGCCCGACGCGGATCAACTCGCCCCTGCGGAAGGTATGGGCCAGGGCGAAGAAGGTCGTGGAGACGCAGAGATAGGCGCTGATGTCGTCGGCGCCCGGGAACTGGATCGCCAGGCCGCGCAGGATGACCTGCGCCATCATCACCAGGAAGATGCCGAGGAGGGAGAGGGCGGCGAGCGCCGCCGCCATCCGGTAGAGCGCATCGAGCGCCTGTCGCAGCATCTCTGCCGCCTCAGCCGGCGCGATAGGCGGCGATCAGCTTCTGGCCGTCCTCGCCGGTGCGGGAGACCCATTCGTCGGTCATGACGGCGCTGATCTTCTGCAGCCCCTCGATCAGCGCCGGCGTCGGCTGCTCGACCTTCAGGCCCCGCTTCTCCAGCGTGTCCTGCGCGATCTGCGTCGCCTCCTTCGACATCGCGAAGCCACGCTCCTCGGCGGCCGCGGCGGCGTCCTGGATCGCCTTCTGCTGCGCGGCCGGCAGGGCCTCGAAGGCGCGCCGGCCGATAAAGACGTGGTTCTGCGTGTAGGTGAAGTTCACCGGCGTGAAGACGCGCGCGTAGTCCCAGGCCTGCGTGTCCACGCCGGTGGCGGCGCTGGTCACCTGGGCGTTGATGACGCCGGTGGCGAAGGCCTGCGCCACCTCCGCCGACTGCACCAGGGTCGGCGTCGCCTGCAGCAGGGCCGCGAAGCGGTTCGTCATCGCGTTGAAGGCGCGGAAGCGGCTGCCCTTCAGCGCATCCAGGCTCGGCAGCGACTGGTTGCTGTAGAAGCCGCCCGGCGGCCAGGGCACGGCGTAGAGCGGCACCAGGCCGCTGCGCCTGAAGCGCGCCTCGATATAGGGGCGCGCCAGGTTGCGCAGCTTGCGCGCCGCCTCGAAGCTCGGCGCCAGCAGCGGAATGCCGTCCACCTCGAAGAAGGGGTCCTCGTTGCCATAGGCGGAGATCAGGATCTCGCCGAGCTGCACCTGACCCTGCTGCACGCCACGCTTGATCTGTGGCATGGGCAGCAGCGACCCGTTGGTGTGCAACTGGACCTGCAACGCGCCGCCGGTGGCCTTCTGCACCTCCTCCACGAACTGGCGGATGTTGCGGGTGTGGAAGTTGGTGTCCGGGTAGGCCGTGGCGAACTGCCATTTGGCCTGGGCGGACGCCCCGCGCGGGGCCAGGCCGGCCATCGCGGCGCCGGTGGCGGCCAGCAGGAGGCTGCGGCGCGTGGTCGTCATGCTGTGGTCTCCCGTGGTCATTGGGCCAGGATGCGGCGGGAAACTATCCGACCGCCGGCGCGCGGCAGGCAAGGGGCGATGCGGCGGTATTCCACCGCCGCCAGGCCGGCGGCGCCCACCGAAGCGCCATTTCCGGGAGGGATTGCCCGCCCGGCGGCCAGCCGGCGCGGCGGGACGGGCAGCGACCGGGAGCCCGCCGCTCCGCACCCTCTCAACAGGGCCGGCGATCTGCTCTAGGCTCGACTCCGGGCAGGCCGGCGCCGCGCCGGCCGCCCCCATCAGGAAGGGTCCAAAGAATGTTGCGGAGACATCTGGGCGCCATCGGGCTGTTCGCCGCGGGCCTGGCGCTTTTCCCGGCCCTGTCGACCGGCCCGGCCCTGGCGCAGGGGCGCGACCTGACCATCGTCTCCTGGGGCGGCGCCTATCAGGACGCGCAGCGGGAGATCTTCTTCCGCCCCTTCCAGCAGCAGAGCGGCGCGCGCCTCCTGGAGGAGACCTGGGACGGCGGTGTCGGTGTGCTGCGCGCCAAGATCCAGTCCGGCGCCAACAACTGGGACCTCGTTCAGGTGGAGAGCGAGGAGCTCCTGATCGGCTGCGAGGAAGGGCTGTTCGAGAAGATGGACTTCGCCGCCATCGGCGGCCGGGACCGCTACATCCCGCAGGCGGTCAGCGAATGCGGCGTCGGCAACATCCTCTATTCCTTCGTCCTCGCCTATGACCGGGCGCGCACCGCCGAGGGGCCCAAGAGCTGGGCCGAGTTCTTCGACACGAAGCTGTTCCCCGGCAAGCGCGGGCTGCGGCGCGGCCCCAAGACCACGCTGGAGATCGCCCTCCTGGCCGATGGCGTGGCGCCGGGCGAGGTCTACAAGCTGCTCGGCACCAATGCCGGGGTGGACCGCGCCTTCCGCAAGCTGGATTCGATCAAGCAGGACATCGTCTGGTGGGAGCGCGGCAGCCAGCCGGCGCAACTGCTGGCCAGCGGCGAGGTCGCCATGACCAACGCGTACAACGGCCGCATCACCGCCGCCAACCAGAATGACGGCCGCAATTTCGGCATCGCCTGGGCGCAGAATCTCTACACCCTGGATTCCTGGGTCATCATGAAGGACAGCCCGAACAAATCGCGGGCCCAGGCCTTCCTGAAGTTCGTCGGCGAGCCCCGGGTCGCGGCCGAGCTGCCGCCGCGCATTGCCTATGGCCCGACGGTGAAGGGCGCCAACGAGCTGGTCTCCCCGGAGGTGCTGGCCAACCTGCCGACGGCGCCGGCGAATGCCGCCAGCGCGCTCGAGATCAGTGACCGGTTCTGGCTCGACAATCTCGACAAGCTGAGTCAGCGCTTCAACAACTGGCTGTCGCGCTGACCTTGTCCGCGCGCTGGAAGGCGGCGGCGCTGGTCGCGCCGCTGCTGCTGTTCCTCCTGGCGGTCTTCATCCTGCCAATCGGCGCTTTTCTCCTGCGCGCCGTGCAGGAGAGCGATGTCGCGCCCGTGCTGCCGCGCACCGTCTCCGCCCTCGCCGGCTGGGACGGGGCGGGGCTGCCCGGCGACGACGCCTTCGCCGCCGTGATCGAGGATCTGCGCGAGGCGCGCGAGCGCGACCGGGCGGCGGGGGGCGGCGAGATCGCCCGCGCCTCTGCCCGGCTGAACGCCGACTGGCCGGGCTTCCGCAGCCTGCTGCCGATGACGGCGCGCCGTGTCGCGCAGGAGCTTGAGGGCGCCCCGCGCGAGGCCCTCGCCGGCATCAGCGAGGACTGGGCCACGCCCGAGCCCTGGGCCGCGATCCGCCGCGCCGGCGGGCCGGTTTCGGACTTCAACCTGCTCGCCGTGCTCGATCTGAAGCGGGACGCGGCGGGCCACATCGCCGCCGCGCCGCCGGACCAGGCGATCTTCCGCGGCATCCTGTGGCGCACCCTCTGGATCGGCGCCCTGGCGACGCTGCTCTGCCTCGCCATCGGCTATCCGCTGGCCTGGCTGATCGCGACGGCGCCGCCGCGCCTGGTGCCCTGGCTGCTGGCCGGCGTGCTGCTGCCCTTCTGGACCAGCCTGATCGTCCGCACCGCCGCCTGGATGGTGCTGCTGCAGCGCGAGGGCGTGCTGAACGCCGCGCTGCAGGCGCTGCGGCTGACCTCGGAGCCGCTGCCGCTGCTGTTCAACCGGGGCTCGGTGCTGCTGGCCATGGTGCATATCCTGCTGCCGTTCATGGTGCTGCCGATCTATGCCAGCCTGAAGGCGCTGGACTGGCGCCTGCCCCGCGCCGCGCGCTCGCTCGGCGCCTCGCCCTTGCGGGCCTTCCTGCGGGTCTCGCTGCCGCTCTCCCTGCCGGGGGTGGGGGCGGGCTGCCTGCTGGTCTTCATCCAGGCGCTGGGCTTCTACGTGACCCCGGCACTGCTCGGCGGGGCCAATGACCAGATGCTGCCCTATTTCGTCGCCTTCTATGCCTCGCGCACCGTCAACTGGGGCATGGCGGCGGCGCTCTCCTGCCTGATCCTGCTCGCCGTCGCCGTCATCCTGGCGGTCTATGGAAAGCTGATCGGCTTCTCGCGGATGCGTCCCGCATGATGGCGACCTCACGCCTCGCGCTCTGGATCTTCGGCCTGCTGGCGCTGGTCTTCCTGCTGGCGCCGGTGCTGCTGATCCTGCCGCTCTCCTTCTCGGCCGGGTCCTTCCTCTACTATCCGCTGCCCGGCCTGTCCTTCCGCTGGTACGCCGATTTCTGGACCTCCGGCTTCTGGCTGCCGGCGCTGTGGAACAGCCTGCGCCTCGGCACGGTGGCGGCGCTGCTCGCGGGCGTGCTCGGCACCCTGGCCGCCTTCGGCCTCTGGCGCGGCAACTTCCCCGGCCAGCGCCTGGTGATGGCGGTGCTGCTGGCGCCGATGGTGGTGCCGGTGGTCATCGTCGCCGTGGCGCTGCTGCTGGCCTTCGGGCCGCTGGGCCTGACCAACAGCTTCCTCGGCCTGGTGCTGGGTCACGCCGCGCTGGGCGCGCCCTTCGTCCTCGTCACCGTGCTGGCCGCGCTGCAGCAGTTCGACGCGGTGCAGCTCCGCGCCGCCGCCGCCTGCGGCGCCTCGCCGCTGCGGGCCTTCCTGCGCGTCTGCCTGCCGCAGATCATGCCCGGCGTGGCGGCCGGCGCCATCTTCGCCTTCGCCACCTCGCTCGACGAGGTGGTCGTGACGCTCTTTCTCGCCGGTCCGGCGCAGCGCACCCTGCCGCGGCAGATGTTCTCCGGGCTGAACGATTCCATCAGCCTGACCATCATGGCGGCGGCCATGGTGATGGTGCTGCTCTCGGCCCTGCTGCTGCTGGCGGTCACGCTGCTGCGCCGCAAGCGGTAGGCGCGCTCAATGCCCGGTGCCGGAGAGCAGGTTGATGACCAGCACCCCGGCCAGGATGAGCCCGATCCCGGCGAGGGCCGCGGCGTCCAGCCGCTGCCCGAAGCCGATCCAGCCGACCAGCGCGATCAGCACGATGCCGATGCCGGACCAGAGGGCATAGGCGATGCCCATCGGCAGGCCGCGCGTCAGGGCCTGCGCCAGGAACCAGAAGGCGCCGGCATAGCCCACCACCACCACCACCGAGGGCCACGGCCGGGTGAAGCCGCGCGAGGCGTTGAGGGCGGAGGTGGCGATGACCTCGAGCAGGATGGCGAGGCCCAGATACAGGTGCTGCATGCCCCGCTCCTGCCGGCGCCACCCGGGGCGGTCAAGTTGCGGAGGCGGGTGCATCCCCTCCGGCGGCGGCGAGTTACGGCCCTGTCATCCCTGGGAGAAGCACCATGACCCTCGCACCTCCGAGTCTCGGACCGAACCGTCGGGGCGCCCTGGCGCTGGGCGCCGCCCTGCTGGCCGCCGGCACCCTGGCCGCCCCGCGGCGCCTCTTCGCCCAGGCCGCGACCCCGCCGGCCTCCGGCCCCTATTCCCTGCCGGCGCTGCCCTATGCCGCCAATGCGCTGGAGCCGCATATCGACGCCGCCACCATGGAGCTTCATCACGGCAAGCATCACGCGGCCTATGTGACCAATCTGAACAACGCGCTGAAGGACCATGGCCAGCTCGCCGGCATGAAGCTGGAGGAGCTGCTCACCAAGCTTCCCGAGGCGCCGGAGGCGGTGCGCACGGCGCTGCGCAACAACGGCGGCGGCCATGCCAACCACGCCATGTTCTGGCAGATCATGGGCCCCGGTGGCGGCACGCCCTCCGGCGAGCTGGCCCAGGCGATCGACCGCGACCTGGGCGGCCTCGACAAGATGAAGACTGATTTCAACGCCGCCGGCGGACGCGTGTTCGGCTCGGGCTGGGTCTTCGTCACCGTCGACCGCGAGGGCAAGCTGGCCCTGACCTCGCGCCCGAACCAGGACACGCCGCTGATGGACGGCCAGCGGGTGCTGATGGGCAACGACGTCTGGGAGCACGCCTACTACCTGAAGTACAACAACCGCCGGCCCGAATATCTGGCGGCGTGGTGGAACGTGGTGGACTGGGCCAAGGTCGGGCAGCGCTACGCCGCCGCCAAGGCCGGCACGCTGGCGATCTAGGCCGGAGCGGGAACGGGGCGGGATCGGCCCCGGCCGGGTGGTCGGCGCCGATTCCGATGGAACGCCTCAGCCGAGGAAGAAGCGCCAGAGCAAGGGCAGCAGGAGCGCGCTGATCAGCGCGTTCAGCCCCATGGCCATGCCGCTGAAGGCCCCGGCGGTGGCGTTCACCGAGATCGCGCGCGCCGTGCCGATGCCGTGCGCGGCGGTGCCCATGGCCAGGCCCCGGGCGCGCCAGTCCCGCACCCGGGCAAGGTTCAGCATCGCCGGGCCGAGCGTCGCCCCGGTCACGCCCGAGCCCAGCACCACCGCCGCCGTCAGCCCCGGCAGGCCACCGATCTGCTCGGCGATGCCCATGGCCACCGGCATGGTGACGGAGCGGGGCGCCAGGCTGGCGGTCACCTCCGGCGCGGCCCGCAGCAGCAGCGCGAAGGCCACGCCGGAGAAGGCGGCGGCCAGTCCGCCGCAGGCGATCGCCAGCAGCGCGGCGAGGGCGGAGCTGCGCACATGGTGCCATTGCCGGTAGAGCGGCACGGCCAGCGCCACGGTGGCGGGCCCGAGCAGGAAGTGCACGAACTGCGCGCCCTGGAAATAGGCGCGGTAATCCACCCCGGCGGCGAGCAGCAGACCGGCGAGCAGGATGACGGCCAGCAGCACCGGATTGGCCACCGGATGCCAGCGGCACAGCGCGGCGAGGCGCAGCCCGGCCAGCCAGGCGAGGAGGGTGGCGGTCAGCGCCGCCAGCGGATCGCGCGCCAGATAGACCCAGATCTCGGTAAGGTCGACCATCAGCCGAGCCGCCGCATCAGAAGCTGGGCCAGCAGCCCGGTGACGGCGATGCCGATCAGCGTGCCGGCCAGGATCGCCAGGGCCAGCGGCGCCCAGTCCCGCGCCAGTTGCGGCAGGAAGACCACGATGCCGACCCCGGCGGGCACGAAGAGCAGGCCGAGATGGCGCAGCACCGCATCCGCCGTGCCGCCGAGACCGGGCGCGCCGGGATCGGTGCCGCCGGCGCCGGGGGACCAGCGGTCGCGCAGCAGCAACCCGGCGAAGAGCAGGGCCATGCCGAGGACTGGGCCGGGGACGGGCAGGTGCAGCGCGCGGGCCAGCAACTCGCCGAGCAACTGGCAGAGGAGGAGGATGGTCATGCCGCCGATCATGGCGCGGCACTCCATCGCAGGACGGCAGGCGGGCGCAGGACGGCAGGCTGGACAGGCACGGGCAGGCTCCCCGGTTGATGGTGCACTGCGCCTAGACTTCCTCCCCGCCCGCCTGGAACGCCATCCCCGCTTTGCGCGGGGCGGCGTCAAGAAAAACGGCAGGCTCCGGGGGGAGCCTGCCGTGAAGGTGGCCGTGCCGGGGAGGGGCACGGCGTGGTGCCAGGGAGAGTGTGGCACCGGGGAGGAGGACAGGGCCGGGGGGCGGCCCTGGCGCCATCATGGCGGGAACAGCCTGCCATTCCCTTAAGACGCGGCGGGAAATTGGCCGCGCCCCCTTGCCGGACGGCGCCGTCTCGCCAACCCTCCGGCGGGACAGGATCGGGAGGAGAGCAAGGTCATGACATCGCCGGCCAGGCCGCCAGCAACGCGGCTGCCACTCGCGGGGCTGCCGCTCACGGGACTAAAGGTGCTGGAACTCGGGCACTACATCGCGGGGCCCTTCGCCACCCGCCTGCTGGCCGACATGGGCGCCGAGGTGGTGAAGGTGGAGCCGCCCGAGGGCGACCCCATCCGCGGCTGGGGCAGCCGGCACAACGGGCATCCGGTCTGGTTCAGCATCCATGGCCGCAACAAGCTCTCCGTCACCCTCGACCTCAAGAACCCGCGCGACCAGGCGCGGCTGCTGAAGCTCGCCGCCCGCGCGGACGCGCTGGTGGAGAACTTCCGCCCCGGCTACCTGGAGCGCATCGGCCTCGGCCCCGACCGCCTGCGGGAGGCCAACCCGCGCCTCGTCATCGCCCGCGTCTCCGGCTACGGGCAGGACGGGCCCTACCGCGACAAGCCCGCCTTCGGCGCCATCGGGGAGGCCATGGGGGGTCTGCGGCACCTCACCGCCAATCCCGGCCAGACCGAGCTGCCGCCGCCACGCTGCGGCCTCTCGATCAGCGACGACCTGGCCGGGATGTATGCCGCCATGGCCGTGGTCTCGGCCTGCTGGGGGCGGGATGCGGGCGAGGGGGGCGGCGGGCGCACCATCGACATCAACCTGGTCGACAGCGTCTTCAGCCTGAGCGAGGGCATCCTTCCGGAATACGGGCTGACCGGGAAGATCCGGCAGCCGGCGGGCGCCGCCATCCCGACCGCGGCGCCGACCAACACCTATCCCTGCGCCGACGGCAAGTGGCTCTGCGTCGCCGGCAATTCGGACTTCATCTTCCGCCGGCTGATGGCCGCCATCGGCCGGCCGGATCTCGCCGACGATCCGCGCATGGCCGACAATGGCGGGCGTTGCGCCCATGCGGCGGAACTGGACGCCGCCATCGCCGACTGGACCCGCACCCTGCCCGCCCGCGAGGCGCAGGAGCGGCTGGAGGCGGTGGACGTGCCCTGCTCGCGCCTCTTCGATATCCGCGACATCGCCGAGGACCCGCATTTCCTCGCCCGCGATTCGGTGATGTCGGTCGATGACCCGCTGCTCGGCCCCGTGCTGCACCCGGCGGCGCCCTTCCGCTTCGACGGCGTCACCCCGCGCGAGATGGTGCGCTGGACGGGACCGGCCGCCGGGGCGCACAACGAACAGGTTTTCCAGGACTGGCTCGGGGAGGAGCAGCAGGCATGACGGACAGCGTCACCATCAGCGAGGTCGCCCCGCGCGACGGGCTGCAATCCATCGGCCCCTTCGTGCCGACCGAACGCAAGATCGAGATGGTCCGCGCGCTGCACGCGGCCGGGTTGCGGCGCATGGAGGTGGGCAGCTTCGTCAGCCCCCGGCACGTGCCGCAGATGGCCGACACGGCGGAGGTGCTGAAGGCGGCCAAGGCGCTGCCCGGCCTCGAATGCACCGTGCTGGTGCCGAACCGCAAGGGCTTCGACCTGGCCATGGCGGCGGGCGCCGACCGGCTCGGCTTCTTCATGTCCGTCACCGAGGCGCACAACAAGGCCAACCTGAACCGCAGCCGGGCCGAGAGCCTGGCCGAGCTCTCGGAGCTGGTGCGCGAGGGCGCGGCGGTGGGTGTCGCGATGCGCTTCAACCTCTCCTGCGCCTTCCACTGCCCCTTCGAGGGGGTGGTGCCGCAGGCGGCGGCGCTGGAGATGGTCGGGCGCGCCGCCGCGCTCGATCCGGGGATGGAGATCGGCATCGCCGACACCACCGGCAACGCCGCGCCCGATCAGGTGGCGGAGGTCTTCCGGCAGGCGCTGGCGCGGCACGGCAACCCGCTCGCCTACCACGGCCACGACACCTATGGCCTGGGCGTCGCCAATGCGCTGGCTGCCTTCGAGGCCGGCTGCCGGGTCTTCGACGGTGCCGCCGGCGGCCTGGGCGGCTGCCCCTTCGCCCCCGGCGCGACCGGCAACACCGCGACGGAGGACCTCGTCTGGATGTTCCACCGGATGGGCGTCGCGACCGGCATCGACTGGACGAGGCTGCTCGTCGCGGCCGATCTCTGCGCCGCCGTGCCCGGTGGCACGCCGGGCGGGCGGATGCGCGGCGTGCCGGCGGCGCGGGCGGCGTGACGCGGCGCCCCGCGGCGGGCCAGGGGTGGCGGTAGGCGGCCCGCGCGATGGCTGACAGGCGCCGTCCCGGCCTCCGCCGGCTCTGGCCGCTCATCCTGCCTCTCCTGCTCATGGCCTGCGGCGGTTCCCCTTCCGGCCCGGTGCTGGGCGCGGCGGCGCTGCGCGAGCCGGTCACCTGCGTGCCCTATGCCCGGGCGCGCTCCGGCATCGACCTGCGCGGCGATGCCTGGGAGTGGTGGGGGGCGGCCGCAGGGCGCTACGGGCGCGGCCGGGCCCCGCGGCCGGGCAGCATCCTGGTGATCGACCGCTCGGCCCGGCTGCGGGACGGGCATCTGGCGGTGGTCAGCCGCGTCCTCTCGGCGCGGGAGATCCGGGTGGACCACGCCAACTGGGCCAGCGGCCGGCTGAAGGGCCGCATCATGCGCGACCAACCGGTGCGCGACGTCTCGGCGGCGAATGACTGGTCCCTGGTCCGGGTCTGGTATCCGCCGGCCGACGGCTACGGCGTCACCAGCTATCCCGCCGCCGGCTTCATCCATCCCGGCGGCGCCTGGGCGGCGCGCTGAGGCGCGGGCCCCAGGGTGATGGGGGAGGGCGGCGGCCCGCGCAGGGGCGCCCCGCGCCGATCCGGCTGGACGCTGGGGCGGGACCATGCTGCAAGCGGTGCGACGACCGTTCCACCGGAGAGATCATTCCCATGCCGCGCCGCCGTTCCCTCCTCGCCCTGGGCACCGCCGCCTCGGCCGCCTCGCTGGCCTCATTCCCGATGGCGCGGGCGCAGTCCGGCTGGCCCGACCGGCCGGTGCGCTTCATCGTCCCCTTTCCCGGCGGCTCCTCGCCGGACCTGACGGGCCGGCTGGTGGCGCAGCACCTGGCCGATGTGCTGGGGCAGCCGGTGGTGGTGGAGAACAAGGCCGGCGCGGGCGGCAATATCGGCACCGACACGGTCGCCAAGGCGACGGACGGGCTGACCCTCGGGCTCTCGATCAACGGCCCGCTCTCCACCGCGCCCGCGCTCTACCGCGGCCTGCCCTACGACCCGCAGAAGGACCTGGCGATGATCTCGCTGCTGGTGCGGGGCGGCCAGGTCCTGGCGGTGAACCGGGATCTCCCGGTGACGGATTTCGCCGGCTTCGTCGCCCATGCCAGGGCCAATCCCGGAAAGCTCACCTTCGGCTCGGTCGGCGCCGGTTCGGGCGGGCATCTGGCCATGGAGGACATCAAGGGCCGGCTCGGCCTGACGCTGGAGCACGTGCCCTATCGCGGCTTCCCGCCCGCCGTGCTCGACCTGACGGCCGGGCGCATCAGCGCCATGGTGGTGACCGCGGCGGCCATCCTGCCGCAGCTCCGCGAGGGCACCGGCCGCGCTTTGGCGGTGACGACCGAGGCGCGCATGCCGCAGCTTCCCGAGGTGCCGACGCTGGTCGAGCTCGGGCTGGACGGCGCGGTCTCCTACGGATGGCAGGTGATGATCGCGCCGACGGGGACGCCGGCCGAGCGGGTCGCGCTGCTGGCGCGGGAGGCCCGCCGCGCCCTCTCCACCGAGCGGGCCCGGCAGGTCATGGAGGCGGCCGCCTTCGAGGTGGTGGCGGGGACGCCGGAGGAGGCGGCCGCCTATGTCGCCGCGGAGGCGGCCCGCTGGGGCGGGCTGATCCGCGATCTCGGCCTGAGCCTGGAGGGCTGAAGCCGCTGCGGGCGCCCATCGGGGCGCCCATCGGGGAGGGGGCGGACCCCCTCCCGCGGGCCGCTCAGTGCGTGCGCTCGGCCGGGTATTCCGGGGCCTTCTGGCCGCGGGTCTTCCACAGCGACAGCGCCACCGAGCCGGCGATGATGCCCGCCGTCGCCATCAGGGCATATTCCACCGGCACCGCCTTGCCGCCGGCGAACCAGTTGGCCAGCATCTTGGCGCCGACGATCATCAGCACGATCGACAGCCCGTGCTTGAGGTAGTGGAAGCGGTGGATGACGCCGGCCAGCGCGAAGTACATGGCGCGCAGGCCGAGGATGGCGAAGACGTTGGCCGTGTAGACGATGAAGGGGTCGGTCGAGACGGCGAAGATCGCCGGGATGCTGTCGAGGGCGAAGAGCAGGTCCGTCAGCTCGACCAGGATCAGCACCAGCAGCAGCGGCGTGACCATCAGCTTGCCGCCCTCGCGCACGGTGAAGGCCTTGCCGCGGAAGCCTTCCGTCACCGGCAGGCGGCGGCGCAGCCAGGCGAGGACCGGGCTCTCCGTGGGATCGGGCTCCTCATCGGCCGCGCGCAGCATCTTCCAGCCGCTCCAGATCAGGAACAGGCCGAAGAGCACCATGATCCAGTCGAACTCGCGCATCAGCGCGGTGCCCACCAGGATCATCACGCCGCGCATCACCAGCGCGCCCAGGATGCCCCAGAACAGCACCCGGTGCTGATAGGCCGGCGGCACGCCGAACTTGGCGAAGAGCAGGACGAAGACGAAGATGTTATCGACCGAGAGCGACCACTCGATGACATAGCCGGTGAGGAATTCCAGCGCCTTGGTGCTGCGCTCCTCCGGCGTCGCGCCATAGCTCATCCAGAGCCAGCCGAAGAACAGCAGGGCCAGCCCGATATAGGCGGCCGACTTGATCAGGGCGGTGCGGACCGGCACCGGGGCGGGGTCGCCATTGGCGTCCTTGCGGGCGAACAGACCGAGGTCGAGCGCCAGAAGCCCGAGCACGGCGGCGTTGAAGATCACCCAGAACCAGATTGAAGCTTCCACGTGGGACGGCTCCTCAGGAAAGGGGGCCCGTCCGGCGGCCGCAGATCATCCGCGGTCACAAGGGAAGATGCGCGTCCGGGCCCGATTGCGCGAGAAGTCGATCCGACATCGCGAAGGCGGCTGTTCGCCGCCAGGTCGCCAGAGGGGCCCGGATCCGTCTCCATGGATGAAGGAAAATTCACCTCAAGGCAAGCCTGATTTGTTTCCGCAGTTGTTTCCCGGCGCGAATCACGCCATCTCCCGGTTTGCGTGAGGCCGGTGCCGACACTACTGTCGGACACTGAGGAGACGCGGTCAGGCCGGCGGGGAGCATCCCTTCAGGTCGGTGGCCGCCCAAATGGATCGAGGCGTGGCTATGGGTTCCTTCAGCATCTGGCACTGGCTCGTTGTGCTGCTCGTCATCCTGCTGCTGTTCGGCGGCGGCAAGATCAGCGGTCTGATGGGCGACCTCGCGAAGGGCATCAAGTCCTTCAAGCAGAACATGAAGGAGGATGACGACAAGGATGCCTCCATGGCCGCCGATGCGCCCTCCCGGCCGGCCGGCAACCTCTCGGGCCCCGGTGTGAACCAGGCGCGCAACACCAGCACCGAGCCGAACACCTCCAACTCCTCGCACCCCGCCGCCTGATCCCGGGGCGGGGGCGGCCCGCCCCCACCGGCGGCACGAGGCCCGATCGCGGGGCCAGGCACGGATGCCCTCCGGCCTGGCCCTTGGGCTTTTCCGGCCGCCTGCCGCCTGTCCGGAAAGCGCCGGATATCCCGAAAACGTCATTCCTCCGCCATCCTCCGGCAGGCTTCGCCGCTGTATGCGGCGCCGTGCCCGATCCCGATCGCAGCCGACTCCGGGAGCCCATGCCCGATGCCCGTCTCCGCCCCTTCCGAGAGCGTCGTCCAGGATATCCTCCGCGCCGGCCGGCGCATGGACAGCCGCAACTGGGTGCCCGCCACGGCCGGCAATCTCTCCGTCCGGCTGGAGGGGGGGCGGGTCGCGGTGACGCGCTCGGGCTTCCACAAGGGCTTCCTCACGCCGGACGCGGTCATGGTGGTCGGCCTGGATGGCGCCGCGGAGGACCCGACGCTCCGGCCCTCGGCCGAGACCCTGCTGCATTGCGGCCTCTACCGCCGCTTCCCCGAGGCCGGGGCCGCGCTGCACGGCCATTCCATCGCCGCGACGGTGCTGTCGCGCCAGGCCGGCGAGGCGATCCGGCTGGAGGGCTACGAACTGCTGAAGGCCTTCCCCGGCCTCTCCACCCATGACGCCGCGGTCGAGCTGCCGGTCCTGGACAACGATCAGGACATCGCGCGGCTGCAGCGGGCGGTGGAGGCGCGGTGGGATCGCCTCTCGGGAATCGCCGCCGCTATTCCGCCGGGCTATTTGATCCGCGGGCACGGCGTCTATGTATGGGCGGACGGCATGGAGGCGGCTCTGGCGCGGCTGGAGGCGCTCGAATTCATGCTTGAGTGCGAACTGCAAGCCCGGAGGGTCCGATGAGCCTGTTGACCATCAAGGATGCCGAGACCGGCGCCGAGCTCCTGCGCTCCAGCGATCCGGCCGAGATCGCGGCGGCGCTGGCCCCGATCCAGGTCCGCTTCGAGCGCTGGGAGGTGGCGCCGCTGCCGGAGGGCGCCTCGGCCGAGGCCGTGCTGGAGGCCTATCGCCCGCAGCTCGACGCCCTCATGGCCGGCACCGGCGCGGGCACGGCGGATGTCATCCGGCTCACCACCGACCATCCGCAGAAGGAGGCGCTGCGCAGCAAGTTCCTCTCGGAGCATATCCACACCGAGGACGAGGTCCGCTTCTTCCACGAGGGCAGCGGCAACTTCATCATGCATGTCGACGGCAAGGTCTATGATGCCCATTGCACCCGGGGCGACCTGATCAGCGTGCCGGCCAACACCCGGCACTGGTTCGACGCCGGCACCGAGCCGCATGTCACGGCGCTGCGGATCTTCACCGACACCACCGGCTGGACGCCCCACTACACCGGCGCCGACATCGCCGAGCGCTTTCCCGCCGTGACCGGTTGAGCATGACCGCCGTCCTGCCACATGGCCCGGTCTCGGCCGTCCTGACCGATATCGAGGGCACCACCAGCGCCATCGCCTTCGTTAAGGAGACGCTGTTCCCCTATGCCGAGGCCCGGCTCGACGCCTTCCTGGACGCGCAGGAGGGCGAGCCGGAGGTGGCGGCCGCGCTCGCCGCCGCCGCCCGGGCCGCCGCGCCGGGCGAGCCGGTGCGCGCCGCGCTGCGCCGCTGGATGGCCGAGGACGCCAAGGTCGCCCCGCTCAAGACGCTGCAGGGGATGATCTGGCGGCAGGGCTACCTGGACGGCGAGATCCAGGGCCATCTCTGGCCGGATGTGGCGCCCTGCCTGCGGGCCTGGGCGCGGGCGGGCATCCTGCTCAACGTCTATTCCTCCGGATCGGTGGCGGCGCAGAAGCTGCTCTTCGCCCATTCCGTCGCCGGCGATCTGATGCCGCTGCTCAACGGCCTGTTCGACACCGCCGTGGGGGGCAAGCGGGAGGCCGCGAGCTACGCCGCCATCGCCCAGCGGTTGCAGATGCCGCCGGGCGAGATCCTGTTCCTCTCGGATGTGGCCGAGGAACTGGACGCGGCGGCGACGGCGGGTTTCGCCACCTGCCAGCTGGTGCGGCCGCGGGACGGCACCCGGCCCAGCGGCCGCCACGCCGAGGCGCCCGACTTCCCCGGCGTCGCCGGCCTTTTCGGCCTGCCGGTGCCGCGCCACCTGACCGGCGAAGCCGCCTGACCGCAGTCCTTCAGCAAGCCCTCGGGCGGGAGCCTTCCCCGGCATGATGACCATCTACACCGTGCTGGAGGGACGCGCCGTGCGGCGCGAGGGCATTCCGGAGCCGGCGGCGTTGCGCGCCGCGGTCTGGATCGACCTGCTCTCGCCGACGCCGGAGGAGGAGCAGGCCGTGCAGGCCGCCCTCGACCTCGAGATCCCGACGCGTGAGGAGATGCAGGAGATCGAGAGCTCCTCGCGCCTCTACAAGGAGGGGGAGGCCCTCTTCCTCACCGCCAACTTCCTCTATGGCGTGGACGAGGGGGAATATGGCTCGACCGCCATCAGCTTCGTGCTGGCGGAGAGCAATCTGGTCACCGTGCGCTATGCCACGCCCAAGGCCTTCACCTTGTTCGCCAACCGGGTGCTGCGCGCGCCGGCGCTGCTGGCCAGCCCGGACAGCGTGATGATCCATCTGTTCGAGCAGGTGGTCGACCGCCTGGCCGATGTGCTGGAGCGGATCGGCGCCGACATGGACCGGGCCAGCAAGGCCGCCTTCCGCAACGCCAACAGCGCGCAGCGCGTGAAGGTCAAGGCGCGCGACGCGGTGCTGAAGGACGTGCTGATCGCGCTCGGCCAGGTGGGCGAGGTCACCAGCCGCGCCAACGAGACCCTGCTCGGCCTCTCGCGCATCCTGACCTTCGTCGGCGCCGAGAAATCCTCGGCCGTGCGCAAGGAGAACCGGGTCGGCATCAAGACGCTGATGCGCGACGTCCGCTCGCTGATCGAGCACGCCGGCTTCCAGAACAACAAGGCCAACTTCCTGCTCGATGCGGTGCTCGGCATCATCAACATCGACCAGAACGGCATCATCAAGACCTTCACCGTGGCCAGCGTGGCGCTGATGCCGCCGACGCTGGTCGCCAGCATCTACGGCATGAACTTCGCCGAGATGCCCGAGCTGAAGCTGGCCTTCGGCTATCCGCTGGCCCTGCTGATCATGATCATCAGCGCGCTGCTGCCGGTGTTCTACTTCAAGCGCAAGGGCTGGCTCTGACGCGGCGTCGCCGAAGCGTCATCCTCCGCCGGCTTGACAGGAGGGGCGGCCCGGTCCTGCCTCGCTGCATGGTCGCGAATCCCTTCGAGCGCTTCATCGACCCCGTGGCGCCTCCCGGGGCGCCCGCCAGCCGCTGGCTCGGCACGCCGGTGCCGGAGGCGCCGCCGCCACCCGGGCTGCTCGGCTTCTACTGGTACTTCGTCCGCCAGGCGCGCCTGCTCTTCGCCCTTCTCTTCGGGGCCGGCCTGGCGGTGGCGCTGCTCGACGCGCTGATCCCGGTCTTCATCGGCCGCGTCGTGGGCCTTCTGGCGGAGCACGAGCCGGGGCGGCTCTTCGCGGAAAGCTGGCCCGCGCTGCTCGGCATGGCGGCCGTGCTGCTGATCGGCCGGCCGCTGGCCATCCTGGCGCAGAACCTGGTCGGGCAGATGGCGATCAATGCCGGCGTCACCAGCATGATCCGCTGGCAGAGCCACTGGCACGTGGTGCGCCAGGGCTGGGCCTTCTTCCAGGAGGATTTCGCCGGCCGCATCGCCAACCGCGTCATGCAGGCCGGGCCGGCGCTGCGGGAGAGCGTGGTGCAGTCGGTCAACGCGGTCTGGTACATCCTGGTCTACGGGACCGGCGCGGTGATCTACCTGGCCACCGCCGACCTCTGGCTGGCGCTGCCGATCCTGGTCTGGTTCGCCGCCTATTGCGCCCTGCTGCGCTTCATCGTGCCGCGCCTGCGCGACCGCGCCAGGGCGGCCTCCGAGCAGCGCAGCCTGCTCACCGGCCGCATCGTCGACAGCTACACCAATATCCTGACCCTGAAGCTCTTCGCCCGCGCCGAGGACGAGGACGCCTTCGTGCGCGAGGGCGTGCTCGGGCTGAACGCCGCCTTCCAGCGCCAGATGCGGCTGATCACCCTGAACGGCCTGCTGCTCTCCAGCCTGAACGCCGCCATGCTGGTGGCCATGGCGGCGATCGCGCTGACGCTGTGGGACCGCGGCGTCATCACCGTGGGGCTGGTGGCGGCGGCGCTGCCCATGGCCTGGCAGATCGCCAATATCTCCGGCTGGGTCGCCTTCAACGTCGCCGGCATCTTCGAGAACCTGGGCGTGGTGCAGGAGGCGAGCGGCAGCATCGCGGTGCCGCCCACCGCCGCCGACGCGCCCGATGCGCGGCCGCTCGTGGTGGCGCGGGGCGAGATCCGCTTCGAGCATGTGCGCTTCGCCTATGGCGGCACGCGCGGCGTGCTGCGCGACTTCGATCTGACGGTGCGGGCCGGCGAGCGGGTCGGGCTGGTCGGGCATTCCGGCGCCGGCAAAACGACGGCGATCAACCTGCTGCTGCGCTTCTTCGCGCCCGAGGGTGGGCGCATCCTGATCGACGGGCAGGACATCGCCGGCGTCACGCAGGAGAGCCTGCGCGGCGCCATCGGCGTGGTGACGCAGGACACCGCCCTGCTGCACCGCTCGATCCGCGACAACATCCGCTACGGCCGGCCGCGCGCCAGCCAGGCCGAGGTGGAGGCCGCGGCGCGCCTGGCCGAGGCGGACGGCTTCATCCGCGACCTGCGCGACTGGCGGGGCCGCAGCGGCTACGACGCGCATGCCGGCGAGCGCGGCGTGAAGCTCTCGGGCGGGCAGCGGCAGCGCGTGGCCATCGCCCGCGTGCTGCTCAAGGATGCGCCGATCCTGGTGCTGGACGAGGCCACCAGCGCCCTCGATTCCGAGGTGGAGGCGGCGATCCAGGGCCAGCTGGCGCGGCTCATGGCGGGCAAGACGGTGATCGCCATCGCCCATCGCCTGTCCACGCTGGCCAGCATGGACAGGCTGGTGGTGCTGGAGGAGGGGCGCGTGGTCGAGCAGGGCAGCCACGACGAACTGCTGGCCCGGGACGGTGCCTATGCCCGGCTGTGGAAGCGCCAGTCGGGCGGCTTCCTGGAGGGGTAGTCTTTGCGGGCCCGAGGCCGGTTGACCGCGAGGCGGCCCGCCCGGAAGCTGCGGTGCCGCAGAGGAGCCCCGCCATGCCCGCCACCCATCATCTCGACGCCAGTCCGGAGACGGTCCGCTTCGGCGCCTTCGATGCCGCCTTCGCGCCGGTGCTGACCGTCGCCTCGGGCGATCTGGTCGTCATGCAATGCGTCTCCGGCCCGGCCGAGGTGATGCCGCCCGCGCGGAGCGGCCTGGAGATCCCGCCGGCGCTGCGGGCGATCCACGCGGCGGTGGCGGAGGGCCGCCTGCCGCGCCTCGGTCCGCACCTCGTCACCGGGCCGGTGGCGGTGGAGGGCGCCGAGCCGGGCGATTGCCTGCGTATCGACATCGAGGCGATCGAGCTGGGCGCGGACTGGGGCTACAACCACTTCCGGCCGCTGGTCGGCACCCTGCCGGAGGATTTCCCCTATCGCCGCCTGGTGCACATCCCGGTGGACCGCGCCGCGATGACCTGCCGCCTTCCCTTCGGGCCCGAGCCGGATGCCGCGGGGCAGGGCGGCCTGACCCTGCCGCTCTCGCCCTTCTTCGGCGTCATGGGCGTGGCGCCGCCGGGCGAATGGGGGCAGATCTCGACCAAGGAGCCGCGCGCGCATGGCGGCAACCTGGACAACAAGGAACTGGTGGCGGGCAGCACCCTCTACCTGCCGGTGCACCGCCCGGGCGCGCTGTTCAGCGCCGGTGACGGCCACGGCGTGCAGGGCGATGGCGAGGTCTGCGTGACGGCGCTGGAGATGTGCCTGACGGGGCATTTCCGGCTCTCCCTGCTGAAGGGGGGCGGGCAGCGGGCCCCGGTCCTGGGCTTCCCGCGCGCCGAGACGCCGACGCATTTCATCAGCATGGGCATCCATGAGGATCTGGATCTGGCGATGAAGCAGGCCTTGCGCGAGATGATCGCCTTCATTACCTCCCGCAGTCGCCTGAGCGCGGCGGATGCGTATCAATTTTGCTCCCTGGCTGTCGATTTTCACGTCACTCAGACAGTAAATGGGGAGAAAGGCGTGCATGGACTTCTGCGCAAAGGCCTCCTGTTCTGATCGTGCGGGCGCGATTTCTGGCGCCGGCGACGGGATAACATCGTCGGGATTGGCGCCTTTTCACTTGCGCGCGTGGTTTTCCACAAGTTTTCGGAGTCGTTCGCCAATCCGCATCTTGTGCCGCCCCCCTGGGTTTCACTACCGTATCTGGTAGTAGGAGGCCGGTAATGGACTGGACAGCGGAAGCGATCGATGCCTTGCGCGCCCTTTGGGCGGAGGGCCATTCGACGGCCGAGATCGGCCGGCGGATGGGGATCTCCAAGAATGCCGTGGTCGGCAAGGCGCATCGCCTGAACCTGCCGGCGCGCCCGAGCCCGATCCGCCGCGAAGCGACGGAAGCCCCCCCGGCGCGCTCCCAGGTTGTCGCGGCCGCGCCGGTGCAGCCGCCCGTGGCCGAAAGGCCCGCGCCGCCGCCGCCCGCGCCGCCGCCGCCCGCGCCGCCCCCCGCTCCCACGCCTCTCATGGCGACGACCACCCTGGCCCCGGCCACCCGTCCGCTGGTGGCCGCACCGGAACTGGCGGTGCCCCGTGCCGCCCCGCCGCGCCGCGCGGTGCCGGCTCCCGCCACCGCGGTCGTGCGGCCCTTCCAGCGCAGCGGCGGCCGCAGCTGCTGCTGGCCCATCGGCGAGCCGGGCACGCCGGAGTTCCGCTTCTGCACGGCAGAGGCCATCCCCGGGAAGCCCTATTGCCCCGAGCATGCCGCCGTCGCCTATGTGAAGGCGCGCGACCGCCGTGAGGATGCCGCCTGACGCGAGCCCACCCTGGGAGAGGATGCGCGAAGGGCCCGGGAGCCGTCCTCCCGGGCCCTTCGCCGTTCCGGGGCGGGCGGGCTCAGCCCACCGCCGCCTCGCGCCGGCCGATCAGCCGGCGCCGCACCATGCCGGAGAGCGCGTCGATGGCGGCGACGGTCAGCACCATCAGGATGATGATGAAGGCCACCTCGTCCCAGTGCCGCACCTTGATGCGCTCGGCGATCTGCAGGCCGATGCCGCCGGCGCCGACCACGCCAAGGATGGCCGCCGAGCGGGTGTTGCTCTCGAAGAAGTAGAGCGCCTGCGCCAGCATCACCGGCAGCACCTGCGGCAGCACGCCATAGCGCAGGGCATGCAGCCGCCCGCCGCCGGCGGCGATGACGCCCTCGCTCTGCCGCTTCTCGGCATTCTCGATCGCCTCGGCGTAGAGCTTGGCCAGCACGGCGAGGTCGCTGGTGAAGATGGCCAGCACGCCGGCCAGCGGGCCGAGGCCCACGGCGCGCACATAGGCCAGCGCCCAGATCAGCTGGTCGACGCCGCGGATGCCGTCGAAGACGCGGCGCAGCGAGAAGCGCAGCAGGGTCACGGTGATGACGTTGCGCGCGCCGAGGAAGCCGAGCGGCACGGCGACCAGCGCGGCCAGGACGGTGCCGAGGAAGGCCATGGCGACGCTTTCCGCCATGCCCTTCAGGATGTCGAGCCAGAGCTCGCCGGGGCTCGGCGGCACCATCAGCCGCAGGATGGTGAAGAGGCCGGACAGGCCGTTCCACAGCCGCGCGGGCGTGATGTCGAACAGCCAGAGGCTCCAGGCGAGCCAGGCCAGGAAGGCGGCGCTGCCCGCCCAGCGCAGCGTCCGGCCCATCGGCGTCGGCCCGAAGGCGCGGGGGTGGCTGCGTTTCCAGTCGGCGATCGAGGCGGACATCTCAGCGCTCTCCCGCGGTATCGATGAGGCGGTGGCGGAGCCGCTCGGAGACCAGGTCGATCAGCATGACGGTGAGGACGATGAGCAGCACGATGGCGCTGATCTCCTCGTAGTAGTTGAAGGCGATCACCTGATAGAGCTCCTGCCCGATGCCGCCGGCGCCGACGAAGCCGATGACGCTGGCGCCGCGCACATTGATCTCGAAGCGCAGCAGCGCGTAGCTGACGAGGTTCGGCGCGACCTGCGGCAGCACGGCGTAGCGGCAGGCCTGGGCCCAGTTGGCGCCGGAGGCGCGCAGCCCGTCCCAGGCCTGCATCTCGGTGTTCTCGATCACCTCCGAGAACAGCTTGCCCAGCGCGCCGGCGGTGTGGATGGCGATCGCCAGGATGCCGGCCAGGGGCCCGACGCCGAAGGCCCAGACGAAGATCAGCGCGTAGACGATCTCGGGGATGGTGCGCGTCGCCTCCAGCCCGCGCCGGGTGATCTGGTGCGCCCAGGCGTTGGGCGCGATGTTGCGCGCCGCCGGGAAGGCCAGCAGCAGCGCCACCGCGGCGCCGGAGAGCGTCGCCAGGGCCGCCATCTGCGCCGTCTGCAGCAGCAGCAGCGCCCAGGTGTCGAGGCGGTAGAACCAGAAGGCCAGGCTGCCCTCCGTCTCCACGCCGGAGAACAGCGCGTCCCAGCGCAGCGTGGGCAGGATGCGGCCGAAATACTCGCCGATGCGCGGCAGGCCGGCGAGCAGGGTGGCGGGATGGAACTCGCTCATCCAGCCCGCCGCCAGCAGGCCGGCGAGGAGAAGGGCGAGGCCGAGGGCGGTCCGGACGCGGCGCTGGCGGCGGAGGTCACGATAGGCCTCCTCCCCGCGTCGCACCGCCGGCAGATGGGCGGCGATGGCGTGCATGCTATCCGCGGCGGCGCCGGGCCGCCGCCTCCTCCTGTCTGAGGTCGATGAAGAGCTGGTAGTCGGCGTGCCGCGCCTCGCGGTAGCCGGTGCCCTCGCCACGGCTGATCTGGCGGTAGATCTCGGGATGCGCGCGGGGCAGGGCGAGGAAGAATTGCAGCAGGTCGCGCTTCAGCGCGTCCGGCAGGTCGGCGCGGACGGTGATCGGCCCGGTGGCGATCGGCTCGGAGCGCCAGATGAGGCGGACGTCGCGCATGTCGAGCATGCCCTTGTCCACCATGGCGCGGAGATTGCCGCGGGTGAAGCCGCGCGCCGCGTCGCCCTGGCCCGAGGCCCAGGTGCAGCAGGCGTCATACTGCTTCTGCAGCACGGCGACGACGGCCTGCTCGTGCCCGCCGGCGAAGCCGGTGCGGGAGAAATAGCGGTCGATATCGATGCCCTGGCGGCGCAGCGCGGCGCGCGGCAGCAGGTAGCCGCTGGCGGAATTCGGATCGGCCCAGGCGAGCGAGCGGCCCCGCATGCCGGCGAGGTCCTGGATGCCGGCATCGGCCCGCGCCACCATCACGGCGAGATAGCCGATGGAGCCGTCCTCCTGCTCCGGCACCACCAGCGGCTCGACGCCGCCCTTCGTGTCGAGCCAGGCGCCGGCATAGGCGGAGGCGCCGAGCGAGGCGATCTCCACCTGCCCCGCCGCGAAGGCCTGCATGACACCGGCATAGTCGCCCGAGGGATAGACCCGCACCGGCACGCCGAAAGTCGCTTCCATCAGCGCGCGGTAGCCGTCGAAGCGCGCCAGGCGGTCCACCTCGTTCTCGCCGCCCATCAGCGCGATGCCGAGGCGTGGCACCTGCCCGGCCCAGGGCCGGCGGCCGGGGGCGGGGAAGGCGACATCGCCATCCGCGCTCCTCCGCTGCGCCCGCGCGGAGCGGGGCGAGGCCAGCAGCGCGGCGGCGGCGAGGGCGGTGAGGTGGCGTCGGCTGGGCTGCATGTCTCGGCTCCGCTGCGGCGCCCCGGAGGATGGAGGAAGGATCGGAAGGGCGCCCGAGCGGATGGTTGTAGGTCAGATGGTGTCCGGGCGGCATCGCGCTTCCGGCGATGCCGCCCGGCCCCTGGCGGGGAGGCGAGGGGCCGGCGGCCCCGTGCGGGATCAGCTCCGGCGGCGGCGCTCGGCGGCCTCGTCGCGGCGCAGCTGGACGATCGGCGCGAACATCTCGTGCGTGACGCGGACATAGCCCTTGCCGCCGCCGCGCTCGATGTCGGCGTAGATCTTCGGGTGGCTGTCGGGCAGCGCCAGGTGGAAGTTGGTGAAGTCCTCCCTGAAGGCGGCCGGCAGGGCCTTGCGCACCACCAGCGGGCCGTTCGGGATCGGGCGCGACTTCCAGATCAGGTTGAGGTCGGCCATGTTCAGCATGCCCTTCTCCACCATCGCCTGGAGGTTGCCGCGGGAGAAGCCCTTGCTCTGGTCGCCGATGCCCGAGGCCCAGGTGCAGCAGGCGTCGTACTGCTTCTGCAGCACCGCGACGACACCCTGCTCATGCCCGCCGGCGAAGCCGGTGCGGGAGAAGAAGCTGTTGATGTCGATGCCGTCGTTGCGCAACTCCGACCGCGGGATGAGGTAGCCGGAGGTCGAGTTCGGATCGGCCCAGGCCAGCGACCGGCCCTTCATCTGTTCGAGCGAGGTGATGCCGGAATCCTTCCGCGTCACCATCACCGAGATGTAGGAGGAGGAGCCGTCGCTCTCCAGCGGCACCACCAGCGGCTCCACCGCGCCATTGGTGTCGAGCCAGACGCCGGCATAGCCGGAGGCGCCCATGGAGGAGGCCTCGATCTGCCCGGCCGAGAAGGCCTGCATCACGCCGGCATAATCGGCCGCCGGGAAGAGGCGGGTCGGCACCTTGAAGGTGTCCTCGATCAGCTTGCGATAGGCATCGAAGCGGCCCAGGCGGTCGGATTCGTTCTCGCCGCCGAGCAGGCCGATGCGGATCTGCGGGACCTCCTTCGCCCAGGGGCGCTCGCCGGTGGCGGGCATGGCGACGGGCGCCTGCTGGGCGCGCAGGGCAGCGGGCAGCAGGGCGGTGCCGGCCACGAGGCCGGCCAGCGTGCGACGCGTGATCATCATCGGTCTCCTTGGAGGCGTCCGGCCTTCCCGGCGGGAAGGCGGCGCGGATCTCTCAGGCGGTGAAGGCGGCCGCCTGGCTGGTTTCAGGCCCGTGCGCCGGCCTGCGTGCCGGCTCCATCAGGCTCTGCTCATCGAACTCGGCCTCGGACACGCCGTAGATCTCCCGCAGCTTCGCGGCGGTGAGGCCGGCGGGCGGCCCGTCGAACATCACCCGGCCGGCCTGCATGGCGATGATCCGGTCGCAATAGTCGCGGGCAATCTCGAGGTGGTGCAGGTTGCAGAGCACGGTGATGCCGTCGCGCCGGTTCACGTCGCGCAGGGCCTCCATGACGGTGCGGGAATTGCGCGGATCCAGGCTGGCCACCGGCTCGTCGGCCAGGATCAGGCGCGGCTCCTGCATCAGCACGCGCGCGATGGCGACGCGCTGCTGCTGACCGCCCGAGAGGGTGTCGGCGCGCTGCAGCGCCTGGTCAGCCAGATCGAAGCGATCCAGCGCGGCGAGCGCCATGGCGCGCTCCTCGGCCGGGAAATGCTTGAACAGGGTGGTCAGCGTGCCGAGCAGGCCGGGATGGTGGTTGAGCCGGCCCACCAGGACGTTGGTCAGCACGTCGAGCCGCTGCACGAGGTTGAACTGCTGGAAGATCATGCCGCAGCGGGTGCGCCAGTCGCGCAGCGCCTGGCCGCGCAACGCCGTGACATCGGCGCCGTCATGCAGGATGCGGCCGCTGGAGGGTTCGGTCAGCCGGTTGATCATGCGCAGCAGGGTGGACTTGCCGGCGCCCGAGCGGCCGATGACGCCGACCATCTGACCAGCCGGAATCGTCAGGCTCACATCCTGCACCGCCGCCGTGGCGCCGAAGCGGCGCGAGAGGTTTTCCAGCTGAAGCATCCGTCGCCCTATCGCAATGCGGCGGCGTATAGAGGGCACCCGTGACAGCGGAATGACAAGGGAATGACATCCGCATGTCGAATCCCCCGCGGCCAGGCAGATCCCGATCGGGCGGAATCGCCGGATCGGGTGAAGATGCTCGCGAAAACAAATGCTCTAGGGCCGCCAGCGCAGCAGCCGTAGGGCGTTGAGCGTCACCAGGACGGTGGCGCCGGTATCCGCCAGGATCGCCGCCCAGAGCCCGGTCGCGCCGGTCACGGTGGTCAGCAGGAAGACCAGCTTCAGGCCCACCGCGAGCGCCACGTTCTGCCGCACATTGGCCAGCGTCGCGCGGGACAGCGCCACCAGCTCGGCGACGCCGGAGACGCGGCCGCGCAGCAGCGCCGCATCGGCGGCCTCCAGCGCCACGTCGGTGCCGCCGCCCATGGCGATGCCGGCGGTGGCGGCGGCGAGCGCCGGGGCGTCGTTGATGCCGTCTCCCACCATCAGCACCGGCCCGGCCGCGCGCCGCGTGGCGATCTCGCGCAGCTTGTCCTCCGGCCGCAGCCCGGCCCGCACGGCCACGCCGAGCGCCGCGCCGATGGCGGCGCCGGTGCGCGGATTGTCGCCCGTCAGCATCACCGCCTCGAGGCCCTGGCGGCGCAGCGCGGCGAGGCCCTCCGCGGCATCCGGCCGCGGCTCGTCGCGCAGCGCGATCAGGCCGAGCACGCGCGCCTCCTCCATCAGCACCGTCACCGTCTGGCCCTCCTCCTCCAGCCGGAGCGTGGCCTCGGCCCAGGGGGAGGAAGTGGCGGAGGAAATGGCGGCTCCGGCCCAGGCCGGGCTGCCAAGGCCGAGGCGCCGGCCCTCGACCACGGCGGTCACGGCCTGGCCGGGGATCGCCCGGGCCTCGCGCGCCGGCGACGGGACCAGGCCGCGCGCCGCGGCCTCGGCCAGGACGGCGCGGGCCAGCGGATGCGCCGAGCCGCTCTCCACCGCCGCCGCGAGGCGCAGCAGCTCCGCCTCCGCCACCCCCTCCGCCGGCCGCAGGGCGGTGACGCGCGGCTGCCCCTCGGTCAGCGTCCCGGTCTTGTCGAAGGCGACGGTGCGGGCGCCGCCGATCGCCTCCAGCGCCTCGCCGCCCTTGACCAGCAGCCCGCGCCGCGCCCCGGCGGAGAGGCCGGAGGCCATGGCGGCGGGCACCGAGATGACCAGGGCGCAGGGACAGGCCACCAGCAGCAGGGCGAGGCCCCGGTAGAGCCAGGTGGCCCAGTCGCCGCCGGCCAGCAGCGGCGGCGCCAGGATGACGAGGGCCGAGACCGCCATGGCGCCGGGCGTCCACCAGGCGCTGAAGCGCTCGATGAAGCGCTGGGTGCGGCCCCGGCTGGCGCTGGCCTCGGCCACCATGGCGGCGATGCGGGACAGGGTGCTCTCGCCGGCCGCGTGGGTGACGCGGAGGCGCAGCGCGCCGTCGGTGCTGATGGCGCCGGCCACCACCGCGTCGCCCGGGCCGCGCGTCACGGGGATGGATTCGCCGGTCACCGGGCTTTCGTCCAGCGCCGCCCGGCCCTCGAGGATGGTGGCGTCGCAGGGAATGCGCTCGCCGGGGCGCACCAGGACGATGTCACCCGGGGCGAGGCCGGCGGCGGGGACGGTGGCGACGGCGCCGCCGGCCGCCTCGCGCCGGGCCTCGCGCGGCATCAGCGCGACCAGCGCCTGGATGCCGGCGCGGGCGCGGCCGGCGGCGACACCCTCCAGCAGCTCGCCCAGGGCGAAGAGGAAGACCACCATCGCCGCCTCCGCCGCCGCGCCGATCACGCTGGCCCCGAGGGCGGCGGTGACCATCAGCGTCTCGATGCTGAAGGGGCTGCCGGCGCGGGCGAGCGCCAGGGCGCGGCGGCCGAAGGGGATCAGCGCGACGAGGGTGGCGGCGAGATAGAGCGGGCCGGCCAGTCCGGGCAGGAGATGCGCGGCGATCCAGGCGCCGGCCACCAGCGCGCCGAGCAGGAAGACCAGCCGGGCCTTGCCGGTGGCGTACCAGGGGCGGTTGGCATCGGCGGGATCGTCGTGATGGTGCCCATGCCCATGGTCATGTCCGGCGTGGTCATGCCCGTGGTGATGGCTGGCGTGGTCATGGCTGTGGTCATGTTCGGGATGCGCCGCCGGTGGCGCGGCATCGCCGGGCAGGGGCGAGACGCGATAGCCGAGCGCCTCGACCTGCCGCCGCACGCCCTCGGGGCTGGCCCGCGGCTCCAGCTCGGCGGAGAGCCGCTCGGTCATCAGGTTGACCTCGACCGCCGAGACCCCGGGCAGGCGTTCCACCGCCCGCTTCACCTTGGCGACGCAGCCGGCGCAATCCATCCCCTCCACCCGCCACGCGGCCCTGCCCGTCGATGCCATCGCTTGTCCTTCCAGAAGGCCCTGCCCAGATGTGGGACCTCCAGCGACTGGAGGTTCAAGACCCCCGCGGCCGGAGGATCGGTCCGGGCCTGAGGAGAGGCGGAGCATGCAGGAGGTGCGGCGGGCGGCGCCACGCTGGTCCATCGGCGATCTGGCGCGGCGGACCGGGGTGAAGGCGACCACCATCCGCTGGTACGAGCAGGAGGGCCTCCTGCCGGCGCCGGCGCGCAGCGAGGGCGGGCATCGCGTCTATGGCGACGATCATCTGCGCCGCCTGGGCTTCATCCGCCACGCGCGGGAGCTGGGCTTCGGCATGCCGGCCGTCCGCGGCCTGCTGGGCCTGGCGGGGCGGCCGCGCGACGCCTGCAGGGAGGCGCATGCCCTGGCCCTGGCGCAGATCGAGGAGATCGACTCGCGGCTGCGACGCCTCGCCGCGTTGCGGGCGGAACTGACGCAGATGGCGGCCTCCTGCGCCGGCGGCCCAGCCGCCGACTGCCGCATCCTCGAGACGCTGGCCGACTTCGAGCATGGGCATTGCGCCGACCCGGCGCATGGGAGGGAGGCCGCCGACCCGGCGCATGGGAGGGGGGAGAGGCCGGCCTAGCGCGGCGGCGGTCGCCTCTCCCGCCGCGATGCCATCCGTGGCGGGTAGGAGGGGAATATCGTTGCGGCACGGCGCGAGGACTGGCTAGGCTTCAGCCATGCTGTCCCGCTTCCTCCTCCTCGCGCAACGACAGGGCCGCTCTCCGGCGGCCCTGGCGCGCGCTTGGAATGCCGGAGGAGCGCCGGCGGGGGCCTGAGCCTCCGCCTTCCATCCCGGCCTCCCGCGCCGTTCAGCCCCGCCACGCACCGGCGGGGTTTCCCCATGCGCCGCCCAGCGCCCCCGCCGGCCCCTGACCTTCCAGGAGCCCGCCATGACCCTCCACCATCCTGAACTCGGCGAGGCCGCGATCGACCGGATCGGCCGCGGCCTGCTGGACCGCAGCCTGCCCCGGGCGGAGTGGACCCACGCGGCGCACTTCGCCGCCGCCCTCTGGATCCTCGAGCGTTGCCCGGCGCGCGACATGCCGGAGCTGATCCGGGCCTACAACCTGGCCTGCGGCGTGGCGAACGGTGACAGTGGTGGATACCACGAGACCATCACCCAGGCCTCGCTGCGCGCCGCCCTGGCCTTCCGCGCCGCCCGGCCGGGCCTGCCGCTCGCCGCCCTGCTGCGCGCGCTGCTGGCCTCGGAACTCGGCGACAGGGACTGGCCGCTGGCCTACTGGACGCGGGAGCGGCTGTTCTCGGTCGCCGCGCGGCGCGGCTGGGTGGCGCCGGACCGGCGGCCGCTGCCCTTCTGAGGCGGCGGCCTCACCGCCCCAGCAGCACCAGCACCACCCCGGCCACCACCGTCATCGCGCCGATCACCTCGGCGCGCTTCAGCGTCTCCTTCAGATAGAAGCGGCTGAACAGCAGGGTGAAGAGGATCTCGGTCTGGCCCAGGGCGCGCACCATGGCCACGGGAGCGAGGGCGAAGCCGGCGAACCAGCAGGCCGAGCCGCAGGCCGAGAGCGCGCCGACCGGCAGGCTGTCGCGCCAGGTGCGGAAGACGGCGCGGAACTGCTCCGGCTCCTTCAGCGCCAGCCAGCCGCCCTGCATGACGGTCTGCAGGATGTTGGCCACCACCAGCGTGACCAGCGCGCGCAGGATCGGGTCGGGATGCGCCAGCTCCTGATTGGCGGCCTTGATCAGCACGGCGGTGAGGGCGAAGCCGGTGCCGGCGCCCAGCCCGTAGAGCGCCGCCGGCTGCAGCGTCGCCTGCAGCAGCCCGCGCGGCGACATCTCCCGACCCGCGAGGGAGAGATAGAGCACGCCCCCCACGCCGATGGCGATGCCGAGCCAGGACAGGGCGGAGAGGTGCTCGCCGAGCAGCACCAGGGCCAGGATCGCGCCCTGCACCGCCTCGGTCTTGGCATAGGCGGTGCCGACGGCGAAGCCGCGCGCGCCGAAGGAGAGGATCAGCAGGTTGGTGCCGAGGATCTGCGTCAGCCCGCCCAGCGCCACGAAGGCCAGGAAGGTCAGGGTCGGCGCCGGCAGGGCACCGAGCGCGCCGGTCGCCGCCGCATAGGCCAGCAGCAGGAGCAGCCCGACCGGCACGCCGTAGAGGTAGCGGACCACGCCCGCGCCGTTCACGGAAAGCTGGCCGCGCAGCTTCTGCTGGAGCGCGGTGCGCCAGGTCTGCAGCAGGGCGGCGGAGAGGGTGACGGCGATCCAGAGCGGCATGCGGCGTTCCAGGAAGGGGCCGGCGCGGGACCGGCCGAGAGCGGGATCAGCGGGGGAAGGTGCCCTCGAAGGTCTCGATGACCAGCTGGCGGAACCAGCGTTCGGCCGGGTCGCGGTCCTGCGAATCGCTCCAGGCGATGGAATTGGCGATGATGTCGGGCGCCACGGGCGGCACTTCCGTGGCCAGGCCGGCGCGCGCCGCCAGCCGCTGGCCGACGAAGTCCGGCACCGTGGTCACCAGGTCGGTGCCGGGCAGGGCGGCGGAGAGGAGGCCGAAGGAGCTGATGCTCAGCACCACGCGCCGGCTGCGGCCCTGCTGGCGCAGCACCGCGTCGACGAAGCCGCTCATGTCGCCGCGTGGCGTGACCAGCACGTGCGGGCGGGCGCAGTAGGCGTCGATCCCGGCGACGGAGGGGGTGGCGGGATCGCGCAGGATGAGCCAGCCGGAATGGCGCAGCACGCGGATGCGCGCATTGGCCGGCAACTCGTCGCCCAGATAGCCCAGGGCCAGGTCGATCTCGCCATGCGCGAGCCAGCCGGGCAGGGTGCGGAAGTCGCCGATGCGGATCGCCAGCCCGCAGAGAGGCGCCTCCTGCCGCAGCCGGGCCATCAGCGGCGGCAGGATGGCGAAGCCCACGGCGTCGGAGCAGCCGATGCGGAAGCTGCGGGCATCGCGCGAGGGCTCGAAGGGCGTGGCCGCGGCGATGCCGGCCGTCAGGGCGGCGAGCCGCGGCGCGATCACGGCGTGAAGGTCCTGGGCGCGGCTGGTCAGGCGCAGCTCCTGCCCCTCCCGCACCAGCAGCGGGTCCTGGAAGATCTCGCGCAGCCGCTTCAGCCCGCCCGAGGCGGCCGGCTGCGAGAGGAAGAGCCGCTCCCCGGCGCGGGTGACATGCCGCTCCTCCACCAGCGCCACGAAAAGACGCAGCAGGTTCAGGTCCGGCAGGCGGTCGGCGGGGTTCATCGGGCGTCTCCGGGGCCGGCGCGGCCCGTCCTGTCGTGATGTTCGTCCCGGGGCAGGGGCTAGAGCAGACACGCGGGCTTGACCAGAGCTTCGCCGGGCCAGGGGGAAGAGGGGCTTTCCAGGGGCGCCCGCCAAAGCGATACCGGCGGCTTGCGCATGACCAGGGAGACGCCAGCATGACCCGCCCGTTTTTCCGTCCCGGCCTCCTGCTGCTGTGCGGCCTGCTGGCCGCCGGCCCCGCCCTGGCGCAGGGGGGCGCCACGGTGCCGCCGCCCGGCTCCGGCTCCAGCCCCGGCCCTAACCCTGGCGCGGAGAGCGCCGGCGCGGCGGAGACGGTGCTGATCCTCTCCGAGACCGCCGAGCTCGGCCGCGCGCCGGACGAGGTGCGGGCGACGCTGCGGGCCGAGGCGCGCAGCGCCAGCGCCGCCGCCGTGCAGGCGCAGGTCAACACGCTGATGGAGAAGGCGCTGGCGCAGTCGCGGACGGTGGCCGGCGTGCGCGCCACCACCGGCGGCTACTGGACCAGCCGCAACGAGGAGAACCGCAACTGGACCGCCTCCCAGGCCCTGAACCTGCGCGGCGGCGATGCCCCCGCCCTGCTGGAACTGGCCGGGGCGCTGCAGGGGCAGGGCCTGGCGATGTCCCAGCTGGGCTGGCAACTCTCCCGCGCGCAGCAGACCGCGGCGCGGCAGGAGGCCGGCCGGAGGGCGATCGAGGCGCTGCGCCAGCGGGCCGAGGCGGTGGCGGCGCAGCTCGGCCTGCGCGTCGCCGGCATCCGCAACCTGCGGCTCGACGCGCCGGATTCGCCGGTGCCGCGCCCGATGGCCATGGCCATGGCGGCGCGCGGCCAGGGCGCGCCGGCCCCGGTGACGGCGCCGGAAGATGTGATCGTCTCCTCCACCGCGGTCGCCGAATTCATCCTGCGCCCCTGAAGCCGGTGCCGGACGGCGCCGGACTGACAGGACCGTTTCCCAATGCCATGATGGCCGGGAATGTCACCCATCCTGACGGGACTCGCGCTGCAGATCGTGGCCATCGCCTTCTTCGTGGCGCTGGACACGACCATCAAGTTGATGACCGCGCATTTCGCCGTGCCGCAGCTCATTTTCGCGCGTTTCGCCTTTCATCTCGTCTTCGTGGCCCTGGCCATGCGGCTGTTCGGCGGGCCGCTGCCCTGGCGCTCGCGGGCACCGGGGCTGCAGGCGCTGCGGAGCCTCTGCCTGGCCTCGGCCAACTTCCTCTTCTCGCTGGCCCTGGCGCGGGTGTCGCTGGCCGATGCCACGGCGGTGAACTTCGCCTCGCCCCTGCTGACCGTGGCGCTGGCCGCGCTGTGGCTGGGGGAGACGGTCGGCCGGCGGCGCTGGCTCGGTGTCGGCATCGGCCTGCTGGGCGTGGCGGTGGCGCTGCGGCCGCCCTTCCTGACCGGCGGGCCGCTGCCGCACTGGGCGATCCTGCTGCCCCTCGGCACGGCGGCGCTCTACGCCGTCTACCAGATCCTGACCCGCAAGCTGGCCAGCATCGACGATCCGCGCACCACCATCCTGCATACCGGCATCGCCGCCGCGCTGGCCAGCGCCCTGGCGCAGCCCTTCGTCTGGCACTGGCCGGCGGGGGGCTGGGGCTGGCTCGGCCTCGCGGCCCTGGGCGTCTTCGGCGCCGCCGGGCATGCCCTGCTGGTGCTCGCCTTCGCCCGCGCCCCGGCCAGCCTGCTGGCCCCGATGACCTATACCCAGCTGATCTGGGCCGTGCTGGCCTCGATGCTGGTCTTCGGCGACCATCCCGACCGCTTCACCCTGCTGGGCGCCGCCGTGATCACGCTGGGCGGGCTATTGGTGGCGCTGCCGCAAAGCCGGCGCTAGGATCCGCCGCCCGCGAGTGGATCCCACGAGTGGACATGGGGGGCGGCGCAACCGCCCGGCGTGACCTGGCGTTGCTGGTCCGAGGAAACTCTTGCGCTTGCGCCGGCAGTCATGAGGGGCTAGCGGAGGTCGGGCGCGAGGACAGGGAATGGCCACGACACTTGAATCACCGCGAAACCCAGCGGTTCACGCCTCGAATGACGCCGTTCTGCGGGATCATCCCCGGGCGGCGCTGGACGCCAACTCCGTCAGGGAGGCCTATCGCCGCTGGGCGGGGGTCTATGACGCGGTGTTCGGCGGTGTCTCCTCCTATGGCCGCCGCAGGGCCGTCGCCGCCGTCAACCGCCTTCCCGGCACGCGCGTGCTGGAGGTGGGTGTCGGCACCGGCCTCGCCCTGCCGCGCTACAAGCCCGAGAAGCGCGTGGTGGGCATCGACCTCTCGCGCGACATGCTGCTGAAGGCCCGCGAGCGCGTCGCGCAGGAGGGCCTCTCGCATGTCGAGGGGCTGCTCGAGATGGATGCCGAGTCGATGGCCTTCGAGAACGGGGCCTTCGATATCGCCGTGGCCATGTTCACCGCCAGCGTCGTGCCGGACGCGAAGCGCCTCTTCGCGGAGATGCAGCGCGTGGTGCGGCCGGGCGGCCACCTGCTCTTCGTCAACCATTTCGCCGCCGAGGGCGGGCCCCGCTGGTGGGTCGAGCGCACCATGGCGCCGCTCTCCCGCGTGCTTGGCTGGCACCCCGACTTCGCCTTCAGTGACCTGTTCGACCGCGACGCGGTCCAGGTCGAGGCGATTCAGCCCTGCCCGCCGGCGGGCCTGTTCACCCTGGTGCATCTGCGCAACGCCGAGCCGGCCACGGCGACGCTGACCGATCCCGCCAAGCTCGCCGCGGCCTGAGCGGCGGCGCCCGCCCCGCTCCCGGGGCGCGGCCGGGCGGCAGGTCCGGGCTTCCCTCTTTTCCAGATAGCGGATTCAAGGCGCGGCACGGGGCCGCGACGGCGGCGCTGGCCGGCTCATCGCCCCGCCCTCCCTTGTGCATGGTGGGGAGGCGCGACTATGGTCCGGCGGTATGCCTGCCCTGCGGTTGTGGGGTAAGGGGAGGGTGGACCGTGCGGTGCGGTCCGGCTTCGATTCGGCGCGCTGCGCGCCGGCGTCCGACGAGAGCGGGCGCATAGGGATGAGAGCGGACGGGATAGGGAATGCGGCGGTCGATCGTTTCGCGCTTCGCGGGCTTCGCCGCCACCTTCGGGGTGGCGGCTGTCTCCTTGCTGCAGGGGGCGCCTGCCCTGGCCCAGGCACCGGCTGCCACCGCGCCCGGGGCGACTGTGGCGCCGGATACGATGATCGGGGCCCCGGTGCCCTGGGGCATCGACCTGCAGCGCGCCGGTGGGCCGCTGAAGGACGCCATCCACGACTTCAACGTGCTGGTGCTCTGGATCATCGTCGCCATCACGATCTTCGTGGGCGCGCTGCTGGCCTACGTGGTCTGGCGCTTCCGCGCCTCGGCCAACCCGGTGCCCTCCCGCACCAGCCACCATACCCTGCTGGAGGTGGCCTGGACGGTCGTGCCGGTGCTGATCCTGATCGTCATCGCCATTCCGTCCTTCCGGCTGATCTACTACCAGGACCGGACGCGGGACGCCGAGCTGACCATCAGCGTGACCGGCCGGCAGTGGTACTGGCACTACGCCTACCCGGACCACGACAACTTCGCCTATGACAGCTATCCGGTGCAGACGGCCGACCTGAAGCCGGGCCAGCGGCGCCTGCTGGAGGTGGACGAGCCGCTGGTCGTGCCGGTGGGCAAGAACATCCGCATCCTCACCAGCGGCCAGGACGTGATCCACAGCTTCTTCGTGCCGAGCCTCGGCGTGCAGAAGTACACGATCCCCGGCCGCACCATGGAAACCTGGATGCGGGCCGACAAGGTCGGCACCTTCTATGGCCAGTGCAACCAGATCTGCGGCGAGAACCACTGGTTCATGCCGATCGTGGTGAAGGCGGTGCCGCAGGCGGAGTTCGATGCCTGGGTCGCCGGCGCCAAGCAGCGCTTCGCGGCCGATGCGGGCGCGCCGGCGGATGGCCAGGCCCTGGTTGCGGAGCTGCGCCGCTAAGGCGGCGTTCACGAGACGGTTCGAGAGCGGGACGGACAAGAGATGGCGACCGCGTCACACACGCACGACACCCATGGCCACGGGGATCACGGCCACCACGACCACACGCCCGGCTTCGTGGCGCGCTGGTTCTTCAGCACCAACCACAAGGACATCGGGATCCTCTACCTGATCTTCGCGGTGGCTGCGGCCTTTGTCGGCATCGGCCTGTCGCTGCTGATGCGGATCGAGCTGCAATCCCCGGGCATGCAGATCTTCGCCAGCGGCCAGGCCTGGAACGTCGCCGTCACCGCGCATGGCGTGGTGATGGTGTTCTATGTCGTCATGCCCGCGCTGATCGGAGGCTTCGGCAACTACTTCCTGCCGATCATGATCGGCGCGCCGGACATGGCCTTCCCGCGGCTGAACAACATCTCCTTCTGGCTGCTGGTCCCGGCCCTGCTGCTGACGGTGGGCAGCCTCTTCGTCGGCGGCGCCGGCACGGGCTGGACGCTCTATCCGCCGCTGTCCAACAGCACCTACCAGGCCGGCATGGGCCCGGACATGGCGCTGTTCGGCCTGCACCTGGCGGGCGCCAGCTCGATCCTGGGCGCGGCGAACTTCATCACCACCGTGTTCAACATGCGCGCCCCGGGCATGACGCTGCACAAGATGCCGCTCTTCGTCTGGTCGATGCTGGTCACCGCCTTCCTGCTGCTGCTCTCGGTGCCGGTGCTGGGCGGCGCCATCACCATGCTGATCACGGACCGCAACTTCGGTACGGCCTTCTTCGACCCCGCCGGCGGCGGCGACCCGGTGCTGTTCCAGCACCTGTTCTGGTTCTTCGGCCATCCCGAAGTCTACATCATGATCCTGCCGGCCTTCGGCATCATCTCCCACGTGCTCTCCACCTTCAGCCGCAAGCCGATCTTCGGCTATCTCGGCATGGCCTATGCCATGGTGGCGATCGGCGTGGTCGGCTTCGTGGTCTGGGCGCACCACATGTTCACCTCCGGCATCTCGGTGGACACGCGAGCCTATTTCATGGCCGCGACCATGGTCATCGCCGTGCCCACGGGCATCAAGATCTTCTCCTGGATCGCCACCATGTGGGGCGGTTCCATCTCCTTCAAGACGCCGATGCTCTTCGCCATCGGCTTCATCTTCCTGTTCACCATGGGTGGCGTGACCGGCGTGAAGCTGGCCAATGCCGGCGTGGACACGATCCTGCACAACACCTACTACGTGATCGCGCACTTCCACTACGTGCTGTCGCTCGGCGCCGTCTTCGGCATCTATGCCGGCTTCTACTACTGGATCGGCAAGATGAGCGGGAAGCAGTACCCGGAGAAGTGGGGCCAGATCCATTTCTGGCTGACCTTCATCGGCGTGAACCTGACCTTCTTCCCGATGCACTTCCTGGGCGCCCAGGGCATGCCGCGCCGCTACCCGGATTATCCGGACGCCTTCGCCGGCTGGAACCTGATCGCCAGCCTCGGCTCCTATATCTCGGTGGCGTCCTTCCTGGTCTTCATCTATGTCTGCTGGCGCACCTTCACCAGCAAGGAAGTGGCCGCCGCCAATCCCTGGGGCGAGGGCGCCACGACGCTGGAATGGCAGGTCTCCTCCCCGCCGCCCTTCCACACCTTCGATGAACTGCCCCGCATCCGCTGAGGTTCGATACGGCTGATGAGTGAGACTGCGATCGATTCCGAGATCCGTATGGGGGGGGCTTCGGCCCCCCTCGGCGCATCCGCCGAGCTTGACCTGAGCGAGGTCGGCGACTGGCTGGCGCTGCTCAAGCCGCGCGTCATGTCGCTGGTGGTCTTCACCGGGCTGGTCGGCATCATCGTGGCGCCGGGCGGACTCCATCCCGTGCTGGCCGCCACCGCCATCCTCTGCATCGCCGTCGCGGCCGGCGCCGCCGGCGCCATCAACATGTGGTTCGACCGCGACATCGACGCCGTGATGCGGCGCACGGCGCGCCGGCCGATCCCCGCCGGCCGCATCCGGCCCGAGGCGGCGCTGACCTTCGGCATCGTCCTGGCGCTCGCCTCGGTGCTGCTGATGGGGCTGGCGGTGAACCTCACCGCCGGCGCCGTGCTGGCCGGCTCGATCGGCTTCTACGTCTTCGTCTACACCATGTGGCTGAAGCGGCGGACGCCGCAGAACATCGTCATCGGTGGCGCCGCGGGCGCCTTCCCGCCGGTGATCGGCTGGGCCGCCGTGACCGGCCAGGTCTCGCTCGAGGCGCTGGTGATGTTCGCCATCATCTTCGTCTGGACCCCGCCGCATTTCTGGGCCCTCTCGCTCTATGCCAGCGGCGACTACCAGCGCGCCGGCGTGCCGATGCTGCCGGTGGTGGCCGGGGCACGGGAGACGCGGCGGCAGATATGGCTCTACTCCCTGGTGCTGGCGCCCCTCGGCCTGCTGCCCACGCTGCTCGGCATGGCCGGCCTGGCCTATGGCGCCGCCGCGCTGGTGCTGGGCGCCTTCTTCCTGGAGGCGATGTGGCGGGTGCGGCGCGACGCGCAGGACGAGGCCGGCCGCAGCCTGACCAACGACGCCCCGGCGCGCGCCGCCTTCCGCTTCTCCATCATCTACCTGTTCATGCTCTTCGCCGCCCTGGCGGCGGACAAGCTGGTCTTCGGCCCGTGAGCGCTCCCCCGAAGGCCTCGCGGGGCGGCCCGGCCGGCATGACGGAAGAGGAGAAGCAGGCTTTCATCCGCCGCCGGCGCGGGCGCAACTGGGCGATTCTGGCCGTGTTGCTGGGGCTGGTGGCGTTGTTCTACTTCATCGCCATGGCCCGCATGTCGATCACCGAATGAGGGAAGGGCGCGCATGACCCCCGATCTCGCCCGCCGCAACCGCCGGGTCGCGCTTGGCGCCGCCGCCATCGTCGGCGGCATGCTGGGCCTCTCCTTCGCCGCCGTGCCGCTCTACACCCTGTTCTGCGCCGTCACCGGCTATGGCGGCACGCCGGTCATCAACAGCGCGGCGGCGCCGGGGGCCGCGGACGGGCGGAGCATCACCGTCCGCTTCAACGCCACCACCCATCCGGGCCTGCCGTGGCAGTTCCAGCCCGGCCAGACCGCGATGCGCGTGCGGGCGGGCGAGGAGGGCATCGCCTTCTACACCGCCCGCAGCCAGGCCGCGGGCCCGAGCACCGGCATCTCGACCTACAACGTCACCCCCGAGGTGGCGGGGCCGTACTTCCATAAAGTCCATTGCTTCTGCTTCGACGAGCAGACCCTGCAGGGCGGACAGCAGGTGGAGATGCCGATCTCCTTCTGGGTCGATCCGAAGATCGCCGAGGACCCCAACACGCGGGACATCGGCACGATCACCCTGAGCTACACCTTCTTCCGCACCCTGGCCGATGCGGAGCGCGCCGGCGCCCTGGCCAAGGCGGGGCCCCATGCCGGGAAATGGAGCGAGGCGGACCCCGCGCGCCCCACGCTGACCCGGTGACGCACTTGATCCGCAAGCCGTTTTGAGGATTGATGCGACGAGTTTGACCGGGCGCCGCCAGCCCCTCCCGGCGGGCGGCGTTCCGCGAATCCCCTGAGTCGAGTCCCAGGAAGCACCATGGCCAGCAGCAACACGACCCTGGACGCGGAAGTCCCGCCTCCCAACAAGCATCCCTACCACCTGGTCGATCCCAGCCCCTGGCCGCTGGTCTCCTCCTTCTCCGCCGGGCTGCTGCTCTTCGGCATCATCCTCTGGGCGCAGCATGGCGTGCGCTGGGCCTTCTTCCTGGGGCTGCTCGGCACCCTGACCTCGATGTTCTTCTGGTTCCGCGACGTGGTGCGGGAGGCCCGCACGCCGGGCATCCACACGCCCGTCGTGCGGCTCGGCATGCGCTACGGCATGATGCTGTTCATCGCCTCCGAGGTGATGTTCTTCGTCGCCTTCTTCTGGGCCTGGTTCCACTTCGCGCTCTATCCGGAGCATGTCTCCGGGGCCGCCAAGGCGATCTGGCCGCCCGAGGGCATCCACACCTTCGATCCCTTCGGCCTGCCGCTGCTGAACACGCTGATCCTGCTGCTCTCCGGCTGCACCGTCACCTGGGCGCACCACGCCCTGCTGGAGAACGACCGCAAGGGCCTGTTACAGGGCCTGGGCCTGACCGTGCTGCTGGGCATCTCCTTCAGCTTCTTCCAGGCGGTGGAATATGCCGAGGCGCCCTTCGCCTTCCATGGCGGCGGCATCTATCCCTCGGTCTTCTTCCTGGCCACCGGCTTCCATGGCTTCCATGTCATTGTCGGCACCATTTTCCTGGCGGTCTGCTGGTTCCGCGCCTGGAAGGGCCATTTCTCGCCGCAGCGCCATTTCGGCTTCGAGGCGGCCGCCTGGTACTGGCACTTCGTGGACGTGGTCTGGCTGTTCCTCTTCGTCTGCATCTATGTGGCGGGCGCCGGCGTCATCGCCCAGCACTGATCCGCCATCGGCCCGCCGCCGCGCTCCGGAGCCTCCGGGCGGGGCGGCCGGGTGGGGCCCTTCCGGCCGGGCGCGCCAGTCGCGGCCCGGCCTTTTTCATGGATGCCATGGCCTGTTCTTCGCATGATCCCGCCCGGCCTCGCCCGGGGGCCTCGCCCGGGGCCCTGTCCGGGCGCGCCCGATGAGCGGCGGGCGCTGGCGCCGCCTTGTGGTGCCCATCCTTGTCACCCTGCCGGTCCTGGCCCTGCTGATCGGCCTCGGCACCTGGCAGGTGCAGCGGATGCACTGGAAGACCGAACTGCTGGCCCGCTTCGCCGCCGCCCAGGCCGGCCCGGCGCGGCCGCTGACCGCCGACCCCGAGCCCTGGGCCCGGTTCCATGTCACCGGCCGCTTCCTGCATGAGCGCGAGGCCTTGCTGGGACTGGAGGTGCGGGACGCCGTGCTGGGTGCGCAGTTGCTGACCCCCCTGCTGCGCGCCGAGGGACCTCCGGTGCTGGTCAATCGCGGCTGGGTGCCGCTCGAGCGCGACCGGCCGGTCGACCGCCCCGGGGGCGAGGTGCGGATCGAGGGCTATCTGCGCCCCAGCGAGCCGCGCGGCGCGCTGAGCGCCACCGACGATCCGGCGGCGCGGCGCTTCTACACGCTCGACCTCTCGGTCATCGGTCCCGCCCTGGGCCTGCCGGAGATGCCGCCTTTCGCCCTGGTCGCCCTCGCACCGTCGGGCCCGCCCTCGCGCGCCCTGCCGCAGCCGGCGCGGCACCTCCCGCAGCCGCCGAACAACCATCTCGGCTATGTCGTCACCTGGTACGGGCTGGCGCTGGCCCTGGTGGGCGTGTTCATCGCCTGGGCCCGCGCCCGCCTGAAGGAACCCGTCGCATGAGCCATGCCACCACCGCCTACGCCCGGCTGAAGGACCGCTTCGCCCGCATCGCCCTGATCGGCGAGGCGCAGGCCATGCTGCACTGGGACGCGGCCGCGGTGATGCCGCCCGGGGGCGCCGCCGCGCGGGGCGAGCAGCTCGCCACCCTGGCCGGGCTGGCGCACGAGCTGCTGACGGCGCCGGCCCTGGCCGATGATCTGGCCCAGGCAGAGGCGGAGGGCGAGTGGGACGCCGCCAACCTGGCCCTGATGCGCCAGGCCCAGTCCCGCGCCACCGCCCTGCCGACCGCCTTGGTGGAGGCCAGCAGCTGCGCCAATGCCGCCTGCGAGACGGTCTGGCGCGAGGCCCGGGCCGCCTCGGATTTCGCCCGCGTCCGGCCCTTCCTGGAGGAGGTGGTGCGGCTGCAGCGGGAGACGGCGGCGGCGCTGGCCGCCGTCACCGGCCTCGCGCCCTATGACGCGCTGATGGAGGGCTACCAGCGCGGCATCACGGCGGCCGATGTGGAGCCGGTCTTTGCCGCCTATGAGGGCTTCCTCGCCGAGGCCCTGCCGCGCGCCGAGGAGCGGCAGGCGCGCCGGCCCGCCGCCCTGCGGCCCGAGGGCCCGTTCCCCGCGGCGGCGCAGGAGGCCCTCTGCCGCGAGATGGCCGGGCGCGCCGGGCTCGACTTCGCGCATGCCCGGCTCGACCGCAGCCTGCATCCCTTCTGCGGCGGCACGCCCACCGATGTCCGCATCACCACCCGCTATGACGAGGCGAATCTCGCTAGCGCCCTGCTTGGCGTGCTGCACGAGACCGGCCATGCGCTCTACGAGCGCGGCCTGCCGCCGGCCTGGGCGCGGCAGCCCGTGGGCGAGGCGGCGGGGATGGCGGCGCATGAATCGCAGAGCCTGATCATCGAGATGCAGGCCTGCCGCTCGGACGCCTTCCTCCGCTTCATCGGCCCCCGGCTGCAGGCGGCCTTCGGCGGCCCGGCGGCGCCCTATGCCGCGGAGAACCTGTCCGGCCTCTGGCGCCGGGTGGAGCGCGGCTTCATCCGCGTCGATGCCGACGAGCTGACCTATCCCGCCCATGTCATCCTGCGCTTCCGGCTGGAGCGGGCGCTGATCGGCGGCGATCTCGCCGTGGCCGATCTGCCCGGCGCCTGGAACGACGGCTTCGCCACCCTGCTCGGCCTGACCCCGCCGGACGACGCGCGTGGCTGCCTGCAGGACATCCACTGGCATGACGGGGCCTTCGGCTACTTCCCTTCCTACACGCTGGGCGCCATGGCGGCGGCCCAGCTGATGCGCGCCGCGCGCGCTGGCCTGCCCGATCTGGATGCCGCCCTGGCGGAGGGCGACCTGTCGCCGCTGACCGGCTGGCTGCGGGAGAGGGTGCATGCCCAGGGGTCCCGGCTCGGCTTCCAGGACCTGCTGCGGGCGGCGACGGGCAAGCCGCTGGACCCTTCGGACTTCACGGCGCATCTGACCGAGCGGTATCTTTGAGGAAGGCTGGCCTGCGCGCGCGATGACCACAGACACCGGTTTCGAGATCTTCCTGGCCGCGCCGCCAGGCCTGGAGGACGTGCTGTGCGACGAGGTGCGCGGCAAGGGCTTCCGCCGCCCCCGGCCGGTCCCCGGCGGGGTCGTGTTCCAGGGCGGCTGGCCGGAGGTCTGGCGCGCCAATCTCTGGCTCCGCGGCGCCGGGCGCGTCCTGGCCCGCATCGCCGCCTTCCGCGCCGTGCACCTCGCCCAGCTCGACGACCGGGCGCGCCGCGTGCCCTGGGCCGATATCCTGCGGCCGGACGTGCCGTTCCGGGTGGAGGCGAGCTGCGCCGGCTCGCGCATCTATCACAGCGGCGCGGCGGCGGAGCGCATCGCCACCGCCATCCGCGAGACCCTGGGCGCACCGGAATCGCCCGAGGCGGAGATCCTGGTCCGGGCGCGGCTGGAGAACGACACCTGCACCATCAGCGTCGACACCTCCGGCGCGCCGCTGCACAAGCGCGGCTACAAGGAAGCCGTGAACGCGGCGCCGATCCGCGAGACCATGGCCTCGCTGTTCCTGCGCCGCTGCGGCTATGACGGCACCGAGCCGCTGCTGGACCCGATGTGCGGCTCCGGCACCTTCGTCCTCGAAGCCGCGGAGATCGTGGCCCGGCTCAACCCCGGGCGGAACCGCGCCTTCGCCTTCGAGAAGCTCGCCACCTTCGACGCGGAGGCCTGGGCCCGCATGCGCGCGGTGGTGCGGAGCGAGCGCCCGCAGGCGGTGCTCTGCCATGGCAGCGACCGGGACGCGGGCGCCATCGCCATGAGCCGGGCCAATGCCGAGCGCGCCGGCCTGGCGGCGCGGACGGTGTTCCGGCAGGCGACGATCAGCGAGGTCCGGCCGCCCGAGGGGACGCCCCAGGGAATGTCCGGCCTGGTCATCGTGAACCCGCCCTACGGCACCCGTCTCGGCGAGCGGGAGAAGCTCCTGCCGCTCTATCGCGCGCTCGGTCAGGTGCTGGCGGCCCACTTCTCCGGCTGGCGCGTCGGCCTGGTCGCCGCCGAGCCACGGCTGGCCCATGCCACCGGCCTGCCCTTCCTGCCGACGGATCCGCCGGTGCCGCATGGCGGGCTGCGCGTCACCCTCTACCGGACTGCGCCGCTGCCCTGAAAACCGCTCCGGGGTGATGGCGGCCGCCCTCCCGAAGCGGGCCAGGGCCCGAATCGCCGGGCAGGCTGGGAATTCACGCCTTCCGGCCTTGCACGGCGGGCGAGGATGCGCTGAGCCCCCAGCAGGACAGTCCGATGGAGCAGGCGGTCATGCGCAGCAACAGCGAGGAGATCTGGCGCCGGGTGGAGGAGAAGCGCGAGCGCTTCTTCGAGCTCAGCGACCGCGTCTGGGGCATGCCGGAGCTGAACTACGCCGAGCACCGCTCCGCCGCTGCCCATGCCGAGGCGCTGGAGGCCGAGGGCTTCCGCGTGACGCGGGGCGTCGCCGGCATTCCCACCGCCGTGATGGGCGAGGCCGGGGAGGGCGGGCCGGTGGTCGCCATCCTGGGCGAGTACGATGCGCTGCCCGGCCTCAGCCAGGAGGCCGGCGTGGCCGAGCACCGGCCGGTCGAGCCCAACGGGCATGGCCATGGCTGCGGCCACAACCTGCTGGGCTCGGCCTCCCTGCTGGCCGCCGCCGCGGTGAAGGACTGGCTGGCCGCCAGGGGCATCCAGGGCCGCGTGCGCTACTACGGCTGCCCGGCCGAGGAGGGCGGCTCGGCCAAGGGCTTCATGGTGCGCGACGGCGCCTTCGACGACGTCGACATCGCCATCTGCTGGCACCCGGCGGCCTTCTCCGGCGTCAACAAGCCGCATTCGCTGGCCTGCCTGGAGATGGACTTCAGCTTCACCGGCCGCTCCAGCCACGCCGCCGCCGCGCCGCATCTGGGCCGCAGCGCGCTCGATGCCGTCGAGCTGATGAATGTCGGCGTCAACTACATGCGCGAGCACATGCCGAGCCATGCGCGCATCCACTATGCCCTGCAGGATGCCGGTGGCATCGCGCCCAATGTGGTGCAGGGCAGGGCGCGGGTGCGCTACCTGATCCGCTCGCTCACCATGGCCGAGGTGCTGGCGCTGCAGGCGCGGGTGCGCAAGGTGGCGCAGGGTGCCGCGCTGATGACCGAGACCTCCGTCACCGACCGCGTGCTCAGCGCCGATGCCGAGCTGGTCGGCAACGATCCGCTGGAGCAGGCGATGGAGGAGAACTTCCTCCGCCTCGGGCCGCCGCGCTTCGATGCGGCGGACAAGGCCTTCGCCCACGCGATCCAGGCGACGCTGACCCCGGCCGAGATCGACAGCGCCTATCGCCGCGTTGGCCTGGCGCCGATTCCGGGCGAGGTGCTGGCCGAGCGGCTGGTGCCGCTCTCGGCCCCCGCGCCGAGCGGCGTCGGCTCAACCGATGTCGGCACGGTGTCCTGGAAGGTGCCGACGGTGCAGGCGCGCGGCGCCACCCATGCCATCGGCACGCCGGGCCATTCCTGGCAGATCGTCGCCCAGGGCAAGACGCCCGCCGCGCACAAGGGGCTGGAGCATGTCGCCAAGGTGATGGCCGGCACCGCGGCGGACGCGCTGAGCGATCCTGCCCTGCTGGCCCGCGCCAGGGCCGACCACGCCGCCCGCACCGCCGGCATGCCCGAGGTCTTCCCGATTCCGAAGGACGTGCCGCCGCCCTTCGACATGGCCGCTGGCGGCTAGAGCGGATCCCGATCGGGTGGAAGCAGCTGATCGGGTGAAGATGCTCGCAAAAACAAATGGCCAGAGCGTTTGTCGTGAGCCAGGGCGAACGGAAAATGCTCTGGAGCGGATCCCGGCCTCAGGCCGGCACGGGCACCCGCTGCGCCAGGGGTTCCAGCAGGGCCTCGATCCCCAGCGGGTCCTCCCAGTCCAGACGCACGGAGAGCACCGTGACGCGGCTGCGGAAGGCGGGGGGGATGCGCACGTAGTCCTTGCGCGTGGTCACCGGAATGGCGCGCAGCGCCTCCGCCTGCCCGAGCAGCTCGCGCAGGTCGCCGGCGTCGAAGGGGTAGTGGTCGGCATAGGAGACGCGCCCCGCCATCACCGCCCCCGCCTCCTGCAGCGAGGTGAAGAACTTGCGCGGATTGGCGATGCCGCAGAAGGCGAAGACCGGCTGGCCCTTCAGCAGTTCCGCCTCCGGCCCGGGCACCAGGCGGGCGCGCAGCACCGGAAGGCCCGGCGGGAGCTGCTCCAGGGCGCCGGATTCGTCCTCGCCGATCAGCACCGCGGCGCGGCAGCGCCCGGCGGCCTCGGCGACCGGCTCGCGCAGCGGCCCGGCGGGGATGATGCGGCCATTGCCGAAGCCGTAGGGGCCGTCGATGACCAGAAGCGAGAGATCCTTCTCCAGCCCCGGATTCTGCAACCCGTCATCCATGATGATGGCCTGGGCCCCGGCATCGACGGCGGCGCGGCCCCCGGCCTCGCGGTCGCTCGCCACCCAGGTCGGGCGGGTGGCCGCCAGCAGCAGGGCCTCGTCGCCCACGGCCTTGCTGTCGTGCTGCTTGGTGTCGACCAGGACCGGCCCCTTGAGCCGGCCGCCATAGCCGCGGGTCAGGAAATGCGTCGCCACGCCACGGTTGGACAGGCGCTGGCCGATATCCAGGGCCACGGTGGTCTTGCCCGCGCCACCCGCTGTGGCATTGCCGCAGCAGATCACCGGCACCGGCGCCTTCCAGCCCCGCCGCGCGACCCGGCGGGCGGTGGCGGCCGCGTAGATCGCGGCGATCGGCGAGAGCAGCAGGGGCGCGATTCCCCAGCCGCCCCCGCTCCAGAAGTCGGGGGCACGCATCCGGCTCTGACCTGTCCTCTCTAGAGCAGATCCGGCGAGGCCGGGATTGGCCAGCCGGTGCGATGCTCGTGAACGCCTTCGCGGAACCAGCCTCCCGGGCCCCAGCCTTCCGGACAAGGATGCCCGCAGGGCGCGGCCCCGCTCAAGAACAATACCCGCGCTGCCGCGCCACGCCGTCCCCGGGCAGGGCGGGCATGATTCCGAGGACCGCCGTGGCGAGCCTGCCGGGAAGCCCGGCCGACCGGGCGGCGACGGCGGCGGCGGCGGCGGCCATGGCGTGACCCCGCGCCGGATCGGATAGCACGTCTGTAACCGCTTGTGCCAGCGCCGCCGCCGAGGCCACCGGCAGCGCCCCGCCACGGTCCAGCAGCGCCTCGGCGGCCTCCAGGGCGTTCTCCGTGTGCGGGCCGAGCAGGATCGGGCAGCCGAGCCGCGCCGGCTCCAGCGGGTTGTGGCCGCCTTTCGGGACCAGCGTGGCGCCGACCAGGGCGACATCGGCCAGGCGGTAGAACAGGCCCAGCTCGCCCAGCGTATCGGCGACATGGATGCCGGCCTCCGGCACCGGGTCGCCGCCCTCGGCGCGCCGGGTGACGCCGCGTGGCGCGGCCGCGGCGGCGGCCAGGGCGGCGATGGCCGCCCCGCGCTCGGTGTGACGCGGCACGATGATGGTCAGCAGGTCGGGGAAGCGCGGAAGCAGGGCCGCGTGCGCCGCGCAGACGATCTCCTCCTCTCCCGCATGGGTGCTGGCCGCGAGGAAGATCGGACGGTCGCCGGTCATGGCACGCAGCCGGGCCAGCTCGGCCGGATCGGCGGGCAGCGGTTCGGCGGCGGCCTTGAGCTGGCCCCAGTAGACCGCGCCCGGCGCGCCCAGCCGCCGCAGCCGCTCGGCATCGCCTTCGCTCTGCGCCACCACCAGGCTGAAGCGCCCGAGCATGTCGCGCATCAGCCCGGGCGCCCAATGCCAGAGGCGGGCGGAGCGGGCGGAGATGCGGGCATTCACCAGCGCCAGGGGGATGCCGCGGCGCGCCAGGGCGGCGGTCAGGTTGGGCCAGAGTTCGCTTTCGACGAAGATGGCGCCGTCCGGCCGCCAGCCGTCGAGAAAGGTCTCCACCCAGCGCGGGACATCGAGCGGCACGAAGCGGTGATGCACCCGGTCGGCCAGCAGGGGCGGCAGGCGCTGCATCAGCAGGGTGGCGGCGGTGACGGTGCCGGTGGTGACGAGAAGGTGGAGGTCCGGCCGCCGCTCGACCAGGGCGTCCATCAGCGGCAGCAGGGAGAGCGATTCGCCGACACTGGCGGCATGGAGCCACAGCAGCGGCCCGGCGGGGCGCGACGCGGCCTCGCCCCGCCGTTCCGCCAGCCGCTCCGGCATCTCCTTGCCACGCCGGGCACGCAGCTCCAGCCAGAAGGGCAGGAGCGGCGCGAGGCCGGTGCCCACGGCATGGCTGATGCGGCCGGCCAGGCTCATGGGCGGCCGGTCACAGCGGCATCGCCGCCAGGTGGGGGGGCAGCCGCCCCGCGGCCCAGAGGTCCGCGGTGTCGCAGGCGTCATCCAGCGCCGCCTCGATCGTCGTCAGCGCCGCGGCCTCCTCGCCCCGCGCCACCGGGATGGCGGGGCCGCAGACCAGCACCGCGCGGGTGAAGGGCAGGGGCAGCATCATGCGGTCCCAGCTCGGCAGCAGGCGATGGCGCCGGGCGGCGGCGGCGGTGGGCAGCACCGGCGCGTCCGAGAGACTGGCCAGCTGCGCCACGCCCTCGGCCGCCTTGCGGCGTGGTCCGCGCGGGCCATCGGGCGTGATGGCCACCGGGCTGCCCTCGCGCAGCACCCGCAGCAGGACACGCAGCCCCCCGGCCCCGCCGCGCGAGGTCGAGCCATGCACCATCCGGAGGTCGAAGCGCGACACCACCTCGCCGATGAAGCGGCCATCGCGGTGCTGGGACACCAGCACATGCGGCCGCCAGTGTTCCGCCTGGGGGAAGAGGCGATGCGTGACGGTCCAGAGCATGGGCATCATCGGCAGGCGTTCATGCCAGAAGGTGATGATGACCGGCCTGCCCTCACCGGCATGCCTTGCGATCTCCGCATGGCCGATCAGGCTCCATCGCGTCGTGCGGTAGCACAGGGCGAGGTAGCTGCTGAGCAGCCAGGCCAGGGCCGACTGCGTGCGGGGGTGGCGGATCAGCCTGCGAAACATGGAATGCGCCCGGTCACGGGATGCGCCCCTAGCATAGCTCCGGCGGATGCGGAAACCCCGCCCCGTCGGGCCGGCCCCGCCTCAGGGCCGCCAGGCGCGGTGGTAGGGGTGGCCGGCGCGGATGGCCTGGGCGCGGTAGAGCTGCTCGGCCAGCAGCCCGCGCACCAGGAAATGCGGCCAGGTCAGGGGACCGAGGGAGAGCCGGTGGTCCGCCCGCGACAGCACGGCGGGGTCCAGCCCCTCGGCCCCGCCGATGAGGAAGGCCAGGCCCCGGCCGCTCTCCTCCCAGCGTTGGGTCAAGGCCGCCAGCCCCTCGCTGTCGGGCGCCGGCCCGCCGAGGTCGAGCGCGACCGCCAGCGCCCCCTCGGGCAGGGCGGCGAGCAGGGCGGCGCCCTCCCGGCGGCGCACCTCGGCGGCCGAGCCGCGCGCCTCCGGGATCTCGCGCACCGCCAGCGGTGGCCGGAGGCGGGCGTTGTGCTGCTCGAACAGCGCCGCCTCCGGCCCGGACCGCAACCGCCCGACGGCGATGAGCAGCGGCGCGCGGCTCAGCGCGGCTCCTCCTCCGGGGCGTCGGGGGACTCGTCCTCCTCCTCGTCGTCGTCCTCATCGTCCTCGTCGTCGTCCGGCTCGTCCACCGGGTCCCCGGGGCCGTTGAGGCTGTCGGCGTCGTCCTCGTCATCCTCGTCGTCGTCCTCGTCCTCCTCATCCTCGAAGGCCTCGAGCGAGGGGATGAAGTCGTCCTCCGCGGGCGGCGGCTCCGGCGGGACATCACCGGCCGGCATCACCAGGTCGTCGGGCGGCGGGCTGTCCGGGCCCCACATCTTCTCCAGCCGGTAGTTGGCGCGGGCCTCCGGCTTGAAGAGATGCACGATGAGGTCGCCGGCATCGAGCAGCACCCAGTCGGCCGAGGTCTCGGTGCGGATGCGGCGGATGCCGTGCTCGGCCAGGGCCTTCTCCAGATGCGCGGCCATCGCCTGGATCTGCCGGTCGGCGAGGCCGGTGGCGACGATGATCCGGTCGGCGAAAGCGGCGCGGCTGGCCACGTCCAGCACCACCACATCCTCGGCCTTGTCATCCTCCAGGCTGCGCACGGCGCTCTGCACGATCACGTCGAGATGCGGCACCTTGGGCCGGCTCGGCCTGCGGGCCGGCGCGGCAGGCTTGGCCTTGGTCGCCGTGGCGGCCTTGGGCTTCGCCGTCACGGCCGTCGCGCGCGCCGGCGTCTTCGCCGCCACGGACTTGGCGGCGGTGCCGCGCGCCGCCTTCGGGGCCGTCCGGGCGGTGGCCTTGCCCGGGCTGCCTCCGGCGCTGGGGCGGGCTTTCGCGGCGCGGCTGTTGGCGGTGCCGCCGCTCCGCGTGGGCTTGGCCGGGGTGGATGGAGCCTGGGTGGATCGAGCCGGGGCGGACCGGGCCGGGGCGGACCGGGCCGGGGCAGACCGGGCCGGGGCGGACCGGGCCGGAGCGGCGGCGCGGCTGGCCGGTGCCTTGGCCGGCGTGGCGCGGCTGGTGGCAGGCTTGCCGGTGCCGCGTGGGCTCGCGGCGGCGCGCGGAGTCTTGGTGGCCGCAGTCTTGGACGCCGGGGCCTTGGTCGCCGGGGCCTTGGTCGCCGGGGCGGCCCTCGGGGTCCTGGCCGGGGCCGCCGCGCCGCGGGCCGCCGTCCTGGCCGGAGCGGCCTTCCTCGCGGCGGTGCCGGCCGGCTTCGCGGCGGACCGGGCCGCGACGGGCTTCGCCGGCGCGGCGGCGCGCGCCGTCTTGCCGGACGTCGCGGTCCGCGCGGGCCTGGCCGCCGCCGTGCCGCGCGTGGTCTTCGCGGCGGTGGCCTTCGGCGCGGCGGCCTTCGATGGCGTGGTCCTTGACGTCGAGGTCTTCGACGCCGTGGTCTTCGAACTCGTCGTCTTCGTGGCGCCGGCGCGCGTCGTCTTCGGCGCGGCGGTGGAGCGGCCGGGCTTGGCGGTGCCGGCTGCGCGCGCCGGCTTGGTCGCGGCGCTGCGGGCGGATCCGGTGGCGCGGGGGCCCGCCGCGCTCTTGCGGCGGGTCTCGTCCGGGGTCTTGGGGGTGCGGGCTATGGCGGCCTCCTGTCTGGGCTTTTCTCTGCGCTGTATCGCGGGTCAGGGGGGTGGGGCCAGCGCGGAATGCCCGCGCGCGGCATGACTGGCAAGGCCGTTGCCGGAACGCCGCAGCGCCGTGGCGCTGGCCGGATGCTCGCGGGCCGGGATCAGGCCCCAGGCGGCATGCCCGCCGCCCTCCCGATCGGGCAGCACGGCGCCGGCTGGGCGGCGGTGCCGGCGCAGCGTGCTGGCGGCGGCGCCGTGCAGGGCAGGCCGCGTCCAGCCCGGGCGGGGCAGCACCGCCATCGGCGTCCGCGCCGCCAGGCTGCGCCACTGCCGCCACCGGGGCAGCTGCGCCAGGTTGTCGGCGCCGATGATCCAGACGAAGCGCGCGCGCGGGAACAGCCGCGACAGCCGCCGCAAGGTGCGGGCGCTGTAGCGCTGGCCGATGGACGCCTCGATCCCAGTGGCGAGGATACGCACGCCATCGGCGATCGCCCGCGCCGAGGCCAGGCGCTGCGCGAAGGGCGCCATGCCGGAGACCGGCTTGAGCGGATTGCCGGGCGAGACCAGCAGCCAAACCTGGTCGAGCCGCAGCGCCCGCAACGCCTGCTGCGCCACGTGCCGGTGCCCCGCATGGGCCGGATTGAAGCTGCCGCCCAGCAGGCCGATGCGCCGCCGCCGGCGGTCGCCCCACCGGCCGGGGCCGACCCGGCCCGGCCCGAGCTGTTCCGCCGCCACCGTCAGGGCCGTGTCTGCCCCGAGCCGAGTATCTGATAGCGATAGGTGCAGAGCTGCTCCAGCCCCACCGGGCCGCGCGCATGCAGCCGGCCGGTGGCGATGCCGATCTCGGCACCGAAGCCGAACTCGCCGCCGTCGCAGAACTGGGTCGAGGCGTTCCACAGGCCGACGGCGGAATCCAGCCCGTCCAGGAACGCCTGGGCCACCGCGGCGTCCTCGGTGATGATGGCCTCGGTGTGCTCGCTGCCATGGCGGCGGATATGCGCCAGCGCCGCCTCGGGGCCGTCCACCACGGCGATGGACAGCACCGCCTCCAGCCATTCCGTGCCGAAATCCGCCTCGGTCGCGGCGGGCAGCTCCGGGCAGATGGCGCGGGCGCGCGCATCGGCGCGGAATGCGCAGCCCAGCGCGGCGAGATCCTCGACCAGCAGCGGCAGCAGCCCCGGGGCGATGGCGGCGTCGATCAGCAGGGTTTCGGTGGCGCCGCAGACGCCGGTGCGGCGCATCTTGGCATTGGCCAGCACGGCGCGGGCCATGGCGGGCTCGGCGGCGGCGTGGACATAGGTGTGGCAGAGCCCCTCGGCATGGGCCAGCACCGGCACCCGCGCCTCCCGCATCACCCGCGTGACCAGCCCCTTGCCGCCGCGCGGGATGATCAGGTCGATCAGCCCGGCCGCGCCCAGCATGGCGCCGACGAAGGCGCGGTCCTGGGTGGGGGCGATCTGCACCGCCGCCTCGGGCAGGCCGGCCTGGCGCAGCCCCTCCGCCAGACAGGCATGGATGGCGGCGGCCGAGCGGGCGCTCTCGCTGCCGCCGCGCAGCAGCACCGCCGAGCCCGCCTTCAGGCAGAGCCCGCCGGCATCGGCGGTGACGTTCGGGCGGCTCTCGTAGATCATGCCGATGACGCCGAGCGGCTGCGCGACGCGGCGGATGACGAGGCCGTTGGGGCGTTGCCACTCCGCCAGACGGCGGCCCACGGGATCGGGCAGGTCGGCGATCTCCTCCAGCCCGCGCGCCATGGCCTCGATGCGGGCGGGGGTGAGGGTCAGGCGGTCGCGGAAGGCTTCGGTGATGCCGGCCGCGCCGACCAGATCGGCCGCGTTGGCGGCGAGCAGCTCCGGCTGCCGCGCCCGCAGCGCCGCCGCCGCTGCCCTGAGGGCGGCATCCTTCGCCGGCCGCGCCGCGCGGGCGAGCCGCGCCGCGGCAACCCGCGCGGCCCGCGCGGCCTCCTGCAGCGCGACCTCGATGGCGGTGGGGGAGGACGTCTCGGCGATGGCGTTCACGTCAGGCGCTCCGTTGCGGGACCGGGCGGGGTGGCGGCTCCGGCGGCCGTGCAGGTCAGGGTATGGAGAAAGACCGAAAAGGCGAATTGCTCGGCGCCCTCGCGCCGGTCGACGCTGGAGCCGAAGCAGGGGCGGTGCAGCAGGAACTCGGCCGCACCCTCTCCCAGGGGCAGCTCCGGCACCTCCAGCCAGTGCCGCTCGTTGGCGGTCCAGCGGGCGCCGGGGCCCGCGGCGGACCAGTGATACAGGGTGAGCGCCGTCGAGCCCCCGGCGTTGAAGGCGGGCGGCGGCAGGCCATGCAGGACGAGGCGGCGCGGCCCGCCGCCGGCTCCGGCGCGCAGGCTGAGGCGGGAGACCGGGCCGAGGCGGATGCCGGCACTCGTCCGCTTCACCTCGGAACTCGCCAGGCTGGCCTCGATCCCCTCGTCCAGCGACAGGCTCAACCGCTGGCCGGCTCCGTCGCGCAGCAGCGCCATGGCCTCGTCCAGCGCGCCTTCGCCGGCCCGCAGCAGGCGCAGCTGGCCCAGCTGCAGGGAGCCCCCGTCCAGGCCGCGCGCGGCCGTCGCCAGCTCCGCCGCGGCACCGGCACGGTTGCCGGCGAAGAGCGCGGCCCGGGCATGAAGCAGCCGGAAGGCGGGGCTGTCCCGATGGGCTGGCGCGGCGCCGGCCTCCGCCAGCAGGGCCGGCAGCGGCGCGCCGGTGGCGAGGGCGTCGATGAAGCCCTCGAAGCGCCGCTCCGTCTTGAGGGTCTGCGGCAGGTTGTGGAGGCCGTCACGCACCAGTGCGACGCCCGACCAGCCCTCCTCGACGAAGCGCCAGGCGTTGCGGAGGTCGAGCATCGCGGCATCGCCGAACAGGATCAGGTGCCGGCCCGGCTCCGGGCGGCGGGGCGCGAGCCGGTCGAGGCCCCGCATGCCGTGGTCGTGGATCCAGCGCCGGTGGCGGATGGCCACCTGGCCCTCCCCCTCCAGATCGACCGAGATGGGCGGCGACATGGCGACGACGCGGGCCCGCGGCAGGGCCTCGCCCAGCAGCAGGGCGCCATAGGCCCCCATGCTGACGCCCAGGATCGTGACGTGTCCGTAGTCGCGCCCGGCGAGGCGGCCGGTGAGCCAGCCCAGCAGCGCCGCCCAGCCCTCCGGGGCATTGTACCAGCTGCGCAGCCGGTCGCGGATCAGCAGGGTGTCCACGGGGCGGCGCGCCAGGCTGCCGGCGAACTCGTAGCTGGCGAGGGGCGCCGAGGTGTTGCCGACGCCGGTCAGCGCGATGACGAGGCCGCGCGGCGCGGCACACCGGCTGAAGCGAGCCTCGTAGCCGCCGAAGCGGACCTCCTCCACGCTGCCGTTCCCCGCTTCCTGCCCATCCACCATTGGCCCGCCCGCTGACATCTCACCCTCTTTTCCGGCGATGCTGGCGGTCCCACCCGCGGCGGGCAAGGGGGTCGGCCCCGCGCCTAGAGCAGCACGAGATCGTCGCGGTGGACGATCTCGGCACGGCCGCGCCAGCCCAGGATGGCCTCGATCTCCTCCGAGCGGCGGCCGGCGATCTGCCGGGCGGCCTCGGCGTCATAGGCGGAGAGGCCCCGCGCCAGCTCGAGGCCGGCCTCGTCGCGGATGGAAAGCGGGTCGCCGCGGTGGAAGCTGCCCTCGACGGCGCGCACGCCGGCGGGCAGCAGGGAGCGACCCTGGCGCAGCGCCCCGGCCGCGCCGGCATCGACGCGCAGCACGCCGAGCGGCGCGAGCGAGCCGGCGATCCATTGCTTGCGGGCCGAGCGGCCCTCCGGCGCCGGCAGGAACCAGGTGCAGCGGCCGCCCTGCTCCAGCGCGGCCAGCGGATGGGGCCGCTGGCCGAGCGCGATGGCCATGGCGCAGCCGGCGCCGGTGGCGATCCGCGCGGCGATCAGCTTGGTGCGCATGCCGCCCGAGGAATAGCCCGGCGGCGGCTCGCCCCCCATGGCCATGATCTCCTCGCTGATGCGCTCCACCACCGGGATATGGGCGGCGGCGGGGTCGGTGCGGGGGTCGGCCGTGTAGAGGCCGTCGATATCGGACAGCAGCACCAGCGCGTCGGCCTGGATCATCTCGGCGACACGCGCCGCCAGGCGGTCGTTGTCGCCGAAGCGGATCTCGGCGGTGGCGACGGTGTCGTTCTCGTTGATCACCGGCACGCAGCCGAGATCGAGCAGTGTGCCCAGCGTGGCGCGGGCATTGAGGTAGCGCCGGCGGTCCTCGCTGTCCTCCAGTGTCAGCAGCAGCTGCGCCGCGTTCAGCCCGTGGCGCGACAGGGCGGCCTGCCAGGCCCCCGCCAGCCGGATCTGCCCGACCGCCGCCGCCGCCTGCTTCTCCTCCAGCCGCAACCTGCGCCGGGTGAGGCCGAGGGCGTGGCGGGCCAGGGCGATGGCGCCCGAGGAGACCAGCACCACCTCCACCCCGCGCGCCCGCAGCGCCGCCACATCCTCGGCCACCGAGGCGAGCCACGCCTCGCGCGGGGTCGCGGTCTGGCCGTCCACCACCAGGGCGGAGCCGATCTTGACGACGAGGCGGCGGGTGGTGGCGAGCGAGGGTGTCATGCGCCCTGGTCCTCGCGCTGGCGGCGGATGGTGTCGGCCAGCTCCCGCAGCGTCTCCGGCACGCCGTCCTGGGTGGCACCGCTGATCAGCCGGACGGGGCGGCCGAGCGCGCGCTCCAGCGCCTTGGCGCGGCTGGCCCGGGCCTGCGGGGTCATGGCGTCGAGCTTGTTCAGCGCGACGATCTCGGGCTTGTCCGCCAGCCCACCGCCATACTCCGCCAGCTCGCCGCGCACCGTCTCATAGGCGCGGACCGGGTCGGGCTGGCTGCCGTCGATCAGGTGCAGCAGCACGGCGCAGCGCTCGACATGGCCGAGGAAGCGGGTGCCGAGCCCGGCGCCCTCCGCCGCGCCCTCGATCAGGCCGGGAATATCGGCCAGGACGAATTCCTCGGTGGCGTTCAGCCGCACCACGCCAAGCTGCGGCGTCAGCGTGGTGAAGGGATAGTCGGCGATCTTGGGCTTCGCCGCGCTGACCACGGAGAGGAAGGTGGACTTGCCGGCATTGGGCAGGCCGATCAGGCCGGCATCGGCGATCAGCTTGAGGCGCAGCCAGAGCCAGCGCTCCTCGCCCGGCCAGCCCTTGTCGGCGCGGCGGGGCGCGCGGTTGGTCGAGGTCTTGAAATGCGCGTTGCCGTGGCCGCCATCGCCGCCCTGGCAGATCACGGCGCGCTGGCCCTCGCGCACCAGATCGGCCAGCACGGTCTCCTTGTCCTCGGCCAGGATGACGGTGCCCACCGGCACCTTCAGCACGACATCCTCCGATCCCGCCCCCGTGCGGTCGGAGCCGGCTCCGTTGCCGCCCTTGCGGGCCTTGAAGTGCTGGGCGTAGCGGTAGTCGATCAGCGTGTTGAGGCCGGGCACGGCCTCGACGATGACGTCGCCGCCCTTGCCGCCATTGCCGCCATCCGGGCCGCCGAACTCGATGTACTTCTCGCGGCGGAAGGCGACGACGCCGTCGCCGCCATCGCCGGCCTTCACCCAGATCTTGGCTTCGTCGAGGAACTTCATCGGGCTTGGGGGTCCGGTCGGGCAGGGGGAAGCGGGGGTGCCAAAAACGAAAACGGGGGCCTTGCGGCCCCCGTTCGCGGTCGAAGTGTCGTCGCGGAGGCGCGCGGGCTTACTCGGCGGCCTGCGGCAGCGGCTCCACGGAGACATGCACGCGGCCCTCGGCGCGGCGGGTGAACTTCACCCTGCCCTCGACGGTGGCGTGCAGGGAGTGGGTACGGCCGACCAGGACGTTCTGGCCCGGGACCATCTTGGTGCCGCGCTGGGTCACGATGATGTTGCCGGCCAGCACATGCTCGCCGCCGAACTTCTTGACGCCGAGGCGCTTGCCGGCGGAGTCGCGACCGTTGCGGGAGGAACCGCCAGCCTTCTTGTGAGCCATGGGGAGTGTCTCCTACGGAAGCCGGTTCAGGCCGCGTTGATGGCCGAGATGCGCAGCACGGTCTGGTGCTGGCGATGGCCGTTCTTGCGGCGGCTGTTCTGCCGGCGGCGCTTCTTGAAGATGATGACCTTGTCGCCGCGGTTCTGCTCGACCACGGTCGCGGTCACGGTCGCGCCGGCCACGGTGGGGGCGCCGATGGTCAGCCCGGCCTCGCCGCCGATGGCGAGCACGTCCTGGAAGGTCACGGTCGCGCCGGCTTCGGCGTCGAGACGCTCGACGGTCAGAACGGCATCCGGGGTGACGCGGTACTGCTTGCCGCCGGTGCGGATCACTGCGTAGGTCATGGTGCGCCCTGAAAGCTCTCTGCCGTTACTGGCCTGGTCTACAATGAGGATCGGCCGGAAACGGCCTTCGGCGAGGCACGAGGCCCCGCCGGGAGGACGGGCGTATAGCGCCGAGGCGGTGAGGGAGTCAACGGCGATGGTCCGGGATGGCGGAAATCCCGCACGGCATCCGTTGCGCTGCCGCCCGCATGCCTTTATACCCCCGCCCGCCTGCCGACCAGGCGCGCCCCGCGGAGAGGTGGCAGAGTGGTCGATCGCGTCGGTCTCGAAAACCGAAGTACCTGCAAGGGTACCGTGGGTTCGAATCCCACCCTCTCCGCCATCTTGTTGATATCGTTGAGAAAACTTTGCTGAGACCGCCTCGGACGCCCCTGTGCTCCAAAATGGTGGTCCAAAGTGGAGTCCATTCGCTATCTCCGCCAGCACCCCCGAACCGGGCTGCTGCACTACCGGCGCGTCATTCCGCCGCACCTTCGTGCCCATGTCGGCGTCGGCACCATCTCCCGCAGCCTCGGCGCCCGGACCCTCAATCACATCGCCCTCTCGCGCTGGATCGAGGCGGACCGGGAGGCCGAGCAACGCTTGGCCGAGGCTCGGGCCACGGTCGGCGAGACGGTGACCACGACGGTCATGCCCACGGTCGCTGGGACGGTCTCGCCCATGGTCGCCAAGATGGTCGCGGCGATGGTCTCGACCGCCGCCCCAATCCTGATCGACGCGCGGGCCTGCATGGCGGCCTTGGCGATTTGGAGGGAGCGGGAGATCGGGCGGCAGAGCCTCCGGCTCCATGAGGCTTGGGCCGATCCCAGAGCATGGGAGCAGCTTGAGCGTTCCCACAACGAGATCAGGGACAGGCTCATCGGGTATGGCGACTCGACAGGCTTGCTCGAAATTGACGACTTGCTCGGCGCTGCCCTGCGAGAGGGCGGCATCGTCATCCCGACCGACGAGGCCACCGTGGCGGTGCTCCGTCCGGCATTTCGGGAGGCGCTCGCCGAGGTCCTGCGGGTGATCAACGGCCTAATCACCGCCAAGCGGAACGATGCTCAGCAGCCAGTCTCCGGCGACGGCGCGGGGTCATCGCCACCACCTTGCCGGATACCGGCGGATGCCGGTCCTGCCGGTGCCGCCGAGGCGGACAGGGACGGACTGCGCCTGTCCGAACTTGCCGACGCCTACCTGACGGGTTGCAACGCCGACCCCGACTATGCCGAGGACCTGCGCACTTACGTGCGGCGCCTACAGGAGAGCCTTGGGGGCGACCGCCCGGTCCAGCAGATTAGCAAACGGGATGTGGTCTGTTTCCGCGACCAAGTCTGCAAGCTGCCCGCAAGACCGGCCCACGCACAGCGCCGGATGCCCATTCTCGATCTCGTGGAAGTGGCGGAGCAGGAGCGTGCGGAGGGCTTCGGCAGGCCGCCCCTCACCAGCAAAACGGTGAAGAAGTGGTTGGACCACCTCGGCGCTATGTTCCGCTATGGGCTCGCAAACGAGCTTTGTAGCGCGAACCCAGTCGCCGGGGTGAAGCCGCCAAAGGAGAGAGACCCCGAACCGCCTCGTCAGCCCTTCGATCGTGTCCCACCCTGTGGTGTAGGAGCGGCGCTCCTCAGCGGGCTGAGCCGCGGTGTCAGGCTGCCGCGGCGGGCAGGCTGACGGGGGCAGTATCGCTCACAGCGCCGATGGTCTCCAGCGTCATGTAGCGCGACCGCTGTGTGGCCCATTCGTCGGACTGCTCGAGGAGCAGAGCGCCGACGAGCCTGGTGATGGCGGCTTCGTTGGGGAAGATGCCGACGACGTCGGTGCGCCGCTTGATTTCGCCGTTGAGGCGCTCGATGGGGTTGGTGCTGTGGAGCTTGGCGCGGTGCTCCCGCGGGAAATCCATGAAAGCCAGCACGTCCTCCTCGGCCGCATCCATCAGGCTGGCGAGTTTCGGCACCCTGGGGCGGAGCTGGTCGGCCACGGATCGCCACTGGGCATGGGCGGCCGCGGCATCGGCCTCGGCATAGGCGGTGCCGATCCAAGCCGAGACGATGCGGCGCTGGGTCTTGCCCGCATGGGCGGCGGCGTTTCGGCCGAAATGCACGCGGCACCTTTGCCATGTGGCCCGGAGCACCTTGGCCACTGCGGCCTTGAGGCCCTCATGGGCGTCGGAGATGACCAGCTTGACGCCGCGCAGGCCGCGCCGGGTCAGGCCGCGGAGGAAGTCCGTCCAGAAGGTCTCCGCCTCGGAGGCGCCGACCGCCATGCCGAGCACCTCGCGGCGTCCGTCACTGTTGACGCCTACCGCGATGGTGACCGCGACCGAGACAATGCGGCCAGCCTCGCGCACCTTCACGTAGGTGGCGTCGAGCCACAGGTAGGGCCAGTCGCCCTCGATAGGGCGGCCCAGGAAGTCCTGCACCCGGCCGTCGATCTCGGCGCAGAGCCGGGAGACCTGGCTCTTGGAAATGCCCTCCATCCCCATGGCCCGGACCAGGTCGTCCACCGAGCGCGTGGAAATGCCCTGGACATAGGCCTCCTGGATGACTGCCGTCAGCGCCTTCTCCGCCAGCCGCCGAGGCTCCAGGAAAGCCGGGAAGTAGCTGCCCTTGCGGAGCTTGGGGATGCGAAGCTCCACCGTGCCGGCTCGGGTCTGCCAATCCCGCTCGCGATAACCGTTGCGCTGGTTCACCCGCTCGGCGCTGCGCTCGCCATGCCCCGCACCGCAGCGGCCGTCCGTCTCCAGCTCCATCAGCCGCTGGGCGGCAAAGCCGATCATCTCCCGCAGAAAAGTCGCGTCAGAGCCCTTCTCCAGAAGCTCGCGAAGGGCAATCCTCTCGTCGGTCATCGTGGCGTCCTTGCGTCAGAGTTGCGTGTTGCAACACAACCCTACCGAGGATCACCGCGATGGCCGCCCTAACTTGGGCGGCTGCCTCCTACACCACCACCCGGGGCACGACCAGCCCTTCGGTCAGGATGAGCTTCGCGTGATCTTCACCTCACCGCTCTACCAAGGTCACGCAGGCGACGCCTATCGATGTAATCCCGGCATTCAGATCATCCGTGACAGCAAGTTCTGGCTACCGCTGCTCGGGCTTTACACCGGATGCCGACGTGAGGAGATGGCGCAGGCGCGGGTCGCAGATATGAAGTCGGAGGATCGGATCGCCTTCCTCCACATCAACACGCTTGCGCAGGACAACGGTCGCGAGAAGCGGCTCAAGACGGCCGGGGCACGCCGAATGGTGCCGCTGCACCGGACCGTGCTCGAAGCCGGGTTTCTAGAGCATGTGGCTGTGCTGCGACGCCGAGGTGAAATCTACCTGTTTCCCGATCTCAACCACATGGCCCGAGAACCCGCCGGAGCGTTCGGCAAATGGTTCGACCGATTCTGCCGCCGCCTTGCCGAGGTCAACGACCTACCGTTGGGACAAGGGATCGACCATCCGTCGCGGACGTTCCATTCGTTCCGCCATACCTTCAAGCGCGCCTGCCGTGATGCTGAGATTGGCAAGGAGCTACACGACGAACTGACCGGTCATGCCGGAGGCGGCGATGTCGGCCAAGGTTATGGGCGCACGAGTGACGGCCGCTTTTCCCTGCGAGTCCTGAATGCTGCTATCCAGCGTATTCAGTTCTCGGGATTCACGCTGCCTTCAATGCCGCCTTCATGAATGAATGCGCGTCGATCAGGATTGGGGCGGCGGTCGAGACCATCGCCGCGACCATCTTGGCGACCATGGGCGAGACCGTCCCAGCGACCGTGGGCATGACCGTCGTGGTCACCGTCTCGCCGACCGTGGCCCGAGCCTCGGCCAAGCGTTGCTCGGCCTCCCGGTCCGCCTCGATCCAGCGCGAGAGGGCGATGTGATTGAGGGTCCGGGCGCCGAGGCTGCGGGAGATGGTGCCGACGCCGACATGGGCACGAAGGTGCGGCGGAATGACGCGCCGGTAGTGCAGCAGCCCGGTTCGGGGGTGCTGGCGGAGATAGCGAATGGACTCCACTTTGGACCACCATTTTGGAGCACAGGGGCGTCCGAGGCGGTCTCAGCAAAGTTTTCTCAACGATATCAACAAGATGGCGGAGAGGGTGGGACCCGCTGCCATGGGCTGAGAAGACCGGCTTCGACCGCTTAGGACGGTCGCAGGATGGCAGATTGAAGCCTCAAGCTGAAGCCAGTTTTGGTGTTCACGGTGGGACGCCGCAGGCCGCCTCGATGTCGCCACCGTGGTGGTGACGACTGGGCGGCCAACGAGGTTGGTCAGGCGGCGCGACCGAGGGCCTGCTTCCTGATTTCCTTCAAGAGCGGCTTGATCTGCTGGCGGCGCTCGTCCGGGTGCCGGGCGTGCAGGGCCTCCTGCCGGAGAATGGTCGCGATTTCCCCGAGGTCGAGTCCGAGTCGGGCGAGAGTCATGCCAAGCTTGAAGAAGGCGACGTTCCCCTCACCCGGCGAGGCGCTGCGCCACGCCTCGATGGCCGTGTCGCGCCGCTGCGCCAAGGACTTGATTGATCCGGCGGTCTGCTGGGCGAGAAGCCGCTCACTCAATACCTGCATCGGGGACAGCGTCTTGGCCTTATCGTCATTCGCCGGAACAGGCGGCACCGAGGCGGTGGCGGGCTGCACGATCTCGGGCTCCGGGCGCGCCCTGTTGGCGGCGGCCATGATCCACTGGTAGGGATCGAGCGGCGCGCGCCGCTCCTCGTGATGGTCGGTGAAGAAGCTGTCGGCCGGGTCCTTGGCCTGACACGGCAGGTAGAACAAGCTCGACGGCACCAGCTTGGACATGTCGAAGCCGTGGTGGAGGTTGGACTTCCGCTTGCGGCCATCGACCAACTGCTTGGCTGACCAGAACCCCGCCTTGTTCACCGCGTCGATGATCTGGCCGACGACGGCCTTGTAGGCCCGGACCGACAGCGGGATCGTCGTGGGGATAAAGACGCGCCAGCGCGGCTGGTCGCGGGTGCTGCTGTAGCTGTTGAAGATCGCCATCCGCAGGCGCGGGAACAGCCGGGCGAACTCGTCCGGGAGCAGGTCACCGCCGTCATTATCCAGCCAGACGCCCCAGACCGCGCGGATGTTGTCGAGGCCGCGCTGAGTGTCCTCGGACAAGTTCGGGTCGAAGATGGCCGGGCTGATGAGGGCGTTGTCCTGCTTGTTCTCAAACTGGTTGCCGTGGAAGTGGCGCAGGCCCTCGATGATGGTGTCCACGTCGCTCAAGGGCATGAAGTCGAAGGGCTTCGAGGCGAAGATCGAGGTGAAGATCGTCCCGGCCATGGCGTCCAAGTCGGTGCGGCCCATGGTGGTCAGGGTCTGGTCGCGCCCCCGGCCGAACTCAGTCATCTGCTGCCGAAGCTCCTGCGCGAGGGAAGCCAGCGGACCGATGGTCGGCGGGACGCCGTTGATCAGGGCAAGCTCGGTGGCGAGTTCATCCCGGAAGCGGTCCCGGTGCGCGGCCTTGCGATCAGCGTCGCAAAGGTGCTTGCGGCGGCGCCCGCCCTTGCCCTTGCTGGGCATGGCGGCCAAGCCGTCGAGGGGCTGCACAGCGCAGCCGGGGAACAGGTCGGCCAGCCAGTCGGCCGTGGAGCGGTCCATGACGATGGCGGTCTTGCGGGTCTGGTCGCCGGGATTTCGCACCGAGATGCGCATCACCGCCTGATAGACGGCCTGCCAGTAGCAGGCCCGCCGGACCTCGGTGCCATCGAGACCGGTGCTCTCAAGGAAGGCGAAATGCGCGGGCGGCGGGTTCAGGGCTGAGAGCACCGCGACGTTGTGGACGTTCTGGAAGCAGTTCAGCCCGTGCGGCGAATTCGGCAGGCGCCGGGCCTGCCCAGTGAACAAGTTGTCCGGGAGGTCCTTGTTGCCCATCCACACGAACGGCGTTTCCACGAAGGTGGCGCCGACGCTCTGGGCCACGTGGTCGAGCACCGTCCGGGGCTGGCCCTCGGAGACCACGTCGGTGGTGAGCGCCTTGTCGCGGAAGTTCTTGGACCAATCCTCCTCGGCGGCGTAGCGGATGGTCAGCAAGGACCCGTTCTCGTGGCGGGCGTAGCGCAGGTTCTTGCTGATGCGCTGGTGCGGCCGGAACTGGACCTGCTGGGCGATCCACAGATGGAACAGCGTCGATTCCTTGAAGCAGGCGCCCATGATAGTGGCGGACTTGAAGTCCTTGACCAACGAGGGGCTCAGCACCCCGAAGGTCCAGAGACTGCGCCGGTCACCAATGCCGTTGGTCAGATCGTAGAACTGGTGATCGAGAACATAGGTCCGCCAGTGCGGCGAGAGCAGCTTGCTGATGAAGTCCTCGAAGCGGTCCCAGACCTCGTCGCCATTCTTGTTGTCGAGCATGGCCTGCAACTGGGTCCGGTTCTTGGCCTCGACTCGTTCGTAGCGGGCGCCGACGAGACCGCTCTCATCGACCTGCGTCGAGATGCAGTTGGTGATGAGATGGTGGGTCTCGGCGAGGTTCAGTTCCTCGCACCAGTCGGCCTGCGGGATTTCATCGATCAGCAGGTGCCAGCGATCAGGCCGATAGAAGTAGGGCAAGCGCAGGAAGGCAGTGTGGGTGATGATCAGCACCTCGCCCTGCGACCCGGCGTGGGTGCAATGCTGAACAATGCGTCCAACGACGTTGGAACTGGTTCCGCTGCCATGCGATCCGTTGCCGTGGATCGCGTTCACCGGGACGGCGGGGCTGAGGGTGAGGAAGTCGGCCAGCGTCTGCTGGATCAGGGTGATGCTCGGCTGAACGAAAAGGACCTTGTGGCCCTGCTGAGCGAGATGGTGGGCGTGCCGGACGGCGGCGTGAGTCTTACCGCTCCCGGCCAAAGCATCAACGAAATGGACTAATAACACGAGAAAGAATAGCTCCGGAGGAACCCGCTAAGGTTTGACGGCTATCGGCGGGTTCTTGTGGAGTTCGTTTCAGGTCACGCGGGCCGGGACCGGGATTGGTCCCATGAAGTCTATTCCTGATCGAGTGCGTCCAACTCCCGCTCGGAGCCGGACACCAAACTGGCGTCCCGATACTTGTCGCACATCTGGATTCCAAAACGCCACCATGTTGTGAGGCCCTGCTGTGCGATCTGGGCGAGCAGCACGTCGTCCGGGTGCAGCACCTGATCCGCGAGACGAAACCTCCTTCTTATAAGGTGTTTTCGTCCCGCTATCTGGCCGGTGCCCTGCCAACACCAACGAGGTTTGGGGCACCAAGGAGGTTGGCTGGCTCTGATCAGGCCAGCCCCGGACCTCAAAGGAGGTTGTCGGCCCAGTGGTCGAACTCGGACTGGGCTCGGCGAGAGGCGCAGCCCACGTAGACCGTCCAGCGGTCGGGCTGCTTATCGAGTGTTCCAAGGACCCGGAGTTCGGGGCGGTCATCAACCATCCGGGTGAGACGGCGATGATCCGCAGGATCGATCTGGGTGACCGACACGTATGGGTGGGATTCGGGGATCGTGAAGAACGGCCTTAACTCGGCGTAGCGCATGGTGTTGTGGAACTTCTTGAAGGGGTTTGGCACCGCGAGGTGCGACCCTATTTAGCCGTGCAGCAAAGCGACGTTCTGGTGCGCCGCCACCTGCGCGGCGTCATCGCGCGGCGCTCCTGAAAAACGTCCGCCGCCTCCACGTTATGGTTGAACGTTGAACCAGCCGCCCCGTAGAATGCCTCTCATGCAGTGAATAGGTGCTGCATTCAAACACACACTGTGACCTTGACTATGACTTCGAACAAATTGCCCCAGAATAACGTGACGGGGCGCGACTACGACATTGTGTCCAAGGCTCTGGCCTACGCAATCACCACCATCGACAACTTGCCGCGCAGGCAGCAGGAGGGCAGCGACCGTGATGACATGGTGCTCCTGCTCGCTGCCATGAGGCCGGATGGGCATTGGTTCGGCGAGGAGATCATGACGGCACGGCGGCACATGGGACTTGAGCCCTGCCTGAGTCCGAAGGCTCGCCAGAAGCAGTTGAACTCCTACTTCGGATCGAGCGCGAAGCGGCCTCGCCGCATCTGATCCTCAGGCTGCTTGATCTCGCTGTTTGGGTAAGGCCAGTCCCTCAACCTCGTTGAGAGCCGAGCGGCTGGTCCGAGTTCAAACCTCGTTGGAAGTCGAGGTCGATGACGGGCTCTCGGCGTCGGTCTGGTTGTCCGAGACCATGGTCTCCGTCTCGGCCAGCCATTCGACGATGGCCTGCTCAAGCGTGCGCACGACATCGTCCCAATCCTCATCGGTCATCGGCGCCCGAAACTGGGCCAAGAAGTTCGGCCCCGGCATGGCGTCCTCATCGTCGAGGTCGAGTTCAAGGTGATGGTCATCATGCGCGGTCATGCGGTGGGCTCCGGGTTGGTGGTGCCGGTATTTACCTGCCCGGCCATGGAGCGCCGCACCTCACTGACCTTGGCCGCGCTGACCCGAAGCAACCGGGCCGTCTCCCGGACGCCACGACCCTCGGCAAGCGCGTCCCGGATGCGGTTGAGCTTGACGATGGAGATGGGCGGTCGTCCGAGACGCTTGCCTGCCGACCGCGCCCGGTCCAAGCCCGAAAAAATTCTGGCTTGTGTCATCGATCTCTCGAACTCGCTGAAAACGCTCAGCATTCCGTAGAGCGCACGACCGGACGGTGTGCTGGTATCCAGCGCCTGTTGGTGGAGATACAGGTCCACGCCACGGGCCTGAAGGTCACCTAGAAGGCCAACCAGATCGGGCAGTGACCGGCCGAGGCGGCAAACGCTCCATGCGGCCACGATGTCGAACTCGCGGCGCGTGACACCTTTTAATAGGGCATCGAGGCCGGGGCGCTGCTGCCGACCCTTGGCCCCCGAGATGCCCTCGTCCTTGTGGATGGCAACGATGGTCCAACCCAGCCGGGCCGCCGCCTCCTGTAGGGGCTGAAGTTGGTTCTCCACGGTCTGACCCCGGTCGGCGGTCGAGACCCGGACATAGAGCGCGGCGCGGCGGGGGCCGGGGGTGGCGGAGTGTCTCACTCGTCCACGATCTCATGGAACGCCGATCCGTCAACAAAAGCGGATGGTTCTGGATACGGCAAATTGAGCGGACGGAACCGAGGAAAATAGCCGGGTTCAGCGCCGCCCCGACAAAGGGGATTTCTGAACGACTGCCAATGCGCCCCCGGCGCGCCTCCGTGTCCCTGCGCCTCGGAACTCATGTCGAGGACGGAGTGCCGGGAGACCAGTTGCCGAATGGGGTCCAAGATATCCAGAACCCGCCAGTCCGCCGTCTCGTGCGACGCCCCGGCGGACCACCGACAAACCACCGGTTCTCGTAATCGCCGTCGCAGCACCATTCACCATGAACGGTGACGGCGGCCCACATGCGCGCCCTGTCTCGTTGCGCCCTCGCGCAAAACGGAGCTATCCTTCTGATTGAACGGGAGCATATAAGTCCCCACCGGATGTATTGCATGTGGGTTTGTCGTGTTCTCTGAATCAAAGGGCATTACTGTCGATGTGGCTGAAAGCAGAGATGCCGGGCCACGAGCAGGCCAGATAGTGGATCAGTCGAAGCGACTGTCCTGTGTTGGTCCGACCGCACCTACGTCGTTGCTAGGCAATTCTACTTTGCATCCATGGTTTTCGAATCTTTCTGGCGCCGAGCAGTCTCTACTTCGCGCGGGGATCAAGTTACATGGCGGTGGCCCGCATCAATCCAAGACCATGATGCTTGACGACCTCACCGCTGTCCTTGGTGCTCAGATGGAGCGGAAGCCGGTCGAGGCCATCATCGGCGAGAACCTGCTGGGCAAGCCGAGCGCCCGCGCCCGAGAGGTGGCAGCCGACCGGCTTGCTAAGCTCTACGGTCTCGGTGACGCGCCGCCGCCGATCAGTCTGGCTCTATTCAGCCTTTGGCGACGTGATCTGCCGGGACGCCCGCTGCTGGCGCTGCTGTGCGCACTAGCCCGCGACCCTACCTTCCGCGACGGGGCCGACCCGGTGTTGGATGCTGCGCCGGGGGCTCAGGTCCGTTCTCCCGCACTTGCCGCAGCCTATGAAGCGCGCCATCCCGGACGCTTCGGTCCCAAGATGACAGCTTCCCTCGCCCGGAACGCGGCGTCCTCGTGGACGCAGGCTGGCTACTTGTCAGGCGCCGTGCGCAAGACGCGAGTCCGCGTCAAGCCGACGCCGACCACCGCCGCCTATGCCGCGCTGCTGGCCCGCCTATGCGGATTCGGGGGCGCCCGCCTGCTCGGAAGCCGCTGGCTCGACGTTCTCGACTGCCCGACCGAAGAACGTCTCGGACTACTCCGACAGGCGGAAGGCTTGGGGCTGGCGCGTGTGCGCAGCGCCGGGGACGTGCTGGAAATCGAGGTCCGCCGACCAATGGCGGACGCCTTGGGAGTCCCTGAACTTGTCAGCGGTTGACGACCTCCTAGCTGCCTTCGGCGAGCGACTGCGCGTGCCTTGGCGGCCTGACGAACCCGCCCTCGGGCGCGTGTGGATGCTCTGGTATGCCAAGGAGCACGAGCGCCGGGTCCGAGGTCGGATTGGTGAGTTCCGCCTCGCGGCGCTGAACGCCGATAAGGGGTGGCACGAACTTGACCTTGCGCCGCTGTTCGGCCAATGGATCGTATCGCAGCCGTGGTTCGAACGTGCCGCGCGCCGACCGGCCACGCTCTCGACGGTGATTGGGCAGTTCGAGGCGGCCGTCGCCGACCGTGTCCGCCTCACCCTGACCGCTTGCGGGCCGAACGACATTCTCGCCTTGACCGGCGTTGCGTCCCTGTTCGGGCTGATACGGGCGCAGGACCTCGTTCGCAGAGTCACCGACTCTACGCAGGTGCCCGGCCGGTTGCTGCTGGCCTTCCCCGGCGTCCATCGCGACGGCATCTATCGGATGCTTGATGCGCGCGATGGTTACAACTACCTCGCCGTCCCAATCCCTTCCGCCGATGTGGTCTGACCTATGACGCTGAACCGCGACGTTCTCGCGCGTGACCCCTTGTCCTTTGCCCTCGCGGATGGCGGCGTGGCGAAGGTGTCTTTCCCGCCCTCGCCGGACGAGCTTCCCGTGCTGCGGGAACAGTTGAGCATGTTCGTCTGCGAAGGCGCCTACGCTGACGCGCTACGGCGTATTCTCGAAGGTTACGTTGCGGTTGCTGGGGGCAAGACCGACACGCCAGCGGCATGGATCAGCGGCTTTTACGGGTCCGGCAAGAGCCTATTGGCAGCGATGCTCGGGGCGCTCTGGACCGACTTCCGCTTTTCGGATGGCGCGTCAGCGGAAGGCTTGATCCATAATATCCCCGACGACCTGCGCGCCGCCCTGAAGGAATTGCGGACCAAGGCGAAGCGGTTCGGCGCGGACCTCGTCGTCGGCGGCACCACGCTAGGACGCGGCGCCGGGGACCCGGTGAAGGCGGTGTTCAGCGTCATCATGCGGGCGGCCGGACTGCCTGCGACCTCGGACCTGCGCCCGATGCTGTTTGCCCTGTGGCTTGCCGAACAGGGCGTGCTTGATGCCGTGCGCGCATCCCTCGGCGATGCCTTTCCCACTGCCCTCGAAGCATTCCTGTTGGACGAACGTATCGCGAAAGCCACCTTGGCCGCGAAGCCGTCGCTGGCTCCCGATCCCGATACGCTCATGGATCGGCTGAACAACCTATTTGCCAACGAGCCGGAGCCAACCCCTGATCTACTGATCGAGAAGGCGCGGCAGGCATTGACGCTGGGCGGTCGGGACATCCCGCTGACACTGATTATCCTCGATGAGGTTCAGCAGTTTCTCCGCGAGGATTCGGACCGGACGCTGACCATCCAACTAATTGCAGAAGGCTTGGCTGCGAAGCTCAAAGGTCGGGTCCTGCTAGTTTGCACGGGCCAGTCAGCACTAGGCGACATCCCGTATCTGGAAAAGCTGCTCGGCCGCTTTCCGATGCGCCACCCCCTCGGCTCGGCCGACATCAACAGCGTCGTGCGCAAGACTATCCTCCGCAAGAGCGACACCGCCCGCCCGCAGATTGAGGCGATGCTGAACGTGCGGTCTGGCGAGATCGACAAGCACCTCCAAGGTTCCATCCTCAAGCGCACGGAAGCCGACCGCAAGGAAGCGGTTGCCGACTGGCCCCTGCTCTCGACCCGGCGCAAGCTGTGGGAGCGGGTTATGCAGGAGTTGGACCGGTCGGGGCTGGGCGCCACCCTTCGGAGTCAGCTTCGGCTGACCCTCGACGCGGTGCGGCAATATGGCCCCCGCGAACTGGGCGTTGCCGTGCCCGGCGATTTCCTGCTTGAGACATTCGGCGCCGAGGCGCTATCGCGTCAACTTATCGGCCGTGAGTTCTTTGACAAAGTCGAAACGCTGCGTGCCGAGGCTGGCGACGGCCCCCTGAAGGCACGCATCCTGCTGGTCGTCTATATGCTGGCGAAGATCGCGGGCGATGCTGAGACGCATGGTGTGCGCGCAACGCCCGAGATCATTGCCGACCTGCTGATCGAAAACCTCGGTGATGCCGCCGCGCTGCGCGCCAAGATTCCCCAACTGCTCGCAACGCTGCGCGCTGAGGGCTACCTAATCGATGTCGGCGATGAGTGGCGCCTTCAGAGCAAGGAAAGTGCTGAATGGCAGGTGGCCTATAACAAGGCGCACGCTGAGGAAGCAGGCGATGTGAACGGTATCGCGCGTTACCGCCAGCAACTTCTCGAAACTGCGCTTGAAGCGGCCCTAGCCACCGCTGGACAAGTTGTGCAAGGCGCGTCTAAGGCCGCCCGCAAAATCGAGCGCGTCTATGGTGATGCGAAGCCCTCAGGCTCCGGCCTCGTGCTGCGGCTCTGGAACGGCTGGGAGCACGGCGCCGCGACCCTGAACGACATCAAGGCGGCGGATGTCGCAAAGGACGCCACGCTGCACATGATGGTCCCCTCCCACCGGAGCAAGGACCTCTCCGAAGCCATCGTAACCCTGCGCGCGGTTCCGGTGGTGATGCAACGGCAAGGTGTGCCCAGCACCGACGGCGGCAAGGAGGCCAAGGCCGCCATGCAGGCGCGGCTTGACCGGGCACAACAGACGGCGAACGAAATCCTCGCTGAGGCGGTCGCCGACGCCAAGGTCCTGATCGCAGGCGGGCGCGAGATCGGCATCGGGCAGTCGCGCGCCGACGCGGTGAAGGATGCCGCCCAGCAGGTGCTCGACCGCCTTTATCCCGATTTCGCCACGGCCGATCACGCGGGATGGGATCGGGTGGTGACGAAGGCAAAGGCCCGCCAGCCGGATGCCATCAAGGAGGTTGGACATCAGGGCGAGCCGCAGGATCACACTGTGTGTAAGGCGCTGCTCCGCGCCCTCGGAAGCGGTAAGCGTGGCTCCGACCTGCGGACGCTGTTCGGCGCCCCACCCTATGGATGGCCGCGAGAGGCGGTCGATGGCGGGCTGCGCGTGCTCGCTCTTGCCGGGCAGGTGAAGGTCGCTGACGCAAACCACAAGCCGACCGATCTGGCTGCCCTGAACGACACCCAACTCGGCACCTGCCAGTTCACCGCCGAGAGCCGACCGCCAACAATGAAGGAGAAGCTCGCCCTGCGCGGGCTTGGCGCGGCGCTCGGAATTAAAATCGCGGCCGGTGAGGAACTCGTTCATCTTCGGGCCATCGTGGATGCCTTGGAGGCGCTGGCTCGCGAAGCCGGGGGCGAGCCCCCGTCGCCGCCCGCGCCCAGCGTGCCGGGACAGGCGGCCTATCATGCCGCGTCTGGTAACGACCTGCTGGTGGAACTGGCTGCCCGCGCGACCGAGCTAGGAACGCTGATTCCGCAATGGCAGGCGGCTCGGAAGCTCCGGGCGGAGCGCCTTCGCAACTGGACCCTTGCGACCGCGCTCATTGGCCTTGGCGCCAAGAGCCACGCGGCCGAGGCCGATGCGATCCGTGCCAACCGGAGCTTACTGGACGAGACAAACCCGGTTGCCGCTCTCGTCGCCGCTGCGGCGGAGACGCTCCGCGCCGAGGCCCACGCCGCATTCAAGGTTTGGCAGGAGGTGTGGACGGAAGGGGAAGCCCGGCTGAAAGCCGACGCGGCGTGGAACAAGATCGACGAGACGAAGCGGCACGAGTTGCGGCAGGAACACCGGCTCCTGCCGGTCCCGGAACCGGACCTCAGTTCGCCCGAGAAAATCGTCGAAAGCCTCACCGCGCGCGGGCTCGGCCAGTGGCGCGATATGGCCGCCGCGCACCCGGCGCGGATTGAGGAAGCCCTCTGCGACGCGGCCGTCGAACTGGAACCAAAGATGCAGATGGTGTCGATCCCTCGCCCCGTCCTCAAAACAGGTGACGATCTCACGACGTGGCTAGACAATCTCCGCGCAGAGATTGAGCCCCGTCTGCTTGCTGGCCCCGTTCTACCGACCGCGTGACCGTTATGCCCTTTCTCAACAAGACCCTCCGCCGCCAACTCGCCACCGCCATCCAAGAGGCTCGACTGGTCGCCGAGGAAGGCGCGGCCGATGCCGTTCGCCGTCTCGGGGTGATGGATGAGGTCGCGCCCGCCTATCTCCGTGAGGAGGACCGCGAGCTACGCCGCAAGCTGCGTGCTCATGCTCGCAGCCTCGGTGATAACTGGGATGGAAAGGTCCTGACCTCAGTCACTCGCCTCGTGGAGACAACGGCGTTCGAGCACTGGCACCGGATGTTGTTCGGCCGCTTCCTCGTGGAGCGGGGGCTTCTGGTTCATCCCGAGCTTGGCGTCGCTATCGCGCGCGAGGAACTAGGTGAGTTGGCTGCCGAGGAAGGGCTGCCGGACGAATGGGCGCTGGTGGAGCGCATCGCCGCCCCGGCGCTGCCCGCCGTGTTCAAGCCCGAGGACCCGGTGCTCGCCATGACGCTCGCGCCGGAGTTCTCGAAGCAATTGCGCGACATCGTGGTCAGCTTGCCGACCGAGGTGTTTACGGCGGATGATTCGCTCGGCTGGACCTACCAGTTCTGGCGGGCGGCCGAGAAAGACGCGGTAAACAAGTCCGGCGTCAAGATCGGTTCGCACGAACTACCCGCCGTGACGCAGTTGTTTACCGAGAGCTACATGGTGCAGTTCCTTCTGCACAACACGCTTGGAGCGTGGTGGGCAGGAAAGGTGCTGGCAGCAGACCCCACGCTCGCATCCTATGCCGAGGACGAGGACACTCTCCGGGCGGCGTGCTCACTGCCGGGCGTCGAGTGGGACTATCTCCGCTTCGTCCGCGAGGGGGAGGCACAGGACGGGCCGTGGCGCCCGGCGGCGGGAACCTTTCCCGGTTGGCCAATGCGTGCGGCCGAGATCACCTTCTGCGATCCATGCTGCGGATCGGGCCACTTTCTGACGGAAGGGTTCGCCATTCTCGTTGCCCTGCGGCAACGGGAGGACGGGCTGTCGCCCGCTGATGCCGTGCAGGCGGTGTTGCGGGACAACCTGCACGGGCTGGAACTCGACGGCCGTTGCGTCCAGATCGCTGCCTTCAACGTGGCGTTGGTTGGGTGGAAGCTGGCAGGCGAGCCGATTGCACTGCCTGCCCCGCACGTTGCGTGGATCGGCGCTCCGCCTCCGATGTCCAGAGCCGAGATGGCAGCCCTTGGGAACGGTGATCTGGGCCTACGGCGTGCGCTTGAGGCGCTCCATGATCAGTTTGCAGAGGCACCTATTCTCGGTAGCCTGCTTGAGATAGGCGCACGGAATCTGTTCGATGCCGATTTGCGCGAAAGAGGTGAAGCGGCTTTCGTGAAACTGCAACGGGCCGAACCTGAGCGGGCGGAAGGTGCGGTGGCCGCCCGTGGGCTGTTCGACGCTGCCGCGATCCTTGGACAACGCTACGTGCTTCTGGCGACCAATGTGCCGTTTCTCGGGCGCGGTAGGCAGAGATTTGAACTGGCAGATTTTATCGCAAGAAGAATGCCAAAAGCCAAAGCTGATCTGGCCACTGCAATGCTCCTACGGATGCAGCAGATGGCTGCTGCGGGTGGTGCTGTGGCAAGCATCGCGCCGCAGAACTGGTTGTATATCAATGCCTACGCTGGGTTTAGAGAAAATTTTCTTAATGAAACGAGTTTTGCCGTCGTGGCGGGGCTTGGTTCGCGCGCGTTCGAAACCATAACGGGCGAAGTTGTAAATCCTGCCCTCGTCATATTCAGCAACGCCATCCCAATCAAATCGACCGAATTCGCTGCATTTGACGCAAATGGAGTAAGCGAATACGACGAGAAGAAGGCCGTATTGTCGAAATGGTCTTATCGCAAGCTGAAGCAGGCAGATCAAAAGCGCAATCCGCAGCACGCGATCCGCACGTCGGCTTCAAGTGAGTTGCCCTTGCTCAGTCTGTTCGCGGATAGCTGGCAGGGCATCGTAACAAGCGACAACAATAGATATATGAGGAAGTTCTGGGAAGTTTCTCCCCCTAGTTCAGGATGGGAATACTGTGTCACAAGCCCAGAATCGACTGCTGATTACGTTAGCCGAGACACAATGCTCTGGTGGCGAGGCGGCGCTGGTCCACTACACGCTGAGGGAAAGGCACACAACTTTCCGCCCAAGAGTGCGCTCGGCCGTCGTGGTGTGTTGGCTTCGCAGATGGGCGACATGCGGGTGACGCTGTATGATGGAGAAATTTTCAACGATAAGAGTGTCCCCATCATTCCCTTTCGAGATGAACACCTGCCAGCCATCTACTGTTATCTGCAAGATGATAGTTTTTCTGTAAATGTCCGGGAGATAACGAGGAATCTCCACATTCCCAATCAATACTTACTGAAAGTTCCGTTTGACCTTCCGAAATGGGAAGCGGTTGCCTCTGAACGGTTTCCAGCGGGGTTGCCGGAACCGTATTCTGACGATCCGACGCAATGGCTTTTTCATGGCCATCCCGCATTCGCGGAAACCGGCACCGAACTTCACGTCGGCCTTGCTCACATAGCTGGTTTCCGCTGGCCCGCCCAAACAGACTCAAGCTTAAGACTTAGCCTTCTGGCGAAGAAGCGAGCAGCGCTTGCTGCCTCACTTCCTGCCGCCGACGCGGACGGATTGCTGACGATACACGCGAACGGAACTGACCGCTCCCTCGCAGACCGTTTGCGCGCTCTACTAAGCGCTGCTTATGGTGCCTCGTTAACGCCTGCACGGGAAGCCGAGCTTGTGCGCGCAGCAGATGCGAAGCTCGACAGGAAGGAAGCCCGCGATGTGAGCTTGGAGGGCTGGCTCCGCGACCGAGCCTTCCGCCAGCATTGTCTGCTGTTCCAGAACCGCCCGTTCCTTTGGCACGTGTGGGACGGACTCAAGGACGGCTTTTCGGCCCTCCTGCACTGCCACCGACTCGACCACGCTGCGATGGAGAAGCTGACTTACACGCTGCTGGGCGATTGGATCGCCCGTGCCAAGGCGGAAGGCAACACGGCGCGGGATGAGCGCGCTCGGCAACTTCAACAAAATCTGGTGGCGATCATCGAGGGCGAGCCGCCGTTCGACATTTTCGTTCGCTGGAAGCCGCTGGCGGCGCAGCCGGTTGGGTGGATGCCTGATCTCGACGATGGCGTTCGGCTCAACATCCGCCCCTTCATGACGGCTGGAATCCTTCGGGAGCAGCCGAAGGGAATCGCGTGGGGCAAGGACCGGGGCACGGATGTCAAGTCCGCGCCGTGGTATCACCTCGGTCCGAAGTTCGGCGGAAAGCAGGGGGACCGCATCAACGACCACCACGTCACGCTGGCCGAGAAGCGCTAAGCCCAGACGGGCAAGGGCAAAACCCGTGCGGCCTGATCCGGGAGAGCGGGAATGACTTCCGCCCGCTCGGTCCGGCCCCGTTGACGTGATGGTCGCCTTGGTTGGCGGCAGCAGGCGGCGAATGGTGCGGGTGGCGTAGCTGCGCCCGTGCCGCGACACCGCACCACAGCAGGACAGGACGGAGTGAACACCCCCCTCGACGCACTTGCGGAGGCCCTGAAGGCCGCCGCTGCCCACAATCCGGCTGCCGAGGCGGCGCCGGACGCCATCGTCTGGTGCGATGCCACGGGCGACTTCGCGCCGATCCTACCGGCCCTGCGTGGACGCCTGCCGGGCCTGTTGACCTTCGGCGGTTACGACCTCGCGGCGCGAACCGGTCCGGCGCTGTGGCTGCGTGCCGCCGCTGTGCGGCAGGTCCCCGGCATGGAATGGCCGGTGGGGGAGCCGCCGATCATCTACCTGCCGGGCCACGCCCGCGACGTGCTGCGCGGCGCCGAGGACTGCCCGCCCGAGCTTGCGCCGTTGGTCTGGTTCGCCGTCTCGGGGGTGTTCTTCGGCCAGCCGAAACAGGCTCGGGATTGGACGTTGCGCGGCTTCCTCGCGGCGCAGGGCAGTCCGGTCGGCGTCGATCTGCCGGAGGACGCAGCAACCCGCTCGGCCCTGTTGCGGGCCGCCCCCCGTCTGTTCGCCGAGCCCATCGCATCGCTGAAGGGCAAGCGGTGGGACGCGGCGGCGCTCGATGGGCTGCTGGTCGAGAACCCCGTTGCCGACATGCTGGCGTGGATCGACGGCGCGCTGACCCGCGAGGCCGACCCTGCCCGGTTCGACGCCTTCGCCGGGCTCGCCACGAAGCAGTTCGGCGGCTTCGACCCCCGCAAAAAAACCCGACAGGACGCCGCTGCGCGGCTTGTCAGCAAGGAGAAGGCGTGGGGCAAGGTCTGGGATCGCTTCGCCGAGGCGAACACCGGCTACAACGAGGTGGTCCGCCTGCTGGGCTTCGAGGAGCCGCAAGGCGACCTTCTCTCGGTGCCGGACGCTTATCCCGCCGAGAACACGCGCCTAGAGAAGGCGCTCCGCGCGGCGTTGCTCGCCCTCGACGGCAAGGCGGCCTCGGCAGCGGCGAAGGCGATCCGCGATCTGGAAATCAGCCACGGTTGGCGGCGGGACACCGTCTGGGGCAAGCGAGGTGAGGCCCGGCTCGCCTTCGTGCTGGCACATCTCGCCGTGATCGCGGATGCGGCCCTGTTACCAGCGCACGACACCACGGCGATGGCCGACACCTATGCCGCGACCGGCTGGAAGGTGGATGCGGCAGCGATGGCGGCGCTCAATTTGGCCCGCAACGGAGAAGATCGGGATGCGGTGATCGCGGCTCTGCGGGCGCTCTATCTGCCGTGGGTGGACGAGAACGCCACCGCCATGCAGGCCCTCGCCTTGGCGGACAAGGTTCCCTTCGCCCGGCCTGAGCAGGTCGCCGTCTCCACGGCCAGCACCGCGTGGCTGTTCGTGGATGGCTTGCGCATGGACCTCGCGCATGGCCTCGTCGAACGGTTGCAGACAGCAGGGGCGGCGGTGACGCTAAGGTGGCGCTGGTCAGGCTTCCCCACGATCACGGCGACCTGCAAGGCTCTGGCCTCCCCTGCGGCGGGTTTGCTGGCCGCCGGTCCCGTGGAGGACCTGCTGCCGACATTCGGTGGCAAGGGCGCGAACAAGCCGGTGCTGGTGAAAGCCATTGAGGCGGCGGGCTGGTCGTGCGCCGAAACCTTGATCGGCGACGCACCGATCTGGTGCGAGGCGGGCTCCTTCGATGAGGAGGGACATGCACTCGGGGCGAAGCTCGCCGCGCAGGTCAAGGACGGGATTGAGGAGATCGCCGGAGTCGTCCTGCGGCTGGCGAAGGCGGGGCGTCGCGTGCGGATCGTCACCGATCACGGCTGGTTGCTGATGCCGGGCGGGCTCCCTCATGCCGCGCTTCCGGCCGGGCTTGTGGTGCCGTCCGGCAAGGCGAACCGGGTCGCCATCCTGAAGGAAGGGGCAGCAACGGGCTATGCCCGGTTGCCATGGAGTTGGGACGAGGCCGTCCACCTGACCACGCCGCCCGGCGCGCGCACGTTCTTCAACGGGACCGAATACGCCCACGGCGGCGTCAGCCCACAGGAATGCGTGCTGCCAATCATTGATGTTGCGCTTGCAAACGCGGCGCCGCCGGTTGCCCTCTCCGTGAAATGGCGCAACCTCATGGTGAAGGTGCGTGTGGAAGGGGGCGCTGGGCTGATGGCCGATGTGCGCTTGGGGGCGGATACCTCCGGCGCCAGTGCGTTGATCAAGGGGCCGAAGGCGCTCGACGACGCGGGCGAGGCCAACCTCGGCGTGGACGGCGACCACGAAGGACAGACCGTCTGCGTGGTAGTCTACCGCCCCGAGACGCCGCACGACATCGCGGCGAAGCTGGTTACGAAGGCTGGGGGCTGATCCGTGGGACTGGACGAACTCGACCGCAAGGCAACGGAAGCCTTTCCCGGCCATATGGTGCGCAAGGACTTGGTGCGGCAGTTCCGGGGGCAGTTCCCGGTGCCGACCTATGTGGTCGAGTTCATGCTGGGGCGCTACTGCGCCAGCACTGACCCGGCCGAGATCGCCGAGGGGGTCGAGATGGTGCAGGACCAGCTATCGGCCCGCACCATCCGCGCGGGGGAGGAGGAACTGTTCAAGGCCCGAGCCCGCGAGAAGGGCTCGGTGCGGGTGATCGACATCATCACCGCCCGTCTCGATTCTAAGAGCGACAGCTACCTCGCCACTTTGCCGAGCTTACGGCTCACGGATGTGCGGATCGGTGACAAGTTGGTCAGCGAGCACGAGCGGATGCTGACGGGCGGGTTCTATGCGGAGGTTGATCTCGGCTATGACCCGGCCATCGCGCAGGAGAAGGGTGGACGCCCCTTCGAGGTGCTGTCGCTGCGGGAAATCCAGCTATCGACGCGCGACATTCTGACCAAAATCGCCGAGGGCCGGAAGGCACTGTCCACGACGGAGTGGCGGGACCTCCTCCTGCGCAGCGTCGGGCTGGAACCGGCGATGCTGACCTCGCGTGCCCGCGATGTGGCACTGCTGCGCATGGTGCCGTTCGTGGAGCGGAACTACAACATGGTCGAACTTGGCCCGCGCGGCACTGGCAAGAGCCACTTGTTTCAGCAGGTTTCGCCCTACGCCCATCTGGTCAGCGGCGGCAAGGCGACCGTCGCCCGTATGTTCGTGAATATGGCGAACGGGCAGCGGGGCCTTGTGTGCCAATACGATGTTGTGTGCTTCGACGAGGTATCGGGCGTGTCCTTCGACCAGAAGGACGGCGTCAACATCATGAAGGGCTACATGGAAAGCGGGGAGTTCTCCCGTGGACGCGAGAGCATCCGCGCTGAGGGCTCGGTCGTGATGGTCGGCAACTTCGACGTGGACGTGCAACACCAGCAGCGGGTTGGGCATCTTTTCGGCCCGCTGCCGCCCGAGATGCGCAACGACACGGCCTTCATGGACCGTATCCACTCCTACCTGCCGGGCTGGGACATCCCGAAGGTGAACAAGGCTCTGTTCACTAACCACTTTGGGATTGTGAGCGACGTGCTGGCCGAGTGCTTTTCCCGGCTTAGGTCGCAGTCCCGGATCAACACGATGCAGGGGCGGGTCCACTTCGGCGGCGCCTTGTCCGGCCGCGACACCAACGCGGTGAACAAGACCGTCTCCGGACTGCTCAAGCTGCTGTATCCCGACCCGGAGCAGCCTGTCCCCGACGAGGACCTCGAATTGTCCGTCCGGCTGGCCCTTGAGGTTCGCCGCCGGGTTAAGGAGCAGCAGAAGCGGATCGGCACGGCCGAGTTCCGCAACACCCAATTCAGCTACTCCATGGGGCTGGACGGCGTGGAGAAGTTCGTCGCGACACCGGAGCTTCAAAGCGAGGACAGCATCGGCGCCGATCCGCTTCCGGCTGGTCAGGTCTGGGCCATCAGTCCCGGCGGTCAGGATGAAGGTGTCGGCCTCTATCGCTTGGAGGTCAACGAAGGGCCGGGCGGGGGCGTTCGCATCCTTAACCAATCGCCTCCGGCGCCGTTCAAAGAGAGCGTCAAGATCGCCGAGCAAAATCTCTACGCGCGAAGCCGCGAACTTGTCGGGGACCGCAATCCCAGAGAGCACGAGTTCACCGTCCAGCTTCGCTCGTTTGACGCATCAAAGGCCGCTGGGCAGACGGGCCTTCCGGTGCTGCTGGCGCTCTCCTCGTCCCTACTCGGCAAGCCGCTCAAGGGCGGCCTCGCCGTCGTGGGCGGCATTAATCTCGGCGGCTCCATCGAACCTGTAGCGAACCCAGTCGATGTTGTTGAGCACGCGCTGTCGAAGGGAGCGTCAACCGTGCTGATGCCGGTTTCATGCCGCCGCCCGCTGGTGGACCTATCCGATGACGTGGCGACCAAGGTGCAGGTGCTTTTTTATGCTGACGCGGCCGACGCGCTCAGGAAGGTCCTTCACGAGGGCTGACAAGCATAGCGGCGCACGTTGATCGGCTCGCGAGACCGGCGACACGCTGTCGCCGCGCCATGGGCATCGGCTGCTCATCCCATCGTTCCTCGGGCGTGATTTTGTTTGGCAACCGTTGCGCCACGGCGGAACAGAGGTGTCGCCTTCGGGCCACGCCGGAGTGTATCAGGCCCGGCGGCGTGCTTGGTGTTCCAGACTATCGGAGAACCGGTGGTTTGTCGGTGGTCCGCCGGGGCGTCGCACGAGACGGCGGACTGGCGGGTTCTGGATATCTTGGACCCCATTCGGCAACTGGTCTCCCGGCACTCCGTCCTCGACATGAGTTCCGAGGCGCAGGGACACGGAGGCGCGCCGGGGGCGCATTGGCAGTCGTTCAGAAATCCCCTTTGTCGGGGCGGCGCTGAACCCGGCTATTTTCCTCGGTTCCGTCCGCTCAATTTGCCGTATCCAGAACCATCCGCTTTTGTTGACGGATCGGCGTTCCATGAGATCGTGGACGAGTGAGACACTCCGCCACCCCCGGCCCCCGCCGCGCCGCGCTCTATGTCCGGGTCTCGACCGCCGACCGGGGTCAGACCGTGGAGAACCAACTTCAGCCCCTACAGGAGGCGGCGGCCCGGCTGGGTTGGACCATCGTTGCCATCCACAAGGACGAGGGCATCTCGGGGGCCAAGGGTCGGCAGCAGCGCCCCGGCCTCGATGCCCTATTAAAAGGTGTCACGCGCCGCGAGTTCGACATCGTGGCCGCATGGAGCGTTTGCCGCCTCGGCCGGTCACTGCCCGATCTGGTTGGCCTTCTAGGTGACCTTCAGGCCCGTGGCGTGGACCTGTATCTCCACCAACAGGCGCTGGATACCAGCACACCGTCCGGTCGTGCGCTCTACGGAATGCTGAGCGTTTTCAGCGAGTTCGAGAGATCGATGACACAAGCCAGAATTTTTTCGGGCTTGGACCGGGCGCGGTCGGCAGGCAAGCGTCTCGGACGACCGCCCATCTCCATCGTCAAGCTCAACCGCATCCGGGACGCGCTTGCCGAGGGTCGTGGCGTCCGGGAGACGGCCCGGTTGCTTCGGGTCAGCGCGGCCAAGGTCAGTGAGGTGCGGCGCTCCATGGCCGGGCAGGTAAATACCGGCACCACCAACCCGGAGCCCACCGCATGACCGCGCATGATGACCATCACCTTGAACTCGACCTCGACGATGAGGACGCCATGCCGGGGCCGAACTTCTTGGCCCAGTTTCGGGCGCCGATGACCGATGAGGATTGGGACGATGTCGTGCGCACGCTTGAGCAGGCCATCGTCGAATGGCTGGCCGAGACGGAGACCATGGTCTCGGACAACCAGACCGACGCCGAGAGCCCGTCATCGACCTCGACTTCCAACGAGGTTTGAACTCGGACCAGCCGCTCGGCTCTCAACGAGGTTGAGGGACTGGCCTTACCCAAACAGCGAGATCAAGCAGCCTGAGGATCAGATGCGGCGAGGCCGCTTCGCGCTCGATCCGAAGTAGGAGTTCAACTGCTTCTGGCGAGCCTTCGGACTCAGGCAGGGCTCAAGTCCCATGTGCCGCCGTGCCGTCATGATCTCCTCGCCGAACCAATGCCCATCCGGCCTCATGGCAGCGAGCAGGAGCACCATGTCATCACGGTCGCTGCCCTCCTGCTGCCTGCGCGGCAAGTTGTCGATGGTGGTGATTGCGTAGGCCAGAGCCTTGGACACAATGTCGTAGTCGCGCCCCGTCACGTTATTCTGGGGCAATTTGTTCGAAGTCATAGTCAAGGTCACAGTGTGTGTTTGAATGCAGCACCTATTCACTGCATGAGAGGCATTCTACGGGGCGGCTGGTTCAACGTTCAACCATAACGTGGAGGCGGCGGACGTTTTTCAGGAGCGCCGCGCGATGACGCCGCGCAGGTGGCGGCGCACCAGAACGTCGCTTTGCTGCACGGCTAAATAGGGTCGCACCTCGCGGTGCCAAACCCCTTCAAGAAGTTCCACAACACCATGCGCTACGCCGAGTTAAGGCCGTTCTTCACGATCCCCGAATCCCACCCATACGTGTCGGTCACCCAGATCGATCCTGCGGATCATCGCCGTCTCACCCGGATGGTTGATGACCGCCCCGAACTCCGGGTCCTTGGAACACTCGATAAGCAGCCCGACCGCTGGACGGTCTACGTGGGCTGCGCCTCTCGCCGAGCCCAGTCCGAGTTCGACCACTGGGCCGACAACCTCCTTTGAGGTCCGGGGCTGGCCTGATCAGAGCCAGCCAACCTCCTTGGTGCCCCAAACCTCGTTGGTGTTGGCAGGGCACCGGCCAGATAGCGGGACGAAAACACCTTATAAGAAGGAGGTTTCGTCTCGCGGATCAGGTGCTGCACCCGGACGACGTGCTGCTCGCCCAGATCGCACAGCAGGGCCTCACAACATGGTGGCGTTTTGGAATCCAGATGTGCGACAAGTATCGGGACGCCAGTTTGGTGTCCGGCTCCGAGCGGGAGTTGGACGCACTCGATCAGGAATAGACTTCATGGGACCAATCCCGGTCCCGGCCCGCGTGACCTGAAACGAACTCCACAAGAACCCGCCGATAGCCGTCAAACCTTAGCGGGTTCCTCCGGAGCTATTCTTTCTCGTGTTATTAGTCCATTTCGTTGATGCTTTGGCCGGGAGCGGTAAGACTCACGCCGCCGTCCGGCACGCCCACCATCTCGCTCAGCAGGGCCACAAGGTCCTTTTCGTTCAGCCGAGCATCACCCTGATCCAGCAGACGCTGGCCGACTTCCTCACCCTCAGCCCCGCCGTCCCGGTGAACGCGATCCACGGCAACGGATCGCATGGCAGCGGAACCAGTTCCAACGTCGTTGGACGCATTGTTCAGCATTGCACCCACGCCGGGTCGCAGGGCGAGGTGCTGATCATCACCCACACTGCCTTCCTGCGCTTGCCCTACTTCTATCGGCCTGATCGCTGGCACCTGCTGATCGATGAAATCCCGCAGGCCGACTGGTGCGAGGAACTGAACCTCGCCGAGACCCACCATCTCATCACCAACTGCATCTCGACGCAGGTCGATGAGAGCGGTCTCGTCGGCGCCCGCTACGAACGAGTCGAGGCCAAGAACCGGACCCAGTTGCAGGCCATGCTCGACAACAAGAATGGCGACGAGGTCTGGGACCGCTTCGAGGACTTCATCAGCAAGCTGCTCTCGCCGCACTGGCGGACCTATGTTCTCGATCACCAGTTCTACGATCTGACCAACGGCATTGGTGACCGGCGCAGTCTCTGGACCTTCGGGGTGCTGAGCCCCTCGTTGGTCAAGGACTTCAAGTCCGCCACTATCATGGGCGCCTGCTTCAAGGAATCGACGCTGTTCCATCTGTGGATCGCCCAGCAGGTCCAGTTCCGGCCGCACCAGCGCATCAGCAAGAACCTGCGCTACGCCCGCCACGAGAACGGGTCCTTGCTGACCATCCGCTACGCCGCCGAGGAGGATTGGTCCAAGAACTTCCGCGACAAGGCGCTCACCACCGACGTGGTCTCCGAGGGCCAGCCCCGGACGGTGCTCGACCACGTGGCCCAGAGCGTCGGCGCCACCTTCGTGGAAACGCCGTTCGTGTGGATGGGCAACAAGGACCTCCCGGACAACTTGTTCACTGGGCAGGCCCGGCGCCTGCCGAATTCGCCGCACGGGCTGAACTGCTTCCAGAACGTCCACAACGTCGCGGTGCTCTCAGCCCTGAACCCGCCGCCCGCGCATTTCGCCTTCCTTGAGAGCACCGGTCTCGATGGCACCGAGGTCCGGCGGGCCTGCTACTGGCAGGCCGTCTATCAGGCGGTGATGCGCATCTCGGTGCGAAATCCCGGCGACCAGACCCGCAAGACCGCCATCGTCATGGACCGCTCCACGGCCGACTGGCTGGCCGACCTGTTCCCCGGCTGCGCTGTGCAGCCCCTCGACGGCTTGGCCGCCATGCCCAGCAAGGGCAAGGGCGGGCGCCGCCGCAAGCACCTTTGCGACGCTGATCGCAAGGCCGCGCACCGGGACCGCTTCCGGGATGAACTCGCCACCGAGCTTGCCCTGATCAACGGCGTCCCGCCGACCATCGGTCCGCTGGCTTCCCTCGCGCAGGAGCTTCGGCAGCAGATGACTGAGTTCGGCCGGGGGCGCGACCAGACCCTGACCACCATGGGCCGCACCGACTTGGACGCCATGGCCGGGACGATCTTCACCTCGATCTTCGCCTCGAAGCCCTTCGACTTCATGCCCTTGAGCGACGTGGACACCATCATCGAGGGCCTGCGCCACTTCCACGGCAACCAGTTTGAGAACAAGCAGGACAACGCCCTCATCAGCCCGGCCATCTTCGACCCGAACTTGTCCGAGGACACTCAGCGCGGCCTCGACAACATCCGCGCGGTCTGGGGCGTCTGGCTGGATAATGACGGCGGTGACCTGCTCCCGGACGAGTTCGCCCGGCTGTTCCCGCGCCTGCGGATGGCGATCTTCAACAGCTACAGCAGCACCCGCGACCAGCCGCGCTGGCGCGTCTTTATCCCCACGACGATCCCGCTGTCGGTCCGGGCCTACAAGGCCGTCGTCGGCCAGATCATCGACGCGGTGAACAAGGCGGGGTTCTGGTCAGCCAAGCAGTTGGTCGATGGCCGCAAGCGGAAGTCCAACCTCCACCACGGCTTCGACATGTCCAAGCTGGTGCCGTCGAGCTTGTTCTACCTGCCGTGTCAGGCCAAGGACCCGGCCGACAGCTTCTTCACCGACCATCACGAGGAGCGGCGCGCGCCGCTCGATCCCTACCAGTGGATCATGGCCGCCGCCAACAGGGCGCGCCCGGAGCCCGAGATCGTGCAGCCCGCCACCGCCTCGGTGCCGCCTGTTCCGGCGAATGACGATAAGGCCAAGACGCTGTCCCCGATGCAGGTATTGAGTGAGCGGCTTCTCGCCCAGCAGACCGCCGGATCAATCAAGTCCTTGGCGCAGCGGCGCGACACGGCCATCGAGGCGTGGCGCAGCGCCTCGCCGGGTGAGGGGAACGTCGCCTTCTTCAAGCTTGGCATGACTCTCGCCCGACTCGGACTCGACCTCGGGGAAATCGCGACCATTCTCCGGCAGGAGGCCCTGCACGCCCGGCACCCGGACGAGCGCCGCCAGCAGATCAAGCCGCTCTTGAAGGAAATCAGGAAGCAGGCCCTCGGTCGCGCCGCCTGACCAACCTCGTTGGCCGCCCAGTCGTCACCACCACGGTGGCGACATCGAGGCGGCCTGCGGCGTCCCACCGTGAACACCAAAACTGGCTTCAGCTTGAGGCTTCAATCTGCCATCCTGCGACCGTCCTAAGCGGTCGAAGCCGGTCTTCTCAGCCCATGGCAGCGGGTCCCACCCTCTCCGCCAGATATTCCCTGTAAGTTGTTGATTTGAGACGGTAATCCTGAGACTTCTAAATCTCAGCCCACATTTCAGCCCACGCGATGCTTCCGGACAGGGTGAACAGTTGGTTCCGTTGCAAAGATTGTCGGTAGCCGCGAATAGACACGATGGTAGCCAAATCAGGCAGCGGGAAGAAGCAGCTTGTTGATGAAGTTGGCCTGGGCCCGCATGTCTCGTCCGCCGATATCCCGAACCTGCTCCTTCCTGATCATTGCCATCGCCTCGTAGCCCGCCAGTGTTCGTCGTGCTGTATGGAAACCGCTGAAGCCGAGCCGTGGTCTGATCAGGCGCTTCACACGCCGGTGGGCTTGTTCCACAATGCTATTTAGGAACTTGCATTGTCGCAGGCGGGCGGAGCGCCACAATTTGCCGTCCGCTTTCATCTCTGCCGTGGCGCACGGGTAAGCGGGATTTTTGTCCACCGCAATGGTGCGCGGGGTTCACTCTACGTGGCTGTCCAAGCGCCTTCGGAAGAAGCGCTTCGCGGCTTCGGCATCCCGCCTGGCCGAGAGCAGGAAGTCGATGGTCTGGCCACGGCTGTCGACCGCCCGGTACAGGTAGGTCCAGCGCCCCTTCACCCGGACATAGGTCTCGTCAACCCTCCATGATCCGTTGGACAGGCGTAGATAAGGCCGGAGCCGCCGCTCCAACTCCGGTGCATAGGCCTGGATCCACCGAAAGATGGTGGTGTGCGCGATGCTGACATCGCGGTCCTGCAGCATGAGTTCGAGGTCGCGGTAGCTGATCGGGACCATCAGGTACCAGCGCACCACCCAGAGGATCACCTCCGCCGTAAACTGCCGACCTTTGAAGGTCAGATCCGTCCGGAGTTTCGCCAGCTGTCGTCGTGACATACCCCAGCTTGGCCCCGATCGCGCCAGACCACAAAAGATCCAACAGAACCGACCGAAGCGGTTAAGACAACCCGTCGGCTACGTGGCAGAGGCAGTTTCAACATCAGCCGCACCGCACTGGTGAAAGCTGGAAAGCGCCATCTCAAGTTGATCGTCACCGACCTCAGCCGTCACCATGATCCGGCCCTTGCGAACGCCTTCCGGCGTTTCTCCGGCAGCGGCATCAGCCGCGTCCGCGCCGGAGACCACGGTACCCGATGTATTGTCCTCTCCTTCAGCCGCGGCCCGCACGCGATTGCGGTCCAGCCCATGATCCTGGACGAGGTGCTCGACAGCCATTTCGGCGTCCCGGCGCGTATCGAAATAGCCGGTAATGGTGTGTGGCATGTTGGGCCTCCTTGGATATTTCACCTAGCGCTGGAGACCGGCATTGGATGCTTGGCCCATCGAATTAATCTGCGGTCGCAGGTCATTCATCCGATCAGGCCTGGGCGAGAAGCCCTGAAGGGCGCTGAACGCGGGCGCTCCCTCATTGTAATCCTCCGCAGCCACGCTCAGGCTGTCATCACCGGAAGGCCCACCGCAGCGTTGTCGCTAGGCCCAGCGCGCCGACGCGGATCAGGGGGCGGCCCAACATGGGCACGGTGAGGCTGTGCATGTGTTGCGCCCAGGCCGGCAGGAGGTCCGCTGCCGCCTGCATGGTCAAGGTTTGGATCGGCTTGGCCAATCTGTTTTGCGGCGGCTGCCTCAAGAGCAGCCGCGCAACGTCGTATGTGCGGCGATCGTAGCGCAATTGCGGCCGCATATCCTGGATCAGCCGATGCGCCATCGCCCGGCTGCGGGGAACGGGATCAGCGCCCAGCAGGCAGGCGATCTGTGCCATCTCATCAAAATACCGGTCCTGATCGGCACCCGACATGCTAGGCTCGGCGTAGCGGCGCCACGCATCCAGAAAGTGGGTCACCTCGGTGACATGCACCCAGGCCAGCAAGGCCGGGTCCTTCGCCGCATAGGGCGTGCCGTCGGGCAGGATACCGCTGACCTGCTCGTGAATGGCTCTGACGCGAGCAATGACGGCCTCGGCCTCCTCCCGCCCGCCATAGGTGGTGAGGGCGATGAATCGTGCCGTCCGTCGCAACCGGCCCTGCATGTCGGACCGGAAGCGCGAATGATCCCAGACGCCCGCCAGCACAGCCGGGTGCAGCATCTGCAGCAGAAGCCCGGCAATACCGCCCAGCATCATTGTTGTTACGTCGCCATGGACACGCCAGGCCACCGCCCGGGGCCCAAACAGGCCATCCGGCCTGCGTGTGACCGGCCGCTCACCCCGGGAGCGGTCGTTGAAGGTATCGACAACCTCGGCCACGATCGCCTGCTTCATCCGACGGGCCAGCAGACCAGGCAGACGATCCGGGGCAATGCCGGCTCCAGGAAACGGCATCATGATGTGCACCTGCGCGTTTACGTCAGATATATGGGTGCGTTGGAAATGCTGTCAGCACCTGGAGCAATGGACCTTCTTGCTACCTTGATCTTGGACATTATCGTCGACAATGCCGGGCATATCTCGCATTCAGGCGGCTTGCCTCCTAGTCCCGCACAATGCCTACGCCCAGGCCGCCATCGACGACCAAGCACTCGCCGTTCACATAAGCGGCTTCGTTGGAGATAAGGAACAACGCGGCATGCGCCACCTCCCAGCCGGTGCCCTGACGTCCGAAGGGAACGGCAGCGGCGCGATTCTGACGGTTGCGGCTGGCATCGCGGCCCATGGGCGTGTCCATCAACCCAGGTGCCAGGGCATTGCAGCGGATCCCGCGTGGCTCCCCCGCGCGGGCTAGACTGCGGGCCAGCGCGATCTGCGCCGCCTTGGAGGTCTCATAGGCCGGATTGCGGGAGGCGGCGCGAAACCCCGCCAGAGAAGCGATCAGCAGCATCGATCCGCCCGGCGCCATGACCCGCAGCGCTTGCTGGGCGAAGAGCATGTTGCTGCGCAGATTGACGGCGAAGACGCGGTCCCAATCCGCTACGGTCAAGGCATCGACCTCCTGCCGGGTGGAAATGCCGACATTCAGCACCAGCCCATCCAGCCCACCCAGCACAGCCACGGCTTGCATGACGGCAGGAGGGATCGCCGCCGCATCGGCGACATCGGCGGTAAGGGGGAAGGCGCGGCCGCCCTCAGCCTCGATCATGCGGCAGCTGGTTTCGGCAGCTTCTGTCACCAAGTCGAGGCAGGCGAGCCTCGCACCTTCGCGCGCGAAGAGCAGGGCCATGGCGCGGCCATTGCCTATTGGCGGATCGGGCTCCGCGCTGGCGCGCTGGCCGGCGCCGACCAGCAGCAGGCGGCGGCCGGCCAGCCGCGTCCCGCGCGGCCCCTGGCCCAGGCTTTCCGCATGCATCGACCGACCGGGATCGGGCAAGCCGGGGGCGAGATTCATTGCGGTTCTCCTTGCTATGGGCGGCCTCAGCCGACTGCGCGGGTCCGGCCTTCCCAATAGGGCGCGCGCAAGGCCTTCTTGTCCGGCTTGCCCAGCACGGTCAGCGGCAGTTGCGCGACGAAATCCACCGTTTTCGGCGTAGCGACCGCGCCCTTCCTCGCCTTCACATGCGCGGCCAGTTCCTCCGCCGAGACCTGCCATCCGGAGCGGCAGACCACGATGGCCTTCACCGCCTCGCCCCATTTGGCGTCCGGCACACCGATGACGGCGGCGGCAGAAACCGCCGGATGCGCGGTCAGCACATCCTCCACCTCCTTCGGGAAGACGTTGAAGCCGCCCGAAATGATCATGTCCTTCTTGCGGTCGACGATGAAGAAGAAGCCGCGCGCATCGCGATAGGCCATGTCGCCAGTATGCAGCCAGCCGTTGCGCAAGACTTCCGCGGTCTGTTCCGGCTGCTTCAGATAGCCGGCCATGACAAGCGGGCCGCGCACGCAGATCTCGCCCACCTCGCCCTGCGGCACCTCCCGGTCGTCATCGTCGAGCAGTCGCACGGCAATGCCAGGGTAGGGCTTGCCGGCCGAGGACAGGATGCTGTCATCGGCGTCGAGATGATCCAGGCGCGACAGGGTCAGGATGGCGCTGGGCGCTTCGGTCTGACCATAGCCCTGCTGCAGCACCGGGCCGAAGACCGCCAACGCCTCCCGGATGCGCGCGGGCGACATCGGCGCGGCGCCATACATCAATGTCTCCAGCTGGGAGAAATCGGTTTGCCGTGTGCGCGGATGATCCAACAGCTTGTAGACCATGGTGGGCACCAGGAAGGTGGCGGTGGCCCCGTGCTGTTCCAGTGCATCCAGGAAGCGGTCCGGGTCGAAGCCCTGCTGCAGGATGATCGTGCCGCCACGCCAGAGCACCGGGATCAGCGTGGCGCCCGCGCCGTGCGAGATCGGCGTGGGGCAGAGAAAGCGTGGTGCATCGCTCCAGGCGCGCCCGGCCATCAGCAGCAGGGTCTGGGTCAGGGTGGCGCGGCCGGGCAGCATGACGCCTTTGGGCCGGCCGGTGGTGCCGCCGGTATAGGCCAGGCGGATGATGTCGTCCGGCGTGGCCTCTGAAGGCAGAGGCGCCGGCGTGAAGCGCGAGGCCTCCGCCCAGAAGCCGGAAAATTCGGCGTCGGCCTCGTGCAGATACCAATGCGGCACGGCGGGCAAGCGGTCGCGCAGGGCACGCGCGCGGCCGGCATAGGCGGCATCGGCCAGCAGAAGCCGCACCTCGCAATGGTCCAGGATATAGGCGTGATCCTCGATGCCGCCCATGGCCTGCAGCGTCACGGAGCGCAGACCCAGCAGGTAGATCGCCGCGGTGACGAAGAAGACCTCCGGCCGGTTGCCGGAAAGCTGCACCACCGTGTCGCCACGCCGAAGGCCGAGGGCCCGCAATTGCTGCAGGGCACGGCTGATCGCGTCCCGTGTCTCGGCGTAGGTGAAGCGGCGCGCGCCGTCGATGAAGGCGATGCGCTGCGGATAGCGGTCCAGCAGGGTGACGATCATGTCGCCGATCGTGCCGCCATCATGGACTGAGGATGCGCGCTGCTGCTCGCTGATCACCATCTTGGCCTCCCAGCCGGCTTGCCCATCATGTCATTTAAGTACGACATGTTGTAGTTCTCTACAACATGTCGTAGCAAGCTGCGACGACAAGCCTTCGTGGCGGGTGGGAGGACCAAAATGACCGGCGACGCGCTTTCCGCTTTCGGTGTGACTTGGCCGAATCCCGCCATCTTCGGTCCAGGTAGCATCACGCAGCTTGGCGACAGGCTGCGCGGCCTTGGTGCCACGCGCGTCCTGCTGGCCTCCGATCCTGGGCTGCAGGCGGCGGGTCTGGTGTCGCGTCTGGCCGCGCTGCTGCACGATGCCCGCCTGTCCGTGGTCGTCTATGCCGGCGTCAGCCCCAATCCGCGCGAGGCAGAGGTGGAGGCCATCCTGGCCCTGTGGCAGGCAGAGGATTGCGACGCGGTGGTGGCGCTGGGCGGCGGCAGCACGCTGGATGCGGTGAAGGGCGCCTGCCTGCGCCGCTTCACCGGCCGCAGCCTGGACGCACTGTTCGATGACGGCATCCATGAGGTGCCGCAGGCGCCGCTGCGCTTCGTCGCCGTGCCCACCACCTCCGGTACCGGCAGCGAGACGACGTTGGGCGCGGTGCTGAAGACGCCGCGCCGCAAACTGGTGCTGCGCAGCGAGCATATCCGCCCTGTCCTGACCATCCTGGACCCGGAATTGGTGGTCAGTCTGCCGCCGCGCGCCACGGCGGCCACCGGCTTCGACGTGCTGATGCATGCGCTGGGCGTACTGACCTCCAACCGCCCGCATCCGATCGGTGAGATGGTGGGCGCCGATGCCATGCGCCGCGCCGCCGCGCATATTGGGCGCGCGGTGGAGAATGGGCAGGATCTGGAGGCCCGGTCGCAGATGATGCTGGCCAGCTACCTAGCTGGCCATGGCATCCATCTGAAGGGGGTGGATGCGATCCATGGTCTGTCCACGCCGGTAGAATCCTTGACCGACTGCACCCACGCCGAATCGCTCGGCGTGATCTGCCCACATGTGATGCGCTTCAACATGCCCGTCGCCGGAGCGCGATATGCGGGAATTGCCCGGATGATCGGCATCGTCGGCGCCGAGGAGGGTGAGGCGGAAGCGGCGGAGCGGTTGGTCGCGCATTTCGCCGGGCTGCGCGACCGCTTCGGCATGCCCTCGCGGCTGGGCGCGCTGGGGGTGCGGCCAGAGATGATTCCGGAGCTGGCGCGCCAGGCGCAGCTGAGCGCCGCCACTCGCGGTAATCCCCGCCCGCTGGATGCGGCCGCAGCCATGGCCCTCTACGAGGAGATGATCTGATGCCGGCGCCATTGCACGGCCTCCGCGTCCTGGATTTCTCAGAGCTGCTGCCCGGCCCCTTCTTGACCGGCTGCCTGGCGGAGCTGGGCGCCACGGTGCTGAAGGTGGAGCGTCCGCCGGCGGGCGACCCGGTGCGGCGTATGTCGCCGGGCGTTTTCGGCGCAGTGAACCGCGGCAAGGACAGCGTGCTGATCGACCTGAAGCAGCCCGAGGGACGTGCACAGGCGCAGGCCCTGGCCGATGACTTCGATGTGCTGATCGAAAGCTTCCGCCCTGGGGTGATGGCGCGGCTCGGGCTGGATTATTCCGGCTTGGCGGCGCGCAACCCGAAGCTGATCTATGTCTCGCTCAGCGGCTATGGCCAGAACGGGCCCTATGCCGCGGTGCCGGGGCATGACCTGAACTATCTTTCGGTGGCCGGTCTGAAGGCAATCTCCTCTGGCAGTGCAGGCGTGCCGGTGGCCGATCTCTGCGGCTCTGTCTATGGGCTGGCGGGCGTGCTGGCGGCGCTGCTGCAGCGTGCCACCACAGGGCGTGGCCAGCATCTGGACGTGGCACTGGCGGAATGCGCGCTACACTGGATGAACCCGCGGCTGGGCCGCTTCGCCGGCGCGGGCGCCGAGGATCTGGAAGCGCAGCGCCGCATGGCGCTGGCCCGCCCCGGCTATGGCGCCTTCGCCTGCCGCGACGGTCGTTCGATCAGCATCGGCGCGCTCGAGGATCATTTCTGGGCCCGGCTGGCCAATAGCCTGATGCTGGCGCCTTTCGACACGGCCGACCATGCCCGCATGGCGCAGCGCGTGCCGCAGACCGAGGCGATCAATGCGCTGATCGCCACCCGCTGCGCCGAGGAGGAGAGCGAGCCGCTGCTGCAGCGCCTACTGGCCGCCGATATCCCCGCCGCCCCCGTGGTGTCACCGGCCGAGCTGCCGCAATTCCCACAATTCGTGGTGCGCGGTGCAATGATGCCGACCGTGCTTGGCCCGCTGGCGCGCTTTCCGGTGCGGCTGCAGGGGATGGAGGATCTGGCGGAAGCGCCGGCGCTGGGCGGCAAGGCGGAGAAGCAGGCATGACGCCCGGCATCACACAGGAGCTTCAGGGCAAGGTCGCCATCATCACCGGCGCTGGATCGCGGGCGGAGGGCATCGGCAATGGCCGCGCCGCCGCCATCCTGCTGGCGCAGGCTGGCGCGCGGGTGGTGCTGGTGGACAGCAACCGCGCCTGGGCCGAGCGCACGGCGCAAATGATCGAAGCCGAATCCCTGGTGGTGGAAGCCGATGTCACGCAGCCCGATGCCTGCCGCGACATCGTCGCCCAGGCCGTGGCGCGATTCGGCGGGGTGGATGTGCTGGTCAACAATGTCGGCATCGGCGGCGCCCGCGGCACCGCGGTCGATGTCGATCTGGCCGAGTGGAATCACGGGCTGCTGGTCAATGTCACCTCCATGATGCTGATGGCAAAATTCGCCGTGCCGGAGATGGCGCGGCGCAGCGGCGGGACGATCGTCAATATCGCCTCGGTCGCCGGGCTGCGCGGCGGCACGCCGAACCTGCTCTACCCGACCTCCAAGGGCGCGGTGGTGAACATGACGCGTGCCATGGCGGTGCATCATGCGCGCGACAATATCCGTGTAAACTGCGTCTGCCCGGGCATGTTGCACACGCCCATGGTCTATGCCGGCGGCATGACAGAAGAGATGCGCGAAGCCCGCCGCAACCGGTCCCTGCTGCGCAGCGAAGGCACGGGCTGGGATTGCGGCGCGGCCGTGCTCTACCTGGCCTCGGGGTATGCGCGCTGGATGACGGGTGTGATCCTGCCGGTGGATGCGGGGGCGACGGCGACGACGTCGCTTGATCTGCCGGATCGAAGGTAGGAAAGGGATTCTTCTTTCTCTGAAGAAGAAAAGCAAAGGACTTTTTTTTGTTGGGCGTCCCGCCTGGAGGCCGGCAGCCGAACGCCAAAATGAGAAAAGCTTCTTGGTTCTTTTTTACAAGAAAGAACCTTTGCTTTCTTCTACCCCGCGCAGCGTGACCACCGCATCCAGTACCTGCGCCCCATCCGCACCGCTGCGGATCGGGTTGATCTCGATTTCCTCGATGCGCTCCGGTTGCGCTTCCACAAGGGCGGAAAGCGCTGCCATGGATTGGGACAGTGCATCCAGGTCGCAAGGCACGGCGCCGCGCATGCCTTGCAGCAGCGGGAAGCCACGCAGCTCACGCAGCATGCGTTGCGCCTCGGCCGCATCGACCGGCAGCAGGCGGCGGGACAGGTCGCGCAGCAGTTCCACGTGGATGCCGCCCAGGCCGCAGGTCATGACATGGCCCAGCACGGGATCGCGCGAGACCGAGAGCAGCAATTCCACGCCGCCGGAGGGGGCCATGCGTTCCACCAGCACGCCGTCGATGCGGGCAGCGGGATGGTGCTGGGCGGCTGCGCGGGTAACGGCGGCGAAGGCATCGCGTACGGCCGCCGCGTCACGTAGGTTCAGCGCGACGCCGCCCATGTCGGATTTGTGCAGGATCTCCGCGCTGGCGATCTTCAACACCACGGGGAAGCCCAGTTCCGTGGCGGCGGCGGCGGTCGCCTCGGCGCTGGTGGCCAACCGGCCTTGCGGCACGGACAGGCCCGCGGCGCGCAGCATGGCCTTGCCCTCGGCTTCGGATAGGGTGCGGGTCGGGGCCTCGGACAGGCCGGCCCCCAGGCCTTGGGGTAGGATACCGGGCTGCCAGGCGCCATGGTCAATGAAGCGGCGGAAGGACTTCGCGGCATTGCGCAGGCTGCGCATCGGCACCATGCCCGCCTCGGCGAAGCAGCGATAGGCGGCGCCGGTGCGCTCGCTCATCCAGACTGGAACCAGCGGGATAGGTGATCTCGTTTGGGCCGCCACTATGCGCTCCGCCACGGTCTGTGAGACGCTGCCGTAATCCAGCGGCATGGGCATCATCACCAGGGACACGGCTGGATCGTTGGCGACAGCGGCGAGGGTTTCCTCAATCACGCCAGGATTGGTCAGGGTGACGGTGGTGGTATCCACCGGATTGCCCAGCGCGGCATAGGGCGGCAGTTTTTCCGCCAGCGCCGCCGTGGTTTCCGGCGCCAGATCGGCCAGCACCAGCCCGGCCTGGCCGACCATGTCGGCCGCGAGGGCACAGGCGCCGCCGGAGGAGCCGAAAATGGCGATGCGCTCGCCGCCTCGCGGCCGGCCGCGGGCGAGCAGGGAAGCGACATCGACCAGCTCGTCGATGTCATCGACTTCGATGATGCCCAACTGGCGGAAGGCGGCGCTGTTCACCTCGGCGGAGCCGGTGAGGGAGGCGGTGTGCGAGGCGGCGGCGCGCGTGCCATAAGCGGAGCGGCCGACCTTCAGCGCGACGATGGGCTTGCCCGCCTCGGCGGCGGCGCGGGCGGCGGCCAGGAAGCGCGGCCCGTCCTTGATGCCTTCCAGGATGGTGCCGATCACCCGTACATCCGGCGCGCCGGCCATGTAATGGATGAAGTCCGCGACCTGCAGATCCACCTCGTTGCCGGTGGAGCACCAGAGCGCGAAGCCGGTGCCGCGCTCCATGGATTGCAGCAGGTTGCGGCCCAGCCCGCCGCCCTGCGTCGCCAGGCCGATCGGGCCCGGCCGCAGGTCATGTGAGAAGGCGGGAGAGAAGGTGAAGCCCAGCCGCTTGTTGATATTGGTGACGCCCGGGCAGTTCGGGCCGTAGAGCCGCATGCCGCTGGCGCGCGCCAGGGCCTGCATCTCTGCCTCCACCAAGCGGCCTGCCTCGCCGGTCTCGCCGAAGCCGGAGGACAAGATGATGACGTATTTCACGCCCAGCGCGGCGCAGTCCCGCAGCGCCTCCATCACGCCGGCGGCGGGGACGGCGATCACCGCCAGCTCCGGCACCTCCGACAGGTCGGCGACGCGGCGGTGGCAGGCGCGGCCGCGGATCTCCGACCGCGTGGCATTCACGAGGTGCAGCGCGCCGCGGAACTCCGAATGATCCAGGATGTTCGATAGCGTGCGCCCGCCGACGCTGGCGGCACGCTCGGAAGCGCCGACCAGCACGACGGAGCGCGGATCGAAAAGCGGGGAAAGATCGGAGAAGCCGCTCATGACAGCGCCGAAAGCTCCAGGATCTCGCGGCCGGCGATCAGCGTCTGGATTTCCGTGGTGCCCTCCGGGATCATGCCGCCGCGGGTGTCGCGAAAGATGCGCTCGATCGGGTAATCGGTGGAGTAGCCCATGCCGCCATGCACCTGCAGCGCCATGCTGGCCACTTCATGCGCCGCCTCAGTGGCATAGAGCTTGGCGATGGAGCATTCGGTGCGCGCATCGCGGCCGCGATCCAGCGCGGTCGCGGCATTGTAGGAGAGGGCGCGCGCCGCCTCGGTGCGGATGGTCATGTCGACGATGTGCTTCTGCACCAGCTGGAAGCTGCCGATCGGCTTGCCGAACTGCTTGCGCGTCTTCGCGTAGTCGATGGAAAGGTCGAGTGCTGCCTGTGCCGCGCCCACCGCGCCCATGGCGATGTTGACGCGTGCGGCGTTCAGCCCCTTCAGCACATGGCGGAAGGCGCCGCCTTCCTCGCCCAGCAGGTTCTCGCGCGGGATGCTGATGTCGCTGAAGCCCAGCTCCGCCGTGCCGGTGCAGCGCAGCACCATGGTGTCCAGCGGGCGCACCTCGTAGCCGTCACTGTGCTCGACGATGAAGGCGGACAGCCCGCCCTCGCAATCCGGGCTGAAGGTGCGGGCGATGACGATGGCAAAATCGGCATTGGCGCCGTTGGTGATCCACATTTTGCGGCCGTTCAGCAGGTAGCGATCGCCGCGCCGGTCAGCGCGCATCTGCACGCCGGCGGCATTGGACCCCACCTCCGGCTCGGTCAGGCCGAAGCAGGCGCGTCGGGTGTTCTCCAGCAGCGGCCGCAGGAAGCGCGCCTTCTGCTCCGGCGTTCCATAGGCATGCAGACGGTTGATGGCGCCGTTGGTGATGTTCACCAGCGTGCGCAGCGACATCCAGCAGTAGCCGGTCTGCTCCAGCAGCATGCCCCAGGTGACGTAGTCCAGGCCGAAGCCGCCCTCCGCCTCCGGCAGGCGCCCGCCGAGATAGCCGAATTGCCGCAGCTCCCCCAGCAGCTCGAAGGGGAAGGTCTTCGCCGCCTCGTGCCGGTTGATCACCGGGGTGACCTCCCGCTCCAGGAAGCGGCGGACATTGTCGCGCAGCAGCTCCTGCTCCGGGGAAAGGTCAATGGCCATCGGGACCTCCGGACCGTGCTGGACCGATGCATGCGCGCGCCACCATGACCATTCCCTCCCGCCCGACCTTCCGCAGCCGTGGCCTTTCCTTCGATGCGGCCATGCTAGTCGAAGTGACTTTCAAGTCAACAAACTGTCTTTGGAGTCACGTCTCGCGTGCGCTGGTCAGATGGCGGTGGCTCCTCTAACGCCGTCTCCTTCCTGTTCGAAACCCTGAGGGCTCCCGATGCCGACCACCGTTCCGGCGACCCTGCGCACCCTGGCCGTCTTCGAGACCTTCGCCCGCGAGCAGCGGGAATTGTCCAATTCGGAGGTCGCCCGGCTCATCGGCCTGCCGGAAAGCAGCACCTCCGACCTGCTGCACACGCTGCATGAGGCGGGCTTTCTGCTGCGCACCCTGCGCTCCCGCCGCTTCTATCCCACGCGGCGGCTGCTGGATCTGGCACAGCAAGCGGCGGCACGAGATCCCATCGTTACCTTCGCCGCCGAGGCCATTGCCATGCTCAGCGAAAGAACCGGCGAGACGGCGCTTTGCGGCCGGCCCGACGGGCATCGCGTGCAGGTAGTGGCGATCCAGGAAGGCAGCCATGTGCTGCGTTACATGCTGCGGCCGGGGGACCGGCTGGCACTGCATGCCTCGGCACTGGGCAAGGCTCTGCTGGCGCTGATGCCGGCCGAGGAGCGGCGGCGCCTGCTGCAATCCCGCCCGCTGCGCGCCCTGGGCCCGCAGACCATCACCGACCCGGAGGCGCTGGAACGAGCGGTGGCCGAGATCGCCGCACGCGGCTGGTCCTGGGTTTCGGGCGAGGCGGGAGAGGGGGTGGCGGGTATCGCCATCGCCGGGCTGGTGGGCGGCGAGCCGGTGGCGATCTCCCTTGGCGGGCCGGTGTCGCGGCTCGAGGCCAATCGCGAGCGCTATCTGGCGGCGCTGGAGGAGGCGCGCCCGCTGCTCTTCGGCCCCTGAAGGCCGTATCTCCATAAAGTCGTGTTGATTCCCGATTGGTCTCCGATATCCTGAAGGTAATTCCGGTGACTCGGAGGTAACGGCAGGATGGCCGAAAGGGAGGAAACAACCATGCGGATCACCCGAAGGGCTGCCTGGAGCGGCGCGTGCGGGGGATTGGCGGCGGCGCTGGGCCTGCCCCTTGCCCGGGCCGAAGGCACCTATCCGAACCGGCCGATCACCTGGATCGTGCCCTTCACCCCGGCCGGCATCACCGACGTCAATTCGCGCCTGGTGGCGCGCAAGCTGGGCGAGCGGCTGGGCCAGAGCATCATCATCGAGAACCGCCCCGGCGCCGGCGGCACGCTGGGCACCGAGTTGGCCGCCCGCGCGGCCGCCGATGGCTACACCATGATCTATGGCACCCAGGGCACGCTGGCCACCGCGCCTGCCCTGTTCCGCCGGCTGCCCTATGACCCGATGGGCTCCTTCATCCCCATCCAGGGCATGTTTGAGACGCCCAATGTGCTGGTGGTGCATCCCTCCCGCCCCTATCGCACGGCGGCGGAGCTGGTAGCTTACGCGAAGCGGCATCCCGGCCGCATCAACTTCGCCACGTCCGGTGTCGGCACCGGCACGCATCTGGCGGCGGTGCTGTTCCAGACGGTGGCGGGGATCGAGATGACCCACATCCCCTATCCCGGCAGCGGCCCGGCGCTGAACGACCTGATCGCCGGCAATATCGACATCATGTTCGACTATGCCGTCGCTACCCGCGCGCATATCGAGGGCGGTCGGTTGCGCTCGCTGCTGGTGACCGCGGCCGAGCCGATCCCGGCCCTGCCGCAGGTACCCACCGTGGCGCAACTGGGCCTGGGGGATGCGCTCTCCGCCAGCTGGTCCGGCATCCTGCTGCCTGCCGGCACGCCACAGCCCATTGTCGACCGCCTGGCCGAGGCGGCCGAAGCGGTGATCCGCGACCCTGAGATCCGCCAGGTGGCGGAAAGCAATGGCAGCCGCCCCATGGTGGAACTGAACAAGGAGCGCTTCGGCCGTTTCATCCAGGAGGAGATCCCGCGCTGGTCGGAGATCGTCCGCCGTTCCGGCGCGCAGCCCTCATGAACGCGCCGCTGACCCGCCGGGCCCTGGGCGCCGGCCTTGCCGCGCTGGCGGCGCCGGCCCTGGCGCAGGAGCGCTACCCGAGCCGCGCCCTGACCTGGGTGGTGCCCTTCACCCCGGCGGGTGTGACGGATTCCACCTCGCGCCTGGCCGCGCGCAAGCTGGGCGAGCAGTTGGGCCAGACGGTAATGATCGAGAACCGCCCCGGCGCCGGCGGCACGCTCGGCACCGAATACGTGGCCCGGGCGGCACCGGATGGCTATACTGTGCTCTATGGCACCAATGCCGCCATGGCCGGGGCGCCGGCCCTGTATCGCCGGCTCGGTTATCACCCCGTGCGCAGCTTCACGCCGATCCAGGGACTGTTCGAATCCTCCAATGTCTTCGTTGCCAATCCGTCGCGGCCCTATCGCAATGCGGCGGAATTCATCGCCTTCGCCCGCGCCCATCCCGGCCGGGTCAATCTGGCGCATGCGGGGGTCGGTACCTCCACCCACCTGACCGCGGTGCTCTTCGAATCCGTGGCCGGGATCGAGACCACCCATGTCTCCTATACCGGGGCCGCTGCGGCGCTGACCGACCTGATGGCGGGCACGGTGGATGTGATGTTCGACTATGTCGCCACCACGCGGGAACATGTGGCCAATGGCCGGATGCGGCCGCTCGCGGTTACCGCGCAGCGGCGCATTCCGGCCTTGTCGGATGTGCCTACCGTTGCCGAGATCGGCCTGCCGGAGGCCTGGTCCTCCGCCTGGTCGGGGCTGTTCCTGCCGGCCGAGGCGCCTCCGGCGGTGGTGCAGCGGCTGTCCGCCGCGGCTGCCGCCATGCTGCGGGATCCGGAATTGCGGGCCTATGGCGAAGGGAATGGCAGCCGGCCGATGGACGAGATGGCCGGCGAGGCCCTGGGCCGCTTCGTCGAGACGGAAATGACGCGCTGGGCGGAGGTGGTGCGGCGCTCCGGAGCCCAGCCATTGTAGAAACGACGTTCTTTTTTTGTAATAACCAAGAAATTCTTGTCAGTTGGCGTCCCGCTTCACAGTTCAGGCGAGGCACCAACTGAGGAACTGTCTTCGCTTCTTTTCTTAAGAGAGAAGATGCTTCTCTACTCCAGGCGGATTTTGGCGTTGCGGATCACCGCCCCGATGCTCCTGCGTTCCGCTGCCAGGATGGCGGTGAAATCGGCGGGTCCCAGCCAGGCGGATTGCCCGCCCAGTTCTTTCATACGTCCAGCGAAGGCCGGATCCTGCACCGCCCTGCGGACGATGTCGGTCAGGTAATCCACCATGCCCGGCGGCAGGCCCGGCGGCGCGCCCAGGCCCAGCCAGGTGGTCATCACCACGCCCGGCACCAGGCTGTTCAGCGTCACCGCGCCGGGGAAATCCGGATGCGGCTCCGTGCCGGTCACGGCGATGGCGCGCAGGGCGCCGCTGTGAACATGCGGCAGGGTGGGGCTGACGCTGTCGATCATGAAGTCGATATTGCCGGCGATCAGGTCGGTCACCGCCGGGCCGCTGCCGCGATAAGGCACATGCGTCGCCTGAAAGCCGCCCTCCTTCTTCAGCATCTCCATGACGATGTGTTGGGAGGTGCCGGGGCCAGGCGTGCCGTAGGACAGCGGCGGGCCGCCGGCGCGGGCCCGGGCCAGCAGCTGCGGCAGGTCCTGGAAGGGGGAGGCCCTGGGCACCACCATCACCAGTTGCCCCGCGGTCATGCGCGCGATGATGCTGATGTCGCGCTCCGGATCATAGGGCACCGGCATCAGTAGCGGGTTGGTGACGATCTGGCCGGGCGTCAGCATCAGCAGGATATAGCCATCGGCCGGGGCGCGGGCCGTCATCTCGGTCGCCAGGTTGCCGCCGGCGCCCGAGCGGTTTTCCGGCACCACCTGCTGCCCCAGCAGCTGCGACAGGATGGGGGCGGCCAACCGGGCGGCGATATCGGTGGCACCCCCGGGGGCGAAGCCGATCAGCAGCCGGATCGGCTTGGCAGGATAGCCAGGCGGCAGCGCGGGCTGTGCCCGCAGGCCCGGCACCCGGGCAAGGGGCAGGGTGCCGGCCAGGGCGATGGCGCCCCGACGGGTCCAGGTCATAACGGTTCCTCCTTTCCGGTCGGCGCAAGACGCCGCCAGCCGCCATCCGGCAGCGTGACCTATTGGTCCCGGAAGTTACTATAGAGTCAAGTTTGGCCGGATCAGCCCGGCGGCGCCGGCCCCCGCAGGCCGTTCAGCACAAAGCCGGCAAAGATCTCGCCGATCTGCCGGCCGCTTAGCGAGCCTTCGGGTGTGTACCAGCGGGCGATGTGGTTGATGGCGCCCATGAAGAAGGCGACGGCCAAGCGGGGATCGCCCTGTGGCATGGCGCCGGCCTGCATGGCTGCCTGCACCATGGCGCGGAGAGCACGATCGGCTTCTCGCATGCGGGCGCGGATCGGCTCGGCATATTCCGGGGGCAGCGAGGTCACCGGCTCCGCCAGCACCGCATAGGAGCCGAGCTCGCTGGTCACCAGGTCGATATAGTGGACGATGTAGAGGCGCAGCCGCTCCAGAGGATCCTGGCTGCCTTCCGCTGCCATCTCCCGTGCCCGGGCGCCGGCATCGAAAGCAATGCTTTTCGCCTCGAACAGGATCTCGTGCTTGGTGCGGACATAGCGGTAGAGCGCCGGCTTGGTCACGCCGAGCGTCTCCGCGATCTCCTCCAGCGAGGTGTTGTGGAAGCCGCGCCGGCCGAAGGCGCGGGCGGCCTCCCGCACCAGGGCGCGGCGCTTGCTTTCGTACTGCGCCTCGCGGGCCGGGACGGCATCCGCCCAGCGTGCTGGCTTCTTCTCGGCTGCCGTCCGGGTCATCCCTGCCTTCCTGCTTCCCGTCATCTGCCCGGCCCAGCGCCGCGGCGCAAGCCGCGTGACCATCGGCGCATTGGAGTTGACTCAAAAGTCACTTAGGGTACCATGAAGTCACAAGCGCGGATCGCCCCATGCGGGCAGAGAACGCGCGAAGCAGGGGAGAAGCCTCCATGTCCATGCCGCGCCGCGCGGCCCTGGCCGCCATGGCCACTGCCGCGCTGCTTCCGGGCGTGGCCGCTGCTCAGGGCGGCGCCCAGCCGATCCGCATGGTCTGCGGCTCCTCCCCCAGCAGCATTACCGACCTGATCGCCCGCATTGTGCAGCCCGGCCTGGCGCAGCGCCTGGGCCAGGCTGTGGTGGTGGACAACCGCCCTGGCGCCGGCGGCAATCTGGCGGTTGAATTCCTGACCCGCGCCGCGCCGGACGGGCAGACGCTGATGCTGCTCTCCGGCGGCATCGTCACGCTGAACCCCCACCTGTTCCGCAACCTGCCCTTCGATCCGGTGCGCGACATCCGCCTGGTCTCGCGCATCACCGCCGGCGGCTTCCTGCTGGCGGTGCCCGCCGCCACCGGCGTGCGCGATGTGGATGGTCTGGTCGCGCACCTCCGGCGCAAGGGCGATGCGGCCAATTACGGTTCCCCCGGCATCGGCTTCGCCATGCATGTGGGGGCGGAGATCTTTCTCAACGCCGTCGGTGCCCGGGCCACTCATGTGCCCTATCACGGCAGCGCCGCCGCCATGAACGGGCTGGTGGCGGGGGAGGTGGATTTCCTGTTCGACAGCCGCGGCCCGCTGGCGCCGCATTTGGAATCTGGCCGGGTGCGGGTGATCGCCAATGGCGGTAGCGTCCCGGATCTGGCCTATCCCGATCTGCCGCTGCTGTCCACGCGTTACCCGGAGGTGGTGGTACAGAGCTGGACGGCTCTCGCCGCCCCGGCCCGCCTGCCGGAGCCGCAGCTGCAGCGGCTGGATGCCGCCATGCGCGCCACCCTGGCCGAGCCCGAGGTGACGGAGCGGCTGCGCCAGGTCGGCAATGGCCCCGCCTATCTGGGGCCCGAGGAGCTCTCTCGCTTCTTCGCCGATGAGCGCGCCCGCGCCGCGCGCGGCGTGGCCGTGGCGGGACTGCACCCGCAATGACCCCCTTCCAGGGAGAGACGGATTTGCCGCTTCGCGACCCAGGGCTCTACGCGCCCTCCGGCACCGGCGACGGCGCCGTGCTGCTGGCGCTGCGTGATCCCGCCACGGGCACCATCGCCTTCCCCCGCACCGCGTACGGCATCGGCGCCACACCGGCCGAGGCGGCGGAGCCGATCCAACTCAGCGGCCGCGGCACGGTGCTGACTTGCATCACCATCCATCAGCCGCTCTCCCCCGGCATGGCGGTACCGCTGCTGGTAGCGCGGCTGCGGCTGGAGGAAGGTCCGGTGCTGGATGGCATCCTGGAAGGCACCGAGGAAGTGCCGCCCGGCACCCTGGTCCAGGCCGTGCTGGTGCCGGAGGACAGCGAGCGCGGCCCACTGCTGGTCTGCCGCTTCCGCATGCTGGAGGGCGCGGCATGAGCGGCCTGCGCGAGATGCGTCCGGTGCGGGTGGTGGGCATCGGCATGCATCCCTACCAGTTCCCGACCGAAATCCCCTATGTCACGCTGGGCCTGACCGCGCTTCGCCAAGCCCTGGCCGATGCCGGGCTGGACTGGCCGGCGGTGGGTTTCGCCGCCATCGGCACCGGCGCCATCGGCATGGCGGCGGGGCGGGTGATGCTGCGGCATATTGGCTCCACCGGGCTCGAGGTGATGCAGGTGGAGAATGCCTCCGCCTCCGGCTCCTCCGCCTTCCGCACGGCCTGCCTGATGGTGGCCAGCGGCCAGCACGAGGTTGCGCTGGCGCTCGGCGTCGACAAGTTCGGCAGCGGCCAGCGCGCAGCGCACAAGGATGGCATCCCTCGCCTGACGCCGGCCGCCGAGATCCCCGCGGTGAAATTCGCCCTGATGGCCCGCGCCTGGCGCGACCGCTACGGGTTGACGCCGGAGGAGATGGCGCTTGTCGCGGTGAAGAACCACGGCAATGCCGCGCGCAATCCCTACGCCCAGTTCCGCAAGCCCCGCACGCTGGAGCAGGTGCTGAACAGCAACCGCGTGGCCGGCGACCTCACCTCTCTGCAATGCACCCCGCGCGGGGAAGGCGCCGCCGCGGTGATCGTGGCGAGCGAGGAGGCCATCCGCCGCCACGGGCTGGATCGCGGCCGCGCCATCCGCGTGCTCTCCTCCGTCGCTTCCTCCGAGCACGCTGTTGCCGACGAGGGCTGGAGCCTGGTGGAAATGGTGCAGCGCTCCGGCCTGGCGGCGCTGGAACAGGCCGGTGTCGCCATGGGCGAGGTGGATATCATCGAGCTGCACGACGCCTTCAGCATTGAGGAGATCGTTTATGCGGAGGCGCTCGGCCTTTGCCCGCTGGGCCAGGGCGCGGCGCAGCTGCGGGCTGGGCGCTGGGATATTGGCGGCGGCGGCTGCGCGGTGAACCCTTCGGGCGGGCTGCTCGGCATGGGTCATCCGATCGGGCCGACCGGCGCCGGGCAGGTCGCGGAAATCGTGCGGCAGCTGCGCGGCGAGGCCGAGGGGCGCCAGCATCCGGGCGCGCGCACGGGGCTCGCGCACATGATCGGGCTGGGCTCGGTCGCCGTCGGCCATGTGCTGCAGCGGGATTGAGGGAGAAGCGCCATGCGCGAGGAATTGTCGACGCTGATCTATGAGCAGGTGGAGGGCGTCGCGACCGTCACGCTGAACCGGCCGGAGCGGATGAATTCCATTGGCGGCAGCATGAAGGAGGATCTGGCCACTGCCTTCTTCCGCCTGGCCAAGGAGGATGCCGGGCTACGCTGTGTCATCCTGACCGGGGCCGGCGACCGCGCCTTCTGCGCCGGTGCCGACATCAAGGAACGCGCCGAGCTGCGCCGCACCGGCCCGGAATACTTCATGGCGCAGAAGGCGACGCACCAGCTGATCCGCGGAATGCAGGAATTCGAGCGGCCGCTGATCGCCGCCATCAATGGCGTGGCGTTGGGCGGCGGCATGGAGTTGGCGCTCACCGCCGACATCCGGTACGCGGTGGCGCATGCACGGATGGGCCTGCCGGAAGTGCGGCTGGGCGCCATTCCCGGCGCCGGCGGCACCCAAACCCTGCCGCGAGTTGTCGGCGCCAGCATGGCCAAGGAGCTGATGTTCACCGCCGAGCACCTGACGGCGGAGAAGGCCCTGGCCATCGGCCTGGTCAGCAAGGTGGTGGAGCGCGACGTGCTGGCCGCCGCCATGGAGACGGCGCGCAAGATTGCAGAGATGCCGCCGCTGGCGGTGGCCTTCGCCAAGCGAGCGGTGAATGCCGGCATGCAGGGCGGCATCGAGGCCGGCTTCGAACTCGAACGCTATGCCGCCGGCATGCTGACCGACAGCGAGGACCGCCGAGAAGGCTTCCGCGCCTTTGTCGAGAAACGCAAGCCTGCCTTCGTCGGGCGCTGAGAGGATCGCATGGAACTGAAGCTGCAGGGTCGCGTGGCCCTTGTCACCGGCGGCGGCCAGGGCGTCGGCCGGGCCATTTGCCGCGAGCTGGCCGCCGAGGGCGTCAAGGTCATCGTCAACGACCTCTTTCCTGAGCGCGCCGAGGCGGTGGTGCGGGAGATCCGCGAGGCGGGCGGCGAGGCCACGGCCTCCCCCGGCGATATTACCAAGGCAGATTCCGTGGCAGCCCTGGTGGCACGCGGGCGAGAGGCTTTCGGCCCCATCACCATCCTGGTGAACAATGCCGGCGTCACCCCCGGTCGCCGCGCCAAGGGGGGCATGCCGCCGACCTTCATCGACACGCCCGACAGCGAGATGCACCAGACGGTCGAGCTGAACGTCTACGGCACCATGTATTGCTGCCGCGCCGTGCTGCCCGACATGGTCGGGGAGAAATGGGGGCGGGTGATTTCGATCGCCTCCGAGGCGGGGCGGATCGGCGAGGCGCGGCTGGCCGCCTATTCCGGCGCCAAGGCGGCGATCATCGGCCTGACCAAGTCCCTGGCCAAGGAGCATGGGCGTGACCGCATCACCGCCAATGTGGTGGTGCTGGGCGCGGTCAGCCATGAGGGCATCGCCCCTGGCCAGGCGACCAGCGCCGATGCCACGCCGGAGACCAATGAGCGCCTGGCGAAAATGCTGAACGCCTATCCCGCGGCCAAGGGATTGGGCCGGCTGTCGCGGCCGGAGGATGTCAGCGGCGTCGTCGCCTTCCTGGCCTCCGATCGTGCCGCCTTCATCACCGGGCAGCATATCGGCGCCAGCGGCGGCTATGCGATGCCCTGACATGCATCTCCCCGTCTTCCGCACCCGCCTGACCGACCTCTTCGGCATCCGTCACCCGATCCTGGCCGGCGGGCTGATGTGGCTGTCCGATGCGCGCTATGTCGCCGCCGTGGTGCGGGCGGGCGGCATGGCCTTCCTGACACCGCGCTCCTTTGCCGAACCGGATGGCTTCGCGCGCGAGCTGGAAAAGTGCCGCAAGCTGACCGGCGGCTTGCCCTTCGGCGTGAACCTCAATGTCTCGAAGGTGGAGGGGCACAATCTTCGCCTGGAAGCCTGGCTGGAGCTGTCGCTGCGCGCCGGCGTGCGGCATTTCGAGACGGTGGGCCGTGCCCCGGGCGACCTGATCCATCGCATCCATGCCGCGGGCGGCATCGCCATCCACAAATGCCCGTTGCTGCGCCATGCGCTGAATGCCGAGCGCGCCGGGGCGGATGCCATCTGCCTGATCGGGGTGGAGGCCGGTGGCCATCCCGGCGCCGCCCAGCTGGGGTCGCTGGTGGTGGCGCCCATGGCGGCGCGGCAGCTTTCCGTGCCCCTGGTGGTCGCGGGCGGCATCGGCACCGGGGAGAGCCTTCTCGCCGCCCTGGCCTCCGGCGCGGAAGGGGTGCTGCTCGGCTCCCGCCTGCTGGCGGCGGCGGAGATCTGGGCGCATCCCGCCTATAAAGCGCGCATCGTTGCGGCGGCACAGGATTCCTCCGTGGTGACCTTTGCCGGCACGCACCCCATGGGCGCCTGGCGGGTGCTGGAGAATGCGACCTCCCGTGAGGTGCTCCGGCGGGAGGCGGCCGGCGCCCGCGACCATGCTGAGTTTGCCGACCTCGTCGGTGGCACGAGATCCCGCGACCATGCCTATCGCGATGGCGATGTGGAACGCGGCATGCTCTCCTGCGGCCCCGCAGCTGCCTTCTGCGACATGGTGGAGCCGATGGAAGCCATTTTCGACCGGCTGATGACAGAGGCGGTCGCGGCGCGACGGCGCTTGGCCGGCCTGACCCTGGACATGGTGTCCGCATGACCCAGACCATCCTCTTCGGCACGCACAACATCGACGGGACGGCGTTGCGCGACCGCGCCGCACGCGCCGCCAGCGGCTTGGCCGCGCTGGGCGTCACCGCCGGCGAGCGCATTGCCGTGATGCTGCGCAACGAGCCCGCCTATCTGGAAGTGATCCTCGCCGCCGACCGGCTAGGCGCGCCGCTGGTTGCCATCAATTGGCATTTTCGCGCCGAGGAGGCCGGGCATGTGCTGCAGGACAGCGGCGCCCGAGTGCTGGTGGTGCATGCCGACCTGCTGCCGCATATCGAACCCCTGGTGCCGCCGCAGGTGGCGGTGATCGTGGTACCGACGCCGCCGGAGATCGCCGCAGCCTATGGCCTAGGCGCGATCCCCGCAGCACCGGAAGGTACACTGGACTGGCCGGCCTGGCGCGATGCCCAACCGCCCTGGACGGCGCCGACGCCGCCTTCGCTCGGGATGATGCTCTATACCTCCGGCACCACCGGAAGGGCCAAGGGCGTGCGCCGGCTGCCCGGCACGCCGGAGCAGCATGACGCCGCGCGGCGCATCCGCACCCTGGCCGGCGGGGCGCGACCGGGGATGCGGACGGCGGTGGTGGGGCCGCTCTACCATGCCGGCCCGGCCTCCAATGCGCGGGTGGCGCTGGCCCAAGCCGAGCTCATCCTGGTACTGCCGCGCTTCGATGCGGAGGAACTGCTGCACTCCCTCCAGGCGCATCGCCTGACGCATCTGGCCCTGGTGCCGATCATGCTGGTGCGACTGCTGAAGCTGCCGGAGGCGGTACGGGCGCGCTACGACCTTTCCTCGCTGGAAGGGGTAACGCATGGCGGTTCCGCCTGCGCGCCGGAGGTGAAGCGCGCCATGCTCGACTGGTGGGGCCCGATCCTTTCTGAAACCTATGGTTCGACCGAGATGAGCCTGATCACCAGTTGCAGCGCCGCGGACTGGCTGCGTTTTCCCGGCACGGTGGGGCGGGCACTGCCCGGCACCTCTATCCGCATCCTGGATGAGGAGGGCCGTATCCTGCCGCCCGGCGAGACCGGCGAGATCTTCGTCGATTCCGGCCCGAATGCGCTGCCCTTCACCTATCACAACATGCCGGAGGAACGCGCCCGCGTGGAGCGCGACGGCCATGTCACCAATGGCGATGTCGGCCATCTGAACGCGGAAGGCTTCCTGTTTGTCACCGATCGCAAGCGGGACATGGTGATTTCCGGCGGAGTGAACATCTATCCGGCCGAGATCGAGGCAGCGCTGATCACGCATCCCGATGTGCTGGACTGCGCCATTTTCGGCGTGCCGGACGCGGAATATGGCGAGGCCCTGGTGGCCGCCGTCCAGCTCAGGTCCGGTGCCGCGCCGATGGATGCGGCGATCCGTGGGCATCTGCAGGTGCGGCTAGCGGGCTACAAGGTGCCGCGCCGGATCTGGCTGGTGCCGGACATGCCGCGAGACAGTATGGGCAAGATCTTCAAGCGACGACTGCGGGAAGCCTATGGTGCGGACAGGCCGTGAGCTGCGCCTGACTATCCGCGTGACAGCCCCGTAGGCGGGAGGATGAAGTCTCGAACGCCGGAGAAATGAACACCCCTATCGGAGGTTCCGTTGCGAAGATTGTCGGTAGCCGCGAATAGACACGATGGTAGCCAAATCAGGCAGCGGGAAGAAGCAGCTTGTTGATGAAGTTGGCCTGGGCCCGCATGTCTCGTCCGCCGATATCCCGAACCTGCTCCTTCCTGATCATTGCCATCGCCTCGTAGCCCGCCAGTGTTCGTCGTGCTGTATGGAAACCGCTGAAGCCGAGCCCTGGTCTGATCAGGCGCTTCACACGCCGGTGGGCTTGTTCCACAATGCTATTCAGGAACTTGTATTGTTGCAGGCGGGCGAAGCGCCACAATTTGCCGTCCGCTTTCATCTCTGCCGTGGCGCACGGGTAAGCGGGATTTCTGTCCACCGCAATGGTGCGCGGGTTCACTCTATGTGGCTGTCCAAGCGCCTTGCGGAAGAAGCGCTTCGCGGCTTCGGCATCCCGCCTGGCCGAGAGCAGGAAGTCGATGGTCTGCCCACGGCTGTCGACCGCCCGGTACAGGTAGATCCAGCGCCCCTTCACCCGGACATAGGTCTCGTCAACCCTCCATGATCCGTTGGACAGGCGTAGATAAGGCCGGAGCCGCCGCTCCAACTCCGGTGCATAGGCCTGGATCCACCGAAAGATGGTGGTGTGCGCGATGCTGACATCGCGGTCCTGCAGCATGAGTTCGAGGTCGCGGTAGCTGATCGGGACCATCAGGTACCAGCGCACTGCCCAGAGGATCACCTCCGCCGTAAACTGCCGACCTTTGAAGATCGGATCCGTCCGGAGTTTCGCCAGCTGTCGTCGTGACATACCCCAGCTTGGCCCCGATCGCGCCAGACCACAAAAGATGCAACAGAACCGGCTCCCGTGAATGGCCGAGGAGCGCTCACCCGGCGCTACTGTCTTTGGGGTGTTCCAGGAAGAAACGCAGCATCTCGCGCGAGGCGTCGGGGCCACGGGCGTCGGTATAGGTTCCTGCGGGGCTGCCGCCGGACCACGCGTGGCCGCCGCCGTGAACCAGCCACTGCTCCAGCAGCGGCTTTCCCGCCGTATCGGCGTAGATGGTGCGACGATAGGCATGTCCGCCCGGCACCTGCCCGTTCTGCACCGCCTTGACCCGCAGGACGCCCGACGCGCTGGACTGAGCAATGACCTGGTCGCCGTTGCGGGGGTGCACTGTTCTGTCCTGATCGGCGTGAAAGACGATGGTCGGGACAATGCGGGGGCGCGGCGCAGCCGGGCCGGGGTGACCAGGCTGCGGCGGAACCGCGGCACCCTGGCGCATCGCGGCGAAGGCCGAGGGGATGTCGCGGGCCGCCCCGCAGGCCAGGCCGGAATGCACGCCCACGGCAGCGTAGAGATCGGGATAGGCTTGCGCCATGATGGCGGCGGCGGCGCCGCCGGCCGACAGCCCGGCGATATAGACACGACGCGGATCGACCGCATGGCTGCGCATGATCTGGCGCGTGATGCCGGCGATGAGGGCCGGCTCACCCTGCTCCCGCTGCTGATCGCCGGGCTTGAACCAGTTCCAGCATTTCTGGGCATTGGCGGACTGGCTTTGGCCCGGATAGGCAATGAGGCAGGCATGCTCTTCCGCGAGCGCGTTCATTCGCGTGCCGGCGGCGAAGTCGTCGGGTGACTGTGTGCAGCCATGGAGCATGACCACCAACGGCACCGCCCGACCCTGATAGGTGCTCGGGACATAGAGCTTGTAGCCGAGGCGCCTGCCGTGATCCGTCACGAAGCCGGCGACGAACTCCGCGCCTTCAGGGACCGGTTCGGCCATCTGTGATGCCTGGCCTGCCATCGGTCCCTGTCCCCCCTGCGGCACGCCTTTGGGGAAGGCCTGGTCGAGCAATCCGCGCAGCGCCTCTGGCATGGCCGGCGGCGTCCTGCCCGCGGCTGTCCGCCAGCCGGCGGCGAATGCCTTCTCCCTGGTGGGCGCCGGCTCCAGGAGTTCACCGGTCTCGGGGTTCATATCCAGGATGCGGGGATGACCGACGGCCGACAGGCCGGCGGTATCCGGCGCCGATGCGGCAGCCTCGGATTCACCACGCAGCAGGCGCTGCAGCAGCGCTGAAGCCTCGGTGAGGCGACCCTCGCGGGTGAGGCGGGTCGCCTCCCGCATGGAATTCGAGAGCGGGACATTCATGTCGGGAACTTTCGATGTGCGAGAACGGGCCTTCGCGCAGGAAGGGAGGCTTGCTCCGCCCTCCGCGGTGGAGCACCGCGGACGAGGAGAGCTGGTCATCGCGGCGCAGGCGGCCATTGATCGGCCGGGGTGGGGCGCTGCGCCGGCCGATCAGCGGATACGGTCGGCGAGCGCCTTCTTCACGGCGTCACTGGCCTGAAGCGCGCCGAGGACGGAGATCGAGGCGATCGTCGCACGGGCCAGCTCCGGCGTGACATCGGCCGCGATGCTGGCAAGCCCCAGCACACGGATGTCGAGCCGCTGCCCTGCTTTGCGGATGGCTTCGAGATCCTCACGGCTGAAGTGCTGCAGCCCGAGATCCAGGCTTTTCCGCGCAACAGACTGCCTGGTCGCCTCACTGTGCCGCTCGATCTGGTTGCGGATCGCGGTGCGGATGAAGTCGGTCCGGTTGGAGTAGAAGCCATCCTGCACCAGCAGGTCGATGTGGCCGAGATCGACGTAACCGAGATTGACGGTGATCTTCTCGGTGTCGCCGCTGAGCTTGGGCCTTAGCGGTTGAACGTTGCCGGCCATCCCTTATCCATCCCTATGCCATCCATGTGGATGGTATTTGGATGGTTGAATGCGATCTTCAAGCCATGGGCAGGGACAGATCGGGAAATCGCCTGAAGCGGCTTCGGCGGAGGCTGCCGTGGGCACCGTGTTGGCCGATGCGGGGATCTCGGCGCGCGTCACTTCCCGGAACGTTTTCTGCCGGGTTGTCCGATGTTCAGCACAAGCCGAGCATCGCGGCGAAGGAAGGGACGCTGGCCATCTTCCCGTTCCCGGTCGTCCGCGGGCTGCGCCGACTTCATCTCTGCGCTGACGCCCGCCATGCTGGCAGGTGCTTCACACGGGGAGAAAAAGAGCGACCATGCAGACTGACCGGCGGCTGCAACTGGCGGAGCTGCTCTGCGCCGCGCGTCGTGACGGGAAGCAGATCCAGGATCTCCCGCCCCATCTCGTGCCCGAGACGGAGCAGGAAGCCTACCAGGTCAACGGGATGGTGGCCGAGCTTCTCGGCTGGGACGCGCTCGGATGGAAGATCGCGGCGACGACACCGGCGATGCAGGAGAAGCTGCGCCGCACCAGGCCGATCTATGGCCGGACCTATCGGCGCCATGCCACGACATCGCCGGCCCGCTTCCGGCACGGAACGCTGCTGGACCCGCTGGTGGAATGCGAGTTCTTCGTCACGCTGGGCCAGGATCTGCCTGCCCGCGACACGCCCTGGCGCATGGAAGAGATCCTCGGCGCGGTGAGGACCGTCCATGCGGGCATCGAGGTGGCGGAATGCCGCTTCCCGATGGAGGCGCTGCCGCCCCTTCCCGCCGTGCTGGCCGATGGCAGCGCCTCCGGCCGCTACGTCTTCGGGGGGCTGATCGAAGGATGGCGCGAAGGCCTGGAGGAGATCCCTGTGGTGCTGGAGGTCGATGGGGTACGGCGGCGGCAGGGAAGGGGCTCGGATGTGATGGGGAACCCCCTCGGCCCGGTGCTCTGGCTTGCCGAGGCGCGGCGGCGGGAGGGGGGTGGCCTGCGGGCTGGCGAGACGATCAGCACGGGCTCCGCCACCGGCATGTTCCCGGTCCAGGCCGGCCAGCACGTGCGGGCGATCTTCGGCGATCTCGCCGAGGTGCAGGCGGCTTTCGAGACCGGCGCGCCGTAGGAGAGCGTCCTACGGGTCAGCGGCGTCTTCCACGTCCTGGCGGTGGGTGCTCCCTGCGCCAGGGCGGAGCGCGCACCCTCTTTGAATGCATACAATAGGGCGCTACGGTGCGGATTGTATGTTGAATGAGGTTGGCCGTGTCGCGCTCCGCTGGAGATCTGGTTTGGGTGCCGAGCCTCGATCGCTCGACGAAGCCGCTGTACCGGGCCATCGCGGATGCGCTGGAGCGGGACATCCGGGCGGGCCGCGTGGCGAATGGCACCCGCCTGCCGCCGCAGCGCGCGCTGGGGGAGACGCTCGGCGTCGACTTCACCACCGTCACCCGCGCCTATGCCGAAGCGGCCCGCCGCGGCCTGGTGGAAGGGCGCGTGGGCCAGGGCACCTTCGTGCGCACAGGCCACGCCCCGGCTCCGGTGGCATCGGAGCCGCGGCAGGCGGCCCGGTCCACGGATCTCCGCATGAATGCGCCGCCACTGCCGGCGGGCCTGGATCTGCGGGACAAGCTGCGGCAGGAGATCGGCGCCTTCGCGGCGGAGTTGGATCTCGACCTTCTGCTCCGTTACCAGCAGGTGGGCGGCGGCCCCGGGGATCGGCAGGCCGGCGCCGCCTGGCTGAAAGGGCGTGTCGATGTGGGGCCCGAGCAGCTGCTGGTCTGCGCGGGCGCCCAGGGCGCCCTGCTTTCCCTGCTGAGCGTCCTGTGCGAACCGGGTGACGTGGTGTGCTGCGAGGCGCTGACCTATCCCGGCTTCCGCAGTTTGGCGGCCCACCTGCGTCTGAGGCTGGCACCGGTCGCCATGGATGGCGACGGCCTGTTGCCCGATGCCTTCGAGCAGGCCTGCCGGAGCCACCGCCCCAGGGCGCTGTACTGCACCCCGACCTTGCACAACCCGACCACGGCAACGATGCCGCTGGAGCGGCGCCGGTCGCTGGTGGCCATCGCCTGCCGGCATGGCGTGCCCATCATCGAGGACGATGCCTACGGCGCCCTGGCGCCCCAAGCGCCACCGCCGCTGGCGGCCCTGGCGCCGGACGCCGTCTTCCACGTCTCCGGTCTGGCCAAGCCCGTCTCGCCGGCGCTCCGCATCGCCTACCTCACCGTGCCCGAGCCCCGTCAGATCTCCCGGCTCGCCTCGGCCATCAGGGCCACGACGGGCATGGCCTCGCCGCTGACCACCGCGCTGGCGACGCGCTGGATCGGCGACGGGACAGCCGCAGGGATCGTCGAGGCCATCCGCCGGGAAACGGCGGCGCGGCACGCCATCGCCAGGGAGACCTTGCTGCCAGGGCAGGTGGCGGGCGATCCCGCGGCCTTCCACCTCTGGCTCCGGATGCCGGAGGCCTGGACCCGCGGCGAGTTCGTCGCGCGCCTGCGCTCCCCGGACCTCGGCATCGGCATCGTCGCCAGCGACAGCTTTGCCGTCTCGACGCCGCCTGAGGCGGTCCGGATCGGGCTGGGCGCCGCCGAGGACCCGCAGAGCCTCCGCAGGGCGCTGCAGCAGATGGCGGATCTGCTGTCCGAGGCACCCGCCATGTCCTCCATGATTGTATGAGGAATATGCCTACATTTATCTTGATTTTGTATGTTGATATGGAGCATAAGCCGCAGAATTGAATGCAGGCAATCCGAGACACTGCCTTTCAGAGGAACACGCGATGTCATCCGATCAGGACTGGCCGCCTCTTCCCCCTCTCCGCACCGGGATTCGCGGCCGTTGTCCGCGCTGCGGCCAGAGCCACATGTTCGACGGTTTCCTGAAGCTGCGCTCCCGCTGCGAGGTCTGCGGCCTGGATTACTCCTATGCCGACCCCGCTGACGGCCCGGCCTTCTTCGTCATCTGCTTCGCCTGCATTCCCACGGTCATCCTGGCGCTCTGGCTCGAGGCGAAGTTCGCGCCCCCCAACTGGGCGCATCTCGTCATCACGCTGCCCTTCATGCTGCTGACCTGCATCCCGCCGCTGCGGCCCCTGAAGGGTTGGCTCGTGGCCAGCCAGTTCTTCTTCAAGGCCGAGGAAGCGCGTTTCGGCATGGCCGCACCGGCGCCGAAGCCCGCCGGATCGTCGGGCGCCACCCATCAGCGCTCCGCCTGATACCGCTCAGGCTTCCGGGAGGGCCATCCTTCCGCGACGGTGCCCGCGCGGGATCTCCCGCCGCCGCATCGCTTAAGGCGGCGCGGCCTCCTCTCCTCGATCCAGGACGCGGACGATCCGGATCCGCCCCGTGAGGCGTCCACGCCGGGCCAGAGCGGCAATCCGGGTTCCCGGCGGCAACATCTCGAAGTGCGCTGGCCGAACGGCGGCGCAATGCCGCTGATCCTCCAGTTGCAGACAGACCTCGTACTTCTCGGGATCGGCGGTCGGTACCACGCCGGTCCCGACCTGGCCGCCTGGCGTCACCACGGCGATGGTCGTCAGCGAGACGGAGGCGGCGTGCCACTTCCGGCTCGCGACGATTCCCTCCATCCGCTCCGCGGGCCGTCCCGCGATGTCCGCGATGAGGATGCCCAGGACCACGAACATGGCCACAGGCACGGAGAGAAGCACGAGCGACATGAACCACAGGAATGCGTGCATCGGGCGATGCGGCGGGGGTTGTCGAGTCGCCGCCCTCAGGCGGCGGACCGGAACACCCCGCCATCCTTGCCCTGCGGGGTCTCGATCTCGTAGGCGGCCTCGACGGCCTGTCCCTGCACGGGTTTCTTCCAGGGCGCCGACCTGGAGACGATGATCGCGTGGCGGCCGATGAAGCGCTCCTTCTGCACGAAGCCGCGCAGCTCGACGGGCTCGCCGCGCTGATAGGCCAGCACGGCGGAGCGTCCCTCCCGGCCGGCCTCGCCCACCATCTGCACGATCTCTATCAGCGCCTGGCCGCGCAGCGCCTCCCGGAAGCCGGCCGTGTGCTGCAGCTTCCACTGGCCGACCCGAACGGTGCGGCCGGCCTGGCTGTCATAGGCGAAGCTGCGCCGGTCGCCGTCCACCGAGACGTCGCCCAGGCCCGCGGCGCTGCCGCTCATCCGGCGGCCCGGCATGCTGCCCTGGGCCTTGAACTCGATCGGCAGGCGAAGCAGCCGGAGGGGATGCGGCGCCGGCATTTGCCGCAGCAGCTCGCAGGCATCCTCCCGCCGGAAGGTGTCTTCCTGGCCGTAGATGATCCGGTCCACCACGGCGGCGAGGAGGAAGCGGTTGTCGAGGCTGGGCATCCGAGGCCGGCTCCGTCACACAGGATCGCCAGCCTAGCCTGAGCCCGGAGGAACGCCATACCAATTTCTGGAAAGCCGGCGGAGAATGCGACAGGCCCGGCGTGCCGTGGCCCTCATCACCCTGCGGTCGCGACAAAGAACAATCTCGGGAAGGGCAGAAGCACTGTGCCATCCGCCAGCGCCGGATAGGCCCGCGCCACCTCCGCCTCGTAGCGGCGCAGGAACGCCGCGCGCTCCGTCTCGTCCAGCGGCTGGAGAAGGGCGCAACCCGCTGCCCTTGAACCACTCGACCACGGCGGCCGCACCCCCGGCCAGAGGATGGTGGTAGGTGGTGAGCCAGACGTCGGCCTTTGCGCCAAGCTGGTGCAGCGTCCCGAAATATCATCCCGCCCCATGCCGTGGCGCCCGCGCCGTCCCGGCGGCCGCCAGCAGAGCGGCGACACGCTCGCCCGGATTCGTCCGCTCCAGGGTGAAGAGCTGCGAGGTCCAGCCCTCGTTCCTGGGGACGGCCGCCAGCACGGCCTGCCGGAGTGCGCCGCGCGGGTCGGCATCGGTCGACAGACGGAAGGTTCGGCCGAGGTCGCGGACACTGTCCTGATAGACACGAATGCGGATGGTGCGGGACAGGGCGGTGTCGATCATCCCGGCAGACTGCCACATCCTGCCGTGTCGCCGCGACCGCCGGATCGCCGGGGTCGTTGAACGCGCGCGCCGGGCGCGACCCGGAGCGCCCCCTCAGGGCCCGCGGCCGGCCCCGGCCTTTCCACCTGACTGGCCGCGAGGCCGGAGCGGCAAGCCCGCCGGGGGCTGGTCATGCCCGCCCGGCCCCAGGCGGGCCGCCATCGATCGCCGCCTCCCGCATCAGCGCGCGATACGCCATCTGGTCCTCATACATCCGCCGGAAGACCGCGTACTTGGCGTCGTGATAGCGCCGGATCGCGGCCTCGCCCGGTGCCAGGATGGTGCCCGCCCCGCTCATCGCCGCCATGGCTTCCGGCAGGCCGGGATGCACCCCGCCCGCCGTCGCGCCCAGCATAGCGGCGCCGAGCAGGATGGCCTCCGGCTCCCGCGGCAGCACGACACGGCAGGCCGTGGCATCGGCATGCTCGCGCAGGAAGACCGGGTTGCGGGTGCCGCCGCCGCAGGCCATGACGGTGTCGATGGCGTAGCCCCGCCCGTTCATCGCCTCGATGATGTGGCGCGTGCCATAGGCCACGGCCTGCACCGTGGCGAGATAGAGCAGCGCCAGATCCTCCGCCCCCGCCGCCAGGCGCAGGCCCGAGACCATGCCCCGCAACGAGGCGTCGGCGCGGGGCGAGCGGTTGCCGTGGAAGTCCGGCATCACGTGCAGCCCCTCGGTCAGCAGGGCGGGGAAGGGCAGGCCGGCGGCCATCCGGGCCAGCTCGCGGTTGAGCGCCTGGTAGATGGTCTCCCCCGCCCGGCCGGCGGCATCGGCCATGGCGGGATAGGCGGCATGGGTGGTGATGACATGGTCGATCAGCGCGCCGGTGGCCGACTGGCCGCCCTCGTTCAGCCACAGGCCCGGCATCATCGCCGCGTGATAGGGGCCCCAGACGCCGGGAACGAAGCGCGCCTCGGGCGAGACGGCCATGTGGCAGGAGGAGGTGCCGCCCACCAGCGCCACGCGCCGGTTCAGCGCCGCCGCGCCAGGGGCGGCGCCGTCCAGCGCGGCGCCGAGGACACCGAGGCCGCCGGCATGGGCGTCGATCGCCGAGGCGCCGACGGGAATGCCCTCGGGCAGGCCGAGGGCCGCGGCGGCGGTGGCGCAGAGCGTGCCGATGCGCTGGCCCGGCGGGAGGATCGCCGTGCCGATCCGGCGGAAGCCCTCCTCCGCCAGGTCATCGAGGCCGATGGCGCGGAAGAAGCCGGCGTCCCACCGCCCCTCATGGCCGAGATAGGTCCATTTGCACACGGCGGAGCAGAGCGAGCGCGCGAGGCTCCCCGTGGCACGGTGCGTCAGGTAGTCCGGCAGGTCGAGGACATGCGCCGCCCGGCGCCAGCTGCCGGGAAGGTGGCGCTTCAGCCAGAGCAGCTTCGGCACCTGCATCTCGAGCGAGATGCGCCCGCCGACGTAGCGCAGCACGTCATGCGCGCCGGCATTGATCTCCTCCGCCTCGGCGGCGGCGCGATGGTCCAGCCAGACCACGACGTTCTGCGCCGCATCGCCATCCTCGCCGGCCGGAACGGGGCCGCCCGCGGCATCGAGCAGCACCAGGGAGCAGGTGGCGTCGAATCCCAGGCCCCGCACGCGCGGCGTCCCGCCGGCCCGCGCCAGCCCCGCCAGCGCGCCACGCACCGCGGCGCAGACGGCGGACCAGATGTCCTCCGAGGATTGCTGGGCCATCTCGGGCGAGGGGCGCCACAGGCGGATGGGATGCGTGGCCTGGCCCAGCATGACGCCCTCCGGCGTGAAGGCCCCGGCGCGCGCGCTGCCCGTGCCCACATCAACGCCGATGACGATGTCCTGCATGGTGTGTCTCCTGGATGCGGGGTCCGGTCTGCGGATCAGGGCGCGGCGGGGGCGAGGTCCAGGCTGCCGCCGGCGCGGCGCAGCGCCGCCCGCGCGGCGGCGGGCGCCGACGTGTCGGTGACGACATGCCGGAAGGCGGAGAGCGGCGCGAAATAGGCCGGGCGAACCTGGCCCAGCTTGCTGCCATCCACCACCAGCACCGCCAGGGCGGCGCTGGCCAGCGCCATCTGCTTCACCGCGACCTCATTGAAGTTGACGCAGGTGGCGCCGTGCGCGGCATCCACGCCGGCGGCTGAGAGAAAGGCGGTGTTGAGACGCAGCCGCCGCAGGCTCGCCAGCGCCTCGTCCGAGCTGAAGGTGGTGGCGCCGGGATGATAGAGGCCGCCGAGCAGGATCAGCCGTGTGTTCGGCCGCCGCGCCAGCAGGGTGGCGATGTTCAGCGCGTAGCACACCACGGTGAGGGACAGGCCGGGGGGCAGGCTCTCCACCAGATGCGGCGTGGTGGTGCCGCAATCGACGAACAGCGCATCCCCCTCCCGCACCAGGCGCGCGGCATGGGCGGCGGCCTGGCGCTTGGCGGCGGCGTGCTGGTCCTGCTCGCGCTCCAGCGCATAGGCGCCCGGGGAGAGGGCGGGGGAGGGGGTGGTGCCGGAGGGGAGCACATGCCCGCCGAGCAGGATCACCCGCCGCTCGCCGGCCGCGGCCATCCGGGCCAGGTCGCGCCGCAGCGTCATCGAGGACACGTCCAGCCGGCGCGCCGCTTCCTCCAGCCGGGCCGGGCCGTTCTCCCGCAGCAGGCTCTCCAGCCGCGCCATGCGTTCGGCGCGCCGCCGGCCGGCCAGGCCCTGTCCCTCGCCGAGCGCCATGTCACCTCCCTGTCAGCGCCGCTTGACGTCGCGCGGAGCTGGTGTGAGGATTATAACAATTGTTATAAAACTGACAAATGCGGGGACGGCCGATCGCCGCCTCCAGAGGACGGCGGCACATGGTACAGGCGCAATCCGGGCCGATCTCGGCCGCAGCGCTGGCGAAGCTGATCGACCACACCCTGCTGAAGCCGGAGGCCGGCCAGGCCGAGCTGCGCCTCTGGGCCGAGGAGGCGCGCGCGCATGGCTTCTGCTCGGTCTGCGTCAATCCGGTGAACGTCGCGCAGGTGGCCGGGTTGCTGAGCGGCAGCGGTGTGCGGACCTGCTCCGTGGTGGGCTTCCCCCTCGGCGCCACCACGCCGGAGGCCAAGGCCTTCGAGACCGCGCGGGCCGTGCGCGACGGGGCGGACGAGATCGACATGGTGATCAACATCGGCGCGCTGCGCGACGGGCGGCTGGACGCGGTGCGGGCGGACATCGCCGCGGTGCGCGCCGCCTGCCCGGGCCGGGTGCTCAAGGTCATCATCGAGACCTGCCTGCTCGACGAGGCGCAGAAGCGCATCGCCTGTCGCCTCGCCGTCGAGGCCGGGGCGGATTTCGTGAAGACTTCCACCGGCTTCTCCACCGGCGGGGCGACGGAGGCCGATATCGCCCTGATGCGCGCCGAGGTGGGGCCGCGGATCGGCGTCAAGGCCTCGGGCGGGGTGCGGACGCTGGCCCAGGCGCAGGCCATGATCGCCGCCGGCGCCACGCGCATCGGCGCCAGCTCGGGCGTGGCGCTGGTCTCCGGCGCGGCGCCGGCCGCCACTGCCGGCTACTGAGACCGGGCTCGAAACGGAAGACAGGGAAGGAACAAGCCATGATCACTCGTCGCAGCTTCGGTGCGCTGGCCGCCGGTGGCCTGATGGCCGGCGGCCTCGTCCGGCCCGCCCGGGCCCAGGGCAAGGCGGTGGACGCCGGCAAGGTGGCCGCCGACATCAACGCGAAGGCGGGCAGGAAGCGCGTCATCGCGACCGTGGTGAAGGTCGACGGCATCGCCTGGTTCGACCGCATGCGCGAGGGCGTGAAGCAGTTCGGCGCCGATCAGGGCCACGACACCTGGATGGTGGGCCCGAGCCAGGCCGATGCCGCCGCCCAGGTGCAACTCGTCGAGAGCCTGATCGCGCAGGGCGTCGACGCCATCTGCATCGTGCCCTTCTCGGTCGAGGCGGTGGAGCCGGTGCTGCAGAAGGCGCGGCGGCAGGGCATCGTCGTCATCTCGCACGAGGCGGCGGGGCTGCGGAACATCGATTACGACATCGAGGCCTTCGACAACCACGCCTACGGCGCCAAGCTGATGGAGAAGCTCGGCGAGCAGATGGGCGGCGAGGGCAAGTACGTGGCCACCGTCGGCAGCCTCACCTCGCAGTCGCAGATGGAGTGGATCGACGGCGCGGTGGCCTATCAGAAGCAGCACTTCCCGAAGATGCAGGAGGCCACGCGCCGCATCGAAACCTATGACGACGCGACGACGGACTACAACAAGCTCAAGGAAGTGCTGACCGCCTACCCCGACCTGAAGGGCATCCTCGGCGCGCCGATGCCGACCTCGGCCGGCGCCGGCCGCCTGATCTCCGAGCGGAACCTGCAGGGCAAGCTCTTCTTCTCCGGCACCGGCCTCGTCTCCGTCGCCGGCGAGTACCTGAAGAATGGCGCCATCAACTACATCCAGTTCTGGGACCCCGCGGTCGCCGGCTATGCCATGAACGTGATGGCGGTGATGGCGCTGGCCAAGAAGGAGATCAGGCCAGGGCTCGATCTCGGCCTGGCCGGCTACGGCGACCTGAAGCCGGTGAGCCAGGACCGCCCGAACGTCTTCGCCGGCCAGGGCTGGGTGGGCGTGACCAAGGACAACATGGCCCAGTACAACTTCTGAGCCGATAACGTCCGATCCCGGCGCGGCTCCTGACTGTCTCGGGGTCGGAGGCGCGCCGCGACGCCGGGCGGGAGACGACGCTCCCGGATCCGGCTGGCCGCTGGAGGAAAGAGGTCCCATGACCGCTCCGCTGATCGAACTGCGCCATCTCGGCAAGAGCTTCGGGGCGGTGCACGCGCTGAAGGATGTCTCGCTCGCCATCGGCCGCGGCGAGATTCATTGCCTGGCGGGAGAGAACGGTTCCGGGAAGTCCACGCTGATCAAGATCATCAGCGGCGTGAACCAGCCGGACCGCGGCGAGATCCTGATCGATGGCCAGGCCGTGGCGGGCCTGACGCCGCGGGACGCCATCGCCCGCGGCGTGCAGGTCATCTACCAGGACTTCTCGCTCTTCCCGAACCTGACGGTGGCCGAGAATCTCGCCCTCAGCCTGGAACTGCAATCCGGCACCCGGATCGTCTCCTGGCGCCGCGTGCGGCGGATCGCCGAGGAGGCGACGCGCAAGCTCGGCGTCGCGCTCGATCCGGACGCGCCGGTGGAGACGCTGCCGACGGCGGGCAAGCAGCTCGTCGCCATCGCCCGCGCGCTGATGTCCGACCCGCGCCTGCTGATCATGGACGAGCCCACCACGGCGCTGACGGGGCGCGAGGTGGCGGCGCTGTTCCGCGTGGTGCGCGACATCCAGAGCCGCGGCATCGCCGTGCTCTTCGTCAGCCACAAGATGCGCGAGATGCTGGAGATCAGCGAGCGCCTGACCGTCATCCGCAACGGCGAGGTGGTGGCGGCGGGCCCGATCGCGGCGTTCGACGAGGCGGGCATCACCCGCGCCATGACCGGCCAGGAGATCGCCGCCGAGGGCTATCGCCGGGAGGGCGAAGCCGGGGCCACGCCGCTGCTGGAGGTGGAGAACCTCTCCGTCCCCGGCCAGCTCGACGACATCTCCTTCCGGCTGATGCCGGGGGAGATCCTCGGCATCTCCGGCCTGCTCGGATCGGGGCGCACGGAGCTGGCGCTCGCCCTGTTCGGCATGAAGCCCGGCCACGGCGGCCGCATCCGCATCGACGGGCGGGAGGCGAAGCTCGGCTCGTCGCAGGCGGCGATCGCCGCGGGCATCGCCTATGTGCCGGAGGACCGCCTGACCGAGGGGCTGTTCCTGGCCGCGACCATAGACCGCAACCTGCTGGCCGCCTCGCATGGCCGGCTGAGCCGCTTCGGCGTGCTGCGGGCCGGCCGCGCGGCGGAGGCGGCGGCGGGGATGATCCGCGCGATGGCCATCGCCACCCCGACGGGCAACCGGCCGGTGACGCAGCTCTCCGGCGGCAACCAGCAGCGCGTCGTCATCGGTCGCTGGCTGCTGAACGATCCGCGCATCCTCATCCTGAACGGACCGACCGTGGGTGTCGATGTCGGCTCCAAGGCCGGCATCCACCGCAAGATCCGTGACCTGGCCCGCGGCCACGGCCTGGGAGTGCTGATGATCTCCGACGACCTGCCGGAACTGGTGGACAACTGCAACCGCATCCTGGTGCTGCACCGGGGCCGGCTGGTGGACGAGGTGGAGGCCGCCGCCACCAGCGAGGCGGCGCTCGGCGAGCGCCTGGGGGCGCTGCAATGAGTGGCCTGGCCCGCGCGCTGCGGCGCCATCCGGAGCTGATGGTGGCGGCGGTGCTGGTGGTCGCGGTGCTCGTCATCGGCACGGTCAACCCGGTCTTCTGGCAGCCCGCCAACGTCTTCAGCCTGCTGCGCGCCAGCGTCGTCACCGGCATCCTGGCGCTGGCCGTGCTGCTGGTCATGCTCTCGGGCGGCATCGACGTCTCCTTCCCGGCCTTCGCCATCGCCGCCATGTATCTCACCGTGAAGGCGATGATCGCCTGGGGGTTCGACGGTGTCGTCCTGCCCTTCCTGATGGCGAGCGGCATCGGCCTCGGCCTCGGGCTGGTGAACGCGGCCTTCGTCCATTACCTGCGGATGATCCCGCTGATCGTGACGCTCGGCACCGGCACGGCGGTGCGCGGCTTCATCCTCGGCGTGGTCGGCACCAGCCAGATCAACATCGGCCAGATGCCACCCCGGCTAATCGACTTCGCCCGGGGCGAGTTTCTGCAGGTGACGCAGGGCGATGGCAGCATGGCAGGCCTGTCCTCGATGGTGCTGGTCTATGCGGCGATCGCGCTCGCCGTGCATCTCATGCTGCGCCACACCATGCTCGGGCGCGGCATCTACGCCATGGGTGGCGGCATGGAGGCGGCGCGGCGCGTCGGCTTCAACACGCGGCGCATCACCTTCCTGATCTACGGCCTCGCCGGCGCCCTGGCGGGCTTCGCCGGGCTGCTGCACGGCGCGATGATCTGGACCGCCAACCCGCGCGACATGGTGGGGCTGGAGCTGGACGTCATCGCGGCCGTGGTGCTTGGCGGCGCCTCCATCTTCGGCGGCCGCGGCACGGTCATCGGCACCATGCTCGGCGTGCTGACGCTGGTCGTGATCACCAACAGCCTGATCATCCTGGGCATCGACACGACGTGGCAGCGCGTGGTGGTGGGGCTCATCGTCATCGCGGCCACCGCGATCACCGCCTGGCGCGATCGCCAGCGCCTCGCCTGAGGAGAGACAGCATGTCCGCCTTCATGCAGCGCCTGCGCCGGGCCGATACCGACCTCCTCCAGCTCCTCCTGCTGACGGTGCTGATCTTCGCCGGCATGGCGGCGCTGAACCCCGAGCGGTTCCTGCGGCCCTATGTCTTCGAATCCATCACCTTCATCGCGCCCGAGCTCGGGCTGCTCGCCATCGCCATGATGGTGGCGATGCTGACCGGCGGCATCGACCTTTCGGTCATCGGCATCGCCAACCTGTCGTGCATCCTGGCCGGCCTGTTCTTCCACAGCGTCGGTGCGCCGCGCGGGCCAGAACTCGCCAACCTGTCCCTGCCGCTGGTGCTCGCCGGGGTGGGCATCGCGCTCGGCACGGGGCTGCTGGCGGGGGCCGTCAACGGCTTCCTCATCGCCAGGCTGCGCGTCACGCCGATCCTCGCCACCATCGGCACCGGGCAGGTCTTCACCGGCATCTGCCTGGTTCTCACCGGCGGGCCGGCCGTGGTGGGTTTCCCCGCGCTCTGGGGCCAGTTCGGAAACGGCACGGTTCTCGGCGTGGCCGCGCCGCTGGTGGTGTTCCTCATCGTGGCGGGGCTGGTCTGGTTCCTGCTCTCGCGCACCGTCTTCGGCATCGACCTGACGCTGATCGGCACCAATCCCCGGGCTGCCGTCTTCGCCGGACTGCGCACCGCGCGCACGGTGTTCCTCTCCTATGTGCTGACAGGCGGGCTGGCGGCCATCGCCGGCATCCTGCTCTCCGGCCGCACCAACGCGGCGAAGTCGGATTACGGCGTCTCCTACCTGCTCCAGGCGGTGCTGATCGCGGTGCTGGCGGGCACCAATCCGGCGGGCGGAAAGGGCTCGGTGCCCGGCATCGCCCTGGCGCTGGTGGCGCTGATGCTCCTGTCCTCGGGGTTGCAGATCATGCGTTTCAGCAATTTCCTCGTCGATCTCATCTGGGGTGGCTTCCTGCTGCTCTCCATCGCGCTGGCCGCCTGGCGCGCGCGGGGCCGCGGAGCATGATCGCCACCATTCCCCTGCATCCCGGCCTCTGCGGCGAGGCCCCGCGCGAGGTGTTCCGCGCCGGCGAGATGCGCGCCACGCTGCACCGCTACCCCACCGGCATCGGCGCGCTCCGCCTCGCCAATGCGCGGGGGATGGTCGAGGTCCTGCCCTGGATGGGCGGCATGATCTGGTCGGCCTGCTTCGACGGCGTGGATCTTGCCATGACCAGCGGCTTCGACATGCCGCGCCCCGCCACCGGCATCGGCGGCACCTATGGCTGCTTCGCCTTCCACAGCGGATTGCTGCGCAACGGCGTGCCGGCGGCGGAGGACGACCACGCCGCGCATGGCGAGTTCCCCTGCGCCGAGATGCGGTCCGCTTGGCTGGAATGGGGCGAGGACGCCGAGGGGCCGTTCCTCCGCGCCGTGTCCGAGCGGGATCATGTCGTGGGCTTCGGGCCGCATTACCTCGCGCATCCCTCCCTCACGCTGCGCCCCGGCGCCACGCTGTTCGACATCGGCCTCGGTGTCGAGAACCGCTCCGGCAAGCCGATGGAACTGATGTACATGTGCCACGTCAACTTCGCCTTCGTGCCGGGGGCGGAGCTGATCCAGGCGGCGCCCTATACCCCGGAACACGTAACGGTGCGCCGCGCCGTGCCCGCCCATGTCACGCCCGATGCGGACTACCTGGCGCTGATCGACGACCTCGCCCGCGATCCCGCGCGCATGGCGAGGCTCGACGAGTCCGCGCTCTATGACCCGGAGCAGGTCTTCTACCTGAGCGGCCTCGGCACCGATGCGCGGGGCGAGACGCATCTGATGCTGAGGCGGCCGGAAGGGGATGGCTTCGCGCTGTCCTACCGCCCCGACGCGCTGCCGCATTGCGTGCGCTGGATCCTGAACGATCCGGACCAGAAGGTGGCCGCCTTCGCCCTGCCGTCCACCTGCCAGCCCGAGGGTTACGCGGCGGAGAGGCGCAAGGGCCATGTGCGCCTGCTGCCGCCCGGAGGCCGCGCGGCCTTCGCCGTGCGCCTCGGCTACCTCGACCGGACCGCCGCCGCGCGGATGGACCGGACCATCTCCTCCCTGACCATCTCCTCCCTGGCGTAGAACGGAGCGGCCGTCATGAGCGCGCGCATCGGTGTGGTCGGCAGCAACATGGTCGATCTCGTCACCTATATCGACCGGATGCCGGCGGCGGGCGAGACCCTCGCCGCGCCGTCCTTCAGCATGGGGCATGGCGGCAAGGGCGCCAATCAGGCCGTCGCCGCCGCCAGGCTCGGCGGCGAGGTGCTGCTGGTCAGCCGTGTCGGCGATGACCTGTTCGGCGGCGGCACCATCCGCAACCTCCGGGACATCGGCATCGACGTGACGCATGTGCGCGCCGTGCCGGGCGCGCAGAGCGGCGTGGCGCCGATCTTCGTCGAGCCCTCGGGCGAGAACCGCATCCTGATCGTCAAGGGCGCCAACGAGCACCTGCTGCCGGCCGATGTGGACGCGGCCGCCGCGGACCTCGCCACCTGCGGGCTGATCCTGCTGCAACTCGAGATCCCACTGGAGACCGTGTACCACGTCATCGACTGGGCGGCCGCGCGCGGCATTCCGGTGCTGTTGAATCCGGCGCCGGCGGTGCCGGAGCTGGATGTCTCGCGCATCCTGGGCGCCACCTTCCTGGCGCCGAACCAGACGGAACTCGGCATCCTGAGCGGCTTGCCGGCGGAGACGCGGGAGCAGGCCGAGGCCGCCGCCCGCACGCTGGTGGCGCGCGGGGTGAGGCAGGTGATCGTGACCCTGGGCGCGGAGGGCGCGCTGCTGGTGACGGCCGAGGGCCCGGCGCGCCACGTGCCGGCCGTGCCGGTGCGGCCGGTGGACACCAGCGGCGCGGGCGATGCCTTCCTGGGAGCCTTCGCGCAGCATTACGCGAGCCACGGCGACACGCTCGCGGCGATGCGCTGGGGCGCCCTGTACGCGGCGGATTCGATCACCCGGCAGGGAACCCAGAAGGCCTTCGCCGGCGAGGCGGAGTTCGCCGCCTTCCGCGAGGCCCTCGGCGGGGGCTGAGGCACGGCCTCCGCGCGTTTTCCCGGAATTCCAGTCCCGATGCATCCAGGGCCGGGCGCGGCCCGTACCGCTCATGAGGGCACCGCAAGGCGGCCCGTGCAGCAAGGATCATCGGCCATGCATGTTTCGTACTCTCTGGCACTGGGCTTCGGCCTCGCGGCCGCCGCCGCCGCCACGCCCGCGGGGGCCGCCACGCTGCTCGCGCTGACGAACGACAGCCGCCTGGTGGAGATCGACAGCGAGACCCTCGGAGCTGGCCGGCCTGTCGCCATCCGCGGCGCCGAGGGCCGGTTGCTCGGCATCGACCAGCGTGCGGCGGACGGCAGGATCTATGGCGTCACCGACACCGGCCGCATCGTGACGATCGATCACCGGAGCGGGCAGGCCGTGGTGGTCGCGCGGCTGTCGGAGCCCTTCACGCCGGGCGGAAGGAGTGTGGTGGACTTCAACCCCATGGCCGACCGTCTGCGGCTGATGGGCATGAACGGTGCCAACTTCCGCGTGCATCCCGACACCGGCGCCGTGACGCGGGATGGCGGGCTGACATACCAGCCGGGTCCGCTGGGCGGCACCGTGCCGCGCATCGTGGCCGGCGCATACACCAACAGCATCGGCAAGCCGTCCTCCACGGCGCTGTACACCATCGACACGTCTCTCGGACAACTGAACCTGCAGGCACCCCCCAATGAGGGCGTGCAGCAGGCCAGGGGCGCCATGGAATCGCTGCCGGCCGGTGTCGCCTTCGACATCCTGGCGGACGCCCAGGGCGGAAACCGGGCCTGGCTGCTGTCCGCGGGCCAGCTCGGGGTTGTCACGCTGGAAACCGGTCAGGTGCGCCTCCTCGGCGCCGTCGCCGGCCTGCCGGGCAGCGAGATCGTCGACATTGCCGCCCTCCATTGAAGGCCACCCCTCCCCACCCGCCCTCCCGGGAGACCGTGATGCACAAGAAGGCCACCGTTGCCGATCTGCTGCTGATGCCGAAGCTCTACGCCCTGCCGCGCCGTGGCGTGCAGTCGGCGCTGGAGCACTTCGTCTGCGGCTACAGCGCCACGCTCTTCGCCCAGATGAGTGAGGGGGCGGGCCTCCTCCATGACGAGATGCAGCGCATCCTCGACCACACCGAGGCCGAGGTGCTGCATGAATCCGCCGTCGACGCGCATGGTCTGCGCCAGGGCATCTACCGCCTGCTGTTCCAGGATGGCGTGGTCGGCTTCGTGCGCATGCGGCTGCGGGAGGATCATCGCAGCGCCGAGCCGCCCCTGCCGCTGCGATCCGCCGGCTTCCACGTCGATTCCAGGCTGGCGGCGGTGCTGGCCAACCGGCTCCTCCGGGCGCTGATCCTCACGGAGGACCAGCCGGCACGGGGCGTGAACGCCCCGGTGGAGGATTTCCTGCTGTTCGACGGCGACGGAGCCTACCGGCCGGTGGTCGGGCAGATCTCGGACGACACCTTGCGCCGCCTTCTCAGCCTCGACCTTTCGCCCTGGCGCTGACCCGTGGCCGTGACCGGACGGGCCTCCCCGCCCGTCCGGTCAACGCCTACCGCGACGCGATCCTGCAGGCGCGGGGCTGCAACTCCACCCGGCGATCGAGCGCATCCGAGAGATCGTCCGTCCCGGTGCCGATCAGCAGCGCCGCCGCGCCCAGGCCGGTGGCCGTGGAGCGCGGCTCCAGTTCCGGCGCGCGGGCGACAAGGCCGCGGCGCACGGTCTCGGCCCGTCCGGCGGACAGGTGCTCGTTCCAGGCGGCGGTGCCGGTCGGGCTGGAATGGCCGGTCAGGTCGAGGCAGACGGCACGCGGGGTGCTCTGCGCGGCGATCTGGCGCAGCCACATCGGATAATCGCCGCTGATCTCGGGGTTGGGCCAGAAGGCGGGCGTGCCGGGGCGGAACAGGAACTTCATCGCCAGCCGCCCCTGGTCCAGGCCCTGCTTCACCACCTGGCCGAAGGCCGCCTCCGCCGCCTCCGCGCGGCCGAGGGCGCGGTTGCTGAGATAGAGGCCGTTGCGGGCCTTCATCGGGCTTCCGCCCGGCAGAGCGACGGCTGCCTCATAGGCGGCCAGCGCGGCGGCGTATCGCTCGTCCTCATAGGCGCGGATGCCATCGGCGATCAGCGCCTGGGCCGGCAAGGCCTCCAGGTAGCGGGGATCGATCGGCTCGCCGGGATCGCGCGCGCAGGTCTGCAGGTAGGCGGCGGTGATGGCCTCCGGCGACCAGGCGGGGCTGTCGCGGAAGAAGCCGGTCGGCGCCATGTCCACCGCCTCGGCGCGGACCCAGGCGGTCTCGTGCGAGACGACCTTGCCCGTGCGGAGATCGCCCAGCACGGCCCAGATGCGATAGGTGCCGGGTCGCGGTGCGCTGCTCGCCGGGATGACGCCCGGACCCGGGACCGGCGTGATGGCGCCCATCAGCACCACAGGCCTCGCCCGCAGGCTCTCCGTGCCGAAGGGTTGCAGGGCATAGTCCGGGTAGCGCTGGCCGATGATCTCCGCCATCCGCGCCTCCATCCCGCGTGTCGCGCTGGTCTGGATGCCGGTTGCGCGGTCGATCAGCGGATCGATCACCAGAGGATGCCGGCCGGAGGGGCCTGGCGGGTCGATCCGTGCCCGGTCGAACAGGGCGATGGTCAGGTCCCGTACCGCCTCGTCCAGCGTCTGGGCGTCCCTGGGCGGCTTCGGCGCTTCCGCCACCCGCATGGGCAGGGTCGGGGCGGCGGCTTCGGGGGAGGGAGGGGTGGTGCATCCGGCCAGCAGGCCGAGGAGGCCGAGGCAGGACATGGCGCGGAACAGGGCAGGGGGGGACATGGCTCGGATCTCCGGAGGCTTCGTGGTCTGGATGGAGGTCAGGGCTGCCGCTCGCCGCAGCCATCGCGCAGCCGTTGCCGGTCCGCTGCGCCAAGCGCCTCGCCCAACTGCGCGCGCAGGATCGTGGCGCGGCAGGCCGCCAGGGCCTCGGACCGCGGCGGCGCCGGAGCTGCCCGGCCGGGCGAACTCACCGGGGCGGATGGCCCCGGCCGGGGCGAGGCCGACCGGGGCGGGGTCGGGCCGGCCCTGTCCGGCCCATCCGGCCGCGCCAGCGACGCCGAGGCGGGGCCGGGAGGTGGAGCCGGCGTCGCGTTCTCCGGCCCCGGCGGCATGTCCGGAGCCGGGACGGGCGCGGCCAGGGCGTTGAGCCCCGGCGCGGTGTCCAGGGGAGCCTCCGCCGGCGCCTCCCCCGGAACAGGGGGAATCGGCAGTGCGATCACGGCGGGAGGGGCGATGGAGCTCAGGTCCTGCGGCGGCGGAAGCGCGCGCGGCGCCAGGCCGGATGCCCAGCGGCGCAGTGGCTCGGCGGGTGGGTCGCCCGGCCATGGGATGGCCAGGACCATGGCCACGCCGAGCACGCAGCCGGCCAGGCCCAGGCCCACCCATCCCGCCGGCCGCCGCCAGGGCGGATCGGAGCGGTCCACCGGCGCCGCCCCCGACCGCACGACCCGATAGGGCCCCGGATAGGGCCCCGGTGCGGCCGTGGCCGCGGCGGGCCGCCCGATCCCCGCATGCCAGGCAGCGAGATGCGCCGTGGACGGCGCCGGTGTGGGCAGCACCACCTGCGACGGGTCCGGCTGTGCCGCCTGGCCGAAGGCGGGGATCGCCGGGCGCGGCGCGCGGGGGGAAAGCCGTCCCGCATCCCCTGAGGAAGCGGAGGAGGCAGGCCGGATGCGATGCGCCGTATCCAAGTTGTTCTTCCTCTCGCCAATGACCGCCCCGGGGCTACGGCGGGAGAGGAAGATCAGATGCAGTCATCGCGATGCCGTGATCGGGGAAGGTCGGCCGGCGACAGGAAGATCGAGCGGACAGAGATGACGGGGTTTGGAATCAGGCCGAGAACAACTTCTTGGGTAAAAAACTGTAAGCCATTGTTCTGGAACAATTCATTGCCCCTTCCTGGACCTGCCGGCTTGGCGGGGATGACGTCTCGTCGGGGGCGCCGGGTTCATGCGCCCCCGACGGCGGTCAGCCGGCCGATGAACAGAATGGGTCCCGTCGGCCTGCCGGTGGGCGAGCCCCCCGGAGGTTCCAGGCTGATCTCGATCAGCATGCCGGGAGACGGCGCAAGGCCGCCCGGCGTGACCGTGACGCTGCCGTCCCCGGGAATCAGGCCGAGCGAGGTCGGTGCCGTGGCGCCCTGCGGCAGCGCCCAGAGCTGCAGCACCCGGCTCGGATCGACCGGCTGCGGATTGAGCGCGGCCAGCCGCAGCGCGCCGCCCTGCGCCTCGACCAGCCAGGCCGGCTGGTCGCGCTGGGTGAGCAGGACGGTGGTCAGGCGCTCCGGCGCCGGCCGCAGCCACAGGAAGGCGGCCAGCCCGGCGGCGAGCGCCGTGCTGCCGAGCGCCCAGCCCCGCCACATCCAGCCGGCCCTCTCCCGGCGCGGCGCGGCGCGCGAGGGGGCCGGCCCGAGTCCCGCCAGCGAGGCCTCGATGCGCGGCCAGAGCGCCGGTGGAGGGTCGAGCGCGGGCTGCAGATGGGAAAGCGGCGCCAGCCGGCGGCGCCACCCGTCCACCTCCTGCCGCAGCCCGGCATCGCCGGGCAGGGCCTCCTCCAGTGCCGCCGCCTCACGCGCCTCCAGCGTGCCGAGCACGTATTCGGCGGCCAGCAGATCTCTCTCCTCGCGATCCTCGGGGATCATGTCATGCACTCCCGCAGCCGCAGCAGGCCGCGACGGATCATCGATTTCACCGTGCCGAGTGGCGCCTTGAGCCGTTCACCGATCTGCGGATGCGACAGGCCGTGCACGAAGGCCAGCAGGATGGCGCCGCGAGGATGGGCGTCGAGCTGGTCCAGGCATTCCTGCAGCCGCCGGCCGTCCTCCTGCTCCGCGATCCCCTCCAGGACGCGGGGCTCCAGCGCCGCGTCGCCCAGGCCGGGGTCGTCGGTCGGCAGTTCCCGCCCGCGCGCCCGGGCGCGGTCCAGCGCCGCGTTGCGGACGATGCCCATCATCCAGGCGGCTGCCGGGCCGCGCGCGGAATCGTACTGGCCCGCACGGCCCGCGATCTTGAGGAAGGCGTCGTGCACCGCATCGGCCGCGGCCTCGCGGTCGCGCAGGATCGCCATGGCGACGCCGAACATGCGGCTGGCCTGCGCATCATAGACCGGCCGCAGGGCGTCCCGGCGGCCGCGCGCGATATCCGCGAGCAGAAACTCCATGCTCTGGTGCTGACCGTCCATGCGCCCTCCGCCGCTTCCGGGAGGCGAGACGGATTTCGCCGGGAGCGCAAGGGCAGGCATGCCTGACATCTGCTTGATGGGCGGCGGGGAAGGGCCGTGCCGCCTGGCTGGACCAGCGGTCCGCATCCTTCCGGCATGGCGCCGCCGACCTTGGGCCCGCAGGAATGGCAGGGGAGGCCGCCGCGATGGCGCGGCAACCGGCGGATGAAGGCAAACGAAAATTTCCCCGCCTCCGGCGCGGCCCTGGCGTGGCCCCCCGCCATGCCGCAGACTGCGGCCAACGCCCGGCACGGACCGGCGATGGTGAGGGAAACGCAGGACATGAACGTGTTCGAGGCGCGCGGGGCGCCGTCCCGGCCCGGTGCGGCCGGCCGTCTCCCGGTGCCGGCCGCATGACGGGCGAGGCCCTGCCGGATTCGCGGACCGCCTGGATTCGTCTCTCCGCCATCATCACGCTCTCCATGCTGGGCGGCGTGGGAATGTGGTCCGTCATTGTCGCGCTGCCCTATGTGCAGGCCGAGTTCGGCGTGACGCGTGGCGCCGCCTCGCTGCCCTATACCCTGACCATGCTGGGCTTCGGCGCCGGCGGCATCCTGATGGGGCGGCTCACGGACCGGTTCGGCGCCATGCGGCCGCTGATGGGCGCGACCGTGATGCTGGCCGTCGGCTATGTCCTCGCCGGGATGGCGCCGGACCTGGCCTTCTACACCCTGGCCCAGGGTCTGATGATCGGCATGCTCGGCGCCTCCGCCGCCTTCGCGCCGCTGGTGGCCGATGCCTCGCTCTGGTTCCGGCGGCGGCGCGGCACCGCCGTGGCCCTGGCGGCCTCGGGCAACTATCTGGCGGGTGTCGTCTGGCCGCCGGTGCTGACCTGGCTGATCGGCGCGCATGGCTGGCGCGTGGCGCACATGATGGTGGGCGGCATCTGCCTGCTGACGATGCTGCCGCTGGCCCTGGTGCTGCGCGCCCGCGCGCCGGGATCGCGGGACGGCGAAGGCCCGGGCGAGGCGGGACGGGCCCGCCCGCTCGGCCTCTCGCGCAACGGCCTGACGGCGATCCTCTGCTGCGCCGGCGTGGCCTGCTGCGTCGCCATGTCGATGCCGCAGGTGCACATCGTCGCCTATTGCGGCGACCTCGGCTATGGCGTGGCGCGCGGGGCGGAGATGCTTTCCGTGATGCTCGCCTGCGGCATCGTGTCACGCATCGGCTCCGGCCTCATCGCCGACAGGATCGGCGGGCTGGCGACGCTGCTTCTGGGCTCGGTGCTGCAGGGGCTGGCCCTGTCGCTGTTCCTGTTCTTCGACGGCCTGGCCTCATTGTTCATGCTCTCGGCCCTTTTCGGCGTGGTGCAGGGGGGCATCGTGCCGTCCTACGCGGTGATCGTGCGTGAGAGCTTTCCGGCCTCGGAGGTCGGGACGCGCGTGGGCATCGTGCTGATGGCGACGCTGGTGGGGATGGCGCTGGGCGGCTGGCTCTCCGGCGTCATCTTCGATCTGACCGGCAGCTATGCCGCCGCCTTCCTGAACGGCGTCATCTGGAACGCGGCGAATGTGCTGATCGTCGCCTGGCTGCTGCTGCGGGGGCGGCGTGCCGCCGGACGGGTGCCGGCTTCCCCGGCGGGTTTGGTTCTTTAGCGCCGCCGGGCGGCGTGCTAGGGCCGCAGGATCGATGTTCCGTCGTGCCCGTCCAGGCTGGCGGCGGAACGGAGCAGACAACCAGGCGGGCGCGAGGCCTGCCGCGGCCCCGTTTTGCAAGGGTAGGGTCACATGATCCAGCGCCTTCTCTCCGTCAGTCGCTTCATCATGATCATCCCCTTCGCCGTGACGCTGGCATGCTCCTTCGTCATGCTATTCTACCAGAGCGCCGTCACGATCGCCTCCGCGATCGAACTGGCGCAGCGGGGAGAGGTGAACCAGACGGTGATGAAGATCTTCGCCGTCGAGGTCATCCAGGCCATCGACGTCTTCCTGATCGCGATCGCCAGCTACATCACGAGCATCGGCCTCTACACGCTCTTCATCGATGAGAAGCTGCCCCGCCCGTCCTGGCTGCGGCTCCAGAACCTGGAGGATCTCAAGGACAATCTCATCAGCGTCGTCATCGCGGTCCTGGCGGTGCTGTTCCTGCGCGAGGCGGTCGCCTGGGAAGGCAATCTGGGCATCGCATCCTTCGGCGCGGCCTGCGCCCTGGTGATCGCCTCGCTGGTGTTCTTCCTGGTGAAGAGCCGCAGGAGCGACGACTGACGCGCGGCATTCCGGGCGCCTTCAGGAGAGGTCCGGAATGCCGCCTGGCGGGGATCACCGGCGGATCACCCCAGGTCCGGCGCCATCTGGATCGACTGTGGCGCGACGACGGCAAAAGGCCGCTCCTCGTGTTCCGGCTCGGCCCGCGTGGCGGCGCGGAGCAGCGAGGCGGCCATCAGGACCCCGGCGGCGCCCGCCATGAGGTACAGGACGCCGTCGATGTCGAGGTGGCCCATGATCCAGGAGGCGGAGACCGGCCCGCAGGCCGAGCCTATGCCGCTCACCAGGATCATGCGGCCGCTGATGGAGACAACGCGTTCCGCCGGCAGGTGGTCCATCGCGTGGGAGACGCAGACCGGGTAGAGCGCCGACATGAACCCGCCCAGCAGCGCCGCCAGGGGCAGGATCGCGGCGAAGGTCTTCGGCGCGATGCTCAGGGCGAGCGCGGTGCCCGCCACGCCCGCCGCGAGGGCCCCCGCCAGCAGGCGCCGGTCCAGCCGGTCCGAGAGCAGGCCGACGGGGACCTGGAAGGCGAATCCGCCCAGCACGGCGGTGAGCATGAACAGCGAGATGGTCGTCTGCGGAATGTCGTTCACCAGCATCCAGGCCGGGAAGACGGCGTAGAAGGTCGCGCCCACCATGCCGGCGATGAAGCATCCCAGCACGGCCAGCGGCGCCGCGCGCAGCAGTTCGCCGTAGGTCAGCCCTTCCTCGACGGTGAGCGGTGGCGGCTCGGCGCGCGTGGTGCTCACCATGATCAGCGCCAGGGCGAAGGTCACCGAGATGATGCTGAACGGCAGGCTGCCCTCGACAGGAAAGGAGGCGATGAGCAGCTGGCCGACCGCCAGGGCCAGAAAGGTGCCGACCATGTAGAAGGCGAAGACCCGGCCCCGTATCGCGCGGGGCGCCTTGGCGTGCAGCCAGCTCTCCGTCGTCACGAAAAGGCCGGCGCAGCCGTAACCGATCGCGGCGCGCAACACGCTCCAGGCGGCGAGGTCGCTGACGGCCGACATCGCGGCCGTCGCGGCGATGACAATGCCCCCGAAGGCCGTATAGGATCGGATATGGCCGATCCTCTGCAGAAGTCGGCCACAGGAGACGGCGCCGATGGTGAAGCCGATGAAATAGGCGCTCAGGACAATACCCTCAAAGGCGGGATCGAAGGATTCGATGCCGAGCCGCAGCGAGACCACCGTCGTGAAGAAGCCGTTTGCCAGCTGGATCAGGCTGGTTGCCAGAATCAGGGTGCCAAGCTGTGCGCGCACCGGGGACTCCTTCGTGATCATGAACCACAGAGCTGCTTCCGCGGCATTCCCAACCCGATCAGACTGCCCCGCCGAGGACAAGCGCCATGTCGCGGATCCTCCCCCACGGCGCGCGCCGGCTCGGGCCATGGCCTGCCTGCTGTCCGTCCTGACGGTGGGCCTGATGACAGGATCGGCCGCCCGGGCGCAAGGGCCGGCGGAAGCGCCCCAGGACCGGGGCATGCTGACACTGCTCAACGAGAACGACATGTGGGGCGGCACGGACCGCTACTACACCAACGGTCTGCGGCTGGGCTGGACCTCGCCCGTCGGCGCGCCTCCCGCCGCTCTCTCCTGGCTCGACCGGCAGTTCGACTGGCTGCTCGGCGATGGTGCGTTCCGATGGTCCCTGTCGCTCGACCAGGCGATCTTCACGCCGGAGGACATCCGAAACCGGCGTCCCGATCCCCGCGACCGCCCCTATGCCGGCCACCTGTCCCTCACGCTCGGCCTGGAGCGGGCCACGGAGCACGAACGCACCGTGCTGGCCTTCCAGCTCGGCCTGGTCGGCCCCGGCGCCGGCGGCGAGTTCATCCAGAACCGCTGGCACGACGTCATCAACAAGTACCACGCCGAGGGCTGGGACACACAGTTGCGCGACGAGCCGACCTTCGGCGTCCTGGCGGAACGCAACTGGCGGGTTTCCACGGGCCGTCTCGGCACCTTCGACACCGAGATCATCCCGGCCGCGACCCTGTCGCTCGGAACGGCCCATACCTATGCCGGCGGCGGGATCACCTTCCGCCTGGGCGACGCGCTCGATGCGGACTGGGGCCCGTCCCGCCTGCGGCCCTCCCTCGGGGACAGCGTGCCGGGACGGCCGAGACAGGCCTTAGGCTGGTATGTCTTCGGCGGTATCGGAGGGCGCGGCGTGGCGCGCAACCTGTTCCTCGACGGCAGCACCTGGCGCGACAGCGCCAGTGTCGATCGGCGGCCCGTGGTCGGCGAGATCGAGGCGGGACTGGCCGTCTTCTGGCGCGGCATGCGGCTGGCCTATACCCAGGTCTGGCAGTCGAAGGAGTTCAGCGAGCAGAAGGGGGGGCAGAGTTTCGGCGCGATCAGCCTGACCATTCCGTTCTAGGATACCGGTCGTAACGACCGGGGACTCCCTTCATGAAGGCCGGCGGTTTTCTTCCCGTCCTGCTGGGACTCGGGGCGGTTGTGCTGGTGCTCGCCGGGCTTTGGGCGGCGGCGTCCCTGATGGCGCCGCTGACCGTCGCCCTGTTCATCATCGCATCGGTCGTCCCGTGGCAGCGGCAGCTGGAACGCATCCTGCCGCGCCCGCTGGCGATGCTGCTGATGCTGCTGGCCATCGTGACCGTCGTGGGCGCTTTCGGCAGCCTCGCCGTCTGGGCCGTCAACCGCGCCGGTCACTGGCTGGTCGAGAACAGCGCCAGCATCCTGGCCCTCTACGCGGCGGCGACGGCCATGCTCGACGCCCAGGGGCTGGACACGGCCGCCGCCCTGGCCGGGCAGCTCGATGTCTCCATGATGCTGCGCACCGCGCGCAGCCTGGCGGCCTATCTGCAAGGCTTCATCAGCTTCATGATGCTGATGCTGATCTTCATCATCCTGGGCCTGCCGGAGGCGGGGCCGGTGGCGCGCCGGCTGGAGGCGCTGGGGCCGGAGGGCCATGGCGGCCGGGCGTTGCGCGTCGCCAGGTCGACCTCGCGGAAGTTCCAGCACTACCTGCTGGTCCGCACGGTGATGAGCCTGGCGACAGGCCTCTGTGTCTATGGCATCGCACTGCTGTTTCATCTGGAACTGGCCCTGGAATGGGGTGTGCTCGCCTTCGTGCTGAACTACCTCCCCTTCATCGGCCCCCTGGTCGCGACGATCCTGCCGGCGCTGCTCGCCGGGGTGCAGTTCGGGGCCCTGACGCCGGCGGTCGGTGTCATGCTCGTCATGATCCTCACGCAGAATCTCATCGGCACCTATGTGGAACCGCGCGTGGCGGGCAACGCGCTGGCGATCTCGCCCTTCCTCATTCTGCTGGCGGTCTTCTTCTGGAGCTTCCTGTGGGGCATTGCCGGCGCCTTCATCGGCGTGCCGATCGCCATCGCCATCATGGAAGCCTGTGGCGCCTATCCCCGTACCCGCTGGGTCGCGGCCCTGCTTTCCGCCGCATCCTCCGATCCGGTGCCGCGCCGGGCTTCCGGGGAATCATGAAGGGGCGGGCGCCATGCCCTGGCGCCCGCCCCCTGGCCGATGTGTCTGACGAAGACGGGCGCTACCGGACCGCCTCGGGATCCGGCGGGATGTCGCCCGGACGATAGTTGGGCAGGCCGCCGGACGGGATGATGGCGATGAGCGCCAGGCCGGCCATGATCAGCAGGCCGATCTTGAGGGCCCGCAACCGGGCCTCGGTGTTGATCCGCACCGCCTCGGTCACCTGCTCGGGCGAGGCCGTCGTGTTGCTGAGCACGGCCTGCAGGCGGTCGTTGCTGACGAAGTTGATGTTGTCGAGATTGACCTGGGCGCGCAGCTCCTCGGTCAGCACCGGGCTGGCCGTGACCCTGCCGAGGACGGCGCTGCTCAGCAGGCCGACCACGAGCGCCCCGGCGACGGCGGTGCCCACGGCGGAGGCCAGGTTCTGCGTGGTGCCCCGCAGCGAGCCGACATCGCTGGCCAGTTCCTTGGGCGAGGCGGTGACCAGCACGTTGAACAGCAGGGTGACAAGCGCGCCCTGGCCGATGCCGAAGAGGATCAGCCCGAGCAGGACAGGCCACTCGTTCCAGTCGTTGCGCACGACGAAGGCCAGCCAGAGCAGGGCCACGGTGCAGATGACGAAGCTGCACCGCGCGATCAGCCGCGGCGTCATCTTGTCGTAGAGATTGACGACCAGCATGGCGGTGAAGAAGACGGTCAGGTTGAAGGGCATCATGGCCACGGCCGTGGCGATCGGCGATCGGCCCTGCACGATCTGGATATAGAGCGGCACCAGGAAGTTCAGCGCCGCCTCCAGCGCCACGACGACGAACAGGGCATAGACCGCGGAGCGCTCCTTCGGCGAATCCACGACCTCCAGCGCCAGCAGGGGCGTCCGTCCCTGCGCCCTGGCGCGGTGCGTCCAGGCCAGGAAGGCCTGGCCCAGCACGATGCCGAGGATGATCAGCACCGGCGCGGGGGACAGGCCCAGGAGGTCGAACGGCGCCCCCGGCCGCGCCCATCCGAGGCCCCAGCGGTTCAGGTTGTTGAAGCCGAAGCTGATGCAGATGATGGCGGCGGCCGCGAGCACGACGCCTAGCAGGTCGATCCGGACATCGGGATGCGGGGTCGAGGGCTTGAGGCGCAGGCTGGCGGCGAAGGCGATGGCGGAGGCCACGATCAGGATGCCGAAGGAGGGCCGCCAGCCGATATGGGTGCCGAGAACGCCGCCGATCACGAAGGCCAGCACCCCCGCGGCGGCGCGGGCCGAACCCAGCGCGCCCACCGCCGTGGCCTGCTGGCGCCCGCGGTAGTTCTCGGCGATCAGCGCGACCAGGCAGGGAACGATCACGGCGGCCGAAAGGCCGCACAGGGCCTGCGCCGTGATCATCAGCGTCGCGGTCGGCGTGAGCGTCATCAGCACCTGTGCCGCGAGGAAAGCGAGGATGGCGCCACGGAAGACGCGGGACGGGCCGAAGCGCTGGGAAAGCTTCGCGCCCAGCATGACGAAGCCCGCGACCAGCATGCCGTACATCACGATGCCGGTGGCCACCGTGGTCGGCGGCACATCGAAGCTGGCCACCATGCCGCCCAGCGCCACGGGAAGAGAGGCCACGTTGAACGACATGATCATCTGGCCGAGCACGATGGCCATGAGGGGAACCCAGCTCTCGCGGCTCTCCGCGTCCTGGCCTGTCACATCGGCGTCGAGCGCCATGGCGTTCTCCAGTTCATGCTTGCCGAAAGAATCGGAATGGCCTCAGGCCGGCTTGGACACCAGCAGGTCGAGGCCGAGGCGATGCGACAGGAACCGCGCCACCTGCTGACCCTTGACGCTGTTGCCCGCCTTGTCCAGCCGTGGCGCATAGGTGCCGAGGCCGCCTTTCCCGGGGGAGACGGTGACGATGCCGCCGCCGATGCCGCTCTTGCCCGGAAGGCCGATCTCGTAGAGCCAGTCTCCGGAGGTTTCGTAGAGCCCGGCGGTGATCATGACGGCCAGGGTGTAGTGGCAGACCTCCGGGCTGACGATCTGCTCGCCGGTCACCGGATTGACGCCGCCATCGGCCAGCGTGGCGCCCATGATCGCTAGATCCCGCGCGGTGACCTGAAGCGAGCACTGGCGGGTGTAGAGATCGGTCGCCTCGGCCGGGTCGGAGTAGATGGCGCCCATCCCATGCAGCGCATTGGCGATGCCGCGGTTGCGGAAATTGGTCTCGCTGGCGCAGCGGTAGGTTTCCTCATCCAGCTCCAGCTGCCGGCCGGCGAAGCGGCTCAGGCCCTGATGAATGAAGCTCCACTTCTCCGCCTCCGACAGGCCGGGAACCAGGCTCGTCGTCGCGATGGCGCCGGGATTGACCATCGGATTCGTCTTGCCGTCGCGGCTGAACTCGATGGCCGCCAGCGAATTGAAGGGGCGGCCGGTGCCGTTCACGCCGAGCTTCTCGCGTGCGGCCTGCGGGCCCAGGAGCTGACAGACCAGCGCGAAGAGAAATGGCTTGGAGACGCTCATGATCGTGAATGGCGTCTCGACATCCCCGACGGCGGCGATCCCGCCGTCATTCGCCACGATGCAGATGCCGAACTGCTGAGGCGGCACCCGCGCCAGGGCGGGATAGACGGTGGAAACCTCGCCCTCCTCGGAGTCCTTGAAGCGGTTGTAGGCCTCGTCGATCAGGCGTTTGACCGGCTCCTCGTCGGGAAGCTGGCCGGTCGAGACGTAATCATAGCCTTCCTCCTCGGAAGGCTGGGGAAATGGGGACACCTCCATGGCGGACCTACTCCTCCCGATACCGACATCGTTGTTCTTCTGTTGAGTGGGCGTCGTCGAAGCCCGGGCATGCCGGAGCGCATACCTTCACCTCTGCAGTGAGGCTGCGCCTCCGAAAGAGTGTCGTCAATTTGCATGTCAACGTCCGCCACGCGAACGGGGATGACAAATTGGTGTGGTCAATCCTCCTCGGCGCGGGCTTTCGGGAGCCACCGTGGGGCAGGTCCGGCATGCTGACGGACCCCTGCGGTGGTCCGGCCCGTTGCGAGCCCGCAGCGGCCGTGACAGATGTACCAATGTTGGAGACGTCGCTGATGCAAACTGTAATCCTTCCCCGTGACAGCTACAGCTATGGAACGCCGCTGGCCATTCTGGCGGCCCTGCTGTCGCTGAGCGGGCCGGCGATGGCGCAGGCGCCGGCAGTGAGCGTCACACCCGTGGCGGTCGAGGACGTCGCGCCAGGGGCTCGTTTCGTCGGACGCGTGGAGGCGATCAACGCGGTCGACATCCGCTCTCGCGTCGAAGGCTTTGTCGAGGCGCGCGGCTTCCGCGAAGGGCAGTTCGTCGAGCAGGGTCAGGACCTCTTCCGGATCGAGAGCGCGGGCTACGAGGCCGTCCTCTCCGCCGCGCGGGCCAGCCTGGCGGGCGCGGAGGCCGATCTGCGGGATGCCGAGGGGCGCTTCGAGCGCAGCCAGCAGCTCCGCCGGACGCAGGCGGCCTCCCAGGCGGCGCTGGAGGAAGCCCTGGCCGCGCGGGACCGCGGCCGCGCCAACGTCATGGCGGCGGAAGCCAACCTGCGGCAGGCCGAACTCAATCTCAGCTACACCATCATCCGCGCGCCGCTGGCGGGGCGGATCGGGCATACCACCGTCGCGGTGGGCAGTCTCGTCTCGCCCTCATCGGGGGTGCTCGCCCGCATCGTGCAGGTCGATCCGATCCGCGTCGTCTTCTCGGTGAGCGACCAGAGCCTTCTGGAGTTCCGCGGCGGCGCCACGGCCGGGCCGGCGGAGACCTTCGTGCCGACGCTGACCCTGTCCTCCGGCCAGACCTATCCCGGCGCCGGCGAGATCGACTTCATCGGCAACGAGGTCGATCCCCGGACCGGTACGGTGCCGGTGCGCGTCCGCTTCGCGAACCCGGACGGCCTGCTGGTCCCCGGACAGTTCGTCACCGTGGCCGTGCAGCCGGATGCGCCCCGCCAGCGCCCCGTCGTGCCGCTGGGCGCGGTGCAGCTGGACCGGGAAGGGCGCTTCGTGCTCCTTGCCGATGACAACGACAAGGTCGTGCTGCGGCGCATCCGGACAGGCGCGCAGCTCGATCAGAACTGGATCGTCGAGGAAGGGCTGAAGGGCGGCGAGCGGCTGATCGTCCAGGGCCTGCAGAATGCGCGGCCCGGCGCCGCCGTGACCGTCGTGCCCGTGGCCGTCGTGCCCGTGGCCGGCGCGCTCGCCCGCCCATGATCGCCGCGCTCTTCGTCCGGCGGCCCCGCTTCGCGATGGTGATCGCGGTGGTCACCACCCTGGCCGGACTGCTGGCCCTCAGCATGATTCCCGTCGCGCAGTTCCCGCCGATCACGCCGCCGGAGGTCCAGGTCAGCGCCAGCTATCCCGGTGCCAGCGCCGAGGTGCTGATGAACAGCGTCGGCGCGCCGATCGAGGAGCAGGTCAACGGCGTGGATGACATGATGTACATGTCCTCCTCCGCCGGCAACAACGGCAGCTATTCGCTGACCGTCACCTTCCGCGTCGGCACCGATCCGGCCATGGCGCAGGTGAATGTGCAGAACCGTGTGGCGCTGGCGACGGCGCGGCTGCCGCCGGCCGTGACGCAGACGGGCGTGTCCGTCCGCGCCCGCTCCACCAGCATGCTGATGGGCGTGTCGCTCTACTCGCCGGGCGGCACGCGCGACGAGATCTTCATCAGCAACTACGCCTCGGTCAATCTGCGCGACGCCCTCGCCCGGATTCCGGGCGTCGGGGATGTCGGCGTCTTCGGCCCGGTCTACAGCATGCGGGTCTGGATGAACCCCGACCGCATGCAGGCCCTGGGTATCACGGCGGCCGATATCACGGAGGCCATCCGCGCGCACAACGCGCAGGCCTCGGCGGGGCTGATCGGCGCGCCGCCCGCGCCCGCCGGGCAGGAGCTGCAGATGGCGGTGATGGCGCGCGGGCGCCTGGAGACGGCGGAGGAGTTCGGCGACATCGTCCTGCGCACGAATGCCGATGGCGCGATCGTCAGCCTCCGCGACGTGGCCCGCCTCGAGCTCGGCGCGCAGTCCTATGACATCGGGTCGCGCTTCAACGGCCAGCCGAGCGCGACCCTCGTCATCTATGCCGCGCCGGAGGCCAACGCCCTGAACGTCGCCTCCGCCGTCCGGTCGGAGCTGGCGCGCGCCGCACCGCAGTTTCCGGAGGACCTCGCGCAGACGGTCGTCTTCGACACCACGGCCTTCGTCAGCGAGACGATCCGCGAGATCGCCATCACGCTCGGCATCACCTTCCTGCTGGTCGTCCTGGTCACCTATGTCTTCCTGCAGGACTGGCGCGCCACGCTGATCCCGATGCTGACGATCCCGGTCTCGCTGCTCGGCGGATTCGTCATCCTCTACGCGCTGGGCTATTCGGCGAACACCGTCACCCTCTTCGCCATCGTGCTGGCCATCAGCCTGGTCGTCGATGATGCCATCATCGTCGTCGAGGGTGTGCAGCGCGCCATGCAGGAGCAGAGCCTCGCCGTCGTCGAGGCCACCCTGGAGACGATGCGCCAGGTCACCGGGCCCATTGTCGTGACGACCCTGGTGCTCGGCGCCCTGTTCCTGCCGATCGGCTTCATCTCCGGCGTCACCGGGCAGCTCTACGGACAGTTCGCCGTGACGATCATGGCGACCATCACGCTCTCGACCGTCAACGCGCTGACCCTGAGCCCCGCCCTCTGCGTGCTCCTCCTGCGGCGGCCGGCCGGCCCGCGGGGCGGGGTCTTCGCCCTTCTCGAGCGGGTCATCGGGCGGTCGCGGCGGGGCTACCTGGCCCTGCTCGGCCGCCTGGCGCGGCGGCTGGTGCTGGCGGGCGGGATCATGGTGGCGGTCCTGGCCGGCGTGACCGGCCTGTTCCGCACGCTGCCGACGGGCTTCATCCCCTCCGAGGATCTCGGATACATCTTCGTGAATGTGCAGTTGCCGAGCGCCGCCTCGCTCGAGAGGACGCAGGCCGCGCTGGACGAGGTGGTGCGGATCGTGCGCGCGACGCCGGGCATCGACAATGTCATCGGCGTCGCGGGTGCCAGCCTTCTCGGCGGCGGCGGCTCCGATTCCGGCATGGTCATCGCGGCGCTCAGGCCCTGGCGCGAGCGCCGCGATGCGAGCGGGCGTCTTGACCATGTGCTGGCCCACCTGCGGGCCCGCTTCGCCACCGTGACGGCGGGGGCGGTCGTCGCCTTCGTGCCACCGGCCATTCCGGGGCTCGGCGCCACGGGCGGGTTCGACCTCCGCCTCCAGGCCCGCGGCGGGCAGAGCCAGGAGGAACTGGCGGAAGCGATGCGGGGCCTGATCGTCCGGGCGAACCAGGCCCCGGACCTGACCGCCGTGTTCAGCACCTTCCGGGCCGACACGCCGCAGGTCCATCTGCAGATCGACCGCCACCGCGCGGAGTTGCTGGGCGTGACCCCGGGCGCGATCTTCCAGACGCTGCAGGCGCACCTCGGCTCCGCCTATGTGGACGACTTCAACATCCTCTCGCGCGTGTTCCAGGTCCGCATCCAGGACGAGGCGGGCTTCCGCAGCCAGGCGGCCGATATCGGGCGCCTGCATGTGCGCGCCAGCTCGGGCGAGCTGGTGCCGCTCCGTGCCCTGGTGACGACCCGCGCCACCCTCGGGCCGAGCGTCATCAACCGCTACAATCTTTTCCCCGCCGTCGCCATCAACGGGCAGGCCGCGGACGGCGCCAGCAGCGGCGCCGCGCTGGACCGCATGGAGGCACTGGCGCTGGAGAGCCTGCCGGAGGGCTTCGGCTTCGAATGGACCGGCCTCGCCCTGCAGGAACGGCAGGCCGGGGCGGAGACGATGATGATCATTCTCGTCGGCATCGTCTTCACCTACCTCTTCCTGGTCGCCCAGTATGAGAGCTGGAGCGTTCCCCTGGCGGTCATGCTGTCCGTGGCGCTGGCGGTGCTGGGCGCCCTCGCCAGCCTGGCCCTGGCGGGAATGCCGATCGACGTCTACTCGCAGATCGGCCTGCTTCTGCTGATCGGACTGGCCGCGAAGAACGCGATCCTCATCGTCGAATTCGCCAAGACCCGGCGGGAGCAGGGCATGAGCACGCTGGAGGCGGCGATCGACGCGACGCGGCAGCGTTTCCGCCCGCTGGTCATGACCGCCTTCAGCTCGGTCCTCGGCGTCGTTCCGCTGGTCATCGCGAGCGGGGCGGGGGCCGAGAGCCGGCGCTCGATCGGCATGACCCTCTTCGGCGGCCTGCTGATCGGAACCCTGCTCGGCCTGCTGATGATCCCGGTGCTCTATGTCATCGTCCAGACCGTCCGGGAAAGGCTCAAGGCGCGGTTCCTCGCCGCGCCCGGGGCGGAGCGGGGATAGGGATGGCGGCGCGGTCTTCCCGCCCCTGTTCCGTGCCATCCGCGGGCAGCCGTGCGGAGCGGCCCCGGATCAGCGCGCCCTGTAGAAGGACGCGCTCGCGCGGCAGGGCGGCGCCTCCGATGCGGGCGGCAAGCAGGTCCAGCCCCCGCGCGACCATGGCCTGCAGCGGCTGGGCCACGGTGGTCAGGCGATAGGGAGGCTGGCGGGCGGGTCCGATGCCGTCCATGCCGACCACCGAGATGTCGCCGGGCACCGCGACGCCGGCTTCCCGCAGGGCGTCCATGCCTCCCATGGCCAGGATGTCGCTGACGCAGAAGACGGCGTCCGGGCGCCGCGCGGGCGCCAGGGCGGCCAGGGCGGTGCCCGCGGCGAAGCCGGCGGCGTGGCTGGCGCCGCGAGGGCGATACGCGCGGCCTGCCCGACGGCAGGCTGCAGGACCTCGCCGGAATGAACACGCTGATGGGCTTCGAGGAAGTCCGGGACTTCGACCGCCGCTGGGCCCGCCCCGCCTCCGGCACGACGGAGTAGCCTGACCGGACCCTGTGGTCCCCGACATCACGAGGAACGTCCATGACAACAAGAAACACGCTTACCCGCCGCGGGTTCGGCGGGATCGCGGCCGGCCTGGCGCTGGCGCCCGCTCTCGCGCGGCCGGGGTGATGCCGGGGCGGTGCTGGAGAACTGGCTGGCCGATTTCGACTACATGCGGCGGAACACCGACTGGGGCATGCTGGTCTATACCTTCCACCCCGATGTCAGCGGCCGGGGCCACCGGATGATGATGATGGAGCGGCTGATCGACGGCCTGGCGGCGCGGGGCGCCGAGTTCCTGACGCTGGACGAGGTGCAGCAGGCGTTCCGCGCCCGGCGCGCGCCGGGCGGCGGGGGTTGAGGCGGGAGGGCGCCATGGCCTAGGCTCCCGGCACAGGCCTTCCGGGACGTCCCTCGCGCCCGGCCGGGCGGCTTCTTCCCGACCGGCGGCCCCGCGCCGGCCTGGAGGAGGCCGCGCGGCCCTCCGCCGCGCCGGACCGCGCGGAGGGCCTGGGCGGCGGCCGGGCCGGGGACAGGACGCCCGACCCTGGCCGGTGGAGAGAGACAGGGATCCGATCGTACGGCGCATGTCCGGCTTGCACGATCCAGCGAAGGGCTGATCATGAACTACGTTCCGAAGAGCAACGACATCGCCGGGCTGATCGAGGCCGACCGCGCGCATGTCTGGCATCATCTCTCCCAGCACAAGCAGTACGAGACCGTCGACCCGCAGCTGATGGTCGAGGGCAAGGGCATGCGGATCTGGGATGCCACCGGCAAGGAGTATCTCGACGCCACCTCGGGCGGCGTCTGGACGGTGAATGTCGGCTACGGTCGCGAATCCATCGCCGATGTGGTGCGCGAGCAGCTGGTGACGCTGAACTACTTCGCCGGCGCCAAGGGCAGCGCGCCGGGCGCCGCCTTCGCCAAGCGGCTGATCGAGAAGATGCCGGGCATGACCCGCGTCTACTACTCGAACTCCGGCTCCGAGGCGAACGAGAAGGCCTTCAAGATGGTGCGGCAGATCGCCGCGCGCCATCACGGCGGTAAGAAGTGGAAGATCCTCTACCGTGAGCGCGACTACCACGGCACCACCTTCGGCGCCCTCGCCGCCTGCGGCCAGCCGCAGCGCAACGCCGATTACGGCCCCTACCCGGAGGGCTTCGTCGAGGTGCCGCACTGCCTCGAATACCGCAGCCAGTATCCGGACGCCGAGGATTACGGCATCGCCGCCGCCGATGCGATCGAGGCGGTGATCCTGCGCGAGGGGCCGGAGACGGTGGGCGCGATCTGCCTGGAGCCGATCACCGCCGGCGGCGGCGTCATCGTGCCCCCGGCCAGCTACTGGCCGCGCGTGCAGGAGATCTGCCGCAAGTACGACGTGCTGCTGCATATCGACGAGGTGGTCTGCGGTCTCGGCCGCACCGGCAAGTGGTTCGGCTACCAGCAGTTCGGCATCGAGCCGGATTTCGTGACCATGGCCAAGGGCGTGGCCTCGGGCTACGCGGCGATCTCCTGCACGGTGACGACCGAGAAGGTCTTCAACCTGTTCAAGGACAACCCCGCCGACCCGATGAGCTACTTCCGCGACATCTCCACCTTCGGCGGCTGCCTGGCCGGCCCGGCGGCGGCGCTCGAGAACATCCGCATCATCGAGGATGAGGGCCTGCTCGAGAACACCCAACGGATGGGCGCGCGGCTGCGCGACAACCTTCTGGCGCTGCAGGAGAAGCATGCCGTCATCGGCGAGGTGCGCGGCCTGGGCCTGTTCCAGGGCGCGGAGCTGGTGGCCGACCGAGCGACGAAGGAGCCGCTGGCCGAGGCCAAGGTGCAGGCCGTCGTGGCGAAGTGCATGGAGCTCGGCGTCATCATCGGCGCCACCAACCGCTCCCTGCCCGGGCTGAACAACACCCTGACGCTGAGCCCCGCGCTGATCGCCACCGAGGCGGAGATCGACCGCATCACCGAGGTCATCGGGCAGGCGCTGACCGCCGTCACCGGCTGAAGCGGCCCGCCGGCCACGGTCCCGGCCGGGACCGTGGCCGGGCGGCGTCAGGCCAGGTGCGCTTCCGGCCCGAGCAGGGATTCCCGCATCCGCGCCTGCAGCAGGGCGCCTTCGCGGGGCGGCAGCACCAGCGGAAGCGCTTCCGCGTTGATCTTCACCTGGGCGAAGAGCGGGCCGTCGCAGCGGTGGACCGCGTCGCGCAGGGCCGCGATATCGTCCATCGCCTCGACCCGGCTGGCCTGCGGGAAGCCGGCGGCGCGGGCGATCCCCGCCAGGTCCACGCCGGCGCCGGTATGGGTCGGCTGCATGCCGGTCTCGCCGTAGTGCTCGTTGTCCAGCACGACCACGGAGAGATTGGCGGGGCGGGCCACGGCGATGGTGGCCAGGGCGCCGAGGCTCATCAGCATCTCGCCGTCGCCGGTGATCACCAGCACCGGCACCTTCGGCTGCGCCAGGGCCAGGCCGAGGCCGATCATCGCCGCCCCGCCCATGCCGCCCCAGAGCGGCAGGTTGCGCGGGTGGTCGCCCGCCGCGGTGATGTCCCAGGCCGGCGCGCCGAGCCCGGCCACCACCAGCAATTCGCCCCGGTCGGCCAGCAGCGCCGGGACGACCTCGCGCCGGCGCAGCGTGCCGGAGGATGCGGTCTCGCTCATGGCGTCACTCCTTGCCGAAGGTCTTGGCGCCCAGCACGCGCTGGCCGATCAGCGTCGCCGTGGGGCGGAAGGTGTTGAAGGCCATGCGCAGCGTGGCATCCGCGGTGGGCGCGATGTCGGCGGCGTGGTCGGCGCGGCACACCAGCGTCCCCATGGCCTCCAGCACGGCCTGCGTGGCCTGGCCCATGGGCATCTGCGCCGGGTTGAACTCGCCGAAATCGCCGCGCATCGTCACCAGCATCGGCATGGGCGTGCGGTGCAGGATGCCGAGCGACAGCATGTTGACGCAGTTGCCGACGCCCGAGCTCTGCATCAGCAGCACGCTCCTCTCGCCGCCGAGCCAGGCGCCGAGCATCAGCGCGATGCCTTCTTCCTCGGTGGTCAGCGAGACGGCCCGGATCGCGGGATCGGCCTGGCAGCGGCGGATCAGGCGTGAGTGTCCGGCATCCGGGACATAGGCGACCTGGCGGACCTTGTGGGTCCTGAGCAGTTCGAACAATTCGTCCGGCCAGGTGTCGGCCGGCGCCGGCGCCACGTCCATGGCTGTGTCGTTCACGCGTTTTCCTCCTGCGAAAAGAGCGAGTGCTCCTGCCTTGTCCCGGCCGCTGTCCGCTCCTGAGCGGGGACGAGGGTCGAGGAAGCGGCAGCCGCTGTCAATCGGGCAAGGCGCCGCCGATGCGGGCATGGATCTTGCTTCCGGTCCCGGCGTGTCCTTTCGCCGAACAGGAGGCTTGCCGATGCCCCGCTTCACCCGCCGCCATGTCCTGGCCGCATCCTCCGGTATGGCGCTCGGCCTGGCGGCCCCCTCCGTCGTGCGCGCGCAGCCGCGGGAGATCTTCGTCGGCGGCCCCGCCTCGCCTGGCCTGACCGACATGCTGTTCCCGCTGATCGAGCGCAAGCACGGCTTCAAGATCCTGTTCGAGGGCAGCAACTCCCTCATCAACCTGGAGAAGATCCGCGCCAACAAGGCGCGCCCGACCATGACGGTGACGATGATGGACGATCCGGTCCTCATCCTCGCCGAGCGGGAGAAGGTGATCGCCCCGCTGAAGGGTGCCAATATCCCCAACCTCGCGGATGTGCGGGCGGACGCGAAGCCGCGCGACGCGATGTGGGTGAACTGGTGCCAGCCTGCCTCCTCGATTGCCTACAACACGGACAGCGTGAGGCCCGGCCCGGCCTCCTACGCCGAGGCCTGGGACAGCAGGCACCGCGACAAGATCATCCTGATCTCCATGCGCATCACCCAGGCGGTGGTGCCGCTCCTGGCGGCGGCGCATCTGGCCACCGGCAAGCCGCTCGCCGAATGCCTGAAGGAGGCGGATGCGGGGTTCGAGAAGCTGAAGGAACTGAAGCCCAACGTGCTGCAGGTGACGAGCAACGCGCCGCAGGCGCAACAGCTCTTGGAAACCGGCGAGATCGACTTCTTTCTCAGCCCCGACACGCGCACGGTGCTGTTCCGCAAGGCCCAGGGCGCGCCGGTCGACCAGGCGCAGCCGAAGGAGGGGATGGTCGCCATGCCGGCCGGCGCCGCGCTGGTCGCCAATGGCCCGAACCCCGAGCTGGGGATGACCTTCATCAACGAGCTGCTGGACCCCGAGACCCAGGCGCTGATCGCCAAGACCTTCTACTCCAACCCGACCAACACCAAGACGGTGAAGCCGGCCGGGCTCGACCTGCCGGAGCTGGCGGTGCTGGACTGGGAGTACTTCGCCGACAACCGCAACCGCTGGATCGAGCGCTTCGAGCGCGAGATCTCGGGCGGCTGATGCTGATCGGCACGAGGCCCGGCGCCGCCGCGCCGGGCGGCCTCACCGCGCCCGACCATCTCCGCGTCGCGGGTCTCGGCAAGCGCTTCGGCGCGGCCAGCGTACTGGACGACCTCTCGCTCACCGTCGCGCGGGGCGAGTTCGTCTCGCTGCTCGGGCCCTCGGGCTGTGGCAAGACCACGCTGCTGCGCCTGATCGCCGGGCTGATGCGCCCCGACCGCGGCAGCATCGTGGTGGGCGGCGCCGAGATCACCCGCCTCCCGGCGCACCGGCGCAACATCGGCGTGGTGTTCCAGAACTACGCGCTGTTCCCGCATCTGACCGTGGCGGAGAACCTGGCCTTCGGCCTGCGTGCCCAGGGCGTGCCGCGCCGCGAGCAGGCGGCGCGCGTCGAGGAGGCGCTGGCGCTGGTCCGCATGGGCGAGCATGCCGGCAAGCCGGTGACGGCGCTCTCGGGCGGCCAGCAGCAGCGCGTCGCGGTGGCGCGCGCGCTGGTGGTGCGCCCCTCGCTGCTGCTGCTGGACGAGCCCTTCTCGGCGCTGGACCGCAAGCTGCGCGACACGATGCAGGTCGAGCTCAAGGGGCTGCTGCGCGAGGTCGGCATCACCGCCATCTTCGTCACCCATGACCAGGAGGAGGCGCTGGTCGTCAGCGACCGCATCGCGGTGATGAACGCCGGCCGCATCGAGCAGCTGGCCGATCCGGTGACGCTCTACCGGCAGCCGGCCACGCTCTATGTCCTGGACTTCGTCGGTCGCTCCACGCGCCTTGCCGGACGGGTGGCGGAGAGCCGGGGCGGCGGGCTGGTGGTGGAGACGGCGCTGGGCCGGCTGCGCGCCCGGGGCAGCTACCTGCCTGGCTCGCCGGTGGTGGCGGCCATCCGGCCGGAGGCGATCCTGCTGGACCCGGCGGCGGAGGAGGGGCTGGCGGCGCGCATCGCCGATGTCAGCTTCCTCGGCTCCCGCGTGCAGCTGCACCTGGATCTGCCGGCGGGCGGGCCGGATCGCGGCATGGTCGAGCTGGCCCGCCTGCCGGAGGGCCTAGCACCCGGCCGCCCGGTGCGGCTGGCCTTCCCGGAGGCCGAGGTCATGGTCTTTCCCGCGCCATGAGCACCACCGCGCCGACGGTCCTGGCACCGGCCGCCGCACCCGCCGCGCGGCCGGCGATCGACCCGCTGGCCCTGCTGGCGCTGCCGGCCGTGGCCTTCATGGTCACGGTCTTCGCGCTGCCGGTGCTGCTGCTGCTCATCACCTCATTGCGTTCGGAGGCGGGCTTCAGCCTTGACGGCTATGCCCGGCTGCTGGGCGATCCCTATTACCTCCGGGTGATCGGACGCTCGCTCTGGCTGGGGCTCGCGACGACGCTCGGCGCCGCGCTGATCGGCTATCCCGCCGCCTTCGCCCTGGCGCGGGCGCGCGGCTACTGGCAGGTGGCGCTCTTCGCCCTGGTCTTCCTGCCGATGACCGTCAGCGTCATCGTCAAGTCCTTCGGCTGGGCCATCATGCTGCGGCGCGACGGCATCGTGAACTGGGCGCTGCTCTCGGCGGGATGGATCGAGCGGCCGCTGCGCCTGCTCTTCACCGAGGAGACGCTCTACATCGGCATGATCAACGTCTTCCTGCCGTTCATGCTGCTGCCGGTCTATTCCGGCGTGCGGATGATGGACAGCCGGCTGCCGGAGGCCGCGGCGACGCTCGGCGCCGGGCCGGTCTTCCGCTTCCTGCACGTGATCCTGCCGCTCAGCCTGCCGGGCCTGGTCGCCGGCGCGACGCTGGTCTTCTCGCTCGCGGTGGCGGCCTATGTGACGCCGCAGCTGCTGATCGGCGAGCGCTACATGACGATGTCGATGGTCATGGCCAAGGCCTTCCTGAACCTGCGCGACTGGCAGCTGGGCGCGGCCATGGCCGCCGTGCTGCTGGCGGTGGCGGTGGCGGTGGTGGTGGGCGCCGCGCTGCTGCAGCGCCGCCTGGCCCGGCGATGAGGAGGGACGGATGATCGAACGGATGGGACGCGGCTTCTGCGCCGCCATGCTGGCGCTGGCCATCCTCTTCCTGCTGCTGCCGATCCTGGTGGTGATCCCGGTCTCCTTCACCGACACCGCGGTGTTCCGCTTCCCGCCGACCGGCTTCTCCTTCCGCTGGTACGCGCGGGTCCTGGAGATCGACGCGCTGCTCGGGGCGCTCTGGCTCTCGGCCAGCATCGCCGCCCTCTCGACCGTTATCTCCCTCGTCCTCGGCACGCTCTGCGCCGTGGCGCTGGTGCGCGGGCAGGTGCCCTGGGGGCAGGCGGTGGCGACCTTCATGATCTCGCCGCTGATGCTGCCGGGCCTCGTGCTCGGCATCGCCCTGTTGCAGGCGGCGCGCGAGATCGGCCTGCGGGATGCCTGGTGGTCGCTGCTCCTGGCGCATGTGGTCATCACCATGCCCTTCGTCATGCGCACCGTGCTGGCAAGCCTCTCGCTCTTCGACTTCACGCTGGTCGACGCGGCGCGGACGCTCGGCTGCTCCTATCCGATCGCCCTCTGGCGCGTGCTGGTGCCGGCCATCCTGCCGGGCTTCCTCAGCGGGGCGCTCTTCGCCTTCTTCGCCTCCTTCGACAACTACCCGATCTCGATGTTCCTGGTGGATGTCCGCACCAAGACCCTGCCCATCCAGTTGCTGAACCAGCTCGAGGTGTCGCCCGATCCGACACTCGCGGCGGTTTCGGTCTTGCTGATCGGGCTGACGGTGCTGATGCTGCTGTTCTGCGACCGGCTGGTCGGGCTGCGGCGGATGGCGGCGCTGTAGCGGTGCCATCCGCCGGCGGGGCAGGTCGCCTTCCCGTTCAGGCCGGCACGCCATCGACCGGGTTGAACGGCCCGGGGAAGACGCCGCGCGGCGCGATCAGCGGATAGGGGTCGCGGGCGAGGAAGCGGCCGCCGCCCGGCGCGGTGGCGATCTCGCCCCCGTCACAGACGACGGTGCCGCGCACCAGGGTCGTCACCGGCCAGCCCTTCACCGCCATGCCTTCATAGGGCGTGTAGTCGCTGCCGTGATGCAGCAGGCTGTTGGTGATGGTGACCTCCTTCTCGGGGTCCCAGATCGTCAGATCGGCATCCGCGCCGACGGCGATGGTGCCCTTGCGCGGATGCAGGCCGAAGAGCTTGGCCGGATTGGTGGCGGTGATGGCGACGAAGGTCTGCAGGTCGATCCGCCCCTTCGAGACCCCTTCGGAGAACAGCACCGGCAGCCGGGTCGCCAGGCCGGGCAGGCCGTTCGGCACCTTGGTGAAGGGCGCGTCCTCGCCATGGGCCTTCTTGCCGTCCGGCCCCTCGTAGCGGCTGGGCGCGTGGTCGGAGGAGACATTGCCGATCACGCCGGCGCGGATCGCGGCCCAGAGCGCCTCCTGGTCCGCCGTCGTCCGCGCGGCGGGGCTGAAGATGAACTTCGCGCCCTCGAAGCCCGGGCGGTCCATGTCCGCTGTCGTCAGCGTCAGGTATTGCGGGCATGTCTCGGCCCAGACCTTCAGCCCGCGCGCCTGGCCGCGCGCCACCTCCTCGGCCGATTCCGCGCCGGAGACGTGAAAGACCTGGATCGGCGTGTCCAGCGCCTCGGCCATGGCGATGATGCGGTGGGTGCACTCGCGCTCCACCACCATGGGCTTGACCCAGCCATGGTACTTCGGCGCGGTCAGCCCGGCGGCGAGCAGCGCGTCGCGGTAGAACTCGATCAGGTCGTTGTGCTCGGCGTGCACGCAGACCAGCGCGCCGAGGCGGCGCGCGGCGGCGAGGACGCGCAGCGCCTCCGCATCCGTCACCTTCGCGCCCTCGTAGGTGAGGAAGATCTTGAGCGAGCGGTGCCCCGCCTCGACCAGCGGCGGCAGCTCCCGCTCCAGCAGCTCCGGCGTCGGGTCGGTCAGGATCAGGTGGAAGGAGTAGTCGACGCGCGAGGCCTTCGCGAGCTCGTGGTAGGCGGCGACCTTGTCCGCCAGCGTGCCGCCGCGCGGCTGCCGCGCGAAGCAGATCACCGTCGTCGTGCCGCCGGCGGCGGCCGAGGCGGAGGCGGTGTCGAAACTGTCGGCGTTGCGGGCCGGGCCTTTCGCGGGCTCCTCGATATGCGTGTGCGTGTCCACGCCACCCGGCAGGACCAGCCGGCCGGAGGCGTCGATCTCGCGCCGGCCGGCCGGCAGGTCGCGGCCCAGCGCGACCACGACGCCATCGACAATGCCTATATCACAGGCGACCGTGTCGCTCGCCGTGACCACCGTGCCGTTGCGGACCACGCAATCGAAGGATGCCATCTGCCGTTCTCTCCTCGGTTCTGCCGTCACATGCTGCCCGGAAGCCGCCATGTCGCAAGTGGCCACGCTGCAAGCGGCATGCCGGGGCGCCGGCGCCCGGGCGGGTGGGGCGGTCTCAGCCCGCCCCGTGCCGGGCGATGGTGCGCCGTGCCATCTCCACCGCGCCCGCGCGCGAGCGGGCGGCGCCGACGAAGCGGCGCAGATGCACGAAGACGGCGTCCGGCACGCCGGAGGCCGCGGCCAGGGCGGCGTCCTGCAGCCCGGCCCAGTCCTGCGGCAGCGGCAGGCGCTGGGCGAAGGAGCCGGGCTCGGGGGGCATGGCATCGACCATCCAGTTGCCGTTCGGCACCGGGTAGACGGCGAAGAGCACCGGCAGGTCATGGGCGAAGACGGCGCCCTTCCAGGGCATGCCGCGATCCAGCTCCAGGATGCGCGGATCGGCCGAGGCGGCATGCGCCGCCGCCACCAGGGCGTCGGCCGCCAGCCGGGCGCGCAGCACGGCGACGCGGCGGCGCAGCACCTGCTCCACCAGGGCGACGGCATCCAGGAAGGCGGCATCCTCCGCCGCCTGGCGGCCCTCGGCGGGAACGTCCCAGGGCAGGTTGCAGTCACCCACCAGGGAGGCGAGGTCGAGCGGCTCGCGGCTGCCGGCCACCCCATTGTCGATCTCGTCGATCCGGCGCACCAGGCTGCGGTCCAGCTCGGCGGCGATGGCCGGGGCCAGGCCCTCCTCTCCGCCGCCGGCGCGCAGGAGGGCCGCCACCGCCGCCTCGCCGTACTGCTGCCAGACCAGGCCGGCCGAGCTGAAGGGCGTGCCGTCCGGCCGCACCGGGGCGCCGCGCTGGTGGTGGTCGAAGCGGCGGGCGGCGGGATCGAAGACCGTCCCGACATCCCAGACGTAGTCGCCCTGGGCGATGGCCGCCGCGTCCCGCGTGCGCAGCAGGCGATGGTCGCCGCCCGGCCGGTGCAGGCCGAGCGCCTGCTGCAGCACCACATAGGCGAAGGCCTCGTCGCAGTGGAAGCCGCCGCTATGGGTGATGAGCAGGGGCAGGGCGGTGTCGGTCATGCGGATCCTTCGCGTGGGCTGGGCCAGGGGGTGGGGGCCAGGGGGTGGGGGCCAGGGGGTAGGGGCCAGTGGGCCTGGGTGCCCCCGGAAGGCAGGCCTTATCCGCCAGCGGCCCGGCCGGCGCCACCCCCCTCTCCGCTTTGCGCCCTGTCCTGCCGCGTGCTTCCCTGATGACAGGAGGATGACGGGAGATGAGCCTGATCGTCGTGCTGATCAGCCTGTCGGGGACGGTGGCTCTCCTGCTCTGGGGCACCCGCATGGTGCAGACCGGGGTGCAGCGTGCCTTTGGCGCCCGGTTGCGGGGGCTGCTGGGCCACGCCCTGAGCAACCGGCTCAGGGCTTTCCTGGCGGGTCTCGGCGTCACCGCCCTGTTGCAGAGCAGCACGGCGACCGGCCTGATGGTCGCGGGCTTCGCGGCCGGCGGGGTTGTGGGGCTGGTGCCGGCGCTGGCGGTCATGCTGGGCGCCAATCTGGGCACCACGCTGATCGTCCAGCTCCTGTCCTTCGACATGGCGATGGTGGCGCCGGCCCTCATCCTGCTGGGCTTCATCCTGTTCCGGCGGGAGGCGCCGCTGCCGCATGACCTCGGGCGGGCGGTGATCGGCCTCGGGCTGATGCTGATGGCGCTGCACCAGCTCGTGGCGCTGATGGGCCCCTACGAAGCCACGCCTCAGCTGCGGGCCCTGCTCGGCCTGATCGCCGCCGTGCCGCTGCTGGATGTCCTCGTGGCGGCACTGATGAGCTGGGCCCTGCATTCCAGTGTGGCCACCGTGCTGCTGATCATGTCCCTGGCCGAGCATGGCGTCGTGTCGCTGGAGGCGGCGCTGGCCATGGTGATCGGGGCCAATCTCGGCAGCGCCCTGAACCCGCTGCTGGAGGGCGGCGGCGGGGACCCGGCCGGGAGGCGCCTGCCGCTGGGCAACCTGCTCAACCGCCTGGTGGGGCTGGCCATCGCCATGCCGCTGCTGGGGCCGGCGGCAGCGCTGCTGGGCGGCGGGTCCGGCGATGCCGGCCGGGCGGTGGCGCAGTTCCACAGCCTGTTCAACCTGGTGCTGGCGGCGCTTTTCCTGCCCCTGCTGACACCCTACGCGGCGCTGCTGCGGCGCCTTCTGCCACGCCGGGAGAACCCCGCCGATCCCGCCCGCCCGCTCTATCTCGATCCCGCCGCGCGGGAGGTGCCGGTGGTGGCGCTGGGCGGCGCGGCGCGGGAGGCGCTGCGGCTGGCGGACCTGGTCGAGGCGATGCTGCGCGACGCGCGGGGGGTGCTGGCGACGCCCGGCGCCCGGCCGGCGGCCGTGTCGCGTCAGGCGGAGGATGCGCTGGACCGGCTGAACCGGGAGCTCAAGACCTATCTCGCGGGGCTCGACACCGAGGAGCTGAGCGAGGCGGACCAGCGGCGGGTGCAGGAGATCCTGCTTTTCGCCATGCATCTGGAGCAGGCCGGGGACGTGGTGCAGGGCGGCTTGCTGCCGCATGCCGACAAGCTCCGCAAACGCGGCCTGATGCTGTCCGCCGAGGGGAGGGACGAGCTTCTCGGGCTGATCGATCGGGTGATCGGCAATCTGCGGATCGCGGCCTCGCTGCTGATGACGGAGGATGCCCGCGCGGCGCGGCTGCTCGCCGCCGAGAAGGCCGCCTTCCGCGACGTCGAGGCACAGGCCACCGCGCGGCATTTCGAACGGCTGCGCGCCGGGCGGCTGGAGAGCCTGGACAGCGGCGGCCTGCATCTCGACCTGCTGCGCGATCTCAAGCTGGTGAACAGCCACGTGGTCGCGGCGGCGGCCTATCCCGTGCTGGAGCGGGAAGGGGAATTGCGGCCGAGCCGGCTGGTCGAGGCGGAGGAGGCCACGGCCGGACCGGCGGCAGGCTGAAAGAAATTTTTTACGTGAGAATGTGTTCGCGGCGCCTGGGAAGGTGGCGGTGGATAACCCTGGCTTTGCCAGATTTTTCCGTGAGTCGCGGCGCGGTGGGTGCTGTGGGCGAAACGCCAGGCAAGCAAATTGTGGGGGGATGTCCTGCATCCGACCCACCAGATATGGGTTGAAGCTCCGGGCGACGCGGTGCAAACCTGCGCCTCACCACACTACAACCCATCAGGGATTCTCGCCGTGTTCGATGCCATTCAGCTTGCCGATGACATTCAGCTCGCGGGGCATGGCCAGGTGCATGTGGACCGGTCGCGGGATGCACTGCTGACCGATTTCGGCAAGGCGACGCTGGACGACCGGTACCTGATGCCGGGCGAATCCTATCAGGATCTTTTCGCGCGCGTGGCCAGCGCCTATGGCGACGACGCGGCACATGCGCAGCGCATCTACGATTACATCTCGCAGCTCTGGTTCATGCCGGCGACGCCGGTGCTGTCGAATGGCGGCACGACGCGCGGCCTGCCCATCTCCTGCTTCCTGAACGAGGCGAATGACAGCCTGAACGGCATTGTCGACCTGTGGAACGAGAATGTCTGGCTGGCCTCCAAGGGTGGCGGCATCGGTTCCTACTGGGGCAACCTGCGTTCGATCGGCGAGAAGGTCGGGCAGAACGGCAAGACCAGCGGCATCATCCCCTTCATCCGCGTGATGGACAGCCTGACGCTGGCGATCAGCCAGGGCTCGCTGCGGCGCGGCTCGGCGGCGGTCTATCTGCCGGTCTCGCACCCCGAGATCGAGGAATTCATCGACATGCGCCGCCCGACCGGCGGCGATCCGAACCGCAAGGCGCTGAACCTGCACCACGGCATCCTGATCCCGGATGCCTTCATGCGCGCCGTCGAGGCGGATGAGGAATGGGCGCTGACCTCGCCCAAGGACGGCGCCGTCATTCGCAAGATCCCGGCGCGCGGGCTGTGGATCCGCATCCTGATGGCCCGCATCGAGCAGGGCGAGCCCTACATCATCTATTCCGACCACGTGAACCGTGCGCAGCCGGAGCACCAGAAGCTCGCCGGCCTGGAGGTCAAGACCTCCAACCTGTGCTCCGAGATCACCCTGCCCACCGGGCGCGACCAGCATGGCCAGGAGCGCACCGCGGTGTGCTGCCTCTCCTCGCTGAACCTCGAGACCTGGTTCCAGTGGAAGGATGAGCCGCGCTTCATCCCCGACGTGATGCGCTTCCTGGACAACGTGCTGCAGAGCTTCATCGACAACGCCCCCGACAGCATGGCGCGCGCCAAGTACAGCGCCATGCGCGAGCGCTCGGTGGGCCTTGGCGTGATGGGCTTCCACTCCTTCCTGCAGGCGCAGAACGTGCCGTTCGAAAGCGTTATCGCGAAGGTGTGGAACAAGCGGATGTTCCGGCACATCCGCGAGCAGGCCGATGTCGCCAGCCGGCAGCTCGCCGAGGAGCGCGGGCCCTGCCCGGATGCCGCCGAATACGGTTTCATGGAGCGTTTCTCGAACAAGATGGCGATCGCGCCGACGGCGTCGATCAGCATCATCTGCGGTGGCGCCAGCCCGGGCATCGAGCCGATCGCGGCCAATGTCTACAACCACAAGACTCTGTCCGGCAGCTTCATCGTGCGCAACCCGTATCTGAAGAAGCTGCTTCAGAAGCACGGCCGCGACGATGACGAGACCTGGACCAACATCACCGTCACGAAGGGCAGCGTGCAGCACCTGGATTTCTTGGACGAGCAGGAGAAGGCCGTCTTCAAGACCGCCTTCGAGCTGGACCAGCGCTGGGTGGTGGAACATGCCGCCGACCGCACGCCGTTCATCTGCCAGAGCCAGTCGGTGAACCTCTTCCTGCCGGCCGATGTGCACAAGCGCGACCTGCACCAGATCCACTTCCAGGCCTGGAAGAAGGGTGTGAAGTCGCTCTACTACTGCCGCTCGCTGTCGATCCAGCGCGCCGACACCATCAGCGAGAAGGTCTCGGCCCAGCCCGCGCTTGGCTTCGCCGCGGCCAACAGCCTGGAGGCCGTGTTGCCGAGCGCGCCGCTTCCCGGTGTGGCGCCGGTGCGCGCCGTGGCCGCGGAGGCGGGCGGCAACGGCACGAATTACGAGGAATGCCTCGCCTGTCAGTGAGACGGGTCTGGCCTTCCACCCCCGACCAAGCCTTTTCCTGACCAGCGATGGCGCCGCCGGCCCGTGATCCGGGTCGGCCGGGCGCCTCGCGTCCAGACGCCGGAGACATGCCATGTCCGCGACCACCGATGCCGCCCCCGAGAGGTTGGACCTGCTGACCGCCAACCCGGTCTACAAGCCCTTCCGCTATCCTTGGGCCTATGATGCCTGGATGACGCAGCAGCGCGTCCACTGGCTGCCGGAAGAGGTTCCGATGGCCGATGACGTGAAGGACTGGCAGAAGAACCTGACCGAGGCCGAGCGGAACCTTCTGACGCAGATCTTCCGCTTCTTCACCCAGGCCGATGTCGAGGTGAACAACTGCTACATGAAGCACTATTCCCAGGTGTTCAAGCCGACGGAAGTGCTGATGATGCTCTCGGCCTTCTCCAACATCGAGACCATCCATATCGCGGCGTATTCGCATCTCCTCGACACCATCGGGATGCCGGAAATCGAGTACACGGCCTTCCTGAAGTACAAGGAGATGAAGGACAAGTACGACTACATGCAGTCCTTCTCGGTCGAGAACAAGACCGAGATCGCCAAGACGCTGGCCGCCTTCGGCGCCTTCACCGAGGGGCTGCAGCTCTTCGCCTCCTTCGCCATCCTGATGAACTTCCCGCGCTTCAACAAGATGAAGGGCATGGGACAGATCGTCTCCTGGTCGGTGCGCGACGAAACGCTGCATTGCCTCTCCGTCATCCGGCTGTTCCGCACCTTCGTGCAGGAGAACCCGGAGATCTGGACGCCGCAGCTGAAGCGGGAGCTGCTGGAGATCTGCACCACGATCGTCGAGCACGAGGACGCCTTCATCGACCTCGCCTTTGAGCTGGGCGGCGTGCAGGGCATGACGGCGGAGGATGTGAAGCTCTATATCCGCTTCATCGCCGACCGCCGCCTGCAGCAGCTCGGCCTCGACCCCCATTACGGGATCGAGAAGAACCCGCTGCCCTGGCTGGACGAGATCCTGAATGCCGTCGAGCACATGAACTTCTTCGAGGGGCGCGCCACCGAGTATTCCAAGGCCAGCACCCAGGGCAGCTGGGAGGAGGCCTTCGCCGACGGTGTCTTCGCCGACAAGCAGCCGGAAGGGCAGCTGCTGCCCTGATCCGTCCGCCGGCCGGGGGGCGGGTGGGACAATCGGTCCCCCTCCGCTTCCGGCGCCGGATCGGCTAAGCAGGCGGGATGCAAAGGCTGATCCGCATCCTCGTGCTCTTCCTGATCCTGGGCCTCGGCGCGCTCTGGGGCGCCGCGGCCTTCAACCGCCAGCCGGGCGAGCCGCTCGGCGATGCCTTCATGCGCCAGGTCGCCGGGCTGATGGGGCAGGAGGCGGCGGTGCCCTCCGTGGGGGGCGTGCAGCTCCCCGAGGGCATGGTGCTGGGCGGCCCCTTCCGCCTGACCGACCAGGAGGGGCGCAGCGTCACCCAGGCCGAACTGGGCGGCGCGCTGATGGTGGGCTACTTCGGCTTCACCTACTGCCCCGACGTCTGCCCGACCGAGCTTGGCGCCATCGCCAGCGCCCTGGACCTGCTGCCCGCGGCCCAGGCCGAGCGGGTCACGCCGGTCCTGTTCAGCGTCGATCCCGAGCGGGATACGCCCGAGCAGCTCAAGGCCTACGTGACCAACTTCCATCCGCGCATGGTCGGGCTGACCGGGACGCCGGAGCAGGTCGCCGAGGTGGCACGCCGGTTCCGGGTCTTCTACGCCAAGGTCAAGCGCCCCGAGATGACCGAGTACCTCGTCGACCATTCCTCCTTCATCTACCTGATCGGCAAGGATGGGCGCGTGCGCATGCTGCTGCGCCCGCAATCGACGCCGGAAGACATCGCCAAGGCCGTTCAGGCGCAGCTCGCGACACTATAGACACAGTTGGGCCTTACATCTTTAAAGGGCAACGCGATCGTGATCACCACCCTGTGCAGCCGGGGCTTTGTCGCGTACATGTCCTTGATGCGAAGCTTGCGTGAGCCCGTGGCGCGCGCGGCACGCCTGCGAAAGCAAGGAGGCTAGGCAGCATGGCGGAAGATTGGTCAGAAGGGCAGGGCGTTCAGGAGCCAGCCAAGGTCCAGCCGGCTCCGCGTCACACGCGTCGGTTGTCGGACAAGATCCTGATCGCCTTCCACCAGGCCTGCGACCAGAGCGACTACGAGGTTGCCGAGGAGCTGCTGCGGATCCTGGAGAAGATGGTGACCCGGCGGCCGAACTCCCCGGACACCAACCGCCGCAAGAACATGGAGAGCCTGGTCGCGGCGCATGAGCGCCTCTGGCTTCTCCGGCATCCGGAGCCGGGCAACTAGACCGTCAATTGACGAATTGAGATCGCGGAATTTCGGGGATCATCTGATATCCCCGTCCTCGGTACGTATTTCAGAATTGATGTTCCGCGCGAGTCGTGATTTCCTTCCTGAACGCCAGGGAGATCGCGGCATGACCCTTCAGCTGGGCCAGACGGCCCCCGATTTCAGCGCCGAGACGTCGGAGGGGCCGATCCGCTTTCATGACTGGGCGGAGGAGTCCTGGGTGGTGCTGTTCAGCCACCCCCGTGATTTCACGCCGGTCTGCACCACCGAGCTGGGCGAGGCCGCCCGGCTGAAGCCGGAATTCGACCGGCGCGGCGTCAAGGTGATCGGCCTCTCGGTGGATACCCTGGACAATCACGCCGGCTGGAACGCGGATATCGCCGACACGCAGGGCGCGGCCGTCAACTTCCCGCTGATCTCCGACGCGGACCGTGCGGTGTCCCACCTCTATGGCATGATCCATCCCGAGGCGGACGCGGCCGTCACGGTCCGCACCGTCTTCGTCATCGATCCGGCGAAGAAGGTACGCCTGACCCTGGCCTATCCACCCTCGACCGGGCGGAACTTCCAGGAAGTGCTGCGGGTGATCGACAGTCTCCAGTTGACGGATCGCCACAAGGTCGCGACTCCGGTGAACTGGCAGCCGGGCGAGCGGGCGATCATCGTTCCCTCCATCCCGGACGAGCAGGCCCGGGAGCGGTTCCCGCAGGGCTGGGAGGCCGAGAGGCCGTATCTGCGTTGGGTGGATGTGGAGAAGGCATGATGCTGGCACCGGTCTCGCAGGCGGTCGAAGGCTTCTGGGGCGCGGTCGGCCGGACGCCGCTGATCCGGCTTCGCCGGGCCTCGGAGGAGACCGGCTGCGAGATCCTGGGCAAGGCCGAGTTCATGAATCCCGGCGGCTCGGTGAAGGACCGGGCGGCGCTCGGCATCCTGCAGGATGCGGTGGAACGCGGCCTGCTGACCCCGGGCCGGCCGGGCACCGTGGTCGAGGGCACGGCCGGCAATACCGGCATCGGCCTGGCGCTCGCCGCCAATGCCCGCGGCTGGAAGAGCATCATCGTCGTGCCCGAGACGCAGAGCCGGGAAAAGCTCGATTTCCTGCGCATGATCGGCGCCGACCTCCGCCTGGTGCCGGCCAGGCCCTATGCCGATCCGGGCAACTACGTCCATGTCTCCCGCCGGCTGGCCGAGGAGCTGGGCGCGGTCTGGGCCAACCAGTTCGACAACCTGGCCAATGCGCGGGCGCACGAGGCGACCACCGGGCCGGAGATCTGGGACCAGACCGGCGGGCGGATCGACGCCTTCACCTGCTCCTGCGGCACCGGCGGGACGCTGGCGGGCATCGCCCGGGCCCTGAAGGCGCGGCATTCCGGCGTGCGCGTCGTGCTGGCCGATCCCGAGGGCAGCGCCCTGGCGCCCTGGGTCAGGAATGGCACGGTCAAGGCGACGGCGGGCAGCTCCATCACGGAGGGAATCGGCCAGGCGGCGCGGGTGCCCGGCAATCTGGACGGCGCGCCGATCGATGGCGCCGAGACCATCCCGGATGCCGAGGCGCTGCGGCAGGTCTTCTCCCTGCTGGTGGAGGAGGGGCTCTCGGTCGGCGGCAGCGCCGGGCTGAACGTGGCGGCCGCGGTGCGCGTGGCGAAGGCGCTGGGGCCCGGCCACACGGTGGTGACCATCCTCTGCGACGGCGGCGCCCGCTATCAGTCCAAGCTCTTCAACCCCGCCTTCCTGCGCGAGAAGGGCCTGCCGGTCCCGCCCTGGCTGGACTGACACGGGTTTTCGCGCCGCCGTATCGGAATGCGATCGCGTCGGGCTTGGCCGCCCGCCGCTTTGGCGTCACCCTGGCCACCGCCGATGGCTGCAAGGGAGAACGCCGGTGAACGGAGCTGAAAGCCTGGTCCACACGCTGCTCAAGAGCGAGGTGGACACCTGTTTTGCCAATCCTGGCACCAGCGAGATGCACTTCGTCGCGGCACTCGACCGGATCCCCGGCATGCGCTGCGTGCTGGGGCTGCAGGAGAACATCGTCACCGGCATGGCCGACGGCTACTGGCGCATGGCGCAGAAGCCGGCGGCCACCCTGCTGCATTGCGGCCCCGGCCTCGCCAACGGCCTGGCCAACCTGCACAACGCCCGTCGCGCCCGCAGCGGGATCGTCAACATCGTCGGCGATCAGGCCACCTATCACCGCCCGCTGGATGCCCAGCTCACCGCCGACACCGAGGGCTGGGCGCGCGGCGTCTCCGGCTGGGTGCGGACCGCGATGGATGCCCGCCGCGTCGGTGCCGATGCCGCCGTGGCGGTGCAGGCCGCGCGGACCTCGCCGGGGCAGATCGCGACCCTGATCCTGCCGGCGGACACGGCCTGGAACGAGGGCGGCGAAGTCGCCGCCGCCCTGCCGGTGCCGCCCGCCCCGGCGCCCGACCCGCATGCGGTGAAGACCGCCGCGCGGGTGCTGCGCGAGAAGAAGAACGTGCTGATCCTGCTGGGCGGCGCGGCCCTGCGCGGCGAGGCGCAGGCTTTCGCCTGGCGCGCCGCCCAGGCCACCGGCCAGCGCGTCATGGCCGAGATGTCGAATGCCCGGCATGAGCGCGGGCGGGGCCGGCTGCCGCTGGAGCGCGTGCCCTATCCGGTCGACCAGGCGATCGAGGCGCTGAAGTGGGTCGAGCACCTGATCCTGGTGAACGCCAAGGCGCCGGTCGGCTTCTTCGCCTATCCCGGAAAGCCCAGCCTGCACTATCCCGAGACCGCCGAGGTGCATGTCCTGGCGCGCTACGAGCAGGACGGGCTGGCGGCGCTCCGGGCGCTGGTCGAGGAGTTGGGCGCGGCCGAGGCGGCCATCCCCGACCCCGGCCCGAGGCCGGAGATCGCCCGCGGCGCGCCGACGCCGGAAGGGCTGGCGCGGACGCTGGCGGCGGTGATGCCGGAAGGCGCCATCATCGCCGACGAGAGCGTCTCCTTCGGACGCGGCTTCTTCAAGGAGACGCACGCGGCGCCGGCGCATGACTGGCTGCAGATCACCGGCGGCGCCATCGGCTGCGGCATGCCGCTCGCCACCGGTGCCGCGATCGGCGCCGGGCGGCAGCGGCGGGTGATCAACCTGCAGGCCGATGGCTCGGCCATGTACACGCTTCAGTCGCTCTGGACCCAGGCCCGCGAGAAGCTGCCGGTGACCACGGTCATCCTCTCCAACCGCAAGTACCAGATCCTCATCGGCGAGTATCAGAATGTCGGCGCCAATCCCGGGCCGACGGCGATGAGCATGCTCGACCTTGGCAATCCCGATCTCGATTGGCTGAAGCTCGCCGGCGGCATGGGGGTCGCGGCGGCGCGGGCCACCTCGCTGGAGCAGTGCGCGGACCTGATGAGCCAGTCCTTCTCCAGCGACGCGCCCTTCCTGATCGAGCTGATGATCTGAACCGGCGGGGCCGGGGGGCCTCGTTCCCCCGGCCCCCGGCAGCCCCTCCGGAGGGCTTGACCCGGCCGCCAGGTCGGTTTAATTGAGAATAACTCGCAGTTGCAGAAGATGAGGTGGAACGCGGTCACGACCGTCCCACCGCGGAACCGGATCCCGCACTACTCTCCCCGGCTCCCCGCCTTCTCTGTCTGACATTGCGGGATCCGGCGCTCCGCCTGCAGGGGAGGCGAAGCGCCGGAAGCGGACCGGGATGAAGCGCGCCGCTCCTCAGGCGCGCTTCCGGCCTGGGGAGCCCGAAGGGGGCGCCACAGGCTCTGTCGATTGGCACGCGGGCAGGGCGTGCCGGTCCCGGTCCGCGCCCCTTCTTCCCGAGGTTGCCGGACGCTTTCCTCTCCGGGCGGGGAGGGGCCAGAATGGGCCGGCCGGCAATCAGGAGGAATCGCCATGCCCTATCTCATCGAAACCTGGGACAAGGCCGACAGCCAGGCGCTGCGCCAGTCCACCCGAGCCGTGCACATCGATTTCCTGGACCGCAACGCCGCCCTGCTCCTGGCCTGCGGCGCCAAGCTGACCGATGACGGCGCCGATGCCGGCGGCGGCCTCTACATCGTCGATGTCGAGAGCCGGGCCGAGGCGGAGGCCTTCATCCAGCAGGACCCCTTCACCCAGGCCGGCCTGTTCGAGACCATCCGCATCACGCGGTGGCGCAAGGCCTATCTGGACGGCAGGCGCCACCTGCCGCCGCGCTGAGCCGGCAGGAGCAGGGGCAGCGGACATGCCGCAGGGCCAGTCCAGGGCGGAGGAGAAGGTGCTCCGCCGCTCCTTCGGCGTCACGCTCGTCGTGGCGGCGGCGGGCGTGCTGTTCGGCCTGCTGTCCGGCTCGCTCTCCATCGTCTTCGACGGCGTCTTCTCGCTGATCGACGCCACCATGTCGCTGCTGGCGCTGTTCGTCGCCCGCCTGCTGGCGCGCGGCGACAGCCGGCGCTTCCAGCACGGCTTCTGGCACATCGAGCCCATGGTGCTCGTCTTCAACGGCTTCGTGCTGATGCTGACCTGCGCCTATGCCTTCCTCAACGCGGTGGGCAGCCTGCTGCAGGGCGGCCGCGACCTCGCCTTCGGCTGGGCCGTCGGCTACGCCGCGGCCATCGCCGCGGTGAGCTTCGCCATGGCCGCCTATGGCCGCCGCGCCAACCGCCGCATCGGCTCGGATCTGGTGGCGCTGGACGTGCAGGGCTGGATCATGGCGGGGACGATCACCGGGGCGCTGCTGCTGGCCTTTCTCGCCGGGCTGCTGCTGGGCCGGGGGCCCTACGCGCATCTGACGCCCTATGCCGATCCGCTGGCCCTGGCGGTGCTGACGCTCTGCCTGCTGCCCGTGCCGGTCCGCACGGTGCGCAAGGCGATGTCGGAGGTGCTGCTGGTCACGCCCACCTCCCTCGACCGCCGGGTGCGCGCCATCCTGGACGAGGTGACGGCGCGGCACGGCTTCCCCGCCTATTCCAGCTATGTCGCCAAGATCGGGCGCGGCCTCTTTGTCGAGGCCCATATCCTGGTGCCGCCCGGCCATCCGCTGGACGGTGTCCAGGGCTTCGACGCCGTGCGGGAGGAGATCAGCACGGCGCTGGGGAGCGACGGGCCGCATCGCTGGCTGACCGTGGATTTCGTCGGCGACCGGCGCTGGTTCTGAAGCGCCCGGCGCCCTTCCGGCCCTCAGCCCTTCCGCGTCAGGGCGCCGCGCATCGCCCGGCCCGGGGCATCGGTCGTGAAGGCCTCGGCGAAGACCGGCACGCTGGCGGCGACGGAGGCCGTCAGCGGCAGCTCCTCCCATTGCCGCAGGAGGGCCTTCTGCGCCGCGATGGCGCGCGGCTCGCATTCCAGGATCGGCGCCAGCGCCGCCTCGACGGCCGAGTCCAGCCCTTCCGGCCCGGCCACCGCGTTGATCAGCCCCCAGTCCAGCGCCGTGGCGGCGTCGATGGTGGCGGCGGTCATCAGCATCCAGCGCGCCCGGCCCCAGCCGATCAGCCGCGGCATCAGCGCCGCATGGATCACGGAGGGAATGCCGACCTTCACCTCCGGCATGGCGAACTGGGCCCCGGGTGCCGCGACGCGCAGATCGCAGGCCATGGCCAGTTCCAGCCCGCCGCCCAGGGCCCAGCCCTGGATGCGCGCCACCACCGGCAGCGGGCATTGCCGCGCCGCCTCGCAAAGCCCGCCCAGGCGGGTGATGAAGGCCTCGGCGGAGGCAGGGTCCAGCGCCGCCATCTCGCGCAGGTCGGCGCCGCCGATGAAGCTGCGCTCGCCCGATCCGGTCAGCACGATGGCGCGCAACCCGGCCTCCCGGCCCAGCAGCCCGATCCCCTCGGTCAGCGCCAGGATCACCGCGGTGCTCAGGATATTGGCCCGGCCGGCCTCATGGATGGTCAGCCAGGCCACCTCGCCCCGGCGCTCGACGGCGCAATGCCGGTTCAGCAGTTCCATGCGTTCCTCCCGCGTTTCGTGCGCCGCCGCGCCGGCGCCGGGCGGCCGGTGCGGCTACAGGCCGCGCAGCCGGGCGGCCAGATAGGCGGCGTAGTTGTCCGTCATGCCGGCGACGAAATCGACGGCGCAGCGGATGGTCTCGCTCGGGCTGTAATCCCGCTTCGGATGATAGTCGCGCATCAGCGACAGGGCCTGCCGTGCCGGGCCGGAGACGCGCTCGACATCGCCCCCGGCCTGGACGAAGGCGAGGCAGGCCTCCAGGAAGACGCTGAGCGTCTTCTCCAGCACGTCGCGCGCGCCGATCTCGAACTCCGCCTTGCGCGGGTGGAAGTAGAGCGTGTCGCGGTTGGTGCGGCGGATGGCGTCGAAGGGCTCCAGGAGGTCCGGCGCGCAGAGGCCGATCAGCGACTGTCCGGGCGCCATCCGGCCTTCCAGGATGGGCTCGCGATGCCGGGCGAAGGCCACCGCCACGGCGCCGATCATCCGGCCGATGGCCTTGGAGCGCAGCAGGGCGACCTTCTGCACCTCGGTGTCCTCGCCCGCCAGCCGGGCGCGGTCGGCCTGGGCGAGGGGAGCGACCAAGGCCTCGTAGTCGCGATAGGGCACCATATCGAGCTCGACCGCGTCCTCGAGATCGGCCAGGCCATAGGTGATGTCGTCCGCCGCCTCCATCAGCCAGACGGCGGGATGGCGCGGATGCGGCCCGTCGAGCCCGCAGCCCGCCAGCACCTCCCCGAAGGCGGCGCGCTCGGTGGCGAAATGGTTGAATTTCACGCCGGGCCGGCCACGCCGCTCGGCCCGCGGGTCGGTCGCGTCCCAGGGGTATTTCAGGAAGGCGCCGAGGCTGGCCAGCGTCAGCTTCAGGCCGCCGCGCTCGCGGTAGCCGTCGGCCCGGGTCAGGATGCGGAAGCCCTGGGCATTGCCGTCGAAGAAACGCAGATCCGCGTCCAGCTCCAGACCGGCGGCGCCTGGCCCCTGCAGCCACTGGGCCATGAAGCCGGCGATCACCTCCTCGCCGGCATGGCCGAAGGGCGGATTGCCGATGTCATGCGCCAAGCAGACCGCCTGCACCAGATAGCCGAGGTCGTCCGGCGTATGGCCGCTGCCGGCCAACTCGGCGGCGCAGTCGGTGCCGACGGTGAAGCCGAGCGAGCGCCCGACCGAGGCCACCTCCAGCGTGTGCAGCAGGCGGTTGCGGACATGCGCGTTGAAGGGCAGGGGATGGACCTGGGTCTTCTGCTGCAGCCGGCGGAAGGGGCGGCTGAAGACGATGCGGTCCTGGTCGATCTGGAAGGCGTTGCGGTTGGCGGCGACGCGGGCGGAGGGCTCGGTGAAGCGGCGGGTCTCGAACAGGCGGGACCAGCGCACCGGCGCTCAGCCCCGCATCCGCGCCACGGTCGCGGTGGTGGAATTGCCCGGCAGCAACTCGGCGAGCTTCACCACCCCGCCCCAGTCCTGCAGCAACTCACCGCCCACCACCTGATCCACGGTATAGTCGGCGCCCTTCACCAGCACCTCGGGCTGCAGCAGCCGGATCAGGTCCAGCGGCGTGTCCTCCTCGAAGATGGTGACGAGGTCGACGGTGGCGAGGGAGGCCAGCACGGCGGCGCGCGCCGCCTCGGGCTGCACCGGGCGGGAGGGGCCCTTCAGCCGCTTGACGCTGGAATCGGCGTTGAGCCCGACCACCAGACGGTCACACCAGGAGCGCGCCTGCTCCAGCAGATGCACATGTCCCGGATGCAGCAGGTCGAAGCAGCCATTGGTAAAGCCGACGCGCCAGCCGCGCTGGCGCCAGCGCTCCACCTGCTCGGCGGCGGCGGCGCGGCGCATCACCTTGCGCAGCGCGCCGCGCTCGGGCGTCAGGGCCTCCAGCAGATCGGCCTCCCGGGCCACCGCGGTGCCGACCTTTCCCACCACGAGCCCGGCGGCGATATTGGCGAGGCGCGCCGCCAGCGGCAGCGGCAGGCCGGCGGCGAAGCCGGCCGCCAGCACGGCGACCACCGTATCCCCCGCGCCCGAGACGTCATGCACCTCGGGGGCCTCGGCCGGCAGGTGATGCACCGCCTCCCCCTCAAGCAGGGTCATGCCGTCCTCGCTGCGCGTCACCAGCACGGCGTGGAAGCCGTGGCGCGCCTGCAGGGCACGGGCGGCGGCGACGATGGCCGCCTCGCTGTCCACCGGCATCTGGGTGGCGAGCGCCAGCTCGGCGCGGTTCGGCGTGATGACATCGGCCCCCGCGTAGCGGGAGAAATCCTCGCCCTTGGGGTCCACGACGACGCGCCGGCCGGCCGCCCTGGCGGCGGCGATCAGCTTCTCCGTCGTGCCGCCGGAGAGCACGCCCTTGCGGTAGTCGGAGAGCACCATGACACTGGTGGCGGCCACGGTGTCGGTGGCGATGCGGATCAGCCGCTCGGCCAGCCGCTCATGGATCGGCCGCGCCACCTCCTGGTCGGCGCGCAGCATCTGCTGGCCGGCGGCGATGAAGCGGGTCTTGGTGGTGGTGATGCGCCCGCCCTGGACCAGCAGCCAGGGCTCGACGCCGGGCTGGCCGCCGATCAGCCCGGTCAGGTCGCTGCCCGCCTGGTCGTCCCCCACGACGGAGAGGAAGGCCACGGCGGAGCCCAGCGCCGTCAGGTTGCGCACCACATTGCCCGCTCCGCCCGGCATGGCCAGCTCCCGCTCCACCGTCAGCACGGGGACGGGCGCCTCCGGGCTGATGCGGCGGACATGGCCGTAGACGTAGCGGTCCAGCATGGCGTCGCCCACCACGAGGACGGAGGCGCGCTTCAGCTGCCGCACCGCATCGGCCAGATCCGGCTGGGTGCCGGGGCCGGGCCGCGGATCGTCCTGCGTGTTCGGCCGGGGAGCATCCGGCAGGGGTGCGTCCGGCAGGGGGGAGGGGGGCACGGGGCCTTGCATCGGCAAGGGCCTAGCGCAGCCCTGGCGCTGCACGCAAGGCGCCCTGGCGGCCCGGCCTCCGGGGCGGCGGCCTCATGCCGAGAGAAACCGCAGGCTGGCGGCGTCCAGCGCCAGGGCGGTGAGGGCGCCTCCGGCCACCGCGCCGGTGTCGATGCCGATTCGCCAGCGCCGCAGTTCCGGGGCCCGGGAGGGGGTATGGCCGTGGACGACGATGCGCGGCAGCGGCCGGGGCCAGGAGAGGAAGGGCTCGCGGATCCACATCAGGTCCAGCTCGCGCTGGCTCTCGAGGGCGCGACGCGGGTCGATGCCGGCATGGACGAAGAAATAGTCGCCCGCCGACCAGGACGGCCGCAGGCCGCGCAGCAGCGCCAGATGCGCCTCCGGCAGCACCAGGCGGCTGTCCTCGGCGCCGTAGCTGGCCAGGGTGGCGTCGCCGCCATTCCACAGCCAGAGATCCTCGGCCACCGTTCCGGGCCCCGCCGTCAGGGCGTCGAGCATCATCGCCTCGTGATTGCCGCGCAGCAGAATCCATTCCGCCCCCGCGATCGGCCCGGGCCCGGCGAGGCGGTCGAGCACCGCCGCGCTGGCCTCGCCGCGATCGATATAGTCGCCCAGATGGACGATGGCGCAGCGCGCCGCCGGGCGGTCGCGCCAGTCCCGCGCGATGCGGGCATGCAGGGCCTCCAGCCGGTCGGCGCAGCCATGCACGTCGCCGATGGCGTAGACGCGGAGGCCGTCCGGCAGCAGGCCGGGGGCGGGTAGATCCATGACGATGAAGCCCCCAGGAGACAGCGGCGCCAGCGTGGCGCCGCCGCATCATGCGCCCGCGGCGGCGGGGGTTCAACGCATCCGCGTCACGCGGCCCCAGGCGGCGCCTTTCAAGCGACGGGCGCGACGCGCCAGATGCGGTTGCCGGTGTCGTCCGTCACCAGCACGGCGCCGCGCGCGTCCTGGATCACGCCGACCGGCCGGCCGTGGGTCTCGCCCCGCTCCGGGTCAGGCATGAAGCCGGTCAGGAAGTCCTCCGCCAGACCGCTCGGCCGGCCCCCGGCGAAGGGGACGAAGGCGACGCGATAGCCGCTGAACGCGCTGCGGTTCCAGGAGCCGCGCTGCGCCACCAGGGCGCCGCCCCGGTAGCGTTCCGGCACCGCCGTGCCGCGCAGGAACTGCAGGCCGATGCAGGCCGTGTGGCTGCCCAGCGCGTAGTCCGGTGCGATGGCGGCGCGCACCAGGTCGGGCCGCTCATGCGCCATTCGGGGGTCGGGATGGCTGCCCCAGTAGCTGTAGGGCCACCCGTAGAAGCCGCCCTCGCGCACATGGGTGATATAATCCGGCACCAGATTGTCGCCGATGTTGTCGCGCTCGTTCACCGCGGTCCAGAGCGCGCCGGTCACGGGCTCCCAGTCCATGCCATTGGGGTTGCGCAGGCCATGGGCGAAGATCCGCTGGCCGCCGCCGTCGGGATCGATCTCCAGGATCGCGGCGCGGCGCCGCTCCTCCTCCATGCCATACTCGCCATTGTTGCTGGCCGAGCCGACCGAGACGTAGAGGCGCCGCCCATCGGGACTGGCGATGATGTTGCGCGTCCAGTGGTTGTTGTAGCCGCCTGCGGGCAGATCGAGAATGCGCTCGGCCCGGCTGCCGTCGATGCGCGTCTCGCCGGGCTGGAAGGGAAAGCGAAGCACGCCGTCCGTGTTCGCCACGTAGAGCCGCCCCTCGCGATAGAGCATCCCGAAAGGCTGGTTCAGATCGGTCAGCAGCACGTGGCGCTCCGGCTGCCCGGTGCCATCCACGTCACGCAGGAGCGTGATCCGGTTGGCGCTGCCGCCGGTCACGGTGCCCGCGCGCTTCTGCTGTGCCTGCTGCTCCCGCTCCTCCGCCGTCCGGGCCGGCTTCGGCAGGGTACGCGCCTCGGCGACCAGAACGTCGCCATTCGGCAGGAGATGCATCCAGCGCGGGCTGTCGAGGTCGCGCGCATATTCGGTCACGGCGAAGCCTGGCGCGGCGCGCGGCGTCTTGCCCTCCGGCCAGCCGATCTGGCGGGAGAAGTTGCGTGTCTCGTGACGAAGATCGGGCGCCGGCAGGGCGGGAGCGCGGCCGATGCCGGCGGCAGGAACCTCCTGGGCCCCGGCCCTTCCGGCCAATAGGCCGCCGGCGCCGAGGGCCGAGGCCAGGATCAGCCGGCGCGAGGTGATGGGCATGGGCAACTCCCGTCTCAGACAGCGATGCCGCCTCAATCCTGCCCGGCAGGATAGGTTTCCGATATGTCATGTTTCATCATCCCCACGGCAACTCCCGCTTCCGGGGCCGCGTTGAGCGGGATGCCAGGCCATGGGGCGCCCTGACCCCGGCCAGGGCGCAACCGCTGAGGAGCAGCCGCATGAAGATCTGGAAGAAGCCTCGAATCGTCGAGATCCGTACCGGCATGGAGATCAATTCCTACGCCGTTGCGGAGTGATCCGCGAGGGATGCGCTGGCTCGTGCTGGGCGCCGCGGCCGGTGGCGGGTTTCCCCAATGGAACTGCGCCTGTCCGAACTGCCGGGCGGTGCGGGCCGGTGATCCGCATCTCCGTCCGCGCAGTCAGTCCTCCCTGGCCATGGCCTTGCAGGAGGGGGACTGGCTGCTGGTGAATGCCGCGCCGGAGCTGCTGCAGCAGATCGCGCGGCAGCCTGTCCTGCATCCGAACAACCGGCAGCCGCGCCATAGTCCGCTCTCGCATGTTCTGCTCACGGGGGGCGAGATTGACCAGCTTGCCGGCCTGCTATCCCTGCGGGAGCGGCACGCCTTCGAGTTGCGGGCGACGCAGCGCGTCCTGGGCATTCTGGCGGAGAACCGCATCTTCGATGCGCTATCCGGCGAATGCGTGACGCGCCGGCCACTGCCTCTGGAGGAGGTCTGGAACCTGCCCGGCGGAGCCCGCCTGCGACTCTTCGCCATCCCCGGCAAGCCGCCGCTCTACCTTGAGGCGCAGGCGGAGGCCGAGGCCGAGGACACCGTCGCGGTGGAGGTCGAGGCGCGGGATGGCCGGCGCGCCTACTACATTCCCGCCTGTCATGCCGTGACAGCGGCGCTGCGCGAACGGATTCAGGGGGCGGAACTCCTGCTCTTCGACGGCACGGTCTGGACCGACGACGAGATGGCGCGGGCCGGCGTCGGAAGCAGGACAGGGCGTCAGATGGGCCATCAGCCACTCTCGGGCGCCGACGGGTCGCTCGCCGCCTTGTCCGGCCTCGACATCGGCCGGAAGGTGCTGATCCATGTCAACAACACCAACCCCGTGCTGCGCGAGGGCTCCCCAGAGCGGAACGAGGCGACGGCAGGAGGGTGGGAGATCGCGGAGGATGGCCTGGAGCTGTCATGGTGAGCCCGCTGCTGTCCCCGGAGGAGCTGGAGGTCGCGCTGCGCGCCATCGGCGCCGAGCGCTACCACAACCTGCATCCCTTCCATCGCCTGCTGCATGACGGGGCGTTGACCCGGGGCCAAGTGCAGGCCTGGGCGCTGAACAGATACTACTACCAGAGCCGCATCCCGCTGAAGGACGCCGCCTTCCTGTCCCGCGCCGAGGACCCGGCGCTGCGCCGCGTATGGCGGCAGCGGCTGGAGGATCATGACGGCGACGCGGACAACCCGGGCGGCATCCGACGCTGGCTGGCATTGACCGATGGCGTGGGGCTGGAGCGTGGCCAGGTGGAGGCCGGGACCGGCATCCTCCCGGCGACGCGCTTCGCCGTGGATGCCTATGTCCGCTTCGTTCGCGACCGCCCGCTTCTGGAGGCCGTCGCCTCCTCGCTGACGGAACTCTTCTCGCCCATCATCATCTCCGAACGCGTCGCCGGCATGTTGCGGCACTACGACTTCATCGACGCCGCGGCCCTGGACTATTTCTCGCACCGCATGGAGCAGGCGCCGCGCGATTCCGATTTCGCCCTGGACTATGTCCGCCGCGAGGCGAGAACGCCGGAGCAGCAGGCCCAGGTGCTGGAGGCCTTGCGCTTCAAGTGTGATGTCCTGTGGGCGCAGCTCGACGCCCTGCATCACGCCTATGTCGTGCCGGGCCTGATCCCGCCTGGCGGCTTCCGCCCGACGTGAGCGCGCCCCGCCTCTCGCCGCATGTGCGGCTGCATTATGACAGGCGCCGCGAGAGCTGGGTGCTGCTGGCGCCTGAACGCGTCCTGGTGCTGGACGACGTGGCCTACGCCATCCTGCGGCGGCTGGATGGACAGCACGATGTCGCGCGGCTCGCCGCCGCGCTGGCCGAGGAATACGACGCGCCGGCCTCCGCCATCGCCGAGGACGTCCGCGAGGTCCTGGAGGATTTGCGGCGGAAGGGGCTGGTGCAGCCGTGAACGTCCCAGGACCGCCCGCGATCCCGCCACCGCTGGGCCTGCTGGCCGAACTCACCCACCGCTGTCCGCTCGGGTGCCCCTACTGCTCCAACCCCGTGGACCTGGAGCGGCGGAACGCCGAACTCGACACGGCCACTTGGCAGCGGGTGCTGCGCGAGGCGGCGGCGCTCGGCGTGCTGCAACTGCATCTCTCGGGCGGCGAGCCGGCAGCGCGGCCGGATCTGGAGGCGATCACCGCCACGGCCACGGAAGTCGGCCTCTATGCCAATCTTATCACCTCCGGCGTGCTGCTGGACGCGGCACGGCTCAAGGCGCTTGCCGCCGCCGGCCTGCCGCATGTGCAGCTTTCCATCCAGCATGCCGATGCGCAGGCGGCGGACCACATCGCGCGTTTCCGCGGCGCCCATGCACGCAAGCTCGCGCTCGCCGAGGCGGTCCATGCCACCGGCATGGCGCTCACCGTCAACGCCGTGCTGCACCGGGAGAACGTGGACGCGCTGGAGGCGATGATCGCCCTGGCCGAGCGGATGGGCGCCACGCGGCTGGAAGTCGCGCATACGCAGTATCATGGCTGGGCGCTGCGTAACCGCGCGGCCCTGATGCCGGACGCCTCGCAGGTCGCGCGGTCACGGCAGATCGTGGCCGGAGCGGAGCGGCGCCTGGCGGGTCGGATGGCGATCGACTTCGTCACGCCGGACTATCATGCCAGCCGGCCCAAGGCCTGCATGGGCGGCTGGGGGCGGCGCTTCCTCAACGTGACGCCGAGCGGCGCCGTGCTGCCCTGTCATGCCGCCGAAAGCATTCCCGGATTGTCCTTCGACCGTGTCACCGAGCGCAGCCTGGAGCAGATCTGGTATGGCTCGGCCGCCTTCAACCGCTTCCGCGGCACGGGATGGATGTCCGAGCCCTGCCGGAGCTGCGAGCGCCGCGAGCTGGACTGGGGCGGCTGCCGCTGTCAGGCGCTGGCGCTGACCGGCGACGCGGCGCGGACCGATCCCGCCTGCGCTCTCTCGCCGGACCGCCGCCGGCTGGACGAGGCGCTGGCCGTGATGCCGGCGGAGGGCTTCGCCTGGCGCCGGCCATGACGCAGTAGGCTCGGCGCCGCCTGGCGGCGCCCTCCGCCGCGCCGCGGCCGTGATCGAGCCGCCGCCCCGCGCGCCCGGGGGGCGCGCGAGGGAGAGCTGCGGGAGGGCATGGACACCGGACGATCCGGTTCGTCCATTCCGATGGCGAAGGCCGGCCCGTCCGCCCTTCAGACCCGCTCCAGCACCATGGCGATGCCCTGGCCGACGCCGATGCACATGGTGACCAGGGCGTAGCGGGCCCGGCGGTGGTGCAGTTCCGCCACCGCCGTCTGCACCAGTCGCGCGCCGGACATGCCAAGCGGGTGGCCGAGCGCGATGGCGCCGCCATTCGGGTTCACATGCTCGGCGTCGTCCGGCAGGCCGAGGTCGCGCGTCACCGCCAGCGCCTGCGCGGCGAAGGCCTCGTTCAGCTCGATCACCTCGATCTCACCGAGCGAGAGGCCAGCCTTCTCCAGCACCTTGCGGGTGGCCGGCGCCGGGCCGAAGCCCATGATGCGCGGCGGCACCCCGGCCGTGGCGCTGGCCACCACGCGGGCGCGTGGCGTCAGCCCATGGCGCGCGGCGGCGTCCTCGCTGGCCAGCAGGATGGCGCAGGCCCCGTCGTTCACGCCCGAGGCATTGCCGGCGGTCACGCTGCCCCCCTCGCGGCGGAAGGGGGTGGGCAGGCGGGCCAGCGCCTCCAGCGTGGTCTCCGGGCGGGGGTGCTCGTCCTCGGACACGATCAGCGGCTCGCCCTTGCGGCGCCTGATCTCGACCGGGACGATCTCCTCGGCGAAGCGGCCGCGCAGCATGGCGGCCCGGGCACGCTGCTGGCTGCGGAAGGCGAAGGCGTCCTGGTCGGCGCGCGAGATCTGGAAGTCGGCGGCGACATTCTCCGCCGTCTCCGGCATCGAATCCACGCCGTAGCGCGCCTTCATCAGCGGGTTGACGAAGCGCCAGCCGATGGTGGTGTCATGGATCTCCGCCTGGCGGCCGAAGGCCTCCGCGCTCTTGCCCTGCACGAAGGGCGCGCGGGTCATGCTCTCGACGCCGCCGGCCAGCATGAGTTCCGCCTCGCCCGCCTTGATGGCACGGGCGGCGATGCCGGTGGCGTCCATGCCCGAGCCGCAGAGCCGGTTGACGGTGCTGCCGGGCACGCTGTCCGGCAGGCCGGCCAGCAGCAGGGCCATGCGCGCGACGTTGCGGTTGTCCTCGCCGGCCTGGTTGGCGCAGCCGAGCACGACGTCGTCCAGCGCGCCCCAGTCCAGCCCGGGGTGGCGCGCCACCAGCGCCCGGATCGGCACGGCGCCGAGATCGTCCGCGCGCACCGCGGCGAGCGCCCCGGCATAGCGGCCGATGGCGGTGCGCGCGGCGTCGCAGATGAAGGCCTCGGCCATCAGGCGGGCTCCGCCTGGCGCAGCGGCGCGTCGGTCCGGGCCTGCAGGTCGTCGAAACTCAGCCCCGGCGCCATCTCGACCACGGCGAAGCCCTGTTCCGTGACGTCCAGCACGGCGAGGTTGGTGTAGACCCGGCGCACCGAGCGCATCGCCGTCAGCGGATAGCCGCACTGGCGAACCAGCTTGGAACGGCCCTCCTTGGTCGTGTGCTCCATGATGACCCAGAGGTTCTTGGCGCCGGCGGCGAGGTCCATGGCGCCGCCCACGGCGGGGGCGGTGTCGTTGGCCGAGGTCGCCCAGTTGGCGATGTCGCCATTCTCCGCCACCTCGAAGGCGCCGAGCACGCAGAGGTCGAGATGCCCGCCGCGGATCATGGCGAAGCTGTCGGCGTGGTGCACATAGGCGCCGCCGCGGCGCAGCGTGACCAGCTGCTTGCCGGCATTGATCAGCCAGGGATCGGCATCCAGCTCACCGGGCGCCGGGCCCATGCCGAGCAGGCCGTTCTCGGAATGGAACACCACCTCGCGCTCCAGCGGCACGTAGTCGGCCACCATGGTCGGGATGCCGATGCCGAGGTTGACGTACCAACCTTCGGGAATGTCCCGCGCCAGGCGCCGCGCCATGTCCTTGCGCGACCAGGAAGTGAAGCTCGTCTCGCTCATGATGGCCTCCTCAGGCGACGGGATGGGTCAGGACGCGGTCGACGAAGATGCCGGGGGTCACGACATGCTCCGGGTCCAGCGTGCCGAGCGGCTCGATCAGGTCGACCTGGGCGATGGTGAGCTTCGCCGCCATGGCCATCACCGGGTTGAAGTTGCGGCCGGAGCGCCGGTAGGTGAGGTTGCCCCAGCGGTCGGCGCGGTGCGCCTGGACCAGCGCCACATCGCCCGGCAGGGCGTGCTCCAGCACGCAGGGGCGGCCGCCGAACTCGGCGGTGGGCTTGCCCTCGGTCAGCAGGGTGCCGTAGCCGGTCGGGGTGTAGAAGGCCGGCACGCCGGCGCCGGCGGCGCGCATGCGTTCGGCCAGCGTGCCCTGCGGCACGATCTCCAGCTCCAGCCGGCCCGCCTTGTACAGCTCCTCGAAGACCACCGAGCCGGCGCTGCGCGGGAAGGAGCAGATGATCTTCCGCACGCGGCCGAGTTCCATCAGCCGCGCCAGGCCGACGCGCCCGGCGCCGGCGTTGTTGGCGACGACGGTGAGATCCTTGGCGCCCTGCTCGATCAGGCCGTCGATCAGCGCATCGGGCTGGCCGACCGAGCCGAAGCCGCCGACCAGGACTGTGGAGCCATCGGCGATGCCCTGCATGGCCTCGGCCATGTCGCGGACGATCTTGTTGATCATGCGGGATTTTCCTGGTTGAGCATGGTTTCCTCCGCCGCCCGCTGTCAGCGCGGGCCGGTGCCATCCCGCGACACTAGGTCGGCCCTCCCACGCCCCGCAACGCCGTGCGCTATCCGCACAGGACCTTTCCGTGCCGGAAATCGGACCTGCCCGTGGAATTCGGACCTGCACGGTACTTTGTCGATGCATGAAACGAGATGGAGATGGTGCTGCCGCCGGGCACCCGCTTCGCGGTACTGAGGGTGCAGCAGGGCGTCACCAATGGCCTATGGGGCAAGGGTGTGGGAGCCTATGGCGTGTGATCGTCGACGTGATCGCATTGCCGCCCGAATGATGCCGCCCAAATGACCCCTCCGCCGCACGAGGTTCTGCGATGTCTGATCGTCCGCCGCCCAATCCCGCTCCTGCCCCCGACCAGGGCCGCCCCGCTGGCGCCGTCCCGGCCGAGGCGGCGCGCGCCACCGCCGCCGCGCTGCGCGAGGCCGCCCATCCCGGCTATCTCGGCGACCTCAAGGTGGTCGATGGGGTGCTGCGCGACCTCGCGCAGGCCTATGTCGAGCGCGTCCGCCTCGCCCTCGAGCAGCCCGATCCGTCGGCCGCCGCGCACGCCGGGGTGCAGCGGGACATCGACGAGGCCACGCGGGTCTGGCGGATCTTCACCGGCCAGGACCCGGCCTTCCGGCCGACCCGCCTGCACAGCCGCGAGGCCATGGATGCGCACGTGCTGCGGCACCATGCGGGCGCCGACCGCCAAGCCCCGACGCTCATGGCGGTGGTCGATTTCATGACCGCGATCGGCGCCGCGGCCATGCATTCCGACGGCCAGGAGGCCAATGCCGAGGCGCAGATCGAGGACGCCTTCGCCACCTACACGCGCCTGTTCGCCGGCCTGCCGTCGGCGCTGCCCGAGGAGCCCCCCCGTGACCGACGTCATCCCACCTGACGACTCCCCCGCCGTCCGCGTCGACCTGCCGCAGAGCGCCGAGGCCGAGCTGATGAAGGCCGATACCAGCCTCCGCACCGTATGGGGCTGGGCCTCGGTCATCTCCGAGCATGGCCAGCCGGTGGTCGACCGGCGGGGCGATGTTATCAGCGAGGTCAAGGTGCGCAAGGCCGCGCACGCCTTGTTCAGGACGTCCGCGTCGGCAAGGCCATGCATCAGGGCGTCGCGGTCGCCGAGCTGGTGGAGTCGGTGGTCCTAACCGAATTTCGAGGAGGCCGAGGAATCCGCTTGACGCCGGCCAGGGGACAGCGTTTATTGCGACTAACTCGCAGTTGCAGCGAGGGCTGGCGGAAAGCGGTTACTACCGTCCCACCGCTCCGGATCCCGCACTACTCTCCCCGGGTCCGCTAGTCCTCGCTCGCAGCGGGAACCGATACCTGGCCTGCAGGGGAGGCCAGGTGTCGGGAGCGGGCCGGGACGGAGCGCGTGTCACTATGCGAACCGCGCGCTCCAGGCTGGTGGCACCTGAAGGGGGACGCCATCCGCCAGACTTTCTTGCACGCGGGCAGGGCGTGCAGGTCCCGGTCCGCGCCCCCTTCCTTTTTTCAGGGAAGGCGGCGCGACCCTCTCTCAGGTGAGAATCCCCGGTCCACGCCGGCATGAGGCGCGACCTCCCGGCAGACCCCCTTAGTGGAAGAGCGCCGGCGCGCCGATGGCCTCGCCCAGGATCTCGTCCTCACGCATCACCAGATGGCCGCGCACCAGCGTCATCACCGGCCAGCCGGTGCAGGACTGGCCGGCGAAGGGCGTCCAGCCGCAGGGCGAGACAATCCAGCTCTCCTCGATGGTGCGGGTCTTGCGCAGGTCGACGATGGTGAAATCGGCATCGAAGCCGGCGGCCAGGCGGCCCTTGGTCACCGCGCCATAGACGCGCGCCGGGCCGGCGGCCATCAGGTCCACCATCCGGCCGAGGCTGAGGCGGCCGGCGTTCACGTGGTCCAGCATGATCGGCACCAGCGTCTGCACCCCGGTCAGCCCGGCGGCGGTGGCCGGCCAGGGCTTCTCCTTGTTGGCGCGGGAATGCGGCGCGTGATCGGAGCCGATGCAGTCCACCGTGCCATCGGCGACGGCGGCCCAGGCGGCCCGCATGTGCCGCTCGTCGCGGATCGGCGGGTTCATCACCGCGTAGCCGCCGAGCCGGTCATAGGCCTCGTCGGTCTGGCTGAGGTGGTTCACCAGCACCTCGACCGTGGCGACGTCGCGGAAGTCGCGCAGATAGGCCAGCTCCTCGGCCGTGGAGACATGCAGGATATGCGCCGGGCGGCCGGTCTCCCGCGCCAGCGCCATCAGGCGGCGGGTTCCGAGGAAGGCGCATTCCACATCGCGCCACTCGGCGTGCAGCCGGTGCGGGCCGCCGGCGGCATAGAGCGGCTTGCGCTCCTGCAGCCGGTACTCATCCTCCGAGTGGTAGCAGACGCGGCGGCGGCCGGAGCGCATCACCCGCTCCAGGCTGGCATCGTCCTCCACCAGGAGGTCGCCGGTGGAGGAGCCGGCGAAGACCTTCACGGCGCAGACATCCGGCTCCAGCTCCAGCGCCGCCAGCTTCGGGATGTTGGACTTGCCGGCGCCGATATAGAAGCCGATGTCGCACCAGGACTTCCCCTGCGCATAGGCCCGCTTCTCCTCCAGCGCCCTCTGCGTGGTGATGGAGGGGGTGGTGTTCGGCATGTCGAAGACGGTGGCGATTCCGCCCAGCACGGCGGCGCGGGTTCCGGTCGGGATCGTCTCCACCGCCGGATCGCCGGGGTCGCGCAGATGCACATGCGGGTCGATCAGGCCGGGCAGGACATGCAGCCCGCGGCAGTCGATCTCGCGCTCCGCCGTGGCGCCGCCGAGCGCGCCGATCGCGGCGATCCGGCCCGCGCGCACGCCGATATTGGCCTCCGCCTCGCCCCAGGGCAGCACGCAGCGTCCGCCGCGCAGGATGAGATCATAGCTGGTCATGCGGAAAATCCTCTCGGGGGCGGTGGTCTCTGATCCTGTCTCTAGGCAGAATCCATCGCGGCGGCGACCCCTCGCGGGAGGGGAAGGGGCCAAGGGACAAGGAAGGGAGGCGGCAGGATGGCCAGGGCGACACCGGAACCAGGCTTCTCGGCACAGTTGCGCCAGCGCTGTGCCGCCGACTGGGAGGCGGCGACCGGACACCGCTTCGTGGAGGAATTGCTGGCCGGGCGGGTGGAGCCGGCGGTGATGCGCCGCTACCTGGTGCAGGACTACCAGTTCATCGACCGCTTCGTGGCGCTGCTGGGGGCCGCCATCGCCAGCGCCGATTCCTATGCCGCGCGGCTGCGCCTCTCGCGCTTCCTGGCGATGATCACCAGCGACGAGAACACCTATTTCCAGCGCGCCTTCGACGCGCTCGGCGTGCCAGCGGCGGAGCGCGACGCCCCGGCGCTGAGCGAGACGACGCGCAGCTTCCAGGCGCTGATGGGCGTGGCGGCGGAGAGCCGGTCCTATGCCCGCTGCCTGGCCGTGCTTTGCGTCGCCGAGTGGCTCTACCTGAGCTGGGCCAGCCGGCTGGAGGGGCCGCCGCCGCCCGACTTCGTCCATGCCGAATGGATCGCCCTGCACGCGAACGAGGCCTTTCGCGACTTCGTGGGCTGGCTGCGTGGCGAGCTGGACCGGGTCGGGCCGGCGGAGGCGGATGTCTGCCTCGCCCTGTTCCGCCGCGCCGTGGCCCTGGAGCGGCGGTTCTTCGACGACCTCTATGGCGAAGGCGGGGCCGCGCCACCCCGCCCGGCCTGACGCCTCCCCTTTCCGCCGTACCTCTTCTGTTCCATATCTGCCGGATGGCCAAGTCCCCGAACCGCTTCGTCTGCCAGAACTGCGGCACCCTGGCGCCGCGCTGGCAGGGCCGCTGCGACACCTGCGGCGAATGGAACACCATCGTCGAGGAGCAGCCGGAGGTCCGCGCCCCCGGCCCGGCCGGCAAGTCGGGCGGCGGGCGGAAGCTGGAGTTCGTCGGGCTGAAGGGCCGCGCGGCGCCGCCGCCGCGCACGGTGAGCGGCATGGCGGAGCTGGACCGGGTGCTGGGCGGCGGCTTCGTGCCGGGCTCGGTCGTGCTGGTGGGCGGAGATCCGGGCATCGGCAAGTCCACCATCCTGCTGCAGGCGGCGGCGCGCATCGCCGCGGCGGGCCGGCGCGTGCTCTATGTCTCAGGCGAGGAGGCCATCGACCAGGTGCGGCTGCGCGCCCTGCGGCTGGGCCTGGCCGAGAGCCCGCTGGGCCTCGCCGCCTCCACCAGCCTGCGCGATATCGCGGCCAGCCTGGAGGAGGAGCGTGACGCCACGCTGGTGATCGTCGATTCGATCCAGACGGTCTGGCTCGACAGCCTCGATTCGGCGCCCGGCACGGTCAGCCAGGTGCGCGCCTGCGCCGCCGAGCTGACGCGCCTGGCCAAGACCCGCAACTTCGCGGTCGTGCTGGTCGGCCATGTCACCAAGGAGGGCACGCTGGCCGGTCCCCGCGTTCTGGAGCACATGGTCGATGCCACCCTCTACTTCGAGGGCGACCGGGGGCACCAGTTCCGCATCCTGCGGGCGGTGAAGAACCGTTTCGGCGCGACCGACGAGATCGGCGTCTTCGAGATGACCGACAAGGGGCTCATGGAGGTGGCCAACCCCTCGGCCCTGTTCCTGGCCGAGCGGCGCGGCAACATCTCCGGCAGCGCCGTCTTCGCCGGCATGGAGGGCACCCGCCCGGTGCTGGTGGAGATCCAGGCGCTGCTCTCGCCCTCGGCCTCCGGCGGCTCGCCCCGGCGGCAGGTGGTGGGCTGGGATTCCGGGCGGCTGGCCATGCTGATGGCGGTGCTGGAGAGCCGGTGCCGCGTCAGCCTCGGCCAGAACGACGTCTACCTGAACATCGCCGGCGGGCTGCGCATCAACGAGCCGGCGGCCGATCTGGCGGTGGCCGCCGCGCTGGTCTCCGCCGCCACCGACCGGCCGACCGATCCGGACCGGGTCTTCTTCGGCGAGGTCGGGCTCTCGGGCGAGGTGCGGCAGGTGGCGCAGACCGATCTCCGCCTGCGCGAGGCCGCGAAGCTCGGCTTCGCCGGCGCCACCCTGCCCCGCCGCGTGGCGCGGGGGGGGCGGACCCCGGGCAAGGGCCCGGAGGGGCTGCGGCTCGACGAGGTCGGGCATCTGGCGGATCTGGTGGCCCCGATCGCCGCGGCGGCGGCGGGCCAGGCCGGGGCGGCGCGGGCCGGGGCGGAGGCTCCGCCGGAAGGGCCAGAGGAAGAGTGACAGCCGGACAGGGCTTGGCTATAGGCTGGCGCCGATGACCTGGGTGGACGGCATTGTCCTCGCGGTGCTCGCCCTCTCGGCGCTCATCGCCTTCTTTCGCGGGCTGGTGCAGGAGGTGCTGGGCGTCGGCGCCTGGGCCGGCGCCGTGCTCTTCGCGCTCTACATGCTGCCCGGCACCGGGCCGCTGGTGAAGACCTGGGTCGAGCCGGACTGGCTGGCCGAGATCATCGCGCTCGGCGGTGTCTTCCTGGTTGCCCTCGTGGTGCTCAAGCTGATGATCGGCTGGTTCGCCGGCAGGGTGCGGGCTTCCGTGCTCGGGGGTCTGGACCGCGCCCTCGGCATGGTCTTCGGTCTCGCGCGGGGTGCTTTCCTGGTCGTCCTCGCCTATATCGTCGGCGGGCTGTTGCTTCCCGCTGTCGATCGCTGGCCGGAGCCGGTGCGCGACGCACGGACCCTACCCCTGGTGGCGGATGGCGCCGGGACGCTTGTCTCGTGGCTTCCGCCGGAGTATCGCCCGCGACTTCCCGATTTGCCGCAGCGCAGCATCCCCGGCATGGACGAGCTGCTGCGGCCCCCGGCGCGAGGCCGGTAGCGAGGACACCGATGCAGCCCCTGCCCTCCACCAACCCCTGGGATGAAGACGACGGCTTCCACGAGGAATGCGGCGTCTTCGGTGTCTGGAACGCCTCGGATGCCGCGGCGCTGACCGCCCTCGGGTTGCATGCCCTGCAGCATCGCGGGCAGGAGGCCTCGGGTGTCGTCGCCCTGACCGATCCGGGCTCGGAGAAGGGCGTGTTCAACGCGCATCGCGGCCTCGGGCTGGTGGGCGACATCTTCGGCGACGCCAAGGTGATGGCCGGGCTGAAGGGCCGCGCCGCCGTCGGCCACAACCGCTACGCGACGACGGGCGAGACGGCGCTGCGCAACGTCCAGCCGCTCTATGCCGATTTCGAGTTCGGCGGCCTCGCCGTGGCGCATAACGGCAACCTGACCAATGCGACGGCCCTCAAGCGCGCCCTGGTCCGCCGCGGCTGCCTGTTCCAGAGCACCACGGATTCGGAGGTCTTCGTCCACCTCATCGCCATCAGCCTCTACGCCAATGTGGTGGACCGCCTGATCGACGCGCTGAAGCAGGTGCAGGGGGCCTATTCGCTGATTGCCCTGCATCACGGCGCCCTGATCGGCGCCCGCGATCCGCTCGGCGTCCGCCCGCTGGTGCTTGGCCGGCTGCCCGAGGGCGCCATGGTGCTGGCCAGCGAGACCTGCGCCCTCGACATCGTCGGCGCCGAGTTCGTGCGCGACATCGAGCCGGGCGAGATCGTCGTCATCGATGACAGCGGGCTGCGCAGCATCAACCCCTTCGGCCGGCAGCAGAGCCGGTTCTGCATCTTCGAGTACATCTACTTCGCCCGGCCGGATTCCGTCATGGAAGGCACGCCGGTCTATGGCGTGCGCAAGTCGATCGGCGCCGAGCTGGCGCGCGAGAGCCATGTCGAGGCCGATGTCATCGTGCCGGTGCCCGATTCCGGCGTGCCCGCCGCCATGGGCTACGCCGCCGAGAGCGGCATCCCCTTCGAGCTCGGCATCATCCGCAACCACTATGTCGGCCGCACCTTCATCGAGCCGACCGACCAGATCCGCAATCTGGGCGTGAAGCTGAAGCATTCGGCGAACCGGCCGATGATCGAGGGGCGGCGGGTGATCCTGGTGGACGATTCCATCGTCCGCGGCACCACCTCCAAGAAGATCGTCGAGATGGTGCGGCAGGCCGGGGCCAAGGAGGTGCACATGCGCATCTCCTCGCCGCCGACGACGCATCCCTGCTTCTATGGCATCGACACGCCGGAGCGGGAGAAGCTCCTCGCCGCCAACCACGATGTCGAGGAGATGGCGCGCATCATCGGCGCCGACAGCCTGGCCTTCATCTCGCTCGACGGTCTCTACCGCGCCCTCGGCCACGCCCGGCGCGAGAGCGGCGCGCCGCAGTATTGCGACGCCTGCTTCACCGGCGACTATGCCATTCCGCTGACCGATCTCGTCGGCCATCCCGAGCGCGTGCCCGCCCTGCTGGCGGCGAACGGCCAGTGACAGGACAGCCAGAGACGGGGCGGCCGCTCGCCGGGCAGGTCGCCCTCATCACCGGCGCCAGCCGTGGCATCGGTGCCGCCACCGCCATCGAGCTGGCCCGGCTGGGGGCGCATTGCGTGCTGGTGGCGCGCACCCAGGGGGGGCTGGAGGAGACCGACGACGCGATCCGGGCGCTGGGCGGCGGGTCCACCCTGCTGCCCTTCGACCTGGTGAAGCAGGCCGACAAGATCGACGTCATCGGCCCCTCCCTGGTCGAGCGCTTCGGCCGGCTTGACATCCTGGTGCACAATGCCGGGGCGCTCGGCAGCCTGACGCCGGTGGCGCATATCCAGCCGCGCGACTGGGCGGATGTGGTCGGCGTCAACCTGACGGCAAGCTGGCGGCTGATCCGCACCTGCGACCCGCCGCTGCGCGCCGCGCCCGCCGGCCGGGCCGTCTTCGTCACCACCGGGCGGGTACGGCGGCCCAAGCCCTACTGGGGCGCCTATGGCGCGACCAAGGCGGGGATGGAGCATCTGGTCCTGACCTGGGCACGGGAGGTGGAGCACACCCCCCTGCGCGTGAACCTCTTCGACCCTGATGTGGTGGCGACCAAGATGCGCGCCCAGGCCATGCCGGGGGAGGACCCCGCCAGCATCGTCCAGCCCGCCGAGGTGGCGTCCGCGCTCGCCGCGCTCTGCCGGCCGGAGGAGGCACGGCATGGCAGCACCGTGGTTTTCGAGCGTCAGGCGGCACAGGCCGCCTCTTGACGGCGCCGTGCCGGCCGGCAAAATCCCTCGCATGTCCGTGACGATCACCCTCAAGCGCATTACCAAGACGACCGCTCCGGCGGGGCGTCCTCTGGTGGCTGCGCGGACCGACACCGCGGCATAGCACCAGAAGGCCCCGCCGGAGACGGACGGGGCCTTGCCGGACGGAACCGGCGCCCCGTCTCCTCCGGCCTCCATGGAAGAGACATCATGCTGTCCCTCGAAGAACCCGCCGAAGCCGCCTTCCGCCAGGTCGAGGCCGCCGCGCCCGTGGTGGCCATCATCGGCGCCACCGGCGCCGTCGGTGTCGAGCTGCTGCGCTGCCTGGAGAGCCGGGGCTTCCCGCTCGGCGGGCTGAAGCTGCTGGCCTCGCCGCGCTCGGCGGGCCGGACGCTCGACTTCAAGGGCCGGCCCGTCACGGTTGAGGCGCTGACCGAGGACAGTTTCGCGGGCGTCGACATCGCGCTCTTTTCCGCCGGCTCCGGCATCTCCAAGCGCTTCGCCGCCGCCGCGGTGAAGGCGGGCGCCCTGGTGGTGGACAATTCCTCGGCCTTCCGCATGGAGCCCGAGGTGCCGCTGGTGGTGCCGGAAGTGAACGCGGCCGCCCTGGCCGGGCATCACGGCATCGTCGCCAACCCGAACTGCGTCGCCGCCATCGCCACCGTTGCCCTGGCGCCGCTGCACCGCGCCCACCCCATCCGCCGGCTGACGGCCGCGACCTACCAGGCGGCCTCCGGCGCCGGCGCCGCGGCGATGGAGGAGCTGCGCGAGGCCACCGCCGCCTATCTCCGGGGCGAGAGCTTCGAGCCCAAGGTCCTGCCGCACCCCTACGCCTTCAACCTGTTCAGCCACAACGCCGAGATGGACCCGGAGAGTGGCTACAACGGCGAGGAGACCAAGGTGGTGGCGGAGACCCGCCGCATCCTCGGCGCGCCCGAGCTGCCGATCGGCATCACCTGCATCCGCGTGCCCGTGCTGCGCGCGCATGCCATGGCGCTGACCGTGGAGTTCGACGAGGTGGTGACGCCGGAGGAGGCGCGCGAACTGCTGGCCGCCGCGCCGGGCCTGCGCCTGGTAGACGACCGCGCCGCCAACCACTTCCCGATGCCCTCCGAGGCCACGGGCCAGGACGATGTGCTGGTGGGCCGCATCCGCCGCGATATCGGCGACCCCTCGGGCCGTTCGCTCGCCCTGTTCGTGGCCGGCGACCAGTTGCTGAAGGGCGCGGCGCTGAACGCGGTGCAGATCGCGGAACTGCTGCTGAAGCGGTAGGCGGGCAGGGGAGGGGGCTCGCGCCCCCTTCCGACCTCCGGCCTGCCTACTTCCGCAATTCCATCCCGATCGGCCCCTCGCGCTCGCCGCGCGCGAACTGGTCCACCATGGCATTGCCGGTCTGGCCCAGCGTCGCGGCGGGGCCGGTCCAGACGATGCGGCCCTTGTGGATCATCGCCGCCGTGTCGCCGATGCGCCGTGCGCTGGCCATGTCGTGGGTGATGGAGACGGCGGTCGCGCCCAGCTTCTTCACGGTGTCCACGATCAGCCCGTCGATCACGGCGCCCATGATCGGGTCGAGGCCGGTGGTCGGCTCGTCGAAGAAGATGATGTCCGGCCGCGCCGCGATGGCGCGCGCCAGGCCGACGCGCTTCTGCATGCCCCCCGAGAGCTCGGCGGGCGAGAGATCGCCGACGCTGCCGTCGAGCCCGACCTGGGCCAGGATCTCCGCCGCCTTGCCGCGGGCCTCGGCCCGGGTGACGCGCTTCTGCGCCAGCAGCTTGAAGCAGACATTCTCCCAGACCGGCAGGCTGTCGAACAGCGCCGCGTTCTGGAACAGCATGCCGATGCGGTCGTTCAGCGCCTCGCGCTCGCGCCGGGGCATGGTCAGGACATCGTGCCCGTCGATCTCGATCGAGCCGGAATCCGGCGTGATCAGGCCGAGGATGCACTTGATGGTGACGGACTTGCCGGAGCCCGAGCCGCCCAGGATCACCATGCTCTGCCCGGCCCCGACATCGAGATCGACGCCGTCCAGCACCTTCTTGGCGCCGAAGCTCTTGGTCAGGCCGCGCAGGCGGATTTTCGGGGTGCTGCTCATGCGCCGAAGAACAGGGCGGTCAGGACATAGTCCAGCGCCAGGATGAGGATGGAGGAGGAGACCACGGCCGAGGTGGTGGCCGCGCCGACGCCCTGCGCGCCGCCCTTGCTGCGATAGCCGCTGTAGCAGCCCATCAGCGTGATGATGAAGCCGAAGACCGCCGCCTTCACCAGGCCGGAGATGACATCCATCGGCTCCAGGAAGTTCAGCGTCGAGGTCAGATAGGAGGTCGAGGTGAAGCCGAGCTGGGTGGTGCCGATGAGCCAGCCGCCCATGACACCGAGGATATCGGCGATCACCACCAGCAGCGGCATGGCCAGCGTGCCCGCCAGCAGGCGGGGCGCCACCAGGTACTTCATCGGGTTGGTCGAGAGCGTGGTCAGCGCGTCGATCTGGTCGGTGACGCGCATGGTGCCGATCTCGGCGGCGAAGGCGGCGCCGATGCGGCCCGCCACCATCAGCCCGGCCAGCACCGGCCCCAGTTCCCGGGTGATGGAGATCACCACCACATTGGCGATGGCGCTCTCGGCGCCGAAGCGCGAGAAGCCCGAATAGGACTGCAGCGCCAGCACCATGCCGGTGAAGACCGCCGTCAGCGAGACCACCGGCAGGGAGAAATAGGCGATCTCGACGAAGGCGCGGCCGATCAGATGGGGATAGAAGGGCGGCCGCACGATATGCGACACGCCGTTCATCGCGAAGAGCACGATGCCGCCCACCGTACGGAGGGCCTCCAGGACGCCGCGTCCGATCGCGGCGAGGAAATCCAGGACGAGGGTCAAGTTCGGGGGCGCCAGTTCATGCCGGGATGTAGCGCCGCTGGTAGCGGGCGCCGAGGGCGGTAAGGATCTCGTAGCCGATGGTCCCGGCACGCGCGGCGACATCGTCCGGCGTCTGCGCCGCGCCGATCAGCTCGATGCGGTCGCCGGGCGCGACATCCAGGCCGGTGACGTCGAAGGTGGCGAGGTCCATGGAGACGCGGCCTACCAGCGGGACGGGGTGTCCGTCCAGGCTGCCGATGGCCTGACCTGAAAGGCTGCGGGGATAGCCATCGGCATAGCCCACGGCGACGGTGGCGATCCGACTCGGGCGTGGCGCCCGCCAGGAGGCGCCGTAGCCCACGGTCGCGCCTTCCGGTACCTCGCGCACCTGCAGGACGGGCGCGGTGAGCCGCACCGCCTGCCGCATCGGGTTGGGGCGGCCCGGAGTGGGGTTGATGCCGTAGAGCGCGCAGCCGGGGCGCGCCAGGTCGGAGGCGAAGTCCTCGCCCAGGAACAGGCCGGCGGAATTGGCGAAGCTGCGCGGAACGCCGGGAAGCGCCGCGCAGCCGGCGGCGAAGCGGCGCGCCTGCTCGGCGTTCAGCGGATGGTCCGGCTCGTCGGCGCAGGCGAGGTGGGTCATGACGTAGCGCAGCCCCAGCCCCGAGAGATCCCCCACCCCCGCCAGCCCGGCGGCGTCCAGCCCGAGCCGCTCCATCCCGGTATCGAGGTGCAGGATGGCGCCGGTCGTGCCGGCGGCCCGGTGGGCCGCGACATCCTGCGGCGTGTTCAGCACCGGGGTCAGCGCGGCCCCCTGGTCGGCGCCCGGCGCGAAGCCACCCAGCACCGCGATCATCGGCCCATGGCTCAGCACGCGCCGCAGGGCGATGCCCTCCGAGAGATGGGCGACGAAGAAGTACCAGCAGCTGGCGGCCGCCAGGGCCTTGGCCACCGGCCCGGCGCCGAGGCCATAGGCATCGGCCTTGACCACCGCGGCCACGGCGCCATCCACATGCCGCTCACAGAGCGACTGCCAGTTGCCGACGATGGCGCCGAGGTCGACCTCCAGAAGCCCGGCGCGCTCGCCGGGGTCAGTAGCCGTCATGCGCGCCGCCATGGTGGATGTCGAGGTCGCCGAAGCGGGTGAACTCGGCCTCGAAGAAGAGGGGGATGGTGCCGGTCGGACCGTGCCGCTGCTTGGCCACGATCAGGTCGGCGCGGTTGTAGGCCTTCTCCATCCGCTCCTTCCAGGCCGCCAGGGCATTCTCGTACTTCTCCCCATTGTCGAAGCCGGCCGCCTTGGGTTCCTGCATCTTCAGATAGTAGTCGTCGCGGTAGACGAACATCACCATGTCGGCATCCTGCTCGATCGAGCCCGATTCGCGCAGGTCGGCGAGCTGCGGCCGCTTGTCCTCGCGGTTCTCCACCTGGCGGGACAGCTGCGAGAGGGCGATCACGGGCACCGCCAGCTCCTTGGCGATGGCCTTCAGCCCCTGCGTGATCTGGCTGATCTCCTGCACCCGGTTCTCGGGGCGGGAGCCGGCGGCCGGGCGCATGAGCTGCAGGTAGTCGACCACGATCAGGTCCAGGCCGCGCGTGCGCTTGATGCGCCGGCAGCGGGTGCGCAGCGCCGAGATGGTGATGGCCGGCGTGTCGTCGATGAAGAGCGGCAGGCGGGCCAGCTCACGGCTGACCTCGACGAAGCGGTCGAAGTCGCGCTGCTGGATCTCGCCGCGGCGGATGCGGTCGCCCGAGACCCGCGCCTCCTCCGAGAGCAGGCGGGTGGCGAGCTGGTCGGCGCTCATTTCCAGCGAGAAGATGGCGCAGCCGCCCTTGGGCACGGCGCCGGGCCCGTGCTCGTCCTCGGCGGCGCGCAGGAGGGACTTGGCGGCGCCGAAGGCGATCTTGGTGGCCAGCGCCGTCTTGCCCATGCCCGGGCGGCCGGCGAGGATGACGAGGTCAGAGGGGTGCAGCCCGCCCGTCTTGGCGTCGAGGTCGCGCAGGCCCGAGGGCAGGCCGGAGACGCCGCCGCCGCTGGTGAAGGCCTTCTCCGCCATGGTGACGGCCTCGGTCAGCGCCCGGCCGAAGGTGACGAAGCCGCCCTCCGAGCCGCCATCCTTGGCGAGGTCGAAGAGCGCCTGCTCGGCCGCTTCCAGCTGCTCCTTGGCGCCCAGCTCGGCCTCGGCGCCGAAGGCGCGGTTCACCACCGTCTCGCCCAGGTCGATGAGCTGCCGCCGCAGCCAGGCGTCATGGATGACGCGGCCATATTCGCCGGCATTGATGATGCCGACCATGGCGGTCAGCAGCTCGGCCAGATAGGCGCTCCCGCCCACCTCCTGCAGCACGCCGGAATGCTCGAACTCGGCGCGCAGCGTCACCGCGTCGGCGAGCTGGCCCGCCTCGATCCGGCGTTGGATGGCGGCGTAGATGCGGCCATGCACGGCATGGGCGAAATGCTCGGGCGCCAGGAACTCGGAAACCCGCTCATAGGCCTTGTTGTTGGCCAGCAGCGCTCCCAGCAGCGCCTGCTCGGCCTGCGCATTCGCCGGGGGCTGCCGCTGCGACAGGCCGATCAGCCCGTCTCCGGGAGGGGGAACGCTGTTCATCCCCCCTACTTAGCCCGAGAGGCCGTCGGGGTGGAAACCGGGGGCTGTGGATAACGGGGATGTTCCGGATTGGGAATTGTGCCGCCGGCCCGGCACACCGCCCGGCGGCCGCCCCTCAGGGCCGCGGGCGGCAGGCCATCTCGCCGCCGGTCCGCCCCTGCGCCTGCGCGCTTTCCGCCGCCGCCCGCTCGGCCGCCTGCATGTAGTCCCGCGTCAGCGGCAGCGTCTCGGGCGAGCGGGTGAGCTGCAACTGCCAGTTCATATGCCCCATGCGCCGGAAGGCCAGCTCGGAGCCGATCAGGTAGAATTCGAACATGCGGCAGAAGCGTTCGTCATAGAGGCTCTGGATGGCGTCCCGGTTGGCGGCGAAGCGGCGGCGCCAATGCGCCAGGGTCTGCGCGTAGTGCAGCCGCAGGATCTCGATATCGGTCGTCCAGAGGCCGGACTTCTCGACATGCGGCAGCACCTCGGAGAGGGCCGGGGAGTAGCCGCCCGGAAAGATGTACTTGGCGATCCAGGGGTTGGTGCTGCCCGGCCCGTCGCTGCGGCCGATGGCGTGGATCAGCGCCACCCCGTCAGGCTTCAGGGCCGCGCGCAGGCTGCGGAAGAAGCGGCGGTAATGATCCACGCCGACATGCTCGAACATGCCGACCGAGACGATCCGGTCCACCGGCTCACGCCAGTCGCGGTAGTCCATCAGCTCGAAGCGCACGCGATCGGCCAGGCCGGCCTCGGCGGCGCGGCCGCGGGCCACCTCCAGCTGCTCGGTGGAGAGGGTGATGCCGGTGACGCGGACGCCATGCTCCCGCGCCAGGTGCAGGGCCATGCCCCCCCATCCGCAGCCGATGTCGAGGACATGGAGGTCAGGATGGTCGAGCTTCAGCTTAGCGGCGATGTGCCGCTTCTTCAGCAGCTGCGCCTCCTCCAGGGACTCCTCGCCGGTCGGGAAATAGGCGCAGGAGTACTGCCGGTCGCGGTCCAGGAAGAGGGCGTAGAGGCGTCCGTTCAGGTCGTAGTGATGGGCGACGTTGCGGCGCGCGCGCCCCGCCGGGTTCAGCTGGTCGAAGCGGCGGCGCAGCCAGCGCAGCTTCTCCATCACCCGCTCCCCCGGGTGCCCGGCTTCCATCAGGTTGAGGACCAGCAGGTCCATCACCTCGTAGAGCGTGCTGCCGACCGGGCGGATCTCGCCGTTCATGTAGCCTTCGCCGAAGGCCAGGCCCGGATTGGTCACCAGCCGCCACTCGGCGCGCCGGCTGCGGATCTCGAAGGCGGCGGAAGGCCCGTCCTGGCCACCGTAGCGGCGTTCCACGCCGTCCGGGTAGCGAACGGTCAGCCGCCCGTGACGGATCATACGGGACAGCACACGATCAAACGGCATGTCTGGGCCCTCGCTGCTCACCACGATCCCGCATGTTGGGGAAAGGTCGCGAGGGCTGTCCAGTCACGCGGGGGCGAGGCCGATGGCCCCCCAAATCATGCCGGCCCACCGGAGGATGCCGCCGGCGGACCTCCGCGACGACAAAAGGGGGAGCGCCTGTCCGGCACTCCCCCCTCTCGACGCGTCCGTGGCCTCGGTGGAGGCCGGGGCCGGTCTTACTCTTCGCTGGCGGCGCCCAGCTCGGACAGCTCGGCGGCCAGCTCGGCCTCCAGGCTCTCCTCCTCGGCCTGCTGCTCGGCGCGAAGATCCTCGCCGCGCGCCTGCTTCTCGGCCTCTTCCGGGGAACGGGCGACGTTCACCGTCACGAACAGATCCACCTCCGGATGCAGCGCGACGCGAACCTGGGTCAGGCCCACGGTCTTGATCGGCTGCTCCAGCAACACCTGGTTGCGGAAGATGGTCAGGCCGGCTTCCCGGCAGGCCTCGGCGATGTCGCGGCCGGACACAGAGCCATAGAGGCCGCCGGCCTCGCCCGCCTGGCGGATGATGACGACCGTGAGGCCGTCCATCCGCTCGGCGATGCGCTCGGCTTCCTCGCGGCGCTTCAGGTTCTGGGCTTCCAGCTGAACGCGCTCGCGCTCGAACCGGGCCAGATTGTCCTTGTTGGCGCGGATCGCCTTGCCCTGCGGGAGCAGGAAGTTGCGGGCATAGCCAGGGCGGACCTTCACCAGCTCGCCCATCTGGCCGAGCTTGTCGACCCGCTGCATCAGGATGACTTCGATCATCGGTGTAACCCCGATCTCACATGTTGGCGGGCGGGTTGCGGCGCCCGTACTGTTCGAGGAGGCCGAGCGCCACGAGGATCACGGCGCCCGGCAGGCTGAAGACGAGAATCAGGACATAGAGCAGGATCAGCACCGGCAGCCGGCCGCTGAAGGAGGCCAGCCGCGTGTGCATCGCGGCCAGCCCCTGCAGCAGCAGCGGCACCGAGAGCACCAGGCAGAGCGACAGCGGCAGCATGGCGTCGGCCTCGTCGGCCACCAGCCAGGCCAGTCCGGCCAGGGCCGGGAGGGCCGGATACCAGCCGGGCAACCGGCCCGACCGCCAGCGCGGCGCCGGCGCCAGGGCCAGGCCGCGGCGCTGCAGGAAGCCCTGCGCGCCGGCCGCGTTGGCCAGCAGCGCCAGCCCGACCCAAAGCGCCAGCGCCCCGGGCATGAGGCGGACGATCTGCTCGACCATCGGCTCCGACACCCCGCCGCCCATGCGCTCCAGGCCGTCGCGGACGGCCTCGTGCAGCACCGCCTCCAGCCCGCCATGCTCCCCCGCCGCGAGGCTCGCGGCCAGGGTCACGAAGGCCGGCCAGAGGCCCAGCAGCGCCAGCGGTGCCGTCAGCACGAGGCGCGGCCCGGGCCGCAGGCCGAGGGCCACCAGCATCCAGGCCGGCAGGGCATAGAGCACCAGCCAGAGCAGAAGGGCGACCCAGCCCGGCCCGGCCAGCAGCAGCGCCGCGCCGCCCACCGGAATGGCGAGGGTCGTGGCGATGCCGCCGAAGCCGAGCCCGGCCAGGAAGAGCGGCAAGGGGGAGAGCCAGAACAGGCCGAGCCCTCCCGGAAGGCCGCGCAGCGCCCAGAGCGTGGCCAGCGCCGAGACGAGCCCCGCCGCCGCCCCCGCCAGCAGGCGGGGATCGTCGATCAGACCGGTGGGAAAATTCCCTCGGGGGTGTCCCGCTGCCACGGCTGTGCCTGCCTCAGAGATCCTGAATCCCGTCCGCTGCCGTCAGTCGTTGATGACGTAGGGCAGCAGCGCCAGGAAGCGCGCGCGCTTGATGGCATTGGCCAGCTCGCGCTGCTTCTTCCCCGACACGGCGGTGATCCGGGACGGGACGATCTTGCCCCGCTCGCTCAGGAAGCGGGAGAGCAGGCGCACGTCCTTGTAGTCGATCTTCGGCGCGTTCGGGCCGGAGAAGGGGCAGGACTTGCGGCGGCGATAGAAGGGCCGGCGGGCGCCCACGGCGGGGCGACGGGCGGCGATGTTCGGTTCGCTGGTGTCGGACATGATGGATTACTCCTCGCCGCCGGTGTTCTCGGAATCATCGCGCGAGCGGGCGCGATACTCCTCACGGTCGTCGTTGCGCTCACGCGTGCGGCCGGAGGAGAAGCGCCCCGCCGGCGGGCGCGGGCCACGGAAGCCGCGGTCGCGCTCGCGGTCGTCGCCGCGCTTGGCCAGGATGGCGGAGGGCGCCTCGTCGATCGTCTCGACGCGCAGCGTCATGTGGCGCAGCACGTCCTCATTCAGGCCGAGCTGGCGGGCCACTTCCTGCTCGGCGGCCGCCGGGCAGTCGAGGCCGAGGAGCATGTAGTGCCCCTTGCGGTTCTTCTTGATGCGGTAGGCCAGGCCCCGAAGGCCCCAGTACTCGCGCTTCTTGACCTCGCCACCGGCCTCGGTGACGACGCCCGCGACCTGGTCGGTGATGGCCTCGACCTGCTGCTGCGTCAGGTCGTTTCGTGCGATCAGCACGGTCTCATACAACGGCATGGGATCTCCCTGTGGCTGTCTCAGCCCAAGCCTGCTCCGGCCCATGCCGGAGAGCGCAAACGGGCATAGCCGGGCGCGATGCCTCCGCGCCCGGCAGGGTGGCGCTGCGTAAACCATAATTGCCCCGCCGCGTAAACCGCCTTATCCACAGGGCGCGCCGGCCATGCCGTGGCCGCGGGGCTTCGCCGTCATCGCGGGAGCGCGGGCGGCCAGGGCCCTCCCAGGGGGGCTCGGGATGACATCCCGATGACGCTCGATTGTTGACACCGGGGGGCAGCGCCATTACCCCGCCCGGCTCCACACAGGGATTGTCGCCGGATCCGGCCTGCCGGCCGGCTGTCAGCGCAGAGGAAAGCCGACACCGCCATGCCGATCGCCTTCGTCTTTCCCGGCCAGGGCAGCCAGGCGCCCGGCATGGGCCGCGAGCTGGCCCAGGCCTTCGCCCCCGCCCGCGAGGTCTTCGAGGCGGTGGACGAGACGCTGCGGCAGAACCTCTCCCGCCTGATGTTCGAGGGGCCGGCCGAGGAGCTGACCCTGACCGCCAACGCGCAGCCGGCGCTGATGGCCGTCAGCCTGGCGGTCATGCGCGTGCTGGAGCAGGAGGGCGGCTTCGACCTGAAGTCGCAGGTGGCCCTGGTCGCCGGACATTCGCTCGGCGAATACAGCGCGCTGGCCGCGGCGCAGAGCCTCGACGTGCCGACCGCCGCCCGCCTGCTGCGGCTGCGCGGCGAGGCCATGCAGAAGGCGGTGCCGGCCGGCCTCGGCGCCATGGCGGCGCTGCTCGGCGCCGAGATGGCCCAGGCCCAGGCGATCTGCGAACGCGCCGCCGAGGGGCCGGAGGGCACCGAGGTGGTCGAGGCGGCCAACGACAATGGCGGCGGCCAGGTGGTGATCTCCGGCCATCGCGGCGCCGTGGAGCGGGCCGTCGCCCTCGCCAAGGCCGAGGGCATCAAGCGTGCCATGCTGCTGCCCGTCTCGGCGCCCTTCCATTCCGCCCTGATGGCGCCCGCCGCCGACGCCATGGCCGAGGCGCTGGCCCTGGCCGAGCTGCGCCCACCGCTGGTGCCGGTGGTGGCCAATGTCACCGCCGCGAAGGCGACGGACCCGGCCGAGATCCGCGAATTGCTTGTCCGGCAGGTGACCGGCACGGTGCGCTGGCGGGAATGCGTGGGCACCATGGTCGAGCTGGGCTGCGACCGATTCGTCGAGATCGGCGCCGGCAAGGTGCTGACCGGCCTGATGCGCCGTCTGGCGCCGGAGGCCGCGGCCCTGTCGGTGGGCACGCCCGCCGAGATCGAAGCCTTCCTCAAGACGTTGTGAGGCGATGAGCGGCATGTTCGGACTGGATGGAAAGGTGGCGCTGGTGACCGGCGCCACGGGCGGCATCGGCGCCGCAATCGCCCGCGCGCTCCATGCGCAGGGCGCGAAGGTGGCGCTCTCGGGCACGCGTGAGGCGGTGCTGCGCGAGCTGGCCGACGAGCTGGGCGAGGGCGCGCTGATGGCGCCGGCCAATCTGTCCGACCCCGCCGCGCCGCAGGCGCTGATCGAGAAGGTCGAGGCGGAGCTCGGGCGGCTCGACATCCTGGTCAACAATGCCGGCTTCACCCGGGACGGCTTGGCCATGCGGATGTCCGACCAGGACTGGTCGGACGTGCTGGAGGTCGATCTGGCGGCGCCGTTCCGGCTGGCGCGCGCCTCGCTGCGCGGCATGATGAAGCGTCGCTCAGGCCGGATCGTCTCGATCGCCTCGATCGTCGGCGTCACCGGCAATCCCGGCCAGGCGAACTATGCGGCCGCCAAGGCCGGGCTGATCGGCATGAGCAAGTCGCTGGCCCAGGAAGTGGCCAGCCGTGGCATCACGGTGAATGTCGTGGCGCCCGGCTTCGTGCGCACCCCGATGACCGATGCGCTCAACGAGCAGCAGAAGGCTCGGCTGATGGAGCGGATTCCGCTGGGCCGCATGGGCGAGGCCACTGATATCGCGGCCGCGGTTGCCTATCTGGCATCCGATGCCGCCGGCTGGGTCACCGGCGCCACCCTGCACGTGAACGGCGGGATGGCGATGACCTGAAACGGAACGGCCGGGAAATCTGTTCCCCGGCTTGCTTCCATGTTAATGCCGCGCAGGTCGACGACGGGGGCGGTCCCCGTCCGGAATGCCGGCAGCGTCTGCAAGCAGGAGAGACTCGGGCGATGAGCGATACCGCCGAGAAGGTGAAGAAGATCGTTGTCGAGCACCTCGGCGTCGAGGAAGCCAAGGTCACGTCCGAGGCGTCGTTCATCGACGACCTGGGGGCCGACAGCCTCGACACCGTCGAGCTGGTGATGGCCTTCGAGGAGGCCTTTGGCGTCGAGATTCCCGACGACGCGGCCGAGAAGATCACGACCGTCAAGGACGCGATCGACTATATCGAGGCGCAGAAGGCCGCCTGAGGGCCTTCCATTCGCGCCGCGCAAGTAGACGTCTGGGGGAGATAACGCGTGTTCGGTTCTCTGACGACGCCGCGACGCGTCGTCGTCACCGGGATGGGCATTGCATGCCCGCTCGGCGTCGGCGTCGATCATGTGTGGCGGCGGATGCTCGCCAGCGAGAGCGGCATCGGCCCGATCAGCCTCTTCGATGCCAAGGACCTGCCGGCGCGTATCGCCGGCGAGGTTCCGGCTGGCGCCAAGACCGAGGGAAAGCTCGACTTCAACGAGTGGGTCCCGGTCAAGGACCAGAAGAAGATGGACCGCTTCATCCAGCTCGCCCTCGTGGCGGCGACGGAGGCGGTCGAGGATTCGGGATGGATGCCCGAGGGTGAGGCGGATCGGAACGCCACCGGCGTGATGATCGGCTCCGGCATCGGCGGCCTGCCCGCCATCGCCGAGAACGCCCTGCTGGTCGGGGCCGGCAAGGCCCGCCGTCTGTCGCCCTTCTTCATTCCCTCGGCGCTGATCAACCTGGCCTCCGGCCATGTCTCGATCAAATACGGCTTCAAGGGACCGAACCACGCCGTGGTCACGGCCTGCGCCACCGGCGTGCACGCGCTGGGCGACGCGGCACGGCTGATCGCGTTGGGCGATGCCGATGTCATGGTCGCCGGCGGCACCGAGGCGGCGATCAGCGATATCGGCATGGCCGGCTTCTGCGCCGCCCGTGCCCTCTCGACCGGCTACAACGACACGCCGCAGGAGGCCTCGCGCCCCTGGGACGAAGGTCGCGACGGCTTCGTCATGGGCGAGGGCGCCGGTATCCTGGTGCTCGAGGAGTACGAGCACGCCAGGAAGCGCGGCGCCAAGATCTACGCCGAGGTCCTGGGCTACGGCATGTCGGGCGATGCCTATCACATCACCGCCCCGGCCGAGGGCCATGAAGGCGCCTTCCGGGCCATGAAGGCGGCGTTGCGCGACGCCGGCGTCACCCCGGAGCAGATCCAGTACGTCAATGCCCACGGCACCTCGACGCCGCTGGGCGACGACCTGGAGCTGGAAGCGGTCGAGCGGCTTTTTGGCGAGGCCGCGCGTGGCCTCGCCATGTCCTCCACCAAGTCGGCGATCGGGCATCTGCTCGGGGCCGCCGGCGCCGTGGAAGGGGTCTTCTCCATCCTCGCCATCCGGGACGGGGTGGCGCCGCCCACCCTCAACCTGCGCAAGCCCTCGCGGGAGAGCGTGATCGACCGGGTGGCGCTGCAGCCGCAGGAGCGGCCGATCGACGTGGCGCTGTCGAACAGCTTCGGCTTCGGCGGCACCAATGCCAGCATCCTGTTCCGCAAGGCGGGCTGAGGCACTTCCGGCCGGGCGGCAGGTTCTTCCCCTCCGCCCGGCCAGCCCCATCTGAGCATCGGGTGGGTGGAGGGCTCGCGGCCCTGGCTCAGCCTCCTTCCCCGCTTGCCGACGAGGAGGGCCGATCTTGCGCAAGTTCTGGATGTTCCTGCTGACCCTATTTCTTCTCCTGGTCGTGGCCGGCGCCGGAACGGCCTGGTGGGGCTGGCGCAGCTGGTCGGCGCCAGGCCCGTTGGCGCAGGCGACGCCGGTGGTGGTCGAGCGCGGCGGCGGTGTCCAGACCATCGGCGCGACCCTGGCCGAGCGAGGGGTGATCCGTGATCCGCGCCTCTTCGCCGCGGCCGTCTGGCTGACGCGGGAGGAGGGGCCGCTGCGGGCCGGCGAGTTCCTCTTTCCCGCCCAGGGTTCCCTGCGCGACGTGCTGGCCGTGCTCCGCACCGCGCGCCCGGTGCAGCGCCGTCTGACTCTGCCGGAAGGTCTGACCGCCCGGCAGATGGCGGCGATCCTGCAGCAGGCGGAGGGCCTGTATGGCGACCTGCCGACCATCGACGAGGGCGAGCTGTTGCCGGAGACCTATGCCTATAGCTGGGGCGACAACCGCGCCGGCGTGGTGCGGCGTGCCGCCGCCGCCATGCGCGAGGCGCTGGACCGGTTGTGGAAGGAGCGGGCCCCGGATCTGCCCCTGGCCAGCCCGCGAGAGGCCCTGGTGCTGGCCTCCATCGTCGAGCGGGAGACCGGGATGCCCGAGGAGCGGGGGCGGGTGGCGGCGGTCTTCATCAATCGCCTCCGCCGCAACATGCCCCTGCAATCGGACCCGACGGTGGCCTATGCCGCGGCCGACGGCGCCGTGCTGGACCGGGCGCTGACCCGGGCCGACCTGGACCGCGAGCATCCGTTCAACACCTACCGCAACCGCGGGCTGCCGCCCGGGCCGATCGCCAGCCCCGGAATCGAGTCGCTGCGCGCGGTGCTGCGGCCCGACAGCACCGACGACCTCTACTTCGTGGCCGACGGCACCGGCGGCCATGCCTTCGCCCGGACCCTCGAGGAGCACAACCGCAACGTCGCCCGGTGGCGCGCCATCGAGCGACGCAGGGCCACGCCCTAGGCCGGCTGTTCAGCCTCGTCCCACCGGCTTGGCGGGCAGGCGGGCGGCGATGGCGGCGCGCAGCGCCATGGGCAGGGCGCCGGCCAGGCGGGCCATGGCATAGGTCGGCCAGGGGAAGGCGATTCGCGCCCGGCCGGCCTCGATGCCCCGCAGGACGCGCCGCGCCGCCGCCTCCGGTGTCAGCAGGAAGGGCATCGGGAAGTCGTTCACCGCCGTCATCGGGGTGCGGATATAGCCCGGGCAGACGGCGTGGATGCGCAGCCCCCGGTGACGCTCGGTCGCGTCATGCGCCTCGGCCCAGCGCTGCACGGCGGCCTTGCTGGCGCAGTAGGCGGCGGCGCCCGGCGTGGCGACGAAAGCGGCGACCGAGGCGATGACCGCCACCCGGCCGCGGATGCCGTCGGCGCCCGGCGGCTGCGCCGCCATCCTGTCCAGGGCGGGCAGGGCGGTGTTCAGCACACCGGTGACGTTCGTCGCGAAGATCGCCCGGGTCTGCCCGGACGGTTCCGCCACCCCGCCGGTGCCGCCGGAGACGCCGGCATTGGCGACCAGCAGGTCCAGCCGATCCATCCCCTCCACCCAGCGGGCCGCCGACCCGGCATCGCGCACATCGAGCGTGGTCTCGCGCACCTGGGCTCCGGCGGCGCGGCAGCGGTTGGCCGCGCCGGCGAGGCGGGCCTCGTCCCGTCCCGTCAGATGCAGCGTCACGCCGGGCCGGGCACAGCCCAGGGCCAGAGCCAGGCCAAGGCCGGAGGAGGCGCCGGTGATGGCGATCGTCGTCCAGTCTCGGCGCGCCATGTCTTGCATCCTGTGCCGGAGGGGAAGAGAAGGCCGGTCATGGCCATTTCGTCGATGACCGGCTTCGCCCGGCAGTCGGGAGCCCTGCCGGACGGTACGGGTTTCGTGTGGGAACTGCGCAGCGTCAACGGGCGCGGGCTGGATCTGCGCCTGCGCCTGCCGCCCGGGCTGGATCCTCTGGAGGCACCGCTGCGCGAGGCCGTGGGGGTGCGCTTCAAGCGGGGCAACATCTCCGCCACGCTGTCCCTGAAGAGGGAGGAGCAGCGGCCCCGCCTGACGCCGGATCCGGCGGCGCTGGAGCAGGCCATCCAGCTCGTCCTGGCGGTGGCCGCGCGCATCCCCGGCTGCCCGCCGCCGCGCGCCGAGGCGGTGCTGGCCCTGCCGGGCGTGCTGCGGGCCGAAGCGGCCGATCCCGCCGCGGGCGAGGAGGAGGCCCGGCGAGCCGTGCTCTCCCGGGCCTTCGCCCTGGCGCTCGACGATCTGGCGGCCGCCCGCCGGGGGGAGGGGGAGAAGCTCGCCGCCATCCTCGCCACCCTGCTCGACGAGATCGCCGCCCTGCGCGAGGTGGCGCTGGGCGAGGCCGCCGCCCAGCCCGCCGCGCACCGGGCCCGGCTGCGGGCGGCGCTGGCCGAGATGCTGGAAGGCGAGCGCCGGGTGCCGGAGGAACGGTTGGCGGCGGAAGTGGCGTTGCTGGCGCAGAAATCCGACGTGCGGGAGGAGCTGGACCGGCTCGGCGCGCATCTGGCCGCAGCCCGCGCCCTGCTCGCGGAACCCGGGCCGGTGGGCCGCAGGCTGGAGTTCCTGACCCAGGAGTTCGGCCGCGAATCGAACACGCTGGGGGCCAAGTCGGCCAGCCTGGGGCTGACCCGCATCGCCCTGGACCTGAAGGCCGCGCTGGAGCGGCTGCGCGAGCAGGCGGCGAACGTCGAATGAACCGGATCTCCCGCCGGGGCCTCTGCCTCGTCCTCGCCGCGCCCTCGGGGGCCGGCAAATCCTCGGTCAGCCGGGCGCTGCTGGAGCGGGAGAAGGATCTCCGCCTCTCCGTCAGCGCCACCACGCGGGCGCCGCGCCCGGGCGAGCAGGAGGGGGTCCATTACTTCTTCCGCAGCATGGCGGAGTTCGAGGCCATGGAGGCATCCGGCGCGCTGCTGGAATCGGCCCGGGTCTTCGGCCGCCGCTACGGCACGCCGCGCGCCCCGGTGGAAGAGGCGCTGGCGGCCGGGCGGGACGTGCTCTTCGACATCGACTGGCAGGGCCACCGCCTGCTGCGCGCGGCTTTGCCGGCGGATGTGGTCAGCCTGTTCCTGCTGCCGCCGAGCCTGGCGGAGCTGGAACGCCGGCTGCACGGGCGGGGTCAGGATTCGCCGGAGGAGATCGCCCGCCGCATGCAGGCGGCGCGGGACGAGATCAGCCACTGGGCGGATTTCGACCATGTGCTCGTGAACAACGACTTCCACGAGACGGTGGCGGAGGCGCGGTCGATCCTGCATGCGGCGCGCTGCGCCCGCGCCCGCCAGCCTTGGCTGCCCGCCTTCATCGATGAACTGCTGAAGCCCTGACGATGGGCGGGCCGGTCATGCTGCTGCATGTCCTGGGGCCGATCTTCGCCCTGATCGGCCTCGGTTATCTCTTCGCCCGGCGGCGCTGGGTGAGCGAGGAAGGGCTGCGCGGCCTCAACGACTTCGCCTTCAAGCTGGCCATGCCGGCCCTGCTCTTCGCCGGCGCCACCTCGCCCCATTCCGGCGGCGGGGTGGTGGCGGTGGCGTTCTTCGCCGGCTGTCTGACGACCTATGGCCTGGCCCTGCTGCTGGGGTGGCGGCTGCTGCGGCTGCGGCTCTCCGAGGCCGGCTCCTTCGCCCTCAACTGCAGCTTCGGCAATACCAACATGATCGGCATCCCGGTCATCCTGGCGGTCTTCGGCCAGAGCGGGCTGGCGCTGCTGCTGGGCATCCTGGCCCTGCATTCGCTGATCCTGTTGCCGCTGGCCACGGTGGTGGCCGAGCTCGCGCACAGCAGCCAGGCCTCGATGACGCGGATCCTGAAGCCGACGCTGCTCGCCGTGCTGCGCAACCCGATCGTGCTGGCGGTGCTGCTCGGTCTGCTGGTCACGCTGGCCGGCATTCCAGTGCCGGCCACCGCGCGCCGCTTCCTCGACCTGGTGGGGCAGGCGGGGCCGCCCGTGGCGCTGTTCACCCTGGGCGCCAGCCTGCTCTCCTTCAATGCCCGGCGCGACTGGCCCGAGGCGCTGATGGGCTGCGGCCTCAAGCTGGCCTTCATGCCGGGGCTGGTCTGGGGTGCCGGGCTGGCGCTCGGGCTGGGGGGGGAGGCGCTGGCCGTGGCGGTGCTCACCGCCGCCATGCCGACCGGCGCCAATGCCTTCTTCCTGGCGCGGCGCTACATGAGCGGTGCCGAGCGCTCCGGCGCCACGGTGTTGATCGCGACGCTGCTCTCCACCGTGACGCTCTCGGCGCTGCTCCTGCTCCTGACGTGAACGGGGAATCGGCCGGTTTTCTTCTCAGTGCAGGTTGAACTGGCCCTCGGCGTACCGAAATTCGGCGGGCCGGGTCAGGGCGCTCGACGCTACCCGCACGGAGTGCAGCGGACCGTGGATCTCCCGCTGCCAGAAGGCCAGGAAGCGGTGGAGCTCCGGGAAGCGGGGCGCATGATCCACCTTCTGCCAGACGAAGCTCTGCAGCAGGCCCGGATGATCGGGCAGGTGGTAGAGGATCTCGGCGGTGGTCAGGCGCCAATCCGGGATTCGGACGAAGCCTTCGATATCCCGCAGCAGCATGGGCGATCGTCTCCGTTCTGGTAGCCGGCCCGGCCTTCGGGCCGTTCTGTTCCCCTTTCGGGCCAGGAGAGCATGCCATGGCGTGACCGGCGGATGACAAGAAAAACCGTCTGGTTTCAATGCTTTGGCACTCTTCGACAAAGAGTGCTGCCGAACACTTGACGACCTCCGAGGAGCGCCCTAGATCGTCAGCACTCTCCGGGAGTGAGTGCTAACAGGCTCGCCGGCCGGAGAGGCAACCGTCGCTGAATGCGCCACAATAGGGCGTCAGGAGAGGGCCAATGAATTTCCGTCCTTTGCATGACCGCGTCGTCGTCCGCCGGCTGACCGCCGAGGAGAAGACCGCGGGGGGCATCATCATCCCCGACACCGCCAAGGAGAAGCCGCAGGAAGGCGAGATCGTCGCCGTCGGCTCCGGCGCGCGCAACGAGAAGGGTGACCTCGTCGCCCTCGACGTGAAGGTCGGCGACCGTGTCCTGTTCGGCAAGTGGTCCGGCACCGAGGTCAAGATCTCCGGCGAGGAGCTCCTGATCATGAAGGAATCCGACCTGATGGGCGTGATCGCGGCCTGAGCCTGCGGACCCCCGTTTCCCACGAACCGATCAGAACAGAGGTAGAGAATCATGGCTGCTAAGGACGTTAAGTTCGGCGCCGGTGCCCGCGAGCGGATGCTGCGCGGCGTCGATATCCTGGCCGATGCCGTCAAGGTGACGCTGGGCCCGAAGGGCCGCAACGTCGTCATCGACAAGTCCTTCGGCGCGCCGCGCATCACCAAGGACGGTGTGACGGTCGCCAAGGAAATCGAGCTGGCCGACAAGTTCGAGAACATGGGCGCGCAGATGGTGCGCGAAGTGGCCTCGAAGCAGAACGACCTGGCCGGTGACGGCACCACCACCGCGACCGTGCTGGCCCAGGCCATCGTCCGCGAGGGCGCCAAGGCCGTGGCCGCCGGCATGAACCCGATGGACCTGAAGCGTGGCGTCGACAAGGCGGTGGCCGTCGTCGTCGAGGAGCTGAAGGCCAAGACCAAGAAGATCACCACCTCCGGTGAGGTCGCCCAGGTCGGCACGCTGTCCGCCAACGGCGAGTCCGAGATCGGCGAGATGATCGCCCAGGCGATGGAGAAGGTCGGCAACGAGGGCGTGATCACGGTCGAGGAGGCCAAGGGCATCCAGACCGAGCTCGACGTCGTCGAGGGCATGCAGTTCGACCGCGGCTATGTCTCCCCGTACTTCATCACGAATGCGGAGAAGATGATCGCCGAGCTCGAGAACCCCTACATCCTGATCCACGAGAAGAAGCTGTCCCAGCTGCAGCCGATGCTGCCGCTGCTGGAGAGCGTCGTGCAGTCCGGCCGTCCGCTGGTGATCGTGGCCGAGGATGTCGAGGGCGAGGCCCTGGCCACCCTGGTCGTCAACAAGCTGCGCGGTGGCCTGAAGATCGCCGCCGTGAAGGCCCCGGGCTTCGGTGACCGCCGCAAGGCGATGCTCGAGGACATCGCGATCCTGACCGGTGGCCAGGTGATCTCCGAGGATCTCGGCATCAAGCTCGAGACCGTCACGCTCGACATGCTGGGTCAGGCCAAGACCATCCGCATCGAGAAGGAGAACACCACGATCGTCGATGGCGCCGGCGCCAAGGACGACATCCTGGGCCGCGTGGAGCAGATCAAGGCGCAGATCGAGGAGACCACCTCGGACTACGACCGCGAGAAGCTGCAGGAGCGCCTGGCGAAGCTGGCCGGTGGCGTCGCCGTCATCCGTGTCGGTGGCTCCACCGAGGTCGAGGTGAAGGAGCGCAAGGACCGCGTCGACGACGCGCTGCACGCGACCCGCGCCGCGGTCGAGGAAGGCATCGTGCCGGGTGGTGGCGTGGCCCTGCTGCGCGCCGCCGGCAAGCTCGCCGACCTGAAGGGCGACAACAACGACCAGCATGTCGGCATCGAGATCGTTCGCCGCGCCATCCAGGTGCCGCTGAAGCAGATCGCCGAGAATGCCGGCAAGGACGGCGCCGTGATCGCCGGTGAGGTCCTGCGCGACGGCACCTACGAGTACGGCTATGACGCCCAGCTCGACGAGTACAAGAACCTCGTCGACGCCGGCATCATCGACCCGACCAAGGTCGTCCGCACCGCCCTGCAGGACGCGGCCTCCATCGCCGCCCTGCTGATCACCACCGAGGCGATGATCGCCGAGCGTCCGGAGAAGAAGGCTCCGGCCGGCGCTCCGGGCGGCATGGGCGGCATGGGCGGCGACATGGACTTCTGATCCTCCGGGATCGAGGTCCGGCCCCCGGGCTGGAACAGCAGGAGGGGCGGCCGCAGGGCCGCCCCTTTTCGCATGCGCGAGGGCTAACGCGTTCGTTACGAAACGGCGCCGGTTTGCGTTGACAGGGCGGTGCCGATCTGCCCCACTTCTTCTCGCCAACCGCTGCCGATCGCCTTGCCGTGCCTCCGGAGACCCGGTCGCCTTCAAGCCGTGAAACCGGATGGGCCACAGGCAAGGGCGCTCATGCCCTGCCGCCGCATTTGAGAGGAGTGCGTCGCCATGGCGACCGGCACCGTGAAGTGGTTCAACGCGACCAAGGGCTTTGGATTCATCGTCCCGCAGGATGGCGGCAAGGATGTCTTCGTGCACATCACCGCCGTCCAGAAGGCGGGCCTGCAGGGCCTGAACGAGAATCAGAAGGTCAGCTACGACGTGGCCATGGAGCGCGGCAAGGCCGCCGCGATCAACCTGAAGCCGCTCTGAGGCCCCGGCGGAGGCGGCCGACCAGGCCGCGTCCGGCTTGCATGCCCGCTCTCCCTTCCGGGAGGCGGGTTTTTTCGTCCGTCAGGCGGTTTCCCAGCCGATGGCGCGCCGCAGGAAGGCATTGCCCAGGGCGGAGAAGGCGGCGACCTCGCCATTGTCCTTGCCATAGCCATGTCCGCCGGCCGCCGGCTCGTAGAACAGCGCCTCGTAGCCCAGAGACTGGAGCCTGGCCGCCATCTTCCGCGCGTGGCCGGGATGAACGCGATCGTCCCGCCGGCTGGTGGCGATCAGGATCGCCGGATAGGGCCGCCCCGCCACGGCGGCCTGATAGGCCGAGAAGTGGCGGATGAAGGCCCAGTCCTCGGGCCTGTCGGGGTCGCCATACTCGTCCTTCCAGCTCGCCCCCGCCAGCAACCGCGTGTAGCGGCGCATGTCGATCAGCGGGATGGTGCAGAACAGCGCGCCGAAGCGTTCCGGGTAGCGGGTCAGCATATTGGCGATCAGCAGGCCGCCATTCGAGCCGCCCTCCGCCGCGATCCGCCCGGGCCGCGTCACGCCGCGCCGCACCAGGTCGGCGGCGACGGCGGCGAAGTCGTCGTGCGAGAGGATCTTGCCCTGGCGCCGCCCCGCCTCGTGCCAGGCGGTGCCGAACTCGCCGCCGCCCCGGATATTGGCGATGACCGCCGTGCCGCCCTTGGCCAGCCAGAGCAGGCCGGAGGTGCTGCTGTAGGCGGGCAGCAGCGGGATCTGGAAGCCGCCATAGCCGGTCATGTGGACCGGCGCATCGCCGCTCCCCCCGCCTTCCTGGTGGCGGGGACCGATCTGCACATAGGGAATGCGCTCGCCATCGGTCGAGACGGCCTCGTGGCGCGAGACGGCCAGGCCGCTGGCGTCGAAGGCGGGCGAGGATCGCCGCAGCACCGCCGGCGCCGTCAGGCGGATGTCCGTCAGCAGCATCTCGGGCGGCGTGAGCGGGTCCTGCGCCATGACCAGCAGCGTGCCGTCGGATTCGTCCTCACGCTCGTCGAGCGGGCGGAGGCCGACCACGCCGATATCCGGCAGGCCAGTGACGGGCGCCGAGGTCCAGCCCTCCTCGCCGGGCGTGAGGAGGGTGAAGACGGGGCGCAGCTCGTCGAGCACGGAGAGCACCAGCCGGCCGGCGCACCAGAAGAAGCCCTGCAGGGCCCGGCGCGGCGCCGGCGTGAACAGCGTGCGGAAGCGGGCCTCGCCCGCCAGCACCTCCGCCAGCCGCGCGCCCAGTACGGTGTCCGGGGCGTGGGTGACGCCACCCACCGTCCAGGGCTTGCGCGGCTGGGCGGCGAGCCAGCCGCGCTGCCAGGACAGGCGCAGGTCGGTCGGCAGGTCGATGCGGCGGGAGCGGCCCTCGCGGTCGCCGAGATGGATCGCCTGGTCGAAGAAGCCGAGCTGCTCCTGGAAGACCAGGATCTCCCGCCCGTCCTCGCGCTCCACCCCGCCCCAGGCGCCCATGGACTCCACGCCGGTCTCGAACAGGATGCGGGCCTCGCCCGGCGTCTCGCCCCGGCGCAGCAGGCGGATGCTGCGCGGATAGCCGGAGCGGGTGGAGCTGGCCGCGTCGAGCGCCAGGGAGACCAGCAGCGTGTCGCGGTCCAGCCAGTCGGCACCACCCTTGGCTTCCGGCAGGGCGAAGCCGCCTGCCGGGAAGGCGCGGGTGGCGAGATCGTATTCGCGCAGCACCACGGCGTCGCCGCCGCCGCGCGAGAGGCGCAGCAGGGCGCGGTCATGCGTCCCCGGCAGGGTGCCGGCGCCGCGCCAGACCCAGTCCTCGCCCTCGGCGGCGGCCAGGGCGTCGAGGTCGAGCAGCACCTCCCAGTCCGGCCGCTCCTGGCGGAAGCTGTCGAGCGTGGTGCGGCGCCACAGGCCGCGCGGCTGCGCCGCATCCTGCCAGAAGTTGTAGAGATGCGCGCCGCGGCGGGTCACGAAGGGCAGCCGGTCCGGCCGGTCCAGCGCCGCCTTCACCGCGTCGCGGTCGGCGGCGTAGCGGGCATCGGCGAGGCGGGCGAGGGTGGCCGCGTTCTGCGCCTCCACCCAGGAGAGGGCGCGCTCCCCCTCGATCTCCTCCAGCCACAGAAAGGGGTCGTCCTCGGTCATGCGGCGGCTCCGTGCCGGAGGGAGAGACTCGGGAGGGAAAGTGGCTCAGACGATCTGGTAGCGGGCCTTGGCCGCCCGCTCGATGGCGCCGGCGATCAGGCGGTCGATATCCAGGCCGATGCGGAAGTCCTGCAGGAAGCGCAACTCCTCCTGGGTGGCGTCGCCATCCGCCGCCGCCACCTCGCAGGCCAGCAGATAGGCGGTCTCCCGCAGGCGGGGCGGCAGCGTGTCCCGGATCAGGGCGCAGGCGCGGTCCAGGCCGTCGTTCTGCCGCAGCAGGGTCAGGCAGGACTCCGTCACCGTCTCGATCTCCTCGGGGAGGAATCCGTCGAAGACCGGCAGTTCCCGCACCAGCCGCGCCATCATGCCCAGCTCGGCATCGGACATCTGCTGGTCGGAGGCGGACATCAGCACCATGGCGCAGACCAGGGCCTCCTGCGCATTGAAGCGGATCTTGGTGTGCGGCATCGGTCTCTTCCTTGTTCGGCGAAGGCCTAACGCAGGGCGGGCGCCGCTTCAATCGCCCCGGCGGGCGGGCCGCCGAGGAAGGCGGCGGTCTGCCGGACCGCCTCGGCGAGGCCCAGGCGCTGCGGGGTCACGCCGTCCGGCAGGCCGGCGAGCAGGCGTGAGGGGGTGCGGGGATCGAGCAGCACGAAGACGCCCCGGTCGTCGGCGCGGCGGATCAGCCGGCCGAAGGCCTGCCGCAGCCGGTGCCGGGCGATGGCATCGTCATAGGCGGATGGCCGGCCGCCCGAGAGATGGATCCGCCGCTCCCGGTGGAGGATGGAGGGGCGCGGCCAGGGCACGCGGTCGAACACCAGCAGGCGCAGCGCGCGGCCCGGCACGTCCACCCCGTCGCGCAGCGCGTCGGTGCCGAGCAGGCAGGAATCCTCCTCGGCGCGGAAGATGTCGACCAGGGTCGCGCTGTCCATGGCGTCCACATGCTGGGCGTAGAGCGGGATGCCGGCCTCGGCCAGGGCGGGGGCGAGGCGGGCGTGCACCTCGCGCAGCCGGCGGATGGCGGTGAACAGGCCGAGCGCGCCCCCGCCGGCGGCCAGGAAGAGCTGCTGCATCGCCGCCGCCACCTGGGCGGGGCTGTCCCGGCTGAGATCCTCGACGATGAAGGCCCGCGTATTGGCGGCATAGTCGAAGGGCGAGGGCAGGGCGGCGCGGATGGCCGGGTTCGGCAGGTGCTGCACCCCGGTGCGCGCCTCGGCCTCGCGCCAGGCGGCCTCGGGGTCGTGGCGGGCGGCGTCGCGCAGCGTGGCGGAGGCGATCAGCACGCCATGGGCCGGAGCCGCCACCTGGGTGGCGAAGGGCACGGTGGGGTCCAGCCAGTGGCGGTGCAGGCCGGCATCGATGTCGCGCCCCTCGCGCCGGGACAGCGCCAGCCAGTCCACGAAGGTCGGCCGCTGACCGGGCTCGGCGGGGGCCTCGCGCAACTGGCGCAGCATGGCGGTCCAGGCGGTGAGCGGCATCAGGGCGCGCCGCTCGACGCTGCGGATGGCGGTCTCCAGGCGGATGCGGTCGCCGGTCTCCAGCTCCTGGTCCGGGTCCTCCAGGATCCCGGCGAGCAGCTTCGCCAGGTACTTCAGCGGGTCGCGCAGCGCCTCGAGCGCCGTCTCCAGCGCGGCGGCGGCGCCGGGGAGGTCCGCGTGCAGGGGATGGAGGTCGCATTCGGCGTCATAGAGCGGATCGGCCTCGGCACTGCGCGCCAGGACCTGGGCGCGGGCGGCGCGCAGGAAGGCCTCGCCGGGCGCGGCCCCGTCCTCGGCCTCGTCCCAGCGGTCCCACCAGCCGGCGCCGGGCAGGGCGCGCGCGGCATGTTCCACCAGGTCGAGCGGCGGCAGCAAAGCGGGGTGCTGGGCCAGCATCTCCTCCAGCCGGCGGCGCAGGCCGCGCGCCCGGCTCCGCCCGCCTTCCTGGCCCAGCAGCCAGCGGCGCAACTCGGCCATCTCGGCGCCGCAGAGGGCGGCGGAGAAGGCCCCGTCGGCGGCATCGAAGAGATGGTGCCCCTCGTCGAAGACATAGCGCAGCGCCGGCCCGTCCTCGCCGCCGCCCAGCGCCGCCTGGACCATCACCAGGGCGTGGTTGGCCACGACCAGGTGCGCCCCGGCGGCGCGGCGGATCGAGTGCTCGACATAACACCGCTTCCAGTGCGGGCAGGCGGAATGGATGCACTCGCCGCGGCGGTCGGCCAGGAGCGAGATGCTGCCGGGCGGAAACAGCTCGACCAGCCAGCCGGGAAAGTCGCCGCCCAGCAGGTCGCCGTCCCGCGTGGCCAGGGCCCAGCGCGCCACCAGGGCGAGGGCGGTGAGGCGGCCCGGCATGGCGCCGCTCACCGCCTCGTCGTAGTTCAGCAGGCAGAGGTAGTTCTCGCGCCCCTTGCGGATCACCACCTTGCGGCGCCGCTCCTCGGGTTCCGGATAGAGGCGGGCCAGCTCCTGGTCGAGCTGGCGCTGCAGGTTGCGGGTATAGGTAGCGATCCAGACCGGAGCGCCGTTCCGCTCGGCCCAGAGGCTGGCCGGCGCCACATAGCCCAGCGTCTTGCCGGTGCCGGTTCCCGCCTCGGCCAGCACCAGGCGGGGCTCGCCGGCCAGCTCCCGCGGGGTGAAGGCAAGGCTGGCGGCGGAGGCGAAGTCCGCCTGGGAGGGGCGCTGCTCGGCACCTTCGCCGAGGATCTCGGCCAGGCGGGCGCGCGCCTCGGCCGGCGCCACCGGATGGCTGGCGGGCGGCGGCGGCGGGCCGGCATCCTCCCATTCGGCGAGCTGGCGCCAGACCTTCAGGGCATCGGCCGAGGGGCGGGCGGCGGGCTGGCCCAGCGCCGCCAGCACGGAGTCCGCCCAGGGCCAGTCATTCGCCTGCCGCAGCCGCGCCGCCAGCATCGCCGCGTCGCGGTTCAGCGGCGCGTGGCGCGCGCGGGCCAGGCGGCGCAGCAGCTCGGCGGCGATCTCCGGCAGCAGCGCGGCGGCGGCTTCCGCATCCCCGGGCGCCGGCAGGTCGAGGGCGAGGGCCAGGCCGCGCGGCGTGGGCGGCGCCGGTTGGGCCGGCAGGCAGAAGGCGAAAAGCTCCAGCAGGTCGCAGGCGCCGGGCAGGCCGGACAGGCCGAGCCGCCGTGCCGTGGCCGGGGCATGGACCAGGATGGGCGGGCCGAACTCGCGCAGCAGCTCCGGCAACTCGGCCGGGCGCGGGGTGAACAATTCGCCATCAGGGGTGAGCAGCGCGGCGCTGCCGGGCGCCGGGGCGACCAGGGCCGGGCCGCTCGGCAGCACCAGGCGGGGGGGCAGGGCGTCGTTCCGGCCCTTGGTGGCAGTCACCGGGGGAGAGTAGGGGCAAAGCACGAACGAAGCCAGCCGCCAGCGGGGTTTTTCCAATCGTGATGGCCGCGCGGGGTGGCTTTGGCCGCCCTGCCGACTGGGCGCGTTGACCGCGGCACGCGGCGCTGGCATGGGGCGGGAATGACCGCCGATCCATCGCTCCGCACCGTCAAGGCCTGGCCCTTCGAGGAAGCCGCCAAGGTCGCCGATCGCCTCGCCGCGTCCGGCAAGAAAACGGCGCTGTTCGAGACCGGCTACGGCCCTTCCGGCCTGCCGCATATCGGCACCTTCGGCGAGGTGGCGCGCACTTCCTGGGTGCGCAATGCCTTCACCCGCCTGACCGGCCTGCCGTCCCGCCTGCTGGCCTTCTCGGACGACATGGACGGGCTGCGCAAGGTGCCGGACAACGTGCCGAACGGCGATGTGCTGCGGCAGCATCTCGGCAAGTCGCTGACCGCCATCCCCGACCCCTTCGGCACGCATGAGAGCTTCGGGCACCACAACAACGCCCGGCTGCGCGCCTTCCTGGACGCCTTCGGCTTCGAGTACGAGTTCGCCTCGGCCACCGACTACTACCGCTCGGGCCGCTTCGACGCGGCGCTGCTGCGGATGCTGGAGGCGCATGAGGAGGTGCGGCAGGTGATCCTGCCGACGCTGGGGCCGGACCGCCGCGCCACCTATTCGCCCTTCCTGCCGGTGCATCCGCGGACGGGGGTGGTGATGCAGGTGCCGGTGGAGGAGACACGGCCCCAGGACGGGACCATCGTCTGGCGTGACCCGGAGAGCGGCGAGCGCTTCGAGACGCCGGTGACCGGCGGCCATGTGAAGGCGCAGTGGAAGGCCGACTGGGCGATGCGCTGGTTCGCCCTCGGCGTCGATTACGAGATGTCGGGCAAGGACCTGATCGACAGCGTCCGCCTCTCCTCGGCGATCTGCCGGGTGCTGGGGGCCGAGCCGCCGGTCAGCATGACCTACGAGCTGTTCCTCGACGCCAATGGCCAGAAGATCAGCAAGTCCAAGGGCAACGGGCTGACGATCGAGGAATGGCTGCGCTACGCCCCCCCCGAGAGCCTGGCCTACTTCATGTACCAGCAGCCGGGCCGGGCGAAGCGGCTGCATTTCGACGTCATCCCCCGCGCCACGGACGAGTACCTGCAGCAGCGGGAGCGGCTGCGCGCCAGCCAGGACCCGGCCAATCCGGACTGGCACATCCATGGCGGCGAGGTGCCGAACACGCCGGAACCCCCGCTGACCTTCGGCATGCTGCTGAACCTCGCCACGGTGGCCGCCGCCGACACGCCGGAGCGGTTGTGGAAGTTCGTGCGCAACTACGCCCCCGGCGCCACGCCGGAGACGCAGCCGCTGCTGGGCCAGCTGGTCGAGTATGCCGTGGCCTATGCGCGCGACTTCGTGCTGCCCGGGCTCACGCCGCGCGCGCCGACCGCGGAGGAGCGGCCCTGCTTTCAGGCGCTGATCGACCTGCTGCGCGCGCACCGGCAGGAGATCGAGGCGCTGCCGCCCGGCCTGCCGCAGGCCGAGCGCATCCAGGTCGATGTCTATGACGCCGGCCGGCGCGAGCCCTTCATCCAGAAGATGAAGGACGGCTCGAACGGCGTCTCGCGCGGCTGGTTCAACGCACTGTACCAGGTATTGGTGGGCGCCGATCAGGGGCCGCGCTTCGGCAGCCTCGCCGCCGCCTATGGGGTGCCGGAGACCATCCGCCTGATCGAGGAGGCGCTGACCCGACCACCGCGGGAGGCGGTCGCGGCGGAGACGGCACGGGCGTGAGCCGGGCAATCGGCCTGCTGCGCCGGCACGGGCCGACGGTCTTCGGCCTCGCCCTGCTGGTCGGCGCCCTCTATGTGGTGCAGCGGGAGTTCCGCGACCTCTCCATGGCGGATGTCCGCGCCGCCCTGGGCGCCATCCCGGGCCGGCAGCTCTGGGTGGCGGCGGGCTGGACGCTGCTCGCCTATGCGGTGCTGACGATCTACGACCGCCTCGGCTCGGTCTATGCCGGCAAGCCCGTCAGCTACGCGCGCAGTTCGCTGGCCTCCTTCTGCGCCTATACCCTGGCGCACAACCTCGGTTTCGCCGCCGTCTCCGGCGCGGCGGTGCGCTACCGCTTCTACGCGGCATGGGGACTGACCCCGGGCGAGATCGCCAAGGTCATCGCCTTCACCAGCCTGACCTTCGGCCTGGGCGGCATGGCGCTGGGCGGCATGGTGCTGATCTGGGAGCCGGAGGTGGTGCCATGGATCGCCGAGAACCTGCCGCACTGGGCGATGCAGACCGTCGGCGTGGCGCTGCTCGGCGTGGTCGCGACCTATATCCTGCTCTCCCGCCTGCTGCCGCATTTCACCGTCTTCGGCCACCGCATCGACCTGCCCGGCTTCCGCATGGCCTGCGCCCAGACCCTGCTGGCCGGCGTGGATGTCGCGGTGACGGCGATGATCTTCTACGTTCTGCTGCCCGAGGCGCCGGGGCTGAGCTTCGCGCGGTTCCTCGGCATCTACCTCGCCGCCTACACGGCGGGGCTCGCGGCCAATGTGCCCGGCGGCCTCGGTGTCTTCGACACGGCGGTGCTGGTCGGGCTCGCGCCCTATGTGCCGGCGCCGCAGGTCATCGGCGCCCTGCTGATCTTCCGCTTCTTCTACTACATCATCCCGCTCTTCCTGGCGGGCATCCTGTTCGCCGGCTTCGAGATCGGTCAGCGCCGCCACCTGCTGAGCGGATTCGGCGCCGAGGCCCGCGTGACGGATGCGCTGGAAGGCCCGGTGCTGGCCGGGCTCTCGGGCCTGGCCGGGGGCGTGCTGCTGTTCATCGGCGCCCTGCCGGCGCGCGGCTCGCAACTGGCCGTCTGGGCCGGCGACTGGGCCGCGCTGGCCAGCCAGTTCGCCGCCTCGCTGATCGGCTCGCTGCTGCTGGTGGTCGCCTATGGCATGGTGCGGCGACTGAGGATCGGCTGGATCGGCGGCATCGTGCTGCTGCTGCTCGGCTGCTTCATCACCCTGCTGCGCGGCGAGCCATGGTGGATCTCCGGCGGCTTCGCCGTGCTGGGTGGCCTGCTGGCCTGCTTCAGCACCGCCTTCTACCGCGACGCCCGCCTGACCGGCGAGCCGCTGGCCCGCGGCACGCTGCTGCCCCTGACCGCCAGCGCGGCCGCCGCCCTGGTGCTGGCGCGCATCGCCTGGGAAGGGCCGGTGTCGCACGAGCCCTGGTGGGAAGTGCCCTTCTCGGACGAGGCGCCACACACCCTGCGCTTCGCCGTCGGTCTCTGTGGCGTGCTGCTGCTGGCGGCGGCGGCGCGGCTGTTGCGGCCGGCGCGGATTCGCGCGCCCTCCTACGACATGGCGACGCGGGCGCGGCTGGCCGCGCTCGGGGCCCGCGTGCCGGCGGAGGGCGATGGCGCCCTTTTCGTCGAGGGCGGGCGCGGCGCCGGCTTCGCCTTCGTCCGGCGTGAGCAGGTCTGGATCGGCATCGGCGACCCGGCCGGCGATGCCTCGGCCCGCATCACCGCCATCTGGCGCTTCCGCGACCTCTGCGACCGCAACGGCGTGGCCCATGCCTTCTGGCAGGTCGGGCCGGAACTGCTGCGGGCCTATGAGGATACCGGCCTGGCGGCGCTGCCGCTGGGGCAGGACCGCTACCTCGTATGCCCGGCGGAGAGCGACCCGGAGCTGGTGCTGAAGGCGCTGGGGCGGGAGGCGCCGCCGCGCTGAAGCGGATCGCCCATCGGGCCGCCTATTGGCTCGCCCAGAGGATGCGGTGCATCCAGGCCAGCTCGGCGAGGTCGAAATTGTAGTTGGGATGCGCCGGGTTGAGGCTGGCCAGCTCCACGCGGCGGGCGGATTGCCGCACCAGCTGCTTGGCCATCACCTCGCCCTTCTGGGTGCGCACCACCACGCGGTCGCCCCGCCGCACCGGCGAATTGGGCGAGACGATGACGATGTCGCCATCGCGGAACACCGGCTCCATGCTCTCGCCCGAGATTTCCAGCGCATAGGCATTGGGGTCGGAAAGTTCCGGCGTGCTGATCTCGTCCCAGGAACCGCCGACCGGGTAGCCGCCATCACCGAAGTAGCCGTCGCCGCCCGCCTGGGCCAGGCCGATCAGCGGGATGCGCCGCCCCGCCGCGCCGTTGCGGGCGCCGGACTGCAGGGCCGGGGTCCCGGTGACCAGGGAGGCGAAGCTGTCCATGTCGGTGCCGGTGGCCAGGAGGATCTTGGCGATGCTCTCCGTCGAGGGCCAGCGCGCCCGCCCGTCGGCGCCGAGGCGCTTGGAGGGATTGAAGGCGGTCGGGTCCAGCCCGGCCTTGCGGGCCAGGCCCGAAGGGGAGAGACCGTGCTCCGCGGCCAGGGCATCGACCGCCCGCCAGATGTCGTCATGACGCATGGGCGGAATATCCTAGGCTTCCGGTCTGATTGCAATAGGAACATCATCACAAATAGGTGTTGACACCTATTAAGAGAATCGCAATGGTTGGGCGGTATTCAACTATTTGGCGAGAACGCTCATGGCCACCGCCCCCCGCAGCACCACTGCCGTCTATGCCTCGATGCGCCGTGCCGAGCCCTTCCGCAGCGCGGAGGAAGCCTGGATCTGGACCATGGCCGCGCTGGTGGCGCGCCGCGACGGCGCGCGCATCGTCGCCGGCGCCGGCCGGGCGCTTCGCCCCTGCGAGCCCGACGACGTGGTGAAATGCCTCGACCGCCTCTACCGCCAGCGCCGCATCGATCTCGTGCATGCCCGCATCCTGCGGATCTGGGGCGAGCGGGGCGAGGCGCCGAATCCCCGCTACGCGCGCGAGAAGAACGACTGGCGCATCTGGACCGAGGCGCTGCGGCGCCTGGAATGGCCGCTGCGGATGAAGGGCATCGTCGAGGGTCCGGGGATGGACCTAACCGAGGAGGCGGTGGTGGTGGAGTGGCCGCTGCGGACCCCGGCGTGACGCCTCGCCCTGCTCTCGGGGCGCGCCTTTCGCCGCGCCACGCCCTGGCCGAGCCGCAGAGGGTCTGGATCGGATTCGGCGGCCAGGCGGATCAGGGCTGGCTGCGGCTGCTGCGCCCCGGCTTCCGGCATTGCTTCGCCGCCCTTCACGACGAGCAGGGCTGGACCGTGGTTGAGCCGCTGTCCGGACGTCTGCTGGTGACGCGGCCGGGCGTGCCGGCGGCCTTCGACCTGCCAGGCTTCTATCACCGTGCCGGACTGACCATTCGCGGACCCTTCACCCCCGGCCCGGCCCGGGGCCGCTGGCTGCCGCCCCTGACGCCTTATTCCTGCGTCGCGGTGTGCCGTGGACTGCTGGGCGCCGGCGCGCCCTTCGCCATCACGCCGCACGGGCTCGACCGGGCGCTGCGGGGCGCCCAAGAAAATAGGAATAAAGTCGTTGACATGCTGAAATCCGTCCTGTAGAACCCTCCTTGTCAACGGGCGAGCTGCGTCCGGCGACATCCTCCCCGATCCCCTCCGAGACTGCGCGGGCCCCGCCGGACACTTCCGGCGGGGCCCGCGGCGTTTTGGGCACCCGATCGGGCCCGACCCGCAGAAGGAGACGACCCGCATGGGTGGCCTGTTCCGAGCCCCGAAGCCGGTGGTGGTCACCGCGGCCCAGACGGTGGCGACCCCGACGAACGCCACGCCCGATTCCGAGGCGGCGGCACAGACCGCGCGGCTGGAGAGCCGGGAACGGTCCCGCCGCGGCCTGCCCGGCACCATCGCCACCTCCGCCCGCGGCGTGCTGGACGCCGCGCCGAGCGGCCTGGCCGGCTCGCGCAAGACCCTGCTCGGAGAATGAGCCGCATGACCCCCGAAACCGTCCTGGCGCGGCAGGCGGCGGCGCTCGACCGCCGCCGCCCCTGGGAGAGCCTCTGGCAGGACTGCTACGACCATGTCCTCTCCGGCACGCCCGGCAGCGGCGGCCCCGCCCTCTACGACGCCACGGCGGCGGACGCGGCGGAGCAACTGGCCTCCAGCCTGATGGCGGAGCTGACCCCGCCCTGGTCGCGCTGGTTCGGCCTGGCGCCGTCACGCGCCCTGGCCGAAGGGCCCGATGCGCTGGCCGCCGCCGAGGCGCTGGAGGCCGCGGCCGAGACGCTGCAGGGCCACCTCGACCGCTCCAACTTCGCGCTCGAGATGCATCAGGCGCTGCTCGACGTCGTGGTCGCCGGAACCGGCGTGCTGCTGGTCGAGGAGGCGCCCCCGGGCGAGGCCTCCGCCCTGCGCTTCACCGCCGTGCCGCTGCGCGAGGCGGTGCTGGAGGAGGGGCAGGGCGGCCGGCTGGACACGGTCTTCCGCGCCGTCTCCCTCGATGCCGCGGCGATCGCGGCGCGCTACCCGGGCGCCCCCCTGCCACCGGCGCTGACCGCCGCGGGGGACGGGCCGGCGCGGGCGTACCGCGTGGTCGAGGCGGTCTGGCCGGAGCGGACCGGCAGCGGCTTCCTCGCCGTGCTGGACCTCGACGGCGCCGCCCTGCCGCTCGCCGCCGGTCGCTTCCTGGACAGCCCCTTCATCGCCTTCCGCTGGATGAAGGCGCCGGGCGAGAGCTACGGCCGCGGCCCGGTGATGAAGGCGCTGCCCGATATCCGCACCGCCAACAAGGTGGTGGAGCTGGTGCTGAAGAACGCCTCCATCGCCGCCACCGGCATCTGGCAGGCGGAGGATGACGGCGTGCTGAACCCGGCCACGGTGCGGCTGGTGCCGGGCGCCATCATTCCCAAGGCGCCGGGCTCCTCCGGGCTGACGCCGCTCGCCGCGCCGGGCAATTTCGATGTCTCGCAACTGGTGCTGGACGATCTTCGCGCCCGCATCCGGTCCGCCCTCCTGGCCGACCGGCTGACGGCGCCGAGGGGCGCGCAGATGACGGCGACCGAGGTGCTGGAGCGCAGCGCCGAGACGGCCCGCCTGCTGGGCGCCACCTACGGGCGGCTGCAGGCCGAGCTGCTGACGCCGCTCGTCGCCCGCTGCCTGAGCATCCTGCGGCGGCGCGGCGAGGTGCCGCCGCTGCTGCTGGACGGGCGGGAGGTGCGCCTGACCTACCAGTCACCGCTCGCCCGCGTGCAGGGCCGCGCCGACGCGGCCAACACGCTGCTCTTCCTGCAGGCCGCCGCGCAGCTCGGCCCGCAGGCGGTGGCGCAGCTGGACATCCCGGCCGCCACCCGCCACCTGGCCCGCGTGCTCGCCGCGCCGGCCGGAATCCTGAACCCCGTCGAGGAATGACAGAGCGCATGTCCGAGAATCTGCTGGAAGCCGCGCTGGAGGGTGAGGACGCCTCCCACCCGGAGGGGATCCCAGAGGGGATCCCGGAGAAGTTCCGGGACGCCGAGACCGGCAAGCTGCGCGTCGATGCGCTGCTGAAGTCCTATCTGGAGCTGGAGAAGCGGCTGTCGCAGCGCTTCGCCCCGCCCGGTCCCGAGGCTCCGGAGGAGGAGCGGGCGCGGTTCCGCCGTGCCCTCGGCGTGCCCGACAGCCCCGAGGACTACAGCATCGAGCCGAAGCACGCGGCCTGCGGGCCGGATGCGGGGGTGAACCGCCGCCTGCACGAGGCCGGCTTCACCTGCGAGCAGGTGCAGCTGGTCTATGACCTGGCGGCCGAGCGCCTGCTGCCGCTGATCGCCGAGGCGGCGGCGGATTACGAGGCGCAGAAGCAGATGGCGAAGCTGGCGCAGGACTTCGGCGGCGAGGAGCAGTTCCGCCGGATCGCGCCGCAGATCGCCGCCTGGGGCCGCGCCAACCTGGCGCCGCCGGTCTACGAGGCGCTCTCCACCACCGCCGAGGGCGTGCTGGCCCTGCACCGCATGATGGAGAAGGGCGAACCCAGCCTGGCGCGCGGCGCCGCCGCCACCGAGGCGATGGACGAGAAGGCGTTGCGCGAGATGATGCGCGACCCGCGCTACTGGCGCTCGCGCGAGCCGGAATACGTCAAGCGCGTGACGGACGGCTTCCGGCGCCTCTTCGGCCAGGGCTGAGCGCCCGCGCCTTCCCCGAGATTCCGCCGGTGCGGAACCCGTCGCCCGCGGGGCGCCGGGCGCATCGGCGTGCCCGCCGCGCCGGCCCCCTGACCGGCCAACCGACGCGCGCGGGCGGCTGCCCCCGAACCCAGATTCCCTCCTGAAGGATATCGGCATGTCCGCTTCCATCGACCAGGTCTTCGCGAAGCAGTTCCAGTCCGAGGTGCACGCCGCGTATCAGCGGCAGGGCAGCAAGCTGCGCCCGACCGTGCGCAGCAAGACCGACATTCGCGGCGCCTCGACCATCTTCCCGATCGTCGGCCGCGGCACGGCGGCGGCGAAGGCGCGCAACGGCGCCGTGCCGGTGATGAACCTGGCGCATTCCAACGTCGAGTGCTTCCTGCAGGACTACTATGCCGGCGAGTGGATCGACCGCCTCGACGAGCTGAAGACGAATGTGGATGAGCGCCAGGTCGTCGCCAATGCCGGCGCCTACGCACTCGGCCGCAAGACCGACGAGCTGATCATCGCCGCCCTCGACACCGCGACGCAGGAAGCCGTGGGCACCGCGCCGGGCACCGGGGACACCGACGGCCTGACCAAGGCCAAGGTGCTGATGGCCTTCGAGATGCTGGGCGCGGCCGACGTGCCGGATGACGGCAACCGCTTCGCCATCGTCGGCTGGAAGCAGTGGAGCCAGCTGCTGCAGATCGAGGAGTTCGCCAATGCCAACTATGTCGGCGACGACGAGCTGCCCTGGAAGGGCACGCAGGTGAAGCGCTGGCTCGGCGCCACCTGGATGCCGCATTCCGGCCTGACCAGGAGCGGCAGCCTCCGCTTCTGCTACTTCTACCACAAGACGGCGGTCGGCCATGCCGTGGCCCAGGACATCGCCACGGACATCACCTGGCATGGCGATCATGCCGCGTACTTCGTCAACAACATGATGAGCCAGGGCTCGGCGCTGATCGACCAGGCCGGCGTCGTGCGGATGCGCGCCGCCGAGTAAGCACCGCCGAGTAAGCACCGCGGGCCGGGGAGGCGGATGCCGCCCCGGCCATCACCGCACCCCCGCCCCACCAGGAGGTTTCGACCGATGGCGCTCTCCGCCCTCGTCCTCTGCTCGCGCGCGCTGCTCAAGATCGGCGCGCAGCCCATCGCCTCGCTCGACGAGGGCACCGCCGAGGCGGAGGTTGCGGCCAACCTCTATCCGGCGGCGCGGGACACGCTGCTCTCGGCCTATCCCTGGTCCTTCGCGACCGGGCAGATGGAACTGCCGCGCCTGCTCGCCACGCCGCACGCCGACTTCGCCTTCGCCTACCAGCTCCCGGCCGACTTCCTGCGCGTGCTTTCGGCCGGCGGGGAGGGACGGGGCAGCGGCCTGGTCTACCGGCTGCACGAGAGCCGCCTGCACACCGACGCGCCGCGCGTCACCTTGACCTACCTGTTCCGGCCGGCGGAATCCGAGTTCCCGCCGTTCTTCGCCGCCGCGCTGGTCACGCGGCTGGCGGCGGAGTTCTGCATTCCGCTGACCGAGAGCACCTCGCGCGCCGAACTTCTGAACCGCCTGGCCGAGAGCGAGTTCCGCAACGCGCGCCTGACCGACAGCCAGCAGCACACCGCGCGCGCGCTGGAGCACTTCCCCCTGATCGCGGCGCGGGGGTGACATCATGGCCGGCGGCCGCAACACCAAGACCAGCTTCACCGCGGGCGAGCTCGGCGACGAACTCCTGGGCCGCCCGGACATGCGCGCCTACGAGAACGGCGCGCGGCGCCTGCGCAATGTCTTCATCCAGCCGACCGGCGGCGTCACCCGCCGCCCCGGCCTGCGGCATGTCGCCATGCTGCCTGGCAAGGCACGGCTGATCGCCTTCGAGTTCAACACCGAGCAGACCTATCTGCTGGTGCTGACGCATCTCCGGCTGCAGGTCTTCATGGACGACGCACCGGTCGCCGAGATCGCCGCGCCCTGGACCGAGGCGATGCTGGACCAGATCGCGCACACGCAGAGCGCCGACACCCTGCTGCTGGCGCATCCCGAGATGATGCCGCAACGCCTGACGCGCGGCAGCCACACGGCCTGGAGCCTGGCCGCCTGGGACTGGGTGGCGCAGCCCTACTTCCGCTACGCCCCGCCCGGCCTGACGCTGGCGCCGAGCGGCACCGGCGGCACCGTGACGCTGACGGCCAGCGCCGCCTTCTTCCAGGCGGGCCATGTCGGCACGCGGCTGCGGATCGGCGGCCGGCGGATCGTCGTCACGGCCATCGCCTCGCCGGGCGTGGCGACCGCTGTCGTCGAGGAGACGCTGGCCGGTGCCGCCCCGACGGACGACTGGGACGAGGCGGCCTTCAGCGGCGTGCATGGCTGGCCGGTGACGCTCTGCTTCCATCAGGACCGGCTGGTGATCGGCGGCTCGCGCGATCTGCCGAACCGCCTGTGGCTGTCGCGTTCGGGCGACCTGTTCAACTTCGACCTCGGCACCGGCCTCGACGACCAGGCGATCGAGTTCGCGCTGCTCTCGGACCAGGTGAACGCCATCCGCGCCGTCTTCTCCGGGCGGCACCTGCAGGTCTTCACCTCCGGCGCCGAATGGATGGTGACGGGCGATCCGATGACGCCGGCCTCGATCCAGCTGCACCGGCAGACGCGCATCGGCTCCCCCATCGCCCGCATCATTCCGCCGGTCGATGTCGATGGCAGCACGATCTTCATCGGCCGCTCCGGCCAGGCGGTGCATGAATACGCCTATACCGATGTCCAGCAGGCCTATCAGGCGAACGACCTGGCGCTGGTCGCGCGGCACCTGGTGCGGGAGCCGGTCTCGATGGTCTACGACCAGACGCGGCGCCTGCTGCATGTCGCGATGGCCGAGGGCTGGCTGGCGACGCTGACGCTCTACCGCACGGAGCTGGTCACGGCCTGGACGCGGCAGGAGACCGCCGGCGCCTTCCGGGCCCTGGCCGAGATCGACGGCACGGTCTGGTGCGCCGTGGAGCGTGACGGCCGCATCAGGCTGGAACGCTTCGATCCCGCCATGGCGGTGGATTCCGGCCTGACCGGCGCCAGTGCGACGCCACGGAGGATCTGGTCGGGCCTCGCGCATCTGGAAGGCCGGAAGGTGCAGGTGGTGGCCGACGGAACGCCGCTGGGCGGCGCGACGGTCGGGGGCGGCGCCGTCACGGTGGAGCCGGAGACGCAGGCGCTGCAGGTCGGCCTCGGCTTCGCGCATGTCATCGAGCCGCTGCCGCCGCAGCTCTCCGGCGCGGCAGGGGCGCGCAGCGTGCCCCTGCGCCTGATCTCCGCCACCTTTCGCCTGCTCGGCACCGCGGCGCTCTCGGTCGATCTCGGAAGCGGCGCGAGGCCGGTGCCCTTTCGCCGGCTGGACACGCCGATGCTCGACGCGGCGCCGCCGCCCTTCACCGGCGACGTCACCCTGCGCGGCCTGGGCTGGCAGCGTGACGCCCTGCGGCCGCTCTGGCGGATCGAGGGCGAGACACCGCTGCCCCTGACGCTGCTTTCCGTCACCACCGAAACGAGGATGACCGACTGATGGCACAGCTCGCTCCGATCGCCACGCTCGTCGGCACCGGCGCCTCGCTCTATGGCACGGTGCGGCAGGGCCAGGCACAGGCCGCGCAGGCCAAGGCGCAGCAGCAGCAGGAGGCGGAGGGCCTGGCCCTGCGGCAGCAGCAGCTCGCGGTCCAGCAGGAGAGCGAGGCACGCGCGCGGGCCGACCGGCTGGAGCGCACCACGGCGGCCACGCGCGCGCGGCTGGCCGCCTCCGGCGTCAACCCGGACCAGGGATCGGCAGCCGCCATCACCACCGGGCTGGAACGGGATGCGGCGGAGGCTGCGGCGGACAGCAACGAGCAGTTCGCCACCCGCATGGCCGCCGGCCGCAGCTCGCTGCTGAACGCCGACGGCTCGCTGACCACCTGGCTGCGCGCCGGCAACGGCTTCAGCGGCGCACTCCGCTCCCTGCTGGAGTAGGGCGGCTCCGGCTCGCGCCGATGCGGCCCGGCCGCTCCTTTCCCCCTTTTCCAAGAGAGACCCGCATGGCCGAGCATATCCGCATCGGCGACGTCGCGCCGCGTGTGCACTACGTGGCGGACGGCGCGCAGACCGCCTTCGTCTTTCCGTTCCCCATCTTCGAGGAGGCGGATCTCGAGGTCCGCGTCGATGGGCTGGTGACGCAGGAGGGCTTCCTCATCCAGGGCGCCGGCGCCTCGGAAGGCGGCCTGGTCACCTTCCGACAGCCGCCCGCCGCGGGCCGGCAGGTGCTGCTGCGCCGCGTTCTGGTGATGCAGCGGGTGACCGACTTCCAGCCGAACGGAGTACTGCGCGCCAACACGCTGAACGACGAGCTCGACCGCCAGACCGCCGGCCTGCAGGAGCTTCGCGAGGATCTCCAGGCCGCGCTCCGCGCCGCGCCCGGCGATGCCCCGGCGACGCTGACGCTGCCCTCGCGTGAGGGGCGCGCCAACAGGTTGCTGGCCTTCGACAGCCTGGGCAATGCCACCGCCGTCGCGCGCGAGCCGGTGCTCTTCGCGCCCTTCGCCGGCGCCATCGCGCGCACCGTCGAGGACAAGCTCGGCGAGCGGCTCTCGGTCCGCGACTTCGGCGCCGCCGGCGATGGCGTGACCGATGATGGTCCGGCCCTGCAGGCGGCGATGAACGCCGCGGCGGCATCCGGCAAGGTGCTCGAGATCGGCGAGGGGAGCCATCGCACGACATCGCCGCTGACCCTGCCCGGCGCCGCCGCCGGCCTCGTCATGCGCGGCAGCATCCTCTATGCCGGGCCCGGCGGCGGCGCCGCGCTGACCATCGGCGACGGCGCGGCCACGCGCAACCAGGGCAAGAGCTACCAGGGCCTGCGCGTGCTGCGCGCCAGCCTCTCCGACTGGCTGGACGAACGCGACATCGGCATCGTGCTGCGCAACCTGGACGCCTGCTCGGTCTCGATCGCGCGCGTCGAGGGCTTCACCATCGGCATCCGCACCCTCGGCGTCGAGCTGGGCTTCGAGGACAGCACGATCCATCTCGGGCGCATCGTCAACAACCGCATCGGCCTCGACATCCGCACCGCGACGGCCGAGGCCTGGAACAACAGCGTGCGCTACATCGGCGGGCACTTCGCCAACTCGGCGGCGACGCATCCCTCGATGGACCGGTTCGGCGTGCGCTTCTCCTGCGAGGCCGGCGCCTACAACCGCCACAACGCGCATCTCTTCCTCGGCCCCGGCTTCGAGCTGCAGCGGGGCGGTGGCGACACGGGCTATCCGCAGCGCGGCGCCATTCCCTTCCTGCTGGAGGCGGGCGACGAGCGCGGCATCCAGGCCGTCGGCGTCCGCATGGAGCAGTGCAGCCGCTATGTCGCGCGTCATGCCGGCGGTGCCAATGACTGCTGCTACGAGGTGAACTACGTCGGCAACTATGCCTTCGAGGGCTGTGCCGTGCACTATCCGGCGACGGCGACGCGGGCCGGCGGCACCGTCATCGCCCGGCACCAGGCCGCGGCGGCGCAGGGCTCCCCCCGCCTGGTCGCCGATGCCGGGCATGTGCGCGGCCGGGCCTTCCGCTGGAGCAACGACGAGATCGGCTTCGAGGGCATGGCCTGCCTGTCGGGCAACCCCGCCGGTCCGCCCTCGACGCTGGATGGCTTCGCCTTTCCGGGCCTGCCGGACATCGTCCTGAACGGCGACAGCGTCGGCCTGCCGACCAGCCGCGCCCTCGGCTTCGTCGTCGATGCCGCCGCCTGCAAGGAGTTCTTCGTCGCGGTCGAGGGCGAGCGGCTCCGCATCGTGGTGCAGCAGTTCGACGCGGGCGGCGAGGTCATCCTGCAGGACCGGCCGGTGCTGTTCTCGAACATGAATGTCGTCGGCCGGTTCCCGGGCTCCGCCGAGGCGTCCAACGCGCACTGGTGGGAAGGCAACGCCAATATCGACAGCCTGGTGACCAGCGGCGGCGCGAGCCTGCCGCTGAACCGGCTGCAACGCGTCACCCTGCACGCCGATGCCGCCTGGGCGGTGATCGGCGTGCGGGGCGCGGCGGAGGGCACGCAGCCGACCGCCGTCCTGAAGGCGCTGCGGCTCTACTGCTCGGCGCTGCATGCGCCGGGCATCCTCTATGGCGGGTCGCGCCGCTGGGGCGTCCGCGAGCTGCAGGCGCGCCTCGACTTCGATCCGACGGAGATCCCCGCCGGCGGCAACGCCACGCAGGTCGTGCCGCTTCCCTTCGTGCAGGGCGGCGACGTGGTGCAGGCCAGCCATACCGCGGCCTCCGGCTTCATCGAATGGAGCGCCGCCACCACCACCACCGGCCAGGGCGGCAGCGTCACCTGCCGCGCCACCAACCGGCACGGCAGCCTGGCGATCAACCTCGCCGCCGGAACCCTGTTCGTGCGCGCTACCAAGCCAAGGATCTGACCATGCACGGGACGTTCCATGCCGGACCCGAACCCGGACCGGAGACGCCATGACACGGCGCCAGATCGTCACGCCCGAGGAACTGCGCGGCGCCATCCGCCGCGTGGTGGACGACTACGAGGCCTTCGTCGCGCGCGGGCCATCCCCCGGCACGCATGACGATGCCAAGGCCTTCGCCGCGCATCACAGCGCGGCGAAGTCGGCCCTGACCCATCTGGAATACCTGCTGAAGCTCGCCCGCTCCGCCGGTGCCGGGGAGGAGCAGGGCGTGGCGGAGGCCGGCGCGTTGCTGCGGCAGGCCCGCAGCGCCCTGGTGGAGACCGCCGAAGCCGAGGAGGCATGCGAGGACGATGACGGACCCTCCGGCTGACCTGCTCGAATTCGTCTGGGTCTGGAACAGCCAGGCCGGGCAGGGCACGCCGCCCGTGCACCGTCGCGTCCTGCGCTGGCTCGAGGGCCGTCGCGCGGCGGGGGACCACCGGCTGCTGCTGATGGCCTTCCGCGGCTGCGGCAAGTCCACGCTGGTCGGGCTCTACTGCGCCTGGCTGCTGTATCGCCGGCCGGAGACGCGCATCCTGGTGCTGGCGGCGGACCATCCGCTGGCCACCAAGATGGTCGCCACCGTGCGGCGCATCGTCGAGCGGCACCCGCTCTGCCGTCCGCTCGTCCCGGCCTCGCCCGAGGCCTGGGCGGTGGACCGCTTCACCGTCGAGCGGCCGGGCGCGCTGCGCGACCCCTCGATGCTGGCGGCGGGGCTCGGCGGCAACATCACCGGCCTGCGCGCCGATGTCATCGTCTGCGACGACGTCGAGGTGGCCGGGAACTGCGACACCGCCGGCAAGCGCGCGGAACTGCGGGAGCGGCTGGCCGAGACCGAGTTCATCCTGACGCCGGGCGGCACCATCCTCTATGTCGGGACGCCGCACTGCGCCGAGAGTCTCTACCGCACGGCGCAGGAGGGCGAGAGCTGGCTCGCCGGCTATCGCCGCCTGCGCATCCCGCTGCTGGATGGCGCGGGGCGCAGCGCCTGGCCGGAACGCTTCTCCGAGGCCATGGTGGCGCAGCTGCGCGAGCGGGTCGGGCCGATCCACTTCAGCCGGCAGATGCTGCTGCGGCCGGTGGCGGCGGAGGCGGCGCGGCTCGATCCCGCGCTGCTGATCCGCTACGCCGAGGAGATCGACTACCGCGAGGCGCAGGGGCGGCCGGTGCTCAGCCTGCTCGGCCGCCGCATGGTCTCGGGCGGCGGCTTCTGGGACCCGGCCTTCGGGCGGCCGGAGCGTGGCGATTCCAGCGTCCTCGCCGCGACCTACGCCGATGCCGAGGGCAACCACTACCTGCATCGCATCGCCTATATCGTGCAGGAGCCGGACGCGCCGGACGATCCGGCGACCCAGCAATGCCGCGCCGTCGCGCGGCTGGCGCGGGAGCTGCTGCTGCCCGTCGTGCGCGTCGAGACCAACGGGCTCGGCAGGTTCCTGCCGGCGGTGCTGCGGCGGGAGATGGCGCGCGCCGGGGCGGCCTGCGCCGTGGTCGAGCAGCACAGCCACCGCTCCAAGCAGGAACGCATCCTCTCCGCCCTCGACCCGCTGCTGGCGGCACGGAAGCTGCACGCGCACGAGCAGGTGTTCCGCACGCCCTTCCCGGTGGAGATGGCCGAGTGGAAGCCCGACGTCGCGGGCACGCGCGACGATGCGTTGGACGCGCTGTCGGGCTGCCTGCTGGCCGAGCCCGTGCGGCTGCCCGGCGCGCCGCCCGCGGCGCGGGGGGCGGGCTGGCGCGGGATCGACGGAACGGTGCCCGCTCTGACTCAATCTTACATGTAAATGTTCTTGTTTTGTTTGCCATGGGGCCGGCCGGCGGCTAGAGAGGGGCTGTCAGCGGGCAAGTTGCGCCCGCGGCCCCGGCCATCCCGACCCCACCCCCCCCCGATCGCTCCCCCACGGCGCCGTGTCATCGACCCTCCCCAGGGCCGATGGCGCGGCGCCGTTCCTCATGCTGGCCAAGGAGGGCCGGATGAACCCGCTCGATCTGGAACCCCAGACTCTGGCCACCACCCTGGCCGCGGCCGTCCAGGCGCCGGTCCTGCTCGTCCTGTTCTGGATGCTGCATGGCCTGCGTCGCGGCCTGCCCGGCCCCGGGCCCGACCTCGCCGACCCCGCGCAGCCCCCCCGGGTGGAAGGCGAGGCCCTGGCCCGGACCCGCGACGAACTGGCCGCCTTCAAGCTGGAGGTGGCGCGGACCTATGTGCCGCTGGCCCTGATCCGAGACGTCGACCAGCGCCTCAGCCAGCACCTGCTGCGCATCGAGGAGAAGCTCGACGCCGTCACCCGCGCCGCCACCGTCACCGCCGCCGTGCAGTCCGCCCGCCAGGGCTGGCGCGGCGACGATGCCCGCTGATCCCGCCCCCCGAACGCCCCCCGGACCGAGGACGCCCATGACGCCCATCACCGCTCCCGATCACGCCCCCTGGACCAGCTGCGCCCGGACGCCGCAGGAGGTGCTGGCCATGACCCTCTGGGCCGAGGCCGGCACCCGCCCGGTGCGGGCCATCGAGGCCCTGGCCGCGACCATCATGAACCGGGTCCGCCTGGCCGAGGGCGGGGCGGTGACGCATTGGGGGAAGGGCCTGGCCGCCATCTGCCGCGCGCCCTTCCAGTTCTCCTGCTGGAACCGCAACCACATCCGGCACATGCTGATGCTGGCCATTCCGCCCGGCGACCCCGCCATGGCGATCTGCCGGCGCATCGCCGCGCGGGCGGCGGCCGGGGCATTGATGGACCCGACCGGCGGGGCCACCCATGCGCATGCCGCGGAGGAGATGCCCGACTGGGCGCTGCGCCTGCCGCCCCTGGCCGAGATCGGCGGCATGCTGTTCTACCGGCCCTCGGAGGGCTAGAATCCCGGGCATGGAGCCCATCATCTACACCATGATCCGGGATGCCGACTGGCGCGAGGCCCGCGCCGCCGGCATCTATCGCGGCAGCGCGGAGGATGCGCGGGACGGTTTCCTGCATTTCTCGACCGCCGCGCAGTTGCGCGAGAGCGCCGCCCGCCACCGCGCCGGCCAGCCGGATCTCTGGCTGGTGGCGGCCGAGGCGGCGGCGCTCGGCGTCACGCTGCGCTGGGAGCCTTCGGGCGGCGCACGCCCCGGCCTCTTCCCGCATCTCTACGGCCCGCTGCCGCTCCCGGCGGTACGCTGGGCCATGCCTCTGCCGTTGCGGCCTGACGGCACGCATCTCTTCCCGGACGAGATTCCCTGAGCGGTCGGGGCGCCCTCACTCCACCTTCAGTGCCGCGCGCAGCTCCGCGGCGCCGGCGGGATCGCACAGGCCCTGCAGCCGCCCCGCCGCCAGCCGGGCATAGCGCAGCAGCAGCGACCGGCGCCGCGCCGGCGGCAGCCGGTGCTCCGGCGCCGGGCGAAGGATCGCCGCCTCCCCCTCATCCGCCACGATCAGGCCGACATCCTCCGGCAGAAGCGCCTGGGGGAAGTCGAGATCGACCGCGAAGAACAGACGGTCGCACCATTCCCGGTATTCGTGCCACTTGGCATCGGTCTGGAAATCGCGGGCGCAGCTCTTCACCTCGATGGCGGTGAAGCCGCCATCCGGCTCCAGCGCCAGGATATCGAGCCGCCGGCCCGTGGGCAGCGGCACCTCCAGCACCGGCGCCCAACCCAGCCGTCCACACAGGCGGCCCGCGGCGCGGCAGACCCGCAGCGTGCGTTCGGGAGGGGTGAGGAGCGGGAAGGGGGAGCCGGACATCCGTTCCATGTTCGCTCTCCGTTCCTTGGCGCGTCAAGCCCGGCTGGTGTAAGAGGAGCCATGGGCGCGGAACCTCCCTTCTGGAAGATCAAGCCGCTGGCGTCGATGAGCCGGGCGGAATGGGAAAGCCTGTGCGATGGCTGCGGCCGCTGCTGCCTGCACAAGCTGCGCGACGAGGACACCGAGGCCCTGGCCCATACCGCCGTCGCCTGTCGCCTGCTCGACATCGACAGTTGCCGCTGCCGCGACTATGCCAACCGCCGGGCGCATGTGCCGGATTGCGTCAAGCTGACGCCGCGGCGGCTGGCCGGAATCGACTGGCTCCCCCCCTCCTGCGCCTATCGCCTGGTGGCGGAGGGGAAGGACCTGCCCTGGTGGCATCCGCTGGTCTCCGGCCGGGCCGGGACGGTGCACGAGGCGGGGGCCTCGGTGCGCGGCCGCGCCGTGCCGGAACGCGCCGTGCGTGACCTCGAGGATCACCTGGCCGACTGGCCGGGGGAATGGCCGGAGGAAGGGTCCGGGCAGGCGCCGACCGCCGGCCCGGCAACCGCCAGCCCGGCAGAAGAGGAGAAGCCCTGATGCGAAACCCCGCCCCCTCCACCCGCCGCCACTGCCGCGCCGCATGAGCGAGCCCCTGCGCTGCCGCGCCCCCGCCATCGCCACGGTGCAGATCGACACCTCCGACCTGCGCGTCACCCGCTGGGACTTTCCGCCCGGCTCCGAAACCGGCTGGCACCGCCACGGCTGGTCCTACGTGGTGGTCCCCGTGCTGGCGGGGCAGATGACGCTGGAACTGCCGGGTGGCGAGACCGCCAGCGTCACCCTGGTGCCCGGCGTCTCCTACGAGCGCAAGGCGGGCGTGGAGCACAACGTCATCAACAACGGCGATGCGCCTTTCGCCTTCGTCGAGATCGAGATGAAGGCCTATCCGGGCTGAAGCGGGGCGGGGATGGGCTTCTCTCGCCCGCCCGGGCTTCCTAGATTGATCGCGCACAACCCCGGCAGTGAGCGGAGCGGACCACGCCTCATGGCGCAGAGAGAGTATTTGTCGTCCCCCCACTCCCGTCGCGACGTGACCCCTCTCCCGGAACTCCCCCTCTCCGGCCCGGCCTGCCGCGCGGGGCGGCCGGCGCCATGAAGCAGCCGGATTTCATGGCGCTCCTCGACGCGGCGCCGCACCCCTACATGGTGCTCGATCCCGAGCTGACGCTGGTCTGGGCGAACCGCGCCTATCTCTCGGCGACCGGGCGCAGCGCCGCCGACATCCTGAATCGCAACCTTTTCCAGGCCTTTCCCAGCGGGCCGCACGACGCGGGTGGCAGGGCCGAGCGCCAGCTCCGGCAATCCCTCGGCACCGTGCTGGAAAGCCGGACGCCGCACAGCATCGCCCTGATCCGCTACGCCATCCCGCGGGAGATGCCGGAGGGCGTGGTCTTCGAGGACCGCTACTGGAGCGCCACCCACACGCCGGTGCTGGACGCCAGCGGGGAGGTGGCCTTCATCCTGCAGCAGACCGACGACGTCACCGAACTCCGGCGCTCCCGCGCGGCCCGCGTGGATGAGCAGGATCGTCCGGCGCGGCTGAGCCGCAGCCTGCTGCGGCGGGCGGAGGTGGTCCAGGAGGTCAACCTCGCCCTCGACGCCGAGCGCAGCCTGCTGCACCGCCTGCTCGAGCAGGCCCCCGCCTTCGGCGCCTTCCTGCGCGGTCCGGAGCATGTCTTCGAGATCGCCAACCAGGCCTATCGCCACCTGGTCGGCCGTGACGACCTGCTGGGCAAGCCGGTGCGCGCGGCGCTGCCGGAACTGGAAGGCCAGCCCTTCTTCGATATCCTGGACCGGGTGTACCAGACCGGCGAGGCCTTCAATGCCCGCGCCATGGGCGCGCGGCTGCGGCAGCAGCATGATGGCGAGCTGGCCGATCTCTATCTCGACTTCATCTACCAGCCGATCCTCGACGCCGTCGGGCAGGTGAGCGGCATCTTCGTCCTCGGCTACGACGTCACCGAGCAGCACCGCACCGCCGCCGAGCTGGAGCGCTACAAGGACCGGCTCGAGGACATGGTGCGCAGCCGCACCCGGGCGCTGGAAGAGAGCGAGGCGGAGCGGCGGCGGACCGAGGTGGCCCTGCGGCAATCGCAGAAGATGGAGGCGATCGGCCAGCTCACCGGCGGTGTCGCGCACGACTTCAACAACCTGCTGCAGATCCTCAGCGGCAACCTCCAGCTGCTGCAGCGCTCCCTGCTGACGGCCGAGGATCAGCGCCGGCTGGAGATGGCGCTCGGCGCCGTCGATCGCGGCGCGAAGCTCGCCTCGCAGCTCCTGGCCTTTGCCCGCCGCCAGCCGCTCGAGCCGCGCGCGGTCAATCTCGGCCGGCTGGTGCGCGACATGGACGACCTGCTGCGCCGGGCCCTGGGCGAGGCGATCGAGCTGGAGACGGTGATCGCCGGCGGGCTGTGGAACACCCTGGCCGATCCCGACCAGGTGCAGAACGCCCTGCTGAACCTCGCGGTCAATGCGCGCGACGCGATGGACGGCGGCGGCCGGCTGACCATCGAGGCCGGCAATGCCATGCTGGACGACATGTATGCCCTGCAGCATGACGACGTGAAGCCGGGGCAATACGTCATGCTGGCCGTCTCCGACACCGGCAGCGGCATGCCGCCGGAGCTTCTGGAGAAGGTCTTCGAACCCTTCTTCACCACCAAGCGCGAGGGACGCGGCACCGGCCTCGGCCTGTCCATGGTCTATGGCTTCGTCAAGCAGAGCCACGGCCACATCAAGATCTATTCCGAGGTCGGCCAGGGCACCACGGTCCGCCTCTACCTGCCGCGCAGCCACAATGCCGAGGAGGCCGTGGCGCCGGCGGTGCCGGCCTTGCTGGAGGGCGGCAGCGAGACCATCCTGGTGGTCGAGGACGACCCCGTGGTGCAGGCCACCGTCGTCGATCTGCTGGGCGATCTCGGCTATACCGTGCTTCGCACCTCGGACGGGCAGAGCGCGCTGACGCTGGCGCGGAGCGGCGTCGCCATCGACCTCCTGTTCACTGACGTGGTGATGCCCGGACCGGTGCGGGCGCCGGATCTGGCGCGGCAGGTCCAGACCCTGATGCCGCATTGCGCCGTGCTCTTCACCTCCGGCTATACCGAGAACGCCATCGTCCATGGCGGCCGGCTGGACCCGGGCGTGAACCTGCTGTCCAAGCCGTACCGGCGCGAGGATCTGGCGCGCAAGGTCCGGCACACGCTGAACAACCGCCGCCAGGCCCTGGCCGCCGCCGCCCTGCCGCGCGTGCAGATCCCGCCCGCCGCGCTGCCCGCCGCCGCGGGGACCTGGCGCGTGCTGCTGGTCGAGGACGATCCGCTGATCCTGATGGACAGCGAGGACATGCTGTCGGCGCTCGGCTGCCGCGTGGTGGGCGTGCGTGACGCGCCAAGCGCGCTGCGGGAGATGGAGCGGCAGGAGTTCGACCTGCTCTTCACCGATATCGGCCTGCCCGGCATGTCCGGCCCGGAACTGGCGCGGCTGGCCCGCGGGCGGCGGCCGGGGCTGCGGATCATCTTCGCCTCCGGCTATGGCGCGGCAGCGGCGGCCGAGATGCCGGACGCCCTGGCGCTGACCAAGCCCTATGGCCTGCGCGAGCTGGAAGCGGTGCTGCGCCGCGCCATGTCCTGAGCGGCGCCGGCGCCGGCGACCCCATGGCGGCGCCACGGCGGGAGACGGTGCTGCTACGGCCGGCCTCCGGCGCCGCCCGGCCCTGCCCGCTGGAGTGGCGGGCCTCGCCCCGCGCGCGGCGGATCACGCTGCGACTGGACCCGGTCTCCGGTCATGCGGTGCTGACCCTGCCGGCCGGCCTGTCCGCCGGGGCCGGGCGCCGCGCCGGCCTCGCCCTGCTGCGTCGCCATGCCGACTGGATGGCGCTCTGCCTCGCCGCGCTCGGCCCGCCGCTGCGGCTGGCGCATGGCGCGGTGGTGCCGCTCGCCGATGCGCCGCATGCCGTGCTGCACCGGCCGCTGGCGGCGCCTGTGGCGGTGCTGCGGCCCGGCCGCATCCTGGTGGGCGGCGCCGCCGAGGGGCTGGCCGGGCATGTGCTGGCGCTGCTGCGGCAGGAGGCGGGGCGGCGGATTGCCCCGCATGTCCGGCGCCATGCCGGCGCCCTCGGCGTCGCCCCGCGCGCCATCCGGCTCAAGGACCCCCGCAGCCGCTGGGCCAGTTGCACGGCCGGCGGCGTCCTGGCCTTCTCCTGGCGCCTCGTCATGGCGCCGGACTGGGTGCTGGCCTCGGTGGCGGCGCATGAGGTGGCGCATCTGCGGGAGATGAACCACTCGCCCCGCTTCTGGGCGGCGCTGGCCGGGCTCAGCCCGGATCACGCCGCGGCGCAGGCCTGGCTCCGCCAGCACGGCCCGCGGCTGCTGCGCGTCGGCGCCTGAGCCGCCGGCTTGCGGCTTCACCGCCGTGCCCGGCGCTGCCATACCGGAGGCCTCATCCTCGTCCCGGGAGTTGCCTCATGATCCTTCTCGTCACCGGTGCCACCGCCGGCTTCGGCGCCGCCATCGCCCGCCGCTTCGCCCAGGACGGCGCCCGCATCATCGCCACCGGCCGCCGTGCGGACCGGCTCGAGGCCCTCGCCGGGGAGCTGGGCGCGGATCGGGTGCTGCCCCTGACCTTCGACGTGCGCGACGCCGCCGCGGTGCGCGCCGCCATCGGCGGCCTGCCGGAGGCGTGGCGCGACATCGATCTGCTGGTGAACAATGCCGGCCTGGCGCTGGGGCTGGAACCGGCGCAGCGGGCCGATCTCGCCGATTGGGAGACCATGATCGACACCAATGCCAAGGGTCTGGTCGCGGTGACGCATGCCGTGCTGCCCGGCATGGTCGCGCGCAATCGCGGCCATGTGGTGAACATCGGCTCGACAGCCGGCGAATGGCCCTATCCGGGCGGCAATGTCTATGGCGCGACCAAGGCCTTCGTGCACCAGTTCAGCCTGAACCTGCGGGCCGACCTCTTCGGCACCGCGGTGCGCGTGACCGACATCCAGCCCGGCCTGGTCGGCGGCACGGAATTCTCCCAGGTCCGCTTCCAGGGGGACGAGGCCAAGGCCGCCTCGGTCTATGAGGGGACCGAGGCACTGACCCCGGAGGATATCGCCGACGCGGTGCACTGGGTGGCCAGCCGCCCGGCGCGGGTCAATGTCAACACCCTGCAGGTGATGCCGGTCTGCCAGAGCTTCGGCCCGCTCCGCGTGCAGCGCGGCGGCTGAGGCGGCTCAGCCTGGCGGTGACGCCGCCGCCAGGTCGCGAAGCTCGGCCAGCACCAGCCGGAGCTCCTGCTGCACGCCGGCCAGCAGTGCCGGCGCGGCCTCGGGCGTGGCCGGGCGCATCGCCAGGCGGGCCTGATGTGCCAGGCGCTGGGCACCGAGGCTTCCTGCGGCGCCCGCCAGGGCGTGGGCACCCTGGCTGAACGCCGCCATGTCCCGCTCGCCAAGCGCCACGGCCATGCGCTCGCCCAGCTCGGCGAGGTCGTGCTCGAAAGTCCGCAGGATGGTCAGGAAGACATCCGGCGGAAGGCCTTCGGACAGAATCGCGACGGTCGTGGGATCAATGGCTTGCACAACTGGACCGTGGCAAAGCCGGAACGTTCGGTCAATGTGCCGGGCCGGCGATTGTGCCGGGCGGGGCGGGGCTTCCGCTACTCGTCCTGATCGCGGCTGCGCCGGGCGCCACGCCAGGCCAGCTGGGCGCCGATGGCGCAGCCGGCCATGGTGGCGGCGGTGCCGATCCCCGACCCCAGCTCGACGGCGCTCGCCACCATCGTCATCACCGCGCCGAAGGCCATCTGCAGGGCGCCCACAAGGCCGGACGCGGTGCCGGCCAGTTGCGGCCGCACGCTGACGGCGGCCGCCACCGCGTTCGGCTGCGACACGCCGTTCCCGAGCGCCACCACCGACATCGGAATGAAGAAGATGACGATGGACAGCGGCAGCAGCGCCTGCGCCAGCACGGCCAGCAGGGCGCCGCCGGTGCTGACGATGAGGCCGAGCCGCAGCATCCGCGCCAGGCCCAGCCGGGAGGAGAAGCGGCCGGCCAGGTAGGAGCCGGCGCCGAAGGCCAGCGAGATCGCCATGAAGGACAGCGCGTAGGCGCGCGGCGTGTGGCCCATCCCCTCCATCAGCACGCGCGGCGCGCCGGCCATGAAGGCGAAGAACAGGCCGGTGGTGCAGGTGGTGATGGCGGCGTAGCAGCGGAAGCTGCGGATGGCGGCGAGCTGGACGAAGGCATGGCCCATGCCGCGCAGCCCCGGCAGCGGCTGCGCGGCGGGCAGGGTCTCCGGCAGGCGCAGGGCCAGCAGGCCGAGAAGGATGCCGAAGCCCACGCAGGCCAGCATGGTGGAGCGCCAGCCGAAGGCCGCCGTCAGCTCGGCGCCGAGCAGCGGCGCCATCATCGGCGCGACCGTCATGCCCATCATGACGAAGCCGATCTTGCTGGCCGCCTGATCGCGCGGGAAGACATCGCGGATGATGGCGCGCACCAGCACCATGCCGGCGCAGCCGCCCGCGGCCTGCGCCGCCCGCGCCACGATCAGCAGGCCGATGCTGGGCGCCAGCAGCGCCGCCAGCGAGCCGAGGAGATAGATGGCGAGCCCGCCCAGCAGCACCGGGCGGCGCCCGTAGCGGTCGGACAGCGGGCCATAGATGAGCTGCCCGAGCGCGATGCCGATCAGGTAGATCGTCAGCGACATCTGCACCGTGGTGTAGGGCACGGCGAAAATCCCCGCGAGCAGCGGCAGGGAGGGGATCAGGATCTGCATGCTGAAGGGGCCGAGGCCCATCAGCAGGGTCAGTAGCCAAGTCTTCGGGACGCGGCGGGGCGGCGCCGCGAGACCGCTGGGTGTTTCTTCTTCCTGGACGATATCACGCGGGGACATGGCCCCAGCCTAGGGGCGGGCCGCCCTCCCGGCCAGTCGGGCCGGATCACGATGCATCTCCCCGCCATGCGCCGGGCGCAGCCATGCCCCTGGCCGGAAGCATGGCCGCCCCCGGGCGCCGGCTCCTACCAGCGCAGGCTGCGCAGCGCCGCCATGGGCGCCACGCCTTCCCGCGCCGCCTCGGCGTCGAGCAGCGTCGGCGAGGGATCGGGGCCGAGATTGTCGCCGGCCAGTCCGGTCAGCGCCCAGACCGCGTCCACCCCGATGGCGGCCGCGCCGGCGAGGTCGGTGTGCGGCGTGTCGCCGATGGCGACGATACGGGACGGCGGCAGGTCGAGCGCCGCCAGCACGGTCTCGTAGACCATCGGGTCCGGCTTGCCGATCTCCATCACCTCGCCGCCCAGCTCCAGGTAGCGGTCGGCGAAGGCGCCGGCGCAGATCAGCCGTTGCCCGCCGACCATCACGGCGCGGTCCGGATTGGTGCAGACCATCGGCAGCCGTGCCGCGGCGGCGGCCTCCAGCATGGGCATGTAGGGCGCGGTGCTCTGCCGCCCATGCGCGAAGTCCGGGCCGGTGTTGAGCACGAAATCGGCCTCCCCGGCGGCGGTGGCCAGGGCGATGTCCAGCCCCTCGATCACCGAGAGGTCGCGCTCGGGGCCGATATGGAAGGCGCGCGTCCCGAGCTTGGCGAAGAAGGGGTGGGTGCGGTCGCGCAGCAGGGTCCAGGCGACCTCGCCGCTGGTCACGATGCCGTCGAACAGCCCGGCGCCCAGGCCCATCTCCTCCAGCGCCGCCTGCACCGTCCAGGAGCGGCGCGGGGCGTTGGAGAGCAGCACGATCCGCCGGCCGCGCGCGCGCAGCTCGGCCAGCGCCTCCGGCACGCCGGGATAGGGGCGCTCGCCATCGTGCAGCACGCCCCAGATGTCGAGGATGAAGCCGTCATGGCTTTCGGCGAGGGGGGCGACGGAGTCCAGGATCTTCATCGGGCATCGGCTCCCACGGCGTCATGGACATGGCGGAAGCCGTCGCGCCGCAGCAGCGCGGCCAGCTCCCGCTTGAGGCGCGGCACCAGGGCGGGGCCGGCATAGGCGAAGGCGGCGTAGAGCTGCACCAGCGCGGCGCCGGCGCGGATCTTCTCATAGGCCTCGGCGCCGCTGGAGACGCCGCCGCAGCCGATCAGCGTCAGCCGCCCGCGCGCCAGGCCGAAGACGCGGCGCAGCAGGGCGGTGGAAGGGGCGAGGAGCGGCGCGCCGGAAAGGCCGCCGGTCTCGCCCCGGTGCGGGCTGGCGAGGCTCGCGGGCCGGGCGATGGTGGTGTTGCTGACGATCAGCCCGGCCACGCCGTGCCCGGCGCAGGTCTCGACCAGGGCGGGCACGGCGTCCTCCGCGAGGTCCGGAGCGATCTTGACCAGCACCGGCGGCTGCCGCGGCGCGGCGGCGCGGGCGGCGGCCACGGCCTCCAGGATGGCGGCCAGCCGCGCCTCGCCCTGCAGGTCCCGCAGCCCCGGCGTGTTGGGCGAGGACACGTTGATGGTGACGTAGTCGGCGACCGGGGCGACGGCGGCATAGAGGGCGGGGTAGTCCCGCTCGGGATCGGCGCCTTCCTTGTTGATGCCGATATTGGCGCCGAGCACCGCCGGCAGCGGCCGCGGCAGCGCGGCGAGCCGGGCGGCGAAGGCCTGGACACCCTGGTTGTTCATGCCCATGCGGTTGATCACCGCGCGGTCCTCCGGCAGCCGGAAGAGACGCGGGCGCGGATTGCCCGCCTGCGGGCGCGGCGTCGTCGTGCCGGGCTCGACCAGGCCGAAGCCCAGGCGCATCAGCGCCGCGACGGCCACCGCGTCCTTGTCGAAGCCGGCGGCCAGGCCGATCGGGTTGCGGAAGTCGAGGCCCAGCGCCGTCGTCGCCAGCACCGGGTCGTCCGGGGCCGTGTCCCGGCCGGCGAGGCCGAGGGCCAGGGCCCGGAGCGCGAGGCCATGGGCACGTTCGGCATCGAGGCCGCGCATCAGCGGCATCAGGGCGGAGGCGAGGGCAGGGGTCATGACCGCCCGCTTGTGCCTTTTCGCGCCGCACAAGGGAAGGCCCCGTTTGCGCGGCGGATTGACCGCCGCCGGCCCAGGCCCGAGAAGCCGGGCGGCACCGGGAGGATGGAACGCCGTGCAGGGATCCCTGCTGATGCTGGCCGCGCTGGGCCTCTTCGCCGTGCTCGACACCAACAGCAAGCTGCTCTCCGCCAGCTACCCGGTCGCCCAGGTGGTGCTGATCCGGCAGGGGACGATGCTTCTGCTGTTGCTCCTGGCGCGGCTCCTCCGGCCGGGGGCGGGCGGGCCGCTGGCCACCGCGCATCCCGGCCTGCACCTGCTGCGCGCCGCCGGCATGCTGGGCTCGGCCATCGGCTTCTTCCAGGCGCTGCGCGAGATCCCGCTGGCCGAGGGCTATCTCGTCTACTTCACCGCGCCCTTCATGACGCTGGGCCTCGCCGCCCTGGCGCTGGGCGAGCGTCCGCCACGCGCCGTCTGGCTGTGGAGCGGGGTCGGCTTCCTCGGCGTGCTGGTGGCCATGGCGCCGGGACTCTCCGCCGGCGGCAGCCCGCTGGCCTATGCCTATGCGCTGCTCGGCACGGCGAGCTACGCGGTGGTGCTGACGGTCAATCGCGGCCTGCGGCACGAGCCCGGCATCGCCCGGTTGATCCTCTGGTCGGCGCTGCCGGGCGGCATGGTGCTGGCGCCCTTCGCCCTGGCCGGCTGGGTGCCGCCGTCGCCGGCCGACTGGCTGGCGCTGGCGCTGAACGGCGTCTTCGCGGGGCTCGCCACCATCTGCCTTGCCGGGGCCTTCCGCCGCGCCAGCGTGGCGCAGCTGGCGCCGCTCGAATTCTCCGCGCTGCTCTGGGCCATGCTGGCCGATCTGGCGATCTGGGGCGCGCTGCCGGGCCTCGCCACCCTGGCCGGCGGCGCCATCGTCGTCGCCGCCTGCGTCATGAGCCAGCGGGCGCGGCGGACGCCTTCCGGGGCAACGGGAACGGCGTGACGAGGCACGCCGCCGGCGAGCGGCCGCCGGTGATCCGCGGGGCCTTCTCCGCCTCCGGCGCCGGGCCGACCCTCGCCCGGCCGGGCCGCGCAGCACCGCCTCGCGATCGCGGCCCCGTCCGGTCAGCCGGCGGAGCCGCGCCGATGCCGGCGGCGCGGCGTGCCGTCCGCCGGGCTCATTCGGCGGCGGTGGCCAATGCCGCCTCCGGCGGCTCCCAGGCGCGCACCGGCGGCAGGTTGCCGGTGAACTTCTCCACCTGCAGCACGGTGAGCTGGCCGGTGCAGCCCTGCGCCAGCCGGGAGGTACCGGCATCGCGCGTCAGCACGTTCGGGTTGCCGTGCACGCAGAGCGGCATCTCCTCCTCCGGGTCCGCCGGGTCGTACCAGGCGCCGGTCGCGAGCTGCACCACCCCGGGCATCACCGCCTCGCTCAGCGCGGCGGCGGCGAGGCAGGCGCCGCGCCCGTTGAACAGCCGGACGATATCGCCCTCGGCGATGTCGCGCGCGGCGGCATCCGCGGGATGGATGCGCATCACCTCGCGCCCGCGCCGCTTGCTGTCGGCGCTGGTGCCGCCGAAGTCGAGCTGGCTGTGCAGCCGCGTCGCCGGCTGGTTGGCGACGATCCAGAGCGGGTTCGCGGCATCCGGCACGTCCACCGGCGCGAGCCAGGCCGGATGGCCGGGGCAGTCCTCGTAGCCGAAGCCGGCGATGGTCCCGGAGAAGATCTCCACCTTGCCGCTCGGGGTCGGCAGCGGGTTGGCGGCCGGATCGCGGCGGAAGGCGCCGAGGATGCCGCCGGTATCCTCCTCGCGCGGCAGCTCCAGCTCGCCCATCTCCCAGAAGGTCTCGAAATCCGGCGCGGGCAGGCCGCGCTCGGCCAGCGCCGTCCGGGTGCGGTCGTAGAGATGCGCGAGCCATTCGCGCGGCGTGCGGCCCTCGGTGAACTCGGCCTCCTTGCCGAGCCGCGCCGCGAGGCCCGCGAAGATCGCGTAGTCGTCGCGCGCCTCGCCATAGGGCTCGGCCAGCTGGTGCATGGCGACCAGCAGCGGATCGGTGGTCGAGCCGGCGATATCCTCCCGCTCCAGCGTCATGGTGCAGGGCAGGACGATGTCGGCATGCCGCGCCGTGGCGGTCCAGGCGGTCTCGTGCACCACCAGCGTGTCGACGCGGGCGAAGGCGCGGCGCAGGCGGTTGATGTCCTGGTGGTGGTGGAAGGGGTTGCCGCCGGCCCAGTAGACCAGGCTGATCTCGGGATAGGTCAGCCTCTGGCCGTTGTAGTCGAAGGGCGCGCCGGGGTTCAGCAGCATGTCGCTGATGCGCGCCACGGGGATGAATTCCGTGACCTTGTTGCGGCCCTGCGGCAGGCCGGCGACCGGCACCGCCACCATGCGCTTGCCGTAATGCGCGATCGAGCCCAGGGCGTAGTTGAAGCCGCCGCCGGGCAGGCCGATCTGCCCCAGCATCGCCGCCAGCACGGCGCCCATCCAGACCGGCTGCTCGCCATGCTCGGCGCGCTGCAGCGCATGCGCCATGGTGATCAGCACGCGCTTGCCGGCGGCCTCCCGCGCGAGGCCCGCGATGCGCGCCTCCGGCACGCCGCAGATGGCGCTGGCCCAGGCGGCGGTCTTCGGCACGCCGTCGGTCCGGCCCATCAGGTACTTCTCGAACTCCGGCCAGCCGGTGCAGTAGGTGTCGAGGAAGGCGCGGTCGTGCAGCCCCTCGCTGGCCAGGGTATGCGCCATGCCGAGCATCATGGCGGTGTCGGTGCCGGGGGTGATGGTCTGCCACTCGGCGCCCGCCTCCTCCGGCAGGTCGTCGCGCAGCGGGCTGATCAGCACGAAGCGGCAGCCGCGCGCCGCCGCGGTCCCCATCGCGCCGCGCTCGATGTGCTGGCTGACGCCGCCACCCGCGACCGCGCTGTTCTTCACCGCCATGCCGCCGAAGGCCAGCACCATCTGGGTGTGTTCCATCACCTGCTCCCAGGTGATGCTGTGCCGCGTCACCGGCTCGAAGGGGCCGAGGACATGCGGGATGATGACGTTGGCGGCGCCGGCGCTGTAGCTGTTGACCGAGCGCACATAGCCGCCGAGCGCGATGTTGAGGAAGCGGTGGATCTGGCTCTGCGCGTGGTGGAAGCGCCCGGCCGAGGACCAGCCGTAGGAGCCGCCGAAGATCGCCTGCGGGCCGCGCGTGTCGCGCAGCCGGGCCAGCTCGCCGGCCAGCAGGTCCAGCGCCCTGTCCCAGGAGACGGCGACGAACTCGTCCCGCCCGCGTCGGTCGCTGGGGCCGGGACCGTTCTCCAGCCAGCCGCGCCGGATCATCGGTCGCGCGATGCGGGCGCGGTGGCGGAGCGCCTTCGGGAAGTTCTGCAGGATCGGCGAGGGGTCGGGATCGCCCGGATGCGGCTCGACGACGAGCGTGCCATCCTGCCAGCCGGCGCGGAACACCCCCCAGTGCGAGGAATGCGGCCGAAGCCCGCTGCGGTCCATCGGCTTGTCCATGCTGCGTCCTCTCTGCTGCGGCGGCGGCGCAGTCTGCGCCGGACGGGCGGGCCTGTCATCCCGGATGGCGGGGGGCCATATCCAGGGCCATATAGGCAGAGCGGTCCGAAAGGCCGCGCTGAAGCCCGGCAACCCGCCGCCGGGTCGCGGCATTGCGGGCGGGAGAAGAGGAGCATCACCGTGGCGCTGCTGCTGAACATCCTGTGGAACGTGCCCGGGCTCGGTTTCATCCCGGCGCTGCTCTGGCTGCTCGCGGCGGCGGTGATGGCCGTCACCATCATCGGCCTGCCCTGGGCGCGCGCCTGCCTGACCCTGGCGCATTACAGCTTCCTGCCCTTCGGCCGGCAGATCGTCTCGCGCAAGGACCTGACGGGCCTCGAATCCCTCGGCACCGGCCCGCTCGGCCTGCTGGCCAACCTGATCTGGTTCCTGCTGGCCGGCATCTGGCTCTGCATCTCGCACCTGACCCTGGCCGCCGCCTCGGCGGTGACCATCATCGGTCTGCCCTTCGCCTGGGCGCACCTGAAGCTCGCCGCCGCCGCCATCTTCCCGGTCGGCAAGCGGGTGGTGCCGAATGCGATGGCCGATGCCATCGCGCTGGGCCGCGGGCAGGAGGCGCTGTCCCGGCAGCGCGGCGGCTGAGGCGCAGAGGCGTCGGCGTGAGTGACCCCGACCTTCTGGTGATCGGCGCCGGGGCGGCGGGCATCGCCGCCGCCCGCGCGGCGCGCGCGGCCGGGCGCGCGGTGCGGGTGCTGGAGGCGCGGGGCCGCCCGGGAGGCCGCGCCTGGACCGAGAGCGCGACCCTCGGGGCGCCCTTCGACCTCGGCGCCACCTGGCTGCACCAGGCCGGCGACAACCCCCTGACCCCGCTGGCGCGCGACGCCTTCGACCATGACGCGGTGCGCAGCCACCGCTGCCTGATCGGCGGGCGGCCCGCCGGCGCGGCCGAGATGGCGGAATACGACGCCGCCTATGCCGCCTTTCACGACCGCCTCCGCGCCGCCCGCGCCACGGCGGCGCCCGATGCCGCGGTGGCCGACCACGCGCCGCGCGGCGGGTTCTGGGACGCCACGGTGGCGCATTGGGAAGGGCCGGTGATCTGCGCCGCGCCGCTCGCCGCCATGGACCTGCGCGACTTTCTCGACACCCAGCTCGCAGGGCCGAACCTGCTGCTGCGGGACGGCATCGGTGGGCTCCTGGCGGGGCTCGCGGCGGAGCTGCCCGTCACCTACGGCGCGCCGGTCGAGCGGCTCTCCTGGTCCGGCCCCGGCGTGGTGGCGGAGGGGCCGTTCGGCCGCATCGCGGCGCGGGCCGCCATCGTCACCGCGCCGACCGCCGTGCTGGCCGCCGGCGCCATCCGGTTCGACCCGCCGCTGCCGGCGGAGACGGAGGAGGCCATCCATGACCTGCCGCTCGGCCTGCTGAGCAAGATCGGCCTGCGCGCGGCCGGGGAGGACCGGCTGGACCTCGCCCCCTTCGCCGGGCTGGAGCGGCGCGTGGAGGCGGAGGACGAGGCGGCCATGACCTTCATCGCCTGGCCGTTCGGACGCGACCACCTGATGGGCTTCCTGGGTGGCGAGGCGGCCTGGGCGCTGGCGCGGGAGGGCGCCGCCGGCCTCGCCGACCATGCCCGGGCGGAGTTGCGCCGGGCCTATGGCGGGCGCGCCGCCGCCGCGCTGCGCTTCGACCGGCCGCTGGCCAGCGACTGGGGGCGCGACCCCTGGGCGCGCGGCGCCTATTCCCATGCCCGCCCCGGCCGTGCCGCCGCCCGCGCAGCCCTGGCCCGGCCCCTGGGCGGCGGGCGGCTGCGCTTCGCCGGGGAGGCCTGCCACCCGCGTCTCGCCGCCACGGTGGCGGGGGCCTGGGAAAGCGGTCACATTGCCGCGTGGGCCGCTCTGCAACCGGAGGACGTCCGATTCAAGCCTTAACCATCCCTGCCATGCAGCGTATCTGCTACGCTTGATGACAGCACAGGCGGAACAGGCGGGCTTCGACCGTCAGGACGAGACGCTGCGGCTGCGCGGTCCGCTGACGACGCAGCGTGTCGGCCCGCTCTGGCGGGAGGTGCTGCGCGCCGCGCCCGGCGCCCGCCGGCTCGACCTCTCGGCGGTCACCGCGCTGGACACCACCGGCGCCACCCTGGTCCTGGCTGGCGCCTCCGCCGCCTCGAAGGCCGACCCCGTGCCGATCGAGGGGGCGAGCGAATCGGTGGGCGCGGTGCTGGAGCGTGCGCGGGCCGCCCTGGCGGCGCCCCGCCCGGCCGCGGCGCCCGGCGGCCTGCCCTTCGTCGCCGCCACCGGCGCCTGGGGCGTCGGCCTGTGGCACCGCTTCTGGGAATCCACCGGCTTCCTGGGCGAGACGGTGGTGATGGCGTTCGCCGCCCTGCCGCATCCGCGCCGCATGCGCCCGGCCGATCTGTTGCGCCATCTGGACGAGGCGGGGCTGCGCGCCTTCCCGCTCACCGTGCTGCTCGGCACGCTGATCGGCGTCATCCTGGCCTTCCAGTCCTCCATCCCCATGCGCCAGTTCGGCGCCGAGATCTTCATCCCGCCCCTAGTCGGCATCTCCCTGGTCCGCGAGCTGGGGCCGCTGATCGCCGCCGTCATCCTCTCCGGCCGCACCGGCTCGGCCTATGCGGCCGAGCTTGGCACCATGACGGTGAACGAGGAGATCGACGCGCTGCGCATCATGGGCGTCGATCCCATGGCCATGCTGGTGCTGCCTCGCCTGCTGGCCGCCATGCTGGTGATGCCGGTGCTGACCCTGGTGATGAACCTCTCGGGCCTCGCCGGCATGACCGCGGTGATGATCGCCCTCGGCTTCCCGACGGCGCTGGTGCTGAACCAGCTGGAGCAGTGGCTGACGCTCGGCAGCCTCATCGGCGGGCTCGGCAAGTCGGTGCTCTTCGGCCTGGCCATCGCCATGATCGGCTGTCGCGCCGGGCTCTCGGCCGGGCGGGGGCCGCGCGCGGTGGGCGATGCCGCCACAGCGGCCGTGGTCGGCGGCATCGTCGCCACCGTCGTGCTGGACGGGCTCTGCGCCGTGCTCTTCTTCCGGCTGGGCTGGTGATGGACGGCTCCGCCTCCGACATCCACCGCGTCGAGGTGCGCGACCCCGTGGTCGAGGCGCGGGGCGTCGCCATGGCCTTCGGCAGCAACACCCTGTTCCGGGACGTGACCTTCCAGGTCGGGCGGGGCGAGGTCTTCGTCATCCTGGGCGGCTCCGGCTGCGGCAAGTCCACCTTGCTGAAGCTGCTGATCGGCCTCTATCCGCCGACCGCGGGCGAGATCCGCATCCTGGGCGAGGATCTCGGGGCGGCCGACGGCCGGGCGCGGCGGGCGCTGCTGTCCCGGCTCGGGGTGATGTGGCAATCGGGCGCGCTCTTCGGCTCGATGACCCTGCTGGAGAACGTCATGCTGCCGCTGGAGGAGCACACCCGCCTGCCGCCGGCGGCGCGCGAGCAGGTGGCGCGGGTCAAGCTCGGCCTCGTCGGCCTGTCGGATGCCGCCGACCGCCTGCCGGCCGAGATCTCCGGCGGCATGGCGAAGCGCGCCGGCATCGCCCGCGCCATGGCGCTCGACCCGCCGCTGCTCTTCCTCGACGAGCCCTCCGCCGGGCTCGACCCCATCACCTCCGCCGGGCTCGACCAGCTGATCCGCGACCTGGCACGCGACCTCGGCACCACCTTCGTCGTGGTGACGCACGAGTTGCAGAGCATTCTGGCCATCGGAGATCGCTGCATCATGCTGGACAAGCAGGCCAAGGGCATGATCGCCGAGGGCGACCCGCGCGAGCTGCGCGACCACGCGACGCATCCCACCGTGCGCGCCTTCTTCCGCCGGGAGGCGGCCTGAGCCATGGCGACATCCCGCAGCCTCTATGTCCGCGTCGGCGCGCTGATCCTCGCCGGCCTGGTGCTGGGCCTGGGCTTCGTGCTCTTCCTGACCGGCGGCGGTTTCGGGCGGCAGAACCTGGTGTTCGAGACCTATATCCAGGAAAGCGTCACCGGCCTCGAGGTCGGCGCGCCCGTGCGCTACCGCGGCGTGCAGATCGGCCAGGTGAGCGAGATCGGCCTGGTGAACGCCGAGTATCCGCCGACCAGCCGCAACGAGGCGATGGAGGCCTTCCAGCAGGTCCTGGTGCGGATGGCGCTGGACCCGAAGCGGGCGACCCTGGACAACGTCGAGGATGCGCTGCAGGCGGTGCGGAACGGATTGCGCGCGCGCCTCTCGAGCCAGGGCATCACCGGCGTCAACTATATCGAGCTCGACTTCGTCAATCCCGAGCGCTTTCCCGACCGGCCGCTGCCCTGGCGGCCCTCCTTTCCGGTGATCCCCGCCATGCCCTCCACCGTGGCGCAGGTGCAGAACCTGGCCGAGACGGTGCTGAGCCGCATCCAGCAGGCGCCGTTGGAGCAGCTGCTGACCGATGTCAGCGCCATCGTCAGCAGCGCCCGCACGCAGATCAGCGATGGCGACCTGGCGCGCATCCTGCACGAGACGGCCGACACCGTGAGCAGCCTGCGCGTCATGCTGAACGCAACCGATCTTCCCGGTCTGGTGGCCGAGCTGCGCGGCGCCGCCGGCGACCTTCGCGCCTTGGCCGGCGGCCCGGAGACCAAGGCGGCGCTGAACAACGCCGCCGCGGCGGCCGATGAGCTGCGCCGCTCGATGAGCCGGCTGCCGACGGTGATCACGGCACTGGAGCAGACGGCGCGCTCCGCCCGCAACACGACGCAGGACGCGAACGCCGATCTCGGGCCGCTGCTGCGCGATCTCCGGGCGGTGGTGAGCAATCTGCGCGACACGACCGAGACCCTGCGCCGCGCCCCCGGCGCCGCGCTCTTCGGCGCCCCGCCGCCACCGCCCAGCCGCTGACACGTCTCCAGCGCCAGACGAACGAGGGGAAGCCCCGCATGAACCGCCGCCACCTGCTCCTGCTGGCCCTGCCGGCCCTGGCCGCCTGCTCGGTGCTGCCGGACCGGCCCTATGTCGAGACCCTGCGCTTCCCGCTGGACCCGGTCCGCCCGGGAGGCCCCGCCGCGCCGCGCCGCCGCCGGGTCCTGCTGGTGCGGCTGATGCGCGCGGCACCCGGGCAGGACGTGCGCGGCCTGCGGAGCCGGCGGGAGGACGGCACGGAAGCGGTGGATTTCTACGCCGAATGGAGCGCGCCGCCGGTGGAGCTGGCGGAGGAGGCGACGCGCCGCTGGCTGGCGCGCTCGGGCCTGTTCGCCGCCGTGCTGGCGCCGGGCAGCCGGGTGCGGGCGGATCTGATTCTGGAGAGCGAGCTGACCACGCTGATCGCCGATCTGGGCGCCGGCGAGGCGCGGGCGGGCATCTCCGGCGTGCTCAGCCAGGACGGGGGCAATGCGCCCCGGCTGCTGGCGCAGATCTCGGCGCGGGGCCGGGCGCCGCTGCCGGCCGGGCGGCCGCTGCCGCCCGAGGCGCTGGCCCAGGCGATGACGATGGCGATGGCCGATGCCCTGACGCAGCTGGAGCGCAGGCTCGCCCGCTACGCCTGACACCCCCGGCGCTTAACCCTCCGGCAACCTGCCGTCCGATAGTCTCGAAAAGGAGAATTCGCGGCGGAGAAGGTGCTCCACATGAGACGGTTCCACAGCCGGCCCCTGCAGGGCGGCGGTGCCTGATGGCCGAGGGCGATAGCTGGGACGAGGTCTGGCAGGCCTATGACGTGGGTCGGGCCACCCTTGCGGCGCCGCGGCTCAGCGACGCCGCGATCCTCGACCTGCTCGGGCCCTCCGACGCCGATGTGCTGGAGGCCGACGAGGCGCTGGCCCGGCGGATGAGCGTGACGGGCCCGCCGCCGGCGGCGCATCCCGGCCTCAGGCTGGGCTGCTGGCTGATGCTGTTGCTCGGCGCCATGGGGCTGGGCGTGCTGGCCGCGCCGCGCCTGGAGCCGGCGCTGGCCATCGCGCAGCTCTGGTTGCGGCCCGATGTCGGCACCCTGCTGGAGACGCTGCAGGCGAGCCCCGGCCAGTTCGCGGCCAGGCCGATGCCCGCCATCGCCGCCAGCCGCCCCGGCGGCGCCGGCCGCTACCTGGACATGCTGGCGCAGGATCTGCGCAGCGGCTGGAGCGATCCGGAGGCGATGCGGCGCCTGGTCGTGGCGCGGCAGTCCGGCCCCGGCTGGCTGCGCGATCCCGCCCTGCCGGCCCTGGAGCGGATCCACAGCATCGCCGCCACCGGCTGGTCGAGCGTGCGGCTGGAGATCGGGCCGGCGAACGGGCGGGGCGGCCTCAGCCTGGATCTGGACCGGCGGGCGGGCGCGTGGCAGGTCGCGCGCTTTGCCCTGCTCGACTCCCGCCCCTGAGGCCTGCCTCCGGGTCCCGCCTTCAGAAGCGGTAGCGGACCGAGGCGCCGACGATCCAGGGATCGAGATCGGCGCGGGCGCTGATGGCGCCGCTGTTCACCGCCACGTCCGGGCGGAGGAACAGCTTCTTGACGTCGAGGTTCACGCCCCAGTTCGGCGTGATCTCGTAATCCACGCCGGCATTCAGCGCCCAGCCCCAGGCGTTCTTCACATCCACCTTGCTCACCGGCGGCGTGCGGCCGCCGCCCTCGCCGTAGAAGACGGTGTAGTTGATGCCGGCGCCGACATAGGGGCTCAGGCGGGATTGCGGCAGCGGGTGGAACTGCAGGGTGAGCGTCGGCGGCAGGGCCCAGACGCGGCCGAGATCGACATCGCCGATCGCCGAGCCACGCACCTCGACGTCATGCCGCGTCGTCGCCGCGATCAGGTTGAGGGAGAGGTGGGGCGTGGCGAAGTAGGTGAAGTCGAGCTGCGGGGTCGCGGTGTCGGACGCCTGCGGCTTGCCGCCGATGGCATCCACACGGCCGCCCTTCTCCGGCAGCACGCCGATCACGCCGAAGCCCAGCACCATGTCGCCGGCCCGCTTGCCGCGCACCGCGTCCTGCGCCAGCGCGGGCCCCGCCAGCAGCGCCGAGCCCATGACCACCGCGGCCAGGGCCGCCCCCATCCTCTTCGTCACGTCCGTAACCTTCATCCCATCGGGCGGCGAGAGCGCCGCGCGACGGGAGGCTTAGGCCCGGCCGCCGGGCGCCGCCTTGATCTGAATCAGGGCGGCGCGATTCCGGCGCGGAAGACGCATCCGGGGTGCTATTCGGGCTTGATGCCGGCGGTCTGGATGACCTCGCGCCAGCGCGCGATCTCGGCCTCCTGGAAGCGGCGGAACTCGGCCGGCGTGCTGCCGACGACGGAGAAGCCGATCTGCTCCAGGCGCGGCTTCACCTCCGGGTGGTTCAGGGCCTCTGCCATGGCGGCGTGCAGCCTCTCCTGCACGGGCGCGGGCAGGCCGGCCGGCGCCATCACCGCCTGCCAGGAGGTGACGACGAAGTCCTGCAGCCCGGCTTCGGCCGAGCTCGGCACATCCGGCAGGATCGGGTGGCGCCGCGCATCCGTCACCATCAGGGCGCGCAGCCGGCCGCCCTGGATATGGCCGGCCACCGTGCCGAGGTTCTGGAAGGACATCTGCACATTGCCCGCGATCAGGTCGGTCGCCGCCGCCGCGCCGCCGCGATAGGGCACATGCGCGACATCGACGCCCATGCGCTGCTTGAACAGCTCGGTGGTCATCTGGTCGGAGGAGCCGACGCCGCTCGTCGAGTAGGAGGCGCGCTGCGTCTTGAGCCAGGCGACCAGCTCGGCGACGGTCTTCGCCGGCACCTTCTCCGGATTGACCACCAGCACGTTGGGCGTGGTGACGGCCAGCGTCACCGGCGCGAACTCCTTCACCGGGTCATAGCCCAGATCCGGCCGCAGCGCGGCGTTGATGGCGAAGACACCGATCGAGCCGCAGAGCAGGGTGTGGCCGTCCGGCTCGGCGCGGGCCAGCAGCCGGCCGGCGATCTCGCCATTCGCCCCGGCCCGGTTCTCCACCACCACCGGCTGGCCGATGGTCTGGCTCATGCGGTTGGCGATGGCGCGGGCCACGATGTCGCTCGGCCCGCCGGCGACGAAGGGCACCAGGATGGTCAGCGGGCGGTTCGGCCAGGCGGCCTGCGCCCGGGCGGCGGACAGGGCGGGCAGGGACAGCAGGGGCGTCGCGGCCAGGAGGCCGGTGAGGTCGCGGCGGAGCATCGGGTCGTTCCTCGGCGGTTCTTGCTTATGGAGGTACGATGACACGATCGCGCCCGGGCGCGCCAGGGGGGGGCACCCGCCAGCCCGGCCCTGGCATGCCCTGGCCCTGGCAAAGGCGTCTTGCCCGGCGGCTGCGACCTGCGGATAAGCGGGAGGCGCCCCCTCAGCCCGGCAGGAGCCCTGATGACCACCGATCTCGACATCGCGCGCGCGGCCACCCTGCTCCCGATCCAGGAGATCGCCGCGCGGGCCGGGATTCCCGAGACGGCGCTGGAGCCCTACGGGCGGCACAAGGCGAAGATCGGCCTGGATTTCGTCGCCGCGCAGGATGGCCGGCCGGAGGGCGCCCTGGTGCTCGTCACCGGCATCAGCCCGACCCCGGCGGGCGAGGGCAAGACGACGACGACGGTGGGCCTGGGCGATGCGCTGAACAGCCTCGGCACGAAGGCGATGATCGCGCTGCGCGAGCCCTCCCTCGGCCCCTGCTTCGGGGTGAAGGGGGGCGCCACCGGCGGCGGCCATGCCCAGGTCCTGCCGATGGAGGAGATCAACCTCCACTTCACCGGCGACTTCCACGCCATCACCGCCGCCAACAACCTGCTGGCCGCGATGGTGGACAACCACCTCTACTGGGGCAACGAGCTCGGCCTCGATGCGCGCCGCATCGCCTGGCGCCGCGCCATCGACATGAACGACCGCGCGCTGCGCGCCATCACCGCCGGCCTCGGCGGCGTGCCGAACGGCTTCCCGCGCGAGGACGGCTTCGACATCACCGTGGCCTCGGAGGTGATGGCGGTGTTCTGCCTCTCGCGCGATCTGGCGGACCTGCAGGACCGGCTCGGCCGCATCATCGTCGGCCAGACGCGGGAGGGGCGGAACGTCACCGCCCGCGACCTGAAGGCCGACGGCGCGATGGCCGCCCTGCTGCGCGACGCCCTGGCGCCCAACCTGGTGCAGACGCTCGCCGGCAGCCCGGCGCTGGTGCATGGCGGGCCCTTCGCCAATATCGCGCATGGCTGCAACAGCGTCATCGCGACGCGGCTGGCGCTCAGGCTCGCCGATGTGGTGGTGACCGAGGCCGGCTTCGGCGCCGATCTGGGCGCCGAGAAGTTCCTCGACATCAAGTGCCGCGCCGCCGGCCTGGCGCCGGCCGCCTGCGTCGTCGTGGCCACCGTGCGGGCGCTGAAGATGCATGGCGGCGTCGCCAAGGCGGCGCTGGGGGCGGAGGACGTGGCCGCCGTCCATCGCGGCATCGCCAACCTGGCGCGGCATGTGCAGAACATGCAGAAGTTCGGCCTGCCGGTGGTGGTGGCGCTGAACCGCTTCACCTCCGACACGGAGGCCGAGATCGCGGCGGTGAAGGCGGCCATGGCGCGGCTCGGCACCGAGGCGATCCTCTGCACCCACTGGTCGGACGGCGCCGCCGGGGCCGAGGCGCTGGCGCGCGCCGTGCATGGGCTGATCGCCGCCGGAAGCGCGCGGTTCGAGCCGCTCTACAACGACCATATGTCGCTCGCCGGCAAGATCGAGACGGTGGCGCGCGAGATCTACCACGCCGAGCGCGTCGCCATCCCGCCGCCGGTCGCGGCAAAGCTGCGGCGCTTCGAGGAGCAGGGCTTCGGCCATGTGCCGGTCTGCATCGCCAAGACGCAGTACTCCTTCTCGGCCGATCCGACGCAGCTCGGCGCGCCGGAGGGGCATGTGCTGCCGCTGCGGGAGGTGCGGCTCTCGGCCGGGGCGGGCTTCGTCGTCGCCATCGCCGGCGAGATCATGACCATGCCCGGCCTGCCGCGCCGCCCGGCCGCCGAGGGCATCGGCCTGGATGCGCAGGGCCGCATCGAGGGGCTGTTCTGACGCCCCCGCCCGACACCGTCGCGCTGCTGCGCGAGGCCTCGGCGCGTCACGCGGGCGGCGACCTGGCGCGGGCCGAGGCGCTGTACCGCCAGGTGCTGGCGCGCGACCCGCGCGAGGCCAATGCGCTGAACCTTCTCGGCGTGCTGCACCGCCAGCGCGGCGACCTGCCCGGCGCGCTGCGGCTGATCCGCCGGGCGTTGGCGCTGCGGCCGGAGGCGCCGGTCTTCCTCGCCGCGCTGGGCGGCGCCCTGGCCGAGGCGGGGCGGCTGGAGGAGGCGGCGGACGCCCTGCGCGCCGCCCTGGCGCGGCGGCCGGACGATGCGGTGAGCCTGCGCAATCTCGGCCAGGCGCTCTGCGCCCTGGGCCGGCCCGGCGAGGCCCTGGCGCCGCTGCGGCGCGCGGTGGTCCTGGCGCCGCGGCAGGGCGAGGCGCATCTCGCCCTGGCGCACGGACTGCGCGAGGCGGGCGACCCGGCGGCGGCGCTGGAGGCCGCCCGGGCGGCGATGGCCCTGCCCGGCCTGCCCGAGGCCCTGGCGCGGCAGGCGGGCTTCCTGCTGGCGGCGCTGGGCGGGGCGGCGGCGCCGGCGCGCGCCCCGGCCGCCTATGTGCGCGACCTGTTCGACCAGTACGCGCCGCGCTTCGCCGCCGAGCTGACGCAACGCCTCGGCTACCGCACGCCGGAGGCGCTGGCGGAGCTGCTGCGCGACTCGGGCGTGGAGGCGGCGCGGCGGCTGCGGGTGCTGGATCTCGGCTGCGGCACCGGCCTGTCCGGCCTGGCCCTGGCGCCCTTCGCCGCCCGGCTGGAAGGGCTCGACCTCTCGCCCCGCATGCTGGCCGAGGCCGCCCGGCAGGGCTGCTACGACGCCCTGCACGAGGCCGACCTGCTCGACTTCCTGCCCGGGCAGGGCGGCCGCCACGACCTCATCGCCGCCGCGGACGTGCTGAACTACCTGGGCGACCTGGCGCCGGCGCTGCGGGCCATGCGGCAGGCGCTGCGGCCGGGCGGACTGCTCGCCTTCAGTGTCGAGCTGGGGGAGGGGCCGGAGCCCTTCGCCCTGGGCCCGGGGCTGCGCTACCGCCATGCCCCGGACCCGCTGCGCGCCTGCTGCGCCGCCGCCGGGCTGCTGCCGGTGGCGGAGCGCGGGCTGGCGCTGCGGCGGGAGCGGGACCAGCCCGTGCCGGGCCTGGTGCTGCTGCTGCGAGGCCCCGCGTCTTGAGCCTTCGGTAACCCGCGGGCGACAGATTGCCGTTTCGTCACGACCAGCCTGCCGCTGGGGACGGAATGGAGGCGGATGTGCCCGCGCAACGTGAATTCGCCCGCCGGGGCCGGACCGGCCCCCTCGCCGCCCAGGGGCCCATCCCCGGCGCGCGCCCCCCGCTCGGCGCCCCCGGGCGCCCACCCCGCTTCTGAGGGCTCCGCTCATGTCCACGCTCGTGCTGGAACTGCGCCAGGGCGACCTGCTGCTCGTCAATGGCGCCCCGCTCCGCTTCCGCAACCGCGCGCGGGTGGAGCTCTGCGGCCAGGCCCGCTTCCTCTTCGGCAAACAGGTGATGCCGGTGGAGGAGGCGGTGACGCCCGCGCGGCAGATCTACTACGCGCTGCAGACCGCCTATGTCGGCCGCGAGGAGGAGCGCGCCGCCGGCCTCTCCCTGGCGCGGCTGCTCATCAGCGAGGCCGGGGCCAGCTTTCCGGCCGGCCCCGCCGGGCTGCTGCGCGCCGCGCTCGAGGCCGCGGAGCGGGACCAGTGCTATCAGGCTCTCAGGCTGGTCCGGCGCGTGATCCAGCATGAGGATGCGCTGGCGGAGCCGGCGCCGGAGGCTTCGGCGCCGCCGGGCATCGGCGCGGTGGCGGGCGTCAGCCGGGCTGCCAGCTGAGCCGGCGCAGCAGCCATTCGCGATAGGCGAGGACGGCTTCCGGCGGCGGCAGCAGCGTGCCGATGGCGGCGCGGAGCTCGGCGCCCACCAGCGCCGGCCCGGCCCATTCCAGGCTTTGCCGGCCTTCCTCCTCCTGCCAGCGCAGCGCCGCGCGGCGCCAGGTCGCGACGATATCCGCCGAGGTCAGGCCCGGCAGCACGAGCGCCGCGCGCAGGCGCAGCGCGGCGAAGCCGGCCTGCACGGCGAGCTGCTGCGGCGTGGCGGGCAAGGCCGGGGGCAGCAGGGAGGGCAGGTCGGGGCTGTCGCGGCGCTCGGGCGTCTCCAGCTCCGCCCAGGGCGTCAGGCCCAGCTCCAGGGCGCGGCGGCGCGGATGCGGCGCGGCGATCACCATCGCATCCGCCTCGCCGCGGGTGATCGCCGCCTCGGCCGCGGCGCCGGACAGGCCGAAGAGCGGGGTGGCGGCATGGCCGGTCAGGTCGAGCGCCATCAGCGCCGCGGTCTCCGGCGCCTCGGGGCCCGGCAGGGCGAGGCGGAGCGGTCGGGCCGAGGCGGGCGCGGGCAGGCCGCGCCCGGCCAGCACGGCCCCCTGCCAGGAGGCGCAGAGCGGCAGCCAGTTGGCCGGCTGGAACTGGGCGCGGCTCTCGCCCACCAGCCGGGCATGGGCGGCGAGGCCGGGCAGCACCAGGAGGGTGCGGCCGTCGCCGCCCTCCAGCGTGGCGAAGCGGTTGGCGGCGGTGACGCCGTCCGGACCGCCCAGGATGCTGGTGCGCAGCGCCATGGCCTGGGGCAGGGCGCGGGCCAGGCCGGCGGCGACATTCCGGGCCCATTGCGCGGCGGCGCCGTTCTCGGGGCCTGGCAGCAGCAGGGTGGTGCTGTCGGGCAGCAGGGCGGGCGGCAGCGCCTGGCCGGCGGCGGGGCGGCCGAGGCCGCCCAGCCCGGCGGCGGCCAGCAGGGCGCGCCGGCCGCAGCGGGGGAGGCCGCCGGCCGCCCTCACGGGTGAGTCTTCATAGGCGGCCAGGGCCGCGACGGGGACATCCAGCCGGTCGCGGCCGCGCAGCCCCGCCAGCTCGATCAGCACGGCGGCCAGCGGCACCTCGGCGCCGGCCCGGCGCAGCAGCTCGACGCCGGCCGCCATGGTGCCGCCGGTGGCCAGGAGATCGTCCAGCACCACGACGCGGTCGCCCGGCTTCACCGCATCGGCCTGCATCTCGATCCGGTCGGTGCCGTATTCCAGCGCGTAGTCGTAGCCGATGGTCTCGCCCGGCAGCTTGCGCGGCTTGCGCAGCATGATGAAGCCGAGGCCGAGCTCCAGTGCCAGCGGCGCCGCGGTCAGGAAGCCGCGGCTCTCGATGCCGGCCAACAGGGTCGGGCGGTAGGGCCGGACGACCTCGGCCAGTTGCGACATGGCGGCGCGCCAGGCCGGGCCGTCCCGCAGCAGGGTGGAGATGTCGTAGAACAGGATTCCAGGCTTCGGGAAGTCCGGGATGCCGCGGATATGCGCCTTCAGGTCGAAGGCGTCGGTGGCGGCGGGGGGCTGGCCGGGCATCGGGGTCTCTCGGTCGGGTCGGGCCGGAAAAGGCCGGGATGGGGGGCGGACACTAGGCGCGCCGGGCCGCCGCTGCAAACGCCACGTCGGATGGAGGCTTGGCGAAGCCGTGCCATGCTGCCAGGAACGGGCGATGCCACGCATCCTTCTCGCCACCCTTCTCGGCCTCGCGGGCCTGCTGCTCTACCTCGGCCTGGTGCTCTGGCTGGGCGACCGGGTGCAGCGGCTGCACTGGACGCTGCAACTGGTCTTCTACGTGCTGGCCGGCTTCGTCTGGGTCTTCCCGATCCGGCGGCTGATGTTCTGGGCGGCGCGGAAAGACTGATCCGCGGCCACCCGCCGGGCGGTCAGAAGGCCCTGCTCAGTGTCACCATCGCCCGCGCGTCGCAGTATTTCGCGCCGGCGAAGCAGTCGGTCTTGGACAGGTTGGTGTCGTAGTAGCCGACCGTCAGCATGAAGCCGGCATAGATCTCGCGCGAGACCGCGACCGACCAGTTGGCGTAGTCCGGCGCGCCGTAGCGGGGGTTGCGGTCGATCCACTGATAGCCGAAGCGGCCGGCCAGGGTGAAGTCGAGCGGCAGGCCGACATCGGCGCCGGCCTCGAGATAGACGGCCGATCCGGATTCGAAGTAGAAATCGGGCGACCACGCGGCGGTGCCCAGGAACTTCACCGGGTCCAGCGTGTAGCTCGCCTTCGCCATGGCCTCGAAGTAGTTGTAGTCGTATCCGCCTTCGGGCTTGTCGTAGCCGGGATAGGTATAGAAGACGCCGCCCAGGTCGAGCGCCAGCCCGCCCACCTCGAAGCGGTAACCGGCCAGCAGGTCGAGCTCCTGCCGCGCGTTGCTGCCGGGGAAGGTGACGTTGCTGAGGAAGCCGCCGACATAGAGGCCGCTCTCGTGCTGGACGTCGAGTGTCAGCGAGATGGCGGGGCGGTTGCGCGTCTGCGAGATGCCGCGGAACAGGTAATCGGAACTCACGGCCGGCGTGGCGGTCACGGTCAGGCCGACACTGTCGATGGTGGTCTGCGCTGCCGCCGGAAGGCTGAGCGACAGAATGCTCAAGGACAAGGCAGAGGCGCAGGCCAGGGGTGATTTCATGGATGTGTTTCCCTCGGCCGGTGGCTTCCCTGCCGCCGGCCGCAGGGAACGCCGAGCAAGATTCCTGCCAATCCGAAACGAAGCCGGAGGGGAGAACCATCGAGGGGGGGAGAACCGAGAAGCCCCGCCTGCCGTTTCCCGTTGGGGGAAGGGCAGGCGGGGCTTCCGCCCGGCCGGATCATTTGGTCGGAGCGAGAGGATTCGAACCTCCGGCCCCTGCGTCCCGAACACAGTGCTCTACCAGGCTGAGCTACGCTCCGTCGTTCCGGCCGGGCGTCATCGGGTCAGGGCGCGGCGTATACCGCCCCGCCGGGGGCTCGGCAAGGGTGGGTGGAGGGTCCGGCGCAGAAAACGGTGCGGAAAAACCGGCGGCCACTTTTCGGCTTCCAATTTTTGCGGCGCGCGAGGCTCAATGGTTCCCCTGCTATCCCCCCTGCCACTTCTCCTGCCGGAGTTGAAGCTGATGAGACTGAAGCCGCTGCTCCTGGCCGGCGCGCTCGCCGCGGCCGGCCCGCTGACCACCGCCGCCCTCCTGCCCACCCTGACCGGCCCCTGGATCGGCGCAGCCCAGGCCCAGGGGGCTGTCAGTGCGGGCGATGCCATCGCCGAGCGCAAGGCGGGGCTGAAGCGCATGGCGGCCCATATGGAGGCGATCAAGGGGATCGTCGACGGCGGTGGCGCGGTGGCGCCGGTGGCGGAGCGCGCGCAGGACATGACCCGCTTCTTCGAGGGTTTTCCGGCGCTCTTCCCGCCCGGCAGCGATCAGGGCGAGACCAGGGCCCGGCCGGAGGTCTGGTCCGACCGCGCCGGTTTCGAGAAGGCCGCCGCCAACATGGTGCTGGCCACCCGCAAGCTCGGCGAGGCGGCGGGCAGCGGCGACGCCGCGGCGGTGGCCGCCGCCTTCCGCGAGACCGGGGGCACCTGCGGCGCCTGCCACCGCAGCTACCGCGCCCGCTGAGCCGGAGCCGCCGGTTCCACCAGAAGCGGGTCAGCCCAAGGTGGAGAGGGCCCAGACCAGTGCGGCCGCCAGGCCCAGCAGCAGGGCGGCCAGCACCGGCGAGCCGAGGCGCGGCGGCTGGCCCGCCCAGCCCGCCGGCAGGCGCTTCACGCCCGTCACCATCGGCCGCACCAGGTCCTGCCGCTTGGCCAGGGCGTAGAGCAGCACGGCAAGGATGTGCAGCCCGGCCAGGGCCAGGATGAGGTTGAAGTTGCGGAGGTGGATGAAGGTCATCCAGTCGCTGAGCCAGCCGGGCGCCCGCGCCGCCAGCGGTCCGCGGGTGAAGATGAGGTCGTCGGCGAAAAGGCCGCTGACCGCCTGGAGCAGCAGCACCGCCAGCAGCAGCAGCACCATCCAGCCGCCGGCGGCATTGTGGCCGAGCTCGGTGTCCGGCTCGCGGCGGAAAAGGTGCCGCAGATGCCCGAGCGCGGCCAGCGGCGAGCGCAGGAAGCGGCCGAAGCGCGCCGTGTCGGAGCCGAGCAGGCCCCAGGCCAGGCGGAACAGCAGCAGCGCCAGGATGATGTAGCCGCTGGTCAGGTGCAGATCCATGCGCCCGGTCTCGGCACTCCACCAGGACAGGCCGATCAGCGCCACCATGCCCCAGTGCAGCGCCCGGACCCAGATGTCCCAGACCTTGACCTTGATCCCGGCCTCGCCGCCTTGCATGGCGTCCGGCACTGGCCCCTCCTCCTCCGGTCCCGCCACGATAGGACATGCCGTGGCCGCTGCCGGGCAAGCGTCTTCTGGTCCTTGTGGCGAGAGGGCGATCCGGGCCAGATTGCGATATCATGATGACAGCGAAGCGAAACGGCCTTCCGGCCCTGCTGGGCGGGACGGCGCTGCTGGCCCTGGCCGGGCTCGCCGGGTGGCTCTGGACGGCGCCGCGGGCCCCGGAGCGGCCGGTCGTCGCGGCCGCCCCGCCGGCGGCGGCCCCGGCCGCCTTGCCTCCGGCCACCGCGCCCGACCGGCCCGTGGCGGGAGCGCCGCGCTTCGACATCGCCCGCATCGGCGCCGGCGGCGATGCCGTCATCGCCGGCCAGGCCGCGCCGGGGGACGAGGTCAGCCTCACCGGGAATGACCGCGAGCTGGGCCGGGCCCGCGCCGATTCGCGCGGCGCCTGGGTGATCCTGCCCGAGGTGCCGCTGGCGCCCGGGACCCATGCGCTGTCGGTGCAGGCGCGCGGCGCCGATGGCAGCAGCCGGCTGGGCGGGGAGACGGTGGTGGTGGTGGTGCCGGAGCGCGGGGGCGAGGCGCCGCTGGCCGTTCTGCTGCCGCCGCCCGAGGCCCCGACGCCCGCTCCGGCGCGCAGCCTGGCCGGCACGCCGGGCCGGCTCGGCCTGGAGGTCATCGAATATGACGAGGAGGGAGCGATGCGCTTCGCCGGCGGCGCCCCGCCCGGCAGCCTGCTCCGCCTCTATATCGATCAGGCCCATGCCGGCGAGGCGCGGGCGGACCGGGAGGGGCGCTGGGAGATGCAGCCGGCGCCGACCCCCGAGCCGGGCCGCCACACCCTGCGGCTGGACCAGATCGGCGCCGGCGGCAAGGTGGCGGCGCGGCTGGAGCTGCCCTTCCAGCGCGACCGCCATGCCGGCCCGCCGGCGGCGGGGCAGGTGGTCGTGCAGCCGGGCAACAGCCTCTGGCGCATCGCCCGCCGCAGCTATGGGCGCGGCACGCGATACACGGTGATCTACGCGGCCAACCGGTCGCAGATCCGCGACCCGGCCCGGATCTACCCGGGGCAGGTCTTCGCCCTGCCGGCGCGCTGAGCCGGGCCGGGCGCCGAACCAGGGGGCGCGCAACCGAGGATCAGACGGCGGGTTGTCCCGCCGGGAGTTGTTTGGCTCCCCGCGACAGACCATAACCGGGGCATCATGGCGCTTATCGAAAGCCTTCGTCTGGTTCTGGCCCCGCCGCATCCGGCCGGCCGTCCCTTCATCATCGGCGGCGCGGCGGTGGCCGTGGTCGGTGGCCTGTTGCTGGGCTCCTGGCTGTTCTGGCTCGGCGCCGCCTTCACCGGCTTCTGCCTGTACTTCTTCCGCGATCCCGAACGCGTGGTGCCGGACCGGCCGGTCTTCGTGGCACCGGCCGATGGTCGGGTGGTCAGCGTGGCCCAGGCCGTGCCGCCCGCCGAGCTGGGCCTCGGCCCGGCGCCGCGCTGGCGCGTCGCCATCTTCCTCTCCGTGCTCGACGTGCATGTGAACCGCAGCCCGGCGGATGGCGTGGTGACCAAGATCGCCTACCGTGCCGGCAAGTTCGTCAATGCGAGCCTGGACAAGGCCAGCGAGGACAATGAGCGCAACGCGCTCGCCATCCGCCTGAGCAACGGGCAGGAGATCGGCGTGGTGCAGATCGCCGGCCTGATCGCCCGCCGCATCCTCTGCGACGTGCGCGAGGGGGACAGCCTGCGCGCCGGCGAGCGCTTCGGCATCATCCGCTTCGGCAGCCGCACCGACCTCTACCTCCCCGAGGGCGTCCGCCCGCTGGTCCTGGAGCACCAGCTGATGGTCGGCGGCGAGACGGTGATCGCGGAGCTGGACCCCGCGCCGCCGCGCCGCGCCGAGGGCCTGGCCGACCCCGCCGCCGCGGGTGGCCTCCTCTGATGGATGCGTCGCGCCGCCGCCGCTTCCGTTTCGCCCGGCGGCAGCGCCCGCGCCTTCAGGGTCAGTCCTTCAACCGGCTGATCCCCAACATCCTGACCCTGCTCGGCCTGTGCGCCGGGCTGCTGGCCATGCGCTTCGCGCTCGACGAGCGCTGGGAACAGGCGGCCGCGCTGATCATCCTGGCCGGCGCCATCGACGGGCTGGACGGCCGCCTGGCGCGGCTGCTCAAGGCGACCAGCCGCTTCGGCGCCGAATTCGACAGCCTGGCCGATTTCCTCTCCTTCGGCGTCGCGCCCTGCATGGTGCTGTATCTCTGGACCATGCACGACTATCGCGGCATCGGCTTCGTGCCCTGCGTCATGTTCGCCGTCTGCATGGCGCTGCGGCTGGCGCGCTTCAACGCCGCGCTGGAGGCGCCCGTGCCGCTGCCGGGGCCGGCGCCCAAGCCGGCCTATGCGCAGAGCTTCTTCACCGGCGTGCCGGCGCCGGCCGGCGCGCTGCTCGCCATGTTCCCGGTCTTCACCTCCCTCGCTTTCGCCGGCTGGGGATGGGACAGCATGGCCAACGCGGTGCGGCATCCGCTGTTCGTCGGGCTGATGCTGATCGGCACGGCGCTGATGCTGGTCAGCACATGGCCGACTTGGTCCTTCAAGAACTTCAAGGTGCGGCGGGAATACGTCCTGCCGCTGCTGCTCTCGATCGGCGCCTATGCCGCGCTGCTGGTCAGCGAGCCCTGGGCGGCCCTGGGGGCGGCGGGGCTGATCTACTGCGCCATGCTGCCCTTCTCGATGCGCTCCTACCTGCAACTGAAGCGCGAGACGGAGGCCCTGATGGAGCCCATCGGCCCCTCGCCCGAGGAGGGCGTGGCGGAGGCCATGCCGGGGCAGCACCGACCCTGACGGGCCTTGCCGCCGGCCGGCGGTGAGGCTCGCAGGCCCGCATGGATCATTCTTGAGACTCCCGCGCCGGAATGCTAAGGATCCCAGGGGTTTCCACGAACATCCTTAACAGATACTAGAGATGTTCAGGGGAAATTAAACCTTTTGGTTTGATGGAGCAGCGATGCGGCGAGGCTGGACAAGGCGGCGTCTGCTGGTCGGGGCGCTGGGCGTTCCGGCCCTGTTGTCCGGCTGCGCGTCGCCGCTGGCGGAGCAGGCGCTGGGAACGCCCGCGCAGGACATCGCCGCGACCGGGATCGCCGCCCTGGAGGGGCGTGGGGTCGCCGTGGCCTTCGATGCCGAGCACGTGCTGACCTGCGCGCATCTCCTGGGCGGGAGCGGGCGGCTCCGCCTGACGCGCGGCGATGGGCGCAGCGAGGCCGAGGGCGTGGTTCTCGCCCGCAGTCGCCGCATGGATCTCGCCGTGCTGCGCGTCCCGCGTGGCTTCCTGGCGCCGGTCCTGCGGGCCGCCGACCGCCCGCGCGAGGGCGAGACGGTCTGGGCGGCCGGCGTGCCGCAGCTCGGCGCCGGCATCGCGCGGGGTCATGTCGAGGCGCCGGATGCCGAGATGCCGGGCTTCGGCCGGGGCTTCACCGCCCGCATGCCGGCCCTGATGGGCTATTCCGGCGGACCGGTCGTGGATGCGGAAGGGCGGCTGCTCGGCCTCACATCGGCCCTGCCGGACCCGGGCGCGGCCGGGGCGCTCGCCCTGCTGACCGGCGCCGACCTCGACGGGCTGACGCGGCGGGACCGCCGGATCTTCGCCCTGGCCATCCATCGTGCCGAGGCCGAGGCCCTGCATCTGCTGTCCCTGGCGGGGTAGGGCCCGCAACCGGAGCGCGCGGCGGATCACCGAGTTTTACCTGGACTTCGCTTCCCGCCCGCCGGCATCGTTCCGCGTGACAACCGAAGGAGGGGCGGCCGCCCCGGCCAGGCGCCCCTCCGGAACGAGGGAAGCGTGCCATGACCATTTCCCGGATCCTGCGCGACAAGGGCACGGAGGTCGTCTCTGTCGCCCCCGAGGATGACGCCATCGCCATCGCCCGCGTGCTGGCGCGGCACGGCATCGGCGCCGCCCTGGTGCGCGACGACACCGGCCGCATCCTCGGCATCGTCAGCGAGCGTGACATCGTGCGGGCCCTGGCGCGGGATGAGGCCGCCGCCGCCCGGCTGCCCGCCACCCGCCTGATGACCGCGGTGCGCCACACCGTGCTGCCCGAGACCCGCATCACCGAGGCCCTGGCCAAGATGACGGAGGAACGCGTGCGCCACCTGCCGGTGATGGAGGCGGAGCAGCGGCTGATCGGCATCGTCTCCATCGGCGACCTGGTCAAGGCGCGGATCGCCGATGCGGAGAACGAGGCCAGCGCCCTGCGGGACTACGTCACCTCGGCCTGAGACGGCCACGCTCCCGGTGGCGAATCCGGTGGCCAAGCGCCAGCGCAACCTTTCGCGGCGGTCCGTGTTTGGCGCTCAGGATGACCAAAGGGAGAACTGCCATGAGGATCCTGATGATCGGCGCCGCGGGTCTGGCCCTGACCCTGGCTGCCTGCGGCACCAACGAGCGTGACCGGGTGCAGGGCGGTGCCGCCGCCGGCGCGGCCACCGGAGCGGGCGTGGGCGCGCTGGGCGGGCCGGTGGGCGCCGCGGTGGGCGCCGTCGTCGGCGGTGGCGCGGGCGCCGTGACCGGCGCGACCACCTCGCCGAGCGACGTGAACCTGGGCAAGCCGCTCTGGCGCGATCCCGAGGTCCGCACCCCGCTGGATGAGCAGAACCGCAGCCGCGCCCGCAGCTCCAGCGGCCAGCGCGGCACGCGCGGTGGCGATGTCAACGCGGCCTACATGGGCGGCGGCATGGTGGTCGAGGAGGGCGGCACGCCGCGCAACCCCGGCACCGCCCCGGCCTCCACCACGTCCACGGGGACCCCGGGCGCCACGCCGGTCAATCCGGCGCCGCGCGCTACCCCGTAAGGGCCGGCCTTCCCGGCGGCGCGCCACGCGGGAGATGGCGCGCCGCTCTCCGGGATGTTCCCTCGGTCACGGTTCCGCCTGGTTTCAGAGTGTGATGATGTGTGGCGGGCCGTCGCCGCAGGATGGCGCCGGCCGCCCCGCCGCATCGCCTTGTGCCGCAAGGCCTGACCGAGGATCCGCCATGAAGCCACCCATTCCCGTCCGCGAACCGCAATGGCTGAAGGAATTCAAGGCCTTCATCATGCGCGGCAATGTCATCGACCTCGCGGTCGGTATTGTCATCGGCGCGGCCTTCACGACCATCGTCAATTCGCTGGTCGCCGACATCATCAACCCCCTCATCGGTCTGCTGATCGGCGGCGTGGACTTCTCCAACCTCTTCGTGGTGCTGAGCGGCGAACGCGGGCCCTCGCTGGAGGCGACGCGGCAGAGCGGTGCCGCGGTCATCGCCATCGGCCTCTTCATCAACGCCATCATCAAGTTCCTGATCGTCGCCATGGCGATCTTCTGGCTGCTGCGCGTGCTGACCAAGCTGCGCATCCGTGAGGAAGCCAAGCCGACCGAGCCGCCGGGCCCGACGACGGAGGAGAAGCTGCTGATGGAGATCCGCGACGCCATCCGCGATCAGGGTCCGTCCACGCCGCTGCCGGCCTCGCCGCTGCCGGCGCCGACGCCGCCGGTCCGCTGAGCGGCGCGGTCGCGCCCAGCCGGGGGTGGTGATAGAAGCCTGGTCATGCGCTTCAACCATCCCCCCTCCCTCGAGGATCTGCAGGAGATGGCCGAAACGGCCTTCTCCGCCATCCCCCAGGCCCTGCGCGACGCCGTCCGCGGCACCGCCATCCTGGTCGAGGACGTGCCCGACGAGGCCACGCTGGAGGCGCTCGATCTCGAGCACCCCTGGGAACTCACCGGCCTCTACCGCGGCATTCCGCTGACCGAGAAGACGCATCTCGGCGTCGCCTCGGAGCCGGACACCATCCTGCTCTACCGCGAGCCCATTCTGGTGGAGTGGATCGAGACCGGGGAGGATCTGTTCCGCCTGGTCCGCAACGTGCTCATCCACGAGATCGGCCACCATTTCGGCTTCTCGGACGAGGACATCGCCCGCCTCGAGGGCGAAGGCTGAACCACGGCCCGCCGCGGGCTTGGAGCAGATCCCGATCAGGTGGACCTACCTGATCGGGTGAGGCGGCTCTCGAGAACACTGTGCTGGAGCGGCTGCCGTGAGCCGGTGCGAACGGAAACCGCGCTAGCGGCATTCGGCCAGCAGGCCCTCCACGAAGGGCGGCACGATCTCGGTGGCGGGGCCGCGGTCCACCTCGTCGAAGAGATGCGACACGGCGCTGGGCTCGAGGTTCAGCTCCACCGTGCGGGCACGGTCGCGCACCGCCTCGATGAAGCCCGCCGCCGGATGCACCTGTCCCGAGGTGCCGATGGAGAGGAAAAGCTCGCAGCGCTCCAGCGCCGCCCCGATCAGCGACAGGCCGCGCGGCTCCTCGCCGAACCAGACGATGTCGGGCCGCAGGCCCCCCGCCTGGCCACAGGCGGGGCAGGGCGTCTCCGTCGAAAGATCCTCCGCCCAGTCCTGGCCCCGGCCGCAGCGCAGGCAGCGCACGCGGCACAGGCTGCCGTGCATGTGCAGCAGGTGGCGCGTCGCCCCCGCCATGGCGCGGTCGTGCAGGTCATCGACATTCTGCGTCACCAGCAGCACCGGCGAGGGCCAGTGGCGCACCAGGCGCGCCAGGGCGTGGTGCGCGGCATTGGGCTGGATGGCGGGATCACGCAGTTGCGCCCTGCGGGCGTTGTAGAAGGCATGCACGCGGGCCGGGTCGCGCGCGAAGGCCTCGGGCGTCGCAACATCCTCGATCCGGTGCTTCGCCCAGAGGCCGCCCTCGTCGCGGAAGGTGGCGAGGCCGGATTCGGCGGAAACCCCGGCGCCGGTCAGGATCAGAAGAGGTGGTGCGCTCATGCCCCGCAGAACTGGGGCGCGGCCGGAGGCGGATCAAGCCTCCGGGGGACCATCCGCGGCGGCGGGGCGGGCGCTCCCCCCGCCGCCCCGGCCTCAATGCTGGTGCTGACCGCCGCGCGCCCCGGCGGCCTCCACCGCCAGATCGACCTTCACCGCGCCCGCGCGTTCGAAGACCAGCGTGACCGGCACCCGCTCGCCCTGCTTCAGCGGCTGCTTCAGGCCGATCAGCATCAGGTGGTAGCCCCCCGGGGCGAGCGTCACCTCCTGGCCAGGGGCGATGGCGAGGCCGCCTTCCACCGGCCGCATGCGCATCACCCCGCCATCCTGGATATGGGTGTGGATCTCCACCGCGCGGGCGATGTCGGCCTGGCCGGAGACCAGCCGGTCGGGCGTGGCGCCGGTGTTGCGCAGGGTCATGAAGCCGGCGCCGGTGCCGTTGGCCGGCGCGGCACGGCTCCAGGGATGGCCGATGGCGATGTCGCCGGCGGTGTAGCTGTGCGCCAGCGCGGCGGCCGGCAGGGCGGCGGCGAGGAGGCCGGGCAGCAGGAGGGAGAAGGAGCGTCGGGACGGCATGATGGCTCACACGGGCTTTGGGCGGCCGGGCGCCGGGACGATGCCGTCCGGCGCCGCCGCCTGGAGAGGACGGAAGGCGTGGCGAGGTCTGGTGCTCAGGCGAGGGGCGGTCCGCGCGGCCCGTGCGCCGCGGGCCATCGGGCCGGACCGGGCCTGTCCGGCGCGCCCGTCATGGTCGGCGGGGCGGCCAGGGCCAGGGCGGCCCCGGCCTGGGGCGTGAGCGGCGGCAGGCCGGTCTGCGGCGGCGGATGGCAGGCCAGGCAGCCGCCCTCCGGCGCCGCGAGGGGCGCGCCGCCTTCCTCCGCCGGCGCGTGCCGCAGCAGCAGGCCCTCCGCGGTGCAGATCGGCACCACCCAGCCGGCCTCGCGCGCGGCGCCGCGCAGGGCGTGATGCAGGCAGGCGGCCGGGACCGCGGCCGCCTGCAGCAGCAGCAGGCCGATCAGGACCGGGAGGAGGCGGCGCGGCCGGGACATGCCCCTTGCCTAGAGCAGATTCCGATCCGAGGACATCACCCGATCGGACGCCGCTCTAATGCCCCGCCTCGTGGCTGGCCAGGGGATCGGGGGAGGGATCGAGGGGCGGGCGCGGCCGGCCGTCGAGGGCATAGTCCACCTCCGCCTCGTAATGCGCCTGCTCCTTGCCGAGGCGGGAGGAGAAGAGGCAGAAATGGTCGATCGGCACCGGCTCGGGCCGGAACAGGTTGTGCGCCTGGACGAAGGCGATGAGCTTGTCCGGCGCCGCCTTCTCGGTGCGGGCCAGGGTGACGTGCGGGGCGAAGCGCCGCCGCTCGGGCGGCAGGCCGGCGCGCTGCAGGGCGGTCTCCACCTTGCTCTGAAGGTGCAGCAGCGCCTCGTTGCGCTCCGCCTTCACATGCAGCGAAAGCAGCCGGCCGGCCTTCTCGAACAGGTCGACGCCGCCAAGCTGCAGGTCGAAGGGCCGGGCGCGGATGCCGGCCAGGGCCTCGTCCACCTCATCCGCCTGCCAGCCCTCGATCTCGCCGATGAAGCGCAGGGTGAGGTGGTAGTTCTCCGGCGGCACCCAGCGGGCGCCGGGAATGCCGCCCGCCAGGTCGGCCAGGTGTTCCCGCAGCGTATCCGGGATGGGCAGGGCTACGAAAAGGCGTGGCATGATGGCTCATCCTCCCTGCACCTTGGACAACAACCTCCGCACGGCGGGAAGCATCCGCCGTGCCACTTCCTCCGCGCCCCGGGCATTGGGGTGGATGCGGTCGGGCTGGTTGAGCGAGGGCTCGCCGGCGACGCCATCCAGGAGGAAGGGGTAGAAGACCGCCTCGGGATACTCCCGCGCCAGGCGCTGGAAGGTCTCCGAGAACTCGCGCCCGTAATCGGCGCCGAGATTGGGTGGCGCCAGCATGCCGGCCAGCAGCACCGGCAGGCCGCGCGCCTTCAGCCGGGCCAGGATGTCGGACAGGTTGGCGTAGGTCTCGGCCGGCGGGACGCCGCGCAGCCCGTCATTGCCGCCGAGCGCCACGATCACCGCCTGGGGATCGTCGGCCAGCGCCCAGTCGAGGCGCGAGCGGCCGCCCGCCGTGGTGTCGCCGGAGACGCCGGCATCCACCACCGTCACCGCCGCGCCGGCCTCGCGCAGCAGCGCCTCGAGCCGCCGCGGCAGCGCCTCGGCATGGTCCAGCCCGTAGCCGGCGGTGATGGAATCGCCCAGCATCAGCAGCCGGACCGGCTCCGCGGCGCGGGGGCCCGGGATCGCGGCGGGCAGCGCGATCGGGATGAGATACAGTCCGAAACCGAAAAGGGCCCTTCGCACTGCGGCACGGCGGCCATATCTGCGGATCATGCTGGACGCACCCAAGGCCATCCCTTCCTCCGCCGCAAGCCCCGATGGCCCCGCCGCACCGCTGATTCGGGCAAGGGGCCTGACCTTCAAGGTGGCGGCGGCGGGGGGTGAGGTCAACATTCTCCGCGGCCTCGACCTCGATGTGGGGGCCGGGGAGGCAGTTGGGCTGGTCGGCCCCTCGGGCTCCGGCAAGACCAGCCTGCTGATGCTGCTGGCCGGTCTGGAGCGCCCTTCCGGCGGGTCCCTGAGCGTCGCCGGGGCGGATCTGGCGGCGATGGACGAGGACGCGCTCGCCCGCTTCCGCCGCGAGAGGCTCGGCATCGTCTTCCAGTCCTTCCACCTCGTGCCGACCATGACGGCGCTGGAGAACGTCGCCATCCCGCTGGAGTTCTCCGGCCGCGCCGACGCCTTCGACCGCGCCCGCGAATCCCTGGAGAAGGTCGGGCTCGGCCACCGGCTGGAGCACTATCCGGGCCAGCTCTCGGGCGGCGAGCAGCAGCGCGCGGCCCTGGCCCGGGCCGTGGTCGCGGGCCCCAGCCTGCTGCTGGCCGACGAGCCCACCGGCAACCTGGACGGCGCCACCGGGCAGAAGGTTATGGACCTGTTGTTCGGCCTGCGCGAGCAGCTCGGCACCACCCTGGTGCTGATCACCCACGACCCGGCCCTGGCCGCGCGCTGCGGCCGGCGCCTGCGGATGGCGGACGGGCTGCTGGCCGGGGACAGCGCCGCATGAGCCAGACCCTGCGGCTCGGCTTCCGCTTCGCCCGGCGGGAACTGCGCGGCGGCATCAGGGGCCTCAGAATCGTGCTGGCCTGCCTGGCGCTCGGCGTCGCCGCCATCGCCGCCGTCGGCACGCTGCGCGCCGCCACCGAGGCCGGGCTGGTCGAGGACGGCGCCCGCATCCTGGGCGGCGACCTGGAGGTGCGGGTCTCCTACCGCCCCATGCCGCAGGCGGCGCGGGACTGGATCGCCGCGCGCGGCGGGCGGCTCTCCGAGGTGGTGGAGATGCGCGCCATGGCGGTCGCCGCCTCCGGCGAGCGCGCCCTGGTCGAGCTGAAGGCGGTGGACCAGGCCTATCCGCTCTATGGCGCGCTGACGCTCGACCCTCCGCAGGCGCGACTCGCCCCCGGCACGGTGGCGCTCGACCCGCTGGTGGCCGAGCGGCTCGGCCTGCGCCTGGGCGATCCGGTGCGGCTGGGCGAGGCCCGCTTCCGCCTCGCCGGCACCGTCGCCTCCGAGCCCGACAAGGTGGCGAGCCCCGCCATCCTCGGCCCCCGCGCCATGATCGCGCTGGCCGACGTGCCGGGCACGGCGCTGATCCAGCCGGGCAGCCTGGTGGAGTACCACTACCGCATCGCCCTGCCGCAGGGGACCGATCCGGCCGGTTTCGCCGCCGCGCTGCGCGCCGCGCAGGATGACGGCGGCTGGCGCATCCGCGACGCGCGCGATGGCTCCCCGGGCGTCAGCCGCTTCCTCGACCGCGCCGCCTCCTTCCTGACGCTGGCCGGGCTGACCGCGCTGCTGGTGGGCGGCATTGGCGTCGCCACCGGCGTGCGCGCCTGGCTCGACCAGCGGGCGCGGACCATCGCCACGCTGCGCTGCCTCGGCGCCCCGGCGCGGGTGATCTTCGTCACCTACCTGATCCAGGTCATGGCGCTGGCCGCGCTCGGCATCGCCATCGGCCTGCTGGCCGGGCAGGGGCTGACGCTGCTCGCCGCCCGCGCGCTGGAGAGCGTTCTGCCGGTGCCGCCGCGCCTCGGCTTCCACGCCCGCCCGCTGGCCGAGGCGGCGCTCTACGGCGTGCTGACCGCCCTGGCCTTCGCCCTCTGGCCGCTTGGCCGGGCGCGGGAGATCCCCGGCGCGGCGCTGTTCCGCGACGCGGTGCAGCCCCAGGCGGCGCGGCCGCGCTGGTCGCTGCTGGCGGTGAACGCCGCCGCCGTGCTGGCGCTCGTGGCGCTCGTCGTCGGCACCGCCGAGCAGCCGCGCTTCGCGCTCGGCTTTTGCGGCGCGGCGCTGGGCACGCTGCTGCTGTTCCGCCTCGGCGCCGCCGGGCTGATGGGGCTGGCGCGGCGGCTGCGCGGCGCGCGGCGGCCGGCGCTGCGGCTGGGCCTGGCCAATCTGCACCGGCCCGGCGCGCCGACGCCGCTCCTGCTGGTGGCGCTCGGCATCGGGCTGACCACCCTCTCGGCCATCGCCATGATCGAGGGCAATCTGCGCCGGCAGATCGGCGGTCAACTGCCGCAGGCGGCGCCGAACTTCTACTTCATCGACATCCAGTCCGATCAGGCGCAGCGCTTCGACGAACTGGCCCGGGCGCAGCCCGGCGTCGCGGAGGTGCGGCGCGTGCCCTCGCTGCGCGCCCGCATCAGCGCCATCGAGGGCGTGCCGGTGGAGCGCATCCAGGCCAGCGAGGACACCGCCTGGGCGCTGCGCGGCGATCGCGGCCTGACCTACGCGGCGACGCCGCCGGAGGGCACGCGCCTCGTCGCCGGGGAATGGTGGCCGGCCGATTACCAGGGGCCGCCGCTGCTCTCCCTCGATGCCCGGCTGGCCGAGGGCTGGGGGGTCGGCCTCGGCGACACGGTGACGGTGAACGTGCTCGGCCGCGACGTCTCCCTCCGGGTCGCCAGCCTGCGGCAGATCGAATGGCAGGGGCTGGGGCTGAACTTCGTGCTGATCGCCTCGCCCGGCCTGCTCTCCAGCGCGCCGCACACGCATATCGCCACCGTGCGCGGCGATCCGGCGCAGGATGCCCGGCTGCTGCGGGTGGTGACCGACGCCTTCCCCAATGTCTCTGGCATCCGCGTGCGGGACGCGCTGGAGGCCGTGGCGGGGCTGCTGGAGCGGCTCGGCGCGGCGATCTCCGCCGTCGCCGCGGTGACGCTGGCGGCCGGCGGGCTGGTGCTGGCCGGCGCCATGGCCGCCGGGCAGCGGCGGCGCATCCGCGATGCCGTGGTGCTGAAGGTGGTGGGCGCGACGCGGGCGCAGATCCGCCGCGCCTGGATGGTGGAGTTCGGCCTGCTCGGCCTGACCGCCGGCCTGCTGGCGGCGCTCTGCGGCACGGCGGCGAGCTGGGCCGTGGCGCGCTTCGTCATGCGGACGGACTGGATCTTCCTGCCCGGCACCCTGGCCGCGACCATCCTCGGCTGCACGGCCCTGACCCTGCTGCTGGGCTATGCGGGAACGGCGCTGGCGCTCCGCACCCGCCCCGCGCCGCTGCTGCGTAACGAATAGGCGGCGGCCGGCGCGGCGGGGGGCGATGAAATTTTCCTGGCGGATGGAGGGCCGCCGCGATAACCGTTGATCGAGATTACGAATCTTCCATATATGATCGCGACACCCGCGGATTCTCCGCGCTGTGAGGAGTTTCGAACCCTATGGCCTCTGGTCCCGACTATCGTTACACGACGGGCGCGACCGGCTGGGGCCGCGCGGCGACGACCGACGCGGCCGCCATCGACGCCGGCCTGCGCGCCTATATGCTGCGCGTCTACAACTGGATGGCGTCCGGCCTGCTGCTGACGGCGATCGTCGCCTATGTCATCGCCAACACCGGCGCGGCCGACCTGTTCTACACCCGCGTGATGACGGCGCGCGGCGCGGCGACGCAGCCGACCATCCTCGGCCTCGCCGCCATGTTCGCGCCGCTGGCCTTCGTGCTGGTGCTCTCCTTCGGCGTCAACCGGATGAGCAAGAGCACGGTGCAGGGGCTGTTCTGGCTGTTCTGCGCCACCATGGGCGCGAGCATGTCGAACATCTTCGCCATCTACGTCGGCGCCTCGATCGCCAGCACCTTCTTCGTCACCGCCGGCATGTTCGCCGCGGTCAGCCTCTACGGCTACACGACGAAGGCGGATCTGACGAAGCTCGGCTCCTTCATGATGATGGGCCTGATCGGCATCATCATCGCCGGCCTGGTGAACATGTTCATCGGCAGCCCGGCCATCGCCTTCGTCATCAGCGTCGTGGGCGTGGTGGTCTTCGTCGGCCTCACCGCCTGGGACACCCAGCGCATCAAGGCGGACTACATCGAGTACGCCTATGCCGAGGGGTCCGAGATGGCGGCCAAGCGCAGCGTCTTCGACGCGCTGGGCCTCTACCTGAACTTCATCAACCTGTTCCAGCTGCTGCTGCAGTTCATGGGCGTCCGCCAGCAGGACTGACCGTCCCGCCCGGCGCGAACGGGAACGGCCCCGGAGGCTTCGGCCTCCGGGGCTTTTTTCATGCCGGCTGTCTCATGCCCGCCCTCAGCCCTGCTTCAGATGCTCCAGCAGCTTGGTCATCGCCGCCGACTTGTCGGTGCCGTCCAGCGCCGCCACCTCGGCCGCCAGCCGGTCCATCGCCAGCTCGTAGATCTGCCGCTCGGAGAAGGACTGGTCGGGCTGGCCGGCATTGCGGTGCAGGTCACGCACCACCTCGGCGATCTGCACCGGGTCGCCGCTGTTGATCTTCTGCTCGTATTCCTGGGCACGGCGGGACCACATGGTGCGCTTGATGCGGGCGCGGCCCTTCAGCGTGTCCAGCGCCTCGTCCATGGCGCCGCCGGCGGCGAGCTTGCGAAGGCCCGAGGAGGCCGCCTTGTTCAGCGGCACCCGCAGCGTCATCCGGTTCTCCTCGAAGGTGACGATGATCACCTTGAGTTCCTGCCCGGCCACCGCCATGGTCTCGATGCCCTGCACCTGGCCGACGCCATGGGTCGGATAGACGACGTGGTCGCCCTCCCGGAAGTCGCTGCCGGGATTGCCGAGGGGCTTGGGCGGCGGGGCGGGACGGACGGGGCCGGCGGCGACGCCCTCGCTGGGGGAGGGGGCCTGGCCCTCGGCCATGCCCCGCCGGGCGCCCGGCCGCGCGGGGGAAGCGGTTCTGGTCTCGGCCGCGGCCGGCTGGGATGAGGGGGTAGAGGTTTTCGCGCCGGCGGGTGACTTCATCCGCTTCCTACTCCTGCGAACCGGTGGTACGGAGACGGGCATGGCCACGGGCGCCCTCCCCATGGCCTGCCTCAATCCTACGCAACCTGAAAGGTTGGGGCGGCACGGCCGTACCGGCAACCGGACCCGCGGGAACCATAGCAAAAAAAACCGCTTCCGTCACGCCAGGCCCCCCGCGCGCCGGTTGGGGCCGTGGCGCGCCGCGTCAGGGCTGGCCGGGGTTGGGGCTCAGCAGGGCCTTCTTGTCCGGCTTGCCGTTCCATTCCTCGGCATCGGCCGGCGCGTCGCCCTTGCGGGTGATGTTGGGCCATTGCTGGGCATAGTCGCGGTTGATCTCGGCCCAGTCGGCGGCGCGGTCGTCGCTGTCGGGCACGATGGCCTCGGCGGGGCATTCCGGCTCGCAGACACCGCAATCGATGCATTCGTCCGGATGGATGACGAGGAAGTTCTCGCCCACGTAGAAGCAGTCCACCGGACAGACCTCGACGCAGTCCATGTACTTGCAGCGGATGCAGTTCTCGGTGACGACGTAGGTCACGGTCGGAATCCCTCTGCGCCACGCACCGGGCGCACCTGATCTATGTCTGCGGCCCGTGTCTGCGGCCCGGTCGCCCGGGCCGGCCGCGTGCGGCGGAGAAATGGACTGCCGGCGGGCCGGAGGCAACCGTCTTTCTGGCCCCGCCCGCGGAGGGCAGGGCTGCGGCCTGGTCAGGTCCGGCCGCCGCCCGCCGCGTCGAGATCCTCGTACAGGCCCCGGGCCTCGGGCGCCGGGCCGCGCCGCGCGGCCAGGGCCAGGATGCGCCAGACCCGCACGGTGCCGTGCTGCGGGCCGCCCAGCGCCAGGGTCAGGATGTCGCCAGGCCGCAGCCGGGCGTGCGCCTTCTCCACCGGCTGGCGGTTGAGGCGGACCGCGCCGCGCTCCACCAGGCGGGAGCAGTCCGCGCGGGTCTTGGCCACCCGCGCGCACCAGAGCCATTTGTCGAGCCGCTGCCAGTCCCGATCCTCGGTCTCCGCCACGGCGCCGCCGCCGTCAGTCCTTGCCGAGCTTCAGCCGGGCCAGCACGGCGAAGGGGCTGTCGGGGTCAGGGCCCTTCTCCCGGGCGGGGGCGAAGCTGTAGGAGCGTCCTTCCTGGCGGTCGTCGCGCGGGCGGCGATCGCGCCGCTCGTCGCGCCGTTCATCCCTGGGGCCGCCCTTGCCCTGGAAACGAGGCGGGCCGTCGCGGCGCGGCGGGCGCTGGTCGTGGCGCGGGCCGCGCTCGGCGCGGGCCTCGCCCCGCGGCGCGGCCTCGGCCGGAGCCCCCTCGGGGGATGCCGCCTCGGCGGCCGTTCCCTCGGCCGGCGCCCCGGCGGCGGGCCGGGCCTCGCGCGGCGGCCGCTCACCCCCCCGCTCGCTTCCTCGCTCGTTCCCTGGGCGGGACCGCTCGCCACGCCGCTCCCCGCGGGGGCCATGGCGCGGCGGGCGGCCGCGGCCGTGATCCTCGCGCCGGGCGCTGACCATGGCGGGGCCGGGCGGGCCGAAGGCATCCTCGGCCAGGGTCTCGGCCGGGATCAGCCGGAAGCCCAGGGTCTGCAGCACCACCGGCAGCACATCCGCCTTGACGCCCAGGCGGCTGGCGACATCGGGCGGCAGCATGGCCGGCGCCCGGCGCGTCAGGTGGCCCAGCTCGCCGGCGACCCGCTCGGCGACATCGAGGCGCAGCATCACCGGCCCGGCCATCACCCAGCCCATGGTGGCGGCGAAGCCTTCCGGCCAGTCCTCCGGCGGCGGGACGGAGACCAGCCCGCCGCCCGGCAGGGCGGGTGTCGGGCAATCCGCCTTCAGTGCCCAGAGCTGCGCGCGCAGCGCCATCGGGCGCGGCTTCAGCATCTCGGGCAGATAGAGGGCGAAGCGGCCGGCGCGGATGCCGATGGCCTTCAGCTTCTGCCGCAGCTCGGGGTTGATCTCGGCCTCGGTGCCGCCGGGCATCAGGCCGAGATACTCCCGCAGCCGGAAGGCCGGGCCACGCAGCGTGTTGTCCTCCGCCGCCTTGGCCTCGACCGTGTCAAGCGCCGCGAAGTCGCGCTTCAGCATGGTTTCCAGCCATGTGGCGAGGCGGGAACGCACCCGCTCGCGCTGCGCGCCATCCAGGAACTCGGAGGCCAGCGGCTCGATCAGCGGCTTGTCCGGCGCGGGGCCGGGCCTCAGGCGCGCGATCTCGGCACCGTTCCAGGTGATGCTGTGGGTCGGGGTCAGGGCGAAGGCGTCGTCGGACGCCGTTTCCATCTCAGTCACGCGCTTCGGCATCTCACTCTGCAGGGCACGGCGGGCAGCACGCAGGACGAGCTTGCGCTCCTCCCCATTACCCGCAGACGCATCGGGTTCAAACACGAAACCCGTCACATGGCCAACCGGATGGCCTTCTACCACCACCTCCCCCTTGCGGGTCACGGCGGAGAGCAGCTCTTCCGCCGAGTCGTCGAGGCGTCGGATCAGGTGCGCGGCCCGTCGGTCGACGAAGCGGGCGGTCAGGCGCTCGTGCAGCGCGTCGCTGACCGCGTCCTCGGCGGCGCGGGCCTCGTTCTGGTAGCGGGCCGCGTCGCGGAGCCAGTCGGCGCGGGCGGCGATATAGCTCCAGACGCGGATGGCGGAGAGGCGGGCCATCAGCGTGTCGAGGTCGCCCTCGATGCTGGCGCATTGCGCGATCTGCGTGCCCACCCAGTCGGCGGGCAGGTGCCCCTCGCGCGCCAGATGCGCGAAGACGCGGGCGCAGAAGCGGGTGTGGCTGTCATCCGCCAGCTTGCGGAAATCCGGGATCTGGCAGGTCTCCCAGAGCAGGCGGAGGCGGGCGCGGCCGGTCGCCAGGGCGCGCACCTCGGCCTCGCGCGAGAGGGCGGCCAGGGTGATGTGGTCGGTCGCGTCATGGCCCTTGGCCAGGCCCGGCACCGGCGGCGGCGCGGCCAGGCTGTCGAGCAGCGCGTCGATGCCGCTGAAGTCGAGCTCGGCATTGCGCCAGGCCAGCGTCATCAGCGCCTCGAACTGGTGCTCCTCGATCTTGCCGACGATCTCGTCCGGCAGGGGCGGGCAGTCGGCGGTGGTGCCGAAGGTGCCGTCGCGCATGCCGCGCCCGGCGCGCCCGGCGATCTGCGCCGCCTCCTGCGCCGAGAGCGGGCGGGGGCGGTGGCCGTCGAACTTCTGCAGGGAGGCGAAGGCGACATGGTCGACATCCATGTTCAGCCCCATGCCGATCGCATCCGTCGCCACCAGGAAGTCCACCTCGCGGTTCTGGTACAGCGCCACCTGGGCATTGCGGGTGCGCGGGCTGAGCCGGCCCATCACCACGGCGCAGCCGCCGCGCCGGCGGCGGATCGCCTCTGCGATGGCATAGACCTCGCCGGCCGAGAAGGCGACGACGGCCGAGCGCGGCGGCAGCTTGGTCAGCTTGGCCGGGCCGGCATAGGTGAGCTGCGAGAGGCGGGGGCGCGTCTCCACCTCGGCCTGCGGCACCAGCCGCTGCAGCAGCGGCCGGATGGTCTCGGCGCCGAGGAACATGGTCTCGACGAGACCGCGCGCGTGCAGCAGCCGATCGGTGAAGACATGGCCGCGATCCGGGTCGGCGCAGAGCTGGATCTCGTCCACGGCGACGAATTCCACCCGCCGGTCGAGCGGCATGGCCTCCACCGTGCAGGCGAACCAGCGCGCCTCGGGCGGGACGATCTTCTCCTCGCCGGTGATCAGGGCGACATGGCGGGCGCCCTTGGCGGCCACCATGCGGTCGTAGTTCTCCCGCGCCAGCAGGCGCAACGGAAAGCCGATGATGCCCGAGGCATGCGCCAGCATGCGCGTGATGGCCAGATGCGTCTTGCCGGTGTTGGTGGGGCCGAGCACCGCCTTCACCCGCGCGGGGAACATGGCTCCGCCAGCGCTGGAGGAGAGGGGGCGCTGGAACGGACGCTGGGCGAGATCGGGCATCGCCCCGCCTGTGTGGCGCCAAAGGGGGGGATTGGCAACCGCCCGTTACAACTTGGCCTCCGGCCTTAACCGGGCGGCAGGGCCTGGCGGGCATCCTGCGGCCTGATCCCGGAACAAGACCATGCGGCGCACCACCTTCCTGATGACCACGGGCCTTTCCGCCCTGCTGGCGCTGGCCGGCCTGGGCGGCCTGGCCGTGACCATGGGCGCGCGCTGGCTGGTGCAGGAGGTGACGGCGGAAAGCCAGGCCGCCGCCTGGCGCCAGGACCTGGCGTTGCAGGCCGCGATCCTGGCCGGGCGCGCCGCCCGGCTGGAGGCCGGCGACGCCGCCGCGGGCGGGGTGGAACTGGAGCGGCTGCGCGCCGGGCTCGTCACCCTGCTCGGGGACATGGCGGCGGGGGAGAGGCCGGAACTGGCCGGCCTCGCGGCGCGGTTGCCGGCCTCCCCCGGCCCCGCCATCCCGCCGCTGCGGCGGGCGCTGGAACGGTGGGGCGGCGAATGGACGGAGGCGGGGCGGCAGGCGCAGATGCGGGCCGGGCAGGCGCGGCGCCGCCTGGGCGCCCTGCTGGAAGGCCTGTTCTCCGCCGGGATGGTGTTCACCGCCATGGTGATGCTGCGCGCCGTCCTCGGCGTCATCTGCGAGCGGCGCGCCGGGGCGGGGGAGGCGCCACCCGCGCCCTGAGGCCGGCGGGGCTTCGCAGGCCGCCCTGGCGGGCGCAGCCTGTCCGGCGACCATGCCGCCCCGATTCGCGATCACCCGCCACGTCCTGCTGCTCGGCAGCGTCTTCGCCGGCATCGGCGTGGTGCAGCCCTTCCTGCCGGCCTTCCTGGCGGCACGCGGCCTCTCGCCCGGGGAGGTCTCGCTGGTGCTGGCGGCGGGCTCGGGCATCCGCCTGCTGGCCGGCCCGCTGGCCGGCCGGGGCGCCGACGCGCTGGGTGACCCCCGGCTGCTGCTGGCGCTGGCCGCCCTGGCGGGGGCGCTGGCCTCGGGCGGCTACCTGCTGGCCGGCACGGTGCTCGGCTTCCTGCTGACCCAGCTCGCCTTCCACGCCGCCTCGGCGCCGCTCACCCCGCTGACCGACACGCTCTGCCTCGCCGCCGCGCGCCGGGACTGGCTGGATTACGGGCGGGTGCGCGCGGCGGGCTCCCTGGCCTTCATGGCGGCGGCGATGGCGGCCGGCTGGCTGGCCGGCCGGTTGGGGCTCGGCGTGGTGCCGCTGCTGATGGGCGGCGCCATGCTCGCCACCCTGGCCGCCGCCCTCCTGCTGCCCCGCGCCGGGGCGGACGGCCGGAGCCTGGCGCGGCGGCGGGAGGGCGGCTTCCGCGCCACGCTCCGCCTGCCGGGCTTCATCCGGCTGCTGCTGCTCTCGGGCCTGATCCAGAGCAGCCACGCGGCCTACTACGCCTTCGGCAGCATCCACTGGTCGGCGGCCGGGCTCAGCGCCACCGGCATCGGCCTGCTCTGGGCGCTGGGGGTGGTGGGGGAGGTGCTGCTCTTCCTGCTTGGGCGGCGGCTGGTGGCGCGCCTCGGCGCGCGCGGCCTGGCGCTGCTCGCCGCCGGGGCCGGGGTGCTGCGCTGGAGCACCCTCGCCGGCACCGCCTGGCTGCCCGCCCTGGTGGCGACGCAGCTGCTGCACGCCCTCACCTTCGGCGCCCAGCACCTGGCGGCCATGCAGCTGATCCTGGCCCTGGTGCCGCCGGCCCAGGCCGGAACCGCCCAGACGCTGCATGCCGCGCTGGGCGTGGGGCTGATGAGCGGCAGCATGACGCTGCTCTGCGGCCCCCTCTATGCCGCCTGGGGCGCCGGCGTCTTCCTGGTCATGGCCGGCCTCTGCCTCCTGGCCCTGCCGCTGGCGCTGGGCCTGCCCCGGGGCGGGGCGGGCGCGTCGGCGGCTCCGTCCTAGACGGCGGGAGCGATGGCCTCCGCCTCGTCCAGCGTGTGCGCCGGCCAGGCCGGGGCGGCGGCGCTGACCCAGGCATGGCCGTTCCAGCGGCGCGGCTCGATGCGGGCCTGTCCCTGGCGGATGACGATGCGGTTGTAGGCATTGGGCTCGCCCCGCAGCCGCGTCGAGATGGCCGAGCCGGCCTGGACCACCAGCAACTCGGGCCGCGCCGGGCCGCCAGGCCGCGCGGTCTCGGCGACGCCCCGGTGCAGCCGCACATAGCCCCGGTGCAGATGCCCCGAGAGGATCAGCCGCACCCCCGCCGCCTGCAGGCGCTCCAGCGCCGGCGCGGCGCGGCGCGCCAGCGGCGTGTCCGGCGCGTCCTCCGGCGCCAGGAACGGATGGTGGGCGACGACGATGCGGAACAGGCCGGGCGGCGTCTCCTCCAGCCGGTCCAGCAGGCGCCGCAGCCGGCTGCGCTTCACGCGACCGCCCTCCCAGGAGAGATGCAGCCCGCCGCGCACCACCGTGTTCAGCCCGATCACCGCCATGACCTCGTCGCGCCAGACGGGCTCGGTCTCGCCACCGATGAAACGGTGCCAGCGGCCGAAGGGATCGAGGAAACGCTCCCAGGGCCAGTAGTTCGTGATGTCGTGATTGCCCGGCACCACCAGCACCGGCGCCTTCAGCGCCTCCAGGAAGCGCCGGGCCGCCTTGTACTCGCGCGAGCGGGCCCGCATCGTCAGGTCGCCGCTGACCGCCACCAGATCGGCCGGGTCGCCGTTCAGCGCCGCCAGCAGCCCCTCGGTCGCCGTCGGGTCGATCCGGTTGAAGTGCAGGTCCGAAATGTGATCGATGCGGCGCGTCTGTGGCATGCCCCCTGTCCCTGTGCCTCCCGTTCCTGTCCGGCTCCGCCCATGTCCTCCGGCGCGCCGGGGCCGGCGGCCGTCTCCGCAGCGTGAACGCCGCGCCGCCCCGATGGATGCGCCGCACCACCACGCCCACTGCGGGAGCACGGCCTCCCGCCTGCGATCAGCAGGGCTTGAATGTCCTCGAAGACAGCGCCATTTCAGGATTTCTTCATTGTTGGGCGCGAATACTGAGACGGTCGTCGAGCAAGGAGATAGGCTCATGTCCTGGACCACGCATCAGCAGCCCCTGACCCCCCGCAACCTTTTCCGAGGGCTGGTCGACCTGCCCTGGGGCGCGCCGCTCTATGGACCGGTGCGGCCCCGCCGTCCCTGAGGGCGGCCTCCGCCACGATGGGCGCGTGAAAAAGCCGGGGTCAAGCCCCGGCTTTTTTGTCGTCCTCGCCCCGGTGGGGGATGGAGCCGGCCCGAAGGTCGGCCCTAAGGCTGACCTGGGGCCGATCAGGCGGCCTTGGCCATGTTGCGCAGCACGTAGTGCAGGATGCCGCCGTTCTTGTAGTACTCGACCTCATCGGCCGTATCGACGCGGCACTGCACCTGGGTCGTGGTGGTGGTGCCGTCCGGACGGTGGATGACGAGATCCAGCAGCATGCGGGGCCGGAGCTCCTCGAGGCCCAGGATGTCGATGGTCTCCTCGCCGGTCAGGCCCAGCGTCTCGCGGCTCTCGCCCGGCTTGAACACCAGCGGCAGCACGCCCATGCCCACCAGGTTCGAGCGGTGGATGCGCTCGAAGCTCTCGGTGATGACCGCCTTCACGCCCAGCAGGAAGGTGCCCTTGGCCGCCCAGTCGCGGGAGGAGCCGGTGCCGTATTCCTTGCCGCCGAAGATCACCAGCGGCACGCCCTCCGCCTTGTAGCGCATGGCGGCGTCATAGATCGGCAGCACGTCGCCCGAGGGCTGGTGCCTGGTGATGCCGCCCTCGATGCCGGGGACCATCTCGTTCTTGATGCGGATGTTGGCGAAGGTGCCGCGCATCATGACTTCATGGTTGCCGCGGCGGGCGCCGTAGCTGTTGAAGTCGTTCTGCCGGACCTGGTGCTCCAGCAGGTACTCGCCGGCGGGCGAGACCTTCTTGATGTTGCCGGCGGGCGAGATGTGGTCGGTGGTGATGGAATCGCCCAGCTTGGCCAGCACCCGCGCGCCGCGCACCGAGGCGATCTCGCCCGGCTCCGGCTGCATGCCCTCGAAATAGGGCGGGTTCTGCACGTAGGTGGAGCCGGAGTTCCAGCGATAGGTGTCCGAGCCGGCATCGACGCGGATCGCCTGCCACTGCGCCGGCCCCTTGAAGACGTCGCTGTAGCGCGCCTGGAACATCTCGCGCGTGACGACGGAGGCGACGGTGTCGTTGACCTCCTTCGTGCTCGGCCAGATGTCCTTCAGGTAGACCGGCTGGCCGTTCGAGCCGGTGCCGATGGCCTCCTTGGTCACGTCGAGCGTGATCGAGCCGGCGAGCGCGTAGAGCACCACTAGCGGCGGCGAGGCCAGGTAGTTGGCGCGCACGTTCTGGTGCACGCGGCCCTCGAAGTTGCGGTTGCCCGACAGCACCGAGACGGCGACCAGCTTGTTCTCCTCGATGGCGTCCACGATCGGGTCGGGCAGCGGGCCCGAATTGCCGATGCAGGTGGTGCAGCCATAGCCCACGGTCTGGAAGCCCAGCGCGTCCAGGTGCGGCGTCAGCCCGGCCTTGTCGAGGTAGTCGGTCACCACCTGAGAGCCGGGGGCCAGCGAGGTCTTGACCCAGGGCTTCGGCTTCAGGCCGAGCGCATTGGCCTTCTTCGCCACCAGGCCGGCCGCCACCAGGACATAGGGGTTCGAGGTGTTGGTGCAGGAGGTGATGGCGGCGATCACCACGTCGCCATGGCCGAGGTCGAAATTCGAGCCGGCGACGGGCACGCGCAGATCGGCCTGGTCGCCCGGCACGCCGAGATTGCCCGAGGCCAGCTCCTTGGCGAAGGCGGGGGCGGCGTTGGTCAGCTCGACGCGGTCCTGCGGGCGCTTCGGGCCGGCCATGGAGGGCACCACGGTGCCCATGTCCAGCTCCAGCGTGTCGGTGAAGACCGGGTCGGGCTGGCCTTCCTCGCGGAACATGCCCTGCGCCTTGTAGTATTCGCGCACCAGGTTGATGCGGTGCTCGTCGCGGCCGGAGAGGCGCAGATAGTCGAGCGTGACCTCATCGACGGGGAAGATGCCGCAGGTCGCGCCGTATTCCGGGGCCATGTTGCCGATGGTCGCGCGGTCGGCCAGCGCCATCTCGGCGAGGCCGGGGCCGTAGAACTCGACGAACTTGCCGACGACGCCCTTCTTGCGGAGCATCTGCGTCACCGTCAGCACCAGGTCGGTGGCGGTGACGCCCTCGCGCAGCCTGCCATGCAGCTTGAAGCCGATGACGTCGGGGATCAGCATGGCGATCGGCTGGCCGAGCATGGCCGCCTCCGCCTCGATGCCGCCGACGCCCCAGCCCAGCACGCCGAGGCCGTTCACCATGGTGGTGTGGCTGTCGGTGCCGTAGCAGCTGTCGGGATAGGCGAAGGTCTCGCCGGCGTCGGTCGCGGTCCAGACGCCCTGGGCGAGGTATTCCAGGTTCACCTGATGGCAAATTCCGGTGCCGGGCGGGACGACGCGGAAATTGTTGAAGGCTTCCTGGCCCCAGCGCAGGAACTCGTAGCGCTCGCCATTGCGCTCGAACTCGATGTCGACGTTCTGCTGCAGGGCGGTGGGGGTGGCGGAGACGTCGACCATGACGGAGTGGTCGATGACCAGATCGACGGGCACCAGCGGATTGACGCGGCGCGGGTCGCCGCCGAGCTTCAGGATGCCGTCGCGCATGGCGGCGAGATCGACCACCGCCGGCACGCCGGTGAAGTCCTGCATCAGGATGCGGGCCGGGCGGAAGGGAACCTCCTTCTCGCTCCTGCCCTCCTTCACCCATTCGGCGATCGCCTCGGCGTCCTTCACCGAATAGGCGCGTCCGTCCTCGAAACGAAGGACGTTCTCCAGCAGGACCTTGAGGCTGTAGGGCAGGCGGCTCACGTCGCCGATGCTCTTCGCCGCCTCGGGCAGGCTGAAGTAATGATAGGTCTTGCCGTCTACCGTCAGGGAGCGACGCGCCTTCAGGCTATCCTGCCCGATCATCCGCATGGTCCGGGGTCCCTTGAGTGATTTGCTGCGAACGCTGCCGCTTATTACACGCTGTGCGCCCCCGGTCCATTGCCGGGGCGGGGCTCAGGAACGCCGGGGGGCAGGCTTGCTGGAAGCGAGGGACATGGCGGTGCGGCGCGGGGGAAGGGTGGTCTTCGCCGGTCTTTCCCTCACCCTGCGGCCCGGGGAGGCGCTGGTGCTGACCGGGGCGAACGGCGCCGGCAAGTCCAGCCTGCTGCGCCTGCTGGCCGGGCTGCTGCCGGCGGCGGCGGGCGAGCTACTCTGGGAGGGCGCGCCGGCCCTGGCCGATGCGCCGGCCCATGCCGCGCGGCTGCGCTACCTGGGCCATGCGGATGCGGTGAAGCCGGCGCTGACGCTGGCGGAGAACCTGGCCTTCTGGTCCCGCCGCTGGGGCGGCGACATCGGCGCGGCTCTGGCGGCGGCGGATCTGGCGCCGCTCGCCGACCTGCCGGCGCGGCTGCTCTCGGCCGGCCAGCGGCGGCGGCTGGCGCTCGCCCGGCTGGCCCTGGCCCCGGCGCCGCTCTGGCTGCTCGACGAGCCGACGGTGGGGCTCGATGCCGCCAGCATCGGGCGGCTGGGCGGGCTGCTGGCGGCGCATCGCGGGGCGGGCGGCATGGTGGTGGTGGCGACGCATGTGGCGCTGCCGCTGCCGCAGGCGCGCGGCCTCGACCTCGGCGCCGCCGCCCCGCCGGAGAGCGAGGACTGGCCGGCATGATGGCGCTGGTCGGGCGGGAACTGCGGCTGGCGCTGCGCCATCCGGCGGAGACCCTGGCGGCGGTGCTGTTCTTCCTGCTGGTCGTGGCGCTCTTCCCCTTCGGCACCGGCCCGGCGCCGGAACTGCTCGCGCGGCTGGCCCCGGGCGCCCTGCTGGCCACGGCCCTGCTGGCGGCCCTGCTGCCGCTCGACCGCCTCTTCGGCGCCGAGGCCGAGGATGGCTCGCTGGACCAGCTCCTGCTCTCCGGCCTGTCGCGGATGGAGATCGCGGCGGCCAAGGCGGCGGCGCACTGGCTCTGCACCGGGGCGCCGCTGCTGCTGGCCACGCCGCCGGCGGCGGCGATGCTCAACCTGCCGGTCCCGGCCTGGGGCACGGCGGCGGCGGTGCTGGGGCTGGCTACCCTCTACCTGTCGCTGCTCGGCACGGCGGGGGCGGCGCTGACGCTCGGCGCGCGGCGGGGCGGCGTGCTGCTGCCCCTGCTGGTGCTGCCGCTGGCCATCCCGGCCGTCATCTTCGGGGCGGCGGCGATCGAGGCCGCGGCCTCCGGCCTGCCGGCCCGGCCCTTCCTGCTGCTGCTGGGCGCGCTGGTGGCGGCGGCCCTGCCCCTGGCGCCGCTGGCCGCCGGCGCGGCGCTGCGGGCCGAGTGAAGGCATCCCCGCTCACCGGGGCGGTGCCGCTGGCCGGCCGCCCTCACACCTCGTGCCGCCGCGGCCGGGCCATCAGCTCGCGCATCGCCCCCGCGACATCGACCCGGCCCGCCAGCACGGCGGCGACGGCCTCGGTGATCGGCATCTCCACGCCGGCGGCGGTGGCGCGGGCCAGCAGGGCGGGGGCGGTGGCCACCCCTTCCGTCACGCTGTTGCGCGCCGCCAGGATCTCCTCCAGCCGCCGCCCCTGGCCGAGGGCGAAGCCGAGCGAGAAGTTCCGGCTGCCCGGCCCGGTGCAGGTCAGCAGCAGATCGCCCAGGCCCGAGAGGCCGCTCACCGTCTCCGCCCGGCCGCCCAGCGCCACGGCCAGCCGGGCGATCTCCGACAGGCCGCGCGTCACCAGCGCGGCGCGGGCATTCTCGCCGAGCCCGGCGCCCATCACCGCGCCGGCGGCGATGGCGACGACATTCTTGGCCGCGCCGCCGATCTGCGCCCCCACCGGGTCATCCTGGCCGTAGAGGCGGAAGGCGGGCGAGGCGAGGCGGGCGGCGGCGGCCTCGCGCAGCGTGGCGTCGGTGCTGGCCAGGACGGCCGCGGCGGGCAGGCCGGCGGCGATCTCCTCGGCGAAGTTGGGGCCGGAGAGCACCCCCGCCGGCAGGCCGGGCCGCGCCTCGGCCAGGATCTCCAGCGGCAGGCGCAGCCCCGCCGCCGTCACGCCCTTGGCGGCGACCAGGCAGGGCGGCAGCGTCGCCGGGAGCGTCCGCAGCACCGCCGCCAGATGCTGCGTCGGCACCACCAGCAGCGCCAGCTCCGCGCCGGCCAGCGCCGCCCCGGCCTCGTGCGTGACCTGGATCGCCCCGGGCAGGCGATGGCCGGGCAGATGCGCCGCGTTCTCCCGCGCCGCCTGCATCGCCGCCGCCCGGCCCGCATCCCGCGCCCAGAGCGCGACGCTTCCCTCCGCCGCCGTCCCATTGGCCGCCCCATGGGCTGTCCGATGGGCTGTCCGACTGGCCCGGGCGGCCTGGATCGCCAGCGCCGTGCCCCAGGCGCCGGCGCCGATCACCGCGACCTTCTGCATGATGTTCCTATTCCTCGGCGATGCGATGGATGGCGAAGCCCTCGCCGGCCTCGCCCTGGCCGAGCCGCGCCAGCAGGACGGCGAGGATCTCCCCCGCCTCCTCCTCGAACCGCCAGGGCGGGTTGACGACGACGAGGCCGCAGCCGTTCAGCCGCTGCGGATCGGTGGGCTCGCGCAGCCAGAGCTCGCAGGCGAGGATGTCGCGCACCCCGCTCTCCGACAGCGCGGTGTGGAAGGCGCGCACCGGGGCGCGATGCTTGATCGGATACCAGTGCGCCTGCACCGCCGCCCGGAAGCGATGGGCGACCGTGGCCAGGCCCTCCGCCATGCGGGCGAACTCGCCCTCCTGCTCGAAGGGTGGATCGACCAGCACCAGGCCGCGCTTCTCGGCGAAGGGGGTCAGCGCCGTCAGCGCCTCCCAGGCGTCGCGCCGGTGCACGGCGGTCTGCGGGTCGCCGCGGAACAGGGTGCGCAGGGTGGCGTGGTCCTCCTCATGCAGCTCGCAGAGCACCAGCCGGTCGCGCGGGCGCAGCAGCATCCGCACCAGGGAGGGGCTGCCGGGATAGCGCGGCGGGAAGCCGGCATGGCGCACCAGGGTCAGCCATTCGGCCAGCGGCCCGTCCGTGATGTCGAGCAGCCGGCCGATGCCCTGGCGCCACTCGCCGGTGCGCTCCGCCGCCGAGCCGGACAGGTCGTAGGCGCCGATGCCGGCATGGGTGTCGAGCACGCGGAAGGGCGTGTCCTTGGCGGCGAGCCGCCGGACCAGGCGCACCAGGAGGGCGTGCTTGACGCAGTCGGCGAAGTTGCCGGCATGGAAGGCGTGGCGGTAGTTCATGCCGCGTCCCCGGCGGGAGCCAGCTCCTCCAGCGGCCAGCGCGGGCGCGGCGCGTGGTCGAGCGGGTCGGTCAGCCCGGCCCGCAGCCGCTCGATCCCGGCCCAGGCGATCATCACCGCGTTGTCGGTGCAGAGCCGGACCGGGGGGGCGACCAGCGGCAGCCCGGCGCGTGCCGCCTCGGCCGTCAGCGCCGCCCGCACGCCCTGATTGGCGGCGACGCCGCCGGCCACCACCAGCGCGGTCGCGCCCGGCAGCATGGCCAGGGCGTGGCGCGCCCGGTCGGCCAGCACGGCGGCGACCACGCGCTGGAAGGAGGCGGCGAGGTCGGCGCGGTCCTGCTCCGCCGCGAGCTTCGGGATGGTCTGCGCGACGGCGGTCTTGAGGCCGCTGAAGGAGAAGTCGCAGCCCGGACGGCCGAACAGGGGCCGGGGCAGGGGGTAGCGCCTCGGGTCGCCGCCGGCGGCGAGCCGCTCCAGCGCCGGCCCGCCGGGCCAGGGCAGGCCCATCAGCTTGGCCGACTTGTCGAAGGCCTCGCCCACCGCGTCGTCCAGCGTCGAGCCGAGGCGGCGGTAGCGCCCCACCCCCTCGACGGCGACGCACTGGCAGTGCCCGCCGGAGAGCAGCAGCAGCAGGTAGGGGAAGGCGATGCCGCCCTCCACCAGCCCGGCCTCCCGCAGCAGCGGCAGGCGGGCGGTCAGCGCATGTCCCTCGAGGTGGTTGACCGCGACGAAGGGCAGCCCGCGCGCGATGGCCATGCCCTTGCCGAAGCCGGAGCCGACGATCAGCCCGCCGATCAGCCCGGGGCCGGCCGTCGCGGCGATGCCGCCCAGCGCCCCGGGGGCGACCCCCGCCTCGGCCATCACCTGGGCGGCGAGCGCCGGCAGATACGCCAGGTGGGCGCGCGCCGCGATCTCCGGCACCACGCCGCCGAAGGGGGTGTGCTCGGCCAGCTGGCTGCGCACCGCCTCGGCCAGGATGGTGCCGTCCGGCGCCAGCAGGGCGGCCGCGGTCTCGTCGCAGCTCGCCTCCAAACCCAGAACCGGTCCACCAATCGGCGCCACGCGCATCTCCACCTTCTTTCCCATGCCGGCCTTTCCCAGGCCGGGCCGTGGTTCTATGACGCCGGCATGTCCTTTGCCCACCCCGCCCTGCCGTCTGCCCCGGCGGGCGCCGCCGCGCATCCCGCCGCCGCCCCGCATGCGCCGGGCGGCGGCGCCATCGGCGCGGCAGCGCCCCATGCGGCCGTCAAGCCCCATGCGCGGCGCTCCCTGCCGCTGCGCGTCGGCACGCGGGGCTCGCCCCTGGCGCTCTGGCAGACCCGCACCTTCCTCGACCGCATCCTGCATTTCTGCCCGGTGCTGCGGAACGCCAAGGCCTTCGAGGAGCATGTGATCACCACCTCGGGGGATCGCATCCAGGACCGCCGCCTGGCGGATATCGGCGGCAAGGGCCTTTTCGCCAAGGAGATCCACGAGGCGCTGCTCGATCGGCGGATCGACTTCGCCGTGCACAGCCTGAAGGATCTGGAGACCGAGATGCCGCCCGGCATCGTCCTTGCCTGCACCATGACGCGCGAGGACGCGCGCGACGCCCTGGTGCTGCGCGAAGGGCTGGCGCCGGCGGCCGGCGACGGCCCCTTCGACGCCATCCCGGCCGGGGCGCTGATCGGCACCGCCAGCCTGCGGCGGCAGGCGCAGCTGCTGCACGCGCGGCCTGACCTCAGGGTCGAGATCATCCGCGGCAATGTGAACAGCCGCCTCGCCAAGCTGGCCGGCGGCGCCTACGACGGCACGCTGCTGGCGCTGGCCGGGCTCCGGCGTCTCGGCCTCGAGGGCCACGCCACGCGGCTGCTCGACGCCGAGGCCATGGTGCCGGCGGCCGGCCAGGGCATCGTCGGCATCACCGTGCGCGCCGGGGACGAGGAACTGCACGAGCTGCTCGCCGGCATCGAGGACCGCGTGGCGCGGGCCGTCTCCCGCGCCGAGCGCGCCCTGCTCGCGGCGCTGGACGGCTCCTGCCGCACGCCGATCGGCGGTCATGCCCGACTGCTGCCGGACGGCACCCTCTTCCTGACCGGCCTGGTGGCCCGGCCGGATGGCAGCTTCCTGCTGAAGCGCGGCCTCGGCGGCGCGGCGAGCGAGGCGGAGCGGCTGGGCCGCGCGCTGGGCGACAGCCTGCGGGCGGACAGCCCCGCCGATCTCTTCATCGCCTGACGCCGTGCGGGAGCCGCCCGCCGTCCTGGTCACCCGGCCCGAGCCGGGCTGCGCCGAGACCGCCGCGGCGGTGGCGGCGCTGGGCTGGCGCCCGCTGCTGGCGCCGGCCCTGGTGCTGTCGCCCCTGCCGCTGCCCGCCGATATCGCGCATCCGGTCCAGGCCCTGCTGCTGCCCAGCCGCGCCGCCGCCCGCGCGCTGGCCGGCGCGCTGGACCCTGGCCTGCCGGTGCTGGCCGTCGGGCCCGGCACGGCGGCGGAGGCCGAGGCCGCCGGTTTCCGCGATGTCCGCCACGCGGAGGGCGAGGCGGAGTCCCTGGTCGTGCTGGCCCGTGCCCGGCTGCGGCCGCGCCAGGGCGCGCTGCTGCTCGCGGCCGGACGGGGCTACAGCCGGGCACTGGCGGCGGCGTTGCGGGACCAGGGCTTCGCGGTGCGCCACCGCGCCGTCTATGCCGCCCGCCCGGCCACCGCCCTGCCGCCGGAGACGCTGGACGCGTTGCGGCGCGGCCGGGCGCGGGCGGCGCTGTTTCTCTCGCCGCGTTCGGCGCAGGTGACGCAGCGCCTGCTGCGCCGCGCCGGACTGGCCGAAACTGTGCGCGGCATGGTCGCGTTGGCGCTGTCACAGCGTATTGCGCAGTCCCTTGCGGGCATGCCCTGGCGGGCGATCCGTGCTACCCCGGCGCCCGATTCCTCGGCGCTGCTGGCCCTGCTCGGGCGGCCGGCGCCGGGGATGGAGGATGAGGTTGCATGAGGGGCAGGAGAGAGAGATGAGCGACACGCCGAAGAATGGCCCCAGGGGTGACGCCACCGGCAGCCGGCCGGGCGCCGGCCGCAAGGGAGGGCGGGAGACCCCCTCCATTCCACCCCAGGCCATTCCGCCCCGGGCTCTCTCGGCCTCCGAGGCCCGGCCTGCCGGCGCGCCGGCGGACCCGGAAACCACGATCCCGCCCCGGCCGCCCCAGGCCGAGGCGGCGCAGCCGGCGGCCCGGCCCGGAACGGCCTCCCCGGATGCCACCCCCCCGGCACCGCCTTCCGCCAGCGGCGAGGCGCCGGCCGCCCCGGCCGCCTCCGCGGCGCCGGCGGCTCCGGGCAGTGGCGCGGGCCCGCGCCGCGAACCGGCGGGCGGCGGTGGCGGAGGCGGCGGGCAGAAGCCGACCGCGCCGTCGCGCTGGGAGCGGATGGAACCCTATGGGCTGCCGGTCGCGGCCCTGGGCTGCGTGCTGGCGCTGATCGCCCTCGGTGTCGGCCTGACCGACCGGTCCCGGAAGCCGTCCGTCGATCCCGCCCGGGTGGAGGCGCTGGAGCAGCGCCTCGCCGCCCTGCAGCCGGTGCCGCAGCGGCTGGCGGCGCTGGAGAGCGGCCCGCTGGCCCGCCTCGGCCAGCGCCTCGACGCGGCCGAGGCCCTGCAGCGCGAGCGCGACGCCACGCTGGAGCAGTTGCGCGGCCGGCTGGAGGCGCTGCGCAGCGATCGCGAGGCCCTGCAACGCCATGCCGATGCCCGTATCGACGAGGTGGAGAAGGCGCTGGCACAGCGCATCACCGGCGCCGAGGCGCAGCTCGCCCAGCGGGTCGCGGCCGCCGAGGCCGCCCTGGGCCCGCGCTTCGCCGCCGTCGAGACCTCCCTGCAGCAGCGCATCGCCGCGGCGCAGGAGGCGGCGCAGCAGCGGCTGGCGGCGCGCGACCGCGAGCTGGATGCCCGCTTCGCCAATCTGGAGCAGCGCGAGACCCGCCTGGCCGCCGCCGAGCGCCGCCTCGCCCGGCTGATCGGCAGCACCGCCGCCGAGGCGCTGCTGGAATCCGGCCGGCCGCTCGGCCCGGCGCTGTCCGGCCTGCCCGAGGCGGCGCCCGAGGCGCTGCGCCGCTATGCCGAGAGCGCCCCGCCGACGCTCGCCGGGCTGCGCCTCTCCTTCGAGGAGGCCGCCCGCGCCGCCGCCGCCCGCGCCGAGCCCGTGACCGAGGGCCAGAGCGTCTGGGAATCCGCCGCCACCCGCCTGGGCAACCTGGTCACCGTGCGGCGGGGCGACACCGTCGTCTGGGGCGATGCGGTGAGCGGCGAGATCGAGGCGGCGCGACGGGCGCTGGAGGCGGGCGACCTCGGCGGTGCGGTCCGCCGCGTCGAGGCCCTGGCCGAGCCGGTGCGCGCGCCGATGCAGGACTGGCTGTCGCGCGCCAAGGGGCTGCTCGCCGCGCGCACCGCGCTCGAGACGCTGCGCGCCGGAGGGCAGGGCTGATGCGCCGCGCCCTCTGGCTGCTGCTGGTCTGCCTCGTCGTCGTCGGCGCCGCCTGGGGGCTGATGCGCCTCGGCGGCGGGGTCGAAGTGCGGGTGGGCGAGTTCTTCATCGCCGTCTCCCTGCCGGTGCTGCTGCTGGCCCTGGCGGCGCTCTTCCTGGTGCTCCTGCTGCTGATCGCCCTGGTGCGCGGCATCATCCACTATCCCGCCCGGCTGCGCGCCCGGCGCGAGGCGCGCAACCGCGCCCGGGCCGAGGCGGCGCTGACCGGCGCCCTGGTCTCGCTGGCCGCCGGCGATGCCGACGGCGCGCGCAACCAGGCGCTGCGGGCCCGCCGCCTGGTGGGCGACAAGCCGCAGCTCCTGGTGCTGATCGCCGAGGCGGAGCGCATGGCGGGGCGCGAGGAGTCGGCCTCCGACGCCTATCACATCCTCTCCCGCCAGCCGGAGGCCCGCTTCCTCGGCCTGCGCGGCCTGCTGCGGCAGGCGATCCAGCGTGAGGACTGGGAGGCGGCGCAGGCCCTGGCGCGGGAGGCCGAGGCGGTCCAGCCGGGCACCACCTGGCTGCGGCAGGAGCGGGCGCTGCTCGCCCGGCGCACGAAGAACTGGGGCGAGGCGCTGGCGCTGGCCGGCGCCGGCCCCGCCCGCGCCCCGCTCGCCCTGGCCGCCGCCGGCCAGGAGGCCGAGGAGGCGCGCAAGGCCGAGCTGGAGCGCGAGGCCTTCAAGGCCGATCCGGCCTTCGCCCCCGGCGTGGTGGCGCATGCGGCGCGGATGCGCGGCGCCAAGGCCGAGAAGCGCGCCCGCACCGTGCTGGAGCAGGGCTGGCTGGCCGCCCCGCAGCCGGACATCGCCGAGGCCTATCTGGAGGGGGAGGCCGACCCCCTGGCCCGCGTCAAGCTGGGCGAGGCCCTGGTGGCGCGCAACCGGGCGCATCCGGAAAGCCGCCTGCTGCTGGCGCGGCTCGCCCTGGAGGCCGGGCTGACGGGACGGGCGCGCAGCGAGCTGGAGGCCCTGGCGCAATCGGGCGAGATCGACAAGCGGGGCTATCTGCTGCTGGTCGAGCTGGAGAGGACGGAGCAGGGCGACACGCCGCAGGGGCGTCTGGCCGAGGCGAAGTGGCTGCGGGCCGCCGCCGAGGCGCCGGCGGCGCCGCAATGGTTCTGCGGCCATTGCAACCGCCCGTACGCGGCCTGGGCCCCGCTCTGCGAGGGTTGCGGCACGGTGGGCGAGATCCGCTGGGGCCGACGCGGCCAGGCGAACCTGCCGGCGCCCCTGGCCACCGCCGCGCCCTGATCCGGCGGCGGCGGGGCTTCCCCTGATCGGGATCCGCTCTAGCGCAGCGGTCGGCGCAGCAGCAGGCCGCCGCGGCGGAAGGCCAGGCCGAGCGCCACCGCGGGCAGGATGGCGGCGCAGGCCGGGCCGGGCGGCATCAGGCGCAGCAGCGCCGCCACCGCCTCGCGCCGCGGCGCCCGCTGGGCCAGGGCGAAGGCGAGCAGCAGGGCCGGCTCGTCGCCCCGCAATCGCGACTCCAACACTCCGCCGATGACGAGGCCCGCGGGCATGAGGCGCAGGGCGGCGTCGAGCGGCCCGGCCGCGGCGCCGGCACCCTCGGCGATCAGCGGCAGGCGCAACTCCGGCAGGCCCGGGCGGCCACGCCGCGCCGCCTCCGCCCAGCGCCGCACGGCTTCCAGCAGGACGGCCTCGGCCAGAGGCAGCGTCTCGGCTTCCTGATCGGTCCAGGGCCAGGTGGGTAGGCCATGTGTCGCCATGGGGGCAGCTCCGCCGGTATCCGGTTCAGGCTGCCGAAATTGAGAATGGTTCGCAAGTTATTCCGGGCCGCCGCCTCACGCGCCGCCCTCAGACCATTCCGCCGTGGCCGGCCTGCTCCGGCGTGAGGCCCAGGCCAAGGGCCAGCGCCATCTCCGCCCGGCCCAGCACATGCGCCGCCAGGAGATCGGTCCAGTGCTGGACCAGCAGGGCGTCGGGCGCCTCGCCGGTCAGGTTCTCCCAGATCATGGCGACGAAACCATGGTCGGATCCGGCCTCCGGCAGGGCCTGGAACTCCGGCCCTTCCAGCAGGGCCCGCATCAGCCCTTCCGCGTCCAGCTGGCCGCCGCCCACCAGCCCCGCCCAGTGCGTCTGCTCGGCCGGGCTGGGCGCGCGGCCGAGCAGGGTGGCATGCGCCAGGGCGACGAGATGGCCCAGCGGGTCGGCGGCGGGGTCGGGGGCGAAGGCCGGGCCGCTTCCGTCCAGGGCGGGCAGCGGCATGCCGCCCGAGACGCCGAGCGGCCCGTCCAGCGCCAGGACCAGCTCGGCGGGGCCGGCGGGATGGCCCATGGCGAGCTGCCGCAGCCCCTGCGCCAGGGTCGCGCCCAGGCTGGCGCCGAACTGCGGGAGGAAGGCGTCGCTGGCCAGCAGGATGGCGGCGACCTCGGCCAGGGCGGTGCCATCCTCCATCGCCTGGATGCGCACCATCAGCCCCTCCTGCGCCGTCGGCAGGTAGTCCGGCAGGCCACCCCCGGCCTGGGTGAGCTGCAGCCGGTCCGTGGCGCCGAGCCACAGGATCTCGCCGGCGGACAGGCTGGAATGCAGCCCTCCCCAGGGGTCGGTGTCGATGCGCTCGGCCTGCCAGGTCAGCCGCAGGCTGGAGAGCAGGGTGGCGGAGGCCTCGACCTGGATGCGCAGCAGGCTCGCGGCCGGCATGAGCGGCGGCAAGGGGTCGTCCAGCGGCGTGGCGGCGGGCGGGGGCGGGGATTCGGGTGGCGATTCGGGCGGTGAGGGGGGGAGTTCCGGCGGCGGCGGCGATTCCGGTGGCGGTGGCGGTGGCGGCGATTCCGGTGGAGGAGGCGATTCCGGCAAGGCCGGCGGCGCCGGTGTATCCTCCTCCGTCGAGCTGTTCTCCACCTTCACGTCGAGCAGGAAGCTCGCCTCGTTGCGGCCGTCCGAGACCTCGATCATCACCTGGATGGTGGTGCCGCCCTTGCCGAGCAGGTCGCGCCAGGGGAGCAGCTTCAGGAACTTTCCATCCACGATCTCGAAATCGGCGATGTCGAGGCCGGCGACGCTGAAGGTCAGCAGCCCGTCCGAGGTGTCCGGGTCGGCGCCGCGCAACTGGCCGATCATGCCGCCGATGTCGTTCTCCAGCACGGTGCCGCCGGTCTGGAAATAGACCCGGCTGGGCGGCGCGTCGTCATAGCCGCGCAGCGTGACGGACCAGCTCCGGTCGGCCGCGCGCCAGCCATCGGCGTCGTGCAGCTCCAGGCCGAAGGTGAAGACGGGGTCGGTGCCCGAGGCATAGGCCTCGCGGTCGAAGGCCATCACCGGCGTGATGACGACCTGGCCCAGCAGGGCGTCGTAGCTGGCCTCGAAATACTGCGCGCCGAGGCCGGTCAGCCGGGCCTCCAGCAGGCCCTCCGTCACGGCGGGCGTCAGGACGGCGAGCCAATCGCCCTCCCGGCCGTTCTCCAGGATCTCGCCGGGCACCTCGCCCGAGACCAGCAACTGCACCGCCACCCCCTCCCTCCGATCCCGGTGAGGGTGGAGGGAGGCGGTGAAGAAAACCTGACCGCGCCGGGGCTCTCCCGGGGGGTGCGGCCCCGGGGAGCACAGCTTGGGGGCGCGGCCTCGCGGTCAGCGCCGCTTCTCGACCAGCACGCCCTCGTCCTTCAGCGCCGCGATCTGCTCGTCGGTATAGCCGTGCCGCTTCAGCACCGCCTCGCCATGCTGGTTGAAGGCGGGCGAGGGCGCGCGGGTGCCGCCCGGCGTGCGGGAGAGCTTGATCGGCGTGCCGAGGGCGCGGAACTCGCCCAGCTCCGTGACCATGCCGCGATGCGCGGTGTGCGGCTCGGCCAGCGCCTCGTCCACGTTCAGCACCGGGCCGGCGGGCAGGCCCGCGGCCAGCATGCGGTCGCAGAGCGCGTGCCCGTCCTCCTGCGAGAGCCGCGCCTCCAGCGCCTCGGTCAGCGCCGCGCGGTTGGTGACGCGGTCGCCATTGGTGCGGAAGCGCGGGTCCTCCGCCAGCCCCTCCAGGCCCAGGAAGGCGCAGAACTTGCGGAAGGCCGGGTCATTGCCGGCGGCGACGAAGATCTCGCAGGTGCGGGTGCGGAACTTCGAATAGGGCGCGATGTTCGGATGCGGATTGCCGGTGGCGACCGGGCGGCGGCCGTTCAGCAGGTAGTTCGCCGCCTGCGGATGCAGCAGGGCGGTGCCGCAGTCGTAGAGCGTCATGTCCACGTACTGGCCCTGGCCGGAGCGGTTGCGCTCCTGCAGCGCCATCAGGATGCCGATGGCGGAGTAGAGGCCGGTGGCCAGGTCGACGATCGGCGTGCCCATCCGCACCGGGCCGGTCTCCGGCGTGCCGTTGATCGACATCAGCCCGCACATGGCCTGGATGATGGCGTCATAGCCCGGCAGCCCGCCGCGCGGGCCGGTGGCGCCGAAGCCGGAGACGCGGCAATGCACCAGCTTCGGGAAGCGCGCGCTCAGCACCTCCTGGTAGCCGAGGCCCCACTTCTCCATCGAGCCCGGCTTGAAGTTCTCCACCAGGACATCGGCATCCTCGAGCAGCTTCAGCAGCACCTCGCGCCCCGCCGGCCTGGCGAGGTCGAGGGCGATGGACTGCTTGTTGCGGTTGACGCCGATGAAGTAGCTGGCGGCGTCGCCCTGGAAGGGCGGGCCCCATTCGCGCACCTCGTCGCCCTGCGGCGGCTCCACCTTGATCACCTCGGCGCCGTGGTCGGAGAGGATCATGGTGCAGTAGGGTCCGCCGAGCACGCGGGTCAGGTCCACCACCTTGATTCCGGCGAGGGCGCCCGCCGAGGCGGCGAGGCCCTTTCCTTCGGTCGTGGGCAGGGCATCGGTCATGCGGCGGCTCTCCTGTCGAACACACGGGCGCAGAATTCGGGATAGGTCTCCAGCATCTCGTCACAGACCGGGCCGCGCAGCAGGGCAAGCTCCCGCGGCGTCGGGTCGGGCGTGACGGGCAGGCTGGCCGGCTCGTCATAGTCGAAGCCGGTGGCGGCGCGGATGCTGGCGGCATCCTCGCCGGGATGCGCGCTCTCCAGCGCGAAGCGGGCGCGGGCGGGGTCGAAGCGGAACACCGCGCGGCCGGTCACCAGCGCCTGGGCGGTGCCGCGGCGGAAGACGCCCGGCGGCGAGACGCCGGGGGCGGAGACATTGTCCACCCTCTCCACCAGCACGCGGGGCGAGTGCTCCTCCCGGAACAGGATGGTGCGCGGGGTCATGAAGTACATGAAGGCGCTGCCGAAGCTGCCGGGGAAGCGCACCTCGCGCCCCGGCCATTCGCCGGTGCCGACCAGGTTGATGTTGGCCTGGCCGTCGATCTGCCCGCCGCCCAGGAAGAACAGGTCGATCCGACCCTGGCCGGTGAGGTCGAACAGCTCGCGCGTGCCCTCGGTGAAGGGATTGCCGCTGCGCTTGTGCAGCAGCGACAGGCGCACCTCCTGCCCACCCTTGCGGACCAGCCAGCAGGCCGCGGCGGGGATCGGCGAGGCGGCGCCCACCGCGATGTGACGCGCCGGCGGCGCGGAAGGGTCGCGGATCAGGCGGGCCAGAGCGGCGGCCAGCCGCTCCTCGGGGGCAATCGCGGCGGCCAGCCGCTCCTCGGGGGCAATCGCGGCGGCCAGCCGCTCCCCGGGGGGGAGGGCGCCGCTCATTCCGCGGCCTCCAGCCGGGCGTCCAGCACATGCTCGGCGAGCCAGGCGCGGAAGCCCTCCTCGGTGCGGGCGGCGCGGGCATAGGCGGCGACATGGGCGGCGTCGAAGCCATACTCGTCGAGCAGGGCCACCGGATGGGCGCCGCGCTCCGCCACGGCGAAGGCCTCGACATAGGTGCCGCTGATGGTGCCCGGCGCCAGCCGCTCATCCTCCAGCAGGTTGCCGGGGTGCAGCCGCTCCACCGTCACCAGCGTGCGCCTGGCGGCATGGGCGATGGTGGCGCATTCGCGGCGCCGGCCGAGCCAGACATTGCCGTGCCGGTCGCCCAGCACGGCGTGGAAGAGGGCGAAGTCGGGCGAGAGCGCCGGCAGCAGCACGATCGGGTCGCCGCCCTGCGCGAAGGGATTGTCGATCACCCGCCAGTCCGGCCGGTGCGCCAGGATGTCGCTGCCCAGGATGCCCCGCAGCGGCATGAAGGGCACGCCCTTCTCCGCCGCCTGCAGCATGGTGTGGATGGCCGGGCAGGTGGCGTCGCGGAGCACCAGGCGGCCTTCCCGCACCGCCGCGCCGAAGCGCGGGGCGAAGCCGGCCTCGCCCAGGCTGACGGCGCTGGTCTGCAACTCGGCCACGCAACCGGCGCCGATCAGCAGGTCGGTCGCGAAGCCCGAGACCGGCACGCCGAGCAGCCGGAGGCCGCGCGCGCCGCGCCGGATCAGCGCCTTGGCCAGCGCCACGGAGGGCAGCGAGTTGTCCGGCGGCAGGGCCACCATCGCCCCGTCCGGGATGCGGGCCGCCAGCGCCTCCACGGAAGGGGTCTCGAAGGCGGGGGCCGTCTCGGCCGCTTGGGTCATGCTCACTCCCTTCCAGAACATTCTTGCCCGGCGGCGCAGCATAGTCCCATCGGCGCCGAGGGGGAGGGGGGATGCTGGCCTCCGGGCCGCGCTTCCGGCTAGCCTCCGGCGCATGGCAGACCCCGTGACGCTGAGCGGCCCCCGTCTTCGCCTCCGCCCCTGGCAGGCGGCGGACCGGCCGGCCTTTGCCGCGATGAACGCCGATCCCGAAGTGATGCGCCACTTTCCCGCGCCGCTGGACCGGGGCGAATCCGATGCCTTCATGGACCGTATCGGCGCGCATTTCGCGGAGCACGGCTACGGCTTCTGGGCGCTGGAGCGGCATGCGGAGCCGGGCCTGATCGGGCTTTGCGGCCTGGCGCGCATCCCCTGGGCCGAAATCCCCTGGAGCAACGCCGCCGTGCCGCCGGTCGAGATCGGGTGGCGCCTGGCGATACCCTTCCAGGGCCAGGGCTATGCCGAGGAGGCGGCGCGGATCGCGCTCGCCCATGGCTTCGGGCCGCTCGGCCTCGACGAGATCGTCGCCTTCACCCTGCCGGGCAACACCCGCTCCTGGGGCCTGATGGAGCGGCTGGGCATGCGGCGGGACGGCGCCTTCGACCATCCCCGCCTGCCGCAGGGGCATCCGATGCGGCGCCACCTGCTCTACCGGCTGCGCCGGCCGGACTGGATCGAGGCGCGGCTCGGGGGATAGGACCCCGCGCCGCCGCTCAGCCCAGCGCCTTCGCCAGCAGCTCCGCCGTGCGGCCGTTGGCGATGGTCGCCGCGCGGCCGTCCCAGGAATGGCCGCCCATGCGGGCGAAGGCGTGATCGACCCCCGGATAGACATGCACCGCCGCATGGCTGTTGCCGGCCAGCCCGGCCTGGATCTTCTTCCGCGCCTCCTCGGGCACGAAGCGGTCCTTCTCGGCGATGTGCAGGAGCAGCGGCTTGCCGATGCCGTCCTTGTCCTGCAGCAGGCCGTCGATGCCGACGCCGTAGTAGGAGATGTTGCAGTCGGCGTCCGACTGGGTCGCCATCATGAAGGCCAGGCGGCCGCCGAGGCAGAAGCCCATGGTCCCGGCGCGGCCGTTGCAGCCGGGCATGACGCGCACGGCGGCGAGCGTCGCCTTCAGGTCCTCGACGCCCTTCTGCTGGTCGAAGGCGTTCATCAGCTCGAAGGCGCGGTCCCACTCCTCCTTGCTGCCGTCGGTCAGCTGCACGCCCGGCTCCAGGCGCCAGAACAGGTCGGGGCAGATGGCGATGAAGCCCATGTCGGCGACCCAGTCCGAGAGCGAGCGCATGGCGTGGTTCACGCCGAAGATCTCCTGGATCACCACCACCGCGCCGGCCGGGACCTGCTTCGGCATGGCGAGGTAGGCGGCGAAGCTGCCGCTGCCATCGGAGGCCTGGATCGTGATTTCGGGCATTGCTGCGCGCTCCCTGCTGCTTTGGCGAGGGGGGCAGGATAGCCGGATGGCGCCGTGGCGGAAGGAGGGGGTGGTCAGGCTTTCACCGGCGCGTCATGCTTCCGCCCGGCACCGGGCCAGCCGGCCGGCGCCGCGGCCCTTGGCAAGGCGCCGCCCAGCACCCCATCTCCGGGCCCTGAGCAGATCCTGACCGGACGGCATCGTCCGCTCGGGAAGCGGGACCCGCCGGGACGAGGCGCCGGGGCGGCGGCGGGCCGATGCGAAGGGATGCCGCTTCCAGCGCAGGGATTTCCGACCGATGAGTGTGAGCCGCCCCGAATTCCGCGAAGCCATGGCGCGTCTGGGCGCGGCGGTCAGCATCATCAGCACCGACGGACCGGCCGGGCGGGCGGGCCTGACCGCCAGCGCCGTCTGCAGCGTCACCGACGATCCTGCCACGCTGCTGGTCTGCATCAACCGCAACAGCACCCAGATCGGCGCCATCAAGGCCAATGGCGTGCTCTGCGTGAACGTCCTCACGGCCGAGCAGAAGGAGATCTCCAACGTCTTCGCCGGGCTGACCGGCGCGGCCACGGCGGAGCAGCGCTTCCGCGCCGGCCGCTGGAGCCGGCTGGATACCGGCGCGCCGGTGCTGGACGGCTCGGCCGTCTCGCTCGACTGCGCCATCGAGGAGGTGCTGGAGAAGGGCACCCACAGCGTCTTCTTCGCGCAGATCCGCGGCATCCGCCTGGGCGAGCATGGCCCGGGGCTGATCTGGTGGGGCCGCGAATACCACCCGATCGGGCGGGAGCACGGCCCGAGCGGGTCCCGATCAGGCGGAAGCATCTGATCGGGTGAGGATGCCCGCGTTCCGCCAGAGCGCGGGAGAGAGCCGCCGCCCCCGGCTCAGGAGGCGAGGCGCGACGGGAAGGGCTCGCCCAGGATGGCGCGGCGGACTATCGGATAGACCTCGTTGGCCCAGCGGCGCCCGCTGAACACGCCATAATGCCCGGCGCCCTGCTGCACGTGGTTGTGCTTGAGCGCCGCCGGCAGGTTGGCGCAGAGCGCGAGCGCCGCCGAGGTCTGGCCGACCGCGCAGATGTCGTCCCGCTCGCCCTCCACAGTCAGCAGCCGGGTGCGGGTGATCGCCTCCGGCCGCACCGGGCGTCCGTGATGGGTCATGTGCCCGAGCGGCAGGTCATGGTCTTGGAAGACCGACTTCACCGTCTGCAGGTAGAACTCGGCCGGCATGTCCATGACGGCGAGGTATTCGTCGTAGAAGCGCCGGTGCGCGTCGGCCAGCTCGGAGTCGCCGCCGACCAGGTTGCGGTACTGTTCCTGATGCGCCGTCACGTGCCGGTTCAGGTTCATGGAGATGAAGGCGCTGATCTGCAGCACGCCCGGATAGACCTTGCGCCCGCTGCCCTGGAAGCGCCAGGGAACGGTCTCGATCAGGTTGCGCTCGAACCAGGCGATCTCGTGCTCCTGGGCCAGGCGGTTCACCTGGGTGGGCTTGACGCGGGTGTCGATCGGGCCGGCCATCAGCACCATGCTGTCCGGCGTCGCGGGGTTCCCGGCCTCGGCCATGACGGCGGCGGCGGCGAGCACCGGCACGGCCGGCTGGCAGACCGCCAGCACATGCCCGCCCGGGCCGATCTCCTCCTGGAAGCGGATGACGTGGTCGATGAACTCGTCGAGCCCGAAGCGGCCGGCCGAGAGCGGCACGTCGCGCGCATTGGTCCAGTCGGTGATGTAGACATCGTTGTCCGGCAGGAGCACCTGCACCGTGCCGCGCAGCAGGGTGGCGAAGTGGCCCGAGATCGGCGCCACCACCAGGACCTTGGGCTGGCTGACGGCGCAGTCCTTGCGGAAGTGCAGCAGGGTGCCGAAGGGCGTGGAGAGCACCGCCTCCTCCTCCACCGCCACCTCCTCGTTGCCGAGCATGACCGTGGTGAAGCCGAAGGGGGGGCGGGTATGGGTGATGCCGCTGCTGCCGACCAGCTCCAGCGCGGCGGTGAACTGGCGCAGCATGAAGGTCTCGGGCCGGCCGCTGTCGAACTGGCGCAGCACCGCCCCGGTGCCCTTAGCGAAAAGGCGCATCGGGGTCAGGAGATCCTGCTGCGCCTGATACAGGGAATACATCATCTGCCCGCGTCTCTCCCGGTTCCGGCCCCTCAGTCGGGCCGCCTCGCTCGCCACCCCGCCGGGCCAGGGGGCCGCGACGCGAGCACGCCATAGTGCGAAGCCATCCGTCAACAATCTGTCAAGCCTGGGGCGGGCTGGTTGGTTGCATGGAGCCCATGCGTCAGGGGCGGGTCTGGTCCGCTTGGCCTCCGGGACGGCTTCTCAGAGGGCCTCGCCGGCGACGTGGCCGCTGGCCCAGGCCCACTGGAAATTGTAGCCCCCGAGCCAGCCGGTCACGTCCACCGCCTCGCCGATGACAAAGAGGCCCGGCGCCGCGCGCGCCTGCATGTCGCGCGAGGACAGGGCCGCCGTGTCCACGCCTCCCAGCGTCACCTCGGCCTTGGCGTAGCCCTCGGTGCCGGAGGGGAGGAGGCTCCAGGCGTTGAGCTGGCCGCCGGTCCGCTTCAGGTCGCGATCGGTCTGCGCCGCCAGGATGCCCGCGGGCAGCCAGGCGGTGGCCAGAGCCTGGGCCAGGCGCTGCGGCAGCATCTCGGCGAGCAGGCTGCGCGGCTCGGCGCGGGGGCGGGCCTGCTTGCCGGCCAGCAGCCGGGCGGTGGCATCCTCGCCCGGCAGCAGGTCCAGGGTCAGCGCCTGCCCCTCCCGCCAGGCGGAGGAGGCCTGCAGGATGGCGGGCCCGGAGAGGCCGCGATGGGTGAAGAGCACCGCCTCGGGGAAGGCGTGCCGCCCCGCCCGGGCCACCGCCGGCAGGGAGAGGCCGGAGAGCGGCCGCATCAGCGCCAGCGCCTCACCCTCGAAGGTCAGCGGCACCAGGCCGGGGCGGATGCCGGTCAGCGGCAGGCCGAAGCGCCGGGCGGTGTCGTGCGCCAGGCCGGTCGCGCCCATCTTCGGGATGGAGAGGCCGCCCGTGGCCAGGACCAGGGCCGGGGCGGTGAAGCGGCCATGGTCGGTGTCCAGGTAATAAGCGGTATCCCGCCCGATGTCGGTGACGCGGTGGCCGAGACGGAGCGTCACGCCCGCCGCCTCGCATTCCGCCAGCAGCATGGCGACGATCTGCCGCGCCGAGCCGTCGCAGAAGAGCTGCCCCAGCGTCTTCTCGTGCCAGGCGATGCGGTGCCGGCCGACCAGCCCCAGGAAATCCGCCGGCCGGTAGCGCGCCAGGGCGGATTTGCAGAAATGTGGATTGGCCGAGAAGAAGCGGTCCGGCGCCGTGTGCAGGTTGGTGAAATTGCACCGCCCGCCGCCCGAGATCAGGATCTTGGAGCCGGCCTGGGCCGCGTGGTCGAGCAGCAGCACGCGCCGCCCGCGCTGCCCGGCGCGCAGCGCGCACATCAGCCCGGCCGCGCCGGCGCCGAGGATGATCGCATCGAAATCCCGCATCATCCCCGCCTTAGAGGCGCCGCGCCCTCCCGGCAATCGCGGCCTCGGCCCTGGCGTTTTTCACGCCCCGTCCGGAACCGGATGGAACGGGAAAGATGGCGCGGAGTTAACGCGGCATGAAAGCCACGCTGTTCCACAACCCCTCCGCCGGGGACGAAGACCATTCCACGGAATCCCTGGTGCAGCTCCTGCGCCGGGCCGGCCTTCCGAGCCAGCCGCATTCGACGCGCGGCAACGCCCTGGAGGACGGGCTGCAGGAGGAGAGCGGGATGGTCATCGTGGCCGGCGGTGACGGCACGGTGGGCAAGATCGCCGCCCGCCTGCCGCGCCGCGACCGGCCGCTCGCCATCCTGCCGCTCGGCACCGCCAACAACCTGGCGCGCGCCATGGGCCGCTGGCCCTCGCCGGAGGCCTTCGCCGACCAGTGGCGGCAGGCCGATGAGCGGCGGCTCGCCGTGGCCTTCGCCGAGGGGCCCTGGGGCTGCCGCCGCTTCGTCGAGGCCGCCGGCTTCGGTGCCTTCGCGGAGGCGGTGCAGGAGGCCGACCGGCAGGGGCTGGAGGGCGTCGAGGCCGGCCGCGCCGCCTTCCGGGCCATCCTGCGCCGCGCCGAGCCGGTGACCCTCCGCCTGGAGGCCGATGGCCAGCCGCGCGAAGTCGAGACGCTGCTGGTCGAGGTGATGAACATCCCGCTCTTCGGCCCCAACCTGCCGATAGCGCCGGAGGCCGATCCGGAGGACGGGCTGCTCGATCTCGTCACCCTGGCGCCGGAACGCCGCGAGGCCATGCTGCGCTGGCTGGAGCGCCCCGACGAGGGAAAGGCGCCGACCGATGTGCAGCGGGCCGGCCGGATCGTCATCGACTGGCCCGGCGGCCCCTGTCGGCTGGATGACGAATGCGTCTCGCGCGAGGCACCGATGCGGGTCGTCCTCGGCATCGAGGAGGAGCGGCTGCGCGTGCTGGTGCCGCCCGCGGCGGAGCGGAACACGCCGGACATGGAACCGGACACGGGACAGGCCAAGGGACCGGCCAAGGGACCGGATGGGGAGAGGCGCGCATGACGCTGGACGCGGAGGCGCTGTCGGCCATTGGCCGGATGGCGGTGGAGATGGCTGGGCTCGCCGGGCGCGAGATGTCGGCGGCGCTGGGTCATGCCCTGGCCGTGGCCTACAAGCCCGGCCGGCAAGGGGAGGCGACCCTGCGCGACCCGGTCTCCGAGGTCGATCAGGCGGTGGAGCGGCTGATCCGCGCCCATCTGGCCGAGGCCTTTCCCGACCACGACGTGCTGGGCGAGGAGATGACGGAACGGCCGGCGCGGGGCAGCCCGATCCTGTGGGCGCTGGACCCGGTGGACGGCACGGCCAATTTCATCAACGGCTTCCCGATGTTCGCGGGCTCGGTCGGCGTGCTGCACCGGGGCGTGCCGGTGGCGGGGGCGGTCTGGTGCGCCTCCAGCCATGCCTTGCACGCGGGGGTGTATCACGCGGTGCGGGGCGGCAGCCTCTATTTCGACGGCACCGCGGTGGCGGCGGCCTTCAACCCGGCGGTGCGGCGCCGCCTCGGCGGCTTCGCCGATGCCTCCGCCTCGCGCGCGCCGGCGCTGTGGGAGCCGCGGCGCACCGGCTCGGCTGCCATCGAATGTGCCTTCGTCGCCGCCGGCCTGCTGGAGGTGGCGCGTTTCGAGCACCCCAATGTCTGGGACATCGCCGGCGGCTTCGCGCTGGTCCGCGCCGCCGGCGGCGAGATCCGCACGCTGGGGCCGGACGGATGGGAGGTCTTCGAGGGCTTCGGGGAGGGCGACCCCGCGACGTGGCGGCGGCCGGTCGTGCTGGGGCGGCCGGAGGCGGTGGCCGAACTGTGCCGCCTGTCCGGGGAGGCGGACCGCCCGGAGGGCGGAGGCGCCCCGCTCGCCTGAGGCAGGGCGGGGCCGGGACAGCGCGGCTGGGCGGCGCCGGCCTCAGCCCTGCGAGGCGGCGCGAACCAGTCGCAACAGCTCCTCCGGGATCGGCGCGTCCTCGGGCAGGTCGTAGGCACGGTGGAAGGTTTCGCGCAGCCACTGGTCCACGGCGCGCTGCGGCATGGCGGGCGGCTCGGGGCGGGGATCAGGCTGGCTGTACAGGGCGGCGAACATGGCTTGCATCCAAGCATGATTTAGTGACTTCCGGTTTAACCGCCCGCCGCCTTTTCGGTTGCCCGCTCTCCCGGTCGCGGCCGGGAGGCGTGGCGGAGGAGTGGCGATCTGGCATGATCGGCGGAGAGGCCGCCGGTGGCGGCGGCCGGGAGGGATCGCCGCATGGCCGCCGAGGGATATGCAAGCGAGCTGGGGCCGGTCGTCGGCATCCTGGCGGCCGCGGTGGTGGCGGTGCCGCTGTTCCGCCGGATGGGCCTCGGCTCGGTCCTGGGCTACCTGGCGGCGGGGCTGGCCATCGGTCCCTTCGGCCTGCGGGTGGTGACCGACCCGCAGGCGATCCTGCATGTCGCCGAGCTTGGCGTCGTCATGTTCCTCTTCGTCATCGGGCTGGAGATGCAGCCCTCCCGCCTGTGGGGCCTACGGCGGCAGATCTTCGGCCTGGGCGTCGCGCAGGTGGCGGTGTGCGGCGCGCTGCTGACCGGCATCATCTGGCTGGCCGGCTTCAGCCCCGCCGTGGCCTTCGTGGCGGCCATGGGCTTCGTGCTCTCCTCCACCGCCATCGCCATGCAGGTGCTGGACGAGCAGGGCGAGACCGCCACCCCGGCAGGGCAGCGCATCGTCTCGATCCTGCTGCTGGAGGATCTCGCCATCGTGCCGCTCCTGGCGCTGGTGGCGCTGCTCGGGCCGGCCCAGGCCGAGGGCGACCGCTGGCTCCATGTCGCCATCGCCCTGGGCAGCCTGGCGGCGCTGCTCGCGGCCGGGCGCTGGCTGCTGAACCCGATGTTCGCGCTGCTCGCCGCCGCCGGGGCGCGGGAGGTGATGACCGGCGCCGCCCTGCTGGTGGTGCTGGGCGCCGCGCTGGCCATGGAGCTGGGCGGGCTCTCCATGGCCATGGGCGCCTTCCTGGCCGGGGTGCTGCTCTCGGAATCGGTGTTCCGCCACCAGCTCGAGACCGATATCGAGCCGTTCCGGGGCATCCTGCTCGGCCTGTTCTTCATGGGCGTCGGCATGTCGCTCGACCTTGGCGTGCTGGTGCGCGACTGGCCGCTGATCGTGGTGGGCGTGCTGGTGCTGATGCTGGCCAAGGCGGCGGGCGTCTATCTGGTGGGCCGGGCCTTCGGCGCGGGCGGGCGGGAGGCGCTGCGCCGCGCCGCCGTGCTGGCCCAGGGCGGCGAGTTCGCCTTCGTGCTCTACGCCGCGGCGCAGGCCGGCAGCGTGATCGACGCGCGCACCGGCGCGCTGCTCACCGCCGTGATCATCCTGTCCATGGCCCTGACCCCGCCCGCCGTGCTGCTCGCCGCCCGGCTGCCGCGCCGCGCCGAACCCTCCCTGGAGGGAATCGACAAGGCGGATGCACTGGAGGGCGAGGTGCTGATGATCGGCTTCGGCCGCTTCGCGCAGGTGGCGAGCCAGGGGCTGCTGGCGCGCGGCATCGACCTCTCGATCATCGAATCCAGCACCGAGATGATCCGCACCGCCGCAAGCTTCGGCTTCAAGGTCTATTACGGGGACGGCACCCGGCTCGATGTCCTGCGCACCTCCGGGGCGGGGCGGGCGCGCGCCATCCTGGTCTGCGTCGACAACCGGCAGGCGGCGGACCACATCGTCACCCTGGCGCGGGAGGAGTTCCCCCAGGCGAAGCTCTTCGTCCGCTCCTATGACCGCGGCCATTCCCTCGACCTGATCCGCCAGGGCGTGGACTACGAGATCCGCGAGACCTTCGAATCCGCCATGGCCATGGGCGCCGCCGCCCTGGCCGGCCTCGGCGTGCCGGAGGAGGAGGCGGCCGACCTCATGCGCGACATCCGCCGCCGCGACGCCGCGCGGCTCGACCTGCAGCTCTGCGGCGGGCTGCAGGCGGGACGCGACCTGATGCACGGCAACCGCCCGGTGCCGGGGCCGCTGACCGCGCCGCGCCGGAAGGGACGGGCGCTCAACCCCGAGGCCGAGGTGGCGATGCGGGAGGAGTGAGGCGGCTCGCGAGCGGCGTCTCCCCGCCCTATAACCTCACCCATGGATGAGGTCCCGCCCCGATGAGCCCGCAGGCCCAGGGCCTGAGCGTGGGGGAGGTGGCGCGGCGCAGCGGCGTCGCCGTCTCGACCCTGCATTTCTACGAGGCCCGCGGGCTGATCGAGGGCTGGCGAACCTCCGGCAACCAGCGCCGCTACCACCGCGCCGTGCTGCGCCGCGTCGCCATCATCCGCATCGCGCAGCGGGCCGGCATCCCGCTGGCGACCATCCGCGAGGCGCTGGCCGGGCTGCCGCAGGACCATGCGCCGAGCATGGAGGACTGGCGGCGCTTCACCGCCGACTGGAGCGGGATGCTGCAGCAGCGGATCGACAGCCTGGTGCAGTTGCGGGACCAGCTGACCAGTTGCATCGGCTGCGGCTGCCTGTCGCTGCGCGACTGCCCGCTGCGCAACCCCGAGGACCGGCTGGGCCGGGAGGGGCCGGGTCCGCGCCGGCTGGCCGGCTTCGGCTGAGGCGCCGAACCGGGCTTGACCTCAACCGGGCTTGAGGTCCTAGGACGGGCTCCGGCCGCGCCCCGCGCGCGCAGAACCGGAGAACCGATCTTGCGAAGCCTCCCTGGCGCCCCGGCGCCCGCCGCCATCGCCGGCATCCTCGAATCCCGCGCCTTCGGCCTCCTGGCGCGCATCCTGCTGACCTTCGTCTTCTGGACCAGTGGCCTGGCCAAGCTGCTGGACTTCAGCGCCAGCGCGGCCGTGATGGAAGGCTTCGGCCTGTCGCCGGGCTGGGCGGTGAACCTGGCGACGCTGGTCCTGCAACTCGGCGCCTCGCTGCTCATCATCCTGAACCGGGCGGTCTGGCCGGCGGCCCTGGCCCTGGCCGTCTTCACCCTGCTCACCATCCCGGTGGCGCATCCTTTCTGGGCGCGCGAGGGGGAGGAGGCCTTCCGGGACCTGACGGTGGCGCTCGAGCATGTCTCGGTGATCGGCGGGCTGGCGCTGGCCGCCATCCTGTCCCGTCGGAGCGGCCGGTTCTGAGGGGTGGGCGGCCCCGGGCGCCTCAGCGCCGGCGGGTGGAGGCCCAGGCCTCGGCCATGCGGTTCATCCGCTCGACACGCGGATCGACACGGACCGGCGCCCGGGCCGTGGCGAGCAGGGTGCCGTCACCGCCCCAGTTGCGCACCGGGCCGGAATCGATGTGCACGAAGCCCTGCTGCGGATAGCTGCCGACCCCACCGCGCCGCAGGCGCAGCGCCGTCTCGACGAAATCCGGCAGGCGGGCCGGGGCCACCTGGATGTCCAGCGCGGCGGCCCGCAGATGCTGGCTGTCGCCCGCGCCATGCACCGCGGCATTCGTGGCCGGCGTGCGGTAGCCGGAGAGGATGAGGAACTCCGTCATCCGCTGCCGCGCGCCCAGATCCCAGAGGATGTCGATCGCCGCCGGGTCGAAGGCGCGGATGGCGCCGGTGCGGGTATCGGCCAGCACCTCGGAGATGTCGGCCATGGCGGCGGCATCCGGGGCAATGCCGTTGTGGTAGATGCCGCTGAAGCGGTTCCCGTTGGCGGCATGGCGCAGCGTGATGCGGCGGGGCTCGGGCCCGGCGGGGCGGCTGCGGCGCGTGGCGGCCAGGGCCAGGCCCGGCACGGAGGCGAGAGTGGCGGCGAGAAAGAGGGTCCGGCGACGCATGGCGCGGACCCTAAGGCAGACCGGGCCGCCGCGATAAGCCCATTTCACGCGATTGGGATCAGAAAATAAGCAAAATGAACCGAATTCTTAATATTGATACGATACGTCGCAATTCGGGGTTGTGGGTTTCCTTACAATAGGCTGTGGATCCTCAGCATGCCAAGAGCGGCGATGCTCATCGCATCCATCAGCCTCCCGTCCCGGATCATCGCCTCGACCTCGGCCAGCGGGATGGCGCGGCAGATCATGTCCTGCTCCGACGCCTCGCGCGCCGCCTCGCCCTGGCGCAGGCCGGTCGCCAGGAAGACATGGCCCCGCTGGTTGCAGTAGCCGGCGCCCTGGAAGATCGTCCCCACCCGCAGCAGATGCCCGGCCACCAGCCCGGTTTCCTCGCGCAACTCGGCGGCGGCGACCTCCTCCGGCTTCACCTCCGGGCGGGTCTCCCAGGTGCCCATGGGCATTTCCCATTGCCGCGAGCGCACCGGGTAGCGGTACTGCTCGACCAGCGTCAGGCAGCCCTCCTGCCAGGGAGCGACGATGACGAAGTCGGGGCGCTCCACCACGCCGTAGAGACCCTCCGAACCGTCGCGCAGGCGAGTGCGGTCCTCCCGCAGCCGCAGCCAGCGGTTCTCATAGGCCACCCGGCTGCTCAGGGTGACGATCTCCTCGCTCATGCCCGCTCCGGGATCTGTTTGCGGGCAGCAGGATAGGCGCCGCGCCGGCTTCACGAAACCGCGGCTGGCGCGGGCGTGAACGCGGGACCATCGCAAATTGAGCGATCAGTCTCTATCCTTGGGACGATCAACCGCCGCACCGCCCTTTGGGGCCGCCCCATGGGGCCGATGAAACAGGATTTGCCATGCGCCGCGATGCGACAGGCCGGACGGCCCTGCAAACCGCCCTCAGCCCCGCCGCCGGGAAGCGGCGCCGCCTGGCTCTCGCCCTGTCGGTGCTGGCGGCCCTCGGCCTCGGCCCGGCCGCCGAGGCGCGCGCGGAGGGGCGGGTGCCGATCGGCGCCTATGCGGCGAACGACCCGAAGCTCGTCGAGGAATTCGAGCAGTGGTTCGGCTGCCCGATGGACCAGCTTCTGGTCTTCACCGACCAGGCGAGCTGGGAGGGCATCGGCTGGCCCCAATGGTTCATCAACCAGTTCAAGGCGCTGGACCGGCCGACCCTGTGGTCGGTGGCGATGATCCCCAGGGGCTCCAGCCTGAGGGAGGCGGCCAGCGGGCGCTACAACCGCTACTACGTGTCCGCGGCGCGCGCCCTGGCCGAGACCAAGCCCTTCGCGGATGGCACCATCCGCATCCGCCTGGGCTGGGAGATGAACGGCAACTGGTTCCCCTGGGCGGCGGAGGGCAAGGAGGAGGACTTCATCCGCACCTTCCGCCACATCGTCGATTCCTTCCGATCCGTGTCCGACAAGTTCCGCTTCGAATGGAACTTCAACTACGGGGAGCGGATGGACCCCGCGACGGCCTATCCGGGTGACGACTATGTCGACATCATCGGCATGGACTTCTACTGGAAGCACGAGTACCTGCCGCGCGATCCGGTGGCCGCCTTCGAGCGCATCCGCGATCATCGCTGGGGCCTGCGCTATGTCGAGAACTTCGCCCGCGCGCGCGGCAAGCCCACCGCCTATTCGGAATGGGGCGTGCAGGGCGACAACGCGGCGCCCTTCATCAAGCTGTTCCAGGAATGGATGGCGCAGCACAACGTGCTCTACCACAACTACTGGAATTCCGACGCCGACTATGCCGGCCGCCTCTCCTCGGGCAAGTGGCCCGCCACCGCGCGCGCCTTCCGCGAGACCTTCTGCCCCGCCAGCCGCGCCGAGGCCGCGCCGCCGCGGCGCTGAGCCCCGGCATCCCCCCGGCCGCGCCGGCCGGCGGGCATGACGGTGGGCGAGCTGTCCTGGCCCTGGCCGCCGCGCGCGGCGGCCGACCCGCCGCCGCTGCCGCCCGGGGAGATCCATCTCTGGCTCGCCAGGCTGGACGCGCCGGTCGGGGCGGCGGCGATGGCGCTGCTGGCGCCGGAGGAGCGGACCCGCGCCGCCGCCTTCCGCCGCCCCGCCCTGAGCCAGGCCTATCTGGCCGCGCATCTGGCGCTGCGCCGGCTGCTCGGCGGCTATCTGCGTCGCGCGCCGGCGGGAATCGGCCTGATCCGCGGCCCCGCCGGCAAGCCCGCCCTGCGGCAGGGGCCGGGGGATGCGGCGCCGGGGCTGCAGTTCAACCTCTCCCACGCCGGGGACTGGGCGCTGCTCGGCTTCGCCCGCGGCCGGGCGGTGGGGGTGGATCTCGAGCCGCTGCGGCCCGACCCGCCGCTCGAAGCCGCGAGCCTCGTCTTCTCCCCGGTGGAGCGGCGCCTCCTGGACGCGCAGGACGTGGCATCGCGCGGGACCACCTTCCTGCGCCTCTGGACGCGCAAGGAAGCCCGGCTGAAGGCCGAGGGGCAGGGCTTCTCGCGCGACCCGACACGGCTCTGCACCCTGTCGGAGCAGGGATGGTGGATCGACACGCCCAAGGGGCCGCCGGACCACCTCCTGGCGGTGGCCGCCTCTGCGCGGCCGGCGCGCTGCCTGGGCCATATTCTCTCGGAACAGATCGAAATCTGAGGCAATGCCCGCATCACGAGGTTTTTTGCGTTGCAGCGCAAATCGCGCTTGCACCGGCAAGGGCGCTCATTTCCAATAGGTTACGGCGACTGATAGGCAATGCGTCGAAAAATAGCCAAAATTCAACTAATTGAGATGATTGTTCCAATTCATTGCGGATGGGAAAATTAAAGACGATCCTTGCGGCGGAATGAGTGCGGGGTGGCGTGAGATGGACGGATTGCCGGTGATTCGAGAAGCGCAGCGGCTGGGCGAGGCGGCTCCGGAAACGGTTCTGCACACCCCCTCCGTCGCCGACATGCTGGGGTGTCAGATGGCCGAATTCGCCGCCTGGCTCGCCGGCCAGGGGCTGCTGGCGGAGCCGGCGGGGCCGGAGGCGCTGCAACGCTACGCCGTGCAGGATTACCGCGGCTTCTGGAGTGCCTTCCTGCGCTGGTCCGGCCTGGATTGCAGCGGCGAGGCCGAGCCCGTCTGCACCGGCGACGATTGCGAGACGGCACGCTTCTTCCCCGGCCTGCGGCTGAACTACGCGGCGAATCTGCTCTCGCCCCGCTGGGACGACGCGGCCCCCGCCGTCACCGCCCTGGTGCCGGGCCGCCCGGCCGAGCGCCTCAGCCGGGGCGCCCTGCGCCAGCGGGTGGCGCGGCTCGCCACCGTGCTGCAGCAGCTCGGTCTCCGCCCCGGGGACCGCGTCGGCGCCGTGATGCGCAACGACGCGGAGGCGGTGGTGGCGGCGCTGGCCGTCGCGGCGCTGGGCGCCACCCTCTCGACCGCCGCGCCGGAGATGGGCAGCGAGGCGATCCTCGACCGCTTCGCGCAGCTCGACCCGGTCCTGCTGCTGGCCCATCTGCGGCCGGCCGCCCAGGATACCGGCCTCGCCCTGACGACGCGCCTGGCCCAGGTGGCGCGGGGCCTGCCCGCCTGCCGCGGTGTGGTGGCGCTGGACGGGCCGGCCGAGATCCCGGAACTGCTGCTGCCGCTGCACGATGCCGCGGCCCTGTGCGCCGCCGTGCGGGCCGAGGCGGCGTGGCAGGAGCATCCCTTCAACCAGCCGCTCTTCATCCTGTTCTCCTCCGGCACCACCGGCCAGCCGAAATGCATCGTGCACGGGGCCGGCGGCACGCTGATCGAGCATGTGAAGGAGCACCGGCTGCACAGCGAGCTGCGGCCCGGCGACAAGCTGTTCTTCCAGACCTCCTGCGGCTGGATGATGTGGAACTGGCAGCTCTCCGCCCTGGCCTCGGGCGCCGAGATCGTCACCTACAGCGGCCCGATCGCCGAGGCCGACACGCTCTGGTCGCTGGTGGAGCAGGAGCGGGTGACGCATTTCGGCACCAGCCCGGGCTATCTGAAGATGTCCGAGACGGCCCGGCTGCATCCGGCGCGGGACCACGACCTCTCGGCGCTGCGCGTCATCCTCTCCACCGGCTCGGTGCTGGACGAGGCGCGCTATCACTGGGTGCGGCGGAAGGTGGGCGACCTGCCGCTGCACTCGATCTCGGGCGGCACCGACATCATCGGCTGTTTCGTGCTCGGCCATCCGCAGCGCCCCGTGCATGCCGGGCAGAGCCAGGCCCGCAGCCTCGGCCTCGATGTCCGCGTGCTCTCGGAGGAGGGGCAGGACCGGCCCGGCGCCGTGGGCGAGCTGGTCTGCGCCAATCCCTTCCCGTCCCGCCCCCTGGGCTTCCACGGCGATGCGGACGGCAGCCGTTTCCATCAGGCCTATTTCGCGCAGAATCCGGGCGTCTGGACGCATGGCGACCTGGCGGAGGCGACGCCGGAGGGCGGCATCCGCATCTATGGCCGGTCCGACGGCATCATGAAGGTGCGCGGCATCCGCATCGGCCCGGCCGAGATCTACCGCGTTCTGCGCCGCTTCCCCGAGATCCGCGACGCCATGGTGGTGCTGCAGCGGGACCCCGAGGTGGCAAGCGAGGGTCGGGCGGTGCTGGCCCTGGTGCTGGAGGCGGGGCGGACGCTGGACGGCCCGCTCATCGCCGAGATCCGCCGCGCCCTGGCGCGCGAGGCCTCGGCGGCGCATGTGCCGGACCTCTTCCTACAGGTCGCGGAGTTGCCGGTGACCCATACCGGCAAGCCGTCCGAGGCGGCGATGCGCGACGCGGTGAACGGCCTGCCGGTGCGCAACCTCTCCGCCCTGGCCAATCCCGGATGCCTGGAGGCGCTGCGCCACCACCCGGCGCTGCGCCACGCACCGCTGGCCTCTCCCCTGGCGGCCCGCGCCGCGGCGGCCGGCACGCTGAACTTCCTGCGGGAGCTCTGGCAGGAGCTGCTCGGCATCGCCCCGATCGCGGCGGAGGACGACTTCTTCGCGCTGGGCGGCCATTCGCTCCTGGCGGCGCGGCTCTTCGCCGAGATCGAGCGGGTGAAGGGCGTGCGCCTGCCGCTCACCACCCTGCTGCGCGCGCCCACCGTGGCCGCGCTCGCCGCGCTGGTCGACGTGCCGGAGCCCGCCCCGCCAGGCGGCCGGCTGGTGGTCATGCGCGAGGGCGAGGCCGGGGCCGGCCCGCCGCTCTTCCTGATCCACAGCATGGCCGGCCGGGTGATGGAGCTCTGGGCGCTGCAGCGGGCGCTGCGCACCGGGCGCCGCATCTACGGCATCCAGGCGCAGGGCCTGGAGCCGGGCGGCGCGGCGCAGAGCTGCGTGCATGCCATGGCGGCCGACTATCTCCGCATCCTGCGGGAGGCGCAGCCGAGGGGGCCCTACTGGCTCGGCGGCTACTCCTTCGGCGGGCTGGTGGCGCTGGAGATGGCGCAGCGGCTGCGGCGCGAGGGCGAGGTGGTCGAGCAGTTGATCGCCATCGACACCAGCGTGCATCCCCGCTTCCTGCCGGGGCCTCAGCGGATGCACCACCTCGTCTCCCGCCCGCTGCGGGTGGCGCGCGACATGCGGACCCGCGGCCTGCGGGGCAATCTCGACTTCCTCGGCAAGAAGGGGATGATGCTGCTGGATCGCGCGCGGGTGCGGCTGGGCCGGCCGGCGCGGCATCTCGACCTTGTGGGCGACCTGACGGCGGATGCGCATCTGCCCGAGGATCTGCGCCGGGTGCGGGGCGGCATCATGCTGGCAACCCGCAACTACCGCCCCCGGCCCTATGCCGGGAAGGTCACCCTGATCCACGCCATGCAGGGCGGCGCCTATGACATCCTGCCGACCTGGCGGCGGCTGGCCGGCGAGAATCTCACCCTGCTGCCGACCGAGGGCGACCATCTCACCATGATCCAGGAGCCGCAGGTGCGGAGCCTGGCGCGCCGCCTGGACGCGGTGCTGCGCGGCTGAGGGAAGGGGAGGGGGGCGCCAAGCCGGGCACCCCCCCCTTTTTGAAGTCCCCTTGCCGGCGCCGTTCAGCGGGAGGGCACGTTCCAGATGTCCTCCGCGTATTCGCGGATGGTGCGGTCGGAGGAGAACCAGGCCACCCGCGCCGTGTTCAGGATGCTGCTGCGCCACCAGTGCCGCGGCTGGCTCCAGCGCAGGTCGACCGCGCGCTGCGCGGCGTGATAGGCATCGAAATCCGCGCTGACCAGGAAGTGGTCGGCGTTCATCAGGCCCTGGATCAGGCCGGAATAGCGCTCCGGCTCCTCCGGCGAGAAGACGCCGGCCGCCACCGCGTCCAGCACCTCCTCGAGATCGGGCGATTCCCGGATCTGCGCGCGGGCGTCGAAGCCGTCCCGCCGGCGCGCCGTGGCCTGCGCGGCGGTGAGGCCGAAGATGAAGATGTTCTCGGCGCCGACGCGTTCCAGGATCTCGACATTGGCGCCGTCCAGCGTGCCGATGGTCAGCGCCCCATTCAGCGCCAGCTTCATGTTGCCGGTGCCCGAGGCCTCCATGCCGGCGGTCGAGATCTGCTCCGAGAGGTCGGCCGCGGGGATGATGCCCTGCGCCAGGCTGACATTGTAGTTGGGCAGGAACACCACCTTGAGCAGGCCGCGCACCGTGGGATCGCTGTTGATGACGCGGCCGACATCGTTGATCAGCCGGATGATCAGCTTGGCGGTGTGGTAGCTCGGCGCCGCCTTGCCGGCGAAGATCTTCACCCGCGGCACCCAGTCGCGCTGCGGCTGCGCGCGCATCGCGTTGTAGAGCGCGACGGTCTGCAGGATGTTCAGCAACTGCCGCTTGTATTCGTGGATCCGCTTGATCTGCACGTCGAAGAGCGCGTCGGGATCGACGACGATGCCGGTGCGCGCGACGATCTGCCGGGCGAGCGCCTGCTTCGCCTGGTGCCGTTGCCGGGCGAAGCGCTGCTGGAAGGCGCTGTCCTCGGCGAAGGCGTCGAGACCCTCCAGCCGCTCGGGTTCGTCCAGCACCGCCTCGCCCAGCGTCTCGGTCAGCAGGGCGGTGAGCGGCGGGTTGGAGCGCATCAGCCAGCGGCGGAAGGTGATGCCGTTGGTCTTGTTGACGATGCGCCCAGGGCAGACCTGGTTCAGTTCGGCGAAGACGGTCTTGCGCATCAGGTCGGTGTGCAGGGCGGAGACGCCGTTGACGCGGTGCGAGCCGATGAAGGCGAGATGACCCATGCGCACGCGCCGGCCGTGATGCTCGTCGATCAGCGAGACGGCGGCGAGCAGCCCATCCTGCGCACCCTGGTCGCGCGCCGCCTCCAGGTGCTTGGCGTTGATCATGTAGATGATCTGCATGTTGCGCGGCAGGACGCGTTCCATCAGCGCCACCGGCCAGGTCTCCAGCGCCTCCGGCAGCAGGGTGTGGTTGGTGTAGGAGAAGGTGGCGCGGGTGATGTCCCACGCCTTGTCCCAGGCCAGGCCATGCAGATCGACCAGCAGCCGCATCAGCTCGGAGACGGCGATCGCCGGATGCGTGTCGTTGAGCTGCACGGCCGCCTTTCCGGCCAAGCTGTGGATGTCGCCATGCAGGCGCAGGTGCCGGCGCAGCAGGTCCTGCAGCGAGGCGGAGGCGAAGAAGTACTCCTGCCGCAGCCGCAGCTCCTGGCCCGCCGCCGTCTCGTCGCTCGGATAGAGCACGCGGGAGATCGCCTCCGCCCGCACCCGGTTGGCCATGGCACCGACATGGTCGCCCCGGTTGAACTCCTCCAGGTGGATCGGGTCCGTGGCGCGGGCCGACCAGAGCCGCAGCGTGTTGATCCACTTGCCGCGCCAGCCCACGATCGGCGTGTCATAGGCGATGGCGCGCACCGTCTCGCCCGGATACCAGACCAGCCGCTGCCGCCCGTCCACGCCGGCTTCCGCCGCCACATGGCCGCCGAAGCCGATGTCGTAGATGATGTTGGACCGCTCGAACTCCCAGGGATTGCCCAGCGAGAGCCAGTCCTCGGGCAGCTCGCGCTGGCGGCCGTCCTGGATGACCTGGCGGAACAGCCCGTGCTCGTAACGGATGCCGTAGCCATAGGCGGGGATGCTGAGGCTGGCCATGCTCTCCATGAAGCAGGCGGCGAGGCGGCCCAGGCCGCCATTGCCGAGCGCCGCGTCGGCCTCCTGCGCCGTCACCTCGTCCAGCTCGACGCCGAGGCCCGAGAGGGCCTCGTGCACCGGCTCGGTCATGCCGAGATTGCCCAGCGCGTCCGAGAGCAGCCGCCCGATCAGGAACTCGAGCGACATGTAGCAGACCTGCTTGTGCCCCTGCGCCACCGTCTCGGCGTTGGAGGCGCGCCAGCGGTCCACGATCCGGTGCCGGGTGGCGAGCGTCACGGCCAGGAACCAGTCGCGCGCGCTGGCCCGGTCCGGGTTGGCGCCGACATGGTAGATCAACTGGGCCATGATATCGCGGCGGAGGCTCGCCGCGTCGTCGGCGCTGGTCACGAGGGTGGAATGCACGGGGCTGTCACTCATGCAGGGTATTCCCAGGGCTGAACCCCATCATGCCAGCAGAGGAAGGGCCGCTGTCCAGCGCCTTCGCGCATCCGGCCGGGAGACTAGCGGGACTGCAACTCACGGTAGAGCGATGCATAGCGCGCCGCGGGGCGGCGCCAGCTCACATCGCCGGCCATCCCGGCGCGCTGCGCGCCGCGCCAGGCCGCGTGGTCGGCCCAGAGCGCCGCCAGCCGGTCCAGCGCCGCCTCCAGCGCGGGGGCGGAGGGCGGGGCGAACTGCAGCCCGGTCCCGACCCCGGCGGCCAGCGCCATCTCGTTGGCGTCGATCACCGTATCGGCCAGCCCGCCGACCCGGGCCACCACCGGCAGGGCACCGTAGCGCAGGGCGCAGAGCTGGGTCAGGCCGCAGGGCTCGAAGCGGGACGGCACCAGCAGGGCGTCGCAGCCCGCCTGGATGCGATGGGCCAGCCCCTCATCATAGCCGAGCCGGGCGCCGATCCGGCCGGGATGCGCCTCGGCGGCGGCGCGGAAACCGGCCTCCAGGCCGGGATCGCCGGTGCCCAGCACGGCGAGCTGCATGCCGTGGCGGAGCAGGGCCGGAACCGCCTCCAGCACCAGGTCCATGCCCTTCTGCCAGGACAGCCGGCTGATCACGGCCAGCAGCGGCGCGGCGGGGTCCGGCGCCAGCCCCATCTCGGCACGCAGCGCGGCGCGGTTGGCCTCGCGGCCCTCGAGCCGGCTCGCGTCGTAGGAGGCGGCGAGGTGCGGATCGGTGGCCGGGTTCCAGACCCCGGTGTCGATGCCGTTCAGGATGCCGCTGAGGGTCCGCCCGCGGCTGCGCAGCAGGCCGTCCATGCCCATGCCGCCTTCCGGCGTGCGGACCTCGGCGGCATAGCTCGGCGAGACGGTGGTGACCCGGTCGGCCAGCCGCAGCCCGGCCTTGAGGAAGCCCAGCGCGCCGTAATACTCCACCCCCTCGACCGACCAGGCATGCGGCGGCAGGCCGAGAGCGGTCAGCAAGGCACCGGGGAACTGCCCCTGGAAGGCCAGGTTGTGCACCGTCATCACGGTGCCGGGCCGCCCCTCTCCGCCATAGTGCAGATAGGCGGGGGCCAGGCCGGCCTGCCAGTCATGCGCGTGCACGACATCGGGCAGGAAGCCCGGCAGCAGGCCGCGGCCGATTCGTGCCGCCGCCTGGGCCAGGGCGGCGAAGCGGAAGGCGTTGTCCGGCCAGTCCTGCCCGTCCGGGCCGGAATAGGGGTTGCCCTCGCGGGCATAGAGGGAGGGCGCGTCGAGGATGAAGAGGTCGAGCCCGGCGGCGCGCGCCGCCAGCAGGCGGGCGGGATGGCCGAAGAGGCTGTCGCCGAGATCATGCGCCGTCTCGGCCCGCTCCAGCGCGCGCAGCACGCGGGGATAGCCCGGCAGCAGGGTGCGGGTGACGACGCCCTCGGCCTCCAGCGCGGCGGGCAGCGCGCCGGCGACATCGGCAAGCCCCCCGGTCTTGACCAGCGGATAGACCTCGGAGGCGACGGAGAGAAGGCGGAGGCTCATCAGCGCGCTTTGTCGTCCAGCATGTCCAGCATGGGCTGCGTGATCAGGCAGATGCCCTTGTTGGTGCGGCGGAAGCGCCGCGCGTCCAGCTCCGGATCCTCCCCCACCACCATGCCGGGGGGGATCTGGATGCCGCTGTCCACGATGGTGTTGCGCAGCCGCGCGCCGCGGCCGATATCCACGCCCGGCAACAGCACGCATCCCTCGACCGCGGCGTAGGAATTCACCCGCACCGAGGGGCAGAGCACCGAGCGGCGCACCGAGCCGCCCGAGACGATGCAGCCGCCCGACACCAGGGAGGCGGTGGCCATGCCGCGGCGGCCCTCCACATCGTGCACGAACTTGGCCGGCGGGGTCAGCTCGGCATAGGACCAGATCGGCCATTCGCGGTCGTAGAGGTCGAGCGCCGGGACCACCTCGGTCAGGTCGATATTGGCCTGCCAGTAGGCATCCACGGTTCCGACGTCGCGCCAGTAGGCCTCGGCCTCCTGGCCGGAATGGACGCAGGATTCGGCGAAGCGGTGCGCGTAGGCGCGGCCGTGGCGGACGATGTAGGGGACGAGGTCATGGCCGAAGTCGTGGCTCGACTGCGGGTCGGCCGCGTCGCGCCGCAGCTGCTCGGCCAGGAAGCGCGTCTCGAAGACGTAGATGCCCATGCTGGCCAGGGCCATATGCGGCCGGTCCGGCATGCCGGGCGGGTCCTTGGGCTTCTCCAGGAAGGAGATGATGCGTCCGTTCGGCTCGACATGCATCACGCCGAAGCCGGTGGCCTCCAGGCGCGGCACCTCGATGCAGCCGACGGTGACATCCGCGCCGCTGTCCACATGCTGCTGCAGCATGCGTTCGTAATCCATCTTGTAGACATGGTCGCCCGCCAGGACGACGATGTGGCGGGGCGCGTAGCTCTCGATGATGTCGAGGTTCTGGTACACCGCGTCCGCCGTGCCGGTGTACCAGCCGGTCTCGGAGACGCGCTGGCTGGCCGGCAGGATGTCGAAGGTCTCGTTGCGCTCGGGGCGCAGGAAGTTCCAGCCGCGCTGCAGGTGCCGGATCAGGCTGTGCGCCTTGTACTGGGTCGCCACGCCGATACGGCGGATGCCGGAGTTCAGCGCGTTGGACAGCGCGAAGTCGATGATGCGCGACTTGGCGGCGAAGAAGACCGCCGGCTTCACGCGCCGCTCGGTCAGCTCCATCAGCCGGCTGCCCCGCCCACCGGCCAGCACGAAGGCCATGGCGGTGCGGGCGATAGGCCCCTCGATCGTCGGCCTGGAGGGCATGGATGGCGAACTCCCCTGAAACATGTCCTGCCAAAGCGCCCGCCCGGCGGCGGTTGCCGGCTACGGGAAGCGATCTTGCCCGTCCCGCACCGGCGGGCGCCGGCGTGGGACGGGAGGGCATTGAGACATGCTTTGCACGGCCGCGCCATGGTGCGTGGCGCAAAAATGAGCCGCGTCGTCGCAGCGGAGCGGCAGGGCCGCGCCGTGCGGGGGGGAGGGGCGGAAGGCTCAGTCGGCGGATTGCACCAGACGCAGGCCGGGCGCCTCGACCTCCTCCGCCTCGGCCGTGTCATTGGCGGGCTCGACGCTGAAGGCGAGGATGCGCTCGGCGGCGTCCACCTCCATCAATGCCTCCAGGATGGTGCGGCGGTCGGGGCCGGGGCGCTCGTCGAGCGCATCGACCAGCAGAGCCTGCGCGACCTGAACACGAAGCTGCACCTCGTGGAGAGAATCCCGGAGATCCATCGTTTGATTGCCTTATGGGGGGTAGCAGGCGCTTTGTACGATTGTGTAAAAATCTCGTCCATTATTATGATTGAGACGCGGCTCACGCCCCGATTGCGTCTCGCCGCACGAAATTCGGATGGCCGTCACGCCTCTCCTGCGAGGGACCGCGGCAGCAACCCGTATCCCCGGTTGCCGCCGGGACCTCATCCGGCCCAGGGCAGCGCGGAGCCCAGCACCATCAGCAGCCCGGCCACCGAGACGCCCCAGGCCAGCGTCCGCAGATAGGGAATGCCTGCGGCGTAGAGCGGCAGATAGGCCAGCCGCGCCCAGACGTAGATCGCCGCGCCCAGCGCGCTCGCCGATCCGCCCCGACCGCTCAGCTGGACGAGCAGGACGGCACCCAGGAAGAAGGGGAAGGTCTCCATGAAATTGGCCTGGGCCCGTTGCAGGCGGCCGGCCATGCCGGTCAGCGGCGGCTGCGGCGTGTCCCGGGGGCCGAGCGCCCAGGGCAGGCCGGACTGTCCGCGCGCCGCGGCGGCGGCCAGGACCAGGTGCAACAGGCCGAGCAGAAGGCTCCAGGCCAGCCAACGCAGTTCAGGGCTCATCGGGGAATATCCTGTTCAGGGCAGGGCGCATTGCCGTCATGCCCGCAATGGTTGCATCAAATCTAATAAATTCTAGCGCCCTTAACGGCTTCTTGACCTCTTGCCGCGATTCTGGGCCCAGGGGCGGCCCTGGCCGCACTCCTTCCAGAAGGCGGGCAAGATGACTGCACTTGGCGTTTATGTCGGCAACAATGCGGGTCAGGTCTCGACCTTCGAGAAGTGGCTGGGGCGCGAGGTCGACAGTGTCCACGGCGTCGTCGGCTTCGCCAACTGGAACGACTTCGTCAGCAGCGCCAGATGGATGGTCAACGACCTCTGGAAGAACACCGACCGCGACATCTTCTGGTCGGTGCCCCTGATCACGCGGGACGCCAACCTCTCCTCCGCCGCCCGGGGCAGCTACAACCAGCACTACAAGTCGGTCGCGGAAACCCTCCTGAACGGCACGCCGGGCACCGACAAGATCCATATCCGCACCGGCTGGGAATTCAACGGCGACTGGTTCCACTGGAACGCCATCGGCAAGGAGCAGGACTTCATCGGCGCCTTCCGCCAGATGGTCACCACCTTCCGCTCGGTCTCCGATCGCTTCGTCTTCGAATGGAACGTCGACGCCGCCTCGGGCGGGATGAACCCGGCCAATGCCTATCCGGGCGACGACTATGTCGACATCATCGGCATGGATTTCTACTGGAAGCCCGAATATGTCGGCAGCGATCCGGTCAAGGCCTTCGAGACCATCCGCGACTGGAAGTACGGGCTGAAGTGGCTCGAGGCCTTCGCCGACGCGCATGGCAAGCCCACCGCCTATTCGGAATGGGGCATCAAGACCGACACCGCCGCGCCCTACATCAAGCTGGTGCAGGAGTGGTTCGAGAGCCACGACGTGGTGCTGCAGGCCTACTGGGATTCCGACGCCGCCTATCCCGGCCGCCTGTCGGACGGCACGGAGCCGAAGTCCGGCGCCGCCTACAAGGACGCCTTCTCGGGCCCGGGCATGGAGGGGCCGGCCGTCGTCACCCCGCCCACGCCCGCGCCCGCCCCGGCTCCGGCTCCGGCCCCGGCGCCTGCGCCCACGCTCCCCGCCGCCAGCGGCGACAGCACCACCACGACCGCCGCCAGCGCCGCCGCCACGCGCAGCCTTCACGGCACCGGCGGCAAGGACACGCTGACCGGCGGCGACGGCCATGACGCGCTCCACTCCCATGGCGGCGGAGACACGCTGAAGGGCGGCCGAGGGGACGACACCTATTACATCGGCGCCCTGACCGATCAGGTCGTGGAACTGGCCGGCGGCGGCGTGGACACGGTCTCGACCTGGATCAGCGGCTATGTGCTGCCGGACCATGTCGAGAACCTGACGCTGACCGGCACCGGCTGGAGCAGCGGCACCGGCAATGCCCTGGCCAACCGGCTGATCGGCAACGACAGCCCGAACGTGCTGAACGGCAAGGGCGGCAACGATCTGCTGACCGGCGGCGGCGGCAACGACACCTTCGTCATCGCCCGGGGCGAGGGCAACGACACCATCACCGACTTCCGGGCGGGCAACGGACTGGGCGACGTGCTGCGGCTGGACGGCTTCGCCTTCGCGAACTTCGCCGCGGTCAAGGCGGCGGCGCGGCAGTCGGGCGGCGACACGGTGATCGATCTCGGCGGCGGCCAGAGCGTGACGCTGAAGGGCGTCGCCCTCTCCAGCCTGGCGGCCGACGACATCGCCCTGGTCAACAGCACCGCCACCGCGCCGTCACCGGCCCCGGCGCCCGAGCCTTCGCTCAACCCGCCGTCGCCGCTGCCCTCCGCCACCACGACCTCGGCCGCCAGCGCCGCCTATACCCGCACCGTCTGGGGCAGCGCGAAAGCGGAGACCCTGATCGGCACGGACGGCCACGACCAGCTCGTCTCGGCCGGCGGCGGGGACACGCTGAAGGGCGGCAAGGGGGATGACACCTATGTCGTCTACACCGCCACGGACAAGGTGGTGGAACTGGCCGGCCAGGGCATCGACACCGTCACCACCTGGCTCTCCGAATACACCCTGCCCGAGCATGTCGAGAACTTCGTCGCCACCGGAACCTCCTGGACCCAGGCGACCGGCAATGGCCTGGCCAACCGGCTGACCGGCAATGACAGCCCGAACGTGCTGAACGGCAAGGGCGGCAACGACATGCTGACCGGCGGCGGCGGCAACGACACCTTCATCCTGGCCCGGGGCGAGGGGCATGACATCGTCACGGACTTCGCCAGCGGCGACAGGATCTCGCTCCAGGGCTTCGGCTTCTCCGACCTGGGGGCGGTGAAGGCGACGGGCCGCCAGGTGGGCAACGACGCCGTCCTCGACTTCGGCCAGGGCGACGGGCTGACGCTGCGCGGCGTGCAGCTGGAGGCGCTGAAGGCGGCGGATTTCGGCTTCAGCGCGAGCGCCGCCGCCGAGGCCCCCGCGCCCGCACCCGCGCCCGCACCGGCCCCCTCCACCGGCTCCTCCGCCCCGGCGGCCGGAACCGCCTCGCTGCCGCTCAGCGCGGAGCCGGCGAAGTGGTTCTACGGCACGGCCAGGGCCGAGAGCTGGACCGGCACCGCGGGCGCCGACGGCTACAAGTCGCTGGGCGGGGGCGACACCATGCGGGGCGGGGCGGGCGACGACACCTATGTCGTCTACAGCGCCACGGACAAGGTGGTGGAACTGGCCGGCCAGGGCACCGACACGGTCACCACCTGGATCGACGCCTACACCCTGCCGGACCATGTCGAGAACCTGATCTTCACCGGCACCTCCTGGTCGAAGGGCACCGGCAACGCGCTCGACAACCGCATCATCGGCAATGCCGGCAACAACGTGCTGGACGGGCGCGGCGGCAATGACGTGCTGACCGGCGGGGCCGGCCGCGACACCTTCATCGTCAACAAGGGCATGGGCCATGATGTCATCACCGACTTCCAGGCGGGCGTGGACCAGCTGCAGCTGAAGGGCTTCGGCGCGGAGGCGACGGTCGGCCAGGCCGGGCAGCTCCTCACCATCCAGGATGCCGGCGGCTGGACCAGCCACGTCACCCTGCTCGGCGGCGTGACGCTGGGCCACGGCGACTACGTCTTCGCGTGAGGCGGGGAGGCGCCGCCGCCTCCCTTGCTCCTTCCCTGGACCTTCCCACCGGCGCGGCATAACGTCGCGGAACAAGAACGAATCCAGGGAGGGTCCGATGATGATGTCTCGCAGGGGCGTGGCGCTGGCCGCCGCGCTCTGTCTGTCGGTGGGGATCGCCGCGCCGCGCGCGGCGGCGGCGCAGGAGGCCCGGGGTGGCGAGGCCGTGGTGGCCCGCGCCGTCGATGCGCTGACCGAGGCCATGCTCAAGGTGGACCGCGCCCGGCTTGCCGCCCTGACGGCCGAGAAGCTGAGCTACGGCCATTCCGCCGGTCGCATCGAGAACAAGGAGCAGTTCATCGCCTATCTCGAATCCAAGGCGAGCGCCTTCACCCGGATCGAGCTGAGCGAGCAGACCATCGACCTCGCCGGTCCGAACGCCATCGTGCGGCACCTGATGGTGGGCGAGACCGTCTCGCCGGCCGGCCAGACGACGCCGGTGCGGATCGGCGTGATGCAGGTCTGGCAGAAGGACGGGAACGACTGGCGGCTGCTGGCGCGCCAGGCCTTCCGCCTCTGAGGCCGCCCGCCTCTGAGTCTACGGGGGGAGGGGACGGGTCCCGCCCCCTCCCGCCTCAGCCCCGCCTCTGGCCGATCAGCCGGGCGATCACCATCAGCACGATGCCGAGCGTGATCACGCCCGAGGTCGCCGGGTCCTCGCGGATGACATCCATCACCGTCTGCGGGATCCAGAGCAGCACGTCCCACCCCAGCAGCCGGGCCGCCAGGCCGAGCGCCACGAGCAGACTGCCGATGAACCAGAGCCGTGCCGCCATGCCGCCTCCCCAGGGCGGGCGGCGTCATGCCGCCCGGCCGGGGGGTCTAGCACAGCCGCCCCGGCCGTGCTCAGCCCTGCGTCAGCGTGCCATCCACCCGCCGCCAGAGGCCGAGCGGATTGTCCTCCCGCAGCGACGGCGGCAGCAGCGCCGCCGGCAGGTTCTGGTAGCAGACCGGGCGCAGGAAGCGCTGGATGGCCAGGGTGCCGACCGAGGTCGAGCGCCCGTCCGAGGTGGAGGGGTAGGGCCCGCCATGCACCATGGCATGGCTGACCTCGACCCCGGTCGGGTAGCCGTTCACCAGGATGCGGCCGACCCGGCGCTCCAGCACCGGCAGCAGTGACCGCGCCGTCTCCAGATCTCCCTCATCCATCTGCAGCGTGGCGGTGAGCTGGCCTTCCAGCCGCTCCGTCAGGGCCAGCACCTGCGCCATGTCGGTGCAGCGGATGACCAGCGAGGCGGAGCCGAACACCTCCTCCGACAGCGCCGGATCGGCGATGAAGTGCTCCGCCGTGGTCTCGAACAACGCCGCCTGGCCCTGCATCTCGTCGCCGGCCTGGCCCTCGGCCAGCTTCCGGACGCGGTTGTTGCCGGCCAGATGCCCGACGCCCTCGCGATAGGCCTTCAGGATGCCCGGCGTCAGCATGGTCTGCGCCGCGGCGCCGGAAAGCGCCCCGGCCGCGGCGGCGGTGAAGCGGTCGAGGTCGGGCCCGTCCAGGCCCAGGATCAGGCCGGGATTGGTGCAGAACTGCCCGGCGCCCATGGTGAGCGAGCCGATGAAGTCGCGGCCGATGGCCTCGGCCCGCGCCTTCAGCGCCTCCGGCAGCAGGTAGACCGGGTTGATGCTGCTCATCTCGGCATAGACGGGGATCGGCTCGGGCCGGGCGGCGGCGGTCTGCATCAGCGCCGTGCCGCCGGCGCGCGAGCCGGTGAAGCCCACCGCCTTGATGCGCGGATCGGCGACCAGGCCCTGCCCGACCACGGCGCCGGAGCCGAAGAGCAGGGAGAAGACGCCTTCCGGCAGGCCACAGGCCCGCACCGCCGCCTGGATGGCGCGGCCGACCAGCTCCGAGGTGCCGGGATGCGCCGAATGCGCCTTCACCACCACCGGGCAGCCGGCGGCCAGCGCCGAGGCGGTGTCGCCGCCGGCGACCGAGAAGGCCAGCGGGAAGTTGGAGGCCCCGAAGACGGCGACCGGGCCGAGCGGGATCATCCGCAGCCGCAGGTCCGGGCGGGGCAGCGGCTTGCGGTCGGGCAGGGCGGGGTCGATGCGCGCCTGCTGCCAGCCGCCATCGCGGATCTCGGCGGCGAAGAGGCGGAGCTGGCCGACCGTGCGGCCGCGCTCGCCCTCCAGCCGGGCACGCGGCAGGCCGCTCTCGGCCATGGCGCGGACGATCAGCTCGTCGCCGATGTCGAGGATGGCCTGGGCGGCCGCGTCCAGGAAGGCGGCGCGCGCCTCGGGGGCGGTCTCGCGGTAGCTGTCGAAGGCGGTCCAGGCCAGAGCGCAGGCGCGCTCCACATCCGCCGCCGTGCCGCCGCCGAAGGCGGGCTCCATGGGCTGGCCGGTGGCCGCCTCGACGGCGCGCACGGGCCTGTCGGTGCCGCGCAGGGCCGTGGCGCCGATCAGCATCTCGCCGGTGATGGGCATGGACATCTCCCCCTTGGGCCGCCGTGTTGTACGATGACCATACGCATGGGCGAGAATGGCCGGGAAATCAAGTGCGGTCCGCCGCCGCCGCCCGGTGGCCGGGCGGCGGCGATCCGCTCAGCCCAGCCGCGCCGCTAGGGCTTCCGTCACCTGCCGGGCGAAGGCCGCGGGGTCGCGCGGGGTGTCGCCATCCTGCAGCCGCGCCAGGTCCAGCAGCAGCCCGGCCTCCTCCCGCAGCTCGGCGCCGGCCGCCGCGCGCTCCGCCAGGCGGCGGATCAGCGGGTGGCGCGGGTTCAGCTCCAGCACCGACATCTCGACGCCGAGGCCCCGCCCGGCGCGGCGCAGCAGCCGCTGCAGCGAGAGGTCCGGCGCGCCGGGCATGGCGGCGAGCGCCACGGCGCTGTCCACCAGGCGCTCGGTGGCGCGCACCTCCGTCACCTCGCCCTCCAGCGCCGCCTTGAGGCTCGGCAGCAGGCCTGCGAGATCGGCCGGGGGCTCGGCCGGCGCGCCCTCGGGGGCGAACCGCGCCAGGTCGGCGCTCTCCTGCGTCACGCTGCGCAGCGGCCTGTCCTCGAAGCGCTCCAGCCGCTCGGGCCAGAAGTTGTCGATCTGGTCGGAAAGCAGCAGCACCTCCAGCCCGCGCGCGCGGAAGCCCTCCAGCTGCGGCGAGGCGGCGAGTGCCGCCGGGTCCTCGCCCACGAGGTAGTAGATGGCCTCCTGCTCCGGCTTCATCCGCGCGACGTAATCGGCGAGCGAGGTCCAGCCCTCCTGGCCGGTGGAGCGGAAGCGCAGCAGCGGCGCGACATCCTTGCGGTGCTCGGCATCCTCCCAGGCGCCTTCCTTCAGCACCGGGCCGAAATTCTCCCAGAACCGCGCATAGTCCTCGGCCTCCTTCGCGCGGCTCCGCAGCTCGGAGAGCACGCGGCCGGTCACCGCCTTGCGGATGCGGCCCAGCACCGGCGTCGCCTGCAGCATCTCGCGGCTGACGTTGAGCGGCAGGTCCTCGGTGTCCACCACGCCCTGGACGAAGCGCAGCCAGGGCGGCAGCAGCCCGGCCTGGTCGGTGATGAACATCCGCCGGACATGCAGCCGCACCCGGCTCTCGCGCTCCCCCTCCACCGCCTGGAAGGGCTTCATGCCGGGGATGAAGAGCAGGGCGCTGAACTCCAGCGTCCCCTCGGCACGCCAGTGCAGCGTCGCCCAGGGCTCGTCGAAGACATGGCCGAGATGGCGGTAGAACTCGGTGTAGCTCTCCGCGCTGACCTCCGACTTCGGCTTGCGCCACAGCGCCGTGCCCTCGTTGGCCGGCTCCTCCTTGCCGTCCTGCAGCAGGACGATCGGCACGGTGATGTGGTCGGCCCATTTGCGGATGATGGTGCGCAGCCGCAGCGGCTCCAGGAACTCGGCGGCATCGGCCTTCATGTGCAGCACGATGTCGGTGCCGGCCTCGGCGCGGCCCGCGGGCGCCAGGGTGAACTGGCCGCGCCCCTCCGAGGCCCAGAGCCAGGCCTCCTCGCTGCCCGCCGCGCGCGAGGTCACCTCGACCCGATCGGCCACCATGAAGGCGGAATAGAAGCCGACGCCGAACTGGCCGATGAGGTTCGGCCGGTCGGCGGCCTGGCTCTCGGCCAGGGCCTTGGCGAAGGCCAGGGTGCCGGAGCGGGCGATGGTGCCGAGATTCTGCGCCAGCTCCGCCTTGCTCATGCCGATGCCCGGATCGGAGAGGGTGAGGGTGCGCGCGGCCTTGTCCGGGACGATGCGGATCCGCGCCTCCCCCGGCAGGCCGAGCTCCGGCCGGGTCAGCGCCTCGAAGCGGCGCTTGTCGATGGCGTCGGCCGCGTTGGCCACAAGCTCGCGCAGGAAGATCTCGCGCTCCGAGTAGAGGGCGTGGACGACCAGATCCAGCAGCCGCCCCACCTCGGCATTGAACTCATGCCGCTCCACCGTCTCGCTCACAGGCCTCTCCTTGGATGGATGCTTTGTCGCGAGGCGCGATATGCGCGGGGCGGGCGCCGGTTTCAACGGCGCTTGCGGCACCGCGGCAGAGCCGCCAAGCTCGCGCCCGCGGCGCCGGGCGCCGCGACGTTCGAGGAAGGAAAAAGACCGGATGACCGAGTTCCGCCGCCGCCATCTGCTGGCGGGGGGCGCCGCCCTGCTGGCGCCCCTGCCGATCGCCCGCGCGCAGCAGGCCGCGCCGGTCCGCATCGGGGTGCTGGCCGACTTCTCCGGCCCCTATCGCGACACCTCCGGCCCCACCGCCCTCGCCTGCGCCCGCCAGGCGGCCGAGGATCTGGGCCTGGCCGCGCGCGGCATCACGGTGGAGTTCGTGCAGGGCGACCACCAGAACAAGCCCGACGTCGCCCTCGCCCTGGCCCGCCGCTGGATCGACCAGGACGGCGTCGACATGATCTGCGAGGTCAACAACTCGGCCATCGCCCTGGCCGTGGCCGGGCTGGTGCAGGAGAAGAACAAGGTCCAGGTGAACACCGGCGCCCTCTCCGCCGCGCTGACCGGCGAGCGCTGCTCGCCCAACACCGTGCACTGGACGGCCGACACCTACATGCTGGCCAAGACGGTGGGCAGCGCCACGGTGCGCAACGGCGGCGACAGCTGGTTCTTCATCACCGCCGACTACGCCTTCGGCCACCAGATGGAGAAGGATCTGACCCGCTTCATCCAGGCCGCGGGCGGCAAGGTTGCGGGCTCGGCGCGCTTCCCCTTCCCGGGCACCACCGACTTCGCCTCCTTCATCCTGCAGGCGGCGGCCAGCCGGGCCAAGGTGGTGGGGCTGCTGATGGCCGGCGCCGACATGGTGAACTGCATCAAGCAGGTGCAGGAGTTCGGTCTGTCGCGGCGCGGGGTGAAGGTGGCCGGCACGCCGATGTTCGTCACCGATATCCACGCGCTCGGCCTGGAGACGGCGCAGGGTCTGCTGCTGGCCGAGGCCTTCTACTGGGACCTGAACGACCGCACCCGCGCCTTCCTGAACCGGGTCAAGCCCAAGGTGCCGAACAACTGGCCGAACCAGGAACAGGCCGGCACCTATTCCGGCGTGCTGCATTACCTGAAGGCGGTGGCCGACCTCGGCCTGCCGGCGGCGAAGGCGAGCGGCGCCGAGGTGGTGCGGCGGATGCAGGCCATGCCGACCGACGATGACTGCTTCGGCCCCGGCACGCTGCGCGCCGATGGCCGCAAGATCCACCCCTCCTACCTGTTCGAGGTCAAGGCGCCGGGCGAGAGCCGGGGTGCCTGGGACTACTACAACCTGCGCGGCACGCTGGCGGCGGAGGAAGCCTTCCGGCCGCTGAAGGAGGGCGGCTGCCCGCTGGTCTGAGGCCGCGCGCGGGGTCGCCCTCTACCGCAGCACCTGCGCGACCCTCTCCGCCTCCTTCTCCGGCATCTGCGCCGCGAGGGTGCCGATCAGACGGAGCAGCTCGGCCTGCTCCGGCCCGTTCCCCCGGGCCAGGAAGGTCGCCACCGGGATCTCGGAGACGGCCCCGCCGGAGGGAGCGTTGGGCTCGTGCCGCACGAGCGCGCCCCGGTCCGGGTCCTGCACGAGGTACCAGGAATCGCCATTGGAGCTGCCATGGATCAACCGCTCGGCCTTGGGCATCGGGACGCCTCCTTGTTTCCAGGAGGATGAACGTCTCGGCCCGCTTTTCGTCGCCGTCCTGTCCCGCGCTTTGGCCAATCGCTCCGCGGAGAACCCGCAAGTCCGGGATGAGCGCATGACGCCCCATGGCGGGACGGTGCCGCCGAGAGCCTGAGTTACGGCTCGGATCGGAGGAGGGAGGATGGTGCCCAGAGCCGAGCGGCGGAAGCCCCGGTAAATCAGCAAGTTAGTTCTCAGTGGGACCGCAGCAAAAGCGAGGAAATTCAACGGCCTTCTAATCCGGAAAGTCCCACTTTTTCGGGTGCGGGGCAAGCCGGAAGCGGGGGGGCGAGCGTGCTCCGCGCAACCTTGAGCGCGACCAGCAAGACTGTTCGCGTCTGGTGCTCGCATTGTGGGTGCCATCACCAGCACGGTGCCGCCGGCATCCTCGATGGGCAGAACCCGCACCGTCAGGCGCACTGCCATCGTCCGGGGAGCCCCTATCAGCGCACCGGCTACCTGCTGGTGGTGGAGGGCCTGCGATGAGCGCCGCCACGCAGCAGCCCGACCCCACAACCGCCCTCCGCCTGCGGCTGCTGGCGAACGGCTATGCGCCGATCCCCGTCACCGCGCCGAATTACAAGCACGAGAAGGTCAAGAGCCCCGGCAAGCAGCCGTTCTTCAAGGGCTGGAACACGGTGCGTCCAGGGACCGTTACCGCCGACATGGTGGCCGCGTGGCCGGCAACAATCCACAACCATCCGAACACCGGCCTTGTCTGTGGCGAGCTTGTCGGGGTGGATATCGACGTGCACGAAGAAGGCCTTGCAAGACGGCTTGAGGGGCTGGCGCGGACCATGCTGGGGGAGACGCCATTGCTCCGCATCGGGCGGGCGCCAAAACGCCTCCTGGCTTATCGGGCCGTGGTGCCGTTCGACAAGCTGATGACGGCGCCGACGATGAAGCTACCGGACGGCACCAGCGCGCAAGTCGAGGTGTTGGCAGACGGTCAGCAGTTCGTGGGGTATGGCCTGCATCCCGATACCGGGCGGGATTATGAATGGCCCGATAGCGGTCCTGACAGCACGCCCCTGGACGAGCTGCCGGCCGTCACGGCGGCGACCATGGCTGGCTTCATCACCGCGGCCGAGGCCATGATCCGTGCAGCGGGCGGAAGGACCGACAAGGACCGCGAGGACGAGCTGGCAGCGGAAGCCGATCCGATCCTGTCGGATGGCGCGGGGGAGAAGCCCTCAGCACGAAGGGCTGGCGGTTATCGGGCCCCTACCCGCGACGAAGTGGAAAGCGCCCTGGCGGCCGTCCCGAACCGGCATGACTGGCATGGCTGGGTGAAGATTGGCGCCGCCATCTATGACGCCCTGGCCGACGATGGCGAAGACCTGTTCATGGCTTGGTCGGCGCAGTCCTCCAAGCATGACGAGGCTGCCACCCGCACCAAATGGGCCAGCTTCCGCACCAGCAGCTTGCGGATCAAAGCAGCATCGCTGTTCTGGGAAGCGCGCCAGAACGGCTGGAAGCCGGAGCGGAAGGGGAACAACGACAACACCGGCCGAACCAGCTCCCCGGAGGGCGCCGCGCCCTGGCTCCGGGACTGCCAGACCGACAAGGAAGGCGACCCGCGCGGCAATCTGGCGAACGTCATGCTGGCGCTCCGCGCCGACCGGCAGCTCACGGATCTGCTGGCCTATGACCAGATGCTGCGGGCCGAGATCCTGGCGCGGCCGGTGCCGTCCAGCCTGTGCCCGCCGGAAGAGGCGCGACCGGTGCAGGATGCCGATGTCAGCGCCTTACAGGAGTTCCTGCAACGCCAGGGACTGGAGAGGGTGAGCAAGGACACGGTGCACCAGGCCGTGTCGCTGCGGGCCAGGGAACGGGGCTTTCACCCGGTGCAGCAGTACCTGAACGGCTTGTTCTGGGACGGGCAGCCGCGGCTGGCGACGTGGCTGCACACCTATCTCGGCGCCGAGGCCACGCCCTACACCGCCGGCATCGGCACCATGTTCATGGTTGCCATGGTGGCCCGCGTGTTCCAGCCCGGCTGCAAGGCCGACTACATGATGGTGCTGGAAGGCGCGCAGGGGGCGATGAAATCCACCGCCTGCGCCATCCTCGGCGGGCCGTGGTTCAGCGACAACCTGCCGGATATCCGCGGCGGCAAGGACGTGTCGCAGCACCTGAACGGCAAGTGGCTGATCGAGGTGGCCGAGATGTCGGCGCTCGACAAGGCCGAGGCCGCCGCGCTGAAGGCCTTCATCACCCGGCCCATCGAGCGCTACCGCCCGAGCTACGGCCGGAAGGACGTGATCGAGCCCCGGCAGTGCGTCTTCATCGGCACCACCAACAAGACCGCCTACCTGCGGGATGAGACCGGCGGGCGGCGGTTCTGGCCGGTGAAGGTGGCGCCGGTGCTGGACGTGGCCGGGCTGGTCCGGGGCCGCGACCAGCTCTTTGCCGAGGCCTATGCCCTGTATCGCCAGGGCACGCCGTGGTGGCCGTCCCGGGACTTCGAGGCCGAGCACATCCGCAGCGAGCAGGAACAGCGCTACGAGGCCGATGCCTGGGAACAGGCCATCGCGGAATGGCTGCACAGCAAGGACAAGGTGACAGTGCTGGCCGTGGCTCGTGGCGCCCTGGGTATCGAGACGGCGAAGATCGGCACGGCCGACCAGCGGCGCATCGCCGCCGCGCTGGAGCGGCTCGGCTGGGGGCGGCGAGCCTCGAACGGAATTAAGTGGTGGCTCAAGGAGGGGCGGCCATGAGTGTCGCACTCTCGAAAGTGCGACACTGCGACCCTCAGCAAAAACAATGCGCTAAGGGCACAGTGTCGCACAGTGTCGCACATTCCCCTACGAGGTCTGTAGGAGTTATCTACCCCCCTACCAGCACCACTACCCCTAGGAAGTACGTAGGGGAAAATGCGGCACTGTGCGACACTGCGGCACTGAACGCTGAGATATCAACGGCTTACCCAGTGCCGCACTTTGCGGTGCGGCACTCCCCGCGCGCCGCCCCCGTCCCGAGCCGGAGCCGCCCGGCATGAGCCGCTATCCCATCCGCATCGGCGCGGCCGACCTGGAGGATGCGCGGGAGGCCGGTAGGGACTTCGCCCGTTCGGTCATGGCCTGGGCGACCGATCAGGACGACGCCACGGCTGCCCTGTACCAGGCCGAGGAATGTATCGAGGCGACGGCGGCGAATGCCGGCTACGCCCGCCCCGAGGTCCTGACCCTTGCCAACGCCTTCTTCGACGCGGCCCAGGCCGAACATCTCCGCCTATATGCGGCAGGCTGCTGCGGTAGCCGGGCAGGCCATGCATGATCCGCGTCCTGTTGCTGCCCGATGCCTGCGATCCAGAGGGTGCGCCACGGCCCGCGCTGGCGATCCCCGGCCGGGCCAGGCCGACCGTCTTCCCGAGTCTCGCGGAAGCCCTGGCGGCGCTGCGACGGCTGGAGGAGGGCGGGGCATCTCTCGCCAGCGCGCCCGCCGAATGAAAATCGCTCAGGGCTGCCCGGCTAGACCGCGCCCCCTAGGTGATTTTCGCTAAATCACCATGTTTTTGGGAACAGAGGGTCGAGGCGCATTGCATGCCGGGCGAATATCCGGGCATGCAATGCGCGCGATCTTTAATCCGCACGCTGGAAAAATCACCTGGGGTCGCGGTCTAGCGCGGCAGCTCTGAGCGATTTTCCGATTGGCTCAGTGCGCTGCCCGGTCCCGATGCGTGATCCAGTAGCTGAGCACGGCGGCGGCCAGCAGACCAAACGGCCCGATGGACAGAAGGGCGAGTTCCGAAAGCGTCATTCTTTCATCCCTTCCAGAAGTGCGCGTGCCGGTTCTGCCAGGCGCAAAGGTATGGGCAATACGACCATACCTTGAGGTACATGCGTCTTACTTCGGCAAAGCCTTATCGAGCAGCCGCCGCACCGCCTCGGGCCGGGAAGGCGCGTCATCCTGCCGCTCTATCCAAGTATCCAGGCGAGCCAGAGCCTCAGGCTGGAGCCTGAGCATAATCGGCGTCCCTGCCTGAGGCGGTCGCTTTTTCGTGGTATCACGAGTTGACGGCGGCATGCATTGCTGATATCACGAAAGCGGCCGGGGAGGAAGGTGGCACTTCCTGTCCCGGCCTAACCACCACCCGTTCGCTTGGAGAACCGGCAATGGCTAACTGCGCCGAATACGCGCGCACTGACTGCGCGTCCAGAAGAAGACCGCCGCCCAAGGTCGCTCACGGTGAGCGACCTGTTGGACGCCTACGACGCGCCGCGGCCCTTCCCCGCCCGGACCCAGGAGGCGCGCGGTCAGTGCGCGCCGGTGGTTTCGCACCGCCGCGGTTCCAAACTCTGCACGGTGATCGAGGGCGAGGTGGTGCGATGAGCCGCCCCGCACCCTTCTGCGCTGCCCCGGCGCAAAAGCCCTACCGCTCCGGCTTCCTGCGGCGCTCCCTGGCCTATATGGCGAACGGCGACCGGCCGCCGGTCTTGGCCTTCGTCTGGCCGGCGCGGGCCCTGCTGTTGCATATCGGCAGTGTGCCGTCGTGCAACGTGCTGGAGCGGTCGGAGCACGTGGCGGAGTGGATCAGGCTGACGGAGGAGAAGGCGGACGTTTCGCGGCAAGTTGCCGCGAAACCCCCCGGCCGCCCGGAGGGGGGACGCAAGGCCGCCGCGCGCGAGATCGGCGTTGATGAGAAGGCCGCGCGCCGCGCCGCCAAGGTCGCCGGCCTGTCGGAGCGGGCGAAGGATGCGGCCGAAACCGCCCTCCGCGCCAGCATCGCCGCCTGCTGCATCGTCTTCGTGGCCTGCGCCGGCTGGGCGGTGACGCTGTGACCGCGCGCAGAAGAATGCTCATGGCCGCGGCCCTGGCGCCCGTGGCGGTTGCGCCGGTGGTGGCAAAGGTCATCCATATTGATGATACCCTTCTCCTCAATGTTGAGGAGAACCCCGACGCCGAGCTGATCGCCCTGTGCCAGCGTGTCCTCAATATTGAGGACACATGGGACCGGCTGTTCGAACTGGAATGCGAGGCGGACGAGGCCGGCGACAAGGTGGAGCGCGACCGCTTCGGCGATGCCCAGCGGGCGCTGGTCCCGGAGATGAACGAGACCCTGGCCGCCCTGCATGAGATCCCGGCGCAGACGACGGCCGGGCTGGTCTGGAGGGCGCGCGTCATGCGCCGCCGGGTACAGGCCGCTCTCGACGGCGACGCCCTCAACTCGGAAGAGCTGGCCGTGTGGAGCCTCACCGAAGATATTCTGCGGCAGCTGGGAGGTCAGGCATGAGGCGGCTCCGCAAGCTCTGGCTCCGCATCCGCATCCGTTGCCTTGAGCTGGAGCTGGCCTGGCGCGAGGGGCGGAAGCAGGCGCTGGCCGCCGAGATCGAGGAGCAGTTCGGCTACGAGCCCGGCTGGCTTCTCCTGCCGGGAAATGCCGAGAAGCATCTTTCCTGGCTGGAGCAGCGGCAGAGGTGGCATAAGGCGGGACACATAAATCCCCATTGAGCTTGGTTGGCAACATGGCTATATTAGCTCAGTCAAGCTTTCTGAGGTGTGGCCGTGCCCAAGCCCGACGAGCCCTTGCCGCAAGGCCCCTTTCCCTCCCCGGTCATCGCGGCGGCCCTCGGACTCGCGCAGTCCACCATCGGCACCTGGGGCTCCCGCGGCATGTTCGATCACTACGACTTCGGCCGCGGCGGACGGGGCCGCCCCATGCAGATGTCCTTGCGTGACGCCCTGGCGACGGCGCTGCTGGTCCACAAGACCCGCAGCGGCATCGAAGCGGTGGAGCTCGAGAATCCGAGCGTGTTCTATCGCTATGCCGACATGTGGCTCAGGGCGCTGCACCAGGCGAAGCGCCCTCGGCAGATGATCATCTCCTACTTCGGCATCCCCGGGGAGGGCAGGGTTCGCATTGGCATCAACGCGGACGCGCTGGAGAACCCGCCGGAGGATCAGGAGCCGCCGACCGTCGAGCTCGTTTTCGATCTCGACACGATCTTCGGCAATTTGATCACGAAGCTGCGGGGCAATGCCTGATGCGCTTCGAGATCCTCGCGCTGCGCCCCTTCGAAGGCTTCCCCAGCGAGGGCTACTGCGCTGAGGTCACGCTCGGCTATGCCGACATGACCATCTCCGGCTGCCGTCTGGGCCATGACTGCCATGGCAAGCCGTTCGTCGCCTTCCCCAAGCTCACCGGCCAGCGGGCCCGCATCCACGTCAAGGATGGCGGCACCCGGCGGAAGATGGTGAGTGATGCGGCCACGCTCTACGAGCAGATGAAGGCCGCCGCCGAAACGCCCGTCGCGAAGGCATCGTCTGTTTGGGACAATCGCGATGCCGTCCATCCGTGACCTGATCTCTCGCCGCGAAGCCATCCGCGCCGAGCTGCACGACATCCTCGCCAAGCATCCCGACGGCGCGCTGCCGGACGAGACGCGCGCCCGCGCCGATGCGCTGGAGGCCGAAGCGCTGCGCGTGACCGACGCCGAGCGCCGCCAGGCCATGCTCGACGATCTCGACCGCCGCGCCGCCGGCCAGCCCCTGAACGGCACCGGCGATGCCAACTTGGATCGCGAGGCGGCTCGCGTCGGCCTGCTCGACGTGGTGCGGGCCGGCATGGGGGGTAACGATCACGCCGCCGGCCGCGCCCGCGAGATCAGCGCCGAGCTGGAGCGCCGCTCCGGTCGTAAGGCGCAGGGTCTCTACTGGCACATGGGCCAGCCCATGGAGCAGCGCGTGCTGACCACGGCGGCCCCGGCGGGCGGTCCCGGCAGCAACCTGATCGCGACCGAGCATCGCCCGGACCTGTTCATCGACCGCCTGCGCAACACCACGCGGGTGCGCTCGCTAGGCGCGACGGTGCTCACCGGCCTGACCGGCAATCTCTCCATCCCGCGCCGGAAGGCTAGCGTGACCGCCGGCTGGGTGGCCGAGAACAGCCCCCTGCCGAACAGCGATCCGCAGTTCGAGGCGATTACCCTGACGCCGAAGCATGCCGGCGTGATCAGCGAATGGTCGCGCAACATGGTGCTGCAGAGCAGCCCGGACGTCGAGCAGCTCGCCCGGAACGATATGGCGCTGGAACTGGCCGAGAAGCTGGACACGGCCGCCATCGCCGGAACGGGCACCAGCAACCAGCCGCGCGGCATCCTGAACACCGCGGGCATCGGCACCGTCTCCCTCGGCACGAATGGCGGCGCGCTGACCTATGACGCGGTGGCCGATCTGGTCGGGCTGGTGGACGACGCGAATGCCTCCGGCACCGGCTTCCTGATCAACAGCAAGACCCGTCGCGCCGCCGCGAAGTTGAAGGACAGCACGGGCGTTCCCCTGGGCCTCGCCACGGTGTTCCAGGGCCAGACGGTCGCCGTCAGCAACCTGGTGCCGAGCAACCTGAGCAAGGGCACCGGCAACAACCTCTCGGCGCTGATCTATGGCAACTGGTCGGATCTACTGATCGGTGTCTGGTCCGAGCTCGACGTTCTGGTGAACCCGTACGAGAGCACGGCCTACTCGAAGGGCAATGTGCAGATCCGGGCGATGATGACGGTGGATATCGCCGTGCGTCACCCGGAGAGCTTCGCGGCCATCACCGACGCGGTGGCCTGATGAGCGCGGCCCGGTTCCCTGACGGGATGGAAAGGCGCGCGGCCGTCGAGCTGCGCGCCTCCGGGCGCCGCCTGGAAGGCTATGCGGCCTCCTTCGGCGTGCCCGCCCAGATCGGTGGCTTCGTCGAGGTGATCCAGCCCGGCGCCTTCCGGGCCGCGCTCCTGATGAAGAAGGACGTGCTGGCCCTGGTGGATCACGATCCCGGCCGCCTGCTGGCCCGCACCAGCTCCGGCACGCTGCGGCTGGAGGAGGACGCGAAGGGCCTGCGCTTCGAGCTGGACGTGCCCGACACCCAGCTTGGCCGCGACGTGCTGGCCCTGGCCGAGCGCCGCGATCTGGGCGGCATGTCCTTCGGCTTCCGTGTCAATGACGAGGCGTGGCCGACGCGGGACCGGCGGGAGCTGCGCGCGGTGGATCTGATCGAGGTCAGCATCGTGCAGGCGCATCCGGCCTACAGCCAGACCACGATCAGCGCGCGGGCGCGCACCATGGGCCACGCCGAAGCGGTCGCCCGCCTGCGCCGCGCGATGGTGGAGGCGCTGTGATGGCCGGCCTTCTCTCTCGCATTCTCCGGCGCCCGGCTGAGACGCGGGCCCTGGACTACGAGACCTTTGGTCGCTTCTTCGGCATCGCGCAGACGCCGGGGGCCGGGCATGTCAGTCCGCGGCTGGCCGAGAACCTTGCGACCGTCACGGCCTGCGTCGGGGCCGTCAGCAGCGTCATGGCGAGCCTGCCGGCCTATGTGTACCGGCGGGCGCCGGGTGGCCGCACGGAGCTGTACGACCATCCGGTGGCCCGCCTGGTGCGCCGGCCGAACAGCCATCAGTCCTGGCCGGATCTGGTCGAATGGCTGATGGCCCAGGCGCTGCTGCACGGCAATGCCCTGGCCGAGATCCAGTATGACGGCGCCGGGCGCGCCACGGCGCTAGTGCCCGTACCCTGGCCGCTGGTGAGCGTGGTGGCGCTGCCGAGCGGGCGTATCGCCTACGACATCGCGCCGGTGAACGGGCCACGCCGCCGGCTGCTGGAAGGCGAGGTGTTCCACCTGCGCGACCGCAGCGACGACGGCATCGTCGGGCGCTCCCGCATCAGCCGCGCGCCGGAGGTGTTGGGTATCGCCATCAGCGCCAACACGGCGGTGAACAAGCTCTACTCTGGTGGACTGAGGACGCAGGGCTTCATTGAGGCGCCGAACATCCTGACGGACGCTCAGCGCACTGATGCTGAGGGATGGGCGGGCAGGATCCGCGAGGCGATGCAGCATGGCCGCCTGCCGCTGCTGGAAGGCGGTTTCCGGTTCAACAATGCCTCGCTCAGCCCCGAAGATGCCGAGTTGCTGGAAAGCCGCCGCTTCAGCGTGGAGGAGTTGTGCCGGCTGTTCCAGGTGCCGCCGCCCATCGTCCAGGATCTGAGCCACGGCACCTTCACAAACTCCCGCGAGGCCGGGCGCTGGTTCGCGCAGTTCAGCCTGGCGCCCTGGGCGCGGAAGATCGAGGCCGAGTTTGAGCGCAGCGTATTCGGCGCGAGCAGCGCGGATTGCCTGCTGGAGCTGGATATGTCGGGGCTGATGCGGGCTGACGCCGAGGCGCGCTGGCAGAGCCACAAGATCGCTGTGGACGCCGGTATTCTCGATGCCGACGAGATCCGCGAAATCGAGGGCTGGAACCCGCGGGGGCAGGCGGCGGGCGCCTGATGGCAAAGCTCGATGCCCTTCCCCTGAGCCTTCCGCCGCTGGGCCTGTGCCGGGCGACGGCGGCGGCCTTCCTGGGCATCAGCACCACCACCTTTGACGAGATGGTGAAGGATGGCCGGATGCCGGGCGCCAAGCGGATCGGCAGCCGGAAGGTGTGGGACCGGCGGGCGCTGGAGGTGGCGTTCGCGGCGCTTCCCGGTGACGGTGATGCCAATCCCTGGGACGAGGCATGATCAAGGTCGAGCGTCACTACCGGCACGTCGTCCGCGACACCGACCGGCACGGCAATGTGCGGGTGTATCTGCGGCAGCCGGGCAAGCCCAAGATGCGGCTGTATGCCGAGCCGGGAACGGACGCTTTCGATGCCGAGTATCGGGCGGCCGTGAATGCCAAGCCGAAGAAGCCCGCGCCGCAGCTTGGCAAGGTGCTTCCGGGGAGCGTCGACGCCCTGTGCATCGCCTACTACAAATCGGCCGAGTTCCGACGGATGGACGAGCGCACGCAGCGTGTGCGGCGGCAGATCCTTGACCGCTTCCGGGTCGAGCGTGGCGACAAGCCTGCCGCCCGCCTGGAGCCGCGGCACCTGGTGGTGATCCGGGATGCCAAGGCGGACACCCCCGAGGCCGCCAACGGCCTCCTGAAGGCGCTGAGAGCCGCCTACCGGCACGGCATGGCTGTGGGCCTGGTGGATCAGAACCCGGCCCTGCGCGTCTCCTACCTGCCCGGAAGCGCCGAGGGCTTCCACGCCTGGACGCTGGAGGAGGTGGCCCGCTTCGAGGCGCATTGGCCCGTGGGGAGCAAGCCGCGTCTTGCCTTGGCGCTCCTGCTCTACACCGGGCAGCGCCGCAGCGATGTGGTGCAGTTCGGCCGGCAGCATGTGCGGGATGGCTGGCTGCGGTTCACTCAGCACAAGAACCGGAGCAAGCGGCCGGTGCGTCTGGAACTGCCCATCATCCCGGAGCTTCAACAGGCCATCGACGCCACGCCCACCGGCGAGCTGGCTTTCCTGGTGAGCGGGAAGGGGACGCCCTACTCGGCCGAGACCTTCGGCAATAGCTTTCGGCGCTGGTGCCGAGAGGCCGGGCTGCCGCTTTGCTCTCCACATGGGCTGCGTAAGGCGGCTGCGGCGCGGCTGGCCGAGCTTGGGTGCAGCGCACACGAGATCATGGCTGTGACGGGCCATCGGACCTTGAAGGAGGTGGATCGGTATACCCGCGGCGCGGCCCAGCGGGTGATGGCGGAGAGCGCTTTCTCCCGCCTCATTGCGGCGTCGGCCGGCAATGAAAAGTCCCACTCAAACCTGGCGGGGTCTGAGTGGGACGAAAGCGATAGTCAAGCTACTGAAAACAAAGGAGATAGTAAGTGGATGGTGCCCAGAGCCGGAATCGAACCAGCGACACTGCGATTTTCAGTCGCATGCTCTACCAACTGAGCTATCTGGGCCCATGGCCGGGGCGCCGTATCGGCCGCCCCCGGTAGAGGAGGCGCTGATTAAACCAAGGGTCAGGGCTTGTCCAGAGGCCGGGCCGGCACCCTTGGAAAAAGCCCAGCGGAAAAAACCCAGCGGGAAAAGCCCAGCGGGAAAAGCTCAGCCCGGATCCTGCCGCCCGCCCAGCGGCACGATCTCGACCATGGCGGTGCCCTGCTCGCGCATGCCGAGCTGGGTGGCGACGCGCGGGCTGACATCGAGCACGCGGCCGCGCTTGAACGGCCCGCGATCCTCGATGGTGACGACGGCGGTGCGCCCGTTCTCCAGGTTGCGGACCCGCGCCCGGGTGCCGAGCGGCAGGGTGCGGCTGGCGGCCGAGGCGGAATTGCGATGGAAGCGCTTGCCATTCGCCATCCGCTTGCCGTGGAAGCGCTCGGCGTAGAAGGAGGCGTGGCCGCGCTGTGGCTTGGCCTGCGGGCCCGCCACGCCGCGCTGCGCCGCCGTCTCGCGCCGCTCCCGCGCCCCGGCGGGCTCCGGCGGCAGGGCAAAGGCGAGGCCCAGCCCCAGGCAGGCTGCAAGCATGGTGAAACGTCGCATCCTATCCTCCTGTTCCGGCGAGCTTCCTAGAAATCCTTACGCTTGGCCCGTGGAATGGTTGCCCCGGGCCACCTACCGCTCCCCGTCCTCCTCCACCTCGGCGGGGGGGCCGGGAATGGCGTAATCGCCGTTCAGCCAGCGGCCGAGGTCGATCTGCTTGCAGCGGGTCGAGCAGAAGGGGCGGGTGTCCGGCTGCGAGGGCTTGCCGCAGACCGGGCAGCCGGCCTTGCGGGCGGGGCGGCGGGTTTCATCCGGCATGGACGTGCTCCTGTCCGGGGGGGCAGAGCGGGTCGGGCCGCAGGTGCAGCGGCCCGGCCGCGCGGTGGAACTCCTCCAGCGCGCCGGGCCAGTCGCGCAGGGCGGCCAGCACGGCGGGGGAGGCGGTCAGGGTCAGCGGGGCGCCGGGGCGGGCGGCGGCGTCCCGCAGGCCGCGCCGCAGCGCCAGCAGGCCACGGCTGAGGGGCGAGGGCGGCAGGCCCACCACCTCGTGCCAGGGCCGGTGGGTGCGGCGGCGCTGCAACTCGATCAGGCCCAGCCCGGTCAGGCCGATCAGCCGCAGGTCGGGGTCGGGCGCGGCGGCCTCGGCCATGGCGGGCAGCAAGGCCTTGCGGCGCGCCACCGCGAGCCCCGCCATGTCGATCAGGATGGCGCCGGCGAGGTGCCGCAGCCGGATCTGCCGCGCCGCCTCGGCCAGCGCGGCGGTGTTCAGCGCCCGGTGCGCGGCGGCGTCGCGCCGGCCCGCCGCGCTGCCCGCGTCGATGTCGATGGCGACGAGGGCCGGTGTCGGATGGATCGTCAGCCGCCCGCCGCCCTCCAGCGGAACCTCGGGCGAGGCCAGCAGGTCGAACGCCGTCTCCAGCGCGTCGTCGAAGGCCGGAGCGGTGGAGAAGGCCACGCGCTCCGGCCCCAGCGCCGCGCGCAGCCGGGCGGCGCTGGCGGCGTCATCGGTGCGCAGCAGGGCCGTGGGATGCGCGGCTGCGAGGCGCAGCGGCGCGTCCGGACCGCGCGCCAGCAGGCGCGGCGGGCCTTCGGGCGCGCCGTCCCCCGGCCGCAGCGCCAGGCGCGGCCCCTTGCCGCCCTGCGCCGCGCGGGTGACGGCGACGCGCAGCCACTCGCCCTCGCCGCGGCCCTTGGCGCCCGCGGAATCGGGCAGGAAGCCGGTCTCGCCCCCGGCCATGGCCAGGAAGGCCCCGGCCATGGCCGGGGCGCGGGCGGCGAGGCGGGCGATGTGCAGATCGCCGATGCCCTCCGGCCGGGCCGGACGCTCGATGAAGGCGGCCTCCAGCCGGCCATCGGCCAGGAGGGCGGTCCGCTGCTCGCCGGGCGAGGCGGAGACCAGGATCAGGGGCGCAGCCACCCGATGCCCCGCAGCAACTGCGCGGTCTCGTGCAACGGCAGGCCGACGACGTTGGAATGGCTGCCCGACAGGAAGCGGACGAAGGCCTCCGCCGATTCCTGGATGGTGTAGCCGCCCGCCTTGCCGCGCCATTCCCCGCCGGCGAGATAGGCCTCGACCTGCTGCGGCGTCAGGCGCTGGAAGGTGACCGTGGTCTCCACCAGCCGGGTCAGCACGCGGCCCTCCGGCAGGGCGAGGGCGACGCCGGTGTGCACGCGGTGGCGGCGGCCGGAGAGCAGGGCCAGGCAGTCCCGCGCCTCGGCCTCGGTCTCGGCCTTGGGCAGGATGCGGCGGCCGACCCCCACCACCGTATCGGCGGCGAGCACGAGATGCCCGGGCCAGCGGGCGCGCGCGGCCTCGGCCTTCTGGCGCGAGAGGCGGCCGGCGAGCTGGCGTGGCAGTTCGTCCCGCGCCGGCGTCTCGTCGATCCCGGGTGCCCAGATCGCCGCCGGGGTGATGCCGATCCGCGCCAGCAGGTCGCGGCGGCGCGGGCTTGCGCTGGCCAGCAGCAGCGGCGGGCGGGCGGGCCCGGAAGGGGGAGGGGGCAGGGCGCCCTCGCGGGTCGCTTCCAGGGCCGGCGGGCCCGCCACGGACATTACTTGAACCGGAAGGTGATACGGCCCTTGGTCAGGTCGTAGGGCGTCATCTCCACGTTCACGCGGTCCCCGGCCAGGACGCGGATGCGGTTCTTGCGCATCTTGCCGCTGGTATGGGCCAGGACCATGTGCTCGTTGTCGAGCTTCACGCGGAACATCGCGTTGGGAAGGAGCTCGACGACCTGGCCGCTGAACTCGATCATATCTTCTTTTGACATCAGGCCTCTTTCGGCATGGTTTCGGCTTGGGGGCGCACGGGAATGCGCCAGCGGCGCGGACCATGATGGCCCCTGCCCTGGCGGTCAAGAATGGCCGGGGCGGCGCGAGGCCGCGCCCGCCCTCCGGTCGGGGGCAGAAATGGCGTCAGGCGGCCGATTCTTCAACCATCGGAGCGCGCGGCTCACCCGGGCCCGTCACGTGGGCTCGCCGCCGCGCTGGCCCAGCCGGAGGGCCAGGCTGCGGGCATGGGCGGTCAGGCCCTCCGCCTCGGCCAGGGCGATGGCGGCGGGGCCGACCGCCTCCAGGCCCCGCGCCTCGGCGCTGATCCAGGTGGTGCGCTTGAGGAAGTCGAAGACCGACAGGCCGGAGGCGAAGCGCGCCGTGCGGCCGGTCGGCAGCACATGGTTCGGCCCGGCGACGTAGTCGCCCAGCGCCTCCGGGCAATGCGGGCCCAGGAAGGCGGCGCCGGCATGGCGGATGCGGGCGAAGAGCGCCTCGGGCTCGGCCACCATCACCTCGAGGTGCTCGGGCGCCAGCCGGTCCACCAGCGCCGCGCCCTCCTCCCAGTCGCGCACCACCAGGATGGCGCCGTGGCGGCGCCAGCTCTCGGCGGCGATGGCGGCGCGCGGCAGGCTGGCCAGCTGCTCCCGCACCGCCTGCTCGACGGCATGCGCCATCTGCCCGCTGGTGGTGATCAGGATGGCCTGGGCGCTTTCGTCGTGCTCGGCCTGGGCCAGCAGGTCGATGGCGATCAGCGCCGGGTCCTGCGAGGCATCGGCCAGCACCACCACCTCGGACGGGCCGGCGATCGAATCGATGCCGACCCGGCCGAAGACCTGCCGCTTGGCCTCGGCCACATAGGCATTGCCCGGCCCGGCGACGCGGTCCACCGGCGCGATGCTCTCGGTGCCCCAGGCCAGGGCGGCGATGGCCTGGGCGCCGCCGACGCGCCAGATCTCGGTGACGCCGGCCCGTTGCGCGGCGGCCAGCACCAGCGGGTTCAGCGCCCCGTCCGGCGTCGGCACGCAGATGGCGACGCGCGGCACCCCGGCGACGCGCGCCGGGATGGCGTTCATCAGCACCGAGGAGGGATAGGCCGCCTTGCCGCCCGGCACGTAGAGACCGACGGCATCGACCGCGCTCCAGCGCAGGCCGAGGGTCAGGCCCAGCGGATCGTCCATCTCGAGGTCGCGCGGCAGCTGCGCCTGGTGGAAGCGCTCGATGCGGGTGGCGGCGAGGTCCAGCGCGTCCAGCAGCTCGGGCGCGCAGGCGGCGGCGGCGGCCGCGATCTCGGCCTCGCCGACGCGCAGCGCCGCGGCGTCGCGCGGGGTCCAGCGGTCGAAGCGGGCGGTCAGGTCGAGCAGGGCGGCGTCGCCGCGCGCGCGGATCTCGCCGATGATGCTGGCGACGGCGGCGTCGACCCGGGCGGTGGTGTCGCGCGCCTGGTCGAGCAGGGCGCGGAAGCCGGCCTCGAAGCCGGGCTCGGCGGTGGAGAGGCGGATCATGCGGCGACCTCGGCCAGGGCGGCGCGGAAGCGGGCGAGCCAGACGCCGATCGCCTCGGGCTGGGTCTTCAGCGCGGTGCGGTTGACGATCAGGCGGGAGGTGACCTGGGCGATGACGTCGGTCTCCACCAGCCCGTTGGCCTTCAGCGTCGAGCCGGTCTGCACCAGGTCGACGATGGCGCGGGAGAGGCCGAGCGAGGGGGCCAGCTCCATGGCGCCGTTCAGGTGCACCACCTCGGCCTGGATGCCGTGCGCGGCGAAGTGGCGGCGGGCGATGTTGGGGTACTTGGTGGCGACGGCGAGGCGGGATTCGCGGGTCAGGCCGCCGGCGCCCGCCATCTCCTCCGGCTCGGCCACGCTGACGCGGCAGCGGCCGATGCCGAGATCGAGCGGCGCGTAGATCTCCGGATAGTCATGCTCCATCAGCACGTCCGCCCCGCAGATGCCGATCTGGGCGGCGCCGAAGGCGACGAAGGTGGCGACGTCGAAGGAGCGGACGCGCACCACGTCGAGCGCCGGGTCGTTGGTCTCGAAGCGCAGGCGGCGGCTGGACTCGTGGTGGAAATCCTCGGCCGGCACGATGCCGGCGCGGACCAGCAGCGGCCTGACCTCCTTCAGGATGCGCCCCTTGGGCAGGGCCAGCACCAGCGGCTGGGCGGCATTCCCGGCGACCGGGGTGAGGGGCGAGATCGGCAGGTCCATGACGGGTTGTATCACCGCTTCCGAGACGGAGCCATGTCAGCCGGGCAGACGTTCTATGTCCGCGCCGACCCCGGCGAGCTTGCGCTCGATCCGCTCATAGCCGCGGTCGAGGTGGTAGACGCGGTTGACCACCGTGTCGCCCTGCGCCGCCAGCCCGGCGATGATCAGCGAGACGGAGGCGCGCAGGTCGGTCGCCATCACCGGCGCCCCGGTCAGGCGGGAGACGCCGCGCACGATGGCCGAGGAGCCGTGCGCGTTGATCCGCGCCCCCATCCGCGTCAGCTCCGGCACATGCATGAAGCGGTTCTCGAAGATCGTCTCGGTGATCATCGAGGCCCCCTCGGCCACCGCCATCAGCGCCATGAACTGGGCCTGCATGTCGGTGGCGAAGCCGGGGAAGGGCTCGGTCACGGCATCGACGCCGCGCAGCCCGTCCACCCGCTGCACGCGGAGCCCGGTCTCCTCCTGGATCAGCTCCACCCCGGCCTCGCGCAGATTGGCCGAGACGGCGCCGAAGATCTCGAGTCGCACCCCCTCCAGCAGCACCTCGCCCCCGGTGATGGCGGCGGCGCAGGCGAAGGTGCCGGCCTCGATGCGGTCGGGCAGGATCGGATGGGTGGCGCCGCCGAGGCTCTCCACCCCCTCGATCACCAGCCGGTCGGTGCCGATGCCGTCGATCCGCGCGCCCATGGCGGTCAGGCAGCGGGCGAGGTCGCAGATCTCGGGCTCGCGCGCCGCGTTGACCAGCGTGGTGGTGCCGCGCGCCAGCGTCGCGGCCATCAGCAGGTTCTCGGTCGCGCCGACCGAGACCTGCGGGAAGAGGATGCGGGCGCCGCGCAGCCCCCCCTCGGGCGCGCGGGCGTCGATATAGCCGCCCTCGAGGTCGATGCTGGCGCCCATGGCCTCCAGCCCCTTGAGGTGCAGGTCCACCGGCCGGGTGCCGATCGAGCAGCCGCCGGGCAGCGACACCCGCGCCTGGCCGTAGCGGGCGAGCAGCGGGCCGAGCACCAGGATCGAGGCGCGCATCTTGCGGACCAGGTCGTAGGGCGCCTCGAACTGCGTGGCGGCGCCCTCCAGCAGCAGGCGGCGGCCGGCGGTGTCGTGCTCGACGCGCGGCCCGTGCTGGGCGAGCAGCTGGCGCATGGTGGTGACATCGGCCAGCGCCGGCGCGTTGGTCAGCACCAGCGGCTGATCGGTCAGCAGCGCCGCCGCCATCAGCGGCAGGGCGGCGTTCTTGGCGCCGCCGATGGCGAGGCTGCCCCTGAGGGTGCGGCCGCCGCGGATGCGGATGCGGTCCATGCGCCTTACTCCCTTACTTCCTTGCGCCGCTCAGAGGCGCGGCAGCGCGACGCCGCGCTGGCCCATGTACTTGCCGCGGCGGTCGGCATAGGACACCTCCGGCGCCCCGGCCCCCTGCAGGAAGAGGAACTGGCAGATCCCCTCATTGGCGTAGATGCGGGCCGGCAGCGGGGTGGTGTTGGAGATCTCGATCGTCACCTGCCCCTCCCATTCGGGCTCCAGCGGCGTGACGTTCACGATCAGGCCGCAGCGGGCATAGGTGGACTTGCCGAGGCAGATCACCAGCACGTCGCGCGGGATGCGGAAATACTCGACCGTATGCGCCAGCGCGAAGGAGTTGGGCGGGATGATGCAGGTCGGGCCGCGGCGGGTGACGAAGCTGTCCTCGGCGAACTTCTTCGGGTCCACCAGGGCGTTGTCGACGTTGGTGAAGACCTTGAACTCGTCGGCCAGCCGCGCGTCGTAGCCATAGGAGGAGAGGCCGAAGGAGATCACGCCCTCGCGCCGCTGGTTCTCGACGAAGGGCTCGATCATGCCGTGCCCCGTCGCCATGCGGCGGATCCATCTGTCGGGCATGATGGGCATGGCGGCGTCCTGGCACAAGGGCGGGCGGCAACGGGGGCGGGCGGCAAAGGCGGGCCGGGATAGCGCAGCGGGCTGGCCTCGGCAACCGAGGGCCGGCGAGGGCGACCGCGTCAGTCCCGCGGCTTGGGCGGGGCCGGCTCGGCGGGGGGTGGGGGATCGGCGCGGCCGCGGCTCTGCGCCTTGCGGCGGCGGAGGTTCTCGCGCAGCGCGGCGGCCAGGCGGGCCTCGCGCTCGGCCCGTGCCTGCTCGGCGGGAGAAGGCGGCTTGCCGGGGGACTCGGTCATCGTCGGGTGCGGGGAAAACGGCCGGGGAAGGGGCGGCTGGTGCTGCTGGACAGGATTGAACTGTCGATCTCTCCCTTACCAAGGGAGTTGCGGAAACACCAGCCACTTTCATGGGGTCCCTTAACCTTTTGTTATTACTGTAGTCGCAAAGACTCGATCGTTAGCCTTCAAGGCAGTTAGCGGCAGGATTGTGCCCGCCATAGCGGTTCTGATTGGCACACAGTTGACACAGCACCGGCGCCTCAACAAAGGGCTGCCCGGTGCCCTCAGGCGGCCTAGGTTCACAGCCAGGCCGCCTGCCGCGGCGGACTCTAGCACCTCAAAGAATCCTTTGGCGGGACGGCACCGCAAAGTCTCAGCTTAGTGGACTTGTTCACCTGCGTCTTTAGACCAGGCCCCGCGTAGGCCCGCTTATAATTTCAACACGCCGATAGCCGAAGCTGCCACGTCAGCCGCCTCTAGTTGATATCGTCGCCTCCACGACACAGGGCCCGCAGACCATCATATGAGCCGCCCGGAGTCCTCGTAGGGGTCAGAGCCCGACGGCCCTCCGTGACGGGCTTGTGCCGACAGGGCTCCGTCTAAGCTGCAATTAGAGCGGGACTACATGAATGTTGCCATAAGTAGACCATGAGTCCTCTTCGGCGGCTGCTTGCCGCCTTCTGCCACCCTTGGATGCTCCCGGCTGAGTTGGTGCCGGAGCCAGTGCTTTCCCCTTGTCGGCCGCTCTTCCTGGTTTAGAGACAACGATCTCCACACCGGCGGCAGCCACAGATCACCGACACGTGAGCTTAAGCTATACTGTGTCGGCGGACATCAGGTTCGACAGCGGGTGGTCTGTCTTCGACAAGATCTCACCATCGCTGCTCTGACTTTGGAGCCTGTCCGTGGCCTTCCGTGCCGCTGACGGATTGCCGGGCAGCAGAGGGCCATGGTCAAGAGCCGAGAACCTTCGGTGACGTGCCTCGGTGACAAGCGCTCGGCGCCAAGCGGATCCTCTTTAGCCGTCAGCTTTCCGCCGCCTCATTTGCAGCCAGCAAGTTTGGCTACCAATGAGACGACCCATGTTTCCCGGCGGGGATCAGGAGGTGACCTCATCAAAGCGTGCGATGGCTTTTCGGATAGCGGTCTTCGCGGGGTTGTCGTGGCCTTTGGAGATGAGGTCGAGACATTGGGTGAGTAGAAGCCGTATGGCTTCCGGCTTTATCGGCAGCGGGCGCTGTAGTCCCTGTAGCGCCTGAGCGATGATGCGTGCGTCCTTTATGTCTCTCGGCCTGATCGTCTCCTTCAGCAGCCGAGTGAGCATGTCAACCGCGGGGCCCTGCGGGCGTACATATGCCTTCTCAGTGGAAGACAAGCGTGCCTTATAGAGTGTCACCTGGGCGGGGATCGCAGCCGCGTCGCATTCGATGAACGTCAGGAGGTCCTGATTCGACATGCCAGCAGCCCGGGCAAAGAACCGGATGGGCAGCCAATCATTTCCTGGCACCTCAATCGCGCACCGGACATAGTCCAACGGATCGGCCGTTAGCTGGTTAGCGAGGAAGTCACGCTGCATCTCTGAGCGCATGACAAGGCCTTTCTTCGACGCGGATTTGGACGAGGTCTTGACGTCACCGATGAGGCGGAGAGCCGGTGCACCCGCCTTCTCAACGAATTCACCCTCCTTGATGAGGCTAAGACCTTTGATGATGTCCTCGTCCAGTTCGATGGTCCGCTTGCCGTCAAGCAGTTGCCCCTCGGCAAGATCGGCAATCATCGCGCGATCCGGGCCCAGTGCCAGAAGGCGCTGGACCATCGGCAGGATGTCGGCTCGTGCCTGAGCATCTCGGGCGTCCAGCATCGCTCGCAGGTCGGCGTAACTGATCCGCGTGGATTGCCCTGGATAGCGGAAGAAGATGTCGCCCTCTCGGATATCGCCACCGCCTTCATTTTTGGTTGCGATGATCGGACGGCTGGGGTGCTGCTCAACATGCAGAACACCCACTTTCTTGCCGCCTACCTCGAACAGGGCCCGCTGGAGCCGAGGCGTCGGATTGAAGGTGGCGCGCAGCCGCCGTGCGATCTCGGCAGGATCTGTGTTGGCGAAGTCATCTGTAGCTAGTCCGACTACAGGATGCGCGCCATCTGGGTCCTTATCGCCCACCCCGAAGAAGACGTACCCACCCCGGTTGTTGGCCAAGGCCGCTGCCGCTCGCAGCCAGGGCGCCGGATGCTTGAGTCCGAAGCTCGTCTTGCATTCGGCCTGATCCGTCTCTCTCAAGCTCAGGCGCCACACACCCTTAGCGCCCGTGATAAACATCCGCCGCAACGACGTGTCAGACAACGGGCTAGAAGCTTCGGCCTCTGCTGGAGCAACATCCAATGGCACATCTGTGGATGGCTTGTGGCTGGCAAGGAATGCATTCAGATCCTCGTCGGAGGCCCGGCAAATGCCCGATGAGTTGCTATACCTGCCAGAGGCAATGTCGGTTATGCGTCCTGTGTTCACTGCCCGCCCTGGACGATTGAAAAAGAATTGGATGTCCCGGTTCTTCATGCCGCGAGCTAGAGGCTGTTATGGATCTGCGGCGAGTTGAGCGGCCTGCTTGAGCATGATGCAGGCGAAGGCGACGAGGTGGAGATCGGCAAGGGTGCTGGCGTAGCGCTCGTAGTCCCTTACCAAGCGCCGGAAGCGGGTTGCCCAGGCGAATCAGCGCTCAATCACTCAGCGCCGCGGCAGCAGCACGAAGCCGCGCTTGGCGTCTGGCAATCTGACCACCTCCAGTTCGATGCCGGGGGCCTTCGCGGCATCGGCTGCTTTGCTTCCCGTATAGCCCTGGTCAACATAGGCCAGATCGACGCTCTGGCCTGTGGAGGCCTGCACTGCTTGGGCAAGCCGCCCAACCTCGGCCCGGTCGTCGACACTGGCGGGCGTGACGTGCAACGCCAGCAGATGCCCCAGCGTGTCGACCGCCAGGTGCAGCTTGGAGCCCTTCTTGCGCTTGGCACCGTCGTACCCGGCGCGGGTTCCGCTTTCGGGTGAGGAGCGCAGCGTCCGGCTGTCTAGGATCGCAGCACTGGGCCGCGCCTTTCTCCCCGCGGCGAGCTGTAGCACCGTGCGCAGATCCTCGGCCAGCGCCTCGAAACACCCCGCCGCCCACTAGCGCTGGGCCTGCTGGTACACCGCGGCCCAGGGCGGCAGGTCGTTCGGCATCCAGCGCCAGGGCGCGCCGGTCTTCACCACGTAGCGCAGACCGTTGAACACCTCGCGCAAGCTGTGCTCACGCTGTTGAGCATCCTCGGACAGCAATGTCAGGTAGGGCGCCACCAACGCCTATTTGAACCGCCCCGGGTTCCCCGGAGGCTCCAACTCTTGAGAAGGTGGAGCCATGACGAAGAAGACTTCGAACCGATATTCGCCTGAGGTCCGGCAGCGGGCGGTACGGATGGTGCTGGAGCATGGAGGCGACCATGCCTCGCAATGGGCGGCGATTGGCTCGATCGCGCCCAAGATCGGCTGCACGGCGGAGACGCTGCGCGGCTGGGTGAGGCAGGCCGAGCGCGACCAGGGGCTGCGGCCTGGCCCAACCAGCGCGGAGGGGGAGCGGATCAAGGCTCTGGAACGCGAGGTCCGCGAGTTGCGGCAGGCCAATGAGATCCTGCGCAAGGCGTCGGCATATTTCGCGTTGGCGGAGCTCGACCGCCGCTCGAAGCCATGATCGCCTTCATCGACGATCATCGCGAGGTCTACGGTGTCGAGCCGATCTGCAGGGTGCTGCCGGTCGCCCCGTCGACTTACCACGCCCATGTCGCCCGGCGCACTGATCCGGCCAAGGCCTCGCCCCGCACCCGGCAGGATCGGGTGCTCATGGAGAGCATCCGACAGGTGCATGCGGCCAATTTCGGGGTCTATGGCGCCCGCAAGGTCTGGCGGCAGCTCGGCCGCGAGGGCATCGTGGTGGCCCGCTGCACGGTGGAGCGGCTGATGCGTGCCATGGGCCTACGGGGTGCGGTGCGCGGGAGGGAGATGAGGACCACCGTCTCTAACCCGGCCACGCCGTGTCCGCTGGATAAGGTGAACCGGCAGTTCCGGGCGTCGGCGCCGAACGTGCTGTGGCTGTCGGATTTCACCTACGTCGCGACGTGGCAAGGGTTCGTCTACGTCGCCTTCGTCATCGACGCCTTTGCCCGCCGCATCGTCGGCTGGCGGGTGTCACGGGCGGCCAGTGCAGGCTTCGTCCTCGACGCACTGGAGCAGGCCATCCACGACCGGCGTCCCGTGAAGGGCGGCCTGACCCACCACAGCGACCGCGGGTCGCAATATGTCAGCATTCGGTACACGGAACGGCTGCTCGACGCCGGGATCGAGCCGTCCGTCGGGAGCGTTGGTGATTCCTACGACAACGCACTGGCCGAGACGGTGATCGGACTGTTCAAGACCGAGGTCATCCGCCGCCGCGGCCCGTGGCGGTCGCTGGAAGCCGTCGAATACGCCACCCTCGAGTGGGTGGCCTGGTTCAACATCCACCGCCTCCTCGAGCCGATCGGAAACGTCCCTCCCGCCGAAGCCGAGGCGCGTTACTATGCTGCGGGGGATGCACCAGCCCTGGCCGCTTAACCCAAACCAACCAGCCTCCGGCAAACCCGGGGCGGTTCAATTCGTCGTCGGAAACGTCAGAGGGGTAGGGCTTGCGGGCACTCATGCCGCGCAGCCTGATCGTTACCCAGCCGCAGGTCCATAACAGACTCTAGCCCGTTATCCCCGACGTACTGCTCCATCACGTTCCATTCGAACTTGAACTGGGACGTCGTCCTGGATGGGTACATCTCGGCTTCTGCGTCACGAAACGCCTGAACAAACTTAATGAATGCATTTTTGAAAAGCAAAATGTCCGACGAGCTCTTGACCGACCATGGAAACTCGCCATTCAGCTCCCAGCCAGTACGAATGTAGATCACAGGCTCGTTTGATTGTGCTGCCAGGATGGCCCTGGCTGCATCCTTGTAGTGGCTGTCGAACGCGCCCGCTGCTGCCTCGGCGAGTGTTGCCTTATCTTGTGGTGAGGGAACGGGACCCCAGTCGCTACCAGTCCAAGAAGGCGAAGCATCGTTCTCGACTGTAAGCGGAACCGACCAAAAAATCGTTGCATCGCTTCCGGCCCACATATTTGCGTAGTGGTTCACGGATGCCTTGAAGTCGGACCAATGCGCCATTCCTGTGGAGACATAGATAAGGTCGGGGGAAGTGCCACCCATGTAGTTTGTGTACTGATCCAAAACCGCAGGATCGTTACCAACGTACACACCATTAAGGGTCATAACTGCTCCTTCGCCCGGTGCGCCTCCTGGCGCGTGACCCGGGTGCGTTGGTTCCGCCATGGCCTGTGCCCTGACGGGGGAACACGCGGGATCACGCGGCATTGGCCGCGCGCTTGGTTTCCGCGTCGGACGCCCGCTCCTTTTCGAGCCAGGGCAGCGGTCGTCGTGGTGTTGACAAGGAAGGCCGCTCTATCTTGGACTTGGCAATTTCCAGGAATACCGCCTTATGACGGCCGGCAGCATTCCGTTACAAAAACCCTATAATTATTAATGGTTAAGATTTATTTAACTCAGGGTTGATATTTGCTGGATGAGACGCTCGTGCCCGAAGCAGGCTTCGGATCACGTTTCTGTTATAATCGGTAGAAGATACTAAGAACGCTATCCGGGATCGGCCTGCTTTGGCTCGTCAAGCGGCCATGAAAAAGTTCGGCTGCGCCAAGGTGAATGCCTGATAGATCTTTTGCCTGAAATCTCATCAAATAAAATTTGTCTAATTTATATTGACTTTCTCTCCAAATGTTCTCAAATGGCCTTCAGTCGCTGCCTCAGCGATTGGTATGTGATTCGAGTGTGATCAGAGCCTCAGCTCCCGTTCGCTCCCGAACCACGTCCCGCCGAGGAATGCTTCCCTGGCCGCTGGGTGGGAAGCCCCAGTCGTGCCCTCGATCAGTCGTCCACTATTTACAACAGGTGGCGGTGGAGCAGGGGCAGTCCGGGCGGCGCCAATCACCTGCGGCGGGCTGCGGAAGCTCGATAGAGAAAGCATCGGCGCGCCGTTCCGAGGGCGAGCCGGAAACCGATTGGACGACTGATCGTGGCTCTGAACACCGTTGATACCGACGCCTCGGATGTAGAGATGGCCTCCGGAACTCCCGCGCAGGCCATGACGCCGAACAGATGGGCGGCCGCCCTGGCGACGTCCGGTGGCTCGGGGTCCTCCTTCATCTTTGTCCGCAGCGACGAGGACCATGGCCCCGAACTCTGGGTGAGCGATGGCACAGGCGCTGCGCCACGGTTGCTCAGGGACATCTGGCCGGGGCCGCACGGCGCCGACATTGCCAACATGACCCGGCTGGCCGACGGGCGCGCCCTGTTCACCGCCCAGGATCCGGACCACGGCTATGAACTCTGGGTCACGGACGGCACGGCTGACGGAACGTCGCTGCTCTACGACATCAATGACGGCAGTGGCACTGAGGGGCCTGCCATGTTCACTGCTCTCGCGGACGGGCGGGTTGCCTTCGTCGCCAGCAACGCTGCCCATGGCAAGGAGATCTGGGTCACGGACGGCACCCGCGACGGCACGAATCTGATGCTCGAGATGACGTCAGGCGCCGAAGGCACGCGCTTCTACGGTCCGATCCATGCATGGCCGGACGGCCGGTTCGTCTTCAGCACCCTCGAATCCACGACCGGTCCGGCCACCAAGGCCACGCTCTGGGTGAGCAACGGGACCGCCGAGGGTACGGTGGCCCTGTCGGACCTGCGGGAGCAGAGCGTCATGCTGGCGGATGGCCGCCTGTTCCTCGATAACGGCAGCCACATCACAGTGACGGACGGGACGCCCGAGGGCACCCGGATCATGGAGGGCACACCTGGAACGGATGGCGCCAGGCTTCTGAACCCCATCGGCGAGGACGGGATCCTGTTCCGTATCATCGCCGAGGGTGCCTCGGCCACGAATGCAACAGCCAGGGACGCCGTCAGCTACTTCGTGACAGACGGAACCAGCACGCATCTCCTTCTCAAGGTTGACCTGACAGCGAATCTGAGCAACGCCGTTCACGACCTCGGCGATGGCAAGACCCTGTTCAAGGTGACCGTCGACGGCGCGGAGCAGATCATCGTCACGGATGGCAGCGCGGAGGGCACGGGGACGCTCCTGTTTGGCCAGGAGGCGAGCCAGGTCGGCAACGTGGCTTCCCTCGGCGATGGCCGCGCGCTCATCATCAAGGGATATTCGGAGGAGACGCGCAGTCTCCTGCTGGTCGATGGCATGGGCACGACCGAGATCCTGAGTGGGAGCGACGTACCGAGAAACCTGTCCGCCGACAGTGTCACGAAACTCGCCGACGGCAGCTTCATTTTCCAGGAAGCCGCCTGGGGGATCTCGGACGCCGTGATCTGGCGCACCGACCTGACAGCCGAAGGCACCCATGTCGCACCCGAACTGGCGGGCATCCAACTGGGCAAGAACTTCCTTGAGCTCGGCACCGCTCCGGTTGTTCCCGAGACGCCAACTGACCCGCAACCGCCGACCCTGCCGCAGCACGACTGGTCATCCGTGTTGCCGCTGTTCGATGTGGCCTACTACCTGAAGAACAACGGTGACGTGGCGGCCTCCGGCGTCGATCCCCTCCAGCACTTCCTGCAGTTCGGCGCCGCCGAGGGGCGCGATCCCAACAGCCACTTCGACATCTCCTTCTACCTCAACCAGAACCCGGACGTGCTGGCCGCCGGCGTCAGTGCCTTCGACCACTACATGGCCTCGGGCTGGAAGGAAGGCCGCGACGCCAGCTTCTCCTTCGACGGCGCCGCCTATCTGACGGCGAACGACGACGTGGTGAGGGAGGGCCTGAACCCCCTGCTGCACTACCTGCTCCATGGTGAGGCCGAGGGGCGCGACGCCATCCAGGCGACGCCGCACGCGACCGGCGCGCAGAACCCCCTGGTCGATGCCACCTTCTACTACGCGACCTATACCGATGTGGCGAAGGAAGGCGTGGACGCCACGCAGCACTACATGGACTTCGGCTGGCAGGAGGGGCGCGACGCCAACGCCTTCTTCGACACCGACTGGTATCTGGCTCGGTATGATGACGTGCAGAAGGCGGGGGTGAACCCCCTGGAGCACTACCTGCAATTCGGTGCGGCGGAGCACCGAGGCCCGAGCGCGGCCTTCGACGGGGACGCCTATCTAGCCCGTCATGATGACGTTGCCCAGGCCGGCCTCAATCCGTTGGCCCACTACATCCAGCACGGCCAGTTCGAAGGGCGGGATATCTTCCCGGCCTGACCTCTGAAGACAGGGCCGCTCCGCCTCGTCGGCGCAGCCCTGTCCTCATCCTTCAGCGGAAGCAGGTGAGGCGCAGCGAGGCAGTTTGGCGCAGTCATGACCGAAGCGGTCCCTGTATTCATCTGACGTGATTCAACTGTGGAAGGGCACAGGTGAAGAGGCGCGGCGTGACCGTCTTGTCGTGCGCAAGCAGCACGATGGTAGTGTCGTCGCCGGGCGCTCGACGACCGGGACATGCACCCTGATAAGCGCATGGACACTTCGAAGAACCTCGTTCTTGACGCGCCAATCTGATTCTCTGGCTCTGATCAACGGAGGCGGTAGGAATGGCGAGGCAACCCGGCTTCTTCGATGTTGATGAGCGGTATGCGGCGCTATCTGCTGCGGGTGATCCGCTGGAGCGGCTTGCAGCGGTGGTCGACTTCGAGATCTTCCGCCCCGTGTTGGATGCAGCCCTGGCGCGGTCGGACCGTAGCCGCGGCGAGCGTCCGTCCTATGACGCTGTGCTGATGTTCCGCGTCCTGGTGCTGCAGGCGCTCTACGGTCTCTCGGACGATCAGGCCGAGTTCCAACTGCGGGACCGGCTATCCTTCATGCGCTTCGCGGGCCTTGCTCTGCACCAGGCGGTGCCGGATGCCAAGACGATCTGGCTCTATCGCGAACAGCTCAAGCAGGCCGGTGCCATCAAGGGCCTGTTCCGCCGCTTTGACGAGGTGCTGGCGTCCAAGGGTTATCTGGCCATGGGCGGGCAGATTATCGACGCTACGATCATTGCCGCACCGCGCCAGAGACTCAGCATCGAGGACAAGGCGACAATCCGGGAGGGCGGTACACCCGAGGACTGGTCGCCAGCCAAGCGGGCGCAGAAGGACCGGGATGCCCGCTGGACGCTCAAGCGCGGCAGGACCAAACCCAAATCAGAAGGCCATCAGCGGCAGGCCATCCAGATCGCGGTGCCTATCTTCGGCTACAAGAGCCACATCGGCATCGACCGACGGCACGGGCTGATCCGTTGCTGGACGGTGACCAATGCAGCCCAACACGACAGCCGCAGCTTTGCTGGCCTGCTGGACTCCTGAGAACACCGCCAGCCGCGTCTGGGCCGACACCGCCTACCGCACCAAGCGCAATCTGGAAGCGCTGGAACGGCGCGGCCTGAGCAAGCGCATCCTGTTCCGCCGACCACCTCGGCGCGAACTCTCTGAGCAGCAGGCGAAGGCCAATGCCTCACGCGCCCGGATCCGCTCGGGTATCGAGCATGTTTTTGCTGCTCAGAAGCACCGCATGGCGCTGTTCGTCCGCACCATCGGCATGGCCAGGGCGCGGGTGAAGATCGGCATCGCCAATCTGGCCTATAACTTCACCCGCCTCGCCTGGCTCAACAGCCGAACTGCGCCCGCATAGCCCGGCGGCTCCACAAAGAGTGGCGCCAGCGGCGCCAAGCCCATCATCCAGCTCCATCAGCAGGGGCGCGTCACGACCGGACACAACCATCCCGCTCCCAACGGCCATGCAGCAGCGGATATTTCGAGGTGTCCATCTGCGAACGGACAAGTTCAAAAATGATGTCTTTTGAATACAGTATTACAACATTGCTTTGTTTGACTGTCGCCCCTGATAAAGCGGAGGGCTAATAAACCAGATCAGCCTCTAGGACCTTACAAATCCTCGGTGAACTTCGTGATCGGCTAGAAAGTCCCTGTGGCCCCATTCTCCGGCGCCCGGATGGAACCGCATTTAAATCCGTTGACGAGTTCGGCAGCCTCATGAACCAGCAGCTAAGGCTCACGGCGGAAGCTGCTGGGCTGCCTAAACCCGAGGAGATTAGCCTTCACGTTCTGAGGCACTCCTGTGCAAGCTGGCACTACGCCTTCGAGGAAAAAGGAGAGTACGTCCGGCATAGGATGGATTGGAAAACCCAAAGAATCCTCATGACGTACATCCACCCGATACCCAGGAAAGTTATTTCTGAGATTCTGGCATATCTCGGCATGAGCACGGACTGACCCATAGAGGGTCCACATTGGACGATTCTGACACAGAGTGCGGTGGAGCATTCCCTTGAGGGACGGCTTTAGCCTTCCGAAACAAGGGGGTAGATGGTGCTGCTGGACAGGATTGAACTGTCGACCTCTCCCTTACCAAGGGAGTGCTCTACCACTGAGCTACAGCAGCGGGCGCCGGGAAAGCGAGGCGGTTCCTAGGGGGATGCGCGGCCCCGCGCAAGCCCCTTTGTGCCGCGCGGCGGCGGAATCCCGCGTCGCGCGGCCGGCCCGTCTCAGCGCATCGGCCAGGCGTAGAGCAGGCCGCCCTCGGTCCAGAGGGCGTTCATGCCCCGCTCCAGCCCGAGCGGCGTCTTCGGGCCGATGTTGCGGTCGTAGATCTCGCCGTAGTTGCCGACCTTGCGGATGGCGTCATAGGCCCAGTTCTGCGGCAGCTTCAGGTTCTGCCCGGTGTCGGGGGTGACGCCCAGCAGGCGGCGCACCTCGGGATTGCTGCTCTCGGCCCGCATCTTCTCCGCGTTGGTGCTGTTCACGCCCAGCTCCTCCGCCTGCACCACCGCCATGGTGACCCAGCGGATGACGTCGAACCATTCCGGGTCGTCGCGGCGGACCACGGGGCCGTAGGGTTCCTTGGAGATCCGCTCGGGCAGGATGACGTAGTCGCCCGGGTTGGGGGCGGTGGAGCGGGCGGAGGCGAGCTGCGTCGCATCGGTGCCGATGGCGTCGCAGCGGCCGGAGAAGAAGGCCTGGGCGGCGACGTCGATGCGGTCGAACAGCACCGGCTGGATCTGCACCCCGGCGGTGCGCGCCCAGTCGGCCGTGACCACCTCGTTCGTGGTGCCCTGCAGCAGGCAGACGGTGGCGCCGCCGAGTTCCGCGATGCCGCCGAGATTGGCCGCCTTCCTCACCATGAAGCCGTGGCCGTCATAGAGGTAGGGATGCACCATCCGCAGGCCGAGGGTGGTGTCGCGCGACAGGGTCAGGGTGGTCTGGCGGATCAGCACGTCCACCTCGCCGGCCTGGGCGGCGGTGAAGCGCTGCTGCGCCGTCAGCGGCAGGAAGCGCACCTTGGCCGGATCGCCGAACAGGGCGGTGGCGACGAAGCGGCAGAGATCGGCGTCGAGCCCGCGCCAGACGCCCTGGCTGTCGGGCTGCGAGAAGCCGGCGCTGCCGACGTTCACGCCGCAGTTCAGGGTGCCGCGCGCCTTGATGGCATCGAAGGTCGCGCCGGCGCGGGCGGCCCCGGGCAGGGCGGACAGGCCGAGCAGCGCCGCGGCGGCGAGCAGGCCGGCGCGGAGGGATCGCAGGGACATCGGAAGCCTCGTTGTTCTTGTCTGGGGACGATCCTTCCGGTCCGCGGGCGAGGCGTCAATCGGGTGCATCCTGAAAAGGCCGGCGCGGCAGGGCGCCGCGCCGGAGTGCCTGCCGGCTAGCCGCCGGCGTCCGGCCCGGCCCGGCGCGCCGTCACCTCCCGGCGCAGCGCCTCGTAGAGACCCAGCGCCGCGACGGCGAAGTTCGGCAGCGCGCTCTGCAGCTCCGGCGAGAGGGTGATGCCGAAGCCCGAGGCCATGATGAGGAACAGGCCCCGCCAGGTGCTGGGCTGGGCGATCTGGTTGCGGATCCATGCGCTCATGGGGAAGGCGCTCCTGCTGGAAGGGCGGAGGGTCAGAGGCTGTCGATGGTCAGGGCGTTGGCGGCGACCGTGACGGTGCCGGGGCCGGTGATCGCGGCCGGCTGCGCCAGGCTGCCATAGGCGAGGGGGTTGCCGCCCGAGAGGGCGTCGTAGAGGCAGAGATGCGTCAGGTTGAGCGTCGTCGCCACGCCGTTCACGGTGAAGCTGGCATTGAAGACGAAGCGGATGACGTCGGCGTTGCGCTGCAGCCCGGTGCCGGTGAAGGTCACGCGCTGGCGGGCATAGCCGTTGCCCACGGGCTCGCCGCTCAGGCCGGCGGCGGTGGCGCCGGTGCCGAGCGCCAGATAGACCGTCGAGGGCAGGCTGGGCGAACGGGCGCAGAGCGCGCGCGCCAGCATGTTGCGGGCATAGTCGGTCAGGGTGGGCATGGGTCTCGGTCCTTGTCGGGAGAGGGGGGACGGGAGGCCGCGCTCAGGCCGCGGCGGTCAGGGCCTGGAGCGCGGCGTCGGGCAGGCGCACCGGCCGGTGCTCGATGGCCTCGATCTCGCCATTCGCCGCCCGGTCGAGGGCGGCGGCGGCATGGCCGGCGAGCAGGCGGCCGAGGCCGCCCGGCAAGGCCGCCGTGGCGCCGGCGACGACGCCGCCGTTCAGGCAGGCGGCGAGGCCCGTGGCCGACCAGGCGAGGCCCAGCCGGAACGGCACGCCCGGCGTCATCTCGCCCAGGGCCAGGCTGGCGAGCGTGGCGCCGCCCGCCTGCGCCAGGGCGCGCAGCGCGGTGCCGCCGGCGGGGTTGAGCAGGGCGAGGCGGTTGCCATCGGTGCCGTCGTCGAGCTGCAGCAGCCCCTGATCCGCCAGGGCGTTCGTGGCCGGCAGCAGGGCGCGCAGCAGCACCGTGCCGGCGCCGCCGAGCCCGCCCTGCGGCGTCCAGGAGGGCTGGTCGGCCGCGCGCGCGGCGACGCCGGGCTGGCCGGCCGGCGGCAAGACCGGCGTGGTGGCGCGCCCGCCCGCCTCGAGCTGCGGCGCGCCCAGGCGCAGCGTCACGTCGAGCGCCACGCCCCCCTCCACCGACAGGGTGAATTCCGGCGTCACCTGCGTGGTGGCGGCGAGGGCGACGCTGTGCTGATGCACCGACCGCTGCCCGGCCAGCGCGCCGGGGCCGGGTGCCATGGCCGGCCCCGTCGTGCTGGTGAGGAAGCCGCCGCCGCCGCTGCGCTCGACGATCTGCGTGCGGGCGACGGAGGTGCCGAGATTGCCGGCGAGCAGCCGCAGGAAGCAGGAGAGCGTCCAGCCCTGCCCCTGCGCCGCCGCCGCGTTGGCGGCTTCCATCGACAGCCGCACGGCGCCGGTGGCGGTGGGGGTGCCGTAGAGGCGGAGGTCCATGCAGGGCAGGCCGTCCTCGCTGCCGACATCCATCACCCCGATCCGCAGGCCGAGCGAGATGACGGTGGCCCAGAAGCTGGGCAGGCTGGCGCCGGCGCCGAGCTGGCTGCCCACCGCCGCGCCCTCCATCCGCGGGTTGCGGATGGCGTTGCCGCCCGCCGCCTCGACCAGCAGGCGCCCGGCGGGCCCCTGGAAGCGCGGCTGGTTCGCCGCCACCGGCCGGAAGGCGCCGGAGGCATCCGCCGCCAGCGCGCCGCCGGCGCGCAGCGTGGCGAGCCGGCCGGCATAGCCGGGCCCGAGCAGGCGCAGCCCGCCCGGCCCGCCGAGCAGGCCCGGCATGACCATCCCCGGCGTCATCAGGGCGCCCCCGCCCCGGCCAGGTGGCAGATCCGGGTGGCGCCTCCGTCCGGGGAATAGGTCATCAGCGTGGCGACGCCGCCGGCGCGGATGCGCGTGTAGCCGTCGCTGTTGGTGGGCGCGGTGTTGCCGGTGAAGCCCGCGAGGCTCAGCGCCAGGTCCGCGCCGGTGCGGTTGATGACGCTGCAGCTGAAGCCGTCGCCGGTGTTCGCCCAGCTCAGCGACAGGGCGGCGCCGGGATTGGCGATCAGCATCCGCCCGTTATGCGCGGCATGGGTCAGCACGGTGGTCGTGGCCAGCGCCAGGGTGGTCATGCGCCGCGCGGTGAACTGGCTGTCGACATACTGCTTGGTGGCGGCCTGCAGGGCCGATGTCGGGTCGGCCGGCAGGACCACCGGGCCGGCGACCGTCAGCGTGCCGTTGCCGGCCAGCCGCAGGCGCTCCGCCACGCTGCCGCCGGAGCGCGTCTCCAGCACCAGCGCGCCCGATTCGCTGCCCGCCGCCACCGTCTCGGCGACCGCGACCAGCCGGCCGAAGACCTGCTCGCTGCCGCCGCTGTTGTTGCCGCTGGCCTCCAGCACGGCGAGGCGGTCGTTCGCCGCCGGCGTGGTGGAGAGGCGGCGCAGGCGCAGGGTCTGTGCCGCGGTCATGCCGCTGCCGCCGAAGATGAAGGACGGGTTGAGGTTTCCGCTGTCGCCGGCGAAGACGCAGTCGTTGCCGCTGACGGCGATGCTCGCCGCCGTCACCGCCGCGGTGGCGGCGCCCGCCTTGTACAGCCGCAGCTGGGCGCCGGCGGAGGTGCCGCGCTGGTGCAGGTTGACGGCGCCGTCGGTATCGGCCGAGAGCCGCGTCTCGATGGCGCCGGCCGCGCTGACAGAGGCGAGCTCGACGCGCCCGGCGGCGATGCGCTGCGTGGTCTGCACCGCGCCGCGGTTGCCGAGCAGCTGCAGCCGGCGCATCGCCGCCGCGCTGTCGGCGGTGAAGGTGACGGCGCCGGTGTCGCAGCCGGCGACGATCACCGGCCCGGCCGAGGCGCCGAGATGGATGGTGCTGCCGGTCACGTTGCTGGTGCCGGGAGGGCCGGTGAAGTCGCAGCCGATCAGCGAGACCTGGCCGGACAGCACCTCGGCGACGCGGCGCGCGCCGCCGGTGACATTGACGCCGATCACCTCATGCTGCTCGGAGCCGGTGGTCATCACCTGCAGCGAGCAGCCCTTGGAGGAGATGAAGCCGCCCATCCACTTGTTGCGCAGCGCGGTGCCGCGAATGCGGATGCCGATCGTCTGCGGGTCGGCCATGTCCACCCAGGCATCGGTGCCGGTGTTGATGAAGCTGCAGGAATGCACCTCGTCGCCGATGTCGAAGCCGATGTCGTGGCCGTACTCGAAGCAGTTCTCGAAGCTGGCCATGTCGCAGTCATAGGCCTGGTAGGCGATGCCGGGGCGGCGGTTCGCCGTGAAGTAGACCGCGCCGCCCGAGGTCCAGCCCGCGGTGAAGCTGCTGCCCTGCAGGTCGAGGGTGGTGGCGTCCACCGCCGTCACGGTCCAGCGGCCCCAGAGCGAGGGCGCGCCGGAGGCGCCGACCTCGGCGATGTTGACGAGGTCGCCGGTCGCCAGCCCGTGCGCCGTGGCGGTGGTCACGCGGAACAGCCCCGCCGGGCCGGCCGCGATGCCGGCGACGGGGACGCGCTGCGCCGACCAGCCGCGCGAGGCGGTGACCAGCGGGTGCCAGTTCACCTCGCTGATGCGCGAGACATCGTAGGAGCGGCCGAGGTAGAGGCCGTTGGTGCAGTCCCCGAGCACCTGCTCGACGCGCAGGCGCGCGTTGCCGTCGCTGCGGATGCCCCAGTCGAAGCCGAGGATGAGCAGCCGCGAGAGCAGCGCGTCGGCGCCGTTGCCGGCGGAGTTGCCGCTGCCGCCGTCGCCCACGGTGATCGCCGTCCCGGTGAAGGCGGCGGCGGCGGCGAAGCCCTCGCGCAGCGTCCGCGGCGCCGTCAGCCCCTCGCGCAGCACGGCGATGCCCTGCAGCCCGGCGTTGCGGCGGATGCGGATGGTCCGCGCGGGGCTGAGCAGGATCGCGTAGCCGAGGGTGGTGAAGTCGCCGTCCTGGCGCCAGCCGCCGCTGCCCGGGCGGCCCTGCAGGAAGACGCCGTCCTTCACCTCCAGCTCCGCCGCGGCCACCCGGTAGCGGCGCGGGCCGAGCAGGACGGCGCCGCCGCCCGCCGCGGCCGCGGCATCGAGCGCGGCCTGGATCGCCGCCGTGTCGTCGGTGAGGCCGTCGCCCACGGCGCCGTAGTCGCGCACATGGCGGGCGCGTTCCACCAGGATGCCGCCGCGCAGCTCCGCGATGCTGGCGCCGCGCGTCTCGGCCAGCGTGGCCGCGCCCTGCACCACGGGCGTCAGATCGGCGTCGCTGAGGGTGGCGGCGGCGGGCAGTTCGCTGATCTTCTTGTCGGACATCGGGAGATCCTTGGGGGGAGGGGCGGGAAGGGCGTGCCGGGTCAGAGCAGGAGTTCGCCGCCGCTCTCTCCGGAGATGCTCGCCCCCGTCTCGGTCAGCAGGGCGAAGGGCTCGGTGACGACGAAGCTGGCGGAGGTGTGCGTCGCCAGCGGCTCCAGCGGGTCGCGGACGCGGATGCGGTAGCCGGTGCCGGGCGCGGGGGCGGTGAAGCTGGCCGAGGCCGCGCCATTGGCGACGCTGCTGGTCACGGGCCCGGCCACCACGCCGCCGCCGGCATCGAGGATGCTGAACTCGAGCGCCGCGATCGGCCCGCCGACGCGCGCGCTGACGGCGAAGCCCCGGCCGATGTAGAGGCCGGCCGGCACCGCATCGAGCGCCACGCTGCGCGTCGCCGCATCGACCGGCGGCAGGCTGAAGGCGAGGCCGAGGGCGGAGGAGGCGGCCAGCCGCAGCGGCGCCGCCGAGGCATCCAGCACCACGCCGTTGCCGACCCGGCCGCTGCTCTGCACCGGCAGGAAGTTCAGCGAATCCGCCGCCTGCGCCACGAGGATGTGGCCGGGCAGCAACCGGTCCGCCGCGCTGGCGAAATAGCCCTGCGCCAGGATGGCGGCGCGGGTGTCGGTGGTGACGTAGAGCCAGAGCGTGAAGCTGCCGGTGCTGCTCAGCGGCGACAATCCGCGGGGATCGAAGGGCATGCGCATCTCCTGGTGCGGGCGCGGCGACCGGCACGAAAAAAGCCCCGGCGCCGGGGGGGCGCGCGGGGCGGGAGGGACGGGGCTCGAGGACCTCGGGGGGCGGGCCGGGGCGCGGGCGGTGGGCGCAACTCGGCCGTTGATGCAGCGGAGTTAGCGGAGGGGGGAGGGGATGTCAAGAAAATAATCCTAGATTGATGGGTACATTTTCTTTCCGGCCCGGCCCTTCCGGCGTGGACCCGCGCCGCGCCCGCCACTAGCCTGGGCGCGCTCCGCAACGCCGCAGGATCACCGCCGCATGCTCCGACGCTTCCTCGCCCTGACCTTGCCCGTCCTTCTGGCCCTGGGGGCGCCAGGTCCGGTGGCGGCGCAGCAGCCGCCGGTGCTGAACGTCTACAACTGGTCCGACTACATCGATCCCTACGCGGTGGCGCGCTTCCAGCAGGAGACCGGCATCCGCATCCGCTACGATGTCTTCGACAGCCTGGAGACGCTGGAGGGCAAGCTCTCCGCGGGGCGCTCGGGCTACGACATCATCGTGCCGACGAGCGAGCCGACCTTCGCCCGGCTGGTGCGCGCCGGCGCGCTGCTGCCGCTCGACCGCGACCGGATCCCGAACTGGGGCAACCAGGATCCCCTCCTGCTGCGCCAGGTGGAGGCGAGCGACCCGGGCAACCGCCATGGCGCCATCTACCTCTATGGCACGGTGGGCCTCGGCATCCGGATCGACCGCGTGCGCGAGCTCCTGCCCGGCGTGCCGCTCGACAGCCTGGACCTGCTGATGAAACCCGAGAACGCGCAGCGCCTCGCCCGCTGCGGCATCGCCGTGATGGACAGCGCGACGGATGTCTTCCCCTCGGTGCTGCGCTGGCTGGGCCGCGACCCGAACGCCACCGACGCCGCCTCGCAGCGCGCCGCCGAGGAGGCGCTGCTGGCGATCCGCCCCTATGTCCGCGCCATCACCGCCAGCGGCAACATCATGGACGCGCTGGCCACCGGCGAGTACTGCGTCGCCCTGACCTATTCCGGCGATGTCATCCAGGCGCGGGCGCGCGCCCAGGCCGCCGGGCGCGGCGTCGATATCGGCTACGTGCAGCCGAGGGAAGGCGCGCAGCTCTGGTTCGACATGCTGGCCATCCCGGCCGATGCGCCGAACCCCGCGGCGGCGCATGCCTTCATCGACTTCCTGCTGCGGCCCGCGGTGATGGCCGGCATCACCAACCAGGTGCGCTACCCCAACGCCGTCCCGGCGGCGACGGCGCTGGTCGATCCCGCCGTGCGGCAGGACCCGAATGTCTATCCGACGACCGAGATGCTGCAGCGGACCTTCATCGCCACCACCCTGGCGCCGGCGGTGGAGCGGGGGCGCAGCCGCAGCTGGAACCGCATCAAGGCCGGGCGCTGAGCCTTGCCGGCCATCCCGCCGCTGCTCTCGCTGCGTGGCCTGGTCAAGCGCTTCGGCGACCATCTGGCGCTGGACGGGCTCGACCTCGACGTCGCGCCCGGCGAGTTCCTGACGCTGCTCGGCGGCTCGGGCTCGGGCAAGTCCACGCTGCTGCGCGTCATCGCCGGCTTCGAGACGGCCGATGCCGGCCGGCTCGACCTCGCGGGGCAGGACCTCGCGCCGCTGCCGCCGCATGCGCGGCCGCTGAACATGATGTTCCAGTCCTACGCGCTGTTCCCGCATCTGAGCGTCGCGGCCAATATCGCCTATGGCCTGCGGCGCGACGGCGTGCCGCGGGCCGAGCGCGAGCGCCGCGTGGCCGGGGCGCTCGCCCTGGTCGGGCTGGAGGGGCTGGAGGGCCGCATGCCGCAGCGCCTCTCGGGCGGCCAGCGGCAGCGCGTCGCTCTGGCCCGCGCCCTGGTCAAGCGGCCCCGCCTGCTGCTGCTGGACGAGCCGCTGGGCGCGCTGGACGCGCATCTGCGCGAGCGCACCGGCTTCGAGCTGCGCGCCCTGCAGCGGGCGACCGGCGCCGCCTTCATCATGGTGACGCACGACCAGCAGGAGGCGCTGTCGCTGGCCGACCGCGTGGCCGTGCTGGAGGCCGGGCGGCTGGTGCAGCAGGGCCCGCCGCGCGCCGTCTACGAGCGCCCGGCGACGCGCTTCGTGGCCGGCTTCCTGGGCGGCGCCAATGTGCTGGAGGGGCGGCCGGACGGGCGCGGCGGCTTCGACTGCCCTGCCCTCGGCGTCGCGCTGCGCCCGGCGGCGCTGCCGGCGGCGACCACGGCCCTGGCGCTGCGGCCGGAGCGCATCGCCCGCGCCACGGTCGCGGGCGAGAACACGGTGGAGGGCGTGGTGGAGGAGGTGGCCTTCCGCGGCGATGACAGCCTGCTGCTGGTGCGCGCCGGCGGCGGCGCCCTGCTGCGCGTCGGCCATGCCGAGGAGGACGGCCCGCCGCCGCCGCGCGGGGCCGTGCTGCGCCTGGGCTGGGAGGCGGCCGCGCTGGTGCCGCTGGCCGCGTGAGGGCGACGCCCGCCGCGCTGCTGACGCGGCTGCTGCCGGCCGCCTGGCTGCTCGCGCTGGTCGCGGCGCCGCTGCTGCTGGTGCTGGCCATCGCGCTGTCCTGGCCGGCCGACGGCGTGCCGCCCTTCACCCTGCCCTGGAGCGGAGGGCAGGGGAGCGAGGGGCGGGGCGCCAATCCGGAGGCCTTCGCGCTGATCCTGGGCGACGGCTTCTACGGCGGCGCCTTCCTGGGCTCGGTCCAGGCCGCCGGCGCCACGGCGGCGCTCTGCCTGCTGCTCGGCTTCCCCATGGCGTTCGGCATCGTCCGCGCCGGCCCCGCCTGGCGCGGGCCGCTGCTGCTCGCCATGCTGCTGCCCTTCTGGACCGGCTTCCTGCCCCGCCTCGGCGCCTGGATCGGCATCCTGCGCGACGAGGGCTGGATCAACGGCGTGCTGCTCTCCCTCGGGCTGATCGAGGCGCCGCTGCCGCTGCTCTACTCCACCCCGGCGCTGCTGCTCGGCATGCTGCACGCCTACCTGCCCTTCGCGGTGCTGCCCCTCTACGCCAGCCTCTCCCGCCTCGACCCGGCGCTGGAGGAGGCGGCGGCGGATCTCGGCGCCGGCCGCTGGACCGCCTTCGCCACCGTGACCCTGCCGCTGGTGGCGCCCGGCGCGGCGGCGGCCTTCCTGCTGGTCTTCATCCCCGCCGCCGGGGAATACGTCATCCCCGAGCTGCTCGGCCCGCCGGGGGCGCAGATGGTCGGGCGGGTGCTGTGGCAGGAGTTCTTCCAGAACCGAGACTGGCCGGTGGCGGCCGCCCTGGCGGTGCTGCTGCTGCTCGCCCTGCTGCTGCCGATCCTGCTGTTCCAGCGGCTGGAGGCGCGGCGGTGAGGCGCCGGCCCCTGTCCCTGCCCTGGGCCTGGATCGGCCTCGGCTGCGGCCTCGCCTTCCTCTGGCTGCCGGTCGTGCTGCTGGTGCTCTACGCCTTCAGCGCCGACCGCATCCCGTTCCAGTGGGGCGGCTTCTCGCTGCGTTGGTTCGAGGCCCTGGCGGCGAACGGGCGGCTGCTGGAGGCGGCCTGGTTGTCGCTGCGGGTGGCCCTCGGCGCCGCCAGCCTGGCCACGCTGCTGGGCGGCGCCCTCGGCTGGGTGCTGGCGCGGCATGGCCCGTTCCGCGGCCGGGCGATCCTCGGCGGGCTGGCGGGGGCGCCGCTGGTGCTGCCGGACGTGGTGATCGGCCTTTCGCTGCTGCTGCTCTTCGTTCTGCTGGAGGGGGCCACCGGCTGGCCGGCCGAGCGCGGCGCGCTCACCATCCTGCTGGCGCACGCCACCATCGGTGCCGCCTATGCCGCGGTGCTGGCGCAGGCGCGGCTGGCCGAGATGGAGCCGGAGCTCGAGGATGCCGCGCGCGACCTCGGCGCCGGCCCGGCCACCGCCTTCCTGACCGTCACCCTGCCGCTGATGGCGCCGAGCCTGCTGGCCGGCTGGCTCCTGGCCTTCACCCTGTCGCTCGATGACGTCGTGGTGGCGAGTTTCGTCTCCGGCCCGGCGGGGACCACCTTGCCGATGGTGATCTTCTCCATGCTGCGCCTCGGCCTGACGCCGGAGGTGAACGCCCTGGCCGTGGTGATCCTGGGGCTGGCCGGGCTGGCAGGCGGGCTCGGGCTGCTGGCGCTGCGCCTCCTGCGGCGGCGGTGAGGCCGCGCCGCGCCGCCGCTTGTATCGGCCACGGCACGACCCAGATGCCAGAAATGTGGACGACCCGGCCGGGCTGACGGCGCGGCGGTCAGACCTCCATCGGGCCCTCCGCAGCGAGGCACAACGCCGCCGCGCCATGACGCGGCGCGAGGGGAGGCTGACCATGGCGACCACCTTGATCCTGGAGCGCGGCGGGGTGCCGAGCGTGCCGGCCATCCGCCGCATCGGCGTGGCCGATGTGCGGGAGGCGCTGGCCGCCGGCTGGCGTGACTTCAAGGCCAACCCGACCCAGCTCGTCTTCCTGGCGGTGATCTACCCGGTGATCGGGCTGATCGCCGCCCAGGCCATGGCCGGGCGGTCGGTCATGCCGCTCTTCTGGCCGATGCTTTCCGGCTTCGCGCTGATCGGGCCGGTGGCGGCGCTCGGCATCTACGAACTCAGCCGGCGGCGCGAGCGCGGCCTGCCGGTGAGCTGGTCGAATGCCTTCGACGTGCGCCATTCGCCGGCCATCCTGTCGATCCTCGGGCTCGGGCTGATGCTGCTCGGCCTCTTCCTGCTCTGGCTGCTCGCCGCCCGGCTGATCCATGGCATGACGCTGGGGGCGCTGCCGCCGGCCCTGTCGGTGGCGGAGTTCGTCCAGCAGCTGTTCCGCACCCCCGAGGGCTGGCGGCTGATCGTGCTGGGCAACCTGGTGGGCGGGGTCTTCGCCCTGGCGGTGCTGGCGCTGACGGTCGTCTCCTTCCCGCTGCTGCTCGACCGGGCGGCGGAGGGCCGCGCGGTGGATGCGGGGACCGCGATCCGCACCTCGCTCCGGGCGGTGCGCGCCAATCCGGGGCCGATGCTGCTCTGGGGCCTGATCGTGGCGGGCCTTCTGGCGCTGGGCAGCCTGCCGCTCTTCGTCGGCCTCGCCGTCGTGCTGCCGGTGCTGGGCCACGCCACCTGGCACCTCTATCGCCGCGTGGTGGCCGACTGAGCGGCCGGCCGAGTCGTCCGGCCGGGGCCGCCATGCGGCGGCGGGGAGGGCGCTCCGGCCCTGGCGCGGGTTGCCGCCGCCGCCCGGAGAGGGGTAGGGTCCGGCGTCTTTTCGTCCTGGATCCGTCCCTACCATGAAGCTGACCGCCGAGCGGCTCGACCGCATCGCTCCCTCGCAGACCATCGCCATCACCGCCAAGGCGCGGGCGCTGAAGGCGGAGGGCAAGAACGTCATCGGCCTGTCCTCCGGCGAGCCGGACTTCGACACGCCGCAGAACATCAAGGACGCGGCGATCGCGGCGATCCAGAAGGGCGAGACGCGCTACACGGACGTCTCCGGTACCCGCGCGCTGCGTGAGGCCTGCGCCACCTACTTCCGGCGCGAGCACGGCGTCGACTACAAGCCGGAGGAGATCGTCGTCTCCACCGGCGGCAAGCAGGTGATCTTCAACGCGCTGCTCGCGACCATCGACGATGGCGACGAGGCCGTCATCCCCGCCCCCTGCTGGGTCAGCTATCCGGACATCGTCTCGCTGGCCGGCGGCAAGCCGGTGATCGTGCCCGCGGGCCAGAACCAGGGCTTCAAGATCACGCCCGAGCAGCTTGAGGCCGCGATCACGCCGAAGACCAAGTGGCTGATCCTGAACAACCCCTCCAACCCGACCGGCGCCGCCTACGCGCCCGCCGAGCTGAAGGCGCTGGCCGAGGTCCTGCTGCGCCACCCGGATGTCTGGGTCTTCACCGACGACATCTACGAGAAGCTGGTCTATGGCGGCTTCAAGGCCAGCACGCTGGTCGCCGTCGAGCCGCGGCTCAAGGACCGCACCGTGACCATGAACGGCTGCTCGAAGGCCTATGCCATGACCGGCTGGCGCATCGGCTTCGCCGGCGCGCCGCTGGCGCTGATCAAGGCCATGGACAAGCTGCAGGGCCAGTCCACCTCCAACACCTCCTCGATCTCCCAGGCCGCCGCCATCGAGGCGCTGACCGGGCCGCAGGATTCGGTGGAGGCGATGCGCAAGGTCTACGAGCGGCGGCGCGATCTGGTGGTGGGGCTGCTGAACCAGGCGCCCGGCATCCACTGCCTGACGCCCGAGGGCGCCTTCTACGTCTTCCCCTCGGTGCATGGCTGCCTCGGCAAGACCACCGCCTCGGGCAAGCGGATCGAGACGGACGAGGATTTCGTCACCGCGCTGCTGGAGGATGAGGGCGTCGCCGCCGTGCACGGCTCGGCCTTCATGTTTCCGGGCCACTTCCGCATCAGCTACGCGACCGACGATGCCTCGCTCACCGAGGCCTGCGCGCGCATCCGGCGCTTCTGCGCCGGCCTGAAGTAGGCGGGAACGGGGACGGGGCGCATTTCCGCCCCGTCCCCCCTCGTTCCCATCGTCGCGCTCAGGCGGCGCGGCGGTCGCCGTGGCTGCCTTCCTTCACCTCCTCGACGATCTTCGCCACGAAGGCTTCCAGGTCGCCGGGATTGCGGCTGGTGACGATGCCCTTGTCGGTCACCACGGGCTGGTCGCTCCACTCGGCGCCGGCATTGACCACATCGGTGCGGATCGAGGCGAAGGAGGTCATCTTGCGCCCCTTCGCCAGCCCGGCCTCGACCAGGATCCAGGGCGCGTGGCAGATCGCCGCCACCACCTTGCCGCCGCTGGCGAAGGCCCGGACGAGATCCAGCACCGCGGGCTCGGCCCGCAGCTGGTCGGGGTTCATCTGGCCCCCCGGCAACACGATGGCGTCATAGTCCGCGGCCTGCACCTCGGCGAGCCCGCGGTCCACCGGGACGGCCTGGCCCCAGTCGGGCGGCGTCCTGGACCCGTCCCAGCCGCGGATGCGGCCCGGCTCGCGCGTGCCCTCGGGCGCCGCGACATGCACCTCGGCGCCCTGGGCGCGGAGCTTCTCCAGCGGCACGGTCAGCTCCGATTCCTCGAAGCCGTCGGTGGCCAGGATCAGGATCTTCGCCTGCTTGATATCGGGCATGGTGAGCCTCCTTCGCGGTCTGGGGTCGCGAGGGAAACGGCGTTCCCCCCGGCCGGGTTCCGCGACCGCCACCCGATGCGGACAGGGCTGGGTGGCGGTGGCCGCACGGCAACCGCCACGGCGGAAACGGTCAGGGGACGTCAGAGCGCCTTGTAGAAGAACAGCTGGTCGCCCAGGCTGCCATCCGGATTGCGCACGAAGCCCGGGATGCGCCCGGCCTCCACCCAGCCCAGCGCGCGATAGAGCCGCTCGGCGGCATCGCCGGCGCGGCCGTCCAGCGTCAGCAGGCTGCGGCCGATGCCGCGCGCCGCCTGCTCGGCCCGCTGCAGCAGCGCCCGGCCGACGCCCTGGCGGCGGAAGTCGGGATGCACCAGCAGCTGCGCCACCACGGCACGGTGCGGCTGGGTCTGGGGGGTGCCTAGGTCGAGCTGCACGGAGCCGGCCATCCGCCCTTCCTTCCAGGCCACCAGCAGCAGGCGCGAGCCCATCGCCACCTCGGCCGAGACGCGGCGCCAGGCGGCGCGCGCCACCTCGGGCGCCAGCGGCGCGCGATAGTCGAGGCAGGCGCCGTCGGCCACGCAGGTGACCAGCATCTCGGCCAGGTTGCGCTCGGCGCTGGCGGCGGCGGCGGCGTCCAGCGCCTCCACCACCAGGCCCCGCGCCGGCTTGGCGTAGCGGAACTCCAGCGATTTCGAGATGTCGTCGAGGATGCGGATCGAGCCGGCCCGGACATAGCCGCGCTTCTCGTAGAAGCGGTGCGCCGCCTCGAAGCGGGTGTCGGTCCAGAGCACCAGCCGCTCGGCGCCCTCTGCCTGGGCATGCGCCTCGGCGCCGCCCAGCAGGGTATGCGCGAGGCCGCTGCCGCGCTGCGACGCCTCGACATACATCTTGCAGATCTCCCAGGCGCGGTCGGAGCCGAGCGGGCGGGTGGCGACCATGCCGACGATCCGCCCGCCCGCCTCCGCCACCCAGACGGCGCCACCCGCCGTGGCGAAATAGGTGGCCAGCGCGCGCAGCTCCGGCACCTCGCCATCCACGTCCAGCACGCAGTTGGGGTACTCGGCCCAGGCCGTGCCGATCAGCCGGATGTAGCCCTCGGCATCCTCGTCGCGGCCCGGCCGGATGGAGAGGGGATGGGGCAAGGGACGGGTCGTGGGCGAGACGGCGGTCACGACAGCTCCCGGCAGAACTCCACGATGCGGCGGCAGGCCTCGCGCAGGCTCTCCGTATCGGTGGCGTAGGAGACGCGGATATAGGGGCTCATGCCATAGGCCGCGCCCTGCACCGTCGCCACGTGCTTCTCCTCCAGCAGCGCCAGGGCGAAGTCGGTGTCGTTGCCGATCGCGCGCCCGCCCTTGCTGGACTTGCCGAGGCAGCCGGCGATGTTCGGATAGACGTAGAAGGCGCCCTCGGGCTTGTGGCAGGACAGGCCCGGCGCCTCGGCCAGCAGCCCGCAGACCAGGTCGCGGCGCTCGCGGTAGATCGCGGCGCGCTCGGCGATGAGATCCTGCGGCCCTTCCAGCGCGGCCACGGCGGCGGCCTGGCTGATCGTGCTGATGCCGCTGGTGAGCTGGCCCTGCATGTTCGCCATCGCCTTGATCAGCGTCTTCGGCCCGCCGGCGAAGCCGACGCGCCAGCCGGTCATGGCATAGGTCTTGGAAGTGCCGTTGACGGTCAGCACCCGCTCCTTCAGCCGCGGCTCGACCTCGGCGATGGTGCAGAACTCCAGCCCGTCATAGACCAGGTGCTCGTACATGTCGTCGGTCATGATCCAGACATGCGGATGCCGCAGCAGCACCTCGGCGATGGCCTGCATCTCGGCGCGCGAGCAGGCGGCGCCGGTCGGGTTGTTCGGGAAGTTCAGGATCAGCCACTTGGTCCTGGGCGTGATCGCCGCCTCCAGATCCTCCGGCCGCAGCTTGAAGCCGTTGTTCTGCGGGCAGCTGACGAAGGTCGGCGTGCCGGTGGCGAGCTTCGCCATGTCGGCGTAGCTGACCCAGTAGGGCGCCGGGATCAGCACCTCGTCGCCGGGGTCGCAGGTGGCCAGCAGCGCGTCCATGATGATCTGCTTGCCGCCATTGGCGACCAGGATCTCGTCCAGCGCGTAGTCGAGGCCGTTGTCGCGGCGGAACTTCATCTGCACCGCCTTCTTCAGGGCGGGCGTGCCGTCGGTCGGCGGATACTTGGTGTCGCCCTTCAGCGCCGCCTGGTGCGCCGCCTCGATGGCGTGGTCCGGCGTCGCGAAGTCGGGCTCGCCGCTCGCCAGGCTGATGACCTTGTGGCCCTCGGCGGCGAGCGCGCGGGCGCGCACGCCCATGACGACCGAGGCGGAAACGGCGATGTCCTTCAGGCGACCGGCGAGGGCAGGCATCAGCGGGATGAACTCCGACATGTCAGCAAGGGGATGCAGCCTAGGCCCGCCGCCGCCCCGCGCCAAGCGCCCCGGACCCCGATCGGCGCCGCCCCGCTCAGGGCCGGGCGGCGCCGACCCGCCAGCCGGCGGCCTGCATCCCGGCGATCGCCGCGTCGAAGGAGGCGATGCGGTCCGGACCGGCCGGATGGGTCGAGAGCAGGCCGGTCTCGCTGCGGCCGGACAGGCGCGCCATGGCCAGGAGCATGCTGCGGGCCTCGGCCACGTCGTAGCCGGCGCGCCGCAGGATGGCGGCGCCGAGCGCATCGGCCTCGCGCTCCTGCGCCTTGCTGTAGGAGATCACGGCGAGCTGCGAGCCGATTCCCGCCGCCCCCTGGGCCAGCCCGTCCGTGGCGACGCCCGCATAGGCGCCGGCGAGGGAGGCCAGGATGCCGCCCAGCGCGGCGCCGAGCTGGGCGCGCTGCGTCGTGCTCTGGACGTGGTTGGCGGCGTGGTGCGCCATCTCGTGCGCGATGACGAAGGCCAGCTCGCCATCCGTGCGGGCATATTCGGCGACGCCGCGCTGGACGACGATATCGCCCTCGCCGGTCGCGGCGGCGTTCAGCTCGCGGCTCGGATCGTAGATGAAGCGCCACTGGCAGCTCCGCCCGAGCTCCTGGCAGACGGTGCTGCCGGCGGGCGCCAGGCGGCGCGCCACGCGGGCGATGGCCAGGCGGGATTCGGCATCGCCCAGCTCGCGCCGGACCGGCGCCTGGCCCTGGCCGATCTCGGCGAGGACCGCCTGCTGCTCGGCGGCCGAGATGGCGGGGGGCTGGTACAGGGCCGGCGCGCAGCCGGCGAGAAGCGGCAGGAGCAGCCAGGGCAGGGCAGGGCGGATCATGATCCTCCGTCCGGTGTCAGGTGTTGTCCGTATGGGGCGGGGTCAGGCGGCGGGGTCGAGGAAGCCGTCGAGCGCGGCCAGCACCGCCTCCGGCGCCTCCTCCGCCAGGTAATGGCCGCTCGGCACCGGCCCGCCGGAGACGGGGCCGGCGGCATAGGCGCGCCAGATGTCGAGCGGGGCATACCACTGGCCGATCCGGCCCCTGGCGCCCCAGAGCGCCAGCAGCGGGCAGCGGATCCTCTCCCCGGCGGCACGGCTGGCGCGGTCGTGCTCCAGGTCGATCCCGGCCGCGGCGCGATAGTCCTCGCAGATGGCGGCGACGGTGCCGGGCTGCCGCAGCGCGGCGAAATAGTCGGCGCGCGCCTCGGGGTGGAAGAAGCTCCGGTCCTTGGGCTCGCGCGAGGTCTGCAGGTCGAACCAGTCCTCGACGTCGCGCAGGATCATGCGCTCCGGCAGGTCGTGCCGCTGGGCCAGGAAGAACCAGTGATAATAGCCCAGGGCGAAGGCCATGTCGGTCCGCTCGAAATGCTCGAGGGTCGGCACGATGTCGAGCACCGCCAGGCGATGGACGGCCTCCGGCGCGTCCAGCGCCAGGCGGTGCGCCACGCGGGCGCCGCGGTCGTGCGCCATCACCTGGAAGCGCGCATGGCCCAGGCCGCGCATCAGCCCCAGCATGTCGGCGGCCATGGCCCGCTTGGAATAGGCGGCGTGGTCGTCGCTGACCGGCGGCTTGCCGGAGAAGCCGTAGCCGCGCAGGTCGGGGCTGATCACCGTGAAGCGTCGCGCCAGGGCCGGGGCCAGCCTGTGCCACATCAGATGGGTCTGCGGATTGCCGTGCAGCAGCAGCAGCGGCGGTCCCTTGCCGCCATGCCGCAGGCGCAACCGCTGCCCGGCGATGTCGCGTTCCTCCAGCGTGAAGCCTTCGAAGAGCATGGTCTTCCTTTCCTCCGCCCGTGAGAGGGCCGCGACGCAATGTCAGCCAAGCACGGTATAGAGGCCGCAGCCCAGGCCCAGCACGCAAAGCACCATGGACAGGCCGGGCCAGACCGGCCGCGGGCCGCGCAGGGCCAGCAGCAGGTTGAACAGCAGGGAGAGCGCGAAGCCGAGGCCGACCACCAGCAGCGGCCGCATGTAGAGCCCCCAGACCAGCAGGCCGATCCAGAGGAAGAAGGCGAAGCGCGCCAGCAGGCGCCAGGCGGCGTCGGCGCCGTCCGAGGCGGGGCGCAGTTCCGGCACGCTGGCGCGGCTGTGGATGAAGGCGCCGCCGGAGAGCAGCATCAGGGCAGGCAGGAAGGGATCCATAACCGTCGCGGTAGCTTGGCCGCGCCGGATTGCCAAGCCGTCATGTCGGGCCATGCCCGCCGCCGCCCGGCCGGCCGGATCGCGGCGCGGCGCGGGAGAGGGGGCAGTGGCCGCACTCCCCACGGCCGGGCAGGCGGTAGAGCAGGCAGCAGACGGTCCGGCGCGGCTCCGGGCCGTGCGGCCCCTCGACCAGCCGCAACGGCTCGCGCAGCGGGTTCGGCGTCCCGTCGGGGCGGTGGTCCGCCGCCAGGATCGCGAGGCCGGGCCGGGCGGCTTCGGCATCCTCCGCCGCCGCCTCCCGCACGGCCCAGGCGAAGTAGCCGGCGGCATTGGCCCAGAGCAGACGGGGCGCGACCCGCAGCTCCGCCGCCCAGGCCGCGATCAGCGGGGCCAGATGCTGATCGGCCAGCGCGGCGAAACGCCGGAAGGGATCCTCGGGGGCGGGTGCCGGCCGCCCGCCATGGGGCAGCACCACGGCGACCGGAAAGCCCTGCGGATCGAGTTGCACCGCGGCCCCGGCGACGGCCAGCGGAAGCCGCCGGAAGGCCAGCAGGCTGGTCACCACCACGGGCGGGATCAGGGTGTGGAAGTAGTGGCGGCTCCAGAGGGAGAGCAGGGCGCGAGGGTCGCTGCCGGCATGGCCGGAGCAAAGGTCAAGGCTGCGGCGCATGCCCCCCGGCGCCATCAGCGCGCGCAGCGGCACCGCCTCCGCCGCCGCCTCGTCCTGCCTCCGGGGCGGCACCAGGCGCCGGCCCGCCCGGCCGGCGGCGCCCCGCAGGAAATCGAAAGGCTCACTCTGCAAGGCGGTCTCCGGGCTCGGCCGACGGGACAATGATGAGGATGAGAGGCGTTTGCAAGAAGCCTCGGTGCGGTGCCGTGGCCCTTCAGAGAGGATAGGAGGCGCACCCGTCGTTCCGGTTTTATTAAGGAATCAATTGCAACTATAGGTAGCTATGCTAGAGAGGCTTCGCGTTTGGAGGTTCGGGATGAGCGAGACCTGGATCATAGCTTTCCTGTCGATGGTGATTGCCGCGCTGTCCGGCGGGTGGCTCGCCACCATCATGTGAGGTGGCGGCCGCCTGTCGTTCCGGGCTCTTCTTCCGCCGCCCCGCGCGGCCTGCCGAAGCCCTTCTGGAAACGCGATGCCCGACGAGACATTGTCCCTCCGGACCGATCTCGTGGAAGGCGCGCGCCATGTTCTCCTCTTCTGCCTCTCGGATGGCCTGTGTTGCCCTCCTGACCCTTGCGGCCTGCGCGGGACCCGATGCGGGCACCTTCGATCAGCGCATGGCGACCTATGTCGGTGGACCGGAGTCGCGCCTGATCGAGGATCTCGGCGTTCCGCAGCGCGTCTATGAGACGGAAGGCCGGCGCTTTCTCCAGTTCCAGACGGCCTCGGCGCCGGCCAGCACCGTCAGCCCCAGCCTCGGGATCGGCTTTGGCGGCGGCAGCGGGCGCTGGGGTAGCGGCGTCGGCGGTGGCCTCGGCCTGGGCTTCGGTTTTGGCGGAAGTTCGGTACCGGAGTTCTGCGCCGTGACCTTCGAGGTGCGCGACAGTCGCGTGCTGAACTTCGATCGACGGGGCGACGGCTGCCGCTAGGGCGGCACCGGACCCGAGGGCGACCGGAATGCCTGACCGGAATGCCTGACCGGGGCTGGGCTGTTTGCTAGCCTGCGTCCCGCGGCGCCACTCCGGCGACCGCAGGAGGATGACCATGAATCGCTTGGCGAAGGCCATGATCCTGACCTGCCTGCTCGCCGGCTGCGCGCCGCCGGGCGAAGGGCCCGCGACGACCCAGGCCGTCGAAACCACGCGCAAGGCCTATCCGGTCTATTTCGAGGCCTGGTCGGGCGCACTGGATGCGCCGGCGCGGGAAGGGCTGCGGCAGGCGGCGGCGCTGGCCCGGGCGTATCCGCAGGTTCCGCTGCTGGTGGTGGGCTTCGCCGATCCGGCCGGGACGCCCGAGGCCAATACCCAGCTCTCCCGGCTGCGCGCCACCGTGGTCGCGGATGAACTCAAGGCGCAGGGCGTCGAGGCCGCGCGCATCCGCACCGAATGGCGGGGCGCCACCACGCCGGCCATGTCTTCGATCGAGAGCCGCCGGGTCGAGGTGCGCATCGATCCGGGCTGAGCGCCCAAAAAGAAGGCCGCCAACCCTCGCGGGTGGCGGCCAAGTCATACAGGGAGGCTTCACGTCTGGGAGCCACGGAACTCGTCGGTGGTGTTCTGGATGGCGTCCTTGGTGACCGAGATTCAGGAGATTCTTTCGGGAAATCCGCGAGATAGGATACGCCTCCCCAAGCTTCGACGTGTCCTTGGACGTGCCCCTGATGAATATGACGGTCTCGCAGGTCGTGGGCGGCAAGGCGTCCTTGCCTGCTGGGCGGACCTCCCGCCGAATCGCCCTGACGGACCGGCGCCTTGATGACTGGGCCACCAAACGGCTCATCAAGCCGGTGGACCTGAGCGACACCACCGTCCGGGGCCTCTCTGCCCGCATTCATCCGTCCGGTCGGCGCACCTTCTATATGCGCTGGCGTGTAGGCGACGTATTTCACCGTGTTCGACTCGATGCGGCGACGGTGGCGGAGGCGCGGCAGAAAGCGGTTGAGGCCAAGGCCGCTATCGCCATTGGCCGGGACCCGAGGGCAACCAAAGCGGCTCATGGCCCGGCCACGGCCCTCACCGTCTCGGAGGCGATCCAGACCTACACCGAAGACGAGCTTCTGATCCGGCGGAACCGGGACGCCCGTTACGTCGAGAACGTCCGGCGGCTGTTCCGAAACCATGTCGAGCCGCATATCGGTCACCTCCGGCTGATCGATCTCGGCCACGCCGACCTGTCCCGGCTGTTCACGCTTCTGGTGAAGGGCACCTCGGCCAAGGCCAGAGGAGAAGTGGTCGGCCCCTCAGCAGACCGGCAGCGTCGGTCCAAGCGCCCCATCGACGGCCGCGCCAAACGGGTTTCGGTCATGCCGAATAGGGTTCATGCCCAGATCATGGGCCTGCTGCGGTGGGCGGAGGAGGACGGCAGGCTGCCGCCCGGCGTGACGCCCAAGATCAGGAAGCCCATCCGGATTGAGCCCAGCCTCCGTCGCCTGCAACAGGGCACCAAGCGGGTTCTCGATCTCGCGCATCTGGCGGGGCTCTGGCTCGCCGTCGAGGACGAGCCGGATCACATCCGGAGCCTGATCCGGTTGCTCCTGCTGTTGCCGCTCCGGCGGCAGGAGGTCACCGGTCTGGAATGGAACGAGGTGTTGGGCCTGACGAGCACCACGACGACCATGGACAACACCATGTTCTCGGGGCCGAGGCTCGACATCTCGGCCACCCGGATGAAGGGTAATCGGCCGCATCTGGTGCCCCTGCCACCGCTCGCGACCGACCTGTTGAAGGCCATGGCGCAGCGCCGGGGCAATGCTGGACCTTATGTATTCTCGACGACTGCGGGGCGGACGCCATTCGCGGGATGGCAGAGCCTCGTGGTCCGGCTCCGGCGTCGATGCCCGGAACTGCCAGCCGGATGGACGATCCATGATTTCCGGACCGCCATCGCCACCGCCATGGGTGAACGGCTCGACGTGGACGAGATGCTGATCGCCCGGCTGCTGGCCCACAGCATCGAGGCCAAGATCGGCATCACGTGGCGCTACGACCGCAGCCGCCGGATCAAGCCCATGTTGGACGTGCTGGTGAAATGGGAGGGCCTGCTGCTGGACGCGGTCGAGCAGCAGAAACACCACGGCCGCCTCAAGGGCGGCCAGTGCTGAAAGCTCAAAGGTGTTTCTCCCGGTCATCGGGATGGTGCCCTGACGAGACCAATGAGGTTCGAGGGCACCAAGGAGGTTGGCTGGCCCAGATCAGGCCAGCCCCGGACCTTAAAGGAGGTTGTCGGACCAGTGGTCAAACTCAGACTGGACCCGGCGGGAGGCGCAGCCCACGTAGACCGTCCAGCGGTCGGGCTGCCTGTCGAGAGTTCCGAGAACCCGGAGTTCGGGGCGGCTATCAACCATTCGGGTAAGACGGCGGTGGTCCGCAGGATCGATCTGGGTGACCGACACGTAGGGATGGGATTCAGGGATCGTGAAGAACGGCCTTAACTCGGCGTAGCGCATGGTATGGAACTTCTTGAAGGGGTTTGGCACCGCAAGGTGCGACCCTATTTAGCCGTGCAGCAAAACGACGTTCTGGTGCACCACCAACGTGGCGGCGTCGCGCGGCGCTCCTGAAAAAGGTTCGCCGCCTCCACGTTATGGTTGAACTTCAAGGAAGCCGTTCCGTAGGATGCTTTCATGCAGTGAACAGTTCCTGCATTGCAGCCAATGGTAGCTGCATTTTGGAAGACTATCGTGACTAACCCTTTAGACCTTTCGGCCTCGACTGACGTGACGGGCCGCGACTACGACATCCTCGTCAAGGCTTTGGCCTACGCGATCACCGCCATCGACAGCCTGCCGCGCATTCGGCAGGAGGTGAGTGACTGCGATGACATGCGGCGCCTGCTCGCTGCCATGAGACCGAACACGAGGTGGCATCGCGAGGAGATCATGGCGGCGCGGCGGCACATGGGATTCGAACCGTTTTTCTTGGACCCGCAGGATCACCAGCGTCACCTGAACTAAGGTGCTGTCAGAGGGCGAGCAGCTTTGCCTCGCCCTTGGACTGCTTGGTCTCGATAACGTTCTGGAAGACCAATCCCTCAACCTCGTTGAAAGCCGAGCGGCCAGTCCGGGTTCAAACCTCGTTGGAAGTCGAGGTCGATGACGGGCTCTCGGCGTCGGTCTGATTGTCCGACATCATGGTCTCCGTCTCGGCCAGCCACTCGATGATGGCCTGCTCAAGCGTGCGCACGACCTCGTCCCAATCCTCCTCAGTCATCGGCTGCCGAAATTGGTCCAGAAAGTTTGGACCCGGCATGGCGTCGTCGTCGAGATCGGGTTCGTGGTGCTGGTCGTGGTCATCGGGCGGGTTCATGCGGTGAGCCTCTTGAATGGTCTCCGTATTTACCCGCGCGACGGATACCCATTTTGGGCGGACCGTGCAGCGCCGACCCGGTCTAGGTCTCGAAGCCGGTCAGGGGAGCGGCATACTCTCAGTCCAAGGACGTGTCGGCGTCGATCTCCGCCACCAAGGCGGCGAGGTTCCGCTCAAACTCCTGCATGGCCTCGTCGAGTGCGGCCGTGGGCAGCGAACGATAGGACTGGATCAGTTCGTCAGGGCTCACCCAGAACAGGTCCTCATGGTCGAGACCGTCGTCTAGGGGCTGAACGGCGTCGGGCCGCAAACGAGGTTGGCGCGCACGGTCCATGTCACGCCGCCTCCTTGTCGAGTGCGCCTCGGCCGCCGGGCAGGTGCCGATACAGGGTGGACGGCGCACAACCCAGTTGGCGCGCAATCTCCGTAGTGGTCATGGTGCCGGAAGCCAACATCGCCTTGGCGGCGCGAACCTTGGCCTCGTCGAGAACGGGCGGTCGGCCGCCACGACGGCCACGCGCAGCAGCGGCAGCAAGACCAGCTTTTGTTCTCTGGATCAGGACCTCCCTCTCCATGGAACTGAGGGCGCCCAGAATGGAGAACATGAACCGCCCACTAGGCGTGGTCGTGTCGATCTGCTCGGTCAGCGATTGGAAGCCAACACCTTGTCGCTCAAGGGTCTCGGCGATCTCGATGAGATGCTTCAAGGAGCGCCCGAGACGATCCAGACGATACACTGCGATTACGTCGTCCCGCCGAACCATCTCAAGGAGCTTGGCAAGTTCCGGTCGGTCCGTCCGGCTCCCGCTGGCGGTCTCGATGAAGACCTTCTCGCACCCGGCCGCGTGGAGGGCGTCAAGCTGAAGCGCATGGTCCTGAGAATCAACAGAGACCCGCGCATATCCAATTTTCATCCCGTTCTCCTAGAACTCGTCACTGGACCACGAAGTCGGAAAGCGAGTTCTAGGATAGCATATTGAGATGAACCTGAGTCGAATTCTTCAGGTATCAGCCACCACTACGTCTCGCCATTTGCAGGACGTATTTCAGACACCGATATCCGACCGTTTCCTCGACGGTCCAGACTATCCCCCCGCCCAACCATGGCGATGATGATAGGACGGGTGAACAGGTCAGAGGCGGTCCAAATCGATCCGGATACCCTGCTTGTGCATTTCTTTCGCCAATTGCACCGCAGCATCGCTCGGGTCGTTCTCGAACGGGATGTAGAGCAATCCCTGAATATCCGATGGGCGCTCCATCCCTACCGCATCCTTCAACAAAATAGCTACCCGGCTACGGCCGAGTTTCGCCAGCATCATACCTAATTCCAGCACGACGTTCTGGCGGGCGCGGAGCATCTTCTCGTTGTCCTTGTCGCGCCGATGGCCCTGATCATCAGGTGTCGCAAGAACGACTGCAAAGCACGGCCTGTCCATCGTGCTTTCAAGCTTCTCGATGATCGTCTGACCTTCGGAAGGCAACTGGTCCAAAATGACTGGCTCCAAGTGCCAACGTCGAAGCATGGCCTCTAGCGAAGTGCGCGCGGGGGTGTCATGACCATAAACCACAAAGACGCGCCGGTTCGGTGGAGCAGCGACATTGGCTTGAGCCGTAGGCTTAGAGGCGCGCTTTCCATTCCGCTCAGCGAAAAGCGCCCTAAGCTTTTCGTCAGCCCTTCCTTGCACGTTGATGGTGCCTGTATTGTAGACATTAACGATGCTGCCACCTTCAAGGTCGAGCCTCGTGAACTGCCCATTCGCCATCTCCCTCTCATGAGAGATGACGAAACCATTCAGCAGCAACGTGTCACGGACTTCTTGAAGGTTCATCGGACTGTCTCCATCAAGCTCTGTTCTCCTTCATGCCGCCCACGCTGCCGACAACGCCTCGGCCTGTTGGAGCACGGTCTGGACCGCCGCGTCCTGAAGGTCGGGCGGATAGCCATATCGGCGCAGGATACGCTTCACGAGGACACGGATGCGGGCGCGAGCCGTCTCGCGGTGCATCCAATCCACCGAGACATTGCTCTTGATGCTTCTGACCAGTTCCAGCGCGATCACCCGCAGCGCCGGTTCGCCCATCGCGGTCCGGGCGCTCTCGTTCTCGGCGAGCGCATCGTAGAAGGCAATCTCCTCATCGCTCAACCCAACATCCTCGCCGCGAGACCGCGCCGCCTTGATGTCCTTGGCAAGCTGGATCAATTCCTCCAACACCTGCGCCGTCGTCAGGGCGTTGGTGTGATAGCGCGCGATGGCCGCTTCCAGTCGCTCGGTGAACGCCTTTGATTGGGTGACGTTCCGCTGCGCCTGCGACCGCACGTCGCCGTTGATCAGCTTCCTCAGCGCCTCGATAGCGAGATTCTTCTTCGGCGTTTCGCGGACTTCGGCCAAGAATTCATCGCTCAGGATGGAGATGTCCGGGCTTTCAATCCCGGCCGCCTTCATGATGTCCACGATCTCTGTCGAGACCACCGCCCGACTGACAATCTGTTGGATTGCCATCTCCCGGTCGGCGCCTGTGCGGAGGCCACCGCCACCCGTCGAGGTGCTCTTGAGCAGGGCGATCCGCACCGCCTGAAAGAAGCCGACCTCGTCCCGGATGGCCTGCGCCTCGTCGCTGGCCGCCGCCAGCGAGAATGCCTTGGAGAGGGCTACCACGGCATCAGCGTAGCGGCGGTGTGCCCGCTTCTTGCCCTCCTCCGTCGTCTCCTTGGTGGCCTGCTCCTGTTGAAAGGTGAGCACCCAATCCATCGCCCCAGCCAAGAGGCTGAGGCGGTCCTGTGGCGGTGTCTGGGGATCGAGCGCAGCCCGGTAATCAAAGCCGCCCGCCATGTCCGGACGGAACATGGCGCGGACGACCTCATACTTCTCCTGAAGGACCCGGATGGCCTCGGTTTCGTCGATGCCGGTCTGGTCCTGATCGCCTGCGGAATACTGGCTCAGAGCTTCCTTGAGGTTCTGGGCGATGCCGATGTAATCCACCACCAACCCAGCGGGCTTGTCCTTGAACACCCGGTTCACACGGGCGATAGCCTGCATCAGCCCGTGGCCGCGCATCGGCTTGTCGATATACATCGTGTGCATCGACGGCGCGTCGAAGCCCGTGAGCCACATATCCCTGACGATGACTAGCTTGAGCGGGTCCTTTGGGTTCTTGGTCCGCTTGGCAAGCAGTTCTCGCCGGGGCTTCGGCCGCTTGCCGATGTGCTGCTGCCACTCGGCCGGATCAGAGGCGGCACCGGTCATCACCACCTTGAGGGACCCGGCTTCGTCATCCTCACTGTGCCAGTCCGGGCGCAGCCTAATGATCGCGTTATAAAGTGCCACGCAGATACGGCGGCTCATGCAAACGATCATCCCCTTGCCGTCCAAGGCAGTGATCCGTGCCTCGAAATGCTGGACTATGTCCTCGGCGATCAGAGCGATGCGCTTCTCGGCGCCGACCAGCGCCTCGACGCTGGCCCACTTGCGGCCGAGCCGGTTCTGCTCGGTCTCGTCTTCCTCGCAGACGAGGTCCTCGATCTCGGCGTCGATCTTTGGCTTCTCGTCCTCGTCCAACTCGATGCGAGCAAGGCGGCTTTCGTAGTAAATTGGCACTGTGGCACCGTCTTCGACGGCTCGGCTGATATCATAGACATCGATGTCGTCACCGAAGACAGCGCGGGTGCTGACATCGCCGCTCTCCACCGGGGTGCCAGTGAAGCCGATGAAGGAAGCGTTCGGCACACCGTCGCGCATGTATTTGGCGAAGCCGTAGGAGATGCTGCCATCTCGGCTATCCACCTTGGCCTTCAGTCCATACTGGCTGCGATGCGCCTCGTCCGCCATCACCACCACGTTCCGCCGGTCAGTTAGCAACGGGTAATCGGTGGAACCCGGCTCCGGCGTGAACTTCTGCAAGGTGGTGAAGATGACGCCGCCCGAGGGCCGGTCCAGCAACTGGCGCAGGTGCTCGCGATCCTTGGCCTGCTGCGGGGTCTGGCGCAGCAGGTCGCGGCACATCGAGAAGGTGCCGAACAACTGGTCGTCGAGGTCGTTGCGGTCGGTCAGGATGACGAGGGTCGGGTTCGCCATGGCCGGGTGCTTGATGACGCAACCTGCGTAGAAGGCCATAAGGAGGCTTTTGCCCGAGCCCTGCGTGTGCCAGATGACGCCAACCTTGCGGTTGCCCTCTGGCCGGGTCGCTTCGACGGTGCAGTCCACGGCCCGGCGCACGGCGTTGAACTGGTGGTAGCCTGCCAAAATCTTTAGGACACCCCGCTCGGTCTCACCAAAGGCGATGAAGTCCCGCAGCAGGTCGAGGAAGCGCCGCTGCTCGAACACGCCGTGCAGCACCGTCTTGAGTTCGGGAGAGCCCTTCGGCACCACGTCCTCGCGGCCCACCGTCCGCCACGGCATGAACCGCTCCCGGTCCGCCGTGAGGGAGCCGATGCGCGCTGACAAGCCGTCCGAGATGATCAGGGCCGCGTTGGTGCGGAACAGGGAAGGAATTTGCGCTTTATAGGTCTGAAGCTGGTTGTAGGCGCCATCCAGCGTGGCGTTCTGAGCACCGGGATGCTTGAGTTCCAGCACCGCAAGCGGCAGGCCGTTGACGAACACCACCACGTCCGGCCGACGATTGGCCTTGTTCTCCACCACGGTAAACTGGTTCACCGCCAGCCAATCATTCGTAGACGGGTCATTGAGATCGAGCAGGCGGACATGCTCGCCGCTGATCGTGCCATCGGGCCGTCGGACTTCGACCGGCACGCCTTCCACAAGGAAGCGGTGTAGGCGGCGGTTTTCTTCCAGAAGGGCGTGGGTCTCGCTTCGCAGCACCTTGGCGCGGGCTTCTGCCAGTGCCTCCTCCGGTAGGCCGGAGTTCAGGCGGCGTAGCGCAGCATTGAGGCGACCGACGAGCACCACGTCGCCATAGCTGGCACGCTCCGGCGCCGGGGCGTCCGGCCCGATGGTCAGGCCGTTGACCGTGGCGTAGCCAAGCTCGGCCAGCCACGCGAGGGCGGCTTCTTCAACGTGACTTTCGCCGATCTGGCCCATGCCCAGCGTCCCGAATGTTACAAGAGGTCCGAAGCGGTGACGCTCCGGAGGCGGTCAATGATCTCGCCGATCTCGGCGAAAGATTCGGGCGCGAAGCACACCAAATCGGCTTCGCCCAGTTGGTTCATCCGCTCGAGCGAGCTATGGCGGCCATACTGGACCTTGCCATCAGGCCCATAGGAGGTCCTCAGCTTGCTGGCCGGTGACGGTTTTGGTTTGAGCCGGGCGATCAGCGCCGGACCTGCGGCCTTCTCAAGGCACCAAAGGTTCGGTGGGCTTTTTATGTTCTTCTCGAACATGATCTCGACGTTCACGCCGTGGCGGGAAGTGAGGACGAAGCGTGCCGCCTTGCTGGGCTGGTGGCCGAGAGGGTGTTCCTCTGCGGTGGCGGTCAGCAGCCCAACCGCGCCGTCTTTGAGAAGCTGCCGGTCATCCATCAGGCGACGGCGCCCAGCAGGTTTTCGGCGTCCCGCACCCGGACCTCGCCGGACATCAGCTTCGGAAGGAGCAGATCACGTGTCGATTCGAGTGTTCGGCTCTCATGCATATTCTGAGCAATACGTGAATGCAGTGGCCTCACCATCCTATCGAATGCCCGGAGCAGATCATCCGAGGGCATGATGACCGGAATGGGTCGGAAGTTGGCCTTGCTGATCTCCAAGAAGGTCGAGCCGTTGGCGCGCTGCTTGATCTCCTCCATGTTGAAAATAGACCAGAGCCAGCAGAAGACGTTGGAGAGGCGCCCGTCGCACACCATGGCGATGAAGCCTTGGTTCACCGCAACAGGGACCTGTGAGATGGCGAGGTAGCCAATCGGAGCGCGTGAGGAAAGTAGGAGTGTTCCGCTTGGGAGCAGCCCGGACCCAATCTGCGTCAGTCCCTGTTCAGTGATCTGCCTTTCCGTATGGGTCAGCACCGGAGAACTCAGGCGGGACAAGTCCTTCGGTGTGGCCCATGAGAAGGTTCCATCCCAGTAGGCCGGATTGGTAGTGCTCGGCGTGCTGCCGCCCAGAACCTTCACCTCGCTGCCTATCGTTGAAAGGTCCCACCCCTCCGGCTTCCCTTCTTCATCGAGCCGATCCGGGAACAGCGCCCAGAGGTCAGGGGCGAGGTAGGGCGGGCGGGCGTCCATCTTGGCGCGGGTCGGGCCAAACTCGACGAACCAGTCCTTGAAGATCGCCCGCGCCATCGCTTCCAGCGTCTCGTTCATCCGCCGGTTCAGGTCGATCTTGTCGTCGAGAGCACTGAGGATCGAAACGATGGCATCTTGTTCGGGGAGCGGAGGCACAGGAAGTGCTATCACGGCAAGGCCATCTTTGTTCAGCCCGGCCTGAGCACTTCTGCCACCCATCGCAAGCAGCGGCCCCTGAAAGTAAGCCGACTTCAAGAGGTAGTAGGCAAAGCTGCGCTTGATCTCGTCAGTAACGACTACCTTGGCGAGGGCGACATTGTAAGCGCCGTCCAGACCACGACATATGCGGCCAAGTGCGGCGCCATACCGCGCAATTAGCACATCATCCCTGCCGCACTTGCGCCATTTTCGGCTGTCTGGAATGTAAGTAAGATGAGTGTCTGAATCGAAGTCCCTGATCTGGACTAGGCGGACGTATCCGGGCCTTGCCATGGCGGCAAAGGTGCTGGCGGGTGGCTGCGTGCCGCCCTCGATGTCCATCACGTCGGTGAACCACCGCCATGCCCAACCGGCTGGTAGTGGGTGAAGGTCCTTCCTGAGGACTGCGCGCAGATCAGTCATATGCAGCAACGCGCTCCAACTGCATACGAATAGCTGCTGTCAGTCGGCCTCCTTCGGCGAACTGCTCCTCAAGCTTCGCCTTCAACGCAGCAAGCCGTTCCTCGAACGGCACTTCATCATCCTCGATATCGGCCGCGCCGACGTAGCGACCCGGCGTCAGGACGTAGTTGTGGCCTCTGATCTCATCAAGCGAGGCCGCCTTGCAGAAGCCCGGCACGTCCGCATAGGCACCCGCGTCGGGCTGGCCGCGCCATGCATGGTAGGTGTCGGCGATCTTGGCGATGTCTTCGTCCGATAGCTCTCTGCGGGTTCGATCCACGAGTGCGCCGAGCTTGCGGGCGTCGATGAACAGCACTTCGCCACGCCGGTCCCACAGGCCACCGCCGGGGTTCTTGTCACGGGCAAGGAACCAGAGGCAGGCCGGAATCTGAGTCGAGTAGAAAAGCTGGCCGGGCAGCGCGACCATGCAGTCTACCACATCGGCTTCCACCATGGCCTTCCGGATTGCGTCTTCGCCGTTCTGACCGGAAGACATGGAGCCATTGGCGAGCACCACGCCCGCTCGGCCGCCGGGCGCAAGGTGCCAGAGAATATGTTGAAGCCAGCCGTAATTGGCGTTTCCGGCGGGCGGCACGCCATGAACCCAGCGCGCATCCTCTCGTAGTCGCTCGCCGCCCCAGTCGGAGATGTTGAAAGGCGGGTTGGCGAGGATGGTATCGAAGCGCAGGTCGCGCAGTTCGTCCTTGTGGAAGGAGCCCTCGTTGTTCCAGCGGATGTCGGCGTCGATGCCGCGCACCGCGAGGTTCATCTTTGCCAACCGCCACGTGGTGTAGTTGCTCTCCTGCCCGTAAATGGCGATGTCGCCGAGGCGCCCGCCATGGCTTTCCACGAACTTCTCGGACTGCACGAACATGCCGCCCGAGCCGCAGCAGGGATCGTAGACGCGGCCCTTGTAAGGTTCCAGCATCTCGACCAGCACCCGCACGACTGAGCTTGGAGTATAGAACTCGCCGCCCCGCTTGCCCTCGGAACCCGCAAAGCCGCCAAGAAAGTATTCGTAGACCCGGCCCAGCACGTCCTTGGCCTTGTCGCCGGGCTCGCCCATGGCAATGCCGGAGATCAGGTCAATCAACTCGCCCAGCATGACTTTGTCGAGGGCCGGGCGGTTGTAGTCCTTGGGCAGCACGCCCTTCAGCCGCTCGTTCGCCGCCTCGATGGCCGCCATGGCGTCGTCGATGATCTTGCCGATGCTGGGTTGCTTGGCATTGGCCTGAAGGTGCGACCAGCGCGCCTCCTTCGGCACCCAGAAAACGTTCTCAGCTAGATACTCGTCCGGGTCCTCCGCCGCCGAGGCGTCCTCCGCCAGCAGCGCCTCGCGCTTCGCCTCGAAGGCGACCGAGATGTGCTTCAGGAAGATCAGTCCAAGGGCGACGTGCTTGTAGTCCGAGGGCTCCAAGTTCTTCCGCAGCTTGTCGGCGGCCAAAAACATCTGAGCCTCGAAGCCCAGTGTCGCGCCGCTCTCCTTGGCCTTCTTCAGCGCCGTGGCCGGAACGGCTTCCGGGTTCTTCTTTGGGCGTCCACGCGGCATCGTCAGGTAGTCCTCGTCATCAAGTCAGCGGTCATGCGGCGCTCTCCTCGACGAGATCGTCCACAAGAATGGTCATGCCGAAGGCTTCGGCCATCGAGCGCCCGCCCACCGGGCGGCCAGTCGCATCGGTGATCAGCGCGGCCAGCGCCTCGGCCCGCGCCACCATCATGCCCATCAAGTCGTCAGCGCGCAGGCGCGCTGGGTCAATGAGGTGCGAGGCCAGAAAGCCGTCCACCTGCTCCGGCGTCAGCTTCTGGCGGTCTTGCAGGCGCCGGAGGTAGGTGGAAGGCGCATCGCCACCGAGGAAGCGGTTGGTCGGTGCCGAGAGCGCCGTCTTGTTGGCGATGGAGTTGTAGAGGCTCCGGCTCAGCTTGTTCTTCTCACACCACGCGCGTGGGAAGATGTGGTGGATGTCGATGCTCTCGTCGAAGTAGGTCTGCTCCTGCACCGTCGATCCCGTCCGCCAATCCAGCGCCCGACCGCCCTGCATGGTGAGCGCGTGCAAGCCCTTGTAGGCAGCGGATTGGCGGGATTGCAGAGTGCGCAGCCGGTCGGTGACGAAGTTGCTCTCCTGCACCGTCTGCGGCAGCACCTCGCCGCCCAGCGCCCACGCCACCACCTCTGGCAGGTCGCGGGCGAAGCGGCTCTCGATGGCACTGCCGTAGAGTTCGCCAAAGACGCCGCACCAGAACCAGTTCCGGACGCGGGCGCGCACTGAAGCGTCGTTCCAACGGTCACCGAGGCTGACGAGGATGGCGGCCAGCGGCACCAACTGCGTCCGGTAGGGCAGGTCGTAGCCGCTGAAAACCATCTCCCGCCACAGGAACTGGCGGGCGCGCTTGAACCCTTCCTCGGCCCGATCCGCATGATCGCGATAGCCCTTGAGCGGCAGGTCGAGGATGGACTGCCGGGTGCAACTGATGGCCGAGGGAATGCCTTTGCCGCCCTGCCCGGCTTCGGTCTGCTCCCTGCTCGCCGCCGTGTAGAGCAGGCTGACCGCTTGCAGGAAGTCGGTGGCTTCTATGGCCTCCAACACCTTGCCCGCTTCGGCCATACGTGCCTTGCGCCCTTGCACGGGTGGGGCCGCCTTGGGATCGCCCAGCCAGTCCTCGCGCAGGTTGAAGCCGTCCGCCGCGTAGGTGGCGGTCAGCAACTCAAAGGCGGTGAGCGCCACGCCGCCCGTGTTGACCTTCTCGAAGACGCGGCAGACTGCCTCCTTGCTGGCGGTGCGACGAAGCTGGATCACCGGCACCGCGTAGCTCTTAAAAGTGTCGATGAACTCCTTACGGAAGGGCTTGAGCAGGTCCTTCTTGGCCTTGTCGCCGTCCCAGTGGTCGCGGAAGCCATCGAACCAGTCCTCGCAGGAAAAGGTATGGTTCAGTGGAAACATCAGAGCCGCGTATTCCTGCTCGGGCGTGCTGAGGTCCAGCAGGACCTTGCGCCCGAAGTCGGTGGTCCGGCGCTTGTCGGCCGGAACGCTGAACACGGCGTCCTCGCGCTCCTCCGGAGTGCCAAGTGCCTTGGCAATGTCCACGTAGTAGAACACGTCCACCAAGCGCCGCTTGCCGTCGCGGGTGCGGATCGCGTGCTTCAGCATGAGCGCCTGAAACATCGAAGTGAGCCGCTGCTGGCCGTCGAGCAACAGGCGGTCGGGCAGAGGAGGCTCGCCCTTGAAGGAAACGCCTTCCACCGGGCGCGGCTGGAACCGCACCTCGCCGCCGGTTTGCAGCGTCATGACGGCCCCGATGGGAAAGGAGCGCGCCACGCTGGTGATCACCGCCGCAATGTGCTCGTCGTCCCAGACCCAGCCACGCTGGAAATCCGGCAACTGAAGCCGCCCCACGGACACTTCGCTCAGAAGGTTCGACAGGGTGTCAGAGGTCGCGTCGAAGGTGGTTTCGGCGGTCATGAAGTGTTTAGGTCCGTGAACGAGGCGAGGCGGATTGCATCATGCTTTGCGGATGGGAAGGACGGTGCCGCGCTGGTTCTGGAACAGGTTGTGCCAATGAAGGCGCGCTTGTCCCAGAGCCCGCAAGCCGGGCGTCGGCAGCCCATGCTTGCCAGCCGCCATCTTCGCCCATGTGCCCACCACGCCACCGACTTCGAGGGTGATGACGGCACCAGCCTCAAGAGCCAGAAGTTCATCACGCAGGGGGCCATCGCCGTGGATGTGCTTCGGCCAGAGGACGTAGTCCCGGACCTCCACGACCCCGTTCACCATGACGGCCCCCTATAGCCCCCGAGGGCCCTATGATGCCTCACGGGCAGGTGAATTGTAAAGGTTCTGCTGCCGCATCGGTTGATGCGGGATCGACCTGTTCACCCGTCCTATCATCATCGCCATGGTTGGGCGGGGGGATAGTCTGGACCGTCGAGGAAACGGTCGGATATCGGTGTCTGAAATACGTCCTGCAAATGGCGAGACGTAGTGGTGGCTGATACCTGAAGAATTCGACTCAGGTTCATCTCAATATGCTATCCTAGAACTCGCTTTCCGACTTCGTGGTCCAGTGACGAGTTCTAGGAGAACGGGATGAAAATTGGATATGCGCGGGTCTCTGTTGATTCTCAGGACCATGCGCTTCAGCTTGACGCCCTCCACGCGGCCGGGTGCGAGAAGGTCTTCATCGAGACCGCCAGCGGGAGCCGGACGGACCGACCGGAACTTGCCAAGCTCCTTGAGATGGTTCGGCGGGACGACGTAATCGCAGTGTATCGTCTGGATCGTCTCGGGCGCTCCTTGAAGCATCTCATCGAGATCGCCGAGACCCTTGAGCGACAAGGTGTTGGCTTCCAATCGCTGACCGAGCAGATCGACACGACCACGCCTAGTGGGCGGTTCATGTTCTCCATTCTGGGCGCCCTCAGTTCCATGGAGAGGGAGGTCCTGATCCAGAGAACAAAAGCTGGTCTTGCTGCCGCTGCTGCGCGTGGCCGTCGTGGCGGCCGACCGCCCGTTCTCGACGAGGCCAAGGTTCGCGCCGCCAAGGCGATGTTGGCTTCCGGCACCATGACCACTACGGAGATTGCGCGCCAACTGGGTTGTGCGCCGTCCACCCTGTATCGGCACCTGCCCGGCGGCCGAGGCGCACTCGACAAGGAGGCGGCGTGACATGGACCGTGCGCGCCAACCTCGTTTGCGGCCCGACGCCGTTCAGCCCCTAGACGACGGTCTCGACCATGAGGACCTGTTCTGGGTGAGCCCTGACGAACTGATCCAGTCCTATCGTTCGCTGCCCACGGCCGCACTCGACGAGGCCATGCAGGAGTTTGAGCGGAACCTCGCCGCCTTGGTGGCGGAGATCGACGCCGACACGTCCTTGGACTGAGAGTATGCCGCTCCCCTGACCGGCTTCGAGACCTAGACCGGGTCGGCGCTGCACGGTCCGCCCAAAATGGGTATCCGTCGCGCGGGTAAATACGGAGACCATTCAAGAGGCTCACCGCATGAACCCGCCCGATGACCACGACCAGCACCACGAACCCGATCTCGACGACGACGCCATGCCGGGTCCAAACTTTCTGGACCAATTTCGGCAGCCGATGACTGAGGAGGATTGGGACGAGGTCGTGCGCACGCTTGAGCAGGCCATCATCGAGTGGCTGGCCGAGACGGAGACCATGATGTCGGACAATCAGACCGACGCCGAGAGCCCGTCATCGACCTCGACTTCCAACGAGGTTTGAACCCGGACTGGCCGCTCGGCTTTCAACGAGGTTGAGGGATTGGTCTTCCAGAACGTTATCGAGACCAAGCAGTCCAAGGGCGAGGCAAAGCTGCTCGCCCTCTGACAGCACCTTAGTTCAGGTGACGCTGGTGATCCTGCGGGTCCAAGAAAAACGGTTCGAATCCCATGTGCCGCCGCGCCGCCATGATCTCCTCGCGATGCCACCTCGTGTTCGGTCTCATGGCAGCGAGCAGGCGCCGCATGTCATCGCAGTCACTCACCTCCTGCCGAATGCGCGGCAGGCTGTCGATGGCGGTGATCGCGTAGGCCAAAGCCTTGACGAGGATGTCGTAGTCGCGGCCCGTCACGTCAGTCGAGGCCGAAAGGTCTAAAGGGTTAGTCACGATAGTCTTCCAAAATGCAGCTACCATTGGCTGCAATGCAGGAACTGTTCACTGCATGAAAGCATCCTACGGAACGGCTTCCTTGAAGTTCAACCATAACGTGGAGGCGGCGAACCTTTTTCAGGAGCGCCGCGCGACGCCGCCACGTTGGTGGTGCACCAGAACGTCGTTTTGCTGCACGGCTAAATAGGGTCGCACCTTGCGGTGCCAAACCCCTTCAAGAAGTTCCATACCATGCGCTACGCCGAGTTAAGGCCGTTCTTCACGATCCCTGAATCCCATCCCTACGTGTCGGTCACCCAGATCGATCCTGCGGACCACCGCCGTCTTACCCGAATGGTTGATAGCCGCCCCGAACTCCGGGTTCTCGGAACTCTCGACAGGCAGCCCGACCGCTGGACGGTCTACGTGGGCTGCGCCTCCCGCCGGGTCCAGTCTGAGTTTGACCACTGGTCCGACAACCTCCTTTAAGGTCCGGGGCTGGCCTGATCTGGGCCAGCCAACCTCCTTGGTGCCCTCGAACCTCATTGGTCTCGTCAGGGCACCATCCCGATGACCGGGAGAAACACCTTTGAGCTTTCAGCACTGGCCGCCCTTGAGGCGGCCGTGGTGTTTCTGCTGCTCGACCGCGTCCAGCAGCAGGCCCTCCCATTTCACCAGCACGTCCAACATGGGCTTGATCCGGCGGCTGCGGTCGTAGCGCCACGTGATGCCGATCTTGGCCTCGATGCTGTGGGCCAGCAGCCGGGCGATCAGCATCTCGTCCACGTCGAGCCGTTCACCCATGGCGGTGGCGATGGCGGTCCGGAAATCATGGATCGTCCATCCGGCTGGCAGTTCCGGGCATCGACGCCGGAGCCGGACCACGAGGCTCTGCCATCCCGCGAATGGCGTCCGCCCCGCAGTCGTCGAGAATACATAAGGTCCAGCATTGCCCCGGCGCTGCGCCATGGCCTTCAACAGGTCGGTCGCGAGCGGTGGCAGGGGCACCAGATGCGGCCGATTACCCTTCATCCGGGTGGCCGAGATGTCGAGCCTCGGCCCCGAGAACATGGTGTTGTCCATGGTCGTCGTGGTGCTCGTCAGGCCCAACACCTCGTTCCATTCCAGACCGGTGACCTCCTGCCGCCGGAGCGGCAACAGCAGGAGCAACCGGATCAGGCTCCGGATGTGATCCGGCTCGTCCTCGACGGCGAGCCAGAGCCCCGCCAGATGCGCGAGATCGAGAACCCGCTTGGTGCCCTGTTGCAGGCGACGGAGGCTGGGCTCAATCCGGATGGGCTTCCTGATCTTGGGCGTCACGCCGGGCGGCAGCCTGCCGTCCTCCTCCGCCCACCGCAGCAGGCCCATGATCTGGGCATGAACCCTATTCGGCATGACCGAAACCCGTTTGGCGCGGCCGTCGATGGGGCGCTTGGACCGACGCTGCCGGTCTGCTGAGGGGCCGACCACTTCTCCTCTGGCCTTGGCCGAGGTGCCCTTCACCAGAAGCGTGAACAGCCGGGACAGGTCGGCGTGGCCGAGATCGATCAGCCGGAGGTGACCGATATGCGGCTCGACATGGTTTCGGAACAGCCGCCGGACGTTCTCGACGTAACGGGCGTCCCGGTTCCGCCGGATCAGAAGCTCGTCTTCGGTGTAGGTCTGGATCGCCTCCGAGACGGTGAGGGCCGTGGCCGGGCCATGAGCCGCTTTGGTTGCCCTCGGGTCCCGGCCAATGGCGATAGCGGCCTTGGCCTCAACCGCTTTCTGCCGCGCCTCCGCCACCGTCGCCGCATCGAGTCGAACACGGTGAAATACGTCGCCTACACGCCAGCGCATATAGAAGGTGCGCCGACCGGACGGATGAATGCGGGCAGAGAGGCCCCGGACGGTGGTGTCGCTCAGGTCCACCGGCTTGATGAGCCGTTTGGTGGCCCAGTCATCAAGGCGCCGGTCCGTCAGGGCGATTCGGCGGGAGGTCCGCCCAGCAGGCAAGGACGCCTTGCCGCCCACGACCTGCGAGACCGTCATATTCATCAGGGGCACGTCCAAGGACACGTCGAAGCTTGGGGAGGCGTATCCTATCTCGCGGATTTCCCGAAAGAATCTCCTGAATCTCGGTCACCAAGGACGCCATCCAGAACACCACCGACGAGTTCCGTGGCTCCCAGACGTGAAGCCTCCCTGTATGACTTGGCCGCCACCCGCGAGGGTTGGCGGCCTTCTTTTTGGGTGGAAGGCGATAAATGGCACCACAAGTGCCACGACGGCCTTAGCGGGCCGTTTGGCTAACGATGTTTGATGGTGGGTGCCGAGGCGAGAAGCATGGTCGGCTCCATCGTTCAGGGCCTCGGCCACCAGATGATGCCGACGACGGTCTGGGCGGAAGGTGTTCTCGCGATCAGATCGGAGGCGGTGTTGCCGAGGGTCCGGGAGACGGTGCCAAGAACGGTGGCGGATCGATGCCGCGCTGGCCTCCGCTGTCTCCACGAAGATCGAGGTCACGGTCCGCATCACGGTTCTGGCGACGCTTCCGCTGACGCTCTGCGGCCTGAAGCTTCTCCCGCTCCTTCTTGGCGGTGGCCTCGACCACCGTCAGGTCCTTCTTGGGTCTGCCGGTCTTCCGAGGCTTGAAGGCGTCCAGTCCGAGATCGATCTGCTCAAGAGTTACGGCGACGTGCGGCGCGGCCTGCGCCATGAAGCCGAGCAGCAACTCGGCCTGCTGCTGGTCATAGACCCGGAACTCGACCGACCGGGTATCGGCCGCGTCGCGCACATCAAGGCAACTTGGTTCGCCACCTTCTGGGAGGTGGCGCTGCGCGCCAAGGAGTTCTTCTTCATGACCGAGGTGGGATCAACCCGGACAACCAACAACCACGAGGAAGCCCTGCTGTTAGTGGACATGGACTTGTAGACCGCCGTCCCGCGCGGCCTTCTGCCGCGCAGGAAGACGGGCCGGTGCGGCTCTGTTGGCCGGGGCGAGCCCGACCAACCCGCCTTCCGGCGAACCCAGAGAGATGAGAGGCCCGGAAGCAAGGAAGCCGCCCGAACAAGGCACGTCAGTGCCGCAGAGCAGGGCGGCTTCCCGGCCCGCCAAGGGGGGCCGTAGGCCCGTCTTGGTGGCCGCCTATCAGGAGGTCTCCGCTATGGGAGTCACGGGAAAACCCTTCTATTAGAAGTATTTGCGTGACATGGAATTGCGGTATCAGAATGAAGATGGTGATCGCACTTTATGGTTGAAAAGCCTCGCGGCACTTCCATAAGGTGGCGACACCCAAGAACGGCGCGCTGCGCGGGAATAACCCAGTCGAATGAATCGTTCTTCGTTCGAGATACTATGAGCTTTCTTTGTTAAAGATTCGATACAGCGCCGAACTCTGCGGTGCTGGCAAAACGTGGTGGGCCTGCCGCCACATCGCCGAAAAGGCCGGGCGCTACCTCCTCGTCGTTGATCGACGTGCCGTCTTTTCCGACCGCAAGAACCTGATCAGCCGGTTTGCGTCCGAGGTCGGCACCTTCCCCAAGATCGTCGAGATTTTCAGTGCCTCGGATGAATGGATTGGAGGCCGCCCTGACGTGCGTCGGGCGGTGCGTGAGGCAGGCTGTGAGCACGCGAGCCAGAAACATGTTGTCGTCCTTCTGACGCACGAGGCGTTGAAGTCGTCGGACCTGAGCACCTACCGGGACAACTGGCATTGCATCATCGACGAGGTGCCGACTTTGTGGACGCATTCGGAAGTTTGCAGCCCGGTGCTCGGTCAGCTTCTTGAAAAGACTTACAACCTTGAGCCGATACTCAAGGAGGGCTGGTCGGCCTTGAGGGTCAAGGCGGATGGCCCCTCGCTCACCGACTACTACGCCGATACCGTTCTTTCTGGATGGGGCGACATCCATCGTCAGATCAGGGACCGAGACGCCTTTGCTAAGATTGGTTCATGGCAGGATGCAGCCAGTCGGTCCTCGTGGTCATTGGTCTCTATCTGGAATCCTGAGTCTCTGCGCGCCTTCTCGCAGGTGACGCTGCTCGGAAATGCCTTTGAGCACACCGTTACCTATAAGCTGCTCGAAAGACACTTCGGTGATGTGGTGAAGCTTGAACCTTTCGCCGTTCCGACGACGCGACACGTCACGTGGCAGCCGAGGAAGCTGTTGATCCGATACTTTGCAAAAAGCCACCGGGCTGGAAGCGCATTCTGGGCAACGGCTGACGGACGCGAATGCCTCCGTCGTATCCCGTGGTGGGTCAACGCCCACACGCAGCGAGGGGCACACTACTGGTCCTGTAACAATTCGCTTTACGGAAGCGGTCAGGTGATGGACGGACGGAGGGTGTCTCCGAAGATTGCCGGAGAGAATGGCCTACGCAACCTGACCTGCGGCACCTTCATCTATAGTGCCAAGCCGAGCCAGCGTGAGCGGGAGGCTCTCAGCCTGTTCGGCATCTCCTTCGACGAAGTGGTCAGGTCTCGCGAATATGAGGACCTGATTCAGATGCTCTGGCGATCCTCTCTGCGCGACGCGGCCGATACCCGGTCGGTCGAGTTCCGGGTCTATGACCAGCAGCAGGCCGAGTTGCTGCTCGGCTTCATGGCGCAGGCCGCGCCGCACGTCGCCGTAACTCTTGAGCAGATCGATCTCGGACTGGACGCCTTCAAGCCTCGGAAGACCGGCAGACCCAAGAAGGACCTGACGGTGGTCGAGGCCACCGCCAAGAAGGAGCGGGAGAAGCTTCAGGCCGCAGAGCGTCAGCGGAAGCGTCGCCAGAACCGTGATGCGGACCGTGACCTCGATCTTCGTGGAGACAGCGGAGGCCAGCGCGGCATCGATCCGCCACCGTTCTTGGCACCGTCTCCCGGACCCTCGGCAACACCGCCTCCGATCTGATCGCGAGAACACCTTCCGCCCAGACCGTCGTCGGCATCATCTGGTGGCCGAGGCCCTGAACGATGGAGCCGACCATGCTTCTCGCCTCGGCACCCACCATCAAACATCGTTAGCCAAACGGCCCGCTAAGGCCGTCGTGGCACTTGTGGTGCCATTTATCGCCTTCCACCCAAAAAGAAGGCCGCCAACCCTCGCGGGTGGCGGCCAAGTCATACAGGGAGGCTTCACGTCTGGGAGACGTAGGGTCCTGGGACCCCCCGGCCAAAATCGCCGGACACCGGCAACTTAGGCATGGCGGCGCCATGCTCCCAGCCCGATTATTGCCGTCCCGCCATGCGCTCAGAGCATGGAAGCATCAGGACTGCAGATTCGCCAGCTCCGACACCAGGAAATCACGGAACACGCCGACGCGCTTGGAGTGCCGCATCTCCTCGGGATAGACGAAGTAGGAATCGACGCGCGGCGACTTCAGGTCGGTCAGCACGGGGACCAGGTCACTGAGCTCCTCCCCCATGTAATCGGGCATGGCCGCCAGGCCGAGGCCCGAGCGCACCGCATGCAGCATCGCCGGCAGGCTGTTCACCTCGACCGCGGCGCGGCGCGGGCTGCCCGGACGCCGCCCGGCCTCCAGCAGCCAGTTGATGCTCTCCACCGGCGGCCGGTAGTCGCCATAGACGATCAGCCGGTGGGCATCGAGATCCTCGGCGCGCTGCGGCGCGCCGGCCTGCTTCAGGTAGTCCGCCGAGCCGACGATGCGCCAGCCGAAGGTCGCCACATGGCGCTGGATCAGATCGGGCTGCTTCGGCGGATGCATGCGGATGGCGACATCGGCCTCGCGCATGGCGAGGTCGAGATCGGCGTCGTCGAGCAGCAGCGTCACCGTCACGTCCGGATGCTGCGACATGAACTTGCGCAGGCGCGGCGCCAGCCAGGTGGCGCCGAAGCCGGTGGTGGTGGTGACCTTGAGGCGCCCGGCGGCGCGCTCGCGGCTCTCCGTCAGCAACGCCTCGGTCATCGCCAGCTTGGCGAAGACCTCGCGCACCGTGCGGTTCAGCGTCTCGCCCTGTTCGGTGAGGATGAGGCCGCGCGCATGGCGGTGGAAGAGCGGCACCTGGAGGGCCTCCTCCAGCGCCTGGATCTGGCGGGAGACGGCCGATTGGCTGAGGTTGAGCGATTCACCCGCATGGGTGAAGCTGCCTGCCTCGGCGACCGCGTGGAAGACCCGGAGCTTGTCCCAATCCAGCGGCATGGCGTCAGGCGGCTTCGGCCTGGGCGGCATCCTCGCCGAGGGCGAGGAACTTCTCCGCCTCCAGCGCGGCCATGCAGCCGGTGCCGGCGGCGGTCACCGCCTGGCGGAAGACGCGGTCCTGCACGTCGCCGGCGGCGAAGACGCCGTCCCGGCTGGTGCGCGTCGAATCAGGCGCTGTCACCACATAGCCCTCCGCATCCATCTCGAGCTGCCCCCTGAACAAGGCGGTGGCCGGCGCGTGGCCGATGGCGACGAAGACGCCATCCACCGCCAGCTCCCGCCGCGTGCCATCCTTCTGCCGCAGCCGCAGGCCGCGCGCGACGGGCGTGCGCCCGCCGGTCTCGGCCAGCACCTCCTCGACCGCCGTGTCCCAGTGGATGGTGACATTCGGCCGGGCGAAGAGGCGCTTCTGCAGGATACGCTCGGCGCGCAGCGAGTCGCGGCGGTGGATCAGCGTCACCGACCTCGCCAGGTTGGAGAGGTAGAGCGCCTCCTCCACCGCCGAATTGCCGCCGCCGATCACCGCCACATCCTTGCCGCGGTAGAAGAAGCCATCGCAGGTCGCGCAGGCCGAGACGCCGAAGCCGGACAGCTCCTTCTCCCCCGGAATGCCCAGCCACTTGGCCTGGGCGCCGGTGGCGATGATCAGCGACTCGGCCTCGTAGATGTCCCCGGAATCGCCGGTGCAGCGGAAGGGGCGGACGGAGAGATCGACCGCGGTGATCAGGTCATGGCGGATGGCGGCGCCGACATGCTCGGCCTGCTCGCGCATCTGCTCCATCAACCAGGGGCCCTGCACCGGCTGCGCGAAACCCGGGTAGTTCTCGACCTCGGTGGTGATGGTCAGCTGGCCGCCCGGCTGCATGCCCGCGACCACCAGGGGCGACAGCCCGGCGCGGGCGGCGTAGATCGCCGCCGTGTATCCGGCGGGGCCGGCACCGAGGATCAGGAGGCGGGTGCGGTGCAGTTCGGGCAAGGCTTATGGTCCTGGGAATCGCTCTGGTGACGCAGGATATCGGAAAGATAGGCGCCTGCCGCAACCCGATGCCTTGAATACAGGGGCGCGTGCAAGGATATTGCGCCTCGAACGCCGCGTGAGCAATGAAACGGTTCCGATGAAGCCCGAGACGACCGACAATCTTGATACCGTGGATCGGCAGATCCTTGCCGAGCTGCAGAATGACGGTCGGATGACCAATGTGGAGCTGGCGCGGCGCGTGGACCTCTCCGCGCCGCCCTGCCTGCGGCGGGTGCGGCGGCTGGAGGAAGCGGGGATCATCCGCGGCTATCACGCCGATATCGACCCGGTGGCGCTGGGCTGGGAGATCACCTTCTTCGCCCTGGTCGGGCTGGAGAGCCAGAAGCACGCCATCCTGGCCGGCTTCGAGGCGGATGTGACCACCTGGCCGGAGGTGCGGGAATGCCACATGATCCGGGGCGGCGGGGACTTCCTGCTGCGGCTGGTGGCGCGCGACACGGCGCATGAGAACCAGCTCACCAACCGGCTGACCGCGGCGGCGCATGTCGGCCGGGTGACGACGCTGCAGACCATCCACACGGCCAAGGAGGTGCCGGGCGTGCCGCTGGAGCGGTGATCCCGGCCGGGCGGCCTATTGCGCGCGGCGCACGGCGTAGCCCGCCGCCATCATGGCCGAGACGATCGCCTGGCCCTGAACGGCGTCGCGCACCTCGATCATCAGCTCCAGCTCGGTCGACTGCACGGTGGGCGCGCCGAAGAGCTGCTGGTGCTTCACCTCGATGACATTGCCGCCGGCATCCGAGATGCGCTTCGAGATATCGGCCAGCACGCCGGGCCGGTCGGGGATGTCGAAATGCAGCCGCATGATCCGCCCGTCCCGCAGCAACTGGCGCAGCAGCACGTTGGACAGCGCCCGGGCATCGATATTGCCGCCGCAGACCGGCGTGCCGACGCGCCGGCCGGCGAAGCGGGCCGGATGCGCCAGCAGCGCCGCGACGCCGGCCGCCCCGGCGCCTTCGGCCACCACCTTGGCGCCCTCGGCCAGCAGGGCGATCCCCTGCTCCACCGCGCGCTCCGGCACCACCAGCACCTCGATGCCCAGGCGCCTCAGCAGGGCATAGGGCGTCTCGCCGACATCGCGCACCGCGATGCCCTCGGCGATGGTGGGGCCGCCCACGGCCACCGCCTGGCCGGCCAGGCGCTGCGCCATGGCCGGATAGCCCTCGACCTCGACGCCGTAGACCTTCAGGGCCGGGTTCGTCTCCAGGGCCGCCACGGCGCAGCCGGCCAGCAGCCCGCCGCCGCCCACCGGGAAGACCAGCGTGTCCAGCCCCGGCGCCTCCTCGATCATCTCGATCGCCATGGTGCCCTGGCCGGCGATGATCCCCGGATCGTCATAGGGGTGGATGAAGGTCAGCCCCTCCCGCAGCGCCAGGGCATGCGCATGCGCCGCCGCCTCGGCCAGGGTCTCGCCATGCAGCACCACCGTCGCGCCCCAGCCCTCGGTGCGGACCACCTTGGTGGAGGGGGTGAACCGCGGCATGACGATGGTGGCGGCGATGCCGAGCAGGCTGGCGTGGCGCGCCACCGCCTGGGCATGGTTGCCGGCGGACATGGCGATGACCCCGGTGGCCCGCTCGCGCGCCGTCAGCAGGGCCAGCCGGTTGGCCGCCCCGCGCTCCTTGAAGGCGCCGGTGGCCTGGAGATTGTCGAGCTTGAGCCAGACCTCGCAGCCGGCCACCCGATCGATGGCCGGGGCGCGCACCAGGGGGGTGCGCGACACCGCGCCCCGGATGCGCGCGGCGGCCTCCCGCACCTCGGCCAGGGTCACGGCGGTGTCGAGGGGGGCTTCGGCCAGGGCTCCCGGCAGGCTGCGTCCCGGCATGGCGGTCAGCGGAAACGGACCTTGGTGATCTCGTAGGCGCGGGCGCCGCCCGGCGCCGGCACCTCGACCGTGTCGCCCACCGACTTGCCGAGCAGCGCCTTGGCCAGCGGCGAGGAGAGCGAGATCGAGCCCTGCTTGGTGTCCGCCTCGTGCTGGCCGACGATGCGGTAGGTCTTCTCCTCCTCCGACTCGTCGTCGATGATCGTCACCGTCGCACCGAAGCGGACCTGGTCGCCGGAGAGCTTGGAGACGTCGATCACCTCGACCGAGGGAATGACGCTCTCGAGTTCGGCGATGCGGCCCTCGATGAAGGACTGCCGCTCGCGGGCGGCATGATACTCGGCGTTCTCCGAGAGGTCGCCATGGGCGCGCGCCTCGGCGATCGCCCGGATCACGGCGGGGCGCTCCTCGGACTTCAGGTGCCGCAGCTCTCCCTCAAGCCGGTTGAGCCCCTCGGCGGTCATCGGGAACTTCTGCACGGCAGTCCCTTCCTTCATACGCAGCAGTGACCGCCGGGCAAGATGTCCGGCGGTTGTGCGGCGCCCTTGCCAGTCTCCACGACTGCCGGCGCCCACGACGGAAAGACAGAGCGGGCGGAGCCCGGGTCCGACCCGGACCCGCCCCCGCCCCGCGAATGATCGTTCTGTTTCAGAACGAAGGAGGAAAATAGGCCTGGAGCGGCGCCACATCAAGGGTTCCGGCCCGGAGCGCGGCGATGGCGTGCACTGCCGCGCGGGCGCCCGCCATGGTGGTGTAGTGCGGCACGCCCTGGGTCAGGGCGCCGCGGCGGATGTCGAAGCTGTCGGCCACCGCGCGGCCGGAGCCGGTGGTGTTGATGACGAGCTGGATCTCGCCGTTGCGGATGGCGTCCACGCAATGCGGCCGCCCCTCCATCACCTTGTTCACCACCGAGACGCCGAGCCCGGCCTCGCGCAGCGCCGCCGCGGTGCCGCGCGTCGCCATCACCTGGAAGCCCATCTCGTTCAGCCGGCGGGCGAGCGAGATGACCGACTTCTTGTCGCTGTCCTTGACCGAGAGGAAGGCGGTGCCGGCCTCAGGCAGCTTCACCCCGGCGCCGAGCTGGGACTTGGCGAAGGCGCGCTCGAAGGAGGCGTCGAGGCCCATCACCTCGCCGGTGGACTTCATCTCGGGACCGAGGATGACATCGACGTTGGGGAAGCGGTTGAAGGGGAACACGGCCTCCTTCACCGCGACGTGGCGGCTGATCGCCTCGTCATCCAGCGTGAATTCGGCGAGCCTCGCGCCGGCCATGACGCGGGCGCCGATCTTGGCCACCGGCACGCCCGTGGCCTTGGCGACGAAAGGCACGGTGCGCGAGGCGCGGGGATTGACCTCGAGCACATAGATCTCGTTGTCCTTCACCGCGTACTGCACGTTCATCAGGCCCTTGACCTTGAGGGCCTTGGCCATCGCCTCGGTCTCCGCCTTCAGCTCGGTGATGATGGCCGGCGAGAGGGAATAGGGCGGCAGGGAGCAGGCGCTGTCGCCGGAATGGATGCCGGCCTCCTCGATATGCTCCATGACGCCCGCGACATAGACCTCGCCCGCCTCGTCGGCGATGCAGTCCACATCGACCTCGATGGCGTCCTGCAGGTACTGGTCGATCAGGATCGGGTTCTCGCCCGAGACCTTCACCGCCTCCTGCCCGAAGCGCAGCAGCTGCTCCTTGTTGTAGGCGATCTCCATCGCGCGGCCGCCGAGCACGTAGGAGGGGCGGACGACGACGGGGTAGCCGATGCGCTCGGCCTCCTCCACCGCCTCGTCCAGCGTGCGGACGATGCCGTTCTGCGGCTGCTTCAGGCCGAGACCCTTCAGCAGCTGCTGGAAGCGCTCGCGGTCCTCGGCGATGTCGATCGCCTCGGCCGAGGTGCCGAGGATGGGGATGCCCGCCTTGTGCAGCGCCTGGGAGAGCTTCAGCGGCGTCTGGCCGCCATACTGCACGATGCAGCCCAGCACCTCGCCCTTCTCCTGCTCGCGGCGGATCAGGCTGATCACGTCCTCGGCGGTGAGCGGCTCGAAATACAGGCGGTCGGAGGTGTCGTAGTCGGTGGAGACTGTCTCGGGGTTGCAGTTGACCATGATGGTCTCGAAGCCCGCGTCGCGCAGCGCGTAGCAGGCATGGACGCAGCAATAGTCGAACTCGATGCCCTGGCCGATGCGGTTGGGACCGCCGCCCAGGATGATGATCTTCTTCCTCTCCGTCGGCCGGCTTTCGCAGACCGGCGTGCCGAAGCCGCCCTCGTAGGTCGAGTACATATAGGGCGTGTCGGAGGCGAACTCGGCCGCGCAGGTGTCGATGCGCTTGTAGACCGGCAGCACGCCGAGCCGCTCGCGCAGCGCCTGCACCGCCGCCTCGGCCTGGCCCGACAGCACGGCGAGGCGCCGGTCGGAGAAACCCATGGCCTTCAGGCGGCGCAGCCCGGTCGCGTCCCGCGGCAGGCCATCGGCGCGCACCGCCTCCTCGGCGCGGACGATCTTCTCGATCTCGCGCAGGAACCAGGGCTCGAACTTGCAGGCCTGGTGGATCTCCTCGACCGTCAGGCCGGCGCGGAAGGCCTGCGCCACGTCCAGCACGCGGTCGGGCTTCGGCGTGGCCAGCGAGGCGATATGCGCCTCCTTCGAGCCGTCGCCGGGATTGCCGATGTCGTCGAGACCGGAGAGGCCGGTCTCCAGCGAGCGCAGCCCCTTCTGCAGCGCCTCATTGAAGGAGCGGCCGATGGCCATCGCCTCGCCCACCGACTTCATCGAGGTCGTCAGCGTCGCCGGCGTGCCGGGGAACTTCTCGAAGGTGAAGCGGGGGATCTTGATGACGACATAGTCGATGGTCGGCTCGAAGCTCGCCGGCGTCACCATGGTGATGTCGTTCTTCAGCTCGTCCAGCGTGTAGCCGACGGCGAGCTTGGCGGCGATCTTGGCGATCGGGAAGCCGGTGGCCTTGGAGGCGAGCGCGGAGGAGCGCGAGACGCGCGGGTTCATCTCGATGACCACCATGCGGCCATCGGCGGGGTTCACACCGAACTGCACGTTGGAGCCGCCGGTATCGACGCCGATCTCGCGCAGGCAGGCGATGGAGGCATCGCGCATGCGCTGGTATTCCTTGTCGGTCAGCGTCAGCGCCGGGGCGACGGTCACGGAATCGCCCGTGTGCACGCCCATCGGGTCCAGGTTCTCGATGGAGCAGACGATGATGCAGTTGTCCGCGCTGTCGCGGACCACCTCCATCTCGTACTCCTTCCAGCCCAGCACGCTTTCCTCGATCAGCACCTCGCTGGTCATGGAGGCGCTGAGGCCGGCGGAGACGATCTGCTCGAACTCCTCGCGGTTGTAGGCGATGCCGCCGCCCGTGCCGCCCAGCGTGAAGGAGGGGCGGATGACGCAGGGGAGCTTGACCTCCTCCAGCCCGGCGCGCGCCTCCTCCATCGTGTGCGCGATGGCCGAGCGCGGGCTCTCGATGCCGATCTTGGTCATGGCATCGCGGAACTTCAGCCGGTCCTCGGCCTTGTCGATCACCTCGGCCTTGGCGCCGATCAGCTCGCAGCCGTACTTCTCCAGCACCCCGGCCTCGGCCAGCTTCAGCGCGGTGTTCAGCGCGGTCTGCCCGCCCATGGTGGGCAGCAGCGCATCGGGGCGCTCCTTGGCGATGATCTTCTCGACCATCTCGACCGTGATCGGCTCGATATAGGTCGCGTCCGCCAGGCCGGGGTCGGTCATGATGGTGGCGGGGTTGGAGTTCACCAGGACCACCCGGTAGCCCTCCGCCCGCAGCGCCTTGCAGGCCTGCGCGCCGGAATAGTCGAACTCGCAGGCCTGGCCGATGACGATGGGGCCGGCCCCGATGATCAGGATGGACTTGATGTCGGTACGCTTCGGCATCGGGGGGACCCTATCTGCGAAAGTGCCGGCCGGGGGCCGGGATCAGCCGTGGACGGACATTCCGCCATCCACGGGGATGGCGGTGCCGGTGATGAAGGCGGCGGCGTCGCTCGCCAGGAAGGCGGCGATGCCGCCGAAGTCGCCGGGCCTGCCCCAGCGCTTCTGCGGCGTGCGGGCGAGCACGCTGTCGTTCAGCGTCGGGATGTCGCGCTTGGCGCCGGCGGTCAGATCGGTCTCGATCCAGCCGGGCAGGATGGCGTTGGCGGTGATGCCGTCCGGCCCCCAGGCGACCGCGAGGGAGCGCGTGTACTGCACGATGCCGCCCTTGCTGGCGCCATAGGCCGGGGAGAGCGGCAGGCCGAAGATCGACATCATCGAGCCGATGCAGAGGACGCGGCCATGGCCGCTGGCCTTCAACGCCGGATAGGCCTCGCGCGTCAGGCGCATGGCGCTGGTCAGGTTGATGTCGATCACCGCCGCCCAGTCCTCGTCGGTCACGTCCTGCGGCAGGCGGCGGATGTTGGTGCCGGCGTTGTTCACCAGGATGTCGAGCTGCCCGCTGGTCTCGGCCAGTGCCGCCTGCATGACCCGCGCCGGCTCGCCGGGCCGGCTGAGATCGGCCTCGAGCGCGAAGGCGCCCTGGCCCAGCTCCGCCACGGCCGCGGCGTTCTTGTCCGGATTGCGGCCGACCACGATGACCCGCGCCCCGGCCGCGGCGAGGCCGCGCGCCATGCCGAGCCCGATGCCGCCATTGCCGCCCGTGACCAGGGCGACGCGCCCGGTCAGATCGAACATCCCAGACATTCCTGCTCTCCCTCTCGCGGCGGCCCCGCGCTTCAGGCCGCCTTGTGCTTCTCGATCATCTCGACAAAGCGGTGGAAGAGATAGTGACTGTCGCTCGGGCCCGGGCTGGCCTCGGGGTGATACTGCACGGAGAAGGCCGGGCGGTCGCTCGCGGCGATGCCCTCGTTCGAGCCGTCGAAGAGGCTGACATGCGTCACCCGCACCCCGGAGGGGAGGGACTTCTCGTCCACCGCGAAGCCGTGGTTCTGGCTGGTGATCTCCACCTTGCCCGTCGCCAGGTCCTTGACCGGCTGGTTGGCGCCGCGATGGCCGCGCTCCAGCTTGTAGGTCCGGGCGCCCAGCGCCAGCGCCAGGAGCTGGTGGCCGAGGCAGATGCCGAAGACCGGGGTGCCGGCCTCCAGCACGCCGCGGATGGCCGGCACGGCATAGGCGCCGGTCGCCGCCGGGTCGCCCGGGCCGTTGGAGAGGAAGACGCCGTCCGGCTGATGGCGCAGGATCTCCTCCGCGGTGGCGGTGGCGGGCAGCACCGTCACGGCGCAGCCGGCATCGGCCAGGCAGCGCAGGATGTTGCGCTTGGCGCCATAATCCACGGCGACCACCTTATGCCTGCGCACCGGGTTATTCTCGAAGCCCTGGCCCCAGGACCAGAGGCCCTCCTCCCAGGCATAGGGCTGGCGGCAGGAGACCTCGCGCGCCAGGTCCATGCCCTCGAGCCCGGGCCAGCCGGCGGCCTGCGCCTTCAGGGCCGCGAGGTCGAAGCGGCCATCCGCCGGATAGGCCAGCACGCCGTTCGGCGCGCCGCCGTCGCGGATGCGGGTGGTCAGCGCCCGCGTGTCCACCCCGGCGATGCCGGGGATGCCGTGGCTCTTCAGCCAGTCGTCCAGGTGGCGGGTGGCGCGGTAATTGGCCGGCTCGGTCAGGTCGAGCTTGACCACCAGGCCGCGCGCGGCGGGGGTGATGCTCTCGCTGTCCTCCGCATTGGCGCCGACATTGCCGATATGCGGGAAGGTGAAGGTGATGATCTGCCCGGCATAGGAGGGATCGGTCAGGGTTTCCTGATAGCCCGTCATGCCGGTGTTGAAGCAGATCTCCCCGACGCTCGCCGTCCGCGCGCCGAAGCCCACGCCCCAGAAGACGCTGCCATCGGCCAGCACCAGGACCGCGGTGGCGCCCGCCGGCGGCTGGCCCGGCGGGGTGCCGGACGCGTCGGGGGTCGGGGTCGCAGCGGCCATGCTCGTCGTCTCCGGGCTCGGGTCGGGTTGCGGGGCGGGGGGCATGTCCTGGCTGGTGGCGGCCAGGACGGCCAGCGGCAGGCCCGAGGCGGCGCTGAGGGCGGCCCAGTGCTTGGGCGGGATGGCGCGGGCCTGTCGCCACTTGCGCACGGCCTCGGTGCCGACGCCACAGGCCTTGGCCACCGCCTCGGCGCCACCCATCAGGGCAAGGATGTCTTCCACGGTCCGCATGGAGCGGTTATCTGGGAAAAAATTTCCCAAAACAAGGATTCCTTGAGGCAGTTCGATGACTCTTCGTCCGTCAGGCAGATAGGGGAAAAATTTCTGGGAAGAATTTTCCCAGGCGACGAGGCTGTGTGTCGCCCTTCACCATTGTCCTGCCGGGGCGGGCGGGCTTTATAGCCCCGCATCAGGGCCGGCCGGCCTCACCTCCCGGCGAGCCGGCCGCGAGAAGGAGAAGACCGATGAGCCTGCGCGCGCGCTTCACCGAGAGCCTGAAGGCCGCCATGCTGACCAAGGACGCGGCGCGGACCTCCGCCATCCGCATGATCCTGGCGAAGCTGAAGGACACCGACATCGCCGCGCGTCCGGCCGGGGTGGAGCAGGTGCCGGAGGAGCAGATCGTCGCCATGCTGCGCGGCATGGTGAAGAGCCGGCGCGAGAGCGAGGCGATGTACCGCCAGGGCAACCGTCCCGAGCTGGCGGAGAAGGAGGCGGCCGAGATCGCGGTGATCGAGGGCTTCCTGCCGCAGCAGATGGACGAGGCGGCGATGCGCGAGGCGGTGGCCGCCGCCGTGGCCGAGACCGGCGCCGTCTCGGTGAAGGACATGGGCAAGGTGATGGCGGCGCTGAAGGCGCGGCACGCCGCGACGATGGACATGGCCAAGGCGGGGCCGATGGTGAAGGCGGCGCTGGGCGGCTGAGGCCGTGCATCGGGGCGGTGAACCCATTAAGGGTGGACCGCCATGTCGCTTCCGCCCGATTTCCTGGAGGAGCTCCGCCTCCGCACGCCGCTCCCGGGACTGATCGGGCGCAATGTCCGGCTGACCCGGGCCGGGCGGAACTGGCGCGGCTGCTGCCCCTTCCACGGCGAGAAGACCCCCTCCTTCTACGTCTATGACGACCACTACCACTGCTTCGGCTGCGGCGCGCATGGCGATGCCATCGCCTATGTCATGCAGAGCCAGGGCGCGAGCTTTCCCGAGGCGGTGGAGCGGCTGGCCTCCGAGGCCGGGATGGAGGTGCCGAAGGCGACCCCGCAACAGGCCCGGCGGGAGGCGCGGCAGCGCGACCTGCATGCCGTCATGGAGGCCGCCGCGGAGGCCTTCCAGCGCCGGCTGCGCCTGCCGGAGGGCCGCGCCGGGCTCGACTACCTGCGGCGCCGGGGGCTGACCGAGGAGACCATCCGCCGGTTCGGCCTCGGCTGGTCCGGCGGCGGGCGCGGCGCCCTGGCGGCGGACCTGAAGCCGCAGGGCATCGAGCCGCGCCAGCTCGTCGAGGCCGGGCTGATGCGGGCCGGCGAGGACGAGGCGGCGCCCACCGACCTGTTCTTCAACCGGGTGATGTTCCCGATCCGCGACCGGCGCGGCCGCATCGTCTCCTTCGGCGGCCGCCTGCTGGGCGACGGGCAGCCGAAATACGTCAACGGGCCGGAGACCGGGCTGTTCTCCAAGCGGCGCAACCTCTACGGCATCGACCTGGCGCGCGACGCCGCCTTCCGCGGCGCGCCGGTGGTGGTGGTGGAGGGCTACATGGATGTCATCGCCCTGCACCAGGCGGGCTTCGGCGGCGCCGTCGCCCCGCTCGGCACGGCGCTCACGGAGGAACAGCTCACCACGCTGTGGCGCCTGACGCCGCAGCCCGTGCTCTGCTTCGACGGCGACGCCGCCGGCGCCCGGGCCGCCGCCCGCACCGCCATCGAGCTGGCCCTGCCGATGCTCGACAGCCCCGAGCGCCGGCTGGGCTTCGTCACCCTGCCGGCGGGGGAGGATCCGGACACGCTGGTGGGGAAGGGGGGCGCGCGCGCCTTCCAGGCCGTGCTGGACGCGGCACGGCCGCTCTCCTCGGTGCTCTACGACATGCTGGCGGCGCAATCCCCCGGCGCCTCGCCCGAGGCGCGGGCGGCGCTGCGGCACCGGCTGGTCGCCGCCGCCGGGAGCATCCCGGACAAGATCCTCGGCGCCGAGTACCGCCGGCAGCTGCTCGACCGCTTCTTCGAGGAGGGCCGCCGCGCCGCGCCCGCCCGGCCTGTCTCCCGCGCGGCCGGTCGGGAGATGGGGCGGGCGGGCGGGCGCCAGGGCTGGGGCGCCCCGCCGCCGCTCAACCTGCCCCGCCCGGACATCGACCCCGCCCGGGTGCGGCTGGAGCAGGCGCGCTGCCTGCTGGCGCTGGTCGTGGCCCATCCCTGGCTGCTGGCCGAGGTGGAGGAGGCGCTGGGGCAGCTCGACCTGCCCTCCGGCCTGCCGGACCGGCTGCGCGGCGTCCTTCTCGCCTGGCATGGCGGGGCGGAGGCGCCGGACCCCGAGGCCCTGGCCGGGCACCTGCGGCAGGCCGAGCCGGAGGGGCTCGACTGGGTGCGGCGCTTCGACGGCATGCCGGCCGCCGCCGCGGCCGATGCCCTGCCCAAGGCGGTGGCCGAGGCCTGGTGGCACTTCTTCGGCCGCTTCCGGGGCGAGGCCGCGCTGCTGCAGGAGCGGCAGGAGGCGGCCCGCGACTTCGCCGCCTCGGGCGATGCGGCGGCGCAACGGCGCCTGATCCGTCTGAACGAATTGCTGGCGGCGCAGCGGCGCGGCGAGATGGAGGACGAGACCGCCGGCGAGGGCGGCTGAACGGGGGCGTGGCAATCTCCGGGGTGCTCTTGTGCTGCGGGGTGCGGGGGCGTTATGGCCCCGGATGGAGGCGGCGATCGGGGGTGCAACCCGGCGCGGTATTCGGCCCCCGCTACGGCGGGGCCCTGGGACCCAGACGAGAGTTCCGGTTGTCCTCGCGGGCTGCCGGACAGCGTCAGACGGAGCGGATCGGCATGGCGAGCAAGGTCGCGAACAGCACCGACACGGTCGAGAACCGCGATGAGGCCGTCGAGGGGGCGCTCCTCGACACGGTCGCGGCGGCGGTCAAGAAGCTGGTCGTGCGCGGCAAGGAGCGCGGCTACGTCACCTATGACGAGTTCAACCAGGCGCTGCCGGACAGCCAGGTCTCCTCCGAATTCATCGAGGACACCATGGCGATGCTGAGCGATCTCGGCGTCAATGTGGTGGAGGCCGAGGAGCCCGAGGACACCGAGACCGCCGCCGCCAAGCCCGCCGCCAAGGCGGAGGGCGAGGAGGAAGAGGAGGAGGAGGACAGCTCCGGCAACGTCAACGAGGAAAGCCTCGGCCGGACCGACGATCCCGTCCGCATGTACCTGCGCGAGATGGGCAGCGTCGAGCTGCTGTCCCGCGAGGGCGAGATCGCCATCGCCAAGCGCATCGAGGCGGGGCGGGACGCGATGATCGGCGGGCTCTGCGAGAGCCCGCTCACCTTCCAGGCCATCCTCACCTGGCACGAGGCGGTCAAGGACGGCCGCATGCTGCTGCGCGACGTGATCGACCTCGAGGCGACCAACGCCGCCGACAGCCCCGACGTGCCGCCCGCCGCCGAGGCGGAGGAGTTCGAGGAGGGCGAGGAAGGCGAGGGCATGGGCCTCTCCCTCTCCGCCCTGGAAGAGAAGCTGAAGCCCGAGGCGCTGGCGACCTTCGAGGCCATCGAGGACCTCTACACCAAGCTGCAGAAGCTGCAGTCGAAGCGGATGGAGGCCTATACGGCCGGCGAGGAGTTCGCCGCCCGCACCGAGAAGACCTATGAGCGGCAGCGCCAGGAGCTGGTCGCGCTGGTGCAGCGGGTGCAGCTGCACAACAACCGGATCGAGGAGCTGGTGGACCAGCTCAAGGGGCTGAACCGCCGCATCACCGGGCTGGAGGGGCAGGTGCTGCGCCTGGCCGAGGCCAGCAAGGTCAAGCGGGACGACTTCCTGGACCACTGGCGCGGCGCGGAGATCGACCCGGCCTGGTTCGAGCGCATCGCGGCCCTGCCGCAGAAATCCTGGAAGAACTTCGTCGAGCGCTCGCGCGCCGAGGCGGAGCAGATCCGCGGCCAGATCGGCCAGACCGCGGCGCTGACCGGCCTGCCGGTCGGCGAGTTCAAGCGGGTCTATGCCACGGTCAGCCGCGGCGAGCGCGACATGACCCAGGCGAAGAAGGAGATGATCGAGGCCAACCTGCGCCTCGTGATCTCCATCGCCAAGAAGTACACCAATCGCGGCCTGCAGTTCCTGGACCTGATCCAGGAGGGCAACATCGGCCTGATGAAGGCGGTGGACAAGTTCGAATACCGCCGCGGCTACAAGTTCAGCACCTACGCCACCTGGTGGATCCGCCAGGCGATCACCCGCTCCATCGCCGACCAGGCGCGCACCATCCGCATCCCCGTCCACATGATCGAAACGATCAACAAGCTGGTGCGGACCAGCCGCCAGATGCTGCACGAGATCGGCCGCGAGCCGCAGCCGGAAGAGCTGGCCGAGAAGCTCGGCATGCCGCTGGAGAAGGTCCGCAAGGTCCTCAAGATCGCCAAGGAGCCGATCAGCCTCGAGACGCCGATCGGCGACGAGGAGGACAGCCACCTCGGCGACTTCATCGAGGACAAGGCGGCCATCATCCCGCTCGATGCCGCCATCCAGTCGAACCTGCGCGAGGCCACCACCCGCGTCCTGTCGAGCCTGACGCCGCGTGAGGAGCGCGTGCTGCGGATGCGCTTCGGCATCGGCATGAACACCGACCACACGCTGGAGGAGGTCGGGCAGCAGTTCAACGTGACGCGCGAGCGCATCCGCCAGATCGAGGCCAAGGCGCTGCGCAAGCTCAAGCACCCGAGCCGCAGCCGGAAGCTGCGCTCCTTCCTGGACAGCTGAGGATGGCCCTGTCCCTGGTCGAGCCGGCGCAGCGGGTGGTGGTGGATGTCACCTTCCTGCGCATGGCCGCCCCGCCCCGGGAAGCGGCGCCCGCCCTGCCCGCCGGGCTGCGGCTGGAGCGCCTGGCGCGGTGCAGCGTGGCCTTCTACCGCTACCTCTACAACACCGTGGGGCAGGATTACGTCTGGTGGCTGCGCCGGGCCGCCAGCGACGCCGAGATCGCCGCCATCCTGGCCGATCCGGGCGTCTCCATCCATGTGCTCTACGAGGGCGGCGAGCCGGCGGGCTTCTTCGAGCTGGAGCACCGCGCCGCCGCAGGCCAGACCAACATCGCCTATTTCGGGCTGCTGCCGCATGCGGTGGGCCGCGGGCTCGGCAAGGCCTTCCTGCGCGCGGCGGTGGATGCCGCCTGGGCCGAGGGCGGCTCGCTGGTCACGGTCAACACCTGCACCGCCGACCATGCCCGCGCCCTGCCGAACTACCTGGCGGCGGGCTTCACCCGGCTGCGGACGGTGCGGGAGGTCTGGCCGGTGCCGCTGCGCCTCGGCCTGAAGGTGCCGGAGCGGCTGCTGGCCTGACCCGGCCCCGCCCCCTGGCCGGTGGGGAGAGGCACCGCCGTCATCCCCCCCGCCCGGCCGGGGCCCGTTACTTCGCCGCGGCGATCTGGCGGGTCAGGATCTCGGCCGCCTGGGCGGCGTCGCCCCAGCCCTTCACCTTCACCCACTTGCCGGGCTCCAGGTCCTTATAGCGGGTGAAGAAGTGCTCGATCATGTCGCGGGTGATCTTCGGCAGGTCGTCCATCTCCTTCACCTCGGTGAAGACGAGGGAGATCTTGTCGTGCGGCACGCAGATGAGCTTCTCGTCCTGGCCGCTCTCATCCTCCATGAACAGCACGCCGATCGGCCGGGCGCGGATCACCGCGCCGGGCACCACCTGGGCGGGCACCAGGACCAGGGCGTCGGACGGGTCGCCGTCATCGGCCAGGGTGCCGGGGACGAAGCCATAGGCGGCCGGATAGGCCATCGGGGTGAACAGGAAGCGATCGACGATGACGGCGCCGCTCTCCTTGTCCACCTCGTACTTCACCGAGCTGCCCTGCGGGATCTCGATCACGACGTTGATGTCGTGCGGCGGGTTCTTGCCGGTGGAGAGCTTGGTCACGTCCATAAGGGGCCATCCATCATCTGGCGTCGGAGCCACGGCTGTTAGCAGGGGGCGGCGGCGGCGTCCATGCGGGAGGCCGGGTTGGGATGCCTGGGCGTCTGGGCCCTTGCCGGGCCCCCGGCCGGTCGCGCAGCATGGCGGCCGGAGGATACGAGCATGACCACCCGCCGCCGCCTGCTGGCCACCAGCCTGGGTCTTCCCCTGGGTCTTCCCGTGGGTCTCGCCCTGGCCGCTGCCGGGCCGGGGCGGAGTGCCGGGGCGCAGGAGGCCGCGCCGCCGGTGCCGCGCCGCGACTTCACCGTCCAGGGCTACACGACGCGCGGTGGCGCCACCCTGCCGGCCATCCGCACCGGCTACCAGACCGCCGGCAGGCTCAACGCCGCCGGCGACAACGCCGTGCTGATCACGCATTTCTTCAGCGGCAACGGCCAGGCCTTCGGCCGTAACGACCCGGACGGGCCGCTCGGCTGGTGGGACGCCGTCATCGGCCCCGGCCGCCCGATCGACACCGACCGCTACTTCGTCGTCGCCGCGGACAGCCTGGTGAATCTCAACGCCCCCGACCGCTACACCGTGACCACCGGCCCCGCCTCGGTGAACCCCTCGACCGGCCGGCCCTGGGGCATGAGCTTCCCGGTGGTCTCGATCCGCGACTTCGTCGAGGTGCAGAAGCGGCTGCTGGAGCATCTGGGCGTGAGGCGGCTGGCCCTGGTCGCCGGGCCGAGCATGGGGTCGCTGCAGGTCATCGAATGGGCGGCGGCCTATCCCGAGATGGTCGAGCGCGCCATGCCGGTGATCGGCACCGGGGAGATGGATGCCTGGATGCTGGGCTGGCTCGACCTCTGGGCGGCGCCGATCCGCACCGATCCGAACTGGCGGGGCGGCGACTACTACACCCAGGGGCGCGACCCGCCGATCCGCGGCCTGACCGAGGCGCTGAAGCTCGTGACGCTGCATTCGCGCGACCGCGGCTGGGCGGCGGCGCAGTTCGGCCGCCGCCCCGCCGAGGGGCAGGACCCGGCGCGGCGCATCCAGGACCGCTACGCCATCGAGACCTGGCTGGAGGGCGCGGCGGCGGCGCGGGCGCGGCTCTCGGACGCCAATTCCTTCCTCTACCTGGTGCGCGCCAACCAGCTCTTCCTGAGCGAGTACGGCAGCACGGCGGAGGCCCTGGCGCGCAGCCGGGCGCGCTGGCTGGTCGTGCCCAGCCGGGGCGACCGGGTCTTCCCCCTCGAATACAGCCGCGAGCTGGTGGCCGGGCTGCGCGCCGCCGGCCAGGCGGTGCAGGAGGCCGAGCTTTCGGGCGGGCTCGGGCATCTGGAGGGCGTGGCCAACATCGCCCAGGCGGGAGAGGCCATTCGCGGCTTCCTTGCCGCCTGAGCGCCGCCGGTCTAGCTCTTGGCCGGAAGGGGCGCGAATTCGCCGCCCCCGCCCTCCCGGCGCGCCCGTAGCTCAATGGTCAGAGCGGGCCGCTCATAACGGCTTGGTTGCGGGTTCGAGTCCTGCCGGGCGCAGGGGAGGGGGCAGGGGAGGGGGCAGGGAAGGGCGCGGGGAAACCCTTACGCTTGGCGCGCGGCGCCATGCTGGCTAGAACCGGGGCCGAACCTCTGCCCCGGGATATGTCCGACCATGGCCGCTCACCAGTACGTCTACGTGATGAAGGATCTCACCAAGTCCTACCCGGGCGGGCGCGAGATCTTCAAAGGCATCACCCTCTCCTTCCTGCCCACCGCCAAGATCGGCGTGCTCGGCCCGAACGGCGCCGGCAAGTCCACGCTGATGCGGATCATGGCGGGCATGGACCGCGAGTTCGGCGGCGAGGCCTGGGCGGCCGAGGGCGTCAAGGTCGGCTACCTGCCGCAGGAGCCGCATCTCGACCCGGACAAGACGGTGGGCGAGAACGTCCGCGACGCCTTCGGTTCGCTGGCGGCGGATCTGGAGCGCTTCAACGAGATCTCGATGAAGTTCGCCGAGGAGATGAGCGAGGAGGAGATGAACACCCTCCTCGCCGAGCAGGCCGAGCTGCAGGAGCGGATCGACGCCGCCAATGGCTGGGATCTGGACCGCACCATCGACATCGCCCTCGACGCGCTGCGCTGCCCGCCCGCCGACAGCCCGGTGACCAACCTCTCGGGCGGCGAGCGGCGCCGCGTCGCGCTCTGCAAGCTGCTGCTGGAGAAGCCCGACCTCCTGCTGCTCGACGAGCCGACCAACCACCTCGACGCCGAGAGCGTGTCCTGGCTGGAGAAGACGCTGCGCGAGTACCAGGGCGCGGTGCTGATCGTCACCCACGACCGCTACTTCCTCGACAACGTCACCAACTGGATCCTCGAGGTCGATCGCGGCCGCGGCATCCCGTATGAGGGCAACTACTCCGCCTATCTCGCCGCCAAGCGCAAGCGGCTGCAGCAGGAGGAGAAGGAGGAGAGCACCCGCCAGCGCCAGCTCGCCGAGGAGCAGGAGTGGATTGGCCGCAGCCCCGCCGCCCGCCAGGCCAAGAGCAAGGCGCGCATCCAGGCCTATGAGGAGCTGCTGGCCAAGAGCCAGGAGCGCGCGCCCGACCCCACCGAGATCCAGATCCCGCCCGCCCCGCGGCTGGGCAACACGGTCATCGAGGCCGAGGATCTGCGCAAGGGCTTCGGCAACAACCTGCTGATCGACGGCCTGTCCTTCAAGCTGCCGCCCGGCGGCATCGTCGGCGTCATCGGCCCGAACGGCGCCGGCAAGTCCACCCTGTTCAAGATGATCACCGGCAAGGAGAAGCCGGATGGCGGCACGCTGCGGATCGGCGAGACCGTCTCCCTCGGCTATGTCGACCAGTCGCGCGACACGCTGGATGACAAGCGGACCGTCTGGCAGGAGATCTCCGACGGGCAGGACCTGATCACCATGGGCAAGCGCAGCGTGCCCTCGCGCGCCTATGCCGCCGCCTTCAACTTCAAGGGCTCCGACCAGCAGAAGCCGGTGGGCGTGCTCTCGGGCGGCGAGCGGAACCGGGTGCATCTGGCGAAGATGCTGAAGGAGCCGCACAACGTCATCCTGCTCGACGAGCCGACCAACGACCTCGACGTGGACACGCTCCGCGCGCTGGAGGAGGCCTTGCAGGACTTCGCCGGCTGCGCCGTGATCATCAGCCACGACCGCTGGTTCCTCGACCGGCTGGCCACGCACATCATGTCCTTCGAGGGCGACAGCCACGTCGAATGGTTCGAGGGCAACTACCAGGCCTACGAGGCCGACCGACGTCGACGTCTTGGCGCGGCGGCCGATCAGCCGCACCGGATCAAGTACCGGCCGCTCACCCGGTAAGCCGGTGGACATGCCGGCGCGGGTGGAATCCCCGCACACGGCGCGCACCGCCCGCCTGGTGCTGCGCCCCGTCGAGCCGCGGCATCTGGCCGATCTTGTCGCCCTGAAGGGGGACGAGGCGGCCTTCGGCCTGATGCTGCACGGCCTCCGCACGCCCGAGCGGGCAGCGGAGGAGTTGCGCGACGACATCGAGTTCTGGTCGGTGCGGGGCTACGGCACCTGGGCGGTGCATCGTGGCGAGGACGAGGCCTTCCTGGGCATCGTCGGCCTGATGGAGCGGCCGGACGGGCGGGGGGTGGCGCTGCGCTTCGCCCTCTGGCCCTGGTCGCGCGGGCGTGGCTATGCGCGGGAGGCGGCCCGTGCGGCGCTGGACTTCGGTCATCGCGCCGGGCTGCCGCGCATCATCGCGGTGGCGCGGGAGAGCAACCTGGCCTCCCGCGGGGTGCTGGGGGATCTTGGCCTGCGGGCCTGCGGCCGCTTCATGCACCAGGGCCATCCGATGATGGTATTCGAGAGCCTGCGCGCCCCGCCGCCCCTGGCGCAGCAGGGGGGCTGAGGAGAAGGGGAGGATTGTGGCGACGCGGTCACAGCCCACGATGAACACAATCCCGCCACAATTCTTTCCATCGAGATTATCGAGTTTTTTCAATTGATTATGATCGAGATGTAAGGTTTCGCTTGGATGAAATAAGGCGGTCCCGCCTTATTTTCACTTGTGTCGCTGCGTCGCACAAAAGATAAGGAGGCCGGGGAGCAAACGGACCAGAGCCTGAGGGGGCCTGATGTCGTCGTTCCGCAGCATCCTGACCGGTCTTTTCGTCGGCCTCCTGGCGCTGGGCGCCAGCCCGCCCCTTCGCGCCCAGTCGGTGGAGCCGCTGTCTCCGGCCGAGGCCGGCTTCACGCTGCGCGCCGCTTTCGGAGGCGCCATGCCCTATGCCCGGCGGGAATCCTTCGTGGTGGCGACGCTGGCCGGTCCCGCCGCCGGCCGCCGCCTCTCCCTGGCCAGCACCCTGCCGCTCTCCGGCCTGGTCCGGCCGGTCTTCGACGCCCGGCCGCAATACGTGCTCGGTGCCGGCCTCGGCCTGGCCGAGATCGGCGGCGCCCGGCTGTCGCTCGACGGGCTGATCTCGGCGGGGGCGGAGCCGCCCGCGGGGGAGGAGCGCCGCCCGCTCCTGGGCCTCGCCCGGTTGCGCCTGGTGTTCTGAGCCGGCGCCTCAGCCGGCGGCGGCCAGCCGGGCCATCGCGGTGGCGGTGGCGTCGTCGGCCGGGAAGAAGGCCTCGATCGTCACTTCCGACAGCGTCACATCCACCGCCGTGCCGAACACGGTCGTGGTGCTGAGGAAGCTGAGCGGCCCGGCCACGCCCGCCAGCCGCAGCGGCACGGCGATGCCGCCCTCCTCCACCGGCGCCGCCCGGGCGCCTCTCGCCTGCGGCGGCGGTGGATAACCCTTCAGCTCCTCCAGCAGCCGCAGCAGCGCGGCGTCCGATGAGGCCTGCACCTCGTGCGCCAGCCGCGCCAGCAGGTGCGCGCCCCACTCGGCGAAGTTCAGGATGCGCGGCGCCAGCCCTTCCGGGTGCAGGCTGAGGCGCAGCACGTTCACCGGCGGCTGCATCAGAGGGCCGGACAGGCCGCCCAGCAGCCGGAACACGGCGGCATTGGCCGAGAGCAGGGTCCAGTGCCGGTCCACCGCCAGCGCCGGATGCGGCATGTGGCCATGCAGGATGCGCTCCACGGCCTGCCACGCCGCCGCCAGCTCCGGCGCCTGCAACGGCCGCTCGCCATAGGCCGGCGCGAAGCCCGCCGCGGCCAGGATGGCGTTGCGCTCGCGCAGCGGCACGCGGAGCTGCTCCGTCAGGTGCAGCACCATCGCGCGGCTGGGCATGGCGCGGCCGGCTTCCAGGTAGCTCAGGTGCCGCTGCGAGATCTCGGCCTCCAGCGCCAGCGCCATCTGGCTCAGCCGCCGCTGCTGCCGCCAGTGGCGCAGCAGCGCGCCGGCGGTGGGACGCTCCGTGCTCATCATGCGCCGAACCTAGCCAGCCCTCCCGCCGCCCGACAATGACCTCCGAGGTTATCGCGCCGCTCCCGCCTCCCGGCCCAGCATCGGCCCGCCGGCACCGCATCCCGTGGCGCCGCGAGCGACCGAGGAGCCTGCCATGACCACGCCTATTCCCTCCCTCCGCGCCCTGCTGGGGCTCGATGCGCTGAGCTGCGCCGGCATGGGCGCCGTGCTGCTGGCGGCCCCCTCCGCGCTGGGCGGCTGGATGGCATTGCCGCCGGCGCTGCTGAGCGGGGCGGGGCTGGCGCTGCTGCCCGTGGCGGCCTTCATGGCCTGGCTGGCGCGCGGGCCCGGCGTGCCGCGCTGGGGGCTGCGCCTGGTGGTGGCCGGCAACCTGCTCTGGGTGGCGGCGAGCCTGCTGCTGCCGTTGCTGGGGCTGGTCTCCCCCAACGCGGCGGGCTGGGCCTTCCTGCTGGGCCAGGCGGGCTTCGTCGGCATCATGGCCTGGCTGGAGGCCACGGCCGGGCGCGCCCCGGCGGTGGCGGCCTGATGCGCGCGGAGGATCGGGCCATGACCTGCCATGCCGTCGGTCTGCTGCACGCGGTGGAGATGGGCCCGGAGATCGTGGCCTACCTCGAAGGGATCGACGCCACGCTGGCGCCCTTCGGCGGCCGCTTCCTGATCCATGGCGGGCCGCGGGAGGCGCTGGAAGGGCAGTGCGACCGCGACCTGATCGTCATCGCCTTTCCCGACCGGGCGGCGGCCCGCGCCTGGTACGCCTCGCCAGCCTACCGGGCCATCCTGCCCTTCCGCCAGCGCCATGCGAAGGGAGAGGTCTTCCTGATCGACGGGGTGGAGGAGGGGCACCGCGCGGCCGACATCCTGCGCGGGGCCTGAAGCCTCAGGCGCCGCGCCGCCGGCGCAGCAGCCGCACCCCGAGCAGGGCGCCGCCGATCACCAGGAAGGACAGGGCGGTGGAGACGGTGCCGAGCGCGTAGAGCACCGGCGTCGTCACCGTTGTGGTCATGCCCAGGATCTCCAGCGGCAGGGTGTTGCCGCTGCCGGCCGTGAGCAGGGTGCGGGCGAATTCGTCGAAGGACAGGGTGAAGCCGAACAGGGCGATGCCGACCACGCCGGGCGCGATGATCGGCAGCACGACGTGCCGGAAGCCCTGCCACGGCGTGGCGCCGAGGTCGCGCGCCGCCTCCTCCCAGCTGCGGTCGAAGCGGTTGAACACGGCGAAGATGATCAGCAGGCCGAAGGGCAGCGTCCAGGTGAGCTGCGCGCCGAAGGCCGAGGAATACCAGGCCGGCTCCCATTCCATCAGCGTGAACAGCAGCCCGATGCCGAGGGAGACCAGGATCGAGGGCACGATCAGGCTGGCCAGCGTCAGGTAGAACAACGCGCCGCTGCCGGCGAAGCGGCGGCGGAAGGCCATGCCGGCGGCGAGCGAGACGACCACCGTGCAGGCCGTGACCATTGCCGCCAGGGCCAGGGTGCGGCGCATGGCGGCGCCGAGGTCGCCCACCGCCTGGGGCTGGAACAGCCGCGTGAACCAGACCGTGCTGACACCGTTCATCGGGAAGGTCAGCCCGCCATCCGGCCCCTGGAAGGAGAGGATGGCGATGGTGATGGTCGGGCCGTAGAGGAACAGCAGGAAGGCGGCGAAGAGCGCGCCGAGCAGCAGGCGCGCGGCACGGCCGGGCATCTCAGAGCTCCTTGCGGATATCGATGGCGCGCAGCATGGCGGCGACCAGCAGCAGCACCATGGCCAGCAGCACCACCGCATTGGCCGCGGCGGCGGGATACTGCATCAGCCCGATCTGGTTCGAGATCATCAGCCCGACCGAGGCGCTCTGCCCGCCGCTCATCAGCCGCACCGTGGCGAAGTCGCCCATCACCAGCACGACGACGAAGATCGAGCCGATGCCGATGCCCGGCTTGCAGAGCGGCAGGATGACGCACCAGAGCGTCTGCCAGAAGCCGGCTCCCGCATCGCGCGCCGCCTCCAGCAGCCGGTGGTCGATGCGCATCATGGTGTTGAAGACCGGCACCACCATGAACAGCGTGTAGAGATGCACGAAGGCGAGGATGACGGCGAAGTCGGAGAACAGCAGGAACTCCAGCGGCCGGTCGATGGCGCCGAGCCCGATCAGCGTGTTGTTCAGGATGCCGTTGCGCCCGAGGAAGGGGATCCAGGCGATCATGCGGATCAGGTTGGAGGTCCAGAACGGCACCGTGGTCAGCACGAAGAGCAGCATGCGCCAGGTCGGGTCCCGCACCACGAAGGCCAGGAAATAGGCCAGCCAGAAGCCGAGCAGCAGCGTGATCGCCCAGGTCAGGCCGGCGAACCAGAGGGTCTTGAGATAGGTCTGCCACGTGACCCAGGAGGAGAACACCTCCCGGTAGTTGGTCAGCACGAAGTCGGGGATCAGGCTGAAGCTGTCGTAATCGTAGAAGCTGACGACCACCAGCATCGCCATCGGCACGACGAGGAACACGGCCAGCACCAGAGCCAGCGGCGCGGCCTGCAGCCAGGGCATCCATCGGGACATGAAGGGCATCACTCCGGGCCGGAAGCCCGGGAGGGCGCGCGGCCCCCCGGGTCGGTGTCGCGCGGGACAGGCCGCGTGGGAAGCCTCAGGCGGCGATGAACTCGTTCCACTTCTGGACCATGTAGCGGTCCTGATCCATCACCGAGTTCCAGCAGACCACCCGGCCCATGCGCTCGGCGAAGGCGCCGCCGTCGCGCACCGCGCCCGCCTTCTCCATCTCGCGGCCATCGGGCGAGAGGATCGGGGCGGTGGCGGGCTTGCCCTCCATCCAGTAGCCCCACTCATTCTCGCTCATGTTCTGCTTCGCCGTCTCCAGCACCGCCGAATAGTAGCCCTGGCGGTTGAGGAAGGCGCCGGCCCAGCCGGAGAGATACCAGTTGAGGTATTCATAGGCGGCGTCGAGCTGCAGCCCCGAGACGTGGCGCATGACGCCGAGGCCCGAGCCCCAGGCGCGGTAGCCCTCCGCCAGCGGCTGGTAGGTGCAGGGGATGCCGCGCGAGCGGACCGCGGCGACGGCGGGCGACCACATGGACTGGATGACCACCTCGCCCGAGGCCATCAGGTTGACGCTCTCGTCGAAGGTCTTCCAGAAGGCGCGGAACTGCCCGGCGCGCTTGGCCTCGATCAGGAAGGCGATGGTCCTGTCGATCTCCTCGCGCGTCATGTTGCCCTTGTCGCCGTATTTCACGACGCCGGCGCTCTCGGCCACCATGGCGGCGTCCATGATGCCGATGCCAGGGATGTTGAGGATCGAGGCGCGGCCCTTGAAGGCCGGGTCCATCAGGTCCTTCCAGTGGCTGATCGGCCGGCCGACCAGATCGGGGCGGATGCCGAGCGTGTCGGCGTTGTAGATGGTGGGCAGCAGCGTCATCAGCTCGGTGCGCTTGCCGGCGAAGCTCTTGGCATCCCTGCTGTCCACGAAGCCGACGGAGAAGGGCGAGGTGCCCTGGCCCATCTGGCTGTCCGGCGTCAGCTTCCCCGTGGTGAAGATCGGCACGAGCTTGTCGATCAGCTTGATCCGCGTCGTGTCGATCGGCTGCACCGCGCCGGTCGGATAGACCTTCTTGATCGAGAAGTACTCGATGTCGGCGATGTCGAAGCTGCGCGCCTGGGTGGCGGCGCGCTGCGCCACGGCATCCGTGTCGGTCACGGTGAGCTGCAGGGTAAAGCCGAGATCCTTCTTCACCTGCTCGGCGATCGGGTTCAGCCCGGACACGCCGGTGCCGATCTGGCGCAGCGTCACATCCTTGATGTTCTGCGCCCAGATCGTCGGGAATCCGGTGATGGCGCCGCTGCCCAGCGCGGCGCCGGCCAGCGCCAGGGCGCCGCGGCGGGTGAGGGCGGTCTTCGTCTCGTGCATCGTCAGGCGCTCCTGTCAGGCGGGGGGCAGGGCATGCGCGTCCTGCGCAGACCAGCCGAGGGTGGCGGCCTCCCCGGGCGCGACCGGGGCGGCGTGGAAGCTGGCATCGGGCAGCAGCGCCTCGGCCGTCTGCCCGTCCGCCGCGCGGAGCACGACGCGCACCGCGCTGCCCTGGTACTCGACGGCGGTGACCTGTCCGGCGAGGTTGAGCCCGGCGCGGTCAGGCCCGGCGCGGTCAGGCCCGGCGAGGTCAGGCCCGGCGGCGGCCGGGGCGAGGCGCGTGCGGTCCGTGCGGATGGCGAAGCGGCCCTGCGGCAGCTCCAGCACGTTGTGGCCGCCGATGAAGCGGGCGACGAAGGCGCTGGCCGGGCGCTCGAAGATCTCGCGCGGCGGCGCGGCCTGGGCAATGCGGCCATGATCCATCACCACGGCGAGGTCGGAGAGCGCCATGGCCTCCTCCTGCCCGTGCGTGACATGGATGAAGGTGATGCCGAGCTCGCGCTGCAGCCGCTTCAGCTCCTCGCGCATCTGGCCGCGCAGGAAGGGGTCGAGGGCGGAGAGCGGTTCGTCGAGCAGCAGCACCTTGGGGCGGGTGATCAGGGCGCGGGCCAGGGCGACGCGCTGCTGCTGGCCGCCGGAGAGCTGCGCGGGCAGACGGTCCGCCATCGTCTCGAGCTGCACCAGGCGGAGGAACTCCCGCGCCCGCGTCAGGCGCTCCGCCTTGCCCACCCCGCGCATGCGCGGCCCGAAGGCGATGTTCTCGAGCGCCGAGAGGTGCGGGAACAGGGCGTAGCTCTGGAACATCATCGCCGTGCCGCGCTCGGCCGGCTTCAGGTCCGTGACGTTGCGCCCGGCCAGGAGGATGTCTCCCGCGCTGATGCTCTCATGGCCGGCAATCATCCGCAGGGTGCTGGTCTTGCCGCAGCCGGAGGGGCCGAGCAGGCAGCAGTAGCTGCCGCCAGGGATCAGGAGGGAGAGGCCGTCCACCGCGACGGTGGCGCCATAACGCTTGGTGACGCCGATCAGCTCCACATCCGGCCGCAAGCCCGTCCTCCTCCTGCCATCCGCCGCCCCCATGCAAGCGCCGCACCAGGGAGGCGCCCGCCGGCGCGCCGGCGATCGGCACCACGGGCGGAAGGGCGGATTGCCCAGGATGAAGGCAGATGCTCCCGCCACCGGCCGGGGCTCTGCCGGCCTCCTGGGCACCTCCTTCATTCTGAGGATGCGAGGAGGACTTGTGTCTTTTAATCTGGAAGGGCAGGACAAAGGACCTTCATGCCGGACCCCACCTCCACGATCTGCGGGACCTGCCCGTCCCTGGCGGACATGGCCTGTTTGGCGCCGACGCTGAATGCGGTGGTGGACGCGGCCTGGCATCCCGGCTGGGCGCCTGCCGCCCTGGTGCGCCTGGTCCAGTTCTGCGGAGCGCTGCGCGAGGGGACCGATCCCGAGAAATGGGCGATGCTTCGGCACAGCCTGCGGCAGCATCCCGTGCGCCGCCTGGTGATGGAGGACCCGCTGGCCCGGCTGGCGCTGGAGCATCCTGGCGACACGGCCGGCCATCCCCTCCTGCGTGACCTGCTGCTGGGCCTGGGCGAAGGGCCGCGGATGCTGGAGCAGGCCTCGCGGGCCGGGCGGGATCTTTTCGCGGTCTCCTCGCAGATCGGCCTGCCCGCCGGGTTGAGGGGCCAGGCCGCCTTCCTGGCCAGCGTGGTCGAGGGGGTGCTGGAGCGGCAGCCGGGGGCGGAGATCCTCACGCTCGGCGCGGGCCATCTGCGCGAGGCCGCCCTGGTGCGGCAGCGCGGCGCCATCGGCCGCTGGGTGGCGCAGGCCACGGAGCAGGACGTCCTGACGCGGATGCGGGACAGCCTGCCGTCTGGTCTGCCGGTGCGGAGCCTGCGCTGCAGCCTCGGCGGCTTCGTGCGCCGGCCCTACATGCGCGGCTGCTTCGACCTCATCCTGCTGCCCCTGCTGCCGGATGCGCTGGATGCCAACGGGCTGCGGAACCTGGCCGATGCCGCCTTCGCGGCGCTCAAGCCCGGCGGGATGCTGCTGATCGGCAGTCCCGCCGGGCCGGCGCCGGAAGCGGCCTGGATGGAGGCCTTCCTGCACTGGCGCCCGACCTGGCGCACAACGCAGGACCTGCTGGCGGCTTTCGCGGTGCTGCCGCCGGCCCAGCTCACGACCTGCCGCGCCTTCAGCAGTCCGGAGGGCCGGCTGGTCTATGCGATGGCGGAGCGCCGGCGGCGCTGAGGCTCAGCGCCCTTCGCGCGCCGCCAGGGCGGCGATCTGCCGCCGCATGGCGTCGAGCAGGGCGGAGACCTGCCCGCCATTGCGGCTGATCACCGCCGAGTACTCGCTGCGCTGGGTCAGGCGGAGCGAGGTGCCCTCGGCGATCACGTCCACCACGCGCGGCTGGCCGCCGACCTCGCTGACCCGCCAGTCGAGGCTGAAGGGGGCGCTGTTGGGCCGCTCGATGACGGTGTTCACCAGCGCGTCATCCTCCGTGCGCTGCTGGCTGCGGCCCAGGCTGAAGCGCACCCCCTGATACTCGCCGAAGCGCGCCGAGAGGTTGCGGATCAGGGTCTCCTCGAAGAGCCGCATGTATTCCTGCTGCTCGGCAGGCGTGGCCACGCGCCACCACCGGCCGAGCACGAAGCGGCCCACGCCCTCGACATCCACGGCGCGGCGCAGGATCGCGGCCACCTGCTGGCGCCGCGTGGCGATGTCCTGCTGCGCGTTGATCGCGCTCACGAGATCCCGGCCGGTGGTCTCGATGAAGCTGCCGGCGCGCCCGATATCGACCTGCGCGCGGGCGGCGCCGGCGGCCAGGAACTGCGCGGTGAAGGGAAGGGCCAGCGCGCTGGCCAGGAGAAGGCGGCGGTTCATCCGGTTCGATCTCATTCCTTGCCGAGCGGAGCGGGGGAGGGGCGCGTGTCCAGCGCCCCGCCGATGCCGAAGCCGGTGGCCCGGGCCTCCGGCGCGGTGCCGCCTCCGTTGCGGATCTCGTAATTGCGGCCCTGGCGGTAGGCGCTGCGGATGGTGCTGTAGGGGTCGAGGCTGGTCGCCCTGACGTCCGCGATGGTGTCCAGCAGCCCCTCACGCGTATCCAGGATGGTCAGCCCGGTCTGCACCCAACCCAGTGTCTCCGCCGTGTTGTCCCCATTGGCCACCACCCAGGTGATCGGGTTGGCGGCGATGTCGACTCCAAACCCCACAAGGTCGCGCGGGTTGCTGGGGCCGAGCACGGGGATGAACAGATAGGGGCCTTCGCCCAGGCCCCAGACGGCGAGGGTCTGACCGAAATCCTCGCCATGGCCGGGCAGGCCGACCTCCTTCGCCACGTCGAACAACCCGCCGATGCCGAAGCTGCTGTTCATCAGGAAGCGGGCCAGGGTGGTGGCGCTGCGCTCCACGCTGCCCTGCAGCACGTCGTTCATGAAGATCACCGGGCTGCGCAGGTTGGTCAGCACATTGCGCACGCCGCCCCGCACCGGCTGCGGCAGGACGAAGCGGTAGACCCGCGCCGCGGGCTCCAGCACGACGGTATCGATGCCCTCGTGCACCGCGTACATGCCGCGGTTGAAGGGCTCCAGCGGGTCGTTGTTCTGCTCGAACTCCGCCAGCGCCTCGGGATCGCTGGCCGGCGGCCGCGTGGCGCAGGCGGACAGGGCGAGCAGGCCGAGCAGCAGGAGAAGCGGGCGGCGGACGGGCATGGTGGGCAGGGTTCCTGACGGCGCGCGGCACGGCGCTGGCTACGGGTACATACATCCGCGGATGGATGTATGGAACAGGCTATGGCCAAGTCTCAGTGAACAACGTTCCGCGACGGCGAGGGATAGCATTCTTCCTGACCACGGGATTCAATTTCTCCCGGACGTTCCATTTCCCCTGGACGTTCAAATCTTCCTGGTTCTGCGGTAGAGAGGAGGCATGAGCCATCTCCCCGACCACGCCAATGTTGCCCCTGCCGCCGCGGATCTCTCCGCCGGCGCGAGTCCCGGGACCCTGCAACGCTGGCTGACGGGACCCCGGGTCGCCGGCCTGCCCCTGCCGACCGAGCTGCCGCCGCCGGCGCTCTCCTTCGAGTTCTTCCCGCCGCGCACCGAGAGCCTGGAGCAGCAGCTCTGGGCCTGCGTGCGGCGGCTCGAGCCGCTGGCGCCGCGCTTCGTCTCCGTCACCTACGGCGCGGGCGGCACCACGCAGGAGCGCACCCATGCCACGGTGGCGCGGCTCGTGCGGGAGACCTCGCTGACCCCCGCGGCGCACCTGACCTGCGTCGGTGCCAGCCGGGCCGAGGTGGACGAGGTGGCGCACCGCTACTGGGCGGCGGGCGTGCGCCATATCGTCGCCCTGCGCGGCGACGCGCCGGCCGGGCAGGAGAGCTACGTGCCGCACCCGCAGGGCTATGCCTATGCCGCCGACCTGGTGGCCGGGCTACGGCGCGCGGGCGATTTCGAGATCTCGGTCGCCGCCTATCCCGAGACGCATCCCTCCGCCCGGTCGGCGCAGGAGGACCTCGACAACCTCAAGCGCAAGATCGATGCCGGGGCGACCCGCGCCATCACCCAGTACTTCTTCGACACCGAGGTCTATCTGCGCTTCCTCGACCGGGCGCATGCCGCCGGCATCACCGTGCCGATCGTGCCGGGCATCCTGCCGGTCTCCAACTTCACCCAGGTGGCCAAGTTCTCGGCCATGTGCGGCGCCAGCGTGCCGGCCTGGATGGGCCGCCTGTTCGAGGGGCTGGACGATGATCCCGAGACCCGCCGCATGGTGGCGGCCGCCCTCGCCGCCGAGCAGGTGCGGCTGCTGCAGGCCAACGGGGTGGACGAGTTCCACTTCTACACCCTGAACCGCGCCGACCTGACCTATGCCATCGCCCATATCCTGGGCGCCCGGCCGATGCGGCAGGCGCCGGCCGACCCGGCCTAGGCCGGCCGCGCCGGGCTCTCCGGCGCCAGCCGGCGATAGACCGGGCGCAGCAGGAAGGGGCTGAGGAAGAGCGGGAACTGGCAGAGCGCGCAGAAGATCAGGATGCGCGCATCCGCCGTCGCCGGCAGCACCGCGAGGTAGAGCGCCATGTTGCGGTTGCCGGAGAGCAGCCCGGCCGACAGGCCGAGCCGCCATCCGGCCGGGCGGAAGGCCAGGGCGGTCAGGGCGTTCAGTCCGAAGCAGGTGGCGAAGGCCAGCAGCAGCCCGCCCAGCATCATCGCCGGCGCCTGCAGCATCCGCCCCAGCATGCCGTCCATCACCCCGAAGCCGTAGACCACCACCAGCAGCACCGAGGCGCCATCCACCGCCCGGCCCCAGCGGGCCAGCCGCGCCGGCCCGGCCAGGGCGCGGATGGCGAGCGAGACCAGCAGCGGCAGCCCCACCACCAGCAGCAGGCGGGCCGTCAGCCCGCCGACCGTCAGCGCCAGGTCGATGCCGAGCAGGCCGAGCGCCAGCGGCGGCGCGGTGAAGGGCAGCAGCAGGGTGGAGAGCAGGGCCACCACCAGCGCGATCTCGCCATCCAGCCCGACCAGGCGGGCGAAGGCGGGGGAGGAGGTCGCGGCGCAGCCGGTCGCCATCACCACCATGCCGGCGCCGAATCCCGCCTCCAGCCCGGCCGTCCGCACCACCGCGTAGGTGACCAGCGGGCAGGCCAGGAGCAGCCAGGCCAGCAGGGCGGCGACCAGCAGCGGGCGGCGCAGATAGGCCAGCACCTGCGCCGGATCGACCCGCAGCAGCACCAGCGTCATCAGCACCACGACCGAGGGGGTGAGCAGCGGCCGCGCGGCGCTGGCGAGGGGCGGCAGGAAGAGGCCCGCGAAGATGGCCAGGGCGAGCAGCGGCCCCCCCTGGCGCGCGGACCATTCCAGGGCACGAATCAGGCTGGCGATGGAAAGCGCTCCGGCTGCGGGCGGCCGGTGGTTGGCCGCGTTCGCTCCCCGTTCTATATCCAGGGCGTGCCCAGGCCAATCCCGCTTCCCCTCCGCCGCATTCTCCCGGTCCTGCTGACCCTTCCGCTCCTCGGCACGCCCGCCCAGGCGGCCTGTTCCGACGCGGCGGCGCCGGGGGTGGACTGGCGCCGCTGCCTGCAGGACGGCAAGGACCTGCGCGGCGCCGATCTCAGCGGGGCCGTGCTGCGCGACGCCAGCTTCGCCCGCGGCCGCCTGCAGGATGCCGTGCTGGACCGGGCGGAGGCGCCCGATGCCCGCTTCACCTCGGCCGAGATGAGCGGGGCGAGCCTGGCCGGGGCGGTGCTGCGCGGCGCCGACTTCACCCGCGCCGACCTGAGCCGCGCCGTCCTGCGCCAGGCCGACCTGCGCGGCGCCCGCTTCTTCCGCGCCGATCTCAGCGAGGCCGACCTGACCGGCGCCATCATCGCCGGCGCCGATCTCTCCACCGCCCGACTCGGCGGCGCCCTCTGGGTCGACGGGGAGACCCGTTGCGCCGCGGCCTCCGTGGGGTCCTGCCAGCGATGAGCGACGCCGGTTACCTGAGCCGCCTCAACCCCGAGCAGCGCGCCGCCGTCGAGACGGTGGATGGGCCGCTGCTGGTGCTCGCCGGCGCCGGCACCGGCAAGACCCGGGTGCTGACCACCCGCTTCGCGCATATCCTGATGACCCGCCGTGCCTTCCCCAACCAGGTGCTGGCCGTCACCTTCACCAACAAGGCGGCGCGGGAGATGCGCGAGCGTGTCGCCGCCATGCTGGGCCAGCCGGCCGAGGGCCTCTGGCTCGGCACCTTCCATGCCCTCTGCGCGCGCATGCTGCGCCGCCATGCCGGGCTGGTCGGGCTGGAGAGCAGCTTCACCATCCTCGACACCGACGACCAGATGCGCCTGCTCAAGCAGGTGATGGAGGCGGCCGGCATCGACCTCAAGCGCTGGCCGGCGCAGGGGATGATGGCCATCATCCAGCGCTGGAAGGATCGCGGGCTGATGCCGGCGCGCATCACCGCCGCCGAGGACACCGACTATGCCGGCGGCCGCGGCCGCGGCCTCTATGCCGCCTACCAGGAGCGGCTGCGCCAGCTCAACGCCTGCGACTTCGGCGACCTGCTGCTGCACGTCACGGAGATCCTGCGCACCCAGCCGGACGTGCTGGCCGACTACCACCGCCGCTTCCGCTACATCCTGGTCGACGAGTACCAGGATACCAATACGGTGCAGTACCTGTGGCTGCGGCTGCTGGCGCAGCGGGAGAACCCGGCCGAGCGCAACATCTGCTGCGTCGGCGACGACGACCAGTCGATCTATTCCTGGCGCGGCGCCGAGATCGAGAACATCCTCCGCTTCGAGAAGGATTTCCCCGGCGCCACCATCGTGCGCCTGGAATCCAACTACCGCTCCACCGCGCCGATCCTGGCCGCCGCCGCCGGGCTGATCGCCCGGAACAGCGGCCGCCTCGGCAAGACCCTGCGCCCGGGCCGCGACGATGCGGCGGGGGAGAAGGTGCGCGTCGTCTCGCTCTGGGATTCGGAGGAGGAGGCGCGGATGGTGGGCTCCCGCATCGAGGCGGCGCGGCGGGGCGGCCACGACCTCTCCGAGATCGCCATCCTGGTCCGCGCCGGCTTCCAGACCCGCGCCTTCGAGGAGCGGCTGATCACCCTCGGCATCCCCTACCGCGTCGTCGGCGGGCAGAAGTTCTATGAGCGCGCCGAGATCCGCGACGCCATGGCCTATCTGCGGGTGCTGAGCCAGCCGGCCGACGACCTCGCCTTCGAGCGCATCGTCAACACGCCCAAGCGCGGCCTGGGCGACACGGCGCTGCGCGCCATGCATGACCTGGCCCGGGCGGAGGGGCGGCCCCTGGTGGTCGCCGCCTGGCGGCTGATCGAGACCGGGGCGCTGCGGCCCAAGCCGCGCCAGGCGCTGCGCGAGCTGCTGGAGGGCTTCGCCCGCTGGCGCGAGATGCTGCCGCGCGAGGGCCATGTGGTGGTCGCCGCCACCCTGCTCGACGAGAGCGGCTACACGGAGATGTGGAAGCAGGACAAGTCGCCGGAGGCGCCGGGGCGGCTCGACAACCTGAAGGAGCTGCTGCGCGCGCTCGGCGAGTTCGAGAGCCTGGCCGGCTTCCTGGAGCATGTCGCGCTCGTGATGGAGAATGACGAGCAGTCGGAGGATGGCCGGGTCAACCTGATGACCCTGCATGCCGCCAAGGGGCTGGAGTTCGACAGCGTCTTCCTGCCGGGCTGGGAGGAGGGGCTGTTCCCGCACCAGCGCGCGCTGGACGAGGGCGGCGACAAGGGGCTCGAGGAGGAGCGGCGCCTCGCCTATGTCGGCATCACCCGCGCCCGGCGGCACTGCGTCATCAGCCATGCCGCCAACCGGCGCATCTACGCCAACTGGACCAGCGCCATCCCGAGCCGCTTCCTCGACGAGCTGCCGCCCGACCAGATCGAGCAGGAGGGGGCCGCCGGCGGCGCCCGCGCCCGCATGGCCGCGCAGCCCTCGGCCTTCTCCGGCCAGTTTCCGCTGGTGGCGCGGCGCCCCCGCGTCATCGAGGCCGGCGCCTGGGAGGTGGCGGAGCGCCCGGCGCGCGCGGCGGCCATTCCGGCCGGGCAGCGGGTCTTCCACCAGAAATTCGGCTATGGCCGCGTGGTGGCGGCCGAGGACAACAAGCTCGATGTCGAGTTCGACAAGGCCGGCCGCAAGCGCGTGCTCGATACCTTCGTGGAAAAGGCCTGACCGTGAACCGTCACCCTCCGACGCTCGAGACCCTGACCCTGGACGGCCTGCCGGAGGAGGCGGTGCCGGCCTTCGAGGCGGCCCTGCAGACGGTCTGCCCCAGCGTCGGCTACTTCAAGGACGACGCCACCGACACCTGGCGGCTCGAGGCGGTGCGCGAGACGGGATCGGGGGATGACGAGCTGCTGCCGGCCCTGGTCCTGGCCGCGGCGCTCTCCGGCATCGAGCCGCCCGAACTGCAGCGCGCCCCGGTCGAGGCGGAGGGCTGGCTGGCGCGCACGCTGCAATCCTTCCCCGAGCAGGAGATCGGCGCCCGGGTGCTGATCCGGCCGACGCACCTGCCCAACCCGCCGACCTATGGCCGCATCGTGCTGCGGCTCGACGCCGGTCTGGCCTTCGGCTCCGGCGAGCACGGCTCGACGCGCGGCTGCCTGATCGGCTTCGAGCGCATGGCCCACCGTCGGCCGCGCCGCATCCTCGATCTCGGCACCGGCTCGGGCATCCTGGCCATGGCGGCGGCGAAGCGGCTGCGGCGGCCGGTGCTGGCCACCGATATCGAGCCCTGGAGCGTGCGGATCACCGAGGAGAACGCGCGGATGAACGGGCTGCGCAACCGGGTCCGCTCCCGCCTGGCCGATGGCTGGCGCCACCGGGCGGTGCGCGCCGGGCGGTATGACCTCGTCTTCGCCAACATCCTCGCCCGCCCGCTCTGCGCCATGGCGAAGAGCCTGTCGGACCATCTGGCGCCCGGCGGCACGGCGATCCTGGCCGGCCTGCTGGGCACGCAGGTGCGGATGGTGCTGGCGGCGCACCGCCGCGCCGGGATGGTGCTGGAGCGCCGCATCGACCAGGGCGCCTGGTCGGCCCTGGTGCTGCGCCGGCGCTGAATGCGAAACCGCCCCGCATCTGGGGGGATGCGGGGCGGCCTGGCTCGATCCGGCGGGGGGAGGGGGGAGGAACCGGATCGTTGGTCTCTGCCCTGTCTAACGAAGGTCCGGCGGCGTGGTTGCGGGCCGGCTCCGGTTTTTCAGGACATATTCTCCGCTCAGGCGGCCAGGCGGTCCTGCGCCTGGGTGTTGGAATTGGCCGCCGGGCGGACGGTCATGGCGGGGGCCATCGCCGCCACCGGGGCCTCGCCGCGGCTCACAGCCTCGCCGCGCAGCACGCGGGGGATATCGGCGCGGGTCAGGCCGATATCGGCCAGCTCACGGTCGGTGAGGCTGGTCAGCTCGTCATGGGCGCGGCGGCGGGCCGGATAGTCGGCCACGGCGCGGAAGGCGGCGACCACGGCGTTGCGGATCCAGCTGCCGACCGCCTCGTCGCGCTTCTTCATGGCGGCGAGGGCAATGGCCTGGGCCTCGTTCAGCTTCATGGCGGGAAGCAGGGCGTCGGCGTCGAGCTGCGGCTTGGAGATGCGGGCGTTCATTGTCTAGCGTTCCGTCTCTTGCGCGGGGGCGGTCCGCGGGACCGGCTCCTGCCGTCAACCGCCCGCTCCAACTGCGTGGCCATGATGTAATATTGTGCGGGCGCGAAGAGGAGTGCTGGTGCTGAAGCTGAGATATGCGATTCGCGCATCGATACGTGAGGAAACATGTTCTTAACGGGATGCTCATCAAAGTGAAACAAGCTGATCGCCTGGCCGCCCTCCGCGCCGAGCTCGACCGCCTCGGGGTAGACGGTTTCCTGATCCCGCGCGGCGACGAATATCTGGGGGAATACGTGCCGCCCAGCGGCGAGCGGCTGGCCTGGATCAGCGGCTTCACCGGCAGCGCCGGGCTCGCGGTGGTGCTGCCGGATCGCGCGCTGCTCTTCACCGACGGGCGCTACACCACCCAGGCCCGGGCGCAGACCGATCCGTCGTGCTGGACTCTGCTGCACATCACCGAGCAGCCACCTCATGAATACCTGTCCAGCCATGCGCCTGACGCAAGGCTGGGTTATGATCCCTGGCTGCATCCGCAGGCGGCGGTGGAGCGTCTCGCCGCCGCCGGCCTCACCCTGGTGCCGCTGGCGGTCAATCCGCTGGACGCCATCTGGCGCGACCGCCCCGCGCCGCCGCGCGCCCCGGCGGTGCCGCAGCCGGCCGAGTATGCCGGGCAGGACGCGGCCTCGAAGCGGGCGGCGGCGGCCGAGCGGCTGCGCGAGGCGGGCGAGGATGCCGTGATCCTGGCCGACCCGCATTCGGTCGCCTGGCTGCTCAACATCCGCGGCGGCGACCTGGAGCACACCCCGCTGGCCCTGGGCTTCGCCCTGCTGCGCGCCGATGGCAGCGTCGACCTGTTCATGGAGCCGGCCAAGCTCGGCGAGCCGGTGCGCGCGCATCTCGGCAATGCCGTGACCTGCCTGCCGCCCGCCGCCCTGCCCGCGACGCTGGCCGGCATGGCCGGGCAGGTGGTGCGGATCGACCCCGACATCACCCCCGCCTGGTTCGCCGCCAGCCTGCGGGACGCCGGCGCCACGTTGCGGACGGGCGAGGATCCGGTGCGCCTGCCCCGCGCGCGCAAGAACCCGGTGGAGCAGCGGGGCAGCCGCGCGGCGCATCATCGCGACGCCCTGGCGCTCGCCCGCTTCCTGCACTGGTTCTCGCTGCGGGTGCCGCAGGGTGGGGAGACGGAGATGAGCGCCGCCGCCCGGCTCCTGGCCTTCCGCCGCGACCTGCCGCTGTTCCGCGCCGAGAGCTTTCCGGCCATTTCCGGCGCGGGCGAGAACGGCGCCATCGTGCATTACCGCGCGACCGAGGCGACCAACCGGCCGATCCACGCCAATGAGGCCTATCTGATCGACAGCGGCGGCCAGTTCACCGACGGCACCACGGATGTCACCCGCACCCTCTGGACCGGCCCTGGCACCCCGCCCGCCGATCTGGTCGAGCGCTACACGCGCGTGCTGAAGGGGCATATCGCCCTGGCGAGGCTGCGCTTCCCGCAGGGCGTCGGCGGCGCGCATATCGACGCCGTGGCGCGCGCCCCCCTCTGGGCGGCGGGGCTCGACTTCGACCACGGCACCGGCCATGGCATCGGCAGCTTCCTCTCGGTGCATGAGGGGCCGGTCAGCATCAGCCGGGCGGCGAAGCCGGTGCCGATCGAGGCCGGGATGATCCTTTCCGACGAGCCGGGCTTTTATCTGCCGGGCGCCTATGGCATCCGCATCGAGAACCTGCTGCTGGTCCGGCCCGCGCCGGAGTTGCCGGGGCAGGTGAAGCCCTTCCTGGAGTTCGAGACCCTGACCCTCGCCCCCTATGAGCGCCGGCTGATCGATCCTGCCCTGCTGACGCCCGGGGAGCGGGCCTGGGTCGATGCCTATCATGCCCGCGTGCTGGCCGAGCTCGGCGGCGAGCTGGAGGCCCCTGTGGCGGAATGGCTGTCTTGGGCCTGCGCCACGCTCTGAAGGCCCGGCTGCGCCGCTTCCGCCGCCCCACCATCCCCGCCGCGCCGCCGGTGCGGCCGCTGGATCTGGCGGGGCGGCGGGTGCTGCTGGTCTATGGCCTGCTGGGGGAGGGCGCGGCGCGGCTGGCCCCCCTCGGCATGGACTACATGGGCACGCAGCTGCGCTGGCTGCTGGCGCAGGGCGCGGTGGCGCAGGTGGTCAAGCTGCCGACCACGGCGCCCATCGCCCCCAACGCCGCCCTGCTGGCCGAGGCGATCCTGGCCTCGCCCGCGCCCTGCCTGATCGTGGCGCACAGCAAGGGGGGGCTGGAGGCGCTGGCGGCGCTGCTCGATCCCGCCGTCGCGGCCCGCTGCACCGGGCTGCTGGCGCTGCAGTCGCCCTTCTTCGGGTCGCCGGTGGCCGATGCCCTGCTGGCCCGGCCGCGGCTGCACCGCAGCCTGGCGGCGCTGGTGCGGGCGCTGCGCATGGGCGGCGGCGCCGGCCTGCCCGATCTCTCCACCACCGGCCGCGCGGCCTGGATGCGCGAGCACGCGGCGCGGGTGGCCGAGATCACCGCCGCCATGCCGGTGCTCTGCGTCGCCGCCCGGCTCTCCGCCGGGATCAGCGGGCCGGACCGGCGCTACCTGCCCATGGTGCGCTGGATGGAGCGGCAGGGGGCGGGGCCGAATGACGGGCTGGTCTCCGTCGCCTCCGCCCTGCTGCCAGGCGCCATGCACCGCGTGGTGACCGGCGGCCACCGCGTCTCGGTCTCGCAGGGCAAGGGGCGCGACCCCATCGGCATCCTGCGCCAGGGGCTCGGCCTGCTGCTCAGCCGGCGGATGGCGTCTCCGCTGCGTCCGGATGGGCCATCGCCCGCCACTCCGCCTCCGTCAGCGTCCTGACGCCGAGCTCCGCGGCCTTCTTCGCCTTCGAGCCGGCATCGGCGCCGATGATGACGAAATCGGTCTTCTTCGAGACGCTCTTCGTCACCTTGGCGCCGAGCCGCTCGGCCACCGCCTCCGCCTCGTCGCGCGAGGTGCGCTCCAGCGTGCCGGTGAAGACCACGACCTTGCCCGCGAAGAGGCTGTCGCCGCCGCCGAGGCTCTCCGCCGGGGCGGGCGAGACCTCGCGGAGCAGGTCGTCCAGCGCGGCCATGTTGCGCGGCTCCTTGAAGAACTCGGCGAGCTCGCTGGCGATGGCGGGGCCGACGCCCTGGATCGAGCCCAGCTCCTCCCGCGCCTCGGAGCCGATGACGGTCGCCTCCCGCATCCGGGCGCGCCAGTGAGCGACGTCGTGGTAGTGCCGCGCCAGCAGCTTGGCGTTCTGCGCGCCGATGCGGCGGATGCCGAGGGCGAAGATGAAGCGCTCCAGGGCCGGGCGGCGTCGCTCCTCGATGGCGGCCAGCAGATTGGCCAGCTTCTTCGAATCCCGCTTCGACGCCTTGCCCCAGCCCTCCCATTGCCGGATCGTCGCGGCATGGTCCTTCAGGCGGAAGATGTCGGCCGGGCTCCTCACCAGCCCCGCCTCGTGCAGGGCGATGATGTTCTCCTCGCCCAGCCCCTCGATGTCGAGCGCGGTGCGGCCGACGAAGTGCTTCAGCCGCTCCACCGTCTGCGCCGGGCAGACCAGGCCGCCGGTGCAGCGGCGCACCACCTCGCCCTCCGGCCGCACGGCATGGCTGCCGCAGGCGGGGCAATGCGTCAGCGGCTGCCAGGGCACGCTGTCCGCCGGCCGCCTCTCCGGCACGATGCCGACGATCTGCGGGATGACGTCCCCGGCGCGCTGCAGGATGACGGTGTCGCCCACCCGCACATCCTTGCGCGCGATCTCGTCCTCGTTGTGCAGCGTCGCGTGCTGCACCATGACGCCGCCGACATTGACCGGCTGCATCACCGCGCGCGGCGTCAGCGCCCCGGTGCGGCCGACCTGGATCTGGATCTCCAGCAGCACCGTCTCGGCCCGCTCGGCGGGGAACTTCCAGGCGATGGCCCAGCGCGGCGTGCGGCCGACGAAGCCGAGCCGGCTCTGCCAGTCCAGCCGGTCCAGCTTGTAGACGACGCCGTCGATGTCGTAGTCCAGCCCGGCGCGGCCCTCGGCCATGCGGGCCTGGAAGGCTTCCGCCGCCCGCTCGTCCGGCAGCAGCGCCGAGAGCGGGTTCACGCGGAAGCCCCAGCGCGTCAGCGCCCGCAGATAATCCCAGTGCGTCTCCGCCACCGGGCTGCTGGAAGCGCCCTGGGCATAGGCGAAGAGCTTCAGCGGCCGCCGCGCCGTCACCTCCGGGTCGAGCTGCCGCAGCGAGCCGGCGGCGGCATTGCGCGGATTGGCGGGGATGCGGATCTCGGGCCCCACCTTCTCGCCCCGCTCGCGGCGCTGCTCCCGCTCCTCGGCCAGCCGCGCCTGCTCCTCGCGGAAGGCCAGGAAGTCGGCCTTGGTCATGAAGACCTCGCCGCGGATCTCGATCTGCTCCGGCGCCCCGGGGCCCAGGCTGCGGGGCAGCTCGGCCTCGGGCAGGGTCAGCAGGTTGCGGGTGATGTCCTCGCCCAGCGTGCCGTCGCCGCGCGTCGCGCCCCGCGTCAGCACCCCCTTCTCATAGGTCAGGTTGACCGAGAGCCCGTCGATCTTGGGCTCGCCCACGAAGCGCAGCACCTCGGCCTCGTCGAGCCGCAGGAAGCGGCGGACGGTCCTGGCGAACTCGGTGAAGTCGCCGGCGCCGAAGGCATTGTCCAGGCTCAGCATCGGCGTGCCGTGGCGGGCCTTGGCGAAGCCCGCGGCCGGGGCCGCCCCCGGCGCCGCCTCGCTCGGGCTGTCGGCGCGCTTCAGCGCCGGGAAGCGCGCCTCGATGGCGGCGTTGCGGCGGCGCAGCGCATCGTATTCGGCGTCCGTGATCTCGGGCGCGTCGTTCTGGTGGTAGGCGATGTCGGCGGCGGCGATCTCGGCGGCCAGCGCGGCCAGATCGGCGGCGGCCTGGGCCTCGGTGAGATCCTCGACGGCGATGGCGCGGGGCGACGGGGTCATGCTGCCCTGCTAACCCAGCCCGGCCCCGGCGGGAAGCCGGCGGGCGCGCCGAGGCCTCCGGCGCCCTTGCCGTCCGTCAGGCCGGCCCGCCCAGCAGCGAATCCGCCGCCGCCCGCGCCGCCTCCGTCACCGTCTCGCCGGCCAGCATCCGCGCCAGCTCCTCGCGCCGGGCGGCGACGTCCAGCGGTTCCACCCGCGTCTCGGCGCGGTCGGCGCGCACGCCCTTGGACACCCGCCAGTGCTGGTCGCCGCGCGCCGCCACCTGCGGGCTGTGCGTCACCACCAGCACCTGCAGCCGCTCGGCCACGCGGGCGAGGCGCTCGCCCACCGCCGCCGCCGTGGCGCCGCCGATGCCGCTGTCCACCTCGTCGAAGACCAGGGTCGGCACCGGCGAGCCGCGGGCCAGCACCACCTTCAACGCCAGCATCAGCCGCGACAGCTCGCCGCCCGAGGCGATCTTCTCCAGCTGGCCCGGCTTCTGGCCCGGATTGGTGGTGACCAGGAAGGTGACGCGATCCTGCCCGTCGGCAGCCCAGGCGCGCTCCTCGCGCGGGGCCAGCTCGATATGCAGCCGGGCGCGGTCGAGCTTCAGCGGCGCCAGCTCCTGCGCCACGGCCTTCTCCAGCCGCCGGGCGGCGGCGGCGCGCGCGGCGGACAGCGCGCCGGCGGCCTCGGCATAGGCGGCGCGGGCGGCGCCGGCGGCGGCCTCCAGCGCGGCGGCGCGCTCCGCCCCGGCATCCAGCGCGGCCAGCCGGGTGCTGAGGTCCTGCAACAGGCCGGGCAGCTCCACCACGGCCACGGCATGCTTGCGCGCGGCGGCGCGCAGCGCGAAGAGCCGCTCCTCCACCTGCTCGAGCCGGCGCGGATCGGGGCCGAGATCGGCGCCCAGCCGCTCCAGCAGGGCCTCCGCCTCGGCCAGCGCGTCCTGCGCCTGGCCGATGGCCGCCAGCACCGGCGCCGCCTCCTCGTTGGGCGGCGGCAGGCGCTCCAGGGCGCGCGCGGCGTTGCGCAGCGCCGCGGCCGGGCCGGTGCCGCCGCGCCGGTCGCGCGGCTGCAACTCCGAGAGGGCGGAGGAGACCGCCTCGGCCCGGCGCTCGCCCTGCTGCATGGCCTGGCGCTCATCGGCCAGGGCATCCTCCTCGCCCTCGACCGGGGCCAGGCCCGACAGCTCCTCCACGGCGTGGCGCAGCCATTCCTCGTCGCGCTGCGCCTGGGCGATGGCCTCGCGCGCCTCGGCCAGCACCCGCTCGGCGCCGCGCCAGGCGCGCCAGGCGGTGCCGACCGCCTCGCGCCGGCCCTCCAGCCCGCCGAAGGCATCGAGCAGGCCGGCATGGGTGGCCGGATCGGCGAGGCCCACCTGATCGTGCTGGCCCTGCACCTCGACCAGCAGGGCGCCGAGCCGGCGCAGCAGGCCGACGCCGACCGGCTCGTCGTTGACGAAGGCGCGGGAGCGGCCATCGGCCTGCACCACGCGGCGCAGCACCAGATCCTCCTCCGCCTCGATGCCCTGCTCGGCGAGCAGGAGCTGGGCCGGGTGCTCGGCGGCGAGATGGAAGCAGGCGGCGACGGAGGCGTGCGGCTGGCCGGCGCGCACCATGCCGGCCTCGGCGCGCTGGCCCAGGGCGAGGCCCAGGCTGTCGAGCAGGATGGACTTGCCGGCGCCGGTCTCGCCGGTCAGCACGGTCAGGCCGGCACCGAGCGACAGGTCGAGTCGCTCGATCAGCACCACATCACGGATGGCGAGGGAGGTCAGCATGGGCCGCCCCGGCAACGCGGCTCAGAAGACAGAGTTCCAGGCGCGGCTCAGCAGGCCCGGACGCTCGGCATCCGCCGCGGGGGCGCCTTCCACCAGGAGGGCGTAGGAATCCTGGTACCAGCGGCTGCCGGGGTAGTTGTGGCCGAGCACGCTGGCGGTCTTGCGCGCCTCGTCGGTCAGGCCGAGGGAGAGGTAGATCTCGGTCAGCCGGTGCAGCGCCTCGGGCACGTGGTTGGTGGTCTGGAACTCGTCCACCACGCGGCGGAAGCGGCCGATGGCCGCGGCATAGAGCCCGCGCGACTGGTAGAAGCGGCCGATGTTCATCTCGCGCCCGGCCAGATGGTCACGCGCCAGATCCATCTTGAGCCGCGCGTCGCGGGCATAGGCGGTGTCGGGGAAGCGGTTCACCACCTCCTGCAACTGGGCCAGGGCGGTCTCGGTGGTCTGCTGGTCGCGCTGCGCGTCGACGATCTGTTCGTAGTAGCAGAGCGAGCGCAGGTAGTAGGCATAGGCGATGTCGCGATGCGCGGGGTGGAGCTGGATGAAGCGGTCCAGCGCGCCGATCGCCTCGGTGTAGCGGTTGCGCATGTAGTCGGAATAGGCCGACATCAGCCGCGCGCTGGTGGACCAGGTGGAATAGGGGTGTTCCCGCTCCACCGCGTCGAAGAATTCCTGGGCCTGCTGGTAGCGCTCCTGCCGCAGCGCGTCGATGCCGGCGGCATAGAGGGCCTCCGGCGTTTCCGCGGCGAGATTGGCACGGGCCTGCAGCGAGGAGCTGCGGCCGTCCCAGGAGCTGCACCCGACCGCGAGGAGCGGCGTGGCCAGCAGGAGAGAGAGGCGGAGTGTCCGGTTCAGGCGGCTGCGCATGGCGCTCGCTCCATACCACGCCTGCCCGATGAAGGCGATGGGGGGCAGGTCGGTGGCCGCCCTCAGGCCGCCACCGGCTCCGCGTAGGACGGCGCCAGGGCGCCATCCTGCTGCCAGCGCCAGGCCTGCTCGTCGGCGAAGAGGGCGCGCAGCAGGCGGTTGTTCAGCGCATGGCCGGAGCGGCTGCCGGAGAAGCGGCCGGACAGCGGCGCGCCCGCCAGGGCCAGATCGCCCACCACGTCCAGCAGCTTGTGCCGCACGCATTCATCGGCATGGCGCAGGCCGCCCGGGTTCAGCACCAGCGGCCCGTCCACCACCACGGCATTGGCGAGGCTGCCGCCCTGGGCCAGGCCGGCGGCCCGCAGGCGGGCGACATCCTCGGCCAGGGTGAAGGTGCGGGCATCGGCCAGAAGCTGGCGGAAGCTCGACTCGGTCACGCGCAGGGAGAGGCTCTGGCGGCCGATGGCGGTGGAGGGAAAGTCGATCTCGAGGGCGGCCTCGAAACCGGGGGTGGCGGAGGGCTCGAGCATGGCCCAGGCGGCGCCGGGGCCCTCGCCCTCCTGCACGCGGATGGTCTTGAGCACCTCGATGCCATGGCGGGGCATCAGGCTGGTCACGGTGCCGGCGCAGTCGATCAGGAAGACGAAGGGCGCGGCGGAACCGTCGAGGATCGGCACCTCCGGCCCGTCCACCTCGATCACGGCATCGTCGATGCCGCAGGCGGAGAGGGCGGCCATGACATGCTCGATGGTGCCGATGCGCGCATGCGGCTGGCCGGGCAGGGCGATGGCGGTGCAGAGGCGGGTGTCGAAGACGAGGTCGTAGCGCGCCGGGATCTCGAGGCCGAGATCGGTGCGGCGGAAGACGATGCCTTCGCCGGCCGCGGCCGGGTGCAGCGTCATCGAGGCGCGACGTCCGGAGTGCAGGCCAATGCCGACGCAGCCGATGGACGCCTTGAGCGTCCTGCGCCGTCCCATGCCTGCCACGAAGAATCCGTCCATCACTGCCTCTGGGTCACTCGGTCGATACAAGGGTCACGAAGGGGTCACTGGTCACGTCGGGCAGGCCCGAGAAGCTGCCTGCCTGAGTGTCTAGATGGCACCGGGACGCGTCACGGGCGAATAAACCCTTGTTTCCGTATATTTCTGTCGAGGTTAAGCAGGGAAGCTTCTGTTTCTAATAGGTTTTTGCGATGCAAAAAGAGCCCCGCATCCAGGATGCGAGGCCCTCTTGTTACGTCAGGAACGGTCAGGCTGGCGCCTGTCCGTCGCGCCGGCGTCAGTTGCTCTGGCGACGAAGGAAGGTCGGGATGTCGAGGCCCATCTCCTCGGCCGGCTGGGCGGCGCGCGGTGCGGCAGGCTGCGGCGCCTGCGGCTGGGGCGCCATCGGCTGCGGGGCGACCGGGCGGGGCGCCGGCGGCACTTCGGCATCCCCAACCAGGTTGCGGCGCATCAGCCCGGTGGCCTTGCGGAAGAGATTGAAGCCGCCACCCGCCGGCGGAGCCGAGACCGGCGTCGGCGCCATGCGCGGCTGCATCGCGCGGCCCTGCTCCGGCTGACCCACGGCGGCCGGCATCTCCTCGGGCGAGGGGGCCTCGACCGGCACCGCCGGGGCCTCATAGGCCGTCGGCTGCGGCGCCACGGCGGGGGTCACGGTCGCCGGTGTCGCCATGCCGGCCGGGCGGCGCGGTGCGCCGAAGGTGGGCGCGGCCTGCAGCGGCGCGCCGGGCGGGCCGACGCGGACCGGCGCGGCCGCCTGCGGCATGGCCGGGCGCGGCGCGGTCGGCGCCCCGATCACGCCGCGCGAGACCGGCGGCACCGTGGCGGTGCCGACCGCGGCGACCGGCGCGCCGCCGCCGATGGCGACGACCTTCACCGGCTTCTCCGCCGCAACGTCCTTCACCGCATCAATGCCGGTGGCGACGACGGAGACCCGCAGGCGTCCGTTCATCTCCTCGTCGACGGAGGAGCCGAAGATGATGTTCGCTTCCTCGTCCACCTCGCGGCGGATGCGGTTCGCGGCCTCGTCGACCTCGAACAGCGTCATGTCGTAGCCGCCGGTGATGTTGATCAGCACGCCGCGCGCGCCGAGCATCGAGGTGTCCTCGAGCAGCGGGTTGCTGATGGCGGCCTCGGCGGCCTTCACCGCCCGGTCCTCGCCCTCGGCCTCGCCGGTGCCCATCATCGCCTTGCCCATCTCCGCCATGACGGTGCGGATATCGGCGAAATCGAGATTCACCAGGCCGGGATTGACCATCAGGTCGGTGACGCCGCGCACGCCCATGTGCAGCACGTCGTCGGCCATCTTGAAGGCCTCGGCGAAGGTCGTGCGCTCATTCGCCTTGCGGAAGAGATTCTGGTTCGGGATGACGATCAGCGTGTCGACGTAGGTCTGCAGTTCGTCGAGCCCCGCCTCCGCCGCGCGCCGCCGCTTCGGTCCCTCGAAGTCGAAGGGCCGGGTCACGACGCCGACCGTCAGGATGCCACGCTCGCGCGCCATGCGCGCGATGACCGGCGCCGCGCCGGTGCCCGTGCCGCCGCCCATGCCGGCGGTGATGAAGACCATGTGCATGCCTTCGAGATGGCGCGCCAGATCCTCCGTTGCCTCTTCCGCGGCCGCGCGGCCGATCTCCGGCTTGGCACCGGCGCCCAGGCCCTGCGTCAGGTGCGGGCCGAGCTGCACGCGGCGCTCGGCGCGGCTGTTCACCAGCGCCTGCGCGTCCGTGTTGGCCACGAGGAACTCGACGCCGTCGAGACCCATCGCGATCATGTTGTTCACGGCGTTGCAGCCGGCACCGCCGACACCGACGACGGTGATGCGCGGACTGAAGTCCGTGTGCTGCTGGCGCGGGATCGTCAGGTTCAGCGTCATTGCAGCGAATCTCCTCGGGTAGCGGGCGTGTGGCGTGACGGATGAAGCGAATCGTGACCGCGTACAGATTGCATCAGACGCGCTCGCGAAGCCAGTTGACGAGACGAATAAATCGACCGTTTCCACGCTCGGGACCGGGGTCGATATCCAGGAGCGGACGGCCCTCTCCGGTGCCCCATGCGACTAGTCCCAAAGTTGTGGCAAAGTCGGGTCCTTGCGCGGATTCTGGAACGCCGCGCATCGGTTGCGGCCGCCCGATGCGCACCGGGCGATCCAGGATTCTCGCCGCCATCTCGCGCACGCCGACCAGCTGACTCGCGCCGCCGGTGAGAACGACGCGCGAACCGGCGTCGCGGCCGAGCGCGGCGGCGTCGAGACGGTCGCGCACCAGCTCCAGCGTCTCCTCGATTCGCGGGCGGATGATGCTGCCGAGCTGGCTGCGCGGGATCTGCACCAGATGATCCTCGTCCTCGCCGACGCGCGAGACGCCGATCATCGCCTTGGCGTCGTCGGCGCTGTCGAGCGCGCTGCCCTCCAGGATCTTGATGCGCTCGGCATGCGCGATGGGCGTCGCCAGACCGCGGGCGATGTCGTTGGTCACCTGCCAGCCACCGACCGGGATCTGCGCGGTGTGCAGCAGATGACCCTCGCCATAGACGGCGAGGCTGGTGGTGCCGCCGCCCATGTCCACCACGGTCGCGCCCAGCTGACGCTCATCCTCCACCAGGACAGAGAGAGCGGATGCGAAGGGCGCCGAAACAAGCTCCTCCACCTCCAGGTCGCAACCGGCGAGGCAGACGCCGAGATTGCGCAGCGAGGCGGAGGCCGCGTCGACAAGGTGCAATTGCGCGGCCAGCGTCTCGCACACCATGCCGCGCGGATCCTCGACGCCGGGCGTGGCGTCGATGGTGAAGCCGAGTGTGGTGGCGTGCACCGTCTCGCGCCCCTCATCGGCGGCGCGGCGGCGGCCCTCGCCCAACACGGCGCGCAGATCCGCCTCGGTCACGGCGCGGCCGCCGATCGGCCATTGAATGCTCATCAGCCGCGAACTCGGCTGGCCGCAGGAGAGGTTGACGATGGCGCCGGACAGCTTGATCTCCGCCGCCTCCTCGGCCTGGGCGACCGCGGCGCGGATGCAGAGCTCGGCTTCCTGCAGATCGACGATGTTGCCGCCCTTGATGCCGCGCGCGCGCTGCCATCCGCAGCCCAGGACGCGGGCATGGCCGTCGCCTTCGACGCGGGCGATCAGGCAGACGATCTTGCTGCTGCCGATATCGATCACGCCATAGGGGCCGCCGCGCGCGCGGCGCCGCTTGGGCGGCGGGGCGGGCGGCTCGCCCGGGCCGATGATGCGGGCCATCCGGCTCATCCGCGTCCGCTCCTTCGCCCCTTGGGCGGTTCGGCGATCGGTTCGGGCTGCGGGTTCTGCCGCACGACGAGCCGGTCGGGCAGGCGCATGTCGATGGCGACCAGCGGCCGGTCCATCAGCGCGCTGCTCCGCTGCAACTCGCCGAGGCGGTGGATCGCGGCGGCCTCGTGGGATTCCGGCAGCAGCACGTCGGTGCCGTTGTGCAGCCTGAGGTTCCAGCGCCGCTCGCTGACCAGCACCAGCGCCTGGGTGCGGCGGCGCACCTCGGGCTCGGTGGAGAGCGCGTCGTAGAGCGCCGCGCCGCGGTGGTGCGCGCCCTCGCCGACCAGCAGCGGCAGCGGGCCGAAGGCATCCAGCGTGTCTGCCGAGACCACGCGGCCGTCACGGTCGACCACGGCGAACTCGCCCTGGTGCTGCCAGATCGCGAAGGGCCGGCGCTCATGGATCTCGATGACGATGCTGCCGTTGAGCAGGCGCTGCACCTCGGCGCTCTCGATCCAGGCGATGCTCTCCAGCCGGGCCTTGGCCTGCTCGGGCGAGAAGCCCAGCAGCGGATCGCCGACGCGCGTGCCGATGGCGGCGCGGATCAGCTCGCGCGGCGTGTTCTGCTGGCCGCGCACGATGATCTCGCCCACCACCATGCCGGCCCCGCCGGTGGCCTCGGCCAGGTTCTCGGACAGCCAGGAGAAGCGCCCGGCGGGGTCCAGGGCCGAGACCAGCACGGCCCCGCCGCCCAGCAGCCCGAGGCCGAGCGCGACGTAGAACGCCGGCCGCAGCATCGGCCGGCGGCGGCGCAGCCAGAGGCGCAGGCCGCTCGGCCGGCGCGACGTCGCCTGGGCGCGGCCCTCCGCCGCCAGCCGGGCGCGGTCCTCGGTGCGCAGGCGGGTCGGGCTATGGGCCATGGCGCGCCTCCCGCACCAGCCAGGCGCAGAGCTCGGGGAAGCTGATGCCGCAATGCGCCGCCTGCTCCGGCACCAGGCTGGTCGGCGTCATGCCCGGCTGGGTGTTCACCTCGAGCAGGACCAGCCGGCCGGTGGCATCGTCGTAGCGGAAGTCGGAGCGGCTGATGCCGCGGCAGCCCAGCGCCTCATGGGCGCGGAGCGCGACCGACTTCGCCGCCGTGGCGATGGCGTCCGGCACCTCGGCGGGGATGCGGTGGCGGCTGCCGCCCTCGCCATACTTGGCGTCGTAGTCGTAGAAGACACGGCCGGTGTCGATCTCGGTGACGGCCAGCGCGCGGCCGCCCATGACGGCGACGGTCAGCTCGCGGCCGGGGATGTACTCCTCGACCATGATGGCCGGGCCGAAGCGCCAGCCGCGCGCGATCTCGGCGCGGCGGTTGTCGCCTTCGCGCAGGATGTGCACGCCGACCGAGGAGCCCTCGTTCACCGGCTTCGCGACATAGGGGCGCGGCATCGGATCGGCCGATTCCAGCTCGGCCGGCGTCACCACGCGGTGCTCGGCCAGCGGCAGCCCGTGCGCGGCGAAGACCGCCTTGGACGCCGCCTTGTCCATGGCGACCGACGAGGCGCGCACGCCGGAATGCGTGTAGGGCAGGCCGAGCCAGTCCAGCACCCCCTGCACGCAGCCATCCTCGCCGAAGCGCCCGTGCAGCGCGTTGAACACCGCGTCGGGCCGCGCCGCCTGCAGCGCCGCGATCAGGCCCGGCAGGTCCCGCGTCACCTCGATGGGCGTGACGGCGAAGCCCGCCTCGCGCAGCGCCGCGACCACCTGCGCCCCCGTCGAGAGCGAGACCTCGCGCTCCGCCGAGATGCCGCCGAACAGAACGGCGATGTGGTTCATGCCGAGACCTCCCCGATGCGGCGGATCTCCCAGTCCAGCGCCATGCCGGACCGCGCGGCGACGCGCGCGCGCACCTCTTCGCCGAGATCCTCAAGATCGGCGGCCGTGGCGGCACCGAGGTTGAGCAGGAAATTGCAGTGCTTCTCCGAAACCTGGGCATCGCCCCGCCGCAGCCCGCGGCAGCCGGCGGCGTCGATCAGCGCCCAGGCCTTGTGCCCCTCGGGGTTCTTGAAGGTCGAGCCGCCGGTGCGCGCGCGGACCGGCTGCGCCGCCTCGCGCGCCGCGCGGATCTCGTGCATCCGCGCGGCGATGGCGCCGGCCTCTCCCGGCGCGGCGCGGAACCGGGCGCGGGTGACGATGCCGCCCTCGGGCAGGACGGCCCGGCGATAGGCGAAACCGAGCTCGGCGGCGGTGAGGCGCAGCAGGCCGGAGGGTGTCGCGACCTCGGCCCAGTCCAGCACGTCCTTCACCTCCGCGCCGTAGGCGCCGGCGTTCATCGCCACCGCGCCGCCGATGGTGCCCGGAATGCCGCAAAGGAATTCGAGGCCGGCGAGGCCCGCCGCCGCGGCATGCTCGGCCACGGTCACGTCCAGCGCGGCGGCGCCGGCGACGAGGCCGTCCGCCTCGACGGCGACCTCCGAGAAGCCGCGCGCCAGCTTGACGACGATGCCGCGCACGCCGCCATCGCGCACCAGGAGGTTGGAGGCGGCGCCGATCGCCGTGACCGGGCAATCCCGCAGGCGGTCGCGCAGCAGCAGCAGGAGGTCCTCCGCGTCGGCGGGGCGGACCAGCCATTGCGCCGGGCCGCCGGTGCGGAACCACGTCAGCGGCGCGAGCGGCGGCGCCTCCTGCACGCGGCCGCGCAGCGGCGGCAGGGCGGGGAGGGCGTCCTGCGGCATGGCGCGGCTCACCGGCTGCCTCCGGCCAGGCGCGGCCCGCGCGGCTGCAGCGCGGCCAGCTGCTCCGGCAGGCCATGCGCCCAGCCGGTGATATTGCCGGCGCCGAGGCAGATCACGTAGTCGCCCGGCTTGGCGATGGCGTTCACCATCTCCGGCAGGCTGTCGGGGCCGGGCAGGGGGACGACGCTGCGGTGACCGTGGGCGCGCAGCCCGTCCACCAGCGCGTCACGGTCGAAGCCCGGGATCGGCGCCTCGCCGGCGGCATAGACGTCGGCCACGATGACGGTGCCGGCATCGTTCATGCACTGGCAGAAGTCCTCGAACAGCGCCTGCAGGCGGCTGTAGCGGTGCGGCTGCACCACGGCGATGACGTCGCGCGCCCCGGCCTGCCGCGCCGCCTTCAGCACGGCGGCGATCTCGACCGGGTGATGGCCGTAATCGTCGATGATCTGGATGCCGTTGGCCTCGCCGACGCGGGTGAAGCGGCGCTTCACCCCCTTGAAGCCGGCCAGGGCCGAGCGGATGGTGCCCTCGTCGATGTCCATCTCCATGCCGACGGCGATGGCGGCCAGCGCGTTCTGCACATTGTGCTGGCCGAGCATCGGCAGGCGCATCGGCTTCAGGCTGCGGCTGCGGCCCGTCGCGCGGTCCTGCACCGTGACCTCGAAGGTGGCGCCCATGCGGTCGGTGATCAGCCGTTCGGCCCGCACGTCGGCCTGTGGCGAGAAGCCGTAGGTGATCAGGCGGCGGTCGATCTGCGGGATCATCGCCTGCACGTTGGGATGGTCGGCGCAGAGCACGGCGAAGCCGTAGAAGGGGATGTTGCCGACGAACTGGGCATAGCCCTGCTTCATCGCCTCCTCGGTGCCCCAGTGGTCGAGATGCTCCGGGTCCATGTTGGTGACCACGGCGGCGACGGCGGGCAGGCGCAGGAAGGAGCCGTCGCTCTCATCCGCCTCCACCACCATCCAGTCGCCCTCGCCGAGGCGGGTGTTGGTGCCGTAGGCGTTGATGATGCCGCCATTGATCACGGTGGGGTCGAGCCTGGCCGCCTCCAGCACGGTCGCGACCAGCGAGGTCGTCGTCGTCTTGCCGTGCGTGCCGCCGATGGCGATGCCCCATTTCAGCCGCATCAGCTCGGCCAGCATCTCGGCCCGGCGCACCACCGGGATCAGCCGCTGGCGCGCCGCCACCACCTCGGGGTTGTCGCGCTTCACCGCCGTCGAGGTGACGACGACCTGGGCGGCGCCCAGATTGGCCGCGTCATGCCCGACCATGACCGAGATGCCGGCGGCGCGCAGCCGCTCGACATTGTAGCCCTCGGCGATGTCGCTGCCCTGCACCTGGTAGCCGAGATTGTGCAGCACCTCGGCGATGCCCGACATGCCGATGCCGCCGATGCCGACGAAATGAATGGGACCGATATTGAGCGGCAGGGCGCGCATCACGAAGCATCCTGGGACTGGCGCGCATCCGCGCGGGAGAGAACGAGATCGGCGAGGCGGGCGGCCGCGTCCGGGGCAGCCAGCCGCGCGGCGGCGGCGGCGGCCGCGGCCAGGCCGCCCGGCGCTTCGATCAGCCGCGTCAGCTCGGCGGCCAGCGCCGCGGGCGTGAAGCCCGGCTGCGGCATCACCGTGGCGCCGCCGGCGGCGGCCAGGGCGCGCGCATTGGCGGTCTGGTGGTCGTCGATCGCGTGCGGCAGCGGCACCAGGATGGCGCCGCGCCCGGCGCAGGCGAGTTCCGCGATAGTCGAGGCGCCGGACCGCGCCACCACGAGATGCGCCGTGTCGTAGAGCCGCGCGACATCGCCGAAGAACGGCGCGAGCTCGGCCGGCACGCCCATCTCCTCGTAGGCGGCGCGGACGCGCGGCAGATCCTCGGTGCGCGTCTGCTGCACCACGGCGAGGCGCGCGCGCAGCGCCGGCGGCAGCAGCGCGACGGCGGCGGGCACGATGTCGGAGAAGACACGCGCGCCCAGGCTGCCGCCCAGCACCAGCAGCCGCACCGGACCCTGTGGCGGGTGGAACTCCCGCCCGGCCAGCGCGGCCAGGGCCGGGCGCACCGGATTGCCGACCACCGCGGTGCGGGCACCGCGCGGCACCCGGCTCGTCGCTTCGAAGGATAGGGCCAGCGCGTCGACCCCGGCGGAGAGCAGGCGGTTGGCGCGGCCGAGCACGGCGTTCTGCTCGTGCAGGATGGTGGCCGGGCGGCGCGCGCCCCCCAGGCTGCGCGCGGCCAGCAGGGGCGGCACGCAGGGGTAGCCGCCGAAGCCCACGACGGCACGGGGGCGCAGGCCTTGCAGCAGCCGCCGCGCCTGCACCATGCCGGCCGCCATCGCCACGGCCCCGGCCGCGGCGCGCCGGAGGCCGCGGCCCGCGAGGCCCGCGCCCTTCAGGACGTAGCGCTCGCCCTGCGCGAAGGAGGGGGTGACGTAATCGGCGCTGCGCGCATCGGTCATCAGCGCGATGCGGTGGCCGCGCCGCAGCAGCTCCGCCGCCAGCGCCTCGGCGGGGAAGAAGTGTCCGCCGGTTCCGCCGGCGGCGATGACGATGGGAGCGCTCACGCGCCCTCCGCCATGCGGGCGATGCGCCGCCGCGTCAGGGCCAGCAGCATGCCCATGCCGGCGGCCACCGCGACGACGGAGGAGCCGCCGTAGGAGATGAAGGGCAGGGTCATGCCCTTGGTCGGGATCAGGTGCAGCGCCGAGCCCATGTTGATGAAGGCCTGCAGGCCGAACTGCGTCAGCAGCCCGGTGGCGGCCAGGATGATGAACATGTCCTTCTCGCCCAGCAGCCGCAGCAGGCCGCGCAGCACGATGAAGCCGAAGACGCCGAGGATCAGCAGCAGGATGACCAGGCCGAACTCCTCGCCGGCGACGGCATAGACGAAGTCGGCATGCGCGTCGGGCAGCAGGCCCTTGAGCCGGCCCTCGCCGGGGCCGACGCCGAGCAGCCCGCCATGACCGAAAGCCTCCATGGCGATGGTCACCTGGTAGGTGTCGCCCGAGGCGGGATCGAGGAAGCGGTCGATGCGCGACTGGAAGTGCGGCAGGGTGAAATAGGCGGCGATGGCGCCCAGCACGCCGGCCACGCCGCAGACGCCCACCAGCATCATGTTGATGCCGACGATGAAGAGCTGCGCGCAGAACACCGAGGCGACGACCAGCAGCATGCCGATGTCCGGCTGCTTGGCCAGCACCGCCACCACCATCAGGAACATCACGATGGCGGCCGCCGGCGCCCAGCGTCCCAGCGTCCTGGCCTCGGCCAGCAGCCAGGCGGCGACCACGGCGAAGCAGGGCTTCAGGAACTCGGAGGGCTGGATGGTCATGCCGGGAAGATGGATCCAGCGCCGCGCGCCCTTGATCTCGACGCCGATCGACAGCGTCGCGGCGGTCAGCAGCAGCGCGCCCAGGAAGCCCAGCAGCGCCACGCGCCGCACCTGCTTCACCGACATGAGCGAGATGGCGACCATGACGCCGGTGGCGGCGGCCAGGAAGAAGACCTGCTTCAGGATGAAGATGTCGCGCGAGGAGGCGCCGATGCGCTGCGCCACGCCCGGGCTCGCCGCCAGCAGCATGACATAGCCGAAGCCCACCAGCATCAGCAGCGCCGCGAGCGTCCAGCGGTCCACCGTCCACCACCAGCGCCCGACGACGGAGGTATCGGCACGGGAGAGGGCCATCACACGGTCTCCGGCAAGGCGGCGACGAGGGCGCGGAAGGCGTCGCCCCGCGCGTCGAAGCCGCTGAACTGATCGAAACTGGCGCAGGCCGGCGAGAGCAGCACCACGCCGGCGCCGAGCGCGCGGGCGGCGGCCAGCGCCGCCGGCACCGCCGCCTCCAGCGTGCCGGCGATCTCCACCGGCACGCCGGCGGCGGAGAGGGTGGCGGCGAAGTCCGCCGCGCTCTGGCCGATCAGCAGGGCGCGGGCGATGCGGGGGAAACACGGCGCCAGGCTGTCGATGCCGCCCGCCTTCGGCACGCCGCCGGCGATCCAGACGACGCGGTCGTAGCTGGCCAGGGCCCGCTCCGCGCTGTCGGCATTGGTCGCCTTGCTGTCGTTGATGAAGACGACGCCGTCGCGCGCGCCGACGCGCTCCTGCCGGTGCGGCAGGCCGGGAAAGCTGGCGAGGCCGGCTGCGAGGCCCTCGCGCGGCAGGCCGAGGGCGAGCGCCGTGGCGGCGGCGGCGGCGGCGTTCTGCGCGTTGTGGCGGCCGGGCAGGGCGGCGGCCTCGTCGAGATCAGCCAGGATGCCGCCGTCGTCGCGCAGCAGGCGACCCTCGGCCCAGACGCCGCCCGGCTGCGGCGTGCCGCCCGAGACGGGGATCACGCGCGCCGCGGTGGCGTGGGCGAAGCGCGGGCCGCTGGCATCGTCCATGCCGATCACCGCGGCATCGCCCTCGCCCTGGCGGTTGAAGATGCGCGCCTTGGCGGCCGCGTAGCCCTCCATGCCGCCATGGCGGTCGAGATGGTCGGGCGTCAGGTTCAGCTGCACGGCCACGTCGAAGCGCAGCGTCTCGACGCGCTCCAGCATGTAGCTCGACATCTCCAGCACGTAGGTGCCGTCCCCCGGCAGCAGCGGCAGGCCGAGGGCGGCCGGGCCGAGATTGCCACCCACGGCCGAGATCCGCCCGGCCTGCCGCAGCAGGTGGTGGATCAGCGCGGTGGTGGTGGACTTGCCGTTGGTGCCGGTGATGCCGACAAGGCGCGCCGTGCTGCCCGCGGCGCGCAGGGCGCGATGGAGCAGCTCGGCGTCGCAGAGCACGGGCACGCCGGCGGCCTCGGCCGCCGCGGCGGCGGGATGCGCCCGCGGCAGGCGGTGCGGGATGCCGGGCGAGAGCAGCAGCGCGTCGAAGGGAAAGCCCGGCCGCGCGGCGGGGTCGCCCACGGGCAGGCCCTCGGCCTCGGCCGCCGCGCGGCCGGCCGGCTGGTCGTCCCAGCACAGCAGCCCGGCGCCCCAGCCCCGCAGCCGCAGCGCCGCCGGCAGGCCGGCGCGGCCGAGCCCGACCACGGCGATGCGCTGCCCGGCGAAGGGCGCGAAATCCGTGCGTTCGGCGAGGGCGAGGGGCGCGGTCATCAGCGGATCTTCAGCGTGCTGAGGCCGACGAGGGCCAGGATCATGGCGATGATCCAGAAGCGGATGACGATGGTCGGCTCGGCCCAGCCCTTCTTCTCGAAGTGGTGGTGCAGGGGCGCCATCAGGAAGACGCGGCGGCCGGTGCGCTTGTACCAGAAGACCTGGATGATGACCGAGACCGTCTCCACCACGAACAGGCCGCCGACGATGGCCAGCACGATCTCGTGCTTCGTCGCCACCGCCACCGCGCCGAGCGCGCCGCCGAGGGCGAGGCTGCCGGTGTCGCCCATGAAGACCTTGGCCGGCGGGGCGTTGAACCACAGGAAGCCGAGGCCGGCGCCGATCAGCGCCGAGCAGAACACCGCCAGCTCGGAGGTGCCGGGAACGCCGTTGAGCTGCAGGTAGTCGGCGAAGACGCGGTTGCCGACGAGATAGGCGATGAGCGCGAAGACGGCGGCGGCCAGCATCACCGGCACGGTGGCCAGCCCGTCCAGCCCGTCGGTCAGGTTCACCGCGTTGGAGGCACCCATCATCACCAGCATCGCCAGCACGGGGAAGAAGATGCCGAAGTTGATCATGGCCTCCTTGAAGAAGGGCATGGTCAGGTGCGTCGACAGCTCGGCCGGCATCAGCAGGGTGATCCAGATGGCGGTGAGCAGGCCGACGCCCGCCTGCACCACCAGCTTCATCCGGCCCGAGACGCCCTTGGTGTTGCGCTTGGTGACCTTCAGCCAGTCGTCCCAGAAGCCCAGCAGGCCATAGCCCAGCGTGACCAGCAGCACCGCCCAGACCAGGCCGTTGCGCAGATCGGCCCAGAGCAGGGTGGAGGAGACCAGGCCGAGCAGGATCAGCACGCCGCCCATGGTGGGCGTGCCCTTCTTGGTCAGCAGATGGCCCTCCGGCCCGTCGGTGCGGATCGGCTGGCCGCCGTTCTGGAAGCTGCGCAGCCAGCCGATCACCCAGGGCCCCAGGAACAGGCAGATGAACAGCGCCGTCATGCAGGCCGCACCGGCCCGGAAGGTGACGTAGCGAAACAGGTTGAAGAGGATGAGCCCGTCCCCGAGGGGGGACAGGAGATTGAAAATCATGAATGCGCCCCTTCGCGCGCTTCCCCGCGCGCGGATGTCAGGGCCTTCACGACCGCCGCCATGCGGCTGCCGAGGGACCCCTTCACCAGAATGACATCGCCCGGACGCACGGCCCCCACGACCAGCGGGGCCAGTTCTTCGCTGCTCTCCCGATGCGCGCCGCGCCGGGAGGCCGGCAGGGCGTCGTACAGGCCGCGCATCAGTGCACCGCAGCAAAATACCAGATCGGCGGCGGCCAGAACATCCGGCAGCAGGGATGCGTGCAATGCGGGTCCGTGCTCGCCCAGCTCCCGCATGTCGCCCAGCACGGCGATGCGCCGCCCCGCCTGGGCGCCCAGCACGCCGAGCCCGGCGCGCATGGCCGGCGGCTGGCCGTTGTAGCTGTCGTCGATCAGCAGGGCGGTGCCGCCGGCCAGGACCAGGGTGGCGCGGCCACCACGTCCGGCGCCGGGGCGGAAGCCCGCCAGCGCCGCCAGGAAGTCGGCCGGATCGGCGCCGAGCGCCGCCGCCGTGGCCAGCGCGGCCAGGGCGTTGAGGGCGAGGTGGCGGCCGGGGGCGGCGAGCGGGAGGTGGTGGCGGGTGCCGTGGAAGGCGATCGCGGCCTCGCCCGATTCGGCGCCGCCGCGATAGTCGAGCAGCCGCGCCTCGGCCGCCGCATCCAGACCGAAGCCGGTCACGGCGAGGCCCGCGCGGGCGGCGCGCCGGGCCAGCAGCGGGTACATCGCGGAATCGCGCGGCAGGACGACCGGCGCGCCGGGCGCCAGCCCTTCCATGATATCGGCCTTCTCCTCGGCGATCTCCTCGAGGGAGCCGAGATGGCCGATATGCGCCGCCTCCACCGTGGTGATCGCCGCCACATGCGGCCGCGCCAGCCGGGCGAGGGGGGCGATCTCGCCCCGGTGGTTCATGCCGATCTCGATGACGCCGTAGGCCGCCCCGCGCGGCATGCGCGCCAGGGTCAGCGGCACGCCCCACTGGTTGTTGTAGCTGGCGACGGCGGCATGGGTCGGCGCCAGGGCGGAGAGGCCGTGGCGCAGCATCTCCTTGGTCGTCGTCTTGCCGACGCTGCCGGTGATGGCGGCGATGCGGGCCTGGCTGCGCGCGCGGCCGGCGGCGCCGAGGGCGGTGAGGCCGGCCAGCGTCTCGCGCACGCGAAGCAGCGGCGCGCCCGCCGCCACGCCCGGCGGATCCCGGTCCACCATGGCGCCGGCGGCGCCGCGCGCCAGCGCATCGGCCACGAAGTCGTGCCCGTCCCGCGCGTCGCGCAGCGCGACGAAAAGCTCGCCCGGGCCGGCCGCGCGGCTGTCGATGCCGATGGCGCGGATGTCGAGCCCGTCGGGCGCCGTCCCGCCGGTCGCCTCGCGCAACTCGCCAGAGGTCCAGAGCGGGCTCATGCACCGCCGCCGGCGAGGCGGCGCACCGTCCCGGCATCGTCGAAGGGCAGGGTCTCGGTGCCGATGGTCTGGCCGGATTCGTGCCCCTTGCCGGCGATGGCCAGCACATCCCCCGGCCCCAGCGCGGCCAGGCCGGCGGCGATGGCGGCGGCGCGGTCGCCGATCTCGGTCACCTCGGCCTCGCCCGTCATGCCGGCGCGCACGGCGGCGCGGATCGCCGCCGGGTCCTCGGTGCGCGGATTGTCATCGGTCAGGATGGCGTGGTCGGCCAGCCGGGCGCAGACCGCGCCCATCAGCGGCCGCTTGCCCGGGTCGCGGTCGCCGCCGGCGCCGAAGACCACGTGCAACCGGCCAAGCGCATGCGGACGCAGCGCGGTGAGCAGCCGCTCCAGCGCGTCCGGCGTATGGGCGTAGTCGACATAGACGGCGGCGCCGTGGGACAGCCGCGCCGCCAGCTCCATCCGCCCGCGCACGCCGACGAGGCGCGGCAGCAGGGCGAGCACCCGGTCGGCCGGCAGGCCGCAGGCGACGGCCAGGCCAGCGGCGAGCATCACGTTGTCGGCCTGGAAGCGGCCGGGCAGCGCCAGGATCAGCTCGGCGCGGCGGCCGAAGGCGTCCAGCGCGATCTCCTGCCCCTCGGGGCGCGGCGCGTGGCGCAGCAGGCGGATCTGCTCGCCGGCCTCGCCCACGGTGTGGAACTTCAGGTGCCGCCGCCGGGCGATGCGGCGCAGCGCCTCCAGCAGCTCGGGCGCCATGTCGGCATTGGCGACCGCGTGGTCGCCCTGGTCCAGCAGGGTGTCGAAGAGGCGCAGCTTGGCCGCGGCATAGGCGGCCATGTCGCCGTGATAGTCGAGATGGTCCCGCGTCAGGTTGCTGAAGCCGGCGGCGGTCAGCATCAGCCCGTCCAGCCGCCGCTGCTCCAGCCCGTGCGAGGAGGCCTCGAGCGCGGCGTGCTGCACGCCGGCGCGGGCCAGCCCGGCCAGGGTCTGGTGCAGCACCACCGGATCGGGCGTGGTCAGCGACGGCGTCTCGGGAAAGCCGGGCGCGCGCAGGCCGAGCGTGCCGAGCGAGGCCGCCTTGCTGCCGGCCAGGGTCCAGATCTGTCGCAGGAAATCGACCGTGCTGGTCTTGCCGTTGGTGCCGGTGACGGCGACGACCTTCGCCGGCTGCTGGCCGAAGAAGCTTGCGGCCAGGCGGGCCAGGGCGCGCCGCGGGTCGGCCACCGCCAGCAGCGGCCGCGGCGGCACCCCGGCGGGCCATTCGGTTCCCTCCGGCGCCAGCACCGCGCCGGCGCCACGGGCCACCGCCTCCTCGATGAAGGCGCGGCCATCGGCCCGCGCGCCGGGCAGGGCGGCGAAGAGATAGCCAGGGCGGACGGCGCGGCTGTCGGCGGTCAGGCCGAGGATCTCGGCATTGCCGCCGGGCCAGCCCTGGGTGGATGCCGGAACCGCCTGCCGCATCAGGTCACCGAGCCGCAAGGCCCGCTCCCTGGTTGGAGGTGAGGCGCAGCGGCACGGGCGGCGGCAGCGCCCCCGGCGCGGCGCGGCCGGGCAGGGTCGGCATCGGCACGGCGCGCGGCAGCACGGGCGGCGCGGCGTCATCGCGCGGCGTGGCGGCGGGGCGCGGCGCCGCCGCGCGGGGCGGCTCGGCGGCGCGGCTGGCGGCCGGGGTGGCGGCGCCGGCCGCCGCCGAGGCGCGCGGCCGACCCGGCTGCAGCGGGATGGAGGTGGCGGCGACGATCTGGGGATTGCCCGGATCCTCGGGCACCAGGCCGAGGATCGGCGCGATGCGCGCGATCACCGAGCCCGCCGCCGGCGCCGCCACCCAGCCGGCGGTGGCGTAGCCGTAGCTCTTGGCGTTCGGCTTCGGCTCGTCGACCATGACATAGAGCGCGTAGCGCGGCGCGTTCATCGGGAAGGCGCCGACGAAGGCGGCGATGCGCTTGTTCATCAGGTAGCCGCCGCGCGGGCCGGTCTTCTGCGCCGTGCCCGTCTTGCCGCCGACGAAATAGCCCGCGACATCGGCGTTCTTGCCCGAGCCGTCGGTGACGACCAGGCGCATCAGCCGGCGCATCGTCTCGCTGGTGCGCTCGCCGATCAGCCGCACGCCCTCGCGCTGCGCGCCGGGCGGCTGCGCCAGCAGCGTCGGCTGGCGCAGGATGCCGCCATTGGCGATCGCCGAGACACCGGTCACCACATGCAGCGGCGTCACGCTGATGCCGTGGCCGAAGGCGATGGTGAACATGTTGATGTCGCGCCAGCTGTTGGCCGGCGGGGCGAGCGGCAGCGCGGCCTCGGGCAGCTCGATCTGCTGCCGCGCCAGCATGCCGGCGGCCTTCATGAACTCGCGCTGGCGCTGCGGACCGAAGGTCTGCGCCATGTGCGCGGCGCCGAGGTTGGACGAATAGGCCAGGACCTCGGGGAAGGTGATCCAGCGGTTCTTGCCCTTGTAGTCGCTGATGGTGAAGCGGCCGAAGCGGATCGGGCGCGAGGCGTCGAAGCTCGAGGTGTTGACGTTGGCGGTGCCGTATTCGAGGGCGGCGGCGGCGGTCAGCAGCTTGAAGGTCGAGCCCGGCTCGTAGACGCCGACGGTGACGCGGTTGAAACGCTCGTCGGGCGTCGCGCCGCCGATGTCGCCGGCATCGTAGTCCGGCAGGCTGACCATCGAGATCACCTCGCCGGTGTTGATGTCGAGCACCACCCCCGCGCCGCCGATGCCGTTGAAGTCGGCGATGGCCTTGCTCACCGCGTCGCGCAGCGCGAGCTGCACGCGCACGTCGATCGACAGCCGCAGCGGCGTCTCGCGGTCGGTGGAGAGGCGCTCGTCGAAGCGCCGCTCGATGCCGGAGACGCCCTTGCCATCGACATCGACATTGCCGAGCACGTGCACGGCGGCGCGGCCCTGCGGATAGTAGCGGCGCTCCGCCTCCTCGAAGTCGAGCCCGGCGATGCCGAGGTTGATGACGCCCTGCTGCTCGCGCGGGGTCAGGGCGCGGGAGATGTAGACGAAGCCGCGGTCGCCGGAGAGCCGCTCGATCAGGCGCTCGCGTTCCAGCTGCGGCATCACCGTGCGCAGGCGGTCGGCCACTTCGGTCGGATTGTGGATGACGCGCGGATTGGCGATCAGCGCCGTGACGGGGAGGGAGATGGCCAGCATCTCGCCGTTGCGGTCGGTGATCGGCGCGCGGCTCGCGACATGCAGCGAGGGCGGCTGCAGGGCGCGCACGGCGGCGTTCAGCCGCTTCGGCTCGGCCGGGGCGATCACGGTGGACCAGGTGGCCTTCATCGCCACCGCGAGGAAGAGCGCGCCGAAGCCCAGCGCCGCCACCACCAGCCGCCCGCGACTCCGCTCCAGCTGGGCCCGGCGCTGCAGGTCCGGGCCGGTGACGCGCACGGTCACGCCGGGCAGCGACTCCTCATGCGGCGCCGGCCCGTCGCCGGTGGCGGACAGGACCGGGCGGCGCAGCGGCAGGGAATCGGGCGAGGGCGGCTGGATGGGCATCATGGCGGCCTACTGCCAGGTGCCGGGGCGAACGGGGACCGGCGCGGCCATCGGCACCGGCGGCGCCAGGCTGCTGCCGCCGACCATGCCGAGCGAGGAACCGCCCGGCGCGGCATTGCCGGGCGCGGCGACGGCGCGGGCGGCGGAGACATGGGCGGCGGTCCGCAGCAGGTCGGGGCGCGGCGCCGGGCGGGTGTCGGCGACCAGCGGGCCGCGCGGGACGGCGCGGACGGCCGGCGCCGCCACGACGGCCGCCGGGGCCTCGCGGGCGCTGTCCACCGCCGGCACCGGGCGGCGCGGCGCCGGCGCGGCGCGGGCGGCGGCGAGCTGGCTGGCGGCGTGCGGCGCCTCCCGGACGGTCTCCACGGCGCGGGGCGCGGGACGCGGGGCGGGCTCGGCGGCGCGGCTGTCCTGCGGCCGGGACTCGGCACGGGCCGGGCGGGCCTCCGGCATCCGCGCCGCCGCGGCGGCGACGGTGATCGGCGCCGGGCGCGGCGCCTCGGCCAGGGCGGGGGCCTCCGCCGGCGGCTCGGGCGGCACCGGCAGCGCCGCCTCGGCGAGGGCGGTCTCCGGCGCCGGCCCGAACAGGCTCACCGGGCCGGCGAAGGCCACGGCCACCGGCAGGCGGCGCTCCAGCTCGGTCATGCGGACGAACTGGGACGGCGTCATGGTGTCCAGCGCCAGATGCTTCTGCGCCACCTGGCGCAGCCGCTCCGGCTGGTTCAGCAGGGCCCATTCGGCGCGCAGCACCTGGCTGCGCTCGCGCGCCGCCTCGATGCGCCTGCTGACGTCACGCAGCTCGCGGTCGAGCTGCGCCGCCGCCTCCTCCGCGCGGTAGACGTGCCAGCCCACGGCGCTGAAGGCGAGGATGGCAACCACGGTCAGGGGGCGGAACATCAGGCCTCCTCCAGCTTCTCGAGAGCCCGCAGGCGGGCGGAACGGGCGCGCGGATTGGCCGAGACCTCGGCTTCCCCGGGACGCAGGGCATTGTTGGTGACGAGCCGGAACTCCGGCCGGCGCCCGGCCGCCAGCATGGCGGAGGGCGCATGGCGCGAAGCGCCTGGGGCGCGGCCCGCGGCGCTCTGCATGAAACGCTTGACGATGCGGTCCTCCAGCGAGTGGAAGGCCACCACCACCAGCCGCCCGCCGGGCGCGAGCAGCCTGGCGGCGGCGGCGAGGCCACGCTCCACCTCGCCCAGCTCGTCGTTCACCTTCAGCCGCAGCGCCTGGAAGGAGCGCGTCGCGCTGTCGATCCCGGAGGGATCGCGCGGCATCACCGAATGGATGATGCGCACCAGCTGGCCGGTGGTCTCGATCGGCGATTCGCGGCGGGCGGCCAGGATGGCGCGGGCGATGGGGCGGGAATGCCGCTCCTCGCCGAGCTGCCAGAGGATGTCGGCCAGCTCCGCCTCGGGCAGGCGGTTCACCAGATCGGCCGCCGAGGGGCCGCTCTTCTCCATCCGCATGTCGAGCGGGCCGTCGCCGCGGAAGGAGAAGCCGCGCTCCGCCTGGTCGAGCTGGAAGGAGGAGACGCCGAGGTCGAGCACCACGCCGTCGAGCGCCGCCACGCCGTGGCCGGCCATCAGCTCCAGCATGTCGCCGAAGCGGCCCTCGACCAGCTTCAGCCGCTCGGGGAAGGCGGCGAGCAGGCTGGCGCCACGGGCGATGGCGTCCGGGTCGCGGTCGATGGCGTAGAGGGTGCAGGCGGCGCGCTCCAGGATGGCGCGCGCGTAGCCGCCGCCGCCGAAGGTGCCGTCGAGGTAGGTGGCGCCGTCGCGCGGGGCGAGGCTGTCCAGGACCTCGGTCAGCATCACCGGACGATGCCCGCTCATGCCGTGCCCTCCGGCGCGCGCGGGCCGCGCGGCGGCAGGGTCAGGCCGCGCTCGCGCGCCTGGAGTCGGCTCTGGGCGACACGCTGCTTCGCGCCTTCCGGCTCCCAGATCTCGAAGATGCGGCCGCGGCCCATGAAGACGATGTTCTCCTGCAGGCCGGCGAAGGCGATGAGGTGTTCGGGCAGCATGATCCGGCCATCGGCGTCGGGGCGAAGCGGGCAGGCCTCGGCATAGAGCGCGGCGGAGAGGTCGTCCTGGTCCTCGGAGAAGACATCGAAGCCTTCCAACCGGTCCGCCAGCTCGTCGAAGACGGTGGCCGGCCAGCCCTCCAGGCAGCTGTGCTGGTGCGACGGGCGGAGGATCAGGTCCTCGCTCTGCAGCTGGGTCAGGACGGCACGAAACGGCGCCGGGACGGAGACCCGTCCCTTCTTGTCCAGCCGATTCGTGTGCATCCCCATGAAGCGGGTCATGAAGCCGCCCTGTCCCCCTGCGGCGGTAAGCCTGACCGGCCGGGGAAGCGGCTGGCGGGGCCCCCCGACCCCGCCAGCTACCCGACCATCCCCTTCATCGGCCCCTCGCCCCCCCGAGCTCCGAGCCGTTCATGGGATAATCTGGATTATCATGGGTTAACTCTGGGCAGCAAGCTTAAAACCCGCGTCGGTGCTTGTATAAAATTACGGAAAACATGCGCTTAGACGGCGCAGCGCCGAATCGACGTGAATCGGTAAATAAACGTGATGGGTGGGAGTCAAGAGCGTCAGACGGCCTGTAAGCCGGGTTCTGTCCAGAGCCTGGCGCAAGCCTGACCCTGGGGCGACCATTCCTCTGGGACACGCCTCGCGGCATGCCTCTCGCGGCCAACCCGGGTGGCGGGGCGGGAATGCCCCTGCGGCCGAGACCCTCGCGGATCTCCCGCCGGCCACCCCTATTCGGCCTTGCTCCCGGTGGGGTTTACCCTGCCGCCCCTGTTGCCAGGGGCGCGGTGCGCTCTTACCGCACCGTTTCACCCTTGCCGGGGCGGCAAGCCGGCCCGGCGGTTTGATTTCTGTGGCACTGTCCCTGGGGTCGCCCCCGCCGGCCGTTGACCGGCACCGTATTCCCGTGGAGCCCGGACTTTCCTCCAGCCCCGGAACCTGTCCGGGACCAGCGGCCGCCCGGCCGTCTGACGCGGTGTGCATGTGCGCCGGGGCCCGGCGGGTGTCAATGCGCCCGGTGCCCCACGCCCGCCGGTGGAATGCTTTTTTGGAATAAGGTGTATTATTGCTATGCTTCTACCCGCGACAGCCGCGAATGCCTGGAAGCTATATATTATTAAGGTGTGGCGTTGCCGGGTTCTTCCATCAGGGCGGCAAGCGATTCCAGGCGACGCAGCGTGCCGCTGCCGGCCCGGCCATCCACCCCTTCCGGGTGCCAGTGGCGCTGGAAGGCGGTGAGCGCCAGGTGCGGCGCGGCGGGATCGACGGCATAGCCGATCCGCCGCAGCAGCGTGGCGGCCGCCACCAGGTCCTCGCCGCTTCCATCCCCGGTGTCATCCCCGGCCGCATCGGGCCACAGGCCGATGCCATTGGCCGCCAGGCCGCGCCAGTCGAACAGCTCGCCCGGGTCCTGCTTGCGGTCCGGCGCGATGTCGCTGTGCGCCACCACGTGTCCGGGCGGGATCGGATGCCGGGACAGGATGTCGAGGCAAAGCTCGGCCACGGCCGCCATCTGCAGCGCGGGGAAGGGCCGGTAGCCCCATTCATGGCCCGGATTGACGATCTCGATGCCGATGCTGGTGGCGTTCAGCAGGCTGCGGCCGCGCCAGAAGGACAGGCCGGCATGCCAGGCGCGGCGCGATTCGGGCACCAGGCGCCAGATCGCGCCATCCTCCTCCACCAGATAGTGGCAGGAGACGCGCGGCAGCGGGGCCGGGGGCGCCGGGTCGCAGAGGCGGTCCAGCGCCGCGCGGCCCGTCGGCATGCCGGTGTAGTGCAGCACCAGCATATCGACCGGCGCGCCGCCGGGCCGCTCGTCGTGGTTGGGGCTGGGCCGGTCGCGGCAGGGCAGGGCGGTCTCCGCCGCCTGCCTCACAAGCCGCGTTCCCGCTTCACCCTGTCCCAGGCGGCATTGATCTCGGCCACGCGCTGGGAGGCCTGCCGCACCCCCTCGGCCGGGACGCCGCGCGCCGCCAGGCTGTCCGGGTGGTGCTCCTGCATCAGCCGGCGCCAGGCGAGGCGCACCTCCCGGTCGCTCGCCGTGGCGGAGACGCCGAGCACGGCATAGGCGTCGGTGACCGGGGGCGGCGCCAGGGTGGACCGGTCGTAGCCGGTGCGGAAGCTGCCGGCGGCATCGTTCAGCCGGAAGGACTGGCGCACGCGGGCGAGGAAGATCGCCTCCCCCCGCGTCATCGGCCCATCGGCGCGGGCGATATGGTGCAGCGCGGTCAGCACTTCCTCGAGCACGGTCGGGTTGTCGGCGAAGACCTCGCCGAGCCGCCGGGCGAAGGGCTCGTAGCCACCGGCCTCGTCGCGCGCCTTGTCGAAGAGCAGGCCGACCTGCCGCTGGTTCTCGGGCGGGATGCGGAAGACGCGCTTGAAGGCGTCGATCTCCTCCCGCTTCACCGGCCCATCGGCCTTGGCCAGCTTGGCGGAGAGCACGATGACGCTGACCGAGAAGATCTGGTCGCGGTTGGTCAGGCGGGACAGGGATTCCGGGCGGGCATCCAGCTCGTCCCGCGTGCCCTCGTCCGCGGCATGGCCGAGCGCCGCGCCGACGACGGCGCCGAACGGCCCGCCCATGGCGAAGCCGGTCATGCCGCCGAGGATCTTCCCCCACAAACTCAAGACTGGTCTGCCTCCATGCCCTGTCCTTCCCCTACCATGCGTCGGGCAAGGCTGCCATGCCATGTGGTGGCGAACGGGCTTGCATGCGCGGCGGGGCGGCGGCACAGGACAGGCGGAAACGGGCGGGTGGGCGGGCGGCGCGGGCGTCGATGCGCGGGGCCGCCGGGAAGGAGCAGGGATGAGCGGAGCGGGCTGGGAGTTCTGGATCGACCGGGGCGGCACCTTCACCGACATCGTGGCGCGCGATCCGGCGGGGCGGCTCTCCACCCGCAAGCTGCTCTCGGAGAATCCGGGCCGCTACCGCGACGCCGCCGTGGCCGGCATCCGCGCCTGCCTGGGCCTCGAGGAAGGCCAGCCGGTGCCGCCCGGCACCGTCGCCGCCGTCCGGATGGGCACCACCGTCGCCACCAACGCCCTGCTGGAGCGCAAGGGCGAGCGGGTCCTGCTGCTGGTCAATCGCGGCTTCGCCGACGCGCTCCGCATCGGCAACCAGGCCCGGCCGCGCCTGTTCGACCTCGACATCCGCCTGCCCGAGCTGCTGCATGAGCGCGCGGTCGAGGTCGGCGGCCGCATCGCCGCCGACGGCCAGGAGATCGAGGCGCTCGACGAGGCGGCCGCGCGCGCCGCGCTGGAGGCGGGCCTCGCGGAGGGCTTCCGGGCCGTCGCCATCGTGCTGATGCATGCCTGGACCAACCCGGAGCACGAGCTGCGCCTGGGCGCGATGGCGCGCGGGATGGGCTATACGCAGGTCAGCCTGAGCCACCAGGCCTCGCCGCTGCCGCGCATCGTGCCGCGCGGCGACACCACCGTGGTCGATGCCTACCTCTCCCCCATCCTGCGCCGCTACGTGGAGCAGGTGGCCGGGCAGCTTCCCGGCGTGCCGCTCTACTTCATGCAATCCTCCGGCGGGCTGATCCTGGCCGAGCGGTTCCAGGGCAAGGACGCCATCCTCTCCGGCCCGGCGGGCGGCATCGTCGGCGCCGCCCGCACCGCCGGCATGGCTGGCTTCGACCGGATCATCGGCTTCGACATGGGCGGCACCTCGACCGATGTCGCCCTCTATGCCGGGCAGTTCGAGCGCGCCTTCGAGACGGTGGTGGCCGGCGTCCGGATGCGGGCGCCGATGATGGCGATCAACACGGTGGCGGCCGGTGGTGGCTCGATCCTGGCCTTCGACGGCGCCCGGCTGCGCGTCGGCCCGGAGAGCGCCGGCGCCGTGCCGGGCCCGGCCTGCTACCGCCGCGGCGGGCCGCTGACCGTGACCGACGCCAATGTCATGACCGGCAAGATCCAGCCGGCGCATTTCCCGCCGATCTTCGGGCCGGAGGGGAATGCGCCGCTGGATGCCGCGGTGGTGCGCGAGAAGTTCGTGGCCCTGGCGCGCGAGATCGCCGCCGCCACCGGCCAGCCGGAGCAGGACCCGCGCGCGGTGGCCGAGGGCTTCCTGCGCATCGCCGTCGCCAACATGGCCCAGGCCATCAAGCAGGTCTCGATCCAGAAGGGGCATGACGCCGCCCGCCATGTCCTGACCTGCTTCGGCGGTGCCGGCGGCCAGCACGCCTGCCTGGTGGCCGACGCGCTGGGCATGGACACGGTCTTCCTCCACCCCTTCGCCGGCGTGCTCTCGGCCTATGGCATGGGCCTCGCCGACCAGAGCGTGATCGAGGAGGCGGCGGTCGAGGCGCCGCTCTCGCCCGAGGGCATGGCGGATCTGGTCGCCACGGCGGAGGCGCTGGGCGGGAAGGGCCGTGCCGCCCTGGCGGCGCAGGGCGCCGATCCCGCGCGGCTGCGCTCCGAGCCGCGCCTGCACCTGCGCTATGCCGGCACCGACAGCTTCCTGCCCGTTCCCCTCGATGACCACGAGACGGTGCTGGAGGCCTTCACGGAGGCGCATCGCCGCCGCTTCGGCTTCGCCACCCCCGAGCGGCCGGTGCTGGTCGAGGCCTGCGTGGTGGAAAGCATCGCGCCGGGCGAGGCGATCGACGAGCCGGCCCTGCCGCCGCGCGCGGCGGGCCGGGGGCCGGCGTCGATCGACACGATCAGCCTCTTCACCGCCGGCGCCGAGCAGGCCGCGCCGGTCTTCGACCGCGAGGCGCTGCGCGCCGGGGACCGCCTGCCGGGCCCGGCGCTGATCCGCGAGAGCACCGCGACCACGGTGGTCGAGCCCGGCTGGACGGCCGAGGTGACGGCGGCCAACCACATGATCCTGCGCCGCTCCGAGGCGCGGGCGGCGGCCGGCGCCGCGCCGGCGGAGGGCGAGGCGGCGCGGCCGGACCCGGTGCTGCTGGAGCTGTTCAACAACCTGTTCATGAGCATCGCCGAGCAGACCGGCACGGTGCTGCAGAACACCTCGCTCAGCGTCAACATCAAGGAACGGCTCGACTTCTCCTGCGCCATCTTCGACGCGCAGGGCCGGCTGGTGGCCAATGCGCCGCATGTGCCCGTGCATCTGGGCGCCATGGGCGAGAGCGTGCGCACCGTCATCCGCAGCCGCGGCCGGACGCTGAAGCCGGGCGATGTGGTGGCGCTGAACAATCCCTCCAACGGCGGCAACCACCTGCCGGACATCACCGTCATCACCCCCGTCTTCGACGAGGCGGGACGGGAGATCCTGTTCTTCACCGGCTCGCGCGGGCATCACGCCGATATCGGCGGGCTGACCCCCGGCTCGACGCCGCCGCAATCCCGCACCCTGGAGGAGGAGGGCGTCGTCATCGACGACTTCCTGCTGGTCGATGGCGGGCATTTCCGCGAGGCCGAGTTCCGCGCCCTGCTGGGCGGCGCGAAGTATCCCGCCCGCAGCCCGGATGTGAACGTGGCGGATGTGAAGGCCCAGGTCGCCGCCAACGAGACCGGCGCGCAGGAGATGCGCCGCGCCGTCCGCGCCTTCGGGCTGGAGACGGTGCGGGCCTATATGCGCCACGTCATGGACAATGCCGAGGCCAGCGTCCGCGCCGCCATCGACCGTCTGTCCGATGGCGCGTTCCACTACACCATGGACGACGGCAGGCCGCTGCATGTCGCGGTGCGGGTGAACCGGGCCGAGCGGTCCGCCGTCATCGACTTCACCGGCACCGGCGAGCAGAGCCCCGGCAACTTCAACGCGCCGCCGCAGGTGCTGCATTCCGTGGTGCTGTACTGCTTCCGCTGCCTGGCGGGCGGCGACATCCCGCTGAACGACGGCTGCCTGGTGCCGCTCACCATCGTCCTGCCGGAGGGCACCTTCCTCTCGCCGCGCCCCGGCGCCGCCGTGGTCGCCGGCAATACCGAGGTGTCGCAGGCCGTCTGCAACGCCCTGCTGGCGGCGCTGGATGCCTGCGCCTCCGCCCAGGCGACGATGAACAACCTGCTCTTCGGCGACGACACCTACCAGTACTACGAGACGGTCTGCGGCGGCGTCGGCGCCGGCCCGGGCTTCGACGGCGCCTCGGCGGTGCAGACGCACATGACCAACACGCGCATGACCGACCCCGAGATCCTGGAACTGCGCTACCCCGTCCGGCTGGAGGAGTTCTCGATCCGGCGCGGCTCGGGCGGCGCCGGGCAATGGCGGGGCGGCGACGGCGCGCGGCGGCGCATCCGCTTCCTGCGGCCGATGCAGGCCATCATCGTTGCCTCGCGCCGCGAGGTGCCGCCGCACGGGCTGCACGGCGGTGCCGATGGCGCGCCCGGCCGGCAATGGGTGGAGCGGGCCGATGGCAGCATCGAGCCGCTCGGCGGCCGTGACAGCGCCGAACTGGTGGCGGGCGAGTTGCTCGGCCTGGAGACGCCGGGCGGCGGCGGCTGGGGACGGCCCGCCCCCTGATGCGACAACGGCCCCGCCTTCGCCGGACCGGCTGGATCGCCCTCGCGTTGCTGCCCCTGCTGCTGCTGGCCGCCGCCTGGTTCGGCCCGCGCCTGACCAACTGGGACCAGCACCGCGACCGGCTGGCCATCCTGGCGGCCGGGCGGCTGGGCCAGCCGGTGGCGCTGGCGGGGCCGGTCAGCCTGACCCTGCTGCCGCAGCCGATGCTGGAGGCCGGCGGCGTGACGGTGGGCGGGCCGGACGCGCAGATCTCGGTCACCGCGCGCGCGCTGCGCCTGCGGCTCGACTGGCTGGCCCTGCTCGGCCTGCGGCTGGAGCCGCGCGAGGTCGCGCTGGTCGGCGCCGAGATCCGCCTGCCCTGGCCGCCGGCGCCGGGCCAGGCCTTCCGCCCGCCACCCTGGCTGACCGAGCTGCAGGGCCGCATCCAGGATTCCCGCGTCATGCTGGGCGGCATCACGCTGGAGCAGGTGCAGGCCAGCCTGGTCGCCGCCGGCCCGTCCGACGCGCTCGGCCTGCGCGGGCATTTCCGCTTCCGCCAGACCGAGTTCGACTTCGAGACGGTACTCGGCCGCGCCGGGCCGGACGGGGTGGCGCCGCTGAACCTGACGCTCAGCGGCGCCAAGGCCTCGCTGTCCGCCAGCGGCGTGCTGCTGCCGGAGGGCGGCTTCGAAGGGGTGGCGCAGGGGGGCGGCAGCGACCTCGCCGCCCTGCTGCCCGCGCCCCCCGGCAGCTTCCGCCTGCGCGGCCGGCTCAGCCTGACCGCCGAGCTGCTCACCGCCGACGAGCTCAACCTCGACATCGGCGGCAGCCCGGCGCGCGGCGCGGCGACACTGCGCCTGGCGCCCTCGCCACGCCTCGATCTCGCCCTGGCGACCGGGCGGGTCGACCTCGACCCCTGGATCGCGGCCCTGCGGAGCGCCGGGCCGCTGCCGCTGCCCTTCGGCGTCGATCTGTCGGCCGAGGCCGCCAGCTACCGCGGCCTGACCCTGCGTCGCCTGCGGGGCGCCGCCCTGCTGGAGAACGACCGGCTGACGCTGCGCGATGTCGGCGCCCTGCTGCCCGGCGACACCGAGGTGTCGCTGAACGGCGCCACCACCACGCGGCCGGGCCCCGGGCGCCCGGCGCGGCTGGAGGGGTGGCTGCGGTTCCAGGGCACCGCCCTGCGCACCACGCTGCTGGCGCTCGGCCTGCCGCTGGAGGGGACCGACCCGGCCCGCCTGCGCGAGGGGGAGGGCCAGCTGAAGCTGCTGCTCGACGAGGCGCAGCTGGCGGTCTCCGATTTCACCGGGACGCTGGATGGCGGCCGGGTGTCCGGGGCGGGCGTCTGGCGCTTCGGCGGCCGCCCGGCGCTCGGCCTCGGACTGACCTTCGAGGAACTGCGGCTGGACGGCTGGTGGCCGGAGGGCGCCGGCTGGACCGGCGCGCGTCAGCGGCTCGCCGCGATCGACCTCAACCTGCGCCTCAACGCCGAGCATGCCCGCTACGGCGCCCTGGTGCTGGAGGGGCTCAGCGCCGACGCCTCGCTGGAGAACGGCCGGCTGACGGCGCGGCGCATCGGCGCCCGGATGGCGGAAAGCGACTTGGCGCTCTCCGGCGTGGTCCAGCTCGGCGAGGCGCCCCGCTTCACCGATCTGGCCTTCGAGGTCACCGCGCCGCGCGCTGCGCCGTTGATGGCGCTGCTGCCCGGCCCATGGCCCGACGGGGTGGCGCTGGGCCAGGGCGCGCTGGCGCTCCGCCTCGCCGCCAGCGGGGCCTTCGAGGCGCTGGCCGTGCGGGGCAACCTGGAACTCGGCGACCTGCGGGGCGAGGTGAATGGCGCGCTGGACCTCCGCCAGCCGCGCTATGCCGGCGCGCTCACCCTGCGCCATCCGGGCGCGCCGCGCCTGCTCGAGGAGATGGGCCTGTCCGCCCCCGCCTGGCTGGGCCAGGGCTCCTTCTCGCTGATCGCCAATCTCGCCGCCGCGCCGCGGGAGCTGCGGGCCGAAGGCCTCGACCTCGTCGCGGCCGGGCTGCGCCTCGGTGGCCAGCTGGGGCTCGACCTGGCGGCGCCGCGACCCCGGCTGACCGGCCGCCTGGCCGCCGAGCGCCTGCCGCTGCCCGATCCCGACTGGCGCTCGCGCGAGCCGCTGCCGCTCGAGATGCTGGGATGGCTGGATGCCGAGCTGGCCCTCTCGGCGCAAAGGCTGGAGCCCGCCACGCTGCCGCCGCTGGAACAGGCCTCGGCCCGGCTGCTGCTGCGCGACCGCGCGCTGCGGCTCGAGGAGATGCAGGCGCTGCTGACCGGCGGCCGGCTGGCCGGGGCGCTGGAGCTGAACGCCGCCGCGATGCCCCGGGCGCTGGACCTGCGGCTGGACGTCTCCGACCTGGCGCTGACCGGACCGCTCACCGGCCTGCCCATCGATCTCACGGCCGGGCAGATGGAGGCCGGGCTGCGGCTCCACGCCACCGGCCACAGCCCGGCGGCGATGCTGGCGACCTTGTCGGGGGAGGGGCAGGTGGCGGTGCGCGATGGCGTCCTCCGCGGCGCCGACCTGCGGGCCGCGGCGATGGCGGCCGAGCTTCCGGCGCTGGATCAGGCCGAGGCGGGCCTCCGGGCCGCGCTGCTCGGCGGCGCCACCGCCTTCGAGGCGCTGGAGGCCGGGGTACGGCTGGAAGCCGGCCGCATCCTTCTGCAGGATGGCCGGCTGGCGGTGGGCGATGCCGCCGAGGCGGTGCCGGGCGGAGCCGCGCTGGCGGCGACCCTGTCGGGCGAGTTCGATCCGGCGCGCGGCGGCATGGAACTGCTGCTGGCCACCCGGCCGGCCGATCCGCCGGGTGGATCCCCGGGCGGGCCAGGCTTCGGCCTGCGGCTGACCGGTCCGCTGAACCAGTTGCGGCGCGTGCCGGAACTGGCCGACTGGCTGCGCTGGCGCGCCACGCGCTGAGCCCCGGCCTTCGCCCGGCTCAGCGGGCCGGCAGCATGACCTCCCCCTCGCCGAGGGCCGCCTCCGCCGCCTCCGCCTCCGGCCCGATGACCTGCTGCAGCGCATGCACGCGCAGCGCGCTCGCCAGCGGCAGGTCCGGGTCGGCGCGCCCGGCATCCACGCCCTGGACCAGGGCCGAGAGGGTCTGGGCCCGGCGGGCGGCGATCAGCTCCAGCGCCGTCCAGAAGGGCGCCTCCAGGGCCACGCTGGTGCGGTGGCCGGCCAGGGTGAAGGACCGCTTCAGCAGATGGCGCCCCGTCATCCCCGCCGCCTCAGCCCGCCCCGTCCAGCGAGGCGCCGGGGGAGACCATCAGCTCCGGCTTCACCCAGGCGTCGAAATCCTCGGGCTTCACATAGCCGAGCTGCTCCGCGGCGTCGCGCAGCGTCAGGTTCTCGGCCAGGGCCTTCTTGCCGATCTGCACCGCCTTGTCATAGCCGATGCGGGGGTTCAGCACCGTCACCAGCATCAGCGACTTGGCCAGGTTCTCGGCGATGCGGGGACGGTTGGGCTCCAGCTTGTCCACCATGTTGTGGGCGAAGCTCTCGGCGACATCGGCCAGCAGCGCGACCGACTGCAGGGTGGCGTTGATGATCACCGGCTTGAAGACGTTCAGCTCCAGATGCCCCTGCGCGCCGCCCACGGTGATGGTGACGTGGTTGCCCATGACCTGGGCGGCGACCATGGTCATCGCCTCCGACTGGGTCGGGTTGGTCTTGCCCGGCATGATGGAGGAGGAGAGGCCGTCGGCCGGGATGAACAGCTCGGAGAAACCCGAGCGCGGGCCGCTGCCGAGCAGCCGGATGTCGTTGGCGATCTTGTTCAGCGAGACGGCCAGGGTGTTCAGCACGCCCGACAGCTCGACGAAGGCATCCTCCGCCCCCATGCCCTCGAACTTGTTGGGGTTGGGCTGGAAGTCGAGCCCGGTCAGCGCCCGCGCCCGCTCGCAGAAGGCCGTGTCGAAATCCTTGTGGCGGTTCAGCCCGGTGCCGACGGCGGTGCCGCCCTGCGGCAGCAGCAGCAGGCGCGGCATGGCGCTCCGCAGCCGGTCCTGGCCATGCGCCACCTGCGCCGCCCAGGCGGCGAATTCCTGCCCCAGCGTCACCGGCACGGCGTCCATCAGGTGGGTGCGGCCGACCTTGACGATGTCGCCCCATTCCCCGGCGCGCTTCTCCAGCGCCGCCCGCAGCACGCCGAGCGCCGGGATCAGGCGCTGCTCCACCGCCTCGGCGGCGGCGATGTGCATCATGGTCGGGAAGCTGTCGTTGGAGGACTGGCCGCGGTTGACGTGGTCGTTCGGATGCACCGGCTTGCGGGTGCCGAGCGGCTGGCCCAGCATCTCGTTGGCGCGGTTCGAGATGACCTCGTTGGCGTTCATGTTGGTCTGGGTGCCGGAGCCGGTCTGCCAGACGGGCAGGGGAAAGTCGGCGTCGCGCCGGCCCTCGGCGATCTCGGCGGCGGCGGCGATGATCGGATCGGCGATCTCGGCCGGCAATTCGCCCAGCGCCTTGTTGGCCTCGGCGGAAGCCTGCTTCTGCAGGCCGACGGCGCGGATCAGGCCGCGCGGGAAACGCTCGGTGCCGATCCGGAAGAGCCGCCGCGCCCGCTCCGTCTGCGGGCCCCAGTAGCGGCCGGCCTCGATCTCGATGGTGCCCAGGCTGTCGGTTTCCGTGCGGACGGTTTCCGGGCGGGCGGTCTCGGTGCGGGTCTCGGCCACGGCGGCGCTCCTAATTGAGAGTAGTTCTCAATTGGTCCCGTCTGACGCCGTGACAAGGGGGCCGGTCCGGAAAGTGACCGCGCCCCTACCAGCCGCGATAGGGGCGCGGCGGCGGCGCGTAATAGGCGACCGGCGGCGGGGCGTAATAGGCCGGCGGCGGTGCGTAGTAGGCGACCGGGGGCGGGGCGTAATAGGCCGGGGGCGGCGCGTAGTAGGCGACCGGCGGTGGCGCGTAATAGGCCGGGGGCGGCTCGCGATAGACCACCGCCGGAGGGGCGGCGACGGCGCCGCCGATCAGCGCGCCGACGGCCAGCCCGCCGATGATGCCGGCGGCGACGGCGCCACCGCCGGGGCCGCGCCGGTGCCAGTCCCCGGCCTCCGCCGGCGGGGTGGCGAGGAGCAGGGCGGAGCCGGCGGCGGCGGCCAGGGCCAGGGTGCGGAAACGGGACTTCATGACGCCCTCCAGGGCTTGGACAGCGGCCATTCTATCCCGGATCCGAGCCAGATTGTGGCAGGCCCGGTAAAGGAATGTTTCCGCAGCCCCTCAGGCGCGCGGGCCGTAGGTGGCGATCTCGATCAGGTTGCGGTCCGGGTCGCGGCAATAGACCGAGGTGATCGGCCCCAGCGCTCCGGCCTTGGGCACCGGCCCCTTCTCGATGGTGACGCCGCATTCGTGCAGATGCGCGACCACGTCCTGCGCCGTCACCGCCACGACGAAGCAGAGATCCTGCGTCCCCGGTGCCGCGGCCTCGCCGCTGAACCAGGCCTCCTGCGTCGCCGTCTCCGGGCGCAGGTTGAGCTTCTGCCCGCCGAAGCGCAGCGCCGTCCGCCGCTCCTCGCCGAAGGCCTCGCGGTCCATGCCCAGCACGCGCTGGTACCAGGAGGCGCTGACCTCCACGTCGCGGCAGGTGATGACCAGATGGTCCAGCCGGTCCACCGAGAAACGCATCAGCCTTCCTTTCCTGGCGGCAGGGCGCTGCCGATCCGCGCCATGACCTCGATCTCGATCCGCATCGCATCCGTCTGCAGCCCGGCATGGAGCAGGGTGGAGGCGGGGCGCGCCCGGCCGAGCCACTTCCGCGTCACCGGCCAGCAGGGCTCCCAATCCTCGCGCCGCGGCACGATGAAGGTGGCGCGCACCACTTCGTCCAGGCTGGAGCCGGCCTCGGCCAGCGCCGCCTGGATGTTGCGGAAGCACTGCTCGGCCTGCTCCACCACGCCCTCCGCGATGGTCATGGTCGCGTAGTCGTAGCCGGTGGTGCCGGAGACATAGACGGTATCGCCCACGACCACGGCGCGGGAATAGCCGATGTCCTCCTCGAAGCGGCTGCCGGAGGAGATCAGGCGGCGTGGCACGGGCCTATTCCAACCCGTCGTAGAAGTCGTTGCCCTTGTCGTCCACGACGATGAAGGCCGGGAAGTCCTCCACCTCGATCTTCCAGATCGCCTCCATGCCGAGCTCCGGATATTCCAGCACCTCGACCTTGCGGATGCAGTCCTGCGCCAGCCGGGCGGCGGGACCGCCGACCGAGCCCAGGTAGAAGCCGCCATGCTCCTGGCAGGACCGGGTCACCGCCTTGGAGCGGTTGCCCTTGGCCAGCATCACCAGCGAGCCGCCGGCGGCCTGGAAGCCGGCGACATAGCTGTCCATGCGGCCGGCCGTGGTCGGGCCGAAGGAGCCGGTGGGCAGGCCCTGGGGCGTCTTGGCCGGGCCGGCGTAGTAGACGGGGTGGTCCTTGATGTACTGCGGCAGGCCTTCGCCACGGTCCAGCCGCTCCTGCAGCTTGGCATGGGCGATGTCGCGCGCCACCACGATGGTGCCGGTCAGCGAGACGCGGGTCTTGACCGGGTGGCGGCTCAGCTCGGCGCGGATCTCGTCCATCGGCCGGTTGAGGTCGATGCGGACCACTTCCCCGCCCAGGATCTCGTCGGTCGCCTCCGGCAGGAAGCGGGCCGGATCGTGCTCCAGCGCCTCCAGGAACACGCCCTCCGGCGTGATCTTGGCCTTGATCTGCCGGTCCGCCGAGCAGGAGACGCCGATGCCGATGGGCAGGGACGCGCCGTGGCGCGGCAGCCGGATGACGCGGACGTCGTGGCAGAAGTACTTGCCGCCGAACTGCGCGCCGATGCCGAGGTTCTGCGTCAGCTTGTGCACCTCCGCCTCGAGCTCGGGGTCGCGCAGGCCGTGGCCGGACCTGTCGCCCGTGGTCGGCAGCGCGTCGAGGTAGCGGGTGGAGGCGAGCTTGACGGTCTTCAGCGTCGTCTCGGCCGAGGTGCCGCCGATGACGATGGCCAGGTGGTAGGGCGGGCAGGCCGAGGTGCCGAGCGTCTTGATCTTCTCCTCCAGGAAGGCCAGCAGCTTCGGCTTGTTCAGCACCGCGCGGGTCTGCTGGTAGAGGAAGGTCTTGTTGGCCGATCCGCCGCCCTTCAGCACGAACATCATGTGGAACTCGTCCGCATGGTGGTCGCCGGGGGAGGCGTAGATGTCGAACTGGACGGGAAGGTTGTTGCCGGTGTTCACCTCCTCGAACATCGAGAGCGGCGCCATCTGCGAGTAGCGCAGGTTGGTCTCGGTATAGGTGCGGTGCACGCCGTAGGAGAGCGCCTCCTCCTCGTCACCCTCGATCCAGACCCGCTGGCCCTTCTTGCCGAAGACGATCGCGGTGCCGGTGTCCTGGCACATCGGCAGCACGCCACCGGCCGCGATCGAGGCGTTCTTCAGCAGGTCGAGCGCCACGAAGCGGTCATTGGCGCTGGCCTCGGGATCCTTCAGGATCCGCGCCAGCTGCTCCAGGTGGCCGGGGCGGAGGAAGTGGCTGACTTCCCTGCAGGCGGTGAAGGCCAGCTCCTCCAGCGCCTGCGGGCTCACCTTCAGGACCTTGCGGCCCTCGACCTCGATGACCCGCACGCCCTCGATCGGCAGCTTGCGGTAGGCGGTCCTGTCCTCGCCCAGCGGCAGCATCGGGCTGTAGCGGAAGCTCTCCGGGCGCTGCGAGACCGGCATCCCGGCATCGGTATCCTTGATCGGCGTGTCCGCGAGGGGGGCGGCGGGATCGACAGGGGGCATGACGGCGCTCCGGCAGGAGGGCGGGGGGGAGACCGGTGGGCCGGGCAGGGTCCCGGGCGCCACCGGCGGGTGGCGAACTCTGGGCTGGAGGTAGCGCAGCCGGGCGGGCAAGCCAACAGGCGAGCCCCGGGCCGCGGCCCGGACCGCGCGGCGGAGGGGCGGGAGGGCGCGGCTTCGCTGGACAGGCGGCACGGCGCATGGCTGCATGGACGTCCCCGGCCCGCCCGAGCGAGAGACGACCGATGGACCAAGCGATTCTCCTGGGCGCCAGCGACACGCCGCAATGGCTGCACCTGGCGCTCGCCAACCGGCACGGGCTGGTGGCCGGCGCCACCGGAACCGGCAAGACCATCACGCTCCAGGTCATGGCCGAGGCCTTCTCGCGCGCCGGCGTCCCGGTCTTCTGCGCCGACATCAAGGGCGACCTCTCGGGCATCAGCCAGCCCGGCCGGCCGAACCCCAAGGTGGAGCAGCGGGCGGCGGCGACCGGCGTCGCCGACTTCGCCTATGAGGGCGCGCCCGTCGTCTTCTGGGACGTCTTCGGCCGCCAGGGCCACCCGATCCGCGCCACGGTGGCGGAGATGGGGCCGCTCCTGCTCGCCCGCCTGCTGGAGCTGAACGACACCCAGGAGGGCGTGCTCAACATCGCCTTCGCCCTGGCCGACGATGACGGCCTGCTGCTGCTCGACTTCAAGGATCTGCGCGCCATCCTGGGCCATGTGGCGGAGCGCGCCGCGGAGCTTTCCGCCGAGTACGGCAATGTCAGCAAGGCGACCATCGGCACCATCCAGCGCCGCCTGCTGGTGCTGGAGCAGCAGGGCGCCGAGCATTTCTTCGGCGAGCCGGCCCTGGCGCTGACCGACCTGATGCTGCTGGCCCCGGACGGGCGCGGCGCGGTCAACGTGCTGGCGGCGGACGAGCTGGTGCAGCGACCGCGCCTCTACGCCACCTTCCTGCTCTGGCTGCTCTCCGAGCTGTTCGAGGAGCTGCCGGAGGTGGGCGACCTGGAGAAGCCGAAGCTGGTCTTCTTCTTCGACGAGGCGCACCTGCTGTTCAAGGACGCGCCCCGGGCGCTTCTGGAGAAGGTGGAGCAGGTGGTGCGGCTGATCCGCTCCAAGGGCGTCGGCGTCTATTTCGTCACGCAGAACCCGCTCGACGTGCCGCAGGGCGTGCTGGGCCAGCTCGGCAACCGGGTGCAGCACGCGCTGCGCGCCTTCACGCCCGCCGACCAGAAGGCGGTGCGCGCCGCCGCCCAGACCTTCCGCGCCAATCCCGGCTTCGATACCGAGGCGGCGATCACCGAGCTCGGCGTCGGCGAGGCGCTGGTCTCCACCCTGCAGCCGGGCGGCGCGCCCGGGCCGGTGCAGCGGACGAGGATCCGCCCGCCGCAGTCCCGCATGGGCACCATCACGCCGGAGGAGCGGCAGGCCCTGATCGGGCACAGCCCGCTGGGCGGCAAGTACGACACGCCGGTGGACCGCGCCTCGGCCTATGAGCTGCTGCAGCAGCGGGCCGCCACCGTGCCGGAGGAGGCCGGGCCGCACGCCTCGCCCTGGGGCGGGCCGGCGCCGGTGCGGGGCGGCCGCGCCTGGGGCAATGGTCAGGCAGGCGGCGCGGCGGAGGCGGGCGGGGAGGGCCAGGCCGGCGGCTGGAGCCCGGAGGCCTGGGGCCGTGGCGCCGGCACGCCGGCCCCGGGGCCCGCGCCGCGCCCTTCCGGCCGGCGGGCGCCGGCCCAAGCCGCGCCGCCGCAAGGCGCCGGCGGCGGGTTGTTGCAGGACATCCTCTTCGGCAGCGGCGGCGGGCGGCGCGACAGCCCGGTCGGCGCCCTGGCCAAGTCGGTGGCGCGCAGTGTGGGATCCCAGGTCGGCGGCCAGATCGGACGCGCCCTGGTACGCGGCATCCTGGGATCGATCAGCAAGCGCTGAGGCCCGCCGCCGTCGCGGGCGGGCCTTCCGGCGCTCAGGCGCCGTCGCGTCCCGGGCGGCGGCGGAAGGCGTCCAGGCTGACCACCTGGGCGGGACTCTCGGCCTCCTCGGCCGGGGCGGCGGCGGGCAGCTCCTCGGCCTGCTCGGCCATGGGGGCGGGTTGCGCCGCCTGCGCCGGCTCCCGCGCGCTGGACTCCGCCGAGGGGAAGCGAAGCCCGACCCGGACATGAGGATCCCAGAAGGCGGTGAGCGCCGCGATCGGGATGACCAGCGTGGCCGGCACACCGCCGAAGGACAGGCCGGCGGTGACGAAGCCCTGGCTCCGGTCCACCTTCAGGTCCCAGAACTGGTGCTGGAGGACGATGGTCATCTCCTCCGGATAGCGGGCCTTGAGATGCGCGGGGATGGAGACACCGGGAAGATCGGTGCGGAAGGTCAGGTAGAAGTGATGCTCGCCGGGCAGGCCGTGCTCGCTCGCATGGTCGAGCGCGCGCAGCGCGACCTCGCGCATCGCGTCCTCGGTCCAGCTGTCATAGGGGAGCAGACTCTCGGTCTGCCTCGTCTCTTCGGTCATCGGTCATATCCCGGCAGACGCTTCAAGGTAGACCCCCATACCGGAAGTCTCGGGCGGCCGGGAAGTAGGCCCCCGGCAAGAATCGCCTGACAGGAATCGAGAGGACCCGGGCGGGGTTGCCTCGTCTGCGCGGAAGTGGGGGGATTCTGTTGCCCGGTTCCCCCCGGACCGCGCTTACCTATGGTTAGGCAGCGAGCGCCATGGTCTCGCGACCATTATCGTTGGCACTTGTGATATAGCCCGATAACGGCGGTACAATGCCGGGCAAAAGACATGGCTTTACCACGCGCGTCGAGCCTGTTTCGCCCCCCTATGGTGGAGGCGCCGGGCACTGCCCCCGGGTCCGCAACGCTTATTCCACATGCCGTTTATCGCCATAGCCACCCGAAGGTGAGCAAAGCGCATATAGGACATTCCTCTGCCGATTGCGAGAGGGGAGGCGCCTCCGCCGGTGCCCTGTTCCCGGGCATGCTCTGTTCCCTTGGGGCGCCCGACGGGCTATGGGCAGGCGCCGGGCCGGTCCGCCGGCCCGCCACACCCTGGCTCAGCAAGGCGGTTCCATGGCGCTCACCCCATCCCAGCTTCAGGACCTCGCCGAGGCCAAGGCCTTCCGCGCCGAGACCCGCCGCCCCACCGTGCCGGCGCTGGAGGCCATGCTCTTCGAGCCCGTGCCGGTGCTCGACCACGGCTTCGTCCGCGTCATCGACTACATGGGCGACGACGCGGCGGTGGTGCAGGCGGCGCGCGTCTCCTACGGGCGCGGGACGCGGGCGGCGAATGAGGACCGGGGGCTGATCCGCTACCTGATGCGGCACCGCCACTCGACCCCCTTCGAGATGTGCGAGATCAAGTATCACGTGAAGCTGCCGATCTTCATCGCGCGGCAGTGGATCCGCCATCGCACCGCCAATGTGAACGAGTATTCGGCGCGCTACTCGATCCTGGACCGGGAGTTCTACCTGCCGGCGCCGGAGCAGCTCGCCGCGCAGTCGGCCAGCAACCGCCAGGGCCGCGGCACGGTGCTGCAGGGCGCCGAGGCCGAGCATGTGCTGCGCCTGCTGCGGCAGGACGCCATGACGACCTACGATCACTATGCCGAGATGCTGAACGAGGACGAGGCCGGTCAGCCGGCCGACCCCGCCCGCCAGGGGCTGGCGCGCGAGCTGGCGCGGATGAACCTGACGCTCAACACCTATACCCAGTGGTACTGGAAGACGGACCTGCACAACCTGCTGCATTTCCTGAGCCTGCGCGCCGATGCCCATGCCCAGTACGAGATCCGGGCCTATGCCGAGGCGATGATGCGCTCGCTGGAGGCCTGGGTGCCGGCGGTGGCCGAGGCCTTCCGCGACTACCGGCTCGGCGCGGTGACGCTGTCGGCGCAGATGCTGGCGGTGGTGCGGCGCCTGCTGGCGGGCGAGGTGGTGGAACAGGGCGGCAGCGGGCTCTCGAAGCGGGAATGGCGGGAGCTGATGGAGCAACTGGGCCGTCCCGCCTGATCCGCCGCCATGGCGCCCGCCCCGCGCAACGGCACCGGCGGTGCCTCCACGCCGCGCCGCGCCGCTGGTCGCCCCTCTGGCCGCCCACCGGCCCGGCGCGGGGCGCGCCGCCTGCGGGCGCCCTTCGCCGCCCTCTCCGGCGCCCTGCGCGATTTCCCCTGGCGCCGCTGGATGGCCGTGCTCATCTGCGTGGGCGTGCTGCTGATCGGCGTGCCGTTGGCGCATGCCCTGGTGGGCGACCTCGGGGCGCTGCTGCTGCTGACCGGGCTTGGGGGGTTCGCCCTCGGCCGGGCCACCGCGCGACGGCCGTCGCCTCCGGCCCGCAAGCCGCGCGGCCGTGCCTGACGCCGCTTTGACGAGAAGGAGAACCCGATGGGTTGGGTGGTGCTCTTGCTGCTGCTGATCGGCTTCCCGCTGATGCTGGTCTTCGCCGCGCTGTCGCTCAGCCTCTGGCTGGTCTGGGCGGTGCTGGGCCTGGTCTGGGCGGTGCTGACCTTCCTCTTCCACGATCCGGCCACGGCGCTGCTGATCGTGGCGGCGCTGTTCATCGGCTACCGCTACGGCCGCCGGCGGCAGGATGGGGTCCCCCGGGACGGGAGGCTGCCGCGCGGCCACTGAGCCGCGCGGCGCCGCCGTCACTCCACGATGATGCGCGGCCCGGCGGGCGCGGCGGTCAGCTTGGCCGACAGCCGCCGGGCGATGGCGCGGTAGCTCTCCGCCTCGTGGCTCTCGGGGCGCGCCATGACGATGGGCGTGCCGGCATCGGCGAGCTGGCGGATCTCCAGCTTGAGCGGCAGCTCGCCGAGGAACTCGACGCCCATCCGCTCCGCCTCCGCCCGCGCCCCGCCATGGCCGAAGAGATCGGCGCGGTGGCCGCATTGCGGGCAGCAGTAGTAGGACATGTTCTCGATCAGCCCGAGCACCGGCACGTTCACCTTCTGGAACATGCGGACGCCGCGGCGGGCATCGATCAGCGCCACGTCCTGCGGCGTCGAGACGATCACGGCGCCGGCCAGCGGCACGCGCTGGCTCATGGTGAGCTGGGCGTCGCCGGTGCCGGGCGGCATGTCCACCACCAGCACGTCGAGCGGCCCCCAGTCCACCTGGCCCAGCATCTGCTCCAGCGCGCCCATCACCATCGGGCCACGCCAGATCATCGCCGTCTCCGGCTCGACCAGCAGGCCGATCGACATGGCCCGGAGCCCCCAGCGCTCCACCGGCTCCAGCCGGCCGGCCGCGGCGCGGGGCCTCTCCCGCAGGCCCAGCATCTGCGGCAGGGAGGGGCCGTAGATATCGGCGTCCAGCAGGCCGACCCGCTTGCCGTCGGCGGCCAGGGCGACGGCCAGGTTGACCGCCGTCGTGGACTTGCCGACGCCGCCCTTGCCCGAGGCGATGGCGACGATGGCGCGGACATCCGGCAACAGCATCTGCCCCTGTCCGGGGGGCGGGCGGCTGAAGCGCGCCGGGCCGGCGGGGGCGGCCGCCGGGCGCGGCGGAACGCCCTGGCCTGCCTCCTGGCCCCCCTCCCGACCGCGGCCCGGCGTCGGCGCGTCGCGATGCGCGGTCAGCACGCAGGTGGCCGAAAGGACGCCGGGCACCGCCGCGGCGACCCGCTCGGCAGCGGCGCGGAGAGGCTCCATCTGCCGCGCCCGCTCCCGCGGCACCGTCAGCGTGAACTGCACCATCCCGTCCCGCGCCGAGAGGCCCTGCAGCATGCCCGAGGCCACCACGTCCTGCCCCGTCTCCGGATCGTGCACCACGCGGAGCGCCGCCCGTACCGCCCGCGCCAGGGGAGGTTCCGAAGGATCTGCCGCGGGAGTCGCGACGGCGTCAGGCATTGCTTGAAAACCCCTCTTCTGCGGACAATATCGGCCCGGCCCTCGCCATTACGTGATGTTCATGCATTGCGCCATGGCCCGGACAGGGCGACATATGGGCCGGCCCTGTCGCGCATGCATCCGCCGTGCGCAAGTACCGGGCGCCAGGACACGGATGCTGAGGGAGTAGAGCCAGTTTATGCCATGGAACAGTAGCGGCGGATCCGGCCAGGGCGGCAGTCCCTGGGGCAATCCTCGCCCCGGCGGTCCCTGGGGTCAGCCGCCCCAGGGCGGTGGCTCCGGTGGCCGGGGCCCTGGCGGCGGGCCCGATCTGGACGAGGCCATCCGCCAGGCGCAGGAGGCGCTGCGCCGCATCCTGCCGCGCGGCGGCCGTGGCGGCGGCAAGTGGATCGGGATCGGCCTGGCCGCGCTGCTGGCGGTCTGGGCGGCGAGCGGGCTCTACCGGGTGCAGCCGGACGAACAGGGCGTGGTCATGCGCTTCGGCGCTTTCAACCGCACCACCGCTCCGGGCCTGAACTACCGCATCCCCTGGCCCGTCGAGAGCGTCACCACGCCGCGCGTAACCCGCATCAACCGCATCGATGTCGGCTTCCGCGCCGCCAACGACTCGCCCCTAACCCGTCCCGTCTCCGCCCGCGACGTGCTGGAGGAGAGCCTGATGCTGACCGGTGACGAGAACATCATCGACATCGACTTTGCGGTGTTCTGGCGCATCCGCGATGCGGGGGAATACCTCTTCAACACCCGCAACCCCGACCAGACGGTCAAGCTGGCGGCGGAGAGCGTGATGCGCGAGGTTGTCGGCCGCACCCCGATCCAGCCCGCCCTGACCGAGGCGCGGGCGCAGATCGAGCAGGCGGTCCGCACCGGCACGCAGTTCATCCTGGACCAGTACGGCTCCGGCATCGAGCTGACGCAGATCCAGCTCCTCAAGGTCGAGCCGCCGTCCGAGGTCATCGACACCTTCCGCGACGTGCAGCGCGCCAATGCCGACCGCGAGCGGATGCGCAACGAGGCCGAGGCCTACCGCAACGACATCATCCCCCGCGCCCGCGGCGAGGGGCAGCGCATGATCCAGGAGGCCGAGGGCTACCGGGAGAGCCAGGTGGCCCGGGCGCGCGGTGAGGCGGCGCGCTTCGTCAGCGTGCTGAGCGCCTATCAGACCGCCAAGGATGTCACCATCCGCCGGCTGTACCTGGAGACCATGGAGGAGATCCTGCGCCGCAATCCGACGCTGGTGGTGGATGACCGCCTGCAGGGCGTGGTGCCCTACCTGCCGCTGGACGGCTCGACCCCGGCCGCGCCGCGCCAGCAGCAGCAGACGCCGCCCGCCCCGCCCTCGGCGCTCAGCGTGCCGCAGGCCCGCCCGCAGGGAGGCGCCCGATGAACCGCATGATGCTGCTCGGCGGCGTCGTCGTCGTCGGCCTGGCCGCCGCCGCCTCGGCGCTGTTCACCGTGCACCAGACCGAGCAGGTGCTGATCACCCAGTTCGGCGAGCCGATCCGGGTCATCGAGAAGCCCGGCCTGCACGCCAAGCTGCCCTTCATCCAGTCGGTGATCAGCTTCGACCGCCGCCTGCTGGACTTCGACGCGCCGGGCGAAGAGGTCATCCTCGGGGACCAGCGGCGCCTGATCGTGGACAGCTTCACCCGCTTCCGCATCACCGATCCGCTGGTCTTCTTCCAGACCTCGGGCGCGCAGGAGGCGGGCATCCGCGGCCGGCTCTCCTCGATCGTGGTCTCGTCGCTGCGCCGGGTGCTGGGCAACGAGCCGCTGCTCGCCGTGCTCTCCTCCGACCGCGCGCGGATCATGAGCGAGATCCAGCGGCAGGTGAACGAGGAGGCGCGCCGCTTCGGCGTGGCCGTGGAGGATGTCCGCATCCGCCGCGCCGACCTGCCGGAGGAGAACACCCAGGCGATCCTGTCGCGCATGAAGTCGGAGCGCGAGCGGGTGGCGCGCGAGGCGCGCGCCGAGGGTGCGGAGGTGGCGGCGCGGGTGCGCGCCGGCGCCGACCGCGAGCGCACCGTCATCCTGGCCGAGAGCCAGGCCCAGGCGGACACGCTGCGCGGCCAGGGCGACGAGGAGGCGATCCGCATCTTCGCCGGCGCGTTCCAGCGGGATCCGGAGTTCTATGGCTTCTACCGCACCATGCAGGCCTACCGGGACGCCTTCTCGGAGGGCGAGGCGCGGCTGGTGCTGACCCCGGATTCGGAGTTCTTCCGCTACTTCCGGCAGAGCCAGCCCGGCATGCCGACACCCGGCCTGACCCGGCCGGAGACTCTGGGGGCGCAGCCCGCGCCGGCCGACTGAGCCGGCCGGCGGCATGACGCTGACCGAGCTGATCGCCGGGGTCGCGGTGGTCGTGGCGCTGGAGGGGCTGCTCTACGCGGCCTTTCCGGACGCCATGCGCCGCGCCCTGGCGGGCATCCTGGCCGTGCCGCCGGAGCGGCTGCGGATGACCGGCCTGCTGGTGGCCGTGGCCGGCGTCGCACTGGCCAGCTTCCTGGTCGGCGGATAACCGATCCGTTACACGGACCGGTCTTGCTGGTGCTTCGTTACCCCGGTGCGGCGGGGGACGCTCTTTGTAACAGCTTTTCCCGCCTTTGAGGTGGCCTGCCACCTTCCTGATCTCTCTCCGGCGCCCCATTCTCCAGGTCATGCCGGGCAGCCGCCCGGACACCGTCCTTTCGCCGCACAGCGAGGAATGCCGATGCGTCTCGCCACCCTTCTCCTGAGTGCCACGGTTGCCGCGGCGCCTCTCGCCCTCTCGCCCTCCGTCCTGGCGCAGCCCGCCACCGTGGCGCCGAACGCGCCCAGCGCGCCGGGCCCGGTGGCCACCACGCCGGAGAGCTTCGCCCCGCTGGCGCGCAAGCTGCTGCCGGCCGTGGTCAACATCCAGACCAGCCAGACGCTGCAGGCCCGCGCCGGGCGGCCGGACGCGCCGGAGATGCCCCAGGCCCCGCCGGGCAGCCCCTTCGAGGAGCTGTTCCGCGACTTCTTCGAGCGCAACCGCCCCGGCGGCCCGGGCGCGCGTCCCGGCCAGCCGCCGCGCCGCGCGCAGAGCCAGGGCTCGGGCTTCGTCGTCGACGCCTCCGGCATCATCGTGACGAACAACCACGTTATCGACGGCGCCGACGAGATCAACGTGGTGCTGCAGGACAACACCACCCTGCGGGCCGAGCTGGTCGGCGTCGACCCGCGCACCGACATCGCCGTGCTGCGCGTCAAGCCGGAGAAGCCGCTTCCCGTCGTGCCCTTCGGCGATTCCGACAAGGCCGAGGTGGGCGACTGGGTGCTGGCGATCGGCAATCCGCTGGGCTTCGGCGGCAGCGTGACCTCGGGCATCGTCTCGGCGCGCGGCCGCAACATCAACGCCGGTCCCTACGACGACTTCATCCAGACCGACGCCGCCATCAACCGCGGCAATTCCGGCGGCCCGCTGTTCAACGTTCAGGGCGAGGTGATCGGCATCAACACCGCCATCGTCTCGCCCTCCGGCGGCTCGATCGGCATCGGCTTCGCCATTCCCTCCAATCTGGCGAAGAACATCGTCGCGCAGCTGCGCGACGACGGCCGGGTGCGGCGCGGCTGGCTGGGTGTGAACATCCAGCAGGTGACCGAGGAGATCGCCGAGAGCCTGGCCCTGCCGGGCGGCGCGCAGGGCGCCCTGGTGGCGCGCGCGCAGGAGGATGGCCCGGCCGCGAAGGCCGGCATCCGCAACGGTGACGTGATCCTGCGCTTCAACGGGCAGGATGTGCGCGAGATGCGGCAGCTGCCGCGCGTCGTCGCCGAGACCAAGGTCGGCAGCAAGGTGCCCGTCGAGCTCTGGCGCGGCGGCAACCGGCAGACCGTCGAGGTCACCGTCACCGAGCTTCCCGCCGAGCAGCAGGCCTCCGCCGGCAGCCCGCAGCAGGCACGGCCCGGCAGCGGCGCGGTCGAGCTGTCGGGCCTGGGCCTCAAGGTGGCGCCGCTCTCGCCCGAGACGCGCGAGCGCTTCAGCCTCGGCGAGGAGGCGAAGGGGGTGGTCATCACCGAGGTGGCGCCGAACAGCAGCGCCGCCGAGCGCGGCCTCAACGCCGGCGACCTGATCGTGGAAGTGCAGCAGAACCGCGTCACCACTCCGCAGGAGGTGCAGGAGCAGCTCACCCGCCTGCGCCGGCAGAACCGGCCAAGCGCGCTGATGCTGATCGAGAACGGGCAGGGCCAGCGTTTCGTGCCGCTGCGCCTGGGCCGGGAGCCCGGCAGCCCGGGCTGACGATGCGGGCCGGGAAGGGACCAAGCCTCTTCCCGGCCGCCTTCTCCGCGGGGCCGGGACCCTGCGTCAGCGCTGCCCGGAGCCCGCCGTGACGAACTCGGCGGCGCGGTAGCCCTGGACGAAGAGCAGGGCGCGCAGATCCGCGTGATCCACCCGCGCCCGCGCCGCCGCCGCCACCACCGGCTTGGCGCGGAAGGCGATGCCGAGGCCCGCCGCGCCCAGCATGGCGAGGTCGTTGGCGCCATCGCCCACCGCCAGGGTGTCGGAGAGCGGCAGGCCGAGATCGGCCGCGAGGCGCTTCAACGTGGCGAGCTTGGATTCGCGGTCGAAGACCGGCTCCTCGACGCCGCCGGTCAGGGCCTGGCCGTCATCCAGCAGGATATTGGCGTGGTGGCTGGTGAAGCCGAGCTGCGCCGCCACGCGGCCGGTGAACCAGGTGAAGCCGCCGGAGGCGAGGGCGCAATGCGCGCCGTGCGCGACCATCGTGCCGACCAGCTCGGCGGCGCCGGGCATCGGGTGGGTCTGCCGCCAGGTGGCCTCCAGCGCGGAGAGGTCGAGCCCCTTCAGCATGGCGACGCGCTGGCGGAGCGCGGCGGCGAAGTCGATCTCGCCGTTCATGCTGCGGCGCGTGATCTCGGCCACCCGCTCCTTCACCCCCGCATAGGCCGAGAGTTCGTCCAGCGTCTCGCTCTGCACGATCGTGCTGTCCATGTCGGCGATCAGCAGCCGCTTGCGGCGCCCCGCCGCCGGCTGGGCGATGGCATCGGCGGGGGCGCCGTCCAGCGCGCCGCGGGCGGCGGCGACGGCCTGCTCCGGCGCCAGCCCGTCGAAGGGAAGGTCCAGCGCCTCGGCCTCCGAGAGCCAGTCCGGCGTGCCGATATCGGCGCCGAGCGCCATCAGCGCGGAGCGGACCCGCGCGGCGAGGGGCGCCGGCAGCTGGCCTGCGGGCGCGATCAGGGTCAGAACATTCTGCATGCGCGGCGGACCATGCCGCCCGGACGGGACGGGATCAACAGGCGATGCGTGACGCTTTGGCGGTGCTGGTGGCGGGACCGACGGCGAGCGGCAAATCGGCGCTCGCCCTGGCCCTGGCGGAGCGCCTCGGCGGCGTGGTGATCAACGCCGACAGCATGCAGCTCTATGCCGGGCTGGCGGTGCTGACGGCGCAGCCCGCGCCGCAGGAGAGGGCGCGCGCGCCGCACCGGCTCTACGGCGTGCGCGACCCGGCGCTGGCCGGCAACCTCGCCGAATGGCGCGGCCTGGCGCTGGCCGAGATGGCGGCGGCGCGCGACGCCGGCCGCCTGCCCATCCTCTGCGGCGGCACCGGCCTCTACCTGCGCGGGCTGATCGAGGGCATCGTGGACATCCCGCCCATCCCGCCCGAGGCGCGGGCGGCGGCACGGGCGCTGCTGGCCGAGATCGGCCCCGCCGCGCTGCATGCCCGGCTGGCGGCGGCGGACCCGGAGACGGCGGCGCGGCTGCGGCCGACGGACAGCCAGCGGATCGCCCGCGCCTGGGAGGTCCGGCAGGGTACCGGGCGCGGGCTCGCGGCCTGGCAGGCGGCGGCCGGGGAGGGGCTGGCCGGGGACGCCGCATCCTGGCGCTTCGCCGCCCTGCGGCTCGACCCGCCGCGCGACGCGCTGCGCGCGGCGATCGGGCGACGCTGGCAGGCGATGCTGGCGGCGGGGGCGATGGAGGAGGTGCGCGCCCTGCTCGCGCGGCGGCTCGATCCCGCCCTGCCGGCCATGCGGGCGCATGGCGTGCCGGAACTCTCGGCCGTGCTGCGTGGGGAGGCCGGGCTGGAGGAGGCGGGGCGGCGCGCCTGCCTCGCCATCGGCCAGTACACCAAGCGGCAGGCCACCTGGTTCCGCCATCAGGCGCTGGCCGACCCCAGCGAAACGCATACGATCCATGCGCGAGTGACGGATATTGAGCAATTTTCGGAAAGAGAAAGTGAGGAAATTTTCTCGTTTGTTCGACGACGCGTTGACGCGACGGGGCAGGGGGCTTAGATCGGGGCGCCCGGCACGGCTGCCGCCGGGCCGAACCAAGGAAAGCCAGTACCCATCATGTCCTCCGCCACCCTTCCCGCCGGATCCGAGGCCCAGTCGATGACGGGTGCCGAGATCGTCCTCCGCGCGCTGAAGGATCAGGGCGTAGAGGTCATCTTCGGCTATCCGGGCGGCGCCGTGCTGCCGATCTATGACGCCATCTTCAACCAGAACGCCATCCGCCACATCCTGGTGCGGCACGAGCAGGCGGCGGTGCACGCGGCCGAGGGCTATGCCCGCTCCACCGGCAAGGTGGGCTGCGTGCTCGTCACCTCCGGCCCCGGCGCCACCAATGCCGTGACCGGGCTGGTGGACGCGCTGCTGGACAGCATCCCGATCGTCTGCCTGACCGGTCAGGTGCCGACCCACCTGATCGGCAACGACGCCTTCCAGGAGGCCGACACCACCGGCATCACCCGGCCCGCGACCAAGCACAACTATCTGGTCAAGCAGATGGACAAGCTGGCCAGCACGGTGCACGAGGCCTTCTACGTGGCGCGCTCCGGCCGCCCCGGCCCGGTGGTGATCGACCTGCCGAAGGACATCCTGATCGGCAAGGGCCGCTACACCCCGCCGCCCACCGCCGAGCACCGCTCCTACCGCCCGCAGTTCGAGCCCGACGCGGCGCAGATCCGCAAGGCGGTGGCGCTGCTGAAGGGGGCGAAGCGGCCGGTGGTCTATGCCGGCGGCGGCGTGATCAATGCCGGCCCCGAGGCCTCGGAGCTGCTGACGAAGTTCGTCCGCATGGCGGGCCTGCCCTGCACCAACACGCTGATGGGCCTCGGCTGCTATCCCGCCAGCGACCCGCAGTTCCTCGGCATGCTGGGCATGCACGGCACCTACGAGGCGAATCTCGCCATGCACGGGTGCGACGTGATGTTCAACATCGGCGCCCGCTTCGACGACCGCGTGACGGGGCGGCTGAACGCCTTCGCGCCAGGGTCTGTGAAGATCCACGCCGATATCGATCCCTCCTCGATCAACAAGAACGTCAAGGTCGAGGTGCCGATCGTGGGCGACGCCGCCGCCGTGCTGCGCGCGCTGATCGCCGCCTGGGAGGCCGATGGCGCGCCCCAGGACCGCGGGGCGCTGGCCGGCTGGTGGCGGCAGATCGATCAGTGGCGCGGCCGGGACTGCCTGCGCTACGTGCACGAAGGCCGGATCATCAAGCCGCAGCACGCGGTGAAGCGGCTCTACGAGCTGACGCGGGAGAGCGGGCGCGAGACCTTCATCACCACCGAGGTCGGCCAGCACCAGATGTGGGCGGCGCAGTACTTCGGCTTCGAGAAGCCGAACCGCTGGATGACCTCGGGCGGGCTCGGCACCATGGGCTACGGCCTGCCGGCGGCGATGGGCGTGCAGGTCGCGCATCCGGATGCGCTGGTGATCGACATCGCCGGCGAGGCCTCGATCCTGATGAACATCCAGGAGATGTCGACGCTGGCGCAGTATCGCCTGCCGGTGAAGGTCTTCATCCTGAACAACCAGTACATGGGCATGGTGCGGCAGTGGCAGGAGCTGCTGCATGGCGGCCGCTATTCCGAGAGCTACAGCGAGGCGCTGCCCGATTTCGTCAAGCTGGCCGAGAGCTTCCACGGCGTGGGCCTGCGCGCCACCGGCATGGACGACCTCGACCGCGTCATCCGCGAGATGATCGCCATCGACCGGCCGGTGATCGTCGATGTCGCGGTCGACGAGAAGGAGAACGTCTTCCCGATGATCCCCTCCGGTGCCGCGCACAACGAGATGCTGCTGGCGCCGGGGCAGATCGCCGCGGGGGCGGGCGTCACGGATGAGGGGACGGCGCTGGTCTGACGCCGCGCCGCCATCCCTCCTTTCGCTCCGCGCCCCCGATCCCCGACTGGACGAACCATGCCCGATCCCACCGACAACAGCTTCCGGGCCGCGACCATCGCGGTGCTGGTGGAGAATGAGGCCGGCGTGCTGGCGCGCGTCATCGGCCTGTTCTCCGGCCGCGGCTACAACATCGACAGCCTGACCGTGGCGCCGGTCGATGCCGAGGGCCGCCTGTCGCGCATCACCGTCGTCACCTCCGGCACCGAGATGGTGATCGAGCAGATCAAGGCGCAGCTCGACCGGCTGGTGCCGGTGCACAAGGTGGCCGACCTGACGCTGGAGGGGCCGCATCTCAACCGCGAGCTGGCGCTCGTCAAGGTCGCGGGCTCCGGCTCGGCGCGGCAGGAGGCGCTGCGCCTGGCCGACGCCTTCCGCGCCCGCGTCGTCGATGCCACCATCGAGAGCTTCGTCTTCGAGATGACGGGCAGCGGCGAGAAGCTCGATGCCTTCATCAACCTGATGCGGCCGCTCGGCCTCGTGGAGGTCAGCCGCACCGGCGCGGTGGCGATCGCCCGGGGCACCGCCGCGCTGCAGGCCTGACCTTCCTTTTCAGCCAACCCACTGGGAGTGCGCGAGATGCGCGTCTACTACGACCGCGATGCGGATGTGAACCTGATCAAGGCCAAGAAGGTCGCGGTCATCGGCTTCGGCAGCCAGGGCCATGCCCATGCCATGAACATGCGGGACTCGGGCGTCTCCGAGGTGGTCATCGGCCTGCGCCCCGGCGCCTCCGCGAGGAAGGCCGAGGCCGCCGGCTTCAAGGTGCTCTCCCCGGCCGAGGCGGCGAAGTGGGCCGATGTGGTGATGGTGCTGACGCCCGATGAGGGCCAGGGCGACCTGTACCGCGACCATCTGCACGAGAACATGAAGGAAGGCGCGGCGCTCGCCTTCGCGCATGGCCTGAACGTGCACTTCAACCTGATCGAGCCGCGCGCCGATATCGACGTGTTCATGATCGCGCCGAAGGGCCCCGGCCACACCGTGCGCGGCGAGTACCAGAAGGGCGGCGGCGTGCCCTGCCTCGTGGCCGTGCACCAGAACCCCTCGGGCAACGCGCTGGAGATCGCGCTCTCCTACGCCTCCGCCGTCGGCGGCGGCCGCTCCGGCATCATCGAGACCACCTTCAAGGAAGAGTGCGAGACCGACCTGTTCGGCGAGCAGGTCGTCCTCTGCGGTGGCCTCGTCGAGCTGATCAAGGCGGGCTACGAGACGCTGGTGGAAGCTGGCTACGCGCCCGAGATGGCCTATTTCGAGTGCCTGCACGAGGTGAAGCTGATCGTCGACCTCATCTATGAGGGCGGCATCGCCAACATGAACTACTCCATCTCCAACACCGCGGAGTACGGCGAGTATGTCACCGGCCCGCGCATCATCACCGCCGAGACCAAGGCGGAGATGAAGCGCGTGCTGAACGACATCCAGTCCGGCAAGTTCACCCGCGACTGGATGCTGGAGAACAAGGTCAACCAGGCCTCCTTCAAGGCGACCCGCCGCCGCCTGGCCGAGCACTCCATCGAGGAGGTCGGCACCAAGCTGCGCGGCATGATGCCCTGGATCACCAAGGGCGCGCTGGTCGACAAGACGCGGAACTGAGCCCGCGATCAGGTTCGGACAGGGGAGGGGCGCTTCGGCGCCCCTTTTGCGTTCGGCGAGGAGGAGATGCGCGATTGCGGCATCGCAACCACCCGCCCATGGTGCCGTTCCAGCCAGGACCCGCGCCGGAGGACCCCCCATGCGTCTGTTCAACTGTGAAGTCTGCGGCCAGCTGCTCTATTTCGAGAACACCCAGTGCATGAAGTGCGGCGCGACGCTCGGCTATCTGCCCGGGCGGAACCGCCTCTCGGCGCTGGACCCGATAGAGCCGGAGGAGGGCATCCCGCAGGAGGTCTCGCCGGAGGAGGCTGACAAGCAGGCGGCGGGCGACCTCGACGGCGAGCAGACGGGGACAGCCTCGGCACCCCCCCGCCAGCTCTGGCGGCCGCGGGCCGATCCGGACAGGCTCCACCGCTTCTGCGAGAATGCCGCGCAGGATGCCTGCAACTGGCTGGTGCCGGACGATTCCCCCGAGCGCTTCTGCCTGGCCTGCCGGCACAACCGCACCATCCCCGATATCTCCGATCCGCTGAACCTGGCGCGCTGGCAGAAGATCGAGGAAGCGAAGCGGCGCGCCTTCTACGGCTTCATCCGCCTGGACCTGCCGCTGCCCAACCGGGTCGACGATCCGCAGAACGGCCTGGTCTTCGACTTCCTGGCGGATATGCCGGATGGCGGCCCGAATGTGATGACCGGGCATGACAACGGCCTCATCACCCTGGCGCTCGCCGAGGCCGACGATGCCGAGCGGGTGCGCCGGCGCGAGGCGATGGGCGAGCCCTACCGCACGCTGCTCGGCCATTTCCGCCATGAATCCGGGCATTACTTCTGGGATCGGCTGGTGCGGGATGGCGGCCGGCTGGAGCAGTGCCGTGCCGTCTTCGGCGATGACAGTCAGGATTACGGGGCCGCCCTGCAGCGCCACTACAACGAGGGGCCGCCGGCGGACTGGCAGGAGAACTTCGTCTCCACCTATGCCACCGCGCATCCCTGGGAGGACTTCGCCGAAACCTGGGCGCACTATCTGCACATCGTCGACACCCTGGAGATGGCGCGCGCCTTCGGCCTCGGCATCGACCCGCATGCCGACAAGTCCGGCACGCTGACCGCCGAGGTGGATTTCGACCCCTATCGCGAGACCCGCATCGAACCGCTGATGGAGGCCTGGGTGCCGCTGACCGCGGCGGTGAACAGCCTCAACCGCTGCATGGGCACGCCGGATCTCTATCCCTTCGTGCTCTCGCCGGCGGTGGTGGCGAAGCTGGCCTTCATCCAGTCCCTCGTGCATGGCGAGCTGCCCGGGGCCCAGGCCGAGGCGGTGCCGGTGGCGGCATGACCGGGAGCGATTGACCCGCGGGCCCCGGCCGATCCAGGCTGGGGCCGCCATGACCATCCTCGCACCCGACAGCCCCTATCCCCGCGACTTCACCGGCTACGGCCGCAACCCGCCGGACCCGCGCTGGCCCGGCGGCGCGCGGCTCGCCCTGTCCTTCGTGCTGAACTACGAGGAGGGCGGCGAGAACAGCGTGCTGAACGGCGACCCGGGCAGCGAGATCTATCTGAACGAGACGCCGGGCGGCGATCCGGTCCTGGGCGCCCGCGACATCGGCAAGGAAAGCCAGTTCGATTATGGCGCCCGCGCCGGGGTCTGGCGCGTGCTGCGGCTCTTCGCCGAGCGTGGGCTGAGGCTGACCGTCTATGGCGTCGGCCGCGCGCTGGAGCTGAACCCCGCGATCGGCCGTGCCTTCGCCGAGGCGGGGCACGAGGTGGCCAGCCATGGCTGGCGCTGGATCAACTACCAGGCGGTGGATGAGGCGACGGAGCGCGCGCATATCGCGCGATGCGTCGAGACCATCGAGAAGGTCGTCGGGAAGAAGCCCGTGGGCTGGTACACCGGCCGCATCAGCCCGCGCACGCGCCGGCTCGTCGCCGAGCATGGTGGCTTCCTCTACGACAGCGACGCCTATGACGACGATCTGCCCTACTACGTCACTATCGCCGGTCGGCCGCTCCTGATCATCCCCTACACGCTCGACAACAACGACATGAAGTTCGCGGTGCCGCCCGGCTTCTCGGCCAATGACGGCTTCACGCAGCACCTGACGGACGCCTTCGACTTCCTGCGGCGGGAAGGGGCGACGGCGCCGAAGATGATGAGCGTCGGGCTGCATTGCCGGCTGGTCGGCCGGCCGGCGCGCGCGGCGGCGCTGGAGCGCTTCCTGGATCACGTCGTGGCGCAGGAGGATGTCTGGGTGGCGACGCGGGAGGAGATCGCCCGGCACTGGATGGCGGTGCATCCGCCAGGCCCCCTAGAACCGGGAAGCTGAGACCGGGGACTGTGGCCCCCGGCCTCTTCCTCACGCGGCCTGTCGCACCACGGCAGCCGGGGCGCGGCGGGGGATGGCCCGGCCGTCCAGGCTGAGCGCGAGCGGCTTCACCAGCGGCACGCCCTCGGGGCAGGTGGTGCAGCCCTCCCAGTGGCCGGGCTGGAAGCCGGACCGGCTGTAGAAGCCCAGCGCCGGCCGCCGCGCGTTGACGCAGAGCCGGGTGGCGCCGGCGCGCCGCGCGAAGGCCTCGGCCTCGGCCAGCAGCGCCCCGCCGAGCCCCTCGCCGCGGTATTCCGGCGCGATGGCGATCAGGCGCAGCACGGCGCGGCCATCCGGCTTCATGTCGATGCGGATGGTGCCCGCCACCGCGCCATCGAGGCACAGCACCAGGGGGTGGTGCCCCGGCGCGGATTCATCCGGATGTCCAGGGTCGTAGCGGCAGGGATAGGGCCCGTCCGCATGGTGATACAGCTCGAAGATGCAGGTTTCGCGGATGGCGTGGTAGCGGGTCCGCTCGGCATCGCTCCGCATCGCGCGGAGCTCGATAGTTCGGGGGCGCACAAGGCACCTTGCTGTTGTGACGGAGACCGCCTGCGGCGGCCCTTGTCGGCGCGGCGCGCCCTGGCGCCGCACGGTGCCAGGATAGCGGGGCCCGGCGGGGGGCCGCCAGCCATCCGGCGAGCCGTCAGAAAAGCTTCATCAAAGCCGATTTCCGCCGCCGCCCGGCGGCCGCGACTTGCATCCCGCCGCGGCTCTGCCTATCGTTCCGGCCATGATCGCGACCCCGCGCGCCTTCGAGCTGCAGCACGGCCTCACCGCCGTCCTCGGCGCGCGCCCGCTGGCCGGCCTCCTCCTTCGACTTAGCCGCCCCTGGGCGTGACGCCCGGCTGACCGGCCGGCATCGCTCAGGGGAGGTCCCCTCAGGGGAGACCCGGGCGCCGTCGCGCCCCCACCGGCACCGTCACGGCCGCGCCCGCCAGGGCCCAGAATCGCGGCAGGAATTATCGAGGGACGCTCTCCATGGCCATCCATCATCCCAGCTTCGGCAAGCTGGACGACAACCGCATCATCTTCTTCGACACCACGCTGCGCGACGGCGAGCAGTCGCCCGGCTTCTCCATGAACCTGGAGGAGAAGCTGCGCATGGCCGAGGCCCTGGCCGAACTGGGCGTCGACGTCATGGAGGCCGGCTTCGCCATCGCCTCGCCGGGCGATTTCGACAGCGTGCATTCCATCGCCACCCGCTTCGCCAAGGACGGGCCGGTGGTGGCCAGCCTGAGCCGCGCCGCCCAGGCCGACATCCTGCGCTCGGCCGAGGCGGTGAAGCCCGCCGCGCGGGGCCGCATCCACATCGTCCTCGCCACCTCCGACCTGCACATGCGCGTCAAGCTGCGCATGTCGCGCGAGGAGGTGCTGGAGCTGATCCACAGCAGCGTGACGCTCGGCCGCAACCATGCCGAGGATGTCGAGTGGAGCGCCGAGGATGGCAGCCGCAGCGACATCGACTTCCTCTGCCGCTGCGTCGAGACCGCCATCAAGGCGGGCGCGACCACCATCAACATCCCCGACACCGTCGGCTACTCCATGCCGGAGGACATGGCGGCGATCTTCCGGGCGCTGCGCGAGCGGGTGCCGGGCGCGGATCAGGTGATCCTCTCGGCGCACAATCACAACGACCTCGGCATGGCGGTGGCCAATACCATCGCCGCCATCCAGGCCGGCGCGCGGCAGATCGAGAGCACGATCAACGGCATCGGCGAGCGGGCCGGCAATGCCAGCCTGGAGGAGGTGGCGATGGCGCTGCGCACGCGCCATGACGCGCTGCCCTACCGGACCAACATCGTCACCCAGAACATCCTCCGCACCAGCAAGCTGCTGGCCACCATCACCGGCTTCGACGTGCAGCCGAACAAGGCGATCGTCGGCCGTAACGCCTTCGCGCACGAGAGCGGCATCCACCAGGACGGCGTGCTCAAGGACAAGTCCACCTATGAGATCATGACGCCCGAGAGCGTCGGCTGGACGACCAACTCCATCGTGCTCGGCAAGCATTCCGGCCGCGCCGCCTTCCGCGACAAGCTGGCCGGGCTCGGCTACACGCTGGGCGACAATCAGCTGAACGATGCCTTCCGGCGCTTCAAGGACCTGGCCGACCGCAAGAAGACGGTGTTCGACGAGGACATCATCGCCCTGGTCGATGACGAGGTGGTGCGCATCAAGGACCGGGTGAAGCTGCTGGCGCTCACCGTCGCCACCGGCATCGGCACGCGGCCAACCGCGAGCGTCGCGCTGGAGGTGGATGGCGAGCAGTGCGACGGCGTGGCCGGCGGCGACGGCGCGGTGGATGCCACCTTCAACGCCCTGCAGCAGGTGGTGCCGCACCGCGCCGAGCTGAAGCTCTATGCCGTGCAGTCCGTCACCGGCGGCACCGATGCCCAGGCCCGTGTCACCGTGCGGCTGGAGGAGGACGGCAAGCTCGTGGACGGGCAGGGGGCGGATACCGATACCATCATCGCCTCGGCCCGGGCCTATGTGCACGCCCTCAACAAGCTGCTGGCCAAGCGCGCCCGCACCGCGCCGCCGGAGATCATGCGCAGCGCCTGATCCGGCGCGCCGAGACAAGAAAAGGCCGGGGAAGTCGCCCTCCCCGGCCTGTTCCGTCCCTGGTGGCCGGGTGTGCGCTCAGCGCCCGGGGCTTAGCGCCAGGCCGGCCGGCCCAGATTGACCTGGTCCGAGCTGGTGGCGGCACCGCCCAGGGCACCGACGCCACCGCCGATCAGCGCGCCCGTGCCGGCATTGCCGGAGAGGGAGCCGATGGCGGCACCCGTGCCGGCGCCCAGCAGGCCGCCCGAGGCGGCGCGATCACCGGTGCTGTAGCCGCAGGCCGAGAGGCCGAGGCCGGCCAGGGCCAGAAGCAGGAGAGGGGCTTTCCGCATTCGCTGTGCTTCCTTTGTCTGCAGGAACTTGCGGCTGTGTAACGCGCTCCTGGGTTGAAGGTTGCCGGGGTGTCATTCTTGGCACGGCATGGCTCACGATTGCGGCTTGAGGCCGGCGGTGCCGAAGGGTAAGCCTCTGCGCCCTTTCGCTGTGTCCCGGCCCGGGGGCGGCTGATCCCAGGGCGGCTGATACCAGGAAGGTGCGCTGCATGCTCTCCCGCTTGTTCGGCTTCCTCTCCGCCGACATGGCCATCGATCTCGGCACCGCGAACACGCTGGTCTACGTGAAGGGGCGGGGCATCGTGCTGAACGAGCCCTCCGTCGTCGCCATCGCCGAGATCCGGGGCCGCAAGCAGGTGCTGGCGGTGGGCGAGGAGGCGAAGATGATGCTGGGCCGCACGCCCGGGAACATCGCCGCCATCCGGCCGCTGCGCGACGGCGTCATCGCCGATTTCGAGGTGGCGGAGGAGATGATCAAGCACTTCATCCGCAAGGTGCACAACCGCCGGGGCTTCGCCTCGCCGCTGATCATCGTCTGCGTGCCCTCCGGCTCCACCACCGTCGAGCGCCGCGCCATCCAGGAGAGCGCCGAATCGGCCGGGGCGCGCAAGGTGCTGCTGATCGAGGAGCCGATGGCGGCCGCGATCGGCGCCGGCCTGCCGGTGACCGAGCCCTCCGGCTCGATGATCGTCGATATCGGCGGCGGCACCACCGAGGTGGCGGTGATCTCGCTGGGCGGCATCGTCTATGCCCGCAGCGTGCGCGTCGGCGGCGACAAGCTGGACGAGGCGATCATTTCCCACATCCGCCGCCACTTCAACCTGCTGATCGGCGAGAGCACGGCGGAGCGGATCAAGCTCGAGATCGGCGCCGCCGCCTATCCGGACTATGGCGGCGAGGGGCCAATGACCGAGGTCCGGGGCCGCGATCTGATGAACGGGGTGCCGCGCGAGATCGTCATCAGCCAGCGCCAGATCGCCGAGGCCATCGCCGAGCCCGTGACGCAGATCGTCGAGGCGGTGAAGGTGGCGCTGGAGAACACGCCGCCGGAGCTCGCCGCCGATATCGTGGACAAGGGCATCGTGCTGACCGGCGGCGGCGCGCTGCTGCAGCGGCTGGACCAGGTGCTGCGCGAATCGACCGGCCTGCCGGTGTCGGTGGCGGAGGACCCGCTGGCCTGTGTCGCGCTGGGCACAGGACGGGCGCTCGATGAGATGAAGCGACTGCGCCACGTCCTCTCCACCATGTACTGAGGTATAAAGGCGCCGGGCCCGCCCAAGGCGGGTTTCTGGAGGCCGCTTGATCCGTCTCAGCATACCGCTGCGCCAGGCCCTGTCCCGCCTGTTCCTGCCGATGCTCCTGGCGGTGGCGCTGGGCCTGGTGCTGCTCGGCAAGGCCGATCCGGCGCTGGTCGAGCGCGGGCGCATGGCCCTGGCCGACGCCCTCACCCCCTTCTACGTCCTGCTGACCCGGCCGGCCGGGGCGGTGCGCGGCGCCCTGCAGGAGCTGCGCCAGATTTCCGAGATCCAGGCCGAGAACCGGCGCCTGCGGGAGGAGAACGGGCGGCTGCACCGCTGGCAGGCCGCCGCCCTGGCGCTGGAGACCGAGAACGCCCTGCTGCGCCGCCAGCTCCGCTTCATCCCCGATCCGCCCGCGGCCTTCCAGACCGCCCGTGTCGTCGCCGATGCCGGTGGCACCTACGCCCGGGCGGTGCTGCTGGCCACGCCGCCGGGCGTCACGCTGCGCAAGGGGCAGGTGGCGCTGGACGAGAACGGGCTCGCCGGGCGCGTCACCGAGGTCGGCAGCCGGTCGGCCCGCGTCCTGCTGCTCACCGACATGAACAGCCGCCTCCCCGTGGCGCTGGAGGACAGCCGGTCCCGCGCCATCCTGGCCGGCACCAACGGCGCCCGGCCGCGCCTGCAGCACTGGCCGGAGGGCAGCCCCCCGCGCGAGGGCGAGCGGGTGGTGACCAGCGCCGAGGCCGGCATCTTTCCCGCCGGCCTGCCGGTGGGCGTGGTCCGCTGGCCGGAGGGCGGGGCGCCCGAGGTGGAGCTGTTCGCCCGTCTGGAGCGGCTGGACCTGCTGCGGATCTTCGATTTCGGGCTGTCCGGCATCCTGCCGCCCGAGGCGGTTGCCCGGCCCGAAGCGCGCGGCCGCCCTTGAGCCGGGGCGGGCGGGCATGGTGCTGAGCGGCGGCCAGCAATCGCCCCCGGGGCTGCTGACGCGGCTCGATGTCCTGGCGCGCGCCGCCTGCCCGGCGGCCGGCACGGCCCTGCTGATGGTGCTGCTCTCCGCGCCCACCGGCCTGCCCTCTGCGGTGCCGGCCGTGGCGCTCGGCTGCGTCTTCTTCTGGTCCCTGTTCCGCCCCGCCGTCATGCCGCCGCCCGCCTGCTTCGCCCTGGGCCTGCTGCAGGACCTGCTGGGCTTCGCGCCGCTCGGCATCGGCGTGCTGACCCTGCTGCTCACCCATGGCACGGTGCTGCGCCTGCGCCGCCTGCTGGCCCGGCAGCCCTTCGCGCTGGTCTGGCTGGCCTTCTCGGGCTTCGCCCTGGCCGCGGCGGGGCTCGGCTGGCTGCTCACGGCGCTGCTGGGCTGGCGGCTGCCCTCGCCGGTTCCGGCGCTGGTGCAGGGCGCCCTCAGCCTCGGCCTCTATCCCGCCCTTGCGGCGCCACTCACCGCGCTGCACCGGGCGATGCGCCGGGCCGAGGAGACGGCCGGGTGAGCCGGCGCGAGGAGGAGCGGCGTCGCGCCCTCTTCACCCGCCGCGCCCTGCTGCTCGGCGCCGGGCAGCTCGGCCTGCTCGGCTTCCTGGGCTACCGGCTGCAGAAGCTGCAGCTGGAGGAGGGCGAGCGCTATGCCACCCTGGCCGAGGAGAACCGCATCTCCACCCGGCTGCTGGCACCGCCGCGCGGCCGCATCCTGGACCGCGCCGGCCGCGTGGTCGCCGCCAACACGCTGAACTGGCGCGTGCTGCTGACCGCCGAGCAGGCGGAGGATGTCGGCGCCACGCTCGCGACCCTTAGCCGGCTGCTGCCCCTGGCCGAGGGCGAGGTGGCGCGGATCGAGCGCGACATCCGCCGCCGCCGCCGCTTCGTGCCGGTGGTGGTGCAGGAGTTCCTGAGCTGGGAGGAGATGGCTCGCATCGAGGCCAATGCCCCCGACCTTCCCGGCATCAGCGTCGATGTCGGCACCACGCGGACCTATCCGCTGGCCGAGCATCTGGCGCATGTCGTGGGCTATGTCGCCCCTCCGGCGGAAGCCGACATGGATGGCGACCCGCTGCTCAGCCTGCCCGGCATCCGCGTCGGCCGCGCCGGCATCGAGCGGCATCACGAGCGCGTGCTGCGGGGCCGCGCCGGCACGGTGCAGATGGAGGTGAACGCGGTGGGCCGCGTCATCCGCGAGCTGGACCGGCGGGAGGGCGTGGCGGGGCGGGAGGTGCGGATCTCGGTCGATGCCGGGCTGCAGAAGGCGGTGCGCGACCGCATCGAGGAGGGCACCAGCGTCGTCGTGATGGATGCGCGGAACGGCGAGGTGCTGGCCATGGCCAGCCAGCCGGGCTTCGATCCCAACCTGTTCAGCTCCGGCATCTCGGCGGCGCAATGGCGGGAATGGACGCGCAGCCGCGCCACGCCGCTGATCAACAAGACCACCAATGGCCTCTACGCGCCCGGCTCCACCTTCAAGATGGTGGTCGGCCTGGCGGCGCTGGAGGCCAGGGTCATCACGCCCACCGATCGCCTGACCTGCCCGGGGCATTACGACCTGGGCGACAGCCGCTTCCACTGCTGGAACCGGCGCGGCCACGGCGCGCTGGACCTGCGCGGGGCGCTGAAGCAATCCTGCGACGTCTACTTCTACGAGGTGGCGCGGCGGCTCGGCATCGACCGCATCGCCGCCATGGCGAAGCGGCTGGGCCTCGGCGTCGAGCTGGAGATCGAACTGCCCGGAACCCGCCCCGGCTTCGTGCCGACGCGGGAATGGCGCACCCGGCAGGGCAAGCCCTGGAACCTGGGCGACACGGTGGTGCACGGCATCGGCCAGGGCTTCTATCAGCTCACCCCGCTCTCGCTCGCCACCATGGCGGCGCGGCTGGCCAGCGGGCGGGCGGTGCAGCCGCACCTGACCCAGGCCATCGGCGGCCGGCCGGTCATGGGCGCCCGGGCGGAGGACTGGCCCTCCCTCGGCCTGGCCGAGCGTGACCTGAAGCTGGTCCGGGAGGCGATGTGGGCGGTGGTGAACGAGGCCGGGGGCACCGCGCGGGTGGCGCAGCTGCCGCCGGGCCTCGGCGCGCTGGCCGGCAAGACCGGCACCACCCAGGTGCGGCGCGTCAGCCGGGAGCAGCGGGAGCGGGGCTTCCGGGTCGAGAGCCAGCCACGCGAATGGCGGCCGCACGCCCTCTTCGTGGCCTTCGCGCCCTATGACGATCCGCGCTACGCCATCTCGGTGGTGGTCGAGCATGGCACCAGCGGCTCGGGCGCGGCGGCGCCGCTGGCGCGGGAGGTGATGGTGGAGGTGATGACCCGGCTGCGGCCGCCCGCCGCGCCGCAGGCCGGAGGCGCCGCGGAGGCGGGGCGGCTCGCGGAGGCGCCGCCGACGGGAGGCCGGCCGTGACGGTCTTCGAGCGCCGCCTCCTGACGCGCAACCGCGGCCCCGGCCTGCTGGAGAAGTTCTGGCTGATCCCCTGGGGCTTCGTGCTGCTGCTCTGCGCCATCGCCGCTGTCGGCTATGTCGCGCTCTATTCCGCCGGCGGCGGCTCGCCCGAGCCTTATGCCGGCCGCCATGCCCTGCGCTTCGGCTTCGGCCTGGTGCTGATGCTGGGTCTGGCCATGACCGATCTGCGGCTGGTCGCGCGGCTGTCCTGGGCAGGCTATGCGCTGGGCGTGGGGCTGCTGGTCCTCGTCGCGCTGCACGGCCAGGTGGGGAAGGGGGCGCAGCGCTGGATCGAGCTGGGTCCCTTCCAGCTGCAGCCTTCCGAGCTGATGAAGATCCTGCTGGTCCTGGCCTTGGCGGCGTGGTTTCACCGCGCCGGCGAGGAGCGGATCGGGCAGCCGCTGTTCCTCGTCCCGCCGCTGCTGGCCGTGCTGCTGCCGGTCGGGCTGATCCTGAAGCAGCCCAACCTGGGCACTGGCCTGATCACGCTGATGGTCGGCGGCGCCGTGTTCTGGGCGGCCGGGGTGCGGTGGTGGAAGTTCGCCCTGGTGGGCGGCGCGGCCCTGGCCATCGCGCCCCTGGCCTATGAGCGCCTGCGCGACTACCAGAAGGCCCGCATCCTGGTCTTCCTCGATCCGGAGAGCGATCCGCTCGGATCCGGCTACAACATCATCCAGTCGAAGATCGCGCTGGGCTCGGGCGGGCTCTGGGGCAAGGGCTTCCTGCAGGGGACGCAGGGGCACCTGAACTTCCTGCCGGAGAAGCAGACCGACTTCATCTTCACGATGTGGGCCGAGGAGTTCGGCCTGGTCGGCTCGCTGGCCGTGCTGGCCCTGCTGGCGCTGGTGGTGATCTTCGCGCTGCTGACGGCGCTGCGCTGCCGCAGCCAGTACGGGCGGCTGGTCGCCCTGGGGCTCGGGGTGAACTACTTCCTCTATGTCTTCGTGAACATCGCCATGGTCACCGGCAGCATTCCGGTGGGCGGTGTTCCGCTGCCGCTGATCAGCCATGGCGGCTCGGCCATGCTGACCAGCATGGTGGGCTTCGGCCTGCTGGCCTCCGTCCATGTGCATCGGGACACGGAATTTGGCGCGGGCGGCGATTAGGGGGTTGCCAAGCCGGGCGGATGCGGTAAAAGCCGCCCCCACGGAACGGCGGCCATCACCGCCGAGATCCGGGTGGGGCGCATAGCTCAGTTGGTAGAGCAGCTGACTCTTAATCAGCGGGTCCTAGGTTCGAGCCCTAGTGCGCCCACCAACACTTTCAATGACTTAGAGTGCTTTAGAAGAGCGGCCAAGTGCGGGTAGCCTCTTCTGCGGACTCACTGCGGACTCAGCGGCAGCTCACTCTTCTCCATCGTGTCGCCAGCTGGCCGGGGCTGCTCCATACCTGACATCAGGTGCTGAAGGTCGCGGACCAAGTTCCTCTGAAACGTGTCCACTGAGCCACGGATCGAGCGCACAACAGGCTCGGGTAGCCCATGCGTGCGGCCGATTTGACCAGGAAGGCTCTGGAGTGCCTTGCCGAGGGTTGAGAAAGCCGCGCCTAGAGCAGTTTCCGCGTTCACCGATTCAGAAGAGGATTCCCTTCTGCGGCGGGATGTGATTCGCTTTTCCTCCTGCGAGGGAGGACAGGATGGCCCGAGCCTACAGCCAGGATCTCCGGACGCGTGTGCTCGACGCAACGGCACGCGGGATGTCGGCACGGCAGGCCGCAGCCCATTTCGGAGTGGGTGTGGCAACAGCCGTTGTGTGGGTACGGCGAGCGCGGGATGAGGGTGAGACGGCGGCACGCCGCCAGGGGCAGCCCAGAGGCTCCAAGCTTGATGGGCAGGCCGATTTCCTGCTCGACCTGGTCGCCGTCAGGCCCCTCATTACCCTCCGCGAGATGCAGCAGCGGCTGCATGACGAGCGCGGCCTCTCGGCGGGGATTGGCACGCTCTGGCGCTTCTTCGCGGCACGGGCGATCACCTTCAAAAAAAACCGCGCACGCCGCCGAGCAGGACCGGCCGGACATCGCCGCGGCCCGCGAAGCCTGGTTCGATCGGCAGCCTGACTTTCATCCTGATCGCCTGGTGTTCATCGATGAAACCGGTGCCAGCACCAAGATGGCGCGACTGCGGGGCCGTGCCCCACGTGGCGAGCGCCTGCGTGCAGGCGTGCCGCACGGACATTGGAAGACCACCACCTTCGTCGCCGGTCTCCGCCTCACAGGCCTGACCGCGCCTATGCTGCTCGATGGGCCCATGACCGCGCAGGCCTTCCAGGCCTATGTCGAGAAGGTCCTCTGTCCAACCCTGTGCGCCGGCGACACCGTCATCCTGGACAACCTGGCTGCGCATAAGCGCCACGAGGCCCGCCGGGCTATCGAGGCCACGGGTGCGTCCCTGCTGTTCCTTCCGCCCTACTCGCCGGACTTCAATCCAATCGAGAATGCCTTCTCCAAGCTGAAGGCGCTCCTGCGCAAGGCGGCGGAGCGCACCCTGGACGGGCTCTGGGCCACCATCGGCCAACTCCTCGATGCCTTCACACCAGCAGAATGCGCCAACTACTTCACCGCCGCCGGATATGAGCCGGAGTAGATGGAAAATGCTCTAGAGCTTCCCGCACCTCCGAGGCTTGCACGAGGAAGCCGGCCTCCCGGGCCATCTCCAGCTCCAGACGGCGCTTACGGACCAGCGCCAGGGCCTGCTGCGGCGTGAAGTCGGTGTCATTAGCGGCGGCGCCTTCCTGGCCAGTGAGCGGCAATCGGTACTGCTCCAACCGCTCCCTTCGCTCCCGCTGCGCCTCCAGCTCGGCTTCCTCTTTGTGCTGCAGGTGCGCCATCACTTGGTCGGCATCGAACTGCCACTCGACGCCATAACTTCCGCGCGTATGAACAGGAAAAGAAGGGTCCTTGCGGATCCATTCGTGCAGCGTAGACAAAGAGACAGACAATATCGTCGCCAGCTCCGATTTATTGACTAGCATTCCAGATCCTCCAATCATCGACGCAGTCCACAACTTAGGGTCTGTCTTTCTATATCAGACGGAGCCTGAAACCGGGCGCGAATTACCCCCCGGTCCAGGACCCCCTTTGGAAGGACCCGTTGGGGGGGGTGGGGGAGGCAGGCAGATCGCCTGCCATCCGTGGCCTACCGCCTCCTAGCCGTCGCTAGAGCATGGCGCAGCGCCTTGCGGAACTCGTCAGTCAGCGCAGCTTCAGCAGCCTCGCGCACGATGCCGTAGAGGTCGAAGATCGGTTCGTAGCGCGGCTGCGATCCGAAACCGTAGACGGGCACCACGTTCCGGCCGATCCGCTCGTAGACAGCCGGCTTCAGCCCGCCACGATTGGTGCCGGGACGGATCGCGAAATACTTTTCATTGCGACGCTTTCCCTGTCCGCGACGTCGGAATGCGCTTGTGCCGTCCAATGCCTTGACGACCGACAGGACCTTCGTGAGTTGCCCTTTGTTGATGTTGCCGTAAGCATCGAGTTCCGCAGCCAGCCCAGGCATCAGGAACTTTCCCGGCGCCAGGATGCCCGCGGCGCGGAGGATGAGCTCCGACTTCTTGAGAGCCCGCGGCCCTCCGATGATGTTCGGCGCCAGATACCGACTGGTGGCCGCGCCGTTTGACGCCCTGTCGCGCAGATGTACCGCCGCGACCAGATCCGTTCTGGTCGCTGGCTTGACGTAGTTGCTCCGCATGGTGAAGGGCGTCGGCTTGTCGAAGATGCTGGGCATCTCCCGTGCGACGGCCCTCTGACCAGCCTGCGCCGACCTAGTCAGCGCCAGCGCCGTGGCGAATGGAATCTGCCGTTTCTCCAGATCATTCAGCGTGCGGATAAGAGGGCGAAAATCCGCCTTGATGTCGAACATTCGGAAGCCTCCTGAGCTTTCCATGATGGCCGCCAGCGACAATGCACGACGGTCGATACACAACCTAAGAGAGAAATCCCTGACCGTGGAATTAGCCCTACCCCTCAACTATTTAGTGTGTTCAGCGTGAGGCCAATTGCCCCGGATCGGACCCAAATTCCTCTCTCATTCTCCCACCTTTCTCCCTTTATCTATCCAGAAATCCGTGTTCCAGTGTTCCCGTGTTCCAACCGTTTATTATCAATGACTTGTAGGGAACACCGGATTCCCCTCCGTGTTCCAAGTAGGGGTTTTTGGCACACAAACCGGGGTCAAAGGTCGGCTTCGTCCTCCGAAAACAGCTTGTCGGCGATGACATAGAGCCTCTGCTTCGGCTCCCCGGTCGGCCTCAAGGACTGTGAACTGCGGCCATTCTGATCGCTGACCAGGAACCCGCGCTCAGTCAAAGACGCAACTGATTGGCGAAACTGAAGGCCGACCAATGCTTCGTTCATGCCCGTGCTGGTTGCATAATAGACCCATCGCCAGCGAGTGCCTTTGCCCTCCTGGACGGGCTCCCAGCGGCGAAATCCAGCGCGATTGACAGTGCGAAAACGCTCATGCGGCGGGGTATCTGGATGCGCGTCGGGATCATCTTGCGCGTCCTCCGGCGCCTTGCCCCACAGCTGAAATCGACCAGGTCCGTGAAGTTGGATGAAGCGTCGAAGCTGGGTTTCGGCCTGCTGGTCCTCCCGTGCGCCGATACCGCCCCTGTCGCGGATCCAGGCTCCAAAGCAGCGGAAGGCGGCGTCCTCGGCCTCCGTCTCCGGCCAGGGCAGGACACCCGCCTCTGCCGCCAGTTCACCGGCAACCCCGACCAGGGCAAAGAGGGCGGCCACGCTGGCAACCTGACCGCCCGCGCCCGCGGGCAGCATCCGTTTGGCGGCCTCGCCGCGACGTCGGATCAGGTTGGTCCGAAACCCTTCCTCGTCTTCCGCGAGTCGCCCGACAAGCCATGTCAGCCAAGCTGGTGCCGCCGAGCCGAACTGCGCGGTTGTCGCCGCAGTGATGTGTTCGGCAAAGTCCGCTGGACTGGTATGGGCGTGGATATTCTCGAACAGGCCCAGCTTTGCCCCCGCATCGGCTTCGATGTCGATCAGGCGGACTTCTTGGCCCGCCCGCATGATCTTGCCAGCTTCCTCGCTCTTCTCGGCGATCCCCACTTCACCGCTGCTCAAGATCATTGCACGCCAGCGTAGTTCGGGTCGTGCTAGGCCATTACGACTGGCGCGCACCTTCCCCTTGCCATTCGCCAACATGTAGGCTGCCTCCCCCGCCTCTCGGCCATCGAGCTGACCCAGCTCATCGAGCACCAGCAGGGTGTCGGAATGCGCGGCGGCGGTGCTCTCGACGCCGTTGCTGGTGGTGCGCCACGTCTTGATGAACGCGCTGGCACCGGTGGCTGGATCGCCGCCCCAGACCGACGCCGCCAGGCGCAACGCCGTGGATTTGCCGAGCCGGGAGGCGCCCTTCAGATTGAAGCCAGCGCCGTCCACCGCGGCGAGCTGCAGCAACGGTCCGGCCAGCGCACAGGATACGCTGAAAGCCAGCCGGCTGTTGCCTATACAGAGGGCCGCGACGTTCTGCTTCCAGTCATCGAGCGTGCCCTGCTGCTGGAAGGCATGCGGTGCCCTAGCGGCTTGATCGATGAAAACATGGTCGCCCGTCGCGCCGATCGCCAAGTTCGGAAGGACAAAGACCATCCGGCCTCCAACACGATGCCAACCTCCGCAAGGAACTGAGGTCGCACGCGTGGGCGAGCGAGCCCCGGTCAGGAGTTCCAGCAGGGCGACGCGCGCTGCCTGGCTCGCGCCCAGCACCAGCCCGGCATCCGCGAGGAGCTCGCGAACAGCGGCGCCGTCGCCCGCCAGCAAGCGCCGGGGGACAATCACTTCCTTCTCAACGCCATCGCGGTCGGAGAACCGGAGCAACAATCCCCAGCTCAGCCCTTCCGTCGAGCGGGTCTCAGCTACCACCTCCAGCGGCGCGCAGACCCAGGTCGCGGCCTTGTCGGGATCGCTTGATGGCTTCCAGATACCCTCCGTGTCGACGCGGAAGTGCCGACCGAAGCTGGGCATCGGCACGACATTTGAGCTGAGCGCTGTGCTAACCGCAGGCTTCGCTTCGGCGATGGCTGCCTTGATGCGACTTTTTCCAGGCTTCTCATCGGACATTGTTGTCTCCTCACCCCTCAGGGTGCGCATAAGGCGTCATTGAAATCAGAGCCGATCGGCGAACGGGCGATGCGCACTTCGCGGCCTTCGGCGATGAAGCGATCGACGGCACGCTGCAGAGCTTGCGCAGCGGATGAGTTGTGATCGTCGTTATCGGCGCCGATGACCACTTTGGTGATCGCAGGCGGCAGGTTGATCGAGGCCATATTGCCTAATGAGATCGCGGAGATGATGCGCATCTCCGGCACTGCGGCGGCAATCGATAAGGCGGTTTCTATACCTTCAGCGACGACAACTTCTTCGCCCATCGCCGCCAACTTAAGTGGCTGACCGCTGCTGCCACGCCAAAGTGGAACAATGCCACCTGCAAAGGAGCCGATCACCTTCTTCGCGTTCTTAAGGGGTGCTTTTCGCCAGACTCCGGTCCTATCTGGAGCAATCCAGATGCGCTGCGTCGCGACATGGCGCCCGCCCGGTTCGCATATCGCGGCGAGTAATGCTGGCAAAGGTCGACCCACTTCGGCGCACCAGAGCTCCGCATGATAACGAAGAGCTGCCGGCTGGCGGCCGAGATCTCGAAGATGAATCCCTCGCCCGGACAGATAGAGTTCAGCGGGTGTGTCAAGAATCTGTCGTTGGCCGGCGAGGAACAGGCTAAGCGCCTGGCGACGTCGTCGCATCGCGTCTTTATCAGGCTCCACATCGGAACGCGCGCGACCAGCTTGTCGTGGCTTGGCAATCGGGACCTCGCCGCTGTTCAGGCCGAGCCATCTGGAAGCCCATTGTATCGCGTCGCGCTTGCTGCCGGAGAACAGTGTCTGTGCGACCAGGTCGAGTGCGTCACCACGCTGACCGCTGGCGAAGTCGGCCCATACTCCGGCCTTCTCACCACGGATCCGGACAGCTAAAGATTGCCCGCGCTCTCCATGAAGGCTTCCGCAACGCCATTCCGGTCCTTCGCGCCGGCCAGCAGGAAGAAGCTCGCGTGCCAGCTCAGGGGCGCGCGCCGCCAGCATGCGCGCGATCTCGTACGCGCCTGGTCCACGCATCATGCGACACCGCCCTGCGCAGGAGCGTCCGACCAATCGTATCGGCTTAGAGCCTCATTGACCCAACGGATCCGTACTGATAGCGGAAGAAGCCTGACCTGCTCTGCAAGCGCGTCGCGCGCGGCCATCTCCAGACGTAGCAGCAGGCTGCTGACGTCATGGCGACGTCCTCTGAAGCTGCGCACGATGGAGCGCGCGATCCACATCGGAGTGATCAGGGCGATCTCGCCACTTAAGTAGACACGGCAAACCTCGTGACTCGCACCGGAACGAAGACGGCGGACGAGAGCCATCCGTTCGGCTGCTTCGAAGCCGAGAACGGCCAGAACATCGCCGAGCACGATATGCGGCATGTCCGGGTGAGGCTTCGGGCTGGCGGCGAAGCGGACGCCGTCATGTCCGATTGCAGCGATGAAAAGGACCTCGGTCCTTCGGGAGGGCATTGCGATGCCTCGCTTCTACAATAAGGAAATGGGAGCCACGCTGCTGCGCGGCTCCCGTCAATTACTCGCGCGTCGGAAACATCGCCTTCGGCATGCCGCGCGCAGAGTACAGCGGCAGATCGACCTCGGAGATCTCAAATTCGTCACCGGCCTCGACGATGCGGCCGTCGGGATGCAGATCATCCACGATGGTAAAGCCGGTGATGGCGACCAGCGTGATGCGCGGCGAGGCCGCGCGTGCACGGTCCCTCTCGTCCGCCTCACGGCTGATGCGCTCGCGCTCGCGCCGCCAAGACAGCTCGGTCTCCGACACCGCGACGCCGGTCGGTGCGGCGATGGGCGATGCCAGGGTAAAGGCGCCCGGCCGGTTCGTGCTGCTCATCTATTGCTTCCTTCAATCAGATATCGGTGTCGCGGAACTGGAGCGGCGCCAGCAGCACCTGCTCCTCAATAGTCACCCTCAGTCGGGTATGCGGATCGGCCTCCCGCAGTGTCTTGGCCTCCAATGCCTTGCGCTCCGCATGCTCATTGAGGAGCCGGCGTTCATCCGAGGCCAACTGCATTCCCCACACTCCATTTGCGGACAGCGGAACGGCCGACCGGCCGCCGATGCTGATCGTGGGGCCGTCCGGCGTCGGCAGCACCGGCTTCACCGTGCCGTTGTCAGGATGCAGGATCTGCCGCCGCTCATAGAGCAGAACCGCTTCGGCGCGGGTGACCTGGAGCGTTTCTCCTGCATTCAACAGAAGATCCGGCAGTCCGCTCCATCCGGAGGGATGCGGATGGAGGCGTACGCGCGCGCCCGGCGCGACCGTGACACGGATGCTGTCATCGCTCTGCATCACGTGATCCTCCAGGTCGGAAAGACGGCGCGCGGCAGAAGATCCGGCATCACCGGCTGCTTCAGCGACAGGGCGCCCCGCGCGCGGATGATCGGATCCTGGTAGGCGGCCTCGACCGCCTCCATCAGTTCTACCCGCGCGCGCTCAGCCTGATCGTGCAGCCGCAGGCCGCGACCGATAAGGTTTCGGATCTCCTCGTAGTCCTCCGCCCAGCCCTTCAGCGCCTCGATCGCCGCCGCGGCCGAAGCATGAAGCGCCTCGATCTCGGCCAACATCCTGTCCGTACGCTCGCGCTGCGAAGCCGCGGCGTGCCGCTGGTTCAGGCCGTTCAGAAGAGTGGCCACTCGCTCAGCCGAAAGCTCCAGGCTGGCAACCCGCGCATCGATCGCCAGGATGTCGGCATGCGCCGCGTGCAGCAGCATGTCGGCGCGTCGGCCGCGTAGGGCATCGAGCTGCAAGGCCAGCTTCTCCGAAACCCGCTTGGCCGAGGCGACGGCCGCCGCCAGCGAGGCCGCCGTCTCGTCAGCAGGCTGGAGCGCCCGGATGTCGATCTCCGTGGCGTCGCTTTCGTCAACTACATCAATGCTGTCTGTCGTCACGCCGCGATACTCCCCTTCAGGACGATCCCGGCATCGCGCAGAGGATCGCGGACGGAGACCAGGGTGTGGCCGGCGCCAAGGATGACGGCGTTCTCGTTGAACTCACCCTTGACGTAGACGCCGACATTGCCGAGGTCGACGGCGCTGGCGTCATAGTCGTCGGCGAGGATGCCGAAGGGCACCTGACTGCCGTCCGAGCTGGCCGAGGCGCTCAACGTGACCTTGCCGGACGCCGTGATGCGGCCGACGACCGCGCCGCGCTTGAGGTTCTGGCCGGAGATCAGCACGCCGTTCCAGGTCGCGATCTGGGTCAGGCCGGCGATCAGCTTATCGGGCGTGTAGATCTCGGAGTGCTGGAAGATGCTCTGCGACATGATCAACCACCCCTCGCTCGGGCCTTCGCGCCCGCGCGCAGGATGGCGGCCGCCGCGGCCTCGGCGCTGGAATAGCGCACGTTGCCGGCCTTGAAGGGATTTCCTCCCTTCATAGCGGCATGCCGCGGCACCTGGCGGTCGGGCTCAGCAGCCTGTGCCAACCAGGGGAGCCGCACGCCTCGAAGATGCGCAAAGCGGTCCGCTGACGCGCCCGTGTCCGCGTTCGACGCCTTGGACTTGAGCAAGGCCTGCTTTAGGCGCTTCTTCACGAGAGGTTTCGACAGTTTGGACTTCTGCTCCTGCGAGAGCACCTGACGGAGCGGCTTCTTCGTCTGCATGTTCTGCGGCGCCGGCTTGCCCATCTGGTTGCTGCTGCGCTGGCCATTCACCCCGCCGACGCCATGGAGCGCAGGCAGCGTACGCGGGCTGCTCTTGGGCAAGGAGACGCCATTCCTCGCCGGATCCCGGCGAAGTGGTTTCGTCATCATTTCAATTCCTCGAATTATGGGTTGGCGGATTTATCGCTCACTGGTGCTGGCCACCTTGCGGCCGTTTAGCCACCGATCAATTTCCCCCAAGTCGTACACAACTCGCCGGCCGATCTTGCAGAAGGGCGGCCCGTCGCCGGTAATGCGCAGCCGCTCCAGGTAGCGAGCGGACAGGCGCGCATATCTGGCGGTCTCGTCACACGATGCCCAGCGGTGGGAGGCCTGAGGCAGCTCGCCTACCGAGGCCTTGCCATCGGAAATCTTCTGACTGTGCCTTTTCACCGGGACCTCGATCATGGAGCGCCATCACGTCTGGCGCTTCATGTCAGTGCCCTCCGGGATGACCGGTGTGGAAGCGGTGCATCCGGTGTGCCAACGATTACACTGGTGGCTGGCTATCCCTTCTGCTTCCTCCAGCCCAGATAAACGCTCTTCGGTTCGAATTCGGCTTCGGCCGGCTGATTCCACTGGCGCGCAGCGAAGAGCTGCATGTCGTTAAGCTCCCGAAGCGGCGGAACCTCGGCAAGGCCGGGGAAGTGGATGTGGATTGCCTCCGCAGGAGGAATGTAAGGGTCCTTCGAATTCGGCGCGATGGTCGTCGTCGCCCAGTTCGTCAACCACGTCGCCCAGGATAGGATCTGGCGTATCGAATGCGGCGCTAGCACCATGCGATCAATCTCTGCATCGCCCAGCCTCGGCATGTAGATTTCCCGAGTGTGCCTCATGTGGAGGAGCAAAGCGGCGTATAGAGGTGCTGCGCCGCGCCATTTGCCCCATTGCCGCAGGAAGTTGCTCTTGCCTGAGGTGACCGCAATATCCCCAGCTGCTGCCCCTACCGTCATGATTGCGTAGGCTCGAGTCAGTGACGGAGAAAGGTCTTTATGGTGGTGTGCGATACTGGCAGCCAGATACAGCGCGATGCCAAACATACTGCCCTTCGTATTGGCTTCGCGGAGTTCCTTGAGAGTCTGTTCAAGGCTATGGGCATTCTTCAGTGTTCTACGGCCGCCGAAGTGCTCATAAACCTTATTGGCGCTCAGCTTCTCCGCTATGGGCCAAGCGCCATTGAGCAAAGAAGCTTCCCTGGAGAAGTGAGGTCGGCGCAGGACGTCTCCGGGGGTGGAACCGAGCTTGCTAGCGATGCCATCGATCACGATTTGCATCTCTACCCGCTGCCGCGCCATCTCCGTCGGCGTGAGATCATCTAGAGCATTTTCCATCTACTCCGGCTCATATCCGGCGGCGGTGAAGTAGTTGGCGCATTCTGCTGGTGTGAAGGCATCGAGGAGTTGGCCGATGGTGGCCCAGAGCCCGTCCAGGGTGCGCTCCGCCGCCTTGCGCAGGAGCGCCTTCAGCTTGGAGAAGGCATTCTCGATTGGATTGAAGTCCGGCGAGTAGGGCGGAAGGAACAGCAGGGACGCACCCGTGGCCTCGATAGCCCGGCGGGCCTCGTGGCGCTTATGCGCAGCCAGGTTGTCCAGGATGACGGTGTCGCCGGCGCACAGGGTTGGACAGAGGACCTTCTCGACATAGGCCTGGAAGGCCTGCGCGGTCATGGGCCCATCGAGCAGCATAGGCGCGGTCAGGCCTGTGAGGCGGAGACCGGCGACGAAGGTGGTGGTCTTCCAATGTCCGTGCGGCACGCCTGCACGCAGGCGCTCGCCACGTGGGGCACGGCCCCGCAGTCGCGCCATCTTGGTGCTGGCACCGGTTTCATCGATGAACACCAGGCGATCAGGATGAAAGTCAGGCTGCCGATCGAACCAGGCTTCGCGGGCCGCGGCGATGTCCGGCCGGTCCTGCTCGGCGGCGTGCGCGGTTTTTTTTGAAGGTGATCGCCCGTGCCGCGAAGAAGCGCCAGAGCGTGCCAATCCCCGCCGAGAGGCCGCGCTCGTCATGCAGCCGCTGCTGCATCTCGCGGAGGGTAATGAGGGGCCTGACGGCGACCAGGTCGAGCAGGAAATCGGCCTGCCCATCAAGCTTGGAGCCTCTGGGCTGCCCCTGGCGGCGTGCCGCCGTCTCACCCTCATCCCGCGCTCGCCGTACCCACACAACGGCTGTTGCCACACCCACTCCGAAATGGGCTGCGGCCTGCCGTGCCGACATCCCGCGTGCCGTTGCGTCGAGCACACGCGTCCGGAGATCCTGGCTGTAGGCTCGGGCCATCCTGTCCTCCCTCGCAGGAGGAAAAGCGAATCACATCCCGCCGCAGAAGGGAATCCTCTTCTGAATCGGTGAACGCGGAAACTGCTCTAGGACGTCCATGGCATGCGCGGTCATGGTGACCAGTGCCCTAGCGCGCGCCTCCGGGTCGAATGGCCATCCCAGGACGGCGGCCAGCATGTTGCCGGCAGTTGGATGGTCGGGATCGATGAAGATGGAGAGCGGCCCTGGTTCAGCCGCATGTTGCTTGGCCACGCTCATTCTTCCTTGTCGTTGAGAGCAGCGATATCCCGGCGGCATATTAGCGTGCTTGGCGGCAGCGCGTGGAATCTGGGCTGGTCTCTACCCTGGCATTCCGGCGCAATAGATAGCGCCCTGCGCCGGGCCCGACGCAGGCCCTCTATCCCTCCCCTGCGCCGGGCCCATGCCGCCCTCCTTACAGGCCGGGAATCAGCCGGCAGGCATCCGCCCGCAGGCTGTCGGCGACCAAGCTGCCCTCGACCGAGAGCAGGTCGCCAGCCTCTCGGGCGACGATGGTGCCCTTAACGGCAAGGCCCAGCGCGCCCCGTGCCGGCTCGGCCGCCATCCGGCGCATCGCGGCTTCGTAGCGCGCCACGGCGGCGCTCAGCTCTGCAGCCTCAGCCTCCCCACCCTCATTGCGAGAATGCGCCACCACCGCCCGCTCGACGGCGGCATCCGCAGCGTCCACCTCCACCAGCAACTCGAGGAAGGGCGACACGGTTGGGAGAGCGAAGCCGGGAGACAGGATGTCGCAAGCCAGCGAATCCATGATGGCATCTTCCTGCCCGTATGGACTCCCATCGCGATAACGTTGAACCTTCGTCAACGCCACGACGGCCTTCGCCTTGGCACCTTCTGCCGTTCGGGCCGGGATGTCCATGATGTCGAAGAGCAGGTCCCGCATCACGGGAACGCGGATGTCTTGTTCTTTGCTTAAGGCATCCTCGGCCGCCTGGTCACCGCGCTCTTCGGCAGCCAGCATCTCCTCAAGGCAGCGGTTGTAGGCCTCCTCCATCACCATGTAGCGGCGGCAGAGGGCAATCAGCTTAACGTCCGGGTTCTCGCCCCGCGGCGCGTAAATGTGCCCGCTGGGCATATTTTCACCAGAGCTGGGGGAAATATGGGAATTCCCCATACTGGCGGCTGAGGCCGCAGGCCGGGCGGATGCCAGTAGGGCGGCGGCGATCATGGTGGTCATGGTGTGTCTTCTTCCGATCGAGTCCATCAGATGACCCCCGCCCAAGTGCCGAGGCCGGCGGCGAGGGCCGCCATGGCGTAGGCAAAGATGCGGAGGCCGCGGTCACCGGCCGGCACGGGATCGGCCGGACGGTGGAGGATGGAAAGCGGCGGAAGGTCGCCATTGGCAACATAGGCGAGCGACATCTGGGCGCGGCTGGGGCGGATCATCGGCCAGCCTCCAGCGGTGCGGGCTCGCTGAAGTTAGCGCGGGCCCGCCGCGGCCCGGGAAGCCGGATGACATCGTTCACCGCCGGATGCTGCGCCGGCTGCAGTGAGGCTTCGTCGGCCTCAGCCTCGCCATCGGCGTCCGGCTCCAGGTCGGGATCGCCGTCCAGGGCATCGGCCTGGGCCAGCAGGAGCTCCACCTGGTCGAGGAGGTGCTCGATCTCGTCTTGGAGCCGGCGCTTCTCCAGGAGGTAGGCGGCCGCCCACGGTCGGAGGACGGCTCTTCTTCTGCTGGACGCACTAAGGGCGTCGGGGGTATGGGCGCGTTCAGCCATAGCCAGCTCCGTTCACGAGCAGGTTGCGGTCAGGCCGAAGGCATAGGGTTCCAGCCTCTGCTTTCGGCCGCTTTATTTGCCGTCATCGCCATCATGCGATAACGTGGTGCTAACTTAGTGACCTAGCACGCGCGCTGTCAACGGGGTGATCGCATGATAACAGGAGCACAATGCCGTATGGCGCGTGCAGCCCTCAGGCTTGGTGTCAGGGAGTTGGCTCAGGCCGCCAAGGTGTCTCCAGCTACCGTGACACGCATCGAGGGAGACATGCCGGCGAATGCGGCCACTCTGTCTGCCATCCGCGCCGCCCTGGAGGCGGCCGGCATCGAGTTCATCCCGGAGAACGGGGGAGGGGCGGGGGTGCGGCTTGTCCGGGCGACACCTGCTGAGGATCCGTCCGGCCGCCCCGACTTCGCCAGCACCATCGGTACCGCCCTCGACCGGCTCAAGCCCGACGACGACTAGGCAAGAAGAAGCCCAGCACGGGCTGGGCCAATTTCACACGCAGAAGGCAATAGGCAATGCGCTGCGGGGAGGAATTGTGCGGCGCGATAGATCAACTGGCCAGATTGCTTTTGGTTGCGGCGCAGCAGGCCCAGCGGAAGGCGGCCGTCGCCGCCAAGAACGAGTGCGAGCTGGTGGTGCTGCTGGCCGAGGCGCGGATCGGCACGGAACTCCGCGCGGCGCAGGAGCGGGGCGAGGTGGCCGGCAAAGGCAATCCGACCGGAGCAAACCAGCATGGAGGAAATGTCCGAGGTTCGGACATTTCCTCAGCCACCCTGCAGGGGATCCTCCACCTGTCCCGCGAGCACCTCCGCCGCGAGCGGGAGGAGCGTGGAGGGGAGCGGCAGTTGCGGGCGGTGCGTCCGGAGGACCAAATGCGAGGCCGCGATGAGGCGCTAGAGGGGTGAGGATGGATGTCGACGCAGGTTGTGAATCGGCCGGTGTTGAGTGCATTCCGAACATTCGAGGGGTCGCAGGAAAGTTAATCTATGACAGTCGATAGCGCATCACCCGGGATGTGCAAGGTGTCGGAATCAGGTGGGAGGGGCGTAGGTAACCGTGGATCCTAACAACAGAACGGATGGCGAGCGCCTTCCGCCGGATGTGCAAACACTGCTTTATCATACATCCTATCCTGCTGCGGCTCTGCGCCATTGGCGCGACGCTGAGTATCTTCGTAGCGCAGGGAAGCATGATAGTGCTGGTTACCACTATGGCTTCGCTGCCGAGTGCGCCCTGAAGCTAAGCATGGAGCAGCGGCAGCAGGACACACAGCCGATCCCACATGAGCATATTTTCTGCCCATCAACTCGTTCAGGTACGAAGTTACCCGATCTAAGAGCAACGGCCTTGAGGCGCTTGCGAGGTCGGCGGGCACAAGGACTGCTCGTATTACTAAAAATGGAAGATTACTTTCGCGGTTGGGCAGTTGATATGCGGTATAGCTCAGACGGAATAGTCACCCAGACAACGTGCGCCGCGTGGCAAGATCAAGCGCGGCGCACCCTGAGAGCAGTAGGATTGGTGCTGTGACTGACATCGCAACCTTCGACACCAGCCTTCCGCTATTCGTCCAAGCGGTGCGTGACGTCCTTGGGTCCGAGGCACTAGAGGCCGGACAGTTCCTGCGTGACGCCACCGGCGCACTTACCTTCATCGTCCCGAGCATTACCGATCAGGATGCCAGCTTGCTTACGGCAAAGGTCCTTGAGCGGCTGAGCCCGTACGCGGACGCCACTCGGGGTGTTGTCATTACCGCTGACGCGATGACAGAAGACGACGGAGCGCCTTCATTCCTCAACGTCCAAGTTCGTGTACCGGATGAACGTCAATCGCGAATGGTCAAGTTGATTGACCGTCGCGTAGTTGGACAGGATTGGACCCGCACACCGAGACGCGCTTGGCATGCTCCCGAGCCAGCGCGCGTTGTGTTTTGGAGCCTCAAGGGCGGCGTTGGACGCACGACAGCCCTCGCCGTCGTTGGTGCGCATCTTGCCAGGTTAGGAAAGAAAGTTCTGGCAATGGACCTGGATCTAGAAGCGCCAGGTCTTGGTTCAGTTCTTCTTGGTCCGAATGATCGCCCCCCGTTTGGTGTGCTGGACTGGTTTGTCGAACGCGCACTGACGACGGAGGTACCATTCACAGCCGATCAGCTGATAGGGCCGGTTCGCCTCTCCGAAGCAGCAGGCTTGTTTCATGTGGCTCCAGCAATGGGGCAGATGGCAATCGACAACCCTCAGCACGTCGTCGCCAAACTTGGTAGAGCCTACCTCGAAAGCATGAGCAAGCATGGCGCCCTGGAGACCTTTCTTGACAAGGCAGAAGAGCTTTCAACCTTCCTTCTAAGACAAGGTGAGTACGACGTCCTGCTCGTCGACGCGCGAGCAGGTCTCAATGAGGCTACAGCTGCTGCTATACTCGGCTTGGGTGCCGATGTGCTCATGTTTGGCAATAACACACCTCAGACATTTGAAGGCTATCGATATGCGTTGAGTCATTTGAATGGCTTTCCGGCAACGGCAACCGACGACTGGCGCCTTAGACTTAAGATGGTTCATGCCCGCGCATCCGCATCTAAAGCTGGCCGAGAATCCTTCCGGGATCGAGCATACGATCTGTTCCGAGAATGCATTTATAAGGAAGATGCGGACCCATTCGGGGATGATTTTACATTCGGCATCGATGACCAAGATGCCCCACACGCGCCCTGGGTCGTGCTTGATGATGAAAGGTTCCGCGAGTTCGAACCGCTGGAAGCTTCTGACCTGCTTACCGAAAAGTTGGTTCAGGCAACCTTCGGTGACCTGATCAGTGGCCTTATGAGGCGGACCGATCCATGACAACGGACGTAATGGCAATCCGCGAGGAACTGCGCTCCATCCCAAATGATGTATCTGCGACTGTCGCAGATCCGCCGAAGCCGACCGATGTCTATGCGCCCCCTGGGCACACCGCTGCACTGGACCCAGCGCGCAGCATCGTTGTCGGTGCGCGAGGTGCTGGCAAAACGTTTTGGAGCGCCGCGTACCTTACTGCGAGTACTCGGGAATTCATGGCTGCGGAGTATCCGTCTTTACGGCTTGCCTCAGTCATGGCTGTCGCTGGCTTTACAGGCGAAGAAGGTGGCACCGCTCCTTCGCCACGTTTGTTGCTTTCCTTGTCTAGGAGCATCGAAGATGCCGCGGATTTGTGGCGAGCTGTGTTCCTACAGGGGCTCGTACGCGCCCTTGATATGAACCGAAATGAGCCGGGAGATGCGTTACCCAATGTAGAAGACCTTCTAGAATTAACGCAGAATATTTCGGAATCAGAAACTCTGTTTAAAAGATTCAACCACGTTCTTGAAGCCACAGGCAGGCGCATTGTCATTGTCTTCGATGGCCTAGACCGCATCCCGGCCGACTGGCGTACTGTTCGTCGCCTAGTGGGCAGTCTGATGCGCGTGGTGCTTGACCTGCGGCCTTATCGTGCCCTTCGTCCAAAGGTACTACTTCGGCCAGACCAATTCGAAGATGAAGAAGTATTCGGTTTTGTTGATGCTTCTAAACTTAAGGCTGACGCGGTACGCCTCGACTGGAGGCCCATCGACCTCTACGGCCTGCTTTTCACCCAACTAGCTCGCTCGAATAGAAGCCGTGCTGCCTTCGAGGAAATCTGCATTGGGTCTGGCATAGCGTTACCACCTATTGGCGATCAGAGCCCTGCTGCCATTCCCGAATCTTTGCGAAGAGAGGCGCACGATCAGGAAGCTGTTTTCACGCGAATTGCCGGGCGCTATATGGGAGCAGATCATAGGCGTGGGCGAACTTATAGCTGGATTCCGGCGCACTTAGCGGATGCCAGGGGTGAAATTAGCCCGCGCAGCTTTCTTCGAACGCTCGGCGAAGCTGCCGAACATTCCTCCCTTACATCAAGAACGCCGCTAGATCCGGCAGGGCTAAGAAGCGGTGTGCGTGCTGCCTCGGGGGTCAGACTGTCTCAGCTACAAGAGGACTATAAGTGGGCAACTTCTGCTCTCGAGCCCTTAGCGGATTTAAAGGTTCCCTGCGGAGAGAAAGAGTTCATCGAGCGATGGCAGCAGCTTGGGGTAGTTGAGACAATTTCGACCAACGCAGCAGTAGGCCAGTACCTCGGGCCGGTGGAGTTTGAAGCCACGGGCCCCGACAAGAACCGCCTACTACTGCAAGCCTTGATCCGCCTTGGAGTTTTGGAACGTAGAGCAGATGGGCGCGTAAACATGCCGGACATCTACCGTGTAGCGGCTCAGCTCCTGCGCAAGGGAGGCGTAACTCCCGGGCCACGTCGTTACTAGAGGGGGTGGCGGCCCTTTTGGTGCCCAGATGGGCCGTGTCCCTTGCTGTTCTCTAATCGCAGTCGTCAGACACATCGGATGATCGGCACCACCCGGCTCATGGTTCTCTCCCTGGTCAGTGGGTGCCGCCACACCATGGCCTTGGATAGGTCTGGGTGGACCAATGTGGTGTTTGCCGTCGCCTGCTTCGACAGGCTGGCCTTCCAGGGCTCGGTCTCAACCCTCGCCCTCGTCCCGGTGACGACGAACTTCTCCGGCCGACGACGGCCGAGTCAGGGTCAGGCGCTGGCGGCAATGATCCAAGAGGCTTTGGTCCAGGGCATCTCGACTTGCCTAGGTCGCCCCTCCGTGGAGGTTATGAGATTGCGGCGTGTTGCCCAGTGACCAGGCGGAACGCATTGCCCGACGTCGCTGGAATCGTGGGGCTAACCCGCCACGCCGCCCCCGCCGCACTGGCTTCGGCCTGCGCCACCAGGCTCGGCCAAAGAAACATCGCCCGCCGCGTCAGCTCCGCCAAGGGCAGCTTGCCCCAGGCCTTGCCCATCAGAAAAAGCATCACGCCCCCATCTCGCCAAGCGCCGCGCTGAATGACCGGCTCCAGCATGCTGCCATCGCGCGTCACGAGGACCGGACGCGCGTGCCGACCAAGCTTGACCAGCAAATCGGGATCCAGTGTTCCAGCCGGAATGCCGAGTTCCCGCAGGTCGATCAGATCTTCATGCGCCACAGCCCGTGCCTGCCGAAGCAGATGTAGAAGGCCGCCGGAGTTCTCGTCGAGAACGAACGTCAGGCGGCCTTGGGTGTCTGCCATTGCGCTTCCGCTGCCAGGGCATCCCGCACGCCTGCCTCCGCAATGCCGAACCAGCTTGCTACCCTGGCGATCGCCGCCTCGCTGCCGCCCTCTGCGGTCACCGCCTCGGCGATGACATCGGTCCTGACCCCACTGTCAGCCACGTGCGGTGCGCCGAAGGCACGATCCGGCCGGATCACCACCGCATGCTGCCGGCCCAGAGGGAACCACTGACTCGGCACATCACCGGTGAAGACCACGTCTTGAAAGAGTGACGGCTCAACGACCTCCCGGAACTGGTGCTGACCGGTCAGGGCGTTGACCATGAGTTGCTCGTCACCTCGCAGGTCTCCGCGCTTCGTCAACTCGATGAAAACAGACCGGCCGTCCGAGCGAAAGGCCCGAGAAACGAAGGGATTCTTGATCCCGTACCGGGTAACGGCTTCCTGAGCAGCCTTCTTGATCGTCGGCAAGCCCAAGCCCTTTTCGCGGAACGCACGCACAAGCCGCAGGGTCAGGAGCTGCTCGAAGGTCAGCCCGAGCTGCCCTTCCTTCCCCGCCGGCGCCAACTGCAGGACCGGCGCCCCCTGTCGCCTTTGGCCCTTCGGGCCATAGGCGTAGCCTCGCACCCACCGCCGCGCGGTGTTGGTGTCGAGACCGGCTAACCGTGCCGCATAGGCAACAGGGTAGATGACCATCGGGGCGGGGGCCATGCTCACGCGAGGAATCTGTCAGTCGGGCCGCCTTGGGGCAAGACCTGCCTTAGGACCCGCCGGCCACAGCCAGCACATGCGCCGCCCAGGTCTCGCTCGCCGCCCGGCGCTCCGCCAAGAAGTCATGCCGCTGGTAGACCGCAGCCACGCCCTGGATCCCGGTTGCCTCGACATGGTTCAGTAGCCGATCCGCCACATGCGGCGGCGTTCCCAGCCGCGCCAGGGCGGTGACACCTGTCCGCCGCAGGTCGTGCAGCCGCCAGGACAGCATGGCCGCTGGCGAGGTATTCTGGCCGCGCCGGGCGGCCTCCTGGGCGCGGGCCTTATGGATCAGCTCGTCCAGCCGGGCCTTCGCCTTGCTGATGCCGGAGACGGGCGTTTCACCGTTAGTCGTGAAAACCAGATCGGAGGGAGGGCTATCTTCGGCATAGCCCGCAGTCATCCGTCCGGTAAACGGACGCTTGCCAAGCCCGTGCGGCACATGAGGAAGGGCTGACAGGATAGCCCTGGCTGCCTCCGGCAGGTGCACCAGATGCGCCCGCCGGTTCTTCGCCCGGTCGGCCGGCACGGTCCAGGTCGAGAGGTCAGGCGACAGCTCGCTCCAGCGCATGCCCGCCACCTCGGTGCGCCGCTGCAGGGTCAGGATCAGGATCCGCATGTAGGGGCCAAAGGGCAGGCCGAGGCCCTCTGTGGCGAGCCACACCTGGCGCAGCTCGTCATCGCTCAACACGCGGTCGCGGGACACCTCGCGGCCCTCAGTGTGCACGTCGCCGAAGGGATTGGCCGGCACCAGGCGGCGCTTCATCGCCCAGTTGTAGAGAGCCCGGGCATAGGCTCGGGTGCGCCGGCCCATGGATTCGCCGCGGTCGGCCGTCACGGCGTCGATGCTCCGCTGCGCTTCCTCGTGATCGATGGACGAGGCGGCAAGCGGAAGCAGGGTCGCCAGGTTGACCCGCAGGGCCCGCACAGCCTCACGCCGATAGGCCGGCGCATTGTCCTTCAGCGCCATCTCGGCCCAGCGCTCGATCAGCACGCTGACCGTCAGGGAGGCTGCGGCCTTCTGCCGCTTCACCTGGGCCTCGGCGGCCACAGCGGCCGCCTGGCTGGCCTTACGCTCGCCAAGGGGGTCGCGGCCTTCCCGGACCTTCCCACGGGCCTCCTCAGCCTTCGCGCGCGCCTGGGACGGCGTGATCACCCCGTAATCGCCCAGCACCATCCGCTTCACCGCGCCGCCGGCTCGGTACTGCAGGATGAACACCTTCTTCCCGGACGCGGTCACCCGCAGCCCGAAGCCGGGAAGGGCGTCGTCGAAGACCAGGACGTCCTTCTTCTCAGGCGGGCAGGTGAGGGCATCGATCTCGCGTTTCCCAAGCTTCACCGGCCCTGCTCCCGGCTCGGATCCGCAGTCAGGAACACCGGCACACGACGCGGACTCATTGGTGTTCCAGCCCGATTTCCGGCCAAGAACCTGAAAAGACTATATAAATATATGTGTGGAACACTAGAACACATAGAACACCAGCTTTCTGTGTGTCCTGCCTCAGGCCATTCTTCCTGACGGCCCCCTGATTTCGGCTGGCGGACTCCTCGCGGACTCAGCAAAAAGTGGGCTATGGACGGTGTCATGTGGCTCATTGGCCCATGGTCCATCCACAACCCGCTGTTCCGCAACGATTCGGTGTAGGCTAGCGGGCTTCATGAGCCTGCTGGCGGCGTCGAAACGCCTTCTCTTAATCAGCGGGTCCTAGGTTCGAGCCCTAGTGCGCCCACCATTCCACCGGACCGCGATCCGGCCACCCCGTGAAAAGTTGATAGTCCGGCATGTGATCCAGGCCCGTCCCCGACGGGCCTTTTGGCGTTTCGACGTGGCCCGTCCGGGTCGCTGGCGGCTTTGCCTTCGTGGCGGGGCCCTGCCTATTTCTCGGACTTGGTCGGAGCGTCCTCGACGGGCCGCCGGAGCCAGTTGTTCATGTAGCTCGCGAAAGCCACGGTCCGGGGCTCGGCGTCGGCCGCCATGGTCTCCGGCGGCTTCCGGTTCGAATTGGCGGGGTCAGGAATCGGATCCATGGGATCGACATCCGGAACAATGACTTGCAGGACTATGCATAACTTCTGGTTAAAAGGCGAGTGAAAAAGCGGAACTCAACCTGGAATTGTATTTTGTCGTGTTGCGATATCTCCTGTCCCCTTTCCTCGTGATCGGCCTCCTGAACCCGTCTCCTGCCTGGTCGGACAGCGCGATGCGGCCGCAGGGCCGGATTCTCACGGTCGTTGCCGGGTCCTGTCCGTCATGGTCCGGTCCGTTCACCGCCGCCCCGCGTCAGGAGCCGGAACGGCCCCGCTGCCAGCAAGGACGGCAGGCTTTGGCCTTCGGCTGGTGGCTGATCGCTCTCGGGGTGGAGACGCTGAAATATGTCGTGGGCCTTCTGCTGATCATGCTGGGCTCCCTGTTCCTCGCCGTCGGGGGTGTGTTGAGCCTGCTGGAGATGCTGTTCTGCTGAGGCGCGCGGGGCGGCTGTCCACCGGGCCGAACCGATTATCCCTCGACTTGCCCACAGGGCTGTCCACGCAAACTGGGGATAACTCCGGTTTCCGGTCCTCCGCAGAGTCCGCCGCCGGAGAACCGAGGATTTTCAACGCTATGAAAGGTTTCAGCTGCGTTCCGCGGAGGTTGATGATAGGAACATAACAAGAACATTGCCGGGCCGGCGCAGGCATGGCAGATGCTGTCGGCGAGGAGGTGGCGATGGAGAACCTGGCGCGCTGGACGCTGGCCCAGGCCTTCGGCCTTCTGGGGACGCTGACGGTGATGTTCCGGGACCATTACCGAATGCCCGTGCCGTCCGCGGAGCTCGGGGACCTGCTGGTGCGCTATGGGTTGCAGGCCTCGGCCCTGGGCCTGACCCTGGCCTTCTGGCCGGTCTCGGACCTGGTGTTCCGGGCCTGCGCGCCGGAGCGTGCCTGGCAATGCGCCGGCGGGCTCAACCGCTGGCTCTGCGCGATGCTGCTGTTCTTTCTCTGCGGCCATGCGGCGGCGCTGGGGCTGGTCGCCATGTCGGACCCGCCGACCCTGGCCCGGGTGCTGGAGCCGAGCCTGTTCCACGCCTATGGCGCCGCCCTGGCGGCGACGGCGGTGATGTCGCTCGCCTATGTCGTCAGGCTGGAATTCGTCCTCGCCAGCGGCCATACTTCGCCGAAGCTGGACGGGGACGGCATGGTCGATGGGACCGCAGGATATCCTCGCCGCCGTGATCTGGGGCGCTAGTCTCCTTGGGATCGGCCTCGGTGGCTATGGGCTGGTCAGATACGGTCGGGGCCTTGTCCGCCTCGGCCGGGACCGCCGGGACCTTGCCTCCCGCGCCGCCCTGCGCCCCGCCCGGAGCCTGCCCTGCCATCTTCGCGACTGAGCGGGTTCCAGTCCTTCGGGACTGACCAAGCGGTCGATCCACTCTCCCGCCTTGTCAGGCCACACGCCGATGTCCCTGGCCCGTTGCTCCTGCGCGCCGCCTCGCCGGGACTCGGCGGCGGCGCGCCGGCGCCGTATCCCGGCCTCTCCCGCAGGAGGACGACCCGGCGGAACAGCGGGTGGTGCCGCGCCGGATGCCCCGCCCGGTAGCTCCGGCGCAATGGCCATTCATCTCTCAGGTGAGTTTCTGTGACATCAGAGCAACAGTGTGTCCATGAAGACAGGAGGGGGGTGGCCGAGGGCTTTTCTGCCCGGCCGCTTCGCTTACGCTTCCCGGCAGCCGAGGACCCCCAGACTTCACTTCGGCATGTCTCCGCCCCCGGAGGCATTCCGCGGCGGCCCGGACACCCCCGTCCAGGCCGCCGCCCCCCCCTTCGCCCATCTTCCCGAGGATTGATCTGGAGCAAGGCGGGCAGCGCAGCATCGCGGCAATGTAACGGGTGTCATCGCGGTGTTGCGTCTAAGCCGGGATGACGCCACCCGATGAGGGAAGATCCATGCTTCTGTCTTCGCCCGCCGAACCGACCTCCAACCGCAAGCTCGCCTTCCTGGCCCTGGCCCTCCTGGTCTATGGCGCCGTGCTGATGCTGCCGACGCCGGCCGGCCTCAACCCGGCTGGCCAGGTCGCGCTTGGGCTGCTGGCGCTGGTGATCATCCTCTGGGTCACCGAATGCGTCTCTCCGGCCGCCAGTGCCATCGTGCTGACCGGCATGGCCGTGCTGGGGCTGATGGGCAAGTCGCTCACCCCGGGGGGCGAGCCCATGACCTCCTCCTCCGCCCTGGCGGTGATGCTGACGGGCTTTTCCTCCTCCGCCGTGCTGCTGGTGGCGGGCGCGCTCTTCCTGGCCGTCGCGCTGAAGATCACCGGGCTGGACCGCCGCGTGGCGCTCCTGGTCATGAGCAAGGTCGGCATCTCGCCCGCGCGGCTGCTGATCGGCGCCATGCTGGTCGGCTTCGTGCTGGCGCTCTTCATCCCCTCGGCCACGGCGCGGGTCGGCGCGGTGATCCCGATCATGGTCGGCATCGTCACCGCCCTCGGCCTGCCGGTCACCAGCAGCCTCGGCGCCACGCTGATGATCGTCACGGCGCAGGTCTGCTCGGTCTTCAATATGGGCATCAAGACCGGCGCGGCGCAGAACCTGATCAGCCTGAGCTTCATGCAGGGCGCCTTCGGTGAGACCGTGACCTGGGGCGGCTGGTTCATCACCGCGCTGCCCTTCACCCTGAGCATGTGCGCGGTGCTCTTCTTCACCGCCCTGTTCCTGCTGCGCCCGCATGTGCCGGAAGCCGGCGAGGCCAATCGCCGCCTGCAGGAGGAGCTCGCCGGCCTCGGCCCGGTGACGCCGGCCGAGCGGCGGCTGATGCTGGTCGCCGTGATGCTGCTGATCCTCTGGTCCACCGAGGGCTGGCTGCACCCGCTCGACACCACGACGACGACCCAGCTCGGCATCGCCCTGCTGCTGATGCCGCGCATCGGCGTGATGAACTGGGCCCAGGCGGAGAAGCAGGTGCCCTGGGGGACGGTGGTGCTCTTCGCCGCCGGCATCTCGCTCGGCATCCTGCTCTCGCGCAGCGGCGCCGCCGCCTGGCTGGCCGGCGTCACCCTGGGGCAGCTCGGCCTGGCCGGCATGTCGGTGGTCATGGTGATCGTCGCGCTGTCGCTGTTCAGCATCATCCTGCATCTCGGCTTCGCCTCGGCCACCGGCCTCGCCAGCACGCTGATCCCGATCATGATCGCCTTCGCGCAGACCCTGCCCCTCCCGCAGCACACCATCTTCGGCATCGTGCTGATCCAGAGCTGGGTGGTGTCCTTCGGCTTCATCCTGCCGACCAACGCGCCGCAGAACATGCTCTGCTACGGCACCGGCGCCTTCAGCACGACGCAGTTCGCCAAGGTCGGGCTGGTGATGACGGCGGCGGGCGTGGCCTTGATCGCGCTGTTCTCGGCGACGATCTGGCCCTGGATGGGAGCGCTGTGACATGAACGGCAAGGTGGGCATCATCGGCGCCGGGCTGGTCGGCGCGGCGGCGGGCTATCTCCTGGCGCTGACGCCGGGCGTGGGCGAGATCGTGCTGGTCGACCTCGACCGCGCGCGGGCGCAATCCGAGGCCCAGGACATCGCCCATGCCGCGGCCTTCGGCGGCAGCGGCCATATCCGCGCCGGCGACTACGCCGATCTGGCGGGCGCCGACGTGGTGGTCATCACCGCCGGCACCAGCCTGAAGCCGGGGCAGACGCGGCTCGATCTGATGGCGGCCAATGTCCGCGTCGTCGCCGCCATCATCGAGCGGGTGCTGAAGGTGGCGCCGGAGACGGTGCTGCTCTTCGCCACCAACCCGGTCGATGTCATGCCGGCCATCGCGGTCCGGCGCTTCGGCGTGCCGCCAGGGCGGGCCATCGGCACCGGCTGCGCGCTGGATTCCGCCCGCTTCCGTGACCGGCTGGCGCAGCATCTCGGCGTCTCGCCCGGCTCGGTGCATGCCAATGTCCTCGGCGAGCACGGCGATTCCGAGGTGCTGCACTGGAGCGGCGCGCATGCCGGCGGCATGCCGCTCGAACGCTTCGCCGAAACCCTCGGCCAGCCGATCCCGCCGCCCCTGCGGCAGGTCATCTCGCAGGAGGTTCGCACCTCGGCCTATCGGATCAAGGAAGGCAAGGGCGTCTCCAATTTCGGCATCGGCGGCTGCATCGCCCGGCTCACCCGCGCCATCGTCGCCGATGAGCATGTGCTGTTCAGCGTCTCCACCTTCATGGACGAGGTGCTGGGCGTGCCCGAGACCTGCATCTCCCTGCCGCATGTGCTGGGTGCGCGCGGCGCCTCGCGCCCGCTGCTGCCGCCGCTCGACGAGGCCGAGACGGCGGCGCTGACGCACAGCGCCGGCGTGCTGCACGAGGCGATCCGGCAGGGGATGACCTAGGGGCTGGCCGGCCCGGCCTGATCGGGCCGGATCTGCCTGGAGCCTGGGCGCCCGGCCTGCCCGGCTGCCCCGCCCGTGGTCAGGCCCGGTCCGGGGGGCGCCGGATGGCGGCAGATAGGCCCTGCCGCCGCCACGGCTTTTGCGGAAAGCTGGCCGGATGTCCGACTCCTCCCCGCGCCGCGCTCGCATCGAGGGCGAGGCTGGCGCCGTGTCCGCCGCGCCGCCCCGCCCCCCGCTCTGGCTCCTGGTGCTGATCACCACCTCCGGCACCGTCGGTATCCATATCTTCGTCCCGGCCCTGCCGCAGGCGGCGGCGGAGTTCGGCGTCAGCACCGGCGCCATGCAGCTGACCATCAGCCTCTACATCCTGGGGCTGGCGCTGGGGCAGCTCGCCTATGGCCCGGTCTCGGACGCGCTGGGGCGCCGGCCGGTGCTGCTGGCCGGGCTCGCGCTCTACAGCCTGGCCGGGCTGGCCGCCGCCCTGGCGCCGGAGGTGCGCTTCCTGATCGGCGCCCGGTTGCTGCAGGCGCTGGGCGGCTGCGCCGGGCTGGCGCTCGGCCGCGCCATGGTCCGCGACACCGCGGAGCCGCGCGAGGCCGCCTCGCGGCTCGCCATGCTCAACCTGGCCGTCTCGGTGGGGCCGGGCATCGCGCCGCTGCTCGGCACGGCGCTGTCCGAGACCCTCGGCTGGCGCAGCATCTTCGTCACGCTCTGCGTCGTCGGCGCCCTGACCACCGGCCTCGCCTGGTGGCGCCTGCCGGAGACGGGGCGGCAGGTGAGGGGCAGGGGGGTCGCCGCCCTGGCGCGGGACTACCGGCAGCTCATCGGCTCGCCGGCCTTCCTGGGCTTCGCCATCGGCGGGGGCTGCGCCACCACGAGCTGGTATGCCTATCTGGCGGCCATGCCCTTCATCCTGGTGCAGCAGCTCGGCCGGCCGGTGCATGAGGTCGGCCTGGTCTATGTGGTGCTGGTGGCCGGCACGGCGCTCGGCAATATCCTGGCCAACCGGCTGGTGGCGCCGGTCGGGCTGGCGCGGCTGCTGCGCCTCGGCAGCCTGATCGGCGTCGGCGGCGCGCTGCTCTTCCTCGGCGCCGTGCTGCTGGACCGGCTGAACCTCGCCATCGCCGTGGGCGGGCCGCTGATCTTCGCCATCGGCGTCGGCCTGGCCAGCCCGCTGGCCCTGACCAAGGCGGTCAGCGTCAACCCGAAGGTGATCGGCTCGGCCGCCGGCCTCTATGGCTTCAGCCAGATGGCGGTGGGCGCGCTGTGCGCCGCCCTGGCCGGCATCGGCGGCGACCCGGCGCTGGCCGCCGCCGTGGTGCTGGCCGCCGCCGCGCTGATCGGGCAGGCTGCCTTCCGGCTCGCCCTGCGGCGGGAGGCCGGCTGAGCGGAGCGAATTGAGGAGGGGAACACAGGATGGATCTCGGGCTGCGGGGCCGACGCGCCCTGATCACGGGCGGGTCGCGCGGCATCGGCCGGGCGACGGCCGAGGTGCTGGCGGCGGAGGGTTGCGACCTGCATCTGGTGGCGCGGGACGCCGCCGCGCTGGAGGCGGCCGCCACGGCGATCCGCGCCCGTTACCAGGTGGCGGTGACGGTGACGCCCGCCGACCTCTCGCGGGAGCCCGAGGCGCGGCGGATCGCCGAGGCCGCCGGGCCGGTCGATATCCTGGTGAACAATGCCGGCGCCATCCCGCCGGGCACGCTGCAGGCGGTGGACGACGCCACCTGGCGCGGCGCCTGGGACCTCAAGGTGTTCGGCTTCATCACCCTGACGCGGGCGCTCTATCCGGCGATGGCGGCGCGCGGGGGCGGGGTGGTCGTCAATGTCATCGGCGCCGCCGGCGAGCGCTTCCCGCCGGGCTATATCGCCGGAGCCACGGGCAATGCGGCGCTGATGGCCTTCACCCGCGCGCTCGGCAAGGCGGCACCGAAGGACGGGATGCGCGTGGTCGGCATCAATCCCGGCCCGGTGGCGACCGAGCGGCAGGAGATGCTGGCCCGGCACCGGGCGCAGACCGAGCTGGGCGACGCGGAGCGCTGGCGCGAATTCCAGGCCGCCATGCCCTTCGGCCGGGCGGCGAAGCCGGAGGAGATCGGCCAGGCCGTCGCCTTCCTGGCCAGCCCCTGCTCGGGCTACACGACCGGCACCATCCTGACCATCGACGGCGGCGGCGGGTAGCCGGCCGCCTCACTCCAGCCGGAACGCATCGGCGATCCGCCGCATCCGCCCGGCCGCATCCACCAGCACGAGGTCGAAGCGCACTCCCGCCGCGCCGTAGCCGGGATGCGCCGCCAGCCAGGCCTCCGCCCCCGCCAGCAGCCGGGCCTGCTGCGCCGGGGCGAGGGTCAGCGCCGCCTCCGAGAGCCGGGCGCGCCGCTTCACCTCGATGAAGGCCAGCAGCCCCTCGCGCTCGGCGATCAGGTCGATCTCGCCGGCCGGACCGCCGCGCCCGGCGCGCTGGCGGCGCGCCAGCACCCGCCAGCCCTCCGCCTCCAGCCGGGCGGCGACACGGGCCTCGGCCTCGCGGCCACGCGCCTCCGCGGCACTGCGGGTCTCCTCGGGCATGGCGGCGCTCCTGGTCACCTTCCGGGGCCTCCGATGAAATTGCACGGCCCCGGCTGTGGCGCCGCCGGTTCTGCCCTACATCGGAAGCCATGCGAAGAGATGCCGGCCGCCAGGCCCCCTCGCGGCGCCGCCCGCTGCGCCTGATCCTCCGGCGGGGCCTCTGGGCCGGATCAGCCGTGCTGGTCCTGGCCGGGGCGGCGGTGGCGGGGCTGCTCTGGGCCAGCCTGCCGCCGCGCCAGGGGCGCTTGGTCCTGGCCGGGCTGGCGGCGCCGGTGGAGGTGGTCGAGGATTCGCACGGCATCCCGCGCATCACCGCCGCGAGCGAGCGTGACGCCGCCCTGGCGCTGGGCTGGCTGCATGCGCGTGACCGGATGTTCCAGATGGAGCTGATGCGGCGCAACGCCGCCGGCCGGCTCTCCGAGATCGCCGGCCCGGCCGCGCTGCGCGCCGATCGCTTCAGCCGCACCCTCGGCCTGCGCCAGCGCGCCGAGGCGGATGTCCTGGCGCTCTCGCCCGAGGGGCGCGACATGCTGGAGGCCTATGCCGAGGGGGTGAATGCCTGGATCGGCGAGCGCGGCCGGCTGGCGGCGCCGGAGTTCCTGCCGCTCGGCGCGCCCGAGCCCTGGCGGCCGGCGGATTCGCTGCTCTGGGCCAAGACCATGGGCCTGTGGCTGTCGAACAACTGGCGCACCGAGCTGGACCGGGCGCGGCTGGCGGCGCTGCTGCCGCCGGAGCGGCTGGCCGAGCTCTGGCCGGCGGATGAAAGCCCCGGCCGCGCCGATCTCGCCGGCTTGGCGCGGGACCTGCCGCCGGCGGCGCGCCTCGCGCGCCTGGCCGCCGCCCTGCCGCGCTTCCCGCTCGACGCCCCGCTGCCCTCCACGGCCTCGAACGCCTGGGCGCTCTCCGCCGCCCGCTCGGTGACGGGGGCGCCGCTGCTCGCCTCCGACCCGCATCTCGGCTTCCAGGCGCCGATCCTGTGGTATCTGGCGCGGATCGAGCTGCCCGGCGGCCGCTTCCGCGCCGGCGCCACCGCGCCTGGCATCCCGCTGATGCCGATCGGCCGCAACGAGGCCCTGGCCTGGGGCTTCACCACCACCCATTCCGACACCCAGGACCTGTTCGTCGAGCGCCTGGCCGGGCCGGCGGGCTACGAGACGCCGGAAGGGCCGCGGCCCTTCACGATCCGCGAGGAGGTGATCCGCGTCCGCGGCCGGGAGCCGGAGGTGCTGCGGGTGCGCGAGACCCGGCACGGGCCCGTGGTGAGCGACCTGGATGGCGCGGGGGGCGAGGGGGCGGAGGTGGGGACGGTGCTCGCCGTCAGCATGGCCAATCTGGCGCCGCAGGACCGCGCGGCGGATGGCCTGCTGGCGCTGAACCGGGCCACCTCGCTCGCGGCGGCACGGGCGGCGGCGGCGCTGATCTCCTCGCCGCCGCAGAACCTGATGGTGGCCTCGGCGCGGGAGGGGATCGCCCTCTATCTCACGGGCCGGACGCCGGTCCGCCGCGCCGGGGATGGCGGCCTGCCGGCGCCCGGCTGGGACGGCAGCCATGACTGGCTCGGCTTCGTCCCCTTCGACGACCTGCCGCATCGCGAGAACCCGCCCGGGGGCGCGCTGGCCAATGCCAACAACCGCATCCAGCCCGAGGGCGCCGGGCCCTATCTCGGCCGCGACTGGTATGGCGACTGGCGCTTCCGCCGCATCGGCGAGCTGCTGGCGCAGCGCGAGCGCCACGCGCCCGGCGACCTGGCGGTGATGCAGCGGGACGCGGTCAGCCTCTTCGCCCGCGAGATGCTGCCGCTGCTGCGGGCCCTGCCGCGCCCCGAGGGACCGGCCGGGGCGGCGCGCGACCTGCTGCTGGGCTGGGAGGGGGAGATGGCGCCGGACCGGCCGCAGCCGCTGATCTTCAACGCCTGGTGGCCACGGGCGGCGCGGCTGGCGCTGGCGCATGGCGGCGTGCCCGAGGGCGGCTGGCCGCCGACGGCGGAGTTCCTGCGCTTCGTGCTGCATCCGGACGGGCGCGGGGCGCATTGGTGCCGCCCAGCGAAGGCCGGAGCCGGGGCCGGGGCGGGGGCCACCGAGGCCGCGCCGCCCTTCGCCGAGGGCGGCGCCTGCGCCGCGCTGGCCGCCACGGCCCTGCGCGAGGCGGTGGCGGATCTCGCCCGCCGCTTCGGCCCCGAGCCCGCCGCCTGGCGCTGGGGCGCGGCGCACCAGGCCCGGCTGGAGCATCCCCTGCTGCGCTTCCTGCCTGTGCTGGGCCCCTGGAGCGGCATCGTCCTGCCCACCGCCGGCGACGACCACACCATCAGCCGCGGCGGCATGCGCGGCGACTTCGCCCATGTGCAGGGGGCCGGGCTGCGCGCCGTCTTCGACCTCGGCGACCCGGAGGGAGCCATGGCCGTCATCGCCACCGGTCAGTCGGGCCATCCGCTCTCGCCGCACTGGGCCGATCAGGCGCCGCTCTGGGCGGGGGGCGGCGGGGCGGAGGGGCGGCCGCTGCTGCCACTGGGGACCGCCCCGCGCCAGTCGGGGGGCAGGCTTTCCCTGGTTCCTGGGGAATGAGGCGTATCTGTCGTTGCGTCCGGCGTCGGGGCCGGGGAAACTGCCGGAAACATGCTCCACCGCTCCGCCCGCCGACCGCAGTTCTTCTATACGACCGCGCCGCTGCCCTGCCCTTACCTGGCCGGGCGGATGGAGCGGAAGATCGTGACCGAGCTGACCGGCCCGGACGCGGAACCCCTGCACGACCGCCTCTCCCGCGCCGGCTTCCGCCGCAGCCACAACATCGCCTATTCGCCGGTCTGCCACGGCTGCCAGGCCTGCATCCCGATCCGCATCGACGCCGCCGCCTTCGCGCCCGACCGGACCCAGCGCCGGGTGCTGCGCGCCAATGAGGGGCTGGAGGGCCGCTCCACCCCGGCCCGGGCCACGGCGGAGCAGTTCGCCCTGTTCCAGCGCTATCAGCGGGCGCGCCACCAGGATGGCGACATGGCGGCGATGGGCTTCTACGACTACCGCGCCATGGTCGAGGACACGCCGATCTCGAGCGGCGTGGTCGAGTTCCGCGACGCCAGCGGCGCGCTGCTCGCCTGCTGCCTGACCGACTGGCTCAGCGACGGCCTCTCCGCGGTCTATTCCTTCTACGAGCCGGAGCTGGAGAAGCGCTCCTTCGGCACCTTCGTCGTGCTCTGGCTGGTGGGCCGCGCGGTGGAGCTGGGCCTGCCCTATGTCTATCTCGGCTACTGGGTGCCGCAGAGCCGCAAGATGGCCTACAAGTCCCGCTTCCGGCCCAGCGAGATCCTGAGCGGAGGGGCCTGGCGCCGGCTCGAGGAGGCCGATATCGCGCTCGGCGCGCCCGCCGCCGGGGAGCGCGAGGCCGGCGCCGCGGCGCGCCTCACCCCGCTGGGCGGCTGAGGCGCCGCTCCACCGGACAATTCCACCGGGCCTTCCCCTCCACCGGGCCTTCCCCCGCCGCGCGCCACGCCCAATATGCCGGGCAGGGATGACGGGAGACCGCGCATGGACCAGATCACCTATCCAGTGACCCTCAGCGAGGAGGAATGGCGCCGTCGCCTGACCCCCGAGCAGTACCGCGTGATGCGGGGGCATGGCACCGAGCGGCCCGGCAGCTGCGCCCTGCTGCACGAGAAGCGCCCCGGCACCTTCCTCTGCGCCGGCTGCGGCCAGCCGCTTTTCGCCTCGGGCGGCAAGTTCGAGAGCGGCACCGGCTGGCCGAGCTTCGGCGCGCCGGTCGAGGGCTCCGTCGGCACCACCACGGACCGCAGCCACGGCATGATCCGCACCGAGGTGCATTGCGCCCGCTGCGGCAGCCATCTCGGGCATGTCTTTCCCGACGGGCCGCCGCCCACGCACCAGCGCTACTGCATCAACGGGGTGGCGATGGATTTCCGGCCCGACTGACGGCGCGCCGCCCCGCGGGAAGGGGCGGTGCCCCCTCCCGGGTGCGGGCCTCACCCCTTCTTCACGTCCCAGAACAGCGGCGCCGGCCCCTTGGTGATGCCGGAGACGTTGCTGCGCCAGGCCTGGTAGGCCATGAACTGCCCGAGGGGCGCGAAGACGACATCCTCCACGGCGGCGGCGTTGATCCTGTCGATGGCGGCCTGCTCGGCGGCGGGGGTGGCGGCGGCGTACCATTCGGCGATGCCCGCCTCCGTGGCCGGGCTTTCGGGCCAGCCGAACCAGGCCTTCTCGCCATTGCCCCGGATCGCCGAATAGCCCACAGGCGAGGCGCAGTCGGCGCCCGAATGCCAGGTGTGGAACATGTTCCAGCCGCCCTGGCCCGGCGGCGTCCTCTGCGCCCGCCGCCCGACCACCGTGCCCCAGTCGGTGGCGACGAAGTCGAGGGTCATGCCGAGGCGCTTCAGCAGGTCGGCCGTGACGTCGCCCATCGCCTTGTGCGGCGCCAGGTCCTGGCTGACCATGCAGGTGACGGGCTGCCCGGCATACCCGCTCTGCTCCAGCAGGCGCTTCGCCGCGTCGAGGTCCGGCCGGCGCTTCAGGATCTCGCCGCCGGCCTCGCTGTAATGCGGGGTGCCGGGGGCGAAGAAGCCCGCCATCGGCTTCCAGAGGGAATCGTCGCTGCCGACGATGGCCCGCATGTAATCCTCCTGGCTCATCGCCATCAGGATGGCGCGGCGGGCGCGCACGTCGTTGAAGGGCGGGTGCAGGTGGTTCATGCGGAAGGCGCCGACATTGCCGAGCGGATCGGCGATATCGACCGCGATGTTGCGGTTGCGCCGCATCACGGGGATCAGGTCGGCCAGCGGTGTCTCCAGCCAGTCCACCTCGCCGCTCTGCAGGGCGCCGGCGGCCGTCGCGGCATCCGGGATGATCACCCATTCGACCCGTTCCACGGCGACGCGCTTGCCGCCGGCCAGCCAGGAGGCCGGCTCATCGCGCGACACGTAGCCGTCGAAGCGCTGGAAGACGGCGCGGGCGCCGGGCAGCCATTCGTCGCGCAGGAAGCGCATCGGGCCGGAGCCGACATACTCGGTGATCTGCTGGAACGGATCGGTCCGCGCGATCCGCTCCGGCATGACGAAGGCGCAGGGCGCGTTGTTCTTGCCGAGCGCCAGCAGCATCTTCGGGTAGGGCTGCTTCAGCACCCAGCGGAAGGTGCGGTCGTCGACCGCGACCAGCTCCTGCTGGAGGGCGCGGATCATCAGCCCCATGCCGTCCCGCGCCGACCAGCGCGCGAGGCTGGCGACGGCGTCCTTCGCCAGCACCGGCTCGCCGTCGTGGAACCTGAGGCCCGGGCGCAGGCGGAAGGTCCAGGTCAGGCCATCGGCCGAGACCTCCTCCGCCTCGACCATCTGCCGCTGCGGCCGCATCGCGGAATCGACGCCATAGAGCGTGTCCCAGACCAGCATGCCGGCATTCCGCACCACGTACTGGGTGCCCCAGATCGGGTCGAAATTGGCCAGGTCGGCATGTGGCACGAAGCGCAGCGGGGCGGCGGCCTGCGCCAGGGCGGGGGCGGCGAGGCCGGTCATGGCCAGGGGAGCGGCCAAGGGGAGGGCCAGGCTGGCCTGCAGGAACTGTCTGCGTCGCACGGAAGCGGATCTCCTCAGAGGGGCCGGTCGTACCGGGCCTTTGCCATCCCGCCGGCGCCACGGCCGCCGCCCTCTGCCGGGGCGGCTTCGCCGATGGGCCGGATCTCGCGGGCAGTGTGCGGCCTCGTGCGGCGTGGCGGCAAGGCGCCGTGGGATGGCGTTTCTCCCCTTGTGGGCGACAGGGGGCTTCGCTACGCTCCCCGCATGATCACGCGCATCCAACCTGCAAGCTGGTGGTGGCCCCTTTCATAAGGCGGCCGTGTGATCTCGAACCTTTTCATGGCCGCCTCGGGGTACCGGGCGGCCATCTTCATATCCTGACAGCCGATGCGCACCGGACCCGAGGCAGCCCAGCCCGGAGCGACCGATGCAGACGCGTTACCAGACCCAGGGCGGTCTCACCATCCAGCGCCAGACCCTGGATCTCGCCAGGGAAGGGGCCGGCGGCCCTCCCGTCGGGCAGGTCCTGGCCGAGCTCGCCGGCCGGCTGGACCGGCAACGCGGCGTTCTGCTCTCATCCTCCTTCGAGTTCCCCGGCCGCTACACCCGCTGGGACCTGGGCTTCGCCGATCCGCCGCTGATGATCGCGGCCCGGGGGCGGGAGATGGTGCTGCGCGGGCTGAACGAGCGGGGCCGGCGGCTGCTCGGCGTCATCGCCCCGGCGCTGCGCGGCCTGCCGGCGCTGGCCGCGATGCGGCGGGAGGCGGATAGCCTGCATCTTTCCCTGCGCGAGCCGGAGGCGCAGTTCGCCGAGGAGGAGCGCTCCCGCCAGCCTTCCGTCTTCTCCGTGCTGCGGGCGCTGCGCGATCTCTTCGGCAGCGCGGAGGACCCGCATCTCGGCCTCTACGGCGCCTTCGGCTATGACCTGGTCTTCCAGTTCGAGCCGATGCCGCTGCGCCTGCCGCGCGACGCCGGCCAGCGTGACCTGGTGCTCTACCTGCCGGACGAGATCCTGGTGGTGGACCATATGCGCGGCACCGCCCGGCTGCACCGCTACGACTTCCTGCTCGATGGCGGCTCCACCGAGGCGCTGCCGCGCGCGACGCCGGCCGACCCCCACCGGCCCGGCGGGCAGGCCACCCCGCCAGAGAGCGACTTCGCGCCCGGGGAATACGCCGCCATGGTGGAGCGCGCGCAGCGGGCCTTCGCGCGCGGCGACCTCTTCGAGGTGGTGCTGGGCCAGACCTTCTCGGCCCGCTGCGACGAGGCGCCGAGCGTGCTCTTCGAGCGGCTGCGGCGGGTCAATCCCTCGCCCTATGGCGCGCTGATGAACCTGGGCGAGGGCGAGTTCCTGGTCGCCGCCAGCCCGGAGATGTTCGTCCGCGTCGAGGAGGGACGCATCGAGACCTGCCCGATCAGCGGCACCATCCGGCGCGGCGCCGACGCGCTGGAGGACGCGGCGAACATCCGCGCCCTGCTCAATTCCGAGAAGGAGGAGAGCGAGCTCACCATGTGCACCGACGTGGACCGCAACGACAAGTCGCGCGTCTGCGTCCCCGGCACGGTGAAGGTCATCGGCCGGCGGCAGATCGAGATGTACTCGCGGCTGATCCACACGGTGGACCATGTCGAGGGCCGGCTGCTGCCGGAGATGGACGCGCTGGACGGCTTCCTCTCCCATGCCTGGGCGGTGACGGTGACCGGCGCGCCGAAGCGCTGGGCGATCCGGCATGTCGAGGCGGAGGAGCGCTCGGCGCGGCGCTGGTACGGCGGCGCCATCGGCCGCATGACCTTCGACGGCAACATGAACACCGGCCTGACGCTGCGCACGATCCGGCTGCGGGACGGCATCGCCGAGGTGCGCGCCGGCGCCACCCTGCTGCATGACAGCGACCCGGCGGCGGAGGAGGCGGAATGCCGGCTCAAGGCCAGCGCCATGCTGGCCACACTGCGCGGCGAGGCGGCGGTGGCGGCCACGCCCGCCGCGCCGCGCCCGGCCATGGGGGCGCGGGTGCTGCTGGTCGATCACGAGGACAGCTTCGTGCATACCCTGGCCGGCTACCTGCGGGCCGCGGGTGCCTCGGTCCGCACACTGCGGCCAGGGATGGCGCGCCAGGCGCTGCGGGAGGGGGAGGCGCCGGACCTCGTGCTGCTCTCGCCGGGGCCGGGCCGGCCGGCGGACTTCGCCATGTCGGACACGCTCGACCTCCTCATCCGGCGCGGCCTGCCGGGCTTCGGCGTCTGTCTCGGCCTGCAGGGCATGGTGGAGCATTTCGGCGGTACGCTGGACCTGCTGTCCCGCCCGATGCACGGCAAGCCCTCCCGCATCCGCAACCTCGGCGGGCGGCTGCTGGCGGGGCTGCCCGGGACCTTCACCGTCGGGCGCTACCACTCCCTGCACGCCCGGCGCCTCGACCTGCCGGCGGAGCTGGTGGCGACGGCGGAGACGGAGGATGGCGTGGTCATGGCGATCGAGCACCGGCGCCTGCCGCTCTCGGCGGTGCAGTTCCACCCCGAGTCGCTGATGACCGACCCGGCGCGGATCGGCATGCCGCTGATCGCTGCGGCCCTGCGGCAGCCGGCGGCGGTGGCGTAGGGGCGCGTTGGCGCCCGGAGTCGGGAGGAGGGAGGGGGTCGCGCCCCCTCCCGCGGAAAGGGTCGGAAGGAGCGGACTTTCACGATCGCGCCAAGCGTGCCCCGGCCATGGGGTTTATAGTTGATATCAACCTAAAATCGCGGCAGGAAGCGTGGGTCAACGGGAGGAGGAAACCCAGGCATGGCTTATGTGGAAGGCTTCGTGGTCACCGTTCCCACCGGCAGCAGGGAGGCCTATGCGCGCCACGCCGCCGAGGCCGCGGCGCTGTTCCGTGGCTTCGGGGCCACCCGCTGCGTCGAGGCCTGGGGTGACGATGTGCCGAGGGGCAAGCTGAACGACTTCTGGGGCGCGGTGCAGGCGACGCCGGAGGAGACGGTGGTCTTCTCCTGGGTCGAGTACCCCGATCGCGCCACGCGCGACGCGGCGAATGCGCGCTTCCGCACCGACCCGGCGATGCAGGCCCTGGGCGCGGCCATGCCCTTCGATGGCAGGCGGCTGATCCATGGCGGCTTCGCCCCGCTGATGGACGAGGGCGGTGGCACCGGCGGCTATGTCGATGGCTTCGTCCTGCCGGTCCCGCAGGGGCGCAAGGCGGATTACGTCGCGATGGCGCGCGGGATCCTGCCGGTCTTCCGGGAGCTCGGCGCGCTGCGCGTGGTCGAGGCCTGGGGCGATGACGTGCCGGAGGGTCAGCGCACCGATTTCCGCCGCGCCGTCCATGCGACGGAGGAGGAGGCGGTGGTCTTCGCCTGGATCGAGTATCGCGACCGCGCGGCGCGCGACGCCGCCGTCCAGGCGATGATGACGGATGAGCGGATGAAGGAACCGCCCAAGGACATGCCCTTCGATGGCAAGCGCATGATCATGGGCGGCTTCAGCGTGCTGCTCGACGCCTGACGCGGCCGGCGCGCGGCCGGGGCTTCCCCTTTCCGCCCGCGCGCCGAAGAATGCGCCCCACCCACCGGCGAGGAGCGCAGGACCATGCCCGACTGGAATGCCGCCGCGGCGGAGGCCGCCGCCCTCGCCGGCGCCTGGTCGGAGGCACGGGGGCCGGGCGGGGCCATCCTGCTCTTCGACACGGCCGGCATCCGCCATGCCGCGGCCGGCGGCTTCGCCAGCCTGGAGCACGGCCTTCCCTTCACCCCCGACACGCCGAACCGCCTGGCCTCGATCAGCAAGCACTTCCTGGCCGCCACGCTGCTGCTGGAGGAGATCCCGCTGGAGGCGCCCCTGGGCACGCTGCTGGACGGGCTGCCGCCGGCGGTGGCGGCGGTCCCGCTGGAGCGCGCGCTCGACATGACCGGCGGCCTGCCGGACATGATGGAGCTGCTCTGGCAGCAGGGCGTGCCCTTCACCGCCAGCCTGACGGCGGAGGAGGTGTTCTCGGTCGCCCGCCGCATCCCCGCCCTCAATGCCGCGCCCGGCACCGAGATGGCCTATTCCAACACCGGCTGGCGGCTGGCGCAGCGCATCCTGCCGGAGCGGCGCGCCGTCAGCTATCCCGAGGCGCTGCGCCGCCGGCTCTTCGCACCGCTGGACCTGCCCTTCGCCTTCCCCGAGGATGAGAGCGTGCCCGTGCCGGGCCTCGCCACCGGCTACTGGTGGGATGGGGCCGGCTGGCGGCGCGGGCGCTATGGCCTGCACTTCTCCGCCTCCGGCGGCCTGGCCGGCAGCGCCACGGCGCTGGCCCGCTGGGCGGCTGCGCTGATGGCCGGGCGGGGGCCGCTGGCCGGGATCCTGGAGCGGCTGGCGGCGCCGCGCCGCTTCGCCGATGGCAGCGAGAGCGTCTATCACCTGGGACTGGTCCGCAGCGCGCTGGGCCGGGTGGCGCTGGTGGGGCATGGCGGCTCGCTGCCGGGGTATCGCAACCATGTCCTGATGGCGCCCGAGCTGGGTCTCGGCGTGGTGGTGCTGACCAACCGGGAGGAGGAGGCGCTCTGGCCGGCGCTGCGCGTCATGGCCGCCCTGACCGGCGAGCCGCTGCCCGCGGCACCCCTGGCGGTGCCGCCCGGCCTCTTCGCCGCCGCCGAAGGTCCCTTCTGGGCCGAGCTGGCGGCGGATTCGATCAGCGTCATGGGCGGCTTCGAGCGGCTGGTGGCGGCGCCGGGCGGCGAATGGCGCAGCCTTCCGGCCTATCTCGACATCCGCCTGCGCGCCGAGGGGCCGGATGCGCTGGCCGGCATGGTGGGCGGGGTGGCGCGGCGCCTGCTGCGCGTGCCGGAGGGGCTGGCGCCCGATCCGGCCCTGGCGGGCGAATGGACCGATCCCGTCCTCGGCACGGGGCTGCGCGTCACGCCGGAGGGCGAGGCCCGCTTCGACTGGGCCGGGGGCATCGGCGCGCGCTGCCGGCTGACACCCCTGCCGGGCGGCCGCGCCCTGGCCGACCTGTCGCACGGACCCTGGCGGCACCGCCCCTGCCTGTGGCTGCAGCCCGATGGCAGCCTGCGGCTTGCCAGCCACCGGGCACGGGTCTTGCATCTTCACCGCAGATCCTGATTCGGAGAGCCTCCTTGACCCATTCCCGCCGCGCGGCCCTGCTCGCCCTGCCGCTGCTTCCCGCCCTGATGCTGGCCGGGGCGCCCGGCGCCGCGGCGCAGCCCGCGCCGAAGAGCGTGCTGCGCGTCGCGCCACATGCCGACCTGAAGTCGCTCGACCCTGTGCATGGCTCGATCCTGATCACCCGCATGCACGGGCTGATGATCTACGAGACGCTCTTCGCCTGGGATTCGAAGCTGCAGCCGCAGCCGATGATGGTGCAGGATTACAGCGTCTCGGACGACAAGCTGGTCTGGACCTTCCGCCTGCGCGAGGGGCTGAAGTTCCACGATGGCCAGCCGGTGACGACGAAGGATGTCATCGCCTCGCTGAAGCGCTGGATGGCGCGCGACACGGTCGGCGTGAAGCTTGCCGAATACACCGCCGCGCTGGAGGCGGTGGACGGGCGCAGCTTCACCCTGCGGCTGAAGACGGCGACGGGCATGGTGCCCTTCGCGCTGGGCTCCGGCGTCGGCCAGATCCCGGTCATCATGCGCGAGAGCGATGCCCTGACCGACCCGATGAAGCCGGTGACGGAGACCGTCGGCAGCGGCCCGTTCCGCTTCAACCGGGGCGAGTGGCAGAGCGGCGCCCGTGTCGTCTATGACCGCAACCCCGACTACGTGCCGCGGGCCGAGCCGCCGGACGGGCTGGCCGGGGGCCGGGTGGTGAAGCTCGACCGCGTCGAATGGGTGATCATGCCCGATGCGGCGACGGCGGCGGCGGCGATCCAGACCGGGGAGATCGACCTCTGGGAACAGCCGAGCCAGGACCTGGTGCCGGTGCTGGCCCGGAGCCGCGACGTGAAGGTCGAGACCTATTCCAGCCTGCCCGGCCAGGCGATGCTGCGCCCCAACCACCTGCACCCGCCCTTCAACGACCCGCGCGCGCGGCTGGCGCTCGCCTATGCCACCGACCAGGCCGACTTCCTGACCGCCGGCTTCGGTGACGAGAAGTGGTGGAGGCGCTGCGACTCCTACTTCGTCTGCGGCAGCCCGAACGGCACCGAGGCCGGCGCGGCGGGCTATGCGAAGCCCGATCTGGCGACCGCCCGCCGCCTGCTGGCCGAGAGCGGCTACAAGGGCGAGCGGGTGGTGCTGACCTCGACCTACGACATCGCGCCGATCGGCCGCATGGCCGAGGTGGCGGCGGAATCGCTGCGCAAGGCCGGGCTGAATGTCGACCTGCAGTTCTCCGACTGGGGCACGGTGACGACCCGGCAGCAGAACCGCGGCACGCTCGACCAGGGCGGCTGGAACCTCTTCGTCACCTTCGCCTCCGGCGCCACCATGCAGTCGCCGATCACCAATATCGGCACCAACATGGCCTGTGAGCGCGCCTGGGCCGGCTGGCCCTGCGATGCCGAGGCGGAGCGGCTGCGCAACGGCGTGGTCGAGGCGGTGGACGCCGCCTCGCAGAAGGCGGCGACCGAGGCGCTGCACCGGCGGCTGGCCGAGGTGCAGCCCTACCGGGTGCTCGGCCAGTACGACCAGCCCTATGCCCGGCGGAGCAATGTCTCGGGCGTGCTGACGGCGCCGATCCTGGTCTTCTGGAACATCGAGAAGAAGTAGCCGGCGCGGGCCGGTGGCGGAGGGGAGGGCGGTTCCGCTTGACCCCCCGCCGCCGATCAACTACATCGCCCCGGCCCGGGCCTGTGCCCGGTCATCATGGTCGGACGCCTCCCGGAGAGGCCCGGCTCCGTCGCTCCGCGAAGGCTCGCGCAGCGGCGCGTTTTGTTTTGGGCGCTCGGCAGGGCGCCGGCAGTGAGGGCGGATGTTCGAGGCGCTTTCGGGCAAGCTGAACGGGGTGTTCGACCGGCTGCGCCGCCGTGGCGCGCTGACCGAAGCCGACGTGGCCGAGGCCTCGCGCGAGGTGCGCATCGCCCTGCTGGAGGCCGATGTCGCGCTGCCGGTGGTCAAGGACATCGTCGCCAAGGTGCGCGAGCGCGCCGTCGGCGCCGATGTCATCCGCTCCGTCTCGCCGGCCCAGCAGGTCATCAAGATCGTCAACGACTGCCTGGTCGAGGCGCTCGGCGGCGGCGAGGGGGTGGAGCATGTCCCCGGCCTCAGCCTGGCCGCGGCGAGCCCGGTGCCGATCCTGATGATCGGCCTGCAGGGCTCGGGCAAGACCACCACCTCGGGCAAGATCGCGCTGCGGCTGCGCACGCGCGACAAGAAGAAGGTGCTGCTGGCCAGCCTCGACGTGCACCGCCCGGCGGCGCAGCTGCAGCTGGAGACGCTGGCGCGGCAGGCCGGCGTCACCTCGCTGCCGATCGTGCAGGGCCAGACCCCGCTGCAGATCGCCGAGCGCGCCATGAAGGTGGCGCGCGGCGAGCTTTACGACGTCGTCATCCTCGACACCGCCGGCCGCCTCTCGATCGACGAGGCGCTGATGGCGGAGGTGGCCGAGGTCAAGGCCGCGGTGCGGCCGCATGAGAGCCTGCTGGTCGTCGATGCCATGACCGGCCAGGACGCGGTGCAGACGGCGCGCGCCTTCAACGAGCGCGTCGGCCTCACCGGCATCGTCATGACCCGGATCGACGGCGATGCGCGCGGTGGTGCCGCGCTGTCCATGCGGGCCGTGACCGGCGCGCCGATCAAGCTGCTCGGCGCCGGCGAGAAGCTGGACGCGCTGGAGGATTTCCACCCCGACCGCATCGCCAGCCGCATCCTGGGCATGGGCGACATCGTCTCCCTGGTCGAGCGCGCCGCCGAGACGATCGACAAGGCCGAGGCGGAGAAGCTCGCCGCCAAGATGCAGAAGGGTCAGTTCGACCTGGAGGACTATGCGGCGCAGCTGAAGCAGATCGGCAAGATGGGCTCGCTGTCCGGCATCCTCGGCATGCTGCCGGGCATCGGCAAGCTGAAGGGCCAGATCGACGAGGCCAAGCTCGACAACAGCATCCTGAAGCGCCAGGCGGCGATCATCGGCAGCATGACGCCGAAGGAGCGCCGCAGCCCGGAGATCCTGAAGGCCTCCCGCAAGCGGCGCATCGCCGCCGGCTCCGGCACCTCGGTGCAGGAGGTCAACCGGCTGCTCAAGCAGTTCGACGACATGTCCGCGATGATGAAGCGGATGAACAAGCTCGGCCAGAAGGGCCTGATGCGCGGCGGTCTCGGCGCGCTCCTTCCTGGCATGGGGGGCGGCAAGCGCCCCTTCTGAACCACCGACGACACCCACTACGGAGCCAAAGATCATGGGCCTGAAGATCCGCCTCGCGCGCGCCGGCGCCAAGAAGCGCCCCTACTACCACATCGTGGTGGCCGACAGCCGCTCCCCGCGCGACGGCCGCTTCATCGAGAAGGTGGGCAGCTACAACCCGATGCTGCCCTCCGACCACGCCGAGCGCGTGCGCCTGTTCGACGAGCGCATCAAGCACTGGCTGAGCAACGGCGCGGTGGCGACCGACCGCGTGGCGAAGTTCCTCGGCCGCGCCGAGCTGGCGCCGATGCCGGTCTTCCGCGAGCAGCCGAAGCAGGCCGCGCCGAAGAAGAAGGCGCAGGAGCGCGCCGCCGCGGCCGCCGCGGGCTGAAGTCCGGGCGGCTGATCGTCACGCGCCATGGGCAGCAAGCGTATCCTGGTGGGGGAGATCGGACGGCCGCACGGTGTGCGGGGCCTTGTCCGTGTCCAGTCCTTCACCGCCGACCCGGCGGCCATCGCCGCTTACGGCCCGCTCTCCGACGAGAGCGGCGGGACGCGCTTCGTGCTGCACTGGCTGAGTGGCGGTCTGGCGCGCATCGAGGGCGTCGCCGACCGCGAGGCCGCGGCGAAGCTGACCGGCACCCGGCTCTATCTGGCGCGCGACCTGCTGCCGCCACCGGAGGAGGAGGAGTTCTACCTCGCCGACTTGATCGGCCTCGACGTCCGCGATGCGGAGGGTCGGGCGCTCGGCCAGGTGCGGGCGGTGGAGGATTACGGTGCCGGCGCCTTCCTGACCGTCGCCGCGGATCAGGGGCGGGAGCTGCTGCTGCCCTTCACCCGGGCCGCCGTGCCGGTGGTGGATCTGGCCGGGGGCTTCCTCGTCGCCGCGCCGCCCGAGGCGGTGATGGCGGCGCCGGAAGCCGAGGCCGGCGCGCCGCCGGAGCCGCTGCAGTCGCTGCCGCGCCGGCAGGACGCGCCGCGGCGCAGCGGGCCGCGCGGCGTGCGGGGGGGCGGCGCGTGAGCTGGCACGCCACCGCGCTCACCCTCTTCCCGGAGATGTTTCCGGGCACGCTCGGCCATTCCCTGGCCGGCCGCGCCCTGCGGGAGGGTCTCTGGCGCCTGGACACGCTGCAGATCCGCGACTTCGCCACCGACCGCCACCGCAGCGTGGACGACACGCCCTGCGGCGGCGGCGCCGGGATGGTGATGCGGCCGGACGTGGTCGATGCCGCCTGCGCCGCCGCCCTGGCGGAAGGGCCGGCCCGCCCGCTGATCTACCTGACCCCGCGCGGGCGCCTGCTCGATCAGGCGCTGGTGCGGGAGCTGGCGGCGGGGCCGGGCCTGGTCCTGGTCTGCGGCCGCTACGAGGGCCTGGACCAGCGGGTGATCGAGGCGCGCGGCCTGCGCGAGGTCTCGGTGGGCGACTTCGTGCTCTCGGGCGGCGAGCCGGCGGCGCTGGTCCTGCTCGATGCCTGCGTGCGGCTGCTGCCGGGCGTGATGGGCGGGGCGGAGAGCGCCACCGAGGAAAGCTTCGCCGAGGCCGCGGCGCCGCTGCTCGAATACCCGCACTACACCCGCCCGGTGGAGTGGCAGGGGCGGCGGGTGCCGGAGGTGCTGCTGTCCGGCCACCACGCGGCGGTGGCGCGATGGCGGCGGGAGCAGGCGGAGGCGGCGACGCGCGAACGGCGGCCCGACTTATGGGCCCGGCGGGGCGGCCCGCATGGCCGGCTTGTTGAGACACAGGATTGAACGGGCGGCCCGCGCCGCCTAAACGGATTGACGAGAGGATTTTTGCCATGAACCTGCTGCAGCAGTTCGACACGGAACAGAAGGAGCGCCTGCTCTCTGCCCGTGCCGTGCCCGAGTTCGCCGCCGGCGACACCGTCCGCGTGATGGTGAAGGTGGTCGAGGGCGAGCGCACCCGCACCCAGGCCTATGAGGGCGTGGTGATCGCCCGTTCCAACAAGGGCCTGCACAGCAACTTCACGGTGCGTAAGCTTTCCTACGGCGAGGGTGTCGAGCGCGTCTTCCCGCTCTACAGCCCGAACGTGGCCGAGATCGCCGTGCTGCGCCGCGGCAAGGTGCGCCGCGCCAAGCTGTATTACCTGCGTGGCCGGACCGGCAAGTCCGCCCGCATCGCCGAGAAGGCCGCTCCGCGCGCCAAGGAGTGAGCCCCTTGCCTCCGCCATCGGGGATCGCAACCTGATGGCGGGAGCCGGTCCCCGAGAGGGGCCGGCGCCGGCCCTGGGGTCTCGGCCCCCGGGCGAATGGCTACCCGGGCGGTATGGGCCCCAGCCCCGCGCCGCGCGGGCATGAACCACCTGCCACGAGGAAACCACACGATGTCGGCCACGAAGCCGCGGACGCTGTACGACAAGATCTGGGACGCCCATGTCGTCGAGACACTCCCGGACGGCACCGCGCTTCTCTACATCGACCGGCATCTCGTGCATGAGGTGACCAGCCCGCAGGCCTTCGAGGGGCTGCGCATGGCCGGCCGCTCCCTGCGCCGCCGCGAGGGCACCATGGCGGTGGTCGACCACAACATCGCCACCGACGCCTCCCGCTACACCGGCATCGAGGACCCCGAGAGCCGGCTGCAGGTCGAGACGCTGGAGAAGAACGTCAAGGCCTTCGACGTTCCCTATATCCCGCTGACCGACGCCCGCCAGGGCATCGTGCATGTCATCGGGCCGGAGCAGGGCCTCTCGCTGCCCGGCATGACCATCGTCTGCGGCGACAGCCACACCTCGACGCATGGCGCGATGGGCGCCCTGGCCTTCGGCATCGGCACCTCCGAGGTCGAGCATGTGCTCGCCACCCAGACCCTGCTGCAGAAGCGCGCCAGGAACATGCGCGTGACGGTGGACGGCACCCTGCCGCCGGGCTGCACGGCGAAGGACATCGTGCTGGCCATCATCGGCAGGATCGGCACGGCGGGCGGCACCGGCCATGTCATCGAGTTCGCCGGCTCGGCCATCCGCGCGCTCGACATGGCGGGGCGCTTCACCGTCTGCAACATGTCGATCGAGGGCGGCGCCCGCGCCGGCATGATCGCGCCGGACGAGACGACCTTCGAGTACATCAAGGGCCGCCCCTTCGCGCCGCAGGGCGAGATGCTGGAGCGGGCCATCGAATGGTGGCGCAGCCTGCCGACGGATGAGGGCGCGGTCTTCGACAAGGAGGTGGTGCTGGACGCCGCCGAGATCGTGCCGATGGTCTCCTGGGGCACCAGCCCCGAGGACGTGCTGCCGATCACCGCGACCGTGCCGGACCCCGAGAGCGGGCAGGACGAGGCGCGCCGGGCGCAGCTCCGCCGCATGGTCGAGTACATGGGCCTGACGCCCGGCCAGAAGCTGACCGATCTCAAGGTCGATGTCGTCTTCATCGGCTCCTGCACCAACAGCCGCATCGAGGACATGCGCGCTGCCGCCGAGATCGTGCGCGGCCGCCGCGTGGCCGAGGGCGTGCGCGGCATGGTGGTGCCGGGCTCGGGCCTGGTGAAGCAGCAGGCCGAGCGCGAGGGGCTGGACGCCGTCTTCCGGGAGGCCGGCTTCGAGTGGCGCGAGGCGGGCTGCTCGATGTGCCTCGGCATGAACCCGGACAAGCTGACGCCGGGCCAGCGCTGCGCCTCCACCTCGAACCGCAATTTCGAGGGGCGGCAGGGGCCGGGGGGGCGGACGCATCTCTGCTCGCCGGCCATGGCCGCCGCCGCCGCCATCACTGGCCACCTCACCGATGTGCGCCAGCTCGCCGCCCAAGGGAGGCACTGATCCATGGACGCCTTCACCACCCTGACCGGCATCGCCGCGCCGCTGCCGATGGCCAATGTCGATACCGACAAGATCATCCCGGCGCGCTTCCTCAAGACCATCGAGCGCACCGGCCTCGGCAAGGCCGCCTTCGCCAATCTGCGCTATCGCGAGGATGGCAGCGAGAATCCGGACTTCGTGCTCAACCAGGAACCCTACCGCCGGGCGGAGATCCTGATCGCGCACGAGAATTTCGGTTGCGGCTCCTCGCGCGAGCACGCGCCCTGGGCGCTGCTGGATTTCGGCATCCGTTGCGTCATCGCGCCCGATTTCGCCGATATCTTCCACAACAACAGCTTCAAGAACGGCATCCTGCCGGTGAAGCTGCCGCGCGAGATCTGCGATCAGTTGATGGAGGATGCGCGCATGGGCGAGAATGCGCGCCTCACGATCGATCTGGAGCGGCAGGTGGTGGTGCGCCCGAACGGGGAGGAGATCCCCTTCGAGATCGACCCGCTGCGTCGCCACCTGTTGCTGAACGGGCTCGACGATATCGGCCAGACCATGCAGCGTGCCTCGGCCATCGATGGCTATGAGGCGAAGCGGCGCGCGGCGCAGCCCTGGCTGTACCAGGACGCCGCCGAATGAGGGTGGCCCGCCGGCTGGCGGCGGGCCCGGAGAGAAAGAGGGACGAGACACGCCCATGTCGGCCAACAAGAAACTGCTGGTTCTCCCCGGCGATGGCATCGGCCCCGAGGTCATGCGCGAGGTGCGCCGCGTCATCGAATGGATGGACCGGCGCCGGCATGTGAGCTTCGCGCTCGAGGAAGGGCTGGTCGGCGGCGCCGCGCTGGATGCCGAGGGCTCGCCCTGCCCGGATGCCACGGTGGAGCGCGCGCTGAACGCGGATGCCGTGCTCTTCGGCTCGGTCGGCGGCCCGAAATGGGATGGCCTGCCCTTCGAGAAGCGGCCTGAGCTCGGCATCCTGCGGCTGCGCAAGGAGCTGGGTCTCTTCGCCAATCTGCGTCCGGCGCTCGTGCTGGAGCCGCTGGTCGATGCGTCGAGTCTGAAGCCCGATGTGGTGCGCGGGCTCGACCTGATGATCGTGCGCGAGAGCACCGGCGGCATCTATTTCGGCGAGCCGCGCGGCGTCGAGACGCTGCCCAACGGCAAGCGGCGCGGCATCGACACCGAGGTCTATACCGAGGACGAGATCGCCCGCGTGGCGCGCGTCGCCTTCGACCTGGCGCGCAAGCGCACCGGCAAGATGACCAGCGTCGAGAAGGCGAATGTCATGCAGTCGGGCCGCCTCTGGCGCGCCGTGGTGAGCGAGGTCGGCAAGTCCGAGTATCCGGATGTCGAGCTGAGCCACATGTATGCCGACAATTGCGCGATGCAGCTCTGCTCGCGGCCGAAGCAGTTCGACGTCATCGTCGCCAGCAATCTCTTCGGCGACCTGCTCTCCGATCTCGCCGCGGCGCTGACCGGCTCCCTCGGCATGCTGCCCTCGGCCACGCTGGGCGCGCCGGATTCCTCCGGCCGCCGCCACGCGCTCTACGAGCCGGTGCACGGCTCCGCGCCGGACATCGCCGGTAAGGGCATCGCCAATCCCTGCGCCCAGCTGCTGTCCTTCGCCATGCTGCTGCGCTGGTCCTTCGGCATGGAGGAGGATGCGGCGATGATCGAGCAGGCGGTGGAGAAGGTCCTGGCCGGCGGCCTGCGCACGGCCGACATCATGGGCCATGGCACCGCGCGCGTCGGGACCAGCGTCATGGGCGATGCGGTGCTGCGCGAGCTGGACAAGCTGGCCGCGTAACGACGCAAAAATGCCTCTTGCGCGGGGGAAGGGCCTCGGTTATTCCCCCGCCACTGGCCAGCGCCCGTAGCTCAACTGGATAGAGCGCTAGACTACGGATCTGGAGGTTAGGGGTTCGAATCCTCTCGGGCGCGCCAGAAATTCCCCGAAATACTGATTCAGTGCCGGTTTCTTCCGGTTTGCGAGTTTCGGTGGATTTGGTTTGCAAGCCGCCGTTCTCCATTCGGGCCATGGCGGCCTGGACCAGGCGCGGCTGTTCCGCCGCCCGCGTGTATCTTTCCACCTCCGACAATGTGCGATGGCCGGTGATGGCCGCGATCTGATGGATGGCCGCTGCGGCCTCTGCCAGGCGTCGCGCCGCTGTCCTGTCGTATCAGGAAGGTGATCCGGTCGGATGGCACATGGGCCAGCTCGACCGCCAGGGCCGGATGCATGGGGACCTGCAGCGGGCTTCCCGCTTGACCTGCCGCACCTCGATCACGCCGTTGCGGAGATGCCGCCGCCCTGCTGGGTGCGATCAACGCCGAGGCCTATGACCAGCGCGACAAGCTCTCCGGCGACGCGGCGGCGCTGATCCGCTGGGTCGAGGATGCCGTCTATTGGACGACCAAGGGCGCGGCCACGGCGCCGGCGGGCAAGGAGACCGATCCGCTTAAGGCGCTGCTGGCGATCCACGACCGCCTCACCGACGCGCCGACCCTGCCAGAGCCGGACTGAGGGCACCCGGAGGCCGGGCCTAGGCAGAGGTCCGGACTGTCGGCTCCTCAATGATATATCATATGTTGCAAGAGGACATCTATGGCCTAGGATGAGCGCAGAGGCACCGGGGCCGTCAGGAACCGCCCCGGCAGACAGGGGGATGTCCATGTTCGAGCTGAGCACCACGCGCCGCGGTCTTCTCCGGGCGGGCGCCGTCGCCATGCCGGCGCTTCTCGCCGCGCCGCGCCCGGCGCGCGCCGCCGGTTCCATCACGGTGATGCTGGAATCCGAGGTGGTGGTCCTCGATCCCCATGCGACCACGGCCGCGATCACGCGCAGCTTCGGCTATCATGTCTTCGACACGCTCTTCGCCCAGGATTCCGGCGGCACGGTCCGGCCGCAGATGGCGGAGGGCCACACCGTCTCGGCCGACGGGCTGGAATGGCGCTTCACCCTGCGCGACGGCCTGGCCTTCCACGACGGCGCGCCGGTGACGGCCGAGGACTGCGTCGCCTCCCTGCGCCGATGGGCCTCGCGCGACAGCCTCGGGCGCATGCTGCTGGCGGCGATGCGGACGATGCGGGTCGAGGATGCGCGCAGCTTCAGCATCGCCCTGAAGGAGCCGTTTCCGCTGATGCTGGAGGTGCTGGGCAAGCCGAACGCCCCGGTGCCCTTCATCATGCCCGCCCGCATCCTCCCCGCCGGCGATGCGCGCATCACCGAGATCATCGGCTCCGGCCCCTTCACCTTCGCGCGCGACCAGTGGCGCACGGGCGACCGGATGGTGCTGCGGCGGAACGCGCGCTACGTCCCGCGGGCCGAGCCGGCGGACTTCCTGGCCGGCGGCAAGGCGGTGAGGATCGACGAGCTGGTGCTGAAGACCATGCCCGATGACACCACCGGGGTGAACGCGCTCATCGCCGGCGAGATCGACTACATGCAGTACCTGCCCTTCGACTTCCTCGACCTGCTCGGCCGCAACCGCGACCTGCGGCTGATGGAGCTGAAGGGCATTGACATGTTCCAGGGCAATTTCCGCCTGAACCATGCGAGCGGCCCCTTCGCCGATCCCGCCGTGCGGCGGGTGATGTGGAAGCTCGTCGACCAGAAGGAGATCCTGGGCGCCATCGGCATTCCGCCGCGCTTCCGGGTGGAGAACTGCCCCTCCTTCTGGATGTGCGACGCGCCGCTGGAGACCGCCGCCGGCGCGGAGGTCGCGCGCTTCGATGTCCGGGCCGCGAAGGCGGAGCTGGCGCGCACCGGCTACAAGGGCGAGCCGGTGGTCATGCTGGAGGTCTCCGGCTCGATCTCGCAGACCGCCGGGCATGTGCTGGCCGAGAACATGAAGCAGGCCGGCTTCGTGGTGGACGAGCAGGTGATGGACTGGGGCACGGTGCTGGCGCGCCGCGCCCGGCCGGATGGCTGGAGCCTGTTCCCGGTCTATGCCAATGGCGTGGACATGATGTCGCCGCTGAACCACTTCTACGTGGCGAACAACTGCTCCGACTATCCCGGCCGGAGCTGCGACGCGCGGATCACCGCCCTGCTGGCGGACTTCGCGCGCGCGCCCGATGCGGCGGCGCGCCGCGGGGTGGCCGAGCGCATCCAGCGGGTCGCCTACGAGCTGGTGCCGAGCGTGATGTGGGGCCAGTTCTCGCGTCCGGCCGGATACCGCGCGCGGTTGCGGAACCTGATCCAGTCGAGCTTCCCGCTGTTCTGGCAGGTGGAGCTGTAGGGCGCGCTGGCCCGCCGGCTAGCCGCGGGCCACCGCCTGGAACCCGGCCTCCGCCGCCTCCAGCGCGCGGTCGATATCCTCTTCCGTGTGCGCGCAGGAGAGGAACATGTTGTGGCGGGGGTGGAAGTAGGCCCCGTGCCGCAGGGCCGTGGCGCAGAAGGCGTCGCCCTTCGCCCAGTCCGGATCGTTGTCGAAGATCATCAGCGGCATCTGCGCCGGCCCGGTCTGGCGGACGGGCAGCCGGTACCGGCGCGACAGGGCGTCGAGCCCCGCGCGCAGGCGCTCGCCCATGGCGCGCATGTGGGCCGGGCCGTCGAGGCGGCGCAACTCCTGGATGGTGGCCACGGCGGCCGCCATGGGCACGGCGCCGCACCAGAAGGAGCCGGTGGTGTAGACCTCGGTCGCGGCCTGGCGGAAGCGGTCCCGCCCGGTGACGGCGGCGAGCGGATGGCCGTTGGCGATGGCCTTGCTGAAGGCGGAAAGGTCGGGGCGGACGCCGAGCGGCTCCCAGGAGCCGCCGAGATCGATGCGGAAGCCGGCGCGCACGTCGTCCAGGATGAGGGCGGCGCCGGTCGCGTCGCACAGCGCGCGGAGGTGGCGCGCGAATTCAGGCGTGGGCAGTTCCTGGTGGCGACCGAAATCATGGCGGAACGCCGTGACGATCACCGCGGCCAGATCGCCTTTCGCGGCCTCCGCGGCGGCTTCCAGGCTGGCGGTGTCGTTGTAGTCGAAGGGCAGGATATGGGCGCGGTCCTCCGCCGTGACCCCGGCCAGCGAGGGGGAGCACCAGGGCACCGCGCCATGATAGGAGCCGCGGGCGACCAGCACCTTGCGCCGGCCGGTTGCGGCGCGGGCGATGGTGACGCAGGCCGTGGTGGCGTCGGTGCCGTTCTTGGCCAGGAGCGCCCAGTCGGCATGGGCGACGGTGACGACCAGCAGCTCCGCCAGCTCGACCAGCACCGGGGCGGGGCCGTTCATACAGTCGCCCTGCCCGGCCTGGCGACGCGCGGCGGCCTCCACGGCGGGATGGCGGTGGCCGACAACCACGGGACCCCAGGCGCACATGAAGTCGATGTACTCGCGCCCGTTGACATCCCGCAGGCGGCAGCCCTCGGCCGAGGCGAAGTATTGCGGATATCCCTCGGGCAGCCTGGCCGCGTTCAGATGGCCCCAGAGGCCGCCGGGAATGACGGCGCGGGCGCGGGCACGCAGGGCATCGTCCGGCGGGATGGCGCCCGGCTTCGCGGGGAGGAGAGCCTGCGACATGGGAAGGATCCTTGGCTGCGTTTACTTTGATATATCATATTTCCATGCTGGGCGGGAAGGGCCCCTCACGCCGTCAACCGCCGCAACGCGGCCTCGATGCCGGCGGCATCCCCCAGCGCCGCGAGATTGAGCGGGCGCGAGACGACGGGGGCGGCCGTGCCGCCGGTGACGCGCAGGATCTCCGTGTCCAGCCAGTCGAAGCAGCGCTCCTGGATCTCCTGCGCGATGCGCGCGCCATGGCTGGTGCCGCGCGCCGTCTGCTCGGCGATCAGCACGCGGTTGGTGCGGCGGATGCTGGCCTCGATGGCGGGCCAGTCGAGCCCGCCGGGATCGAGGCTGCGGAGATCGAGGATCTCGGCGTCCACGCCCGCCGCCTCGGCGGCCCGGAGGCTGGCCGGCACCATGGTGGAATAGGTGAGCACGGTGCAGGCGCGGCCCGGGCGCGCGGTGCGGGCGCGGCCGAGCGGGACGATGTAGTCCAGGTCGTCCTTCGGCACCGGGCCGGTGGTCTGGAACAGGTCCTGATGCTCGATCACCAGCACCGGGTCGTCGCAGCGGAGCGCCGCGTTCATCAGGCCGATGTAGTCGTGCGGGGTGGAGGGCGAGACGATCCGCCAGGCCGGGTAGAGCGCGAAGAGGGCCGAGGGGTCCATCGAGTGCTGCGAGCCATAGCCCGCCTGCGGCGAGACGCGGGCGCGCACCACCACCGGCACGCCGAAGCCGCCGCCGAACATGTGCGAGAACTTGCCGATGCCGTTGAACATCTGGTCGGCCGCGACGATGCAGAAATCGCCGAACATGATGTCCACCACCGGACGCAACCCGCAGACGGCGGCGCCGAGCGCCATGCCGGTGAAGCCGTTCTCGCAGATCGGCGTGGGGAAGACGCGTTCGGGGAAGCGTTCCATCACGCCGCGCGTGGAGCCCGAGACGCCGCCGCGCAGCCGGTGCACATCCTCGCCGATGACGACGATGCGCGGGTCCCGCTCCATGTTGCGCAGCAGGGTGGCGGCGATGGCGTCGATATACTTCATCTCCGCCCGCGCCCCGGCCGGCACGGAGGCCGCCTCCAGCACGCGCGCGCCGGCCAGTTCGGAGAGGTCGCCCCGGATGCCCTTCTCGATCTCGGCCGTGCCGGGGAAGGCGCCGGCGCGGATCTGAAGGGTGTTGGAGTCGCGCGGCACCTCGGTCAGCGCCGCGGCGGCCTCCGCCACCATGCGGGTCGCGCGCGCATCGAGGGCGGCAAGCCCGGCCTCGTCCAGCACGCCCAGGGCCTTCAGCCGGGCGGGCATGGTCGCGAGCGGGTCGCGGGCCTGCCACGCCGCCTCCTCCTCCCTGCCGCGATAGCCAAGCTGGCTGCCCAGCAGCGGGCCGCTCTGGTGCAGGAAGCGGTAGAGGATGGCCTCGACAAAGACGGGGCCGCCGGTCTCGCGGATGGTCCGCACCGCCCATTGCATCGCACGACGCACGGCGACGAGGTCCATCCCGTCGCATTCCACCGAGGGCACGCCGAACATGGCGCCGCGCGTGGTCAGCCGCGTCTCCCGCGTCTGCTCCCGCACATGGGTGGAGACGGCGTAGAAATTGTTCTCCAGGAAGAAGATGACGGGAAGGTTGTAGAGCGCGGCGAGGTTGATGGCCTCCATCGACTGGCCGGCCATCAGCGTGCCATCCCCGAAGAAGGCGACGGAGACCTGCTCGCGCCCCAGCACCTTGTCGGCCAGGCCGTAGCCCACGGCATGGGGCAGGTTGCCGCCGATGATGGCGCTGGTGCCGACGATGCCGGCGGGGGCCCAGCGCATGTGCATGGAGCCGCCACGCCCGCCGCAGAAGCCTTCCGCGAGGCCCATGATCTCCGCCATGGCGCGGCGGACGAGGTCGCCCGCCGGCGCCACGGGCGCGTCGCGGCGCGGATCGTAGCCATCGGGCAGGGCGCTGTTGACCAGCTTCGCCAGGATCTGGTGATGCGCGCGGTGCGTGCCGTTCAGCTTGTCCCCTGTGCCGAGCACCGACATGGCGCCGACCGCGCCGGCCTCCTGGCCGATCGAGGCATGCGCCGGGCCATGGACGAGCCCCTGGCCGTGCAGCTCCAGGATCTTCTCCTCGAAGCGGCGGATGAGCAGGAGCTGTTCCATCCAGCGGGCGAGGGCGGCGGGATCCTGCGCCGCCCAGTCCGCATCGTCGACCTCCAGCCGGAACCAGGGGGTGTCGGTGGCGATGGGGATGCGCTGCATGATCGGACCTGTTCCTCTCTGGCGCCCGGACGGCGTCGTGTTGGCGGGGGCCCTGTTCGCCCCGGGCTCAGGGCGGGGCCGTCCAGGCGGCGTCGCGTTCCTGGCGGCCGAGAAGTGCGACGAGGTTGGCGCCGCCCTCCATCAGGTCCGCGCGGAGGGCGGCGCGGGTCGCCTCGGGGTCGCGCGCGCGCAGGCCCTCGATGATGTCGAGGTGCCGGTGGCGGCCCGGATAGGTCGGCCGCGCCTCGGGGTAGAGGAAGGCGTGCATCGGGCCGTTGCGCAGCCAGATGCTCTCGATCAGCGACAGCAGCTCCGGCATGGCGGCGGCGGCGTAGAGGGTGTGGTGGAAGGCCCAGTTGGCGCGGTTGGCGGCGGTGGCCTCCTCCGCCGCCTCGGCCGCGGCCAGGGCGGCATGGGCGCGCTCCAGCGTCCCGAGGTCGCCCGGGGTGATGCGGAGCGCGGCGGCCTCGGCGGCCAAGCCCTCAAGCTCCAGGCGGATGGTGCGGAGCTCGAGATACTGCTGCAGGCTGAGACCGGCCACGGTGATGGAGCGGGCCGCCTCCAGGCGCAGCGCGCGCTCGCGGGCGAGCTGCACCACCGCCTCCCGCACCGGCGTCTCGGACACCTGCATGGCGGCGGCCAGGTCGCGGATCTTCAGGCGCTGGCCGGGACGCATGCGGCCCTCGAACAGGGCCGTGCGCAGCTCCTCGTAGACGCGGCCGGCCAGGTTCTCCCGGCCGACCGGGGCGACGAAATCGAGCACGTTCGTCGCTTCGGGCATGGTCTTCATGGTCCTGTCTTCCATCGCCGCGCCGGCCGTTCCCCCGTCCCGGCTTCCGCGCGCCTTATGGCGCTCCGGCGACCTTCGCGCCATCGGCGAGGCGATGCTGTCGAAACATAGTATTTGATATATCGACAACGGCCGCAAGTCGGTTCCAAACTCCCCCGAACAGGGAAGAATGGACATGGATGTCGTGGACGCGCGCAGGCTGCGGGCGGCGCTGCCGCCGCTCGAGGGCGTGCTGGAGGTGCCGGGACTGGCTGCGCCGGTGGAGATCCTGCGCGACGCCCATGGCATTCCGCATCTGCGCGCCGGCCCGACCGGCGATGCCTGGTTCGCCCTCGGCTTCGTGCACGCGCAGGACCGCCTGTTCCAGATGGAGCTGACACGGCGGCGCGCGCTGGGGCGGGCGGCCGAATGGCTCGGGCCCGGTGCCGCGGAGGCGGATATCCTGGTCCGCCGGCTGGGGATGGAAGCCGCCTGCCGGCGCGACCACGCGGCGCTGGGGGAGGCGGCGCGGGCGATGCTGGAATCCTACGCCGCCGGCGTGAACGCCTTCCTCGCCTCGGACGCGCCGCTGCCGGTGGAATACGCGCTGCTGGAGGCGCGGCCGGAACCCTGGGAAGGCTGGCACAGCATCGCGGTGATGCGGCGGCTGGGCCTGTTGATGGGCTCCGTCTGGTTCAAGCTCTGGCGCGCGGCGGCGCTGCCGGTGGTGGGCGCGGCGCGTGTCGGGGCGCTGCGCTACGACGATGGCGGGCGCGACCTGCTCTGCATCCCTCCCGGGGCGGAGGCGGCGCGCTTCGAGGCCGAGCTGGAGGTGCTGGCGCCGGCCATCCGCGCGCTGCTGGAGTCGCTCGGCCTGCAGGGGGACGAGACCGGCGGGGGCAGCAACAACTGGGCGGTGGGCCCCGCCCGCAGCGGCACCGGGCGGCCGGTGCTGGCCGGCGACCCGCACCGGGTCTTCGAGATCCCGAACATGTACGCGCAGCACCACGTGGCCTGCGACGCCTTCGACATGATCGGGCTGACCGTGCCGGGCGTGCCGGGCTTCCCGCACTTCGCGCAGAACGGGCGCGTCGCCTATTGCGTGACGCATGCCTTCATGGACATCCACGATGTCTTCCTCGAACGCTTCGAGGCGGATGGCGCGCGGGTGATGCAGGCGGGCGAGTGGGTTCCCGCCCGCCGGCGCGAGGAGACGATCGCGGTGCGCGGCGAGGCGCCCCGCCGCTTCGAGGTGGTGGAGACACCGAACGGCCCGGTGATCGCGGGCGATGCGCGCCACGGCACGGCCCTCTCGCTGCGCTCGGTGCAGTTCGCGGAGACGGACCTCTCCTTCGACTGCCTGCCGCGCATGACGCGCGCCACGAATGTCGAGGACCTGTTCGAGGCGACACGCGGCTGGGGGCTGATCGACCACAACCTGGTCGCCGCCGACACGGAAGGGCATATCGGCCACCTGGTGCGCGCGCGCGTGCCGCGCCGGGGGCGGCAGAGCGGCTGGCTGCCGATGCCGGGATGGACGGGGGAGCACGCCTGGCGCGGCTGGATCGCGCATGACGACATGCCGCGGGCGATCGACCCGGAGGAGGGCCTGATCGTCACCGCCAACAACCGCGTGGTGGCCGATGACCACCCGGACTATCTCTGCACCGACTGCCATCCGCCCTACCGCGCGGCGCGCATCCTGGAACGGCTGCGCGGGACGCCGGGCTTCGGGCCGGAGGACGCGGCGGCGATCCATGGCGACACGCTCTCGCCCAACGCGCTGCTGTTCCGCGAGCGGCTGGCCGCGCTGGCGCCGCTCGAAGGCGAGGCGGAGGCCTTGCGGCAGCGCCTGCTGGCCTGGGACGGACGGATGAGCGCCGACGCCACGGCACCCACCGACTATGTCGCGCTGCGTCGGGCCCTGACGCGCATCCTGGCCGAGCGCAGCGGCCTCGGCGGCGCCGGGGGCCATCCCTGGCTGGCGGTGGCGCCGGGCGTCGCGCCGATGAACCAGCTCTGGTGGACGCTGCCGAACCTGCTGCGACGGAATGACGCCGCGCTGCTCGATGGATGGCGCTGGGAGGAGGCGATCGGCGCCGCGCTTCGCGAGGTGGCGGGCGCCGCGGAGCAGCCCTGGGGCGAGACGCATCGGCCGCGCTTCGCGCATCCCCTCTCCGCCCTCTTCCCCGCGGCGGCGGCGCTGCTGGACCCGCCCGCCCTGCCGATCGGCGGCGACAACGACACGGTGCTGGCGAACGGCCTGCTGGCCGCTTCCGGCCCGGCCGCCGGATACGGCGCGCTGGCGCGCTACGTCTTCGATGTCGGGGACTGGGACAACAGCCGGTGGGTGGTGTTCCATGGTGTCTCCGGCCGTCCGGGCAGCCCGCACTACGCCGATCAGCATGCCGACTGGGCGGCGGCCCGCATGGTGCCGATGCTCTACGGGTGGGATTCCGTCCGCCAGGCGGCGCGGTCGCGCCAGGTGCTGCGGCCGTGAATGGCGCCCGGCTGCCCCGCATGACGAACGCTCGGGAGAACGAGACATGAAACGTCGCGAGATGCTGGCCCTCTCGGCCGCGGTGCTGGCCGCGCCCTCGGTCGTCCGGGCCCAGGGGACGGCCGGCGCGCGGAGCCTGCTCCGCTTCGTGCCCCAGGCGGACCTGGCCCTGCTGGACCCGGTCTTCAACACGGCGCTCGTCACGCGCAACCATGCCATGATGGTCTATGACCAGCTCTACGGTCTCGACGAATCCTACGAGCCGCGCCCGCAGCTCGCGGCGGGCCATGTCATCGAGGATGAGGGGCGGCGCTGGCGCATCACGCTGCGCGAGGGCATCACCTTCCACGACGGCACGCCGATCCGCGCGGCCGATGCCATCGCCAGCATCGCGCGCTGGAGCCAGGCGGATGTGCTGGGCCAGAACATCCGCGCCATCACGGAGGAGATGGTCGTCGTCTCGGACCGGGTGTTCGACATCCGGCTGCGCCGACCCTTTCCCCTGCTCGCCGCCGCCCTGGCCAAGCCCTCCTCCTTCTGCCCGGTGATGCAGGAGCGCCTCGCCCGCAACCCGCCCTCGACACAGGTGACGGAGATCGTCGGCAGCGGCCCGTTCCGCTGGGTCGCGGCGGACCGCATGGCCGGGGTGCGGGCGGCCTATGAGCGGTTCGAGGGCTATGTGCCGCGCGACGAGCCGCCGAGCTTCCTCGCCGGCGGCAAGCGCGCCCATCTCGACCGGGTGGAATGGCACACGCTGCCCGACGCCTCGACGGCGGCGGCCGCCCTGCAGCAGGGCGAGGTGGACTGGTGGGAACAGCCGACGCCCGACCTGCTGCCGCTGCTGCGGCGCAACCGCAACATCCGGCTGGAAGTGAAGGACAGGACCGGCTCGATGTCCATGATCCGCTTCAACCACCTCCAGCCGCCCTTCGACAATCCGGCCATCCGCCGCGCCTTCCTGCCCGGCATCCGGCAGGCCGACTACATGACCGCCGTGATGGGCGAGGACCGGGCTCTCTGGACCGATCGCTGCGGCTTCTTCCTGCCCGGCAGCCCGCTGGCGACGGAGGCGGGGCTGGAGGCGATGGACGGGGCGCCGGACCACGAGCGGGTGAAGCGCAACCTGGAGGCCGCCGGCTACCGCGGCGAGCGGGTCGTCTTCGTCGTGCCCACGGACAATGCCCGGTTGAACGCCATGAGCGAGATCGCCGGCGACATGTTGCGCCGCAGCGGGGTCAACCTGGACTACCAGACCGGCGACTGGGGCACGATCGCGGGTCGGCTGACCAATCGCGGCCCGCTGGAGCAGGGCGGCTGGAGCGTCTGGTGCAACACGATCCCCGGCATCATCGCCACCAGCCCGGCCACGCAATCCTACCTGCGCGGGCCGGGACGGGCGGGCACCTACGGCTGGCCGGACCTGCCGAGGATCGAGGCGCTGCGCGACCGGTTCATGGACGCGGAGGACCCGGCGGAGCAGAAGCGCCTCGCCGAGGCGCTGCAACGCCAGGCCTTCGAGGATATCCCCTACCTGCCGACGGGCGCCTTCACTCAGCCCACCGCCTTCCGCGCCGCTGTCACCGGCATGCTCAACGGCTTCCCGATCTTCCACAACATCCGCAAGGGATGATCCTGGGCCGGGCCGCCGGTCATTCCCGCCGCGCCAGGGGCGGCCGGCGGTCGGCCCAGGGGCGCGCCTTCTCGAACAGCGCGGAGGCCTGCAGCACGCCCAGATCGTCGAAGCGCCGCCCCACGACCTGCAGCCCGACCGGCAGCCCCTCGGCGGTGAAGCCGCAGGGCAGGCTCGCCGCCGGGTTGCCGGAGAGGTTGAAGGGATAGGAGAACTCCGCCCAGGCCAGCCAGTCCCAGGCATGCTCCGGCCAGTCCGCGGGGCGCAGGCGCGGCAGCGGGAAGGCGGGCACCGAGACGGCGGGGGTGAGCAGCAGGTCCACCTCCTCGAAAAAGCGGTGGATCTGCGCGACATAGGCGTATTTGCGCGGGCGCATGCGCTGGTACTCGGACAGGCTGTGGGTCAGCCCCTGCTTCACGCAGGCGACCAGGCCGGGGTCCATGCGCGCCGCCCAGTCGGGCAGCAGGGGCGCCAGCCGCGTCAGGTGCGAGGACCAGAAGAAGCGGCCGATCTCGGGGCCGAGCGGGCCCCAGCCCGGCGTCACCTCGACGAGCGCGGCGCCGGCGGCGGCGGCCAGATCCTCCGCCGCCTTGCGCGCCAGCCGCGCCACCTCGGGATCGACACGGGCATGGCCGAGATCGGCGCTGTAGGCGATGCGCAGGCCCGCGCGCGGCTCGTGCAGCCGCCCGGAATAGTCGGCCGGCGCCGCCTCGAGCGAGGTGTGGTCCCAGGGATGCGGCCCGGCCATGACCGAGAGCATCAGCGCCGCATCGGCGACGGTGCGGGTCATCGGGCCGACATGCGAGGCGTAGTCGCCGCCATTGACCGGATAATAGGGCACGCGCCCGAAGCTCGGCTTCATCCCGAAGATGCCGCAGAAATGCGCCGGCATCCGCACCGAGCCCGCGCCGTCGCTGCCCTGGTGCAGCGGCCCGAAGCCCGCCGCCGCCGCCGCGCCCGCCCCGGCCGAGGAGGCGCCGGCGTTGTAGCCATGCCTCCAGGGATTGTGCGTCTCGCCGGTCAGCGGGCTGCGGCTGACGCCGGTCCAGCCGAATTCCGGCGTCGTCGTCCTGCCGAGCGGCATCGCCCCCGCGTTCAGCAGCCGCGTGACGACGGGCGCGTCCTCGGCCGGCACCACGCCCTCCTGGGTGAGCGAGCCGCTGCCCATGCGCAGCCCCCGCATCACCGTCAGGTCCTTGATGGTGACCGGCACGCCGTGCAGCGGGCCGGTGGCCTCGCCGGCCATGACGGCGCGCTCGGCCTCCCGGGCGGCGGCCAGGAAGCGCTCCGGCAGAAGCTCGCTGAAGGCGTTGATGCGCGGCTCGCAGGCCTCGACCTGGTCCAGCACGGCCCGGGCGATCTCCACCGGGGAGACCGCCTTGCCGCGCACCAGCGCCGCCATCTCCACCGCCGGGAGCCAGTTCAGTTCCGTCATGCCGTTCTCTCCGGGTTCACGCATGGGCCGGGGACGGGGCCTTGGCCAGCCGCGCCGCCTCCGCGAAGGCCGTGCCGGCCTCGGTGATGTCGCGCGCGTCATGCGCCAGCGAGACGTAGATCTTGCCCTCGCTCTTGAAGACGCCCCGCGCGCGCAGGAAGGCGTTGAAACGCCCGCTCATCGCCTTGTCGGTGTCGAGCATGCCGCGATGCTCGGTGATGGTGGCGCGCGTGGTGAAGACGGCGTCGAACATCGGCGGCTCGCCCAGGATCAGGGCCGGGATGCCGGCTTCCGCCAGGGCCTCGCGCAGCGCCGCCTGCAGGGCGCGCCCGGTGGCGAAGATCCGTTCATAGGCGCCGGGGCGGCGCAGGATCTCCAGCGTGGCGAGGCCGGCCGCGGCGGCCACCGGATTGCCGCTCAGCGTGCCGATCTGCGGCAGGAAGGCATCCCCCGCCCGGGCGCGGTCGAAATGCGCCATGATCTCCGCCCGGCCGGCGATGGCGGAGAGCGGATGGCCGCCGCCGATCACCTTGCCCAGCGTGCAGAGGTCCGGGACCACGCCGTAATACTCTTGCGCGCCGCCATAGGCGAGGCGGAAGCCCGTGACCACCTCGTCGAAGATCAGCAGGATGCCATGCTCGGCGGTGAGGTCGCGCAGGCCCTGCAGGAAGCCGGGGCGCGGCGGGATCAAGCGCTGCATCGGCTCGACGATGACCCCGGCGATCTCGTCGTGATGCGCGGCGACCAGTGCCCGCGCCGCCTCCAGGTCGTTGTAGGGACAGACCAGCATCTCGCCACGCAGGCTGTCGGGAATGCCGGCGGAATCCGCGACCGGCGTGGCGGAATTGCCGGGCGCGGCGGACCAGAGGCTCATCAGCGCATAATCGCTCATGCCGTGATAGCCGCCCTCGAACTTCAGGATCTTCGGGCGGCGGCGATGGGCGCGGGCCAGGCGCATCGCATAGGCATCGGCCTCGGTGCCGGTGGAGGCGAAGCGCACCTGCTCGGCGCAGGGCACCGCCGCGACGATGGCCTCCGCCAGCCGGATGCCCGGCTCGTTGCTGGCGAAGAAGGTGGAGCCGCGCCCGAGTTGCTCGATCACCGCCGCGTTCACCTCGGGATGCGCGTGGCCCACCAGCATGGGGCCCGAGCCCAGCAGGAAGTCGATGTAGTCCCGGCCCTCGGTATCCCGGACGCGGCCGCCGCGGCCCTCGCGGATGACGATCTCCCCCGCCATGTTGCCGAAGCCGCCGCCCGGGAGGACCCGCCGGGCCGTCTCGGCCAGGTCGGCAGGAGACAGGTCGGCGGGAGGCATGCCGGGGAGGGGCATGCCGGGCGGGGAAGCCGGGCGGGGGTCGGACATGGCGAGGGATGCTCCGTTCGAATGGAGCCGCTTTGGACCGGCCAGCCTCCCGGCGCGGCCGATGCCGCGACTGTTACCGCGCCGAGGCTATGGTCCGGGGCGCCCTCTGTCCACCACCCCCCCCTGCCTGGGGCGCCGCGCGGGAGGCGGCCGTCAGGTGCCGCAGAAGGTGCGCTCGACGCGTTCCTCCGGCTGGGGCGGCAGCATCAGCGCGCGGTGCTCCGGCTGGTCGTCGAAGGGACGGGACAGGACGCCGAGCAGGGTCTCGAAGGGGCCGAGGTCGCGTTGCCAGATCGCCGCCCCCAGCGCCGCCTCGACCCGGTGGTTGCGCGGGATGAAGGCCGGGTTGGCGGCGCGCATCGCGCCCGCCCGCGACGCCGGCGACAGGGGCTCCTGCGCCAGCCGGGACCGCCAGCGCGCCAGCCAGGCGGCGGCCGGCTCGCGCTCGGCGAAGAGCGCGAGAAAGGCCTCTTCGCCGGCCCCGGCCGCATCGGCCCCGGCGGTGTCGGCCAGGGCGCGGAAGGCGAGGGTGAAGTCGGCCTGCTGCGCCGCCATCAGGTCCAGCAGGGCCTGCATCGTCTCCGCATCGTCCCGCCGCGCCGAGAGCAGCCCGGTCTTGCGGCGCAGGCCTGCCAGATAGGCCGCCTCGAAAGCGGGGCCGAAGCCGGCCAGGGCCTCCTGCGCCGAGGCGATGGCGGCCTCCTCCTCCTCGTCGAGCAGGGGCAGCAGGGCCTCGGCCAGCCGCGCCAGGTTCCAGTGCATGGCGCGCGGCTGGTTGCCGTAGGCATAGCGGCCGCCGAGGTCGATCGAGGAGAACACCTTGCCGGGCTCATAGGCATCGAGGAAGGCGCAGGGGCCATAGTCGATGGTCTCGCCGGAGATGCTGGTGTTGTCGGTGTTCATCACGCCGTGGATGAAGCCGAGCAGCAGCCATTGCGGCACGAGGGCGGCCTGCCGGGCCACCACGCCGTCGAGCAGGGCGCGGGCGGGCCGGGGCGCCCCGGCGGCCCCCGGATCGTGGCGCGCGATGGCATAGTCGGTCAGCCGGCGCAGCGCCGCGACATCGCCCCGTGCGGCGAAGAACTGGAAGCTGCCCACGCGCAGGTGGCTCGAGGCGACGCGGGCCAGCACGGCGCCGGGCAGCGGCGTCTCGCGCAGCACCGCCTCGCCGGTCGAGACGGCCGCCAGGGCGCGGGTCGTGGGCACGCCGAGCGCCGCCATGGCCTCGCTGACCAGATATTCCCGCAGCACCGGGCCGAGCGCCGCCCGCCCGTCGCCCCGGCGGGAGAAGGGGGTGGGGCCGGACCCCTTGAGCTGGATGTCGCGCCGCAGCCCGTCGCGCCCCACCACCTCGCCCAGCAGGATGGCACGGCCATCGCCAAGCTGGGGCACGAAGCCACCGAACTGGTGTCCGGCATAGGCCATGGCCAGCGGCTCCGCGCCTTCCGGCACGGCATTGCCGGCCAGGATGGCGACGCCCTCGGGGCTCGCGAGCGCCTCCGGGTCCAGGCCGAGCAACTCGGCCAGCGGCCGGTTGAGGCGGATCAGCCGTGGCTCGGCCACCGGGGTCGGCGCCAGCCGCGCGTGGAAGCCTCCGGGAAGGCCCCCTGGCAGGCGGGCGAAGCTGTTGTCGAAGGCGAAGCGCGGGGTCATGCGAGGCTAGATCGCGACGCGCGCCGCCAGCCGCAACCCCCGCCGCATCCCTCAGGCGGACCCGGCTTCGCGCCGCGGCTCCGGCACCTCCTCCAACGTGCGGCAGAGCGCCGCCAGCTCGCCGAGGGAGGTGACGATGACCTCGCCCGCCTTCTCGCGGCGCAGCGCCTCGAGCAGCGCGCTGTCCGGGGCGGCGTGCCAGAGGCCGACGACGATGCGGGCTCCCGGCAGCAGGCGCTGCCAGCGCCGCACCAGATAGCGGATGCCGGCCGCGCTGCTGCCGGATTCCAGCACGGCGATGCAGCAGAGCGCGAGGTTCGGCACGAGGCCGGGCGGCGGCTCGGCACCCTCGGCCAGCGCCAGGGCGGGCAGCCCCTCGGAGCGCAGCGCCTGGGCGGCGAAGGCGGCGGCGAGGTCGTCCAGCCGGCCGCGCCCGGCGGTGCAGAGAATACGCGGCGCTACCTCCCGGTCGCTTTCCTCCCCGTCGCTTTCCTCCCCCTTCAGCTCCTCCAGCAACCCGGCGAGGGAGAAGCGGATATCCTCCAGCTTCTCCGCCTCCAGCACCTCGCGCGACCAGTCCTGATCGGCCATCACCAGTGCGCGCAGCGCCACGCCGTCGTGATAGGCGGTGAGGGAGGGTTCCAGGCGCAGCTGTTCCCGCGCCTGCCGGATCAGCCCCTCGGGGTCCCGGCTCAGCGCGCGCTGGTAGAAGCGTTCCTCCGGCAGCAGCGAGGGCCGGTCGCCGAGGATGACGTCGAGGAAGCCGAGGCTCGGCGCGTGGCGGCCCAGCACCACCAGGCAGAGCGTCAGCGGCATGGCCAGCAGCAGGCCCATCGGGCCCCAGAGGAAGGTCCAGAAGATCGCCGCGATGATGACGGCGACGGGCGAGAGGCCGGTGCTGTGGCCATAGATCGTGGGCTCCAGCACCTGCCCCATCAGCGGTTCCGCGATCAGGAACAGGCCGAGCACCCAGAAGGCCAGCGACCAGCCGGGATCGACGGCGAGCGCGAGCAGCAGCGTCGGCAGCAGGGCGATGAACAGGCCGAGGAAGGGCACGAAGCGCATCAGCCCCGCCAGGATGCCCCAGAGCGCCGGGCTGGGCATGCCGAGGGCCCAGAGCGCCAGCCCGACCATGACGCCCAGCCCCGCATTGAGGGCGACCTGCGCCAGGAAGAAGCGGGAGAGCCGCCGGGCCGCGTCGTTCAGCGCCACGGTGGTGCGGTGCAGGTCGCGGCTGCCGGCCAGCCGGATCACCCTGTCCCGCAGGTCCTCGCGGTAGATCAGCACGAAGATGGCGAAGAGCACGACCAGCCCGGCGGTGGCGAAGGGGGCGAGGACCGGGGCGGCGACCCCCTGCAGGATGTCGAGCGGCGTGGTCCCGCCCTCGGCCGTGGGCGGTGCCGAGGAGGCGGCGCCGGGCAAGGGCATGATGACGCCGTCGCCCATGAAGCCGGTCAGGTCTTCGATGGCGCGCCGCGCATCGGCCAGCAGTTCGGAGAGCCGCAGCCCCTCCAGCTTGGCGCGCAGATTGGCCTGGTACTCGGGTAGGTTGACGACCAGCGCGGCGGCCTGCCGCCCGATGACGATGCCGAGACCGAGGATGGCGCCGGCGCCGAGCAGCACGGTCAGCACCACCGCCAGGGCGCGCGGCAGCCAGAGGCGGGTGAGCAGCGACGCCACCGGGGCCAGGACGAAGGCCAGCAGCGTCGCCAGCACCAGCGGCATGATGATGTCGCGGCCATAATACAGGGCGGCGATGGTCAGCGCCGCGGCCAGCAGGCCCAGGATGCCCTGCAGGCAGCGCAGGATGGCCGTGGCGGGCGGGGAGGGCGTCGGGTCGGGAAGCGATTGGGGCAGGTTCACGGGCGGCATCCTGGAGAAGGCGCCGGTCCCCACCGGTCGGGCGCGCCGGGACAACGCCCGTGGCGGTGCCGGAGTTGAAGCCTGGACGTGGCTTCTTCTCTTTTTCGAGAACCCGCCGCGCGATCGCGGCGTTACGACCCCATCGCCTGGAAACCAATGCCTTGCCTGACGCCGCCTCGGCCACCGCCGCCTTCCTCTCCCGCCCGCGCGGCCGGCTGCTGGCCGGCGCCGCCCTGCTGGCCCTGCTGGCCGTCGGCGCGGGCGTCGCCGCCTGGATGGCGGCCGACCGCGCCCGCGCCCTTCAGGTGGCGGGCAACGCCCATGTGCTCGATGCCGAGGCGCTGCTCTCGGCGCTGAAGGATGTCGAGACCGGGCAGCGCGGCTTCGTCCTGGTGGGCGACGACACCTATCTCGAGACCTCCATGGGGGCGCGGCTCGCGCTGGGCCCCACGCTGGACCGCCTGGAGCGCGCCGCCTCGCCCGAGGCCGGCGGCTTTCCGTCCGACCGGCTGCGCGCCCTGACCGAGGCGAAGCTCGCCTGGTCGGACCGGGTGGTGGCGGCGCGCCGGCAGGAGGGGCTCGAGGCCGCCATCCGCCTGACCGCGACGGGAGAAGGGAAGGCGGTCATGGACGCGGCGCGCCGGGCGGTGGCCGAGGTGCAGTCGACCACCCGCGCCCGGATGGCGGTGCTCGAGGCGGAGAATGACCGCAGGACGCTGCTGCTGATCGCCTTCGCCGCCGCCGCCGCCGGCGGCGCCGCCCTGCTGCTGCTGCTGTATGGCCTCGCCCGCCGCCGGGCCGAGCGCCATGCCGTGGCCCTGCTGGGCGGGGTGATGGCGCATGCGCCGGTCGGGCTCGGCTTCCTGGACCGGGGCCTGCATGTCACCCATGCCAACAAGGCCCTGATGGCGCTGAGCGAGAGCCTCCTGGGCGGCGCCGGCCGCGCCCTGCCGACGGAGGTGCGGTCGCAGATGGAGCCGCATCTGCGCCGCGTCCTGCGGGACGGCCGGGCGGAATCCGGCGTCGAGGTGCGGATCAGGCCGCCGGGGCGGCCGGAGCGGCACCTGGTGATGGATTTCTTCCCGCTCGGCGGCCCGGCGGCGCGGGGCGACGGCGTCGGCCTTGCCGCCAGCGACGTCTCGGCGCGGCGGCGCATGGAGGAGAGGCTCCGGCGCAGCGAGGCGCGGCTGCGCATGACGGTCGACTCCATTCCGCAGCTGGCCTGGATGACCGACGACCAGGGGGCGGTGCAGTGGTTCAACCGCCGCTGGTTCGACTACACTGGCGAGACGCTGGAGAGGATGCATGGCTTCGGCTGGCAGGTGGCGCTGCATCCCGACCATGCCGAGGCGGTGGCGGCCGGGCTGCGCGCCGCGATCGCCGCCGGCGAGGGCTGGGAGGACAGCTTTCCGCTGCGTGGCGCCGATGGCCGCTACCGCTGGTTCCTCACCCGCGCGCTGCCCTTGCGCGAGCCGCCGGACGAGGAGTTTCCCGAGGGCCGCCTGATCGGCTGGTTCGGCACCAACACGGACATCACCGCGATGCGCGAGGCCGAGGAGGCGCTGGCCGTGGCCAAGGGCGCGGCGGAGGAGGCCAACCGCGCCAAGAGCCAGTTCATCGCCAATATGAGCCACGAGCTGCGCACGCCGCTCTCCGCCGTCATCGGCTATGCCGAGATGCTGGAGGAGGAGGCGCAGGACCTCCCCGGCACCGCGGCCTTCCGCGAGGACCTGGTGAAGATCCGCGCCAATGCGCGGCACCTCCTCTCGCTCATCAACGATGTGCTCGACCTGTCGAAGATCGAGGCCGGCAGGATGGAGGTGCAGGCCGAGGATTTCGACCCGGCGGCGCTGCTGCGGGAGGTCGCGGAGACGGTGCGCGGCCTGGTCGAGAAGAAGGGCAATGCGCTGGAGCTGCGGATCCCCGAGCGGTTGCCGCGGATGCATTCGGACCCGGTCAAGCTGCGGCAGTGCCTGTTCAACCTGATCGGCAATGCCGCCAAGTTCACCGAGGGCGGCCGTGTCACCCTGGCGGCCGAGCTGGAGCCGGGGGAGGCGGAGGGCCACCCCGGCTGGCTGCGGCTGCGCGTGGCCGATACCGGCATCGGCATGACGGAGGAGCAGCTCGCGCGTCTCTTCGAGCGCTTCGCCCAGGCCGATGCCTCGACCACCCGGCGCTTCGGCGGCACCGGCCTCGGCCTCGCCATCACCCGCGCCTTCGCGGCGATGATGGGCGGCGGCATCGCCGTGGAGAGCCGGCCCGGGGAGGGCAGCCTCTTCACCCTGCGCCTGCCGCTCGACCTCGGGGCGCCGGCGGCGGCGGCGGTGCCGGAGGCGCCTCCCGCCGGTTCCGAGGGGCGGGCCGGGCTGGTCCTGGTGGTGGACGACGACCCGGCGGCGCGGGAGCTGCTGTCGCGCTTCCTGAACCGGGAGGGCTTCGCCGTGCGCCTCGCCGCTGACGGCCAGGAGGCGCTGCGCCAGGCGCGCGCGCTGCGGCCCGATGCCATCCTGCTCGACGTGATGATGCCGCGCATGGATGGCTGGGCGGTGCTGGCGGCGCTGAAGGCCGATCCCGTGCTGGTCGAGACGCCGGTGGTCATGGTGACGATGGTGCGGGAGAGGGGCCTGGCCTTCTCGCTGGGCGCCGCCGACTATCTCGACAAGCCCGTGGAATGGAGCCGCCTGAAGCGCGTGCTCGACCGGTTCCGCGCGCAGCCCCAGCCGGGGAGCGCGCTGCTGCTGGAGCAGGACGCGGCGCATCGCGGCGAGCTGACCCGCCTGCTGGAGGCGGCAGGCTGGGTGGTGGAGCCGGTGGCCGATGCCGCCGCCGCGCTGGCCCGGCTGGCCCTGCCGCCGCCGCCCGCCCTGGCGCTGGTCGCGGTGCAGCAGGGCGGCGGGGAGGGCTTTGCGCTGATCCAGGAGCTGCGGCGGCGCGAGGAATGGCGGGCGCTGCCGATCATCGCCCTGGCTGGCGGGGCGGTGGAGGAGGAGGCGCTGGAGCGGCTGCGCGACCGGGTGCAGGGCCTGCTGCCGGCCGAGGAGGGCATGCGGGAGGAGTTGCTGCGCGAGCTGCGCCGCATCGCGACCCTCGTCCCGCGCGTTGTTGCGCCATCCGGCCCGGCGGAGATGGCGCGGCCCGCCGTTGGCGGGGAGAACCTCCGGGACGGGGGTCGGCAGGATCTGGATACGGAAGGACGAACCGCATGACCACGCTTCTCCTGGTGGAGGATCACGAGGAGCTTTGGGACTTCCTCTCCCGCCGGCTGCGCCGCCGGGGCTTCGAGGTGCTGCTGGCGCATGACGGGCAGGAGGGGGTGGACAAGGCGGCGCAGGCCCTGCCGGAGATCATCCTCCTCGACATGAATCTGCCTGTCATGGACGGCTGGACCGCGGCGCGGCAGCTGCGCGGCCGGCCCGAGACGGCGCATATCCCCATCATCGCGCTCACCGCGCATGCCATGGCCGGCGACCGCGCCAAGGTGATCGAGGCGGGCTGCGACGACTATCATCCGAAGCCCGTCGATTTCGCCCGGCTGCTGGAGCAGATCGACGCCGCCCTGCTGCGCCGGGAGGAGGGTCAGGACCGCCCGCCCGCCGCGTGAGGATCCCTTGTTGATGTGACGGTTTTGTTGCATTCCTGCGACAAGCCGGCGATGGCCGGTCCGGGAAGGTCGCCGCGTCGGCCTCCCGCCAGGGAGAGAACACCGATGCCGATCACCCTCCGTCACATCCTGCCGGGCGCCATGGCCCTGCTCGCCCTCTCGGCCGCCCCCGCCCTGGCGCAGGGCAGCCTGAACATCTACTGCTCGGCGCAGGTGGAATGGTGCCAGGCGGCGGCCAATGCCTTCGCCAAGGAGACCGGCATCCGCGTCAGCATGGCGCAGAAGGGCAGCGGCGAGGTGCTGGCGCAGATCCGCGCCGAGGCCCAGAACCCGCGCGGCGATGTCTGGTACGGCGGCACCGGCGACCCGCATCTGCAGGCGGCGGAGGACGGGCTCTCGGCCGAGTACCGCTCTCCCGTGCTGGGCGAGCTGCACGACTGGGCGCAGAAGCAGGCGCGTGATTCGAAGTACCGCACGGTCGGCATCTACGCCGGCGCGCTGGGCTTCGCCTACAACACCGAGCTGCTGGCGCGCCGCAGCATCACGCCGCCGGCCTGCTGGAAGGACCTGCTGAAGCCGGAGTTCCGCAACGAGATCCAGATGGCCAATCCGCAGTCGAGCGGCACGGCCTATGTGATGATCGCGACCATGGTGCAGGTGATGGGCGAGGAGGCGGCCTTCCAGTACCTCAAGGACCTGCACCGCAACATCAACACCTATCCGCGTTCCGGCACCGGCCCGGTGAAGGCGGTGGCGCGGGGCGAGACCGGCGTCTCCATCTCCTTCGTGCACGACGCGGTGACCGAGAAGCTCGGCGGCTTCCCGGTCGGCTACGCGCTGCCCTGCGAGGGGACGGGCTACGAGATCGGCTCGATGTCGATCATCAAGGGGGCCAGGAACGAGCGCAACGCGCGGCGCTTCTACGACTGGGCGCTGACCCCGGCGGCGCAGAAGCTCGGCGCCGAGACGAAGCAGTTCCAGACCCCCTCCAACCGCGCGACGCCGGTGCCGGCCGAGGCGCCGCAGATGGATCAGATCAAGCTGATCGACTACGACTTCGCGAAGTTCGGCACCAGCGCCGAGCGCCGCCGGCTGATCGAGCGCTGGGACCGCGAGGTGAACAGCCTGCCGCGCTGAGGCCGGGCCATGCGCGCCGCCGGCCTGACCGGCGCGGTGATCGCCCTGGTCGCCGCGCTTCTCCTCCCCTGGTACCTGACGCAGGACGGGCTCGGCCTGCTGCCGGAGCTGGGCCTCGGCTGGTTCGCCGATGCCGATTACGGACCGGCGCTCGGGCAGGCGCTGAGCCAGGGCCGCTGGTGGCTATGGCCGGCGGTGCTGGCGCCACTCGCCGCGCTGGCCGCGACGCTGGCGCCGCTGTCCCGCCGGGCGCGGGCCGGGTGGCTGCTGCTGGCGGGCGGGCTCGGCCTGGCGCTGCTGGTCGCGCAGGGCGAGGCGATCGGCGTGCGCGGCTGGCGCTTCGCCGGGCTGGAGACGCTGTTCGGCGTGCTGGACGACCGGCAGTTCGGCATCGGCTGGGGCGGCAGCCTGACGGCGATGGGGCTGGCGCTGGTGCTCGCCGCCGGCCTCGCCGGCCGCGGCGCCTTCCGGGGCGATGCCTTCACCGCCGCGGCCGCGACGGCGGTGGCGATTGGCGTGCTGCTCTTCACCTTCCTGCCGATCCTGGCGCTGCTGACCGACGCCTTCCGCGACGCCGCCGGCGCGGTCAGCCTGACCGCCTCGGTGCCGCGCCTGGCCGATGAGCGGCTGTGGGGGCTCGGCTGCCTTGCCGGGGCGCCGCGCTGCGGCGTGGTCTGGAACACCATTCTCCTGGCGGTCCTGACCGGCGCCGGCACCACGGCGCTCGGCCTCGCCTTCGCGCTGCTGGTGACGCGCGGGCGGCTGCGCTTCGCCCGCGCGCTGCGCTGGCTCACCGTGCTGCCGATCGTGACGCCGCCCTTCATCCTGGGGCTGGGGCTGATCCTGATCTTCGGCCGCTCGGGCCTCGTCTCGATCGCCGCCGCCGAATGGTTCGGGCTGGAGCTGGGGCGCTGGATCTACGGCCTGCCCGGCATCTTCCTGGCGCAGCTCTTCGCCTTCACGCCGATCGCCTTCCTGGTGCTGATCGGCGTCGTCGAAGGGCTGTCGCCGACGCTGGAGGAGGCGGCGTCGATGCTGCGCGCCTCGCCGGCGAAGATCTTCCGCACCGTCACCCTGCCGCTGCTGATGCCGGGGCTCGCGAATGCCTTCCTGCTCGGCTTCATCGAGAGCATCGCCGATTTCGGCAATGCGGTGGTGCTGGGCGGCGGCTTCAACGTCCTGGCCACCGAGATCTTCTTCACCGTGGTCGGCGCCCAGGCCGATCCGGGCCGCGCCGCCACGCTCTCCCTGGTGCTGCTGCTGATCGCCGGGCTGGTCTTCCTGGCGCAGAGCCGGCTGACGGGGCGGAAATCCTATGTCTCCATCGGCGGCAAGGGCGATTCCGGCCTGCCGCCGCCGCTGCCGCGCGGGGTGCGGCGCCTCTGCCTCGGCGTCGCGCTGCCCTGGGCGGGGCTGACCGTCGCGCTCTACGCGCTGGCCGTCTCGGGCGCCTTCGTCGAGGTCTGGGGCCGCGACTACACGCCGACGCTGCGCCACATGGTCAAGGCCTTCGAGATCGAGTGGAGCGGCGGCGCGCCGCGGCTCACCGGCCTTGCCTGGAACAGCGTGCTGACGACGCTCGAGCTCGCCGCGATCGCCGCGCCCGTCACCGCGCTGCTCGGCATCCTGGCGGCCTGGCTGTTCAGCCGCGCCCGCTTCGCCGGCAGGGGGCTGCTGGAATTCGCCACCCTGCTGTCCTTCGCCGTGCCCGGCACGGTGATCGGCGTCGCGTATCTGCGCGCCTTCAACCTGCCGCCGCTGGAACTGGCGGGGACGGGGGCGATCATCGTGATCTGCTTCATCTTCCGCAACCTGCCGGTGGGCCTGCGCTCCGGCATGGCGGCGATGGCGCAGATCGACCGCTCGCTGGACGAGGCCTCCCACACGCTGGGCGGCGGCGGGCTGGACGCGTTCCACCGCGTCCTGCTGCCGCTGCTGCGGCCGGCGATCATCGCCGGGCTGACCTATGCCTTCGTCCGCGCCATGACGACGATCAGCGCCGTCATCTTCCTGGTCACGGCGGAGACCGAGCTGGCCACGGTGTTCATCGTCAACCGCGTCATCAACGGCGATTACGGCCTGGCCATCGCCGTCGCCGTCGTGCTGATCGTGCTGATGCTGGCGGTGCTGGGGCTGGCGCAGCTCCTGGTCGGCCAGCGCCGCATCGGCCGCCGCGCCGTCCTGCCGGTGGCCACGGCACCCACCGCCACGCCAGGAGCCGCCGCATGACCCGCGCCGCCGAGATCCGCTTCGAGCACGTCACCAAGCGCTTCGGCGCCGCGACGGCAGTGCGCGACGTGTCCTTCGCCATCCCCGCTGGACAGCTCTGCACCCTGCTCGGCCCCTCGGGCTGCGGCAAGACGACCATCCTGCGGATGATCGCCGGGCTCGACTATCCGAGCGAAGGGCGGGTGATGATCGGCGGCCGCGACGTCTCCTCGCTGCCGCCGGCCGAGCGCGACGTCTCCATGGTGTTCCAGTCCTACGCGCTGTTCCCGCACATGACGGTGCTGGAGAATGTCGGCTACGGCCTGGTCGTCTCGGGCCGCGGCAAGGCGGCGGCGGGGGAGGCGGCGCGGGCCGCGCTGGCCTCGGTCGGGCTGGCGGGCTTCGAGGCACGGCTGCCCTCGGAGCTCTCGGGCGGGCAGCAGCAGCGTGTCGCCGTGGCGCGCGCCCTGGTGCTGGAACCCTCGGTGCTGCTGTTCGACGAGCCGCTGTCCAACCTCGACGCGCGGCTGCGGCGGCACATGCGCGAGGAGATCCGCGAGTTGCAGCAGCGGCTCGGCGTCACCGTCGCCTATGTGACGCACGACCAGAGCGAGGCGCTGGCGATCAGCGACAGGATCATCGTCATGAACACCGGCGTCATCGCCCAGGAAGGCACGCCGGCCGAGCTTTACGACGCGCCGCTCAATGCCTTCGTCGCCGGCTTCATCGGCGATGCCAACCGGCTGAAGGGGGATCTGCGGCGGCTGGATGCGCGGCAGGGCGAGGTGCGGCTCGGCCGGGCGCGGCTGACCCTGCCGCATCGCGGCCGCCCGGACGGGCCGGTGGAGGTGGCGCTGCGGCCGGAGGCGATCCGCCTGCTCGCGGCTGGCGACGCGGCGGCGGCCGTGGAGGGGCGGGTCACCAAGGCGGCCTATCTGGGCGGCGTCATGGAATACACGCTGGAGACGCCGCTCGGCCCGGTCTTCGCCATCGCGCCCTCGAGCGAGACCCGCCGGGCGCCGGGCGAGGCCGTCGGGCTCGGCCTGACCGGCCACGGCGTGGCGGTGCTGGCGGGATAGCGGGCCGCGCCGTCAGGGATGCGTTAACGGAAGTGACGGATAACGACAGGCGTTCTCAACGACAGGGACGCCTCTCATGGCCCGCCTCGCCCCGACCTCTCCGCCGCTCCGGCGCCGCGTGACCCGCCTGCTGCGCCGCTGGCTGGGCCAGGACGCCTACCGCCCGGAGCGGCATTACATGCGCGGCGGCCGCGCCGCGCCGCCGGGGTGAGCCGGACCCTCACGCGAAGAGGAAGCCGATCCGGTCCTCCTCCAGCACCGCACAGGTCAGCGGCCCGCCGGACCAGGCGGCCGTGTCGAGATTGATGCGGTTCGGCAGCACCTCTGGCTCAGCGCGGGCGGTATGGCCATGCACGACGACGAAGTCATGCGGCCCGGTCCAGGAGAGGAAGGGCTGGCGGATGCGCGTCAGATCCTCCGGCGCCTGGGCCGGGAAGGGTGTGCCGGGGCGCAGCCCCGCATGGACGAAGCAATAGCCGCCCTCCTGATGGAACAGGTCTAGCCCTTGCAGGAAGGCCTGGTGCGCGGGCGGGATGGCCGCCGCCCAGTCCGCCGCCGCCGCCTCGGGCGAGAGGCCGTAGCTTTCGAGCGTGGCCCGGCCGCCGCACCAGAGCCAGTCGGCCACATCCCCCGGGCCGCCCTCCAGCGCGGCCAGCATCGCCACCTCGTGATTGCCGGTCAGGTTCTTCACCGCGAGGTTCCGCGGCAGGGCGGCGCCGGTCATCCAGCGCAGCACGCCGGCGCTGTCGCCGCCCTTGTCGACGAAATCGCCGAGATGCAGCAACAGGCCCGACGGACCCGGCCGGGCCGCGTGGTCGGCGGCGATCAGCCCGTGCAGCGCGGCGAGGCGGTCGGCGCAGCCATGGATGTCGCCCACCGCGTAGATGCGCCGCCCGGCCGGCAGGCGGGCGGGGGCGGGACGGAAGGCGGGCACGCGCCTCAGCCCCCGATGCCCAGCCGCCGCAGCCGGTGCGCCGCCTCGGGATTCAGCGCGCCTTCCGGCATCCGTCCGGCGGCGAGGGCGGCGACCTGGCGCACCGTGTCCATCGCCTGATGCTCCGCCGCCTCACGCGTCAGCCCGCCGATATGCGGCGTGGCGACGACATCGGGGCGGCGGGCCAGGCGCGGGCTCGGCTTCTGGTCCGGGGCGCGGCCGACATCCATCGCCGCGCCCGCCAGATGGCCGGATTCGAGCGCCGCCTCCAGCGCCGCCTCGTTCACCAGCTCACCGCGCGCCAGGTTGATGAAGAAGCTGCCGCGCCGCATGGCCGCGAAGGCGGCGGCGTTCATCAGATCGGTGGTCTCCGGCGTGGCGGCGGCGAGGCAGACCACGAAGTCGGCGCCCGCGAGCAAAGCCTGGCGCGAGACCGGCTCGGCCTCCCCCTCCGCGATCGTCGCCGCCGGATCATGCGCCAGGACGCGCATGCCGAAGGCGCGCGCCAGCACCGCCATGCGCCGGGCGATGCGGCCATAGCCCAGCAGGCCCAGGGTCGCGGTGGAGAGCTGCAGGCCCGGGCGCGCCGGCGGCGCGGCGCTGTGCTGCCAGGCCGCGCTGGCCCGGGAGATGCCACGGGCCAGGTCGATCATCAGGCCGATGCCGAGTTCGGCGACGGCATCGACGAAGCCCGGTGTCGCCTGCGTCACCAGCACGCCGGCCTCGGAGGCGGCCGGCAGGTCGATGGTGCTGACATCCACCGCGCCGCGCAGGAAGGCGACGAGATCGGGCGCGGCGGCGAAGGTCTCCGCCAGGCCGGGCGTGGCGCGGTGGGCGATGATCGCCTGGCAGCCGGCCGCGGCCTCGGCCAGCGCGGCGCCGGCCAGCACGCGGCCGCTGGTGTTGCGGACCACCTCGGCATGCTCGCGCAGCGCGGCCAGCGCGCGGTCGCCGAAATAGCCCGCGAAGGCCTCGTCGGTATGGGTGAGATAGACCTTCATTCCGGGCATCGTCCTGGGGCCGGCGGCTTGGGCATGTTCGTCGCTCCCTGTTCCCGGACCCTGCGTGTCCCTGGATCGGCCCGGCGTCCGGCCAGAGTGGGCGCCGGCTCCGCCCGGGGCAAGCGGCGGCTCAGCGATGGCGGCGCCAGAGGCGGGGACGCCAGAGGCGGAGGCGGCGGAACAGGCCGCGCCGGGAGGGCGCCTCGAACATCTCCTCCGGCCCTTCGGGGTCGAGGATCTCGTTGTCGGCCAGCCAGGCCTCCACCGCGTTGAGATCGGGCGTCTCGTAGGGGCGCAGGCTGCGGCCGGGTCCGCGCAACGCCTCGATGGTGTCGATCAGGGAGCCGCCCTCCGCCAGCCGCCGGGTGATCTCCGCGGGGGGAACGCCAAGATGCTCGGCCAGCAGCCCGTCGCGGATCGCCGCGATGGCGGGGCCGGCCGCGGCATTGGCGGGGCGCGCCGCATCGATCACCACGTCGCATTCGGTGTCGAGCCGCAGCGAGCGGTTGTTCAGGTTGGAGGAGCCGATGCGCAGCACCTCCTCGTCGATCACCAGGATCTTGGCATGCACGTAGATCGGCGTGCCGCCCGCGGTATAGGGATGGTAGAGGCGGAAACGCCCGTTCCGGTCGTGCCGGCGCAGGGCCTCGCGCAGCCGCGCGCGCGCCGTGTCCATGGCGATGGGCTCAAGCCAGCCCTGGGCGGTGAGCGGATTGATCAGCACGATCTCCGGCCCGTCCGGCTCATCCAGGCGGCGCGCGATGGCCTCGGCGATGCGGCGCGAGGAGAAGTACTGGCTTTCGGCATAGATCCGCCGCCGGGCCCGGGCGATCAGCGCGAGGTACAGCGCCTCGATCTCGTGCACCGCCTCGGTATCGCCGTTGCCGGGCAGGGTGCGCGCGATGCCGACCTCGATCTCGGTGAAGTCCGGGCCCAGCCCTTCCGGCCAGAAAGGCCCGCGCGTCGGCACCGGCGCCAGCGCCGCGCCGCCGGCGCAGCGCCAGCGCTCGCGCGCCAGGTCGCCGATCGCCCGCGCGGCGGCGCCTTCCAGCGCGGTGGTGGCGTCGTGCCAGGGCGGGTAGGGCCGGCCGCCGGGCTTGCGGCGGCGCGGCTCGTCGTCGCGGTGCTCGCGCCGGTCCCAGCGGTCGGCGGTCATGTCGATGCCGCCGCAGAAGGCGAGGCTGTCGTCGAGCACGACGATCTTCTGGTGGTGCGAGGCGCCCGGCGGGTGCGCGCCGTCGAGCTGCAGGGTGATGCGCGGGTGGTGCATCCAGCGCAGCACGTAGAGCAGGGTATTGCCGCGGAACAGCGCGGCGAGGGCGCCGAGCCGCCAGCGCAGCACATTGACCTCCAGCGCCGGCCGGCGACGCACCAGCCAGAGGATGAAGTCGCCGAGGCGCTCCGGCCCGCCATCCTCCTCCGCCCCCGGCAGGACGATGCGGGCGTCGAAGTCCCAGCCGACCAGCATGATGCGCCGCTCGGCGGCCAGCATGGCGGCGCGGGCGGCGCGGAAATAGGCGTCCGCGTCGATGATGACGGCGACGCGGCTCGCGGGCTCGATGCGCCAGCAGGCGGCGCCGGGCTGGAGGAGGGTATCCGGGGCGGCCGGCTGCAGATCCATGCCTCCTCCATCCCATTGCCGCCGGGTGCCGGGCAAGCCCCCCAGGCGCGGGGGCCGGATCGAAGTCCGCACGGAAAGGCGGGCTGGCAGCGGCTTGGCAGGCCCCGGCTTGGCAGGTCCCGTCCGGCCATGCCACTCTGCCGCAGAGAGCCGATTCAAAGGCCATGCTGGAGGAGTGTCCGAATGTCTGAGATCGTTTCCACGATCCCCCCCGCCTTGTCCGGACGTCCGGCCCATCCCGGGCGCCGCGCCCTGCTCCAGGGGGCGCTGGCCGCCGGCAGCCTGGTGCTGGCAGGACGGCACGCCCAGGCCCAGACGCAGAAGCCGGCCGAGATCAAGGTCGGCATCGCCACCTATCTCTCGGGCCCGGCCAGCGTCTTCGGCGTGCCGGCGCGGCAGGCGGCGGAGATGCTCTTCGAGCAGCTCAACGAGGCCGGCGGCATCGGCGGCGTCAAGGCGCGGCCGATCTTCGTCGATGAGGGGCCGGGCGTGGACCATTTCGTCGGCGAGTACCGGCGGCTGGTGCAGAGCGAGAACGTCAACCTGATCTTCGCCGGCATCTCGTCGGCGGATTGCCTGGCCTGCGCGCCGCTGGCCGATGAGCTGAAGCGCCCGACCCTGCTCTGGGACTGCGGCACGCAGCGCATCTTCGAGGAGGGCAAGTACGGCTATGCCTACCGGCCCCAGGCCAATGCCACGCCCGAGGTGCTGGCGGCGGTCCTCTACCTCCTGAAGGTGAAGCCGGACTTCCGCTCCATCGCCGTGGTCAACCAGGACTACGCCTGGGGCCGGGATTCCTGGGAGATCTTCCGCACCGCGCTGAACACGCTGAAGCCCGGCGTGCGCGTCGCCGCCGAGCTCTTCCCCCGCTTCGGCGCCACCGACTACTCGACCGAGGTGACGCGTCTGCTGGCGCTGCGCCCGGATGTCATCTTCTCCACCCACTGGGGCGGCGACCTCGACGCGCTGATCCGGCAATCCTCCGACCGCAGGCTGTTCGAGCGCAGCACCTTCGTGCTGCCGCTGGCGGAATCCTCGCTGGAGCGCGTCGGCCGCGCGCTGCCGCCGGGCCACATCATCGGCGCCCGCGGCGACCACTGGTTCCTGCATCCCAGCCCCCGCGACCCGGCGCTGCTGAAGCGCTTCACCGACGAGTACCGCAAGCGCTTCAACACCTACCCGATCTACTCGACGCACCACATGGCGCAGGCCGTCTTCGCCATGAAGGCGGGCTACGACAAGGCGATGGCCAGCAAGGGTGGCGCCTGGCCGAACGACGCCGAGCTGGCGGCGGCCTTCAAGGGGCTCGAGTTCCCGTCGCTCACCGGCACCATCCGCATCCGCGAGGACGGGCAGGGGCTGGAGGACCAGCTGATCGGCACCACCGTGCAGACCGAGCAGTATCCCTTCCCGGTGATGACCGACATGATGGTCATGCCGGGCGAAATGGTCACCACCCCGGTCGGCCAGAAGAGCACCGATTGGCTCAAGACGCTGACGCCCGACATCCTCGGCAAGCTGCCGCAGCCCGTCGCCCACAAGCTCTGAACCGATGGGAAACTGGCTGGCCGAGAACGGCCTGCTGCTGGGCCTCGCCGCGCTGGACGGATTGTCCTACGCGGCGGCGGTCTTCATGGTGGCGGTCGGGCTGAACCTCGTCTTCGGCGTGCTGCGCGTGCTCAACATCGCCCATGGCAGCCTCTATGCCATCGGCGGATACTCGGCCGCCGCGCTGGGGCTCTTCCTGATCGGCGCCGGCCTGCCGGAATGGATCTCCTACCCGGCGCTGCTGGTCGCGGCGCTGCTGGTCGGCGCCGTGCTCGGCCCGCCGATCGAGCGGCTGCTGCGGCGCATGCAGGACCACGAGCCGGTGTTGCAGCTGCTGATCACCTTCGCGCTGTTCATGATCCTCGAGGATCTGCAGAAGCTGCTCTTCGGCGTGCAGCCGGTGGTCTCGGACGCGCCGGTGCGGCTGCTCGGCACCGTGGACGTGCCCTTCGGCGCCGACGTCATCCCGTTCAACACCTACCAGCTCTTCGTGCTGCCGGGCATCGCGCTGTTCACCCTGGCGGGCCTCGCCTGGTTCCTGCGGCGGACGCTGTCGGGGCGGATGATCGTGGCCGTCACCACCGACCGCGAGGCGGCCCGCGCCATGGGCATCGACGCGGCGAAGGTGACGATGCTGACCTTCACCGCCGGCGCGGCGCTGGCGGCGCTGGGCGGCGCGCTGGCCTCGCCCACCGTCTCGCTGGTGCCGGGCGTCGGCGCGCAGACCATCGTGCTCTCCTTCGCCGTGGTGGCGACGGCGGGGCTCGGGCAGATCGAGGGGGCGGCCATCGCCGCGCTGCTGATCGGGCTCGGCCGCTCCTTCGCGGTCTATTTCGAGCCGGAGCTGGAGGTCGTCGTGCCCTATCTCATCATGGTCGCGGTGCTGCTGGTGCGGCCGCAGGGGCTGTTCGGCGTGACGGAGACCCGACGCATATGAGCCGGACCGCCGAACTCCTTCTCGCCCTGCTGGCGGCGGCGGCGGTGCTCGCCCTCGCCTGGGCGGTGCCCTGGCTGCGCTTCGTGCTGACCATCGCCATGGCCAAGGGCCTCGCCGTGCTCGGCATCCTGCTGCTGCTGCGCGCCGGACAGGTCAGCTTCGGCCATGCGCTGTTCCTCGCCTTCGCCGCCTATATCGTCGCCTTCCTGGCGCCGCTGCTGCCGGAGGCGACGCTGCTGCTGCCGGTGGCGGCGCTCGGCTCGGCGCTGCTCGGCCTCCTCGTCGGCCTCTTCGTGGTGCGCTACCGCGAGATCTTCTTCGGCATGCTGAACCTCGCGCTCAGCATGGTCTTCTACTCGCTGCTGGAGAAGCTCTACTCCATCACCCACGGGACGGACGGCATCCGCCTGCCGCCGGTGCGCTTCCTGGGCCAGGCGCTGGAGGGCCCGGCCTATGGCTGGGCGGTGCTGATCCTGGCGCTCGTGCTGGCGCTCGGCTTCGGCGCGCTGGTCCGGGTCTACCTGGCCTCGCCGATGGGGCAGGCGCTGGCCGGCATCAAGACGCGCGAGGCGCGGCTGGAGTTCATGGGCGTCTCGGCGCGGCGCGTGCTGCTCTCGGCCTATGTTCTCGCGGCGCTGATGGCCGGCTGCGGCGGCGCCATCCTCTCCATGGCCTCGCGCCACGTCACCCCGGCGCTCGCCTACTGGACCGCCTCGGGCGAGCTGGTCTTCATCGCCATCCTGGGCGGCGCGGGCAGCGTCTTCGGACCCTTCCTCGGCGCCATCGCCTATGAGCTGACGCGGGTCTACGCGGCGGCGACGGTCGCCGACGCCTGGCAGATGATCCTGGGCGCGGTGCTGCTGCTGGTCATCCTCTTCGCGCCCGGCGGGCTGTGGGGGATCGGCCGGTCGCTGCTGGCGAAGCGGGGTGCGGCATGAGCGTGCTGCTCTCGGCCCAGGGGCTGAAGCTCGCCTTCGGCGGGGTGAAGGCCGCCGACGGCATCGATCTCGACGTGATGGAGGGCGAGTTCCTCGCCATCATCGGCCCGAACGGCGCCGGCAAGACCACCTTCATCAACATGACCACCGGCTACCTGAAGCCGCAGGCGGGCCGCATCACCTATCGCGGGCAGAGCCTGCTCGGGCTGTCGCCGCGCCGGATCGTCGATCTCGGGGTGGCGCGCTCCTTCCAGCTTCCGCAGCTCTTCACCGAGCACACGGTGCTCGAGAACGTGGCGCTGGCGATCGCCGCGCGGGAGGGCGTCTGGTCGCCCTTCGCGCCGCTGCTGCGCCCGGCCTTCCGCCGCGAGGCGGAGGAGGTGCTGGCGCGGTTCGGCCTGGAGGCGCTGGCGGAGCGGCGGGGCGACGCGCTGAACGAGGGTGCCCGCAAGCTGGCCGACATCGCCATGGCGGTGGCGCTGCGCCCGCGCCTGCTGCTGATGGACGAGCCGACCAGCGGTGTCGCCGCCGCCGACAAGATGGGCGTGGTGGAGACGCTGGTGCGGGTGCTGCGCGAGGCGAAGGTGACCGCCGTCTTCGTCGAGCACGACATGGAGGTGGTGGCGCGCTTCGCCGACCGCGTGGCGGTCTGGGGGCAGGGGCGCATCATGGCGCTCGGTCCGCCGCAACAGGTGCTGAACGATCCGCAGGTGCTGCGCGACGTCATCGGCATCGCGCCGCAGGAGGCTGGTCATGCTCCGGCTTGAGGGCATTTCCGTGGACATCGCGCAGGCGACGGTGCTGCGCGGCGTCTCGCTGCATGTGCCGGCGGGCGGGCGCGTGGCGCTGATCGGCCGCAACGGTGCCGGCAAGACCACGACGCTGCGGACCCTGATGGGCCTGCTGGAGCCGCGTGGCGGCAGCATCACGCTGGACGGCAGGCCTTGCGACGGCGTGCCGGCGCATCATCGTGCCCGGCTCGGCATCGGCTACGCGCCCGAGGAGCGCAGGCTCTTCGGCAGCTTCACGGTGGAGGAGAACCTGCTGCTGCCCGCGCAGGTGCTCGGCCTGCCCGGGGCGGAGGTGCGGCGGCGGCTGGAGGCGGTCTATGAGCTGCTGCCGGAGCTGCGCGGCTTCGCGCCGCGCAAGGCCGCCGGGCTCTCGGGCGGGCAGGGCAAGATGGTGGCGCTGGGCCGCGCGCTGATGGTCGGCACCCGCGCCGTGCTGCTGGACGAGCCTTTCCAGGGCCTCGCTCCCGCCCTGGCGCTGCGCTACGCCGAGGCGCTGGCGCGGCTGCGCACGGCACTGCCCGACGTCGCCATCCTCATCACCGAGAGCAGCCCGGATCTTCTCCGCGCGCTGGTGGACAGCACCTTCGTGATCGAGCGGGGCGAGATTGCCGCCGCCTGACGCATGACCCAGCCGACCCTGACCGAGACCATCCGCCAGGTGCTGGCCGATGACATCACCGCGGGGCGGCTGGCGCCGGGCGGCGAGATCGACGAGAGCGCCGTGGCCGAGCGCTTCGGCGCCTCCCGCACGCCGGTGCGGGAGGCGCTGCGCGAGCTGGCTTCGGCCGGCCTGGTCGAGATCACGCCCAGGCGGGGGGTGCGCGTCACCGCCGTCAGCATCGAGCAGCTGGGCGAGTGGTTCGAGCTGATGGCCGAGACCGAGGCGATGTGCGCGCGGCTCGCGACCTTCCGCATGACGCCGGCCGAGCGCTTCGCCCTGCAGAGCCTGCACGCCGATTTCGATCCCGCGGCGGCGGGGCTGGATGTCTATGACGACTACAACCGCCGCTTCCACAGCCTGCTCTACCAGGGCACCCACAACGGCGTGCTGGCCACGCACGCGGCGGCGATGCGGCTGCGGCTCGCCCCCTATCGCCGCGCGCAGTTCCGGGAGGAGCAGCGCATCGGCCATTCCCACGAGGAGCATGCGGCGATCCTGGAGCGCCTGCTGCGCGGGGCGGGGGAGGAGGCGGCGCAGCTGATGCGCGGCCACATGCTCTCGGCCAGTGCGGCGCTCGCGCAGTATATGCGCCGCGCCAAGGAGGGCTGAGGGGCGCCGCTCCCCAACCCCGTCTCGCCGCCGCTCAGAGCGGCTCGCCGGCGCCCGTCCCATGATGCGGCGTCGGGATGCACCATTCCTCGCCGCGCGGCGTGGTCACGTATTCCGGCCAGCGCAGATCGACCGGCGGGTCGAAATCCGCGGGCAGCAGCGGCCCCACCCATTTCGAGCCGCCGACGCCGCCGCCGGTGCGCTCGCGGAACTCGGCCTGCGCCGCCTCCAGCGCGCCGGGCTTCGCGGCGAGGTCGAGCAGGGTCAGCGCCATGGTGCGGCCGGCGACGAACATCCCCGGATCCACCGCCTCCGGCAGGCCGCCCAGGGCGTTGTAGGTCCAGGCCGGATAGGCGTAGCCCGGCCCCGGCGGCCGCAGCCGCGGGCGCGCGGCCAGCAGGCGCACCGTGGGGCAGTGCCAGGAATACTCGACATAGTCGTCGGCCGAGAGGTGCATCTGCCAGGGCGGCAGCCCGCCGCGCAGCTTGGCCTCGTTCTCCTCCGGCGACATCAGGCGGGAGACATTGGCGATGAAGGGATCGGCCATCGGCTCCAGGCCGAGGTTCCTCTGGATGGCGCGGCCGAACTCCAGCGCCGCCTCCGGATAGCGTGGCGCGCCCACCTCCTGCAGGTTGGCCCAGGTGAGCTCCGTCATCGCCGTGTTCGGCAGGCCGACGCGGGTCTTCGTCACCCAGCGGACGAAGGCGCGGCAGCCGGTGCTGGCGGCGACATGGCGGGCGTTGTTGGCCAGCACCTTCCAGATCTGCTCCTGGATGGCGAGGGAGGAGGAGCGCCAGGAGTACTGGATCTGGCTGAAGCGTGGCGGCAGGTTGTCCGAGGTCGCACCGCCATCGCCGAGGATGTACTCGTTCAGCGTCCAGGAGCCGGTGTGCGGGAACATCGCCTCCTTGGTGTACTTCGTGGTCGTGTACATCAGGCAGAGCGCATCCACCGCGCCGGGGCAGCGGGCGATGGCGTGCGAGGCGTCGATCGGCATCAGCGAGGGATCGACCCAGGTCTCGGGCGCCTCGGCCTCGAAGCTGATGACGGCGCTCCAATAGGCGCCGAAATGCGTCTCGCCCGTGACGGTATTGGCCGGCCAGGGGTGCCAGACCACGGCGGCGTCAAGGTCGTCGAAATAGCCCTTGGCGGCGTGGATCGGCTTGGAGCCGCAGACCTTCTCGGCCGGCTCGCCGAACAGTTTCAGCCGCCCCTTCACCCCGTGCTGCTGCATCGCCGCCTTGGCGGCCAGGATCGCCGTCAGCGCCGCGGTGCCGAGCACGGAATGCGGATCGGTGTGCCCGGCCGCATAGGGATGCAGGCCCTCGCGCGGCGCCTTGTAGGGCACCACCTGCTGCGAATTGCCGGGCACCGCGTCGTACTCGGAGAAGCTCGCCAGCACCGGGCCGCCATCGCCCCAGCTGGCGGCGAAGGCGGTCGGCATCTGGCCGGAGCCTTCCTCGACCGCGAAGCCCTCGGCGCGCAGGATCTCGACATAGTCGCGCATCGAGCGGTATTCGCGCCAGGCCGGCTCGGCATGGCTCCAGATCCGCGCGTTGAAGGCGGAGAGCCGCGCCTCGTTTCCGCTGATCCAATCCATCGCGGATCGGCGCAGCGCCTGCAGTTGTTCCATCGGAGCAATCTTCCCGTTTGCGGTCCGGCTCAGGCCGGGCGGACGTTCCAGAAGGTGGCGAAGCCGTCGAGCACGCCGGTGATGCCGTTGCGGTAGGCGGTGGGCTGCATGTACTGGCCGAGCGGCACATAGGGCACGCTCCGCATCGCCTGCAGCTGGATGTCGCGGCAGATCGCGGCCTGCGCGGCCTCGTCCGGAGCGTCGAACCAGGCATCGTGCAGACCGTTGATCCGCTCGTCCACGGACCAGCCGGCGTAGCTGCCATCGGCGCGGAGCGCCATGTGCACGGCGGGGTTCAGCCAGTCGGTGCCGGACCAGGTGGTGACGAAGCCGCTCCAGCCGCCGTCCTCCGGCCGGTCGCGGCGGTTGCGCCGCTGCAGCATGGCGTTGAACTCGACGGCGTAGATCTCGACATTCATGCCGACCCGCGTCAGCACATCGACCGCCACCGAGCCGAGCGCCATGCCGGCCGCGGTGTTGTTGCCGGCCATGATGACGACCTTCTCGCCCTTGTAGCCGGCATCCCGGATCGCCTGCCGCGCCTTCTCGATCTCGCGCGGACCCTTCAGCACGTCGAGCCCGGCCTCCGAGCCCATCGGCGTGCCGGGGCAGAAGAAGCCGAGCGGCACGTGGAAGAGGGCGGGATCGTCCACGCCGACGATCGCCTGCATGCAGTCGGACTGGCTGAAGGCGCCCCACAGCGCGCGGCGGATCTCCGGGTTGTCGAAGGGCGGGTGCAGGTGGTTCAGCCGCAGCATGGTGACGAAGCCGGTCGGGTCGAGGACCCGCGTGGTCACGTTGCGCGTGCGCTTCAGCAGCGGCAGCTGGTCGTGATAGGCGTATTCCTGCCAGTCCTGCTCGCCGGAAAGCAGCGCCGCGGTGGCCGTGCCGCTGTCGGGGATCGAGCGCCATTCGACCCGGTCGTAATGCACGACCTTGGGGCCCGAGGTCCAGGACAGCGCGCCGTCCCTGCGCGGCACGTACTTCTCGAACTTCGTGTAGACGTTCAGCGAGCCGGCCACCCGCTCATCCGCCTTGAAGCGGAACGGCCCGCTGCCGATGATCTCCGGCACCGGCTTGAAGGGATCGGTCCTGGCCAGCCGCTCCGGCATCATGGCGCAGACCGGCACCGAGGCCTTGCCCAGCGCGATCGGCAGCAGGGGGAAGGGCTTCTTCAGGCGGAAGCGGATGGTCTTGTCGTCGGGAGCGGAGAGTTCGTCGACCACCGCCATCAATGAGGCGCCGAAGACATCGCGCTTGCCCCAGCGCTGCAGGCTGGCGACGCAGTCGCGCGCCAGGACGGGCTCGCCATCGTGCCAGAACAGGCCGTCGCGCAGCGTCAGGTCCCAGCGCCGGCCGTCCTCCTCGATGCGGTGGCCATCGACCATCTGCGGCGTGGCGCGGTAGTTGCCGTCCATGCCGTAGAGCGTGTCGAAGACCATGTAGGCGTGGTTGCGGGTGATGTAGCCCGTCGTCAGGATCGGATCGAGCGTGACCAGGTCCTGCTGCGGCGTGAAGCGCAGCGTCGTGGCCGAGGCCGCCCGCAGCCGGGCGGGCAGGGCAAGGGCCGTCGCGCCGGCCCCAACCCCCTGCAGCAGACTCCGTCGTTTCATTCCCGATATCCTTCCAGCTTGCTCTGGCGGGCGCATGCTCCGCCGGTTCGCCGTCCTCTGGCCCGCCCTGGCTCCCTGTCACCGGGAGCTTCTTCCGGGCGGCCTTCCTCGTCCCAGTCCTTCGTCGCGACGGCGCTCAGCCCGCCGCCGTTTCGGCCAGCAGCCGGTCGCCGGAGGCCAGCAGCCGCGCCTTCAGCGCCGCCAGGCCCGGATGCAGCAACCGCCCCTCCCGCTTCACCACCCGGCCGCCGATCAGCACGGTGCGGATATCCGCCGCCTGCGCGAAGTGGAGCAGCGCCTGCTCCGGCTCCCGCGCGCCGATCATGTTCAGGCTGTCCCGTCCGACGACAAGAAGATCGGCCTGCTTGCCGGGCGTCAGCGAGCCGATGCGGTGGTCGAGGCGCAGCGCCCTGGCGTTGTTGAGCGTCGCCCAGCGCAGCACGTCGGCATGCCGCGGCGTGACCTCGCGGATGGGCGAGCCGCTGGTCGCGCGCTCCATCGGCGCGCCGCGTCCCGCCGGCAGCGCGGCGACGGTGCGCTGGTTACTGAAAATCCGCTGCGCCTGCAGGGCGAAGCGCATGCAGTCCAGCATGCCGCCGCCATTCAGCACCTCGGTGTCCGGCGCGATGGAGGGCGCGCCGCCCAGCGCCGCGACCCGCCCGCTCAGCGGCTCCCGCGCATTGCCGCGCAGCTCGGCCGCGGCGGTGGCGGTGACCGAGACGCCGCTGTCGACGATGACGCGCAACTCGTCATCCCGGAGGTAGGTGCCATGGACCAGGTTGTGGTCGGGGCCGATCAGCCCTTCCGCCGCCAGCGCCTTGTATCCGTCGGGCTGCAGCCGGTTGTCGTTGCCCCAGACGTGGGCGGATGAGAGCAGGCCGTATTCCCGCGCCAGGGCGAAGTCGGCGCGGCAGACCTCGAGCGTGGAATAGTCCGGCCCCAGGATGCAGGCGGCGAGGGTGACGCGCGCCTCGTCGCTGGCCAGCGGGCCGGTCCGCAGGCGGCGGATCTCGGCGGCGGGATGCGGCACCTCGGAGAAATGCGGCTCGCCGGGGCGGGGCGCCGGCTTCACCGTGCCATGGCCGAAGACGGCGCGGATGCCGCTCTCCAGGAGCCCCTCCAGCGCGGCGTCGGTATGCTCCGGGGTGGCATTGCCATGGCACCAGTCGAACAGGGTGGTGGTGCCGGCATCGATCTGCGCCAGGGCGCCGACCAGCGTGCCGATGCGCAGGTCCTCCGGCGTGAAGCGGGGGCCGAGCTGCGCGTGCAGGATGCGGAAGTAGTCGGCGCTGCTCCAGTCCCCGCCGATGCCGCGCAGGGCCGTCTGCCAGCTGTGCAGGTGCGCGTTGACCAGGCCGGGCAGCACGATGCAGCCCGCGGCGTCGATCACCTCGGCGCCGTTGGCCTCGAGGGAGGGGCCGATGGCCAGGATCCGGTCGCGCTCCAGCAGCACGTCGCCCCGCGGCAATACGCCGATCCGATCGTCCATCGAGAGGATCGTGCCACTCCGGATCAGCTTGCGCACGGCGCATTCTCCTCGCGGTGCGCGGGACGGCGCTACGGCGGTTGAGCAGGCGGCCGATGTTCTCTATATGGAACATCGTTCTGTATGAATGATGGTGGCGCTCGTTTGACGGAGCTGTCAACCGGGCACGGCCACCCTGGGAGCAGGGAAAGCGCGCCGCGCATGGAAGCCAGCCTCGATCTCCCCGGAAGCCGTGCCGCTGCCGGCGCCGTGCCGGCCGTCGGCAAGTGCCTGTCCATCCTGCGCCTGCTGGACGCGGAGCCCGGCGCCGGCCTCGGCCTGGCCGCCATCGCCGCCCGCCTTGGCCTCACCAAGAGCCACTGCCTGATGATCCTGCGCACCCTGGTGGCCGAGGGCTGGGTGGCGCATGACGCCGAGCGGCAGCGCTACGCGGTCTCGCCGGGCCTGCTGCTGGATCTGGCGGCGACGATCCGCCGCCACGATCGCGGCGCGCTGATGCGCGACGTGGTGCAGCGCCTGGCGCGCGCCCTCGGCCTGCCCTGCCTGCTCTGCCGCATCAATCGCGACGGCAGCTTCACCTGCGTCGAGGGCGCGCGGGGGGATCCGGAGCTGATGATCGACGTCCCGATCGGCCACCGCTACCCGGCCGATGCGCCGGCCCAGCTGCGGGCCCGGCTGGCGGCGCTGCCGGCGGAGCGCGCCACGGCGGTGCTGGCCGGCATGTCGCCGCGCGCCCACACCGCCGCCACCCTCACCGACAGGGCGCTGATCGGGCGGGAGGTGGAGGCGGCGCGGCGGCAGGGCTTCGTCATCGGCCGCATGGAATATCTGGACGGCATCATGAGCATCGCCACGGCGGTCTGCGATGCCGGCGGGCAGCCGCGCATGGTGCTGCAATGCACGGGGCCGCAGCGGGCGATGACGCCGCGCGAGGCGGCGCTTGGCCAGGCGGTGCAGGAGGCGGCGGCGCGGCTCGCCCTGGCCTGGGCCATGCCCGTGGAGGCCAGGGCCGCCGGCTGAGCCGGCGCGCCGCCTCAGCCCTTCGCCAGCCCCGCCTCCCGCGCCAGCCGGCCCCAGCGCCCGGTCTCCTCGGCCACGAAGGCGGTGTAGTCCGGGCCCGACATCGGCCGGGTCGTGTAGCCCTGCTCGAACAGGATCCTCTGCATCTCCGGCTGGGCCAGGACATGGTTGAGGGTGCGGTTGAGGTAGGCGGCCCGCTCGGGAGGCAGGGATTTCGGCGCCGAGAGGCCGAACCAGACGGTCAGCGCGAAATCCGGAAGCACGCTGGCCAAGGGCGGCAGGCCGGGGGCGAGGGGGGTCTCCTGCGCCGTCGTCACCGCGAGCGCCCGCATGGCGCCCTGCCGCGCCTGCGCCAGGCCGTTGGTGATATCGGTGAAGGTGCAGTCCACCCGGCCGGCGACGATATCGGTCAGCGCCTCCGCGCCGCCGCGATACGGGATGCCGGTCAACCCGATCCCGATCTGCCGCGCCATGGTCTCGGCCGCGATCTGCGCGCTGGCATTGCCATAGGCATAGGTGAGCTGCCCCGCCTTCTCCCGCGCCAGCTTCACGAAGCCTGGCAGGTCCTTCGCCGGCGAGGCATTGGGCACGGCGAGGACATAGGGTGTCTCGGCGATCAGCCCGAGATGCACGAAGTCGCCCATCGGGTCATAGGGCAGCTTCGGCAGGGTGACCGGGTTGAGCGAGAGCGTGGTGACGCTGGAGGCCACCACCGTGTGCCCGTCCTTCGCCTCGGCCGCGGCCTGCATGGCCATGACGCCGAAGCCGCCGCCGCGGTTGTCGATCACCACGGTCTGCCGCAGCGCGTTGCCGAGCGGCTGCAGCAGGAAGCGCACCAGCGTGTCGGTGACGCTGCCGGCGGGGAAGGGGACGATGATCTTCAGCGGCTGGGTGAGCGCCCCGGCCTCGGCGGCAAGCAGCCGGCGCGCGGGGGTGCCGGCCAGCAGGCCGGAGGCGAGAAGGCCGGAGCCCAGGAGGGCGCGGCGTGGCAATCTCAGCATGATCGATGGATCTCCCTTGGACGTGGTGGGGGCGGCGGGGGGGCGCGCCCTTCTGGGCATCCTTCCTCCCCCCCCTTGCCGCCATCCGCCCGGCGCTACAGCAGCCGGTGCAGCTCGGTGTTGTCGGCGCCGGGGCCGAGCCGCTCCATCGCCTCGGCCCAGACGGCGCGGCAGAGCGCGAGGGAGCGGGCCTCGTAGCCCGTCTCGCCGGCGATGCTGCCGGCGGTCTCCAGGTCCTTGCGCATCAGGCCGAGCTGGAAGCCCCCGGCATAGCCGCCACTCAGCACGTGCTGGCGCAGCTTGGTCTCGGTGGCGACATTGCGGCCGGAGGAGGCGTTCATGACATCGGTCAGCACGCCGAGGTCGAGGCCGAGCCGCTCGCCGAGGCGAAGCGCCTCCAGCGAGGCCAGCAGCCCGGCGGCATAGACGTAGTTGTTCAGCGCCTTCATGGCATGAGCGGAGCCGACCGCGCCGGTCGGGATGATGGTCCGGCCCATGTGGCGGAGCAGCGGCGTGGCCCGCGCCAGGGGCCCGGCGCTGCCGCCGGCCATGATGGTCAGCGTGCCGTCGCTGGCCTTCAGCACGCTGCCGGAGACCGGCGCGTCCATCATCTCCGCGCCATGCGCCGCGACCCGTTCCGCCAGCCGGCGCGTCTCCCCGGGCAGGGAGGACCCCATGTCGATCACCAGCATGCCGGGCCGGAGCGCGTCCAGCAGCCCGCCGGGGCCCTCCAGGACGGCGGCGACGACGGGGCTGCTCGGCAGCATCAGCACGACGATGTCACTGCCGGCCGCCAGCGCGGCGGGGCTGTCGGCACGCTGCGGCGGCGCCGCGCCGGGGGCCGCCGCCAGCCGCTCGAGCGCGTCGGGGGCGGTGTCGTGCACGGTCAGCGCCAAGCCGGCGGCGCGCAGGCAGCACGCCATGGGCAGGCCCATCTGCCCCAGGCCGATGAAGCCGATGCGGTCCGACACCGCGTGGCGGACCGGCAGGCCCTGATCGGGCAAGGCCTTGTCTTCGGACATCGGGGTTCCTCCCAGGGGTTCTTCCGAGACTGGGCCGGGCAGGCGCGCCCGGCGATGGTTTTACCCTCGCATTTATACATGATAAATCCAATTCCGCCGCGCGCCCCGGCGCCGGCCGCAAGGAGCGGGGAATGACGCAGAGGGTGAAGCCACCGACGGCGCAGGAAGCGGTCCTGGCGGAGCTTCGGCGCCGGCTGGGCCTCGGCCTCCTGCGCCCGGGCCAGGCCATTCCGATGGAACAGCTGGCCGAGGAGTTCGGCGTCAGCCGCGTGCCGGTGCGCGAGGCGATGCGGATCCTGGAAGGCGAGGGGCGGGTGCTCTACACGCCGCACCGCGGCTATGCCGTGGCGTGGCTGGATGCCGACGACCTGCGCGAGATCTACCGGCTGCGGGATGTGCTGGAGGCGGAGGCGGTGCGGAGCGCCGCTCCGCTCCTGGCCGAGGCCGACCTCTCGCGGATGGAGGCGGCGACGCGGGAGATCGACGCGGCCTGCGCCGCGGCAGATGTGGCGGGGCTGATCCCGGCCAACCGGCGCTTCCACTTCGCGCTCTTCGAGGCCTGCGGGATGCCCCGCCTGCTGCGCATCCTGGAGCAGATCTGGGATGCCTCGGACCAGTACCGGGCGGTATACTTCAGTGATCCGAAGAACCGGGACCTGATGCGCCGCGAGCACGCCACGATCCTGCGGGCCGCCCGGGCGCGGGATGCCGCGGCGCTGCTCCGGGCGGTGGACGAGCACCGGGCGCATGCCGTGCCGGTGGTCACGCGGCTGCTGCAGGAGACGGTTGCGGCGCCTGCCTCCTGAGCGAATGTGCGTATACAATTTCACGGTCCATGACCGTTCTTGAATAATGGTAAGGGATTCTCCCCTGGTCTCGGGCGCCGCGAAGGGTTCTAATCGAGCCCAAGGCTTGGGGAGTAGAGAGTCCATGGCACCATCCATCACCCTTGGCGCGCGCAACTGGCTGGAACGTCTCTGGTCCGGCATCGCCGATCGCGGGCGCCCCTATGCCGCGGTGCCGGGCGCCGCCACGCCCCCCCTGGAACGGGCCCGCCTGCTGGCGGCCGCATTGCTCTCGGAACGCGGCGAGGCCTCTGGCGCCGCGGTGGCGCGCGAGCTGCTGCAGGTGCTGCGCGATCTCTCGCCCGAGGAGCGCGACGCCTTCCGTCACTTCCTGGCCAATGGCTTCCTGCCCGATCACGCCCAGCTGCGGGCCGCCGCCGAAGCCTATCTGGCCGAGCCCTCGCCGGAACGGGCCATGACCCTCTTCGAGCGCGCCGAGCCGCCGCGCCAGGAGCTGCTGCGCCGGATGAACATGGCGCCCGGCGGCACCGCGGCCCTGGTCGAGATGCGCCGGGAGATGCTGGGCCGGCTGAAGAAGGACAGCTCGCTGCGCCCGCTCGACGTGGACCTGCGGCATCTCTTCGGCTCCTGGTTCAACAAGGGCTTCCTGGAGCTGCGGCGGATCGATTGGGACACGCCCGCCGCCATCCTGGAGAAGATCATCGCCTATGAGGCGGTGCACGAGATCGATGGCTGGGGCGACCTGCGGCGCCGCCTGGCGCCGGACCGCCGCTGCTTCGCCTTCTTCCACCGCGCCCTGCCGGGCGAGCCGCTGATCTTCGTCGAGGTGGCGCTGACCGAGGGGCTGGCCGGCGCCATCCAGCCGCTGCTGACGCGTGACGGCGGCCCCGTCACGGCGCCGCCCCCGGACTTCGACACGGCGATCTTCTACTCGATCTCGAACTGCCAGGAGGGCCTGCGCGGCGTCTCCTTCGGCAACTTCCTGATCAAGCAGGTGGTCGAGGAGTTGAAGGACGAGCTGCCGCAGCTCCGCCGCTTCTCCACCCTCTCGCCGGTGCCGGGCTTCCGGCGCTGGCTGAAGCGCAAGCTGGAGCGCGACGATGCCGCGCTGCGGGCGGATGAGCGGGCGGCGCTGGCCGCGCTGATCGCCGCGCCCCAGCGGCGCGGGGCGCGGGGGGAGGAGGCCCGGGAAGAGGCCGGGCAGGAGACCAGGGAGGAGGCCAGGGAGGGGGAGGTCGCCCCCGGCCCCGGCGTGCTGCTCGAGATGCTGACCGAAGGGGAATGGTGGCGCGACCCGATCCGGGAGGCCGCGCTGCGCGGCCCGCTGCTGCGCCTGGCCGCCGAGTACCTGACCCGCCCAAACACCGGCATGGGCGCCATCGACCCCGTGGCGCGCTTCCACCTGGGCAACGGCGCCAAGCTGGAGCGCATCAACTGGCTGGGCAACACGGCGCCGCGGGGGATGGAGGAATCCTTCGGCGTCATGGTGAACTATCTCTATGACCCGGAGGTGATCGAGGCGAACCACGAGGCCTTCGCCCGCTCGGGCGCCGTGGCGCGCTCGGCCTCGGTGGACGCGCTGCTGTCGCTGCCGGCCATCGCCCTGCCGCGCGGCCGGACCCTGCTGCCCCGCCTGCTGTCCGGCGCGCGGGAGGATGCCGGCAAGGCTGGCGCCACCTGAGGCGATCGCGGGGAGGGGCGGGGAAACCGGCCCTCCCTCTTGCCTTCCGGCCGCGCAGCCCCTTCAAGAGCTGCCTGCCGAGCAAACGTCCGAGCAAAGGAACCCGAATGTCACCTGCCATGGCCTCGATCCTGGGGCTTGTCATCCTGTTCATCCTCGGCACCGCCCTGCCCATCAACATGGGCGCCATCGCCTTCGCGCTGGCCTTCCTGATCGGCACCTTCTCGGTGGGCATGTCGGCCAACGCCATCCTGGGCGGTTTCCCGGGCGACCTCTTCGTCACCCTGGTCGGCATCACCTACCTCTTCGCCATCGCGCAGAAGAACGGCACCATCGACCTGCTGGTGCACTGGGCGGTGCGCGGCGTGCGCGGCCATGTCGCCGCCATTCCCTGGGTCATGTTCGGCGTCGCCGCCGTGCTGACCGCGGTGGGCGCGGTCAGCCCGGCGGCGGTGGCGATCATCGCCCCCATCGCCCTGCGCTTCGCCCGCCACTACGACATCGACCGGCTGATGATGGGCCTGCTGGTGGTGCATGGCGCCCAGGGCGGCGGCTTCTCGCCGATCTCCATCTATGGTGGCATCACCAACCAGATCGTCGAGCGCGCTGGCCTGCCGGGCAACGACACGGCGCTGTTCCTGGCCAGCCTGCTCTTCAACCTCGCGGTGGCCATCGGTGTCTTCTTCGCCTTCGGCGGCGGCAGGCTGATCGGGCGGCGCGACACCGGCACGCACGAGGAGTTCGAGGACGGCGCCCGCGCCTCCCTGCCGGTGACCGGACATGGCGGCACGCCCGCCGCGCCCCGCGAGAGCGGGCATCCCCATCCCACCCAGGCGAGCCGCGACCAGCTCCTCACCCTGGCCGGGCTGGTCATCCTGGGCGTCGGCTCGCTGGCCTTCGGGCTGAACGTCGGCATGGTGGCCATGACCATCGCCGTCGTGCTGGCGCTGCTCTCGCCCAATGCCCAGAAGGGCGCCATCGACAAGGTGAGCTGGTCCACCGTCCTGCTGATCGCCGGCGTCATCACCTATGTCGGCGTGCTGCAGAAGGCGGGCGCCATCGATATGGTCAGCACCAACGTGGCGGCGCTGGGCTCGGCCCTGCTGGCGGCCATGCTGCTCTGCTACATCGGCGGTGTGGTCTCGGCCTTCGCCTCGTCGACCGGCGTGCTCGGCGCCATCATCCCGCTGGCCGTGCCCTTCCTGGCCGGCGGCGAGATCGGCGCGGTGGGCATGATCGCGGCCCTCGCCATCTCCGCCACCATCGTCGATGTCAGCCCCTTCTCGACCAACGGCGCCCTGGTGCTGGCCAATGCGCCGGAAGGCGAGCGCGACCAGCTGTTCCGGCGCTTCCTGATCTACAGCGGGCTGGTCGTGGTGCTCGGCCCGGCGCTGGCCTGGGCGGTGCTGATCCTGCCGGGCTGGCTGTAGGCCGACTCTCCCCGGGGCCAGGCGGCGATCCCCCTCCGGTCATCTTCCTCCGGCGATCCCCGTCCGGCCCCTTTCTCTTTTCGTCTTTCCGGGTGTTACCTGCCGGGGACACCCCCATGAACCAGCCATGAAGGAACGAGAGCCATGACCGAGCCGACGGGGCCGCTGAAGGGCCTTCGCGTGGTGGACCTGACCCGGGTCCTGGCCGGCCCCACCTGCACGCAGATGCTGGCCGATCTGGGCGCCGACGTGGTCAAGATCGAGCGCCCCGAGGCCGGCGACGATACCCGTGGCTTCGCGCCGCCCTACATGCCGAACACGCGGGAGAGCGCCTACTTCGTCGGCGTCAACCGCAACAAAAAGTCGGTGACGCTCGACATCGCCAAGCCCGAGGGCCAGGCGGTGGTGCACAAGCTGCTGGAGACGGCCGATATCCTGGTCGAGAACTTCAAGGTCGGCGCGCTGGCCAAGTACGGCCTGGCCTATGAGCAGCTCCGGGAGACCTATCCCGGCCTGATCTACTGCTCGATCACCGGCTTCGGTCAGACCGGCCCCTATGCGCCGCGCCCGGGCTATGACGCGCTGATCCAGGCCATGGGCGGCGTGATGTCGCTCACCGGCGAGCCCGAGGGCGAGCCGCAGAAGGTCGGCATCCCGGTGGCCGATCTCTTCGCCGGCCTCTACGGCACCATCGGCGTGCTGGCCGCGCTCCGCCACAAGCAGGCGACGGGGCAGGGGCAGCAGATCGACATCGGCATGCTCGACACCCATGTGGCCTGGCTGGCCAATCAGGGCATGAACTACCTCTCGACCGGCGAGAACCCGCCGCGCCTCGGCAACCAGCATCCGAACATCGTGCCCTACCAGGTCTTCCCGACCGCCGACGGCTACATGGTGCTCTCCATCGGCAACGACCCGACCTTCGAGCGCTTCTGCCGCAATTTCGGCCTGGAGCACCTGCTGGCCGACGAGCGCTACGCCACCAATGCCGCCCGTGTCGGCAACCGCGCCCTGGTGACGGAGACGCTGACGGCGGTGACCAAGACCAGGCCGACCCGGGACTGGATCGAGAAGCTGGAGGCGCTCAAGATCGGCTGCGGCCCGATCAACACGCTGAAGGACGTCTTCGCCGATCCGCATGTCGTGGCGCGGAACATGGTGGTGGAGATGGAGCATGCCTCGGGCCAGACGGTGAAGGTGATCGCCAATCCGGTGAAGCTCTCGGCGACCCCGCCGGACTACCGCTCCGCCGCGCCGCTGCTCGGCCAGCACACGGAGGAGGTGCTGCGGGGCCTCGGCTATTCGGAGGAGGACATCGCCCGGCTGAAGGCGGAGGGCATCGCCTGAGACCGGGGCGGGGGTAGGGTCGGGGAGCCGGGGGGGTTAAGCTCCCCCGGCCGAGGTGGCACCGCACGGCGATCCATGCTTGGAGACGGCCTTCCGCCATCCCTCAGGAGGTCTGCGGCATGTCCCTGGTCCCCACCTTCGCCACGCCGCCGGGCTTCCTCGGCGTCACCCGCCACGACACGGCGGCGGATTTCGTCGTCGCCGGCATTCCGCTCGACATCGGCACCACCAACCGCGCCGGCGCCCGCTCGGGCCCCGAGGCCATCCGCCGCGCCAGCCGCATGCTGGTCGATGGCGCGCATCCGGCGAGCTGGGTCGATCCGGCGGCGCTCTCCCTGTCCGATGCCGGGGACTTCGCCATCGCGCTCGGCGACATCCCGGCTAGCCTCGCCGCCATCGAGGCACAGGCCGCCGGCATCGGCCACCTGATCGCCCTCGGCGGCGAGCATGGCGTGACGCTGGCCCTGCTGCGGGCGCTGCGCCGGCGCTTCGGCGTGCCGCTCGGCCTGGCGCATTTCGACGCCCATGTGGACACCTGGCCCGACAATTTCGGCCAGGTCTGGGGCCATGGCTCGGTCTTCTGGCACGCCATCCGCGAGGGGCTGGTCGATCCCGCGCGGATGATCCAGGTCGGCATCCGCTCGCCGGTGCAGCGCGAGGTCTGGGACTGGACGCTGGGGCAGGGGGTCACGGTGCTGGATGCGCAGGCGGTGCACGAGATGGGGCCGGCCGCGGTGGCGGCGCGCATCCGGGCGGTATTGGGCGGCGGCCACGCCTATCTGAGCTTCGACATCGACACGCTCGACCCCGCCTTCGCCCCCGGCACCGGCACGCCCGAGATCGGCGGGCTGGCGAGCTGGCAGGCACAGGCGATCCTGCGCCGCCTGGGCGGGCTCGACTTCCGCGGAATGGACATCGTCGAGGTGGCGCCGGCCTTCGACGTGTCCGAGATCACCGCCCTGGCCGGTGCCACGCTCGCCTGGGAATATCTGGCGCTCATGGCCGGAGGGAAGCCGGAGTAAGGCCCGAAAGGGGCCGCTATTCGCCGGGAGCAGGGCTGAGGCACCGAAAACTTTTCCCTCATTCGGGCGAATTCCTTTAAAACCCTCCTGCCGCCACCCAAATGGTGCGGCCTCTGACGCCATCGCACGTGCCGCGAGCTCCCGGAGGGGGCACAGCAACGACGTAGAAGCGTCCTTTCTCGAAGTGGCCGGTCCTCGCGGGCCGGCGTCCTGAAGGGAGTGTGGATATGTTCGGTGAACGGACGCCTGCGATGCCCACCCATCGCAACATCGCCTGAGGCCATCGCCGGGAGCGCCACGCTTCCGGCCCGCCTCGCATCGCCGCCGGCCGCGCCGGCTCCTCCGCTGTCGCCTGTTGTTGTGGGGATTTCCGCCATGAGCCTCCTCCGCGCCCGCACCGCTGTCTCGCCTGTCCGTCCCGCGACGCGGGTGAGCCTCGCGGCCCTGCCCTCCGTCGATGCCCTGGTCGCCATCGAGCGCCCGGCCGAGCCGATGCTCTGCCTGCGTCCCGCCGCCCTGAGCCGGGGCGCGGCGGAGTTCGTCACCGGCTTTCCGGGCACGGTGCTCTATGCCGTGAAGTGCAACCCCGAGCCGCTGCTGCTCCAGGCGCTCTGGGATGGCGGCGTGCGGCACTTCGACTGCGCCTCGGCGGCCGAGGTGGCGCTGGTGCGCGGGATGTTCCCCGGGGCCGCGATCCACTTCATGCATCCGGTGAAGTCCCGCCCGGCCATCCGCGAGGCCTGGACCCGCCAGGGCGTGCGCGACTTCGTGCTGGACGATGCGAGCGAGCTGGCCAAGATCCTGGAGGAGACCGGCGCCGGCGCGGCGGAGGGCCTCGGCCTCGTGGTGCGCATCGCGCCGCCGCCGGGGGGCGGGGCGCTGTATGATCTGTCGGGCAAGTTCGGCGCGACGCTGGAGGCGGCCGTCGGGCTGCTGCGCGCGGCGCGGCCGCATGCGGCGCGGCTCGGCATCTCCTTCCATGTCGGCTCGCAGTGCATGGACCCGCTGGCCTATCGCCGCGCCCTGGCGCTGGCCGGACAGGCGATCCGCCTGGCTGGCGTCGCCATCGACGTGGTCGATGTCGGCGGCGGCTTTCCGGTGGCCTATCCGGAGATCGAGCCGCTGCCGCTCGGCGCCTATTTCGCCGAGATCGAGGCGGGTTTCGAGGCGCTGGGCCTGCCGGGCGCCGAGCTGTGGTGCGAGCCGGGGCGCGCGCTGGCGGCCGGCGGTGGCTCCGTCGTGGTGCAGGTGCAGATGCGCCGCGGCGACACGCTCTATGTCAACGACGGCGTCTACGGCACCCTCTCCGATGCCGGGGCGCCGGGCTTCCGCTTCCCCTCCCGGCTGATCCGCCCGGAGGGCGGGGCGGCCACGACGGAGCGCGGCTTCTCGCTCTTCGGCCCGACCTGCGACAGCGCCGATTTCATGCGCGGGCCCTTCCTCCTGCCCGAGGATGTCCGCGAGGGCGACTGGATCGAGATCGGCCAGCTCGGGGCCTATGGCGCCTGCCTGCGCACCGGCTTCAACGGCTTCGACCAGACCCGCCTGGCCGAGGTGCGCGACCGCCCGATGCTGGAGGTCGCGGCGGCCGAGCCGGCACCGCCGGAGCTTGCCCTGGCGGCCTGACCGCCGGGGAGGAGAGAGGGCCGGGGAGGGCATCGCCTTCCCCGGCCTTTTCTTTGGCACCCGATGGGCATGGCGGCGAAACGGTCTATCCTGCCGGGAAAACCATCCCGGAGTGACGCCCCCCATGCGCGAGTACCGCATCGCCGCCATCCCCGCCGACGGCATCGGCCCCGAGGTCATCGCCGCCGGCCTGCAGGCGCTGGAGACGCTCAGCCAGCGCACCGGCGAGTTCTGCCTGCATGTCGAGCAGTTCCCCTGGGGCTCCGACTACTACAGGAAGCACGGCGTCATGATGCCGGCGGACGGGCTGGAGCGGCTGAAGGCGTTCGACGCCATCTACTTCGGCGCCGTCGGCGCGCCGGATGTGCCGGACCATATCACCCTCTGGGGCCTGCGCCTGCCGATCTGCCAGGGCTTCGACCAGTACGCCAATGTGCGCCCGACCAAGATCCTGCCCGGCATCACCCCGCCGCTGCGCGACTGCGGGCCCGGCGACCTCGACTGGGTGATCGTGCGCGAGAACTCGGAGGGCGAGTATGCCGGGCATGGTGGCCGCGCGCACAGGGGCCTGCCGGAGGAGGTGGCGACCGAGGTCGCGATCTTCACCCGCGTCGGCGTGACGCGCATCATGCGCTACGCCTTCCGCCTGGCGCAGGCGCGGCCGAGGAAGCTGCTGACCGTCGTTACCAAGTCGAACGCGCAGCGGCACGGCATGGTGATGTGGGACGAGATCGCCGAGGAGGTGTCGCGCGAGTTCCCGGACGTCACCTGGGACAAGATGCTGGTCGATGCCATGACCATGCGCATGGTGCTGAAGCCGCAGAGCCTCGACACCATCGTCGCCACCAATCTGCACGCCGACATCCTCTCCGATCTCGCCGCCGCGCTGGCCGGCAGCCTGGGCGTGGCGCCCACCGGCAACATCGACCCCGAGCGGCGCTTCCCCTCGATGTTCGAACCGATCCATGGCTCGGCCTTCGACATCACCGGAAAGGGCATCGCCAATCCCGTCGCCACCTTCTGGACCGGGGCGCAGATGCTGGAGCATCTGGGCGAGCGCGAGGCGGCGGCGCGGCTGATGAAGGCGGTGGAGCGCGTCACCGCCAGCGGCCTCCTCACCCCCGACCTGGGCGGCAAGGCCACGACCCGGGAGGTGACCGAGGCGGTCTGCGACGCGATCCGCAGCGCCAATGTCTGAGGCGCGGCGGGGCTAGCGGCCTCCGTCTCCCGATTGCGTCTTTGCCGGCTCCGGCCAACGGGCCAGACTGGACGAAAACAGACGCGACGAAAGGGAGACATCCATGATCCACCGCCGAACCCTCCTGACCTCCGGCGCCGCCCTGCTGGCAACCCCCGCCCTGGCCCAGGGCCGCGGCGGCGTGCCGGACCGCGCCATCACCGTGACGGTGCCCTTCGCCGCCGGGGGGCCGACCGATGTCATCAGCCGGCTGGTGGCCGAGGGGATGGCCAAGGATCTCGGACAGTCGGTGGTGGTGGAGAATGTCACCGGCGCCGGCGGCACCATTGCCGCCGGCCGCGTGGCCCAGGCGCGGCCTGACGGCACGGTGCTGCTGATGCATCACATCGGCCATGCCAGCACCGCCACGCTCTACCGCAAGCTGCCCTATGACGTGCAGGAGAGCTTCGCGCCGCTCGGCCTCGTCTCCGACGCCGCGATGACGCTGGTGGCGCGGCCCGACTTTCCGGCCGATGACCTCGCCGGCTTCATGCGCGAGATCCGCGAGAAGGGCGAGGCGCTGACGCTCGCCCATGCCGGGCTCGGCGGCGCCAACCAGCTCTGCGGCGTCCTGCTGCAGAGCGCGGCGGGCCGGAAGCTCACCACCGTCGCCTTCCGCGGCAGCGCGCCGGCGATCACCGACATGATCGCCGGGCGCATCGATGTCTTCTGCGACCAGGCGACCAACACGGCGCCCTTCATCCGCGAGAAGCGCATCAAGGCCTATGCTGTCACCCTGCCGCAGCGGGTGCCGGGCCTCGACCTGCCCACCACGGCCGAGGCGGGCGAGCCGGACATCCTGATGAGCACCTGGCATGGCCTCTACGCCCCCGCCGGCACGCCGCCCGAGGTGCAGGAGCGGCTCTCGGCCGCCATCCGCGCCGCCTTGCGCGAGGAGCGGCTGCTGACCCGCTTCGGCGAACTGGTCACCCAGCCGGCCGGCGCCGAGCGCGCGACGCCGGCCTATCACCGCCGCTACCTGGCGGAGGAGGTGGCGCGCTGGCGGCCGATCATCCAGGCGGCGGGACAGTACGCCGACTAGAGCAGATCCCGATCGGTTGGAATCAACTGATCGGGTGAAGATGCTCGCAAAAACAAAAGGCTAGAGCGTGACCGCCTGAAGTGGAATCACCGAAAGGCGTGAATCACGCGATCGAACAAGGATGGAAAGCGTGTTCTGTGAACGAATGTGAACAGATCACGCGCCAAGGGCGCGCCTCACCCGTTGTCGCGGAAGGCGGGGTAGAGCGTCATGCCGCCATCGACGAAGAGCGTGGCGCCGACCACGTAGTCGGCCATGTCGGAGGCCAGGAAGAGCGCGGCGCGCGCCACGTCCTCCGGAGTGCCGATGCGGCCATAGGGGATCAGCGACAACAGCTTCTCCCCGGCCTCGCCCTCGGTGTTCTCCGCGTTGATCGGCGTGCGGATGGCGCCGGGGGCGATGGCGTTCACCCGGATGCCCTCCGCCGCCACCTCCTGCGCCAGGCTGCGCATCAGCAGCGCCACCCCGCCCTTGGAGGCGGCGTAGTTCACCCGCCCCGCCCAGGGGATGACCTCGTGCACCGAACTCATGCAGAGGATCTTACCGAGGCTGGGGGCGGCGCCGGGCCGCCTGCCCTGGGCGCGGAAGCGGCGGATCGCGGCGCGCGCGCAGAGGAACTGACCCGTCAGGTTGACGTCGATGACCCGCCGCCACTGCTCCAGGGTCATCTTCGCGACCGGCGCGTCCTGCTGCAGGCCGGAATTGGCGACCAGGATGTCGATGCCGCCGAAATGGCGGGCGGCGGCGTCGAACAAGGCCTCGACCGCCGCCTCCTCGGCCACGTCGGCCTGCACGGCGAGCGCCCGTCCGCCGGCCTGCCCGATCTGCCGCACCACCTCGGCCGCGCCCTCGGCATCGCGGTGATAGTTCACCACCACCGCGGCACCGGATTGGCCGTAGAGCAGGGCGACCGCGCGGCCGAGGCCGGAACTCGCGCCGGTCACCACCGCCACCTGCCCGTCGAGTCTGCATTCCATGCGCCTGTCTCCCCTCCGCTGCTGAGCAACACCCGGGAGGCGAGGCGGTTGGACCGGAGAGCGAGGTTGAATTTCGTAAAGTTGAGCGCTCCGGTGGAACGCCATGCTGCGGGCCGGGCGGCCCGGAGACGGACATTCTCCCGTACCGCCCGCCGGACCCCGTGGCTCCCGGCATTCTCAGGGGAATACTGTTTCCTTACAGAGCATTAAAGGAATTCCCGAAATGTGGAGGGGGAGGCGAGGGAGCCTGGAAGTGCGAGGGTGGAATTTCTTTACACGCATGGCTTTGCGTGGAATCTCCTGACCATGTCCGTTTTCCCTGTCCTGAACCGGCCCGGGCCCCGCCGGGGCCGCTGTCGCCCGATGCTCCGCCTCGCCCGCCGGCGCTGACGCGCCCGCGACCGCCCGCGATTCCGGCCGACCGCCGGGCCCTGCCGTCCGCACCGGGAGTGATCCTCATGCCAGCCTCCGCCACCACCGCCCTTGAGGGCAGGCCGCCCGTCCGGGCCGCCGCGCGCCCCTCTTTCCGCCGGGCCTTCCGCTGGCCGGGTCTCGGCCGGGCGCGCCGCTTCGTCGTGCCCGTGCTGCTGATCCTGCTCTGGCAGGCGGCGGCGGAGGCCGGCCTGATCTCCACCCGCATGCTGGCGCCGCCCAGCGCCATCGCGACCGCCGCCTGGGAGCTGATCGTCTCCGGCGAGCTGGGCCATCACCTGCTGGTCTCGCTGCAGCGCGTGGCCATCGGCCTGGCCATCGCCATCGGCGCCGGCGTCTCGCTGGGCCTGGTCGCCGGCCTGTCGAAGCTCGGCGAGGACGCCATCGACGCCACCCTGCAGATGCTGCGCGCGCTGCCCTTCCTGGCGCTGGTGCCGCTGCTGATCCTCTGGCTCGGCATCGGCGAGGCGACCAAGATCGCCCTGGTCGCGCTCGGCGCCACCTTCCCGATCTACCTGACGCTGTTCGGCGGCATCCGCAGCACCGACCCGAAGCTGCTGGAGGCGGGGCAGGTGCTGGGCCTGAGCCACGCGCAGAAGATCGTCCATATCGTCCTGCCGGCGGCACTGCCGCAGGCGCTGGTCGGGCTGCGCTACGCGCTCGGCACCGCCTGGCTCAGCCTGGTCGTCGGCGAGCAGATCAACGCCACCGCCGGCATCGGCTTCCTGGTGATGGATGCGCGCGAGTTCCTGCGCACCGACATCATCGTCGTCGGCCTGCTGGTCTATGCCCTGCTCGGCCTCTCCGCCGACCAGCTGGTGCGCGCCCTGGAGCGCCGCGCCCTGGCCTGGCGCCCGAGCCTGGTGCGGGAGGGCTGACGCCATGACCCGTCCCGTCGTCGAGGTGCACGGCCTGACCCGCCGCTTCCACGGCCCCGAGCGGCCGCCGGTGCTGGACCGCATCGACCTGACCATCCACCGTGGCGAGTTCGTCGCCCTGCTCGGCCGCAGCGGCTCGGGCAAGACGACGCTGCTGCGGACCCTCGCCGGGCTCGATCCCGTGACCGAGGGGCGCGCCACGGTGCCGGAGCGGCGTGCCGTGGTCTTCCAGGAGCCGCGCCTGCTGCCCTGGAAGAAGGTCTGGAAGAATGTCGCGCTCGGCCTGCCGGGCAGTGCCGCCGAGGCGCGGCGGAAGGCGGAGGCGGCGCTGGCCGAGGTCGAGCTGACGCATCGCGCCGAGGCCTGGCCACTCACCCTCTCGGGTGGCGAGGCGCAGCGCACCGGCCTGGCCCGTGCCCTGGTGCGCGAGCCCGAGCTGCTGCTGCTGGACGAGCCCTTCGCCGCGCTCGACGCGCTGACCCGCCTGCGGATGCAGTCCCTGGTGGGCGAGTTGGTCCAGGCGCACCGCCCCGCCGTGCTGCTGGTGACGCATGACGTGGAGGAGGCGCTGCTGCTGGCCGACCGCGCCCTGGTGCTGGCCGGCGGGCATCTGGTGGAGGACATCCCGATCGGCCTGCCGCGCCCGCGCCGCCGCGCCGATCCGGCCTTCGAGGCGCTGCGCCTGCGGCTGCTCGGCGCGCTGGGCGTGGACGAGGATGGCCACGACGCCGCGGCGCGGCCTGCCTTCGGCGCCGATTCGCGGCAGGCAGCCTGAGAGCCCGTTCGGGAATGGTCGCGGGTCGGTCTGCCGGGTCCTTTCCGCGCCGGGGGCGGCAGGCCCTTGCCCCGATGCCCCGCATCGGAGCGGCGGACCGTCCTGCCCGGCACGAAAAATCCCTCGCCAGCCCGCCGCCGCCTCATTCTCGAACGGGCTCCGAGGCGATGCGGCGCCCTCGGCGGGAACGATGTCGGGGCGGCTGAGCCGCCTTTCCCCTCCCTCAGCCTCTCCTTCAAGGACGCCAACCGATGACCCAGCTTCCCCTGGCGCCGCGCCGCCGCGCCCTGCTCGCCGCCCTGGCGGCCGCGCCCCTCGCCACTCCCGCCCTCCTGCGCGCGCAGGGCCTGCCGGTGCTGCGCGTCGGCAATCAGAAGGGCGGGCTGCGCTCGCTGCTCGACGTGTCGGGCCAGGCGCGCGACCTACCCTACCGCATCGAATGGAGCGAGTTCCCCGCCGCGGCGCCGCTGCTGGAGGCGCTGAACGCCCATGCGATCGACGCCGGCAGCCAGGGCGACCTCGCCTTCCTCAGCGTCTTCGCCAATGGCGCGCCGATCAAGGCGGTCGGCGCCACGCGGCACGACCCGAAGTCCCAGGCCATCCTGGTGCGGGGCGACAGCAAGGCCGGGAGCCTGGCGGATCTGCGCGGCAAGCGCATCGCTGGCAACCGGGGCGGCTGGGGGCAGTACCTGGTGCGGGGGGCGCTGAAGCGGGAGGGCATCGCGCCGGAGGAGATCACCCTGGTGCCGCTCGGCCCGGTGGATGCGGCGCTGGCCTTCCGCTCCGGCGCCGTGGATGCCTGGGCGATCTGGGAGCCCTATATCTCCATCGAGCTGGCCGGTTTCGGGGCCCGCGTGCTGGTCGATGGCACCGGCCTGACGCCCACGGTGAACTTCATCTCCGTGCATGACGCCGTGCTGCGCGACAAGCGGGCGCTGGTGCAGGACCTGCTGCTGCGGCAGCAGCGCGGCTTCGCCTGGGCGCTGGACCACATTCCCGAATTCGCCCGCAGCACCTCGGAGCTGACGCGAATCCCGGAGCCGATGCTGCGGCGCGCCTATGAGGTGCAGCGCACCCGTTCCGTGCCGATCGATGCCCCGCTGGTGGCGGAGCTGCAGGCGGCGAGCGACCTGGCGGTGGAGTTCGGCGTGTTCTCGCGGCCGGTCCGCGTCCAGGACGCGCTGGATACCAGCTTCGGCCTCACGGGGTAGGGCAGGGGCGGGGCGCTCAGCCCCGCTTCGCCACCAGCACCGCCGAGCGCATCTCCTGCACCGTCACGCCCTCGGAATCGACCAGGCGGAACAGCCGGTCGACCACGCCGCGCTGCCCGTCGCTGGTCTCGCGGACGGAGAGGATCTCGAGTTCCAGATGCACCGTCTGCCCGATCAGCAGCGGCTTCAGGAAGCGCAGCTCCTTCACGTCCAGCATGGCGATGGCGCTGCCGTCGAAGATGCCGAGCGTGTGCATCATGCCGGTCATCACCGCCGGGCCGAGCAGCCCGTGCAGGATGCGCTGGCCGTAGCGGCTCTCCTTCATGAAGGCGGCATCGACATGCACGGGGTTCCAGTCCCCCGAGAGCATGGCGAACATCGTCAGGTCGCTCTCGGTCAGCGTGCGGCCGCGGCTCTCGAAGCGCTGGCCGGGCTGGAGATCCTCCAGGTAGAGGGCGTGGCTCATGGGGTGGCTCCTTCGGTGTCGGCCATCAGCGCCTCGGCCATCTCGCGCAGGCGCACGCGCTGGATCTTCACGCCGTTCGGGCTTTCCGTGACCGGAAAGGCGTCGAGCGGCAGGATGCGGGCCGGCTGCTTGTAGCGGGCCAGGCGGGCGCGGCAGGCGGCGGCGAGATCGGCCTCGCGCAGCGTCGCGCCGGGGCGGGGGGTGACGAAGGCGACGGCCATGCTGGCCTCGCGCAGCCCCACCACCTGGGCATTGTCCACGCCGGGCAGCGCCTTGAGGAAAGCCTCGATCTCCTCGGGGCTGACCAGGAAGCCGCCGAGCCGCAGGGCGTCGCCCAGCCGGCTCTCGTAGTCGAAGCCGCCCTCGGCGCGCAGCCGGCAGAGATCGCCGGTGCGATAGAAGCCGTCCGGCGTCAGCGCCTTCGCCGTCGCGCCGGGATCGTCCAGATAGCCCGCGAACATCGAGGGCGCGCGGCATTCCAGCTCGCCGCGCTCGCCGCCCTCCCGGATGCGGCATTCGGCGCGCGGCGACAGGGGCAGGCCGCCGCCGAGGCCGCGCCGCTCCGCATCCGTCTCCTCCTGGATCGCGAAGAGGGCGAGCAGCTCGGAACTGCCGTAGAGACCGCGCGCATGCAGGTTGAGGGCATCGCTCAGGGCGAGCACGCGCGCGGCGCCGGGGCTGAAGCTGGCGAAGCCGGTGAAGCGCAGAGCGGGATAGGGCCGGCCGGCGGCGACCTCGGCCAGGCGGTAGATCATGTCGTCGGCGCCGATCGTGTGCGTCACGCGGCGCGCGCGCAGCAGCCGGTCGGTCACGGCGGGATCGAAGCGGTCCTGGCAGACGATCTCCGCGCCGCCGGCGACGGCGCCCAGCGCGGCCATCAGCCCGAAGGTGCCGCAGAGCGGGACCACGGCGAGCAGCGTCGCCCGCCCACCCCGGCGCGGCGCATCGAGGCCGAGGCGCCGCGCCACGTCGCCCGCGTGATGCGCGATGCTGCGCTGGCGGTGCAGCACCAGCTTCGGCCCGCTGGTGGTGCCGCTGGTGGTGAAGGTGAGGCAGTCGCTCTCCGGGGAGGCCCCTGAGGAAGCGCCATCTTCCGCCTGCCCGGATGTGGCGTCGAGCGCCGCCCAGGGCAGCACCGGCAGCGCGCCCAGCCGTGTCTCCGCCGTGTCCAGCCCGATCACGCAGCGCGGCGGCGCCGCGAGGTCCGGCAGGACCGCGCCGAGCAGGGCCGGGAAATCGCCCGCGGCGAAGCCCCATTGCGTGGCGATCGCCACGGGGCGGGCGCGGTCCAGCAGATAGGCCACCTCCTGCGCGCGGAAGCGGGTGTTGACATGGATCGCCGTGGCGCCGAGCCGCGCCAGTGCGAAGTGCAGGATCAGGTATTCCGGCCGGTTGGGCAGCCAGATCGCCACCCGGTCCCCGGCGCCGATGCCCTGCCGCGCCAGCCCGCCCGCCACGCGGCGCACCGCCGCGGCGAAACCGGCATAGGAGAGGGCCGGGCCATCGAGGAAGGCCAGTGCCGGCGCCTCGGGCACCGCCGCCGCCGTCTCCTCCAGCAGCGCCGTCAGCGTCTGGTGCATGCGCGTCTGGCGCATCAGAACAGCTCCATCAGCCGCGCGTGGTCCGAGAGGTCCGAGGGCTGCCCCTCGAAGATCATCCGCCCCGACTTCATCACCACCACCCGGTCGGAGATGGCGAAGGCCTCGTGGACATTCTGCTCGACCAGCAGGATCGCCATGCCGCGCGACTGCCGCAGCGCCGCGATCGGCGCCAGCAGGTCCTGGAACAGCTTCGGCGCCAGGCCGATCGAGGGCTCGTCGAGCAGCAGCACCTGAGGCCGCGTCAGCAGGGCGCGGGCGATGGAGACCATCTGCTGCTGCCCGCCCGACAGGGTGCCGGCACGGCGGGTGCGGAAGTCGCGGATGCGCGGCAGGATCTCCAGAACCTCCTCGATCCGCTCGGCATAGCCCGCGCGCGGCACGCCGGCGGACCAGAGGGCAAGGCCGAAGATCTCCTCCACCGTCAGGTCCATGAAGACGCCGCGCCCCTCGGGCACGAAGGCGATGCCGGCGGCGGCCAGGGCCGAGGGGAGATGGCGCGGCAGCGCCTCGCCCCGCACCCGGATGCGCCCGCCGGACGGGCGGTGCAGCCCGTAGAGGCAGCGCATCAGCGTGGACTTGCCGGCGCCGTTGTGGCCGATCAGGCACAGCGTCTCCCCCTGCCGCAGGCCGAGCGAGACATCCTCCAGCACCGCGTGCCCGCCATAGCCGGCGGTGAGGCCCTCGGCCTCCAGCACCATCGCGCTCATGGGGTGGCCTCCACGGCTTGCGGCCGGTCGCCGAAATAGATCGCGGCCAGCTCGGGATTGCGCAGGATGGCCTGCGGCTCGCCCTCGGCCAGGACACGGCCCTGGTCGAGGAAGGCGATGCGGTCGGCGAGTTCGACGACGACATCGAGGTTGTGCTCGATCAGGCAGATCGCCTTTCCCTGCTGCGCCGCCTCGCGCAGGATGCCCGAGAAATGCCGGCGCGATGCGAGGTCGAGGCCGGAGGTCGGCTCGTCGAGCAGCCAGACCTCGGCCTCGGCCGCCAGGATGCGCGCGACGGAGAGGAACTTGCGCTCGGCATAGGCGAGGTCGATGGCGCGCTCCTCCGCCAGCCTCGCCAGGCCCGTGCGCTCCAGTGCCTTCTCCACCCGCGCCTCGCGCGTCGCCCGCGCGGCGCGGCCGCCGGGCTGCCAGAACCAGGAGCCGGTCTCGGTCGCCGCCAGCACGTTCTCCCGCACCGTCATATGGGTGAAGAGGCGCAGGTCCTGGAAGGAGCGGGCCACGCCGCGCCGCGCGATCTGCCACGGGCGCAGGCCGAGGATCGGCGCGCCGTCGAGGCGGATGTCGCCGGAATCGGCGCGGAGGTTTCCGGTGATCAGGTTGAACAGCGTGGTCTTGCCGGCGCCGTTCGGCCCGACCAGCGCGGTGACGGCGCCGGCCGGCAGGGTGATCGACACGCCCGCCACGGCCTGGACGCCGCCGAAGGAGCGGGAGGCGTTCTCGACGATGATCGCGGCCATCAGTGCGCCACCTTGCCGCGGCCGAGGTCGCCCACCAGTCCGGCGGGGCGGAAGATCATCAGCAATGTCATGGCCAGACCGTAGAGGATCTGCTGCACCGCGCCGACCTCGGTCGGCGGGATGAAGGGGAGGAAGGAGAGGCCGGCCGGCAGGGCCAGCAGCAGCGCGGCGCCGAGCAGCGGCCCCCAGAGCGTTCCGGTGCCGCCGACGATGACCATCGCCATCACCAGCACCGACTGGTCGAGGGTGAAGCTCTCGACATTGACGAAGGCCATGTGGAAGGCGAAGAGCGCGCCGGCCATGCCCGCCCCGGCGCAGGCGAAGGCGACGGCGAGCGTCTTGGCGACCGCGACATGCTTGCCCAGCGCCTCGGCGGCGCTCTCGGCGTCGCGGATGGCGCGCAGCGTGCGGCCGAAGGAGCCCCGCGCCAGCAGGTGCGTGGCCAGCAGGATCAGCGCCAGGGTGGCCAGCGCCAGCGGCAGCGCGGTGATGGTGACGCCGAAAAGCTCGGGCCGCGGGATGCCGACCAGCCCGCCAATGCCGCCGGTCAGCGGCTTCAGCTCGCTGAACAGCGTCGTCGCCACCATCTGCAGGCCGAGGCTGGCGGCGACGAAATACTCGCCGCGCACGCGCAGCGCCGGCAGGGCGAGGCAGAGCGAGAGGCCGCCGGCGATCAACGCCGCGACCAGCAGGGCCAGCAGCGGGTCGGGCACCAGGAGCATCGCCGTCTGCGCCCCGGCATAGGCGCCGAGGCCGAAGAACACGGCATGCGCCACGCTGAAGATGCCGGCATGGCCGATGGCGACGTTCAGCGTCGAGGCCAGGATGCCGAAGATGGCGACGATGGTCGCGAGATTGGCGAGATAGGCGATCATCGGGCCACCGCCACGCCGAACAGGCCGGAGGGCCGGAAGAGGATGAAGCCGAAGAGCACGACGAAGCTGACCGCCTCGGCCCATTGCGGCTCGACGAAGGCCAGCGCCACGCTCTCGGCGATGCCGAGCAGCAGGCCGGCCAGCGCCGCGCCCTTGAGATTGCCGACGCCGCCGACGATGGTGGCCGCCATCGAGATCAGCATGACGTGGTGCCCCATGGCCTCGTTCAGCCCGACGGTCATGCCGGTCAGGATCGCCGCCGGGGCGGCCAGCGCCGAGCCGAGCGCGAAGGCCAGGATGGAGAGCCGGGTCGAGGACAGGCCGTAGGTGCGGATCAGGTCCGGGTTCTGCGCCAGGGCGCGCAACGCGACGCCGGCATGGCTGCGCGTCAGGAACAGCGACAGCGCCAGGAAGAGCAGCGCCGAGACGCCGATGGCGACATAGAAGACCGGTGCGATCCAGAGGTCCGGCAGCACCTCCGTGGCGCGGGACAGCGGCGTGTCGATCACCGCGAAGCCGCGCCCGGCGATCATGCCGACCAGGTTCTGCACCACGATCGACACGCCGAAGGCGGCGACGAAGACGGTGAAGAAGCCGCCCTCGTGCCGGCCGATCGGACGGTAGACCAGCTGCTCGATGGCGACGCCGAAGAGCACGGCGACGGCAATGGCAGCGAGAGCGCCCAGCGGCCAGGGCCAGCCGGCGTTCCAGGCCATCAGGAAGGCGTAGCCGGCCAGGGTGAAGGCGGCGCCATGGGCGAAGTGGAAGATGCGCGTGGCGCCGAAGATCAGCGCGAAGCCCGCAGCCGTCAGCGCGTAGAGGGCGCCCGTCTGGACGCCCCCCTGCAGAAGCTGGAGGAAGAGCATGGGCTCAGCCGGCGATGCGCGTCAGCGCGCCGCCGCGCAGCTCGTTGACCTGGATGGCGGCGGTCAGGTTGCCCTTGTCGTCGAAGCGGCCCTTGCCGCCCACCAGGTCGAACTCCCGCTTCTCCAGCAGCGCGGCGCGCAGCGTCTCGCCATCGACCGGCCTGCCCGCGGCCTCGTTCATCGCCGCGAGCTGGCCGAAGAGCCAGACGGCGTTGTAGTAGTTGACGTGGTAGGTGCCGGGGTCGCTGTTGAAGCGGGCCTTGAAGTCGGCGGCGAAGCGCTTCGTCATGGCGTCGCCGCCGGCGAAGTCGGTCTTCTGCGTGGTGAAGATCAGCCCCTCCGCCTCGGCCGTGTTCTTCACGCTGTCGAGGTTCATGGCCGAGTAGGACAGCAGCGGCTGCGAGATGCCGTTGTCGCGCAGCTGCTTGATGATCTGGCTCTGCTGGGCGCCGAAGCTCGCGATATAGACGGCATCGGGGCGCGTCTGCCGGATGCGCGCGGCGACGGGGGCGAATTGCTGCGCCGTGCGCGGCACGCTGAAGCTGCCGGCCAGGGTGCCGCCGGCCTTGGGCAGGCCGTCGCGCAGCGCGCCGAGGATGGCGTCGCCCAGCGGGTCGTCGACATAGACGAGGGCGATGCGCTTCAGCTTCCGTTCGCCGACGATGTAGGGCAGCAGCGCCTCGGTCTCGAGATGCGCCAGCGGGATGGTGTTCCAGAAATACGGCGAGAGGCCGGACAGGTCGGGCCCGACGGCGCCGCCATTGACCATGACGATCTTCGCCCGGTCGCCCACCGGCGCCACCGCCTTGGAGACCGCGGTGAAGCCGACCAGCACGAAGCTGGCCTTGTCCACATTGGCGAGCTTGGTCATGCCGACCACCGCCTGCTGCGGCAGCGCCTGGGTGTCCTCGGCCTGCAGGCGGATGGGGCGCTTCAGCACCTTGTCCGCCTCGATATGCTGCAGGGCGAGCTGCGCGCCGGCGGTGAAGACCGTGCCGTACTCGGCATTCGGGCCCGACATCGGGAAGAGCGTGCCGAGCACATAGGGCTCGCCACCTTGCGCCAGGGCGCCGCGGCCGAGGAAGGGGAGGGCGAGCGTGGCACCCAGCAGGGCGCGACGGCCCGGTTGCGGACGGTTCATGGACTTATGGCTCCCTGGCCGCGCCCTGCCGGCGCGGCCCGTTCTTGAGCGACAAAGTCCCGCCCGCTCTCGCGGATGTCAACCGTAGGCGAGCGCCAGTCCCGGCTCGTCCCAGGCCGCCTCGACCAGCTTTCCGGTGCTGGAGAGGGTGATGTAGGCGGTGCGCCGGTCCGCGCCGCCGAAGGCGATGTTCGTCACCATCGGGTCCGGGTACTTCACCCGGCCGAGGATGCGGCCGTCCGGCGCGATGGTGGTGATCTCGCCGGTGACCAGCGTGGCGACGCAGATGTTCCCCGCCTCGGTCACCGCCAGGCTGTCGAGCCGGGTGAAGCCGGGCAGGTCGCAGAGCATCCGGCCGCCATGCGGGCTCGGCCACGGATCCTTGCGCAACTCGCCCGGCCCGGTGATCTCCCAGGACCAGAGCCGGCCGCTCTCGGTCTCGGCCACATAGAGCGTGCGCCCGTCCGGCGAGAGGCCGATGCCGTTGGCGCCGCCCGCGATCGGCAGCGCCGCCTCGATGATCGCGCTGCCATCCGCCGCCGCCCAGTAGACCGCGCCGTGGTCGCGGTCGCGCGCGCGCACCTTGCCGAGATCGCTGAACCAGAAGCCGGGCACGGGAAAGCGGCCGGGATTGTCGAAGACGATGTCGTTCGGGCCGCGCAGCCGGTGCTCGCCGCAGCCCTCGTAGAGGCGGCGCACGGTGCCGTCGCGCGGGTCCACCGTCTCGATCCGGCCACCCTTGTAGTCGGACGCCTGACCGCTGGGGCGAAGGCAGCCCGGCGCGTCATGCCAGGTGAAGCCGCCGTTGTTGCAGAGGAAGAGCTGCCCGCCCGGGCCGCGCGCCAGGCCGTTCGGCCCGCCCCCCGGCTCGGCCAGGATGCTGCGGGCGCCGTCCGGGGCGATGCGGGAGATCACGCCCGCCTCGATCTCGACCAGCGCCACCGCGCCGTCCTCCATCACCACCGGGCCTTCCGGGAAGCGCAGCCCCTCGGCCATCACGCGATCATCCGTCATTCCGTTTCCTCCCTTGCCGTTCCTGGCTTTGCCGCTTCTTCGCGCCGCGACGTCAGGCTTCCGCCCGCAACGCCGCCAGGATCTCGTCGCTGTGCTGGCCGAGCGCGGGGGCCGGCCGGGTCCAGGCGCCGAAGCCGGGCAGGACGGGGAAGGGGATCTCCCCCAGCTCCGGCTGCGCCACGGGCGCGTGGCCGCCGATCGCCCGCACATGCGGATGCGACAGCCAGTCGAGCGGCGTGTTCACGCGATCCGCCATCAGCCGCGCGCCATGCAGCGCCGCGAGCCAGTGCGCCGCGTCCCGCGTGGCGAAGACGGCGCGGATCTCGGCCAGCATGGCGTCGCGGTTCTCGGCGCGGGCGCCGAAGCTGGCGAAGCGCGGGTCCGTCGTCCAGTCGGGCCGGCCGAGCACGCCGGCCAGCGCGACGAACTCCGCCTCGCGCACCAGGGCGATCATCACCCAGGCGCCGCAGGCGGTCTGGTAGGAGCCGGAGGGGATGTTCAGCGCGCCCGGCGCGCGGCCGAGCAGCCCGGCCTCGCCGATCGGGAAGCCGATCAGCGCCGCCGTGCCGGCGAGCAGCGAGATGTCCAGCACCCGGCGGCGCGGCGCCGTGTCCTGGGCCCGCTCGGCCAGCGCGGCCTGCACGGCGGCGAAGGCGTAGAGGCCGGTGACGACATCGGAGACATAGGTGCCGACCTTGTGCGGCGTGCCGTCCACGCCCTGGTTCAGCGCGACCAGGCCGGAGAAGGCCTGGGCGACGGAATCGGTGCAGGGCCGCTCGGCGTTCGGCCCCTTCTGGCCGAAGCCGGAGATGGAGAGGCAGACCGCGTCCTCCCGCGTCGCCTCGGGGCCGAGGCCGAGGCGGGCGGCGACGCCGGGCCGGAAGGCCTCGATCAGCACGTCGCACCGCGCGGCCAGGGCCTGGGCGGCGGCGCGGCCCGAGTCGCTCTTCAGGTCCAGCGCCAGGCTGCGCTTGCCGCGATTGAAGGCGGCATGCATGACCGACTGGCCCTCGGCGCGGGTGGACAGGCCGCGCGACCAGTCGCCCTCCGGCGGCTCGAGCTTGATGACATCGGCGCCGGCGGCGGCCAGCAGCATGCCGCAGTAAGGCGCGGCGATGCCCTGTCCGGCATCCAGAACGCGCAGCCCGCGATAGGGGCGAGGCGGTTCACCGTTCATTGCATTTCCTCCCCGGATGTGCCGCCATCTGACGACGAGATGACGAACAAGGGAAGGGAGGGAGAGCCGATGCCGCTGACAAGACGCGCGGTTCTGGCAGGTTTGGCGGCGGGCGTGCCGCTCGTCGGCGGGCCTGCGCGCGCGGCGACCGGCGGCTGGCCGGCCCGGCCGATCCGCTGCGTCGTGCCCTATCCGCCTGGTGGCCCGACCGACATCCTGGCGCGGGTGGTGATGCAGCGGGTCGGGCAGCGGCTCGGCCAGCCCATCGTGATCGAGAATCGCGCCGGCGCCTCGGGCGTCATCGGCAGCGCCGAGGTGGCGCGCGCGCCGGCCGATGGGCAGACCTTCCTGGCCAATGCCTCGATCCAGGTGATCATCCCGCATCTCAACCGCCAGATGCCCTTCGACACGCTGGCCGCCTTCGCGCCGGTGACGAACTTCGCCCGCGTGCCGCTGATGCTGGTGGTCACCCCCGACCTGCCGGTGCGGGACGTGGCCGGGCTCATCGCCCTGCTGCGCGAGGGCGCGCGGCCGATCTCCTACGGCTCCTCCGGCATCGGCGCCGCGCCGCATCTGGCGGGGGAGCTGTTCAAGCAGATGACCGGGACGGAGATGACCCACGTGCCCTATCGCGGCTCCGGCCCGGCGATCCAGGACCTGATGGCCGGGAACATCCAGCTCATGTTCGATTCCATGCCGAGCAGCGCGGCGGCGGTGCGCGAGGGCCAGATCCGCGCCCTGGCCGTCACCACCGCGGAGCGCATCCCGGCCTTCCCCGATCTGCCGACCATCGCCGAGGCCGGTGTGCCGGGCTACGAGATCGCCACCTGGTACGGCCTCTGGGCGCCGGCGGGCACGCCGGCCGCCATTCTCGGGCGCATGCAGCAAAGCGTGGCGGAGGCCATGGCCCTGCCGGCGCTGCAGGCGACGCTGGAGACGCTGGGCGCCGTGCCCGTCGCCGACGCGCCCGAGGATTTCGCCCGCTTCGCGCGCTCGGAATACGACCGCTGGGGCCGGCTGGTGCGGGATGCGGGGATCGAGGCGCAGTGAGCGGCGCGACGATGCGGGCGCTGGTCTGCGAGAGCTGGCGCGACTTCGACGATCTCGTGCTGAAGGAGGTACCGGTGCCACCGCTGCGGCCGCGCGGCGTGCGCATCCGCGTCGAGGCGGTGGGGGTGTCCTTCGCGGTGCAGCTCGTGGTGGCGGGGAAGTATCAGCGCCGGCCGCCGCTGCCCTTCTCGCCGGGCACCGAGATCGTCGGCACGGTGCTGGAGGCGGCGCCGGATGCCGAGGCGCCGCCTCCCGGCAGCCGTGTCTTCGCCGTGCTGGACTGGGGCGGCATGGCCGAGCAGGCGGTGGCGGACGACATCCATGTCGTGCCGATCCCCGACGGCCTGCCGGCCGCGCCCGCCGTGGCCTTCCCGATCAGCTACCCGACCGCCGCCTCGGCGCTGCTCTGGCGCGGCCGGCTGGAGGCGGGGCAGTGGGTTCTGGTGCAGGGCGCGGGCGGCGGCGTCGGCCTGGCCGGGCTGGAGGTGGCGAAGGCGGTGGGGGCGAGGGTGATCGCCCGTGCCGGCGCGGCCAAGCACGCCATGCTGCTGGCGCGCGGCGCCGATGCCGTGCTGGACAGCGCGCAGCCCTTCCGCGCCCCTGTGGCGGAGATCACCGGCGGAGATGGCGTCGCGGCCGTGCTGGACACGCTGGGCGGCGAGGCCTTCGACGAGGGGCTGCGCTGCCTGGGCGACGGCGGCACGCTGCTGACCCTGGGCTATGCCTCGGGCAGCATCCCGCAGCTCGGCGTCAACCTGCTGCTGCTGAAGAACATCGCGGTCGCCGGGCTGAACTGGGGCACCTATATCGGCTGGTCCCCGGGCGACCGGCGGCGCGACCACGCGCCGCGCGTCCGCGCCCTGTGGGCGCAGCTGATGGGCTGGTGGCAGGCCGGGCTGCTGCGGCCGGAGGTGCACGCGGAATATCCGCTGGAAGGCTTCCGCGAGGCCATGGCCGAGGTGCGGAGCCGCCGCGCGGTGGGCCGCGTGGTGCTGCGGCCCTAGAGCGTTTTCCCTTCGCATCGGCTCAGGACAAACACTCTAGGCGCTTGTTTTTGCGAGTCTCTTCGCCCGATCAGGTGATACCGCCTGATCGGGATCCGTTCCAGGCCAGGTCACTCCAGCAGGGCGCCGTAGATCCAGCCCAGCACCGTGCCGTCGGCCAGGGCGATCCGCATCCAGCCCTGATGGGTCTCGATGATGCGGACCGGCGTGCCGGTGGGCAGCGCCCGCACGATCGGCGAGCCGCCCAGCGGCTGGCTGCGCACATTGGCATCCTGCCGCACCCGTGCCTCCTGCCAGAGACCGCCGAGCTGGCCGCTGTCCGGCTCGACAGGCTGGATCGTCGCCTGCGGCTCCGGGCGCGGCGGCGCCGGTGGCGCCACGGGCGGCGGCGGCGGCAGGTCGGTGCCCTCGGCGGTGCCGTCGGGCAGGTCCACCGTGCCGGCCAGCGGCGGCAGGCCCGGCGCGGTCGTGGACGGCTGCGCCGCGAGGGGCGCGGGCGGCGCGGCGGTGGGCGGCGGGTCCGACAGCCGCGGCGCGCGGTCAGCCTCCCGCGGGGCGGGCGAGGGGGCCTCCGGCGCGCCGCCGCCGAGCATGGCGCCGAGGCCATAGGCGGCCAGGATCACGGGCAGCAGGGCCAGCCAGGCCCAGTGCCGGGATCTCCAGGATCGCGCGCCGTCCCGCCGGGCCCTCGCCGGCCGCGGCTGGCCCAGGCGCGCGGCCCCGGCGGCGGCCAGGGGCGCCGCCAGGCCGGCCGGCGGCATCGCGCGGGGCGCCGCCGGCAGGGCCGCCGCCTGCGGCGCCACCTCCGCCGGTGTCGCGCGCTGCAGGCCGGGCTCCGGCTGCAACGCCGGCGCGGCGAGCTGGCGGTAGGGGTGCAGGCTGCGGTAGGGGCAGCCCGCCAGCACCTCGACATAGTTGCGGTAGGCCGCGACAAAGGCGCCGCCGAGGGCCATGTTGCTGATGGCGATGGATTTCGAGAGGCCGTCCCCCTGGATGTCCACCCGCAGGTACTGGGCCAGCGGGCGGCCCTCCGAATGGCCGACGATCTCCGCATCGCCCGAGGCCGTGTTCTCGAAGAAGCGGTAGGTCCCGGTGTCCATGGCCAGCCGCGTGCCGTCGAGCACCCGCTCGCTGCCGTAGAAGCGGCCGGGCAGGAACTCCCAGAAACCCACCCCCATCAGCACCACGATGCGGAAGCCCGGCTCGATGGCCGGTTCCGGCACCACGGCGATCGACAGGGCGCGCGGCTCGCGCAGGGCCGGGGGCGGTTCGCCAGGCCGGCCGCGACGCTCCACCATCTCGAAGATCAGGCCCGCCTCCGCGACGTCACTCGCCGCCTTGACGAAAGCCTCGTAGGCGGCGCGCAGCGCCGGATCGGCCAGGGCGGCCCGGACGTCGCGCAGCATGGCGCGGCGCTTGTCGCTGGCCGAGGGCGGCGGCACCGGGCCGCCCGTCAGGGCGGGATCGACGAAGCCGGGCGCCACATCGGGCGGCACGGGCTGCACCGGCGGTGGCGCTGGCGGCCGCTCGCCGGCGGGCTGGCGGAGCAGCGGCGGCGGCGCGTCCGCGGGCCGCCCTTCCTCCAGGGCAGCGTTTCCGCGCGCGGTGTTTCCGCGCGCCGGGGCGGCCTCGGTGGGAAGGGACGGAAACGGAGGCGATGACATGGCCGGAACCTCGCACAGGAAGGCAGCGCGTCAAGTCATGGATGCCCCGGACAGGGTGATCCGGCGAACCGGGGCGGAACGGTCCCTGTCCACGGCCGGGGCGGGAGCCTGGCGGAAAGACTTCCGGAAGCAGAAATTCAGAACGAGACGGGCCGGGTCCGGCAAGTTATTCTTGCTCCATCGTCATGTATTCACGCCCCGCGAGGGATGACCTCACTTCTTCGTTATGGGCCGGCAAGAATTCTTCACAGTCCTATCTACCTGAAGTTGTCGTGCTGGCCGTGCTGCGCGCGTCGTGCACGGGCCGGATCGTATCTTTTTTGATATTCACGAAAGTGTTTTGGCGCCTTCTTCCGTTGTGGCGACTCTGTGGGCCTGTTAAGTTTCGGTCATGAACGGTCCATGCAAGATGCGTGGTGTGACCATGATGCTCACGCCGCCATAGCCCTCCGGCCTGCCCTGTCCGGCGCGGGCTCGCCCTGACACCGGGACGGGATTCAGCCTGAGGCGCGGACCTTGTTCGGCGCCCACCCTTCCGCACGTTCTCCGCGTCCCTCCCCCTGATGGCGCGACAAGGGTTGCCCATGTCCGACCTTCCCCCTGGTCCTCCCCCTGGCAAGCCCCCCGGCAAGCCCCCCGGCAAGCCCCCCGGCAAGCCCCCCGGCAAGCCCCCCGGCAAGCCCCGGCCCGATGCCGCCGCCCGCCGCTTCCTGCTCAGCTTCCTGGCCCTGTTCCTGGGGGGCATGGGGCTGGTCGCCGGGCTGCACATGGCGCTGGCCTCGCAAGGGCTGCTGGCACCGCCGCCCCTGGCGGCCACCAATTGCATCGACGACAAGTTCGTCCTGCTGCGCGAGGCCCCGCTCGAGGACCGCACGCTGGTCGCCATCGGCTCCTCCGTGACCTGGCGCAACCTCGACATGGCGGTGCTGGAGCGGCGCTTTCCCGGCCACCGCGCCTACAACGCCGCGCCCTGCTACCTCCATATCGACCAGACCGGCTTCATGACCGGCTTCCTGCTGGAGCGGATGCCCGAGGTCGAGACGGTCCTGGTGGTCGTGGCGCCGCGCGATTTCGAGGCCTGTCCGGTGGCGGAGCGCGCCTTCTTCGACACCGCCCTGGCCGATGCCTATCTGGACGGGCTGGTGCCGCGCTGGCTGCCCTACCTCACCGGCTTCCGCCCGATCTACCTGGCGCGCGAGGCGCTGGAGCGGCGCGATCCGCCGCTGCGGCCGGAGGATACCGTGGAGGATGACTTCGGCTCCAGCATCCTGCGCCGGCCGCATGACTGGCGGCCACCGCCCTATTTCGACGAGGCCTGCTTCCCGGCCCTGACGGGGCTGGAGGAGACCGTGGCCGCGCGTGGCGCCCGCCTGGTGCTGGCGGTGGCGCCCATCATGCCGGAATGGGCGGGGCGCTTCGACCCCGAGGGCCGGCTGGTGGAGGGCTGGGTGCGGCGCGTGGCCGGAGCGCTGCACCGGCCGGACAGCCTGCTGATCGACGGCCGCGCGCTGGACTGGGAGGATGCCCGCTTCGCCGACCCGGTCCACCTGCTCTACCCGAACCACACCGCCTTCACCGAGTTCGTGGCCGAGGCCATGGCCGCCGGGCCGCGCACCGCCCTGGCAGGCGGGGAGTAGGGCCATGCTGTTCAACTCCCACATCTTCATCCTGGCCTTCCTGCCCATCACCCTGCTCGGCTTCTTCCTGCTGGGCAGGCTGTCCTCCACCCGCCCGGCGCGGCTCTGGCTGCTGGCGGCCTCGCTGGTCTTCTATGGCTGGTGGAGCATTCCCTATCTCGGCCTCCTGCTGCTCTCGATGCTGCTCAACTACGCGCTGGGCCTGGCCATCATCGACCGCCGGGAGCGGGCGCCGCGCGCCGCCTGGTGGCTCACCGCGGCGGGCGTCACCGGCAATGTCGCGCTGCTGGCCTGGTACAAGTACGCGGCTTTCGTGCTGGACAATGTCGGCGCCCTGACGGGTCTCGACTTCGCCTTCGGCGCCGTCATCCTGCCGCTGGCGATCTCCTTCTACACCTTCCTGCAGATCGCCTATGTGGTGGACGCGCGGCGCGGGCGGGCGGAGCGCTACGGCTTCCTCGACTACTGCCTGTTCGTCACCTTCTTCCCGCACCTGATCGCGGGGCCCATCGTCCACCACTACGAGCTGATCCCGCAGTTCCACCGGCCGGCCATCTACCGGCCGCGCGCCGCCGACATCGCCGCCGGCGTCGCGTTCTTCGCCATGGGGCTGCTCAAGAAGCTGCTGATCGCCGATCCGGTCGGAGGCCTCGCCACGCCGGTCTTCAACGGCGCCGGAGCGCCGGGACTGGCCGAGGCCTGGATCGGTGCCGTCGCCTTCTCCGTCGGCCTGTACTACGACTTCTCCGCCTATTCCGACATGGCCATCGGCCTGGCGCGGATGTTCGGCATCGTCTTTCCCTACAACTTCAACTCGCCCTACAGGTCGGCCTCGATCATCGACTTCTGGCGGCGCTGGCACATGACCCTGTCGCGCTTCCTGCGCGACTATCTCTACATCCCGCTCGGTGGCAATCGCCATGGCGGCGGCCGGCGCAGCATGAACCTGATGGCGACCATGCTGCTGGGCGGGCTCTGGCACGGCGCGGGCTGGGCCTTCGTGGTCTGGGGCGGGCTGCACGGCCTTTATCTGCTGATCAACCATGCCTGGGCGGGCGCCGTGAAGGCGGGCCGGGCGCGCGCCCTGCCGCCGGCCGCGGCCCGGCTGCTGACGCTCGGCGCCGTGCTGCTGGCCTGGGTCTTCTTCGCCGCTCCGGACATGAGCCGCGCCTTCGCCGTCCTGGGAGGCATGGCCGGAGTGAACGGTCTCGCGATGCCGGAGACGGCGGCGCTGATCCAGACCCTGTTCAGTGAGGGGCCGCGCGCCGTGGCGGCGCAGATCGGCGGCATGGCGTTGCTCAATCAGGCGGTGGCGCTGTCTACCCTGGTCGCGGCGCTGCTGATCATCGCCCTGCTGCCGAACTCGCAGCAGATGATCGACGGCCGTGCCGCCGATCCGGCGGAAGCCCCACGCTGGCCATGGCTGAGGTTCCGGCCCCGCTTCGCCACGGCCTTCGCCACGGCGGCCGCCTTCCTCCTGGCCCTGGCGCTGATGGCCGAGGTGAAGGAATTCGTTTATTTCCAGTTCTGAACCAGGATAAGTTCATGACGGAACGATCGGCAATACAATCCACGATTGTATTGCTCACTTTCGGAAAGCTTTGCCGCAGAAACAGGCTTGCCCATCTCACGAAATTGAGTAGGTGGCACTTGCCCTTCTAAGTAGAGTCTCTGGAGGATATCGCAATCTAAGGGGGAGAATTCCCCGAGGAAGCACGCCTGCCAGAGCAACCGCCCCGTGCCGCACCGGTCCTGCCTCCCCGGCCTTCAGGGCGGCCGCGCTTCCGCATGAGCCTCCGGTCCCTGCTGACCGGAGGCTTCGGCCTCGTCGGACTGACCGTCGCCCTGCTGATCGGCCTGGCCCTCGGCCGATCGGCGGAGTGGCGATTGCGGGAGAGCATCCTGGCGGAGTTCGCCGGGGCCGCCGGGCGCATCGCGGAACTGCTGGACCAGGGCCTCTACGAGCGCCGCCGCGACATGGTCTTCCTGGCCTCGCTGGGCCTGATGCGCGACCCCAGCGCGCCGCTCGCCGCCCGGCGGCAGGTGCTGCGCGACATGCAGGCCGCCTGGCCCGACTACGCCATCCTGATGCTCATCTCGACCGAGGGGCAGGTCCTGGCGACCGGCAGCGGCCTGCTCGAGGGCGTGGATGTCTCCCGGCGCGCCTATTTCCGCCAGGGCCGCGAGGGGCCCTTCGTGGGCGATGTGCACGACGCCCGGCTGATGTCGCCGCTGCTGGGCCGGCCGGCCGACGATCCCGCCCGCTTCATCGACCTCGCCGCGCCGGTGCACGGCCCCGATGGGCGCCTGATCGGTGTCGTCGCCGGGCATCTCTATTCCGAATGGGCGATGGAGGTGCAGCGGAACGTCCTGACGCCGCTGTCCGGGGAGCACCCCGGCATTCACGCCCTGATCACCGATGAATCCGGCAGGGTGGTGATCGGTCCGCCGGAGGCGCGCCGGCGCGGCCTGGGCGAGGTCGAGCCGGAAGCCCCGTCGCGGCTGCTCTCGGCCCGGGCCGACGCCTGGCTGTCCCTGGACGGAAGCCGCCTCATCGGTGTCGCTCCGACCCAGGGCCATCGTGACTTCCTGGGGCTTGGCTGGCGCGTCGTGGTGATGCGCGACGCGGCCCTGCCTCTCTCCCCGGTGACGGCACTGCGGCATGACGCGCTGCTCTGGGCCCTGCTCGCGGCCGTCGGCGCGGCGCTGCTGGGCTGGCTGCTGTCGGCGCTGATCACCGCGCCGCTGAGGGCCCTGTCGCGGGCGGCGCGGCGCCTGCGTGACGATCCCGCCACGCCCCTGCCGGCGGGGGGCATGATCCATGAGGCCGACGCGCTGTCGGAGGCCCTGCGCGATCTCCTGGCGAGCCTCCGCCGCCGCGAGCAGGAGCTGACCGAGAGCCAGGCTCGCCTGAGCGCCGTGCTGGAACAGATGCCGGTGGGCGTGATGCTGGCCCAGATGCCGGAAGGGCCCATCATCTTCCAGAACGCCCGCGCGACGGCCATCCTGCAGCGCGAGTTGACGAGCATCCAAGACCTGCAGCGCTACGGCGCCATCGGCGGCCTGCACGAGGATGGCTCCTCCTACGAGGCGGAGGACTATCCCCTGGCCCGCGCCGTGCGGCTGGGCGAGAGCGTGGTGCGCGAGACCATGTACTACCGCCATGCCGACGGGCGGCTGCTCACCCTGGAGATGAGCGCGGCGCCGGTTCGCGCCGGCAGCGGCCGCGACATGCTCGCCGCCTGCACCTTCGACGACGTGACCGAAGCCCGCGCCGCGTCCGAACGGCAGCGCCTGCTGGCCGCCGAGGTGGATCACCGTGCCAAGAACGTGCTGGCCGTGGTGCAGGCGACGCTGCGCCTGACCCAGGCGGAGAACACCGACGCCTTCGTCCGGGCGGTGGAGGGCCGGGTCGCCGCCATGGCCAGGGCGCAGACCCGGCTGGCCGACGCCAACTGGAACGGCGCCGACCTGCGCGCCCTGGTCGAAGGGGAGGTCAAGCCCTTCCTCCTGACGCGCCTGGGAGACGGTGTCCCGGCCTTCTCGGTCGAGCTGGTCGGGCCGCGGGTCATGCTGACGCCCGAGGCGACACAGCCGATGTCGATGGTGATCCATGAGCTGGCGGCCAATGCGGCGCGCTATGGCGCGCTCTCCGTCGCCGGCGGCGCCCTGTCCCTGTGCTGGGAAGTGGACGAGGCCGCCGGGCTGCTGCGCCTGCGCTGGAGCGAGAGCAACGGCCCCGCGGTGCCCGGCCCGCCGGCCCGGCGCGGCTTCGGCGCCCGGCTGATCACGGCCACGCTGCGGGACCAGCTGACGGGCGCGGTGCGCTGGCAATGGCACGCCTCCGGCCTCGTCTGCGAGCTGCAGGCACCCTTGCGCCGTGTCGCCGTGCTGGCGCAGGTGGCTTAGCGCGGCGCCGGGCCTGGTCGGGTCAGGACTGGAACAGGCGGCTGTACTGCGTTTCGTGCCACGCGCTCGCCATCGCCAGGGCCGGCGACAGGGTGCCGATCTCGTCGTCGCTGACGGACTGGGCTCTCCCCGCCGCCTGCTCGATCGCCTCGACGGCCCCGATCAGGATGCGCTGGCCCGCCGTATGGCCGAGCGGAACCAGCCGGATGGCGGCCATGACCTGGCCCTCGGCGTAGACCCAGAGAAGGCCCCGGAGGGCCGAGGCCGGGGCGATGCGCCAGTGGTGGGCGGCCAGGGCGAAGGCGGCCGGATAGGTCAGCGCCTGGTCCCGGTACCGCTGTGCGGCGGGAACCTCGAGATCGTCCAGGAGGCGGAGCAGCGCCTCGCCCAGCCGCCGGTCCTCGAGCCGGAACTCGCGGCTCTCGCGCGCGGCCATGAGCCAGGCATTCGCCGATCCGAAGCCCGCCTGGTCGTCCGCCTCCAGGGCCGTGGCCATGCGCCAGAACAGCGCGCCATCGAGCTGCGCGACATTGGCCCGGAGCGTTCCGAGGATCCAGTCACGCGCCGCCTGCTCATCGGACACCCAGCCGGCGGAGACCGCCGCCTCGAGGCCGCGGGAGTAGGAGAAGCCGCCGATGGGCAGGCCCTGGCTGACCAGGCGCAGCAGATGCAAGGGCACGGTTCCGGGAGGACCGGGCAGGGCGGCACCGTCCGCCATGGCTCAGACCCTCGCCGGGTCCGCCTTCCGCCGGTATGCCGTCAGTCCCCCGAACTCGGTGATGAAGCCGATGACCTCCTCGAGCCCCTGGCCCCGGGAAAGGTCCGTGAAGCCGAAGGGCCGTGAGCCCCGCATCCGCCCGGCATCGGCACGCATCACCGAGAGATCGACGTTCACATAGGGCGCGAGATCGCTCTTGTTGATGACGAGGAAGTCGGAGCGGGTGATGCCGGGGCCGCCCTTCCGGGGAATCTCCTCCCCCTGGCAGACGGAAATGACGTAGAGCGTCAGGTCGGCGAGATCGGGCGAGAACGTCGCCGCCAGATTGTCTCCGCCGGATTCGATGAAGATGATGTCGAGATCCGGGATCTTCCGCCGCATCTCGGCGATGGCCTGCAGGTTGATCGAGGCATCCTCGCGGATCGCGGTGTGCGGACAGCCGCCGGTCTCGACGCCCATGATGCGCTCCTCGGGCAGCGCCTGCAGGCGGGCCAGGATCAGCGCATCCTCCTTGGTGTAGATGTCGTTGGTGACGACGGCGATGGAATAGGTCTCGCGCATCGCCTTGCACAGCTTCTCCGTCAGCGTGGTCTTTCCCGAGCCCACGGGGCCGCCGATGCCGACGCGGAGGGGACCGTTTCTGGACGTCATGAGCACGAAAATCCCTGGATTGCGTTATCCGCCGGCGGCCTCATGGCCCTGTGCGGAATGACCGGCATCGCCATGCGAGTGGCCGTGGCTGTGGCCCGAATAGGCACCGCGCAGCGGATCGAATTCGCCCAGGATCTCCTCGATCTGCGCGCCGAGCCCCTCGAGCATTCCCCGGATGACGGCATCGCGCAGGATCACGATCCGGTCCGGCCCGATCGCCGCGGCCAGATGGCGGTTGCCGATATGCCAGGCGAGTTCCGTCAGATGCACGGGATCCCGGCCGCGGATCACATAGAGCGGTTCGACCGCGGCGGCGATCTCGACGATGCCGCCGCCCTCGATTGGCAGCACGTCGCCGGCGGCCAGCACGACGGTTTCGGGGAAGTCGACAAACACCTTCCGGCCATCGGTCAGCTCGATCACGCGGCGGCGCAGATGACGTTCGTCATGCTCGAGGACGGCCCGGCCAAGCGTCGGCCCGAGGCCCTCAGTGGCCTTCGGCGCCCGCACAAGGGCAAGGGCTTTCAGCATTCCGTCTCTCCGTCATGGGCGGCTCCGCTGCGTCAGGATTCCGTGGCGAAGGCCGTGCGAACGCTATCGGAAAGACCCAGGCCGCACCAGGGGGCCGCACCAGGGGGCCGCACCAGGGGGGCCACACGGGGGGGCCACACGGGGGCGCACACCAGGGACCGGCCGGCCGCCAGGGCAGGGTGCGCGCCGATGACTTCGCCATTGAAAGCATCCGGGAGGACCTTCAGACTGCCGCCAGGATCAGATTGATTCGATTGGGAATCCCTGCGTTCAATGGCCGAGACTCCGCCCCCGGTCGCGGTGGGACCACGCCGATCCCCGGCCACACCCCTGCCGCCCGCCGCTCCGGCCGGCCATGCCCGCCCTGTCGCCCCGCCGGACACCTGGCCGGCGGAGATGGATCTGTGGTTCGCGCGGATCGCGGACAGGACCCGGCTGGCGCGCCGGCGCCATGTCGGACCCCTGGCCGTGCAACGCCCGTTCCATCCGGAGCGTGACGGCACCTGCCATGTCTATCTCCTGCATCCGCCGGGCGGCGTGGCGGGCGGTGACAGGCTGAGCCTGCGCTGCCGCCTTGATGCCGGCGCCCGCGTGGTGTTGACTACGCCCGCCGCCACCAAATTCTACCGCAGTGAGCACAATGTCTCCATGCAGTCAGCGTGCTTCGAGATCGGGGCCGATGCGGTGTGCGAGTATCTGCCGCAGGAGACGATCCTCTTCGACGGCGCCGATGCGCGGCTCGACACCCGGATATCGCTTGCCGCCGGCGCCACCTATGTCGGGTGGGACTTCCTGTGCCTCGGCAGGCCCGCCGCGGGCGAGGGCTTCGGCAGGGGGCGGTTCACCCAACGCATCGAGATCACGCGGGATGGCCGACCCATCTGGTTCGAGCGCGTCGCCCTCTCGGGCGGGTCGCCGCTTCTCGGCGCGGCCTTCGCGCTGGCCGGAAAGCCGAGCTGGGGCACGATGGTCTATGCCGGCGCCACCGTCGACGATGCCGCGGAGCGCGTGCGGGCGGCCATCGGCGGGGATGGCGACGGGATCTTCTCCGCCAGCCAGGTCGATCAGGTCGTGGTCTGCCGCTATCTCGGGACCAGGGTCGCGGACGGCAAGGCACTCTTCGCCCGCGCCTGGGACGTCCTGCGGGCGGCGTGCCAGGGCAAGGCGGCCCATCAGCCACGGATCTGGTCGACCTGAGGCCGGGTCGCCCAGCAGAGGACAAAGGCAATGGAACTTCTTCCGCGCGAGAAAGACAAACTCCTGCTTTTCACGGCGGCCCTGCTGGCGGAGAGACGGAAGGCACGCGGCATCAAGCTGAACTATCCCGAGGCGGTCGCCTATATCTCGGCGGCGGTCCTGGAGGGCGCGCGGGAAGGCCGCACGGTGGCCGATCTCATGTCCTTCGGCGCGACCCTGCTGACGCGCGAGGATGTCATGCCCGGCGTCCCCGAGATGATCGGCAGCGTCCAGGTCGAGGCGACCTTTCCCGACGGAACCAAGCTGGTGACCGTCCACAGCCCCATTCCATGAGGTCCAGGCCATGATCCCGGGTGAGTTCTTCATCGAGGACGGCGAGATCGAGATCAACGCCGGCCGTGAGACGCGTTCGATCGACGTGGCGAATTCGGGCGATCGGCCGATCCAGGTCGGCTCGCATTACCATTTCCACGAGACCAACCCGGCGCTCCACTTCGACCGCGACCAGGCGCGCGGCTTCCGCCTGAACATCCCGGCGGGAACGGCCGTCCGCTTCGAGCCCGGCCAGTCCCGCAGGGTCGAGCTGGTGGCGCTGGCCGGCGAGCGCGCCGTCTACGGCTTCAATGCCAGGATCATGGGAAAGCTGGAGAGCTGAGATGCGGCGTATCACCCGGGAGACCTATGCCTCGCTCTACGGCCCGACGAAGGGGGACCGGATCCGGCTCGCCGACACCGAGCTGGTGATCGAGATTGAGCGGGACCACACCGTCTATGGCGACGAGGTCACCTTCGGCGGCGGGAAGGTGATCCGCGACGGCATGGGGCAGAGCCAGCGCAATGCCGCCGAGGTCGCCGACCTCGTCATCACCAATGTGGTCATCCTCGACCATTGGGGCATCGTGAAGGCCGATGTCGGCATTAAGGGCGGCCGCATCTCGGGCATCGGCAAGGCGGGCAATCCGGACATCCAGCCCGGCGTCACCATCGTCATCGGGCCGGGCACGGATGTCGTCGGCGGCGAGGGCCAGATCCTCACCGCCGGCGGCATCGACACGCATATCCACTTCATCGCGCCGCAGCAGGCGGACGAGGCCCTGGCCAGCGGCACCACCACGCTGGTGGGCGGCGGCACCGGCCCCTCCGTCGGCACGCTGGCGACGACCGTGACCCCCGGCCCCTGGTACATCCACCGCATGCTCGAGGCGGTCGAGGATCTGCCGGTCAATGTCGGCCTGCTCGGCAAGGGCAATGCCAGCCTGCCGGAACCGCTGCGCGAACAGGTCCGCGCCGGGGTCATCGGCCTCAAGCTGCACGAGGACTGGGGCACGACTCCCGCCGCGATCGACAACTGCCTGAGCGTTGCCGAGGAGATGGATGTCCAGGTCGCGCTGCACACCGACACGCTGAACGAGAGCGGCTTCGTCGCCAACACCTTCGCGGCGATGAAGGGCCGCTCCATCCATTCCTTCCACACCGAAGGCGCGGGCGGCGGCCATGCGCCGGACATCATCACCGCCGCGGGCCAGGAGAACATCCTGCCCTCCTCGACCAATCCGACGCGGCCCTACACGATCAATACCATCGACGAACATCTCGACATGCTGATGGTCTGTCATCACCTCAATCCGGAAGTCCCGGAGGATGTCGCCTTCGCGGAATCGCGCATCCGCAAGGAGACGATCGCGGCGGAGGACATCCTGCACGATCTCGGCGCCTTCTCGATGATGTCGTCGGATTCGCAGGCCATGGGGCGCATCGGCGAGACGACGCTGCGCTGCTGGCAGACGGCGCACAAGATGAAGGTCCAGCGCGGACCCCTGCCCGAGGACAGCGCGCGCAACGACAATTTCCGCTGCAAGCGCTACGTCGCCAAGTACACCATCAACCCCGCCATCACCCATGGCTTCGCCCATGAGATCGGCTCGGTCGAGGTCGGCAAGCGCGCCGATCTCGTGCTGTGGAAGTCGGCCTTCTTCGGCGTCAAGCCCTCGCTGGTCATCCTGGGCGGCATGATCGCCATGGCGCCGATGGGCGACCCGAACGCCTCGATCTCGACGCCGCAGCCCGTCCATTACCGGCCGATGTACGGGATGCTGGGCCGCGCGCGGGCGAGCACGGGAGTGACTTTCGTCTCCCAGGCGGCGCTCGAGGGCGACATCGGCGGCCTGCTGAAGCTTCGGAAGCAGCTGGTGGCCGTGAAGGGTATCCGTGGCATCCGCAAGAAGGACATGATCCACAACAACCTCACGCCCCGGATCGAGGTCGATCCGCAGACCTACCAGGTGCGCGTGGACGGGGCGCCGATCACCTGCGAGCCGGCCGATGTGCTGCCCATGGCGCAACGCTACTTCCTGTTCTGAGGGATGGCGCCGGCGGGCCTCTCCTGCGGCCCGCCCCGCCTCCTTCCAGGACGGGATGAAACGGCTAGCCTGTCCGCGTGCCCGTTCCCGACGACTCCAAGACCCCCGATCCCCGGCTGATGGCGGCCATCGTCGCCAGCGCCCTGTTCATGCAGAACCTCGACAGCACCGTGGTGGCCACGGCGCTGCCGGCCATGGCCCGCTCCATGGGGGAGGACCCCCTGGTGATGGGCGTCGCCATCACCTCCTATCTGGTGGCGCTGACCGTCTTCATCCCGCTGAGTGGCTGGGTGGCCGACCGTTTCGGCGCCAAGCAGGTCTTCATGACCGCCATCGCCACCTTCACCCTGGCCTCGGCCTTCTGCGGCCTGTCGGGCGGGCTGGCGGAGCTGGTGGCGGCGCGCGTGCTGCAGGGCCTGGGCGGGGCGATGATGGTGCCGGTCGGGCGCCTGCTGCTGCTGCGCCGGGTCCGCAAGGAGGAGCTGCTCTCGGTCACCACCTGGCTGACCATGCCCGGCCTGCTCGGCCCGCTGCTGGGCCCGCCCGTCGGCGGCCTGCTGACCGACCTGATCTCCTGGCGCGCCGTCTTCTGGATCAACGTGCCGGTCGGGCTGCTGGGCCTGCTGCTGGTCTGGCGCGTCATCCCCGCCCTGCCGGCCAGTCTGCCGCCGCCGCCCGATCTGCGGGGCCTGACCCTGGTGGGCCTCGCCCTGGCGCTGCTGATGTTCGCCTTCGAGACGTTGGGCCGCGGCCTGGTGCCGCCGCTGCTGGCCGAGGCGATGCTGGGCCTCGGCCTGCTGGTGAGCCTGCTGGCGGTGCGCCACTGCCTGCGCGCGCCCCATCCGGCACTCGATTTCAGCCTGTTGTCGATCCCGAGCTTCCGGGTGCCGAACCTGGCCGGCACGGTGTTCCGCATCGGGGCCGGGGCGGTGCCCTTCCTGGTGCCGCTGGCGCTGCAACTCGGCTTCGGCGCCAGCGCGGCGCAGAGCGGCATGGTGAGCTTCGCCACCGCGCTCGGCGCCTTCGCCATGAAGCCCATGGCCCGGTTCGCGCTGCGCGCCTTCGGCTTCCGCGGCGTGCTGGTCTGGAACGCCGTGCTGACGGCGCTCAGCATCGCCGCCTGCGCGGCCTTCCGCCCCGGCTGGCCCATGGCGGCGGTCTTCGCGGTACTGCTGCTGGGCGGGCTGTTCCGCAGCCTGCATTTCACCACGCTGAACACTTTGGCCTATGCCGAGGTGCCGCAGGAGAAGCTCTCGGCGGCGACCAGCCTCTACAGCACCGCCCAGCAGCTGCCGCTGGCACTGGGCGTGGCGCTCGCCTCCGCGGTGCTGCAGGCCAGCGTGGCCCTGAGCGGCCGGAGCGCGGTGGCGATGCCCGATTTCACGGCGGGGTTCCTGACCGCGGCCCTGCTGACCCTGCTGGCAGCGCCCCTGGCGACCGGCCTGCCGCGCGATGTGGGGGAGGGCATCGTCGAGGGCCGCCGGCGCTGAGCCGGGCCGCCATGACGGGGAGATGAAGCGGCGTCCAGACCGTTTCATGCCTTTGTCACGCCAATTGTGACAATAAACGCAAACTGCGACGTCTCCGGCCTTGCTAAGGTGCCGTCGATCTCCGCGTCACGCGGGACCGGGGGCATAGTCCGGAAGGCATCGTAGGATGGATGGCAGCATGAACCAGAGGCCAGAGACCGCTGCGGGAAGCGTCGTCCGACAGCGCTGGCATGACCTCGACCAGCTGCGGGCCATCCTCATGCTGGCCGGCATTCCCTACCATGTCGGCCTGGTCTACGCGGCGCATGCCACCTGGATCGTCGCCTCGCCGGATCGGTCCCAGGTCATGACCTGGTGGCTCCAGTTCAGCCATACCTTCCGCATGCCCGCCTTCTTCCTGATCGCCGGCCTCTTCGCCATGCTGCTGATCCGGCGGCGGGGCAGCGGCCCCTGGCTCGCGGGTCGGCTGCGGCGCATCGGCATCCCGCTCGCCACCTCCCTGGTGCTGATCAGCCCGCTGATGGTCATGGCCAGCGCCGCCTCGCTGGGCGGCATGGAGAACATCGCTCCCGGCCTGCTGGCGGAGCTGCGCCAGATCTCCTCCACCTGGACGGTGCATCTCTGGTTCCTGATCTACCTGCTGCTCTATTGCGGCCTCTTCGCCGGGCTTTGCGGCCTGATCGGGGTCGAGCGGATGGAGCGGGGCGCGGCCTTGCTGGGCGAGGGGCTGGCTCGCCGCCCGGCCCTGGCCTGGATCGCCCTGGCGGCGGCGGGGCTGACGACGCTCGCCGTCGCCACGGCGGCCAGCCTGGTGGAGGCGAGCTACCTGATCGGCGGCATCTTCGTTCCCGCCGACTTCGTGGCCAACGGGCTGATGTTCCTGACCGGCGCCCTGCTGGTTCTGCGGCCGGCCTGGCTCGAGGGCTTCCGCCGGCCGAAGCCGGCCGTCTGGGTGCTGGCCTTCCTCGCGGCCATCGCCATGGCGGCGGTGCAGAGCGAGGAGGGCACCCTGAACAAGGCCCTGACCTATCTCCTGATGCCGGTGGTCGGCATCCTCTTCTCGCATGTCCTGCTCTCGGCGGCCCGGCGCTGGCTCGACCGGCCGACCGGCTTCACGCGGCTCATGGTGGATGCCGCCATGACCATGTACCTGGTCCATGTCGTCTTCGTGCTCTGGCTGTCCGTGCTCTTTCTCGCCGTGCCGCTGCCGGCGGAGCTGGAGATCCTGATCATCGTCCTGCTCACGGGCCTGGGCTCCTATCTGGTCTATCGCCTGGTCGCCCTGAGCCCGCTGCTGACCTTCCTGTTCAACGGCACGCCGCTCCGGCCATCCCCGGCCTCTGCCGTTCTGGCCGGGAGCGGCGCTGGCCGCGCCTGAGGCGGCGCTCTATTCGGCCGGCGCGGCGCTGGGGGCGGTGCCCGGGCCGCGCGAGAAGCGCCGCGCCACGCCCTCGAAGGCCAGGAAGAGCACCGGCGTCACGAACAGGGTGAGCGCCTGTGAGACGGCGAGCCCGCCCACCACAGCGAGGCCCAGCGGCTGGCGCAGCTCGGCCGCGGCGCCCCAGCCGGCGGCGATCGGCACCGCGCCGGCGGCGGCGGCGAGGGTGGTCATCATGATCGGGCGGAAGCGGATGATGCTGGCCTCGCGCACGGCGGTCAGCGGGTCGTCCCCCGCCTTCAGGCGGGCGAGCGCCACATCGACCACCATGATGGCGTTCTTCTTCACCAGCCCGATCAGCAGCAGCACGCCGATGACGGCGATGACCGAGAGGTCGAGCCCGAAGAGCCAGAGCGTGGCCAGCGCGCCCAGCGCCGCCGGCGGCAGGCCGGAGAGGATGGTCAGCGGGTGGACCAGGCTCTCATAGAGCACGCCCAGCACCACATACATGATCAGCACCGCGGCCAGCAGCAGCATTCCCTGGCCGGCCAGGGCCTGCTGGAAGATCTGCGCCGTGCCGGCATAGCCGGTGACGATGGTGGGCGGCAGGCCCGCCTGCCGCTCCAGCGCGGCGATGGCATCCGTGGCCTGGCCCAGCGCCACGCCCGGCGCCGTGTTGAAGCCGATGGTCACCGCCGGAAGCTGACCCTGATGCGCGACGGTGAGGGGGCCGACGCGCCGCTCCAGCCGGGCGATGCCATCCAGCGGCACCAGCCGGCCCGAGCTGCTGCGCAGATAGATCTTGGACAGGCCGCTCTCGTCCCGCTGGTCGCGCGGCAGGGCCTCGAGGATCACCGCATAGCTGTCCGAGGCGCCGAAGATGGTGCTGATCTGCCGCGCGCCATAGGCCGAGTAGAGCGCCTGCCGCACCTGATCGACGGTGACGCCGACCGAGGCGGCGCGGTCGCGGTCCACATTGACGGACAGGATGGGCGCGGCGAGCTGCAGGTCGGTGTTCACGTCCTGCAGCTCCGGCAGGCCCTGCATGGCCGCCTGCAGCCGCTCGGACCAGTCGTAGAGCTCATCGGCCCGCAGGCCCTGGAGCGTGTACTGGTAGAGGGTGCGGGAGGCGCGGGCGCCGAAGTTGATGTTCTGGATCGGGTTGATGAAGGCCTTGGTGCCCGGCACGGCGGTGGTCTGGCGCCGCAGCTCCTGGATGATCCGGCCGATCGGCGCCCGCTCCGCGCGCGGCTTGAGCTGGACGAACATGCGGCCCTGGTTCAGCGAATAGGCGGTGCCGCCGATACCGACCACGGAATTGACCCGCTCCACCGCCGGATGGGCGCGGACGATCTCCACCAGCCGCTGCTGCCGCGCGGCCATGTCGTCGAAGGAGACATCCTGCGGACCCTCGGTGTTGACGCTGAGCAGCCCCGTATCCTCGATCGGGAAGAAGCCCTTCGGGATGGCCACGGCGAGCCAGACCGAGGCGCCGATGGAGGCCAGGAAGACCAGCCAGACGGCCGGGCGGAAGCGCAGCGAGCGGTCCAGCAGCCAGGCATAGCCGCGCTCCACCCCCTGGAACCCGCGCTCCAGCACCGCCTCGAAGCGTGAGGGCCGGCCATGCGCCGGCAGGCGGCTGGCCATCAGCGGCGTCAGGGTCAGGGAGACGATGCAGGAGACGATGACGGCGAGCGAGACGGTGGCGGCGAAGGCGTTGAACACCCGCCCGACCACGCCGCCCATCAGCAGGATCGGGATGAAGACGGCGATCAGCGAGAGGGTGATCGAGATGATGGTGAAGCCGATCTCGCGCGCGCCGCGGATGGCGGCGGCCAGCGGATGCATCCCCTCCTCGATATGGCGGACGATGGCCTCGAGCATGACGATGGCGTCGTCCACCACCAGGCCGACGGCGAGCGTCAGGCCGAGCAGGGTGATGTTGTCGATGCCATAGCCCAGCGCGTGCATCAGCCCGAAGGTGCCGGCCAGCGAGATCGGCACGGCGATGCCCGGGATCAGCGTGGCCGAGACCCGGCGCAGGAAGAGGAAGATGACCATCACGACGAGGCCGACGGCGATCATCAGGTGGTGCTGCACGTCATGCACCGCCTCGCGGATCGAGACCGAGCGGTCGAGCATGACGGAAAGCTCGGCGCCGGGCGGCAGCGCGGCCTGCAGGCCGGGCAGGGCGGCCTTCACCCCGTCCACCACATCGACCGTGTTGGCGTCCGGCTGGCGCTGCACGGCGAGCGTCAGGCCGCGCGCGCCGTTGATCCAGGAGGCGACCCGGTTGTTCTCGACGCCATCCTCGACGCGCGCGACATCCTGCACCCGGATCGGCGCATTGGGCCGGCCGCCGATGACGAGGCGGCCGAACTCCTCGGCATTCTGCAACTGGTCGTTGGCGCGCAGGGTGAGCTGCTGGCGCGGGCCGTTCAGCGCGCCGACCGGCGTGTTGGTGTTGGCGGCGGCGATGGCCCGCTGCGCCTCGTCGAAGCCCAGGCCGAGCGCCGCCAGCCGATCCGGATCGAGCTGCACGCGCACGGCATATTTCTGCTCGCCATAGGTCAGCACCTGCGCCACGCCGGGGATGCGCGAGAGGGCGGGGGAGATCAGCACCGCCGCCACCTCGTTCAGCCGGTAGAGCGGCACATCACCGCCGCGCAGGTTCAGCAGCACCACCGGCGCATCCGCCGGGTTGGATTTGCGGAAGCTGGGCGGGTTGGTCATCTCCTGCGGCAGGCGACGCTGGGCCCGGGAGATGGCCGACTGCACATCGAGCGCCGCGGCGTCGATGTCCCGCCCGAGCACGAATTGCAGGGTGATCGAAGTGGTGCCCTGGCCGCTGGTCGAGGACATCTGGTCGATGCCCGCGATGGTCGAGAACTCCCGCTCCAGCGGCAGCGCGACGGAATTCGCCATGGTCTCCGGGCTGGCGCCGGGAAGCTGGGCGCTGACCGAGATGACCGGGAAATCGACCCGCGGCATGGCGGCCACGGGAAGCTGGAAATAGGCCACCGCCCCGGCCACCACCGCCGCCACGGCCAGCAGGAAGGTCATCACCGGGCGGCGGATGCAGAGCTCGGACAGGTGCATCGGGGCGGTTCCTCGGCCAGGCGGCGGGTCAGGGCAGGCGGGCGGTCATCTCAACTGGCGGCTCAGCTCGGGCCGGCCGGCGTCCGGGCGGGCTGCGGCGCGCCACGCACCGCGACCCGGGCGCCGTCGGAGAGCAGTTGCGCGCCGTCGGTCACCACCCGGTCGCCGGCCTGCAATTCGGCCTTCACCACGGCGCGCCCCGCGACGACGCGTTGCAACTCGATCGGGCGGCGGTGCGCCTGGCTTCCGGCATCGACGACATAGACATAACGCCCGCCCTGGCTGCCGGTCAGCACCGCCTGCACCGGGATCGACAGCGCGTCCGGCTCGACGCGCGGCACCAGCACCACGTTGACGTACTGGCCGGGCCAGAGGGCGTCGTCCGGATTGGCGAAGCGGGCCTTGAGCTGCACCGTGCCGGAGGCGGTGTCCACCTGGCTGTCCACGAAGTGCAGCGCGCCCTCGACGGGCGGGTGACTGTCGCCCGGCGGATGCGCGGTGACGCGGGGCGGGCCGCCCTCGCGCATCGCCGTGCGGATCTCGGGCAACCAGCGTTCCGGCACGGCGAACTGCACCTGGATCGGGTCGGTCTGGGTGATGGTGGCGAGCGGCGCGCTGTCGCCCTGGCGGACCAGGTTGCCCTCGGTGATCGGCAGGGCGCCGAGGCGGCCGTCGATCTGGGCGCGGATGGTGGCGTAGCCGAGGGTGATGCGCGTCTGGGCAATCAGCGCCTCCCCGGCCTTCACCGTGGCCTCGGCGCTGGCGGCGTCCGCCTGGGCCTGCTCGTAGCGCTGCACGGCGGCGAAGCCCTCGCCGCGTAGGGCGCTGTAGCGGCTGGCATCGGCGCGGGCGCGGACCGCCAGGGCCTTGTCCCGGGCGAGCTGCGCTTCCTGCTGCGCCAGCAGCGCCTCGGTCATGCGCGAGTCGAGGGTGAAGAGCACATCCCCCTCCTTCACCCGCTGCCCCTCGGCGACATGCACCTGACGGATCTGCCCCTCGACGCGGCTGCGCACCGTCACCGTCGCCTCGGCGACCACATTGCCGTTGGCGGCGATCTCCAGCGGGATCGGGCCCCGCTCGACCGGGCTGACGAGGACGGGGATGGCGGGGGCCTGGGCGGCGGCGGGCGATACGGCCGCCACCCCGAGGGCGAGTGCCGCCAGGACATGGCGAAGCGCCCCACAGCGCCGCCAGGGCAGCATGAGGGGCACGCCGGCGGGAAGAGCCGGCGCAGGGCTGGGCGACCGCGATGCCTTCATGGCTATCGCCATAAAGTGTTGTCGGAGAGCGGCATAGCCACCGTTACACGGCGTTACATTAAACGTCGTGCGGCCTGCCGCAACCTGTCCTGACAAGCGGACAAAAGCCGAAAACCGCGGGCTGGAAGGCCTCTCGGCCCACCCCACGGTCACGACAGATCCGCTTGTTCCGTCCGGGACCGGGATGATCCGGCGGACGGGGAAGGCTCAGAAGCCTTCGCGCTCCAGGCGCTTGCGCTCCACCTTGCGGGCGCGGCGAACGGCCTCGGCGGCCTCGCGGGCGCGGCGCTCGGAGGGCTTCTCGTAGTGGCGGCGCAGCTTCATCTCGCGAAAGACGCCTTCGCGCTGCAGCTTCTTCTTCAGGGCCTTGAGGGCCTGGTCGATATTGTTATCCCGAACGACGACCTGCACGCTGTGCGGTCTCCTCTTTCTGGTCAGGGCCCGGCAACCAGGATTCTGGCCGACCAGGTTTGCGGATGCGAAACGCACGAAGCACCGGTCATGCCGGCGCCTTCCTGCAAGGTGGCGAGCCCCTTAGCATGTCTCCGCGCGGGAATGAAAGCCCCTTCCCGGAGTCGTCCGGCGCCCCAATTCTAGGCGGGCCCCAGCCGAGGAGAGGACGCATGGCCATCCTGAAGATCGCCCGCATGGGACATCCCGTCCTGCTGCAGGTCGCGGAGCCCGTGCCGGACCCCACCGCGCCGGAGATCGGCCGCCTGGTGCGCGACATGGCGGAGACCATGCTGGACGCCTCGGGCCTCGGCCTGGCGGCGCCCCAGGTGCACGAGCCGCTCCGTCTCTTCGTCTGGCGCAACGGCGAGAATGTCGCCGCCCTGATCAACCCGGAGATCGAGCTGCTCGGCCCGCCCGATCAGAGCGGTTGGGAGGGTTGCCTGTCGATCCCCGGCCTGCGCGGCAATGTGGAGCGCGCCGGGAAGGTCGCGTTCCGCGGCCTCGACATCGAGGGGCGGACGGTGGAGGGCGAGGCGGAGGGCCTGCTGGCGCGGGTGATGCAGCATGAGTTCGACCACCTGAACGGCATCCTCTACCCCTCCCGCATGAGCGACATGGCGCTGTTCGGCTTCACCGACGAGCTAACCCGCGCCGCCGTCCGCCAGCAGGCCGAGGCGGCGCCCGCCATGGCCGGGCCGGCACGATGAGCCTGCACCGCAGCGCCGAGCGGGACGCCGCGCTCCGCCTTCTGTTGCCGCAGGTGCCGCGTCTCGGCTGGAACGAGGCCGCGCTCCGGGTGGCCCTGCGGGATGCGGGGCAGGAGGCCGAGGCGGCGGCCTGGCTGTTCCCCGAGGGGCCGGTCGGCATGGTGGAGGCCTGGGCCGATCTGGCCGACCGCGACATGGCGGCGGCCGGCGCCGAGGCGGGGGTGGAGGGGATGCGCATTCCGCAGCGCATCCGCACCCTGCTGGCGATCCGGCTGCGCCAGCAGGCCCCGCACAAGGAGGCGGTGCGCCGGGCCCTGGCGCTGCTGGCCCTGCCCTGGAACCTCGGCGCCGCCAGCCGCATCACCGCCCGCACCGTCGATGCCGTCTGGCAGGCGGCCGGCGACGCCTCCACGGACCTCTCCTTCTACACCCGCCGCGCTACCCTGGCCGGGATCTATGCCGCCACCCTGACCTTCTGGCTGCAGGACCCCGACCCCGAGGCGACGCTCGCCTTCCTGGACCGCCGCCTGGCCGGGTTGGCGCGGATGCAGAAGCGCCGCAAGCCGGCGTGAGCCGGAGGCGCGGGGCGGGGTCGAGCGGAAAGCGGTGGACATCGGGCGGCGCGCGCGGCACAGCCCCGCCTTTGATCCACCTTGCCGCGGGATCCCCCCACGTGACCGATACTCCTTCGCCGCTTGTCGGCATCATCATGGGCAGCCGTTCGGACTGGGAGACCATGCGCCATGCCGACGAGACGCTGACGCGCCTCGGCATCGCGCATGAGTGCCGCGTGGTCTCGGCGCACCGCACGCCGCAGCGCCTCTACGACTATGCCGCCACCGCCGCCGAACGCGGCCTGCGCGTCATCATCGCGGGCGCGGGGGGCGCCGCGCACCTCCCCGGCATGGCCGCCGCCATGACCCGGCTGCCCGTGCTCGGCGTGCCGGTCGAGAGCCACGCCCTGAAGGGCATGGACAGCCTGCTCTCCATCGTCCAGATGCCGGCCGGCATTCCGGTGGGCACGCTCGCCATCGGCCGCGCCGGCGCCGTCAACGCCGCGCTGCTGGCCGCCGCCATGCTGGCCACCACCGATGCCGGGCTGGCGGAGCGGCTGGAGGCCTGGCGGGCGGAGCAGACCGCCGCCGTGGTGGAGGAGCCGGCATGAGCGGCGCCTTGGCCACGCCGCTGCCCCCCAACAGCACCATCGGCATCCTGGGCGGCGGGCAGCTCGGCCGCATGTCGGCGCTGGCCGCCGCCGAGCTGGGCTATCGCTGCCACGTCTATGCGCCGGACGCCGATTCGCCCGGAATGCAGGTCGCGGCCGCCCGCACGGTGGCGGACTACGAGGACCCGGAGGCCCTGGCCGCCTTCGCCGCCGCCGTCGATGTCGTGACCTTCGAGTTCGAGAACGTGCCCGCCCGCACGCTGGAGATCCTGGCGCCGCGAGTGCCCTGCCGCCCGGGCCGGAAGGCGCTCGCCGTCTGCCAGGACCGGCTGCAGGAGAAGGCCTTCCTGGAGCGGGCCGGCGTGCCGGTGGCGCCCTGGCGCGCGGTGCACGACCTCGCCGGGCTGGAGGCGGCGATGGCCGAGATCGGCCTGCCGGCCGTGCTGAAGACCACGCGGCTCGGCTATGACGGGCGCGGCCAGGCCGTGCTCCGCCGGCCGGAGGAGGCGGCGGAGGCCTTCGCGCGGCTCGAGCCCAGGCCGCTGATCCTGGAGGCCTTCGTCCCCTTCACCCAGGAGATCTCCGCCGTGGCGGCGCGTGGTCTGGACGGGAGCGTCGCCGTCTATGACGCGGTGGAGAATCGCCACAGCCACCACATCCTGGACCTCTCCTTCGCACCGGCCCGGGTGCCGGAGGCGGTGGCCGGACAGGCCCGGCGCCATGTCGCGGAGGTGGCCGCGGCGCTGGAGCTGGTGGGCGTGCTGGCGGTCGAGTTCTTCCTGCTGCCGGACGGCCGGCTGCTGGGCAACGAGATCGCGCCCCGGCCGCACAATTCCGGGCACTGGACCATGGATGCCTGCCAGGCCGGGCAGTTCCATCAACACATCCGGGCTGTTGCAGGAATGCCACTCGGCAGCGCCGAGCGGCATTCGGATGCGGTGATGCGCAATCTGATCGGGCCCGAAGGCATGGCCCGGCTGCCCGCGCTGCTGCCGCAGCCTGACGTTTCCGTACATCTCTATGGAAAGCAGGCCGCCCGGGCCGGCCGGAAGATGGGCCACGCCAACTGCCTCCTGCCACGCGGCAGCCTGTCCGCGCAGGATGAGGGGAAGCTGCTCGCGCGGCTGTGACCAAAAAGCCCCAGGGGTACTGTGTCTTGAAGGACACATGTGGCTGCAATCTGGTTGCAACCCGCTGTGCAGCGCTCAAGGTGATGCTAAGTCATGGTCACGCGGCGCCGGACTCGAAGGACTTCTTCGCGGATGCGCGCAGCGAGCATGCCTCTGGTGGATCGAGGAGATTTCTAATGAGCCTCAAGAAGGCGCTTCTGGCGGCGACCGTTCTGGCGCTGCCGCTCGCGGCTCAGGCGCAGACGCCGGTCACGGGTGTTTACATCGGTGCGGGTGCTGGCTGGAACCATCTGCAGGACACGGATATCGGGACCGGCGGCGTCGCCCAGGACCTGAAGGCGGAGTTCGACGAGGGCTTCGGCGGTGTTCTGAGCATCGGTTACGGCTTCGGCAACGGCCTGCGCGCCGAGATCGAGGGCAACTACCGTCAGAACGACGTCAGCAAGCTGACGCTCGGCAGCACGACCCTGCCCCGGATCGGCGGCACCGCCCGCACCTACGGCGCGATGGCCAACGTGCTGTATGACTTCAACCTCGGCCTGCCGGTCGTTCCCTATGTCGGCGGTGGCGTGGGTTATGCCTGGACCGATTATGACACCGTCCGCAGCCGCGGCCCGGGTCTGTCCAGCGTGACGACCGACGACAACGAGGGTCAGTTCGCCTATCAGGGCATCGCCGGCGCGGCCTTCCCGATCGCCGCCGTTCCCGGCCTGGCGCTGACCGCCGAGTACCGCTTCCTCGGCACGCTGCGCCCCGAGCTGAGCACCGTGACCCGCAACACCGCGGGCGCCGTGACCAGCAACCGCGACGCCAAGGTCGACAACTACAACCACTCGGTCTTCGTCGGCCTGCGCTACGCCTTCAACCAGCCGGTCCCGCCGGCCCCGGTTCCGGTCGCTCCGGCTCCCGCCGCCGCCCCGGCCCCGGCCCGCACCTATCTCGTCTTCTTCGACTGGGATCGGTACAACCTGACGGAGCGCGCCCGCCAGATCATCGCCGAGGCGGCGCAGAACGCCGGCCGCGTGCAGAGCACCCGCATCGAGGTGGCCGGCCACGCCGATCGCTCGGGCTCGCCGCAGTACAACCAGCGCCTGTCGCAGCGTCGCGCCGACGCCGTGGCGGCCGAGCTGGTCCGTCTGGGCGTGAACCGCTCCTCCATCGTCGTGCAGGCCTTCGGCGAGAGCCGCCCGCTGGTCCCGACCGCCGATGGCGTGCGCGAGCCGCAGAACCGCCGCGTCGAGATCGTGCTGCGCTAAGCAGCACGCTTCGGCCGGAACAGGAGGGGCGCCGCGAGGCGCCCCTTTTCGTTTGCGGGCATTCGTCGGCGGGCAAGACCGGGGAGGGCGCCGGGAACGACCCGCCGCCGCCCGGCGTCAGGCGATGATGTCGGGCACCAGCCGGCTTTCCAGCCAGGCGATCTCATCCTTCAGCTTCAGCTTGCGCTTCTTCAGGCGCTGGAGCTGAAGCTGGTCCAGCAAGGACAATTCCAGGCGAGCGATGACGGTGTCCAGGTCACGATGCTCGCTTCGGAGCTCGTGCAGGCGGCGGAGCAGGCTGTCGCGGTCGGCCAGGGTGAGCCTCATGAGTTGTGTTCGGTTTGAGTCGCATCCGGGCGGGAATGCGCCATATCATGTCCAGGCATGGCCGCACAGCATGCTCTGTCGTCTGTTGCGCGCGGTCGCCGCTTTACCGGCACCGCGGCCCGCTGGACGGTACGGGCGCTACGGCGGCCCTGCCTCGCGGAGGAACCGGTCGGGCAGAGGCCCGACAAGGCTCCCGGCCGGCTCCGTGAGCCCGCCAACCGATTGGAGGATCGCGTGCCGATGATGCAACAGCCCCGCTTGCGCAGCCTGCAGGAGCGTCATGCCCATCTGGAGAGGCAGATCGCCGAGGAAGGCAACAGGCCTCAACCGGATGCCGGTGCTCTTGGCCGCCTGAAACTCGCCAAACTCCGTCTGAAGGAGGAGATGCAACGGCTGCGCCCCGGCCGCTGATCGGAGCGCTGACCTGAACCGCCCCTGTGGCCGCGAGGCCACAGGGGCTTTTCCGTTCCGGCGCGCCCGGTCCGGCGGCGCGCAAGGGGTCGTGACAAATCCATGGCCAGGGGGCATGGAAGCCCGACCCGGCCCGCACCACGTGACCTCACCACGTAACCCCACTGCGGCGACGGGCGGTTGCCCGCCGTCCGGCGGAGCGACGAGGCGGGGCCGCATGGCCCGGGCCGACCTATTCCATGAACAGGAGAGATGGCACCGCATGGACGCCACGGACATTGCGCGGGTGCAGGCTTATCTGCGGCGTATTCTCGGCAGCGACAGGGTCACACTCGTGAAGCCGGCGCGGCCCGGCCTCTCGGTCGAGGTCGCCGTGCAGGATGAGGTGATCGGGACGGCGCACCGGGATGCCGAGGACGGCGAGGTCTCCTACTCGATCCACCTGACCGTGCTCGAGGAGGATCTGCCCCAGGCGCCCAAGCCGGCCGCGGCGCCGCGCCGGCGCTGAGGCCCTCTTCTGGCAAGGAGGCGCATGAAAAAGGCCGGGGCGGCGAATGCCCCGGCCTTTTTTCTTGTCCGCGGAGCTTGCCGCTCCGCCCCGGTCCAGGCGCCGGCGGCCTGTTCAGGCCGCGTCCTCGTCCTCCGGTGGCGCCATCGGGGCGGCGGGGTTGCCGCCCGCCGCCATCACCGCGGCATTCAGGTCCGATTGGCTGCACAGGCCCAGGATCACCGGATCGCGCGGCTTGATGTTGGCGCTGTTCCAGTGGGTGCGATCGCGCACCTTGGCGATGGTGTCCTTGGTGGTGCCCAGCAGCTTGCCGATCTGCGCCTCGGACAGCTGCGGGAAGTTGCGCAGCAGGAAGGCGATGGCGTCCGGACGGTCGTTGCGCTTGGAGACGGGGGTGTAGCGCGCGCCCTTGCCCCGGCTCTTCGGCGCCGGCAGCGCGCTTTCCAGCAGCCGCAGACGGGCATTCGGATCGGCCTCGACGCGGAGGATCTCCTCGCGCGTCAACTGCCCGTTCTGGATCGGATCATAGCCGACGATCCCCTGCGCGACCTCTCCATCGGCGATCGCCTGGACCTCGAGCGGATGCATGCCGACGAACTCGGCGATCTGTTCGAAGCTGAGGGAGGTCTTCTCGATCAGCCACACGGCGGTGGCCTTCGGCATCAGCGGGAGCGGCATCGGCAACCTTGTCAGTCGGTCGGGGCATGGCGGATGGGCGGGGGCAGCCCGCCGCCCACCCCGGTGGCCTTGCATATAAGGCCCGGGGGGGAGGGGGTCAAAGCCCGAGGCCATTCGCCAAGCGGAATGCGCGGAGATCACGCGGATATGCCCCCTCGTCGTGGCGTGGCCTTGCGCCGGCCGCCGGCATCCATATCGTTCCAGAAGGGAAGCAGGAGCGCGGATGATGGGTCGGAAACTGGCGGTGGTGTTCGGCGGCGCGGGCTTCATCGGGCGGCATCTGGTGCCGCGCCTGGCACGGGATGGCTATGAGTGCCGGATCGTCACCCGCAATCCGGAGGCGGTGCGGCCGCTGTCCACCCAGGGCCGGCTGGGGCAGGTGGTGCCCTGGACCGCGGATCTGCGGTCCGACGCGGCGCTGGCGCGGGCGGTGCGGGAGGCGCGGCTGGTGGTCAACCTGATCGGGATCCTGGCCGAGCGGCGCCGGGGCGATTTCCAGCGGCTGCAGGGCGAGCTGCCGGGCCGCATCGGCGCCGCGGCCCGGCAGGAGGGCGTCGCGCATCTGGTGCAGGTCTCCGCCATCGGCGCCGATCCGGGAAGCGACAGCGCCTATGCGCGCAGCAAGGCCGCCGGGGAGGCGGCGGTCCGGGCGGCCTTTCCGCAGGCGACCATCCTGCGGCCGTCCATCGTCTTCGGGCCGGAGGACCATTTCTTCAACCGCTTCGCCGCCATGGCGCGGTGGCTGCCGGCCCTGCCGGTCATCCGCGGCGGCACGCGTTTCCAGCCCGTCCATGTGGGGGATGTCGCCGAGGCCATCCTGCGGACCGCGGAAGGGGGCGCCTTCGCCGGCCGCACCTTCGAGCTGGGCGGGCCCCGGGTGGCCACCTTCCGGGAGCTGATGGGCTATGTGCTGGAAGTCACCGGCCGCTCGCGCCGCCTCCTCCCGGTCCCGGAGGGCCTGGCGCGGCTGCAGGCCAGGCTGGGCGAGCATCTGCCGGGCGCGCCGCTGACCCGCGATCAGCTCGCCCTGCTGCGGCACGACAATGTGGTCTCCCCGGAGGCAGACGGATTCGCGGCGCTGGGCCTGCGGCCGGTGGCGATGGAGGCGGTGGTGCCGGGCTACCTGGCGCCCTATCGGCCGGATGGCGGGCGGGAACGGTCTTCGACCTCATAGGGCCGAATCGGCCGTTTGTCTCGGTAATGCGATACGGTTTCGTAAAAGACCTTGGAAGTCCCGCCGAAAGAAAGACAGTATTACTGACCTTATGGCGAATTAGGACTCGCCTGAGGCGCGCGGGATATGGCAAATGTCCTGCTGTTACGCGGTGCCGCATGGCTGCCGCCCCTGCCCCTGACCGCCTTCCTGCCCGAAGGACACCGCGCCCATGGCCGAACGCATGTTGCAATTCGTGCGCCTGTCGCAACAGACTCCCGAGAAGCGCCCGGCGGAGGCGCGAAGGACCGATTTCGGCGAGATCTACCAGCGCTTCAGCGCCGAGCGGGCTGGCCAGCAGGCCAGCCGCTGCAGCCAGTGTGGCGTGCCCTTCTGCTCGATCCACTGCCCTCTCAACAACAACATCCCCGACTGGCTGAAGCTGACCGCCGAGGGGCGGCTGGAGGAGGCCTACGAGGTCTCCGCCGCCACCAACACCTTCCCCGAGATCTGCGGCCGCGTCTGTCCGCAGGACCGGCTCTGCGAGGGCAACTGCGTCATCGAGAAGGGGTTCGAGAGCGTCACCATCGGCGCGGTGGAGAAGTACATCACGGACACGGCCTGGGAGCGGGGCTGGGTGAAGCCGCCCCGGCCGGCGCGCGAGGTCGGGCATTCGGTCGGCATCATCGGTGCCGGCCCGGCCGGCCTGGCCGCCGCCGAGCGGCTGCGGCTGCGCGGCTGGAAGGTCACGGTCTACGACCGCTACGACCGCGTCGGCGGGCTGATGATCTACGGCATCCCCAACTTCAAGCTGGAGAAGGAGGTGGTGCTGCGCCGGCACGCGCAATACGCGGAAGGTGGCATCGACTTCGTGCTCAACTGCCGCGTCGGCGAGGATGTCAGCCTGGAGGAGATCCGGGGCCGGCACGACGCGGTGCTGATCGCCACCGGCGTCTATAAGGCGCGCGACATCGGCGGGCCGGGCGGCGAGCTGGACGGCATCGTGCCCGCGCTCGACTACCTTACCGCCTCCAACCGCCAGGGCCTGGGCGACAGCGTGGCGGCGTTCGAGGACGGCCGGCTGAACGCCGCCGGCAAGCGCGTCGTCGTCATCGGCGGCGGCGACACGGCGATGGACTGCGTGCGCACCGCCATCCGCCAGGGCGCGGCGAGCGTCACCTGCCTCTATCGCCGCGACAGGGCGAACATGCCGGGCTCGCTGCGCGAGGTGGCCAATGCGGAGGAGGAGGGCGTGCGCTTCGCCTGGCTCTCCGCCCCCGAGGGCTTCGTCGAGGACGAGGCCGGACGTGTCGGCGCGGTGCGGGCGGTAAGGATGCATCTCGGCCTGCCCGACGCCACCGGCCGCCAGCAGGTCGAGCCCATCCCCGGAAGCGCCTTCGACGAGCCGGCCGAGCTGGTGATCAAGGCGCTGGGCTTCGATCCGGAGGACCTGCCGACGATGTTCGGGGAGCCGGCGCTGACGGTCAGCCGCTGGGGCACGCTGGTGATCGACCGCCGGACCATGATGACCAACCTGCCGGGCGTCTTCGCCGCCGGCGACATCGTGCGCGGCGCATCGCTGGTGGTCTGGGGCATCCGGGACGGCCGGGACGTGGCCGAGCAGATCGAGAAGTACGTGCTGGCGAAGACCTCGCCGGCGATGGCTGCGGAGTGACCTCCATGGACGGTTTCGAGAACGGCGCCGCGTTCGCCGAGAGCTACGCCCGCAACGCCGCCACCCTGGCCGGCGCCGCGCATCTGGACCTGACCGAGCACGATGCCTGCGGCGTCGGCCTGGTCGCGGCGCTGGACGGCAAGCCGCGCCGCGACGTGGTGCAGTCCGGCATCGACGCGCTGAAGGCGGTCTGGCACCGCGGCGCCGTGGATGCCGACGGCAAGACCGGCGACGGCGCCGGCATCCACATCGAGATCCCTCAGGATTTCTTCGCCGAGGTCGTCGAGCGCGGCGGCGACCGGCTGCGCCCGGGCCGCATCGCGGTCGGCATGGTGTTCCTGCCGAAGACCGATCTGTCCGCCCAGGAGCGGTGCCGGCAGATCGTCGAGACCGAGATCCTGAACGCCGGCTATCATATCTATGGCTGGCGGCAGGTGCCGATCGACGTCTCCTGCATCGGCGAGAAGGCCAATGCGACGCGGCCCGAGATCGAGCAGATCCTGATCTGGGACCCGGAGCAGCGCGACGCCGCGACCTGCGAGCGGGACATGTACGTCATCCGCCGCCGCATCGAGAAGCAGGCGCTGGCGGCGCAGGTGCCGGAGCTCTATCTCTGCAGCCTCTCCTGCCGCTCGATGATCTACAAGGGCATGTTCCTGGCGGAGAACCTGACGGACTTCTATCCGGACCTGCTCGACAGCCGCTTCGTCAGCCGCTTCGCCATCTATCATCAGCGCTACTCGACCAACACCTTCCCCACCTGGCGCCTGGCGCAGCCCTTCCGCATGCTCGCGCACAACGGCGAGATCAACACCGTCCATGGCAACATCAACTGGATGAAGAGCCATGAGACGCGGCTGGCGCATCCGCTGCTCGATCCCTTCATGGAGGACATCAAGCCGGTGGTGCAGGCGGGCGGCTCCGACACCGCCACGATGGACAATGTCTTCGAGCTGCTGGTGCGCGGCGGGCGCGACGCGCCGATGGCCAAGGCCATGCTGATCCCGGAGAGCATCGGCAGCAACGCCACCATGCCCGAGGCGCATCGCGACCTCTTCCTCTACTGCAACGCGGTGATGGAGCCCTGGGACGGGCCGGCAGCGGTCTGCGCGACCGATGGCCGCTGGGTGGTCGCGGGCCTCGACCGCAACGGGCTGCGGCCCATCCGCTACAATGTCACCGTCGATGGGCTGCTGATCGTCGGCTCCGAGACCGGCATGGTGAAGGTCGCGGAGTCCGAGATCGTCGCCAAGGGCCGCGTCGGCCCCGGGCAGTGCATCGGCGTCGATCTCGACGCCGCGAAGTTCTACGCCGATGGCGCGCTGAAGGACATGCTGGCCGCGCGCCATCCCTTCGGCGAATGGGTCGGCCGCACCACCAAGATCGACGGCATCGTCCGCAACGAGGTGGACGAGACGCCGACCATCACCGGCGAGGCCCTGCGCCGCCGCCAGCTCGCCATGGGCATCACGCTGGAGGAGCTGGAGACCATCCTGCACCCGATGGCGGAGGAGGGCGCCGAGGCCATCGGCAGCATGGGCGACGACACGCCCGTCGCCGTGCTCTCCAACCACTATCGCGGCCTGCACCACTATTTCCGGCAGACCTTCAGCCAGGTCACCAACCCGCCGATCGACAGCCTGCGCGAGACGCGGGTGATGACGATCAAGACGCGGCTCGGCAATCTCGGCAATATCCTCGACGAGGACCCGACGCAGTGCGACATGCTGCAGCTGGAGAGCCCGGTGCTCTCCAATGCCGAGTTCGCCGCGATGTGCGAGTACATGGGCAGCACCGCCTGCTTCGTGGACTGCACCTTCCCCGTCGAGGAGGGCGAGAGCGGCCTGCGCCGCGCCATCGAGCGCATCCGGCATGAGGCGGAGGAGGGCGTGCGCTCCGGCTGCGCCCACGTCATCCTGACCGAGGAGAACCAGGGGCCGGAGCGGGCCGCCATCCCGATGATCCTGGCGGTCGGCGCGGTCCACACGCATCTCGTCCGGAACTCGCTCCGCACCTTCACCAGCCTCAACGTCCGCTCCGCCGAATGCATGGACGTGCATTACGTCGCCGTGCTGATCGGCGCCGGCGCCACCACGGTGAACGCCTATCTGGCGCAGGAGAGCATCGCGGACCGGCACCGGCGCGGGCTGTTCGGCGACAAGTCGCTGAAGGACTGCGTGGCCTACTACCGCAAGGCGGTGGACAAGGGCCTGCTGAAGATCATGTCCAAGATGGGCATCTCGGTGCTCTCCTCCTATCGCGGCGGCATGAACTTCGAGGCGATCGGCCTCTCGCGCGCGCTGGTCGCGGAATTCTTCCCCGGCACGCAGTCGCGGATTTCCGGCATCGGCCTGCTGGGCATCGCCCGCCGCCTGCTGGCGCTGCATGCGAAGGCCTGGGGCGGCGAGGCGGCGGTGTTGCCGGTCGGCGGCCTCTACAAGCTGCGCCGGCGCGGCGAGGCCCATGCCTTCGAGGGCAGCCTGATCCACATGCTGCAGAGCGCGGTGGAGACGGACAGCTACCAGATCTTCAAGCGCTACTCCGAGGGCGTGCGCAAGCTGCCGCCGGTGGCGTTGCGCGACCTGCTCGACTTCCGCATGACGGGGCGCAAGCCGGTGCCGATCGAGGAGGTGGAGAGCATCACCGAGATCCGCAAGCGCCTGATCGCGCCCGGGATCTCGCTCGGGGCGCTCAGCCCCGAGGCGCACGAGACCCTGTCGATCGCGATGAACCGGATCGGCGCCCGCTCGGATTCCGGCGAGGGCGGCGAGGACCCCGAGCGCGCCAGGCCCCGGCCCAATGGCGACAACGCCAACTCCGCGATCAAGCAGATCTCCTCCGGCCGCTTCGGCGTCACCGCCGAGTATCTCAACAACTGCCGCGAGATCGAGATCAAGGTGGCGCAGGGCGCGAAGCCGGGCGAGGGCGGCCAGCTTCCCGGCTTCAAGGTCACCGGGCTGATCGCGAAGCTGCGGCATTCCACGCCGGGCGTGACGCTGATCTCGCCGCCGCCGCACCACGACATCTACTCGATCGAGGATCTGGCGCAGCTCATCTACGACCTGAAGCAGATCAATCCCGATGCCACCGTCTGCGTGAAGCTGGTGGCGCGCTCCGGCATCGGCACCATCGCGGCGGGCGTGGCCAAGGCCAAGGCCGACGCGATCCTGGTCTCCGGCCATGTCGGCGGCACCGGCGCCTCGCCGGTCTCCTCGATCAAGTATGCCGGGCTGCCCTGGGAGATGGGCCTGTCCGAGACGCATCAGGTGCTGCTGCTGAACCGGCTGCGCCACCGCATTAGGCTGCGCACCGATGGCGGGCTCAAGACCGGGCGCGACGTGGTGATGGCGGCGATGCTGGGCGCCGAGGAATTCGGCATCGGCACCGCCTCCCTGGTCGCCATGGGCTGCATCATGGTGCGGCAGTGCCACAGCAACACCTGCCCCGTCGGTGTCTGCAGCCAGGACGAGGATCTGCGGAAGAAGTTCACCGGGACGCCGGAGAAGGTGATCAACCTCTTCTCCTTCATCGCCGAGGAGATCCGCGAGATCCTGGCCGGGCTCGGCTTCCGCAGGCTGGAGGATGTGGTCGGCCGCACCGACCTGCTGCAGCAGGTGAGCCGCGGCGCGGAGGATCTCGACGACCTCGACCTCAACCCGCTGCTGGTGCAGGCCGATGCCGGCCCCTATCCGCGCCACTGCACGCTGGAGGGCCGCAACGAGGTGCCGGAGACGCTCGACGCCGACATGATCCGCGATGCGCAGGCGCTGTTCGAGCGGGGCGAGAAGATGCAGCTCGCCTACAACATCCGCAACACGCACCGCGCCATCGGGACCAAGATCAGCAGCAAGATCACCCGCAAGTTCGGGATGAGCGGCCTGCAGGCGGGGCATCTGACGGTGCGCCTGCGCGGCTCGGCCGGGCAGTCGCTTGGCGCCTTCGCCGTGCGCGGGCTGAAGCTCGAGGTGCTGGGCGATGCCAACGACTATGTCGGCAAGGGGCTTTCGGGGGGCAGCATCGTCATCCGCCCGGCGCCCTCCTCGCCGCTGGTCTGGAGCGACAATGCCATCGTCGGCAACACCTGCCTCTATGGCGCGACGGCGGGTGAGCTGTTCGCGGCGGGTCAGGCGGGCGAGCGCTTCGCCGTGCGCAACTCGGGCGCCACGACGGTGGTCGAGGGCGTCGGCGCCAATGGCTGCGAGTACATGACCGGCGGCGTCGTCGTCGTGCTGGGCGCGGTGGGCGACAATTTCGGCGCCGGCTTCACCGGTGGCCAGGCTTTCGTCTATGACGCCGACGAGAGCTTCGAGAAGCGGGTCAATCCCGACACGTTGCTCTGGCGCCGCCTGGGCTCGGCGCACTGGGAAGGGGTGCTGCGCGAGCTGATCGCCCGCCATGCCGCCGAAACCGGCTCCCGCCTCGCCGCGCGGCTGCTGAACGACTGGGCGGCGGAGCGGGACCGCTTCTGGCACGTCGTGCCGAAGGAGTTCGCCAAGTACCTGCCGCGGCCGATGGAGGATGTCGCCATCGCCGCCGAGTGATGGCGGGAATGGTCATATCCCGCAACTTCCCGTGATGTTCGCCTAGCCCCCGGGGGTCGCGCATGCGATAAGCGCGGCCCCCATCACGGTCCGGCTGTTTGCATGAGAATCCTCTACCATCTTCCCCTCTCCCCCTATGCGCGCAAGGTGCGCCTCGTGTTGAGCGAGAAGCGGATTCCTTTCGAGCTGCGCATCGAGCGGGTCTGGGAGAGGCGGGAGGAGTTCCTGGCCCTGAACCCCGGCTGCACCGTGCCGGTGCTGGTGGAGGAGAACGGGCTGGTTCTGGCCGACAGCTACGCCATCTGCGAATATCTGGACGAGGCCTATCCCGACCTGCCGCTGCTGGGCCGGACCCTGGGGGAGCGGGCGGAAGTCCGGCGGCTGATCGCCTGGTTCGATGGCAAGTTCGCCCGCGAGGTCACCGACAACCTGCTCTACGAGAAGCAGATGAAGCGGCTGATGGGGCGTGGCAACCCGGATGCGGGGGCCCTGCGCGCCGGCTACGCCAACCTCAAGCCGCATCTCGACTATCTGGGCTGGCTGTCGGAGACGCGGCTCTGGCTGGCGGGCAACTTCCTCTCCCTGGCCGATCTGGCCGCGGCGGCGCATCTCTCGGCGCTCGACTATATCGGCGATCTCGACTGGTCGCTGAACGATGCCGCCAAGGACTGGTATGCGCGGGTGAAGTCCCGCCCGGCCTTCCGCCCCCTGCTGGCCGATCGTGTCAGCGGCACGAACCCGCCGCCGCATTACGCCGACCTGGACTTCTGAGGCGCCTCAGCCGCCGCCGAGATCCTGGCTGAGCCGCCGCGCCGCCGCCGCCACCGCGGCCTCCAGCGGCGCCCGCAGGGCGGCATCGCCCAGCCGGGTCGCCGTGCCGGAGAGGGTCAGGGCGCCGAGCAGCCGGCCGCCCGGGCCGCGCACCGGCGCGGCGATCGCCGCCAGTTCCGGGTCACGCTCGCCCAGGGTCACCACCAGCTCGCCCCCTTCGCCGCGCAGGACATGGCCGGCCGCGCCGCGGTCGAGCGGCAGGCGGGTGCCGGGCAGGAGCTGGTCGCGCACCAGATGCCGGCCCTCCTCCCGCAGCAGGCAGAGCCGCGCCTCGCCGTCGCGGATGTAGAAGCTGGCGCTTTCCCCCGTCCGGTCGGCCAGCGCGCGCAGCACCGGCGGCACGAAGGCGCGCAGCGGCCCTTCCGCGCCCTCGGCCATCAGCCCCAGCCGCACCAGGGCCGGGCCCAGCCGCCAGACCGCCGCCTCGCCCGGCCGGACCAGCATCCGCGCCCGTTCCAGCGAGGCCATGAGCCGCAGCAGCGTGCTCTTGTAGAGCCCGGTGCGGCGCGACAGCTCGGCCAGGGTCAGGCCCGCCTCGCCGGGGCGGAAGGCGGCGAGGATGGACAGGGCGCGATCCACCGCGCCGACCCCCTCGGCGGGGGCTTCCGGCTTGACGGCCATGCGGTCGGGGTTCCAGACTTGAAAACAGAACGATATTCTGTCCAACGGAACGACGCCATGTCAAGCCAAGCCTCCTCCGTCCGTGACCGGCCCGACGAGCCGCCGGTAGAGCTGCCCCTGGCGGAACTCCCCCTGGCCGGGCTGCGCGTGCTCGACTTCGGCCACACCGTCATGGGCCCGACCTGCGGCGTGGTGCTGGCCGATCTCGGCGCCGAGGTGATCCGCATCGAGCCGCCGGAGGGCGACCGCACCCGCCGCCTGGGCGGCTTCGGCATCGGCTTCTTCGCCACCTACAACCGCAACAAGACCAGCTTGGCGCTGGATCTGAAGGATCCGCGCGGGAAGGCCATCCTGGAGCGGCTGGTGCCGACGGCGGATGTGCTGGTGGAGAACTTCGCCCCTGGAACGATGGAGCGCCTCGGCCTGGGCTGGGAGGCGCTGCGGGCCCTCAATCCGCGCCTCGTCTACTGCGCGCTGAAGGGCTACCTGCCCGGTCCCTACGAGGATCTGCCGGCGCTCGACGAGGTGGTGCAGATGCAGGGCGGCCTCGCCCACATGACCGGCCTGCCGGGCCGGCCGCTGCGCGCCGGCACCTCGGTGGTGGACATCATGGGCGGCGTCTTTGGCGTGGTCGGCATTCTCGCGGCGCTGCGCCAGCGCGAGCGCAGCGGGCGCGGGCAGCGGGTGCAGGCCTCGCTGTTCGAGAGCGTCGCCTTCATGGTCGGGCAGCACATGGCGGCCGGCGCCATCGCCGGCGAACGCGTGCCGCCGATGACGGCGCGGCGCATCACCTGGGCGATCTATGACGTGTTCCCCGCGCAAGACGGGCAGGTCTTCGTCGGCGCCACCAGCGACCAGCACTGGCAGCGTCTCTGCGCCCAGTTCGGCCTGGAGGCGCTCGGCGCCGATCCCACGCTGGCAAGCAATGCGCAGCGCGTCGCCGGCCGGGCCCGGATCATGCCCGCGCTGGAGCGGATCTTCGCCGCCCTGCCGGTGGAGGAGGTGCTGCGCCGCTGCCGCGCCGCGCGCATCCCCTGCGCGCCCGTGGCGCATCCCGAGGATCTCTTCGAGGACCCGCAGTTGTTGTCCGGCGGAGTGATGGGCGAGACGCGCCTGGCCGAAGGCCTGACCCGGCCCCTGCCGATGACGCCGCTGCATTTCGAGGCTGCGCCGCTGGCGCTGCGGCGACAGCCGCCGGCGGTGGGCGAGGGGGCGGAGGCGCTGCTCGCCAGCCTGGGCCTCGACGAGGGCGAGCGGGCGGCGCTGCGCCGCGACGGGGTGCTGGCGCCCGCCGCCGGGGAGGCCGCGGCATGAGCTTCCCCGCCCGCATCGAGATCCGTGAGGAAGGGCCGCGCGAGGGCTTCCAGTTCGAGAAGGGCGAGATCCCGACCGACCGCAAGCTGGCGCTGATCCACGCCCTGGCGCAGACCGGGCTGAAGCGGATCCAGACCGTCTCCTTCGTCGATCCGCGCCGCGTGCCGGGCATGGCCGATGCCGAGCGGGTCTGCCAGGGGCTCCACCCGGTGCCGGGCGTGGCCTATGGCGCGCTCTGGCTGAACGCCAAGGGCTTCCTGCGCGCCCTGGTGGCGCCGAACCTGACGATCGACGGCAGCGTCTCGGTCTCCGCCTCGGAGGTCTTCGGCCGGCGCAACCAGAACCGCGACCGCGAGCAGGACCTGGCGGCCGCGGCGGCGCTGATGGCGCTCTATGCCGAGCACCGCGTGCCCTTCGCCCGCGCCACCATCATGGCGGCCTTCGGCTGCAATTTTCAGGGCGAGGTTCCCGTCAGTGCCGTGCTGGACCGCATCGCCGCCATCCTGGCCCTGGCCGGCGGGGCAGGGCTGGAGCGGCCGGTGATCTCGCTCGCCGACACCATGGCCTGGGCGACGCCCCCCTCGATCCGCCGCCTCGTCGGCGCGGTGCGCGAGAAGTGGCCGGAGCTGGAACTGTCCCTGCACCTGCACGACACGCGCGGCCTGGCCATGGTCAATGCCTGGGAGGGGATGCGGCTCGGCGTCACCCGCTTCGATGCCGCCGTGGCGGGACTCGGCGGCTGCCCCTTCGCGAAGCACGCCGGGGCCGCGGGCAATCTCTGCACCGAGGATCTGGCGCTGCTCTGCGCCGAGGCGGGCATTGAGACCGGGCTCGACCTCGAGGCCCTGGCGGAGGCCGGGCGGCTGGCCGAGACGGTGGTCGGGCACCCGCTGCCCGGGCGGGTGAAGCAGGGCGGGACGCTGCGCCGCAGCACGTGATGGCGGCGCGGTCAGGAAATGTTGTGATCCGTGCCGCAGCGCAGCATAAGGTCACGCATGCGGTCCCGTTCCGAAGTCGTATCATCGTCGCCGATCTCGCTGGCGCAGGTGCGTGAGGCCAGCGCCGAGCAGTTGGCGCGGGCCTTTTCCGGCCCGCCGGCCGAGGCGGCCCGCTGGATCGCCGCGGCCGCTCGCGCCGGCATGGTCGAGGCGCAGTTCCTCTACGGGCAGATCCTGCTGGAAGGGCGCGGTGTCCCCGAGGACCGGCGCGGCGCCCTGGGCTGGTTCCAGGTCGCGGCCGGGGCGGGGCATCTGCCGTCGCTGACCATGGTCGGCCGCTGCCACGAGCTGGGCTGGGGCACCACGGCCGATCTGCCGCGGGCGGCCACCTTCTATCGGCAGGCGGCGGAGCAGGGCTTCGACTGGGCGCAGTACAATCTCGCCACCCTCCTGGCGCGCGGCGCGGGGCTGCCGCAGGACCGGGCGGCGGCGCTGGCGTGGTTCCGCCGCGCCGCGGCGCAGGGGCACGCCAAGTCCATGACCGTGCTGGGCCGCTACCTGGAGGCCGGCTGGGCGGGCCCGCCCGACTCGGCGGCGGCGCGGGCGCTCTATGCCCGGGCGGCGGCGGCGGGCGAGTTCCGCGCCCAGTTCAACATGGGCAGCCTGGCGCTGGAGGTGGGCCAGGAAGAGGCGGCGCTGGACTGGTTCCGGCGCGCCGCCGAGACCGGCTCGCCCGGCTTCCTGGGAAGCATGGCCGAGCGGCTCCTGACCCGCCCGGAACCGGCGGTGCGCGACTTCGGCCAGAGGCTGATGGACAGATTGCGGGCGCGCTTCCCGATGCCGGGGCAGACGGCGCCCGGCGGGCCGGGGCGTGGCTGAGTTCCATCTCTTCATCGCCGTCAGCCTGGACGGCTTCATCGCCACGCCCTCCGGCGGCGTGGAATGGCTGAACGCCTTCGAGGCGGAGGATTACGGCTACGATGCCTTCTTCCAGGAGGTGGACAGCCTGGTGATGGGGCGCTTCACCTATGAGCAGATCCGCGCCGGCCGGGTCTGGCCCTATCTCGGCAAGCCCAGCCTGATCCTGACCTCGACCGCTCTTCATCCGCCGGTGCCGGAGCTGGTCGAGCCCTGGTTCGGCGGCTCGCGGGACCTGATCACCGGGCTGCGGCGCATGCCGGGCCGGGTCTGGGTGGTGGGCGGGGCCCGCACCATCCACGCCTTCCTGATGGCCGGGGCGGTGGACCGGCTGGCCGTCTTCACCATGCCGCTGATGCTGGGCAACGGCATCCGCCTGTTTCCGCCCGGGCCGCCGCCCCGGCCACTGCGGCTCCTGGAATGCCGCAGCTGGGACAATGGCAGCGTGCTCTGCCGCTACGCCACGCTGGAGGAGCCGGTCACTCCGCCGGCTTGAAGGCGGGCGGCTTGAAGGCCGGCGCCTCGGCGGCGGGTGGCACCAGGGTCACGGGCAGCCGCCGGGCCGCCCGGCCGTCGATCCAGCCGGCGATGCGCCGCCGCAGCCCGACCTCGATCAGGCGGTAGCTGAGCTCCGAGGCGATGAAGACCACCACCGGCCCGGCGACCAGGTAGAACAGGAACCAGCTCTGCATGCTGATGCCGTGCTGCCCCACCCAGCGCGCCAGGAAGGCGAAGGGAAAGAGCGCGAAGGGGTGGATCAGGTAGAGGCTGTAGCTGATGCGGCCGAGATACTGGAAGACGGGGCGGGACATCAGCCGCGCCGGGCCGCTCCCCGCATCGAGCAGGATGCCATAGACAAGGAAGCCGAGCGGCACCCCGATGCCGGAGCCGATATACTGGCTGGCATAGAAGAACAGGACGAGGCTGAGGCTCCAGACCACCCAGCCGAGGGCACGCGGCAGGCGGACCTTCACCTGCAGGAAGGCGAAGCCCATGCCGAGGACGAAGTAGAGCACGAAGGGGCTGATGAGCACCGCCAGGGCGCCGGCCAGCAGGGCGGCGCCGAGCAGCAGCGGGCGCCGACCGGACAGGCCCAGGAAGGCCAGCGCCACCAGCAGGTAGAAGCCCCATTCGTAGGTGAGGGTCCAGGAGTTCTGCTGCGCCAGGAAATGCCCGGTGATGGGCGGCAGGAAGAAGAGGTTGGCCAGGAAGGTTTCGACATACTCGCCCGCGGGCATGCCGCGGAACTCCTTGTAGCCGATCAGCGGCCCCAGGCCGAAGACCATCAGGTGCAGGGCCACGAAGAGCGGCATGATCCGCAACACCCGGTCCACCAGGAACTTCCGCGTGCTGCCGTGCCGCACCAGGCTGGCCGGGATCAGGAAGCCGCTGATGATGAAGAAGAGGTTCACGCCCTGGCCCAGTGTCGGCAGGGTGAAATCGAGCCAGGCGGGGAAGGACCAGGGCAGCATGCCAGCATGCTTGGCGATCAACCAGATATGGACGATCAGCACGGCGGCGGCGGAGATGCCGCGCAGCCCCTGGATGGCGGGGATGAAGCCGGCTCCGCGGACCGCGGCGGTGCCACGTTGCCGCAGCATGGCCAGGGCGTCTGCCACAGCTTGTCTCATTCCGCCGTCCCCTTTCCGGATGATGCCGCGAGGCCAGCGCTCGCCTTTCGCAACGGAGTGTTGCAATGCAGCAAGCCCCTGGACCTGGCCAAGCGCGAAGGCAGGGAAGGAGACCCGGCGCACCCTTTTGTGACTTACAAAAGCGCACAAACCCCGGGGTACGTCTCGGAATGCGAAGTCAGGAGCTTAAATGAGCCGGCGGGGCCTCATCCCATGGCCGGAACGGCCCGCCCCCCGGCCAGGCGGAGGATGCGCGTTGGCCTTTCCACGCCCAGAAGGCGATGCGCGATCAGGATCACGGTGCGGCCGCCCGTGGCACTCTCCAGCGTCTCCAGGAAGGCGCGCTCGGCGGCGGGATCGAGCCCGGCGGCGGCCTCGTCCAGGATGAGGATCGAGGCGGGGGAGAGCAGGACGCGGGCCAGGGCGATGCGCCGCGCCTGTCCACCGGAGAACCGCAGGCCCCCCTCGCCGCAGCGGGTGGCGAGGCCGTCCGGCAGGGCGCGCACCACATCGGCGGCCCCCGCCCGCTCCAGCGCCGACCAGAGCGCGGCCTCGTCCGCCTCCGGCGCGGCGAGGCGCAGGTTGGCGGCGATGCTGTCGTCGAACAGCCGCGCGTCCTGGGTCAGGCAGGTGATGCGGGCCCGCACGGCATCGGCGCTGAGCGTGGCGAGGTCGACGCCGCCCAGCATCAGCCGCCCCGCCTGCGGCGCCGCGAGCTTCAGGAGCAACTGCGCCAGGGTCGATTTCCCGGCACCCGAGGGGCCGAGCAGGGCCAGCCGGCCGCCCTCGGGCAGTTCGAAGCTCAGGTCCTCGAAAACGGGCGCGCGGTCCTCCGCCCAGGCGAAGCGCACGTCCTCGACCCGCAGCGCGAAGCCCTTCGGCGGGGGGGCGGGGGTGGCGGGGTCGCGCAGCGGCGGTTCGACATCGGCGGCCTCGAAGAGGCGGCGCGCGCCGGCGCCGGCGGCGGCGAGCGCGGCCCCGGCACGGGGCAGGGCGCCCAGCGGCTCGGCCGCGGCCAGCGCTAGGAACAGGCCGAGCACGGCGGCGCCGACGGCACCCGGGCCACCGGCCAGCCCATAGCCCAGCGCCCCCAGCAGCGCCGCCTGGCCGAGCAGGCTGCCGGCCGCCGCGCCCCAGGCGGAGCGCCGCGTCAGCCGCGCCTGCCGCCGCGCCAGCTCGGCCCCGGCCGCCTCCAGCCGGGCGGCGGCGCGCGGCTCGGCATTGGCGGCCAGCACATCCTCCAGGCCCAGCAGCGGGTCCACCGTGGCGGAGCGGAGCTCGCCCTGCGCCGCCGCCGCGCGGGTGGCGGCGCGGGCGGCGCCGGGCGCCAGCAGGGGCGGCAGCAGCAGGGCCAGCGCCAGCGGCAGGGCGACGACCAGCGCCAGGGCGGGCGCCATGGCGCCGAGCAGGATGGCGATGGCCAGAACCACGGCGATCGCCGCCGCGCCGGGCACCAGGGCGCGGAGATAGAGGCCGTCCAGCGCCTCGACGTCACTGACCAGCCGGCCCAGGAGGTCGCCGGCACCGCGCAGGCCGAGGCCGCCGGGCAGCCGCTCCGCCAGCCGACGGAAGAACCAGATCCGGGTATCGGCCAGGGCGCGGAAGGTGGCGGCATGCGTCACCAGCCGCTCCAGGTAGCGGGCCAGGGGGCGCAGCAGGATCAGCGGCCGCAGCAGCAGCAGGGAGCCCACGGCGGCGCCGGCCAGCACCCCCGTCCTGAGGCCCTCGGAGACGCCGCGCCCGGCCAGCGCCAGCAGCGCCACGCCGGCCAGGGCCGCCAGGGCGGCCATCGCCCCACCGGCCAGCAGCCAGCCGCGCCGGACGCGCCAGAGGCCGAGGACGCGCAGCAGGTCCTCGCGCATGGGCTGCGGGCCCGGCGGGGTGGGTCCGGGCCTCATTCGCCGGCCATCCGCGGCAGGAGGGCGCGCCCGCCCTCCAGCTCCAGCACTCGGCTGAAGCGCGCCCGCAGCGCCGGGGAATGGGTGGCGATGATGGCGGTGCGCCCGGCGCAGAGGCGGCGCAGACTCTCCAGGACCTCGGCCTCGGTGCCGGGATCGAGATGCGCGGTGGGCTCGTCCAGCAGGATCAGCGGCGCGTCGCGCAGGAAGGCGCGGGCGATGGCCACCCGCTGCGCCTGTCCGCCCGAGAGGCCGAAGCCGCCTTCGCCCACCGGCGTGTCCAGGCCCCGTGGCAGGGTGTCGGTGAAATCGGTGACGCGGGCCGCGCGGGCGGCGGCCTCGACCTCGGCCTCCGTCGCCTCCGGCCGGGCCAGGGCGATGTTGCCGCGGATGGTGTCGCGGAACAGATGCGCGCGCTGCCCGACATAGGCCGAGAGGCGGCGCAACTCGGCCGGACGCAGCGCCGTGGCGTCGCGGCCGTTCAGCGCGATCCGCCCGGTGTCCGGGCGGCGGAAGCCCATCAGCAGCCGCAACACCGACGACTTGCCGGAGCCGGAGGGGCCGGCCAGCACCAGCGCCTCGTTCGGCAGGACGCGGAAGGAGAGGTCGGCCAGCGCCGGGCCGCGCGCCGGGTCGTAGGTCAGCCCGACCTGCTCGAAGGTGAGCACCACGCTGGGCGGGATCTCGGCCAGGACCAGGCCGGGCTCCTCGGGCTGGGCGGCCAGCAGTGGGGCAAGCGCGGCGGCCGCCCCCTGGGCGGCCATGCGCTCGTGATAGGCGGCCGAGAAGGCCCGCAGCGGGGCGAAGAAGCCCGGCACCATCAGCAGGCAGAACAGCGCCGCCGTCGGGTCGGGATGGCCGCCGATCAGCAGGTTGCCGTGCCGCCAGGCGAGGCAGCCGAGCACCGCCGCGGCGATCACCTCGAGCGACAGGCCGGAGAGGAAGGCGACACGCAGCACCCGCATGGTGCGCCGGCGCAGGTCCTGCGCCGCCTCCCCGAGCGCCGCCGCCTCGGCCTCCTGGCGGCGGAACAGCACGATCTGCGGCAGGCCGCGCATGCGGTCGAGGAAGCGGCCCGAGAGGGCCTGGAGCGCGTCGAACTGACGCCGGCTGGCGAGCGCCGCGCCGATGCCGGTGAGCGCCATGCCGACCGGCACCAGCAGCCCGGCGGCGAAGAGGATGACGCCGCTCAGCGGGTCCTCCGTCGCCACGGCGCAGGCGATGGCGAGCGGGGCCAGCGCGGCCAGGATGGCGGCGGGCAGCCAGCGGGCGAAGTAGCCGTCCAGCGCCTCGATGCGGTCCACCACCAGGGCGGCGCGCTCGCCCGCCGGGCGCTCGTCGGCCGGGCCCAGCTCCAGCAGCCGGGCGAAGGCGCGGCGACGCAGCCCGGCGCGGGCGGCGGCCCCGGCGGCGGCCTGGGCGTGCTCCTGCGCCACGCCGAAGCCGGTCTGCAGCAGGGCCAGGGCGGCGGCGGCGGCCAGCTCGGACCAGCCCGCCCCGCCATATCCCAGCAGGGCGGCGAGAATGCGCGCAATGAGCCAGGCCTGGGCGATGCCGCAGGCGGTCGAGGCGAGGCCGAAGAGGATGGGGCGCGACAGGCGCGCCCGCCCGTCACGGGCAGTCGCGGCCAGCAGGGAGCGCGCCGCCTCTGCCTCGGCCGGCAGGGGCTTGGACATGGGCGGGGTTCTAGCGGGTTTTCCGGATGGCGGGAACCGCGCGCGGGCCGGCGGAGGGCTGGCGTGCCGCTTGCTTGCCCGCGGGGGCATCGCGCCGGAGAGGAGACCGCCCCGCATGCTGCCCAGCCATGGCCGCTACGACTACCACCCCTGGCCCGGCAGGCCGGCCTATGCCTGGCCCGGCGGGGCGCGGCTGGCGGTCTATCTCGGCCTGAACCTGGAGCATTTCGCCTTCGGCCAGGGGCTGGGGGCGGAGCTGGCGCCGGGCGCCAATGGCGGCGGCGGTCCGCAGCCCGACGTGCTGAACTACGCCTGGCGGGACTACGGCAACCGCGTCGGCGCCTGGCGGGTGCTGGAGCTGCTGGAGGAGCTGGACCTGCCGGCGACCGTGCTGCTGAACAGCGCGATGTACGATTACGCGCCGCAGCTCGTCGCGGCCCACCGGGCGCGAGGCGATGAGATCGCCGGGCATGGGCGGACCAACAGCGAGCGGCAGAACATGATGAACGAGGCGGCGGAGGCGCAGCTCATCGCCGAGGCCACCGCCGCCATCGCGGCGGCGGAGGGCGCCGCCCCGCGCGGCTGGCTCTCGCCCTGGATCGCCGAGAGCGCCTTCACCCCGGACCTGCTGGCCGAGGCGGGCTATCGCTACACGCTGAACTGGTGCGCCGACGACCAGCCGATCTGGCTGCGGACGCGGAGGGAGGGGCGGCTGCTCGCCATCCCCTATCCGCAGGAGGTGAACGACATCCCGTCCATCGTCGCCCGCAAGGACGGGGCCGAGCGGTTCGCCGCCATGATCGAGGCGGATTTCCTGGAGCGGCTGCGGCAGGTGCGCGACGGGCGGCCGCAGGTGATGGGCATCGCCCTGCACCCCTACCTGATCGGCCAGCCCTACCGGCTGCGGGCGCTGCGCCGGGCGCTCGCGGCCGTCGTGGCGCGGCGGGAGGAGGTCTGGATCACCACGGCCGGCGCGATCCTGGACCATGTGCTGACCCTGCCGGAGGGGACGGTTCCCTGACCCCCGGCCGGGGTCAGAGGCCGAGCTGCCGCGCCAGATCCTCCATGTCGCCGGCCACGGCCTCCCAGTCCTGCTCGGCGCGGAGGTCGGTGGTCTGGTCCGGCCCGTGCTCGGTCGGGCGGGCGATGAAGGCGGTGCACAGGCCGCAGCCCCGCGCCGCGGCCAGGTCGCCATTGTGCGCGGCGACGAGGCAGACCTGCTCCGGCCGCAGCATCAGCACCTCGGCGGTGCGCAGATACGCCTCGGGGGTGGGCTTGTAGGCCTGTGCCACCTCGGCGCCCAGGATGGCGTCCCAGGGCAGGCCGGCGCGCCTGGCCATGTCCAGCATCAGCCGGATGTTGCCGTTGGAGAGCGGGGCGATGATGAAGCGCCGCTTCAGCCGGGTGAGGCCGGCCACCGAATGGGGCCAGGGGTCGAGCCGGTGCCAGGCAAGGTTCAGCGCGTCCAGCTCGGCCGCCGGCACGCCCGCCGGATCGATGCGGAATTCCGGCAGCACGGCCTCAAGGTTCTCGCGGTGCAGGATGTCGAGCCGGGTAAAGGGGCGGCGGCCGGAGCGCACCTCCTCCATGGCCGGCGAGTAGCGGCGGCGCCAGGCATCGGCGAAGGCGGCCGGATCGGCGCCGGGGGCGTGGCGGGCCAGGAAGGGCGCCGCCTCGCGCGCCACGCCGCCGCGCCAGTCCACCACCGTGCCGAAGACGTCGAAGACCAGCGCCTGGACATCCGCGAAGGCCCGCATGGCCATCTCCCCCTCAGTGTTTGTCGCGGGCGATACCGTCGGCCACCAGGGAGCATCCAGCAATGGCCAGCAGGATGGCCAGGCCCGGCCAGAGCGCGGCCAGCGGCGCGGCGAAGACCGCCTCCTGCGCGTTGGCCAGCATATTGCCCCAGGAGGGGGTGGGCGGCTGGATGCCCAGGCCGAGGAAGCTCAGCACGCTCTCGGCCAGGATGGCGCCGGCGACGGCCAGCGCCGCGGCGACGGCGACCGGTGCGGCCAGGCCCGGCAGCACATGTCGCCAGAGCAGCCGCGCCTCGGTCACGCCCAGCGCCCGGGCGGCGCGCACATAGTCGCTGGCCAGGATGGCGAGCGCCCCGGCCCGCGCCAGCCGCGCCACCCCCACCCAGCCGAACAGCACCAGGATGAGGGTGATGCGCAGCATGTCGGTCGCCGCCGCGCCGCGCGGCAGGCCAAGCCGGGCGGGGTCGATCGCCGCCAGCAGCACCAGGATCGGCAGCGCGGGCAGCGCCAGCAGCCCGTCGGCCAGGCGCATCAGCGCGGCATCCACCCAGCCGCCGCGCCAGGCGGCGAGCAGCCCGACCGCCGTGCCGAGCAGCGCCGAGGCCAGCGCCGCCGCCAGCCCGACGGCCAGCGACACGCGGGCGCCGTGGAACAGACGCGCCAGCAGGTCGCGCCCCAGCTCGTCGGCGCCCAGAGGGTGCTCCGGGGAGGGCGGCGCGTAGCGGGCGAAGAGGTCCGGCGCGAAGGGATCCTGGCCGAGCCAGCCCGCCACCCAGGGGGCGGCCAGCGCGGCCAGCGCCAGCAGGCTCAGCAGGGCGAGGCCGGTGCGGAGCCGTGTCATTCGCCGAGCCTCGGATCGATCCAGCGCTGCGCCAGGTCGGCGGCGAGGGTGGCCAGCATGGTCACGAGCGCCACCAGCAGCAGCGCCAGCAGGGCCAGGTTGTAGTCATTGCCCATCACCGCGTCATAGAGCAGCTTGCCCATGCCGGGGCGGGCGAAGAGCGTCTCCGTCACCAGCGCGCCGGAGACCAGGGCGCCGGCGTCGAGCGCCAGCAGCGTGAGCAGGGGCACGGCGGCGTTCGGCAGGGCATGGTGCCAGAGGAGGCGCCCCTCGCCGGCGCCGCGCGCCCGCGCGCTGGTGATGAAGGGGCGCCGCAATTCGGCGGAGAGGGCGGTGGCGGCATGGCGCGCATAGGCCGCCATCTGGCCGAAGGCCAGGGTGGCGACCGGCAGGATGAGGTAGCGCAGCGGCGATTCGCCTTCCGCGGGCAGGCCCCCCGCCGGCAGCCAGCCGAGCCGCACGGCGAAGAGGATGATCAGCAGGATGCCGAGCCAGAAGCCCGGCACCGCCTGGGCCAGCAGGGCCAGCAGGTCCACCGGCCGGCGCCAGCGGGGGGAGAGCGCCGCCAGCGCGCCAAGGCCGGTGCCGGCCAGCGCCGCCAGCAGCACGGCGGCGCCGACCAGCACCAGGGTGGAGAGCAGCGCCGGCCAGAGCACCGCCACGGCCGGCTGGGCGAAGAGGCGGGAATAGCCGAACTCGCCGCGCAGCAGCCCCGCGCCCCAGGCCAGGTAGCGTTCGGTCAGCGGCTGATCCAGGCCGTGCAGCGCGCGCAGGCGCGCCACGTCCGCGGCGGTCAGGCGGGGATCGGCCATCAGCGAGAGCGAGACCGGGTCGCCCGGCATCAGCCCGATGGCGAACCAGGCGGCCAGCGAGAGCAGCAGCAGGGTCAGGGCGATCTGCGGCAGGCGCAGCGCCGCCAGCCTCAGCGCGCCCGCCATTCCGTCACCCAGAGAGAGGAATAGTTCTGGTGCCCGGTGGGCCGCACGCCGTCGAGCCAGAGCGGCCAGACATGCGCGTCCGAACGGTGCCAGAGCGGCAGGGCGGGCAGGTCGGTGGCGATGCGGCGCTGCAGCCGCGCCCAGAGCGGGCGGCGCTTCGCCGCGTCCAGCTCCAGCGGCAGGGCCTCGATCAGCGCGTCCACCCCGGCGTCGCGGTAGCCGGTGTAGTTCTGGCCGGACCAGTTGCGCTCGGCGCGCGGGATCTCGTCGGAATGGAAGGTGCTGCGCGGCACGTTCTCAGGGCTGCTGACCCAGGCGAAGAGGGCGCCGCCGGTGAAGCGGCGCCGGCTCACCGTCTCGCCGAAGAAGACGCGGGGCGGCTCGTTGCGGATCCGCGCCTCGACGCCGACGGCCTTCCACATCCCGGCCAGGATCTGCTGCACCTGCTCGCGCGAGCGGTTGCCGGCGGTGGTCATCAGCTCGAAGGCCAGGCGGTCCCCGGCGGCGTTGCGGCGGACGCCGTCCGGGCCGGGGCGCCAGCCGGCCTCTTCCAGCAGGGCGGCGGCGCGCGCCGGGTCGAAGGGCCAGGCGGGCGTGTCGGGGTCGTAGCCGGCATCGCGCGGATGCACGGCCCCGGCCGCCACCTCCTGCCGCCCGCCATAGAGGCGCGCCACGATCTGCGCCCGGTCGGCGGCGAGCAGCAGGGCCTGGCGTACCCGCCGGTCGGCCAGCAGGGGGTTGTCCAGGTTGAGGTCGATATGCTCGTAGGTGAGGCCCGGATTGTAGGCAAAGCGGAAGCGCGCGCCGGCGCGGCGCTCCAGCGCCACGACCTGCTCGAGGGGCAGCCCCAGCTCGCCCGCCACCATGTCGATCTGCCCGGCCAGCAGCTGCGCCTCCAGCGCCGCCGTGTTCTCCACCGTGCGGATGGCGATGCGGTCGAAGGCGGGGGCGGGGCCGGTCCAGTGCGCGTTGCGCTCCAGCGTCACCCCGGCGCCGGGCTGCACCGCGGCGATGCGGTAGGGGCCGTTCCAGAGCGCCGGATTGGCGGTCTCGGTCTCGTAGGCGGAGCGGGTGCGGTAGCCGGCCCTGTCGGCCTCCCAGCGCGGCCGCTCGATGCGCGCCGGCAGCGGCTGGAACTGGCCCAGGCCGGCATAGTCGAACGTCACCTTGTCGAAGCGGATGGTGAAGCGCCGGGGATCGTCGCTGCTGAACTCATAGGCGGAGCGGTAGGTCTCGGCCGGGCCGAAGCCGGTCTCGAAGGCGCGGCCGGCCTCCCAGGCGAAGCGCATGTCCTCGGCCGTGACCGGCGTGCCGTCGCCCCAGTTCAGCGCGCGCAGCTCCCAGGTGACACGGATGCCAGGCCGGCCATCCGGCGTCGTCTCCAGCACCGCCTGCCCGTTCTCCAGGCTCGGCAGCCGGGTGCAGGCGAGGCAGCCCTGCTGCCAGTCGGCGTCATAGGCGGTGACGGGGCGCAGCGCGAAGCCGAGGAGATAGGCCTTGGCCGCCATGTTCTCGATGTTGGGGTGGAAGTTGCCCGGATACTGGCTGAGGCCGATGGTCAGGCTGTCGCGGCGCGGCTGGGCGGCGGCATCCGCCAGGGTCAGGCCGGGGGCGAACAGGGCGAGGGTGGCGGCGAGGCAGTGGCGCATGGGCCGGGATGATGCCGGCTCATGCCGCGGCGCGGTAGGGCAAAACCCGGCCTATCCGAAGGCTTCCCGCAGCAGCAGCAGGTTCAGCCCCACGATCAGCGCCGTGGCCGCCCAGCCCAGGGCGAGCTGCCAGACCGGTGTGACCAGCGCGCCGAGCCGCCGGCGGTCCCCCGCGAAGAGCATCAGCGGGATGGCGGCGAAGGGCAGCTGCAGCGAGAGCACCACCTGCGAGAGCACCAGCAGCTCGGCCGTGCCGCGCTCGCCATAATGCCAGGTGACGAGCACCGCCGGCACGACGGCGATCAAGCGCGTCACCAGCCGGCGAAGCGCGGGGGGCAGGCGGATGCGCAGGAAGCCCTCCATCACCACCTGGCCGGCGATGGTGGCGGTGACGGTGGAGTTCAGCCCGCAGCAGAGCAGCGCCACGGCGAAGAAGACCGGCGCCGCCGCGCCGAGCAGCGGCGCCAGCATGGCATGCGCCTCGCCGATCTCGGCGATCCCGGTCTGTCCCCGCACATGGAAGGCGGCGGCGGCGACGATCAGGATGGCGGAGTTGATCAGCAGGGCCAGGGTCAGCGCCACGCTGCTGTCGATGCTGGCGAAGCGGATCGCCTCCCGCTTGCCGGCGAGATCCTCGCCAGCGGCGCGCGACTGCACGATGGCGGTGTGCAGGTAGAGGTTGTGCGGCATCACCGTGGCGCCGAGGATGCCGAGGGCCAGGTAGAGCTGGCGGGAATCCGCGACGATCGAGGCGGAGGGCAGGTAGCCGCGCAGCACGGCGCCCCAGTCCGGGTCGGCCAGCGCCAGCTGCGCCAGGAAGCAGAGGGCGATCAGCGCGATCAGGCCGATGACGAAGGCCTCCAGCCAGCGCACCCCCTTGTGCTGCAGCCAGAGGATCAGGAAGGTGTCGAGCACGGTCAGGATCACGCCCTCCAGCAGCGGCAGGCCGAAGAGCAGCTGCAGGGCGATGGCGGTGCCGATCACCTCGGCCAGGTCGGTGGCGCAGATCGCCAGCTCCGCCAGCAGCCAGAGCGGGATGGCGACGGCCTTCGGGAAGCGTTCGCGGCAGAGCTGGGCGAGGTCGCGCCCCGTGGCGATGCCGATGCGGGCGCAGATCGCCTGCAGCAGCATGGCCATCAGCGAGGACAGCAGGGCGACCGAGAGCAGCGTGTAGCCGAAGGCCGAGCCGCCGGCGATGGCGGTGGCCCAGTTGCCCGGATCCATGTAGCCCACCGCCACCATGTACCCCGGGCCGATGAAGGCCAGCAGGCGCCGCAGCCAGCCGGCGCCGAGCGGCACGGCCACGCTGCGGTGGATCTCGGTCAGGCTGCGCGGGGCGCCGTGCCGGTCGGTCACGGGCGGTGCGCCCGGCGCCGCCGGGAGGACCATGCGGAAAGGCGGAGCATGGCGCGCATTGAGCCTGTAGCCGGAGCTACAATCAAGCGCCCGGCTGCGATACGCGGGCCGGGGCCGCCGCGGCCTCAGCCGGCCTTGGCCTTGTAGGCCTCCGCCTCCGCCAGGCTGCCGACACCGCCGCGCGCCCGGCTCCACTCCACCGGATCCTCCAGGAAGCGCCGCACCTCCTTCAGCGCCGCCTCGGAGAAGTAGGGCCTCTCGCGGCAGACCTCGAGCACGTCCCACCAGGTGGCGAGATGCAGCAGGTTGAGGTTGATCTCCTTCAGCTTCTCCTGCCCGCCGGGGAAGACGCCGTAGAAGAAGACGACGAAGGTGTGGTCGCAGATGGCGCCGGCGTCGCGCAGCGCCTGGGCGAAGCGGATCTTGCTGGCGCCGTCCGTCGTCAGGTCCTCGACCAGCAGGGTCTGCTTGCCCTCCGGCACGTCGCCCTCGATCTGGGCGTTGCGGCCGAAGCCCTTGGGCTTCTTCCGGACATAGGACATCGGCGCCATCATCCGGTCGGCGATCCAGGCGGCGTAGGGGATGCCGGCGGTCTCGCCGCCCGTCACCGCCTCGATCGTCTCGTAGCCGATGTGGCGGCCGATCTTCTCCACCGCCAGCTCGACGATGCGGTTGCGGGCGCGGGGGAAGGAGATGATCTTGCGGCAGTCGATATAGACCGGGCTCTTCCAGCCGCTGGTGAAGGTATAGGGCTCCTCGGGCCGGAAGTTGACGGCCTTGATCTCCAGGAGGATGCGGGCGGTGGTGAGGGCCGCGTCGCGGTCCCAGTCGGAAGGGTGGGTCGAGGACATGACAGGGGCTCCTTTTGCCGCGGTTGGTAACGCCCGCCCGGCGGCGCGTCCATGACAGAAGCGAGTCGCGTCTGGGTCCTGGCCGATCCCCGCGCCGGCACCGCCGCCCAGGCGCTGGGCATGGCCGAGCGGCTCGGGCGGCCCTTCCACACCCTGCCGCTGGGCTGGGGCGCCCTGGCCCGGCTGCCGCTGCCCTGGCCGAGCCTGGCCGGGCTGTCGGCCGAGGCCCGCGCCGGGCTGGCGCCGCCCTGGCCGGGGCTGGTGTTCTCGGCCGGGCGCCGGGCGGCGCCGGTGGCGCGCTGGCTGCGCCGCCGGGGCGCGCGCACCGTCCATGCCATGCGGCCCGGCTTCGGCGCGGCCGATTTCGACCTGCTGGTGATCGGCCGGCACGACGCGCCGCGGCCGGCGCCCAACCTGTTTCCCATCCTCGGCGCCTGCCACCGCCTCAGCCCGTCACGGCTCGCCGCGGCGCGGGCCGAATGGGCCGGCTTCGCCAGCCTGCCGGCGCCGCGGGTGGCCCTGCTGCTGGGCGGCGCGGTGCGGGGGGAAGGGCTGGCCCCGGACCTCGCCGCGGAGCTGGCGCGGGCCGCGGCCGGCTTCGGCGGCAGCGTGCTGGCCACCACCTCGCGGCGCAGCGGCGCGGCCGCGGCCGGCTCGGTGGCGGCGGCCCTGGCGGCGGTGCCGCACCGGCTGCACGGCTGGGGCGCCGCCGGCGCCAACCCCTATGCCGGCATGCTGGCCTGGGCCGATGCGGTGGTGGCGACCGGCGATTCCGTCTCCATGCTGAGCGAGGCCCTGGCCACGAGCGCGCCGCTCTTCATCGCCGAGACCACCGAGGCGCCGCGCCACCGCGCCCTCTGGCGCAGCCTCTACGACTCCGGGCAGGCGCGGCGCCTCTCGCCCGGCGTGGCCTTCTTCCCGCGCGCCCCGCTGGACGAGGCGGGGCGGGTGGCGGCGGCGATCCGGGCACGCGGCTGGGCGTGATGCCTCCGGCGCCGCGGCCGCCTCAGGACCGCGCCGCCACCCGGAAGGAGATCTGCGCCACGAGGCTGGCGCCCACGAGCACGAGCGCGGCCGTCAGCGCCGGGTCGGAGCCCAGCCCGGCCAGCGAGGTGCAGAGGGCGCCGACCGCCATCTGCGCGAAGCCGAACAGGCCGGCGGCCGAGCCCGCCACCGCCGGGTTGATGCCTACCGCCTGGGTCAGCGCCAGGGGCGAGGCGGCACCGGCGCCCATGGTGAAGACGAACATGCTGCCCACGGCGAGGGGGACCGAGAGCTGCCCCAGCAGCACCCCGCCCAGCAGCAGGCCGGCGGCGGCCAGGCTCAGCAGGTTGGCGCCCACCATCAGGCGCTGCATCGGCAGGCGGGCGATGAGGCGCCCGGTCATCGCGCTGCCCACCCAGGCGCCGGCGATCAGGATGGCGAGATAGACGCCGACCTCCTCGGGCGGGCGATGCAGCTGGCCGCCGAAGATGAAGGGCGCGGAGGCGGTGAAGGCGTACATGGAGGTGGTGGCGCAGCCCCCGCCCAGGGCGAACCCCAGGAAGGCGCGCGAGCCGATCAGCCGGCGGTAGTTGCGGCCGAGCGAGGCCAGGTCCGTGTTCGCGCCACGGGCGCCGGTCTCGGGCAGGATGCGCCAGGTCAGCAGGGCCAGGGCGAGGCCGAGGGCGCAGAGCACGCCGAAGATGGCGCGCCAGCCGAGCGCGGTCGCCAGCACGCCGCCCAGGATCGGCGCCAGGCCGGGGCCCAGCAGCACCATCAGGTTCATCAGGGCGAGGCGGCGCGCGGCCTGCTCCGGCCCGGCGGTGTCGCGCACGATGGCGCGGCCCAGCACCAGCCCGGCGCAACCCCCGAGCGCCTGGGCCAGTCGCGCCAGGATCAGGCCGGTGGCGGTGGCGGAGAAGGCGGCGGCCAGCCCGGAGACGGTGTAGAGGAGAAGGCCCACCAGCAGCGTGACGCGGCGGCCGAAGCGGTCGGCGACCGGGCCATAGACCAGTTGGCCGAACGCCAGGCCGAGGATGTAGAGGCTGATCGTGGCCCGCATGGTGCCGTCGCTGGCCCGCAGCTCCGCCGCGGCGGCCGGCAGGGCGGGAATGAAGATGTGCATGGCGAGCGTGCCGCTGAGCGTGACCAGGGCCAGCAGCCAGAGCGGCGCCTGGCGCGGTGCCGCCATGCGGGCGGCGGCCTCATGCGGCGCCGGCGATCCGCCGGGCCGCCACGTCACGGCGCCGCCTCCGCGGCCAGCCTGGCGCCGATGTGGCGCAGCACGCGGTCCGCGATGACCAGTTCCGCCTCGTTGAGTCCGGCGAGCGCCGTCTCCCGCGCCGCCCGCGCCACCTGCTCCACCTGGGCGACCGTGGCGCGGCCCTGGTCGGTCAGCACCAGCACGCGGGCGCGGCGGTCGCCCTCCTCGCCGCGCCGCTCGACCAGCCCCGCCGCCTCCAGCGCATCCACCAGCCGCACCACGGAGGAGCCGTCCAGCGCGAGGGAGCGCGCGAGGTCTTTCTGCCGCATCGGCGCCTCGGCGCGGGCGATGCGCAGCAGCGGCAGCCAGGTGGCCTCGGTCAGCCCGAAGCGCTGCAGGCGGTTGTCGGCCCAGCGGCGCCACTGGCGCGCGGTCTGCGCCAGAAGGCTGCCGAAGCCCTGGCGGAGCTGCTCGGGGGAATGCGTCATGGCGGCCTCCAGGATCGCGGGCCAATAGATGGCATATCAACTATTGTGATACAATCTTCCCGCCTCCCTTGGGATCTCTCCTCGGGGTCTTTCCCCAGGGTCTTTCCTCGGGGCCGCTTGCCCGGGGGCGGAGCGGCGGCCATCCTCCGGCGCATCCGCCAACCATCGTCTGAGGATCGTCCATGTCCCGCTCCTATCGAATCGCCGTCGTGCCCGGGGATGGCATCGGCAAGGAAACCGTGCCGGAGGGGTTGCGGGTGCTGGATGCCGCGGCCCGGCGCTTCGGCTTCGAGCTGAAGCTCGATCACTACGACTGGTCCTGCGAGACCTATCAGAAGACCGGCCGCATGATGCCCGAGGACGGCATCGACCGGCTGCGGGAGAGCGACAGCGTGTTCCTGGGCGCGGTCGGCTGGCCCGGCGTGCCGGACCATGTCTCGCTCTGGGGCCTTCTGATCCCGATCCGGCGCGAATTCGACCAGTATATCAGCCTGCGTCCCTGCAAGCTGATGCCGGGCTGCAAGACGCCGCTGGCCAACCGCACACCGGCCGAGATCGACTTCTACGTGGTGCGCGAGAACACCGAGGGCGAATACTCATCCTCGGGCGGGAAGATGTTCGCCGGCACCGAGCGGGAGTTCGTGACGCAGGACGCGGTGTTCACCCGCAAGGGCGTCGACCGGGTGATGAAATACGCCTTCGAGCTGGCGCGCACCCGTCCGCGCAGGAAAGTGACCAGCGCCACCAAGTCGAACGGCATCACCTTCACCATGCCCTACTGGGACGAACGCTTCGCCGAGATGGCGAAGCAGTATCCGGACGTCACCACCGATCAGTTCCACATCGACATCCTCTGCGCGCAGTTCGTGCAGCATCCCGACTGGTTCGACGTGGTGGTCGGCTCCAACCTGTTCGGCGACATCCTCTCCGATCTCGGCCCGGCGGTGGCGGGCTCCATCGGCATCGCGCCCAGCGCCAACATCAACCCGGAGAAGGCGCATCCCTCGATGTTCGAGCCGGTGCATGGCTCGGCGCCCGACATCGCCGGCAAGCATATCTGCAATCCCATCGGCCAGATCTGGTCCGGCGCCATGATGCTGGAGCATCTGGGCGAGCCGGAAGCGGCGCGCGCCATCACCGAGTCCATCGAGAAGCTGCTGGCCGAGGGCGGCCCGCGCACCCGTGACATGGGCGGGCAGGCGGCGACCGCGGATGTCGGCAAGGCGCTGGCGGAGGCCGTCGCGGCCGCGGGCTGACCGAGAGGAACCTTGATGGTCCCGGCGGATCAGCCTATAAAACGGGCGGGATGAGTTGCGAGCGATTCTCAATTGTCTCGCAACTGCAGGAGATCGCTGATGGGCAATGACTTCAGCCACATCACCCGCCGCTGTGAGCGGGCGGTGGTGACGGCTTACAGGGAGCTGCGGGAAACCGGGAATGACGACCTGTCGTCCTTCCGGGCCTGTACGGCACTGTACCGGATCCACCACCCCGAATCCTCGGTCAGCGAGGCGCGTCGGCTGGTCTCCGAATGGATCGATCATCACGTGGTGCGGGGCGAATCCGGCCCGACCGACGGCTGCGACTGCCCCTGAGCGGCCAGGCGCGGCCTTCCGGCATCCAGGACTGACAGGCCGCCCTCCGGGCGGCCTTTTTCATCTCCATATTCCTTCATGCCATACCACGGCATCGCCAGGACCACGCCTCCGGTCGCGGCCCGGTGCCGGCGGAATTCCGCACGAGCGCGGAAAACATTGGCCTTCTCGGTGGTTATTCCCTGGCACGGCGGACTTAGAACCGCCTGGACAACAGGGAAGCCACACATGCGCATGAAGACGGCCCTCGCGCTCGTCGCCGGCCTGATGGCCGCTCCGGCGGCCATGGCCCAGACCTCTCCTCAGTCCCAGACCCCCCAGGCGCAGCCTCCGCAGGGCACGGTGGGCTCGCCCGCCGCACCGGGCGGTGGCGGCACGAGCATGCAGCAGGGGACGCCCGGCACGGCCGCGCCGCCGGCCGCCACCACGCCCCCGGCGACGACGGCGGCGCCGCGTAGCGAGGAGCGGTCCAGCCCGCCCACGACCGCCACGCCAACGGCGGGCGCCAACAGCTTCACCGAAGGCCAGGCCCGCAGCCGCCTCGAGGACGCCGGCTACACGGATGTCCAGGAACTGCGGAAGGATGACCAGGGCGTCTGGCGTGGCAGGGCGATGCGCAACGGCCAGAGAACCGATGTCGGCCTGGACTTCCAGGGCAACGTGGTGACCGGGAACGCACCCGCTCGCTGAGCACGAGGGGCGGCAAGGGCCGCCCGCGCATCTCCGTCAGGAAAGGGGACTCCCATGGCCCAGAAGACCATCACCCGGCTCTACGACACCCGCGACCACGCCCAGGCCGCGTTGCGGGACCTCGAGGCGGCCGGATTCTCGCATGACGATATCGGCATCGTCTCCAGTGACCACCGGGATGACACGACCGCCGCCACCCGTACTGCCTCCACCCATCAGGAAACCGAGGGCGAGACCAAGTCCGGGGCCGGTATCGGCGCCACCCTCGGCACGCTGGTGGGCGGCGGCGCGGGGCTCGCGGCCGGCCTCGGTGCGCTGGCGATCCCAGGGCTCGGCCCGATCGTCGCGGCCGGTGCGCTGGTGGCGGCTCTGACCGGTGCGGGTGCCGGCGCGGCGGCCGGCGGCGCCATCGGCGCGCTGACCGGCGCGGGCGTCAGCGAATCCGAGGCGCCGGTCTATGCCGAGGGCATCCGCCGGGGCGGCAGCATGGTGACGGTGCACGCGCCGGAGGAGCGGGAGGCGGAAGCCATCGCCATCCTCAATCGCCACAACCCGGTCGACATCGCCGGCCGCGAGGCCAGCTACCGCGAGAGCGGCTGGCGTGGCTACGAGGAGGACATGCCGCCGGAAGGCACCGGCCGGCCGGCGGTCAGCCCTCCGGGCGGCATCGGCGCCGCCGTGGACCCGACCGTGCCCGGCACCACGCCGTCCGACCGGCGGATCTGATACAGGCCTGCCGGGCCGAGAAACGGGGGGGCCGCGAGGCCCCCTCAGTCCGTTGCGGCGATCCCAGGGTCAGCGCCGTCCCGTATCCGGATCGAAGCGAACGTCGGGCCGGGCCAGACCGCCCGAGATTCCGACCGGCGTGCCATCGGCGCGCCAGCAGGCGGCACCCTCCAGCATGCCATCGGCATGGAAGCGGATCGCGCCCATGCCGCCGCCGATGTGCTTCACCCGCTGCACACGGTGGCCGAGAGCGGCGAGAGGTGTATCCAGTTCCGCCGCCACGTTTGGTTCCAGCTCCAGCGTATGCCCGTTCGTCCAGATGCGCGGCGCCTCCACGGCGTCCTGCAGGTCCATCCCGTGGTCGATGAGGTTGATCACGGCCTGCATGGCGGAGCCGAAGATGCGGAGGCCGCCCGGCAGGCCCAGGGCGAAGACCGGCCTGCCCTCGCGCCGGACGATGGTCGGTGCCATGGAGGTGAAGACCCGCTTGCCCGGCGCCACGGAGAGCGCCAGGCCGGGGTGCGGGTCGAAGTTGAACATGTAGTTGTTGGCGATCAGCCCGGTGCCGGGGACGGAGAAGCGGGCGCCGAACAGGCTGTTGATCGTCTGCGTGGTGGCGACGATGTTTCCCGCCGCGTCGGCCACCGTGACATGGGTCGTGTTGGGCGATTCCCGCCCGCCCGCGCCGATCGGCCGGCCGGCGGCAATGCCGGGTGACCAGTCCCGCGCCGCGTCGCGCCGCAGCAGGGCACGGCGCTCGGCCGCGTAGGCCTTGCTGGTCAGCCGCTGCACCGGCACCTCGATGAAGGCGGGGTCCGCCGTCGCGACGCCACGGTCGGCGAAGGCCAGCTTCAGCGCCTCGGCCAGCAGGTGGATGGTCGCGGTGCTGCCGGAGCCCGAGGCGGCGAGGTCGAAGCCCTCCAGCACGTTCAGCATCTGCGTCATGTGGACGCCGGAGGAGGACGGGGGCGGCGGCGCCAGGATCTCGAAGCCGCGGTAGTGGCCGATGACCGGCTGGCGCTCGACCACCGCATAGGTGTCGAGATCACCCGCGCCGATCAGGCCGCCTTCCGCCGCCATGTGCGCCACCAGCGCCCGTCCCAGCTCGCCGCCATACAGGGCCGCCGGCCCCCGCTCGCCGATCAGGCGCAGGGATTCCGCCAGCTCCGGCTGACGCAGCAGGGTTCCGGGGGCCACCGGGGCGCCATCCGGCAGGAAGGTGGCGGCGAGGCCGGGGTCGCGCGCCAGGTCGGCCGCGGCATCGCCGATGGCGCCCGTCAGATAGGCGGTGACACGAAAGCCCTCGGCGGCGGCCCGGATGGCCGGGCGGACCACCTCGGCCAGCGGCAGGCTGCCATGCTCCGCCAGCGCGCGGCACCAGCCGGCCAGCGCCCCGGGCACGCCCATCGCCAGGATGCCCACCGCGTTCGCCCGGCCCTCGGTTTCCTGATAGTCCGGCAGCCGGTCGGAGACGGGGCGGTAGAGGTCCGGCCGCGCGGCGGCGGGCGCGGTGGAGAGGCCGTCCAGCACGAGGTGGCGCTCGTCCGCCAGGCGCAGATGCGCCAGGCCGCCGCCCAGCGGCCCCACCATCATCGGCTCCACCACCGTCAGGGTGAACAGGGCGGCGATGGCGGCGTCGATGGCGTTGCCGCCGGACAGCAGCATCTCCGCGCCGGCCGCCGAGGCCACCGGATGGTTGGTCACGACCATGCCCCTGCTGGCCAGGGCAGGGCGCTTCTCGCAGGAGAAGGGGCTGCCGGCGCGCTGCCGCCAGGCCGGGCCGGTTGGACAAGGGTTCAAGGCGCTGCTCCTCCATTGCCGGAATGGCCAGCTTGCGCCGGGCAGGCGGATTGTCCAGCCGCCGCGCCGCGTGACGGAACTCTTGCCTCCGCCTTACCGTTTACAGTCCAGGACCGCGAGATGTGACCATGATGGACGGAACAGGAGGGACAGAGATGGGCCGGAATGAGGAGCCGGACGCAGAGACGATCGCCTTCGCGGGGCGGGTCTTCCAGGCCGCGCGCGAGGGCAGGGCGCACGAGCTGACGGAGGTTCTCGCTGCCGGACTTCCGCCCAATCTGTGCAATGACAAGGGCGACAGCCTGCTGATGCTGGCCTCCTACCATGGCCAGGAGGCGGTGGTGCAGACCCTGTTGCATCACGGGGCCGATGCGGACCTGCTGAACGACCGGGGCCAATCGCCCCTGACCGGCGCGGTGTTCAAGGGCTACGAGCCGATCGTGCGGCACCTCCTGCGGCATGGCGCGGCGGTCGATGGCAGCGGGCCGGACGGGCGGACACCGCTGATGGTCGCCGCCATGTTCAACCGCCTCGACATGATGCGGCTGCTCCTCGAGCACGGAGCCGATCCCGCCGCGCGGGACGCGATGGGCAACACGGCGATGGATGCGGCGCGTGCCATGGGGGCGTCGGACGCCATCGCCCTGCTGGAAGGGGGGACCGGCGCGGGCTGAGGCTCAGCGCCCCGCCCAGCGCAGGGCCGCCAGGGCCAGGGCGTCAATGGTGTCGATCAGCGGCAGGCCGATCGCGTCGGTGGGGCCGGCCTGGATGCCCAGCGGGATCTCGGTGCAGCCCAGCACCACCGCGGCGGCGCCGCGCGCCCGCAGGCGCGAGGCCATCTCGGCCAGCGGCGCATGGGCCTCGGCCGGCCGGTTGGCCTTGACCAGCGCGATGGCGGGGGAGACCAGCGCCGCCATCTCGGCGGGGTCCGGCACGATGCAGTCATAGCCCCGACCTTCCAGGCGGGACTGGTAGAGGCGCATATCCAGCGTCCCGGCCGTGCCGAGGATGCCGATGCGCCCGCCGTCGATGCCCTGCCGCGCCAGTTCGGCCGCCGCCGCGTCGACGATATGCAGGATCGGCAGGCGGGTGGCCGCCGCCAGGCCGTCGTACCAGCCATGCGCGGTGTTGCAGGGGATGGCGATGGCGCCGCAGCCCGCCGCCTCCAGGCCGCGCAGGCCGCGCAGCAGCCAGGGGAGGGGATCCTCGCCCTGGCCGAGGCGCGCCGCCGTGCGGTCAGGCACGCGGGGGTCGGACCAGAGCAGGGCCGGAAGGTGGTCCTGGTCCCGCTCCGCGGGGGTCAGCAGGGTGAGGCGGAGCATGAACTGCGCGCTGGCCAGCGGCCCCATGCCGCCCAGCACGCCGAGAAAGGGTCCCCCGAAAGGTCCCGGGGAGGAAGCGTCGCTCATAATCCCAGACCATCCGCGACCAGCTTCACGCCGGTCAGCGCCAGAAGAAGGTGGATCGACCGGTAGAAGGCCCTGTCGCTGATCCGGCCATGCAGCCAGACGCCGAGGCGGATGCCGGCGGGCGCCAGCGGCAGCAGCACCAGGCTGGTCAGCAGATTCGACAGGCCGAGCTGGCCGAGCGCCGCGTAGGGCACGAGCTTCACATAGTTCATGACGCCGAAGAAGACCACCGTGGTGGCGGCGAGCGTCCCCCGGTCCAGGCGCAGCGGATAGAGGTAGACCGCGAGCGGGGGGCCGCCGGCATGGGCGATGGTGCTGGTGAAGCCGGAGATGGTGGACCAGAAGCCGCCCTTCCAGGCATTCGGCCGGCTGGGCGGCGGCGGGCCGCGCCGCGCCAGCCAGAGGCTGCGCGCCAGGAAGACGAGCGAGATCACGCCCACCATCAGCTTGACGTGCCGGTCGCTCATGGCGCCGAAGGCCAGGGTGCCGAGCAGGATGCCGAGCAGGCCGCCGGGAATGATGGCGCGCATCTCCCGCCAGCTCCACCGGCCCCACCACGCGCGCAGGCCGGCGAGGTCCATGGCGCAGAGCACCGGCAGGCTGATGGCGGCGGCCTGCGGCGCGGGGATCAGCAGCGCCATGGCGGGGACGGAGAGATTGCCGCCGCCCGAGGCGAAGCCGCCCTTGCTGATGCCGGTGATCAGCAGGGCGGGGACGGCCAGGGCATAGAACCAGGGGTCGGTGACGAGGAGGTCCGACCAGGGCAGGGGGGCGTGAAGGGGGAAGGGCACGGGCTGACGGAACCGGACGTGGGGTGTAAGCACTAGCGCGCGATCGCCGAAGACGAAATCGCCGGAAGCGTCGATCGCGGTCTTCGTCTCCGCCTGCCCTCCCGTCCGTCGCCAAGGTAGCCCTGCTTCATGGAACACATGTCCGACCCGCTCTGGCTCGCGGGTCTTGCCGTCGCGATGGCCGTCACCGGCCTGATCTCGGGGACGCTGGCCGGCCTGCTCGGCGTCGGTGGCGGCATTGTCATCGTGCCGGTGCTGTTCAACATCCTGCCGCTCTTCGGCATCCCCGAAGCGGTGCAGATGAAGCTGGCCGTCGGCACCAGCCTCGCCACCATCATCCCGACCTCGATCATCTCGGCCCGCAAGCACTATGCCCGCGGCGCCATCGACACCGGACTGCTGAAGGCGATCTGGCCATCGATGGTGATCGGCGTCGCGCTCGGCACCGTGGCGGCGATCTGGCTGCATGGCAGCGCGCTCTCGGCGGTCTTCGCCACCATCGCGCTGCTGGTCGCGCTCAACATGGGCTTCACGGGGGTGGACTACAAAATCCGCGACGTGACGCCGCGCGGCCCGGGCCTCTGGGGCATCGGCGGCTTCATCGGCATGGTCTCGGCCATGATGGGCATCGGCGGCGGCACGGTGGGCGTGCCGATCCTCTCCATGTTCGGCACGCCGATCCGCTCGGCGGTCGCCACCTCCTCGGTCTTCGGGCTGATCATCTCCATCCCGGCGACCGTCGGCTTCATCTATGGCGGCTGGGGCGCGCACGACCTGCCGCCCTTCTCGCTCGGCTACGTCAACCTGATCGGCTTCCTGCTCATCGTGCCGAGTTCGCTGCTGGCGACGCCCTGGGGCGTGCACCTGGCGCACACCATCCCGCCGCTGATGCTCAAGCGCGCCTTTGCCATCTTCCTGGCGATCACCGCGGTGCGGATGTTCTACAGCCTGATCTTCTGAGGCACCGGCGGGGGCGGCGCCGCGGGCCCCGCCTCCTCCATCCCGAGCAGCGCGCGCAGCCGGGCCTGGCGCGGCTCCAGCAGGTCGGCCAGGCTGTGCCGGTCGAGCACGGCGAGGAAGGCCGCCAGCGCCTCGGCCAGCACCGCCTGCAACTCGCAGTTCCCGGCGATCAGGCAGGGCGTGCCGGCCTGCGCGCCCGCGCCGGGGAAGCAGGCGACCAGCGCCAGATCCTCCTCCGTCGCGCGCACCACGGCGCCAAGGCCGATCTCGCGCGCCGGGCGGGCCAGCCGCAATCCGCCGCCCCGCCCGCGCAGCGTCTCCAGGAAGCCGGCGCGGCCCAGCCCGTGCACCACCTTGGTCAGATGGTTCTCGGAGATGCGGAAGGCCTGGGCGATCTCCGGGATCGACGCCAGCCGGCCAGCCCGCAGCCCGACGAAGATGAGGGTCCGAAGCGCATAGTCGGTGTGCAGGGTCAGGCGCATGGAAAAGATATATGGGATTTACAGCTTAACTTCACGGGGCTTATAAGATGCATGTCGTATGCATCTTAAGGCCAACGCCATGCCCACCCCGCTCTCCGACTCCACCATCGCCCTGGTGAAGGCGTCCGTGCCCGCGCTGGAAGCCAAGGGGCTGGAAATCACCCGCACCATGTATGGCCGGATGTTCCAGGACCCGGCGATCCGCGACCTGTTCAACCAGTCGCACCATGGCGGGACGGGCGCGCAGCCGCGGGCGCTGGCCGCCGCCGTGCTGGCCTATGCGCAGAACATCGACAATCTCGGCGTGCTGCTGCCGGCGGTGGAGCGCATCGCGCAGAAGCACGTGGCGCTGAACATCCTGCCCGAGCACTATCCGGCGGTGGGCACGGCGCTGCTCGGCGCCATCCAGGAGGTGCTCGGCGAGGCCGCGACGCCGGAGATCATGGCCGCCTGGAGCGAGGCCTACTGGTTCCTCGCCGAGGTGCTGATCGGCCGCGAGGCGGAGGTCTACCGCGCGCAGGCCGCCGCCCGGGGCGGCTGGAACGGCTGGCGCGACTTCCGCATCGCCGAGAAGGTGCGCGAGAGCGAGGTCATCACCTCCTTCCACCTGCGCCCGGTGGATGGCGGGCCGGTGATGCGGCACCGCCCCGGCGAGTACCTGACCTTCTGGCTGAACCTTCCCGGCCATGCGCCGCTGAAGCGCAACTACAGCATCTCCGCCGCCCCGTCCGGGGAGGGCTACCGCATCTCGGTGAAGCGCGAGCCCCAGGGCGTCGTCTCCAACTGGCTGCATGACACGGCGCAGGTCGGCACCGTGCTGAAGACGGCCGCCCCGGCGGGCGACTTCGTTCTGGCGGACAGCCAGCGTCCGGCCCTCTTCCTCTCGGGCGGCGTTGGCCAGACCCCGCTGCTCAGCATGCTGGAGGACCTCCTGGCACGCCGGCCGGAGGCGCGGGCGCATTGGGTGCACGGCACGCAGAGCGGCGCCACCCACGCCTTCGGCCCGCATCTGCGGAGCCTGGCCGCGCGGCATCCCGGCCTGGCTCTCGACGTCTTCTACGAGGCGCCGCGCCCGCAGGATGTCCAGGGCCGCGATCACGACCATGCCGGCCTGCCTGACGCCGCCTGGCTGCTTGGAGAGACGGCGGCGCGCGAGGCGGAGATCTATCTCTGCGGCCCGCGCCCCTTCCTGAGGCATTTCGTCGGTGGGCTGATGCGCGCCGGCGTCCCGGCGGAGCGGCTGCATTACGAGTTCTTCGGCCCGGCGGACGAGCTTCTGGCGGCCTGAAGCGGAGCGCCGGCCCGAGCCTCTCCGGGCCGGCGAGACCCCTCCCGGCGGAGGCTCAGCGCCCGGCGAAGCCCTTTCCAGGCACGCGGTATTCCGCGCGCGGCGGGCTGAAGATATCCAGCACCCGCGCGCCGTCCGGCCCGGCGCGCATGGTGTGCGGCACGCCGCCCGGCGTGCGCCAGAAGTCGCCCTTCCGCACCGTGATCTCCTCGCCGCCCTGGATGCGCACGGCGCTCCCCTCCAGCAGCACCCCCCATTGCTCCTCGGGGTGCTGATGCATCTCGCCCGCGGCGCCCGGCGCGATGGTCACGATGGAGAGCATGGCGTGCTCGCCGGCGAAGATGCGGGTGGACAGGCCCGGCGCCAGCTCGCGCAGGATGCCGCCCTCCCCGTCGTCGAGGTTGTGGAACTCGTCTGCCTGGCTCATGGCGTGATCTTTCCTGCTGCGGAAGGAGGGGAGCGGGACCGCGCCAGGGGCGTCAGTCCGGCCGGACATTGTGGGCGCGGGCCACCTCGCCCCACACCCGGACCTGCTCCCGCACGAAGCGGCCCAGCGCCGGGCCGTCGCCGAGCACCAGCTCGGCCTGGTTCACCTCGGTGAACTGCCGCGCGATCGCGGGCTCGCGGTAGCTCTCGATCAGGGCGGCCTGGAAGCGGTCGAGGATCGGCGCCGGCACGCCCGCCGGCGCGAAGGCGCCCCACCAGGCCTCGGCCGACAGTCCCTCGAAACCCGCCTCCCGAAGCGTGGGCACAGTCCCCAGCGCGGGCAGGCGGCCTTCGCCGAGCTGCATCAGCGGCCGCAGCGTGCCGGCGGCCAGGTGCGGCGCGAGCAGGGCGGCGCTGCCGATCATGAAGTCCACATGCCCAGCCACGGCGTCATTCACCGCCAGGCCGCCGCTGCGGTAGGGCAGGTGGGTCAGCTCGACCCCCTGGCGCTGGGCCATCATCAGCATGACGAGATGACCGATTGTGCCGTTCCCCGTCGAGCCGAAGGACACGCCGCCACGCCGGGCGGCAGCGAAGACGTCGTCCATCGCGCGATACGGCTTCGCCGGCTGGCAGGCCGTGACATAGGGCGCGCGGCCGATCTGCGTGACCGGCTGGAGGTCCTTCTCCAGGTCGAAGGGCAGGTTCGGCACCAGCACGGGCATCAGGGCGTGCGAGTCGAAGGTGATCAGCCAGGAATAGCCGTCCGGCCGGCTGCGCGCGGCGGCATCGGTGCCGATGCTGCCGGCGGCGCCGCTGCGGTTCTCGATGATGATCGGCACGCCGAGGCGCTTCTGCAGGCCGGGCGCCGCCAGCCGGGCGACGGCGTCGGTGGACCCGCCGGGGGCGAAGGGGACGAAGATGCGGATCGGCTCGCTCGGCCAGCTTCCCGTGGCGGAGGCGGCGGATGACGGGGCGGGCGGCAACCCGGCGAGCGGGGCGGCGCCCAGGGCCGCGACGAGGGCGCGCCGTGTCGGCAAGGTCATGATGTCATCCTCCCTGTCCGTGCCTCTCCGGGCACGCTGCCGGCCCAGGCTGTCACCCCTCCGCGCGGGTGTCCACCGGCTTCCCGCGGGCGACCGGCCCCGCGTCCCGGGCGTTCAGGCCGAGGGCGCCGGCCCGCGCCGCAGCCCCGGCAGCAGCGGCCAGAGCACGGCGAGCACCGTCATCACCCAGAGGCCGATGGAGACGGGGGAGGCCAGCAGCACCATCGGGTCGCCATCGCTGAGCGAGAGGGCGCGGCGCAGATTGTCCTCCAGCAGCCGCCCCAGCACGAAGCCGAGGATGATCGGCACCAGCGGCACGTCCAGCTTGCGGAACAGCCAGCCGACGACGCCGAAGCCCACCGCCAGCAGCAGGTCCGCGGCCGAGTTGGAGACGACGTAGACACCCGCGAAGGAGATGCCGATCACCAGCGGATAGAGCGCCCAGGCCGGCACCATCAGCAGCCGGGCGAAAAGCCCGACCAGCGGCAGGTTCAGCACCAGCAGCATGACGTTGCCGATGTACATGCTGGCGATCAGCCCCCAGGCGACCTCGGGGCGCTGCTCGAACAGCAGCGGGCCGGGGGTGATGTTGTACATCAGCAGCGCGCCGAGCAGCACGGCGGTGGTGCCGGAACCGGGAATGCCGAGGGCCAGCATCGGCACCATGTTGCCGATCTGCGCCGCGTTGTCGGCCGTCTCCGGCGCCGCGACGCCGCGGATGTCGCCACGGCCGAAGGTGCCATCGCGCCCCTGCATCCGCTTCTCGGTCGAATAGGAGAGGGCGGCGGCGATCGAGGCACCGGCGCCGGGCAGCACGCCGATGACGAAGCCGATGCCGGTGGAGCGCAGCATGGTCGGCCCGCAGCGGCGGATCTCGGAGAGGCGGAGCCGCGCCCCCCGGCCGAGATGGCTCGCCGCCGCCGTCACCGGGCTCTCCAGCAGCAGCAGGATCTCGCTGATGGCGAAGAGGCCGATGGCCAGCACGGTGAAGTCGATGCCGCCCAGCAATTCCAGGCTGCCGAAGGTGAAGCGCTCGATGCCCGTGCCGCCGTCGATGCCGATCATGGAGAGCAGCAGGCCGAGCGAGGCGGCCGCCCAGGTCTTGGCCGCGTTGCCGGCGGCGACGGCGCCGAGCAGCGAGAGCGCGAAGGCGATCAGCGCCACGTAATCGGCCGGCGAGAAGCCGACGGCGGCGCGCGAGAGCGGCACGGAGAGGAAGGTCATCAGCACGACGGACAGCGTCGCGCCGACGAAGCTGCCGATGCCCGAGATGGCCAGCGCCGCGCTGCCCCGCCCGGCCTTGGCCATCGGGTGGCCGTCGAGCGTGGTCAGCACGGCCGCCGGCTCGCCCGGCATGTTGAGCAGGATGGCGGCGATGCGCCCGCCATAGCCGGAACCGTAATAGACGGCGGCGAGCAGGATCAGCGCGCTCTCGGGCGGCAGCTTCAGCGCGAAAACCAGCGGCAGCAGCAGGGCGATGGCGTTCAGCGGCCCGAGGCCAGGGAGCGCGCCGATGGCGGTGCCGGCGAAGCTGCCGCAGAGCGCCAGCAGCAGGTTCAGCGGTGTCAGCGCGACGGCGAAGCCACCGGCGAGCTGCGAGAAGGCATCGAGCATCCGGGAATCCCGCCTGTCAGGAACCGAGGGTCAGAAGCCAAGGGGGCCGCGCGGCAGCGGCAGATCCAGCAGGGTGTCCATCAGCAGAAACAGCGCCGGCGCCGTCACCGCCGCCGCCAGCAGGGATTGCGCCCAGTTCCCGGCGAAGGCGCGGGCGATGACCAAGCAGAGCAGCGCCGTGGCCAGGATGAAGCCGAGCGGGATCAGCAGGAAGGCATAGGCGACCATGGCGGCGATGCAGGCCAGTCCCTTCCAGGGCGGCCCGCCGGCCTCCCAGCCGAGGCCGGGGCGCAGCAGCAGCGCCAGGGCGGCGAGGCCGAGCACCATGGCGACCACGCCGGGGAAGGCCTTGGGCCCCAGCGGATCGGCGGCGAAGGGCACCTGCAACGACAGGGCGTGCCACAGCGCGCCGGCCGCGACCAGCAGCAGCGCCACGCCCAGCGACCGGTCCGGCGCCGTGGAGTGGGCCAGGGCGCGCGGCGGGTGCGGCTCCGCCGCCGGCAGGTCGGTCACTGCGAGACCAGCCCCACATCCTTCGCCAGCGCGCGGTACTCGGCGGTGCGCTTCTTGGCCAGGGCGTCGAACTCGGCGCCGGTGACGTTGTATTCGAACAGACCGGCGCCGCTGCGCGCCTCGGCATAGCGCGGATCGGCCTGCAGCTTGCGGATCGCGCCCACCCAGAAGTCATAGGCGGCGTCGGGTGCGCGGGGCGGCATGTAGAAGCCGCGGACGATGGTCCATTCGGCGTCCACGCCCTGCTCCTTCGCCGTCGGCACCGCGGCGAAGACGCCCGGCAGGCGCTCCGGCGAGAGCACGGCGAGCAGCCGGATCTCGCCCGCCTGCAACTGGCCCTGCACCTCGGAGGCATCGCCGGGAAAGACCTGGATATGGCCGCCGAGCAGCGCCGCCATCGACTGCCCGCCGCCCTCGAAGGGCACGTAGCGCAGCTTGCGCGGGTCGGCGCCCGCGGCCTTGGCGATCAGCGCGGCCTTAGTCCAGTCCTGGCTGCCGACGGCCCCGCCCGCGCCCATCGGCACGCTGCCGGGATCGGCCTTCAGCGCCGCCATCAGGTCGGCCAGCGTCCTGAGCTTGCTGTCCTTGTGCACGGCGATGACGCCGAAATCCGCGCCGATGGCGCCGATCCAGCGCACGTCGTTCTCGGTCCAGCGGCCGAAGCGGCCCTGCGCCAGATTGACCCAGGAGCCGGTGGAGACGGCGACGATGACATTCGGATCGGCGCCGCGCTGCGCGATCACCTGGTTCATCGCCACCGCGCCGATGCCGCCCGGCATGTTCTGCGTGCGGATGGCCGGGCCGACGATGCCGTACTCGTTCAGCAGCCGCGCCGTGGTGCGGCAGGTCAGGTCGAAGCCGCCGCCCGGCGCCGCCGGGGCAATGCATTCCGGGTTCTGCGGGGTGAAGCCCTGGGCACGGGCCGGGGCGGTGGCCGGCAGGGTGGCGGCCGACACGGCGAGGGCTGCCAGAAGGGCGCGGCGCAACATCAGGGGCATCTCCCGCAAGGATCTCTTGCGGGAATGCTCCGCCGCCGGCGCACTCTCGTCAAGCCGAGGCTGCCGGCGGCAGGCCCCACCTGCCTGTCCCTTGCGCAGCCTGATCAAGGCAGTGGCGGGCGGCGGACTGGCGCGGCCCGACGGGACCGGCCGGCGGGTCGTCCGGCGCTGGACGCGGGCCGGCCGGGGCGGCAGGTTCCGGCACGGGCCCGGCCGGGGTCCTGGATGGCGAGAGGGCGAGGCGAGGGCGGATGGTCAAGCTTCTGGTGAAGTCGGGTGGCGAGAAGGCGCTGGGCCACTGGCGGGAGTGCTTCCGGGCGGCCGATCCGCGGCTCGATGTGCATTTCTGGGACGATCCCGCCGTGCGGCCGGAGGAGGTCGATTACGTCGTCGTCTGGGAGCCGCAGCCGGGCCGCCTGGCGAAGCTGCCCAATCTGCGCGTCGTCTTCTCCTCGGCCGCCGGGGTCGACCACATCACCTGCGATCCCGCCTGGCCGCGCCACCTGCCGTTGGTCCGCATGGGCGGGGAGGGCACGGCGCAGCGCATGGGCGAGTATGTCGTCTGGGCCTGCCTGTCCCTGTTGCGGGAGATGCGGCACTTCGCCCTGGGCCAGGCGGTGGCGGAGTGGCGGCACAAGGAGGCGCGTTTCGATGCCTCCATGCGCCGCGTCGGCATCATGGGCCTCGGCAATCTCGGCCGCCGCGCCGCCGAGATGCTGCGCGGCGTCGGCTTCCCCGTGCAGGGCTGGTCGCGTTCGCGCAAGGATCTCCCGGGCGTGCGCAGCTTCGCCGGCGCGGCGGAACTGCCGGCCTTCCTGGCGAGCACCGACATGCTGGTCTGCCTGCTGCCCTCCACGCCGGAGACCGCCGGCCTGATCGACGCCCGCCTGCTGTCGCAACTGCCGTGCGGGGCGGAACTGGTGAATGCCGGGCGCGGCTCCCATCTGGTGGTACCCGACCTGCTGGCCGCGCTCGACAGCGGCCATCTGGCCGGGGCCGTGCTCGACGTCTTCGAGGAGGAGCCCTTGCCGCCCGCCAGCCCGCTCTGGGCGCATCCCGGAGTTACGATCACGCCACATGTCGCTTCGATGTCGAGCAGGTCGGAGCGTGCGCGCTACATTGCGGACGCCATCGCGGCCTTCGAGGCCGGGCGTCCGCTCCCCAATCTCTATGAGCCCGAGCGAGGATACTGAATGCTCCTGATCCCCCCGCCCGTCCGCCCCGATCCGGAGCACGTCCCGACCGAGCGGGAGTTGCGGGAGGATCTCGCCTGCGCCTATCGGTTGCTGGCGCATTTCGGCATGACCGACCTCGTCTACACCCATCTCTCGGTACGGGTGCCCGGCGGGCATGGCCACCAGTTCTTGGTGAATCCCTATGGCCTGCTTTTCGAGGAGGTCACCGCCTCTTCCCTCGTCATGGTCGATGCCGACGGGGTCGCGCTGCAGCGCACGACCTGGCCGGTCAATCCGGCGGGCTTCGTGATCCACTCCGCCCTGCATCGCGGCGCGCCGCGGGCGCAATGCGTGATGCACACCCATACCCTGGCCGGCATGACGGTGGCCGCCCAGGCCGGCGGCCTGCTGCCGCTCAACCAGATGAACATGGAACTGCACGACCGCGTTGCCATCCATGAATACGAAGGCATCGCGGCGATGGACAATCTGGAGGAGCGGGACCGCATCATGCGCGACATGGGCGACCGGTGTGCCATGATCATGCGCAACCATGGATTGCTGACCATCGGTCGCACCGTCGCGGAGGCGTTCTACTGGATGTACTACCTGGAGCAGTCCTGCCGCATCCAGGTCGCGGCGCAGTCCACGGGCGCGCCACTGTCCCTGCCGCCCCCGGCGGTGGTGGAGCGGGTGCGCGGACAGGCATCGGATTCCCCGGTCAAGGGATGGCTGCCCTGGCAGGCGCTGAAGCGGAAGATGGACCGCGAGCAGCCGGACTACCGGGACTGAGGCGCCGCCCCTTCCGAGACGGCACCCCGGCCCCCGCGCCTCACTTCTTCACGACGTTCCAGAACACCGGCACGGTGGTCGGCAGCAGCCCGTCCAGGTTGCTCCGCCAGGCCGACTTGGTGCGGAACTGCCCGGCATTGATGTAGGGCAGGCTCTCATAGGCCTGGGCATGCACCTGGTCGAGCAGGGCGCGGCGCTTCTCGGCATCCGGCTCCTCCCACCAGGCGCGGCGCAGCTGCTCCAGCTCCGGGTCGCAGGGCCAGCCGGTCAGGCCGCCCTCGCAGGGGCTGGCGAGGTAGAGGTTGGAGAGCGGATTGCCGGCATCCAGCGCATTGGCGATGGTGACGAAGAGGTTCCAGCCGCCCTGGGCAGGGGGCTCGCGCCGGTTGCGGCGCACGGTCACGGTCGCCCAGTCGGTGGTCTGCACATCCATGGCGAAGCCGGCGCGGCGGAACTGCTCGGCCAGCACCAGGGTGGAGTTGCTGTTCAGCGGATTGTCGGCGCCACTCAGGAAGACCACCGGGGCGTTGTCGTAGCCCGCCTCCTTCAGCAGCGCGCGGACCTTGGCCGGATCCGGATCGCGCAGGCCGCTGGCGCCGGCGGCCGTCTCCAGTGGCGTGCCGCACATGAAGTAGGCCGGGCAATAGGCGACCTGATCCTCATCGGGGATGCCCATCCCCTGCAGCACCTCCTGCTGGCTGATCGCCTGGAGCAGGGCGCGGCGCAGGCGCGGGTCGTTGAAGGGCGGCTGGCTGTGGTTGAGGCGCAGCCAGACCATGCTGCCCACCGGGTTGATCAGCCCCACCGTGACCCCGCGCGCCTTCTGCAGCAGGGGCAGCAGGTCGGGCGCCGGATGCTCGATGAAGTCGATCTCGCCATTGGTCAGCGCATTGGCCGCGACGGCGGCATCCGGCATGGCGAGCCATTCGACACGCTCGACCTGGGCGACCTTGCCGCCGGCCAGGCCATCGGCCGGCTCGGGGCGAGGCTTGTAGTTCGCGTTGCGGCGATAGACCGCGCGGTCGCCGATGCGCCAGTTCGCGAGGTCGAGGATGAAGGGGCCGGAGCCGGTCGGGTCGGTGATGGCGGTGGTGGCCGGCGTGCTGGCGATGCGCTCCGGCATGACAAAGAGCGCGCTGGCCGTCGGCCGGGCCAGCGCCTCGGTGATCAGGCCGAAGGGGCGGCTCAGCTTCAGCTCGAAGCTGCGGTCGTCGATCACCTCCAGCGAGGCGGTGGCGGCCATCAGCGCCTTGCCGACGACATCGCGCGCGCCCCAGCGGCGGATCGAGGCCACCGCGTCGGCGGCCCGCACCGGCGCGCCGTCATGGAAGGCGAGGCCGTCGCGCAGGGTGAAGCGGTGCGTCATGGCATCGGCCGAGACGACATGCTCGCCGACCATCTGCGGCCGCGCCACGCCCTGGCTGTCCATCGCGAAGAGCTGGTCATAGACCAGGAAGCCATGGTTGCGCGCGAAGGCGGCGGCCGACATCACCGGATCGATCGTCGTCATCTCGTTGCTGAGGACGACGCGCAAGGTGTCCTTCGGGGTCTGCGCCACCGCGGGAGAGGCGGCGAGCAGCACCGCCGTGGCCAGCAGCGTGGCCCGGCGCCGCAGGCCGCGGGCGAGGAATGGGATCATCGGCAAGGCGGTGCTCTCCTGCGGCCTCCGTGAGGCCATGATGGTCGCGTCTGGCGTGTCGCACAGGTCGTCGCATAGCAGGAACCGGGCCGCCAGCCAGCGTGGAAGGCCCGCAATCCGCCTGAGGAAGGCATTTCGGACCTCGGAGCGGGCCTTGTGCGAAGAAGGTATCGCAGGGCAATTGCGCCGATCCGAGGGAGTCTCGCGTATGCCCGGTGGCGTGGCGTCCCCGGCCGGGTTTTGCCTCGAATCCAGGCAGGCGCGCCGTTTGCTGCATCGCGAAGGCAAATCGACCGATTGACGGTGCCTGCGGGCATGATGACATTTCATCAACCCGAGGGGATCTGTCATGAACATCGCCACCGCACCGCTGATGAACTGCTCCGAAGAGGAATGGCAGATCCGCTGCGACCTCGCGGCGCTCTACCGCCTCGTCGCGCATTTCCGCATGACCGACTTCATCTACACCCATATCAGCGCGCGGGTTCCAGGCCCCGAGCACCACTTCCTGATCAACCGCTATGGCGTGCTCTTCGATCAGATGAAGGCCAGCGACCTGGTGAAGATCGATCTCCACGGCAATATCGTCGAGGAGGGAGCTGAGACCAAGCAGGTCAACGCGGCGGGCTTCACCATCCATTCGGCGCTGCACATGTCGCGCGATGATGCCTTCTGCGTCGTCCACACGCACACCGCCGCCGGCATCGCCGTCTCGGCGCAGAAGCAGGGGCTGCTGCCGATCAGCCAGCACGCGCTGAAGTTCTACGGCCATCTCGCCTATCACGGCTATGAGGGCATCGCGCTGGATCTCGACGAGCGCGAGCGCCTGGTCGCCGACCTCGGCACGAACAAGGCCATGATCCTTCGCAACCACGGCCTGCTGGTCGCCGGCCGCAGCATCCCCGAGGCCTTCAACCTGATCTACTACCTGGAGCGCGCCTGCCAGGCGCAGGTGGCGGCGCTCGCGGGCGGCGCCGAGCTGGTGCTGCCGCCGGAGGAGGTCCGCCTCAGGACCGCCGCGCAGTTCAACGGCGATCCGGCGCGCTCACTGGCGCATGCCGAATGGGCCTGGGGCTCGGCCTTGCAACTCATCGAAGGCAGCAAGCCGGACTGGCGCGCGTAATGGCTGATCTGCTGATCTCCGGCGGCCGCATCTTCCGTGGCCTCTCGGCCGGCTTCGCCGAGGCGATGGCGGTGAAGGACGGCCGTGTCCTCGCCATCGGCAGCCTCGATGAGGTGGCGCCGCTGGCCGGTGCCGGAACGCGCCGCATCGACCTCGGCGGGCGGGTGGCGACACCGGCGCTGAACGAGGCGCATATGCACCTCCTGCCCTATGGCCTCGGCCTGTCGCAGGTGAACCTGCGGCCGGAAGAGGTCCGCACGCTGGACGAGGTGCTGGCGCGCATCGCCGCCGCCGCGCGGAACACGCCGAAGGGCGAATGGATCCTGGGCCGCGGCTACGATCACGGCGAGCTGGATATCGGCCGGCATCCGCTCGCCGGCGAGCTGGACCGCGTGGCGCCCGATCATCCGGTCTTCATCGTGCGCACCTGCGGCCATGTCGCCGTGGCCAATAGCGCGGCGATGAAGCGGGCCGGTGTCGGCCACAACACGCCCGATCCCGAGGGTGGCGCCATCGAGCGCAAGGGCGGGCAGCTCACCGGCCTGTTCCAGGAACGGGCGATGCGCCTGATCCGCGACGTCATGCCGCCGCCCGGCGAGGCGCAGATGGTCGCCGCCATCGAGGCAGCTGGACGCGAGCTCGCGGCCCTCGGCTTCGCCTCCGCCAGCGACATGAACGTCGGCATGACCGCCGGCATGGCCGAGATCGGCGCCTATCGCCGCGCCGCGGCCGAGGGGCGGCTGATGCAGCGCATGTGGCAGGTGCTGGCCGGCAACCCCGAGGGCATCGCCCGCGCCGCCTGGGAGGAGGGGCTGCGGCCCTCGGTCTCGGTCGGCGAGCGGGCCGAGGATCTGCTGGCCTGGGGCGCGGTGAAGGTCTTCGGCGACGGCTCGGCGGGCGGGCTCACCGCCGCCTTCTTCGATCCCTATCTGGAGAGCGCCGGCGGCGGCACCGGCATCTTCTGCTTCCCCGACGCGGCGATGCAGGAGATGCTGGCGCATTACCACGCGCAGGGGTGGCAGCTCGACATCCATGCCATCGGCGACGCCGGCATCGAGCAGGTGCTGGTGGCGATGGAGCGCGCCTCCACCCCGGCGCAGCCGATCGAGGGGCGGCGCCACCGCATCGAGCACTGCGGCTTCCTCAACGCCGACCAGCGGCGGCGCATGTTGCGGCATGGCATCATCCCCATTCCGCAGCCGCTCTTCATGTACGAGTTCGGCGATCTCTACCTCCGCAACCTCGGCCGCGAGCGCACCGAGGCGGCCTATCCGATGCGCACCTGGCTGGAGGAGGGGCACCATCCGGCGGCCTCCTCGGACAGCCCGGTCTGCACGGTGAACCCGTTCCAGAACCTGTTCACCATGGTCACGCGCAAGACCAATCGCGGCACGGTGCTGGGTGCCGGGGAGTGCCTGACGCCCGAGCAGGCGATGCACTGCTACACCTGGTGCGGCGCGTATTCGCAGTTCGCCGAGAGCGAGCGCGGCACGCTGGAGCCGGGCATGCAGGCGGACATCGCCGTCTTCTCGCGCGACCTGTTCACCGTCGCGCCGGAGGACATCCTGACCACGCAGGCCGACCTGACGCTGCGCGGCGGCAAGGTTCTCTTCGACCGCCATGGCGAGGCCGCCGCGCTGGCCGGCGCCGCGGACTGACCGATGCTGCGTCACGCGCTTCAACGCCTTCTGATGGCGGTGCCGGTTCTCTTCGGCGTGCTGCTCATCGGCTTCCTTCTGATGCAGGTGGTGCCGACCGACCCGGCGACGGTGCGGGCCGGTCCCACGGCCACGGCCGAGCTGATCGCGGAGATCCGCCGCGATCTCGGCCTGGACCAGCCGCTCTACGTGCAGTTCGGCATCTATCTCTGGCGGCTGCTGCAGGGCGACTTCGGTGTCTCCATCATCAACAATGTCCCGGTGACGCAGGAGCTGGGCGCCACCATCGGCCCGACGCTCGAGCTGATGTTCGCCTCGCTCTTCTGGTCGATCCCGATCGGCATCGCGCTCGGCACCATCGGCGCCTATTGGCGCGGCTCGCTGCTCGACCGTTTCGTCACCGCCCTGTCGGTGGCGGGCGGCTCCGTGCCGGTCTTCTTCCTGGGATTGATGCTGATCTGGCTGGTTGGCTTCCAGTGGCAGCTGCTGCCCTTCACCGGGCGCGGCGGCCCGCTCTGGACCCTCGAGGGCTGGCAGGCGGTGGCGCTGCCGGCGCTGACGCTGGGCGGCGTCTTCATCGCCCCCGTGGCCCGCATGACGCGCACGGCCGTGCTTGAGGTGCTGGGCGCCGAGCATGTCCGCACCGCCCGGGCCAAGGGCCTCGGGGAGGGTGCCGTGGTGCTGCACCACGCGCTGCGCAACGCGCTGATCCCGGTGGTGACGCTGATCGGGTTGCAGATCGGCTTCCTGCTCGGCGGCGCGGTGGTGACCGAGACCGTCTTCTCCTGGCCCGGCGTCGGCCGGCTGGCGGTGGGCGCCATCCTCTCCTCCGACTTCCCGATGGCGCAGGGGACCATCATCGTGCTCTCCCTCGGCTTCATCCTGATCAATCTCCTGGTCGATGTGCTCTATGCCGCGCTCGATCCGCGCATGCGGGGGGCATGAGCATGGCGAGCGTGAACTCCACGGCCGCGGCGGCCGCCACACCGGTCGCCCCCGGCACGCCGAAGCGGCCGGGCACGTTGAGCCGGCTGCTGCGCGAGCCGGTGGCGGCGGTGTCCCTGATCGTCGCGGTGCTGCTGATCCTGGCCGCCGCGTTGGCGCCGGTGCTGGCGCCCACCGATCCCTTCGACAACGACCTGGCCTCGGCGATGACCGCACCGGGCGCGCCGGGCCTGCTGCTGGGCGCCGACAGCCAGGGGCGGGACATGATCACCCGCCTGCTCTACGGGTTGCGGGCCACGCTGCTGATGGGCGGCGCCTCGGTGCTCCTGGGCGGCGTGGCCGGCGCGATCATCGGCTTCGCCTCCGCCTACTACAGGCGGATCGACGGGCTGCTGATGCGGCTGATGGACGTGCTGCTCTCCTTCCCCGCCATCCTCTTCGGCCTCGCCATCGCGGCGATCTTCGGCCCGGGCATCCCGGCGGTGATCCTGGCGCTCTCGGTCGCCACCGTGCCGCTGATGGCGCGCATCGTGCGCGGCAACGCGCTCGTGGTGATGCGGCAGGACTACATCGAGGCGGCGCGGGCCACCGGCATGGGGGATGGGCGGCTGATCCTGCGGCATCTGGCGCCCAACTGCCTCTCGCCGATCTTCGTCTTCGCCACGCTGCGCTTCGGCCAGGTGATCCTGCTGGGCTCGGCGCTCTCCTTCCTCGGCCTCGGCGCGCAGCCGCCCGTGGCGGAGCTGGGCGCCATGGCCTCCGAAGGGCGGAGCTTCCTGTTCTTCGCGCCGCATATCGCCGTGCTGCCCTGCGTCGTGATCTTCGTCGTGGTGCTGACCTTCAACCTGCTGGGCGATGCGCTGCGCGATGCGCTCGACCCGCGCCTGCGCGTCTAGACCTCCTCGAGAAAGGGCCAAGAATGTCCAGTGTCCTCATGGCCGGCCGACGCCGCGCCGCCGCCCTGCTCGGTGGCACCATGCTCTCCCTGGCGGGGATGCTCCCCGCCGGCCAGGCCACGGCGCAGATGGCGCCGAAGGGCACGCTGGTCGTGCTGCGCGAGATCGACGCCGACCGCTACGACCCGCACCGCACCACCGCGACCGCGGCCGGCGAGGCGCTGTTCCTGCTGACCGACACGCTGGTCTCGATGGACTGGGACCAGAAGACCGTCCGCCCCGGCCTTGCCGAGAGCTGGACGGTCAGCGAGGACGGCAAGACCTACACCTTCAAGCTGAAGCAGGGCGTCAAGTTCTGCGACGGCAAGCCCTTCACGGCGAAGGACGTGGTCTACAGCATCAATCGCTGGATCGACCCGGCCACGCGCAGCCCGGTCAAGTGGCGCGCCGGACCGGTGAAGGAGGTGCGCGCGGTCGATGACCACACGGTGGAGTACGAGCTGACCGCGCCGTATAGCGAGCTGCTGCTGCAGCTGGCGCAGTACTTCGCCGGCATGGTCGACCAGGCGACGGTCGAGAAGCTCGGCGACAACTTCGGCGTGCAGGGCTTCAACGGCGTCGGCCCCTACTGCTGGGCCAGCTGGGCGCCGCGGCAGGAAATGGTGCTGACCAAGAACCCGGCCTACAACTGGGGGCCGCCGATCTACAAGAACCCCTCGCCGCAGGTGGACCGCATCTCGCTGCGTGTCATCCCGGAGGCGAACACCCGTCTGGCGGCGGTCCAGTCCGGCCAGGGCGACGTGACGCAGTGGATCCCGTACTTCGCGCTGGACGGGCTGAAGCGCATCCCGACGCTCAAGCTGGTGCAGCAGCCGAACTACTTCTACGACAACTTCGTCGGCTTCAAGGTCGACAAGCCGGTCATGAACGACCCGGTGGTGCGCCGCGCCATCAACATGGCGGTCAACAAGGAGGCCATCAACAAGGCGGTCTGGTTCGGCGCCGGCGAGGTGGCGGATGCCTACATCAACCCCAACGCGCTGGACGCCAGCGCCCAGGCGGCCAAGGCCATGCCGTCGCATGATCCCGACGCGGCACGTAAGCTGCTGGACGAGGCGGGGTGGAAGCCGGGCAGCGACGGCATCCGCGTCAAGGACGGGCAGCGGGCCAGCTTCCTGATCTACGGCATCCAGCAGACCTACAACAACGGCATGACGCAGGCGATCCAGGCGGATCTGCGCCGCATCGGCGTCGAGATGCGGATCCAGCTCTGGGATGCCACGGTGGCCTGGGGCAAGCTGGCGACGCAGGAGTTCGACGCCTTCATCATGTCCTACCCCTATGCCTCGGCGACGGACGCGCTGGCGCTCTACTTCCCGAGCACCAACACGCCGACGCCGAACCGCATGAACTGGAAGGACGAGAAGACCGACAATCTGATCAACGCGGCCAAGACCGCGCTCGAGCCGGCCGACCGCGCTCAGGCGATCGGCACGGTCCAGGAGCAACTGGCCGAAGCCAGCCCCTGGCTGCCGCTGATCCGCCAGCCGCTCTGGGTGGTCTCCGGCCCGCGGGTCGAGGGCGTGCGTCCGCACGGGATCTACGGTGTCGCCCTCTACAAGGGCCTCGACATCCGCCTGACCCGCTGAGCGAAGGAAAAGGACCGATGACCACCACCGTCATCCGCGACGCCGACCTCGTCATCGCCTGGGATGCCTCGGCGCGGCAGCACACCTACCTGACGGATGCGGAGGTGGCCTATCGCGACGGCCAGATCACCTTTGTCGGCCGTGGCTATGATGGCCCGGCCGATGAGGTGATCGACGGCCGCGGCATAATGGTCATGCCCGGCCTGGTGAACATCCACTGCCACCCCTCCTCGGAGCCGATGAACAAGGGGCTGATCGACGAGATCGGCACGCCGGGGCTCTACAATTCCTCCCTCTACGAGTATCTGCCGATCTTCCGCGCCGACGCGGAGGCCGTGCCGTCCTGCGTCCGCGTGGCGCTGTCGGAACTGCTGCTCTCCGGCGTGACCACGGTGGCCGACCTGTCCATGGCGCATCCCGGCTGGCTCGACCTGCTGGGCGAGAGCGGCATGCGGGTCTGCATCGCGCCGATGTTCCGCTCCGCCCGCTGGTTCACCCGGAACGGCCATGTCGTCGAGTATGAATGGGACGAGGCGGCCGGCGAGAAGGCGATGGGCGAGGCGCTGGGGCTGATCGAGCGCGCCGCGCAGCACCCCTCCGGCCGGCTGTTCGGCATGGTGGTGCCGGCGCAGATCGACACCTGCTCCGAGACGCTGCTGCGCGAGAGCTTCCAGGAGGCCCGGGCGCGCGGCGTGGCCTGGCAGATTCACGCGGCGCAGTCGGTGGTCGAGTTCCACGAGATCACCCGCCGCCACGGGCTGACGCCGATCGGCTGGCTGGACAGCCAGGGCCTGCTGTCGGACCGCTCGATCATCGGTCACGGCATCTTCCTCGACGACCATCCGAGCACCCGCTGGCACACCGAGAACGACCTCGACCGGCTGGCGGCCACCGGCACCACCGTGGCGCATTGCCCGACGGTCTTCGCCCGGCGCGGCATCTCGCTGCAGCATTTCGGCCGCTACCGCAAGCGCGGCGTGAACATGGGCATCGGCACCGACACCTATCCGCACAACATGCTCGACGAACTGCGGCTGGTCTCCTACATCGCGCGCACCCAGTCGGGCGATCCGCGCAGCCTCAGCTCGACGGATCTGTTCGATGCCGCCACCATCGGCGGCGCAACGGCCCTGGGACGCGAGGATATCGGCCGGCTGGCCGCGGGATGCCGCGCCGATTTCGTCATGGTCGATGTCACCCACCCGATGATGCGCCCGGCGCGCGACCCGATGCGCAGCCTGATCTACGCCGCCGGCGACCGCGCCATCCGTGCCGTGCATGTCGATGGCGAGGCGGTGGTGCGGGACGGCAAGGTTCTGACCATGGATTACGAAGGCGCCGCCGCGCATCTGCATGAGGCGCAGAAGCGGATCATTGAACGGACGCCGCGGATGGACTGGGCGCACCGTTCGGCCGAGAAGATTTCCCCTCCCACTTTCCGATGGGCCTGATGCAACCGGATCTCCTGCGAATCGAAGGCCTTCGCACCGTCTTCAAGACCTCCTCCGGCCTGGTGCGCGCGGTGGACGGGGTCGATCTCTCCGTGCCGCGCGGCCGCACCCTCGGCATCGTCGGCGAGAGCGGTTGCGGCAAGTCGATGCTCTCACTCTCCATCATGCGGCTGGTGCCGCCGCCCGGCCGGACCACGGAAGGTCGTGTGCTCCTGGAGAATCGAAACCTGCTCGATCTGTCCACCGCCGAGATGCGGCAGGTGCGCGGCGGGCAGATCGCCATGATCTTCCAGGAACCGATGACCAGCCTCAACCCGGTGCACAGCGTGGGCCGGCAGCTGGTCGAGGCGATGCGCGTGCACGCGCCGAAGGACAACGCGGCCAGCCTGAAGGAGCAGGCCATCGCCGCGCTGAAGCGTGTCCGCATCCCCTCGCCGGAGCGGCGCTTCGACGAGTATCCGCATCAGCTCTCGGGCGGCATGCGGCAGCGCGTGATGATCGCCATGGCGCTGGCCTGCCGGCCCCGCCTGCTGATCGCCGATGAGCCGACCACCGCGCTCGACGTCACGGTGCAGGCGCAGATCCTCGACCTGCTGCGCGAGTTGCAGCAGGACACCGGCATGTCGATCATCCTGATCACCCACGATCTCGGCGTCGTCGCCGAGATGGCCGACGAGGTCGCGGTGATGTATGCCGGCCGCGTCGTCGAGCGCACCGCCGCGCGCGCGCTCTTCGAGGACCCGCAGCATCCCTATACGCTGGGCCTGCTGGGGTCCGTGCCGCGCCTGGACGAGGAGCGCGAGCGGCTGCTCGCCATCGACGGCGCCGTGCCACCGCCCTTCGCCTTCCCCGAGGGCTGCCGCTTCAACCCGCGCTGCCCCTTCGCCATCGCGCCCTGCCGGACGGAGATGCCGCTGCTGCGGGAGGTCGCCCCGGGCCACGAGGTGGCCTGCCTGCGCGCGCCGGTCGAGGAGTCCCTGGCCCTGGAGACGGCGGCATGAGCGCGCTTCTCGAGGTGGATGGCCTCGCCAAGCACTATCCGGTGAAGAAGGGCCTGCTGCTGCAGAAGCAGGTCGGCGCGGTGCGGGCCGTGGACGGTGTCTCCTTCACCCTGAACCGGGGCGAGACCCTGGCGCTGGTGGGCGAATCCGGCTGCGGCAAGTCGACCACGGCGCGGCTGGTGCTGCGCCTCATCGAGCCCTCCGCCGGCCGCATCCGTTTCGACGGCCAGGACGTCACGAAGGTCGATGGCGGTGCCATGCGCGCGCTCCGGCGGCGCATGCAGATCGTGTTTCAGGACCCCTATGCCAGCCTCAATCCGCGCCTGACGGTGGGTGACGCCATCGCCGAGCCGATGGCGGTGCACGGCATTGGCAACGAGGCCAGCCGCCGCGCCAAGGTGCAGGAACTGCTCGCCCTGGTCGGGCTGCGGCCCTTCCACGCCGACCGCTATCCGCACGAATTCTCCGGCGGGCAGCGCCAGCGCATCGGCATCGCGCGCGCCCTGGCGGTGGAGCCCGACCTCGTCGTCTGCGACGAGCCGGTCTCCGCGCTGGATGTCTCGATCCAGGCGCAGGTCGTCAACCTGATGAAGGATCTGCAGGCCCGGCTCGGCCTCTCCTACCTCTTCATCGCGCACGATCTCGCCGTGGTGAAGCACATGGCCGACCGCATCGCGGTGATGTATCTCGGTGCGGTGATGGAAGTCGGCGAGAAGCGCGCCCTCTTCGCCAGGCCGCGGCATCCCTATACCCGGGCGCTGCTGGCCGCCATCCCGCACCCCGATCCGTCGCGGCGCGGCCGCGTGACGCCGCTCGGCGGCGACGTGCCGAGCCCGATGGCGGTGCCGCCGGGCTGCCGGTTCCACACCCGTTGCCCCTTCGCGCAGGATCGCTGCCGCAGCGAGGTTCCGGCGCTGCGGGATCTGCAGGGGCAGCAGGTGGCCTGCCATTTCGCGGAATCCCTGCCGGATCCCGGCCTCGACTATTCCGGCGGCCTCACCGAGGCGGCGGCGAAACGCCTCGCGCTCTACGACGCAGCGCGGCGCAAGGCGGCGGCCTGAGCCGGCGGAGGGCTCGGGTCAGCGGGATCAGGCCGGCGGCATCAGCGCCTCCAGCCTGGCCCGCATCTCCTCCGGCAGCGGTGTCGCGCGGCGTGTCGCGGCGTCGATCAGCACCACCGTGCCTTCGCCGGTCGCGGCGCAGAGCGCGCCCTGGAAGACCGCCTGGCCGGTGGTGAAGGAGGAGCGGCCGATGCCGGTGATGGCGGTGCCGATCTCGATCGGACCCAGCTCGCGCAGCTCGGCGGTGAAGTCGATGGCCATGCGGGCGATGACGAAGTAGCTCTCCGGCCCGCGGATCAACTGGTCCATCAACTCCACCCGGGCGGTTTCGAAATAGGTCGAGTAGACGGCATTGTTGACATGCCCGAGCCGGTCGGTGTCGCCGAAGCGCACGCGCTCGGCGGTCCAGAAGCCGTAGGTCGCGCGCTGCTTCAGCCGGGTGTCGTTGGGCATGGGGTCTCCCTGTGTCGCGGGGGGCGCAGCATGCGGCGCTGGCGTGGCGCTGTCAGCCCCCTGCCGGAAGGGTCCGGCCTTCCTCCAGCATGCGCAGCACCGCGCCGGCGGCGGCCTCGCTCGGCAGCCCCTCGGGCGGGCGCAACCGGTCCAGCAGGTGGCGGAAGCGGTCGCGCTGCGCGGCGGCGGCGGCGGGGTCGGTCAGCAGGCGGATCAGCGCGGCCGAGAGCAGCGCCGGCGTGCATCGTTCCTGCAGATACTCGGGCACGATCTCGGCATCGGCCAGCAGGTTGACGATGCTGACGAAGCGCACCTTCAGCAGCCGCCGCGCGATCATCGCCGAGACCGGGTTGACCCGGTAGCCCACCGCCATCGGCACGCCCGCCAGCGCCACCTCCAGCGAGGAGGTGCCCGACTTGATCAGCCCGGCCCCCTCGCTCTCCCGGGCGGCGGCGAAGGCGTCGTACTTCTCCGCGACCCCCCGGAGCAGCAGGGGGGCCGGGGACCAGCGCGCCGTCACCGCCCGCACCTCCTCCTCCACCGGCCCGGCCAGCGGCACGACGGGGCGAAGGCGCGGCACGGCCGCGGCGGTACGGGCCAGGGCCTCGCCGAAGACCGGCAGCAGCCGCCCGGTCTCGCTGCGGCGGCTGCCGGGCATGACCAGCAGGACGCGGTCCTCCGGCGAGAGCCCGTGCGCGGCGCGGAAGCGCGCCGCATCGCCCCGGTCGGCGCCCGATTCCAGGATGGAGTGGCCGACGAAGGTGACGGGGATGCCGGCCTTCTCGAAGAAGGGCGGCTCGAAGGGCAGCAGGGCGAGGATGCGGTCCACCTCGTGCGCGATGCGCTTCACCCGCCCCGGCCGCCAGGCCCAGACCTGCGGCGCGACATAATGCAGCACGGGGAAGCCCAGCGGCTTCACCCGCCGCGCCACGCGCAGGGTGAAGCCCGGACTGTCGATGGTGACGACGAGCGCCGGGCGGCGCGCCCGGATGTCGGCCACCGTCTCGTCGAGGCGCCGGGCGAGCCGGCGCAGGTTGGGCAGCACCTCCATCAGCCCCATCAGCGCCAGTTCGCGCATCGGGAAGAGGCTGGGCACGCCCTGCTCCGACATGCGCTCGCCCCCCACGCCGGCGAAGGCGAGATCCGGCCGGCGGCGGCGCAGCGCCGCGACCAGCCGGGCGCCCAGCATGTCGCCGGAGGCCTCGCCGGCGACCAGATAGACCAGCGTCACGCGAAGGCGGCCGGCGTGGCGGCGGGGAAGCGGCCCGCGGGCCAGTCGCGGTGGTTGAACACCGCCCCCTCGCGCCGCACGGTCGCGATCCGCGCCGGGTCGAGATCGGCCAGCAGCCATTGCGGCCTGTCCGGCACCCCCTCGGCGATCACGCCATCCTCCGGGAAGCCGCGGTCGATCGGGCCGAGGACGGCGGCACGGCCTCGGTTGCGGTCGAGCGCCGCCGACCATGGCGCCTCGCCCACCGTCGGGCTGACCGCGACGAAGCACTGGTTCTCCAGCGCGCGCGCGGCGGCGGAGACCCGGACCCGGTTGAAGCCGTGCGGCGTGTCGGTGCAGGAGGGGGCGAGGATCAGCCAGGCGCCGGCCTCGACCTGTGCGCGGACGTGGTCGGGGAACTCGCTGTCGTAGCAGATGGAGATGCCGATCCGGCCCCAGGGGGTGTCGAAGACGCGCGGTGGCGCGCCGGCCGTGACGCCCCAGCGCTCCGCCTCGAAGCGGGTCATGGCGTGCTTGTCCTGGAAGGCCAGGCGGCCGTCGGGCGCGATCAGGGGCGCGCGGTTGCGGACGGCGCCGTCGGCGTCGCGCTGGGGCAGGGTGCCCGGCAGCAGCCACAGGCCGGCGGCCATGGCCGCCTCGCGCATGCGGTCCAGGATCCGCGGCGCGGCCTCGACCATGGCGGCCAGCTCCTCCGCCTCCCCGGCCGGCGCCCTGCCGGCCAGGGCGGAGCCCAGCTCGACGCAGGCATATTCCGGCAGCATGGCGAGACCGGCACCCTGGTCGCGGGCCTCGGCCAGCCAGCGGTCGAGCTTGGCGCCCCAGCTCGCGACACTGTCCGGCCGCTCCACCGGATACTGCATCAGGGCGAGGCGAAGGGCGGTCATGGCAGGGGCGCTCCGGCGATCGGCTTCATCCAGAAGCTCAGCTCATGCGGGATCTCCGCCGCGCCGCCGGGCTCGCGCCACGTCATGCGGCAGGTGAGGGCGGGGTAGGGCGTGTAGCCGCGCCGGCGCCAGAAGCCGTCGAGCGGGACATAGGCGGCGGGGCGGCGCGGATCGGCCGGATCGCGTCGCACGGCGCAGAAGGTGGCGAAATCGGCGCCCAGGCGCGCGGCCTGCGCCTCGCGCAGCGCGAAGAAACGCAGCCCCGCGCCCTGGCCGCGCCAGGCGGGCAGCAGGACGCTCTCGCCGAAGTAGCAGAAGCGCGCCGGGTCGAGGCCGGCCGCCAGGAAGGTGTCGCGCACCGGCCCGTGCGTACCGGCCAGGGGTTCGCAGGTGGCGGCGCCGACCGGCTGCTCGCCGTCGAAGGCCACGATCACCGCCGCGCCGGGCGTTTCGGCATAGCCGCGCAGATACTTCGCCTCATGGGCCTCGTCGCCCTCGTAGAGATAGGGCCAGTCGCGGAAGACGGCGATGCGCAGGCGGCCGAGCTCCGGCAGCCAGGGCCGCAGATCGGCGCCATGCAGGGTCCTGAAGCGGAGGGTCGAAGGTCGCATGGCTTCCAGATAGGCCGGAAGCGCCGCCGGGTCACGTGCCGGCGGGCAGGGCGGCCAGGCCGGGCCCTCGACAAGCGGGGGGGCGCGGCTAGCCTGGGCGGAGACACGGCGAGAAGGAGAAAGCCATGCTCCCACGACGCGAGGCCCTGACGCGCGCCATCGCCCTGGCCGGGCTCGCCGGCCTGGTCCCGGCCTGCGCCGCGCCCGGGGCGGAGACGCCCGCCGGCCCGGCCGGCCCCGATCAGGAGCCGGAGAGCCTGGACTGGCGCCTGGTCCGCCTGGGGGACGAGCCGGTGGCGACGGGACCCGGGCAGCGCGAGGCCTCCCTGCATCTCGACGCCCGGACGGGGCGGGCCAGCGGATCGGGCGGCTGCAACCGCTTCACCGGCGCCTTTCGCCGCCAGGGCGGCCGGCTGACGCTCGGCCCGCTCGCCGCCACCCGCATGGCCTGCCTCGACCCGGCGGCGGGCCGGACGGAGACGCGCTTCCTGGCGGCGCTGGAGGCCACGGCCGCCTATCGTATCGCCGGACGCCGGCTGACCCTGCTGGATGCCGCCGGCGCGCCGCTCGCCGTCCTGGAGGAGGCGACGAAGCGGTAGGACGGGCCCGGCCGCCCGGGCTCGCCACCTGGGCTCGCCACCCAGGCTCCGCCTGGCTTAGAGAGAGCGCATGAAACGCCTTCGCATCACCCGCCGCCACCTGCCGCTGCTGGCCTCCGGCCTGCTTGCGGCGCCTGCCACCCTGCGCGCCGCGGAGTGGCCCGACCGGCCCCTGCGGCTGATCGTCCCCTTCACGCCGGGGGGCATCACCGACATCGCCTCCCGCCTCATGGCCGAGGCGATGAGCGGGCCGCTGGGCCGCCCGGTGGTGATCGAGAACCGCCCCGGCGCGGGGGGGAATATCGGCATGGCCGCCGCCATCCAGGCCGAGCCGGACGGCTACACCCTGTTCCACGGCACCGTCGCCACCCATGCCATCAACCCGGTCATCTATCCGGAGGCGAAGCTCGACCCGATGAAGGACCTGGCGGCGCTGGGGCTGATCGGCTCGCTGCCCAACGTGCTGCTGGTCAATCCGAAGAAGCACGATATCCGCAGCGTGGCCGAGCTGGTGGCGATGGCCCGGGCGAAGCCGGACCAGCTCACCTTCGGCTCCTTCGGCTCCGGCTCCTCCAGCCATTTCACCGCCGAGCTGCTGAACCGGCAGGCGGGGATGCGGACCATCCATGTCCCCTATCGCGGCAGCGCGCCGGCGATGACGGCGCTGATCGCGGGCGAGACCGACTTCTCCTTCGACAGCCTGCCGACCGCCGTGCCGCATATCCGCGCCGGCGCGGTCCGGGCCCTCGCCGTGACCTCCGCCCAACGCGCCGTCCAGCTGCCCGATGTGCCGACCATGCAGGAGGCCGGGGTGGCGGATTACGACTTCAGCCTGTGGATGGGCCTCTTCACCCAGTCCAGGGTGCCGGCGCCGATCCTCGCCCGGCTTCGCGACGCCATGGAGACCGGGCGCCGCGACCCGCGGCTGCGCGTGCGGCTGACCGAGCAGGGCGTCACCGTCTCCGACCTGCCGGCCGCCGAGCTGGACGCCTTCCTGGCGCGGGACGTGCCCCGGCTCAGCCAGGCGGCCCGCGACCTGGGGCTGAAGGCCGACTGAGCCGGCGAGGCCTCACTCGGCGTAGATCATCTTCCGCGTCATGCCGCCGTCGGCGATGAACTCGCCGCCGGTGACGAAGCCGGCCTCCGGCCCCACCAGCCAGGCGACGAGGCCGGCGATGTCCTCCACCCGGCCGACCCGTCCGGCCGGGTGCTGGGCATGGTCCTCGGGGCGCAGCGCCTCGCCCGACACGTCGATCCAGCCGGGGCTGACGCAGTTCACCCGCACCGCCGGGCCGAGGCTGACGGCGAGGGCATGGGTGAGCGCCATCAGCCCGCCCTTGCTGGCCGAATAGGATTCCGTATCCGGCTCGGACATGTGCGCCCGTGTCGAGGCGATGGTGACGATGCTGCCACGGCTGGCCCGCAGCAGGGGCTCGGCGGCGCGCGCCAGCAGGAAGGCGCTGGTGAGGTTGGTGTCGAGCACCTTCCGCCAGGCCTCCAGGGTGAGCTCGGCCAGCGGGCGGCGCACCATGATGCCGGCATTGCAGACCAGCGCGTCGAGGCGGCGCTCCCGCTCCGCCACGCCGTTCAGCAGGCCCGTCACCGTCGCCTCGTCGGCGACATCGGCGAGGACATGGCGGGTGCCGGCCTCGCCGGGCCGGAGATCGGCGGTGACAACCCGCCAGCCATCCCGCCGCAGGCGGGCCGCGATGCCGGCACCGATGCCATGCGCGCCGCCGCTGACCAGGGCGACGGGAGATTCCCGGTCCATGCTCATGCGTCCCTCACATCAGCGGGGCGTAGCGGGCCACCTCGGTGAAGATGTCGCGCACCGCCTCCAGCAGGCTGCGGTTCAGCTCCTGCATGTCCGCCACCTGGTCGATGCGGGGCTGCGCCCGCTCCAGCTCGGCCGGCGCCAGCAGGAGGGGAAAGAGGCCGGCGGCCCGCGTCAGGCCAATCAGCAGGGAATCATGCGGCTCCGGCACGGCGTCGTTGAAGATCACCGCCATCACCCGGCCCTTCACCTCGCGCTCCTCCTTGTCGGAGATCAGCGGATAGCGCCGCTCGGCGAAGATCCAGAGGAAGCGGCCTTCCTCCATCTTCAGGATGCCGCGCCGCACCAGGCGGTCGAAATAGGCGTCCCGGAAGCGGTCGGCATCCTTGGCCAGGGTCTCGATCCACCAGCGGCTGTCCTGCGGCTCCGCCTCGGCCTGGATGCGGCCCAGCACCTCGTCCAGCACCTCGTCGCCGAGGGGGGCTGGATTGGCGATGGTCAGCCGCGCCGGCGCCGTGCGGATGCGCTCCTGCAGCGCCAGCTCGGCCAGGATGGCGCCGACCAGGGCGTAATCCCCGGAAGGGGCGGCGCGGTCGATCAAACGCCCGGTTTCGTCGTCGAGCATGAGGAGAAGGATCTCCTCCGGCATGGTCAGGCGCATGGCGGCAACTCCGGTTCTGGCCCAGCTTACGCGAAGCTAAGGCCGGGCCGGGGACGAAAGTTGCCCGCAGGCGGCCTCGGCTGGGTGGCGACGTCAAGGGCCCGCGAGGTGACCGCCGATCCTAGGCGGGGTCCGGTCCGGCCGCCGCGCAAAAGGCGGCGAGGCCGTCCTCGATCACCCGCCGCGGCAGGCCGCGCAGGATGAAGACGAGGAGGGAGCGGCGCGGCATCCCGACGGGCCAGGCCGCCAGTGTCCTGGGCCGGTGCCAGACGGACTGCACGCCATGGATGACCACCGGCCGCTCCTGGCCCCGCAGGTCCAGGATGCCCTTGACCCGCAGAACGGCCTCGCCCCGCGTGACGCTCAGCATCTCCAGCCAGGTGGCCAGGCCCTCCCAGGGCAGGGGCTGGTCGTATTGCAGGCAGAAGCTGTGGATCTCGTCGCCATGGCGGTTGGGGTCGTGCCCGTGATGGTGGTGGCCATGCCCGTGCCCGTGCCCATGCCCGTGCCCGGCATGCTCCGCCCCGGCCCAGGCGGCGGCGTCGAGCCAGGCGCGGGGCGGAGTGGCGAGGGCAGGATCGAAGGGGCCGAGGCGAAGCAGCGCGGCGGCGTCCAGCGCGCCGTCCCGCACCGGCAGCGGCACGGCGCCGGGATTGAGCGCGCGCAGCCTCGCGCGCAGCCTGTCCAGTCCGTCTCCGGAGGCCAGCTCGGCCTTGCTGATGAGCAGCCGGTCGGCCACCGAAACCTGCCGCGCGGCCTCGGGCTGCCGCTCCAGCGTGGCCAGGCCGTTCACCGCGTCGACCAGCGTCACCACGCCATCGAGCACGAAATGCCGCTGGATGGCGGGATCGGCCATCAGCGTCTGCAGGATCGGCAGCGGATCGGCGAGGCCCGTGGTCTCGATCAGCACGCGCCGCAGCGGCGCGCCGGCTTCGGCGCGGTCCGCCAGCCGCGCCAGCGCCGCCGAGAGATCGCCGCGGATGGTGCAGCAGAGGCAGCCCGCCTGCAGCAGCACCGCCTCCCGGTCCAGCGTCTCGACCAGCAGGTGGTCCAGCCCGACTTCGCCGAACTCGTTGATCAGCACCGCGGTGCCGGCCATTTCCGGCTGGCGCAGCAGGTGGTTCAGCAGCGTGGTCTTGCCGGCGCCGAGGAAGCCGGTCAGCAGCGTGACCGGCAGGGGAAAGCGCGTCGCCTCAGCGGCCATAGAGCACCGCCGGATCGACCTCGGGCGCGCTGATCGCCACCATCTCGCCCTCGCGCAGCGCCTGGTAGAAGCAGGACCGCCGCCCGGTGTGGCAGGCGACCCCCTCCTGCTCCACGAGGGCGAGCAGGGCATCGCCGTCGCAGTCCAGCCGCAGCTCGACGAGGCGCTGGGTCTGGCCGGAACTCTCGCCCTTGCGCCAAAGCGCGTTGCGGCTGCGGCTGAAATAGACCACACGTCCGCTGGCCAGCGTCTCCTCGACCGCCTCGGCGTTCATCCAGGCCAGCATCAGCACCTCGCCGGTGTCATGCGCCTGGGCGATGGCCGGGACCAGCCCCGCCTCGTTGAAGCGGAGCGCGGCCAGGAAGCGGGCGCGGGCGGCGGAATCGGTGACCGGCATGGGGGCGGCTCCTCAGGACTGCTGCCGTTACTATATAACCTCAGACAGCAGGAGGAGAGGGCCGATGGCGACAGGGCAGGGCGGCGCGACGGAGATGAATACCGCCATGCAACGCGCCCTGGCGGCGGCCGAGGCGCGCTGCCTCCGGGCCGGGGCGCAACTGACGGAATTGCGGCGGCAGGTGCTGGCGCTGGTACTGGAGGCCGAGCAGCCGCTCGGCGCCTATGCGCTGCTGGACAGGCTGAAGGCCCAGCGCCCGGGCGCCGCGCCGCCCACCGTCTATCGCGCGCTCGATTTCCTGCTGGAGCAGGGGCTGATCCACAAGGTGGAGCGGCTGAACGCCTTCGTCGGCTGCGTCGAGGCGGAGCATGACCACGGGCACCACCAGCACCCGCCGCAGTTCCTGATCTGCCGCACCTGCGGCGCCACGGTCGAGCTCAGCGACCATGCCGTGGCGCACGCCCTGGCCGATGCGGCGCGGCGCGTCGGCTTCCAGGTGGCGAATGCGACAGTGGAGGTGGAAGGCCTCTGCGCCCGCTGCACCGAGGCGGCGCCGGCGGGGTGAGGCCCTCCGGCCTCAGTTGCCTTCCTCGCCCTTCTCGGTCCTCAGGTAGAAGAGCAGCAGCGAACGTCCGGTGACGGTGTAGGTCTCGCCGATGTCGAAGCTGTCCTCGTGGTCGGTCTCGGTGCCGAAGATATTGGTGTCGAGCAGCCGGACCCAGGCCTTGCCGTCGGCGATCGCGGGCAGGGTGAAGTCCACCGCGTCGTGATAGGCGTTCAGGACCAGCAGCAGCGTCTGGTCGTGACCGGCGACGCGGATGTTGCTCTCCTGCGCCCGCCCGTCGAAGACGCGGGCGAAGCAGCGGGTGTTGGGATCGTCCCAGTCGGCGGCGTCCATCTCCTCGCCCGAGGGCTTGTACCAGGACAGGCCCTTGACCCCGCTCGCCTCGTCGAACTCGCCCGAGAGGAAGCGCGCGCGGCGCAGCACGGGGAAGCGGTTGCGGAGCCGCGCCAGGCGGCGGGTGAAGGCGACCAGCCGCTCGCCCTTCTCGTCGAGATCCCAGTTCAGCCAGGAAATCTCGTTGTCCTGGCAATAGGCGTTGTTGTTGCCCTGCTGGGTGCGGCCGAACTCGTCGCCGGCGAGCAGCATCGGCGTGCCCTGGCTGAGGTAGAGCGTGGCCAGCATGTTGCGGATCTGCCGCTCGCGCACGGCGTTGATCTCGGGGTCGTCGGTCGGGCCCTCGACGCCGTAATTGTAGGAGTAGTTGTGCGAATGGCCGTCCCGGTTCTCCTCGCCGTTCGCCTCGTTGTGCTTCTCGTTGTAGGTGACGAGGTCGTTCAGCGTGAAGCCGTCATGCGCCGCCAGGAAGTTGATGCTGGCCCAGGGGCGGCGGCCATGATGGTTGAACAGATCGGCCGAGCCGGAGAGGCGGTTGCCGAGATCGGCGGCCTTGCCCTCCTCGCCCACCCAGAAGGCGCGCACCGTGTCGCGGTACTTGTCGTTCCATTCCGCCCAGCCGGGCGCGAAATTGCCGACCTGGTAGCCGCCGGGGCCGATGTCCCAGGGCTCGGCGATCAGCTTGACATCGGCCAGCACCGGGTCCTGCTGGCAGGCCTTGAGGAAGGCGGACTGGTCGTCGAAACCGTGCGGCTCGCGCGCCAGGATGGTGCCGAGGTCGAAGCGGAAGCCGTCGACATGCATCTCGTTCACCCAGTAGCGCAGGCTGTCCATCACCATCTGCAGCACGCGCGGATGCGACAGGTTCACCGTGTTCCCGGTGCCGGTATCGTTGATGTAGTAGCGCTTCTGGTCGGGCAGCAGGCGGTAGTAGCTGGCGTTGTCGATGCCCTTGAAGGAGAGCGTCGCGCCCCGCTCATTGCCCTCGGCCGTGTGGTTGTAGACCACGTCCATGATGACCTCGAGCCCGGCATCGTGCAGCCGGGCCACCATCTCTTTGAACTCGGCGAAGGCGAAGTCCTGGTTGCGGGCATAGCGCCGGGCCGGGGCGAAGAAGCCGATGGAGTTGTAGCCCCAGTAGTTGGTCAGGCCCTTGTCCAGCAGGTAGTCGTCGTTGATGAAGAAGTGGATCGGCAGCAGCTCGACCGCCGTCACGCCGAGCGACTTGATGTGCCGGATCATCTCCCGGCTCGACAGGGCGGAATAGGTCCCCTGGCGCTCGGGCGGGATCAGCGGGTGGCGCTTGGTGATGCCCTTGACATGGGTCTCATAGACGATGGTGCGCTCCCAGGGGATGCGCGGCCGCCGGTCGTCGCCCCAGGTGAAGGCCGGGTCCACCACGCGGCACTTCGGCATGAAGGGGGCGCTGTCGCGCTCGTCGAAGGAGAGATCCTCCGCCTCGTGCCCGATGGTGTAGCCGAACAGCGCGTGGTCCCACTTCAGCTCGCCCACGTGGGACAGGGCATAAGGATCCAGCACCAGCTTGTTGGGGTTGAAGCGGTGCCCCTGCTCGGGCTCGTAGGGCCCGTGCACGCGATAGCCGTAGATGGTGCCGGGACGCGCGTCGGGCAGGAAGCCGTGGAACACCTCGTTGGTGTATTCCGGCAGCTCGATCCGCTCCAGCTCGGTCTCCCCCTTGTCGTCGAACAGGCAGAGCTCGACCTTCGTCGCATGGGCGGAGAAGAGGGCGAAGTTCACCCCCAGCCCGGTCCAGCTCGCCCCCAGCGGATTGGGACGGCCTTCGGTGATGCGGGACTTGTTGATGGCAGGCGGCACTGTGGACCCCTCGGTGAGAGCGCGGGGTTAAGACGCGCGAGAGGCCGCGAAGTTGCCGCCCGCCCGCCGGCCGGGCGCTCCCGTCAGCGTCGCGGCAGGCTGTCGAGCCCGGCCGAGAGGTCGGCGATCAGGTCGCCCACCTCCTCGAGCCCGATGTGGAAGCGCACCGTCGGTCCTTCCAGCACGCCGAGGCTGGTCGCGGTGCGGGTGATGTAGTTGGTGGTCGGCAGCGCCAGGCTCTCATAGCCGCCCCAGGAGGCGCCGATGCCGAAGAGCTTCAGCCCGTCCACCATGGCGTCGATCTCCGCGGCGCTGTAGCGCGGCTGGAAGACCACACCGAAGAGCGAGCAGGCCCCGGTGAAGTCGCGCTGCCACAGGGCGTGCTGCGGGTGGCTGGGCAGGGCCGGATGCAGCACGCGGGCGACCTCGGGCCGGCCCTCGAACCAGCGCGCCACGGCGAGCCCCGCCTCCTGCTGGTGGCGCAGCCGCACCGCCATGGTGCGCAGCCCGCGCAGCGCCAGCCAGCAATCGTCGGGGCTGGCATAGTGGCCGATCTCGCGCGCGGCATTGGCGACGATCGCCCAGTCCGCCTCGCTGTTGACCGTGACGCTGCCCAGCAGCACGTCGGAATGACCGCCGACATACTTGGTCAGCGCCTGGATCGAGACATCGACGCCCTTGGTGAAGGGCTGGAAGTGGTGGATGCCCCAGGTGTTGTCCATCAGCACCTTGATGCCGTGGTCGTGCGCCACCGCGGCGAGCGCCGGGATGTCCTGCATCTCGAAGGTGTGGCTGCCCGGGCTCTCCGTGTAGAGAACGCGGGTCTCGGGCCGGATCAGCGCGCGCAGGTCCTCAGGCGTGATCGCCGGATCGTAATAGGTGGTCTCGATGCCGAAGCGCTTCAGCATCCCGTTCGCGATGCGCCGCGTGGGGCCGTAGACCGAATCCGGGATCAGGCAATGCTCGCCGGACTTCAGATAGGCCATCAGCGGCAGGGTGCAGGCGGCGAGGCCGGTGCCGAGGATGAGCGCGCGGCTGCCGCCCTCGATGCCGGCGATCATGTCCTCCAGGGCGTAATGCGTCGGCCCCCCGGCGGTGCCGTAGGTCATCACCTGCTCGAGCGCGCGGGCGTTCAGCGTGCCGCGCTCGGCGCAGGAGGGGTAGAGCACCGTCGAGCCCCGATGGACCGGCGGGTTGACGAAGCCATGCGCGCGGGTGCCGGCGCGGCCCTCATGCGAGAGGCGTGTGGCGAGACCGTAGGGGCGGGCCTTCGGCGGCAGGTCGTGGGGCATCAGCGGGTGGTCTCTTTGGGGGTCTCGGGCCGGGCGGCCCATTCGGTCCAGGAGCCGTCATAGACGGCCGGCTCCGGCAGGCCGGCGCGGACCAGGCCGAGCGCCAGGATGCAGGCGGTGACGCCGGTGCCGCAGGAGGTGACGAGCGGCCGGCCGCCATCCGCCCCGGCGGCGGCGAAGCGGGCGCGCAGCGCCTCGGGCGGCAGCATGGTCTGGTCGGCGGCCAGCATCTCGCTGGCCGGCACGCTGGCGGCGCCGGGCATGTGCCCGGAGGGCAGGCCGGGGCGCGGCTCGGGCGCCGTGCCGTCGAAGCGGCCCTTCGGCCGTGCATCGAGGATCAGCGCCGAGCGCTCGGCGATGGCCCGCTTCACGTCGCCGATGCCGGCGAGGCGGCGGGCGATGAGGTCGGGCCGGAAGGCCTGCGCCGGGCGGGCGCGGGCGGGGCCGCTCTCGGTCGCGCGGCCCTCGGCCAGCCATTTCGGCAGGCCGCCATCCAGCACCGCCACCTTCTCGTGCCCGAAGAGGCGCAGCAGCCACCAGCCGCGCGCCGCCGAGGCCAGCCCCTTCTGGTCGTAGAAGACGACGCGGCTGTCATTGCCGATGCCGAGGGCGCCGAACTGGCGCGCGGCGCGGCCCGGCGTCGGCGCCATGTGCGGCAGGTCGGTCTCGGGATCGGCCACGGCGTCGATGTCGAAGAAGCCGGCGCCCGGCAGATGCGCCCGCTCGAACTCGGCCAGCCCGTCCTTCGGCTCGTTCGGCAGGTACTTGGTGGCGTCGAAGACCAGGAGATCCGGCGCGCCCAGCTCGGCGGCCAGCCATTCCGTGGAAACCAGATCCTGCATGACGGTCACTCCCAGGGTCATCCTTCCAGCGTCAGATAGACACGCCGGTTCTGCCTGCCCTTGTTCTCGAGCTTGCTGACGGTGACCGGCCCGATCTCGCCGGTGCGGGCGACATGCGTGCCGCCGCAGGGCTGCAGGTCCACCGGCGCCGCCGGATCGCCGATGCAGACCAGCCGCACCCGCCCCGAGCCGCGCGGCGGCTGCACCGAGAGGGTGCGCACCAGCGAGGGATTGGCCTCCAGCTCGGCATCGCTGATCCAGCGCTCGCTCACCGCGTGGTCGGCGGCGGCCAGGGCCGTCAGCCGCTCGCTCAGCCATTCCTTCGTCGGCGGCTCCGCCAGGTCGAAATCGAGGCGCGACCTCTCCACCCCGATTTGCCCGCCGGTGACGCCGGCGCCGGGGATCAGGCTGCAGAGCAGGTGCAGGCTGGTGTGCATCCGCATCAGCCGGTGGCGGCGGCCCCAGTCCAGCGCGACGGTCACCTCGGTCCCGGGGGCGGGCAGGTCGGCGCCCTCGGCCGGCAGGTGCAGCACGGTGCCCTCAGGCCCCTTCACCGCATTGGCCACCGCCATCGTGCCGCCCGCCCAGGCGAGCCGCCCGACATCGCCCGGCTGACCGCCGCCCTGGGCATAGAACACGGTCCGGTCCAGCACGACGCCCTCCGGGCCGGCGGCGAGCACGCGGGCGGCGCAGTCCCGCGCATAGGGGGTCTCGCGGAACAGCAGTTCGGTCATCGGGCGGTCCATTCCTCGGTCAGGCGGGGCGCGTTGATCTGCAGCCACATCAGGCAGAGGGCGGCGGTGACGTTGCGGATCTCGCCGCGCGCCAGCATCGCCAGCGCCTGCTCCAGCGGCAGGACGAGGACGCGCGTCTCCTCGCCCTCGCTCTCCAGCCCGCGCGTGCCTGCGAGGCCGGGCTCCGGCAGCGGGCAGCGGCCGCAGTAGAAGTGCATGCGCTCGTCGCAGCCGCCCTGCATCAGCATGAACTCGCCGATCTTCTCGATGCGGTCGGGGGCGAAGCCGGTCTCCTCGACCACCTCGCGCCGGCCGGCCGCGGCCGGGTCCTCGCCGGCCTCCAGCAGCCCGGCGGGGCATTCGATCATCATCGGCTCCTCGCCCGCCGCCAGCGCCGGCAGGCGGAACTGCTCGATCAGCGCGACGCGCCCGCTCCAGGGGTCGTAGGGCAGCAGCACCACGCCCTGGCCGCGCCGCCACATCTCCCAGGTCAGCAGGGCGGAGGGCGTGCCGTCGGAGCGGCGATAGCGGAAGCGGACGATCTGCAGGGCGAAGCGCCCGGACCAGACAACCTCGTCGCTTTCGGGGATATAGAGCGGGTGCGCCGGCACCGGCGGCGCCTTCGGCGGTCTGGCCTTCATGCGGCGGGCAGCCTAGCCTCGCGGGGAAACGCCGTAAACACATGAGCAGCACAGCAGAACCATGCCCCGCCGGGAACCCGCCCGGCGCCGAAGCGCAACGCGGGCTGATGGCCGCCCGCCGCCGCGCCATCCTCAGCGTGCTGGGCGCGGCCGCGACCTTCGCGCTCGCCGCCGTCGCCGTGAAGGCCCTGCAGGGCGCGATCCCGGTGATGCAGGTCATCCTGTTCCGCAATCTCTTCGCCATCCCGCCGCTCTTCCTGCTGGCCATGGCCACCGCGCCGGCGGGCGGGCCGAGGGGGTTCGGGCTGCTGGCCACGCGTCGGCCCTGGTCCCATGCCCAGCGCATCTTCTATGGCTTGATCGGCATGTTCGGCAGCTTCTACGGCTACATGCACCTGCCGCTGGCCACCGTGACGGCACTCGGCTTCACCATGCCGCTCTTCCTCACCGCGCTGTCCATCCCGCTGCTCGGCGAGAAGGTGGGCTGGCGGCGCGCCAGCGCCGTGGCGGTCGGCTTCCTCGGCGTGCTGCTCATCATCCGCCCAGGCTCGGGCACGGGTCCGGGGACGGGGGAGACGGCGCTGCCGATGCTGGCCGTGCTGGCGGGGGCGGTGGCCTGGGCGCTGGCCATGATCACCATCCGCCGCATGGGGGCGAACGGGGAATCCGGGGCCACCATCGTGCTGTGGTTCGCGCTCGGCGGCACGCTGGTGGGCGGTGCCGCGGCGATACCGGGCTGGGTCTGGCCGGATGCGACGCAATGGGCCCTTCTGGCGGCGGTCGGGCTGATCTCCGCCCTGGCGCAACTGCTCATGACGGCGGCCTATCGCGGCGGCGAGACCACGCTGGTCGCGCCCTTCGAGTATTCCGGCATCCTCTGGACGATGAGCTTCGGCCTGTTCTTCTGGGGGGAGTGGCCGGTGGCGCTGGATCTGGCGGGAATCGCCGTGCTCATTGCCTCCGGCCTCTATATCTGGCACCGCGAGACCCGCGTGCTGCCCGCCGCCCGCGCCCAGGCCGCGGGGGCGGCCAACCCGCCTCAGGCCAGCCGCTTGGCGAACCAGAAACGGTCGTGACCGGCCGGCCGGCCTTCCAGCCGGCCGATCTCGGCATAGCCCAGGCCGCGGTAGAAGTCCGGCGCCTGGAAGCTGCTGCTGTGCAGGTGCACGCCGACACCACCCCGCGCCCGCGTCCAGTCCTCGGCGGCGGCCAGGAGGCGGCGGCCGATGCCCTGGCCGCGCAGCCCGGCATCGACCCAGAGCTTGTCCACATAGAGCCAGTCCAGCGCGTACTCCGCCACGAGCCCGGCCTGGACGGCGCCATCCGCGCCGCGCCAGACCAGGCAGAGAGGCGCCCGTTCCCGGGCATCGGCCCGCTCCGGCAGGGCGCCGGCGCGATGCTCGAGCAGGCCGGCCAGGACAGCCCGCTCCTCCGGCCCGCCGGGCTCGGCGATCTCCAGCCCGCTCATCCGCCGAAGCGCCCCCAGCCGGCCACCACCACCGTCAGCAGGCCCAGCGCAAGATTGGCCGTGACCAGCTTGCGGACCTTGTCGGCGGCCAGGGCGGCGGCCTCGTCACGCCTTTCGGCCAGGGCCGTCCGCATCGCCTTCCAGGGACCGAAGAAGACCGCCAGGAAGACCGCGGACATCAGCAATCCCGTCAGGTGCATGACGTGCACATGCCAGCCGGTGCCGGCGAAGCCGCCATACCAGCCGAAGAGCAGCGCATAGCCGGTGGCCAGCATGACCGGCATGGCATGCCAGACCACCAGGAAGAAGCGCCGGTGGGTGCCGGCGAGCACCTGCAGCCGCTGCGGCCCCGGCAACCCGGTCAGGCTCGGCCGCAGCGCCAGGATGGCGAAGGCCATGCCCCCCACCCAGAGCACGGCACCCAGCAGGTGCAGCACGTAGATCAGCGTCATTCCCGTCATCATCGTCCCTTCCCGTCCCGCTCCTGCGCGGCGCGCAGGACGGCGCGGGTCACCGCCCGCGCCTCCGTGGCCGCCGTACCACGGGGCGCCGCCTCCGCCACCCCCAGCCCCTGGGCGAAGGCGCTGGCGAAGGCGGTCCGGTTGCCCAGCGCGGGCTCCAGCAGCGGCAGGCCGCGGGCCCGGATCTGGGCGATGACCTCATCCCGCAGCCGGCCGCTGGACGGCACCCGGTTGAGCACCAGCAGGGCGCGCCGGCCCTCCGCGGCGGCGAGGTCGAGCGTGCCCTGCATGGCCCAGAGGTCGGCCGGCGAGGGCTGCAGCGGCACCAGGACCAGATCCGCCGCGCGCATGGCGATCCGGGCATCGGTGTCGGCATGCGGCGGCGTGTCCAGGATCAGAACCTCGCTCTCCGCCTTCATCCGGTCGAGCGTCGCCGGCACGCGCCAGCCGGACGGCGCCTCGAAGGCCAGCGGCGCCGCCTCGGCGCGGCCCTGGCGCTCCTGGTGCCAGCGGGCCAGGCTCTGCTGCGGATCGGTGTCGAGCAGCGCCACCCGGGCGCCTTCCCGCGCCAGGGTGGTGGCCAGCGTCGCCGCCAGGGTGGACTTCCCGGCACCGCCCTTGCGCTGCGCGACCGTCACCACGAAGGCCATGGCGTGATTCCCCTCACTGTGCCGCCGCCATCCTGCCCGCGATGCGGCCCGGCGGCCAGCGATCCGCCGCCGCCGAAAGCGGGGCGCCGGCATGGACGCGGTGCCCGCGGCACCCCACACTTCGGGCGAACCGTTTGGAGGCTTGCGGCAATGACGATCGAGGACGTGACCCCCCGGGCCAGCTACGAGGCCCTGCACGACGATCCGGAGGCCATGCTGGTGGATGTGCGGACCGACGCGGAATGGACCTTCGTCGGGCTGGCCGACCTGTCGGAGGCAGGGAAGCAGCCGGTGCTGATCCCCTGGCAGCTCTATCCGTCGATGCAGGTCAACACCGCCTTCGCCGAGCATCTGCGCAAGGCCGGGCTGACGCCGCTGAACAAGCTCTACTTCCTCTGCCGCTCGGGGGCCCGCAGCCTGGCCGCTGCGCAGGCGGCCCGGGCGGCCGGCTTCGCCCAGTCCTTCAACGTCGCGGACGGCTTCGAGGGGCCACCGGATGCCGAGGGTCATCGCGGCATGGTGGCGGGCTGGAAGGCGGAGGGCCTGCCCTGGCGCCAGCGTTGAGCCACCCGCGCCGACGTCATGCCAGTTTCACCCCCGGCACCCGCGCTTCCGCCTAGCTTCCGCACCTGAGCTATGCCGCCGCCAGGGCGGAAGAGGAAGAGAGGCCATGGATACGATACCGGGTGTCGGTGAACACGTGCTGGAAGGGCTGGAGGCCGCGCCCGGGCCCGCAGCCCTGCATGCGGTGCTGGCGCGGCTGATGACGGCGCTGGAGGAAGAGGCCTCCGCCACCGGCGAGGCCTGGGCCCTGTCCGGCCCGCGCGCGGAGGTCATTCCGGGGGCGCGAAACCTGGCCCGCTACCTGGCGCTGCGCCGGCGTGATCTGCGGCCGTTGCAGCGGGCGTTGATGCCGCTCGGCCTGTCCTCGCTGGGCCGGCTGGAGAGCCGGGTGGTGCCGAGCCTGCAGGCGGTGCGGGCGACGCTCGCCGTGCTTGCCGGCCTGCCGCAGCCCACCCGGCCGAGCATTGAGGACTTCTTCGCCGGGGAGAAGGCGCTCGCCCGGCACACCGCGCAGATCCTGGGTGAGGCCACGCCGCAGCGCCCGGTCGGCCTGCTCGTCACCTGCCCCTCCGAAGCGGCCGAGGCGCCCGACTTCCTGCTGGCCCTGGCGCGGCGCGGGGTGGAGGCAGTGCGCATCAACTGCGCGCATGACGACGCGGCCGCCTGGCTCCGCATGATCGGCCACGTGCGCAACGCTGAGGCGGTGACCGGACATCGGATGCGGGTGCTGATGGATCTGGCCGGCCCCAAGATCCGCACCGGGGTGCTGCGCCTGCCGAAGGAGGACAGGCGCGTGCGGCTCGGCGCGCTACTGGCCGTCGTCCCGCCCGGCGGGCTGGACGACCTGCCGCTGGACTTCACCGACTTCGCCGCCGAGTGCAGCCTCGCCGAGGCGGTCGGCATGGTCGAGCCCGGCCAGCGGGTGTTCGTCGATGACGGCAAGATCGGCGCCGTGGTGGAGCGGACCGAGCCCTGGGGGCTGGTCGCCCGCGTCACCCATGTGCCGGAGGACGGGGCGAAGCTGAAGGAGGAGAAGGGGCTCAATTTCCCAGATACCGCGCTGCGCTGCGCCGCCCTGAGCGCCAAGGACCATGAGGACCTCGACGTCGTCGCCCGCCATGCGGACGGTATCGGCTATTCCTTCGTGCAGTCGGGCGAGGATGTGCGCCTGCTGCAGCAGGAGCTGGCGGCGCGGCGCCCGGAGGACTGGCGCACCCTCTCGCTGGTACTCAAGGTGGAGACGACGCGAGCCGTCCGGGCCCTGCCGGAGATCGTGATGCGGGCCGCGGCGCAGCAGCCGACGGCGATCATGATCGCGCGCGGCGATCTTGCCGTGGAGATCGGCTTCGAGCGGATGGCCGAAATGCAGGAGGAGATCCTCTGGCTCGGCGAGGCGGCGCATATCCCGGTGATCTGGGCGACGCAGGTGCTGGAGAGCCTGGTGAAGAACGGCAAGCCGGTGCGCGGGGAGATGACCGACGCTGCCATGGCGGCGCGGGCGGAATGCATCATGCTGAACAAGGGGCCGCATCTCTTCGCGGCGATCGACGCGCTCGACGTCCTGCTGCGCCGCATGGGCGAGCATCAGCGCAAGAAGACCCCGCAGCTCCGCCGCCTGACCAGCTGGTAAGAAGCGGAGCCGCGGGAGGGTCAGTGCCCCCGGGCCTTGCGGGTCTCGGCGGCCTTGCGGGCGCTGGCTGAGCGCTCCGCCGCGGGACGCTCGGCCGAGGCCTTGCCGCCCAGCTCGCCGCCACGATGCGAGGCGGCGTTGCTGTCGGTATGCCCCCGGCCGGAGCCGCTTTTCTTTCCGCCGCCCTCGTCCTTGTTCACCGTGGCCCAGGCACGGCGCTCGGCCTCCTCCTCGGGGACGCCACGCGCCTCGTAGCTTTCCTCGATGTGCTCGGCCTTGCGCTTCTGCTTGTCGGTATAGGCGGATTTGTCGCCGCGCGGCATGACGTCTGCCCTCCTTGCCTGTCGCATCCGGAGGAGAAACGCGCCAGCGGCGGCGGGTTTGCCTCAGCCGCAGTCGGGCGTGTGCTCGGTCGGGTCGTATCCCGGCAGGCCCGGCACGCCATAGCCGGGGAAGACCACGTTCTCGGCATCCTCCGGACCGGGCTTCACGCCGAACCACTTCTCCGACAGCCCCGCCACGGTGCCGTCCTTCTTCAGGCATTCTAGGGCGTTCTCGACCGACTTGCGCAGCTCCGCATTGTCCTTGCGGAAGGGTGCCGCCCAGTGGGCGCGGGTCTCCTTGATGGTGAAGTCGGGGACCAGCAGGGGCGCGCGGGTGGCCGCGTAGCGGATGGTGGTGTTCCCGCCCAGCGTGGCGAAGACGCGGCCGGCGATCACTGCCTGAACCGCATCGGGCTGGCTGTCGAAGGTCTGCACGGTGAAGCCGTACTTCGCCGCGTTGGCCTGCGCCCAGGAGTCATAGGCCGAGCCCTTGTTCACCGCGATGGCCTTGCCCCGCACATCGTCGAGCGAGGTGATCGGCGCCGTGCCCTTGCGGATGCCGAACTGGTACTCGGTGTAGAGGTAGCCCTCGGTGAAGAGCAGGTTCTCCGCCCGCTCCGGCGTGACCGTGACCGGGGCGGCGAGGAAATCGTAGCGCCCGGCGTTCAGCGCCGGCACCAGGCCGGAGAAGCTGGCGCTGTCGATGGTGATGGGACGGCCCATCTTCTTGGCCACCGCCGTGAAGAGATCCACGTTGAAGCCCTGCACCCCGCCATCGAGCTTGGGAAAGGCATGCGGCGCGAAGGTGCCGTCCACCGCCGTGCGCAGGGGCTGCTGCGCCTGGGCGGTGCCGGCGAGGAAGGGCGCCGCCAGGAGGAGGGCGAAGGTGAAGGAACGCATAGACGGGTGATCTCCCTGTTGGATCGGTGGTCCGGCCCGGTGGCCCACCGGCCCCGGCCCGCGGGGGATGAGTCCGCGGGCGGGGCCGGCAGGCATGTGCGAAAGCCGGCGTTTGCAAGAAGCATGCAACAGGGAGGAGGGCGAAGGAATGTCCCTTGGAATGTCCCTTGGGCGAAGCGTCAGGCCGCCGCGGCGAATTCCGGGTAAAGACCCAGCAGCCCCGCCTCGGAGGCCTCGCAGCGGCCGCGCTCGGTGATCAGGCCGGTGACCAGGCGCGCCGGCGTCACGTCGAAGGCGGGATTGGCGCCGGCGCTGCCGGGGGCGGCGGTCCGCACCGTCTCGATCCGCCCGTCCCAGGTCTGGCCGGTGGTCTCCAGCACCTCGCGCGCGTCGCGCTCCTCGATCGGGATTTCCCGCAGCCCGTCGCGCACCGCCATGTCCAGGGTGGAATGGGGCAGCGCCACCCAAAAGGGCACCTCGTTGTCGCGGGCCGCCAGCGCCTTCAGATAGGTGCCGATCTTGTTGGCGACATCGCCCTGCCGGGTAACCCGGTCGGTGCCCACCAGGACGATGTCCACCTCGCCATGCTGCATCAGGTGGCCGCCGGCATTGTCGGCGATGACGGTGTGCGGCACGCCATGCCGGCCCAGCTCCCAGGCGGTCAGCGCCGAGCCCTGGTTGCGCGGCCGGGTCTCGTCCACCCAGACATGCACCGGCAGACCGGCATCATGCGCCTGATAGACCACCGAGAGCGCCGTGCCGTAGTCCACGGTGGCGATCCAGCCGGTGTTGCAATGGGTCAGCACATGGACCGGCCTGCCCGGTCTGCGGGCGGCGATCGCCTGCAACAGGGGCAGGCCATGCTGGCCGATGCGGCGGCAGGTCTCGACATCATCCTCGGCGATGGCGGCGGCGGCGGCATAGGCGGCATCGGCCCGCCGGGGGGCGGGCAGCGGCCGCAGCGCCTCCAGCATGCGGGCCAGGGCCCAGCGCAGGTTGATGGCCGTGGGACGCGTCCGGCCCAGCATGGCGGCGGCCCCCTCCAGCCCGGTGTCCGAGGCATCGCGCCGCAGCGCCAGCGCCAGCCCATAGGCCGCGACCGCCCCGATCAGCGGCGCGCCGCGTACCTGCATGGTCTTGATCGCCTGCGCCACCTGCTTCTCGTCGGTCAGGCGCAGGATCTCCACCGCCCAGGGCAGCCGGGTCTGGTCGAGGATGCGGATCGACCAGCCATCCTCGGGATCCACCCAGACACTGCGATAGGGGACGCCGTCGATCTTCATCAGGCTGCACTCCGTGCGTGGTGGCCGCGCGCGCGGGCGGGTTCGGTGCGGCATATAAGGGGTTCCGGCCCGCCCGCGGCATGCGGCCTCCAGGGACCAGCCCCGTCCGGCGGTCGGACCCCCGATTGGACCCCTGGGGGTCAGATCCTCTGGTGCAGCGCGCAGACCAGGGTGAAGAGGCGCCGCGAGGTCTCGAAATCCAGCGTGACGCGCCCATCAAGCCGCTCGCGCAGCAGCTCGGCGCCTTCGTTGTGCAGGCCGCGGCGGCCCATGTCGATGGCCTGGATGCGGGCCTCCGAACCGCCCTCGGTCACCGCCTGCTCATGGCTCGCCACCACCATGTGGTAATCCTTGATCAGCCGGCGGAAGGGGCCGAGGGCCAGGGCGATGAGGCGCAGCGGCGTCTCCGCGGCATCGCGGATGTCCAGGATCAGCCGCCCGTCGCGCACCTCGAGGTGCAGCACGTAGGGGCCCGGCGGCAGGCCGGCCGGATCGAAGCTGTTCCCCGCCAGCAGATCCATGACGGCCTGGGAGCGGTCGGCCTCGGCGTAGGGATTGGGCAGCGGCGCGTTGTCCGGCAGCGTGATGCTGGCCAGGCGCTGGTCAGCCATGGCCCGTGCCGGGTCTCACGGCGCTGCGCGCGGGGGCTGAGGCGGAGGCGGGGGGCAGGGGCTCCGCCCGCGAATCCCGCGGCCCCTCGCCATCGATGCCGAGGCGCAGCATCCAGCCCACCACCGCGCCCTTGATGGGCGGCAGCAGCGCCATGCAGACCAGGGTGAACAGCGGCAGCCAGACGGCCATGTGCAGCCACATCGGCGGCTCCCAGGCACGCTCCACCAGGAAGATGAAGGGCACCAGCAGGTGGCCGACGAGGAAGATGGTGAAGTAGGGCGGCGCGTCGTCCGCCCGCAGCCGGCCGAGGGCGGCCCCGCAATGGGAGCAGGCCGGGACGACCCGGAGATAGCTCTGGAAGACCTTCCCCTGGCCGCAGGCCGGGCAACGGTTCATCGCGCCGCGCAGCAGCATGGTGGTCATGGGCGGAAGGGCGGCCGGGCCAGGGCTCGCGCGATCGGGTTCCCAGCGTCGGGTCTGATGATCCATCGAGGTGTTCCTGGCTTGTCGTTCTTCAGCACCGCCGCATGCGGCGGGAATTCCGTGTGCACTGCAGTATCGGCCCGGGGAGCCCCGGCGATCAAGCACGACCTGCCGCCCCGTGTCCTGGCACCTTGTCTCCGGCATCTTGTTTCCGGCGACGAGGAGCCGGATGTTACGCAGATGGGCCATCGCATCCTCGTCATCAACCCGAACAGCTCGGAAAGCTGCACCCGCGGCATCGCCGAGAGCCTGCGGCCGCTGGTCATGCCCGGCGCGCCGCCCTTTGAGACCGTGTCGCTTCCCGGAGGGCCGCCGGCCATCGTGAACTGGCGCGACTGGTACGCGGTGGCGGAGCCGCTCTGCCGCCTGGTCGAGGCCGAGCCGGCCGCCGCCTATATCATCGCCTGCGTCTCGGACCCCGGGCTCGAGGCGGTCCGCATGACGACCGCCCGGCCGGTGTTCGGCCCGTTCCGCAGCGCCGTGGCCAGCGCCCTGGCGCGGGCCGAGCGCTTCGGCGTCATCGCCTTCGTCGATGCCTCGAAGGCCCGGCAGCGGCGGGCGCTCCAGGCCATGGGGGCGGAGGACCGGCTGGCCGCCAGCATCGCCCTCAACCTGCCGATGGAGACGCTGACCGAACCCTTGGCGGCCCGGCAGGCGCTCTGCGATACCGCGCGCCGGCTAATCGACTCCGGGGCCGAGGCGGTGATCCTGGGCTGCGCCGGCATGGCGGGACACCGGGCCGCGGTGGAGGCGGCGGTCGGCGTGCCGGTGATCGAGCCATGCCAGGCGGCCGCCATGCAGGCCCTGCTGGCGGTGGCGGCCTAGCGCGGGGCCAGCTCCTGCTCCACCAGGCTGGCCCAGAAGGCGATGCCGGAGGGCAGGATGGCATCGTTGAAGTCATAGCGGGGGTGGTGGGTGCCGAAGTTCTCCCGGCCCTCCGCCACCTGGCCCAGCCGGATGAAGCAGCCGGGCACGGCCTGGGCCATATAGGCGAAGTCCTCGCCGCCCATGGTCGGCGGCCGCTCGCGCACCAGGCGCTCCTCCCCCGCCAGGGCGGCGGCGGCGAGGCGGGCGCGCTCCACCGGGCCGTCGCTGTTCACCACCGGCGGATAGCCGCGCACATAGGTGATCTCGGCGCGCACGCCGTGCGCGGCGGCGGTGGCGGCGATCACCTCCCGGAGCTGCCGCTCGACCGCGTCGCGCGTCTCGGGCAGCAGGGTGCGTACGGTGCCGGTGACGGTCACCTCCTCCGGGATCACGTTGCGCGCCGAGCCGCCATGGATCGTGCAGAGCGAGACCACGGCGGAATCCAGCGGGTTGGTATGGCGGCTGACCACCGTCTGCGCGGCCACGATGACATGGGCGGCGGCGACCACGGGATCGATCGCCAGATGCGGCCGGGCGGCGTGGCCGCCCTTGCCGAGGAGGCGGATGTCGATCGAATCCGCCGCCGCGTTGGTGGTGCCGCGGGTGATGACGAAGGTGCCGGCCGGGGTACCGGAATCATTGTGGATGCCGAAGACGGCGTCGCAGGGGAAGCGGGCGAAGAGGCCCTCCTTCACCATCACCTCGCCCCCGCCGCCATCCTCCTCGGCGGGCTGGAAGATGAAATGCACCGTGCCCTCGAAGTCGCGCGTCCCGGCCAGGTACTTCGCGGCGCCGAGCAGCATCGAGGTATGCCCGTCATGGCCGCAGGCATGCATCCGGCCCGCCACGGTGGAGGCATGGGGCAGGCCGGTGATCTCCTGCATCGGCAGCGCATCCATGTCGGCGCGCAGCCCGATGGCGCGGCCGGCATTGGCACCTGCCGCGCCCCCGTGCCGGCCGCGCAGCGTGCCGACCAGCCCGGTGCCGGCGATGCCCCGCGTCACCTCGATGCCCCAGGAGGCCAGCTTCTCGGCCACCAGCGCGCTGGTGCGGTGCTCCTCGAAGGCCAGCTCGGGGTGGGCGTGGATGTCGCGCCGCCACCCCGTGGCCTCGGCGGCGATGGCGGTGACGAGGGGATCGGTTTCATTCGGCATCGGCAGGCTCCGCGATCAACAGGGGAGGGGGAAGCTGGCGCCACCCGTCGCAGGACCGTCATAGGGCAGGATCCGCCGGGGACAAGGCGCCGGCGATCCCTCCCCGCGATCAATCATCATCGTCATCATCCCCGCGATCGCCGCGCCGGCGCCGGCCGCGGCGATCGTCGTCGTCGTCATCGTCGTCGTCGCGGTCGCGGCGGCGATCGTCCCGCCCGCGCCGGTCATCATCGTCGTCGTCGCGCGAGCCCCGGGCCTCGCGGCCGGGCCAGGGACGCCGCCGGCCATCATCATCATCATCGTCATCCGCCCGGGCCAGGGCAGGGGATAGCAGCAGCGCGGTCAGCAGGCCGGCGCCGAGGCGGCGGCGGGTCGTGGAATGGGACATGGTCACCTCCTGCCACGAAGACTGGCCGCCAGGTCTGGCGAGGATGCGGCGGCGCCCGCCCGGATTCCGCCCCGATTGGCGCGACCCGGGCGGCGTGGTCCGCGTGCTATTCCGCCGCCCGCGCCGCCGGCCGCCATTCCGCCGGCGGCTCGCTGCCCACCTGGTCCAGGATGCGGCCATAGGCCTCCGGACGGCGGTGGGCGGCGAAGTTGAAGATGGTGGTGCGCCCCAGGGTGCACTGATCGAGATTGCAATCGGCCACGATCAGCTCGTCGTCCCAGGTCGTCGCCTGGGCGATGATCTCCCCCTGCGGATTGACGATGATGGAATGGCCGAACAGCTCGTTGCCGTCCTCCACGCCCGCCTTGGCGACACCGGCGGCGAAGCAGGCATTCTGGTAGCAGCCGGCGCGGATCGAGAGATGGCTGTGCTCGACGCGCAGGTGATGCGCCTCGAAGCCGCGCGCATCCTGGTTGATGGAGGGGGTGTTGTAGCCCAGCATCACCAGCTCGACCTGCTGCAGGCCGAGCACCCGCCAAGCTTCCGGCCAGCGCCGGTCGTTGCAGATCAGCATGCCGATGTTCACCGGGCCGGCCTGGCCGATCGGGGCGCGGACCACCGGGAAGCCCAGGTTGCCCACCTCGAAGTAGCGCTTCTCCAGGTGCTGGACCTTGCGCTTCGGGTCGAAGTCCCGGTGTCCGGGCAGATGCACCTTGCGGTACTTCAGCACCACCTCGCCCGAGGGATGCACGTAGACGGCGGTGTTGAAGTGCCGCTTGCGCACCGCACCGGTCTCGTCCGCCTCGTGGGCGATCTCGGCGAAGCCCAGGTGGAAGCCGATGTTGAACCGCCGCGCCGCCTCGAACAGCGGCGCCGTCTCGTTCGAGGGCAGCGCCTGCTCGTACCAGTGGTCGGCGGCGTTGATGTCCTCCTCGTACCAGCGCGGGAAGAAGGTGGTCAGCGCCAGCTCGGGGAAGACGACAACCTCGGCGCCGCGCTGATGCGCGCGCTCCATCAGCCGCACCATGCGGCCGACGGCGACGTCGCGCCCCTCGGACTTCTGGATCGGGCCGAGCTGCGCGGCGGCAAGGGTGAGGAGGCGGGGCATGCGATCGGATCTCCGGTCAGTTGGTGGCGGGCGGCAGCGGGTCGAGGAAATCGGCGCCGTAATCCTCCTGGACCTCGGCGACGGCCTGCATGAAGGCGCTGTCCCAGGCATCCTCCAGGGCGTCCATGAGCGCCTCGGCGGCGGCCGCGCTCTTCAGCATGGCCACGCGCTCGCGGCCGGCGATCCAGACGGCGAAGCTGCCATCCTTCTCCTCGCGGATCTCAAACATCCTCAGGCTCCTCTCTCGGGCCTCTCGGGCGGGGGCACAGGCGGCGGTGCGGTGTCGGGCGCGGGCTCGCGCGGGGTCAGCAGGCCGTAAGCCAGGCGGCCGGCCAGCACGGCGACGAGGCCGCCGCCGAGCGCCAGCGGCAGGCTGGTCCCCGGGCCGGTGAACCAGATCCAGAGGGCGAAGGCCCCGAGGGCGACCAGCGCGACGGCGGCGCCGCGCATCAGAGCGGCACGCTCTCGCGATGCTGGCGCGGCAGGAACCGGCCCTGGCCGGGCCTGGCCGAGACCGTCGTCCCGTCCCAGATGCGGGTGCCGCGCAGATAGGTGGCGGCGACGCGGACCTTCATCGGCCGGCCATGATAGGGCGACCAGCGGGCGTCCTCGCGGTCCTGGATGGAGGCCTCGTCGAAGGTGAACTCGCCCTCCTCCAGCACGGCGAAATCGGCGTCCGCCCCGAGCCGGATGGCGCCCTTGCGCGGCGCCAGGCCGTGGTGGCGGGCGGTGTTCTCGGCGCAGTACCGCGCCATCAGGGTCAGGGGCAGGCCGCGCTCGAGCAGCAGCGTCGCCATCAGCGGCGCGAAGGACTGCATGCCGGTCAGCCCGGCGCCGCAGGCGAAGATGTCGTCGCCGAGCTTCCTCGCGCGCGGCCAGGGGGCGTGGTCGGTCGAGACATAGGCGATCCGCCCGTCGATCAGCGCCGCCCACATGCGCTCCACCTCGGCCGCCGTGCGGAAGGGCGGGTTGCACTTGCCGAAGCCCTTGAGGCGGACGAGATCCTCCTCGGTCATGCAGAGATACTGGATGCAGGCCTCGCCGCTGGCGCGACCGCCCATCCCGCGGAAGGCGGCGGCGATCTCGAAGCCGCGGGCGTGCATGATCGGATCGACCCGGCCGCTCGCCCGCGCCTCGGCGGTCAGCCGCTCCACCAGCTCCTGGTCCTCGTTGTGGACGGCGACCATCAGGCCGGTCTTCGCGATCTCGCGGAAGGCGGCGGTCATGGTCGGGTGGTCGATGCGCGGAAAGCGCACCGCGTCGTACTCGTAGGTGGACAGCTTGAAGGCCGAGGCGCCGGCCTCGGCCAGCCCGGCGATCGCATCCACCCCGCCTTCCTTGCGGATGGTCCCGTAGAGGGCGACATCGACATGCGACAGGGCGTTCACCGCCTCGACCTTCTCGCGGAAGATCGCGGCGTCGGTCACGGCGCGCGGCACGTCATAAGGCATGTCGCAGACCGTGGTGACGCCGCCGGCGGCGGCCGACATCGTCGCGCCCTCGATGCCGGGCCAGCCGATGGCGCTGCCGGTGTGCATGTGCCCGTCCACCAGGCCGGGCAGGATGAAGCGGCCGGAGTGATCCTCGACGGCCCGGGCCGGCGGCAGCTCGCCCTCGCCGATGGCGGCGATGCTCTCCCCGCGGACGGCGACATAGCCATCCCGCAGGATACCGTCGGGCAGAACGAGGTCACCGCGCAGCACACGGTCATAGGGAAGAGGCATCATATCGGGTCCGGAAAGCGATCAGGGCGACGAGACTAGTCCCGCCGCCCCGTTGCCCTCAACCCGTCCCGGCCGATCGGCGCGCGCAGGCGCCCCTCAGGGCGAGAGGACCATGCAGGGACCGCGCATGGCCTTGCAGGTGCGCTGCGCGTGGCCGGAGGACAGTCCGGTGACCCGTGCGCGCCAGAACAGCTTGCCATCGACACGCACCCGCTCCACCACCACCGTGCCGCCCTGCCGCGCGGCGCGGGCGGCCGCCTGGCGCGCGGTGGACTGGCTGGCGAAGGCGCCGACCTGCACGGCCCAGCGGCCGCTGACAGAGGACCGCGCCGGCGCCGGGGCGCGCTGCGCCGCGGGCCGGCTGGACGGGCGGGGCACGGCGCGCGCCACCGGCGCGGCGAGGGCGGCGGCCTGCGCCGTGCCGACCAGCCTCGGGCCGCCGGTCCGCCCGGCCATCAGCATGTCGGGCGCGCTCCGTCCGCGCTCGGAGAAGCCGCGGTCGAGCAGGGCCATGACGTGGTCGTCGCGCTCGCGGCTGCTGGCGCCGCCGAAGACCACGGCGACGAGCCGCGTGCCGCCGCGTTCCGCGCTGGCCGCGAGATTGAAGCCGCTGGCGCGGATATAGCCGGTCTTCAGCCCGTCGGCGCCGTCATACTCGGCGACGACGCGGTTGTGGCTGCGGATGGTCTGGCCGCCCCAGGTGAAGCTGCGTGCGCTGAAGTAGGCATAGCGCTGCGGGAAGTGGCGGATCAGCGCGCGGCTCAGGATGGCGATGTCGCGCGCCGTCGTCACCTGGTTGGCGTCGGGCAGGCCGGAGGCATTTCGGAAGCTGGTGCTGCGCATGCCGAGCGCGCGCGCCTGGCGGGTCATCATGCGGCCGAACTGCACCTCGCTGCTGCCCGAGAGATGCTCGCCCAGTGCCGCCGCCACATCGTTGGCGGACTTGGTGACCAGCGCCAGGATGGCGTCGCGCACCGTGATGCTGCTGCCCGGCTTCAGTCCGAGCTTCGAAGGTTCCTGCCCCGCCGCGTGACGGGAGACGCGGATCCGCGTGCCGGCGGAAAGCCGGCCCTGCTCCATGGCCTCGAACACCATGTAGAGGGTCATCATCTTGGTCAGCGAGGCGGGATAGCGCGGCTCGTCGGCGTTGATGGCGAAGATCTCCTCGCCGGTCGCCACGTCCATCACCATGGAGGCGTAGCGGCTGCCGCCGATCTGCGCCTGTGCCGGCGCCGTCCAGGCGGCGGGCAGAAGCGCCGCCAGCAGCAGTCCCGCGGAGAGGGCGGATCGGCCTCTCCTCGCTCTGTCCAGAACATGTCGCAGCCACGCGCCCTGCCGCGCGGTCATGCCCCTTTCCGCCATGGCGTCAGTCCCCCCGTTCCATGCCGAGCCCCGTGGGGCCCGTCATGCATCCCCAGCGCCCGCCTGGCGTGCCCGGGCGGACCAACACCGGCGCCGCAACCGCCCACGGACTTCCGAAGAAGACACGGGCGGCTCCCCAGCGGCGCCAGGTTGCGCGCAGCATGGCGAGGTCGCGCATGAGAAGAAAGCGCTTATGGTCTGATCCAGCACGAAAATTACTTTTTGTTGCTCACACTCCCGTCAGTTCGTAAGGCGCGGTGAGACATGCCGGACGTGCCGCTCGACGCAGGGACGCGCCGTCTCCATCCCGCGCATCGGCGCCGCGACGGACGCGCTGCTTCCGGCGCGCCGCTTCCGGCGTCAGGCCGATGCGCGCGAGGATCGGAGCGGCGGGCGCGTCTTGTCGACGTGTCCCGGCGTGGTCCGGTCGATGGACGCCATGAGCCCGTGCACCGGAGAAAGCTGCGGCCCGCGCATCGCCTCTCACACCGCGCCGGTGACGGAGCGCCGCGCCGCGCGGCATCGCCGTACCCCGCCGCGCGGCATCACCACACCCTGCCGCGCGGCATCACCGCGCCCTGCCGCGCGGTATCACCGCGACGCGTCGGAAGGGGCGTCGTGACAGGCACGGCGCGCGGTTCGGCGATTTCCAAACTCTGTAGGTGAGAGCGCCATCTTCGGGAGCGGTGTCGCTTTCCGGCCACGCGGGAGGCGCGTCTGAATCCCGGCGGCTGGAAATTTGCAACGAGATGCAACGGATTTCGTTGACAAGCCGATTGCGCGTGAAGATAGCGTGTTTCGCGCGCGCACCGGTTGGGCGCGATTCGCGGCGCCGCTGTCAGAGGAAGCCGACGGATCGGGAGGAAGCGATGCGCCGCGGTTCGGAAGGACATCGGGATGAGGCAAGCCGGCGCTGCCCGCGTATCCCGCGGCGATCGCCGGCGGGGAAGCGGTGGGTGTCAAACGGCTCGCGCCCTCATGGCCGTCATTGACGAATGATGGGCGCATGCTCTCGGAAGAGCGCAAGAAAAGAAGCTATCCGATGTGGAACAGCGGACATCGCTTCCCATCGCGGCCTGAACTCTGGGTAAGGAGATCCAGCACATGACCGACGAGACCGAAACCGGCCGCCCGCGCGCGCAAGCGATGGCGGTGGCCACCACCCGCCGCAGCAGCGGCACCACGCGCAAGGCGGCCACGACGCGCGGCGCGGCGAGCAAGACAGCCGCGAAGAGCTCCGGCACGGGCAAGAGCGGCAGCGGCGCGGCCAAGAAGGCGACGCCGGCCAAGAAGGCCACCTCCAGCCGGACGGCGACGGCGCGCAAGCCGGCCGCCGCCCCGAAGAAGGCGACCACGACCCGGAAGGCCACGGCAACGAAGACGGCGGCCGCGACGAAGAAGGCGGCTCCGGCCCGGAAGGCGGCCTCGTCCCGGACCACGGCGGCCCGGACCGCGACGGCGGCGCGCAAGGCGGCTGCCCCGAAGAAGGCCGCCACGACGCGGCGGGCGACGACGAAGACGGCGGCGAAGCCGGCCCGCGCGACGGCGAAGGCGACGGCGACGAAGGCCGCGACAACGAGGAAGGCCGCCCCGGCCCGCAAGACCGCGGCCGCGACGCGCCGCGGCACGACGACCGCCACGGCGCGCAAGGCGTCGGCCAAGCCCGCCGCCAAGGCGCCCGCGCGGAAGACCGCCGCGACGACCCGCGCCCCTGCCCGCAAGACGGCGACGCGCGCCGCCGCCACGCCGCGGAAGGCCGCGCCGGCCAAGCGGACCACGACCCGCGCGACGACGAAGACCGCGGCGAAGACGAGCACGCGCACCACCACCCGGACGGCGGCGGCCCGCAAGGCCCCGGCGAAGACGACGACCGCCCGGAAGGCTCCGGCGGCCACTGCGCGCAAGTCGGCGCCGAAGAGCGGCGGAACCGCGCGCACCGCCTCGGCGCGCAAGACCGCGGCCCAGCCGGCGGCGACCAGCCGCAAGGTCGCGCCCGTGAAGCGGCCCGCGACGCGCAAGGTGGCGGCGCAGGACTCGCCGACGGCCGCCGCGCGGTCTGATGCCGCCAGGCGTGGCGCGGAGACGCGGGCGCGCAAGAAAGCCGAGGCGGCCGCCCTGGCCGCCGCCGCGCCCGAGGCGCCTCCGGCGCCCGAGCCGGTACCGGACATGCCGGCGCCGCAGGTGGTGGACGGCTCCGCGGCCGAGTAGTTCGGCGGGCGATGCCGTGAAGGACAAGGCCGCCGCGAGGCGGCCTTTTTCATTCCGGCGGCTTTGCGGCATCTGGCGTCCGGCCTACCTTGCGCCGGGCCGCTGGGGCCGCCGCGCGAAGGGAACGCCATGACCGATAACATCCGCCGCATCCTGTATCTGAGCCATGCGCCGGAGGCCGTTTATGCCATGTGGCGCGCCCGGCTGCCGGAAGGCTGCGAACTGATCACCCTCTCGGCGAACGACGATGCCGAGCGGCTGGAGAAGCTGCCCCTGGCGGATGTGGTGATCGTGGCGCCCGCCGTGCTGCGGCCGGAGTGGGTAGAGAAGGCGCCACGGCTGAAGCTGGTCCAGCATCAGGGTGTCGGCTGGCAGGGCGAGACGCCGATCCCGCAGCTCCGCGAACGCGGCATCCGGCTGGCGATCAATCCCTCCGGCACCGCCGAGGTGGTCAGCGAGCACGCCCTGGCGCTGATGCTGGCCTGCCTGCGGCACATCCCGCGCACGGACGCGGCGATGCGGCGCGGCGACTGGCTGGGCACCGCGCTGCGGCCGGTGTCGCGCAACCTGCGCGGCCGTACCGTCGGCATCGTCGGCATGGGGCGCATCGGCTCGGCGGTGGCGGCGCTGCTGCAGCCCTTCCGCGTCCGTGGCCTCTACGTCGATCCCTATGAGAAGCTGCCGGAGGGGCTCGAGCTGGCGCTGAACTTCCGCCGCGTCGAGATGGAGGAGCTGCTGCGGGAAGCGGAGGTCGTCACCCTGCACCTGCCGGCCACGGCGGAGACGCATCACCTGTTCAATGACGCCGCGTTCCAGGCCATGCGGCGCGACGCGGTGCTGGTGAACTGCGCGCGCGGCGCCGTGGTGGACGAGGCCGCGCTGGCCCGCGCCCTGTCCGGCGGGCTGATCCGTGCCGCCGGCGTCGATGTCTTCGAGCCGGAGCCGCCGCGCCCGGACAATCCGCTGCTCGGCCTCGAGAACGTCGTGCTCACACCGCATGTCGCCGCCGGCACGCTGGACGCCATGCAGGCCAAGGTGGACGGGGCCATGGCCAATATCGCCCGCTTCGTGCGGGGCGAGGCGCTGCAGGACGAGATCGACCTCGGCGCCACCGGCTGAGCGAGCCGGGGGCCGTGCGGATCAAGGTCCTCGTCAATGCCGGCGGGGGGTCCGTGCGGGGTCGGGACCTGCGCGCCGAGATCGCCGCCGTCTTCGCCGCCCATGGTGTCGCCGCCGATGTCGAGCAGCTCGGCGGCGATGCTCTCGCCGCTGCCGCGCGCGCGGCGCTGGCGGAGGGGTATGAGGCGGTGGTGGCCGGCGGCGGCGACGGGACCGTTAGCGCCGTGGCCGGCGTGCTGGCGGGGGGCGAGGTTCCGCTCGGCGTGCTGCCGCTCGGCACGCTCAACCACTTCGCGCGCGACCTCGGCCTGCCGGCGGACTGGCGGCAGGCGGCCGCGCAGCTCGCCCGCGGCCAAGTGCGGCGGATCGACGTGGCCGAGGTGAACGGCCGCGTCTTCATCAACAATTCCTCGGTCGGCCTCTATGCCGACATGGTGTCGGAGCGGGACCGCGAGCGGCGGCGGCGCGGCTGGCGCAAGGGGCCGGCCATGCTGCTGGCCTGCCTGCGCATCCTGCGCCGCTTCGGCCTGCGGCGGCTGACGGTGCGGGCCGCGGGCCGCCGCGAGCGGGTGAAGACGCCGCTCGTCTTCATTGGCAACAACGACTACGAAACCAGCCTGCCCCGCCCCGGACGCCGCGTGGCGCTGGATCGCGGCCATCTCTGCCTCTGCGTCACGCGGCACGGCAGCCGGCTGTCCCTGCTGCGGCTGGCGCTGCGCGCGGCCTTCGGCCGGCTGCGCGAGGAGCGGGACTTCGAGATGCGCGCGGTGGAGACGGCGGAGATCCACGCTCGCGCGCCGCTGCTGCGTGTGTCGCTGGATGGCGAGGTGGCGATGCTGCGCACGCCGCTGCGCTACCGCATCCGGCCGGGCGCCCTGCGGGTCCTGGCGGCTGATCCGCCACCGGCCTGAGGCGTCAGGCGAAGGCTTTCAGGAACAGGTCCCGCGCGCCGGACTGGCCCGGGGCCAGCGCCAGCCACGGCCCGTCCGGCTCGGCCCGCGCCCAGGGCAGCCCGGCCTCGATCTGAGGCCCGACGCGCAGGCTGTCGATGCCGAGCCGCCGGAGCACCGTCGCCGCGGTGTCTTCTCCCGACACCAGCAGCCGGCCCACGCCCCGCGCCACCAGCAACGCCGCGATGCGCGCCAGCGCCTCCCCGACCAGAGCGTCCGCCGCCTCCTGCCCCAGCCTCGCCCGCAGCGCCGCGACCTTCCCGGCCGGGGCGGAGGTGGCGATGACGACGGGCCGCTCCTCCGAGAGCCTGTCCCGCATCCAGCTCTCGGCCTCGGCGGCGAGGGCGGCGGAGTCCGGCATCGCCAGCACATCCAGCTCCAGCACCGGAAGATGCAGCCGGGCGAGGCCGATCTGCGCCAGCGCCGCGCGGGAGCAGGAGCCGGCGAGCACCGCCATGGCGCCGCGCGGCGGCGGCAGGGCCCCGGCGTCCGGCCGGTCGGGCAACAGGCCGCCGGCGCGGAAATTCTCCGGCAGGCCCATGGCGAGCCCGGTGCTTCCCACGATCAGCGCGTGGTCGGTGCAGGCGGCGCCGAGATCGCGCAGATGCGCCTCGGTCAGCGCATCGGCGATGGCGTAGCGGCGCCCACCCTCGCGCATCTGCGTGATGGCGCGCCGGATGGCGGGCGGACCCTGCTCGACCACCGCGAAGGGCAACAGGCCGACGCCACCCTCCGTCTGCCGCGACAGCAGGCGCGGCAGGTTGGCGTCCCGCATGGGTGTCCGCGGATGATGCGCCATGCCGCTCTCGCTGAGCAGCGCGCCGCCGAGGAAGAGATGGCCCTGGAAGACGCTGCCGCCCTGGGCGGGGAAGGCGGGGCAGACGACGGCGAAGCCGGATTGCAGCCGCCGCAGCAGCGCATCCGCCACCGGCCCGATATTGCCCGCCTCGGTGCTGTCGAAGGCGGGGCCGCAGCGGAGGAAGATCTGCCGCGCCCCGCCGGCCAGCAGGGCCTCGCAGGCCGCCAGGCTGGCGGCCACGGCCTCGGCCGCCGGCGCCGTGCGCGACCGCAGCGCGATGACGGCGGCATCCGCCTCCGGCAGGGGGCCGTGCGGCACGCCGATCCGCTGCACGGTGGTCATGCCCTGGGCCACCAGCATGGCGGCCAGATCGGTCGCGCCCGTGAGGTCATCCGCGATGCAGCCGAGCAGCGGCATGGGTCGGTCCTTCCTCGATGCTCTATGCAGGGCCCTGGACGGACGGCAGGGCCAGCAGGTCGCGATGGCCGATCCGCGCGGACAGGCGCCCACGCCCGGCCTGGGCGAGGCGCGCCACCGCCCAGCCGCGCAGGCGGGGCGCCAGGGCCTGGGGCAGGGCGGCCTCGGCCGCCAGGGCGTGACCCTCGGCCAGGGCGGCCGCCAGGGCCGGCGTGCCGGCGCCGATGCGCCAGGGGCTGGCGGCGGTGGTCACGGTGAAGCCGCGGGCGCGGAAGGCGGCGGCGAGGACGGCGGGGGCCGCGGCCCCCAGCGCCGAGCCGCCGAAGCCCTTGTCGCGCCGCTGGTCGCGCCGGTAGCCGCGCGCCACCAGCCGGTCGTCGGGGTGGGGCGGCAGGAAGGCCTCGCGGCCGTCCACGTTGAGCGCCGCGTAGAAGGGCAGGCGCAGCGCTGCTGCCATGGCCTCGACCCAGCGCCGCGAGACCAGGTCGCAGAGCGCCGAGCAGACCACGGCGTCGGCCTTGTACGGGGGCAGGCCAGAGGGGCCGGCGGCGAGGTCGGCGACCACCGCCTCGATGCGCCACGCGCCGCCGGGCGCGTGGATCAGCAGGGTGCGCCGCGCCGGCCAGGAGGTGGCCCAGCCGAGGCGGATGGCGCGCGCCTCGGTGTCGGCGAAGGCCCGTTGCAACAGGGCGGCATCGGCATCGACCAGCGTCCAGGACTGCGCCCGGCCGAGCCGCGGGGCGAGCCAGCGCAGCAGCGAGCCGCTGCCCGCGCCGAGTTCGAGCAGCCGGGGCCTGGCGGGCAGGGCGGCGTCGAGCGCCCGGACCAGGCGGGGGTCGCGGGCGCGGGCGTCGAAGGGCTCGCGCAGGGCCAGCCAGTCGGCGTCGAAGGTGTCAGGCATGGGCCGGCGCCGCTCCGCTCATCCGCGCGCCATCCCGATCTCGGCCAGGAAGGCATCCGCCCGGTCCGGCCAGCGTGGCAGGCGCTGCCCCGCCCGCCAGGCGGCCTCGGCCATCTCCGCGCGCAGCCGCGGGTCGAAGATCGGCCGCCGCATCGCCCGCGAGAGGGAGGCGATGTCGCCCGGCGCCACCACCACCCCGGCATCGCGCGGCACCACATCGGCGATGGCCCCGCCGGCGGTGACGGCCAGGGGCAGACCACGCGCCAGCGCCTCGGCGGCGGCCATGCCGTAGCCCTCCCAGTGCGTCGCCAGGGCGAAGAGGTCCGCCCCGGCATAGAGCGCCTCCAGCGCGTCCGGCGGCACCTCGCCGGCGAAGGTCACGCGCCGCGCGATGTTCAGCTCCTCGGCCAGGGCGGCGAGGCCCTTCGCGTGCACTGGGTCGCGCGGGGCGCCGGCGATGGTCAGGCGCCAGTCCAGGTCGGGCAGCAGGCCGAGGGCGCGGAGCAGGACGTCATGCCCCTTGCGCGGCACCAGCACGCCGACCGAGAGGATGGCGCAGCCCGCGCCGCCCGAGCCGGTGGCGCGCGGCGCGGGGTCGGTGCCCGGCTCGACCACGCCGATGCGCGCCGGATCGGCGCCGAATTCCACCGCCAGCCGGTCGGCGGTCAGGCGCGAGGTGGCCACGAGCCGGGCGAGGCCGGGAAACAGCGCCTGCTCGCGCTGCCGCAGCTCCTCGGCCTCCTCCTCGGAGAAGCCGGGCTCGATGGCGGTGGGGTGATGGATCAGGCCGAGCGCGCGGCGCTCCTCCAGCTCCCCGGCGAAGGGGGCGAAGGCGGGCAGGCCGAGGCCGTCGATGATCAGGGCGCTGTCCTCCGGCACGGCGTCCAGCGCGGCGCGGGCGGCCTCCTGCGCCGCCGTGTCCGGCAGCGGGTGGCGGCCGGCCAGCTCCACGATCTCCACCCGATAGCCGCGGGCGCGGAAGCCCTCCACCAGCCGGCGGTCATAGCCGTAGCCGCCGGAGACGGTGCTGAAGGGGCCGGGGACGAGCAGCGCGATGTCCATGGCGGTCAGATCGCCGCCTCATAGGCCGCCCAGGCCAGCGGGCTCTCGCGCAGCAACACCCGGATCGCCTCCACGCCACGGCCGCTCTCGCCCAGCCGGCCCTCGCGCACCGCCTCGGCCAGGGCGCCGTGGATGTGCAGGCAGAGGAACTCGGTGCTGGTGTTCTGGCCCGCGAAGGCCGGCACGGTGTCCAGGTTGCGGTAGTCGATGTCATCCAGGATGCGGCGCAGCTCGACCCGCGCGGCGGCGATGTCCACCAGGAGGTTGGCCCGGTCCAGCCGCGCCGCGCGGAACTCGGCCTCGACCACGAAGGTGGCGCCGTGCACGCGCTGGGCCGGGCCGAACGCCTCGCCCTGGAAGCTGTGCGCGACCATGATGTGGTCGGCGACCGTCAGGCTGAACATCGCGGGGGTCACTCCTCGTAGGTGACGACGGGGCAGAGCGGCGCGGGCGTGCCGGCCGCCGGATCGAGCAGGGCGCCCATGCGGGCCGGCAGCGCGGCGAAGGGCACCGCCGGCCCGGCCAGGATGTCCAGCGCCGGATCCTCCAGCAGCACCAGCGCCAGCGCCATCCGCTCGGCATGGCTGCGGCGGCCGCGCATGGCGGGCGCGACGGCACCGACCTGGGTGGAGCGCAGGGTCAGGCGGCGCGCATGGAAGGCCTCGCCGAGCGGCAGGGAAACCGGCCGGTCGCCGTACCAGGAGGCCTCGAGGATGCGGCCCTCGAAGGCGGCGCAACGGAGCGCCTGCCGCAGCCCTTCGGGATCGGCCGAGGCATGCACGAGCAGCTCCTGATCTTCCGGCGCCTCCCCAGGGGTGGCGAAGCGGGCGCCCAGCGCCTCGGCGGCGGCGCGGCGCGCGCTGTCGCGGTCCACCACCGTGACGGCCGTGCCGGGGATGCGGGCCAGCAGCCAGGCCGCGAGCAGCCCGACCACCCCGGCGCCGATGACGAGGATGCGCTCGCCGGGCAGCGCCGCGGCGTCCCAGGCGATGTTGAGCGCGGTTTCCAGATTGGCGCCGAGCACGGCGCGCCGGTCCGGCACGGCCTCCGGCACCGGCACGCAGAGGGCGGCCGGGGCGTTGAAGCGGTCCTGGTGCGGATGCAGGCAGAAGACGCGGCGCCCGGCCCAGCCTTCCGATCCGCCCGCGGCCTCCGCCTCGACGCGGGCGACGGCGGCATAGCCGTACTTGACCGGGAAGGGGAAGTCGCCGCCCTGCAGCGGAGCCCGCATCGCCGCGCGCTGGCTGTCCGGCACGCCGCCGCGCCAGACCAGCCGCTCGGTCCCGCGCGAGATGCCGCTCGCCAGCATCCGCAGCCGGAGCTGGCCGGCGGCGGGGGGCGGCAGGACCTCCTCGCGCAGCTCGCCCCGGCCCGGCGCGACGGTCCAGAAGGCCCTCGCCATCATGGGGCGGAGCAGACCGCCGGCCGGGCGCGGCCGAGCACGATGTCGAAGAGCATGTCCTGGCCCAGCCGGTGCACGGTCCAGTCGAAGCGCAGCCCGTCGGCGATGCGCGCCGCCTCCGGCAGGGTGAAGGCGGGAATGCCGGAACCCAGCAGCACCGGCGCCACCGTGACATGCAGCCGGTCGAGGCAGCCGGCGGCGAGGAAGCGGGAGACGGTCAGCCCGCCGCCCTCGACGAAGATGCGCGTCAGGCCACGTTCGGCCAGGCGGGGCAGGAGGGCGCAGAGGTCGAGCCCGCCGATCGCGGCGCGCGGCAGGCGCAGCAATTCGGCGCTGCCATGGTGGTCGGGGCCGGGGGCGTCCTGGGCGCAGGCCAGCAGGGTCGGCGGCCCGCCGGGCGCGAAGAGCGTGTGGCCGGTTCCGAGGCGCCGCTCGGTGTCCAGCACGACGCGCACCGGATGGGGGCCGGTCACCTCCCGCGTCGTGAGGCGGGGATTGTCGTGCTTGACGGTGCCGGCGCCGATCACCACGGCATGGCAGAGGGCGCGCAGCCGGTGCGTGTGCAGGATGTCGGCCCGGCCGCCGATCCACTGGCTGGAGCCGGAGGCGGTCGCGATCCGCCCGTCCAGCGTCTGGGCCAGGCGGCCAAGCACCATGCAGCCATCGGGTCCCGGGGGCTGGAACAGCGGCGCGAGGAGATCGGTCAGCGGCGAGGCGGGAAGCGGCGCGGTGTCGTTGTCCCGCCGGCGCAGCAGGGCCTGCCAAAGGGGATCCTGGGCGGGGGAGTCGGATACGGCATCCATCTGCGTGTCTCTATGCCGCAGCGGAGGGAAGGTTGCCAGTGCGGGGGTCGCGCCGGCGCGGCGGTCTCCATTTCTTGTGGAGAACGAACGTGCCGCCGCGTCCTATCCTGCGATCCCCTCAGGGAGACAGGGCCATGATCCGAATCCTTCTGCTGCCGGCCCTTCTGGCGGCGCTCGCCCTGCCGGGGGGCGAGGCGCGGGCCCAGGGAGAGACACCGCGGCAGACGTCGCAGCAGACGCGGATGAGCGAGTGCAACGCCGGCGCCGGCGTCCGGAAGCTGGAGGGGCCGGAGCGCCGCCAGTTCATGAGCGACTGCCTGGCCGGGCGGGTGCCGCCGGCCCCGGCGGAGGCCGGTGGCGGCTCCTCCGCCCAGGCGGCGCAGCGTCAGCGCATGAGCGACTGCAACGCGACGGCCGGCACGCGCAAGCTCACCGGTCCGGCGCGCCAGGAATTCATGAAGTCCTGCCTGTCGGGCGGCTGAGGGGCGGCTCAGGCCGGCAGGATGCCGCGCCGCGCATCGGCCTGGCGCAGCCAGGCGGCGAGGGGAAGGGCGAGCAGGACCATCCAGAGCTTGCCGAGCATCTGACCCGGCAGGAAGCCGAGGTCGCCGAAGGCGATCCAGAGGAAGAAGACGCTGTCCACCACCAGCCCGACCAGCCCCGAGGCGAGCACGGCCAGGACGAAGCGCCGCCGCTGCAGCGGGGTGTAGACGGCGAGGTCGGCCGTCTCGCTGACCAGGAAGGCGACGGCCGAGGCCATCACCAGGGCGGGCGGCGCCAGCAGGGCGGAGAGGGCGGTGCCGGCGAGGATCGCCATCCAGGCGAAGCCCAGCCCCAGCCGGCGCTGCACCACGTCCCGCAGCACGAGCGCGAGGCCGATCATCAGCACGCCGGAGGGCGCCATCACGCCGGGGGCGACGGGGATGAGGCAGGGGCCCTGCGGCACGCAGACGGTGCCGGCATGGCCGATCAGCCAGTTGGCGGCGGGGATGGTGAGCCCGAAGGCGACAAGGGCCAGCAGGCCCTCCAGGCGAGGTCCGGTCATTCCTGCGAGTTTTCCCAAGGGGTGGGGCGGGAGCATCCGCGCTGATGGCTCAGCGGGCGGAGCGATACGCCATCCAGCCCCGGGCGCGCAAGTCGCAGGCCGGGCACTGGCCGCAGCCATGGCCCCAGTCATGCCGAAGGCCCCGCTCGCCGCGGTAGCAGGTGTGGGTCTGCTCGACGATCGCGGCCACCAGCTCCGGCCCGCCCAGCGCCTCCGCCAGCCGCCAGGTCTCGGCCTTGTCGAGCCACATCAGCGGCGTGTGCAGCACGAAGCGGCTGGCCATGCCGAGGTTGAGCGCCACCTGCAGCGCCTTGAGGGTGTCGTCGCGGCAGTCGGGATAGCCGGAGTAGTCCGTCTCGCACATGCCGCCGACGATGTGGCGCAGGCCGCGGCGATAGGCCAGCGCGGCGGCGAAGGTGAGGAAGACGATGTTGCGGCCGGGCACGAAGGTGTTCGGCAGGCCGTTCTCCTGCATGGCGATCTCGGTCTCCCGCGTCAGCGCGGTGTCGGAGACGGCGCCGAGCGCATCGAGCGAGAGGGTGTGGTCCGGCCCGAGCCGCGCCTGCCATTCGGGCTTCAGCCCCGCACGGAAGACCGCGCGGCACTCCAGCTCGACGCGGTGCCGCTGCCCGTAGTCGAAGCCCAGCGTCTCCACGACCGGGAACCGCTCCAGCGCCCAGGCCAGGCAGGTGGCGGAATCCTGCCCGCCGCTGAACAGCACCAGCGCCCCTTCGCTCATCCGTCCGCCCTTCCCATCATGCCGCCCCTTGTGTGGCGCGGGGCGCGGGGTGGAGGCAAGGCCCGTGGACGGAGGCGTGGAGGGAAGGAAGTCAGAAGGGGAAGAAGGAGCGCCGCCCCGCGCGCTCGCCGCGCACCACCAGCCGGGCGCGGTCGGCCGCGAACTGCCGGCGCGCCTGCAGGCCGGGCAGGGCGATGCCATGCTCCCGGCACCAGCCGAAGAACTCTGTCGGCCGCATGGCGATGCGGATGACGCGGTAGCCCTGGCCCTCGGCGCGGCGGACGTCCCGATGCGCGCCCTCGCGCCAGTCCTCGTAGCTGTCGCTCATATCCGGCATGGCCTCGCGGAACTGCTCGAAGGTCGCCGCGTCATACCAGGCAAAGCCCATCACAGGCTTCTCGCTCATCCACCGCTCCCACCATCCGTGCCGCGGGTGGCAGGATGGGACAGGCGGGTTAAGGAACCGCTAGCCCATGTCCCGATTCGCGCGGCAGGCGGGCAAAGGCCCAGCGCGCCGCGTCGGCGACCACCGGTGCCGGATCGCCGCACAGCGCGCCGGCCACGGGCCGCAGCGATGCCTCGCCGGAATTGCCGATGGCGATCAGCACGTTGCGGACGAAGCGGTCGCGCCCGATGCGCTTGATCGGCGAGCCGCTGAAGAGCGCGCGGAAGCCGGTGTCGTCCAGGGCCGCGAGTTCCGCCAGGCGCGGCGCCGTCAGGTCCGCGCGCGGCATCAGCCCCGGCTCGCGCGCGCCCCGGGCGAACTTGTTCCAGGGACAGACCGCCAGGCAATCGTCGCAGCCATAGATGCGGTTGCCCATCGCCGCGCGGAACTCCTCCGGGATCGGCCCCTTGTGCTCGATCGTCAGGTAGGAGATGCAGCGCCGCGCATCGAGCCGGTAGGGGCCGAGGAAGGCGTCGGTGGGACAGGCGGCGAGGCAGCGCGTGCAGCGGCCGCAATGATCCACCTCGGCGCCGGAGGGCGCCAGGTCGAGGGTGGTGTAGATCTCGCCCAGGAACAGCCAGGAGCCGAATTCGCGGCTGACCAGGTTGCTGTGCTTGCCCTGCCATCCGAGCCCGGCCTGCTGCGCCAGCGGCTTCTCGGCGACCGGCGCGGTGTCCACGAACACCTTGAGCGTGCTGTCGCGCCAGCGCTCGACCATCCAGCGCGCCAGCGCCTTCAGCCGCTTCTTGACGATGTCGTGGTAGTCGCGGTTGCGCGCATAGACGCTGATCGCCGCGCGGTCGCGCTGCTCCAGGATGCCGAGCGGATCCTCCTCCGGCCCGTAGTTCAGGCCGAGGGCGATGACGGAGACCGCCTCGGGCCAGAGCGCCTGCGGATGAGCGCGCTGCTCGGCGCGCTCGGCCAGCCAGCCCATCTCGCCCTGCAGGCCGGCGGCGAGGAAGTCGTTCAGGCGCTGCCGCACCTCGGGGCCGAGATGGGCCGGGGCGAAGCCCACGGCGTCGAAGCCGAGGCGCAACGCCTCGTCGCGGATCTCCGCCGCGCGGCCTTCCGGCGTCGTGGCGACGGAGGGCGCCCTACCCCCGGCCACGATAGCCGGGCACGTCCTGCGGCGGGATCCAGACCCCGCCGGGCGCCTCGCCCGTCTGCCAGAAGACGTCGATCGGGATGCCGCCGCGCGGATACCAGTAGCCGCCGATGCGCAGCCAGGCCGGCTCCAGCACCTCGGCGAGCTTCAGGCCGATGCCCACCGTGCAGGCCTCGTGGAAGGCGCCGTGGTTGCGGAAGCTGGTGAGGTAGAGCTTCAGGCTCTTGCTCTCCACCAGCCAGGCGCCGGGGATGTAGTCGATGACGAGGTGGGCGAAGTCCGGCTGGCCGGTGATCGGGCAGAGCGAGGTGAATTCCGGCGCGGTGAAGCGCACGCAATAGGCGGTGCCGGGATGCGGGTTGGGCACGCGCTCCAGCACCGCCTCCTCGGGCGATGACGGCTGCCGCGTCGCCTGCCCCAGCATGGTCAGGCCGGACACGTCGTGAGAGGTTGTCATGCGGCGGTCTCCTCGCTGCTGCGGCGCCAGCCGGCCTCGATGGCCGCGGCCTCGCCCTCGAAGCGGCCGGCCAGGATGGCCTCGCGCAGCCGCTGCATCAGCCGCTGATAGTAGCGGATATTGTGCCAGGTGAGCAGGATCGGTCCCAGCATCTCCCCGGCCTTGAACAGGTGCTGGAGATAGCCGCGTGAATGCCGCGCGCAGGCCGGGCAGTCGCACTCGGCGTCGAGCGGGGCGAGGTCGTCGGCATGGCGGGCATTGCGCATGTTGAGCACGCCGGCGCTGGTATAGGCGCGGCCGGTGCGGCCCGAGCGGGTCGGGATGACGCAGTCGAACATGTCCACCCCGCGCCGCACTGCGCCGATGATGTCGGAGGGCGTGCCGACGCCCATCAGGTAGCGCGGATGCGTCTCCGGCAGCATGCCGGCGCAGAAATCCAGCGTGCGGAACATCGCCTCCTGGCCCTCGCCGACCGCGAGCCCGCCGATCGCATAGCCCTCGAAGCCGATGCCGGTCAGCGCCCGGCTGCTCTCGGCGCGCAGATCCTCGAAGATGCTGCCCTGCTGGATGCCGAACAGGCCGTAGCCGGGGCGCGGCGTGAAGGCGGCGCGGGAGCGCGCGGCCCAGTCCATCGACAGCCGCATCGACTGCGCGGCGACCTCGTGCGTGGCCGGGAAGGGGGTGCATTCGTCGAAGCACATGGTGATGTCGGCATCGAGCAGATGCTGGATCTCGATGCTGCGCTCCGGCGTCACCCGGAAGCGCTCGCCATTGATGTGGCTCTGGAAGGTGACGCCGTCGCGGTCGAGCTTGCGCAACTGCGACAGCGACATGACCTGGAAGCCGCCGGAATCGGTCAGGATCGGCCCGTCCCAGTCCATCATCCGGTGCAGGCCGCCCAGCCGCGCGACGCGCTCCGCCCCCGGCCGCAGCATCAGGTGATAGGTGTTGCCGAGCACGATCCGCGCGCCCGTGGCGCGCACGGCATCGGCCGTCATGCCCTTCACCGTGCCGGCGGTGCCGACCGGCATGAAGACGGGGGTCGGCACCTCGCCATGGGCGGTGTGCAGCGTGCCGGCACGCGCCTTGCCGTCCTGGCATTGGCAGTTCCAGCGGAGTGTCATGGAGCGGCATCCTCCCGGAACAGCAGGCTGGCGTCGCCATAGGAGTAGAAGCGGTAGCGCTCAGCGATGGCATGGGCATAGGCGTCGCGCATCCGCGCCTGGCCCGCGAAGGCCGAGACCAGCATGAACAGGCTCGATCTCGGCAGGTGGAAGTTGGTCAGCAGCAGGTCGGCCGAGCGGAAGACATGGCCCGGCAGCAGGAAGATGTCGGTCAGGCCCTGGAAGGGATGGACGATGCCCTCGCGGTCCACCGCGCTCTCCAGCAGCCGCAGCGCCGTGGTGCCGATGGCGACGATGCGCCCGCCCCGCGCGCGGGCCTCGTTGATCGCCGCCGCCGCCCCGGGCGGGATCTGCCCCCATTCGGCGTGCAGCCGGTGCTCGCGCGGGTTCCCGGCGCGGATCGGCAGGAAGGTGCCGGCGCCGACATGCAGCGTCAGCGCCGCCTGGCCGACGCCGCGCGCCGCCAGGGCTTCCAGCAGGGCCGGGGTGAAGTGCAGGCTGGCGGTGGGCGCGGCGACGGCGCCGGGCCGCTCGGCGAAGATCGGCTGGTAATCCTCCCGATCCTCCGGCCGTGGCCCGTCCGGCCGGGCGATATAGGGAGGCAGCGGGATCTCGCCGGCCCTCTCCAGCGCGGCGGCGAGCAGCCCCTGGTCCGGCCCGAAGTCGATCAGCACCGCGCCGCCCTCCTGGCGCTCGACCACACGCGGCGCCAGCTCCGGCGCGCCCTCGATGGCGAGGATGTCGCCCGGGCGCAGCTTCCTCGCGTTGCGCACCAGGGCGTGCCAGAGGCCCCCGGCCTCGGCCCGGTTCAGCATGATCTCGAGCCGCGCCTCGCCGCGCCGGGCGCGCAGCCTGGCCGGGATGACACGCGTGTCGTTCACCACCAGCAGGTCGCCGGGGCGCAACCAGCCGGGCAGGTCGCGCAC